>NZ_VOHE01000001.1 GCF_007859305.1 Luteimonas wenzhouensis
CGCCCTGCTTGAGCACGGCAATGATCTGGGTCTCGGTGAACTTCGACTTCTTCATACAACCTCCTGGCGGGGAAAAGATGCCAGAAAGTTCTACTTATTGGGTGTCTACCGACCGGGGAAGCTTACGCAGTCACCGATCACGCGGCTGGCGTGTTGCGGGAAAGGAGACGGAGGCAACTAAGACAGATTAACCACCTTCGTCCCTGTTGCTCTGGATTAATCACCTCCGTCCACTTTAGCTCGATTACATCGAGACCTTCTACAACCGGACACGCATGCACTCGGCTCTAGGCTACCAATCGCCGGCAAAGTACGAAGAGCGGCTCAATCGCCTGGGGTATGTGCCCTAGGTCCACTGTCCGAAGAACCCGGGTCACTCCACTCCGTACCCTTTAGCCATTTTCTTTCTTTTCCCTGAATTTTGCTTCTACAGCGCTGTTCACGACCTCGTTCTTCACGCGCTCCATGAGATCAAGAACTTGAGACTGTATAGACTCGTACGCCTCGCGATCAATATCTACATCTTCGCCATGGCAGATAGCATTTCTCTTTGCCAGCAATGCCTCATCGAGGAAAATACTGGCCGTCTCAAATGATGACACATCAATTCCTGCGCAAGCGACTAATCCAATAAACCGATTCGCATTCAGATTAGATTCCGCGTCGATTAGCTTATCTGCCTTCAAGTCGACAGGCCTACTAAGCGATTCTTCGTAATCAACCAGTAGACGCACGCGATTCAATGAGCTCGGCGATAGTTCCAGCTGCCTCAGCTTGGATATAACCCCTCCCACGCGCATCGCTGGCGTGATCTCACGCAGCGTCAATCTCTGCATATGCACGTAACTAACATAGAGGCGCAGCGTCGCGACCACAAAACCTTCCCAATGTGCGTAGAGAAGCGCTACTGAAGCTCTCAAGTAAGTGGCACGGGCGCTCGATGCACTCCTGTCAATAGCAGTCTTGAGATAGGAAAGTTCCTTTTTTCTCCAACCCAACTCGCCGTCTACAAGCTCTGCAAGTTGCGATAAGGTTCTGACTTTTGGCGTCGCCATAGCGCCTACTTAAAGTGCGCCCGCGCAAACGGAACGATCTTAACGATGCGAGTGGTGCCGCGTACGCCTGCGCCGGTGTTCTTCTTGAACGCATCATCGGACCACATGTCGGCAACCTTGGCCACAAGCGTGCCGGGCTTCTTCGCGATAGCAGCTAGGTTAGCCCGTACGCCTATAGCAAGAGCCTCAAATGCCGCATCCGAGAACGATCCAACTATACGCCCAGAGGACTCCCTTCTGAAAGCCTTCTGCCCGAGTGCCTTGTTGATTAAATTGAAAACATCCTTGAACTTTTTCTCCTCCGCCACGCGATCAAACTTTTTGTCAAGAGCTAGACTTACCACCCCTTCGTCCAAGTAATCATGCAGGTCCCACTCGGCCTTGTACTCGACCAAATTGAAGACCAAGTACTTGATCACCAGCTCAACTCCCCGCTGACGCTCCTTAGCGCTGGGAGTCAACTTCGTGCAGTCCAGAAAATCTTTGTTCGAACTTAGCTTCTCCAGCCAAGTCTGGAAGCTCTCATCTGCCATGATCACTGAGCAAGTTCTGATCTCTTGCCTAGTGAGCAACGAGCCTCCGGTGTTGAGTCGCTGGAACAGCTCGAATCGGCTACGTGGGCTGCTACCTGTTTGGAGTATTTCCACCCGAATCCGGGCACGCTGCAATCGCAGCTTCAGCGGCTCCGGTAGAGCACCGGTTCCCTCCCAGGCAGCGCCTTCAAGCGCAGGCATAAGAGCTGTACCGGAAAGTTTAGACGCTACCTGCCTCTTTCCGGACTTTCCACGAAGAACCCCTCTAAACTCGAGCAGAGTAGAAACTCGCTGAAGACCATCCACCAGCTCCCACTTGCCATCTGACGACTGGAAAACAAATATTGGCGGTATAGGAATGCCGATCAGAATGGATTCAATGAACTTGCTTTTCTGATCGAGTGACCACCGGAAGAGACGTTGATATCGAGGTGATATTTGAATCTCACCTTTTTCATAGATGCTAATTAGCTCGCCGATTGACATCTCATATCCGTCGGCTCGCACTTCCGCTTGCGCCGCCGACAACTGAGCCTCTAGCTCACCCTTCTTCGCCTTCTTCTGTGCCACCGCGAACTCCTCATAAATAAACGTTCCGCGGAACTTCACATATTCCGCCGATACTCCCCCCCCACCTCATACAAGGCATGACTGATCTGCCCCAATGAGTGGGTCTTGACCGCGTCCATCAGCGCCTCGAACACGTTCCCCCGGCGGCGCGCGGTGTCCTGAAGATAGCCCAGGCCGTGCCCGTCGTGGGCCTCGGTGGCGATGGTTTCAGGTGAATTGGAATCGTCGGTGGTGGGGGTGCCCCCATCCCGGCCTTCCCCCGCGGGCGGGGGAAGGAGCGAGGCAAGGCGGTTGCGGATGGACTGCCAGTTGCGGACGTTGGCGATCTGCTGGGCCTTCTCTTCCTCCGTCGAGCGGATCAGCTCGATCTCGGCGGCCACCTCGCCGCCGTGCTCCTTGGGCAGGAATGTGTTGACGCCGATCAGGGGCAGGCTGCCGTCGTGCTTCTTCTGCTCGTAGTAGAGGCTCTCTTCCTGGATCTTGCCGCGCTGGTACATGGTGTCCATGGCGCCGAGCACGCCGCCGCGCTCGCTGATGGCCTCGAACTCCTTGTAGACGGCCTCCTCCACCAGGTCGGTGAGCTGCTCGACGATGAAGCTGCCCTGCCAGGGGTTCTCGCAGTAGTTCAGCCCCAGCTCCTTGTTGATGATCATCTGGATCGCCACGGCGCGGCGCACGCTCTCTTCGGTCGGCGTGGTGATGGCCTCGTCGTAGGCGTTGGTGTGCAGGCTGTTGCAGTTGTCGAACAGGGCGTACAGGGCCTGCAGCGTGGTGCGGATGTCGTTGAACTGGATCTCCTGGGCGTGCAGGGATCGGCCGGAGGTCTGGATGTGGTACTTCATCATCTGCGAGCGCTCGTTGGCGCCGTAGCGCTCGCGCATCGCTCTTGCCCAGATGCGGCGGGCGACGCGGCCGATGACGGTGTACTCCGGGTCCATGCCGTTGGAGAAGAAGAACGACAGGTTGGGCGCGAAGTCGTCGATCTTCATCCCGCGCGCCAGGTAGTATTCGACGATGGTGAAGCCGTTGCTTAAGGTAAAAGCGAGCTGGCTGATCGGGTTCGCCCCGGCCTCGGCGATGTGGTAGCCCGAGATCGACACCGAGTAGAAGTTGCGGACCTTGTGGTCGACGAAGTACTGCTGGATGTCGCCCATCATGCGCAGGGCGAACTCGGTGCTGAAGATGCAGGTGTTCTGGGCCTGGTCTTCTTTCAGGATGTCGGCCTGCACGGTGCCGCGCACGGTGGACAGCGTCTCGGCCTTGATTTTCGCGTAGGTCTCGGGGTCCACCAGCTGGTCGCCGGTCATGCCGAGGAAGGCCAGGCCGAGGCCGTCGTTCCCCTTGGGCAGCTCTCCGTGGTAGCGCGGGCGCTCACGGCCTTCGAAGAAGGCGTCGATCCTCGATTGCGCCTCGGCCCAGCGCTGCGGATCGGCCCGCAGGTACTTCTCCACCTGCTGGTCGATGGCGCAGTTCATGAACATCGCGAGGATGATCGGCGCCGGGCCGTTGATGGTCATCGACACGCTGGTGGTCGGCGCGCACAGGTCGAAGCCCGAGTAGAGCTTCTTCATGTCGTCCAGCGTGGGGATGTTGACGCCGGAGTTGCCGATCTTGCCGTAGATGTCCGGGCGCGGCGCCGGGTCCTCGCCGTAGAGGGTGACGCTGTCGAAGGCGGTGGACAGGCGCGCGGCCGGCTGGCCCAGGCTCAGGTAGTGGAAGCGGCGGTTGGTGCGCTCGGGCGTGCCCTCGCCCGCGAACATGCGGGTGGGGTCCTCGCCGGTGCGGCGGTAGGGGTACACGCCGCCGGTGTAGGGGTAGTAGCCGGGCAGGTTCTCCTTGCCGAGGAAGGCGAGCAGTTCGCCCCAGCTGCGGTACCTGGGCGCGGCGATCTTGGGGATCTTCTGGTGGCTGAGGGACTCTCGGTAGTTCTCGACCCGGATGGTCCTGCCGCGGACCTGGTACTCGTTGACCTCGTCGGTGATGGACTTCAGCCGCTGCGGCCACTCGCGCAGGTTGCGCAAATGCCCGGCTTCGATGGACTGGATGGCGTCGTTGTAGCGCTGGCGCAGGGTGAGCAGCGAGCGGTCGACGACCGCCGCCCCGTCCCCCGCGTGCGGGAGGTGAGGATGATCCGCTTGCGCGGCACTGCCGCGCGGACCGTCCGGGCGCCCGGCGCGCTGCGCGGAGCCGGACGGGTCGGGGTGGGGGGCGGCTTCGCTCGCGTCGGGCCCGCCCCCATCCCCCGCTTCGCGGGGACTTCCCCCGCTGGGCGGGGGAAGAGGGGTGCCGCCGCCGGCGAGCAGGTCGGCGGCGTCGTAGAGCTCGAGCGGCTTCGGCAGCCTGGGGTCGTCGAGCTCCTTCAGCGCCTGCCAGCAGGCCTGGGCGCGGTCGGCGGCCTCGGCCTGCTTCTCGATCGAGGCGTTGATGGCCCTGCCCTGCTCCGCGATCTCGGACAGGTAGCGGACCCGGTTGCCGGGGATCAGGACGGTGGCGCGCGGTTCGCGGACCGAGGTGTCGATGCGGGGGTTGAAGTCGCAGCGGGGGGCGGCGGGCACGGCCGCCGGGGCGGCTGCAGGAGCGGCTGTAGGAGCGGCTTCAGCCGCGACCGTCGCTCCAGGGGTTTCGTCGTTGGCCGGGGTTGGGGTCGCGGCTGAAGCCGCTCCTGCAGGGGCCACCGGGGTGCCCGGGAGGTTGAGTTTTTCGCGCAGCAGGCGGCACAGGTTCACGAACATCCAGCTGATGCCGGGGTCGTTGAACTGGCTGGCGATGGTGGGATAGACGGGAACGTCGTCGTCGGCGACGTTGAAGGCGGCGCGGTTGCGCTTCCACTGCTTGCGCACGTCGCGCAGGGCGTCCTCGGCGCCGCGCTTGTCGTACTTGTTGAGCACGATCAGCTCGGCGTAGTCGATCATGTCGATCTTCTCGAGCTGGCTGGGCGCGCCGTAGTCGCTGGTCATCACGTACATCGGGAAATCGACCAGGTCGACGATCTCCGAGTCGCTCTGGCCGATGCCGGCGGTCTCGACGATCACCAGGTCGTAGCCCAGGCCCTTGAGGAAGGCGATGCAGTCGGTGAGCACCGCGTTGGTGGCCACGTTCTGGCGGCGGGTGGCCATCGAGCGCATGTACACGCGGTGGCTGCGCAGCGAGTTCATGCGGATGCGGTCGCCCAGCAGCGCGCCGCCGGTGCGGCGGCGGGTCGGGTCCACCGAGACCACGGCAATGCGCATCTGCGGGAAGCAGGACAGGAAGCGGTTGAGCAGTTCGTCGGTCACCGAGCTCTTGCCGGCGCCGCCGGTGCCGGTGATGCCGATGACCGGCGTGGGACCGGCATGGCCGGCCGCGCCCGCGGCCCACCGTTTGCGCAGCATGGCCAGCTCGGCGTCGGAGTACGCGCCGTCCTCGATCGCGGAGAGCACGCGGCCGATGGCGATCTCGTCGTCCAGCGACGGGCGGGTGCCGGCCGGCTGGCGGGCCTCGGCCGCGCGCGCGTCGCGCGCCCTGGACACGCGCTCGACCACGTCCTCGATCATCTCCACCAGGCCCAGCTTCATGCCGTCGTTGGGGTGGTAGATGCGTTCGACGCCGTAGGCCTCGAGCTCGCGGATTTCCTCGGGCGTGATCGTGCCCCCGCCCCCGCCCACCACGCGGATGTGGCCGGCGCCGCGCTCGCGCAGCATGTCCACCATGTACTTGAAGTACTCGACGTGGCCGCCCTGGTAGCTGGACAGGGCGATGGCGTCGGCGTCCTCCTGCAGGGCGGCGCGCACCACGTCCTCGACCGAGCGGTTGTGGCCGAGGTGGATGACTTCCGCGCCCTGGGCCTGGATCAGGCGGCGCATGATGTTGATCGCCGCGTCGTGCCCGTCGAACAGGCTGGCGGCGGTGACGAAGCGCAGCGGGGTGGCGTTGGACTGGCGCGCGGGGAGCTGGTTGGCGGGCGTGGCCATGGCGCACTCCGGAATGATTTCAGATGTGACCAATTGTAGCGCGGGGGTGTCGCGGCCTTCGGGCGGTTTCCTGCCTGCGCGGGGCGCGCAACCGGGTCCAGCGTGCCATGCCTTTGCCACGCTTGGCGCGCCGCCCCCCGCCGACGCCAGCGTTTCCAGCGCGGAGGTTCGGGAGGGCATGGCGTGGCAGCCCCGGAACGGCGGCCAGCCTCCGCTGGACGCCCGCGGCTGCCCTTTCCAGCGGGGGGAAGGACAGTGCGTGGCGCAAATGCCACACTTGCGACCCCATCCACCCCGCCCACCAGGCCCCGCCACGCCACGACGCCCCAGGACCCCGGCATCCGATGAAGCAGCGCATCAAACGCATCCTGGCCTGGGGCCTGTTCTCGCTGGCCATGCTGGTGGGCAGCGGCATGCTGCTGGCCGACCACCTGATGCCGCCGGCCACCGGCCTCCCCGGCTTCGCGCTGCCGGTGCAGCCGGGGCAGACCGAGCTCGACCGCGAACTGGAGCCGCTGCTGGCGCGGCACCCGGGCAAGACCGGGGCGATCCTGCTGCCCGACGGGCTGGATGCGTTCGCCGCCCGGGCCCTGTCCGCGCGCAAGGCCGGGCGCAGCCTCGACCTGCAGTACTACATCTGGCACGACGACCTCACCGGCCACCTGCTGATGCACGAGGCATGGAAGGCGGCCGAGCGCGGCGTGCGCGTGCGCATGCTGCTCGACGACATCAACACCTCGGGCAAGGACGCGGCGCTGCTGGCGCTGGACGCGCATCCGAACATCGAGATCCGCGTCTACAACCCGTTCCGCAACCGCGAGGGCCTCGGCCGCCTGGTCGAGATGGTGCAACGCATGTTCAGCATCACCTACCGGATGCACAACAAGGCCTGGATCGCGGACAACCGGGTGGCGATCGTGGGCGGGCGCAACGTGGGCACCGAGTACTTCGACGCCCACGGCGAGACCAACTTCCGCGACCTGGACGTACTGCTGTTCGGGCCGGAGGTGGAACAGGCCAGCGCCATCTTCGACACGTTCTGGAACAGCGACGCGGTGGTGCCGATCGACCGGCTCAACTCCAAGCCGCGGCAGAAGCTCGACACCGTGCTCACCGCGATCAAGGAGGAGGCGCGTGGCCGGCTCGCGCGGCGCTATCTCGACCGCGTGGACCTCTCGCCCAACCTGCGCGCCTACCTGGCCCAGGAACTGGAGCCGCACTGGACCGACCGGATCCGGGTGCTCTCCGACCCGCCGCTGAAGTGGAAGGAAACCCAGCCGGGCACCTACCTGGTGGCCGAGCTGTTCGAGGTGGTGCGCGAGACCCGGCGCAAGGCGCTGCTGATCTCGCCCTACTTCGTGCCCGGCGACGAAGGCGTGGCGGCGCTGGCGGCCCTGGTGCGCGAGCGCGAGGCGCACGTGGGCGTGATCACCAACTCGCTGGCGGCCAACGACGTGGTGGCCGTGCACGGCGGCTACGCCAACTACCGCAAGCGCCTGCTGCGCACCGGGGTGAAGCTGTACGAGATGCGGCCGCAGGTGACGCAGTCGGAGGCGAGCCTGTTCGGCAGCAGCGGGGCCAGCCTGCATACCAAGGCGTTCGTGGTGGACGACCGCTACGGCTTCGTCGGCTCGTTCAACATCGACCCGCGCTCGATCGACCTCAATACCGAGATGGGCGTGCTGTTCGACGACGTGCCGCTGGCGCTCGCGTTGCGCGAGGAGTACCTGCGGCTGTCGGACAAGGACAACAGCTACTGGGTGTACCTGGACGGGGACGGCGAGCTGCGCTGGCTGGACCGCGCCTCGGAGCCGCCGGTGGTGCTCGACCACGAGCCCGAGTCCGGCCTGTGGCCGCGGATGCTGGCGCGACTGGTGGGGTGGCTGCCGGTGGAATCGCAGCTCTGAGGGATGGGGCCCTTCCGGCTCCCTCGCCGCCCGCCCCCACCCCGGCCCTCCCCGCAAGCGGGGGAGGGAGCCAACGCAGCCACGCTCCTGCCCCTTCCCCCGCTTGCGGGGGAAGGCCGGGATGGGGGCACGCCACGAAGCCGCGATGCCCGACCGTGCCCCCTCGCCCACCCCCGCCCTCCCCTGCCGAAAGTCACGGGCAATTTCCGCTTGCCGGCGTAGAATTCGCTCACCTGAAACTTTCCGGCTGCCCCTGCGGGCGATCCAGACCGCCGGCCAACCCATGCCATCCAGCCGAGCCTGGAAGGGCCCCGCGACCACGCGCGCGGCGCCCGCGACGGAGTTATATCCATGATCTTCGAACAGATTGGACACTACGGCCACGAGCAGGTCGTGTTCTGCCACAACCCCGACGTCGGCCTGAAGGCCATCATCGCGATCCACAACACCGTGCTCGGCCCGGCCCTGGGCGGCACCCGGATGTGGCCGTACAAGAATGATGCCGAGGCCCTGGACGACGTGCTGCGCCTGTCGCGCGGCATGACCTACAAGAACGCTGT
Source organism: Luteimonas wenzhouensis (assembly GCF_007859305.1). Lineage (GTDB taxonomy): Bacteria > Pseudomonadota > Gammaproteobacteria > Xanthomonadales > Xanthomonadaceae > Luteimonas > Luteimonas wenzhouensis. Next base: position 8,576 of record NZ_VOHE01000001.1, read on the forward strand.
GGCCGGCCTGAACCTGGGCGGCGGCAAGGCGGTGATCATCGGCGACCCGGCCAAGGACAAGTCCGAGGCCCTGTTCCGCGCCTTCGGCCAGTTCGTCGATTCGCTGGGCGGTCGCTACATCACCGCCGAGGACGTCGGCATCGACGTCAACGACATGGAGTTCGTGTTCCGCGAGACACAGTTCGTCACCGGCGTGCACCAGGTGCACGGCGGCTCGGGCGACCCCTCGCCGTTCACCGCCTACGGCACGATGCAGGGCCTGATGGCCGCGCTCAACCGTCGCTTCGGCGACGAGGAGATCGGCAAGTACAGCTTCGCCGTGCAGGGCCTGGGCCATGTCGGATTCGAGTTCGCCAAGCTGCTGAGCGAGCGCGGCGCCAAACTGTTCGTCACCGACATCCACCAGGACCGCATCGACCGTGCGGTGAGCGAACTCGGCGCCGAGGCCGTGGCCCCGGACGACATCTACGACGTGGACGTGGACGTGTACTCGCCCTGCGCCCTGGGCGGCACGCTCAACGAGCAGACCCTGCCGCGGATCAAGGCCAAGGTGGTGTGCGGCGCGGCCAACAACCAGCTGGCCAGCAACGCGATCGGCGACGAGCTCGAGCGCCGCGGCGTGCTGTACGCGCCCGACTACGCGGTCAACGCCGGCGGCGTGATGAACGTGTCTCTGGAGATCGACGGCTACAACCGCGAACGCGCGATGCGGATGATGCGCACGATCTACCACAACCTTACCCGCATCTTCGAGATCGCCGAGCGCGACGGCATCCCGACCTACCAGGCCGCGGACCGCCTGGCCGAGGAGCGCATCGCCACCATCGGCAAGCTCAAGCTGCCGATGGGCCGCAGCGCCCCGCGCTTCCAGGGGCGGATGCGCGGCGGCTGAGGCTGCCCGCAAGTTCCAGCACCACGCCGGCGCACCGCTTTCGCGCGCTACTCCTTCCCCCGCTTGCGGGGGGGAGGCCGGGATGGGGGCCGCCTGGCCCTCGCTGTGGCATCCCCGTTCCCGTGCTCCGATGCCCCCACCCCACCCTCCCCCGCACGCGGGGTAGGGAGCCAAAGAAGCCGCGCCGCGCGCTCCTGCCCCTTCCCACGCTTGCGGGGGAGGGAGCCAAGGCGGTTGCGCCGCAAGCGCCCCGACTCCTTCCCCCGCTTGCGGGGGAAGGCCGGGATGGGGGCCACCTGGCTCTCGCCGTGGCATCACCGTTCCCGTGCTCCGATGCCCCACCCCAACCCTCCCCCGCACGCGGGGAGGGAGCTGGAGGTTGGCGCGTGGACGGTGGCCGCGTTCGCGTTTCGGGACACGCGAGTGGGTACGCTACGTGGATCTGGGCGATTGAAGCGGGCGCCGTGCCGGGTCGTCGGCGGGCGCGGCCGGTCCCGCCCGGCAAAGTAGTAGCATGTGAAACAGTCCATCAGGGAGCATGGAATGCGGACGTTTCCGCTTGGCGAGGAGATCGATGCGCTGCGCGAGGCGGTGAGGCGGTTCGCCGAGGCCGAGATCGCGCCGCGCGCGGCGCGGATCGACGAGGAGAACGCGTTCCCGCAGGACCTGTGGCCCAGGCTCGGCGAACTGGGCCTGCTCGGCATGACCGTGCCCGGCGAGTTCGGCGGCAGCGACATGGGCTACCTCGCCCACCTGGTGGCGATGGAGGAGATCTCCCGCGCGTCCGGCTCGGTCGGCCTGAGTTACGGCGCGCACTCCAACCTCTGCGTGTCGAACCTGTACGCCAACGGCAACCAGGCCCAGCGCGAGAAGTACCTGCCAAAGCTGTGCAGCGGTGAGTGGAAAGGCGCGCTGGCGATGAGCGAGCCGGGCGCCGGCTCCGACGTGGTCGGCTCGATGAGCTGCCGCGCCGAACTCAAGGGCGACCGCTGGATCGCCAACGGCAGCAAGATGTGGATCACCAACGGCCCCGAGGCCGACGTGCTGGTGGTCTACATGCGCACCGCCAGCCGCGAACTCGGCAGCAAGTGCATGACCGCCTTCATCGTCGAGAAGGGCTTCAAGGGCTTCCGCACCGCGCAGAAGCTCGACAAGCTCGGCATGCGCGGCTCCAACACCTGCGAGCTGGTGTTCGAGGACTGCGAGATCCCGGCCGGGAACGTGCTCGGCGAGGTCAACAACGGGGTCAAGGTGCTGATGAGCGGGCTCAACACCGAGCGCCTGGTGCTCACCGGCGGGCCGTTGGGGCTGATGCAGGCCGCGCTCGACATCGCCCTGCCCTACGTGCGCGAGCGGCGCCAGTTCGGGCAGCCGATCGGCAGCTTCGGGATCATGCAGGCCAAGATCGCCGACATGTACACCGCGCTGCAGTCCTCGCGCGCCTACGCCTACCAGGTGGCGCGCGACTACGACGCCGGGCACCGCTCGCGCATCGACGCGGCGAGCTGCCTGCTGCATGCCAGCGAGGCCGCGGTGCAGGTGGCGCTCGAGGCGATCCAGGCGCTGGGCGGGAACGGCTACATCAACGAGTACGCGACCGGGCGGATCCTGCGCGATGCGAAGCTGTATGCCATCGGGGCAGGGACCAACGAGATCCGGCGGATGCTGATCGGGCGGGAGTTGTTCGCCGGGAACCACTGAGGGCAGCAGCTCCTGCGGGGGCCTTGCCTGCGTTCCGGGCTTGCTTCCGGCCGTGACGGGCGAATGGCCGGCGGCTGCGCCCCTCCAGCCGGCCATCGGTGAAGGGGGCAGCGTCCCTGCCCCTGCCCCTGTTACAACCGTCCATCCCTTCCTCGTCCCATTCAGAACGCCAGCAGGTATCGCAGGTGCGCCATGCGGTCGCCGCCGCGCGGTCCGAAGCGCTGGTCGACGCCCAGCTCCAGGCGACCAGCGCGGCCCAGCCAGGTGTCGAGGCCGAGGCCGACCAGGCCGCCCGGCTTCGCGGCGTCGGCCAGCGGCAGCGGCGACCAGCTGTCGATCCCGGCGAGGCTGGCCTGCAGCGCGAAGCCCTCGGCCTGCAGGGTCTGCTGCCATTCCGACCAGGCGCGGAGGCTTGCGCCGCGCCAGTCGCGGCGGGCGCGCAGGCCCACGGTGGCCTGGGTGCGGGCCAGCGTGGCATCGGCCGTGCGCAGGGCGAAGGCGCTGCCCCATTCCTCGAAGCCGTCGCTACGCATTCGCACATGGTCGGCGCCCAGGTAGGGAGTGAGTCGCCACGCGCCGCGATGCAGGTGGCGGCCGGCCTCTACCGCGAGGCTGGCGTAGCCTCCGGAGGTGGTGCCGTGCACCCCGGCGCGGGCGTCCGGACCGTCGAACAGCCAGCGTTCAATGTCGCGATCGAAGCGGCCCGAAGTGGCCTGGCCCAGGGCGTAGCCGTCCGCGCCCAGGCGACCGAGGTAGACGCTGGCCGCCGTCTGCCGGCCGCGGCTGCGGTCGTGGTTGCCGCCCACCCGGCCTTCGGCGCGGACCTCGCCGAACGCGAAGCCGGACACCAGGCCCGGCGCCGGCGCGTGGTCGCGGCCGATCATCCAGCCATCGAGGTGGAAACCGCCACCGGCGATGCCGGTGCCCTGCCCGCTCACGCCCAGCGCCTGGCGCCAGGCGCCGGCGGCGTTGCCGGGACCCATCCGCTCGACCCGCGCCGACAGCGCACGGCGGCCGATGTCGATCGCGTCGAAGGCCAGGCTGGTGGCCAGCGCGTGCGATTCGCCGGACAGGCTGTCGAGCGCGGACGCGGCAGCGCGTTCGTCCGCCAGGGCCTGGAAGCGGCCGGCCAGCGCGAGCACGGCATCGTCCGCCGCGTCCGCGCCGCCGGCGTCGATCCGCGCGAACGCCTGCTCCAGCCGCCGCGCCGCGGCCAGGCCCGCGGGCGATACGGACGGCAGGCGCTTGGCGGCGGCCATGACGTCCAGGCGCGCGATCTCCAGGATCACCTCGTCCAGGTCGTAGTCGTAGGCCAGCCCGGCCTCCAGGAACAGGCTCGCGGCGTAGCTCAGCGCATCGAACCGGCCTTCCAGGCCGCCGAGCGCGGTGAGCACGGTTTCGCTGGCCTGGGCCACGTAGCCCGGCGCGAGGCCGGACACGTGCAGCGTGCCGCCCTCGATGGTCGCCGTACCGTGCACCCTCAGCTGGCTGCCCACCTGCACCGACAGCGTGCCCGAGGCGGCCTGCACGTAGTCGCCCCGCGCGACCAGCGCGTTGTCGACGTCGACCGCCACCGTCCCGGAGTTGTGGATCTGCATGCCGATCCCGCCACGGCCGGTCAGGGTGCCGTCGCGACCGACCAGCACGCGGGTGTTGGCAAGCTCGCCATCGACCACGAGCGTGCCCGCCTCCACCCGCGTGTCGCCGCGGTAATCGCCTGGGGCGGTGAGCACCAGGCGGCCGTCGCCGCGCTTGACGATGCCGCCGTCGCCGGTGATCGGGTTGCGCCAGGCCGAAGTGAGCCCGTCGAAGTCGGCGACCACGTCGCCCCAGTCCAGCCGCTCCGGTCCGCGCACCGCGGCGCCGACGTCGAGGCGCCCGTGGCCGAACACCGGGTCCACGCCCGGCGCACCGATGTCGGTGGCGGTGCCGAGCAGGGTCTGCCGCACCAGGTCGTTGTCGAAGTACGGGAACGCCTCCCAGACCAGGGCCGCGGCGCCGGAGACGATCGGCGCGGCGAACGAGGTGCCCGACCAGCGCCAGTAGCTAGGCGCGTCGGGGGCATCGTCGGTGCCGGTCACCACCACCGTGCCCGGCGCGGAGAGGCAGTAGTCCATCGCCAGCCCGCAGGCGTTGGAGTAGTAGGCCAGCTGCGAGTCGCTGCCCTCGGCCAGCGCGGCCACCGCCAGCCAGCCGCGTTCGAGGTCGGCCGCGGGCCGGCTTCCGCCGCTGCCCGGCTGGCTCGGCAGCGCGGCCGTGTCGGACGGGTCTTCGAAGCCGGAGTTGCCCGCGGAGAACACCACCAGGCCGCCGCGCTCGACGACGAAGGGCCGGTATTCGGCGGCGATCTGCGCGGTCGCCGCGGGGTCGGTCCAGTACAGGCCGCCCCAGGAGTTGTTGATGATCCGCACGCCCTGCGCGACCAGGTCGTCGTGGATCGGGCCGATGCCCAGCGGGCCGGAGATCTCGTTGCCCTGGCCGCTGCCGTCGTCCTCGGGCGGGGTGTCGCTGATGATCCGCGCCGAGACGATCTCCGCACCCGGCGCCAGGCCGCCGGGCCATCGGCCGAACGGCCGGCCGGCGATCACCTGCGCCACCGCGGTGCCGTGGCCGTGGACGTCGTCGACCGACAGGTCGTTGCTGCGCGGATCGAGGTAATGGAGGTTGGCCACCACCCGGCCGGCGAGCGCGGGATGGTTGCGCTGCACGCCGCTGTCGATCACGCCGATGCGGATCCCGGCGCCGTCCAGCCCGGCTTCGTGCGCCTGCGCGGCGTTGGTCCAGGCGAGGTGGTGGCTGTAGGCGGGCTCGGGCGGCTGCACCACCGGCGGCGATGGCGGCGGCGCGGGCGGAGGCGGCGGCGGTGGCTCGGGCGGCGGGCCCTGCGGCGGCGGATCGGCGCGCGTGCCGCCTCCGCCACCCCCGCAGGCGCCCAGCGCCAGGGCGACCGCCAGTCCCACCGACAGCCGCGACAGCCAACCGCACGCCATTTGCGACATCGCCGTGTCCTCCCGCTGCACGCCCGTCCCGGGCGCCCGATGACTCTATACGCGACGCGGGCCGCGCGACCAGCACCGGGTTTGCCGCCCCGCCGGCGCGGGCGCGATAATCGGGTTCCTTCTACTCCCCCACCCCCGGAGTCCCGCCATGAGCGACGTCGTCATCGTCGGTGCCAAGCGCACCGCCATCGGTTCCATGCTCGGCCAGTTCACCGGTGTGCCCACGCCCACCCTCGGCGCCGCCGCGATCCGCGCCGCCGTCGAGCAGGCCGGGGTCAAGGGCGAGGACGTGTCCGAGGTGATCATGGGCTGCGTGCTGCCGGCCAACCTCGGCCAGGCGCCCGCGCGCCAGGCCTCGCTCGCCGCCGGCCTGCCCAAGTCGGCCGGCTGCACCACCATCAACAAGGTCTGCGGCTCCGGCATGAAGGCGATCATGCTCGGCCACGACCTGATCAAGGCCGGCTCGGCCACGGTCGTCGTCGCCGGCGGCATGGAGTCGATGACCAATGCCCCGCACATGGTCTCGGCGCGCCCGGGCCTGCGCTACGGCGACGCCAGGCTCGTCGACCACATGGCCTGGGACGGCCTGACCAATCCCTACGACGGCCAGTCGATGGGCGTGTTCGCGGAAGCCTGCGCCGACAAGTACGGCTTCACCCGCGAGGAGCAGGACGCGTTCGCGATCGAGTCGGTCACGCGCGCCAAGGCGGCGATCGAGTCGGGCGCGTTCAAGGACGAGATCGTCCCGGTGAAGGTGGCCTCGCGCAAGGGCGAGGTGGAGGTCGCCACCGACGAGCAGCCGGGCAAGTCCGACGTGGCCAAGATCCCGACCCTGCGCCCGGCCTTCCGCAAGGACGGCACGGTCACCGCGGCGAGTTCCTCGAGCATCTCCGACGGCGCCGCGGCCACGGTGCTCACCAGCGCCGACGAGGCTGCCCGCCTCGGGCTCAAGCCGCTGGCCCGCATCGTCGGCCACACCACCTGGTCGCAGGAGCCGGAGTGGTTCACCACCGCCCCGGTCGGCGCCATCCGCAACCTGCTCGACAAGGTCGGCTGGAAAGTCGAGGACGTGGACCTGTTCGAGGTCAACGAGGCCTTCGCGGTGGTGGCGATGGCGCCGATCCGCGAACTCGGGATTCCGCACGAGAAGCTCAACGTCAACGGCGGCGCCACCGCCCTGGGCCATCCGATCGGCGCCAGCGGCGCGCGCCTGGTGGTGACCCTGCTGCACGCCCTGCGTGCGCGCGGCGGCAAGCGCGGCATCGCCTCGCTTTGCATCGGTGGCGGCGAGGCCACGGCGGTGGCCGTGGAGCTGGTCTAGCCCTGCATCTGGTGGCGTCCGGTTAACATCCTGTTGACAAAATGGCCAGTGGATTCCGCTTGACAGCCGTCAACGGCTTGTCATCATGTTGGCGGCGCGCAGGCTTGCGCGTTTTTCACCTTTTACGACGAGGAAGAAACGACATGACCATCAACAAGGCTCTGCTTGCGCTGGCCCTGGGCTTCGCCCTTGCCGCCTGCAGCAACGAGCAGCAGGCGCAGAACGCCGCTGCCGACGCCGCCGAGGAAGCCGCCGACGCTGCCGAGGCCGCTGCCGAGGCTGCGGGCACCGCGACCGAGGAGACCGCCCAGGCGGCTGCCGACGAGGCCGCTGCTGCCGCCGACGCCGCTGCTGACGCCGCTGCCGACGCGGCTGCCGCCACCACGTCCGAGGCCGCGGACGCGGCTGCCGATGCCGCCGAGGAAGCCGAGGACGCTGCGGAAGCCGCTGCCGACGCCGCCGAGGAAGCCAAGCAGTAATCCCGGCGTCGCCAAGCGACAGTCGAGGGAAGCCGCCGGCCATCCGGCGGCTTCTCTTTTTCTGAACATTCGGGTCCGCAAAATGACGGGGCGGCCACGGGGACCCGGGGCCGGTCGCGACAATCCAATCCCTTGCACCGGAGAGACCATTTGAACGCCAAGCTCATCGCCATCGCCGCAGCGAGCGTGCTCGCCCTTGCCGCCTGCGAAAACACCGCCGACGGCGCCAGGCAGGACGCCGCCGCGGCTGCCGACGCCGCCGAACGGGCCGCGGCCGAAGCCGCTGCCGAGACCGAGCGGGCGGCTGCCGAGCTCGAAGCCGCCGCCGAGGAAGCGGCCGCCGAGGCCGACGCCGCCATGGATCAGGCTGCCGCCGAGGCCGAGCAGGCCGCGGACCAGGCTGCCGACGCCACCCGCGAAGCCGCTGCCGACGCTGCCGGCGCGGTGAAGGACGCCGCCGCGGAAGCCGAGGAAGCCGCCCGCGACTGATCGCGGTTGGCATGACCGGAGAGAAGGCCCGCCAAGTGCGGGCCTTCTTGTTCTCCGAACACCTGCCCCTGCTGCCGCCTGTTGAAACGCCACCTCCCGCCCCTCCCCCGCTTGTTGAAACGCCACCACCGGCCCCTTCCCCGCTTGCGGGGGAAGGCTGGGATGGGGGCAGCCCACAGACGACAACCCATCAGCTGCACCGACACGACCCGCCCCCACCCCCAACCCTCCCCCGCACGCGGGGGAGGGAGCCGGTCGCCGCCCCTGCTGCCGCCTGTTGAAACGCCACCTCCCGCCCCTCCCCCGCTTGTTGAAACGCCCCCACCTGCTCCTTCCCCCGCTTGCGGGGGAAGGCTGGGATGGGGGCAGCCCACAGGCGACAACCCATCAGCTGCACCGACACGACCCGCCCCCACCCCCAACCCTCCCCCGCACGCGGGGGAGGGAGCCGGTCGCTGCCCCTGCTGCCGCCTGTTGAAACGCCACCTCCCGCCCCCTTCCCCCTCCTGTTGAATCGCCACCATCTGCCCCTTCCCCCGCTTGCGGGGGAGGGAACCGGTCGCTGCACTCCTTCCCCTCGTGGCGAAGGGGTCAGCGGACGGGGGGCCGGCTCACGTATCCTTCGGGTCCGCCCAACCGCCACGTACCCATGACGGTCATCGAATCCCGGCTCGATCCCCGATCACAGGAATTCCGCGACAACGCGCAGTACCACCGCGCCCTGGTGGAGGAGCTCGAGCGCCGCCTGGCACGCGCCGCGGACGGCGGCGGCGAGGCCGCGCGTCGCAAGCACACCGGGCGCGGCAAGCTGCTGGCGCGCGACCGCATCACCGCCCTGCTCGACCCGGGCTCGCCGTTCCTGGAAATCGCGCCGCTCGCCGCCGAGGACATGTACGACGGCGCCGCGCCCGCGGCCGGCATGGTCTGCGGCATCGGCCGGGTGATGGGCCAGGAAGTCGTGGTCGTGGCCAACGACGCCACGGTCAAGGGCGGCACCTACTTCCCGATGACGGTGAAGAAGCACCTGCGCGCACAGGAGATCGCGCGCGAGAACCGCCTGCCCTGCGTGTACCTGGTCGATTCGGGCGGCGCCTTCCTACCGCTGCAGGACGAGGTGTTTCCCGACAAGGAGCACTTCGGCCGCATCTTCTACAACCAGGCGCGGATGAGCGCGGAGAACATCCCGCAGGTCGCGGTGGTGATGGGCAGCTGCACCGCCGGCGGCGCCTACGTGCCGGCGATGTGCGACGAGAGCGTGATCGTGAAGGAACAGGGCACGATCTTCCTCGGCGGCCCGCCGCTGGTGAAGGCGGCCACCGGCGAGGTGGTCGACGCCGAGGCCCTCGGCGGCGCCGACGTGCACGCCAGCGTGTCCGGCGTGGCCGACCACTTCGCCGAGGACGACCGCCACGCACTGGAGATCGCGCGCCGCATCGTGGGCCACCTCAACCGGCGCAAGACCCTGCCGGTCGCGGTGCGCGAGGCGCGCGAGCCGCTGTATCCGGCCGAAGAACTCTATGGCGTGGTGCCGAAGGACACCCGCCGGCCGTTCGACATCCGCGAGGTGATCGCGCGCATCGTCGACGGCAGCGAGTTCGACGAGTTCAAGGCGCGCTACGGCAAGACCCTGGTCACCGGGTTCGCCCACCTGCACGGCTATCCGGTGGGCATCGTCGCCAACAACGGCATCCTGTTCTCCGAGAGCGCGCTCAAGGGCGCGCACTTCATCGAGCTGTGCAACCAGCGCGGGATTCCGCTGGTGTTCCTGCAGAACATCACCGGCTTCATGGTGGGCCGCAAATACGAGAATGCGGGGATCGCCAAGGACGGAGCGAAGATGGTCACGGCGGTGGCGTGTTCGAGCGTGCCCAAGTTCACCGTGGTGATCGGCGGCAGCTTCGGCGCCGGCAACTACGCCATGTGCGGCCGCGCCTATGGCGCCCGCTTCCTGTGGATGTGGCCGAACGCGCGCATCAGCGTGATGGGCGGCGAGCAGGCCGCGAGCGTGCTGGCGACCGTGCGCCGCGACGGCATCGAGGCTCGCGGCGGCCAATGGAGCGCGGAGGAGGAAGAGGCGTTCAAGGCGCCGATCCGCGAGCAGTACGAAACCCAGGGCAGCCCGTGGTACTCGACCGCGCGGCTGTGGGACGACGGCATCATCGATCCGGCCGATACGCGGCGGGTGCTGGCGCTGGGGATCTCGGCTTCGCTCAATGCGCCGATCGAGCCGGCGAGGTTCGGGGTGTTCCGGATGTAGTGCGTGGGGGGTGGCGGCATCGCTGCGGCGACGTCCTGCCCCGGTCTCGGGGTTGGGACAGCGACCGCCCCCCACTCCTTCCCCCGCTTGCGGGGAGGGAGCTACGACCTGCTCCTTCCCCCCGCGTGCGGGGGAAGGTCGGGATGGGGGCAACTGCCGGAGGCTTGTCGTGCCCGTCGCAATGCCGCGTGCCCCACCCCAGCCCTCCCCCGCGTCGCGGGGGAGGGAGCCTGCGCCTGCTCCTTCCCCCGCTTGTGGGGAGGGGGCCGCCACCTGCTCTCCTTCCCCCGCTTGCGGGGGAAGGTCGGGATGGGGGCGACCGCCGGAGAGGCGCTGCGCGATGCGTCTGGTACCTTCGGCCGCTCCCTGGCTTCGTTCCGGTGACCATGCTCCAGACTTCCCATCGCGTCCTGCGCGCCTGCGTCCTGCTTCTCTCCGCATTCCTGCTGTCGTCCTGTGCCGGGCACCCGCAGCCTGGGGAGTCGCAGGCCGCCGGCGATGGCGCCACCACCAGGGCCGGCGCCGCGCACACGGGCGAATACCCCAACCTGTTCGTGGAAGCGGGTTACCCGCGCGACGTGGTCGACGCCCGGATCGAAGCCGCGTTCGCGCAGCTCTTCCATGGCGATCCGGACAGCGAAGCGGTCTATTACGAAGCCGGCGGGAACGAGCACGGCCCGCTCGCCTACATCCACGACGTCAACAGTGACGACGTGCGCTCGGAAGGCATGTCCTACGGGATGATGATCGCGGTGCAGATGGACCGGAAGCGCGAGTTCGACGCGATCTGGAACTGGGCCCTGACCCACATGTACCACGACGACCCCGGCCACCCGGCGTACGGCTACTTCGCCTGGTCGGTGCGCACCGACGGCACCGCGATCGACGAGATGCCCGCGCCCGACGGCGAGGAATACTTCATCACCGCGCTGTACTTCGCCTCGGCCCGCTGGGGCGACGGCGAAGGCCGCTACGACTACCGGGCGCACGCCGATCGCCTGCTGCACCACGTCCTGCATCGCGAGCCGGTCACCGGCCCGACCAACCGCGGCACGATGACCGCGGTGAACCTGTTCGACCGCGACACGAGGATGGTGCGCTTCACGCCCGACGTGGAGAACGCCGGCCACACCGATGCCTCCTACCACCTGCCTGCGTTCTACGAGCTCTGGGCGCGGGTGGGCCCGGAGGCCGACCGCGCGTTCTGGCGCGAGGCGGCGGCCGCCAGCCGTGACTACTTCGCCAGGGCCGCGCATCCGCGCACCGGGCTCACCCCCGACTACGGCAACTTCGACGGCACGCCCTGGGCCGCGCCATGGCGGCCGGAGGCGGCGGACTTCCGTTACGACGCCTGGCGCACGGCGATGAACTGGTCGATGGACTGGTCGTGGTGGCGCGCCGACCCGCGCCAGGTCGAACTGTCCAACCGACTGCAGGCGTTCTTCCTCGACCAGGGCCTCGACGACCACCAGAGCCTGTACTCGCTCGACGGACAGCCCCTCGGCGGCGGCCGCACCACGGCCCTGGTGGCGATGAACGCCACCGCCTCGCTCGCGGCCGACCACCCGCGCCGGCTCGATTTCGTGCGCGCCCTGTGGGACCTGCCGGTGCCGACCGGACAGTACCGCTACTACGACGGGATGCTGCAGATGATGGCCCTGCTCCACCTCTCGGGCCGCTACCGGATCTGGTGGCCGCCCGGCACCGCGCCGTGACCACGCGCGGCCGCGGCTCAACAAGATGCGCCAAGTGCTTGCCACGAAACGAATTCGGTGAGCCCCGTCACAGCGTGAAGCCGGTGTGTACGTGCTAGGCTCAGGCCCATTCCCCCGTCCGGCCGGCGTACCGGCCGTTCCCTGTCCAGCTCGAGGAACTCCGCGAATGGCCATCTTCAACTCCCAGAGCAACGCCCCCAAGAAGGACCAGCCCTCCTTCGCCGCCGACACGCCGGCCTCCGTGCCGCCGCGCGAGGCGCCGGCCGTCGCCGATTTCACCCCGACCCAGGTCACCCCTCCGCGGGCGGCCCCGCCCGAGCCGGTGGCCAAGGAATCGCTGATCGCCGCCGACCTGACCATCGAGGGCAAGATCGAGGGCAGCGGCCACGTCCGCATCGCCGGCAAGTTCAAGGGCGACGTGAACGTGCAGGGCAACCTGCGGATCGAGGAGGGCGCCAGGCTCAACGGTGGCGTCAAGGCCCGCCAGGTGGTGGTGGCCGGCGAGCTGGATGGCAACATCCAGTCGGCGGAGAAGGTGGAATTGCTCGCCTCGTCGGTGCTCACCGGCGACGTCAAGGCCGGCTCGATGACCGTGGCGGCCGGCTCGAAGATCCGCGGCCACGTCGAGTGCGGCTGGGACGCGTCCGAGGCGTCGGCGCGTCGCGGCGGCAAGGCCGAGGCGGTGGAGCAGCGCGAGCGCGCCACGGCCTCCTGAGCTCCCGGTGAGCACCCCGAAGCCGGGCACGGCAGGTGCGACCCGCACCTGCCCCCACTGCAAGACCACGATCCTGGCGAGCGCGGCGATCTGCCCGTCGTGCCGGCACTACCTGCGCTTTGATTCGCCGCGCGCCGAACCGGGCGCGGCGCCTGCCGAAAGCACCACTGCGCTGCAGGTCGAGGGCATGATCCGGCATCCGGCCGAGGGGGGCGCCTGGGAATACTCGGTGCTGCTGACCGTACGCGACGACGAAGGCAACGAACTGGCGCGACACGTGGTCGGTGTGGGCGCGATGCACGCCGGCGAGGAGCGCACCTTCCACCTGTCCGTGGAAGTGACCCCCACCAACGACACGCGACGTCCCCCGCGCGCGCCCAGGCGGGTATTCAGCAAGCACTGACCGGCGCTGGCGAGGAACATCGGCGAGTCCTGCGTGTGTACTTGCCGTTGGACGCACGCGGATATGCCTGCCTGCTCCTTCCCCCGTTTACGGGGGAAGGTTGGGATGGGGCCGGGACCGAAGGCGGGGGGCATCCACTGCCGCGCCCGCTTTGCCCCCACCCCAGCCCTCCCCCGCAAGCGGGGGAGGGAGTTGTCTGCCCTTTCCCGCCAGCGGACGGAGTTGTCTGCCGTTCCCCGCGAGCGGTGGAAGGGGTGGTCTTTCCTCTCCTGTATGCGGGAAGGGGTCATCTGCTCCTTCCCCCGTTTCCGCGGAAGAAGCGGCTTTCCTCCCTTGTCGGGGTTGGATGCCTGGCGTGGCGCTGGCGGCGGGTCAGGCAGCGGCCGCCCGCGCCTTGCGTCCGGACCAGGCGAAGCCAGCGACCAGCACCGCCACTACCAGCAGCTGCACGGCCACGCCCAGCAGGGTTGGGGACAGCCCCAGCCACTCCAGGCGGGGCCAGCCGTCGAGCCAGGTCACCGGCAGCCAGCCCGCCTCCTGCAGCGCGGACACGGCCTTGCCGGCCAGCACCACCGCCAGCACCGCGATCAGGATCGCGCTGTAGCGGAAGAACCGCGCGATCGGCAGGCGGCGGCTCCAGCGCATCAGCGCCCAGCCCACCACCGCCAGCGCCAGCGCGCCGGCGGCGCCGCCAGCAACCACGCTGCTACGGCTGCCCTGGCCCCACAACGCGGCGAAGAACAGGATCGTCTCGAACACCTCGCGGTACACGACCACGAACACCAGCGCCAGCAGGAACAGGCCCGACCCGCGCCCCAGCGCCTGGCCGAGCTTCTCGCGCACGTAGCGCTGCCAGGCGTCGGCCTGGCCCTTGCCGTGCATCCAGATGCCGACCCAGACCAGCACCACCGCCGCCAGCAGCGCGCCGAAGCCCTCGGACAGTTCGCGGCTGGCGCCGCTGATGCCGATCACCCAGGTCGCCAGCGCCCAGGTCGCCGCGCCGGCCGCCAGCGCGGCGATCCAGCCGCCGTGCACCCAAGGCAGCATCTCGTCGCGCCCGGCCTTGCGCAGCAGCACGATCATCGCGACCACGATCAGCAGTGCCTCCAGGCCCTCGCGCAGCAGGATGGTGAAGGCGGCGAGGAAGCTCGCCGCAGACGAGGTGCGTCCCTGCCCCAGCGCCGCCTCGGCCTGCGCGAACAGCCCGTCCAGCGCGTCGACCTGGGCCTGCAGCACGCCAGGATCGGCGTTCGCGGCGATGCCCGAGCGCAGCTGCGCCATTGCGGCCTCGATCCGCACCATCAACGGCTTGTCGCGCGCGGCCAGCAGCGGTTCGACCGGTTCGAAGCCGTCGAGGTAGGCCGACAGCGCCCGCTGCCGTGCGCCGGTGGCATCGCCGGCGCGGTAGGCGTCCATCGCCTCGCGCAGCAGCCGGCGCGAGGTGGCAAGCGCCGCGCCCTCGGCATCGGTCGCCTGCCGCAACGCCTCGGGATGGCGGCGCAGGTAGGCGACGACCGCGGCCGCGTCCTCCGCCGATCCCAGTTCCGCGGCGAGGTCGGCGGGCGTCTGTCCGACGAAGCGCGCCAGGTCGAACGACGCACGCAGCGCCGGATCCCCGTCCAGTCGCGCCCTGCCCGCTTCCACCAGCGCTTCGGGGTAGGCCAACGCGCCGCTGTAGGTCGCCAGCGCCCACAGGTCGTCCGCCGGCAGGCCGCGGTAGCTCGCCATCGAGGTGCCCTCCAGGCCCTGCTCGATGACCTGGTAGAGCGCGAACACGCTGCGCTCGTCGGCGCGTTCGCGGTCGGTGAAGTCGATCGGCGGCGGGTCCAGGCCCGCGCCGGCAGGGCCGTCGCCGGCGCCGGTCGGGCCGTGGCAGCTGGCGCACAGCCGGGCGTAGAGCTCGGCGCCGCGGGCATGGTGCGGCAGGGTGTCGGGGACCAGCGGGATCGGATGCGCCTGCACCAGCAATGCCGCCAGCCCGCGTGCGCGTCGGGCGATGTCCACCGGGTCGCCCTTGTCCAGGATCGCCTGCCGCAGCGCCTGCGCATCGCCCTGCAGCCGGCCGGCCTCGGGCGTCGGCGGCAGCGCCGCGATGGCCTCCGCCGCGGTCTGCGAGAACTCGAGCATCTCGTCGTACTCGAGCTGGTTCACGACTTCGCCCTCGGCCACGGCCTCGCGGTAGTCCACCGCGATGTAGTCGAGCAGCCGCCAGGTGGTGGCCACGCTGGACTCGGAGGCGCCGGCGGGGAGGCAGGCGAGGATCAGGGCGAGACCGGATAGCAGCGTCGCCAGCAGCAGGCGTGGGGACATGGCAGAAGTGAGAATGGGACTCATCCAGTGTACGCCATGTCCCGGCCGCCGCACACTCCGGCCGCCCCGCCGATGCCCCGCCCGTGGCCCGGCCAGCGCCGGGGGCTGTGGCTATCATGGCTGCTCGCTTCCAGCCGCCCTGCCACGCCATGACAGAACCGCTTTCGACCCGCCGCGCGGGCCCGGTCGTGCACCTGGTGCTCGACCGCCCTGCCCTCCACAACGCCTTCGACGCGGCCCTCATCGCCCGCCTGACCGGCGCCCTGGAGGAGGTCGCGGCGGACGATGCGGTGCGCGTGGTGGTGCTGTCGGGCGCCGGCGCCTCGTTCTCGGCCGGCGCCGACCTCAACTGGATGCGCGGCATGGCTGCCGCCGGCGAGGCGGAGAATCGCGCGGACGCCCTCGCCCTCGCCCGGCTGATGCGCACCCTCGACGAACTGCCCAGGCCGACCATCGCCCGGGTGCATGGCGCGGCCTTCGGCGGCGGCGTGGGCCTGGTCGCGTGCTGCGACATCGCCATCGGCGTGCCCGGCGCGAAGTTCGGCCTCACCGAGAGCCGCCTGGGCCTGCTGCCGGCGGTGATCTCGCCCTATGTGGTGGCCGCGATCGGCCCGCGTCAGGCCCGGCGCTGGTTTGCCACGGCGGAAGTCTTCGACGCGGCGCAGGCCTTGCGCATGGGGCTGCTGCACGAGGTGGTCGAACCCGAGGCCCTGGACGCCGCGATCGAACGCCAGATCGCCCTGCTGCTCAAGGCCGGCCCGATTGCCTCCGCCCGCGCCAAGCGCCTGGTGCGCGAGGTCGCCCTGCAGCCCGACCGCGACCGGCTCGACCGCGCCAACGCCGACCTGATCGCCGCGCTGCGGGTCTCGCCCGAGGGCCAGGAGGGCCTGGGCGCCTTCCTCGACAAGCGCGCCCCGCGCTGGGTGCAGGAGGACTGAAGGATGATCGACCACATCGGCCTCACCGTCGCCGACTATGCCCGCAGCCGGGCGTTCTACGAGCGCGCGCTCGCGCCGCTGGGCTACCGCCTGGTGATGGAACTGACTCCGGAGCAGACCGGCGGCAGCTACCATGGCGGCGGGTTCGGCGACGGCAAGCCGGACTTCTGGATCGGCGCCGGCCGCGACGGCCAGACGCCGACCACGTCCATGCACGTCGCCTTCGCCGCGAACAGCCGCGCCGCCGTCGATGCCTTCCACGCCGCGGCGCTGGCCGCCGGCGCGCGCGACAACGGCGCGCCGGGGCTGCGCCCCGATTACCACGCCAATTATTACGGCGCGTTCGTGATCGACCCGGACGGCCACAACATCGAGGCGGTCTGCCACCTGCCCGAGGACGCGAGCCGCTGATGTTCCGCAAGATCCTGATCGCCAACCGCGGCGAAATCGCCTGCCGCGTGATCCGCACCGCGCGCCGGCTCGGCATCCGCACCGTGGCCGTGTATTCCGAGGCCGACGCCGACGCGCTGCACGTGCGCCTGGCCGACGAGGCCTGGCCGATCGGCGGCCCGCGCCCGGCCGACAGCTACCTGCGCGGCGACGCGATCGTGCGGGCCGCCCTCGACAGCGGCGCCGGGGCCATCCACCCCGGCTACGGCTTCCTGAGCGAGAACGCCGGGTTCGCCGACGCGGTCGAAGCGGCGGGCCTGGCGTTCATCGGCCCGAAGGCCGCATCGATGCGGAAGATGGGCAGCAAGGCCGGCGCCAAGGAGCTGATGCAGGCGGCCGGGGTGCCGGTGGTGCCCGGCTATACCGGCGAGGACCAGTCGCCGCAGGCCCTGGCGCGCGAAGCGGAGCGGATCGGCTTCCCGCTGATGATCAAGGCCGCGCACGGCGGTGGCGGCAAGGGCATGCGCGTGGTGCGCGACGCGGCGGAGTTCCTGCCCGCGCTCGAGAGCTGCCGGCGCGAGGCGGCCAACGCGTTCGGCCGCGACCGCGTGCTGCTCGAGCGCTACATCGAGTCGCCGCGCCACATCGAGATCCAGGTGTTCGGCGACGCGCACGGCAACGTCATCCACCTCAACGAACGCGAATGCTCGGCCCAGCGCCGCTACCAGAAGGTGCTGGAGGAGTCGCCCTCGCCCTTCCTGACCCCGCCGCTGCGCGCGGCGATGGGCGAGGCGGCGGTGCTGGCCGCGCGCGCGATCGACTACACCAACGCCGGCACGGTCGAGTTCATCGTCGACCCCGACGGCGGCTTCTACTTCATGGAGATCAACACCCGGCTGCAGGTCGAGCATCCGGTGACCGAGATGACCACCGGCCTGGACCTGGTGGAATGGCAGCTGCGCGTCGCCGCCGGCGAGCCGCTGCCGCTGGCCGCGGACGCGGTCCGCAGCCACGGCCACGCGATCGAGGTGCGGCTGTACGCGGAAGACCCCGACGCCGGCTTCCTGCCCGCCTCCGGCCGCCTGCACCACCTGCGCCTGCCGCGGCCGTCGCCGCACGTGCGCATCGACGCGGGCGTGACGCAGGGCGACACGGTGAGCATCTTCTACGACCCGATGATCGCCAAGCTCATCGTCCACGACCGCGATCGCCCGGCCGCCCTCGCCCGCCTGCGCGAGGCGCTGGCGGCCTGCTCGGTGGACGGGCCGAAGACCAACATCGCCTTCCTCGAGGCGCTGGTGCGGCATCCCGCGGTCGTCGAGGCGCGGATCGACACCGGCTACCTCGACCGCCACCTCGACGAGTTCATCGCCGCTGCGGCGGTGGACGAACCCGCGCTGCTGCTGGCCGCCGCCACCGCGTACCTGCTCGACCAGGAACGCGCGCAGCGCGACGCGGCCGCGGCGTCCGCCGACCCCACCTCGCCGTGGGCGCTGGCCGACGGCTGGCGGCTGGGCCACGCCGGGCAACGGCCGCTGGCGTTCGAGCACGCCGGCGGCCGCATCGACCTGCTGGCGCGCGGCCACGGCGGCGACTACCACATCACCCTGGACGGGCGCACGGTGGCGATCGAGGGCGCACGGCTGTCCGGGGACGCGCTCTGGCTGCGTATGGACGGCAAGGGGAGCCGTTTCCATCTCGCGCTGCAACCCGGGCGCATCGAGGTGCACGACGGTGACCGCCGGATCACGCTGCGGCCACTGGCGGCGTACCGGCACGAGGAGTCCGGACAGTCGGCGGCCGACGATCGCGTGCGTGCGCCCATGCCCGGGCGCGTGGTGGCGCTGCGCGTCGCGGCCGGTGACCGGGTGGAGGCAGGACAGGAGCTGGTGGTGCTCGAAGCGATGAAGATGGAACTGGCCCTCAAGGCTCCGCGCGCGGGCGCGGTCGCCGAACTGCGCGCCGCGGCCGGCGACTTCGTCGAGGCCGACGGCGTGCTGGTGGTGCTGGAGGACTGAGGTGGCCCTGCCCGACCGCGTGCGCATCGTGGAGGTCGGGCCGCGCGACGGCCTCCAGAACGAACGGGCCATGGTGCCCACCGCGGCCAAGATCGAGCTGGTCGACCGCCTCTCCGCCACCGGGCTGCAGACGATCGAGGCAACCAGCTTCGTCAGCCCGAAGTGGGTGCCGCAGCTGGCCGATGCCGCCGAGGTGTTCGCCGGCATCACCCGGCGGCCCGGCGTGTCCTACCCCGTGCTGGTGCCCAACCTGCAGGGCTACGAACGCGCGCTCGCGGCCGGTGCGCGCGAGGTGGCGGTATTCACCGCCGCTTCCGAGGCGTTCAACCTCAAGAACACCAACGCCGGGATCGACGCGTCGCTGGAGCGGTTCGCGCCGGTGCTCGAGCGCGCCCGCGCCGACGGCGTGCGCGTGCGCGGCTACGTCTCGACGGTGCTCGGCTGCCCTTACCAGGGCGAGGTGCCGCTGGCCGACGTGGTCCGCGTCGCCCGCGCCCTGCACGCGATGGGCTGCTACGAGGTCTCGCTCGGCGACACCATCGGCGTCGGCACGCCGATGCGCGCGCGGGACATGCTGCGCGCGGTCGCGGCCGAAGTGCCGATGGCCGCACTGGCGGTGCATTTCCACGACACCTGGGGCCAGGCGCTGGCGAACGTGCTGGCCTGCCTGGAGGAAGGCGTGGCGGTGGTCGACAGCGCCGTGGCCGGCGCCGGCGGCTGCCCCTACGCGCGCGGCGCCTCGGGCAACCTCGCCAGCGAGGATCTGGTGTACATGCTCCACGGCATGGGCCTCCACACCGGCGTGGACCTCGACCGGCTGGCCGACACCGGCCGCTGGCTGGCCGGCCTGCTCGGACGCGAGACCGGCAGCAAGGCGGGCCGGGCACTGGCGGCGGGCGGATGACGACGGCGGACCTTCCGGGCATCGCCCGCCCGCCGGAGGATGCGGCGGGAATCGCGGCCGGCCTGGAGGCCGCCAGCCGCGACCCCACCCTGCCGGCCGGCCTCCGGGCACTGCTCGCCGCCGCGCGCGACGCGCTGGTCGCGGCCGTGGGCGAAGCCGAGGACGCGCGCCTGGGCTACCGCGCCCTGTTCGACGCGGTGCCCGACCCGGTGAGCATCATCGACGAGGACGGCATCGTCCTGGACCTCAACAAGGCCGGCATGGCGGCCTACCGCCGGCCGCGCGAGGAGATCGTCGGCCAGCCGATCGAGGTGCTCAACCCCGACCTGCCGCGCGACCACATGGTGCCGGTGCTCGAGGCGCTCGACCGCGGCGAGACCTACGTGATCGAGGTCGCCAACATGCGCGGCGACGGCAGCCGCTTCCCGGTCGAGGTACACTCGGCCGGCTTCATGTACGGCGGCCGCCGCTGCATCGTCGCGGTGGCGCGCGACCTGACCGCGCGGCGCATGGCCGAGCTGCGCTACGGCCAGCTGATGGAGGTGATCGACAAGGGCGTGCTGGTGCTCGACGGCCGCGGGCGCATCGTCCAGGCCAATGCGGCGGCGATGCGCATCCTCGGCGCCGAAGGCCATGCCGACCTGCGCAGCTGGTGGAATCCCGACGACTGGACCATGGTCGACAAGGACGGCCGCCCGCTCACCTTCCGCGAACTGCCGCCGGCGCGCACCCTGCGCACCGGGCGCGCCACCGGCAGCGAGGTGGTCGGTCTGTACCACCGCCCCGAGCGGCGCCTGCGCTGGCTGTCGGTGAGCAGCGTGCCGCTGTTCGCGCCGGGCGCCAGGCGCCCGAGCCAGGCGCTGTCGTTCTTCAGCGACGTCACCGAACTCAAGCGCGACAGCGCCCTGTTCGACCGCGCCCAGGCCCTGGCCCGCATCGGCGGCTGGGAATGGGAGGTCGACCGCGACGCGCTGTACATGACCGACCAGGCGCTGCGGATCCTGGGCGACCGCCCGGTGCGCCGGATCGCCGACCTGCTCGTCGCGCTGGCCCGCGAGGACCGCGCGCGCCTGGAGCAGGCCCTGCGCAGCGCCACCACGGACGGCGGCACCGTGGACCTGGAGGTGCAGGCTTCGCGCGCCGACGGCAGTCCGCTGTGGCTGCGGATCATCGGCGAGGGCGAGGCCGGGCGCAGCGAGGGCACCAGCATCACCGGCACCTTGCAGGACATCACCGAGCGCATGCTCGAGCGCGAGACCCTGCGCGTGCGCGCGCGCACCGATCCGCTCACCGGCCTGCTCAACCGCGATGCGATGCTGTACGAGATCGAGACCCGCCTGCGCGAGCCGACCCACGGCGGGCTGGCGGTGCTGTACATCGACCTCGACCGCTTCAAGATGGTCAACGATGTGCTCGGCCACGCCGCCGGCGACGAACTGCTCGACGCCGCCGCGCGCCGGATCTCGCGCGCGGTCGGCACCGAGGGGCTGATCGCGCGCTTCGGCGGCGACGAGTTCCTGGTCGCCTGCAACACCCGCGACGACCCCGAGCGCCCCGAGCGCATCGCCGACGCGATCCTCGAAGCGTTCACCGAGGGGTTCCGCTTCGGCTCCGAGGAGTTCGCGATCACCGCCAGCATCGGCATCGCCCGCGCGCCGCGCGACGGCGACCGGCCGCAGCTGCTGATCCAGAACGCGGATGCGGCGATGTACGACATCAAGCGCCGGATCCGCAACGGCCGCCAGGAGTTCACGCCCGAGCTCGCGCAGTCGCAGGAGACCCGGCTGCGGATGGAAACCCAGCTGCGCCGCGCGACCGACAACGCCGAGTTCCGCCTGCTCTACCAGCCGCAGGTGGACCTGCGCGACGGCCGCACGGTCGCGGCCGAGGCGCTGATCCGCTGGCAGAACCAGCAGTTCGGCGGCATGCGCCCGGACCATTTCATCGGCCACGCCGAGAGCACCGGCGACATCGTGCGCATCGGTGGCTGGGTCCTGCGCGAGGCCTGCCGCCAGGTGGCGCAGTGGCGCGACCAAGGCCTGGGCCTGGTGCGGGTGGCGGTGAACGTGTCCTACCGCCAGTTCCTGGTGGAAGACTTGGCGCGCGCGGTGCGCGAGGCGCTGGAGGAGCACGACCTGCCCGGCCCCGCCCTGGAGCTGGAGTTCACCGAACGGGTGCTGATCGAGGACGCGCCCGACACCCTGCGCACCTTCGAGGCGCTGCGCGAGATGGGGGTGATGCTGACCATCGACGACTTCGGCGAGGGCTACAGCGCGCTCAACTACCTGCGTCGGCTACCCATCCACGGCCTCAAGCTCAGCCAGCTGTTCGTGTCCGGGGTGCCGGGCAACCAGTCCGACGTCGCGGTCTGCCAGGCGGTGGCCGGCATCGCCCGCAGCCTCGGCCTCGGGCTGGTGGCCGAGGGCATCGAATCCGATTCGCAACGGCGCTTCCTGCTCGAGCTCGGCATCCAGTTCGGCCAGGGCTTCCTGTTCGCGCCGGGCCTGCCCCCGGACGAGTTCGCGCGCCGCTTCGCCAACCGCTGACGCCGGCCGGCGGGCGCGCCGGCCGGCCGGGCGCGGCAGGCTAGAATGGGCACCTGTTTTCCTGACGGCAGTCCTCCATGCACGCCAATTCCGTCCGCGCCATCGTCACCGGCGGGGTTTCCGGCCTGGGCCTGGCCGTGGCCGAGCGCCTGGTCGCCGATGGCGGCCGCGTGGCCCTGTTCGACCTCAACGACGAGCGCGGCGCGGCCGCGGTCGCGACCCTGGGCGAGGCCAACGCGCGCTATTTCAAGGTCGACGTGTCGAGCGAGGACGCGGTCGCGTCCGCGGTGGATGCGGCGGCCGGCTTCCTCGGCGGGCTGAACGTCGCGGTCAGCTGCGCCGGCATCCTCGGCGCCGGCCGGGTGCTCGGCCGCGAAGGGCCGATGCCGCTGTCGCAGTTCGCCACCACCGTGGCGGTGAACCTGGTCGGCAGCTTCAACGTGGCCAAGGCCGCGGCCGCGCGCATGCAGCACAACGAGCCCGGCGAGGACGGCGAGCGTGGCGTGATCGTCAACACCGCCAGCATCGCCGCCTACGAGGGCCAGGTCGGCCAGGCGGCGTATTCGGCCTCCAAGGCCGGCGTGGTCGGCATGACCCTGCCGATGGCGCGCGAGCTCGCGCGCTTCGGGATCCGGGTCAACACCATCGCCCCGGGCATCTTCTGGACCCCGATGGTGGATGGCATGCCCGAGCAGGTGCAGCGGTCGCTCGCCGCGTCGATCCCGTTCCCGTCGCGCCTGGGCCAGCCGGCGGAGTTCGCCGACCTGGTCGCCACCATCGTGCGCAACCGCTACCTCAACGGCGAGACCATCCGCCTCGACGGCGCCGTGCGGCTGGCGCCGAAATAGGCCCGCCAGCGCCCGCTCCCGTCCCTCCGAACCCTCCCCCACCACGACCGTATGAAAGCTTCCGAGATCAAGAAGGGCACCGTCGTCGAGCACAACGGCGGCGTCTACCAGGTGCGCGACATCGAGCGCAGTTCGCCGCAAGGGCGCGGTGGCAACGTGCGCTACCGCTTCATCATGTACAGCGTCCCCGGCGGGAACAAGCTCGACGCCAGCTTCGACGCCGAGGACCAGCTGGCCGAGGTCGAACTGCTGCGCCGCCAGGCCACCTACTCCTACCGGGACGGCGACGCCTTCGTGTTCCTCGACGACGAGGACTACACGCCCTACACGCTCGACGCGGACGCAGTGGGCGAAGCGGCCGGCTACATCACCGACGGCCTGTCGGGCTGCCATGTGCAGCTGATCGACGAGCAGCCGGTGGCGCTGCAGCTGCCGCAGCACGTGGTGCTGGAAGTGGTCGACACCCCGCCCGAGCTCAAGGGCGGCACCGCCACCAAGCGGCCGAAGCCGGCCAGGCTCAGCACCGGGATCGAGATCATGGTGCCCGAGTACATCGGCAACGGCGAGCGCGTGCTGGTGAACACCACCACCGGCGAGTTTGGTGGTCGCGCCGACTGAACGTCCGGTGCCGGCTCAGTCCGGCGCTTCCGCGGCGAGCGCGCGCAGGCGTTCGCCGATCCGTTCCAGGTTGCCTTCGGCGTCCCGCAGCCGCCTGCGCTGCCGCTCCGGCAGCCAGGCGAGCGCGGTCTCGTACAGCCCTGCATGCGCCGCGCGCAGGCGCGCGTCGACCTCGGCGACGCGCGTGGCAAGCAGCTCGCGTTCGGCCTCCTGCGGCAGCCCGTAGCCGGGGCCGGGCAGCAGCACGGCCGGCCGGCCCGCGCCGGCGCCGTCCGACCACAGCGCCTGCAACAGCGCTTCGACCGTGCCGTCCCCCTCGCCATCGCGGCGGTAGCGGCGGCGCAGGGTCTCGCGCGCCCGCGCCTGCTCCTGCCGCAGCGCCGCCTCCTCCAGCACCAGCAGGGCCGCTGTGGCGCGCAGGCCGCCGCGCACGAGCCATTCGCCGCGTACCGCCGGATCGAGTCGCAGCCAGGCATCGGCGTTGCGCGCCGGCAGCGCCAGTTCCGCGGAGGCGACCGCGTACATCTGGCCGAAGTGGCGCGCCAGGGAATCGAAGCGATGCCCCAGGCGCAGCGCCTCGGCCTCGTCCCCGAACACCGACGCGTCGGCGATCCCGGCGCGTTCCAGGCGCCGCAGCAGCCCGGTGGGCGTGATGCTGCGCATGCGCTGGCCATCGAGCCCGGGCAGCGCGTCGTTGAGCAGCTTCCAGGCTTCCACCGCGCAGTTGCTGGTGACGAACCGGTAGCGGCCGTCGTAGCTCCAGTGCACGCGCGCGGCGCGTTCGAGCAGGCGTGCGACCTGGTCCGGCCCCAGCCGCAGCGGCACCGAGCGCAGGCCGCGCAGTTCGATCCGGGTGTACTCGTCCACCACCTGCGCCAGCGGAAGCACGAACAGGCGCGAGGGATAGCCGCCGGTCAGGCCGCGCCAGTTCGAGACCTGGAGGTCGTCGACGAAGGCGCGGAACGAGAGCACCAGGTGGTGTTCCAGGTCGAGCCGGCAGTCCGGCCCTGGCGCACGGCCGGGCGCGCACACCACCAGCCGCAGCATGCCGTGGCCCCAGCGGCTCATCGGCGAGGCGTCGGGTTCGGCGAGCAGGTAGTCCACCCCGGCGACGCGCGCCGGATCCAGCGCCAGCAGCTGCAGGCCCGCCCCGGCCTCGCCGGCGGCTACCAGCGGCAGGGCATCGTCGCAGTCCACCTCCGGCAGCCGGGGCGCTCCCAGGCGCGCGACGAAATGGCGATGCAGCGCCGGCCGGCGGCAGGCGTAGGCGGGGTCAAGGAGGAAGTGTTCGAGGTTGACCGCGAGGAATTCGGCCGGGGACGCCAGTTCGTAGGGATCCGGGCTGCGGTCGCGGAAATCGTTGCGCCCGGTTCGCAGGCCCAGCCGCAAGGGGCGCACCGGCCAGCCGGCCAGGTCGAGCAGGCGCGGATCGCGCGACAGGCCGCCCGCGGGCGAGCGGTCGAGGACGTGCGCCAACTCGTGCAGCAGCGCCGCCAGCGCGGCGCGTGCGCGCGGATCGTGGTCGTCGGCCCGGTCGCGCGCCATCCAGCCGGCCAGCAGGCGGCGGTCGAGGCCGATGCGGCCGTTGCGGGTGCGGCCGTGTACGCGCTCAGGCAGGTCGTCGCGCCAGCGCAGCATGACCTCGCGATCGAGTCCGGCGGCCAGACGCGGCGGCAGGCGCGAGGTCGCCGCCGCCACGAGGTCACGGCTGGCGGCCAGCTCGGCAGGCGACAGCCCCTCGCCGTCGACCGCCACGCGCGGCTGCGCCGCGGCCGCCGCGGCGCAGGCCAGCAGCCCGGAGAGGCAGAGCGCGCGGAAGCGTCCGCGCACGGGGATCAGCGGGCCAGGATCGCCCGGGCCAGGTCCAGGTCGCTGGCCCCGCGGGCCGCCGCGTCGTGCTCGCGCAGCTGGCGCAGGGCCGCCTCCAGGCGCGCGCCGCGGATGGCGCCGTCGCTGGCCACGAACAGGGCGGCGTCGTCGCGCGCGGCCAGCACCACCTTGTCGTCGCCCGAACTGCTGCCCGACGAGGCGGACGTCCCGGCCGAGGTGGCGCCGCCCGTGGTCCCGGCGAAACTCCCGGCCCAGGCCGGCGCGGTGCAGGCCAGCAGGGCGGCGGCCAACAGCAGTCGCTTCATCGCGGATGTCCTGAGGGAAAACGTGGCGGAAGCATATCGCGGCCTCTGCGGCAGCGGCTGAACAGCACTCTGGCGGCGGGCCTCAGGGATCGAACAGCTTGCCCGGGTTCATCAGCCCGTCCGGATCGAGCACGCGGCGGATGCCGCGCATCACCTCGATCTCCGCCGCGCTGCGGGTCGAGGACAGGTAGGGCTTCTTGACCAGGCCGATGCCATGCTCGGCCGAGATGCTGCCGCCGTGGCGCTGGAGCGCGCCGGCCAGCAGCCTGGTCACCCGTTCGCAGTCGGCCACGAATGCGTCCTGGGCCATGTCGTCGGGCTTGAGCACATTGATGTGCAGGTTGCCGTCGCCGATGTGGCCGAACCAGACCACGTCGAAGTGCGGGTACTCGCGCGCCAGCAGGGCCTGGGTCTCGGCGAGGAAGGCCGGCATCGCCGAGATCCGGACCGAGACGTCGTTCTTGTAGGGCACGTAGCGGGCCACGCTCTCGGTAATCCCTTCGCGCAGCCGCCACAGCTGCGCGGCCTGGGCCTCGCTCTGGCTGATCACGCCGTCCACCACCCAGCCCTCGCCCACGCAGTGCTCGAAGGCCTCCAGCGCCGCGGCCTCCTCCGCTTCGCCGGCGGCGAATTCGGTGACCACGTAGAACGGGTACGTCTCGGCGAACGGCGGCTGCGCGCCGTGCGCGACCACGTGGTGCAGGGCGCGGTCGGTGAGGAACTCGAAGGCCTCCAGCCGCAGCCGCGCGCGCAGGGTGGAGAACACCTGCATGAGCGCCTCGAAATCCGGCAGTGCCAGCAGCATCACGCTGGTCGGCGGCGGCGGGTCGGCCAGGCGCAGGGTGGCCTCGACGATGATGCCGAGCGTGCCCTCCGAGGCCACGGTCAGGTGGCGCAGGTCGTAGCCGCTGGAGTTCTTGACCAGGCCACGGCCGACGTCGAGCAGTTCGCCGCGCCCGTCCACCAGCTTCAGCCCGGCCACCCACTCGCGGGTGTTGCCGTAGCGGATCACGCGGATGCCGCCGGCGTTGGTGGCGATGTTGCCGCCGATGCTGCACGAGCCGCGCGCGGCGAAGTCCACCGGGTACGCGAGTCCGCGTTCGCGGGCGGCGTTCTGCACCGCCTCCAGCGGCGTCCCGGCCTGGACGGTGAGCGTGCGGTCGACCGGGTCGAAACCCAGCACCCGGTTCATCCGTTCCAGGCTGACGACCAGCTCGCCGTTGGCCGCGACCGCGCCACCGGACAGGCCGGTGCGTCCGCCGGAGGGCACGATGGCCACCCCGGCCCCACGTGCCCAGCGCACGATGGCCTGCACCTGCGCCACCGAGGACGGCAACGCGACCGCCAGCGGCGCGGGCGTCCAGCGCCGGGTCCAGTCGCGGCCGTAGTGCTCGAGGTCGGCGGGATCGGTGAGCAGGCGCAGGTCGGGCAGCGTCTGCACGAGCCCGGCCAGGCGCGGGTCGGTCATCGTCGGGAGTGCGTGCGGCGGGAGCGCAAGCGTGCCAGTCGCGATGTCGGGCGTCCAGCGCAGGCGCATTCGCCATCGCCTGGGGAACCGGTCGACCCGGCGCGTGACACTGCGCTCGACGCGGTTCGTTTCCGGCGCAACGAACCCCGCGCGCAGTGTTCCGTCCATCGCGGCCGTTGTTCCGCATGCCGCGCCAAAAATGTCCTTGTGCAGCGCGGAAAACCCCGTCGCTTCTGGGATAATGCCAAGCCCATCCACACAGCACGGGACTCCCACGCGCATGACCCCCCTCACCTCGTTCCCCAAGCAGGACATCCGCGTGGTGCTGTTCGAGGGCATCAGCCAGAGGGCGGTGGAGGTGTTCCATGACGCAGGCTACCGGCAGGTGGAGCTGCTGCCCAAGTCGCTCACCGGCGACGAGCTGATCGGGAAGGTGTCGGGCGCGCACATCATCGGCATCCGCTCGCGCACCCAGGTCACCGCCGAGGTGATCGCGCATGCGCGCAAGCTGATCACGATCGGCTGCTTCTGCATCGGCACCAACCAGGTCGACCTGGAAGCGGCGCAGCTGGCCGGCATCCCGGTGTTCAATGCGCCCTACTCCAACACCCGCAGCGTGGCCGAGCTGGTGGTGGCCGAGGCGATCATGCTGATGCGCGGCATCCCGCAGAAGAACGCCGAGTGCCACCGCGGCGGCTGGAGCAAGTCGGCCGCCGGCAGCCACGAAGTGCGCGGCAAGACCCTGGGCATCATCGGCTACGGCCACATCGGCACCCAGGTCGGCGTGCTGGCCGAGGCGCTGGGCATGCACGTGCTGTTCCACGACATCGAGGCCAAGCTGTCGCTGGGCAACGCGCGCGCCGCGGCCAGCCTCGACGACCTGCTCGAGCGCTCGGACGTGGTGACCCTGCACGTGCCCGAGACCCCGGCCACCCGGATGATGTTCGGCGCCGCGCAGATCGCGCGGATGAAGTCCGGTGCACACCTGATCAATGCTTCGCGCGGCACGGTGGTCGATATCGACGCGCTGGCCGCGGCGCTCGAATCGGGCCACATCGGCGGCGCGGCGGTGGACGTGTTTCCGGTCGAGCCCAAGGGCAACGGCGAGCCCTTCGAGTCGCCGCTCACCCGCTTCGACAACGTGATCCTGACCCCGCACGTGGGCGGCAGCACGCTCGAGGCCCAGGACAACATCGGCGCCGAGGTCGCGGCCAAGCTGGTGCGCTACAGCGACAACGGCTCCACCCTGTCGGCGGTGAACTTCCCCGAGGTCACCCTCCCCGAGCACGCCGGCAGCCACCGCATCCTGCACATCCACCGCAACGTGCCGGGCGTGCTGTCGCGGATCAACGAGCTGTTCTCGCGCGAGGGCGTGAACATCAACGGCCAGTTCCTGCGCACCGACGCCAAGGTCGGCTACGTGGTGATGGACATCGCGTCCACGCCGGAGATCACCTCGCGCCTGCGCGCCGCGCTCAACGCCATCGAAGGCACGCTGCGCACCCGCGTCCTGTACTGAGCGGCCGCGCAAGCCGGCGTCGTCCGCGCGGCCGGCGGAGACGCGGCGGCCGGCACGGAACCGTGGCGTCGGCGGGCCGCCATCGCGCCTTCATCGGCCGTGGCTATGCTGGGCGGGTCCGCAGCACGCCGGACCGCCCGCGCCGATGCAGGCAGTAACGGCGCCCATCGCAGAGGAGTCCGCAATGCCCCGAGTTCCCACCGCGTTCCTGTTCGACCTCGACGGCACCCTCGTCGACAGCGTCTACCAGCACGTGCTGGCCTGGAAGGAAGCGCTCGACCGTGAAGGCGTGGACCTGTCGGTCTGGCGCATCCACCGCAAGATCGGCATGAGCGGCGGCCTGTTCACCAACATCCTGCTGCGCGAGACCGGGCTGGAGATCACCGAAGACCGGCTCGAGCGCCTGCGCGCCTGGCACGCAGAGGCCTACAACCGCCAGGCCGCGGCCGGCGCGATCCGTCCGCTGCCCGGCGCGCCCGAACTGCTCGCCTACCTCAGCGCCGAAGGCATCCCCTGGGCGATCGCGACCAGCGGCCGGATGGAGACCGCGGCGCCGAACATCGCCGCGCTCGGGGTCGATCCGGCAAAGGTGCCGGTGATCACCCGCGACCAGGTGCGCTACGCCAAGCCCGACCCGGACCTGTTCATCGCCGCCGCCGAACGCCTGGGCGTGGACATCGCGCATTCGCTGGTGATCGGCGACAGCATCTGGGACATGCTGGCCGCGCAGCGCGCCCGCGCCCTGGGCGTGGGCCTGCTCTCGGGCGGCTACGGCCGCGAGGAGCTCGAGCGCTCGGGCGCGTTCCGGGTGTACGACGACCCGGCCGACCTGCTCCGCCACGTGGACGAAGTCGCGGCGCGGCGCTGACGCGGCCGCCGCGGCGGCCGGCTCAGGCCGGCG
Organism: Luteimonas wenzhouensis; assembly: GCF_007859305.1. Lineage (GTDB taxonomy): Bacteria > Pseudomonadota > Gammaproteobacteria > Xanthomonadales > Xanthomonadaceae > Luteimonas > Luteimonas wenzhouensis. The sequence continues at coordinate 38,142 of NZ_VOHE01000001.1, forward strand.
CCGGCGACCGTTCCACCAGCCAGCGCCGCGCCATCCGCCGCAGCGAGGGATCGGCACCGGCGTCCGCGGCCACCGCCTGGATCCCGCGCCACGCCAGCGCCAGCGATTCCTCGCCGACCACGAAGTCCTCGTCGTCCCCCGCCCGGACCACGTAGCGCACGTCGTAGTGCCAGTGGCCCGGCACCCCGCGATGCTCGGGGATCCAGTGCCGGTCGAGGTCGAAGATGGCCGGCTCCACCCGCAGGCCGTGCAGTCCCGACTCCTCCTGCGCCTCGCGCAGCGCCACGCGGGCGAGATCGCGGTCGCCGTCGGCATGCCCGCCCGGCTGCAGCCAGCGGCCGAGCTTGCGATGGTGGGTGAGGAGCGTGCGCGATCCGGTGCGGTCCACCAGCCAGGCCGAGGCGGTGAAGTGCCCCTCCAGGCGCTCGCGCACGAACGGATCGGCCCGGTCCTCCAGCAGCCGCGCGAACCCGGCCGCCTCCGTGGCCTGGGCGGGGTGGCGGCGTGCAAACCCCGACAATGCCCGCGCCAGCCGCGCCCGTGCGTCCACGTCCACCGCATCCCCTCCCCGGTCCAGGCCCCGCATTCTCGCCCATGCGGAGGGGAATGTTGTGCGACGCATCGCCGCCCGGTAAGGTCGCGACGGTAACCTTTCGTCCTCGCGCATCGCGCCAGGTCCATTCTCCAGGGGAAACGCCAATGTCGAAGAGTCTGTTCAGGGTCAAGCCGGTCGAGCCGGCGCCGCACGTGGATGCGGGCGAACCGGTCGAGGGCTCCCTGCACGGCGAGGCGACGCTCAAGCGGACCCTGACCGCGCGCCACCTGGTACTGCTGGGCGTCGGCGCGGTGATCGGCGCGGGGATCTTCGTCCTCACCGGCCAGGCAGCGGCCAACCATGCCGGCCCGGCGATCATGCTCAGCTTCGTGTTCGCGGGGATGGCCTGCGCCCTGGCCGGGCTGTGCTACGCCGAGTTCGCGGCAATGATGCCGGTCTCCGGCAGTGCGTATTCGTACTCCTACGCCACCCTGGGCGAGTTCACCGCCTGGTTCATCGGCTGGTGCCTGGTCCTCGAATACCTGTTCGCGTCCTCCACCGTGGCGGTGGGCTGGTCGGGGTACATGGTGAGCTTCCTGACCACCACCCTCGGCGTGCCCTTCCCCGCCGAGCTGGCCACGGCCCCGATCACCTGGTCCAACGGCGAATTCGTGCGCACCGCCGGCATCGTCAACCTGCCGGCGATCCTGATCGTGGCCGCCGTCAGCGGTCTGTGCTACGTCGGCATCACCCAGTCGGCGTTCGCCAACGCAGTGGTGGTGGCGATCAAGGTGGCGGTGATCGCCGCGTTCCTGGGCTTCGGCGTGATGTACGTCGATCCGGCCAACTGGACCCCGTTCATCCCCGCCAACGAGGGGCCGGGCCAGTTCGGCATGGACGGGGTGTTCCGCGCCGCGACCATCGTGTTCTTCGCCTACATCGGCTTCGACGCGGTTTCCACGGCCGCCGGCGAGGCCAAGAACCCGCAGCGCGACATGCCGATCGGCATCCTCGGTTCGCTGGTGGTATGCACGCTGATCTACATCTCGGTGTGCGCGGTGCTGGTGGGCATGGCGCCGTTCCGCGAACTCGACACCGCCAAGCCGGTGGCCACCGCGATCGAACTGGCCATGCGCGCCGACCCGGGCGCCAACCTGGGATGGCTCAAGACCGCGGTCGAGGTGGGGGCCATCGCCGGCCTGTCCTCGGTGATCCTGGTGATGCTGATGGCGCAGCCGCGCATCTTCTACTCGATGTCGCGCGACGGCCTGCTGCCCCGCGTGCTGGGCAAGGTGCACCCGAAATACCAGACCCCGCACGTGGGCACGATCCTGGTCGGCGTGGTCGCCTGCCTCCTGGCCGGGTTCATGCCGCTGAGCGTCCTGGGCGAACTGGTGTCGATGGGCACCCTGATCGCATTCGCCACGGTCTGCCTGGGCGTACTGGTGCTGCGCTTCACCCGCCCCGACTTGCCACGTCCGTTCCGGGTACCGCTGTTCTGGCTGGTCTGCCCGCTCGGCGTGCTCGCCTGCCTGTTCCTGTTCCTGCAGTCGTTCATGGAGCACTGGCTGATCTTTGTGTTGTGGACCCTGCTGGGCCAGGTGATCTACTTCGCCTACGGCTATCGCCACAGCCGGCTCAACCGCGCCGCGGGCGCCGCTACCGCCTGACCGCCGCGGGCCGGCGACGCCGGCCCGCTCCACGCAGACGTATCGATCCAGCCAGCGCACGCCATGAGTTCTCCCGCCCCCCGAGCGCCCAGCCTGCTGCAGGCGCTGACCCCGCTGCTGTTCCTGGTCGCGCTGCTGGTGCTGGGCATCATGCTGTTCGCCGACGACGCGGTGTACGGCGCCAGCCAGATTGCGCTGCTGCTCGCCAGCGGGGTGGCCGCCCTGGTCGGCCTGCGCAACGGGATGCGCTGGAAGGAGATCGAGGACGCGATGGTCCAGGGCGTCGCCCACTCGGTCGGCGCGATCCTGATCCTGCTCTCGGTCGGCGCCCTGATCGGCAGCTGGCTGCTCAGCGGCACCGTGCCGACCCTGATCGTGTACGGCATGAAGCTGCTGCACCCGGCCTACTTCTACCCGGCCGCGTGCCTGGTCTGCGCCGTGACCTCGCTGGTCATCGGCAGCTCCTGGACCACGGCCGGAACCGTCGGCGTGGCCCTGGTGGGGATCGGCCAGGGGATGGACATGTCGCTGCCGATCACCGCCGGCGCGGTGATCTCCGGCGCGTACTTCGGCGACAAGCTTTCGCCACTGTCGGATACCACGATCCTCGCACCCGCGGTCAGCGGATCGGAGCTGTTCTCCCACATCCGCAACATGGCCTGGACCACCTTGCCCTCGCTGCTGATCGCACTGGGCATGTTCACGGCGGCCGGCCTGCTGGGACAGGCGCCGTCCGGCGAGGCGACCTCGGCCGGCATGGCCGCCACGCTGGAAGCGCAGTTCAACCCGGCCTGGTACCTGCTGCTGCCGATGGTGCTGGTGTTCACGCTGGCGTTCCGCCGCTTCCCGGCGTATCCGACGATCCTCGTCGGCGCCCTGGTGGGACTGGCGTTCGCGGTCGTGTTCAACCCCGACCGTGTGGTGGCGCTGGCGGGCAACGAGGCGCTGTCGCGGCCGATGGCGCTGGTGGCCGGCGCCTGGACCGCGCTGTTCAACGGCTACCAGGCGCAGACGGGCAATGCCGCGGTCGACGAGCTGCTCAGCGGCGGCGGCATGTCCAACATGCTCAACACCGTGTGGCTGGTGATCTGCGCCATGTGCTTCGGCTCGGTGATGGAGCGCACCGGCCTGCTGGAGCGCATGGTGCGGGGCGTGCTAGGCTGGGCGACCACGGCCCGATCGCTGATCGCCGCGACCCTGGTAACCGCGTTCGGCACCAACGTGGTGACCGCCGATCAGTACATGTCGCTGGTGCTGCCGGGCAAGCTTTACCAGTCCGAGTACGCGCGTCGCGGGCTGTCGCCGCTGAACCTGTCGCGCGCGCTGGAGGACGGCGGCACGATCACCTCGCCGCTGGTGCCCTGGAACACCTGTGCCGCGTTCATGGCCGCCACCCTGGGCGTGGCGACGCTGGACTACCTGCCGTTCGTGTTCTTCAATCTGGTCAACTTCGCGCTGGCCTTCCTGGCGGCCGCGGTCGGCTTCCGGATCCTGCCGCGGCAGCCCGACGAAGGCCCGGCCGCGGCCCTGGCGCCCGGGGCGCCGGTCGCGGACACCGCCAGCAGCCCCTGAACGCGCGCCGGATCGCCTAGAATCGGCGCATGAGCGACCTTCCCTACGACCGCCAGCGCCTGGCCGCGCGCGCCGACGAGATCATCGTCAACGTGCGCGAGCTCGCGTCCCTGGGCTGGACCCCGGCCACCAGCAGCAACTTCTCCTCGCGCCTGGACGAGGGCCACGCGGCGATCACCGTGTCCGGCCGCGACAAGGGCCGGCTGGTGCCCGACGACATCATGGTCGTGAACCTGGACGGCAAGGCCGTGGGCAGCGACCACCGGCCGTCCGCCGAGACCCTGCTCCATACCCAGCTGTACCGCCGGTTCCCGGACGTGGGCTGCGTCCTGCACACCCATTCGCGCAACCAGACCGTCGCCTCGCGCCTGTTCGCCGGCGTCGGTCACGTGCGCCTGGCCGGCTACGAGCTGCTCAAGGCGTTCCGCGGCAACGAGACCCATGAGACCGCGCTCGACCTGCCGGTCCTGCCCAACAGCCAGCACATGCCCACCCTCGCCGCCCAGGTCGACGCGCTGCTCGACCGCCGCCCGATGTGGGGCTACCTGATCGACGGCCACGGCCTGTACGCCTGGGGCCGCGACATGGCCGAGGCCCGCCGCCACCTGGAGGCGTTCGAGTTCCTGCTGGGCTGCGAGCTGGACCTGCGCCGGCTGTCCACGGTCCGCTGACCGCCCGCGTTGCGGCTCGCGAACGCCGGTGTTGCACCGATGCCGGCCACGGCGGCGGCGCCAGCTGCTAGCCTGTCGTTCTGCCCCACCATCCCTGCGAGGGAGCCCGCGATGAGCCGACTGCGCATCTTCTCAGACACCAACCCCGACGCGCCCGATTTCACCAGCCACGACGGCGACGAGATCGCGCGCGAGCTGGCGAAGATCGGCGTCCGCTTCGAGCGTTGGCAGGCCAGCCAGCCGGTCGCCGCCGGCGCCAGCCAGGAGGAAGTGATCGCGGCCTACAAGGCCGACATCGACCGGATTTCGGCCGAGCGCGGCTTCACCACCGTGGACGTGATCAGCATCAGCCCGGACAACCCGAAGAAGGATGAGCTGCGCGCCAAGTTCCTCGACGAGCACTACCACAAGGAAGACGAGGTGCGCTTTTTCGTGGAGGGCTCGGGCCTGTTCACCCTGCACGTGGGCGACAAGGTCTACGAGATCGAATGCGTCAAGAACGACCTGATCGCCGTGCCCGACGGCACCACCCACTGGTTCGACATGGGGCCGGAACCGAACTTCGTGGCGATCCGCTTCTTCCAGCAGCCCGACGGCTGGATCGGCCACTTCACCGGCACCGACATCGCGCAGAAGTTCCCGCGCTACGACAAGCGCGGCGCCGCCTGAGCCACCGCCCCGGCCGCCCGCCGCGCGGCCGTGGGTTACGCTCTCCCGTCCCAGTCTCCGGGCCTGCCATGCGCACCGTGATCCTCACCGACATCGAGGGCACCACGTCCTCCATCTCGTTCGTCAAGGACGTGCTGTTCCCGTACGCGCGCCGCGAACTCCCGCGTTTCGTCGCCGAGCACGGCCACGAGCCGGAGGTGCGGCGCTGGCTGGACCAGGTGGCGATCGAGAACGGCGGCCTGTGCCAGGACGCGATGATCGTCGAGACCCTGCAGGGCTGGATCGACGAGGACCGCAAGCACACCGCGCTCAAGGCGCTCCAGGGCATGGTCTGGACCGCCGGCTACCGCAACGCCGACTTCACCGCGCCGGTGTACCCCGACGCGGTCGCCGCGCTGCGCCGCTGGCACGGCAACGGCCACCGGCTGGCGGTGTACTCCTCCGGCTCGGTGCCGGCGCAGAAGCTGCTGTTCTCGCACACCGACGCCGGCGACCTGTCGGGCCTGTTCTCGGGCTGGTTCGACACCACGGTGGGCGGCAAGCGCGAAGCGGCGAGCTACGCCCGCATCGCCGGTGAACTGGGGGTCGAGCCCGGCGCGATCCTGTTCCTGTCCGACGTGGTGGCCGAACTCGACGCCGCGCGCGAGGCCGGGCTGCGCACCACCCTCGTCGACCGCGCCAGCGACTACCCGGAGCCGCGCACGGGTGCGGCTGCGGGCGGCCACCCACGCGTGACCGGGTTCGACGAGGTCGCGGTGGCGTAATGCGCCGGCCGGGGGCCGCGGGCGGACCGGGCGATGCGCGAAGGGCGCGCGCGTCCCGCTCTGCCTGGCTCTGGCTGGCGCTGCTGGTGGCCGCCTTCGCCGGCAACACCCCCGCCGCTGCGCAGGGGCCCGAGGGGCCGGACCCCGCCGGTCCCGCAGGCGACCAGGCCACCGCTCCGGACGAGGCCACCGCGCGCGACCGCGCCCTGATCGACGACCGGCTGTCGCGGATGCCGCCCCAGCGCCCGGGCCAGGTCGACCTGTTCGCCCTGGCCGTGGCCGGCGACGGGCGCGAGAACGTGTTCCGCAACGAGGCCGCCTATTTCGAAGACCTGGCGACGGCACGCTACGGCGCGCAGGGCCGCACCCTGGCGCTGGTGAACCACCCCGACAGCGTCGGCCCCACCCCACGCCCGCTCGCCACTCCCGACAGCCTGCGCCATGCGCTGACCGGAATCGCCGCGCGCATGGACCCGGACGAGGACATCCTGCTGCTGTTCGCCACCAGCCACGGCAAGCGCCCCCACGCGCTGGTGCTGCACCAGCCAGGCGCCTTCGACCTGTCGCTCACGCCGACCGACCTGCGCGCCGCCCTCGACGACGCCGGCATCCGCCACCGGGTGCTGGTCGTCTCGGCCTGTTTCTCGGGCGGCTTCATCCCCGCGCTGGCAGGCCCCGACAGCATCGTGATCACCGCCGCCCGCCGCGACCGCAGTTCGTTCGGCTGCGGCGACGCCACCAGCGCCACCTGGTTCGGCCGGGCCCTGCTGGTGGAGGGACTCAACCGCGACGGCGGGCTGCTGGACGCCTTCGCCTACGCCCAGCGCCAGGTCGAGCGTCGCGAGAAGATGGAGGGCCATGCCCCCTCGCATCCACAGATCCACGTGGGCGAGGCGCTGCGTGCGCGCCTGCTGGCCTGGGAGGCGCAGCTCGAACGCGGGCCGCCGCTGCCCTACCCGCATCCGCTCTAGCGCCCCCGGGGCGCGGGACGGCTGCCCGCCCGGCGCCCGCGGCGATGTCCCCTTTATCTGGCCGAAAGCGTTAGCCATGATGGCCCCGTTGGCCGCCGTCGGGAGCGATTGGGGATGGAACCAGCGATGGACCGGTACTGGCGATGAACGTGCGCAGGTGTCTCCTGGCATGGCTGGCTACGCTGCTGAGCCTGCCCGCCTTCGCCGGCCCGGCGCTGGAGCTCGCGCCCGGAGTGCGTAGCGTGGCGCTCTCGCCCCACCTGAGCTACCACCACGACCGCCAGGCCAGCGACCGGCCGGTGGACGCCTGGCGGCGCGTGGCCGACGGCGGATTCGAACCCCTTCCCGACGGCAAGGACGCGTTCGGATTCCAGCGCGGGGCGTTCTGGTTCCACGCCACCATCGTCAACCACGCCCCGGACGAATCGCGCTGGCTGCTGGTGCAGGAGTATCCGCTCAGCGACCGGCTCGAGATCTACCTGCGCTATCCCGACGGACGCGTGGTCGAATACGTCGGCGGCGACCATGTGCCGTTCTCCGAGCGCGCCGTCCGCTACCGGCACCCCAACTTCTTCGTCGACCTGCCCGCCGGCACCCCGGTGGAGTTGCTGCTGCGGGTGAAGAGCGAAAGCTCGATGCAGGTGCCGCTGCAGCTGTACACCCAGGCCGCGTTCACCGAGGTCTCGCGCGACGCGCAGCTGGCGATCGGCCTGTACTACGGGATCCTGCTGGCCCTGTTCTTCTACAACCTTGTGCTGTGGATCTCGCTGCGCGACGCCAGCTATTTCTGGTACCTGTGCCACATCACCGCGTTCGGGCTGGTGCTGTTCACGCTCAACGGCCTGGGCTTCGAGTACCTGTGGCCGCGCTCGCCGTGGCTGGCCGACCACATGGTGCCGATCTCGATCTGCCTGGCGCTGGTGGCGATGCTGCAGTTCGCGCGGATCTTCCTCGAGCTGCCGGACCGCGCGCCGCGGCTCAACGCGGGCACCGTGGCGCTGATCGCGTTCTTCGTGGTGTTCGGCGTGGCCTCGGTGTGGCTGCCCTACCGTATCTCCACCCCGGTCGCTTCGCGCGCGGTGCTGCTGGGCGTGCTATGGATCGTGCTGGCAACGCTGTACGTCCTGCGCCGCGGCTACACGCCCGCCCGGCTGCTGCTGCTGGCCTGGTCGATGTTCCTGCTCGGCACCGCGATCTTCACCCTGCTGGCCTTCGGCGTGCTGCCGAAGAACTTCGCCACCGAGTACGGGGTGCAGATCGGCTCGGCGCTGGAGATGCTGCTGCTTTCGGTCGCGCTGGGCTACCGCTACGCGCAGCTGCGCAACGAGAACCAGCGCATCACCGCCGAGGCCAACCGCCGGCTCGAGCGCAGCGTCGCCGAGCGCACGCGCGAACTGCAGAAGGCGCTGTCGCAGCTGGAGGAGACCCATGAACGGCTGCAGGATTCCAGCCGCCGCGACGCGCTCACCGGGCTGTACAACCGCAGCTACTTCCACGAGGGCTTCGAACGGCTGCTCTCGCGCTGTCGCCAAGCGCGACGCCCGCTGTCGTTGCTGATGGTGGACCTGGACCATTTCAAGTCGATCAACGACCGCTACGGCCACCTCGTCGGCGACGACTGCCTGCGCTGGGCCGCGCAGCGGATCGGCCGCACCCTGCGCCCGCACGATGCGCTGCTGGCGCGCTTCGGCGGCGAGGAGTTCGTGGTGGTGCTGCCCGACCACGACCTGCGCTCGGCGGTGGCGGTGGCCGAGGAGGTGCGCAGGTCGCTGGTCGCCGAGGCCTGCGAATCGCAGGGCGTGCGGCTGCGGGTGTCCGCCAGCATCGGGGTGCACACCATCGCCCCGGACGCGGCCGACGACATCGACGACGCGCTCGACACCGCCGACAAGGCGCTGTACGCGGCCAAGGCCAACGGCCGCGACTGCGTGCGCACCTCGATCACGGCGGCGTAGGCGGGTCCGGAACCGCACGCCATGGGCGCGTTGGACCGCCGGGCTCGGGCGTGCCCCGCACCGGCCCTCCCCCGCGCGCGGGGAGGGGCAGGCCGGGCGAACCCGGTCATCTGCTGCGCGTTCCGCGGCAAGGGTGGCTGGCGCCGCGGGGGCCCTTCAACGCCGCCGCGTGCGCAGCTTCGCTTCCACGTCCTCCAGCCCCAGCCCGCGGGCGCGCAGCAGCACAAGCAGGTGGAACACCAGGTCGGCCGCTTCGCCCAGCAGCGCGTCGTCGTCCTGGGCCACGGACGCGAGCGCCGTCTCGACCCCCTCCTCGCCCACCTTCTGCGCGATCCGGCGCACCCCGCCCTCGAACAGCTTCGTGGTGTAGCTGCCTTCCGGCCTCAGCGTCGCGCGCGCCTCCACCAGCGCCGAAAGTTCGGCCAGGGTGGCGCCCGGCGCGGAATCGAAGCAGCTCGCGCGCTGCAGGTGGCAGGTCGGGCCGCGCGGGCTGGCCTGCACCAGGAGGGCGTCGCCGTCGCAGTCCACGTCCACCGACACAAGGTCGAGGAAGTGGCCGGACGACTCGCCCTTGGTCCACAGCCGGCCCTTGCTGCGGCTGAAGAACGTCACCCGGCGGCCGGACAGCGTGGCCTCGAGCGCGGCGCGGTCCATGTAGCCGAGCATCAGCACCCGCAGCGTGCGCGCGTCCTGCACCACCGCCGGCACCAGGCCGCCGGCCTTGTCCCAGTCGATGGCCTCCAGCGCCCCGGTCCGGACCTCAGTCATCGCGCACCTCCACCCCGCGCCCGCGCAGGTAACGCTTCAGTTCCGGGATCCGCAGCTTGCCGCTGTGGAAGACGCTCGCGGCGAGGGCGCCGTCGACGTCGGCCTCGCGGAACACCGCTTCGAAATGCGCCGCCTCGCCGGCGCCGCCCGAGGCCACCAGCGGCACCGAGCACAGCGCCCGCACCGCGCGCAGCTGTTCGATGTCATAGCCGCGGCGCACGCCGTCGCTGTCCATGCAGTTGAGCACGATCTCGCCCGCGCCCAGGCGCTGGGCCTCCACCACCCAGTCCAGGGTGCGCACCTTCGGCGCCCGCATCCGGTCCGGGTCGCCGGTGTGGGTGCGCACGCGCCACTCCCCGTCCGGCTCGCGGAGCGAATCGATGCCGACCACCACGCACTGGACCCCAAAGGCCTCGGCCAACTCGCCGATCAGCGCCGGGCGCTCGAGCGCCGGCGAATTGATCGAGATCTTGTCGGCGCCGGCGTGCAGCACCGCGCGCGCGGTGTCCACGTCGCGGATGCCGCCGGCCACGCAGAACGGGATGTCCAACTGTGCCGACACGCGCTCCACCCAGCCGCGGTCGACCGAGCGCCCCTGCGGGGTGGCGCTGATGTCGTAGAACACCAGCTCGTCGGCGCCCTCGTCGCGGTAGCGCAGGGCCAGCTCGACGATGTCGCCCATGTCGACGTGGTCGCGGAAGCGCACGCCCTTGACCACGCGGCCGTCGCGCACGTCCAGGCAGGGGATGATGCGGCGCGCGAGCATCAGGCCGGCTCCGGGCCGGCGGCCACGCGTCCGATCGCATCTGGCAGCTCCAGCCTGCCCTCGAGCAGCGAGCGGCCGAGCACGATGCCGGCGCAGCCCAGTTCCCGCGCCGCGAGCACGTCGGCCAGCTCGCGCACGCCGCCGGAGGCCTGCAGCGCCACCCCCGGGACCTCGGCCGCGAGCAGCCGGTACAGCTCGAGGTTCGGACCGGTGAGCATGCCGTCGCGGCTGATGTCGGTGCACAGCAGGTGGCGCAGGCCGCGCTGCGCATAGCGTCGCGCCATCTCCTGCAGGGTGCCGGCCGCGGTCTCGGTCCAGCCGTGCACCGGCAGGCGCCAGGTGCCTTCCCGGTCCCGCCGGGTATCGAGGGCCACGGTGATGCGCTCGGCGCCGAACTCCTCGATCCAGCCAGCCACCATGTCCGCCTCGCGCACCGCCAGCGAGCCGACCACCACCCGGGCCGCGCCGGCGTCGAGGATCCGCTGCACGTCCTCGCGCGAACGCACCCCGCCGCCGGTCTGCACCTGCAGTCCCGCCTCGCCCGCGATCCTGCCGACCAGCGTGGCGAGGGTGTAGCCGCCGGCGCGCGCCGCGTCCAGGTCCACCAGGTGCAACCAGCGCGCACCTTGCGCCGCGTACTCGCGCGCCAGCGCCAGCGGATCGTCGCCGTAGCGCGTCTCCTGCGCGTAGTCGCCCTGGGCCAGGCGGACGATGCGACCGCCGCGGACGTCGATCGCCGGATACAGGGTGAAGCTGTCCATATCAAGGGTCCACCTGCAGGAAGTTGGCCAGGAGCCTCGCGCCGGCCCCGGCCGAACGCTCGGGATGGAATTGCGCGCCCATCACGTTGCCACGCCGCACCACGGCCGCGAACTCGCGCCCGTGGCTGGTGCTGGCGATGCAATCGGCGGTGACGTCGGCGGCGTAACCGTGCACGAAATAGGCGTGGTCGCCCCCGGCGAAGCCGGCCAGCAATGGATCCCCGCGCAGCGGGCGCAGGCGGTTCCAGCCCATGTGCGGCACGCGCAGGCCTTCCCCGGCCCGCAGCCGGCGCACGCGGCCCGGGAGCAGCCCGAGGCACGCGGTGTCGTCCTCCTCGGAGTGCTCGAACAGCAGCTGCATGCCCACGCACACGCCCAGCAGTGGCTGGCGCAGGCCGCGCAGGGTCTCCACCAGTCCGAGCTCGCGCAGCCGGCCCATCACCGTGGCCGCGGTCGAGACCCCGGGCAGGACCACCCGGTCGGCCAGGCGGATCGCCTCGGCGTCGCACGCCAGCACCGGCTCCACGCCCAGGCGCCGCAGCGCGTAGCGGACCGAGCCGAGGTTGGCGCCGCCGGCGTCGACCAGGACCACCCGCCTCACAGCACGCCCTTGGTGCTCGGCAGCTCCGCGCCTTCGCGCCGCACCGCCATCCGCAGCGCCCGCGCGAAGGCCTTGAAGCAGGCCTCCACCTTGTGGTGGTCGTTCTCGCCCTCGACCTTCAGGTTGAGGTTGAGCGCGGCCGCGTCGCAGACCGAACGGAAGAAGTGCTCGACCAGCTCGGTCGGCATGTCGCCCACCTTCTCGCGCCGGAACGAGCCCTCGAAGACCAGGTACGGGCGGCCGCCCAGGTCGAGCGCGGCGCTGGCCAGGGCCTCGTCCATCGGCAGGGTGAAGCCGTAGCGCGCGATGCCGCGCTTGTCGCCCAACGCCTGCCTCAGCGCCTGGCCCAGGGCGATGCCGGTGTCCTCGATGGTGTGGTGCTCGTCGATGTGCAGGTCGCCCTCGGTGCGCACCTTCAACGCGATGCCGCCATGCTTGCCGACCTGGTCGAGCATGTGGTCGAAGAACGGCAGCCCGGTCGAAACCTCGGCGTCGGCGACGCGGTCCAGGTCCAGCTCGACCCGGATCCGGGTCTCCTTCGTGTTGCGCTCCACCACCGCGCGGCGCGGCGCGTCGGCCAGTTCATGGGCGATGCCGGCCCAATCCCATTCGCCGCCGAACTGCTCCGTGCGCAGCTGGAAGCCGCGGATGCCCAGGTTGGCGGCGAACTGCAGGTCGGTCTCGCGGTCGCCAACCATGGCCGAGGCGTCGAGGTCGATGCTGCGGTCGCGCAGGTAGTGCTGCACCAGGCCGAGCCCGGGCTTGCGCGTGGGCGCGTTGTCGGCGGGGCAGCTGCAGTCGATCAGGACCTCGCGGAACACGATGCCCTGGCTCTCGAATACCTGCAGCATGAGGTCGTTGGGGCCGTCGAAACGCTCGCGTGGATAGGCCTCGCTGCCCAGCCCGTCCTGGTTGCTGACGATCACGAACTCGAAGCCGGCGTCGCGCAGCTTCAGCATGGCCGGGATCACGCCGCGCACGAAGCGCAGCTTCTCGTAGGCGTCGATCTGGAAATCCGCGGGTTCCTCGATCAGGGTGCCGTCGCGATCGACGAACAGGATCCTGGTGGCCATCAGCGCCCTCCTCCTCCGGCGGCATCGCTCATCCCCGGCGGGACGGCGGTGGACGGACGCAGGGCCGACAGCACCGACAGCACGCGTGCGTTCTGCTCCGGCGTCCCGATGGTGATGCGCAGGGCGTCGCCCAGCGCGGGCGCGGCGCGCTGGTCACGGACCACGATGCCGGCGCCCAGCAGCGCGTCGAACGCGGCTTGCGCGTCCTCGAAGCGCACCAGCAGGAAATTGCCCTGCGAGGGATACACGCGGCGCACGCCGGACAGGCGCGCCAGTGCGGCCGCCAGTCGCGCGCGTTCGCTACGCACCTGGGCGATGCGCGCGGCGGTGGCCGCGCGCGCTTGCGGCGACAGCCCGGCGACCGCCAGCGCCGCGCACGGCGTGGGCACCGGGTACGGCGCCTGGCAGCGGCGCAGCACCCCGGCCAGGGCCGGATCGGCGATCGCCGCGCCGATCCGCGCCGCGGCCAGCGCATGCGCCTTGGACAGCGTGCGCAGCACCACCAGGTTCGGGTGCGCCTGCAGCAGGGTCGTGGCCGACGGGAGGTCGGAAAACTCGGCATACGCCTCGTCGACCACCACCAGCGACCGCCCTTCGAGGGCCCGGGCGAGCGCGGCGATGTCATCCAGGGTGATCGCCTGCCCGCCCGGGTTGGACGGCGAACACAGGAACACCAGCTTCGCGCCGCCCCCGCCGGCCGCCCGTGCGATCGCCGCGAAGTCGGGCACCAGGCCCTGCCCCGGATCGTCGAGCAGCGGCACCTCCAGCAGCGGCGCGCCCTGCAGCCGCGCGCTCACCGCATACATGCCGAACACGGGCGGCGTCACCAGCACCGCGTCGCGCCCCGCCTCGCAGGTGGCACGCACCAACAGGTCGATGGCTTCGTCGCTGCCGCGGCCGACCACCAGGCGCTCGGGCGCCACCGCATACAGGTCGGCCAGCGCTGCGCGCAGCGCCTCCGGCTGCGGATCGGGATAGCGCCGGCAGGTGGCGTCGGCGTCGGCGGGGTTCGCCCAGGCGGATTCGTTGGCATTGAGCCACACCTCGCCCTGCAGGCGCGACGAACGGGCCGAGCTGTAGCCGGCGAAGTCGCGCAGGTCCTCGCGTACCAGGGCGAGCACGTCGTCCGCGCTCACGCCGCCTCCCGCTCGTCGGGCCGCCGCAGGCGCAGGCGTACTGCGTTCGCGTGCGCTTCCAGCCCCTCGGCCTCGGCCAGGGTCATCGCGCAGGGGCCGATCGCGCCGATCCCGGCGCGGCTGGCTTCCTGCACGCTCACGAAGTTCTGGAAGCTCGCCACCGACACCCCGCTGTAGGCATGCGCCGCGCCGCCAGTGGGCAGCACGTGATTGGTGCCGCTGCAGTAATCGCCCAGCGCCTCGGGCGTGCAGTCGCCGAGGAACACCGAGCCGGCCGCCTCCACCCGGTCCAGCCAGGGGCGCGGCTCGCGCAGGGCCAGGATCAGGTGCTCGGGCGCGTAGGCGTTACTGATGTCGAAGGCCGCGTCCAGCGTCGGGACGCGCACCAGGCGCGACTGCGCCAGCGCCTGGCGCGCGATCTGCGCCCGCGGCAGCACGGCCAGCTGCGCCTCCAGTTCGGCTTCCACCCGGTCGAGCAGCCCCTGGTCGTCGCTCAGCAGCAGCACCTGCGAATCGGGCCCGTGCTCGGCCTGCGACAGCAGGTCGGCGGCGACGAAGGCCGGATCCGCGCCAGCATCGGCGATAACCAGCACCTCGGAGGGACCGGCGGGCATGTCGATCGCCGCCACGCCGGCCTGCGCCACCTGCTGCTTGGCCTCGGTCACGTAGCTGTTGCCCGGCCCGAACAGCTTGGCGCAGCGCGGCACGCTGGCGGTGCCAAAGGCCATCGCCGCGATCGCCTGCGCGCCGCCGAGCTTGAACACGCGGTGCACCCCGGTCAGGCGCGCGGCCACCAGCACGGCGGGATCCGCGCTGCCGTCCCTGCGCGGCGGCGTGCACAGCACCACCTCGCGGCAGCCGGCCAGCCGGGCCGGCACCCCGAGCATCAGCGCGGTGGACGGCAGCGGCGCGCTGCCGGCCGGCACGTACAGGCCCACGCGCGCGATCGGCCGCACCACCCGCTCGCAGGTCACGCCGGGCGCGGTCTCGACCGCGTAGCCCTGGGCCATGCCGGCGCGGTGGAAGCGTTCGATCCGCGCCGCCGCCTCCTCCATCGCGGCCCGGAGCTCCCCGGGGACCGCCGCTTCGGCGGCCGCGAACTCATCCGCGGTGACCTCGAACGACGCCGGCGCGACGCCGTCGAAGCGCAGCGTGATCTCGCGCAGCGCATCATCGCCGCGCGCGCGCACCTCGTCGATGAGCCTCGACACCGCCGCCCGCGTGCGCGCCTCCACCGCCTGGACCGGCCGTTGCAGGGCCTGCGCGCGCGCCGCGGCGTCGAGCACCTCCCAGTCCAGCCGCTGGACGAGGCCGGCGCTCACGCCAGCATCCTCTCGACCGGCAGCACCATCAGCCCGCGCGCGCCGGCACGCTTGAGGTCCTCCAGCCGCTGCCAGGTCATCGCGCCGTGGCACAACGCCTGCAGCGCCAGCGTGTCGGCACCGTCGACCTGCAGCACCGTGGGCTGCTCCGCGTCGGGCAGCATCTCCAGCAGGGCCGGCACCTGCGAACGCTGCGCCTGGAACATCAGCAGGCGGCTGTCCCGCAACCGCAGCACGCCATCGAGCCGCCGCAGCAGCATCTGCGCCAGTTCGCCGCGGATGTCGGCGAACGGCTGCAGCGGGCCGGCCAGCACCGCCTCGCTGCGCATGATCGTGGCCACCGGCCGCAGCTGGTTGGCGGTGAGCGTGGCGCCGCTGGACACCAGGTCGCAGACCACGTCGGCCTGGCCCAGGCGCGGCGCGATCTCCACCGAGCCCGACAGCACCACCACCGACGCCTCCACGCCCTGCTCCGCCAGCCAGCGACCCAGCAGGCCGGGGTAGCTGGTGGCGATGCGCAGGCCCTGCAGGTGCTGCGGACCCTCCCAGTCCCAGGCTTCGGGGATCGCGACATCCAGGCGGCAACCGCCGAAACCGAGCGCGCGCACCTCCTTCGATACCTGGGGCTTGCCCTCGGCCGCGCGCAGCGCCGCCTGCTCGTCGAGCACGTTGCGGCCGACGATCCCGTAGTCGCACACGCCGTCGGCGAGCAGGCCGGGGATGTCGTCGTCGCGAACGAGCAGCAGGTCGACCGGCAGGGTCTCGCCGTAGCAGAACAGCTTGTCGCGGCTTTCGCGCCACGACAGCCCGCACGAGGCGAGCAGCGCCCGCGCCGGGTCGCTCAGGCGTCCGGATTTCTGGATGGCGATGCGCAAGCGGTCGCGCGCCGCGGGGACGGCCGTAGGACTCATCGTGTGGTTCCTTCAGTGGCCCGGCGCGAGCCGGGGGTACTGGCGCCGGACGGCGGCGGCATAGCCGCCCGCGCCATGCTCGAGCGTGCGCGCGACGCGGCCGACGGTGGTCACGCTGACCTGGGTGCGCTCGTGGATCTCGCGGTAGGGCAGGCCCTGCAGCAGCAGCGGGACCACGCGCCAGCGGTCGGCCATCGCCTCGAGCTCGGCCGGGGTGCACAGGTCCTGCAGGAAGGCGGCCACCTCGTCCACCCGCTCGAGGCTGGCAAGCGCCTTGGCCAGTGCCCGGAAGGAAGCGTTGGCATCGGATTCGGGCAGGGGATCGAGGCGCTGCTTCATAATGCGCTAATGTAATAGCACGTTATTACATTGGTCAAGCGCGCGATCGTGCACACCGCTCGCCCTGCCCGCTCGACGCGCAGGTGCCGACCCGGCACGCCGATGACTGGCGGCCGTCCTGCGGCGGCCCGCCCTCATGGGCACGGGCGGCGCGAAACCTGGAGTCAGGGCGAAAACCTATCGCTAATGATCTGATTTATATGGCGAATGCCATGGACGCGTGTGTCGTGGACGGGTCGAGGGGTGACGACTGTGCGCCCCGCCCCCTTTTGCGGGGGAAGGCCGGGATGGGGGTCGGCTCCGAGGCGACCCACTGCCCCCCACCCCAACCCTCCCCCGCAAGCGGGGGGTGCCGCAGCAACTGGTGCCATGCAGAAGGCGCACCAGTGTCCTCCGCCCCCGCCCGGCATCGCCTTGCACGCCCGGGCATGGCCGGCCAGGCGCCACGGACGTCCAGCGAGCGCCCCTGAGGCGCCGGCGCCTTCGCCTCACTCCCCCGGTGCCGGTCCCCGCCCACGCGCCAGCACCCAGCCGGCGACCACGCCCGCCAGCGCACCGCACCACTCCATGAACACGCGGGTGCCGAGGGAATCGGCGTCGTGCATCTTCGCCAGCGCGATCCGCGCATACAGCGGCGATTCCAGCCGGACCACGCCGAGGTAGAACAGGTTCCAGCTGTCGATCCCGGCCGCGATCGCGACCGCGCACACGCAGGCCCAGCCGATCGCGCGCGACTGCGGCCAGCCCGCGCGCAGGGCGATCCAGCGCCAGGCCAGCAGGCACAGCACGCCGACGGCGAACGCGATCAGCGTCGCCTCCAGCACGCCCAGCCAGCCCAGGTGCAGCGGCAGGTTCACCCGCCCCGCCCTGCCGTCATCGGCCGATCGCCTCGAGCAGCGTGCCGTCGGCGACCAGTTCCACGGCCGCCGCGACGTCGGCGTCGAGGGCGCGGTCGCGGTCGAGGAACGGGATCCGCCGCCGGATCGCCGCGTGCGCCGCGGCCACACGCCGGCCCGGATGGAACGGCTCGGCCTGGGCCAGCTCCTGGCGCAGCGCCTCGACCTCGGCGACGAACGCGGGATGGCGCGGATCGCCTTCCGGTACGCCGTGGACCTTGCGCAGCAGCGCCTGCACGTCGCCGCGCCGGGCGAGGTCGCGCGCGGCGTTGATCATGTCCAGGCGCAGGTCCAGCGCCTGCGCCGCGGTGTAGAGCTCCAGCGCCAGCACCTTGCCGAGGTCGTCGACCATCGACAGCACGTGCCGCGCCTCGTTGGTGCCCATCGACACGTGGTCCTCGGCGTTGGCGCTGGTCGGGATCGAGTACACGCTGGCCGGGTGCGCACGGGTGGCGAGGTCGTTGACGATCGCCGCCGCGGTGTACTGCACGATCATGAAGCCGGACTCGGTGCCGTCCTCGTTGCCGATCAGGAACCCCGGCAACCCGTCGCTGGTGGCCGGGTCGACCAGCTTGTTGAGCCGGCGCTCGCTGATCGAGGCCAGCACCGGGATCGCCGCCTTGACCGCGCTCATCGCCAGCGCCAGCGGCATGCCGTGGAAATGGCCCGCCGAGATCACCTGCTGCTCGACGTGCTCGGCCTCGCGGTCCGGGAACACCAGCGGGTTGTCGGTGACCGCGTTGAGCTCGACGTCGAACACGCGCGCGGCATGCGCCACCGCGTCGCGTACCGCGCCGTGCACCTGCGGGATGCAGCGCAGCGAATAGCTGTCCTGCGGCTGGTGCTTCTTGCCGCCGCGGAACGGCTTGAACCGGGTGTAGAACTTCTCGCGGCCGTGGCGCTGGTCGCTCGGCACCCAGTTCCAGCCGATGTCGAAGCTGAGCTGGCGCGACCCGGGCGTGTCCCAGCTCGCCGGCAGCCAGGGCCGGAACAGCGGCACCAGGTGGTAGGGGATGTCGGCCAGGGTCGAGCCTTCCAGCAGTTCGCGCAGGCGCGCGGCCGTCTGCACCTGCCCCGGATGCGGGCGCAGCGCGTGCACGTCCTCGGCGAACGCGCCCAGTCGCCCGGCGAAGGCGTCGATGGTCATCGCCGCGGCCAGGTCGGCGGTGTCGAGCATGCGCTCGAGCCGGTGCAGCGCCAGCGCGCCGGTCGCCAGCATCTGCGCGGTGCCGTTGTTGAGCGCCAGGCCTTCCTTGTACGACAGCCGTACCGGCGCCAGGCCCGCGGCGGCCAGTGCCTCGGCGCCTGGCATGCGCCGGCCCTGGTAGAACGCCTCGCCGCCGCCCAGCAGCACGATCGCCAGGTGCGACAACGGCGCGAGGTCGCCCGAGGCGCCCACCGAACCGAGTTCGGGCACCACCGGCACCACGCCGGCGTTGAGCAGCGCGGCGAGCGCTTCGAGCGTCTGCACGCGGATGCCGGAGTGTCCGCGGAGCAGCGTGTTGATGCGGATGCACAGCATCGCCCGGACCACGTCGGCCGGCAGCGGCGGGCCCACGCACACCGCGTGGGTGACGATCAGGTTGTGCTGCAGCTCCTCGTGCAGGGAACGGCCCGAGGGCTCGGCGCCCGGCAGTTCGTCGCGCAGCGGGTGCGCGCCCAGCAGCTTGTCGGCATTGCTGCCGAAGCCGGTGGACACGCCGTAGATCGGTTCCTCGCGCCGCACCTGCTCGGCCAGGAAGTGGGCGGCGCGCGCCACCGCGCGCAGCGCCTCCGGGTCGAGCCGCACCGCCGCGCCGTTCGCCACCGCGACCAGCTGGTCGCGGGTCAGCGACCGTCCGTCGAGCAGGACGATGCCGTCGCCCATGGCGGTCAGGCCCGACCCGCGGTGCCCAGGGCCCGCCACTGCTCGCGCTCGACCAGCAGGGTCTGCGCCAGCTCGGCGTCGGGCACCTCGAACTGCTCGCCGCGGCGCAGGTCCTTGACCGCCACCATGCCGCGCGCGGCCTCGTCCTCGCCGCGGATCACCACGAAGCGGATCCCGGCGCGGTCGGCGTACTGCATCTGCTTGCCGAGCTTGCGCGGCTCGAGCTGGGTCTCGACGTTGAGCCCGGCGGCGCGCAGCTGCTGCGACAGGCCCAGCGCATGGTCCAGGCCCCCGTCGTCGAACAGGGTCACCAACACGTCCACCGAGCTGTCCGCGGTCTGCACCAGCCCCGCCTCGCGCAGCTGCCAGAACAGGCGCGTGAGGCCGATCGAGATGCCCACGCCGGGCAGCTTCGACCGGGTGTAGTGGCTGGCGAGGTTGTCGTAGCGGCCGCCCGAGCAGATCGAGCCCAGGCCCGGATTGGCGTCGAGCGTGGTCTCGTAGACGATGCCGGTGTAGTAGTCCAGGCCGCGCGCGATCGAGAGGTTGATCGCATAGCGCGACTCCGGCACGCCCAGGGCCTTGAGCCGGCGCAGCACCTCGCGCAGTTCCTCGCGTCCTTCCTCGAACAGCGGCGTGCCGGCGCCGAGCGCCTCGAGCCTGGCCAGCGCGTCGTCATGGCCGCTGGAGCGCACGCGCGAGAACGCCATCAGGCGGTCGATCACCTCGTGCGACAGGCCGAAGCCCTCGCCCGCCAGGGTCGCGCGCACCGCGTCCTCGCCGCGCTTGTCGAGCTTGTCGATCTCGCGCAGCACCGGCACCTGGGCCTCGTCCGCGATGCCCTGGCCCTCGAAGTAGCCGCGCAGCATCTTGCGGTGGTTGAGGTGGATGGTGAAGTCGCCGATGTCAAGCGCCTCGAACACCGCGCTGATCACCGCCGGGATCTCGGCGTCGTGGCGGGTGGACAGCGCGTCCTTGCCGATCACGTCGATGTCGCACTGGTAGAACTCGCGGAAGCGCCCGCGCTGGGCGCGCTCGCCGCGGTACACGCGCTGCATCTGGTAGCGGCGGAACGGGAACGCCAGCTCGTGCTCGTGCTCGGCCACGTAGCGGGCCAGCGGCACGGTCAGGTCGAAGCGCAGGGCGAGCTCCGGCAGGCCCTCGCCGCCTTTTTCCAGCGCGCCGGTGGACTGCACGAAGTACACCTGGCGTTCGGTCTCGCCGCCGGACTTGGTCAGCAGCACCTCGGACAGCTCGAACACCGGGGTCTCGATCGGCAGGAAACCGAAGCCCTCGAAGATCCGCCGGATCGTGTCCAGCATGCGCTGGAACGCGATCTGGTCGCGGGGCAGCAGTTCCATGACGCCGGGGGGGGTTCTGGGCTTGATCATGCCTGGACGGGCCGAAACGGCGGGGAAAGACGGCCATTCTACCCGTCCGGCCCGCCGCTGCCGGCCCCCGGCCGGTCCCACCGGAGGCGCCGGGGCCCGCCCGTGCGCGCGGTTGGACAATTTATCCCCCTGCCCGCGCCGCACGGACGCTATGATGGCCGGGCGAACCTCCCATGAGCAGCCAGCCCCTCCCCCGCTGTCGCCAGCACGCCCGAACCGTGGTGCCGCTGGATTGCGCGCGTTGCGCGGTCCGCGACCTGGCGGTGTGCTCGTCGCTGCCGTCGCCCGAGGCCGATGCGCTCGAACGGCTGGTGTCCTCGATCGAACTCCAGCCCAACGGTGAACTCGCCCGCGCCGGCCAGCCCTGCCGCCATGCCTATAGCGTGACCGCCGGCATGCTGCGCGTGGTGCGCACGCTGGCCGACGCGCGCCGCCAGGTCGTGGCCTTCGTGACCCCGGGCCACTTCGTCGGCCTGTCGGGGCACCAGGTCCACCGCTACGCGATTGAGGCGGTGACCGCCAGCCGCGTGTGCGTGTTCGGGATCGAGGGCATCGACGAGCTGCGCCGGCGCTTTCCCTCGTTCGAACACACCCTGCTCGAGCGCGCCTGCCGCGACCTGGACGATGCCCACGACTCGATGCTGCTGCTGGCGCGGCTTTCGCCGCTGGAACGGCTGGCGAGCTTCCTGGTGCGCCTGCGCCAGCAACTGAGGATCCGCGCGGACGACCCCTGCGTGGCGCTGCCGATGGGCCGCGGCGACATCGCCGACCACCTGGGTCTGACCGTGGAGACGGTCAGCCGCAGCTTCACCCGCCTGCGCGAGCAGGGCGTGATCGCCCTGCCCGACCCGCACCGGGTGGAAATCCTCGACCACGCCGCGCTCGAAGGACTGGCCTCGGCCCTGCACTGACCCGGGACCCCTTGCCTCGCGGCGCCCCGGTTCACTAAAATACGCGGCTCGCCGTCGGGGTGTAGCTCAGCCTGGTAGAGCGCTACGTTCGGGACGTAGAAGTCGCAGGTTCAAATCCTGTCTCCCCGACCAACCGATCCACGCGGAAAGCCGGCCCAGCGCCGGCTTTCCGCGTTCCTGGACCCGCGGCGGCGACCGGCGACCGTCCGCGCGGCCCGCGGGTCAGGAAACTCCTACACCCGACCGGGCCACGCGCCGACTGTGCCGCCGTCGCCGCCCGGCCGACACTGGCCGCGTCCTGCCGCTCCGGTCGCACCACGGACGAGGGGTGTACCCGGCCACGGACAGGCCGCAGCCGTTGGCAGGGCGCTGTTCGACTGATGGAGGCGGCGATGTCCGGATCGATCCTGCGCCTGCTGCGCAGCGGCGGCGGTTGGCAACTGCTCGACGGCGAAACGCCGATCTTCTGGTTCCCCGAACGCGCCAAGGGCCTGGAGATCGCGCAGCTCATGGCCGAGGCGCGCGCGCTCAACCATGGCGAACCGGTCACGGTGCAGGCCCAGACCGACGACGGCGAGCTGGAAACGCTGGCCACGCCGGGCGTGGCCTGAGGCGGCCGGCGCCGCGCCCGCGCGGCGCTCAGCGGTGGAGGTTGCGGGTCTGGCCCTCGCCGCGGACCACGAAGCGCTCGACGGTCAGCGCTTCCAGCCCCATCGGGCCATAGGCGTGCAGGCGCGTGGTCGAAATCCCGATCTCGGCGCCCAGCCCCAGTTCGCCGCCGTCGGAGAAGCGCGACGAGGCGTTGACCATCACCACCGCCGAGCGCAGCGCGTCCACGAACGCCGTCGCCGCGGCCGGGTCGCGCGCGGCGATCACCTCGGTGTGGTCCGAACCGTGGCGGCGGATGTGGGCGATCGCCTCGTCCAGCGAACCGACCACGCGCACCGCGATCACCAGGTCGAGGTACTCGGCGTCGTAATCCGCTTCGGTCGCCGGAACCACGTCGGCGACGAGGCCACGGGTGGCCTCGTCGCCGCGCAGCTCGACCCCGTGCGCGCGCAGCGCCTGCGCCGCGCGGGGCAGGAACTGCGCGGCGACATCGCTGTGCACCAGCAGCGTTTCCAGCGCATTGCAGGCGCTCGGCCGCGACACCTTCCCGTCCACCAGCAGGCCCAGCGCCAGGTCCAGGTCCGCGCTGGCGTCGACGTAGAGGTGGCAGACGCCCTTGTAATGCTTGATCACCGGCACCCGCGCGTGCTCGGCGACGAACCGGATCAGGCCCTCGCCGCCGCGCGGGATCGCCAGGTCGACGATGTCGGTGAGCTGCAGCAGCGCGACCATGGTCTCGCGCCGCAGGTCCTCGACGATGGTGACCGCGGCCGCCGGGACCCCGGCGCGCTCGAGCGCCTTGCCCAGCGATGCGGCGATCGCCATGTTGGAGCGCAGCGCCTCGCTGCCGCCGCGCAGGATCACCCCGTTGCCGGCCTTCAGGCACAGTGCCGCGGCGTCGGCGGTCACGTTCGGCCGCGCCTCGTAGATCATCGCCACCACCCCCAGCGGGGTGCGCACGCGCTCCACCGCGATCCCGTTCGGGCGGGTGTCGCGGCGGGTCACCATGCCGACCGGATCGGGCAGCGCGGCGACTTCGCGCAGAGCGTCGGCCACCCCCGCCAGGCGGGCGTCGTCCAGGCGCAGGCGGTCGAGCATCGCCTCGCCGATGCCCTTTTCCCGCGCCGCGTCCATGTCCGCGGCGTTCGCCTCCAGGATCGCCGGCGCGTCGGCCAGCAGCTGGTCCGCCATGTCGCGCAGCATCGCGTTCTTGGCGTCGGTCGGCAGCCGGGCAACGGCCCGTGCGGCGTCGCGGCAGGTCAGGGCGAGCTGGCGGATGTCGTTCATGGCTTCGAGTCGGTCGATCGGTGTCGGGTTATGCGCCGGCTAGACCAGCATCAGGTCGTCGCGGTGGATCACGGTGCCGCCGTAGCTGTAGCCGAGGATGCCCTCGATCTCGCGCGAGTGGCGGCGGGCGATGCGCCGGATGTCAGCGGCCGAGTACTGGCTGACACCGCGCGCCACGCGCCGGATGCCGGCGTCCTCGCGCAGCATCACCTCGACCATGTCGCCGCGGCGGAAGTCGCCCTCGGCGGCCACGACCCCACCGGGCAGCAGCGAGGCCCCCTTCTCGACCAGGGCGTTGGCCGCGCCGGCATCGATGAAGATGCCGCCCGGCTCGGCCGGTGCGTTCTGCAACCAGTGCTTGCGCACCGCGACCCGGGTGCGCAGGGCGTGCACGCGGGTGCCGCGCAGGCGATCGCGGGCCAGGGCCTGGAGCACGTCGGCACGGGTACCGTTGAACAGCACCGTGGCCACCCCGGCCGCGGCGGCGCGCTGCGCGGCCTCGAGCTTGGTGCGCATGCCGCCCGTGCCCACCGCGCTGCCGGAACCGCCGGCGGCCGCGAGCAGCGCCGGCGTGAGTTGGGACACCATCTCCACCGGCCGCGCCTCGGGGTTGCGGCGCGGGTCGGAATCGTAGAGGCCGTCGATGTCGGTGGCGATGAACAGCACGTCGGCATCGACCAGCGCGGCCACGATCGCGGCCAGGTTGTCGTTGTCGCCGAGCTTGAGCTCGTCCACCGAAACGGTGTCGTTCTCGTTCACCACCGGTACCGCGCGGTGCCGCAGCAGGGCCGACAGGGTGGCCCGGGCGTTGAGGTAGCGGCGGCGGTTGCGCAGGTCGTCGTGGGTGAGCAGGACCTGGGCCACCTGGCGGTCGAGCAGCGCCTGCCAGAAGCCGATCAGGCGCGCCTGGCCGAGCGCGGCCAGGGCCTGGCGCTCGGCCATCTCGGCGCCGTCGTGCGGCTGTTCGCGCATGATCGCCCGCCCGGCCGCGACCGCGCCGGAGGACACCACGACCACTTCCCGGCCCATCCGGTGCGCGGCGACCACGAAACCGGCGATCGCGCCGGCGTACTCGGTCGACAGGCCGCCGCCATTGGCCGCCAGCAGGCTGCTGCCGACCTTGAGCACGGCGCGCCGCCAGGGCGGCAGCATCTGTTCGGTGAAGTCGTGGGGTGCCATGGCGTCAGCGGGAGTTCCACTCGTGCACGGTGAGGTCGGAAGCGCCCTGGGCGACCAGCGGGTCGCGCATCGCGATCGCGCGTGCCTCCTCCAGCCCCGACAGGCCGTGCAGCAGGTAGGCGCCGCCGCTGCGGTCGCCGAAGCCGCCGCTCAGTTCGAGCACGCCCTGCGCGCGCAGGTCGTCGAGGAATGCGAGGTGCGGCGCGACCAGCGCCTCGTCGAAGCCGGGGCGCCGCATCAGCACCACCAGGTAACGCGGCGCACTCACAGCGCCTCCCAGCGCGCCCGCAGCGCGTCCAGGCGCAGGTCCGCGGCGGCCCCCGGCGAGGTGCGCGCGGCCAGGCTGCCCTCGGGCGTGCGCCCCTGCCCCGCCGTGGCCGCCCCCTCGGCTGCGGCGCGGTACGCCTCGCGGAACGGCACCCCGGTGATCGCCGCGTCCACCGCCACGTCGGTGGCGTACATCCCCGAGTCGATCGCCGCCCGCAGGCGGTCCTCGCGCCACTCCAGGTTGGCCAGCAGCGCGGGCAGCAGCTCGAGCGCGGCCATGCCGCGGCTGAAGCCGTGGAAGATCGCGCCCTTCGAGGCCTGCAGGTCGCGCTGGTAGCCGGACGGCAGCGACAGCAGCTGCTCGATCTCGGTGCGCGCGGCGGCGACGCTGGCGTGGGTGGCGCGCATCAGTTCGATCACGTCCGGGTTGCGCTTGTTGGGCATGATCGAACTGCCGGTGGTGTACTGCGGCGGCAGCGACACGAAGCCGAACTCGGAGGTCGTGTACAGCGACAGGTCCCAGGCCAGGCGGCGCAGGTCGAGCGTGGCGCTGCCCAGCGCCTCGAGCGCGGCCAGCTCGAACTTGCCGCGCGAGAGCTGGGCGTACACCGGGCTGACCTGCATCCGCGCGAAGCCGAGCGCGGCGGTGGTGTGGTCGCGGTCCAGCGCCAGGTTCACGCCATAGCCGGCGGCGGTGCCCAGCGGATTGCAGTCGACCAGCGCCAGGGTGTCGCCGGCGCGCACGGCGTCGTCGATGAAGGCCTCGGCCCAGCCGGCCCACCACATGCCGGCCGAGGACACCACGGCGCGCTGGATGTGGGTGTAGCCCGGGATCGGCAGGTTCTTCTCCGCGGCGGCGCGGTCGAGCGCCACCTTCGCCACCTCCCGCGAGAGCCCGGCCACGCGGGCGAGCTTCTCCTTCAGCCACAGCCGGGTGGCGACCAGGATCTGGTCGTTGCGGCTGCGGCCGGTGTGGATCTTGCGCCCGGGGTCGCCGAGGCGCTCGGTCAGGCGCGCCTCGATCGCCGAATGGCCATCCTCATAGCGCTCGTCGAGGACGAAGGCGCCGCTGCGGAAGTCATCGGCCAGGACCGCCAGTTCGCGCTTGAGATCGGCCAGTTCCGCTTTGGTGAGGATGCCGATGCGCTGCAGCCCTTCGGCGTGCGCGGCGCTGGCGGCGATATCGTGGAGGAAGAACTCGCGGTCCAGGACCACGTCGTCGCCGGCGAGGAAGCGCTGGATCTGCGCGTCCACCGCCACGCCCGGCTTCTGCCACAGCAACTCAGCCACGGGCCACCTCCTTGAACGGCGGGATCGCGGCCAGTTCGGGCAACCCCAGCGCGATGTTGATGTTCTGCATGGCCTGGGTGGCCGCGCCCTTGAGCAGGTTGTCCTCGGTGGACACGACCACCAGGCGCTTGCCGTCGGCCGAGACGGTGAAGCCGCCGATCTCCACCCCGTGCCGGCCGGCGATGCGGCTCACCCACGGCGCCTCCTCGACGACCCGCACCAGCGGCTCGCCGGCATAGCGCTGCTCGTAGCGGGCGCGGATCCAGTCGGCCTTGAGCGGTTCGCGCAACCACATGTTCACGGTCATGGTGATGCCGCGGAAATGCGGCGCCACGTGCGGCATGAACTCCACCGGCACGCCCAGCCGCGCGGAGACCTCGCGCTCGTGGACGTGCCCGACCAGGCTGTAGGGCATCAGGTTGTCGCGCAGCAGCTCGGGGTTGTTGCGGTCCGAGGGCGTGGTGCCCGCGCCCGAGTATCCCGACACGCCGAAGCACTGCGGCGGCCCGGCGAGGAACTCCAGCATGGGCCAGATCGCCAGCTGCATCGCGGTGGCGTAGCAGCCCGGGTTGCTGATCCGCTTCTGCCCCGCGTAGTCGCCGCGGGTGATCTCGGGCAGGCCGTAGTACCAGGACGGATCGAAGCGGTGGTCGGCGGACAGGTCCACCACCAGGGTGCCCGGCGCCGTGGCGTCGATGCCGGCGACGATCTCGCCGGACTTGCCGTTCGGCAGCGCCAGCACCACCACGTCGGCGCCACGGGCCGCGACCTGGTCGTGGGCGATGTTCTCGAACCGCAGGTCGCCCCGGTAGGCGTCGTTGTGGTCGGCCACGCGCTGGCCGGCGAGCTCGCGCGAGGACACGAACGCCAGTTCCAGCCCGGGGTGTGCCGCGACCAGGCGGATCAGCTCGGCGCCTGTGTGGCCGCGTGCGCCGATGATGCCGATGGAAAACGTCTTGCTGCTCATGGGTGGGCATCCAGTCTGGCCTGCAGGTGGTTGCGCACCGCCGGCCATTCGCTGTCGAGGATGGAGAACACGACGGTATCGCGCAGGGTACCGTCGGCGTGCCGCTTGTGGTGGCGCAGCACGCCGTCCTGCTTCGCACCGAGCTGGGCAATGGCCGCGCGCGAAGCGTGGTTGAACCACGAAGTCTCGAAGCCGACGCAGGCGCAGCCCATCGCCTCGAAGGCGTGGTGCAGCAGCATCAGCTTGCACTCGGTGTTGACCCCGGTGCGCTGCACCCGCGGCGTGTACCAGGTGTAGCCCACCAGGAGCCTGGGCACTTCCGGGTCGAGGCCGTAGTAGCGGGTGCAGCCGACCACGGCGCCGGCGGGGTCGCGCACCGCGAACGGCAGCACCCGGCCAGCCGCCTGGGCCTCGAGCGCCGCCTCGACATAACCTGCGACCCCCTCGGGCGCCGGCACGCTGGTGTACCAGAGCCGGTCCAGCCCGCTCCCCTCCACCGCCGCGCGCAGTCCGTCCACGTGAGACCGGTCCAGCGGCTCGAGCACGGCGTGCCGGCCCGCCAGCCGCGGCACCGTGCTCCAGGAGGAAGCGGTCGCGCGCACGTCCATGCTCAGTCCACCAGGGTGGGCGGCCGGGTGGCGCAGTGGGCCACGCAGCGCTCGATCTCGGCGAAGCCGCCCAGGCCGTACCAGAACACCTTCCACTTCTCCTGCTTGAGGCAGCCGTCCGATTCGGCGTAGTAGAAGATGTTGACCTGGTTGTTGTGGCGCGAGCGCCAGAACAGCTGCGGCGTTTCCTCGCGCATCACGTTCCAGACCGCGCGCCCCAGGCCCTCGCCCTGGGCGTCGTCGAGGACCGCGAACTTGTCCAGGTAGACCAGGCCGTCGGCGTCGGACAGGATCACCGCGGCGCGGTAGTTCTCGCTCACGTAGGCGCGCAGCAGGCGGGTGCGCTCGAAGTAGTCCGGCACCAGCCGGCGGCCGAAGCTGCGTTCGATCAGCCCGCGCAACCGCTCCAGGTCGAAGGCGTCCCAGGCGGTGCCGCGCAGCACCTTCTCGCCGCGCCGGACCAGGGTGCCCGAGCCCTTGTGGGTGAACAGCTCCTTGGCCAGGTCCGCCGGGCGCGTGATCGAGACCGAGGACTCGAGCGGCAGGTGGTCGAGCAGGTCCTTGATCTGCTCGATCTTCACCCGCATGCCGCCGTTGATCCACGGCTGCTGCATCAGGTGCTCGTATTCGCTGGTCAGGTTGATCGAGTCGATCACCTTGCCGTCGGCGTCGAGCAGGCCGCCGGTGCCGGTCAGGAAGATGATCTTGTACGGCTGCAGCACGCGCACCAGCTCGTTGGCGGCGAAGTCGGCGTTGATGTTGAGGATCTGCCCCCCCGGGGTCTCGCCGAGGCTGGCGATCACCGGGATCGAGCTGGCCTGCAGGCTGGCTTCGATCGGCGCCAGGTTGACCGACCGCACCTGGCCGACGAGCCCGTAGGTGTCCTGGTCAAGGTACTCGGACTCGAACACGCCGCCGGTGATCGAGGTCGCGCGCGCGCCGGCCGCCTGCAGCGCCTCGACCAGGGCCAGGTTGGAGGACTGGAACACGCGGCGCACGATCGCCAGCGCCTCGGGCGTGGTCACGCGCAGGCCGTTGACCGTCTGCTTCCCGATCCCGGCCGCCGACAGTTCCGCATCGAGCTGCGGGCCGGCGCCGTGCAGCACGATCGGGGTCAGGCCGACCTCCTGCAGGAAGGCCAGCGAGGAGGTCAGCGCCTCGAGGTCGTCGCGCAGCACCGCGCCGCCGACCTTGACCACGGCGAAGCGCTTGGCGTCGAGCTGCGAGAAGCGCTTGAGGTACTGGCTGATCTCCTTCGCGCTGGCCATGCTCGAGAGCAGGCGCACGATGGTCTGCCGGGTCTGGCGGTTGGCTTCGATGTTCATTGGCGCAGGATGTCGCGGACGATGCCGCCGTAGCGTTGCAGTTGTGCGAGCGAGACCCACTCGTCGGCGGTATGGGCCTGGGCGATGTCGCCGGGGCCGAACACCAGCGCGGTGAGCCCGGCCTCGGAGAACAGCGAGGCCTCGGTCCAGAAGTCGACCGCGTTGCCGACCGGCAGGCCCAGCTCCTCGGCCAGGTCGCGCGCGGCCAGGCGCCGGTCCTCGGCCGAGGCGATGTCGCCGGCCGGCAGCGGCGGGCCGCGGAAGGTTTCCTCGTACGCCTCCAGCGCGTCGGGCGCGGCGAAGGAGCGGAACGCCGCGTGGAGCTGGTCGAGGTCGTGCGAGGGCAGCGGCCGGAAGCCGAAACGCAGCTCGGCCTCGGGCGCGATCACGTTCGCCTTGATCCCGCCCTCGAGCCGGCCGATGTTGAAGCGCAGGCCGGTCAGCCCGCCGAAGCGGCGGTGCGATTCCATGCCCACGAAGTCGAGCGCCCGGTTGCTCCAGCGCACCGCGTGGTGCAGCGCGCTGGCGTCCAGCGCCGCGGCGCCCGAGGCGTGGCCGGCGCGGCCGCGGAAGGCCATGCGCACGGCGCTGATGCCGCGGTGGGCCAGGACCGCCTCGCAGCCGGTCGGCTCGGCCACCACCACCTGGCCGAAGCCGTGGTCGCGGGCGAGGAAGGCCTTGATGCAGCGCGCGTCGTTGGCCTCCTCGTCGCTGCTGAACAGGAACGCGGCGTCGCCGTCCGTCGCCTGGGCGGCCGCGACCAGGCCCGCGGCGGCGCCCTTGATGTCGCAGGCGCCCAGGCCGATCGCCCTGTCGCCCTCGACCCGCAGCACGTGCGGGTCGGCGCTCCAGTGCGGCGAGGACGGCACCGTGTCCAGGTGCACGTTGAACAGGCGCGAGGGCGTTCCGCGCACAGCGAGCATCGACACCGCGCCGGCGCCGTGGTCGACCACTTCGATCCGGAACCCGGCCAGCTGCTCGCGCAGGTAGTCGAAGATGCCGCCGGTGGTGATCGCGCGCGGCGGGTTGCGGGTGTCGAAGGACACCAGCTTTCCCAGGTGCGCGAGGGTGGAAGGAAGCAGGTCGCTCATCGCTCAGCGGTTGACCTCGGCCCAGAGCGTGCTGCTCATGCCGAACAGGCGGATGAAACCCTCGGCCTCCTCGACGCCCCAGTCGGCCGACTGGGCGTAGGTGGCGCCCTTGGAGTGCAGCAGGTGCGGCGACTTCACCGCCACCGC
The DNA here is from genome assembly GCF_007859305.1 of Luteimonas wenzhouensis. Lineage (GTDB taxonomy): Bacteria > Pseudomonadota > Gammaproteobacteria > Xanthomonadales > Xanthomonadaceae > Luteimonas > Luteimonas wenzhouensis. The sequence goes on from NZ_VOHE01000001.1 coordinate 68,461, forward strand.
GTCCACGCGGCCGCCGCGGGTCTCGAGCACCACTTCGCCGTTGACCGTGGCCTGCGACGAGGCCAGGAAGGCCTCGAGGTCGGTCTTGAGCGGGTCGTGGAAGAAGCCCTCGTACACCAGTTCCACCCACTTGCGCGCGACTTCGGGCTTGAAGCGGTTCTGGTGCTTGGACAGCACCGCCTCCTCCAGCGCGCGATGCGCGGTGAGCAGCGACACCAGGCCCGGCGCCTCGTACACGATCCGGCCCTTGAGCCCGATCACGGTGTCGCCGGTGTACATGCCGCGGCCCACGCCGTAGGGCGCGAACAGCCGGTTGAGCTTGGCCAGGATCTGCTCGCCCGGAAGCGCCTTGCCGTCGAGCTCGACCGCCTCGCCGCGCTCGAACCCCAGGCGTACCGTGAGCGGCTCGGCCGGCCACGCGCTGCGCGGCGCACACCAGCCGCGCGCGCCCTCGCCCGGCGCCTCCCACTGGTCGATCTCGCCGCCGGACATGGTCACGCCCAGCAGGTTCTCGTTGATCGTGTAGGCCTTCTGCTTGGCGCGCACGCCGAAGCCGCGCTCCTCCAGGTACTTCTGCTCGTAGGCGCGGGTCTGGGTGTGTTCCTTCTGGATCTCGCGGATGGGCGCCACGATGCGGTAGTCGCCCTGGGCCTTCACCGCCAGGTCGAAGCGCACCTGGTCGTTGCCCATGCCGGTGCAGCCGTGGGCGATGGCGTTGGTGCCCAGTTCGGCGGCGCGCGCAAGCGCCGCGTCCACGATCAGGTAGCGGTCGGACACCAGCAGCGGGTACTGGCCCTGGTAGCCCTCGCCGGCCCAGACGAACGGCTTGACGAATCCGTTCCAGATCGCCGGGCCGCCGTCGACGGTGACGTGGCTGGCCACGCCGAGCTCGGCCGCGCGCTTCTCGATGAACTCGCGCTCGTCGGCGTCCACGCCGCCGGTGTCGGCGAACACGGTGTGCACCCGCCAGCCGCGCTCCTGCAGCCAGGGCACGCAGAAGCTGGTATCCAGGCCGCCGGAGAAGGCGAGGACGATGTCTTTGGAATCGGAGACGCTCATTGTCTTGTTTCTCGGTGGGGGCCCCTCCCCTGCATTCGGGAGTCGGGGCGGATGCGGGGGACGGGTCGGGCGCCGGTGGCCGCCGTTCCCGTCCCGGCCTCCCCCGCTGGCGGGGGGCGGGTCCTGGCTACTGGCGCGCGAGCGCGGCCATCACCGCCTTCTGCACGTGCAGGCGGTTCTCGGCTTCCTCGATGGCGAGGCAGTTGGGCGAGTCCATCACCGCGTCGGTCGCCTTGACGTTGCGGCGCAGCGGCAGGCAGTGGCTGAAGACGCCGTTGTTGGTCAGCGCCATCTTCCGCTCGTCGACGATGAAGTGCCTGTACTGGTCGCGGATCGGCTTCTCCGGCGCCCAGTTGCCGAAGTACGGCAGCGCGCCCCAGCTCTTGGCGTAGACCACGTCGGCGCCGCGGTAGGCGCTCTCGATGTCGTGGCTGACCTGGAACGAACCGCCGCTCTCGGCCACGTTGCGGTGGGCCCAGTCGATGTAGCGCTCGTCGAGGACATATTCGGGCGTCGGGCACAGCAGGGTCACGTCCATGCCCAGGCGGGTGGCGATGGTCAGGGCGGAGTTCGCGACCGCGGTGTTCAGCGGCTTGGGGTGGTAGGTCCAGGTCAGCACGTACTTCCTGCCGCGCAGATCGGTGGTGCCGAAGTGCTCCCGCAGGGCCAGCGCGTGGGCCAGCTCCTGGCAGGGGTGGGTGATCGTCTCCATGTTGATGACGGGCACCGTGGAGTACTTCGCGAACGCGTTGAGCACCACGTCCTGGCGGTCGTACTGCCAGTCGACGAACCTGGGGAACGCGCGCACGCCGATCAGGTCCACGTAGCGGGCCAGCACCCGGGCCACCTCGGCGATGTGCTCCTCGGTGTCGCCGTCCATCACCGTGCCCAGGTCGAACTCGATCGGCCAGGCGTCCTTGCCCGGCTGCAGCACGATGGCGTGGCCGCCGAGCTGGAACGCGCCAAGCTCGAAGCTGGTGCGGGTGCGCATCGAGGGGTTGAAGAACACCAGCGCGATCGAGCGTCCCTTGAGCGCATCGCCCAGGCGCTCGCGCTTGAACCGGGCCGCGTCGGCGAGCAGCGCGTCCAGGTCGGCGCGGCTCCAGTCCTGCGTGTTGAGGAAGTGCTTCATCTCGTCGGTGTCCGTGTGGATGGCGGTGGTGCGTGGCCTTCAGAAACGAAAAAACCCAGCCTCTGGCTGGGTTCCGGCATGACGGCATGGCACGTCGGGTCGGCCCAGCTCAGTGGCAGGGGTCCGGTCGACGCGCGCGCGAGGTCATCCCCGACGCCATGCGGGCGGAGGTCAGGACGTCGGCGCTGTAAAGGAAGTTCGGCACGCCGCGGATCGTCTCACGCCGCGCACTGCACTGCAACAGGAATCACGCCCGTCATGGGGTTTCGTCTGAAACGACCGGCGTCACCGACACCCGCACCCGCAGGCGATTGCCCGGGTCGGTCGGGAGCCGGGAGCGGTACTTGACGCCACGGTGGACGTAGTCGACGTCGTAGCCGATCGGACGCCGGAACTCCCGCTCCACCGGCACCATCCGGCACTGCCCGCCAGCCGAAGGGGCCACCTCCTCGACCTTGGGGTCGGGGGTGAGCGCGCCCTTGACCGCGCCGATCACCCGCGCCAGCCCGGTCTTGGCCTCGTCGGGGTCCTCGACCGGGGTCGAGGCCTCGCAGCGCTCGACCATGCTGGTCGCACGCAGCGTCTGGTACACCGGTTCGGCGCGCAGCACCTGGGCGAACTCGACCCGCACGTTCTCGGGCTGCCGCGCCGGCGGGGGCGCCGGCAACGCGTCTTCCTGCGCCTCCTGTGCGCCCGCCGCCACGCACAGGGCACACGCCGCCGCCAGCAGCAGGCGCGCCGTCCGGACCGCGGTGGGGAGGGTGCTACGGGACATTGCGGCCAGTGTAGGCCGGACAGTCCGGCCACGGGCTGAATCCGGCCGCCGCCGGGCCGGCCGGCGCGGCCGCCACCGGCGCGGCAGGGGGGGCCGGGGTGCCGCGGCGGGCATCTCGCCCTAGAATCGACGGTTTCCCGCCGCCGCGTGCCGATGTCCCTGCGCCTGTTCAACAGCCTCACCCGCCGGATCGAGCCCTTCGAACCCCTGGATCCGGCCTGCCCCACGATGTACCTGTGCGGGCCGACGGTCTACAACTACGTGCACATCGGCAATGCGCGCGGGCCGGTGGTGTTCGGGGTCCTGGCCGCCCTGCTCCGCCGCCGCCACGGCGCGCTGCGCTACGCGCGCAACATCACCGACGTGGACGACAAGATCAACGCCGCCGCGCGCGAGGCCGGGGTCCCGATCTCGGTGATCACGGACCGCTATGCCGCCGCCTACCGCGAGGACATGGCCGCACTGGGCGTGTCCGGCCCGTTCGCGCCCGACATCGAGCCGGCCGCGACCGCGCATATCCCGCAGATGGTGGAGATGATCGAGCGCCTGGTCGCATCGGGGCACGCCTACGTCGCCGAGGGCCACGTGCTGTTCGCGGTCGACACCTTCCCCGGCTACGGCCGGCTGTCGCGCCGCGATCCGGAGGAAATGCAGGCCGGCGCGCGGGTCGAGGTCGCGCCGTACAAGCGCAACCCGGGCGACTTCGTGCTGTGGAAGCCCTCGTCCGACGACCTGCCCGGCTGGGACTCGCCCTGGGGCCGCGGCCGCCCGGGCTGGCACATCGAGTGCTCGGCCATGGCCGAGACCCACCTGGGCGAGACCATCGACATCCACGCCGGCGGCGTCGACCTGCAGTTCCCGCACCACGAGAACGAGGTCGCGCAGAGCGAGTGCGCCCACGGCGGGCGCGTGTTCGCCAGGTTCTGGCTGCACAACGGCATGCTCACGCTCTCGGGCGCGAAGATGTCCAAGTCGCTGGGCAACATCGAGAAGGTCCACGACCTCGTGCAGCGGCACCCGCCCGAGGCGCTGCGCTACGCGCTGATGTCGGCCCACTACCGGCAGCCGCTGGACTGGTCGGACGAGCTTGTCGAAAAGTCCGTGAAGACGCTTGACCGCCTGTACGGCACGTTAAGGGACGCGGATGCCTTAAGGGTACTCAGCATCTTGCGCGGCCAAGGCGACCCCGAACCGCAGAGCCCTCGGATTCCGGAAACTATAGAACGCGCTTTGGAGGAGGACCTCAATACTCCGAAGGCGCTAGCCGAACTCGCAGAGATCGCTTCCAAAGTGAGGCAGCTCCGAAATCAGCTCGTGCATGTGCAACAGCCTCCCCAAGAAGGGATAAGAAGGCTGACAGTACTAACGGCCCGGCTACGTGGGGCAGGCTCGGCGCTCGGCCTCCTTCAACAGGATCCCGGCGCCTGGTTCGCGCGCGGCGCCGACGCCGACGAGGCCCGCATCCAGGCCCTGATCGACGAACGCACCGCGGCCAAGAAGGCGCGCGACTTCGCCCGCGCCGACGCGATCCGCGACCAGCTCGCCGCCGAAGGCATCCTGCTCGAGGACACGCCGCAGGGCGTGCGCTGGAAGCGGGCCTGAAGGCCGCCGCCGGACAGGAACACCGGCCGCGCGGCCGCCCCGGCATGCCGGGACACGACTCCAACCGCAGGATCCCCGTGAACGCTTCCCCCTTCCCGCTCGAACCCACCGCCGCCGAAGCCCAGGCCGCGATCCGCGACGAGTTCGCGTTCTTCGACGACTGGTCCGAACGGTACCAGTACCTGATCGACCTGGGCCGCAAGCTCCCGCCGTTCCCCGACGAACTGCGCACCGAAGAGCACCGCCTGCACGGCTGCCAGTCGATGGTCTGGATCGTGCCCTCGGGCGATGCCTCGCGTCTGGACTTCGCCGCCGCGAGCGACTCGGCGATCGTCTCGGGCCTGATTTTCCTGGCGCTGCGCGTGTACTCGGGCCGTAGCGCACGCGAGATCCTCGACACCGATCCGGACTACATCGCCGACATCGGCCTGGCCAAGCACCTTTCGCCCACGCGCAGCAACGGCCTGGCGTCGCTGCTGGCCTTCATCCGCGACGCCGCCCAACGCACCCTGGGGTGAGCAGCGCGGCGCCCCGCCACCCGGAGGACAGCCGCCTGGCGCCGCTGCGGACCCCCGGCTTCCGGCTGCTGATGGGGTTCCGGATCCTCACCATCCTGTCCTACCAGGGCGTGGCGGTGACGGTGGGCTGGCACGTCTACGAACTCACCCGCGATCCATGGATGCTGGGGCTGGTGGGCCTGGCCGAGGTGCTGCCCTACTTCTGCGTGGCCCCGTTCGCCGGCCACCTGGTCGACGTGCTGCCGCGCCGGCGCCTGGGCGCCTTCGCCGCGGCGTGCCTGGCGATCACGCCGTTGCTGCTGATGGCCATCGCCGCCGGCTGGTGGACCGCCGGCGGCACGTTCGCGATCTACGCGGCGATCGCCCTCACCGGCTGCGTGCGCGCGTTCCTCGGGCCGGTGTACAACGCACTGTTCGGGCGCGTGCTGCCGCGCGCGCAGTTCGTGCGCGGCGCCAGCCTCGGCAGCATCGTCTTCCAGGCCGGGCTGGTGACCGGGCCGACGATCGGCGGCTTCCTGGTCGGCTGGGCGGGCAAGCCGGTCGCCTATGCGGTGGCCGCGGTGTTCGCGGCCTGCGCGGCGCTGGCGATGTTGCGCATGCAGGTCGAGGAGCCGGCGCCGGCGGCGACGCGCACGCCGGTGCTGTCGAGCATCGCCGAAGGCGCGCGCTTCGTGTTCGGCCACCAGGTGCTGCTCGCCGCGCTGGCGCTGGACATGTTCGCGGTGATGTTCGGCGGCGCGATCTCGCTGGCACCGGCGTTCATCCAGGAGATCCTGCACTACGGGCCGGAGGGCCTGGGCATCCTGCGCGCGGCCCCGGCGCTGGGCGCGGTGGCGATGGGCGTGTGGCTGGCGCGGCGTCCGCTCGACCGCAACGCGGGCCGGATCCTGCTGCTGGCGGTGGTCGGCTTCGGCCTGTGCATGATCGGCTTCGGCCTGTCCACGGCGTTCTGGCTGTCGGCGTGCTTCCTGCTGCTGTCGGGCGTGTGCGACGGCGTCTCGGTGGTCGCCCGCTCGACGATCATGCAGTTGGCCACGCCCGACCACATGCGCGGCCGGGTGTCGTCGATCAACGGCCTGTTCGTCGGCTCGTCCAACGAGATCGGCGCGTTCTACGCCGGCAGCATGGCGCGCCTGCTGGGCCTGGTGCCGGCGGTGGTGCTGGGCGGCTGCGTGACCGTGGGCGTGGCCGCGGTCACCGCCTGGCGCGCGCCGAAGCTGCGGCGGCTGCACTTCCACGAGCTGGTCGCCGGACGGTAGCCGCCGGCGCGATGGCAGCGGGCCCACACGTGGAAAACCCCGCCGGAGCGGGGTCTTCCACGGCCGGATCCGGGGGACCCGTGATCAATCACCCATCTGCTTCTGCAGGTGCTCCCAGCGCTCCTGGGCGTCGATGGTGCGTTCGGCCTGCGGGCGCGCCTCCAGGCGGTCGAGGCCGATCTCCTCGCCGGTGTCCACGCAATAGCCGTAGTCGCCTTCGTCGACACGGCGGATGATGCTCTCGATCTTGTTGATCAGCTTGCGGTAGCGGTCACGCGTGCGCAGTTCGAGCGCGTTCTCCGTCTCGCGGCTGGCGCGTTCGGCTTCGTCGCCCACGTCGCGGACCTCGTCGCGCAGGTTCTCGATCGTCTGGCGCGACTCCTCGACCAGCTCCTCCCGGCGCGCCAGCAGCTTCTGGCGGAAGTACTCCAGCTGCAGCGGGTTCATGTACTCCTCGTCCGGGCTGGGCTTGTACCCGGGCGGCAGGATCGGGCGGCCGGTCTCCGGGTCGACCTCGTAGGGCACGACTTTGAACTTGGGCTTCTGCGCCGGGGCCGGGGCCTTGGTGGTGACCGCGACCGCCACCTTGCCCTGGACACGGGGCCTGGACGGCGCAGGCGCCGCGGCCGGGGCCTTCGCCGTGGCCACCCTGCCCGCGGGGGCGGACACCGGTGCGGTGCGCGCAGCCGGGGCGGCAGCCTTCTTGGCCACCGGCTTGGGGGCCTTCGCGGACGCGGGCTTGGCAACCGCGGGCGACTTCGCCGCGGCCTTGGCGACCGTTGCCTTGGTCGCGGCCTTCGTCGCCGGGGCCGCCTTACTGGCGACCGGCTTCTTCACGGCCACGGCCTTCCTGGCCGGCGCCGCCTTCTTGGCGGGCGCGGCCTTCTTCGCCGGGACCGCCTTCTTCACGGCCGCGGCCTTCTTCGCCGGCGCCTTCTTCGCCGGCGCCACCTTCTTGGCGGGCGCCTTCTTCACGGCTGCCGCCTTCTTCGCAGGCGCGGCCTTCTTCGCCGCGGCCTTGGCGGCGGGCTTGGCGGCCTTGGTCGCGGCCTTCTTCGCCGGAACCTTCTTCACCGCCTTGGCGGAACCCGACGCCTTGCCGGCGGCGGACCTGGCCGCTTTCGCGGGCTTGACGGGCTTCTTTGCGGACTTCTTGGCGACCACTTGCTGCGATTCCTCTTGGAGGTTTCCCTTGGACGGGAAAAGCGGGGTGTTATACCCTGCCCCGGCGGCAGCGGCAACCGCGCCGGACTTTTCCGCCCTTGACGTGATCGACCGCTTCCTGATAGCGCTGCTGCGCGGCTACAAGCGCCTGGTGAGCCCGCTGCTCGGCCCGCGCTGCCGTTTCGTCCCGAGCTGCTCGGAGTACGCGATGGAGGCGATCGCCCGTTTCGGCGCGCTGCGCGGCGGCTGGCTGGCGCTGCGCCGGATCGGCCGCTGCCATCCCCTCCACCCCGGCGGCTTCGACCCGGTGCCGCCCCGCAACGACGGAAACGGCTGAATGTCCCACACCCTGATCGTGAACGCCCGGCTGGTCAACGAAGGGCGCGAGTTCGAGGCCGACCTGCGCATCGAAGGCGAGCGCATCGCCGCCATCGGCAGCAGCCTGTCCGCGCGCCCGGGGGACACCGTGGTCGACGCCGCGGGCCGCCGCCTGCTGCCGGGCATGATCGACGACCAGGTGCACTTCCGCGAGCCCGGCCTGGAGCACAAGGCCGACATCGCCAGCGAATCGGCCGCGGCCGTGGCCGGCGGGCTCACCAGCTTCATGGACATGCCCAATACCAGCCCGCCGACGCTCGACGCCACGGCGCTGGAGGACAAGTACGCCCGCGCCGCCGGGCGGGCGCGCGCCAACTACGGCTTCTACTTCGGCGCCAGCAACGACAACCTCGAAGCGGTGCGCGGCATCGATCCGCGCGCCACGCCCGGGCTGAAGGTGTTCATGGGCGCCTCCACCGGCAACATGCTGGTCGACGCCCCGGACACCCTGGACGCGATCTTCCGCGACGCGCCGGTGCCCATCATCACCCACTGCGAGGACACGCCGACCATCGACGCGGCCCTCGCCGAGTACCGTGCGAAGTACGGCGACGACATCCCGGCCCGGTTCCACCCGGACATCCGCTCGCGCGAGGCCTGTCTCAAGTCGACCCGGCTGGCGCTGGAGCTCGCGCGCCGCCACGGCACCCGCCTGCACGTGCTGCATATCTCGACCGCCGACGAGCTGGCGCTGTTCGAGCGCGGCCCGCTGGTCCGTGCCGACGGCAGCCGCAAGCGCATCACCGCCGAGACCTGCATCCATTTCCTGCGCTTCGAGCGCGCCGACTATGAACGGCTGGGACACCAGATCAAGTGCAACCCGGCGATCAAGGACGCCTCCGACCGCGCCGCGCTGCTCCAGGCACTGGCCGAGGACGTGGTCGACGTGCTCGCCACCGACCACGCGCCGCACACCTGGGAAGAGAAGCAGGCGCCCTACGTGCGTGCGCCCAGCGGCCTGCCGCTGGTCCAGTTCGCCCTGGTGGCGGCGCTCGAATGCGTGCACGAGGGCCACTTCGACGCCGCGCGCGTGGTGCAGAAGTTCGCCCATGCCCCCGCGCAGCTGTTCGACGTCAAGGAACGCGGATTCCTGCGCGAGGGGTACTACGCCGACCTGGTGCTGGTCGAGGACACGCCGTTCACCGTGCGGCGCGAGGACGTGCTGTCCAGGTGCGGTTGGTCTCCATTCGAGGGCAGCACCTTCCGTTCGCGTATCGCCTCGACCTGGGTCAACGGCACCCTGGCATGGGACGGATCGGCGCTGGTGGGCGCGCCGCGGGGGCGGCGCCTGGAGTTCGACCGATGAGGACCGGGTCCGGCGGGCCGCGGCGCGAGGCGCCGCCGGCCCGCGCGGAAGGGCGCTCCCTGCCCACCTGGCTGCGTGCCGCCGCGCTCGCGCTGGCCCTGGTGCTGGCCGGCGCGCCGCCGGCGTCCACCGGCGCCGGCACGGACGTCGCCGCCGACGAGCGCATCGTGTTCCCGGCCAGCGTGCAGCAGGGCGCGATGGTGCTGGGCAAGGTGCCGCCGGGGAGCATCGTGGCCTACGACGGGCGCACCCTGCGCACCACCGGCTACGGCACGGTGGTGTTCGGCGTGGGACGCGACGCGACCGGGCCGCTGCTGGTGACGGTCGACACGCCCGCCGGCCGCCGCAAGGTCGTACGCATCGCGGTCGCCGCGCGCGACTGGCCGCTGCAGCGCGTGGACGGGGTCCCGCCGCGCACCGTCGATCCGCCGCCGGCGATCGCCGAACGCATCCGCCGCGAACAGGCGCGCGTGGCCCAGGCGCGGCTGCGCGACGACCCGCGCACCGACTTCACCCGCCCGTTCATCCGTCCGGTCGAAGGGCGCGTCAGCGGCCGCTTCGGCCGTGCCCGCGTCTACAACGGCAAACCCGGCGCGCCGCACTCGGGCATGGACATCGCCGCGCCCGCGGGCACGCCAGTGCGCGCGCCGGCGCCGGGGATCGTCACCTTCGCCGATCCCGACCTCTACCTCACCGGCGGCACCGTGCTGCTGGACCACGGGCACGGCATCAGCAGCAACTTCCTGCACCTGTCGCGGATCGACGTGCAGGCGGGGGACCGCGTGGAGCAGGGCCAGGTGATCGCCGCGGTCGGCTCCACGGGACGCTCGACGGGGCCGCACCTGCACTGGGGGATGAGCTGGTTCGACGTCCGCATCGATCCCCAGCTGGTACTGGAACAGCGCGGCGACTGACGGGCCGTGCGCCGTCCAGCACGCGGCGCACGGCGACGCGGGCCCGCAGCGCGCCCGGGCCGGCCCGGCCGGGGCGGTCGCGGCGCCGGACTCCATCCACCGCGACCCCGAAGCCGCCCGGTCGCCGCGCCTGGACTGTCCCTGCTCGCCTCCTCCATCCCCGCCGGCGGCGGCCTGGCGCCGCCCCGGCCGCGCCCCTCAGGCGTGGGACGCGTCGCGCTGCATCACCCGGCCCAGCGGCACGAAGCTGGGCGACGCGGCGAGATCCTGGGGCGAGACCAGGCGTGGGTTGGGGTCGGGGACGACCGTTCCCGGATCGTCCAGGCGCGCCGGCCTGCCGCCCTCCCCGGCCAGCAGGCCGGCCCGGCCGAGCGCCGCGCGGCGCGCCGCCTCCAGCTCGTCGTCGCCGACCACCGGCAGTCCCGGCAGCCCGGCGCCGTCCTCCGTCCCCGCCAGAAGGGCGGTGCGCGCAGGCTCCAGCGCCTGCCGGTCGCGCGGCCCGAGCAGCGGCCAGAGTTGCTCCAGCAGCCTCTTCCAGTCGATGTCGGGAAACGGGGCGGTGCCGCGCTCGCCCACCACGATCACCGGCGCCAGGCGGCCCGCCGGCTCGGCCGTGCATTCGGCGTAGGCCCGGTACACCACTTCGCTGCAGACCACGCGCCCGGTGTCGTCGGGCAGCGCGTGGTCCAGCGCCACCCGCACCAGCAGCCGTCCCAGCGCGTGCCGGGGCCACTTGCCGCGCACGGCCATGATCACGCCGAACAGGGCCAGCTCGTCCACCGGGTACGGCATTCCCAGCAGGCTGGCCGCCCGGGCCAGCACCGCGGCCGCGTCGGCCGGCTCCAGGCCCGGTCCGTGTCCGCCGTCCATCCGCACCGCATCGATGAACCGGTAGTGGTCGCGGTCGGCCAGCCTGGCCCGCAGCGGAGTACGGACCACGCCGCCGGTGGTGGCTTCGATCAGGTCACCCGCGTCGGCCACGATCGCCGCGTGGCTGTAGGCGCCATCGCTGGCCCAGGCGATCAGTTCCGACAGCGGCCCCTCGCCCATCATCAGCAGCACGTCCCCGGTGCGCAGGTCGGCGGCGTGGAATGCGGGGACGTCGGTCGGCGCGACGGTCGGGTGCATGCGGGGGTCCTCAGGTGGTCCACAGGCCTTCGGGCGGGGACGCGGCCGTGGCCCGGTTGCGGCCCGCGGCCTTGCTGGCGTAGAGCGCGGTGTCGGCACGCTCGAACAGGCTCGACATCGACTCGCCGGGCGCGAGTTCGGCCACCCCGATGCTCAACGAGGCCGCGACGCTGGCATCGGGCATCGACAGCGGCCGGCATTCGACCGACACCCGCATGCGCTCGGCGATCCGCAGCGCGGACTGGGCATCGTGCCCGGGCAGCACCACGAGGAACTCGTCGCCGCCGTAGCGTCCGAGCGCGTCGCCGCGCCGCAGCTGGTTGCGCAGCCGCCAGGACACGATGCGCAGGCACTGGTCGCCGACGCTGTGCCCGTGCCGGTCGTTGATGTCCTTGAAGTTGTCCAGGTCGACGAAGGCGATCGACAGCGTGTCCCCGCGCCCGCGCGCGTCCTCGACCTCCTTGAACAGGCGCTCCTCGATCCCGTGCCGGTTGAGGATCTTCGTCACCGGGTCCATGGTGGCCTGGCGGCTGGCCAGGTCGCGGTCGCGACGCAGCTGCAGCAGCTTGTCCGACAGGCCCAGGGCCAGCAGCAGGCTGGCCAGCACGAAGGCGCCCGCAAGGCCCTCCTCGAGCCAGGTCGGTCCGACCCACAGCCCCATCATCTCGGCCGCGGCCAGCCCGCAGAACACCATCAGCGGACTCCACGAGGCCAGCACCACGCGCGCCGCGCGCGCGCCGCGCAGCGACAGCACCGTGGCCGCGACCAGCAGCACCGCCGCCGAGTACAGCAGGGCGAGATTGCCGCTCAGGCGCAGCAAGGGCGAACCGGAGAAGACCGCGCCGACCGCGGTGAACGCGGCGATGGCCGTGGACACGTGCAGGATCCGGTTGAGCACCGGCGCGCTGCGGTGCAGGGCCAGGTAGGAGGCGATGAACAGGTTGCTGCACACCACGCCCAGGCCGCCGAAGATCCGGTTGACCTGCGGGCCGGCGCCGAACACAACGTCCAGCCCCGGTACCCAGCGCAGGTCGCCGGTGATCGCCGCCTGGTAGCCGATCGCGCACACCAGCATGGCGCTGAAGTACGCGTAGCTGCGTTCCCCGGTGCCGCCCCAGAACGCGAGGCCGAGGATCGCCAGCACCGCCAGCGTGGTGAACACCATGCTGCGCCAGCCCACGTACACCAGATCGTCGCTCAGGACCTGGTCGAGCGGCTCGATCGACAGCGGCGCCACCACGTTCGAACGGCCCTGCACCCGCAGCCAGACCGCTTCGCCGGCCGGGATTCCCGCCGGCAGGTCGATCACCAGCGCCCGGTGCGAATGGCGCGGGTCGGCGTCGGGGCCGTAGAGCGCGTGGCGCGTCGGGGTCGCGGCGCCGGGCGCCCAGGCCTCGACCCCGTACAGGAATGGCGCCCGCATCACCAGCCTCGGCGTGCCGGCGGCGTCCACCGGCTCGGCGGCGGTGACCCGCCACCACTGCACGTGGCGCGTGGCCTGTTTGATGTAGGGCCGCTGTTGCGCCGGCCCCAGGCGGTGGTCATGGAGGCCGGCCAGCACCTCGGCCACCGGGGGATCATCGCGCAGCTCGCGCACCTCCAGCTCCACGGCCGGCGCCAGCGCGGGGCTGAGCGCAAGCAGCAGCCACAGCAAAAGCCGGCCGCGCCAGGTGTGTCGATGCCCCGGATCCCCCATGCGGGTGATCGTAGCCGATTCCCCCGGCGCCGTTGCCGCGGGCGGCCGCGGTCAGGCGGGCGAGCGGACCCTGGCCACCGCGTCGTGCGCGTGCAGGCTTTCGAAATGCGACACGGTCGCGTCGAAGCGCTCGATCCGCGGGTCGGAGGACAGCGCCGCGGCCACGCGCCGCGCGGCGTCCTCGCAGAACATCAGGTTGGCGGCGTTGAGCGCGGCGAAGGCCTGCTCGTCCTCGCGCTTGACCGCGGTCTGCACCGGCGTGCCCAGCGCCTCCTCCAGCGCGTCGACCAGATCGGCCACCGGCAAGCCGTCGAACGCCGGCCGCAGCCGAACCGTGACGTCGGCGCGGCTGCGCTGCGCATGCGGCGTGGCGGCCAGACCGCGCGGCGAGGCCAGCCACTCGCGCACCGCCTCGACCGACGGCGTGGCGGCAGCGAAATCGGCGGCGAAGCGCTCGGCGTTGAGCTGGCGCGACAGCGCCGCCGAGGCCGGGCAGGTGCTCGAGTACTCGACCGACAGGGTCAGGTCCAGTTCCAGCTTGCCCTCCCCCAGTTCGGCCACGATCTCCACCGGGTAGGTCTTCCAGCCGCCATGGCCGCTGGACAGGGCCTTGCGCCAGAGCATGTGGCCGTAGCGCAGCGCGATCCGGGCGCGGCCCGACAGCCCGCGCTGGGAATCGATGCAGTCCTGCAGCACGCGCCGCAGGGCGGCGTGGCCGGGGGGCTCGCTGGCGAGCGCCTCCTGCAGCCGCAGGTACAGCCGCGACATGTGGATGCCGCGCGCGGAGGCATCGCGCAGGTCCACCGACACGTCGACCGAGGCCGGCGCCAGCAGCGGCGCGCCCCCGCCCGCGGTGTCGATCCGGACCGGCAGGGCGATGCCGGCCATGCCGACCCAGTCGAGCGGCCGGGCGGAGCGGGCGGCTTCGCCGGCGACGTCGGGAAGCGGGGATGGGGAGGAGGTGGTCACGGGGGAGTCGGGTGGCGGAACAGTGGACAGTTTAACGGCCCTCCGCCCCGCCCTCGTGCAACGATGCGTTGCCGCCACGCGCGGCCCGCCAGGACGCCCACAGCATCCGCAGCGGCGGCACCGGCCGCCTGGGCGCGTCCGGCCTCTGGGCTGCCAGCACCCGCAGGCGCTCGCGCAGCATGGCCTGGCGCAGCCGGCGGGGCCGCCCCATCGCGGCCCCTGGGGCCGCCTCCAGGGTGGCCCGCAGGGCCAGGGCGGCGTCGAGGTTCCCGCGCGCCAGGGCCCGCTCGATGCGCAGGGCATCGCTGAACAGGCCCGATCCGGGTCCTTCCGGTCCCGGGGAACGGCCGCCGAACAGCGCCGCCTCGCAGTGCAGTACGCCCGCCGCCCAGGCCTGCAGGGCCCGGGCGCCATCGTCCGGCGTCAGCGGCTCGCGCGTGGCCGGGAGCCTGGCCAGCGCCTGTCCGAGTGCGCCCCAGTCGGCGTCGAGCCGCTGCAGCGCCTCCCCCAGCGGATGGCGCCGCGCGCCGCGCGACCAGCCGTGCAGCTCCTCCTGCCACCAGGCCAGCTTGGCCAGTCCGGGGGCGGGTTCGGCTCCGGCCCAGGCGGCGTCGTGCAGTTCCTGGAGCAGGCTGAACCAGGCCGCGACCGGCGTGCGCAGCGGCCTGGCCAAGAACGCCTCGGCAATCCCCCACTCCGGCCAGCGCGCGCGCCACTTGTCGATGAAGCTGTCGAGCGATTCCCGGCTCATGGCCGCCGCTCCGCGCCCCCCACGGGCCAGGCCTCGGGATCGAGCAGCCGCTCCGGCGCTTCCACCATCGTGTCGCCCTGCCAGGCCACCGGGTCGTCGTCGTCGGGCCGGTAGCCCCACAGCGCGACCACCGAAGCCATGCCCGCGGCGCGCGCGGCGTCGATGTCGCGGCGGTCGTCGCCGACGTAGGCGCACTCGCCAGGCGCCAGGCCCAGCGCCGCGGCCGCGTGCAGCAGCGGCATCGGGTGCGGCTTGCGCTCGGCCAGGCTGTCGCCGCCGACCAGCACCGCGCAGCGCTGCGCCCAGCCGAGCCCGGGCAGCAGGTCGCGGGCCAGGTCGAACGGCTTGTTGGTGACGATGCCCCAGCGCACGCCGCCGGCCTCCAGGGCCGACAGCAGCGCCTCGACCCCGGGGAACGGCGCCCCGTGGCGGCCCAGCTCTTCGCGGTAGGTGGCCAGGAACTCGGGCACCAGGTCCGGCACCCGTTCCGGCGGCACCTCCGGGAACGCGACGGCGGACATCGCCCGCGCCCCGCGCGAGACGTGCGGACGCAGCGCGGCCAGCACCATCGGCGGCTTGCCGCGCGCCGCGCGCATGCGGTTCACCGTCGCCAGCATGTCCGGGGCACTGTCGAGCAGGGTGCCGTCCAGATCGAACAGCACCCCGCGCGGGAAGCGGCAGGACGCAGCGGCCATCAGCGGTGCGTGCTCACGGCTTGACCGCGCACGCCAGGTAGTTCACGTCGGTGCGCGACACGATCCGGGCGGCATTGCGCCAGGGCTCGTAGCGCAGCCCGCTCACGTCCTCCAGTTCCAGCCCCGCCTCCCGCAGCCAGGCGGCGAGTTCGGACGGACGGATGAAGGAGTCGTAGCGGTGGGTGCCCTTGGGCAGCAGGCGCGCGACGTACTCGGCGCCGACGATCGCCAGCGCGAACGCCGCCGGAGTGCGGTTGAGGGTGGAGACGAACAGGCGTCCGCCCGGCCGCAGCGCGCGGGCGCAGGCGTCGAGGATGGCGGCCGGATCGGGCACGTGCTCGAGCATCTCCATGCAGGTCACGGCGTCGAAGCTCCCAAGCTGCTGCGCGGCGAGCGACTCGACCGGCTGCACCCGGTAATCGACCCGCACCCCCGACTCGAGCGCGTGCAGCCGGGCCACGCTGACCAGTTCCGGCGCCAGGTCGATCCCGACCACCTCCGCACCCGCCTCCGCCATCGCCTCGCTCAACAGCCCGCCGCCGCAGCCCACGTCCAGCACCCGCGCACCCGCCAGCCGCACGCGATCGGTTACGTAGCGCAGGCGCGCGGGATTGAGCGCGTGCAGCGGCTTCTGCGGGCCGTCGGGATCCCACCAGCGGTTGGCCAGCGCGGCGAACCGGTCGAGTTCCTCCTGGCGGAAGTTGGCGCCGGCGTGGCCGGGGGAAGCGTTCATCGGCTCATGGTCCTGAGGAAAAGGCGCGCACATTGTAGGAGCGGCGGCGCCGTGCCGCGGTCGAAGCGCAGTCAGCTCCGCTCCACCGCGGCGATGCGCTCGCGCCACTGGTGCGCGTTGGCGACGATCCGGTCCGGGTCCATGTCCACCAGCTCGCGGTCGCGCAGGCGGGCGCGGCCGGCGATCCACACGTCGGTCACCTGGTGGCGCCCGGTCGCGTAGACCAGCTGCGAGACCACGTGGTGCAGCGGCTGGGTTTCCAGCGCCGACAGGTCCACCAGCGCCAGGTCGGCCTGCTTGCCCGGCTCGATCGAACCGACCAGGTGGTCGAAGCCCATCGCCTTGGCGCCGCCCAGGGTCGCGGCGCGAAGCGCCTCGAAGGCGTCCAGCGCGGCGGCGTCCTGCGCCACCGCCTTGGCCAGGATCGCCGCGGTGCGGGTCTCGCCGAACATGTCCAGGTCGTTGTTGCTGGCCACGCCGTCGGTGCCGATCGCCAGGGTCACGCCGGCGCGCGCCAGGGCGCACGCCGGGCAGAAGCCGGAGGCGAGCTTGAGGTTGGATTCGGGGCAGTGGACCACGCTCACCCCGCGTTCGGCGCACAGGTGGATCTCCGCCTCGGTGAGCTGGGTCATGTGCACCGCGATCAGCCGGTCGTTGATCAGCCCCAGGCGGTCCAGGCGCGCGATCGGCCGCTGCCCATGCTCGGCCAGCGACTGCTCGACCTCCTGCGCGGTTTCGTGCAGGTGCAGGTGCACCGGCACGTCGAGCTGGTCGGCCAGCACCCGGATCCGCTCGAAATTGGCGTCGTTGACCGTGTACGGCGCATGCGGCGCGAACGCGGTGGCCACCAGTGGATCGTCGCGCCACTGGTCGTGGACCGCGCCGGCCTTGTCGAAGTATTCGTCGTCGCTGGCCGCCCAGGCGGTGGGGAAGTCGATCACCGGCAGGCCGACGCGCGCGCGGAATCCGTGGCGACGGTAGGTGGCCGCCTGCACGTCGGGGAAGAAGTAGTTCTCGTTGACGCAGGTGACCCCGCCGCGCAGCAGTTCGGCGATCGCCAGCGTCACCCCGTCTTCCACGAACGCCGGGCTGATCACCGCGGCCTCGATCGGCCAGATGTGCTGCTGCAGCCAGACCTTGAGCGGCAGATCGTCGGCGACCCCGCGCAGCAGGGTCATCGGGTTGTGGACGTGGGCGTTGACCAGGCCGGGGAGCAGCACCCCGTCGGGGCGCGACACGGTCTCGGCGGGAGTGAAGCGCCGGCGCGCCTCGGCGGCGGGCAGCAGGGCCACGATGGCGCCGTCGCGGATCGCGACCGCGTGGTCTTCGAGGACCACGCCATGCGGCTCCACCGGTACCACGTGGCCGGCCTCGACCAGCAGGTCGCAGGGCTCGGGAATAGCGGGAATGTCGGTCATGCGGCCCATTGTGTCAGGTCGCCGCGTAAAACAGGTTGCAGCCGCCGGTGCCGGCGGGGGCCATGCCGCCCGGCGCGCGCCGTCGTGGGGACCCGGCCGATGGACCGGCGATCCGGAAGGCCGGCCGCCGGGCGACGGCCGGGCGGATCCGCCCGCCGTCCGGCGCCGGCGGCGCGACGCAGCCGCCGGCAGGCCGCAGGTTCCGCGGGCCTACTTGACCCGGCTGACGTACTCGCCCGAGCGGGTGTCGACCTTGATCACCTCGTCCTGTCCGACGAACAGCGGCACCCGGACCACGGCGCCGGTCTCGAGCGTGGCCGGCTTGCCGCCGCCTCCGGAGGTATCGCCGCGCACGCCCGGATCGGTCTGGGTGATCCTGAGTTCGACGAAGTTCGGCGGGGTGACCGCGATCGGGGTGCCGTTCCACAGCGTGACCACGCAGGTCTCCTCGCCCTTAAGCCACTTCTCGGCGCCGCCCATGCCCGCGGCGTCGGCCTGCACCTGCTCGAAGGTCTCCGGGTTCATGAAGTGCCAGTACTCGCCGTCGCTGTACAGGTACTGCATGTCGGTGTCGATCACGTCCGCTGCCTCGAGCGAGTCGGTCGACTTGAGCGTGATCTCCTGCACCCGCCCGGACTTGATCAGGCGGTAGCGCACCCGGGTGAACGCCTGGCCCTTGCCCGGCTTGACGTAGTCGGTGTCGGTAATGATCGCCGGCTCGTTGTTGACCAGGATCTTCTGGCCGTTCTTCACGTCGTTCATGCCCAGGGTGGCCATGGGGTCTCCTGCTGGAAGGGAGCCGCCCGCGGGCGGCTAGAATGGGGACGGGTGCCGGCGCCGCCGGCCCGGGAATTCGCAGACCGCCAATGATACCCGCTGCTTCCGCCCTGCTGCAGCCTCCCGGCTGGCAGCACGCCTGGCGCGACGCCATCCGCGAACCGCAGGAACTGCTGTCGGTGCTCGGCCTGGAGGGCCTGGTCGATGCCTCGGCCGCGGCCGCGGCCTCGTTCCCGCTGCGGGTGCCGCGCGGCTTCGCCGCGCGCATGCGGCGCGGCGATCCGCACGATCCACTGCTGCGCCAGGTGCTGCCGCTGGACGAGGAGCTGCGCCCGGTCCCCGGGTTCTCGCTCGACGCGGTGGGCGACACCGGCGCCCTCGCCGGCCACGGCGTGCTGCACAAGTACCAGGGGCGCGCCCTGCTGGTGGCCACCGGCAGTTGCGCGGTGCATTGCCGTTACTGCTTCCGCCGCCATTTCCCCTACGCCGAGCAGACCGCGGCGGCCGGGCACTGGGCCGCCGCGCTCGATGCGATCCGCGCCGACCCCTCGATCCACGAGGTGATCCTGTCCGGCGGCGATCCGCTGTCGCTGGCCACGCCGCGGCTCCAGGCCCTGACCGTCGCGCTGGCGCGGATCGGCCACGTGCGCCGGCTGCGGATCCACACCCGCCTGCCCGTGGTCCTGCCCGAGCGGATCGACGACGCGCTGCTCGACTGGCTCGGCGCGCTGCCCTGGCCGGTGGCGGTCGTGGTCCACGCCAACCATGCCCGCGAGTTCGACGCCTCGGTGGACGCCGCGATGGCGCGGCTGCGCGCGGCCGGCGCCACCCTGCTCAACCAGGCCGTGCTGCTGCGCGGCGTGAACGACTCGCTCCAAGCGCAGGCCGACCTGCACGAGCGCAGCTTCGCCGCCGGCGTGCTTCCCTACTACCTGCACCAGCTCGACCGCGTCGCCGGCGCGGCCCACTTCGAGGTGCCGGACGAGCAGGCACGGCTCCTGCATGAACGGCTCAGGGCGCGACTGCCGGGCTACCTGTTGCCGCGGCTGGTGCGGGAAGTCGCCGGCGACGCGTCGAAGCGGCCGCTGTGATCCCCGCCATGGACGCGACCCGCGCCGGCATGGCATAACCGGGACTGGACGGGGAGACTCGAATGTCGAAGAAGACGGACAACGCCCTGCGCCTGGTGATCGTCGACGGGCGCGTGGAAGACGCCGAAGCGCTGGTCAGCGGCCTGCGCAATTCCGGCATCGCGGTGCGCCCGGTGCGCGCGGCCACGCGCGAGGAGCTGTCCGCCGCCCTCGCCGGCCCCGCCGACCTGGTGCTGGCCGCGCTCAACGTCCCGTCGCTGGCATTCGAGGAGACCATGCAGCTGGTCACCGGCACCGGCAAGGACCTGCCGGTGATCGCGATCGCCGATCGCCTGGACGAGAACGAGTACGACGCGGTGCTCACCGCCGGCGCACGCGCGCTGGCGCTGCGCCACCGCCCCCAGCAGGTGCTCTCGCGGGTGCGCAACGAATGGGACGACCTCGAGGCCAGGCGCGCCCAGCGCCGCCTCGAGGCGCGGGTGCGCGAGACCGAGCGCCGCTGCGACGCGCTGATCGAGTCCTCGCGCGACCCCATCGCCTACGTCCACGAAGGCATGCACATCCGCGCCAACAGCGCCTATCTGGAGATGTTCGGCTACGACAGTTTCGAGGACATCGAGGGCATGTCGCTGCTGGACATGGTCGGGCCGCAGTACGTGGAGGACTTCAAGCAGCTGCTCAAGTCCCTCGCCCGCGGCGAACCGCCGCCGCCGCGCTACGAGCTGGAGGCGCGCGACCTGGAGGGCAACGCCTTCGCCGCCTCGATGGAGTTCACCCAGGCCCAGTACGAGGGCGAGTCCTGCCTGCAGGTGGTGTTCCGTCGCCAGGAATTCGATCCCGAGCTGGCCCAGGAGCTGGAGGAACTGCGCCAGCGCGACCAGGTCACCGGCCTGCTCAACCGCCCCACGTTCCTGCTGTCGCTCGAGGACGCGGTGGGCGACGCCGGCCAGAACAACGGCCAGCACGGCCTGCTGATGATCGAGCCCGACCACTACCACCGCCTGCTCGGCGACATCGGCCTGGACTCGGCCGACGCCCTGCTCTCGGCGATCGCCGAACGCCTGCGGCAGACGCTGGCGGCCGAACTGGCCGACGGCCGCGCGGTCGCCGCGCGCTTCTCCGAACACACCCTGGCCGTGCTCCTGCGCAACAGCGACTATGCCGCGACCGCGGCGGTGGCCGAACGCATCCGCGAGGCATTCTCGGCCGACGTGGTCTCGATCGGCACCCGCTCGAGCGTGATCACCGCCAGCATCGGCGGGGTGCAGATCGGCGAGAAGATCGCCAGCGTCTCGCAGGTGCTGGCCAAGGCCGCGCAGGGGGTGGAGTCCTCCAGCGGCGTGGGCGGGAACCGGGTGGAGATCTTCGACCCGGCGGCGATGGACCGGGCCGAACAGGAACACGTCCGCGCCTGGGTGGCGCGCCTGCGCGACGCGCTCGACAACAACCGCCTGGTGCTGCACTACCAGCCGATCATCAACCTCCAGGGCGACACCGGCGCCACCTACGAGGCGCTGATGCGCCTGGACCCGGGCGACGGCCAGCTGATCTCGCCCAACGCCTTCCTGCAGATCGCCGAGGAGCACGGCCTGCTCGGCGAGATCGACCGCGCCGTGGTCGGCCAGGCAATCGCGGTGCTCGGCCAGCGCATCGCCGCCAACCGGCCCACCACCCTGCTGGTCAAGGTCAGCCAGGCGGCGCTGGACGATCCGTCGCTGGCCGACTTCATCGGCCAGCAGCTGCAGGCCCACGGCGTACCGGGCGAATACCTGGTGCTGGAACTGCCCGAGGCCAAGGTCTTCACCCATCTCAAGGCGACCCAGGCCTTCGCCGAGGCAATCGGCCGCTTCGACTCGCGCCTGGCGCTGGAGCAGTTCGGCGTCGGCCTGGACTCGTTCCAGCTGCTGACGCACCTGAAGCCGAACATGCTCAAGATCGACCGCAGCTTCATCGAGGACCTGCCGCGTAACGAGGACAACCAGGCCAAGGTGCGCGAGATCGCCAAGCGCGCGCGGGAAATGGGCATCCGCACCATTGCCGAGTACGTGCAGGACGCGGCCAGCATGTCGATCCTGTTCTCCTCGGGCGTGGACTACGTCGAGGGCCACTTCCTCGCCATGGCCAGCCCGGTGATGAACTACGACTTCGAGTAGCCCCCCGACACCTGTAGGAGCGGCTTCAGCCGCGACTTCCGCCCGGTGCGACGTCACCCGTCGGCGTGTTCCGCCACGGCACCCCTCGCT
This sequence comes from Luteimonas wenzhouensis, assembly GCF_007859305.1. GTDB lineage: Bacteria > Pseudomonadota > Gammaproteobacteria > Xanthomonadales > Xanthomonadaceae > Luteimonas > Luteimonas wenzhouensis. The sequence continues at coordinate 90,069 of NZ_VOHE01000001.1, forward strand.
GGCTCCGCGCCGAAAAGCCGCAGGTGGCCGCGCCCGGCATGCGGCCACCCGGATGCGGGGGCCCCAGCCATCCGGTCGCGGCTGAAGCCGCTCCTACGGGCCGGAACGCACGACCACGCGACGTCGCGGCGGTCCGCCGCCCGCTCCCGGCCGAAGGCGGCGCGCCGCGGACGCCTGCGAAGGTTGGCCCGCCGCCGGCCGGGACGGCCGGGCGGCGATGCCTCAGGCCAGCACGCCCTCGCGCAGCTGCTCCGGCGGCGCGTTGCGCAGGGCGGCGATGCGCTCCTCGAGCGGCGGATGGCTCATCAACAGGCGGCGCAGGCCATGGCCAAGACCGCCGCTGATGCCGAATGCCGCGATCTGCCGCGGCAGCGTGTTGGCGCCCTGGTTCTGCGCCAGGCGCTCGAGCGCGGCGATCATCTTGTGGCGCCCGGCCAGCGCGGCGCCGCCGGCGTCGGCGCGGAACTCGCGCTGGCGCGAGAACCACATCGCGATCATGCTCGCGAACAGGCCGAACACCAGGTCGAGCACCACCACCACCGCGAAATAGGCCATGCTGCCCATGTCGCGGTCCATGAAGTTGCTGACCGCGCGCGCGACCACCCGCGCCAGCACGATCACGAACGTGTTGAGCACGCCCTGCAGCAGCGCCATGGTGACCATGTCGCCGTTGGCCACGTGCGCGACCTCGTGTCCCAGCACCGCTTCGGCCTCGTCGCGGTCCATCGAGCGCAGCAGTCCGGTGGACACCGCCACCAGTGCGTTGTTCCGGTTGGCCCCGGTGGCGAAGGCATTGATCTCCGGCGCGTCGTAGATGGCCACCTCGGGCATGCCGATGCCGGCGGCCTGGGCCTGGCGGCGCACGGTCTCGACCAGCCAGCGCTCGACCTCGCTGCGCGGCTGGGTGATCACCTGCGCACCGGTGAAGCGCTTGGCGGTCCACTTGGACATCAGCAGCGACACCAGCGCGCCGCCGAAGCCGAACAGCGCCGCGAACACCAGCAAGCCCGCGTTGGTCGCCGGATCGATGCCGAAGACGGCCATGACGATGCTGAGCAGGACCAGCACCGCGAGGTTGGTGGCCAGGAACAGGGTGATGCGCTTGAACATGCGGGGACTGCAACCTTTCTCGTGGGGGGCGTAGGCGCCCGTCGGGGTGTCGATTATGGTTGTCGCGGGTGAAAATCAAGGCTCCGGCGCCGCAGGCCTCGCCCGTGGGGCGCCCTCCGACCGGTACCGTTCAGTCCCCATGTCGACCACCCCAGGCTACCGCGGCCGTTTCGCGCCCTCGCCCACCGGACCGCTGCATGCCGGCTCGCTGCTGGCGGCGCTCGGGAGCTGGCTGATGGCCCGGCGCGCCGGCGGTCGCTGGCTGGTGCGGATCGAAGACCTCGACCCGCCGCGGGAGGTTCCGGGCGCGGCCGCGGCCCAGCTGCGCACCCTGGCCGCGTGCGGGCTGCATCCCGACGGGCCGGTCGAGTACCAGTCCCGGCGCGGCGGACTCTACGCCGCGGCCCTGGAGCGCCTGCTCGCCGCCGGCGACGCGTTCGAATGCCACTGCAGCCGCTCCGACCTGGGCGCCCGCGGCGGCATCCACCGCCATTGCGTGGCCGGCCGCCGGCGCCCGGATCCGGCCGTGCGCCTGCGCGTGCCCGACGGGTGCCGGATCGGCTTCGAGGATGCGATCCGCGGCCACTACGCCCAGGACCTGGCGCGCGAGGTGGGCGACTTCGTCCTGCGCCGGGCCGACGGCCCGTGGGCCTACCAGCTGGCGGTGGTGGTGGACGACGCCGACCAGGGCATCACCGAGGTGGTGCGCGGCGCCGACCTGCTCGACTCCACTGCGCGCCAGATCCTGCTGCAGCAGCGGCTGGGGCTGCCGACCCCGCGCTACGCCCACCTGCCGGTGGTCCCGGGCCCGGACGGGCGCAAGCTCTCCAAGTCGCTGGCGGCCATGCCGGTCGACGACGCCGATCCGCTGCCCGCGCTCGCCCGCGCCTGGGCGATGCTCGGCCAGGATCCGGCGGCGGTCGCCGGGGCGGCATCGCCGGCCGCACTGCTCGAGGCCGCGCTGGCCGCGTTCGACCCGGCCCGGATCCCGCGCGGACCCGACCCGCTGCCCGCCGCGTTGCACAACACCCACGGCGCGATCGAAGACTAGACTGTAGCCGGTGCCGCCCGGGCGGCGGGAACGACTGACGCAGGAGACAAGGACATGACCTCACGTGTGGCTCTGGTGACCGGTGGGACCGGCGGCATCGGCACTGCGATCTGCAGGAAGCTCGCGGACCAGGGCCACAGGGTGGCCACCAACTACCGCAACGAGGAAAAGGCCCGCGCCTGGGAGGCGCAGATGAAGTCGGAGGGCTACGAGTTCACCCTGGTCAAGGGCGACGTGACCTCGCCGGAGGAAGCGGCGGCGATGGTGCGTGAGGTCGAGGAGACGCTCGGCCCGGTCGAGATCCTGGTCAACAACGCCGGCATCACCCGCGACGGCACCTTCCACAAGATGACCGCGCAGCAGTGGTACGACGTGATCAACACCAACCTCAACTCGGTGTTCAACGTGACCCGCCCGGTGATCGAGGGCATGCGCGAGCGCAAATGGGGCCGGATCATCCAGATCAGCTCGATCAACGGCCTCAAGGGCCAGTACGGCCAGGCCAACTACGCTGCCGCCAAGGCCGGCATGCACGGCTTCACCATCTCCCTGGCGCGCGAGAACGCCAAGCTCGGGATCACCGTCAACACGGTCTCGCCCGGCTACGTGGCCACCGACATGGTGATGGCGGTGCCGGAGGAGGTCCGGGCCAAGATCGCCGCCGACATCCCCACCGGGCGCCTGGGCAAGCCGGAGGAGATCGCCTACGCGGTCGCCTTCCTGGTCGACGAGCAGGCGTCCTGGATCACCGGTTCCAACCTCGACATCAACGGCGGACACCACATGGGCTGGTGAGCCGGCCGCCGCCACGCCCATCCCACGCAAGGCCGGCCACCGCCGGCCTTCCGGCCGTCCGGGCCGCGCGCGGCGCGGGAGATCGCCGGAGGGCCGCGGCTTGCAAGCCCTGCTGCACTGCGCCATGCTGCGCGGCACCATCCTTCGGGCCAACATCTCCATGTCCGCGACCCGGATCATCAAGAAGTACCCCAACCGCCGCCTGTACGACACCGAGATTTCGAGCTACATCACGATCGAGGACGTCCGCCAGCTGATCGTGGACGGTGAGGAGTTCGAGGTCCGCGACGCCAAGAGCGGCGAAGACCTGACCCGCTCGGTCCTGCTGCAGATCATCGCCGAGCACGAATCGGCCGGGGAGCCGGTGCTCTCGACCCAGCTGCTGGCGCAGATCATCCGCTTCTACGGCGACTCGATGCAGGGGTTCATCGGCAATTACCTCGAGCGCTCGATGCAGCTGTTCCTGGACCAGCAGCAGCAGTTCCGCCAGCAGATGGGCGGCATGCTCGGGCAGACGCCCTGGGCGATGATGAACCAGCTTACCGAGCGCAACCTCGAGATGTGGAAGGAGTTGCAGAAGAACCTCACCGGCAGCGTCGGCCAGAAGCCCGACCCGGACCGGCGCGCGCAGGACAAGCGCGGCCGCTGATCCCGATCCGGGGGGCCCAGCCCCCCGCCCCGCGGCCGCGCGCCGCGGCGCCCCTTCGTTCGACCCCCACGGATTCCCCATGGACAAGCGAACCGCCGTCGTGACCGGCGGCATTGGCGGGCTCGGCACCGCCATCTGCATCGCGCTCGCCAGCGCCGGCCGCCGCGTGGTGGCCGCCGACCTGGGCGGCGACCGGCAGCGCATCGACGGCTTCCTGCGCCGGGTCGAGGGGCTGGACGTGCGCTTCAGCGAACTCGACGCCACCGATTTCGACGCCTGTGGCGCCTTCGTCGAGGCGCTCGAGGCGGCGGGCGAAGGTCCCGACATCCTGGTCAACGCCGCCGGCATCACCCGCGACACCACGCTGCGCAAGATGGACCGGGCGCAATGGGACGCGGTGCTGTCGGTGAACCTCGACAGCGTGTTCAACCTGTGCCGCCACGCCGTTGACGGAATGGTCGCGCGCGGCTTCGGTCGCATCGTCAACATCAGCTCGGTCAATGGCCAGACCGGTCAGTTCGGCCAGACCAACTACTCGGCGGCCAAGGCCGGGATGCACGGCTTCACCATGGCGCTGGCGCGCGAGGTGGCGCGCAAGGGCGTCACGGTCAACTCGGTGTCGCCGGGCTATTGCGAAACCGCGATGGTGATGGCGATTCCCGAGGAGATCCGCCAGGGCATCGTCGACCGGGTGCCGGTCGGCCGGCTTGGCCGCCCCGACGAGGTCGCGCGCGTCGTCGCCTTCCTCAGCGACGACGACGCCGGCTACATCACCGGCGCCAACATCCCGGTCAACGGCGGCCTTTACATGGGCTTCTGAGGGGGCCGGCCCGGCAGCACCCGGCTTCAGGGCCCGTCCGCCGCGCCCTGCCCGCAGAACCGTTCGCGATAGGCCAGCGCCTTGGGCATCAGCGCCTGCAGGTTGGCGATGCGCGTGCCCGGGTTCGGGTGGGTGGAGGCGAACTCGGGCGGCGTCTGGCCGCCGCCGGCCTCGCCCATGCGCTCCCACAGTGGCACCGCCTCCTGCGGGTCGAAGCAGGCGGCGGCGGCCAGCATCAACCCGACCTCGTCGGCCTGGGTCTCGTGCTTGCGCGCGTACGGCAGCAGGTAGCCGTACCCCATCGCGGCCATGACCATCTGCTGCTGCTGCGGATCCATGCCGCTCATCGCGCCGGCCATCTGCCCGACCTGGCTGAGCTTCTGCTGCGCCATGCGCTGGGCGCCGTGACGCAGCAGCGCGTGCGCGATCTCGTGGCCCATCACCACCGCCATCGCGTGCTCGTTGCGCGCCACCGGCACCAGGCCGGTGTAGACGGCCATCTTGCCGCCGGGCAGGCAGAAGGCGTTGGCCTGGTCGGATTCGATCACGTTCACTTCCCAGTCGAAGCCGCGCGAGAACCCGGCCGGCGCCTGCCCGTGCTCGGCCGCCAGGGCGGCCTCGACCTCGGGCACCCGGGCCACCAGGCGCTCGGCGATGGCGCGCACCTGGCGCGCGATCTGCGCGTCGGGGGGCACCGGCCGCTCCTGGCGCAGGATCTCCTGGTAGGCCTGCAGGCCCAGCGCCTTCTCGTCCTCGATCGAGAGGTTGCGGTCGATCAGCACCGACTCGCCGGTAATCGGGTCGAGCGACTGGTTGGAGTACCAGTAATAGAGGCCGTAGCCGGCAAACAGCAGCAGGATCAGGAAGCGGGGGTTGATCCCGCGCCGGCGCGGGGCCGGCTGCCCGGCCCGGGGGCCTCCGAACGGATCGCGTCGCATCGCCAGCTCCCTCCGCCTACAGGTCGCGCGCGACCCGGAACCCGAGCCGCGCATTGGTGGTGTCCACGTTGGCCGGCGCGCGCCAGGCCGCCCGCGTCTGCGCCGGCGAGCTGGCCCACGAGCCACCCCGGATCACGTGGTCGCGGCACCCGGGGTTGACCCAGGCCGAGCCGTCGGTCGGCGCGCGGCGGTAGCCATCATGCCAGCAGTCGGCCACCCACTCGCTGACGTTGCCCGCCAGGTCGTGAAGGCCCCATGCATTGGGCTCCATGCTGCCCACGGGGGCCGGCCCCCAGAAGCCGTCGCCGTAGCCCTCGAAGGCGTTCGCCCAGGCGCGCCCCGCCGGCGAGCGGTCGAGCCCGCCGGTGGTGTTGGCCACCCGCGGCGGCGGCGGCCCGTCGCCCCAGGGCCAGCGCCCCTGGGTCCCGGCGCGCAGCGCGTACTCGAACTCGGCCTCGCTCGGCAGGCGGTAACGCTTGCCGGTCTGGGCCGAGAGCCATTCCGCGTAGGCCTGGGCATCGCGCGCGCTCACGTGGATCACCGGCAGGCCGTCGTCGGCCGGGCGGCCGAGGTAGTCCGAATGCCAGGCCACGCCACTGCGGCGCACGAAGTTGTTGCTGCGCTCGTCGTACACCATCGAGAAGCCGCGCCGTTCGGCGCGCGTGCGATGGCCCGTGGCGGCGATGAAGCGGCGGAACTCGCCGACCGTGATCTCGCGGATGGACAGCCCGAAGCCACGCTCGAAGCGGACCACGTGGGCCGGCTTCTCGTGGTCGCTGGAATCGGGCTCGTCGGCCGCCGCGCCCATGGTGAACGCGCCGTGCGGGACCACCGCCATCTGCGGGCCGCGCCCGCCGCCGGACATGGCGTCGGTGAACACCTGGCCCGGCGCGTACATGCCGTAGTGCACGGCCAGGGTGATGCGTTCGCGCAGTTCGGCCGCGGCCGGGTCGCCCGGCCGGGCGATGCGCAGCAGCTGGGCGAGATGGCGCCGGGCCACGTCGATGCCGCCGAACCTGGGCAATGCGGCGATGCCCAGGTCGCGCAGCCGTGCGATGCGCGTGGCCCGCATCCGCTCCACCCGCTCGCGGGCGTCGTCCACCGTCTCCAGGCCGGTCTCGGGGCGCACCGTCCCGGCGTGCGACAGCCAGGCCTCGGCGATGTCGAAGTCGCCGGCCTCGGCCGCCAGCTCGGCGCGCCGGATCAGCGCGCTCTCCACCGCCGCCAGTCCCTGCAGCGCGCGCGCATTCTCCGGCTGCAGCTCCAGCGCCTGGCGGAACGCGGCCAGCGCACCGCCCCCGGCCTCGCCGAGGTGGCCTTCGGCCAGGGCGCGGTCGCCGGCATCGGCCAGGGCGTGTACGCGCTCGGCCAGGTCCAGGCGCTCCAGGAACCGGACCACCGCGGCGTCGGTGGCGTCGACGGTGCGGGCCACGGCGGCCAGCTGGCGCGCCCGCGCCAGTTCCGCGGGCGCGTCGCCGTCGGCCGCCTCGATCGCCGCCCGGCCGTCGGCCAACAGCTGGCGCAGCGCGCGCTGCAGTCCACTCGCGGCCGGGCGCGCGTGCTCGGGCAGGGTCGAGAGCGCGAGGTAGATCGGGATCGCGGCGTCGGCGTCCTCGTACAGGTGGCCGGCCGCGAGCGCCGCCTCGGCGCGCCTGCGCAGTTCGCGCGGATCGGCGCCCTCCAGCTCCACGGCGGGCGCCCGCCAGGTCAGCTCGCCCGCGGCGCTGTCGTCGCCGCTGATGGTCACGCTGCCCGCGGGGCCGGCCTCCACGCCGGCCACCGGCGCCTCGGGCACGCCCTCCTGCGGCGCGGCGTCGCGCGCGCATCCGGCGACCGCGGCGACGCCGGCCAGCAGCACGATCCAGGCTCCACGCAGTGCGGGCGACATCGACGGCATCGGCACCAGATTAAGCCATCGACGACCCGCGACGCGATGCGCCAGGTACCGGTGCCGGCGCGGGCGCGCATTGCCACCCCGCCCCGGCCGCCGGTACGCTGCGCGCCATGTCGTCTTCGCCAGTGTCCTGGATCGGCAGCCCCGCCGACCTGAAATCCTGCCTGTCCACCGCACTGGCGCGGGTCGGGCTCGATACCGAATTCATCCGCGAGCGCACCTACTGGCCGAAGCTGTCGCTGGTGCAGCTGGCGCTGGAGGGCGCGGCCGGCGAGCCACCGCGGATCCTGCTGCTGGACATGCTCGAGCCGGGCATGGCCGAGGCGCTGGTGCCGCTGCTCGCCGACCGTTCGGTGACCAAGGTGATGCACAGCGCGAGCGAGGACCTGGTCGCGCTGCGCCACGCCTGCGGCACCCTGCCCGAACCCCTGTTCGATACCCAGGTGGCCGCCGGCCTGGCGGGGATCGCCGCCGGCGCGGGCTACCAGCGCCTGGTGCAGGACCTGCTGGGCATCGCCGTGGACAAGGGCGAGACCCGGTCGGACTGGATGCGGCGGCCGCTCTCGCCCGCGCAGCTGGCCTACGCGGCCGAGGACGTGCGCCACCTGTTCGCGCTGCACGATGCGCTCGACGCGCGGCTCCAGGCGCTGGGCCGCCGCGCGTGGTTCGAGGAGGACTGTGCGCGCATGCTCGAGACCGCCCGCAGCGACAAGGGCGAGCGCTGGCCGCACCTGTCGATGCGCAGCGCCCAGCTCCTCGACGAGGCGGGGCAGCGCCGCCTGCTGCGGCTGCTGCGCTGGCGCGAGCGCCAGGCGCGCCGCAGCGACCGCCCCCGCGCCTGGGTGCTCGACAACGAGCTGGCCGTCATGCTCGCCCGCCAGGCGCCCGCCGACCGCGACGCGCTCGACCGGGTGCTGCAGGCCCATCCCAAGGCGCCGCGCAAGCTCGCGGCGCAGCTGTGGGAGGCGCTCACCACGCCGCTGCCGGACGAGAACGAAGCACCGCCGCCGCGCACCGGCGAACGCGACCGCAAGGCCTTGCGCCGCCTGCAGGACGCGGTGGCCGCGCGCAGCGGGGAACTGGGCCTGCCCGACGGGGTCCTGGCCTCGCGCCGCTGGCTGGAATCGCTGCTCGACGGCGAGGACTGGCCGGGCGTGCTCTCGGGCTGGCGCCGCGCCCAGCTCGAGCCGGCATTGGCGCCCTTGCTCGAACCCGCTGGCGAGGCCGGCGCGACATCCGTATAATCGCCACCCGCAGTGGGGCCATAGCTCAGCTGGGAGAGCGCGTCGTTCGCAATGACGAGGTCGGGAGTTCGATCCTCCCTGGCTCCACCATTTCACTGTCCGCGGCAGTCCGCAGACGTTCGCCAAGGGCCTGATTTTCAAGGGAAATCCCGAGAAATCAGGCCCTTTTTGTTTGCGGGCGTCCGTGGGCGTCCGTTGCAATCTGGGGGCATTTGGGGGCATAACTGGGGGCATCGGCCACCCCGGCCAGACTGGATGCCCCCAGATGCCCCTCTCCGATGTCGTCATCCGCAAGGCCAAGCCCACGGGCAAGACGCAACGCCTGTTCGACGGCGGCGGCCTGTACCTGGAGATCACCCCAGCCGGTTCCAAGCTGTGGCGCCAGAAGTATCGCTACGGCGGAAAGGAGAAGCGGCTCGCGCACGGCACCTATCCCGAGGTCAGTCTGGCCGAGGCCCGCGCCCGACGCGAGGCCGCGCGCCGCCTGCTGGCGAACGGGATCGACCCCAGCGAGCACAAGAAGGCAGAGAAGGCGGCGGGCGAGGAACGGGCCGCCAACAACTTCGAGGCCGTCGCCCGCGAGTGGCACGGCAAATTCTCCAAGGGCTGGGCCAAGTCGCACGCCGACAAGATCATGGGCCGACTGGAGAACGACCTGTTCCCGTGGATCGGCACCCGCCCCGTCGCCGAGATCAAGGCGCCCGAGCTGCTGCGCTGCCTGCGCAGGATCGAGAGCCGCGGCGCACTGGAGACCGCGCACCGCGTCCTGCAGAACGCTGGGCAGGTGTTCCGCTACGCCATCGCCACCGGGCGCGCCGACCGCGACCCGTCCGCCGACCTGCGCGGTGCCCTCGCCCCGTGGAGGCCCCAGCACTACCCTGCCCCGACCGATCCGAAAGCCGTGGGCGAGCTGCTGCGCGCGATTGACGGCTATTCCGGCGGCAACGTGGTCAAGGCCATGCTGCGGCTGGCCCCGTTGGTGTTCGTGCGCCCCGGCGAGCTGCGCCAGATGGAATGGGCCGAGATCGACTTCGACGCCGCGGAATGGAACATCCCGGCGCACAAGATGAAGATGCGCGAGCCGCATCTGGTGCCCCTGTCCCGGCAGGCCCTCGCCATCCTGAAAGACCTGCACCCCCTGACCGGCAACCGCGCCTACGTATTCCCCGGCGGCCACGACCCGCGCAAGCCGATGAGCGAGAACGCGCTGAATGCCGCCCTGCGGCGCATGGGCTACGACAAGGCCACGATGACCGCCCACGGCTTCCGGGCCATCGCGCGCACGCTGCTGGACGAGGAATTGAAGTTCCGGCCCGACTACATCGAGCACCAACTGGCGCACGCCGTGAAGGATCCGAACGGACGCGCCTACAACCGCACCAGCCACCTGGCCGAACGCCGCAAGATGATGCAAGTGTGGGCCGACTACCTGGACAGCCTGCGCGAGGGGGGCAAGCGATGAACGCGAAGGACAAGGGAGCGAGCGGACTGCCACTGGATTTGGCAGGGGTTGATTTTTTCACTAAGGCGCGCGGCGTGCTCAATGATCGATGGCGGGAGTTGTCGGAAAAGTATCAGGTAGATGGGGGGTTCAGCTATTCGCAAGTGGCTGCTGCGAATGACACGCTAGAGCAGCTCTTTCGCGGTCAAATCGATAGGGACAAATTTCGCGAAGCCATCGAAGATGCAGTAGATATTATTCTGCTGTCGCACGTACAGTCGTTAGACAAGAACGAAAAAAACGCGGCAAGCGACCTTCACGGTCACATAGTCGGCACACTTCGGATCAACGCACTAACACCTGCAATGACTGAGCTATTGGTGGCGATGCATGCTGCGTTGCGGTTGGGCCTGCCAGCCGATGCTGCCACCCTTACTAAGCCGCCAAGCGGGCGGCCTTCCAACGCAGAAAGGGACCGCGCGGTCATTCGGTACATGCAGGGCGAGGATCGGATGCGCGAGCTTATGGCCGCCGCAGGAACGCCCGGCGCATGGCGCAGCAAAGCCGAGAGCTACAAAGAAGCGGCGCGCATCTTTGGGCTAAGCGTCAAGACGATTCGGAACATTTGCGCCAGGAGCTAAACGGAAACTGAATTTCCCGGAAAGGGGTGAATTTTTCCGGGATATTGGCAAGACCCAGTCTGTCGCCCGGCCCGCACGCGTTCGCGGGCATGGAGACGGACGGTGAAAAACACAAGCGAACACAGGGAATTCGGGCCCTTCATCCCGGAATGCACCAAGCGCGGCATCGGCAGGACGAAAGCATACGAGCTGGCGAACGCCGGACTGCTTGAAACCTTCAGCATCGGCACGAAGCGATACGTCTTTCTGGACAGCCTGCTGAGCCTGCCTGAGCGCCTCGCGCAGCGAGGTGCGGCATGACGACCATGCAACGAAAAGCCCCGGCGTGCGGGCCGGGGCTAGAGGAAGCAAACGCAGGCAGGCGCTGGCTCCATGCGGATTATGCCACCGCAGAACCCTTGTTGCAACGTCTCGAGGGCGTCCAGAAATCCGGCAACGGCTGGCGGGCGCGCTGTCCGTCCTGCGGCGGCAAGTCCCGCAAGGTCGCCATTGCCGAGCGCGACGGCAAAGTCCTGCTGCACTGTTTCGGCGGCTGCAAGGCCATCGAGGTGCTGGAGGCGGTCGGCCTGACCTGGGCGGACATCATGCCGCCTAGGACGTGGCCGGAGTCGCCGGAGGAACGCAGGCAGGCGCGCAGGGCGCTCCGGGAGGCTAGCTGGGCCGCCGCGCTGTCCGTGCTGGCCGTCGAGGCGACGATTGTCCGCCTGGCGTCGGCGCAGCTGGCCCGCTGGCAGCAGCTGACCGAGGAAGACGACGCGCGGCTTGCGTTGGCGTGCGAACGTATCGACAAGGCAGCCGCCGTGCTGGTGGAGGCTGGCCGATGAGCGCGACAATCGAAGAGCAGGCGCGCGCGGCACTCGATGGCGTGCGGCTGACGCCGGCCAGTGCGATCCGGTGCCAGCCGATCCGGTGGCTTTGGCCGGGCTGGCTGGCGCGGGGGAAGCTGCACATCTTCGCGGGCGCACCCGGCACCGGCAAGACAACGGCCGCCCTTGCGCTGGCGGCGACGATCACGCGCGGCGGAAGGTGGCCTGACGGCACCGTGGCGCCACCTGGGCGCGTCCTGGTCTGGTCGGGCGAGGATGACGCCGCCGATACGCTGGTGCCGCGCCTGCGTGCCGCTGGTGCCGACCTGGACCGCGTGCTGATCGTCGGCGACGCGCTGACGGATGACGAACCCCGCCCGTTCGATCCGGCGCAGGATCTGGCCGCGCTGGAATGGCAGCTCGAGCGCTGCGACGACGTGGCGTTGATGATCGCCGACCCCGTGGTGAGCGCCGTTGCCGGCGACAGTCACAAAAACGTCGAAGTCAGACGGGCGCTTCAGCCTCTGGTGAATCTGGGGCAGCGGCTGGACTGTGCGGTGCTGGGTATCAGTCACTTCACCAAAGGATCGGCTGGCCGCGATCCAACCGAGCGCGTGACCGGATCGATTGCCTTCGGGGCGCTGGCCCGCGTGGTGCTGGTCGCCGCCAAGGGTGAGGACGGCAGCCGGCTGCTTGCGCGTGCCAAGTCGAACATCGGCCCGGACGGCGGCGGCTATCGCTACACCCTGGAGCAAGTCGACATCGGCGACATGGAGGCGTCGAGGGTGTCGTGGGGCGAGGCGCTGGAGGGCACCGCACGCGAACTGCTTGGGGCTGCCGAGCAGCAGGACGACGAACATGTTGAACAGCGCGATGCCGCCGACTGGTTGAAAGAGGTGCTGTCTGCGGGGCCTATGCCGGTCAAGGACGTGAAGAAGCAGGCGGACGAAGCAGGTTTCGCGTGGCGAACTGTTCAAAGGGCAATGCGCCGAGCAGGGGTCGATTCTCGGCGGGGTGGATTCGGTCAACCGGCCACATGGCGACTGTGCAGTCGCGCCAGTGAATCCACAGTCGCGCCATTCGCGCCACACTCTGAGAGTGGCGCAACTGGCGCGACTGACGCCACCGTGACCGACATAGCAGCCATGCGGGAACGCATCTTGGCCCGTTTCGGGGGTGCCGACGATGAGCGCTGATCGTGATGTCGCCGCCATGCTGTTCGATGCCTGCCTGACCGCCGGCGTCGATCCCGAGGTCGCATTCGGGCACCTGGACGACATGGACGTCGCCGAATACGGGCGCGCGATTCGCGAGAGTTGGTTTCCCGCCGATCACTTGCCACGGTTCATGCGTTCACTGTCCGAGTCCATCGCCGCCGGGCGCTGCCTCTGCCCGCGATGCCGGGCGGAAAGGGGGCAGCCATGAGCGCACTCCCCGTTCCCGCCGCTGCCGCCGCGCTGGGCGTTTCTGTGCCGACACTGAAGCGGTGGATTGGGCGCGGCGCACCCGTGGCTCGTCGAGGTCGCCGCGGGCGTGGCTGTCGGACGCTGATTGACCCCGAGGCCATCCTCGCGTGGCGGGCGGCGCAAGACGCCGACCGCGCGCAGGTCGAGGCGGCGCTGCGCGCCCTGGCGGGGCGCATCCCCGAGCTGTTGGCGGATGCGGCTGCTGAGGCGTTCCGGCTGGCACCGGACAAACGCGGCGCTGCGTGGACCGCCTGCGCGGCTTGGCAGCTCTCGCTGGCCGCTGTGCTCGATGACCTGCGGGCGTGCGGCGCTGAGATCAACGATCCCGACACGATCCCCGAACCCATCGAGCGCTTACGGAAAATCGCAAGCCTGCGATCTATTTAGCCCGAGATGCGTAACATTGTCTTACGACTGCCGTGATGGCAGCCATTCCCAGAAGGAGGAAAAACATGATGCACGATCCAATCCACGCCGCGCGGCTTAGCCTTGCGCGGAATTCCATCGACGCCCTGATCGGTAATCAAACCGAGAAGGCCGCCGCGTTCACCGATCTGGCTTGGGCGCTGCTGCACGCGAAGCAGCCCGGTTCGAGCCTGAAGGCGCTGCAAAACTGCGGCAACGCGCTTGTTCGGAAGGCTGCCGCGCACGCTTTGGCCGATGAGGTATGGGAAAACGGCGGCGCCGACCTCGCCGCCAGTTATCTTGCGAGCATTGCGGAGCTTTCGATTATCGACTCCGCGAAGAAATACGCGCGCGTCCTGCCTACGAACTCGCGCAGCGTCATGATTGCGGCTGATGCTGTGGGCGACGTGGTGGCCGAGGGGCACCCGAAGCCGGTGAAGCGCTTGTCACTGTCCCTCTCCGACCTGGAGCCGACGAAGGCTGTCGGCATGGTCGTCTTGACCGAGGAGCTGGCCACCGCCGCTGGCCCTGAAGGGCGGCGACTTTTCGAGGCCGAGCTGGCTGCTGCCGTCACGCGCGCGTCGAACGCGTCGATCCTGTCGGCACTTGCGGACTCGGACGCGGTCACCGTACCGGGCACGGGCGATCCGCTGGCGGACCTGCGCGCAGGGCTGCAAGCTGCCGGGCCGTCGGACGGTTACGTTGTCGCCATGCCGTCCGGCGCCGTCGCCGACCTCGCCACCCGCGTCGAGAATCGAGGCGGCATGGGCGTGCGCGGCGGCACCTTCGTGCCGGGAGTCGAGGTTGTCGCTGTCGATGACGCCACGGCAATCACCGTCATTCCCGCGTCGCGCATCGCGCTTTGGGATGGCGGCCTGCGGGTGAGCAGCGCCGAGCATGCAACTGTTGATATGCGCGACACCCCGGAGTCGGAGGCCGAGCTGGTGAGCCTGTGGCAGACCAATTGTCTGGGCCTGATGCTGGAGCGCCAGTGGCACCTCGCGCAGGCGGACAGCGTGGCGGTTGTCGAGCTGGAGAGCTGACATGTCGCGCACGCATGAAACCTTTCTGCGGGTGAAGTCTGCGGAATCCAGCGACGGCGAGCGCTGGATTACCGCATGGGCGACCACGCCAGACGAAGATCTGGAAGGGGACGTGGTAGTCCCCACCGGGGCAAAGTACACGCTGCCTTTGCCACTGTTGGCCTACCACCGACACGATGCCCCCGTGGGCGTCGTGACGGAGGCGCACGTAAGCGAGCAAGGCATCCGCATCCGCGCCAAGCTGTCCAAGGGCGTGCAGCTTGCGGAGGAACTTTGGACCCTGATCCGCGATGGTGCCGTGGCTGCTGTGAGCATCGGCTTTCACTCGCTGAAGGCCAAGCCGCGAGCAAGTGGCGGGCTTCTGTTTGAAGCCTGGCGCTGGCTGGAACTGAGTTTGACCCCGGTTCCTGCCAACCCCAATGCCCGCATCATCCACGTGGGCAAGGCGATTGCCTACGCTGCGGAAGATTGCGCGGCCGACATTGCGCCGGAGCCTGTCAAGGTGAAGCGGGCCATCCTTAGCGACGCGGCCGAGTTCGCACAGCGGAGCGCTAAAGACCGTAACTGGGCCGAGTACGAAGGTATGACCGCCGCGTATAACGCAGCGGTCGAGCTGTTGCCGCCCGAGGACCGGGACAGGTGCGACCTGACGCGGGCGACGTGGGACGCCAAGGCTTACCGGATGACCCTGCGGGACTGCATTGGTCGACTAGTTGCCGTTGTCGAGGACGACGGGACTGTGCGCCGTGACGAGCCGGAGCCGAAGCGAAAGGAGGTGCCAGATTCCGACAGGCTCACGCCCGCGCAGCTCGCGCAGGTCAAGCGGATGCTGGGGGAACTGGCCCACGCCGTGGGCGTAGCAATCGGGAAGGTAGTCAACGAGACCGACCAGCGACTGGCGCAAGCCATCGTGCAGGTGGCCGACAAGGTGGACCGCTTGGAAGAGACGGCGCTGTTCGATGCTGGGTACTTTGCCGAGGGCAAGGAGTATCGAAAAGGCGCGCTGGTGGTGCACGACGGCCGGACGTGGTTGGCCACCGAGGCCACGGACACGACCCCATCGCGCGAGAACAGGGCCTGGCGAATGCTGGCAAAGCGAACGGAGACTAGGGCATGAGTGATTGGCACGAACTGTCCGCGGCTGACGTGGAGCTGGTGAAGTCCTGCGGGCCCGGCGAGGTTTGCTGGCTGTGGGGTGACGAGCTGGTGAAGACCACAACACAGCAGCTGGAGGCGGCCCTGGAGGTCGCCTTCAAGGAAGCTTATGCGGCGGCGCTGAAGCTGGGCGCGGACTTCATCGGCGAGGAGCACACCTTCGAGGTTGACGACCTGGAGCCGGGCGCGGTGTACCTGCGCGTCATCATCCGCAACGAACAGGGAGACGAGGCCAGCGGCATTGGCATGATCCCGCGCCCGTCAATGGAGGTGCATTGATGCGGTTTGGTCCCGTTGCCCGGCTGAGTCCGGCCGAGTATGCGCGGTTTCAGCGGCTGGTCAGGATGGCCGCCCGCAAGCGGGCAAGGGTGGAGCGCCCCGAGGTCGAGGGCGAAACATTCCGCCTGCTGCGGAACGGGGAAGTCCTGGCCGAGTCCGAGCACATGGACCTGATCCAGCGCGTCCTGATGGACCTTTAACGGTTTGGCTGCGTCAGTGCACGGGCGCAGCCTGACCCCACCGGGGGGGGGTGTCGGCGAATTGAGGCGCGGACCGCTGGACACCGCCGCCCGGACCTTTCTTTAGCCGAAATGCCCGCTCCCTTTGAAATATTCGGAGGACAATATGGCCAAGAGACAACCCCGCGACACCCTGCCAACGCATATCGCACAGTGGCGGGACCAGGTACGGCGGGACTACGGAATCGAGGATGCCCCCGGCCTGATCCTGTTGGAACAGGCGGCACTCGCGCTGCACCGGGCGGAACAGGCCCGCGAACTGCTAGCCAAAGATGGGCTAGTGACGCGCGATCGATTCGACCAACCCAAGCCGCACCCCGCCGCCGTCATTGCACGCGATGCGGAGGCCAGCTTTCGGGCCGCACTGCGCGATCTTCAACTTGACGTTGAGCCGGCGCGCCCCGTGGGCCGCCCGCCTGGAGTATGAGCATGAAGAGGAAGCCCCGTATTCCGAGCCGGACCCGAATCACGCCAGCCGCCGTGGAGGCATACCGCGCCGGCAATCGGCTGGAACTGCACCGGGCATTGAACCTGCCGCCCTGGCAGGCGTCGCCGCTGGACGCCGTGGGCGCCTGCCCGTGGCCGCCGTCAACCGCTGGCGGCCGGACCTGGGCCAAGGCCCAGGAGCTTCGAGGGGCGCTGACATGCGCAGGGTGAAGCGTTCCCGGCAGCCCAGGCCGGACACCCTGACCGCCGCGTGGATCGACGGCGACCCGCCGCCTGCGGAGGCGGCCGAGGACAAGGACCGCCTGGTCGGCCTGATCTTCTTCGGCGAGCACCCGCCCAAGCGGTGGAAGGGGCCGCATCACCCGCACCAAAGGGCCTGGCTGGACGCGTTGGCGGACCTATCATGCTGCCGCCCACTATCCGCAGCAGTCCGCCCGCAACCGGACTATCTGGGGGCATCCGTGGGGGCATCCGAGCTTTGAGACTTGCGCAAATCCGCGCAAATCAGGCCCTTGCAGGCATCGTTTGAGCGTCCCTGGCTCCACCACCTCCGAATCCGATGGAACAGGGCCGGTCCAGCACCGGCCCTTTTTCATGGTCGCGCCGGGGCAGGCGCGGCTTCAGCGGGCGACAGGCCGTCGCCGGCTATCCTCGCCGCATGTCACGCACGTCCCCGCCCCCGTCCCGATCCCGTCGCGCACTGTTGGCCGGCCTGGTCCTGGGCGCCCTCGCCGCCTGCAGCGCGCGCGGCCCGGCGCCCGCCGATCCGCCGCCCGCGTCGCCGCCGGCAGCGCCCGAGCCCGTCGCGCCGCCGCGCATCTGCCTGGCCCTGGGCGGCGGCGCGGCCAAGGGCTTCGCCCACATCGGCGTGATCAAGATGCTCGAGGCCCACGGCATCCGGGCCGACGTGGTCGCCGGCACCAGCGCCGGGAGCGTGGTCGGGGCGCTGTACGCCGCCGGCATCGATCCGTTCACGCTGCAGGAGCGCGCGGCGGCGCTGGACGAATCGACGTTGCGCGACATCCGCCTGTTTTCCGGCGGGCTGGTGCAGGGACAGGCGCTGCAGGACTACGTCAACGGCCAGGTGGGCGGCCGCACGATCGAGCGCCTGGGCAAGCCCTTCGCCGCCGTGGCCACGCGCCTGGACACCGGCGACCGGGTGGTGTTCGTGCGCGGCAATACCGGCCAGGCGGTGCGCGCCTCCAGCAGCGTGCCAGGCGTGTTCGAGCCGGCGCGCATCGGCGGCCGCAGCTACGTCGACGGCGGCGTAGTCAGCCCGGTACCGGTGGACGCGGCCCGCCAGCTGGGCGCCGACATCGTCATCGCGGTGGACATCTCGACCAAGGCCAGCGGCACCACGCCAACCGCGCTGGCCGGCATCGTCAACCAGTCGATCGCGATCATGGGCCAGGCCCTGGGGCGGCAGGAGCTGGAACGGGCCGACGTGGTGATCCGGCCACGGGTGGACGACATCGGCCCGGTCAGCTTCGAGCAGCGGCACGCGGCGATCCTCGAGGGCGAGCGCGCGGCGCTGGCGGCGCTGCCACGGATCCGCGCCAGCATCGCCGCCCACCAGCGGACCCGGCTGGAGGCCGCGCGGCGCAAGGCCGAGGAGGAAGCGGCCGCGCAGCCGGCCGACGTCGATTGCGGCGACAGCTGGGTACGCCGCCTCAACCCCTTCGCCCGGGACCGGCCCTGCGGCTGAAAACGCGCGCTTGATCCAGGTCAAGCGCGGCGCGGATCGGCGCCGGAAACAGCCGTACGCGGGCGTGTGGTTGACTTCGATCAAGGGCCGCGGCGGGGTCCGCCACGACGATATCCACGAACCCACAGACGTGGATATCGAGGAAGGACCTCATGACACTCCTGCATGCCAGTCTTCTCGCTTCCGCCCTTGCCCTGGCCATCGGCGCCAGTGCCCCGGCACCGGCCCAGGCCGCCGATGCCCTGGAGCTGGTGAACGCCACCCTCGACCAGGCTTCGGACCTGGCCGCCCTGCCCCGCCAGCAGGTCACCCTCAAGCGCCCGCCCTTCGTCCACGACCATGACCAGGTCGCCAAGGGGGGGCCGAAGGTGGTGCAGTTCACCCTGCCGATCGTCGAGAAGGAGATCGTGATCGACGACCAGGGCACGACCATGCACGCGATGACCTTCGGCGGCTCGATCCCCGGCCCGCTGATGGTGGTGCACGAGGGCGACTACGTCGAGCTGACCCTGGTCAACCCGGCCAGCAACTCGATGCCGCACAACATCGACTTCCACGCCGCCACCGGCGCCATGGGCGGCGGCGACCTGACCGTGGTCCAGCCGGGCGAGGAAGTGACGCTGCGCTGGAAGGCCACGCGCGCCGGCACCTTCGTCTACCACTGCGCCCCGGGCGGCCCGATGACGCCCTGGCACGTGGTGGCCGGCATGCACGGCACGGTGATGGTGCTGCCGCGCGACGGCCTGAAGGACGGCGACGGCAAGCCGCTGCGCTACGACCGTGCCTACTACATCGGCGAGACGGAGTTCTACATCCCGCGCGACGCGGACGGCAATTTCAAGTCCTACGCCTCGCACGCCGAGTCGCTGCCCGACACCCTGGAGGCGATGCGTTCGCTCACGCCCTCGCACGTGGTGTTCAACGGCGCGGTCGGCGCGCTCACGGGCGAGAACGCGCTCGCGAGCAAGGTGGGCGAGACGGTGCTGTTCGTGCACTCGCAGGCCAACCGCGACTCGCGTCCGCACCTGATCGGCGGCCACGGCGATTACGTCTGGGAGGAAGGCAAGTTCGCCAACGCCCCGCTCAAGGACCTGGAGACCTGGTTCGTCCGTGGCGGCTCGGCGGCCGCCGCCCTGTACACCTTCCGCCAGCCGGGCGTGTACGCCTACGTCAACCACAACCTGATCGAGGCGATCCTGCTCGGCGCGGCCGCCCACGTGAAGGTCGAGGGCGACCGCTGGAACCACGACCTGATGACCACGCCCTCGGCGGTCGGCCCCATCAAGCCCGGCACGGACCTGTCGCTCCCCGTCGGCCGCTGATCCACGGCGGTGTGTTGCAGGTCACTGGCCACCCCCTTCGCGGGGGTGGCCTTTTTTGTGGTTCTTCTCCCAACGGCGGGATCGGTGCCCTCCCGGGTCGATCCTGGCTTCGGATGGACGCGACGCCCTGCCGGCTGGGCGCGGCTCCCCGGTCCATTGGTTCGGTGCTTGCGTGCCAGGTTTTTGCGGCTTTGTGGTTATCGAAGCAGCGACAGGAACTGGCCCATGGCCGTCACGGGCCGGGGTTGCCGATGGCAGCGCATGGATGCGCTGCGGCCGCGAGTCAGCGATGGGTGACCGCGCATGGCTTGCGCGGCATGGCGCGCAAGCGTGTGAACGCCCGGCGCGCTGTGCCGGGCCGGACCGCACCGGGGCGTGGCCGACCGGCCGGACGGATGGTCGCGGCTGAAGCCGCTCCAACAGGCGGCGGTGTGGCGGGGGATGCCGCGGATGGGCCGCTGTGTGGCGTGCGTGGCGGGGCAATGCCGGTCGGGAAGCTGCCATCATGTCGGAACCGGCACCCGCCGCGACACCCGGAGGCAGGCCATGATCGAACTCGTCATCCGCCAACGCACCCGCGACCTGGGCAGTTTCGAGGTCGGCCGGGTGCTGCCCTTCGCCCGGCGGCGCATGGTCGGCCCGTTCATCTTCTTCGACCGCATGGGCCCCAAGGACATCCCGCCGGGCCTGCCGCGGGAGGCCGACGTGCGCCCGCACCCGCACATCGGCCTGTCGACCATCACCTACCTGTTCGACGGCGAGATCACCCACCGCGACAGCGTCGGCTCCGAGCAGCCGGTGCGCCCGGGCGAGGTGAACTGGATGACCGCCGGCCGCGGCATCACCCACTCCGAGCGCTTCGAGCGCCTGCGCGACGAAGGCGGCCCGATGGACGGAATCCAGGCCTGGGTCGCCCTGCCCGCCGAGCGCGAGGAGTGCGACCCGGGTTTCTGGCACTACCCCGCCGACGCCCTGCCCGAATTCGGCGAAGCCGGCGCCACCGGGCGCCTGATCTCCGGCCGCCTGCTCGGCCTGGCCTCGCCGGTGCCGGTCGATTCCCCCCAGTTCTACGTCCACTGGCGCCTGGCCGCCGGCGCCCGGCTGTCGCTGCCGGCCGAATATCCCGAGCGCGCGGTGTACGTGGCCCGCGGCGAGGTCGAGATCGGTGGCCAGCGGGTGGACGCGGGCAGCATGGCGATCCTCGCCCCCGGCGATACCGTCACCATCCAGGCGCTGCACGACGCGGTGCTGATGGCGCTCGGCGGCGAGCCGGTCGGCCCGCGCTACATCGACTGGAACTTCGTGTCGTCCTCGAAGGAGCGGATCGAGCAGGCGCGCGCGGACTGGGCCGCGGGACGGATGAAGCTGCCCGACCTGGACGATGCCGAGTTCATCCCGCTGCCGCCCAAGATCGCCGGCGTGCGCGAACCCGAACCGATGTCGTGAGGTCCCCTGCCCGCCGCGCGCCATGACCGCCACCTTCGTCGCCCTGATCGACTTTCTCGGCACCTTCGCCTTCGCCATCAGCGGCGGGCTGGTGGCGGTGCGCCACCGGCTCGACCTGTTCGGCGTGCTGGTGCTGTCGTTCGCCGCGGCCACCGCGGGCGGCATCGCCCGCGACGTGCTGCTGGACATGGTGCCCGCCTCGGTCGTGGACTGGCGCTACCTGGCGGTGTCGCTGGTCGCCGGCCTGATCACGTTCCGCTGGCACGACCAGGTCGAACGCCTGCGCAACCCGGTGCAGGTGTCCGACGCGATCGGGCTGTCGCTGTTCGCGGTCCTGGGCGCGGGCAAGGCGCTGGCCAACGGGCTGGGCCCGACCGGCGCGGTCATGCTGGGCATCCTCTCGGGCGTGGGCGGCGGCATCGTGCGCGACGTGCTGGTGGCCACGGTGCCCAGCGTGCTGCATCGCGAGCTCTATGCCGTGGCGGCCTTCGTCGGCGCGCTGGTTGTCGTGGTCGCACACGCGCTGTCGCTGCCCGCCGCGCCGGCGGCGGTCGCGGGCGCGGTCGCCTGTTTCGTGCTGCGCTGGCTGGCGATCCGCCGCGGCTGGCGGCTGCCGCAGCCGCGCGCCGGCGATCCGTCCTGAGCCGCGCGGATCAGCCGAGCAGGACGAAGGCGCCCAGCGGATGGTGGGCGCGCGCGATGCAGTACACCTGCGCGAACACCAGCAGGGCCAGCAGGTAGCACAGCGCGCGCACGCCCCGGCTGCGGCCGCGCCGCAGCGCGAACACGCCCAGCACCACGTAGGCCACGATCAGCGCCACCTTCACCGCCAGCCATCCGTTCGCATACAGCGCGCCGGGCAGGATGGTGAGCAGCATCATCGCCGCGGTCAGCAGCGCGGTATCGATGGCATAGCTCAGGTAGCGTACCGGCGCCGCATTGGGCCAGCGCAGCCCGCCCAGCAACAGCGCGCCACGCAGCGCGAACAGCGCGCCGCTGAGCAGGGCCAGGCCGATGTGGGCGTGCTTGATCTGCGGGTAGAACTCGATCATGGATTCGCTCTTGGGGAAGGTAGCCGCCCGTGGCCGAGCAGCCGGGGCGCATGCCGCGGCATTATCCCGGCTTGCCGTCCACCCGCGGCGACAGGTAGATGCGTCCGATGCGCGCCACCCACGGCGCCAGCGCCGCCAGCCAGGCCAGCGCGGCCAGCGCCTGCCACAACAGCACGTCGGGCGCGACCTCGGCCACGATCCGCAGCACCGTGGCCACCTGGATGCCGACGAAGGCCCACCAGGCCAGGCCGTACATGCGCAGCGGGCGCCCCGAATGTCCCTGGGTGACGCGGCTGACCATCGCCACCAGCAGGCTGCCGAACACGCCGATGAACAGCGCATGTGCCGGGGCGCGGCCCAGGATGAAGGCGTCCGTGAGCAGGTAGGTCAGGCTCTGCGCGGAGAACAGCGCGAAGGTCACCGGCCACCACAGCAGGCCGACGAACAGCACCCACAACAGCCCCGGCGCCCGCCCCCGCGGCCACCAGCGCCAGAGCACCGCGATCGACAGCGCCAGCATCGGCAGGTCCACCAGCCACAGCCAGGCATGGGCGTGCAGCACCTCGAGCACCAGGTGCACCATCGCCAGCGCCCAAGCCGCGGCCAGCACCCGCATCGGCCGCCATGCGACGTAGCCGGGCACCGCATTGGCAGCGAAGAACGGAAACATCCGGTGGGCCACGGTCAGGTACACCGGCAGCAGCAGGCCGAAGGTGCCGAGCTTGACCGCGAACAGCACCCACCACGGCGACCCGCCCAGCAGGAAGCCGCCGAAGCACAGCACCCCGGCCAGGCCCAGCAGCATGGCCGCCAGGCACGAGCGCGCGTGCCAGGTGGTGCCGCGTTCGGCCAGCACCAGCCGGGCCAGGATCCACGTGCCCGCCGACCAGCCGGCGATGGTCATGAACAGGCCCACCACCAGCCCCACCTCCAGCCCGAGCGCGCCCAGCAGCATCGCCGCCTGGCCGCCGAACATGCCCACGCCCACCGGCAGGTAGCGCCAGCGCGGGATGTCCGGCAGGCCCATCCAGCGCGGGAACACGGTGAGCAGGAAGCCGAAGAAGAAGCTCGGCAGGACCTGGTACTGCATCACGAAGGCATGCAGCCAGCCCGGGTAGGTGCCCGCCTGCGGCACCTGCAGCAGGCCCGGCCAGCGCTGCGCCGCCAGCCACGCGGCCCACCAGGCCATGGCCAGCAGCAGGTTGCCGGCGCCGATGAAGAACATCAGCCGGTGCGGCGCCGCGGCCAGCAGGCCCGGCGAGGGACGGAGGGCGGTCGTGGTCATGGCGCCCATCTTCGTGCACGCGGGTGCAGGCCACGTTGACGCAGGTCAAGCCTGCCCCATGCGGTGAGCTTCAAGGACGTGGTCCAGCTGTCCCGCGCTCCCGCTGTTGCGATCCGATTGTCGCGTCCCCTGCCCGCGATCGGCTGCCCGCACCCTGCAGGAGCGACTTCAGCCGCGACGCGCGCCACGGGTGCGACGCGATCCCGGCCGGGTCGCGGCTCAAGCCGATCCTACAGGTGGCCGACCGGCGTGCCGCTGGCGTCGACCACCATCCGCAGCCGCCGCTGGCCGTGGTAGAACGTGGCCCGGTACAGGCCGGCGTCCTCGCCGGTGCCGCGCTCGCACAGCACCGAGATCCTCCGCTGCTCCATCAGCCGGCGGAACTCGTCCACCGCCAGCCCCAGCCCGTCGGCCACCAGTGCCGCGTCGATCTCCACTTCCGGGTTGACCGCGATATCGATCCGCTTTCCGGTCTCCACTCCGTTGACCTCCTGCCTGCAGGTGCATGGCCCCGCCGTATGAAGACATGCCCCGGCGGCCTCCTGCGAAGCCGACGGGGCGCGTGCGCGTGGATGCGCGCCTAGGACCGGGCCTCGGCGAGGCCGGCGTCGACCGCCAGCGCCTCGCGCCGGGGCACCAGCCACAGCCGCAGCATGAACCAGGCCAGGGACAGCGCACCGACGCTGAAGATGGTGTCGCCCGGCACCCGCAACCACACCAGCAGGTCGATCAGCGGCTGCTGCATGAACTCGGCCGAGCGCGCGTACCAGTACCCGTGTTCGAGCGCGGCCACCAGCTGCAGCACCCCGATCGGCAGCAGGGTCAGCAGGGCCATCAGCGCCAGGCCGATGTTGAAAGCCCAGAACGAGAGCTTGAGCGCGCGGTCGTTCCAGGCCACGTCCGGCTTCAGGCCGCGCAGGCAGAACAGCATCAGGCCGACGCCGAGCATGCCGTACACGCCGAACAGCGCAGTGTGCCCGTGCAGCGGGGTCAGGTTGAGGCCCTGCATGTAGTACAGCGGCAGCGGCGGATTGATCAGGAAACCGAACAGGCCGGCGCCGACGAGGTTCCAGAACGCCACCGCGATGAAGAACATGATCGGCCAGCGGTACCGGGCCATCCACGGCGTGGCCTTGCCCAGCTTGTAGCTCTGGTAGGCCTCGAAGCCCACGTAGGCCAGCGGCACCACTTCCAGCGCGGAGAAGCTGGCGCCGATCGCGATCACCGCGGTCGGGGTACCGGTGAAGTACAGGTGGTGCAGCGTGCCCAGCACGCCGCCGGCCATGAACACGAT
Organism: Luteimonas wenzhouensis; assembly: GCF_007859305.1. Taxonomy (GTDB): domain Bacteria; phylum Pseudomonadota; class Gammaproteobacteria; order Xanthomonadales; family Xanthomonadaceae; genus Luteimonas; species Luteimonas wenzhouensis. The sequence continues at coordinate 114,596 of NZ_VOHE01000001.1, forward strand.
GGTCGCGAACAGCACCGCCACCGTCGCCGTGCGCACCTGCAGCAGGCCCAGGCGGGTGAACAGGAAGGCGATCACCGCCACCGCGAACACCTCGAAGAAGCCCTCCACCCACAGGTGCACCACCCACCAGCGCCAGTACTCGACCATCGACAGGTGGGTGTGCTCGCCCCACATCAGGCCGGCCGCGTAGAAGATGCCGATCGCCACCACCGACAGGAACAGCAGCAGCACGATCGAGCGCGACTCGCTGCCGCCGCGCATCGCCGGCCACAGCGCCCGGCCCACCAGCACCAGCCACAGGCCGAGGCCGACGAACAGGAACCACTGCCAGAAGCGGCCGATGTCGACGTATTCCCAGCCCTGGTGGCCGAACCAGAAGTTCCTGGCCAGGCCCAGCTTCTGCATCACCGCAAGCCACTGGCCTGCGAAGGCGCCGACCACGATGACGATCAGGCACGCCCACAGCAGGTTGACCCCCAGCCGCTGGAACCTGGGTTCGTGCCCCGAGATCGCCGGGCCGATGTAGAGGCCCATGCCCAGCCACGCGGTCGCGATCCACAGCACCGCCAGCTGGGTGTGCCAGGTGCGGGTGAGCGAGTACGGCAGGATCTCGGACAGGGCGAAGCCATAGGCCTCCTGCCCCTCGACCTGGTAGTGCGCGGTGGTCGCGCCGAGCAGGATCTGGACCAGGAACAGCGCCATCACCACCCAGAAGTATTTCGCGGTGGCGCGCATCGACGGCGTGACCCGGATGTCCGCCAGCGGGTCGGTCCTGGGCAGCACCGGCGCCATCTCGTCGCCGTGGTTGACCGCGTAGTGCCAGCCCAGCAGGGCCACGCCGGCGATCAGGAACAACACGCTGAACACCGTCCACAGGAAGGCGCTGGGCGGCGGCGTGTTGCCGACCAGGGCATCGGCCGGCCAGTTGGCGGTGTAGCTGATCTCCTGCCCCGGGCGCTGCGTGGCCTGCGACCAGGACACCCACCAGAAGAACGCGGTCAGCGCCTCGCGATGCGCCGCGTCGGGGACGGTGTCGTTGCGCATCGCGTAGGCTTCGCGCAGCACCGCTGTGCCGGGCTCGTTGCCGAACAGGCTGCGGTAGTGCGCGGCGACCTCGCGCATCGCGGCGACGCGGTCGGGATCGAGGGTGATCGTCCCGGCGGCCCCGTCCCAGGTGTTGGTCCGCATCAGCGACTGCAGGCGCGAGCGGTAGGCCGCCTGGGTCGGCGCGTCCAGCGAGCGGTAGCCGTCCTGGCCGTGTTCGCGCCTGGCCCAGAGATCGAGGATCGCCTCGGCCTCGCGGTGCATCCAGTCCGCGCCCCAGTCAGGGGCCACGTAGGCGCCGTGGCCCCAGATCGAGCCGAGCTGCTGGCCGCCGATCGACTGCCAGACCTGTCGGCCCTGTTCGATCTCGGTACGGGTCAGGACCAGGCTGCCGTCCGTGGACAGCACCCGGTCGGGCATTGGCGGCGCCTGGCGGTGCACTTCGCTGCCGACCCACAGCAGCACGGCGAACGAGGCGATCAGCAGGACGGCCAGTCCTGCCCAGAGCTTGCGTGTCGAATCCATGGTCCCCAACCTTCTCTGCGGTCGGGCGCATCGTCTTTCGGTGGCGTGGGCGGCACCTTGACCTGGGTCAAGCCGGGCCGGATGCCCGCGGGTACCCGCCCGTCTGCCCCGTCCCGCGGTCGGGGACCGGAGCGACGCGTCAGTCGCGCAGGACGTGGTGGGCGAGTTCACCCAGAACCGCCGGCTGCAGGATCTCCAGGTCGCGACGGTCGACCTTGAGCACGCCTTCGTCCTGCAGCCGCCGCAGCACCCGGCTCACGGTTTCGGGCGCCAGGCGCAGGTAGTTGGCGATGTCGGTGCGGGCCATGGTCAGGCGCATGCGCGTGGCGGAGAAGCCGCGCTCGGCAAAGCGCCGAGACAACAGCACCAGGAACGCGGCCAGGCGCTCGTCGGCGGTGTAGTTGCCGGCCAGCAGCGAGGCCTTGCCGATGTCCTGGCTGAGCAGGTTGAACAGGTGCCGCTGCAGGCCGGGCATGCGGCTGGCGAGCGTGGCCATCATCGGGAACGAGAACCGGCACAGCACCACCGTGTCCAGCGCCACCGCGTTGCACGGATAGCGGGCGCTGGCGATCGCGTTGAGCCCGATCACCTCGCCCGGCAGGAAGAAGCCCAGCACCTGCTCGCGGCCGCTGGCGTCGTTCACGTAGGTCTTGACCGTACCGCCGCGCACCGCGGCGATCGCGTTGAACGGGTCGCCCTCGCGGAAGATGTGGTCGCCCTCGCGGAACGGCCCCACGTGCTCGACCAGCACGTGCAGGTCGCGCAGCTGGCTCTTGTCGTAGCCCTCCGAGAGGCAGGCCGCCGAGAAGGCGCAGGTGCTGCAGAAGGTGAACTCGTCGCCATCGTCGGCGATCGGGGTGCCGTGGGGCGCCTTCAGGAGATCGTGATCAGCCACGCAGGCCGCTCCGCCGCCATCGCCGATGGCAGGTCAGATGGTCCGGGAATACCGCACCCCCTCGCCCCGTTGGTCCAGGTACCGGTCGAAGCACATGGCAATGATACGCAACAGCGCGCGCCCGCGCGGGGTCACCCGGATCCTGCCGGGGGGGCACTGCACCAGCCCGTCCTCCTGCAGCGGCCGCAGGGCGGCCAGGGCATCGGCGAAGTACCGGCCGAAATCGATCCCCCAGGCGCGCTCGACCTGGCGGGTGTCGATCTCGCCCTGGCACATCAGCCGCTGGATCAGCTCGGCCCGCAACACGTCGTCGGTGCCCATCACCAGGCCGCGCCAGAGCGGCAGCCGGCCCTGGTCGACCGCGGCTTCCCAGGCCGGCAGGTCGCGGTGGTTCTGGACGTAGCTGTCGCCCACGTGGCTGATCGCGCTCACCCCCAGGCCCACCAGGTCGGTCTGGGCGTGGGTGGTGTAGCCCATGAAGTTGCGGTGCAGGCCGCCCTCGCGGCGGGCCCGGGCCAGTTCGTCGCCCGGCAGGGCGAAGTGGTCCATGCCGATGTACTCGTAGCCGGCGTCCCCCAGCCGCTCCACGGCCAGTTCGAGCAGGGCCAGCCTGGTTTCGGGATCGGGCAGGTCCTCGTCGCGGATCTGGCGCTGGGCCTTGAACAGCCGCGGCATGTGCGCATAGCCGTAGATCGCCAGCCGGTCCGGGCGGGCGTCGATGACGGTGTCGAGCGTGCGCCCGAAGCCCTCGAGGGTCTGCAGCGGCAGCCCGTAGATCAGGTCGATGTTGACCGAGCGCATGCCGAACCGGCGGCAGGCGTCGATGATCGCCAGCGTCTCATCGACCCCCTGGACGCGGTTGATCGCCTGCTGCACCCGCGGGTCGAAGTCCTGCACCCCCAGGCTGGTGCGGTTGAAGCCGATCGCCGACAGGACCTCGATGTCGTCCGGGGCGACGAAGCGCGGATCGAGCTCGACCGAGAAGTCCCGGTCCAGGGCGTGGCTGAAGCTGAACTGGCGACCCAGCGCGGCCACCAGTTCGCCCAGCAACCGCGGCGCCAGGAAATTCGGGGTGCCCCCGCCCAGGTGCAGCTGGACCACTTCGCGGTCGCAGTCGAACAGCGGTGCCACCATCCCGATCTCGCGCAGCAGCCGGTCCAGGTAGGTGCGGCCGCGCGACTCGTCGCGGGTGATGACCCGGTTGCAGCCGCAGTAGAAGCAGGGGCTGCGGCAGAACGGGACATGCACGTACAGCGAGAGCTGGCGCGGGATCGGGTCGTCGTTGCTGCGCCGGGCGATGTCGCGGAAATCCTCCTCGCCGAAGCCTTCCGCGAAGTGCGGGGCGGTCGGGTACGAGGTGTAGCGCGGCCCCGGCCGGTCGTAGCGCCGCAGCAGCTCCGCATCGAAGCGCCAGGTGGGTTCGGGCTGGACGGTAGGGGGGGTGGTGTGCATGCGCCGCAGTGTCGGCCGCGCCGCGCCGGCCCGCCTTGACCCTGATCAAGCCCGGGCGCGGGCAGTGGGGCAATTTGTCCAGCGCCCGCCGGGAGCCGCGGCGGCGATAATAGGCGTGGGCCCGACCACGCCGAGACCCGCCGCCGCCCCGGCGCGGGCCGCTGGCGCGCCCGGACGCGGCCGGCCCCGGTGGCCCGCCCCGGACCGCATTGATCGCGATCAAGGCCCGGCCGCCGCGTCCAGCCTACCCTTCGACCGTTCATTCCCAGGACGCGCCATGCAACAGGCCGCTGCACAAACTTACAACGACAAGGTGGTCCGCCAGTTCGCGGTCATGACCGTGGTCTGGGGGATCGTCGGGATGGCAGTGGGCGTGCTGATCGCCGCCCAGCTGTACTGGCCCGACCTCACCCAGGGCATCCCGTGGCTCAGCTACGGCAGGCTGCGGCCGCTGCACACCAACGCGGTGATCTTCGCGTTCGGCGGCTGCGCCCTGTTCGCCACCAGCCTGCACGTGGTCCAGCGCACCTGCCACGTGCGCCTGCTCAGCGACAAGCTCGCTGCGTTCGTGTTCTGGGGCTGGCAGGCGGTGATCGTCGCCGCGGTGTTCACCCTGCCGCTGGGCATCACCCAGAGCAAGGAGTACGCCGAGCTCGAGTGGCCGATCGACCTGTTGATCGCCGTGGTGTGGGTGGCGTACGCGGTGCTGTTCTTCGGCACGATCGCCAAGCGCAGGGTCAAGCACATCTACGTGGCCAACTGGTTCTACGGCGCGTACATCATCGCCATCGCCCTGCTGCACATCGTCAACAACATCTCGATGCCGGCCAGCCTGGGCAAGTCCTACTCGGCCTACAGCGGCGCGGTCGATGCCATGGTGCAGTGGTGGTACGGCCACAACGCGGTCGGCTTCCTGCTCACCGCCGGCTTCCTGGGGATGATGTACTACTACGTGCCCAAGCAGGCCGGGCGCCCGGTGTACTCCTACCGGCTGTCGATCGTGCACTTCTGGGCGCTGATCGCGGTCTACATGTGGGCCGGCCCGCATCACCTGCAGTACACCGCCCTGCCCGACTGGGTGCAGTCGCTGGGCATGGTGTTCTCGCTGATCCTGCTGGCGCCCAGCTGGGGCGGCGCGATCAACGGCATCATGACCCTCTCGGGCGTGTGGCACAAACTCCGCACCGACCCGATCCTGAAGTTCCTCATCGTGGCGATCAGCTTCTACATGATCGCGACCTTCGAGGGGCCGATGATGTCGATCAAGACGGTCAATTCGCTCTCCCACTACACCGACTGGACCATCGGCCACGTGCACGCCGGCGCCCTGGGCTGGGTGGCGATGATCTCGATCGGCGCGATCTACTCGCTGATGCCGCGGATGCTCGGCATCCGCGAGATGTACTCGACCAAGTGGGTGGACCTGCACTTCTGGATGCACACCATCGGCGTGGTGCTGTACATCGCCTCGATGTGGATCGCCGGCGTGATGCAGGGCCTGATGTGGCGCGCCACCAATGACGACGGCACCCTGACCTACAGCTTCGTCGAAGCGCTCAACGCCACCTATCCGTACTACCTGGTGCGGCTGCTGGGCGGCGTGGTGGTGCTCGCGGGCATGTTCCTGATGGCGCTCAACGTGTGGAAGACCTACCGCAGCGCCAACGCGGTGGCGGCCGACCAGCCGGTGCTGCCGCCGGATCCTTCCCACAGCACGGCGCCGGCGGCGGCGCGCGCAGGAGCCCAGGCATGAGCGGCAACTCCAACGCCCACGAGAAGGTCGAGAAGAACATCGGCCTGATGGCGGTGCTGATCGCGGTGGTGGTGTCCTTCGGCGGCCTGGCCGAGATCGTGCCGCTGATGTACCAGGCCGAGGCGATCGAGCCGCTGCCCGGGGTCGAACCCTACCCGCCGCTGGAGCTGGCCGGGCGCGACGTGTACGTGCGCGAGGGCTGCTACAACTGCCATTCGCAGATGGTGCGCACCCTGCGCTTCGAGACCGAGCGCTACGGCCACTACTCGCTGGCCGGGGAGTCCGTGTACGACCGCCCGTTCCAGTGGGGCTCCAAGCGCACCGGGCCCGACCTGGCGCGCGTCGGCGGCCGCTACTCCGACGACTGGCACCGGGTCCACCTGATCAACCCGCGCGACGTGGTGCCCGAGTCGAACATGCCGGCCTACCCGTGGCTGGCCAGGAACCGGGTCGACGCGGCCGACGTCCAGCGCCGCATGCGCGCGCTGCAGCGCCTGGGCGACCCCTACTCCGACGAGGACATCGCCGGCGCCGCCGAGGCGGTGGCGGGCAAGAGCGAACTCGACGCCATCGTCGCCTACCTGCAGGGCCTGGGGCGGAACGCGCCGCGGGCGGGGGAAACGCAATGATTTCCGGAATCGTCACCGCGGTCCTGCTGCTGGCCTTCGTCGGCGGCTGGATCTGGGCCTGGAGCCCGAAACACAAGCACGACTTCGACCAGGCGGCCCGGCTGCCGCTGGAAGATGACCAGGAGTCCTCCCGATGAGCAATGCGTGGTCGCTGTACGTCATCGTCCTCGTGGTGCTCAACATCGGTGGCTGCGCCTGGCTGCTGTGGTGGACCGCGCGCCGGCGCCCGGGCGACCCGGCGCCGGAAGAGACCAGCCACGTCTGGGACGGCGACATCACCGAGTACAACAAGCCGCTGCCGCGCTGGTGGATCAACATGTTCTACCTGACCATCGCGTTCAGCATCGGCTACCTGGCCTGGTACCCGGGATTCGGCAACTTCCCCGGCCTAAGCGGCTGGACCTCGGCCGCCGAGCACGACGCCGAGAAGGCCCGGCGCGACCGCCAGCTGGAGGAGACCTTCGCCGTCTACGCCGGCCGGCCGCTGGAGCAGCTGGCGCAGGACCCGCAGGCGATGGAGCTGGGCCGTTCGATCTTCGCCAACACCTGCGCCGCCTGCCACGGCTCGGCCGCGACCGGCGCGCCGGGCTACCCGAACCTGACCGACGACGTCTGGAACTGGGGTGGCGCGCCCGAGCGCATCCTGGAGACCGTGCTCGACGGGCGCGAGGGCATCATGCCGCCGCTGGGCAACGTGCTCGACGGCATGGGCGGCGACGTCGCCATCACCCAGACCGCGGCCTACGTGCGCGCCCTGCGCTCGGACGACATCGAGGCCACCCTGCGCAACGACTACATGGCCGCCCGCGGCAAGAAGTACTTCGACGGGCTGTGCGTGGCCTGCCACGGCGTCGACGGCAAGGGCAACCAGGAGCTCGGCGCGCCGGACCTGACGGTCCGCGAAACCCTCTACCCTAACACCCTCGACAGCATCCGCACCACGATCATCGAGGGACGGCATGGCGTGATGCCCGCCCACCGGGAGCTTCTGGGCGAAACCCGCTCGCGACTGGTGGCGGCCTACGTGTGGTCTTTGTCAAACTCCGGCCAGGCGGACTCTCCACCAGGACGGCAATGACCGACTACACCCAGCCGCGCTTCGACCACCCGCCGCGCCCCATGGCGCAGCGGGTCGGTGCGATCGCGTGGCCGAGTTTCTTCTCCGCGGGCGTGTGCACCATGGTCTTCTTCGCCTTCATCGACCCGATCGAGCTGCGCGACATGACCTTCCCGTCGCTGCCGCTGACCCGGGAGCTGGGCTACACGTTCGGTTTCTTCATGTTCTGGGCGGCCACCGCCGCCTCCAGCCTGTTCACCTGGATCCTCCTGCGCCCGGCGAGCCGCTTCAACCGGCCCCTGCCCCCCGGCTGAAACCCGCCGCGGCGCGGCGCCAGCGACGGTCCCGGGCCGCCCCTGGGACATTCTGTCGCTTTGGCTGCGCGCCTCCGGCCGCGATACTTGTGGTGGGCGGCCGGGTCCGCGCCGCCACAGCCACGCCGTGACTGCCAACCGGTGGAGCCACCTGCCGATGATCCCGTTTTCCCCCTGGCCGCGCCCGCCCGCGCGCCGCGGCCGCCGTCCCGGAACCGCGCGATGAGCCGCAACATCCCCATCGACGTCGTCGACGACGGCGGCGGTTCGATGTACGTCAAGGAGCGCAAGGTCTACCCGCGCGACGTCTCCGGCCCGCTCAGCCGCCTGCGCGTGGCGGCGGTGGTGTGGCTGCTGGGCATGTTCTACCTGTTCCCCTGGCTGCGCTGGGACGGCCGCCAGGCGGTGCTGTTCGACCTGCCGGCGCGCAAGTTCCACGTGTTCGGCCTGACCTTCTGGCCGCAGGATTTCCTGTTCCTGGCCCTGCTGCTGATCATCGCCGCGCTGGCGCTGTTCTTCTTCACCGCGCTGGCCGGGCGCCTGTTCTGCGGCTACGCCTGCCCGCAGACCGTCTGGACCGAGGTGTTCCTGTGGATGGAGCGCCTGACCGAGGGCGACCGCCCGCACCGGATGAAGCTCGACGCCGGCCCGTGGACCGGTGAAAAGATCCTGCGCAAGGGCGCCAAGCACCTGCTCTGGGCCGCGTTCGCGCTGTGGACCGGGTTCACGTTCGTGGGCTTCTTCACCCCGATCACCGACCTGGGCGCGCGCCTGTCCACCCTGTCCTGGGGCGGCTGGGAGACATTCTGGGTGCTGTTCTACGCCTTCGCCACCTGGGGCAACGCCGGCTTCCTGCGCGAGCAGGTGTGCAAGTACATGTGCCCGTACGCGCGCTTCCAGAGCGCGATGTTCGACCGCAACACCCTGATCATCGCCTACGACCCGATGCGCGGCGAGCCGCGCGGCCCGCGCAAGCGCGGCCTGGCCAGCGTGCTCGAGCGCGCCCGCGGCCTGCTCGACCCGCGCACCGCCTACGACTACGTGTTCCGGGCGAGCAAGCACCCTTCCGCGGCCACCCAGGCCGCGCACGCCAAGGGCACGATCACCTGGGACGGCGACCTGGGCGACGAGGTCCAGCCGCTGCCCAAGTTCGGCTACGAGGAGCTGGGCGACTGCATCGACTGCACCATCTGCGTGCAGGTCTGCCCGACCGGCATCGACATCCGCAACGGCCTGCAGTACGAGTGCATCGCCTGCGGCGCGTGCATCGACGCCTGCAACGAGGTCATGGACAAGATGGGCTACCCGAAGGGGCTCATCCGTTACTCGACCCAGAACGCGATCGACGGCAAGCCCACCCGCGTGCTGCGGCCGCGGATCCTGGTGTACGGGCTGCTGCTGGCCGGCTTCATGGTGGCCTGGGCAGTGGGCGTGGGTACCCGCTCGGACCTGATCGTGGAGGCGCTGCGCGACCGCAACGCGCTGTACCGCGAGACCGCCGACGGCCTGGTCGAGAACGCCTACACCCTGAAGCTGGTGAACAAGGCCGACGACCCGCGCCGGTTCAGGCTCGCCATCGAGGGCGCGCCGGGGCTGGAACTGCGCGACAATGACGACCTGGTGACCGTCGCCGCCGGCGCGGTGGTGTCGGTCCCGGTGGTGGTGGTGGCGAGGGACGGCGCCAGCGGCCGCAACGACATCCGCTTCGTGGTCGAGAGCGAGGACGGCGCCAGCCGCGAGGTGGTCGAGAGCAGCTTCTTCGGACCCATGTGATGGACGATCGCGAACGCAAGCCCTGGTGGAAGATGCCGGTCATGTGGCTGGTGATCGGCCTGCCGCTGGCCTCGGTGGTGGCGGGCGTCGGCCTGGTGGTGGTCGCCACCCGCAGCGGCGGCGCCGACGTGGTGCGCGACGACGTGCGCCGGGTCTCGCAGATCCAGACCGCCGACCTCGGCCCCGACGCCCAGGCCCGCAAGCTCGGCCTGAGCGCAGTGCTGCGCGCCGACGAAGGCGTGCTGCAGGTGATCGCCGCCACCGGCGACTTCGACCGCAACGCCTCCGTGCGCCTGGTGCTGCAGCATCCCAGCCGCCAGGCCGAGGACGTGGACGTCGAGCTGGCGCCCGACGCCACCGGCTGGAGCGCCGGCCGCGAAGTCGACCACGACCACGACTGGGTGGTGCAGCTGGCCGCCAGCGACGGCGCGTGGCGGCTGCAGGGCCGCCTGCCCCGCGGACAGCGCGCGGTACGCCTGGCGCCGTCGCTGGCGCCGTGAACGCGCGGGCCGGGCCGCGGCGATGAACACCCGCACCGCGGACATGGGATTCGACGCCACGGCGCCCGGACCGGCCGCCGCGGCGCCCGCCTGCACCCACTGCGGCGAACCCACCGCCCGCGCCGAGGCCCAACGGGTGCTCGACGCCGACGGTGCCCCCTACTGCTGCGACGGTTGCCTGGCCGCGGCCCAGTGGATCCGCGAGGCCGACCTGGGCGACTACTACCGCCTGCGCACGGCGACCGCGGGCCGGGTGGGCGAGGATCTGCCCGACCTGTCGGTGTGGGACCGCGAGGACCTGCTGCGCGAGCACGCGCACGCGATCGCCGGCGGCCGCCGCATCACCCTGCTCACCGACGGCATGCGCTGCGCCGCCTGCGCCTGGCTGATCCAGAAGGCGCTGGCGCGCGAGCCGGGGGTGCGCGAGGTCACCGCCAACGCCGTCACCGGGCGCCTGCGCATCGACTGGGACCCGGCACGCACCCCGCTCTCGGCGGTGCTGCACCGCCTGGCCGCGCTGGGCTACCGCCCCTACCTGGCCACCGGCGACGCCCGCGAGCGCGCCCGCACCGCCGAGCGCAACCGCTGGCTGCTGCGGCTTGGCATCGCCGGCATCGGCATGTTCCAGGCCATGATGATGGCCGAGGCGCTGTACCTGGACTTCAACAACACCATGCCGGCGGCCACGCGCGACTTCTTCCGCTGGCTGACCTTCCTGCTGTCCACGCCGGTGGTGTTCTATTCGGGCTGGCCGTTCCTGTCGGGCATGTGGCGCGAACTGCGCGCGCGCCACGTGGGTATGGACACGCTGATCGCCACCTCCACCCTGCTGGCCTATTTCGCCAGCGTGTTCGAGACCATCCGCGGCGGCCAGCACGTCTGGTACGACGCCGCGGTGATGTTCGTGTTCCTGCTGCTGGCCGCGCGCATGCTCGAGCAGCGCGCGCGCAACGTAGCCAGCGCGCAGGTGGACGCGCTGGCCCGCGCCCGGCCGGCGTTCGCCACCCGCGAGACGGCCGACGGCGGGCGCGAGTCGGTGCCGCTGGCGGAACTGCGCGTGGGCGACGTGGCCTGCGTGGCGGCAGGCGAACCGGTGCCGGCGGACGGGATGCTGCTCGACGGGCCGGCCTGGCTCGAGGAATCGCTGCTCACCGGCGAGCCGGGCGCGGTGCGCCGCGACCCCGGCGACACGGTCTATGCCGGCACCGTGAACCGCGAGGCGCCGGCGCGGGTGCGGGTCACCTGCACCGGCCCGCAGACCCGCCTGTCGCAGCTCACGCGGCTGGTGGAAGAGGCGCAGGCACACCGCCCGCGGCTGGCGCGGCTGGCCGACCGCATCGGCAGCCGCTTCGTCGTCGGGCTGCTGTGCGTGGCCGCGCTGGTCTACCTGGGCTGGCGCGTCCACGACCCCTCGCGCGCGTTCGAGGTGACCCTGGCGCTGCTGGTGATCAGCTGCCCCTGCGCCCTGTCGCTGGCGGTGCCGACCGCGCTGGCCGCGGCGCACGGCGCGCTCGCCCGCCTCGGCGTGCTGGCCACGCGCGCGGACGCGCTCGACACCCTGGCCAAGGCCACCGACCTGGTCTTCGACAAGACCGGCACCCTGAGCGACGAGTGCCCGGTGCTGGCGACGGTCGAGGCCGTCGAAGGTTTCGACCCGGACGCCGCGCTGGCAATCGCCGCCGCGCTCGAGCGCGATGCCGGCCACCCCTTCGCCGCCGCTTTCGCCCACGCCGACACCGGGCTCGCCGTCGCCGACATGCGCACCGTGCCGGGCAATGGCGTGGAGGGCACAGTGCAGGGCCGGCATTGGCGCCTGGGCCAGGCCGCGTTCGCCGGCGGCGACGTGGACGACGGCGCGATCTGGCTCGGCGACGGGCGCAGGCCGGTGGCGCGCTTCGTGCTGCGCGAGACCCTGCGCCCGGATGCCGCGGACGCGGTGCGCGACCTGCGTGCGCTCGGCCTGCGGCTGCACCTGTGCAGCGGCGACGCGGCCGGCCCCGTGCAGGCGGCGGCGGACGCGCTGGACATCGCCGACGTCCACGCGCGCCAGCGGCCCGAGGACAAGCTCGCGGTGGTGCGCGGCCTGCAGGCGCAGGGACGGATCGTGGCCATGGTCGGCGACGGCCTCAACGACGCGCCCGTGCTGGCCGGCGCAGACGTTTCGCTGGCGATGGACCGCGGCGCCGCCCTGGCCCAGCGCGCGGCCGACCTGGTGATGACCGGCCCGACCCTGCTGCGGATCCCGGCCGCGGTGCGCCTGGCGCGCCGCTCGCGCCGGATCATCCGCCAGAACTTCGCCTGGGCGCTGGGCTACAACATCCTCGCGGTGCCGCTGGCGGCCGCGGGCGTGGTCACGCCGCTGATCGCCGCCATCGGCATGGCCGGCTCGTCGCTGGCGGTCACCCTCAATGCGCTGCGGCTGGCACGGAGGACGTCGTGAGGATCCTGCTGCTGCTGGTGCCGATCAGCCTGGTGCTGCTCGCGCTCGCGATCTGGGCCTTCGTGTGGGCGGTGCGCCGCGGCCAGTTCGACGACCTGGACACGCCGGCGCTCGACATCCTCACCGACGACGACCGGCCGGCGCCGCCACGCGACGCCGCGCCGGCTGCCCCCGAAGAGGACCGATCGCGCGATGCCGATTGACTGGCTGGTGCTGCTCGGCGCGCTGACCGCCGGACTGCTCGGCGGCCTGCATTGCGTGGCGATGTGCGGCGGCATTGCCACCGGGCTGTCGGCGACCGCGCCGGGCGGCGGCTGGAGCGGCGCGCTGCAGCTCAACCTGGGCCGGATCGGCGGCTACGTGCTGGCCGGGCTGGTGGTCGGCGCGTTCGGCCACGGTCTGGTCGGCCTGCTGCGCGACCCCTGGATCGGTCTGTCGCTGCGCGCGCTGGCCGGCCTGGCGCTGGTGGTGGTGGCGCTGCGGCTGCTGGGAGTGCGCGCCCTGCCGCGGCTCCTGTCGCAGCCGGGCCAACGGGCCTGGCTGCGGCTGCGACCGTTGCAGCAGCGCCTGCTGCCGGCCGACACCCTGCCTCGGCGCCTGGGCATCGGTGCGCTCTGGGGCTGGCTGCCGTGCGGCCTGAGCTACAGCCTGCTGACGGTGGCCTGGCTGCAGGCGCACCCGCGCAACAGCGCGCTGACCATGCTCGCCTTCGGCCTGGGCACGCTGCCGGTGATGCTGCCACTGACCTGGTCCGGGCAGCGCATGGGCCTGTGGCTGCAGCGCCCCGGCCTGCGCACGGCGGCCGCGGCGCTGGTGCTCGCGGCCGGCCTGCTCACGATCGCGGCGCCGTGGCTGATGCGGGTGCCGGCGCTGCACGACGCGCTCGCGGCGCTGGGCTGCCGGCCGCTGCCGTGAACGCCGGCGCCCTACGCGGCACGGAGGGGCTGATCCAGGTCAAGGCGCGCCCGCGCGCGATGCGCGATCATGGCCACAACGACACCAACCAAGCCCCACGGAGACCACCATGAACATCCGCAAGACGTTCCTCGCCCTGGCCCTGGTCGGCGCTGCCGGCGCGGCGCAGGCCGCTCCCAACTGCGCGATCAAGCTCAAGGCGGGCGACAACATGCAGTTCGACCAGAAGGAAGTCACCGTCTCGGCGGCCTGCAAGACCATCACCCTGGAACTGGAGCACACCGGCAAGTTGCCGGTGGCGGCGATGGGCCACAACATCGTGGTCGCCGCGACCGCCGAGGCCGACGCGCTCGCGCGCGATGCGGTCAAGGCCGGTGCGGCCGCGGGCTACGTGCCCGCCGGTGACGCGCGCGTGCTCGGCGCGACCAAGATGATCGGCGGTGGCGAAACGGCCTCGGCGAGCATGCCCGGCAACCGGCTCAAGGCCGGCGGCGACTACACCTTCTTCTGCTCGTTCCCCGGCCACTCGGCGCTGATGCGCGGCAAGGTCGTCGTCACCCCGTGATACGGAGCGCGGCGCCGGTCGGGAACCCTCAGCCCCCGGCCGGCGTCGCGATCGCCGCGCGCGCCGCGGCGGCGCTCGACGCGGTAGTCGATGGGCTTGTAGCTGAAGTTGTTGGACTGCCCGGCCGAACAGGCGGTCATCGCGACCACCAGTGGCATTTCCGCGCGCAGGCGCACGAAATCGCCGGCCCGGCTGAGCGGCGGCAGCACCGAGACCCGGCCGCTGGCCGGGTCGAACTCCACCCGCATGAAGATGTTGAAGGCCACCGGGATCCGGTCGCGGCCGATGCCCCACGGCGCCAGCGCACTGGCCAGGTTGCCCTCGCAGCCCGGGCGCCCCGGCTGCTCGCCGTAGAGCTTCTCGAACATCTCCTTCGAGCACGGCGTCAGGGTGAAGTCATGGCGGCCGCAGGTGTCCTCGACGATGGCCAGCATCGGTCGGCTGCGGTTGGAATACAGCACGTCTCCGGTGCTGAGCCAGAGCTTCGAGGCATAGTCGATCGAGCGCCCCGAAGACAGGTACTCGGCGGTGTCGTCGCGCGCGAACGCGGTGAGGTCGCTGACCTGCTCGCCCAGCGGGTCGATCACCACCAATTCATCGCCGGCCTCCAGTTCCAGCGCATGCCCCGAGCACGGGGCGATGCGCCCCTCCTCCACCGCGGGCGCGGCATCGGCCGGCGGCGCACTCACTTCGGGCTCCTCGGGTGGAACGGGCAGCGCCAGTCCGGCCCGACCGCGCGCCCGCTGTACTGGCGGGTCTCCGCCGCGGTGCCGAAATCGGCGAGGTTGGGGTTGAGCGAGCCCTGGAGCGCCATGTCGCGCGCCCGCGTGGCCGCCTGCATCTTCGCGTAGCGCCCGTCCGCGCGCAGCCTGTCGAACTGCCGGTGCGAGTTGAACACCAGGGCCGGCGCCTCGAAGCGCCGGGCGATCCGCGAGGCCCCCGGGTGCAGGCCGATCACGAAATACGGGTGCCCGGCCAGGCTCAGGCTGAAGCGCGGGTCGTCCGGATCGCGGCTCACGCCGTCCGCCCATGGCTGGCCGCGCTGCACGTCCAGCTCGTGCAGCCGCTGCAGCTGCGACCACAGCATCGCTTCGAAACGCCGCTCGTCGGTGTCGCACGGTCCCTCGAACAGCGCCACGCACGAGCGCACCGTGCTGCCCGCCCCCCCTTCGGCGTCGATCGCCGCGCCAAAACGGCCGAGGATGTCCAGCAGCCTGGCATCGTTGCCGCGATCGCCCAGGCGAGAGAACCCGTGCGCCTCGATGGCGCCGCGGGCCAGGGCGGCCTTGGAACCGACGCAGGGAAAGGCGGGATCGTCGATGAAGGCAAGGAACCGGGCGGTGATGGTGTCGTCGGCCCGGGGGGCCGGGATGCTGCGTTGTGGTCTGGTCATGCGTGCACGCTAGCGGTCGGGGCGAGACGGCGATGTGCAGGCGCACCGCCGCCGCGCGTCGCGGCCCGCGTATCGGCCGTCCCGGGTCAGGGAGGGTTCACGGGGGGCCCGGCGCGGCTGCGCCCCGCACCTGGCGGATCGAGTTGGGGTTTCCGTGCCCGCGTGCGAAAATCCCGGCCACTGCTGCCCCCGTAGCTCAGCTGGATAGAGCGTCCCCCTCCTAAGGGGAAGGTCGTGCGTTCGAATCGCGCCGGGGGCGCCACCTTTTTTCACGCGCCCCCGCCGCCCCGCGGCCGCGGCGCACAGGAGCCTTTCGAATGACCCACCCCGTCCTCTCAGCGCTCGGCCTGGGGGCCGAGGAATCCGGCACCTACCTGGGCAACGGCGAATGGGGCCGCGGCGGCGCCGGCGTGCTCGAGCCGGTGAACCCGGCCACCGAGGAAGTGCTCGGCCGCGTGGCCGCCAGTTCCGAGGCCGAATACGAGACGATCGTCGAGCGGGCCCAGGCCGCGTTCAAGGTCTGGCGCACCACCCCGGCGCCGCGCCGGGGCGAGGCCGTGCGCCTGTGCGCCGAGGCGCTGCGGCGGCACAAGGACGCGCTGGGTTCGCTGGTCGCGCTGGAGATGGGCAAGTCCAAGCCCGAGGGCGACGGCGAGGTGCAGGAGATGATCGACATCGGCGAGTTCGCCGTCGGCCTCTCGCGCCAGCTCTACGGCCTGACCATGCATTCCGAGCGCCCGGGCCACCGCATGTACGAGCAGTGGCACCCGCTGGGCATCGTCGGGATCATCTCGGCGTTCAACTTCCCGGTCGCGGTGTGGGCGTGGAATTCGTTCGTGGCCGCGGTGTGCGGCGACATCTCGATCTGGAAGCCGTCGGGCAAGACCCCGCTGTCGGCGATCGCCTCGATGAAGATCTGCAACCAGGCGCTGCGCGCGGGCGGCTTCCCGGACATCTTCTTCATGTTCAACGACACCGACAACGCACTGGCGCAGCGGATGGTCGACGACAGGCGGGTGGCGATGATCAGCTTCACCGGCTCGACGAAGGTCGGCCGGGTGGTCGGCGAACGCGTGGCCCGGCGCATGGGCCGCTCGCTGCTGGAACTGGGCGGCAACAACGCGATCATCGTCGACCCGAGCGCGGACCTGAAGCTGGCGATCCCGGCGATCGTGTTCGGCGCGGTGGGCACCGCCGGCCAGCGCTGCACCACCACCCGGCGGCTGATCGTGCACGAGTCGATCTACGAGGACGTGCTGGCGCGGCTCAAGGCGGCCTACGCACAGGTGGAGAAGAAGATCGGCGACCCGACCGACCCGGCCAACCTGATGGGCCCGCTCAACAGCCGGTCGGCGGTGGAGGCCTACCTGGCGGCGATCGAGAAGGCGAAGGCGCTGGGTGGCACGGTCGAGAGCGGCGGCCGCGCGCTGACCGACCGCAAGGGCTTCTTCGTGCTGCCGACCATCATCACCGGCCTGTCCAACGACGCCGAGGTGGTGCAGACCGAGACCTTCGCCCCGATCCTGTATGTGATGAAGTACGAGCGGCTCGAGGACGCGATCGCGATGCAGAACGACGTGCCGCAGGGGCTGTCGTCGGCGATCTTCACCACCAACCTCAAGGCCGCGGAGGCGTTCCTGTCGGCGGCCGGTTCGGACTGCGGCATCGCCAACGTCAACATCGGCACCTCGGGGGCCGAGATCGGCGGTGCGTTCGGGGGCGAGAAGGAGACCGGCGGCGGCCGCGAATCGGGCTCGGACGCGTGGAAGGCGTACATGCGGCGCCAGACCAACACCATCAACTACTCCGACGCCCTGCCGCTCGCACAGGGCATCGTGTTCGAACTCTGAGGCCGCGGGCGGGCCGTGCGCATCGCCGCGATCTCGGACGTCCACGGCAACCTCCCGGCGCTGGAGGCGGTGCTGGCGGACATCCGTGCCCGCGGCTGCGACGCCCTGCTCAACCTGGGCGACGTGGCCTCCGGCCCGCTGTGGCCGGCCGAGACCGTCGAACTGCTGATGACGGTCCCGGCGCTGACCATCCGCGGCAACCACGAGCGGCAGCTGCTGGACGACCCCGGCCGGATGCGCGAGTCCGACCGGGTGGCCCGGGATGCGCTGTCGCCCGGGCAGCTGGACTGGATCGCGGCGCTGCCCGCGCAGGCCCGTTTCGAGGGCGAGGTGCTGCTGGTGCACGGCTCGCCGCGGAGCGACATCGACTACCTGCTCGAGCGGGTGGAGCCCGATGGCCCGCGCCCGTCCCTGACCGCCGAAGTCGCGCCGGTGCTCGCCGGAATCGACGCCAGGCTGGTGCTGTGCGGGCATACCCACGTGCCGCGCGCCCTGCGCCTGGACGATGGCCGGCTGTGCGTGAATCCGGGGAGCGTCGGCCTGCCGGCCTTCCGCGGCAGCCATCCCTACCCGCACGTCATGCAGAGCGGGACTCCCGCGGCGCGATATGCGATGCTGCACCGCGACAGCGGCACCTGGGGGGCGGAACTGATCGCGGTCGAATACAACCACGCCGCGGCCGTCGAACGGGCGCGCGGCCGCGGTTTCGACGCCTGGGCCGACGCCCTGCGCGACGGCCGCCTGCCCCTCGCGCCGGCATGACCCGGTCGCCGTCCCCGCGCTTCCAACGTACGGAGTTGCATCGATGAGCACGCCCCCCCGCCAGACCAGTCCCCTGGCCATCGTGAGCCTGGTCTCCGGCATCCTCGGCTGGAGCGTGTTGCCCTGGCTGGGAAGCATCGTGGCCATCGTCACCGGCCATCTCGCGCGGGGCGAAATCGGGCGCAGCCCGGAGCGCCTCGAGGGGGGCGGCCTGGCCCTGGCCGGACTGATCCTGGGCTATTCGATGCTGATCCTGACCGTGCTCGGCCTGGCCTTCGTGTTCTTCGTGCTCGGCGGGCTGGTCTGGCTGGGGATCAACGGCTGAGATGTACGGCCTGCTGCGCCCGCTGCTGTTCGGCCTGGAAGCCGAGCGCGCCCACCGGACCGGCCTGCGCGCGCTCGATTGCGTGCATGGCCTGGGCCTGGGCCGGCTGCTCGGCGCCCCGCCGCGGCCCTTCCCCACCCGCGCGCTCGGTCTCGACTTCCCCAACCCGGTGGGCCTGGCCGCGGGCCTGGACAAGAACGGCGCCCACGTCGACGCGCTGTTCGGGCTGGGCTTCGGCTTCGTCGAGATCGGCACGGTCACGCCGCGGCCGCAGCCAGGCAACCCGGCCCCGCGCCTGTTCCGCCTGCCGCGCTACCGCGCGCTGATCAACCGCCTGGGGTTCAATAACGAGGGCATCGACGCGCTGGTGGGCAACGTCGAACGGGCCCGCCACCGCACCGGTCCGCTCGGCATCAACATCGGCCGCAACAAGGACACCCCCAACGAATCGGCGATCGACGATTACCTGCTCTGCCTGGAGCGGGTGTATCCACTGGCCGACTACGTCACGGTCAACATCTCCTCGCCCAACACCGCCGGGCTGCGCGAACTGCAGGAGGAGCAGGCGCTGCGCCGCCTTGTCGGCGCCCTGCGCGACGCCCAGGAGCGGCTCGCCGCCAGGCACGGCAAGCGGGTGCCGATGCTGGTCAAGATCGCGCCCGACCTGTCGGACGACGACGTGCACGCCGCCGCGCGGGTGTTGTCGGACCTGCAGGTGGACGGGGTCATCGCCACCAATACCACGGTCTCGCGCATCGCGGTCCAGGACGACCCGCTCTCGCGCGAGACCGGCGGCCTGTCCGGCGAGCCGCTGATGAACAAGTCCACCGCGGTGCTGCGCATGCTGCGCACGCGGATGCCCGAGTCGATCCCGCTGGTGGGCGTGGGCGGGATCCTGTCGGGCGCCGACGCGGTCAAGAAGGTGGCCGCGGGCGCGTCGCTGGTGCAGGTCTACACCGGCCTGGTCTACCGCGGGCCGGCCCTGATCGGGGAGTGCGTGGAAGCCATCCGCCGGCGCAAGGAAGCACCGAGCCGCGGCAACGTGCCGGTGCTGTGAGCGCGGCATGAGTGCAGGCCTGCGCCTGGTCCGCGACGCCGACCTCGGTGCCCGCAACACCTTCCGGGTGCCGGCGCGGGCGCCGCTGCTGATCGAGGTCATGCGCCTGGACGCGCTGGACGCTGCGCTCGGGCACGCCGGCGGCGCAGCACCGCTGGTGCTGGGCGGCGGCAGCAACCTGCTGTTCGCGGGCGACGCGCCCGGCCCGGTGCTGTCGCTGCAGGCGCGCGGCATCGCCATCGTGGGCGACGCGGGCGACCGCGCGGTGGTGCGCGCCGAGGGCGGCGCGCAGTGGCATGCACTGGTGCGCTGGACCCTCGAACACGGGCTGTGCGGCCTGGAGAACCTGGCCCTGATCCCCGGGACCGTGGGCGCGGCGCCGATCCAGAACATCGGCGCCTACGGGGTGGAGGTCGGCGAGTTCGTGCATGCGGTCGAGGCGTTCGTGCCCGGCGCGGGCATGCGCCGGCTCGGCCCGGCCGAATGCGGCTTCGGCTATCGCGACAGCGTGTTCAAGCGCGACGGCCAAGGCTGGATCGTCACCGCGGTCGAGTTCTCGCTGCCGCGCGACGCCGCGCCGCGCACCGGCTATGCCGGCGTGCGCGAGGCGCTGGCGGCCGCCGGCATCTCCGATCCGAGCCCCATGCAGGTGTTCGACGCGGTCTGCGCGCTGCGGCGGAGCAAGCTGCCCGACCCGGCGACGATCGGCAACGCCGGCAGCTTCTTCAAGAACCCGGTGCTGCCGCTGGCCCAGGCCCAGGCACTGGCCGGGCGCCACCCCGGGCTGCCGCTGTTCCCCGGTGCCGATGCCGGCAGCCGCAAACTGTCGGCGGCGTGGCTGATCGACGCCTGCGGCTGGAAGGGCCACCGCGACGGCGATGCCGGGGTCTCGGAGCGGCATGCGCTGGTGCTGGTCAACCACGGCAGCGCCAGCGGCGCGCAGCTGCTGGCGCTGGCGCGGCGGATCGCCGGCTCGGTGGAGGAGCGCTTCGGGGTGGCGCTCGAGCCCGAGCCACGCATCGTCGGTGCGCGCTGGTGAACCTGTCCCTGCCCCGCCGACCGGCCACCAGCTACGGCCGCGCCGCGCTGCTGATGCTCGGCAGCACCCTGTCATTCGCGATGATGGCGCTGGCCATCCGCTACGCGACCGCCACGGTGCCCACCACCGAGATCGCGTTCTTCCGCAACCTGTTCGGGCTCATCGTCCTGATGCCCTTCATCCTGCGCCGGGGCACCGGCCTGCCGCGCACCCGCCACGTCGGCCTGTACCTGGCGCGCACCGCGATCGGCCTGGCGGCGATGCTGTGCGGGTTCTGGGCGGTGGGCCACCTGCCGCTGGCGCAGGCGATCTCACTGTCCTACGCCACGCCGCTGTTCGTCACCATCGGGGCGGCGCTGTGGCTGGGCGAACGGGTGCGCATCCGCCGCTGGGCCGCGGTCGCGGCCGGCTTCGTGGGCGTGCTGGTGATCCTGCGCCCGGGCACCGGGTTCACCCCGGGCATGGTCGTGGCGCTGCTGGGCGCGCTGTTCGCGGCACTGGTAGCGATCCAGATCAAGCAGCTCTCGCGCTTCGACCCGGCCGACACCGTGGTGTTCTACACCTACGTGTTCTGGGTGCCGATGTCGCTGGTCCCGGCACTGCTGCAGTGGGTCTGGCCGTCGCCGACGGCCTGGCTGTGGCTGGCCGCGACCGGGGTGATGGGCACCTTCGGCCAGCTGCTATGGACGCGTGCACTGGCGCTGGGCGAAGTCTCGGCCCTGCAGCCGATCAGCTTCGTGCAGTTGCCGGTGCTGGTCGGCTTTGGCTGGTGGCTGTTCGGCGAGACCGTCGACATCTGGACCCTGGCTGGCGCGGCGATCGTGCTCGGCGCCAACGGCTACATCGCCCACCGCGAAACCATGCTCCAGCGGCGCGCGGCCACGGGCTCGCCGGTGGAGGCGGCCAAGCCCGGCGAGTGAGCGCGCGTCAGTGCCGGCCGGCGACGGCCGCCGCCCGCGGCCCCTCGCCCTCGGCGATCGCCTCCTCGATATGCTCGCGCAGGACGCGTTGGCGCGGATCCAGCGTCGCCGGATCGGCCGCCAGCAGCGGCGCCACCAGCCGCGCGTGCAACGCGTCCGCCTCGGCCGCCCGGCCGGCGGCGCGCAGCACCCGCGCCAGCGACCAGGCGGTATCGACCACCTGGTGCGCATCCGGCGGCAGGGCCTGCTCGCGCAGCGCCAGCGCCTCGCCCAGCCGCGCGGCGGCCCCGGCCAGGTCGCCGGCGTCCTCCAGGGTGACGCCCCAGACGGTCATCGCCAGCTGGTACTGCGGATGCTTGCCCCCCAGCACCTCGAGCGCGCGCGGCATGGTGTCGGCGAACAGCGCCTGCGCCTGCCGCAGACGGCCGGCCCGGCTCAGGCTCATGGCGTGGTTGAGGGCGACGAACAGGGTGTCCGGGTGCTCCGGCCCGAGCAGCCGCATGCGCGCTTCCAGCACCTGTTCCTCCAGCGGCAGCGCACCCTCGAGATCGTCCAACCGCGCGCGCAGGCTGGCGAGGTTGAGCATCCCGCGCAGGGTCATCGGATGCTCCTCGCCCAGCACCCGGCGCCGCGCCTCCACCACTGCCTCGGCCTCGCCGATCGCGCTTTCGGTGTCGCCACTGTCGCTGAGCATGCCGGCCAGGTTGCCGCGCGCGGCGAGCGTGTCGGGATGCTCGCTGCCCAGGCGCCGCTCCTGGACCGCGACCACCTGCCGCTGCAGTTCCACCGCATCGTGGGACTGGCCGTGCATCGCCAGGGCGATGGCCAGCGCGCTCATGCTGGCGACAGTGTCGGCATGGTCGTCGCCCAGCCGCCGCCGCCGGATCGCGAGCACCTCCTCGAGCATCGCCCGCGCCTCGGGCAGGTCGCCCATGCGCGCCATGTTCATCGCCAGGTCGGACTTCACCCGCAGCACCAGCCGGTCCTCGGCGCCGCGCATCGGCTCCAGTCGCGCCAGCAGCGCCTGCCTGGCCGCGCGCGCCCCCGCCAGGTCGCCCTGCAGGCCCTGCACCTCGCCCAGTTCCAGTTCGATCATCGCCCGCGTCTCGTCGTCCGGCGGCAGGCCCGACGCATCGGCCAGGGCCGCTTCCAGCAGCGTCCGCGCCTCGTCGTAGTGCGAGAGCTGGCGCAAGGCCGCGGCATGCGCGCGGCGCGCGCGCAGCGTCGCCGGGTCGTCCGGACCGAGCGCGGCCTGTCGCCATTCCACCACCCGGGCGAGGGTCCGCTCGGCGCTGGCGTACAGGCCGAGCGCCTCGTGCACCCGGCCGGAGGCTTCGCGCAGGTCGGCGGCGAGTTCAGGCTGGTCGGCGAAGTCGCGTGCGATCGCCTCCTCGGCGCGGGCGAGCACGCTCGCCTCCATCAGCGAGCGTGCCGCCTCGGCGGTGCTCACCTTGCCGAGCACCTGCTCGAGTTGGCCGGCCATCCCCGGCGCGCTGCGCGCGACCTGCTGGCGCAGGTCCTCGCCCAGGCGCAGGCCCATCGCTTCGATGTCGATCTCCTCCAGCATCGACTGCTGGAACGCAGCCACGCGCTCGAGCTGTTCGCTGCGCTGCTCGGCGATCGCCCGCTGCGCGCGCGCCTGCATCAGGCCGTGCAGCGACAGCGCCAGGCCGCCGAGCAGCGCGAACAGGGCCACCGACGCGGCCGCGAGCCCCGCGCGGTGGCGGCGCGCGAACTTGCGCAGCACGTAGCCGCGCGCCGGCGGCACCGCGAGCAGCGGGCGGCCGTCGAGGAAGCGCCGCAGGTCGTCGGCGAGCGCGGCCGCGGTCGGATAGCGGCGGCCGCGGTCGTGCTCCATGGCCTTGGCCACCACCCAGTCCAGCTCGCCGCGCAACACGCGCCGCAGCCTCGGCAGCGGCTGGCCGCGTGCCCGGGCGATGCGTTCGGCTTCGTCGGGAGCCAGGCTCCGCAGCTGCTCCGACGGCAGTCGCAGGGTAGGGTATGGCTGTCGGCGGTGTGGGTCTCGCCCTGCGCCAGCGGCCGTCGACCCGTGAGCAGTTCGCTCAGGACCACGCCCAGCGAATACACGTCGCTGCGGGTGTCGAGCAGCGACTGGTCGCCGGCGGCCTGCTCCGGGCTCATGTACTCGGGCGTACCCGCGATCTCGCGGCCGGCCCCGGCTCCGGTCGCGGTCGCGATGCCGAAGTCGATGATCTTCGGGTGTGGACGGCCGTCGACCTCGTCCACCAGCAGGTTGCCCGGCTTGAGGTCGCGATGGATCACGCCCTTCTGGTGGGCGTGCTGCACGCCCTCGCAGACCTCGATGAACAGCGCCAGGCGCTGCGCCAGCGACAGCGCGTGCTCCTCGCAGTAGTGCGTGATCGGCGCGCCGTCGATGTACTCCATCGCGAAGAACGGGTGGCCGTCGGGCGTGGTGTCGGCGTCGTGGATCCGGGCGATCGCCGGGTGCCGCATCTGCGCCAGCACCTGGCGCTCGACCTCGAAGTGCGCCTTGCGCCGCACGTCCATGGCGCGTGCGCGCAACAGCTTCAGGGCCACGGTGCGCCGCACCGGCTCGAGCTGCTGGGCGCGGTAGACCTCGCCCATCCCGCCCCTGCCCAGCAGGGCCTCGATGCGATAGCGTCCGACCCGCATGCCCGGCGGCAGCGTCGCCTCGCCCCCGGCGGATACCGCCGGCGAACGCGTGGCCAGCAGTTCGGTCCTGTCGGGATCGCGTTCGTCGCCCGGATTGGTCATGGCGCCCCCCCCAAGCCACGTTCCTTGCATGTTAACCGAAGGCGTGGCGACGGCCGTCGACCGGGTACACTCGCCCCTCAAGGAAGCCTCCTGCGACATGGCCGGATCCGACCAGCTCCCCACCACCCAGCGCACCGTCTACAGCGATGGACCCCGCCACGGCGGCCGGCGTGGTGCCTGCCTGGTCGTCATCCACGGCGAGGGTCTGGGACGGCGCGTCGACCTTGGCGGGCAGCCGGTGCTGATCGGCCGCTCGGACGAGGCCGACCTGGTCATCTCCCACCGCAGCGTCTCGCGCTCGCATTGCCAGGTATGGCTGCAGGGCGACGAGTACCGGATCCGCGACCTCGGCGCCACCAACCCGACCCGGGTCAACGACCAGCCGGTGGCCGAGGCGGTGCTGGCCGACGGCGACCACATCGTGGTCGGCGAGAGCATCCTCAAGTTCATCGGCCACGGCAACGTCGAGGCCGGGTACCACGAGGAGATCTACCAGCTCGCCACCCACGACGCACTCACCGAGCTGTACAACCGGCGCCATTTCAGCGAAATCCTCGAGCGCGAGATCGCGCGTGCCCACCGCCACCGCCATACGCTGTCGCTGTGCATCGTGGACGTGGACCTGTTCAAGCCGGTCAACGACACCTTCGGCCACATCGCCGGCGACGAGGTGCTGCGCACCATCGCCGGGATCATCCGCAACCACGTGCGCAGCGACGACGTGGCCGCGCGCATCGGCGGCGAGGAGTTCGCGGTGCTGCTGCTCGAGACCGGCGCCGAGGCGGCGACCGCGTTCGCCGACCGGCTGCGGGCGGCGGTCGCCGCCGCGCACTTCGCGCCTGGCGGCGTCCCGCGCCGGATCACGGTCAGCGTCGGCGTGGCCGAACTGGTGCCGCCGGCGGTGGACCGCTCCACCCTGATGGCCGCGGCCGACGCCGCGCTGTATCGCGCCAAGGAAGCCGGCCGCGACCGCGTCTGCGCCGCGGGCTGATTCGCCCTCGAACACCTTCCCGGATGAAACTGTCGCCGGGGCGTGCGATGCGGCGCGTTCAGCCGCGCCCGTCGCGTCCGTTGCGCATCACCAGCAGCCAGGTGCCGGCGACCCAGATCGAGGCCGCGGCCCAGCCTGCGAGGATGTCCGAGGGATAGTGCACCCCCAGGTACACGCGCGAGAGCCCGACCATCGGCACGAACACCGCCATCGCCGCGACGATCCACCAGCGCGCCCGCGTGGGCCAGGCCAGCAGCACCAGCACCATGGCGAGGGTCATCGATCCCATCGCATGCCCGCTCGGGAAGCTGTAGCTGGACTCGGGCGCGATCGACTCCCACAGCGACGGCCGCTCGCGCGAGAACAGCTGCTTGGTCGCGATGTTCAGCAGCGCCGAGCCGCCGGTCGCCACCGCCGCGAACAGGCCCTCGCGCCAGCGCCGCAACACCAGCAGCACCAGGACCAGGCCGATGTCGAACGGCACCACGCCCCAGGCGTAGCCGGCCTGCGAGAAGAACAGGAACACTCCGTCCAGCCCCGCGCCCGCCATCGACTGCGCGAACAGCAGCAGCGGTTCGTCGAACGGGATCGCCTCGGCCTCGTGGACCTCGTCGGCCAGTTCCAGGAATCCCCACAGCGGCAGCAGCATGCCGCCGAACAGCAGCGCGAGCTTCCAGCCGTGGCGGCGCGCGAACGCGCCGCAGGCCGCGGACGCCTCCCGCGGCCAGGAGGCCTCAGGCATCCGCGCGGCGGCCCCAGGTGCGGTCGACGTACTCGTCGACCAGTGCGACGAATTCGCTGGCGATGCGCTCGCCGCGCAGGGTCACCGTCTTCCGGCCGTCGACGAATACCGGCGCCGAGGGCGCCTCGCCGGTGCCCGGAAGCGAGATTCCGATGTTGGCGTGGCGCGACTCGCCGGGTCCGTTGACCACGCAACCCATCACCGCGACGGTCATGGTCTCCGCGCCCGGATGGGTGATCCGCCACTCGGGCATCTTCGCCCGCACGTGCTCCTGGACCACGCCCGCGAGTTCCTGGAAGAACTCCGAGGTGGTGCGGCCGCACCCCGGGCAGGCGGTGACCATCGGCGTGAATGCGCGCAGGCCCATGGTCTGCAGCAGCTCCTGGGCCACCACCACTTCCTTGGTCCGCGATGCGCCCGGCTCGGGGGTGAGCGAGATGCGAATGGTGTCGCCGATGCCTTCCTGCAGCAGGACCGCCAGCGCCGCGCTGGAGGCTACGATGCCCTTGCTGCCGATGCCGGCCTCGGTCAGGCCCAGGTGCAGGGCGAAATCGCTGCGCCGGGCGAGGTCGCGGTACACGGCGACCAGCTCCTGCACGCCGCTGACCTTGGCGCTGAGCACGATCCGGTCGCGCCCCAGGCCCAGCTCCACCGCGCGCTCGGCCGAATCGAGCGCCGAGCGGATCAGCGCCTCGCGCAGCACCCGCCCCGCGTCCCACGGCTCGGCGCGGCGCGCGTTCTCGTCCATCAGTCCGGCCGCCAGCGCCTGGTCGAGCGAACCCCAGTTCGCGCCGATCCGCACGGGCTTGCCGTAGCGGATCGCGAACTCGATCAGCTGCGCGAACTGCACGTCCTTCTTGCGCCCGAAACCGACATTGCCCGGGTTGATCCGGTACTTGGCCAACGCCTCGGCGCAGGCCGGCTCGCGTTCGAGCAGCTGGTGGCCGTTGTAGTGGAAGTCGCCGATGATCGGCACCTCTACGCCCTGCATCGCCAGCCGTTCGACGATGCGCGGCACGGCCGCGGCCGACTCGGGGTTGTTGACCGTGACCCGCACCAGTTCGGAGCCGGCGCGCCAGAGTTCGGCGACCTGTCTCGCGGTGGCGGCCACGTCGGCGGTGTCGGTGTTGGTCATCGACTGCACCACCACCGGTGCCCGGCCGCCGACCGCGACCCCGCCGATCCTCACCTGGCGCGTGGCCCTGCGCGGCAGCGGCCCGAACCCGACGGGGTCGGTTTCGGCGGCGCAGGGAGGCTGGGGCTGGGCGGACATGCGCATATTCTACCGGGCAAGCGCTGGACGCCGCCTGTCGCGCCACTGTCCGCAGGCCGGCCTCCCCCGCGCCCGCGCCGGTCGCGACGCCCCGGCAACGCTGTTTCCCGCCGCCCCGCGCGGCGGCGTGGTGGGCCGTGCACGCCCGCGCCGCTATGCTGCCCGCATGAACGACCCATCCAGCGGCGAAGTCCTCACTCCAAGCCAGCTCAACACCCTGGCCCGGAGCCTGCTCGAGGATGCCTTCCCGCTGGTGCTGGTCGAGGGCGAGCTGGGCAACGTCGCGCGCCCCTCCTCGGGCCATCTGTACTTCACCCTCAAGGACCCCCGCGCCCAGGTGCGCTGCGCCATGTTCCGGCCCAGGAGCCAGTGGCTGCGCTTCCAGCCGCGCGAGGGACTCAAGGTCCTTGCCCGCGGCCGGCTGACCCTGTACGAGGCGCGCGGCGACTACCAGCTGGTGGTCGATTCCCTCGAGGAAGCCGGCGAAGGCGCGCTGCGGCGCGCGTTCGAGGAACTCAAGGCGCGGCTGCAGGCCGAGGGGCTGTTCGACGAGGCGCGCAAGCGCCCCCTGCCCGCCTGGGTGCGCCGCCTGGCCGTGCTGACCTCGCCCACCGGCGCGGCGGTGCGCGACGTGCTGAGCGTGCTGGGGCGGCGCTTCCCGCTGGTCGAGGTCGAGATCGTGCCGGTCCCCGTCCAGGGCGAGACCGCGGCGGCGCAGATCACCGCCATGCTCCGGCGCACGATCGCGGCGGGCCGCCACGACGCGATCCTGCTCGCGCGCGGCGGCGGTTCGCTGGAGGACCTGTGGGCCTTCAACGACGAGGCGCTGGCGCGCGCGATCGCCGGTTCGCCGGTGCCCGTGGTGTCGGCGATCGGCCACGAGACCGACTTCAGCCTGTCCGACTTCGCCGCCGACCTGCGCGCGCCGACGCCTTCCGCGGCCGCGGAACTGCTGGTGCCGAGCCGGATCGACCTCGGCCAGCGCCTGGCCGGGCTGCAGCGGCGGATGGCCACGCTGCAGGCCAACCACCTGCGCCAGCTGGCCCAGCGCGCCGACCGCGCCGCGCTCCGGCTCAACGCGCAGCGCCCGCAGGCGCGGCTGCAGGCGCACCGACTGCGCCGCGACCAGGCCATGCAGCGGCTGCAGGCCGCGATGCGCCAGGGCCTGGAGGCCCGCGCGGCGCGCCTGCGCCATGCCCGCGCCGTGCTGCAGGCCACGCGCCCGCAGCGCCGGCTCCAGGCCCTGCGCCAGCAGCTCGCCGACGCCCGGCCGCGGCTGCAGGCGGCGATCGCGCGCCACCTGCAGCGCGACGCGCTGCAGCTGCGCGGGCTGGCGCGCTCCCTGGAGGCGGTGAGCCCGCTGGCCACGATCGCGCGCGGCTACAGCATCCTGCAGCGCGACGACGGCCGCGTCGTGCGCGCCACCGGCGATGTCTCCGCCGGCGACGCGGTGGCGGCGCGCGTCGCCGATGGTCGCCTGCGGCTTCGCGTCGAAGCGGTGGAACCCCGGGGCTCCGGCTCCTCCGGCCGGTAGGATCGGCCGCCGCGCCACGTCGCGCGGCATGAATTCCGTCGTGCGGAACGCGATGCCCGCTGCAGGCGCACCGATGGCCCGCGCGCGGTACGCTTCGCTAACGCCCGCCATGTGAGACTGGCCGCATGACCAAGGCCTCCGACCTCTTCGTCCAGGCGCTGCAGGCCGAGGGCGTGGACCATGTCTTCGGGATTCCCGGCGAGGAAACGCTTGCCCTGCTGGAGTCGTTGCGCAGCTCGGGCATCCGCCTGGTGCTCACGCGCCACGAGCAGGCCGCCGGGTTCATGGCCGCGACCTGGGGGCGCCTCACCGGCCAGGCCGGCGTCTGCCTGTCCACGCTCGGCCCCGGCGCCACCAACCTGGTCACCGCCGCGGCCTATGCCCAGCTCGGCGCGATGCCGATGCTCATGATCACCGGCCAGAAGCCAGTGCGCAGCAGCCGGCAGGGCCATTTCCAGATCGTGGACGTGGTCGACATGATGCGCCCGCTGACCAAGTACACCCGCCAGCTCATCAGCGCCGACGCGATCCCGGCGAAGGTGCGCGAGGCCGTGCGCCGCGCGCAGGAGGAGCGGCCCGGCGCCACCCACCTGGAGCTGCCGCAGGACGTCGCCGGCGACGAGACCGATGCGATCGTGCTGCCGCCGGTGTACAGCCGCCGCCCGCTGGCCGAGGACAAGGCGCTGGCCGCGGCCGCCGAAGCGATCGCGCGTGCGCGCCATCCGCTGCTGATGATCGGCGCCGGCGCCAACCGCAAGACCACCTCGAAGATGCTGCATGCCTTGGTCGGGAAACTGGGCCTCCCGTTCTTCTCCACCCAGATGGGCAAGGGCGTGCTCGACGAATCCGGCCCGCTGTGGCTGGGCACCGCGGCGCTGTCGGACGGGGACTTCGTGCACCGCGCGATCGACGCCGCCGACTGCATCGTCAACATCGGCCACGACGTGATCGAGAAGCCGCCGTTCTCGATGCACCGCGGCCGTCGCACCGTGATCCACGTGAACTACTCGCCGGCGGTGGTCGACCAGGTGTACTTCCCGCAGGTCGAGGTGGTCGGCGACATCGCCCATTCGGTCTGGGCGCTGGCCGAACGGCTGGACCCGCAGCCACACTGGGACTTCGCCTTCTTCGACCGGGTACGCGAAGCGCTGTGCGCGCACGTGGCCACGCTCGCGGCCGACCCACGCTTCCCGATGGCCGTGCCGCGGCTGGTGGCCACGCTGGCCGACGCGCTGGCCCCGGAGGACATCACCTGCCTGGACAATGGCCTGTACAAGCTGTGGTTCGCCCGCCATGCCCGCTGCCGGCTGCCCAACACCCTGCTGCTCGACAACGCACTGGCGACCATGGGCGCGGGCCTGCCTTCGGCGATCGCCGCGGCGCTCGCCCGGCCCGGGCGCCGCGTGGTGGCGGTGTGCGGGGACGGCGGCTTCATGATGAACTCGCAGGAACTCGAGACCGCGGTGCGGCTGGGCATCGACCTGGTGGTGCTGGTACTGCGCGACGATGCCTACGGCATGATCAAGTGGAAGCAGGCGCACGACGGCTACCCGGCCTACGGCATGGACTACGGCAATCCCGATTTCGTCCGCTACGCCGAAAGCTACGGCGCACGCGGCCATCGCGCGACCTCCATCGAAGGCTTCGAGGCGCAGTTGCGCGAGGCGCTGGCGCGCCCGGGCGTGGACCTGGTCGAGGTGCCGGTCGACTACGGCCGCGACGATGCCCTGCTCAATCACGAAATCGCCGAACTGGCGGCGGCCGTGAGCTGACCGCCCCACCCTTTCCAAGATCGCCGCGGAGTCTCCCGATGCCCAAGAAGCGCAGCAACGGCAAGTCCGGCGCCCTCGCCAGGCGCTATCCCTGCTACCTGGCCAACCGCCCGATCCAGCCGAACACGGATCTCGAGGTGCTGGACAAGTACAGCGGCGAGGTCGCCACCCGCACCGCCTTCGTCGATGCGGCGACCGTCGACCGGGCCATCGCCGCCGCCTTCGCGGCGCGCGAGGCGATGGCCGCGTTCACCCCCGACCGCCGCCGCGACGTGCTCGAGCATTGCGTGCGCCGTTTCGGCGAGCGCGCCGAGGAGCTGGCGCTGGCGCTGTGCATCGAGGCCGGGAAGCCGATCCGCGACGCGCGCGGCGAGGTCACCCGCCTGATCGACACCTTCCGCATCGCCGCCGCCGAGGCCACGCGCATCGGGGGGGAGACGATCGAACTGCAGATATCGCAGCGCACCCGCGGCTACCGCGGCATGGTCAAGCGCGTGCCGGTCGGCGCGTGCAGCTTCATCACCCCGTTCAACTTCCCGCTCAACCTGGTCGCGCACAAGGTGGCGCCGGCCATCGCCGCCGGCTGCCCGTTCGTGCTCAAGCCCGCCGCCAAGACCCCGGTGGGCGCGCTGATCATCGGCGAGGTGCTGGCCGAAACCGACCTGCCCGAGGGGGCATTCTCCATCCTGGCCTGCAGCAACGAGGACGCCGCCGCGCTCACCGAGGACGAGCGCATCGCCCTGCTCAGCTTCACCGGCGGCCTGGTGGGCTGGGAACTCAAGGCCCGCGCCGGACGCAAGAAGGTCACCCTGGAGCTGGGCGGGAACGCGGCCTGTATCGTCGATGCCGATCCGGGCCTGCCGCTGGACGACGTGGTCGAACGCCTGGTGTTCGGCGCCTATTACCAGTCCGGCCAGAGCTGCATCAGCGTGCAGCACATCCTCGCCCACCGCGACGTCTACGACGCCCTTCGCCGCAAGCTCAAGGCGCGGGTGGGCAAGCTGGTCATGGGCGACCCGCGCGACGAGAACACCTTCATTGGTCCGGTGATCGACGAGGCGGCCGCCCGGCGCATCGAAGGCTGGGTCGAGGCCGCGCGCAAGGCCGGCGCCAGGCGCCTGGCCGGCGGCCCGCGGCAGGGCAACATGCTCCCGGCCACCCTGATGGAGAACGTGCCGCCGGACTGCGACCTCTACCGCCAGGAGGTGTTCGGCCCGGTGGCCTGCCTGCAGCCGTTCGACGACTTCGACGCGGCGCTGGACACCGTCAATGCGAGCGACTTCGGCCTGCAGGCGGGCGTGTTCACCGCCCGCCTCGACCATGCCATGCGCGCCTGGGACCGGCTCGAGGTCGGCGGCGTGGTGGTCGGCGACGTGCCGAGCTTCCGCGTCGACAACATGCCCTACGGCGGCGTGAAGCAGTCCGGCCTCGGGCGCGAAGGCGTGAAGTACGCGATCGAGGACATGACCGAACCGCGCCTGCTCGTCATCCGCGACCGGCCGGGAACCTGAGCATGTGCCTGGTCGCCGTGGCCTGGCGCACGCATCCGCGCTGGCCGCTGGCCCTGATCGCCAACCGCGACGAACTGCACGACCGTCCGGCGGCGCCGGCCGGGTTCGATCCGGACGCGCCGGACGTGTACGGCGGCCGCGACCTGGTCCAGGGCGGCGGCTGGCTGCAGGTCTCGCGCCACGGCCGCCTCGCCGCCGTGACCAACGTGCGCGACGGCAAGGCGCCGGCGCAGGCCGCGCCGCGCTCGCGCGGCTGGCTGGTGCGCGACTTCGTGCGCGGCGACGCGACCGCGCTCGACGCCGTGCAGGCGCTGTCGGCCTCGGCACCGGAGTACGGGCGCTTCAATCTCCTGGCCTGGGACGGCGACCGGCTCGCCTTCGCCACCAACCACCCGGCGTTCGCGGCCAGCGAAGTGCAGCCGGGCGTGCACGCGATGTCCAACGGCGCGTTCGACGCGCCCTGGCCCAAGGGCATGTTCGCCACCCGCGCGCTGTCAGCGTGGCTGGAGTCGTCCAGCGCCGGGGTCGACGTGGAGGACCTCGCCACGGCGATCGAGCCGCTGTTCGCCGCCCTGCGCGACACCACGCCCGCGGCCGACGACGCCCTGCCCGATACCGGCGTCGGCCTGGCGTTGGAACGCCTCCTGTCGCCACCGTTCGTCCTCGATCCGCGTTACGGCACCCGCTGCAGCAGCGTGGTGCTCGCCGGCGAGGACCGCATCGTGTTCGCCGAACGCGGCTACGACGCGGCCGGCCGAGTCTCCACGCGTTCGTTCCAGGTGCTGCGCGTCCTGCGCTGACGCCGTGGCGAGCATGGCCGCGGCCGCTGCTAGACTCGCGCACGGGTCCCCCGGGAAGTCGCGATGAAGCCAGCCGGCCTGGTCCTCCTGCTCCTGTCCGTCCTGCTGGCCAGCGGCTGCAGCCGGGACGATCCCACCCCGCCCGGGGGAGACTTCGCCTGCCATGCCGGCGCGTGGCAGCTCGCCGATGGCGCCGTGATGGCGCTGGTGCCGGTCGACGGCGGCCTGCGCTACCGCCTGCTCGACGGGCGCACCGGCCGGCTGGAGACCGCGGGGAAGGCGCCGGGCGACGAGCTGCAGGCCCGCGAGGGCTGGCGCGAGAACGGTCCGATCGTGGCCCGCGCGCGCTTCGAACCCTGCCCCGCCGGACGCATGCACTTCGCGCTCGCCAGCGGGTCCGAGGGCGACGCCGTCCGGCTGCCGCTGCCCGTGCAGGACGCCACGTTCGCCAGCGACGGCCTCCAGCTGCGCGGACGCCTGGTGCTGCCCGCGGGAGGCACGCAGGACCCGGTCCCGTTGGCGGTGCTGGTCCACGGGTCCGAGCGCTACTCGGCGCTCGAATCCAATCCCATGCAGTACCTGCTCCCCGCGCAAGGCGTGGCCGCCTTCGTCTACGACAAGCGCGGCACCGGCGGCTCCGCCGGCGAATACACCCAGGACTTCCACGCCCTGGCCGGCGATGCGGTCGCGGCGCTGGCCGAAGCGCGGCGCCTGCATCCGGCGGGGTTCTCGGCCGCAGGCTTCGTCGGCGCCAGCCAGGGCGGCTGGGTGGCGCCGCTGGCGGCCTCGCGCAGCGACGCCGATTACGTGGTCGCGCTGTACGGCCTGGCCGAGAACGCGCTGGCCGAGGACCGCGAGCAGGTCATGAACGACCTGCGCGCGAAGGGCCACGGCGACGACGTGCTCGAACAGGCGCGCGAGGTCACCGATGCCACCGCGCGGCTGATCGCCTCGGGGTTCACCAGCGGCTTCGACGAACTGCAGGCGGTGCGCAGGGAGTACGGCGATGCTCCCTGGTTCAACGACATCGAGGGCGAGTTCAGCGGCCAGGTGCTGCGCGTGCCTGGCTGGATGCCGCAGGCGCTGGTGCGGAGGATCGCCTCGCGCCAGGACGTCGGCACCAGCTGGGACTACGAGCCGCTGCCGGTGCTGGAACAGCTGGCACCGCGCCAGCTCTGGGTGGTGGCGGCGGAAGACCTCGAAGCGCCCAACGCCGAGACGCTGCGGCGGATCCGCGCGCTGCAGGCACAGGGCCGCCCGGTGGACCTGGCGGTGTTCCCGGACACCGA
Organism: Luteimonas wenzhouensis; assembly: GCF_007859305.1. GTDB lineage: Bacteria > Pseudomonadota > Gammaproteobacteria > Xanthomonadales > Xanthomonadaceae > Luteimonas > Luteimonas wenzhouensis. Next base: position 148,473 of record NZ_VOHE01000001.1, read on the forward strand.
CCACGGCATGCTCGAGTTCGACGCCACCGGCGGCGAGCGGATCATGCTGCGCCATGCCGACGGCTACTTCGCGCTGGTCGCGGACTGGATCCGCGATCCCCGCGTGCAGGGTCCCTACGGCCGGGCGCAGCTGGAACGACATGACGCCGGCGCATCCGGTCCGGATGCGTCCGGCGAGGCCACCGCGCCGCCTGCCCCTTGAGCCAGCCGGGGCTGGCGCACGCACTGCGCGCATCGCGAATGCAAGAAGGCCCAGTCGTCCGGTATGACCCGTCCGGCTGAGCCTTCTCTTCGCCGGAGCGATTGCTTCTGGCGTTGCCGCCTTCCGCTTTTTCTCCGACGGATGCAGGCTAGCGCAGCGCCCGTTACGCGGACGTCAAGGGGTGCGACCGTCCGTCGGCACGGGCTCGCACGGCCATGGCCACCAGCCCTGCCCGCTGCGCGCGTAGCGGTCGGCGGCGCGCTCGAACCGGTTGCGCACGCTGATCCCGCCGCACAGCAGGTACAGGGGCAGGAACAGTGGCCCGAGCACCATGTACTGCAGCACGTGTGCGCGCTCGTGGTCGCGCAGCAGCACCTCCGGGTCGCGGCACAGGCCGGCGCGGTGGACGTAGGTGGTGCAGCGCACGTCGAGGCGTTCGCCGGTGTGCAGGATCACGTTACCCAGGGTCATCGCCCCGCCCGGGCCCCACGGCCAGCGATGGAACACCAGGGCCAACGCGTCGCGGTCCAGGCGCGGGCGCGCGCCCGCCGCCATTCCGGCCAGTCCCGCGCACAGGCCGGCCAGGGTATTGGGAAGGGTCCAGAGGAGGCCGGCGGCCAGCAGCAGCGCGCGACCCGGCCGGTCGTCGTCGCCCGTGCTCAGTCGTTGCCTTCCGGGATCAGCAGCCACAGCACCAGGTAGACCAGGATGCCGGGGAACGCGGCCGACAGGGTCGATCCCACCACGTACAGGATGCGGACCAGGGTCGGGTTCCAGCCGAAGCGATGGGCGATGCCGCCCAGCACGCCGGCGAGCACGCGGTCGTGGATCGATCGGGTCAGTCCGGGTGTCTTGGCGGTGGCCTGGCTCATGGTGCGCGTCCTCCTGGCTGGGGCCAGTCTAGCCACCCGGTTGTGAAGAATCCGCTGCGCGCAGGCGCTGCAACTCGGATTCGAACCACTGTGCGGACGGGACCTCGCCACCGTCGCCGCAGCGCACCCGGTACGCACGTCCGGTCAGGCTGCTGCGGCTGGCGACGAGCTCGATGAATTCCTCCGCGGTGCCCTCGCGGCCCTGGCGCCGGGCATGGGCGAGCTTGCGCTGCAGGTGCTTCTGGGCCGCGGCGGGCGCGTGCCAGCGGCCGTTGCGCTGGAACTCGCAGTCCGAGGCGCCGACCGCGGCCACCAGCGCGTCGATCTCGCGGTCCGCGTCCCCCGCCCTGGCGCCCTGGGGGATGGCCGCCATCAGCGCCAGCGCGGACACCGCCACCGCCAGCCACGGCCGCCGGATCGCCACGGGCCGACCTCAGCGGGTCCGTTTCGCCAGCCAGTCGTGGATCGTGGCCGGCACTTCGCGGGCGCGGCTGGAGACATAGATGCCGATGTGGCCGCCGCGGAACGAGAGCTCGGTGTAGTCGTCGGTGCCGACCACCTCGCGCAGCGCGCGCGAGGCGTCCGGCGGCACCAGGTGGTCCTGCTCGGCGTAGATGTTGAGCACCGGCATGTCGACGAAGCCCAGGTCCACCTCGCGTCCGCCGATCTCGATACCGCCCTCCAGGAAGCCGTTGCCCTGGTAGTACTGCTTGATGAACTGGCGGAAGGCCTCGCCGGCCTGGTCGGGCGAATCGAAGATCCACTTCTCCATGCGCAGGAAGTCCTCCAGCGCGCCGGGATCGTCGAGGATGTCGACCAGGCCCACGTACTTCTGCACGAACAGGCGCCACGGCTTGAGCGTGAGGTAGCAGAAGTTCATCAGGTCCGCGGGCACGTTGCCGAGCGTGTCCACGAACAGGTCCACGTCCATGTCCCGGGTCCAGTGCGAGAGCATGTTGTCCGGGGTGTGGAAGTCGACCGGCGTGACCATGGTGATCAGGTTGCGGATCTTCTCCGGGTGCAGCGCCGCGTAGGTCAGGGCGAACGCGCCGCCCTGGCAGATGCCCAGCAGGTTGATCGCGTCGAGCCGGTGGCGGCGGCGGAGCTCGTCGACCGCGCCGCCGAGGAAGCGCTCGATGTAGTCCTCGAGGGTGAGGAAGCGGTCGGAGCGGTCGGGGTAGCCCCAGTCGATGATGTACACGTCCTCGCCGCGCTCCAGCAGGCCGCGCACCAGCGAACGGTTCTCCTGCAGGTCGACCATGTACGGGCGGTTGACCAGGGCGTAGCTGATGAGCACCGGCACCTTCGCGGTGGGCGCCTTCGCGCCGGCGTAGCGGTACAGCACGACCTTGCCGTCGCGCCACACCTCCTCCTTGCCGGTCGCGCCGTAGTCGTAGTCGCCGACCTTGCGCAGGGTCTGCAGGCCGGCGGCCAGCTTCTGCTGGAAGCGCACCGCCTCGGCGGCCAGGCGGTCGGGCGTGATGTTGAGCGGACCGTGCATGTCAGCGTCCTCCGCGGCGCCTGGCCGGCGCCGGCCCGGGTGGCAGCGGCGCGTCCGGGATCGGGATGAAGCTGGAGAATCCGTTGGTCGGCGCCCGCCGCGCGGTCACGCTGGGCCTGGGCGCCACCTTGCGCGCAGCGCGCCCGGCCTGGGCCTTGGCCACGGGTGTCTTCCGCGCCTTGCCCGCAGCAGCGGCCTTCCGTGCCTTGCCCTGCCGCGGCGCCGGCTTCGCGGCGGCAGGCCTGGCCGGGGCCGCTTTCTTCGCCGCCGGTCCGCCCCGGCCGGCGGAGCGGCCCGCGGCCCGTCCGCCGGCATCCGGCGCAGCGGCGGCCGGCGACGCCCCGCCCTCGACCGCGTCGCGCAGCCGGCGCAGTGCGCGCTCGAGCTCGACGATCCGGCGGTGCGCCGAGTCCACCTCGGTCCGCGTGGGCATGCCCAGGCTGGCGCACAGCTGCTCGACCTGCTGCTGCACACCGGCGCGCACCCGCATCTGCGCATCCACCAGCCGGCCGTAGGCGCGACGGAACTCCGGCGACAGGGCCACCTCGGCATAGGCTTCCTCGGCGGCATCGATCCACAGGTCGAAGAGCGCGCGCGCCGACTCCACCTGGCGCCCGGGCTCGGCACGTTCGGTCAGCCTGTCCTCGAACAGGACGAAGGCCTGTTGCGTCGCCTTCGACAGCAGCGCGTTGTAGGCGCTGTTGGCTTCCTCGTACTCCACCAGCGCGCGCGCCAGCGCCTGCGCCCGCTCCTGGTGCTCGCGCCCGGCGCCGAAGGCCGGGATCCGCAGCCAGGACATGCCTTCGGCGCGCACCGCCTCGAGCCACGGCGCGGCATCCTCCACCCACTGGTCGAGCCCGGCCAAGCCGTGGCCGCGCATCGAGCGCAGCAGCTCCGGGAACGGATTGGCGCCCGAGGCGCCGAGCGCTTCCTTCCACGCCCGGGCGATGTCGCCGGCCGAATGCTCCCGTCCGGCGAACCGGGCCGCGACCTGCTGCATGTACGCATACCAGTCGCGCGCCTGCGCGCCGAAGCGCTCGAGCGCGTCGTTGACCTCGTGGCGGCCGCCATGGGCGTAGCGCGTCCACCAGTCGATCGCGTCCTGCCAGGCATGCGCCCCGAGCGGGGCGGCGTCCGGCGACGCGGTGCGCAGGGCGTCGCCCCACGCGGCCCAGTACTGCCGCGCCAGCCGTTCGAAATCCTGCGCCTGGCCGCCCGCGCCGGGGCCCCGGTCCTGGTTCGACATGCCGTCCTCCTGCTGTCGTTCGATCATAGCAACGGCCGGTGGCGCGCAGGTGGACGCCCGGGGGTCAGAACTTGGGGATCCGGATGGTCTTGCTGACCATGAGCGAGCCCGACAGCGCGTACACGAGCACCAGCGGGTGCAGCTGCCAGGGCCCGAGCTGCCACCGGCCGAACCAGATCGCCTCGCCGATCGCGCCCTGCCAGGCGGCGACCGCCAGCAGGACCACGATCAGCAGGCTGGTCGGGATCGGCGTGCCCTCGAAGTACTTCACCTTGTCGCCGCCGTCGGCCAGGGTCTCGGCGGTGACGTTGTAGCGGGCCAGCCGGCTCACCCCGCAGCCGACGAAGAAGCTCAGCACCACCCAGTCCCAGCCGCCCTGCAGCCCGCAGGCGTAGCCCAGGGCGGCCGGCGCGAGTCCGAACGAGATCACGTCGGCCAGCGAATCGAGCTCCCGGCCCAGGGTCGAGGCCACCTTGCGCCAGCGCGCGATCCGGCCGTCCAGCGCATCGAGCACGAAGGCCAGGGGGATCAGGGCCATGCCGGCCAGCAGGTCGCGCACCACGCCGTCCTGCAGGAAGCGCATCGCCGCGAACACCGCGCCGGTGCCGCAGACCGCGTTGCCCAGGGTGAACCAGTCCGCCAGCTGGAAATCGCGGAACATCGAGAAATGGCGGGGGCGGGACATGGCCGGGCGCCTCGGGCGGAAAGTCCTAGGGTGCCAAAACCGGCGTGAGGACGATACGCAGGCCTGCGCGCCCGTCCGCTAGGGGATCGCGAGGTTCCACGCCTCCAGCCGCTGGCCCGGCAGGCGTGGCGTGGCCTCGATGAGCGCGTCCCCCGGCAGCGCCGCCGCGCCCTCCAGGAACGCGGCCACCCGGTCGAGCGCCGCATGCAGGTAGGGCAGCAACGGCACATAGCGCGCGGCCAGCTCGGGCAGGCCGAGGAAGCTGTCGAAGTGCTGTGCGTTGCGCACCTGCCAGAAGCGCACGTCGCGGCCGGCGGCGCGCGCCATCTCCACGTAGGGGGCGCTGCTGAAGGCGATCGGGATGAGCCCGTCGTCGATGCCGTGCACCACGACCACCGGCAATCGCTCGCGCGGGAGCCGCGCACGGGTGGCGGCGATGCCCGCCTGCACCCGGCGCGCGTCGGCGTCGGCGCCCTCCCACAGCGCGCGCAGCCGCCGCAGCCCGTCGACACCCAGCCCCGGCGGCGCCGGGCTGGGATCGACGATCCCGACCCCCGGTCCTGGCGGCAGGCCGCTGGCCTCGCTCCACCAGGCTGCGCGCTCGACCGCACTCGCCGGACGCGGCGACAGGTCGAGGTTCTGCGCCGCGAAGCGGTAGCCGCAGGGATGTTCATCGACGCCGTAGCGGCCGTATGCCGAGGCATAGGTCACCGCCAGCGCGCGCCACATGTCGAAGCCGGTCGACAGCGCGCCCGCCCGCAGCGCCGGTGCCGTCCAGCCCCCGGCCACCAGGCGCTCGTGGGCCGAACGGGCCTGGCGCGCCGGGTGGCTGCCGTCCACCAGCCCGGCCGCCGCCAGCTGCGCGCACAGCCCCGCCAGGTGCGGCGCGGCCAGCGCCGCCATCAGCGAGCCCGGCAGGTCCTGCGGATGCAGCTGCGCGCACGGCATCAGCAGCGCCGCCTCGGTGGCGTAGTCGTACAGGCAGCGCGCGCCCGGCGCGTCGACGTACACGTTCGGCTCGCCGGCCACCACCGCGTCCAGCCAGGGCCCGTCGCCCGCCTCCGCCGCACGCAGCACCGCGCCCCCTGCATTGGAGATCCCCACGGCCACGATCCGGGTGGCGTCGAAGGTGAACGGCCCGTGCTCCGGGAACGCCTCTTCCAGAGCCCGCAGCGCGAACTCGGCCGCCTGGCGCACGTGCCGGCCCCAGTCCGCCTCGGGGTTGTCGCGCGAATGCGCATGCTTGACCGCCACGCCCCTGACGGCGTGGCCGGCGGTGCCGGCAAGGTCCGGCACGAACGCCAGTTCCCCGTCCCCGGCCTGCGCCCGGGTGCCATCGGACAGGCAGCCGGTGCCGGTGTCGAGGTCGAAGTAGTCCGACCCGGCGCCCTTGTCGGTATGCGCGACCGCCCAGCCGCGCGGCAGCCCCCAGGCGCTGGCCACCGCGATCGAACCGTAGATCCCGCGCGAGCCGGACGATGCCGTCACCAGCAGCCGCGGGCGGCGCGGATCGAAGTCGTCGGGCAGCTGCAGCATCACCCGGTGCGGGTGGCGCGCACCGGGCAACGTGGCCAGGGCATGGAACTCGCGGCCGGGCACGGCGGCGGTGGCGCCATGGAGCCGGCCGAACCCGCCACCGGGTGCGAGGTCGGCGATGCCGCGCCAGCTGCTCCAGATCGCGCGCCGGCGCAGTTCCTCCGGTCGCGGCCGGGCCGGATCGAGGTACGGCGGCGGCATCGCCGTGCGCAGGCCGTCCAGGCCCAACCCGGCGGTCAGCAGGTCGTCGTGGCCGCGGTGGGTGCTGGTACGCGTTGCAGTGAACATGTCCGCCGTCCGGGTGGATGCAGCGCCCGTCGCGCCTTGCCCCATCCTAGCCGCCGGCGGCGACCGCCGGCATCAGGGTCGCGCGTAGTCCCAGGACACCATCCGCCCGTCGCGATAGGGCATCACCCCATGGAAGGCGCGCGGGTCGTCGTCGAACACCATCGGCAGGAAATGGCGGTCGCCCTCCCACAGCGGCAGGTCGAGGATGCGCCCGACCTCCACCCATTCCAGGCTGCCTTCGGGGTTGGACGCGAACGGCTCGCCGGAGAAGCCGGTCACCAGGAACACGAACCCGAACCAGTCCTCGCCGCCGCGACCGAAGCCGGGCCAGCTGATGGTGCCGCGCAGCTGCATCGCCTCGCATTCGATGCCGGCCTCCTCGCGGATCTCGCGACGCATGCCGGCCACCACGTCCTCGCCCGGCTCCAGCTTTCCGCCCAGGCCGTTGTACTTGCCCAGGTGATGGTCGCCGGGACGCGCGTTGCGGTGGACCATCAGCACCCGGCGCCGGTCCGGCGACAGGACGTAGCCGAGGGTGGCGAGGATGGGCGTGTACGGCATGGACGGCTCCGCCTGCAAAGCCGCGCATGGTAGCGGCGGTCGCGGCCGGCCGCGACCAGGCACGACGCTTCGCCGGCGCGTGGTGCCCAGTCCCGGCATCGGCCGGTCCGGTCGCGCCGGACGTGACCGTCGCCCAGCGCGTGCTCCGGGATGCGCTTGCGTTTTCCCATCCCGTGCGTTTTCCCATCCCGGCCACTCGATCGAAGCGACATGCGCAGGCGTATCGACCGATGGGGCGCGCCTCCCGGCAGGCCGTCGGCTCGATTGCGGAGTGTGGGCACAGTCACAACTCGGTCTCGCGGGCGCCGATACGCTGTGGCGCAGGGGGACATCCGAGGGACACACGCCATGACTCCAGCCCTTTCCGGGGCGGAGCGTGCCATGCTGGAAGGCGCGCACCGCCAACGCTACAAGCTGACGCGCGCCCCCCGCTTCCAGCCGCCTCCGGACCCGCTCCAGGCCACGGCCGGCCGCCTCGCCGAGAAGACCTCCCAGCGCCGCCTGGTCACCCTGCCCAAGCCGCCCTTCGCGGTGCGCGTGCTCAACAACATGACCTTCGGCGCGACCCGGCAGTCGATCGCCGAGTTCAACGCGCTGGGCAGCAGCGACGTCGCCCGGCTCACCGCCTGGGTGGACCGCCAGCTCAAGCCCGACGCGATCGACGACTCCGACGTCGAGGCGCGTCTGGAGGCCGCCGGCTACTACACGCTGAAGAAGACCCTCGCCCAGCAGTGGGAGGATCACGTGCGCTCGGGCGCCGAATGGAACATCCGCATGCGCCCGGGCTGGGAAGTCCAGCGCGAGGCGCTGGTGCGGGCGGTGTTCTCGAATCGGCAGCTGTTCGAAGTCACCACGATGTTCTGGCACGACCATTTCAACGTGATGGTCAGCGACTACAGCATCTGCCCGGTGTTCGGGCACTACAACCGCGACGTGATCCGGGCCAATGCCTTCGGCAACTTCCGCGCCATGCTCGAAGCGGTCGCGAAGAGCCCGGCGATGCTGTACTACCTGGACAACAAGTCCAACCGCCGCGGCGGGCCGAACGAGAACTTCGCCCGCGAACTGCTCGAGCTGCACACGCTCGGCGCAGAGAACTACCTCGGCTTCGTCGATCCGTTCAAGGTCCCGCCCTGCCCCGAGGACCCGGGCTACCCGATCGGCTACACCGACATCGACGTGTACGAGACGGCGGCCGCGTTCACCGGCTGGACGATGAACGACAACCACTGGGAGTTCACCCACGCCGACAAGGACAACGGCCAGTTCCACTACCACGCGCCCTGGCACGATTCGGGGCCGAAGTTCGTGCTCGGCACCTTCCTCTACCCCGAGCGCCCCGCGCTGCAGGATGGCCGCGACATCCTCGACCGCCTCGCCAGCCACCCGCGGGTGGCCGGGTTCATCTGCAAGAAGCTGGTGCGCCGCTTCCTCAGCGACGAGCCGCCGCAGTCGCTGGTCGACAGCGCGGCCAGGGTGTTCCGCGACAGCTGGCGCGCGCCGGACCAGATCGCCAGGACGCTGCGCCACATCCTGCTGTCGGAAGAGGCGCAGAACGCGTGGGGCCGCAAGATGCGGCGGCCGTTCGAGGCGGTCGCGGCGGCGCTGCGGGTGACCGGTTGCGACTGGACCTACAACTTCGACGACAACCGCAGCGGCGACCTCAACTGGCGCATGGGATTCACCGGCCACCAGCCGTACGACTGGGCCGCGCCCAACGGCTACCCCGACGTCACCACCGCCTGGTCGGGCGCGAGCAACTTCGGCATGACCTGGAAGACGCTGCTCTGGCTCACCGAGACCAGCCGCCCCGACGACAGCAACGTCAAGCTGCTGCCGATCCTCGAGACCACCCGCCAGCACATCCCCGCCCACCAGTGGACCGCGAACCGCATCGTCGATTTCTGGTGCCGGCAGATCCTGGGCTACCTGCCCAGGTCCCAGCGCCTGGCGGCGCTGCGCGCGTTCATGGCCCAGAACGGGGACCCGGCCACGACCGTGCTCGAGGACAGCGACCGCAGCTCGACGCGCGACCTCAAGAACCACTACAACCACCAGCGGCTGCGCAGCCTGGTGGCGCTGATCCTCATGACCCCCGAATTCCTGAGCCGTTGAGGACGCGACCATGACCAGGATCGAACTCGATCGCCGCGAATTCCTGAAAGGCTGCTGCGCCGCGGCCACCGTGGGCGCGGCAGGACCCGCCCTGTTCTTCTCCGGCGACGCGAAGGCCGCGGCCAACGGCTACGACACCATCGTGCACGTGTTCCTGCGCGGTGGCATCGACGGCCTCAACCTCGTGTTCCCCGTCTCGGGCGAGGACCGCAACCACTACGAGGAGGCACGCCCGCGCCTGCGCGTGCCGGTCAGCGGCGAGAACGCGGCGCTGCCGCTCTCGACCGGCGGCAGCGCCACCGGCTTCGGCCTGCACGGCGCGGCCAGCGGCCTGCGCGACATCTGGGCCGACGGCAAGCTCGCCATCGTGCATTGTTGCGGCATGCAGACGACGGTCACGCGCAGCCATTTCGACGCCCAGCAGTACCTGGATTTCGGCACGCCCGGCAGCAAGGGCAACGGCACCGGCTGGCTCGCCCGGGCGCTGCAGGCCCAGCCGGGCGTCCCCTCCTCGGTGGTGATGCCGGCGCTGGCCGTCAACAGCCGGATGCCGGCCAACATGCTCGGCGCCACCGGCGCGCTGACCATGGGCAGCCCCACCGACTTCCAGCTCAACGGCGGCGCATGGGCCTGGCAGGCCGTCCGTCAGGACTCGCCGGCCGGCTTCAAGGGCGTACGCGAGACCCTCGCCAGCCTGTGGCAGGGCAACGTCGGCATCGAGCACGCCGGCCGCGCCGCCGATGCCGCGCTGCGGACGGTCGCCCGGCAGGCCTACACCGCCACCCTGCCCGACGGCTGGCCGAGCACCAACTTCGCCCGCCAGCTGTGGACCGTGGCGCAGTCGATCCGCTTCGACCTGGGCCTGCGCTACGCGGCGCTGGACGTGGGCGGCTGGGACACCCACGAAAGCCAGGGCAACGACGGCGGCGGCTACTACCGCGACCGCGTGGCCGAACTGTCGGCGGCGCTGGCCGCGTTCTACGGCGAACTCACCCGGACCGGCGAGATGGCACGGGTCACGGTGGTGGTGCAGTCGGAGTTCGGCCGGCGCGTGCGCGAGAACGGCAGCGGCGGCACCGACCACGGCTACGGCAACCCGCTGCTCGTCCTCGGCGGCCCGGTGAACGGCGGCCGCTTCTACGGCACCTGGGCCGGGCTGCATCCCGAGACCCTGTCGCCCTACTTCGGCGACATCCCGGTCACCACCGACTACCGCCGGGTGTTCGCCGAACTGCTGCACAAGCGCATGGGCCACGCCACGGTCGACCAGGTGTTCCCGGGCTTCGGCAACCACACGCCGCTAGGACTGTTCGCCCCGGCCTCGGCATCGGCCTCGGCAACGCCACGTGCGGTCGCGCCGGGGCCCGTCCGCCAGCCCCCGCGCCAGGTGCCGCAGCCGGCCCTGGCGGACATCCGCACCACGTCGGCCCCGGCCGAGGTGGCGGGCGAGGCGGCCAGCGCCCCGATCCGGCACCGCCGCGGCACCGTGCACCTCCCGAAGCGGATTTCCCAGCCGCTGCTGCGGCTGCGCCTGCGCCTGTACCGGCTGATGCAGGAGCACCGGCTCTAGGCCGGCGAGGCGGCCAGCCTCGCTGCCGCCGGCACGAAAAAGGACAGGCGCCCCGGGGCGCCTGTCCTGTCAAACATCCAGCGGTCGGCCGCGATCAGGCCGGTTCGGCCTCGACGATGACCTTGACGGTCGCCTCGACGTCGGCGTGCAGGTGCACGGTGACCTCGTACTCGCCGGTGTTGCGCAGCGGGCCCTCGCCCATCACCACCTCGGACTTCTCGACCGGGGTGCCGGCCTTGGTCAGCGCCTCGGCGATGTCGCGCGGGCCGACCGAGCCATACAGCTTGCCCTCGGTGGAGGCGTTGGCGTAGATGGTCACGCTGCTGCCGTCGATCTTGGCCAGGCGCGCCTGGGCCTCGTCGGCGATGGCCTGGGCCTTGGCCTCGTACTCGGCGCGCCGCGCCTCGAACTCGGCGATGTTCGCCGGCGTGGCCGGCACGGCCTTGCCCTGCGGCACCAGGTAGTTGCGGCCGTAGCCCGGCTTGACCTTGACCTTTTCGCCGAGGTCGCCGAGGTTGGTGACGCGCTGGAGCAGGATCAGTTCCATGGGGTGTCTCCGTATTCGTTAGCGACGCAGGCGCGCCGCAACGGTTGCTGTCCGAATCGGACGGATGGTGGACCGGCCCGGCGCAAGGGTCGGCGTGCCGCCGGCCGGCCTGCGCGGCCACGCCGTCCCCGCGGGGACGGGCGGCGCCCGGTCAGACGTTGTGGTTGTCGGTGTACGGGATCAGCGCGAGGTAGCGGGCGCGCTTGACCGCGGTCGCCAGCTGGCGCTGGTAGCGCGACTTGGTGCCGGTGATGCGGCTCGGCACGATCTTGCCGTTCTCGGTGAGGTTCTGGCGCAGCGTGTTGAGATCCTTGTAGTCGATCTCCTTCACGCCCTCGGCGGTGAACTTGCAGTACTTGCGGCGGCGGAAGAACTTGGACATGTGCGTGTTCCTCAGGCGGCGGGGGACGGCTCGGCCTGCTGGGCCTTGGCGCCTTCGCCATCGGTGGACGTGGAGGTGGACGTGGACTGGGCCTCTTCGTCGTCGCGGCGGCGACGCTCGGAGCGCTCGGGCTTGTCGCCCTTCTCGTCCTTGTTCTTCATGATCAGCGACTGCTCGGTCTCGGCCTTGTCGCGGCGGATGACCAGGTGGCGCAGGATCGCGTCGTTGAAGCGGAAGGTCTCGACCAGCTCGTTGAGCACGGCCTGGCCGGCCTCGATGTTGAGCAGCACGTAGTGGGCCTTGACCAGGTTCTCGATCGGATAGGCCAGCTGGCGGCGGCCCCAGTCCTCGAGCCGGTGGACCTTGCCTTCGCCGTTCTCGATCAGCGTCTTGTAACGCTCGATCATCGCCGGCACCTGCTCGCTCTGGTCCGGATGGACCAGGAACACGATTTCGTAATGACGCATGGAGGTTCCTTTCGGGTATTCGGGCGCCCTCGCGGGCGGCTCCGGAACAGCCCCCCGACGCCCGGGATGGACGCGGTGGGGCAAGGGCTCCCGGGCGGCAGGGCCACAGGGAGCCGCGCATTATCGCGGATCAATGACTTGCAGGCAAGACGCGCGGGCCCGCCCGGGCGGACCCGGCAGTCCCCGACGCTCCCGGCCGCGAGCCGGCGTCCGCGCCGCGGCGCCGGATCATGCCGCCTTGCCGGCGTCGGTGGTGAAGCTCTCGCCGCAGCCGCAGGCGGCCGCGGCGTTGGGGTTGTCGAACACGAATTCGTGGTTCAGGCCCCGGCGCACGAAGTCGATCGTGGTGCCGTCCACCATCGGCAGGCTGTCCGGGTCGACATGGATGCGGACCCCGTCCTGCACGGTGACCGAATCCCCTTCGCGGGCCTCGCGGGCGATGTCCACCACGTAGCCCCAGCCGGAACAACCGGTGCGTTCGACGCCGAAGCGCAGGCCCAGGGCGTCGGGCTCGGCGGCGAGGAACCTGCGGACCCGCTCCAGGGCGGCGGGAGTGAGCTTGATGGCCATGCACGCGATTCTAGCCCCTCGCGCCTGAAACCGGCATGAGGCGCACGCCGCGCGCGGTAGACTGTGCGCTCCACCCATCGCCCCCCTCGCAGGACCCCAAGGCATGACGGTTTCCAGCGTCGAACACGCGCTCGCGGGCAGGATCCCCGCCGGCGGCGAAGTCACCGTGCGCGGCTGGGTGCGCACCCGGCGCGACTCCAAGGCCGGCCTGAGCTTCGTCAACGTGAGCGACGGGTCGTGCTTCGCGCCGATCCAGGTGGTGGCGCCGGCCACGCTGCCCAACTACGAGTCGGAGGTCAGGCGCCTGACCGCGGGCTGCGCGGTGGTGGCCACCGGCACCCTGGTGCCGTCGCAGGGCAAGGGCCAGAGCTTCGAGATCCAGGCCTCGCGGATCGAGGTGGTGGGCTGGGTGGACGACCCGGAAACCTACCCGATCCAGCCCAAGGCCCACTCGCTGGAGTTCCTGCGCGAGGTCGCCCACCTGCGCCCGCGCACCAACCTGTTCGGCGCAGTGACCCGCATCCGCCACTGCCTGGCCCAGGCCGCCCACCGCTACTTCCACGAGAACGGGTTCTACTGGGTCAACACCCCGATCATCACCACTTCCGACGCCGAGGGCGCCGGCCAGATGTTCCGGGTCTCGACCCTGGACCTGGCCAACCTCCCGCGCGACGGGCACGGCAACGTGGACTTCTCGCGCGACTTCTTCGGCAAGGAGGTGTTCCTGTCGGTCTCGGGCCAGCTCAACGTCGAGGCGTTCGCCCTGTCGCTGAGCAAGGTCTATACCTTCGGGCCCACGTTCCGCGCCGAGAACTCGCACACCACCCGCCACCTGGCCGAGTTCTGGATGATCGAGCCGGAGATCGCCTTCGCCGACCTCGACGAGGACGCGCGCGTGGCCGAGGAGTTCCTCAAGTACATGTTCCGCGCGGTGCTCGAGGAGCGCGGCGACGACATGGCCTTCATCGCCGATCGCATGCAGAAGGACGCGATCACCCGCCTGGAGGCGTTCATCAATGCGCCGTTCGAGCGGATCGAGTACACCGAGGCGGTGTCGCTGCTGCAGAAGTCGGGCGAGAAGTTCGACTTCCCGGTGGAATGGGGCCTGGACCTGCAGACCGAGCACGAGCGCTGGCTGACCGAGAAGCATGTCGGCCGCCCGGTGGTGGTGACCAACTACCCCGAGCACATCAAGGCCTTCTACATGCGCCTGAACGACGACGGCAAGACCGTCGCCGCGATGGACGTGCTGGCGCCGGGCATCGGCGAGATCATCGGCGGCAGCCAGCGCGAGGAGCGGCTTGACGTGCTCGACGCACGCATGGACCAGTTCGGCCTGGAACGCGAGCACTACGACTGGTACCGCGACTTCCGCCGCTACGGCACGGTCCCGCACGCCGGCTTCGGGCTGGGCTTCGAGCGCCTGATCGTGTACGTGTGCGGGCTGTCGAACATCCGCGACGCCATCCCCTACCCGCGGGCGCCGGGCAATGCCGAGTACTGAGGCCGCCATGACCCGCTGCCGCCCCTCGCCCCGCGTCCGTCGCGAGCGCCCGACCGCGCCATGATCCTGTTCCTCGCCCTGTGCTTCGTCGGCGTCGCGATCGGCGGGTTCACCGCCTTCGTGATCTTCTGGCCGTTGTCGCTGGTGCACCTGCGCGACCGCCACCCGCAGGTGCGCGCCAGCCTCGGCGAGGGCGCGTTCATCTCGCCCAGGGCGTTGGCGTGGCTGCTGAGTGGCCGCTACCGCTCGGTGCCCGACCCGCGGTTCACCGGCCTGGCCACGCCGGCGCGGGTGTCGGTGCTCGTGATCCTGTGGGCGGTGGGCATGTCGGGCCTGCTGTGGCTGTGGTCGGAGGTGGTCGGATGAGCGGCCACCCCCGCCACGTGTCGGAACAGTGGTGGCTGGCCACGCTCGGCCGCACCCTGGTGTGGGCGCGGCTGCGCGTGCGCGAGGCCGGCACCGCCGAAGTCTTCGACAGCGACGGCAACACCCTGGTCTACGACAGCGAGGACACCGCGCGGGCGATGCTGATGGACGCCGAGTTCGTGGCCTTCGACGGGCTGGACGAGGACGACGCGCTTGCGCGCGGCTTCGTGCTCTCGGAACTGGCGCCGCCGGCCGGCGAGGACGAGGCCGCGCTGCGCGCGCGCATGGTGCAGTCGCTGGGCGGGCGCGCCTGATCCACTCCCGCTCCCGCGGCGCTGCCGTAGGATGCCCCCATGTACACGCCCGCCGCCTTCGCCGCCACCGACCTGGCGCTGCTCGACGCCCTGGTCGGGGCCGACCCCTTCGTCACCCTGGTGACCGTCGGCGCCGACGGCGCGCCCTTCGCCAGCCACCTCCCGGTGCTCTACCGCCGTGACGGCGACCGCGTCCGCCTCGAAGGCCACTGGGCGCGGCCCAACCCGCAGGCGCGCCATGCCGGCCCCGCGCTCGCGATCGTGCATGGACCGCACGCCTACGTGTCGCCCGGCTGGTACCCGGACAAGGAGCCGGCCGCCCGCGTGCCGACCTGGAACTACGCCGTGGCGCACCTGGCCGGCCCGCTGCAGGTGTTCGAGGACGAGGCCTCGCTCGCCGACCTCGTCGCCCGCACCAGCGACCGCTTCGAGGCCGCCGCCGGCCAGTCGTGGCGCTTCGAACCAGGGCGCGAGGCGCACCGCCGCCAGCTGCGCGGCATCGTCGGGTTCCGACTGGAGCCCACCCGGATCCAGCTCAAGGCCAAGCTCGGCCAGAACCACCCCGTGGCCAACCAGCGCGCGGTCGCCGACGCCCTGGCGCGGCAGGATGCGCCCGGCAGCCAGGCGGTCGCGGCCCTGATACGGCAGCAGCCCGAGCGCGGGCCGGCGGGCTGAGACCCGCGCCCACCGAAGCCCGATGCCCGAAGGTCCCGAGATCCGACGCACCGCAGACCGCCTGGCCGAGGCCGTGGCCGGGCGTCCGCTGGTCTCGGCCTGGTTCGGCCTGCCCGCGCTGCGGCGCCACGCCAAGACGCTGCCGGGCCGACGCGTCGTCGCCGTGGAAGCGCGCGGCAAGGCCCTGCTCACCCGCTTCGACCACGGCTGGACGCTCTACACCCACAACCAGCTCTACGGGGTCTGGAAGGTATGCGCGGCCGGCGAACGCCCGCAGACCACGCGCGTGCTGCGGGTGGCGCTGGAGACCGCGGACCGCGCGATCCTGCTGTACTCGGCCTCGGACGTCTCGATGTGGCGCGACGACGCGCTCGAACGCCATCCGTTCCTGGCCCGGCTCGGCCCAGACGTACTCGACCCGGCGCTGGACGCGGCGGCAGTGGAGGCGCGCCTGGGCGACCGCCGCTTCGCCCGCCGCACGCTCGATGCGCTGCTGCTCGACCAGGCCTTCCTGGCCGGGATGGGCAACTACCTGCGCGCCGAGGCGCTGTTCGAAGCCGGCATCGCCCCGGGCCGGCGGCCGGCCGACCTCGGCCCGGACGAGCGGGCCAGGCTGGCGCAGGCGCTGCTCGACGTGCCGCGCCGCAGCTACCGCACCCGCGGCATCACGCCGGCGCGCGGAATGCGCCGCGACTACATCGCTGCGGACGACGGCGGCTTCCGTTTCCATGTCTTCGACCGCGAGGGCGAGCCCTGCATCCGCTGCGGTGCGTCCATCACACGCACCACCAGTGCCGGCCGGCGCATGTACGCCTGCCCGCGCTGCCAGCGCTGAACCGCGCAGGTGCAACTGAAACCATCCCCGGCCTGCACCGCCGGCCCCGGCGGCCCGGCGTCGGCTCCGTCGGCTTTGCGATAATGCGCGCCCGCCTCCGCCGGACCCGCGATGAGCCGCCTCGACGAACTGCTCGACAAGAACGAAGCCTGGGCCTCGCGCATCGAGGCCGAGGACCCGACCTTCTTCCAGCGCCTGTCGAAGATCCAGAAGCCCAAGTTCCTGTGGATCGGGTGCTCGGATTCGCGCGTCCCGGCCAACCAGATCGTCGACATGGCGCCGGGCGAGGTGTTCGTCCACCGCAACATCGCCAACGTGGTGGTGCACACCGACCTCAACTGCCTGTCGGTGATCCAGTTCGCGGTGGACGTGCTCAGGGTCGAGCACATCCTGGTGGTCGGCCACTACGGCTGCGGCGGCGTGCTCGCCGCGCTCGACGGCCAGCGGGTGGGCCTGGCCGACAACTGGATCCGGCACGTCAAGGACGTGGCCAACCGACACGAAGCGCTGCTGGCCGGGATCGAGGAACACGGCCTGCGGCACGACCGCCTGTGCGAACTGAACGTGCTCGAGCAGGTGGCCAACGTGTGCGAGACCACGATCGTGCGCGACGCCTGGGCGCGCGGGCAGAAAGTGCACGTGTACGGCTGGGTATACACCTTGCGCGACGGCCGCGTGCACGACCTCGGCCTGGACGTGGACAGCGCGCAGGCGCTGGCCGACCAGTACGGTCCGGCGCTGGCGCGGATCCGGGTCGACCGCGAGGACCGCTGATGCGCCGCCCGTCCCGCCACCCGCCGCGCCGCCCCCGCGGCCCGATGCCAGGCCAGGAGCAGCCATGATCGCCGCCCCGCTCGACTTCAGGAAGTGGATCGAGGACCACCGCCACCTGCTCAAGCCGCCGGTCGGCAACAAGTGCATCCACGACGGCGACTTCATCGTGATGGTGGTGGGCGGCCCCAACGCGCGCACCGACTACCACTGGGAGGAAGGCCCGGAGTGGTTCTACCAGCTCGAGGGCGAGATGGTGCTGCGGATCCAGGAGGATGGGCGCGCGCGCGACATCCCGATTCGCGCCGGCGAGGTGTTCCTGCTGCCGCCGCGGGTGCCGCACTCGCCGCAGCGGGCCGAGGGCTCGATCGGCCTGGTGGTCGAGCGCAAGCGGCTGCCGCACGAGGACGACGGCCTGATGTGGTTCTGCGAGCGCTGCAACCACAAGCTGTACGAGGAGTTCTTCCACCTCGCGGACATCGAGCGCGACTTCTTCCGGGTGTTCGAGACCTTCTACCGTTCCGACGACCTGCGCACCTGCCAGTCCTGCGGCCACCTGAACCCGCGCCCGGGCCGCTACGAGATGCAGGCCGACTCCCGGGCCGACATCACCTGAAGGCGGCCGGACGGCGCCGCGCCGCCGCGTGGACGGGCCCGGCAGCGGACCTACAATGGCGCGATGGACGACCTGTTCTCGGAAGCCTGCGCCCGCGCCCTCGATGCGGCCGATCCTCTGCCCGGCCTGCGCGGGGAATTCCTGGTGCCGCGCCACGGCGACGGCGAGCAGGCGTACTTCTGCGGCAATTCGCTCGGGCTGCAGCCGCGGCGCGCCCGGGTCTTCGTCGAGGAAGCGCTGGAGAAGTGGGCGAACGAAGCGGTCGAGGGCCACTTCACCGCGCCGGCGCAGTGGATGACCTACCACGAGCTGGTGCGCGATCCGCTGGCGGAGCTGGTCGGCGCGCGGCCGATCGAGGTGGTGGCGATGAACACGCTCACCGCCAACCTGCACCTGATGATGGCCAGCTTCTACCGGCCGGGCGACGGGCGCGACGCGATCCTGGTCGAGGCCGGCAGCTTCCCCTCCGACCGCTACGCGGTGGAGTCGCAGCTGAGGTTCCACGGCGTGGACCCGGCGCGGGCGCTGGTCGAGGTGCAACCGGACGGCCCGGGCGGCACCGTGTCGATGGCTGCGATCGAGCGCGCGATCGGCGAACACCGCGACCGGCTGGCGCTGGTGCTGTGGCCGGGCGTCCAGTACCGCACCGGCCAGGCCTTCGACCTGGCCGCGATCGCCCGGATGGCACATGAAGCCGGCGCCATGGCGGGTTTTGACCTCGCCCATTCGGTCGGCAACCTGCCGCTGGCCCTGCACGACAGCGGGGCGGACTTCGCGGTCTGGTGCCACTACAAGTACCTGAACGCCGGGCCGGGCGCGGTGGCCGGCTGCTTCGTGCACGAACGCCATGCCCGCACCAACCGGCCGCGGCTGGCGGGCTGGTGGGGCCACGAAGCGGCCACCCGCTTCCGCATGGGTCCCGATTTCATCCCCACGCCCGGCGCGGAGGGCTGGCAGCTGAGCAATCCGCCGGTGCTGGCGCTGGCGCCACTGCGCGCCTCGCTGGAGCTGTTCTCGCGCGCCGGCATGCCGGCGCTGAGAGCGCGGTCGCAGCGCCTGACCGGGTACCTGCAGGCGCTGATCGACGCCCGCCTGGGCGACACGCTCGAGGTACTCACCCCGCGCGAGTCCAGCCAGCGCGGCTGCCAGCTTTCGCTGCGCGTGGCCGGCGGCCGCGAGCGCGGCCGCTCGCTGTTCGAGCACCTGTGCCGCCACGGCGTGCTCGGCGACTGGCGCGAGCCCGACGTGATCCGGATCTCGCCGGTCCCGCTCTACAACACCCACGCCGACGTGCTGCGGTTCGCCCGCGAAGTCGAACGCTGGCGGACCACGCGTTCGGCGCCCTGAGGCATCCGAGCGTCCCCTGCGATCCGCGGCCGGCACCGTCCGCCGCGTTCCGGCCCCCTTCCCTTCCACCGACGCCCGACATGCCCGACTCCCCCCGGCGAGGTTCCATCACCATCATCGGCGCAGGCCTGGCCGGCGCGCTGCTCGCCACCCTGCTCTCGCGGCGCGGCTGGCGGGTGGAGGTGTTCGAGCGACGCGGCGACCCGCGCCTGTCCGGCTACGCCGGCGGGCGCTCGATCAACCTGGCGCTCGCCGAACGCGGGCTGCACGCCCTGCAGCAGGCCGCCGCGGACGAGGCGGTGATGCGCCACGCGGTGATGATGCGCGGGCGCATGGTGCATCCGCTCGCCGGCGGGGCCGAGCTGCAGCGCTACGGCCGCGACGACAGCGAGGTGATCTGGTCGATCAGCCGCGCCGACCTCAACCTGGAACTGATCGACGCCGCCGAGGCCGAAGGCGCCGTGCTGCATTTCGACCGGCGCCTGGAGGAAGTCGACTTCGACGCGTGCACCATGCGCATCGTCGGCGACGGACACGACGAGTGGCGGCCGTTCACGACGCTCATCGGCGCCGACGGCGCGGGCTCGGCGCTGCGTGCGCAGATGGCGCGAGTGGTGGACATCGGCGAGCGCACCGACTGGCTCGACCACGGCTACAAGGAACTGGAGATCCCGCCCGGCCCGCACGGCAGCTTCCGCATCGAGCCCAACGCACTCCACATCTGGCCGCGCGACCACTACATGTGCATCGCGCTGCCCAACGAGGAGCGCACTTTCACCGTCACCCTGTTCCTGCCCCACGAGGGACCATGGCCCAGCTTCGCGACGGTGCCGGACGGCGCCGCCGCGGTCGGGCTGTTCGAGCGCCGGTTCCCCGATGCGCTGCCGCTGATCCCCATGCTCGAGGACGACTTCGACCGTAACCCGACCGGGATGCTGGGCACCCTGACCCTGCGGCGCTGGCACCTGGATGGCCGCGCGGTGCTGCTGGGCGATGCCGCGCACGCGATGGTGCCGTTCCACGGCCAGGGCATGAACTGCGCCTTCGAGGACTGCGTGGCGCTCGCCAGCCACCTCGACGCGGCGCCCGACTTCGCCACCGCCTACGCCGCGTTCGCCGCGCAGCGCATGCCCGACGCGGCCGCGATCCAGCACATGGCGCTGGAGAACTACATCGAGATGCGCGACCGCGTGGACGACGCCGACTACCGCCTGCAGCGCGCGCTCGAACTGCGGCTGCAGGAACGCCATCCAGGGCGTTTCATCCCGCACTACACCATGGTCAGCTTCACCCGCATCCCGTACTCGGTGGCGCTGACGCGCAGCCAGGTGCAGCGCGGCATCCTGCAGCGCGCCACGGCCGGGCTCGACCGCCTGGACGGCGTGGACTGGGCCGCCGTCGACGCCGAAGTCCTGCGCCTGCTCGAACCGCTCGCCGCGGCCTCCACCGCGCGCACCACCTCCCTCGCGCTCCCCGAACCCCTGTAGGAGCGGCTTCAGCCGCGACCCGGGATTCTGCGCACACGGGTGGCCCGATGGCCCGCGGCGTCATCCAGTGAGCGGTACCGGGGCCATCGGCGCGTGCGGTCGCGGCTGAAGCCGCTCCTACGGCCTCCGGCCGCCGGCAGCGCCTACAATGCGCAGATGCCGGCCTCCTTCCTGTTCTACGACCTGGAAACTTTCGGCGCCGACCCGCGCCGCTCGCGGATCGCGCAGTTCGCCGCCATCCGCACCGACGAGGCGCTGGAGCAGGTCGAGGAACCGGTCGAGTTCCTGGTCCGACCCGCCGACGACCTGCTGCCCTCGCCCGACGCCACCCTGGTCACCGGCCTGCCGCCGCAACGCGCCCTCGCCGAAGGCGTGCCCGAGGCCGAGGCCTTCGCCCGCATCGCCGAGGAGATGTCGCGGCCGCAGACCTGCTCGCTGGGCTACAACTCGCTGCGCTTCGACGACGAGTTCATCCGCTTCGGCCTGTACCGCAATTTCCACGATCCCTACGAGCGCGAGTGGCGCGGCGGCAACAGCCGCTGGGACCTGCTCGACGCGCTGCGCCTGATGCACGCGCTGCGGCCGGACGGCATCGCCTGGCCGGCGCGCGAGGACGGCAAGGGCACCTCGTTCAAGCTCGAACATCTGGCCGCCGCCAACGGCGTGCGCACGGGCGACGCCCACGAGGCGCTGTCGGACGTGCGGGCGCTGATCGGCCTGGCGCGGCTGTTCCGCCAGGCCCAGCCGCGGCTGTGGGAGTACGCGCTGCGGCTGCGCGACAAGCGCCGCGTCGCCGGCCTGCTCGACACCGTGGCGATGACGCCGGTGCTGCACGTCTCGCAGCGCTACCCGGCCTCGCGCCTGTGCGCGGCCGCGGTGGCGCCGGTCGCGCGCCATCCCCGCATCGACAGCCGGGTGGTCGTGTTCGACCTCGACCAGGACCCGGGCGAACTGCTCGACCTGGACCCCGACGCCATCGCCGCGCGCCTGTACGTGCGTTCGGACCTGCTGCCCGAGGGCCAGTCGCGGATCGCGCTCAAGGAAGTGCACCTCAACCGCTGTCCCGCCATCGTGCGCTGGGACCACCTGCGCGCGGACGATTTCGCGCGGCTGTCGATCGATCCCGGCGTCACCCTGTCGCGCGCCGCGCGCCTGCGCGCCGCCGGTCCGGCGCTGGCGGAGAAGCTGCGCCAGGTGTATGCCCGCGAGCCGGAGCTGCCCGCTGCCGACCCGGACGGCGCGCTCTACGACCGCTTCCTCGAGGACGCCGACCGTCGCCGCTTCGCCGAGGTCCGCTCCACGCCGCCGCAACTGCTGGGCGCGCGCGACTTCGGCTTCCGCGACCCGCGCCTGCCCGAACTGCTGTTCCGCTACCGCGCCCGCAACTGGCCCGGGACGCTCGACGCGGCCGAACGCCAGCGCTGGGACGGCTACCGCCGCGACCGGCTCGCGGACGGCAGCGGGCTGTCCGAATTCGGGTTCACGTCCTATTTCGAGCGCATTGCGACACTGCGCGGCCAACACGCCTCCGACCCCGAGCGCCTGGCGCTGCTCGACCAGCTCGACCGCTGGGGCCGGCAGCTGCAATCCTCGCTGGCATGAGTACCTACTTCACCGACAAGAGCCTGAAGTTCCTCCGCGCCCTGGCCCGCCACAACGAGCGCGCCTGGTTCCAGGCCCACAAGGCCGACTACGAGGCCCACGTGCGCGAACCGTTCCAGCGCCTGCTCGGCGACCTGCAGGTCCCGCTGGCGCGGGTGAGCACGCATTTCCGCTCCGACCCGGCGAAGGTGGGCGGCTCGCTGTTCCGCATCCACCGCGACACGCGCTTCTCCAACGACAAGACCCCGTACAAGACCTGGCAGGGCGCGCGCCTGTTCCACGAGCGCCACCGGCAGGTGCCGGCGCCCTCGTTCTACCTGCACCTGCAGCCTGGCAACGGCTTTTTCGGCGGCGGCATCTGGCATCCGGAGCTGCCGGTGCAGCGCCGGATCCGCCAGTTCATCTTCGACAATCCCGGCGGCTGGAAGGCCGCTGCGCACGCGCCCGCGTTCCGGCGCCGCTTCGACCTCGACCGCGACGAGATGCTGGTGCGCCCGCCGCGCGGCTTCCCGCCGGAATTCGAGTTCATCGACGACCTGCGCCACCGCAACTTCGTCGCCTGGCGGCCGCTCGACGACGCCACGATGACCGGCCCACGGCTGCTGTCGATCCTGGCGAAGGACCTGCAGGCCATGGCCCCGTTCATGGACTACCTGTGCGCCGCCCTGGACCTGGAGTTCTGATGCGCCGCCTGGCCGCGACCGTCGCGCTGCTCTTCGCCGCCCTGCTCGCCTGGGTCGCCGCGGGGCCGTGGATGACGATGCGCGCGATCGGCAACGCGGTCCGCGCCGAGGACCATGCCGCGCTCTCGCGGCACATCGACTTCCCGCCGCTGCGCGCCAGCCTCAAGGCGCAGCTCGGCGAGCGCCTCGTGCGCAGCGCCGGCATCGACCGCCAGGCCGGCCTGCTCGGCAGCCTCGGCGCCACGGTCGCCAACGGACTGGCGGGCGGCGCGGTGGACCTGATGGTGACCCCCCAGGGCCTGGGCGCGCTCATGGAAGGGCGCAAGGTCTGGAACCGCGCCCGCGGCCTGCCGCCGCCGCGCACCGAGGCCGGGGCGGCCGTGCGCCCCGACCCCTGGCACGGCGCACGGCGACGCTACGAGTCGCCGTCGCGCTTCACCATTGCCGTGCCCATGGAGGGTGGCGCACCGGTCGTGTTCGTGCTCAGCCGCACCGGCCTGCGCTGGAAGCTCTCGGACATCCGGCTGCCACCTCCGTCCGCGGATGCCGGCAGCGCGGGCAACGACCGCGCCGGGCTCAGCCCGCCGCGACCGGCATCCGCAGCACCGGCTTGACCGTACGGCCGCTGGCCGAATCCTCGAACGCCTGCTCGATCTGGTCGAACTCGTAATAGCGCACCAGGCGGTCGAACGGGAACCTGCCGACCTTGTGGAACTCCACCAGCTGCGGGATGAACACACGCGGCACCGAGTCGCCCTCGATCACGCCGACCATGGTCTTGCCCTCGGCCATCAGGTCGTTGTGGACGTCGATCTCCATCTTCGGGGTCACGCCCACGATCGCCGCGGTGCCCAGCGGGCGCAGCGCGTTGAGCGACTGGCGCACCACCGGCGGGACGCCCGTCGTTTCCACCGCGTAATGGACGCCGCCTTCCGAGGCGGCCTTGATCTCCGCTACCACGTCCACCTTGCCGCCGTTGAAGGCGTGGGTGGCGCCGAGCTCGAGCGCCAGCTCCAGCCGGCTGTCGTGGACGTCGATCGCGAAGATCCGCGGGCAGCCGGCGATCCGGGCCGCCATCACCGCGCTCAGGCCCACCGCGCCGCAGCCGAACACCGCGATGGAGCTGCCGAACCCCGGCTTCAGCCGGTTGAGCACGGTCCCCGCGCCGGTCTGGATGCCGCAGCCCAGCGGTCCGAGCAGGGCGATGTCCACCTCCGGGTCCACCTTGACCACGTTGCGCGCCTGGGCGACCGCGAAGGTGCCGAACGAGGACTGTCCGAAGAAGGTGGACAGGTCGCCGTCGTCGTGGTGCAGGCGCGCGCCACCGTCCTCCATCCGCCCCCCGAAGTTGAGTTCGTTGAAGGCCTCGCACACCGTCGGATGTCCGGTCAGGCAATTGCCGCAGCGCCCGCAGTGGGCGAACGACATCACCACGTGGTCGCCGGGCGCCAGGTCGTCGACGCCCTCGCCGACCCGCTCGACGATCCCCGATCCTTCGTGCCCGAGCACGATCGGGTACGGCGACACCGCCAGGTCGCGGCCGACCGCATCGGTATGGCAGACCCCGGTCGCCACCACCCTGACCAGCACCTCGCCCGGGCCGGGCCCGGACAGCCGGACCTCCTCGATCGAGAAGGGCGCGCCCTGGGCGCGGGTCACGGCAGCCTGGATCTTCATCGTCGAGCTCCTGTCTGGACTGCCGCCCAGCATGCGCCAGCACGGCGTCGACGGGCGTTAACCGGCGCCCGGACCGGCGCAACGGTTCGTTGCGTTTCCGGCGCCGCCCACAGGCCAGGGTGCAGCCCCGCGCGCCCCGCGCGCCCCGCTTCGCCGCGCGGCGCGACGCTGCGGCCGCCGTGCCCATCGGGCCTTCGCGCCCACGGGCGTGGCCGGCAGGGCCGCTCAGCTGTTGGACACCCCGTGCGGCACGTGCCCGGCGAGCACGTGCTGGCGGGCGCTGTCGATGTTGTGCAGGGAGTCGTCGAAGAAGATGTCGGCGCCGAATGCCTCCAGGAACGGGCCCTTGGGGCGACCGCCCAGGAACAGGGCCTCGTCCAGGCGCACGCCCCATTCGCGCAGGGTCCGGATCACCCGCTCGTGCGCCGGCGCCGAGCGCGCGGTGACCAGGGCGGTGCGGATCGGCGCGGCCTTGCCGGCCGGATAGGCCGCCTGCAGGTCGTGCAGAGCCGAGAGGAAGGCACGGAACGGCCCGCCGGACAGCGGTTCGCGCGCACGCTCGATCTCGTGGCGGTGGAAGGCGGCGATGCCGCCCTCGCGCGAGACCCGCTCGCCTTCGTCGCCGAAAATCACCGCGTCACCGTCGAAGGCGATGCGGATCTGCTCCTTGGACACCATACCCGGCCGTTCCCGCTCGGGCAGGATCGTGGCCGCAGCCATCCCGTTGGCCAGCGCCTGGCGCACCGACTCGGGGTTGGCGGACAGGAACAGCTGGGCCCCGAACGGCCGGATGTAGGGCCAGGTCGGCTCGCCGGAGGTGAAGGTGGCGCGGCTGATGTCCAGCCCGTAGTGCTGGATCGAGTTGAAGATGCGCAGGCCGGTGTCGGCCGAGTTGCGCGAGAGCAGGATCACCTCCACCCGCGGCGATTCCGGCGGCGCGTCGACGTTGAGCGCCAGCAACTTGCGCACCAGCGGGAAGGCCATGCCGGGCTCGAGGATCTCGTCCTCGCGGCTGCGCTGGTACTCAGCATAGCGCTCGATCCCCTCGCGCTCGAACAGCTCGTGGCTGTCCTCGAGGTCGAACAGCGCCCGCGAGGAGATGGCGATGGTGAGGACGGGGACGTGTTCGGCTCCGGACATGCCCCGATTATGGCGCGACGGCGTCGCGGGAGCTGAGACCCGGACACCGCCCGCCCACGCGGTGCATCGCTCCGACATGTCCATGGCCACGCGCGTCGCCCGGGGCCCGCCGGCCAGCGGGACGGCGCGGCCGCGCGCCGGCTCCCCGCCAGGCCGCCGGGTTTCAGGGCGGCGCGGGTTCAGGCCTGGAACTGCTCGCTCAGGATCCGCTCCTCGAGGTTGTGCTCGGGGTCGAACAGCATCGTGACCGTGCGTTCGCGCGATTCGCGGATCATCACCTCGACCACGTCGCGCACCTCGTGCGAGTCGGCGGTGGCGCTGACCGGCCGCTTGTAGGGATCGAGCACCTGGAAGCGCACCTCGGTGTCGGACCTGAGCAGCGCCCCGCGCCAACGGCGCGGCCGGAACGCCGCGATCGGGGTCAGCGCGATCACGTTCGCGCCCAGCGGCAGGATCGGCCCATGCGCGGAATAGTTGTAGGCGGTGCTGCCGGCCGCGGTGGCCACCATGACCCCGTCGGCGATCAGCTCGTCCAGCCGCTGCTTGCCATTGAGCTCGATCGACACGTGGGCGGCCTGGCGGGTCTGGCGCAGCAGCGAGACCTCGTTGTAGGCCAGCGAACCCACGGTGGCGCCGGATTCGGTCTGCGCGACCATCTCCAGCGGACGCAGGACCGCCGGCTCGGCGGCGTCGATCCGCTCGAGCAGGTCGTCCTCGCGGTACTGGTTCATCAGGAACCCGACCGTGCCCAGCTTCATGCCGAACACCGGCTTGCCCAGGCTGCCGTACCGGTGCAGCGTCTGCAGCATGAAGCCGTCGCCGCCGAGCGGGCACAGCACGTCCGCCTCGTCCGGCTCGCACTGGCCGTGGCGCGCGACCAGCGCGGCCATGGCCTGCTGCGCGTCACCGGTCTGGCTGGCCAGGAAGGCGATGCGGGGCGTCGTGGTCATCGGCGTCACCGTGCGCGTGGCGGCGGCTCAGGATAACCCGGGGCAGGCGCCAGCGCGGCGCCGCTCACGGCGGGCACGGTGGTTGCAACTGCAATCCTTCGCAGGCGCCCGGCGTCGCGGGCGCTCCCGGAGAGCGGGCGGGCGGCGCGGCGCCGCCCGCCCGTCGCCTCAACCGCGCTGGGCCAGCTGTGAGAGCCGCTGCACCGCCACCGAGGCGGTCGGGTAGTCCAGCGTCTTCTGCGCCGCGATCTCGGTCAGCATCGAAAGCGTGAAGCGCAGGGTCGGATCGTCGCGCTCGATCCAGTGGTGGACCTTGGCCTCCGCGGTCTCGCCCGGCATCGACAGCACCTGGCCGACGATGGTCCGCTGCCGCGCTGCCAGCTCGTCGCGCAGCGCGCCGCGGGCGACCGCATGCCAGCGCCCCTCGACCTGCAGCGCATCGATCTGGCGCGCAAGCCACGGGATGTTGAGCGCCTCGCCGACGCGGTAGTGCAGCCTGGCCACGTCCACCGGGCGCTGCTTGCGCTCGTTGGCCAGCTCGATGATGTCCGGGCACGGCTCCAGGTACGGCAACGCGGCGAGCTGGCC
This sequence comes from Luteimonas wenzhouensis, assembly GCF_007859305.1. Classification (GTDB taxonomy): domain Bacteria; phylum Pseudomonadota; class Gammaproteobacteria; order Xanthomonadales; family Xanthomonadaceae; genus Luteimonas; species Luteimonas wenzhouensis. Next base: position 175,570 of record NZ_VOHE01000001.1, read on the forward strand.
GCCCAGGGCGTCGGGCACGCCCTTGGCGCGCCAGTCGGCCAGGCTGGCCTCGTATTCCGGCCGCATCGAGTCGGGCAGGATGCCGGCGCCGGCGCGGATGTCGCGGAAGCCGTGGTGGTAGCGATCGACCGCGGTGGTGATGTCGGGGATCGCGCCCGGGCGCGACAGCAGCCAGCGGGTGAACGAACGCTGCAGGTTCCAGATCACCAGCAGCGCATCGATCTGCACCGACTCGGCGACCTTGCCGTCGAGCGCGTCGATCTGGTTCCACAGCGCCCGCGCCTCCAGGGTCTCGCGGGTGATGGTGAATGCCTTGGCCACCTCGCCGATGCTGCGGCCGCTGTCTTCCTGCATGCGCAGCAGGAAGGTCGAGCCCATGCGGTTGATCATCGTGTTGGTGACCGCGGTGGCGATGATCTCGCGCTTGAGCGGATGGTGCTCCATCGCGGCCGCGTACTTCTTCTGCAGCGGCTTGGGGAAGTAGCGCTGCAGCTCGCGCGACAGGTAGCTGTCCTCGGGCACGTCGGACTGCAGCAGTTCGTCGAACGCGACCAGCTTGGAGTACGACAGCAGCACCGCCAGCTCGGGCCGGGTCAGCCCCTGTCCGCGCGCCTTGCGCTCGGCGATCTCGGCGTCGGAGGGCAGGAATTCGATCTGCCGGTCGAGCAACCCGCGCTGCTCGAGGGTGCGGATGAAGTGCTCCTTGGACCCGAGCCGGGCCACGCTCATGCGCTCCATCACGCTGATGGCCTGGTTCTGGCGGTAGTTGTCCCACAGCACCAGCTGCGCCACCTCGTCGGTCATCGAGGCCAGCAGGCGGTTGCGCGCCTCCATCTTCAGCCGGCCCGCGCGCACTTCGGCGTTGAGCAGGATCTTGATGTTGACCTCGTGGTCGGAGGTGTCGACGCCGGCCGAGTTGTCGATGAAGTCGGTGTTGAGCAGCACGCCGTTGCGCGCAGCCTCGATCCGGCCGAGCTGGGTGAAGCCCAGGTTGCCGCCCTCGCCGACCACCTTGCAGCGCAGTTCGCGTCCGTCGATGCGGATCGCGTTGTTGGCGCGGTCGCCCACGTCCGAATGCTGCTCGGTGCTGCCCTTGACGTAGGTGCCGATGCCGCCGTTCCAGAGCAGGTCCACCGGCGCGCGCAGGATCGCCGACAGCAGCTCGTTGGGCGTCATCGAGGTGGTGCCCTCGGGCAGGCCCAGCGCCGCGCGCGCCTGCGGCGTGATCGGGACCGACTTGGCCGTGCGCGGGTACACCCCGCCGCCCTTGGAGATCAGCGAGGCGTCGTAATCGGCCCAGCTCGAGCGCGGCAACCGGAACAGGCGCTCGCGCTCGGCGTACGAACGTGCCGCGTCCGGGTCCGGGTCGATGAAGATGTGCCGGTGGTCGAACGCGGCGACCAGGCGGATGTGCCTGGAGAGCAGCATGCCGTTGCCGAACACGTCGCCGGACATGTCGCCGATGCCCACGCAGGTAAAGTCCTGCGACTGGGTGTCGTGCCCCAGGGCGCGGAAGTGGCGCTTGACCGACTCCCAGGCGCCGCGAGCGGTGATGCCCATGCCCTTGTGGTCGTAGCCCACCGAGCCGCCGGAGGCGAACGCGTCGTCGAGCCAGAACCCGTACTCGCGGGCGATGCCGTTGGCGATGTCGGAGAACGTGGCCGTGCCCTTGTCGGCCGCGACCACCAGGTATGGATCGTCCTGGTCGTGCCGCACCACGTCCTTCGGCGGCACGACCTTGCCGTCGACGACGTTGTCGGTGACGTCGAGCATGCCGCTGATGAACAGCCTGTAGCAGGCCACGCCTTCGGCCATCAGCGCGTCGCGCTCGGCCGGCGGGCGCTTGACGATGAAGCCGCCCTTGGAGCCGACCGGCACGATCACGGTGTTCTTGACCATCTGCGCCTTGACCAGGCCCAGCACCTCGGTGCGGAAGTCCTCGCGCCGGTCCGACCAGCGCAGGCCGCCGCGCGCCACCGGCCCGAAGCGCAGGTGGGTGCCCTCCACCCTGGGCCCGTAGACGAAGATCTCGCGGTAGGGCCTGGGCCTGGGCAGGTCGGGCACCTTGGCCGGGTCGAACTTGAAGGTGATGGTTTCCTTGTAGCCGCCGTCGGCAGCGCGCTGGTAGTAGCTGGTGCGCAGGGTGGCATCGATCACGCCCATGAAGCTGCGCAGGATGCGGTCCTCGTCGAGGCTGGTCACGCGGTCGAGCAGCGCGCGGATCGCGCCGCGTACCGCCTCGGCGCGCGCGTCCCGGTCGAGCCCGCGGGCCTCGACCACCGGCTGCAGCAGCGCCTTGCAGGCCTCGTCGCCGCCGGCCAGGGCCTCCAGGTGCGCGGCCAGGCGCGCGGCGCCCGGATCCGAGACGCGCTTGCGGCCGCCCTTGCCGCGGCCGCCGGCCGGGTCGAAGCGGGCCTCGAACAGCTCCACCAGCAGCCGTGCCAGCAGCGGGTTGCGGGCGAAGGTGTCCTCGACGTAGCTCTGCGAGAACGGCACGCCCACCTGCTGCAGGTAGCGCGCGTAGCCGCGCAGCAGCGCCACCTGGCGCCAGTCCAGGGACGCCGCCAGCACCAGCCGGTTGAGGCCGTCGTTCTCGGCCTCCCCGCGCCAGGTGCGGGCGAACGCCTCGGCGAAGTCGGCGCCGGCGCGCTCGACGTCCAGCCCCGGCACGCAGGACTCGACCTCGAAGTCCTGGATGAACACGGTGGTGCCGTCGACCTCGATCCGGTAGGGATGCTCGGTGATCACGCGCAGGCCGAGGTTCTCCATCATCGGCAGCGCGTCCGACAGTGCGATGTCGTCGTGCAGGCGGTAGAGCTTGAAGCGCAGGGAGCCGCCGCCGCGCAGCACGTTGGCCGACTGCTGCAGGCACAGCTGCAGCGGATCCTGATCGCCGAGCGCGGCCAGGCGTTCGACGTCCGTGGCGGCGATCGCCGGGGTCGCGTTCTCGATGTAGCCCGCCGGCAGGGCCCTGCCGTAGCGCTGGGCGAGGTCCAGGCCCCGCTCCTCGCCGTGGCGTGCGACCAGTTCGTCGCGCAGGTCGTCGTGCCAGTTGCGCACGATCGCGGCCAGTTCGCGGTCGAGCTGGGCCTGGTCGATCTCGATCCGGGCGTCCTGGCGCGGGCGCACGATCAGGTGCACCTGCGCCAGCGGCGATTCGCTGATCATCACGCTGGCGTCCACGTGGTCGGCCTGCAGCACCCGGCGCAGCATCGCCTCGATCCGGTGGCGGACCTCGGTGTTGAAACGGTCGCGGGGGATGTAGGCCAGCACCGAGTGGAACCGGCCGTAGCGGTCGCGGCGCAGGAACAGCCGGCTGCGCACGCGCTCCTGCAGCCCGAGCACGCCGGTGGCCAGGCGGTACAGCTCCTCGGCGCTGGACTGGAACAGCTCGTCGCGCGGCAGGGTCTCGAGGATGTGGCGCAGCGCCTTGCCGCTGTGGCCGGTGGGCTTGAGGCCCGAGCGCGACATCACGTATTCGTAGCGCCCGCGCACCAGCGGGATGTCCCACGGCCGGCGGTTGTAGGCGCTGGAGGTGTAGAGGCCGAGGAAGCGCTGCTCGGAGACCGCCCGGCCCTTGTCGTCGAAGCCGAGCACGCCGATGTAGTCCATGTAGCCCGGGCGGTGCACGGTCGAACGCGCGTTGGTCTTGGTCAGCACCAGTACCTCGGCCTTGCCCTCGCTGCTCATCCGGTGCGCGGCCAGCGACTGCAGCGGCCGCCCGGCGGTGTCGCCGTCGCCGCGCAGCAGCCCCAGCCCGCTGCCCTTCACCGGCACCAGCAGCTCCTTGCCGCCGCGCCTGCGCAGCTGGTACTCGCGGTAGCCGAAGAAGGTGAAGTGCTCGTCGGCCACCCAGCGCAGGAACTCCTGCGCCTCTCGCCGCTCCTCCTCGCCCAGCGGCATCTGCCGGGTGGCGAGCTCCTCGGCCACCTCCTCCATGCGGCGGCGCATCTGCGGCCAGTCGCGCACGATCGCGCGCACGTCCTCGAGGACCTCGCGGACCGCGGCCTCGACCGCGGCCATGCCCTCGGCGGTCTGGCGATCGATCTCCAGGTGCATCACCGACTCGGTCTCGCCCTCGCCCACGGACAGGAGGCGGCCGGCACGGTCGCGCGTGATCTGGATCACGGGGTGGCCCAGGACGTGCACCTTCACCCCGCGGTCCGCCAGCGCCATGGTCACCGAGTCCACCAGGAACGGCATGTCGTCGTTGACCACCTGTAGAACCGTGTGCGGCGACTCCCAGCCGTGCGTGCGCAGTACCGGATTGAACAGGCGTACCTGGGCGGTGCCGGCGGGGCGGCGGCGCATGAACTCGAGCAGGCCGGTGGCCAGCGCCGCCCATGCGTCAGCGCTGTGCAGCGGCAGCTCCTCCTCGGTCAGGCGCCGGTAGAAGGCGCTGGCGAAGGCGACCGCATCGTCCTGGGCCGCCTTGCCGGCGCGCTTGCGCACCGCCTCCAGGATCGGGGCGGGCGCGGCGTCGCGGGCGGCGGTGGCCCTGGTGCTGCGGGTGGACTTGCGGGGTTTGGCCCTGGCGGGACGGGTCGAGGTCATGTCGGGACTGCTCCGGATGCACAAAGGCCCGCGTCTGCACGCGGGCCAGGGGAACGGGAGCGCCGCGCCCACGGCGCGGCGGCGGGGACGACGTGAGGCCACCGGCCCCCCGTGTCGGGATGGGTCATGAACATGGCGCGGCGGCGCGGATCCACGGCGCGGCTCAACGCAGCCCGGTCTCGCTGCGCGCGATCACCAGCCGCTGGATCTCGCTGGTGCCTTCGTAGATCTCGGTGATCTTGGCGTCGCGGAAGTAGCGCTCCACCGGCATCTCCTTCGAGTAGCCCATGCCGCCGTGGATCTGCACCGCCTGGTGCGCGATCCACATCGCCGACTCGGACGCGGTGAGCTTGGCCATCGCGGCCTCTGCCGAGAACTTCCTGCCTTGCCCCTTGAGCCACGCCGCGCGCAGCGTGAGCAGGAGCGAGGCGTCCAGCTTGCACTTCATGTCGGCGATCTTGGCCTGGGTCATCTGGAAGGTGCCGATCGGCGCGCCGAAGGCCTTGCGCTCCTTCACGTAGGCGATCGTGGCCTCGTACGCGGCGCGGGCGATGCCCACCGCCTGCGAGGCGATGCCGATGCGGCCGGCGTCGAGCACGCCCATCGCGATCTTGAAGCCCTCGCCTTCCTGGCCCAGCACCTCGTCTGGCTGGACCACGTAGTCGTTGAACTCGATCTCGCAGGTCGCCGAGGCGCGGATGCCCAGCTTGGGCTCGGTCTTGCCGCGGCCGAAGCCCTCGCGCGCGGTGTCGACGAGGAACGCGGTGATGCCCCTGCTGCCCTTGTCGGGGTCGGTCATGGCGAACAGCACGATGTACTTCGCCACCGGGCCGGAGGTGATCCAGCTCTTCTTGCCGTTGACCACGAAGCTGCCGTCGGCCTGCTTCACCGCGCGGCAGCGCATGGCGGTGGCGTCGGAACCCGATTGCGGCTCGGTCAGGGCGAAGGCGCCGATCTCGGCCCCTTCGGCGATCGCGCGCACGTACTTCTGCTTCTGCGCCTCGGTGCCGTGGGTGAGGATGCCGTTGCAGAACAGCGAGTTGTTGACCGACATGATGGTCGAGTGGGCAGCGTCGGCCGCGGCCACCTCGATCATGGCCAGCACGTAGGACACCGGGTCCATGCCGGCACCGCCGTACTCGGTGGGCACCTCGATGCCCATCAGGCCGTTCTCGCCCAGGACCCGGATGTTCTCGAGCGGGAACTCGCCGGTGCGGTCGTGGTATTCGGCGCTGGGAGCGATCTTCTCGCGGGCGATCCGGCGCGCGACGTCCTGGATCATCAACTGCTCTTCGTTGAACCCGAATTCCACGACGGCCTCGTATGGTTTCCTGAGAAACGTATTGTAGCCGGCCGCGCGTCCGAACCCCATGCGCAACCTGCACGCCGGGTGTGCCGCCCGCGGCGCGGTGGCGCGGCTTGACGGCCGGAGCCATGCCCCGGAGAATATCTCTATATCGCGATATGGAGATATGTATGGACCTGGAGGCCTGGTCCGCCCGGCTCAAGGTGCTGGCCGACCCCACCCGCGTGCGCCTGCTCGCGCTGCTGGAGGGCGAGGAACTCACCGTGGCCGAGCTCTCCGCCATCACCCGCCTGGCCCAGCCGCGGGTCTCGACCCACCTGGCCAAGCTCAAGGACGCCGGCCTGGTCCGCGACCGCCGCGCCGGCGTGTCCGCCTACTACCGCTTCGACCACGAATCGCTCGACCCCGCCCAGCGGGCCCTGTGGCAGGCCCTGTCCACCGGCAGCGACGATCCGCTGCTGCGCCAGGACGCCGAGCGCGTGGCCGGGGTGCTGGCGATGCGCGCCGCCGACCAGAACTGGGCCGACTCGGTCGCCGGCGACATGGAGCGCCACTACTCGCCCGGCCGCACCTGGGAGGCGCTGGCGCGCAGCGCCCTGCCCCTGCTCGAGACCGGCGACGTGCTGGACATCGCCTCGGGCGACGGGGTGCTGGCCGAGCTGCTCGCCCCGCACGCCCACCGCTACGTATGCGTGGACAGCAGCCCGCGGGTGGTCGCCGCCGCCGCCGAGCGCCTGCGCCGGTTCCGCAACGTCGAGGTGGTCGAGGGCGACATGCACGCCCTGCCCTTCGCCGAGGGCGAGTTCGACCTGGTGGTGCTGATGCACGCGCTGACCTACGCCGAGAAGCCGGCCCAGGCCGTGGCCGAGGCGGCGCGCGTGCTGCGGCCGGGCGGCCGGCTGCTGCTGTCGAGCCTGGCCCGGCACGAGCACCAGAACGTGGTCCAGGCCTACGGCCACATCAACCTGGGCTTCGGCGACAAGGAGCTGCGGCGCTTCGTCGCGCGCGCCGGCCTGGAGCTGCTCAACGCCGAGACCGTCACCCGCGAGAAGCGCCCTCCGCACTTCGAGGTGATCTCGCTGATCGCCCGCAAGCCCTGACCCGCGCCAGAGACCCCGCCATGCATCCCCTGCCCTGGCTCCATCCCGAACGCGTCGCCCTGCTCGAGGCTGCGCTGCGCGAGCGCATCCTGGTGATCGACGGCGCGATGGGCACCATGATCCAGCGCCACGGACTGCAGGAAGCCGACTACCGCGGCGAGCGCTTCGCCGACGGACACGACTCCACCCGCGAGCTTCCGGCCGGCGGCGGCCGCGAACTGCGCGGCAACAACGACCTGCTGCTGCTCACCCGCCCCGACGTGGTGGCGGGGATCCACGCCGCCTACCTGGACGCAGGTGCCGACCTGGTCGAGACCAATACCTTCAACGCCACCGCGCTCAGCCAGGCCGACTATGGCCTGGAGCACCTGGCATACGAGCTCAACCGCGAGGGCGCGCGCATCGCCCGCGAATGCTGTGCGGCGGCCGAGGCGGCCGAGCCGTCCCGGCCGCGGTTCGTGATCGGCGTGCTCGGCCCGACCAGCCGCACCGCGTCGATCAGCCCCGACGTCAACGATCCGGGCTTCCGCAACACCAGCTTCGACGAGCTGCGCGGCGTCTACCGCGAGGCGATCGAGGGCCTGCTCGACGGCGGCGCCGACACCCTGATGGTCGAGACCGTGTTCGACACGCTCAACGCCAAGGCCGCGCTGTTCGCGATCGAGGAGGCGTTCGAGGCGCGCGGCGGGCGGGTGCCGGTGATGGTGTCCGGCACCATCACCGACGCCTCCGGGCGGACCCTCTCGGGACAGACCGCCGAGGCGTTCCACGCCTCGATCGCGCACGCCCGCCCGCTGTCGGTGGGGCTCAACTGCGCGCTCGGCGCCAGGGACCTGCGTCCGCACGTCGAGACGTTGGCCCGGGTGGCCGACTGCCACGTCAGCACCCACCCCAACGCCGGCCTGCCCAATGCGTTCGGCGGCTACGACGAAACGCCGGAGGAAACGGCGGCGGTGCTGCGCGAGTTCGCCGAGGCGGGCCTGCTGAACCTGGTCGGCGGCTGCTGCGGCACCACGCCCGACCACATTCGCGCGATCGCCGGCGCGGTGGCGGGCCTGCCGCCGCGCCGTCTGCCGTCGGCGCCGGCCGTGGCCGCATGAGCGCGCCACGCGCGCACCTCCCGTCGTCCCGCCCCGCCCCGGCTGTCCGCCGAGCACGCGTGCCCCGGGCCCGCCCGGCACCGGGCGCCGGCACCCACGGATGAACCCGATGGCCTCCACTCCCGCACCCCGCCATACCCGCCTGTCCGGCCTCGAGCCGCTGGTCATCACCCCCGACCTGCTGTTCGTCAACATCGGCGAGCGCACCAACGTCACCGGCAGCGCGCAGTTCCGCAAGCTGATCAAGGAAGGCCGCTACGAGGAAGCGGTGGAGGTGGCGCGCCAGCAGGTGGCCAACGGCGCCCAGATCCTCGACGTGAACATGGACGAGGGTCTGATCGACTCGGAGGCGGCGATGGTCCGCTTCCTCAACCTGATCATGTCCGAGCCCGACATCGCCCGGATCCCGGTGATGGTGGACTCCTCGAAGTGGAGCGTGATCGAGGCCGGCCTCAAGTGCCTGCAGGGCAAGGGCGTGGTCAACTCGATCTCGCTCAAGGAAGGCAAGCAGGCCTTCGTCGAGCAGGCACGCACGATCCTGCGCTACGGCGCGGCGACCGTGGTGATGGCCTTCGACGAACAGGGCCAGGCCGACACCTGTGAGCGCAAGGTGGAGATCTGCACCCGCGCCTACCGGATCCTGGTCGACGAGGTCGGGTTCCCGCCCGAGGACATCATCTTCGACCCCAACATCTTCGCCATCGCCACCGGCATCGAGGAGCACGACAACTACGCGGTCGATTTCATCGAGGCCACGCGCATCATCAAGGCCACGCTGCCCCACTGCCACGTCTCGGGCGGCGTGTCGAACGTGTCGTTCTCGTTCCGCGGCAACGAGACCGTGCGCCAGGCGATCCACAGCGTGTTCCTGTACCACGCGATCCGCGCCGGCATGGACATGGGCATCGTCAACGCCGGCGCGCTGCCGATCTACGACGACCTCGATCCCGAGCTGCGCGAGCGGGTCGAGGACGTGGTGCTCAACCGCCGCCGCGACGCCACCGAGCGCCTGCTGGAACTGGCCGAGAAGTACAAGGGCAGCAAGGGCAAGGCGCGCGCCGAGGATCTGTCCTGGCGCGACAAGCCGGTGAACGCGCGCCTGGCCCACGCCCTGGTGCACGGGATCGACGGTTGGGTGGAGGAGGACACCGAGGAGGCGCGCCAGCAGTTCGCCAAGCCACTCGAGGTCATCGAGGGGCCGCTGATGGACGGCATGAACATCGTCGGCGACCTGTTCGGTGCCGGCAAGATGTTCCTGCCCCAGGTGGTGAAGTCCGCGCGGGTGATGAAGAAGGCCGTGGCCTACCTGCTGCCGTACATCGAGGCCGAGAAGCAGCGCAGCGGCGATGTCGGCAAGAACAATGGCAAGGTGGTCATGGCCACGGTCAAGGGCGACGTCCACGACATCGGCAAGAACATCGTCGGCGTGGTCCTGGCCTGCAACAACTTCGAGGTGATCGACCTCGGCGTGATGGTGCCGGCGCAGAAGATCATCGACACCGCGGTGGCGGTGAACGCCGACCTCGTCGGCGTGTCCGGCCTGATCACGCCCTCGCTGGAGGAGATGGGCCACGTCGCCCGCGAGATGCAGCGCCAGGGCCTGCAGGTGCCGCTGATGATCGGCGGCGCCACCACTTCGCGCGCGCACACCGCGCTCAAGATCGATCCGCACTACGAGGCGCCGACGATCTGGGTGAAGGACGCCTCGCGCGCGGTCGGCGTGGCCCAGTCGCTGGTCTCGCCCGAGCTGCGCGGGCCGTTCGTCGCCGCCAACGAGGCCGACTACGCCGAGATCCGCCAGCGCCACCGCAACCGCGGCGACGCCAAGCGGCTGGTGTCGCTGGAGCGGGCGCGCGCGCAAAAGTTCGACGGCGGCTGGGACGACTACGAACCCCCCGCGCCGCGCCAACCCGGCCTGCACGTACTGGACGACTATCCGCTCGAGGAGCTGGTGCGGTGCATGGACTGGACGCCGTTCTTCCAGGCCTGGGAGCTGGCCGGCCGCTACCCCGCCATCCTCGAGGACGCGGTGGTCGGCCGCCAGGCCACCGAACTCCACCGCGACGCGCGCGCGATGCTCGAGCGGATCATCGCCGAAAAGTGGCTGACCGCGCGCGGCGTGTTCGCGCTGTGGCCGGCGCAGAGCGTCGGCGACGACGTGGTCGTGCGCCACGACGGCGGTGAAGCGACCCTGCACTTCCTGCGCCAGCAGGTCGACAAGCCCGCCGACCGCCCCGACTTCTGCCTGGCCGACTTCATCGCCCCGCGCGACAGCGGTCGCCAGGACTGGATCGGCATGTTCGCCGTGACTGCCGGGATCGGCATCGAGCCGCACCTGGAGCGGTTCCAGGCCGACCACGACGACTACAACGCGATCCTGCTCAAGGCCCTGGCCGACCGCCTGGCCGAGGCCTTCGCCGAACGCCTGCACCAGCGCGTGCGCACCGAGTACTGGGGCTACGCCCCCGACGAGGCGCTCGACAACGAGGCCCTGATCGCCGAGCGGTACCGCGGCATCCGCCCTGCCCCGGGCTACCCGGCCTGCCCCGAGCACAGCGAGAAGGCCACCCTGTTCCGGCTGCTCGATGCCGAGCGTAACGCCGGCATGACCCTGACCGAGAGCTTCGCGATGCTGCCCACCGCCGCGGTGTCCGGCTACTACTTCAGCCACCCGCGCAGCCAGTACTTCGTGGTCGGCCGGGTGTCGAAGGAACAGGCCAAGGACTACGCCAGGCGCAAGGGCGTGGAACTGGCGCAGGTCGAGCGCTGGCTGGCCTCGAACCTCGACTACGACCCCGAATAACCGCGGACGCATCGCGCAGGGCGGCGCGGGCCCCGCACCGCGCCGCCCGCCGCCGGCGGGCTACCAGACCAGGTCGTCGGGCACCTGGTATTTCGGGTCGGCGTAGGCGTCGTCTTCCGCCGGCGCATCGGGGTCGACCTTGAGCGCGATCGCTTCGGGGAAGATCTCCTCCGCCCCCGCCAGGTCGGCCGCGGTCACCAGGCAGTAGCGGCCATTGATCTGGACCACGCCCAGCTCGCCGGCATTGAGCGCGCGCAGCTGTTCCTGGTTGACGTAGATGCGCTTGATCTTGCCGCCGTACTGGAAATGGCGGGCGATCTCGGCCTGCGGGTCGTTGAGCACCTTGCCCTGCAGGAACGCCTCCAGCTTCGCCCGCGCCTCGCGCCGCCTGCGCACCTGCTCCTGGCGTTCCCGCTCGGCGCGCAGGCGTTCCTCCTTCTCGCGCTGGGCACGGATGGCATAGGCCTTGGCCAGGTCGATGTCCTCGCGCGCGCGGCCGCCCCCGGCGCCCTTGCGCCCACCCTTCGGCGACGCCGGCTGCTGGCCGGCGCCACGGGAAGACCCGGGACGCTTTGGCCCCTTCGCCGGCCTGGCCGGCTTCGGCGCCGGCTTGAAGCCCAGGCCCAGCAACTGGTCGCGCAGGGAGTTGCCCATCGTCACTGCATCAGTAATGCGGGGGTGGCGGCTCGAGCGCGGGGTCGCCCGGCCCGTCGCCACGCACCAGTTTCAGGTCCTGGAGCACGCGCTTCAACAGCTCGGCGTTGGCCGCCGCCTCCAGCCGCGTCGCGGTCAGGGCCTCGTTCAGCTCCGAAATCGCCTGCTCCTGGAACGCCAGCCGCGTCTCCAGCTCCACCAGGCGCTGCTCGAGCGGGTGGGTCATCGCGCCCCTCCCCGGTTCCGGATCGACCGCCCGCGTCCGATCGCCCAATAGGCGATCCCCGCGGCCTCGACGTCCTCGGGTTCGTACAGGTTGCGCCCGTCGAACAGCACGGCGTCGCCCAGCACCTGGCGCAGGCGGGCGAAGTCGGGGCTGCGGAACTGCTTCCACTCCGTCACCACGGCCAGAGCGTCGGCACCTTCCAGCGCCTGCTCCGCCGCGTCGCACAGCACCAGGTCCGGCCGCTGGCCGAAGATCCGCCGGGCCTCGTCGCAGGCCTCGGGATCGAAGGCGCGGACCTTCGCCCCCGCGTCCCACAGCTGTTGCAACAACCTACGGCTGGATGCCTCGCGCATGTCGTCGGTGTCGGGCTTGAACGCCAGCCCCCAGATCGCGAACGTCTTGCCGCGCAGGACGGCGGCTCCGCCATAGTGGCGCAACACCAGTTCGAACAGGTGGCCCTTCTGCCGCTCGTTCACCGCCTCCACCGCCTTGAGCAGCAACGGATCGAGCCCGTTCTGGGCGGCGGTCCTCGCCAGCGCCTGCACGTCCTTGGGGAAGCACGAGCCCCCATAGCCCGCGCCCGGGTAGATGAAATGCCAGCCGATGCGCGGATCCGATCCGATACCCCTGCGCACGTGCTCGACGTCCGCGCCCACCGCTTCGGCGATCCGGGCGATCTCGTTCATGAAGCTGATCTTGGTCGCCAGCATCGCGTTCGCCGCGTACTTGGTCAGCTCCGCCGAGCGCACGTCCATCACCACGATGCGGTCGTGGCTGCGGTTGAACGGCGCGTACAGCTTGCGCAGGCGCTCGATCGAGGCCGGATTGCTGCTGCCAAGCACGATCCGGTCCGGTCGCATGCAGTCCTCGACCGCCGCGCCCTCCTTCAGGAACTCCGGGTTGGACACCACGTCAAACACGACGTCCATCCCGCGCGCGGCCAGTTCGCCGGCGATCGTTTCGCGCACCTTGTCCGCGGTGCCCACCGGCACGGTGGACTTGTCGACCACGATCGCCGGCGCCTGCAGGTGGCGGCCGATGGTGCGTGCCACCGCCAGCACGTACTGCAGGTCGGCGCTGCCATCCTCGTCGGGCGGCGTGCCCACCGCGATGAAGATGATCTCTGCGCCCGCGATCGCCTCTCCGGCGTCGGTGGTGAACTTCAGTCGACCCTCGGCATGGTTGGCCTTGACCATGGGCTCCAGGCCCGGCTCGTAGATCGGGATGATCCCCTGCCGAAGCCCTTCGATCTTGCCCTGGTCGACATCCACGCAGGTGACCTCGTGGCCGACCTCGGCCAGGCAGGTGCCGCTGACCAGTCCGACGTATCCAGTTCCGAAGATGGCGACGTGCATTCTCTGCGGGCTCCTGGCTCAGCCGCCGGGGCGGACGATGTCGAGTAGTTCGACTTCGAACACCAGGGTGGCGTTGGGACCGATCGGGCCGCCCGGGGTGCCGCCCTCGCCGTAACCGAGTTGAGCCGGGATCCACAGCCGGTACTTGCTGCCCACCGGCATGAGCTGCAGGCCTTCCTGCCAGCCCGGCACCACCTGGTTGAGCGCGAACTCGACCGGCTCGCCGCGCGCGTAGGAGTCGTCGAACACCTCGCCGTCGAGCAGGGTGCCGCGGTAGTGCACGCGCACCGTGTCGGTGGCTGACGGCTTCGGCCCGTCGCCCGGTTCGAGCACCAGGTACTGCAGGCCCGATGCGGTCGTCTGCACGCCTTCCTTGCCCGCGTTCTCGGCCAGGAAGCGCTCGCCGGCCTGCGCGTTCTCCTCGGCCATGCGCGCGAACTCCTCCATCTGCCTGGCCTGCATGCGCATGCCGAAGCCCTGCATCACTTCCATCACGTCCTGCTGGGACAGCAGCGGCTCCTTGCCGTCGACGGTGCTGCGCACGGCCTTGAACACGGTGGCCAGGTCGACTTCGTCCCTGACCCCCTTGAGGCTTTCGCCGATCTGCATGCCGATCGCGTAGCTGACCTGCTCGCGCTCGGTCCTCATGCCGCCGCGCTCGGGGACCTGGGCCGATTCCTCGGCCTCCGTCCCGTCCCTGGCGATCGGCTTGCCGGTCTCCTTGTCGAGCGGCTGGCAGGCCGCCAGGGTCCCCGCGACGGCGAACGCGAGCACGGCCAGGGGGATGGAACGCTTGGAAACTGTCATGGGGAAACTCCAGTGCGACATACGGCGGGGGCGGCGGCGCCGACGCGCCGCGGGGGACATCAGGGAATGGCGAGCAGTTCGACCTCGAACACCAGGGTGGCGTTGGGGCCGATCAGGGGCGGGCTCCCGTTCCTGCCGTAGGCCAGCTCGCCCGGGATCCAGAAACGGTAGTGGGACCCCACCGGCATCAGGGTCAGGCCCTCCGTCCAGCCCGCGATCACCTCGTTGAGACCGAACTCGGCCGGCTGGCCGCGGGCGTAGGAACTGTCGAATTCGGTGCCATCGAGCAGGGTACCGCGGTAATGCACCTGGACCCGATCGCCCGGGCGCGGACGCGGGCCGGAACCGGCGCGCAACACGCTGTACTGCAGCCCGGAGGCGGTGGCGAATACGCCCCTTTCGGCGCGGTTGCGGGCCAGGAACTCCTGGCCCTCGATGCGGTTGGCCTCGGCCATGCGCTCGGCCTGGCGGCGCGTATGGCGCTCCAGGGCCTCGCGCGCCTCGGACGCCTGGTCGGTGGACAGCAGCGGCGTGCCGCCCTCGATCACCGTGCGCACCGCCTGCACCAGCACCGGAACGTCCAGGGTGTCGGCCAGCGGACGCAGCGAGCGCCCCATCTGGTGTCCGGTCAGCAGGCCGACCTTCACCGGGTCGACCGGCGGCGGCACCGAACCCGGCGCCATCCCGGGCACCCGGCGCCCGCCGCGCGCGGCCATCCGCTGCGCCAGCGCCTGACCCAGCTGCAGCGCCTCTTCCTGGTCCACCAGGGCCTCGCCACCGCCGATCGCGTGGGCGATGGCGCGCTCGAAGCTCGCATAGTCCAGGTCCGGCCCCACCTCGGCCAGCGACCGGCCGATGTCCATGCCCACGACGTAGCTGATCTGCTGGCGTTCTCCCGCAAGGCCGGCCACGGCCTGGGCCAGCGCGGCCCCGGCTCCCGCCAGGGCGATCAGGCACAGCGCGGCGGCGCCACGCGCAAAACGGTTCATTCGACTGGACACTCCGGCACGCGCCGCAGGCGCGGCGCAAGGGGCGCTATTGTCGCGGCCGGCGCCCGCCTCGGCAATCGCGGACCCGGGCCGCGACAAACGCGGTTCAGCACGTCAATCCGCGGGGACCGGCGCCCGGAGTGCGCGCTCGATCGCCTCGACGATGCGTGGATCCTCCGGCGATGTGCGGCTTTCCCACGAGCCGATGACCTTGCCGTCGCGCCCGACCAGGTACTTGTGGAAGTTCCACCGCGGCCAGTGGCCGGTGGCGTCGGCCAAGTCGCGGAACAGCGGCGTGGCCTGGTCGCCGACCACGTGCACGCGCTCGAACATGGGGAACTTCACCCCGTAGGTCAGGGTGCAGAACTCCATGATCTTCTCCTCGTCCTCGTATTCCTGGCCGCGGAAATCCGCCGACGGGAAGCCAAGCACCGAGAAGCCGCGCTCGCGGTAGCGCGCGTGCAGGGCCTCCAACCCCTCGAACTGCGGGGCCAGCCCGCACTTGCTGGCGGTGTTGACGATCAGCAGTACCTGCCCGCCGTAGGTGGCCGCCAGATCGACCGGGGTCTTGCCCGTCAGCGGCCGGTAGCTGCGCTCGAGCAAGCCGGATGCCGCAGCCGGCGCGGCCAACGCCAGCAGCAACGGCAACAGGATGTATCTCATTGTTTTCATGGGCATTTCCGCCAATGATCAGGGGGAATGGCGCGAGACCATGACTTCGGTTGGGGCAATCGGGAGCCCCGGGGGCTTGCAATGGCCTGTCTTGGTGTTATAGTTGAATACAACACCTATCCACCAAGGCAGACACGCCATGAACCGCAAGCTGCGCAACACGATACTGGCTTTCTCGGTCACCGGCATGGTGCTGGCGGTTGGCCTGATGGCCGCGCACCCGGTCGTGCCGGGGCAGTCCCCCCACGCCGCGGGTGTCGCCGCCGGGGCCGCGTCGGCGCCGACAGCGAAGGCGCGGACTGCCGCGGCCACGCCGGCCGGCAAGATCGAGACCCGGGTGCGTGTCGCGGACCAGGCCGCCCTGGTCGATGCGGAGGCGGTCAGGGAGGTGGTGGCGCTCACCGTGGACCTGGTGGCCATCGCCCTCGCCGACAGCCTCGAGGCCGCCCGCGCACTTTCCACCGGATCCGAGGCGGCAGGCACGGACGTCCGCCAGGACGAGCCGCCCGTCCGCCAGCCGCGCAGCCGCGGCCACACGGTGCGCAACGCCATTGCCGTGCCCTATTTCTCGTTCGCCCGCGGCGCCGGCGGCCGGAGCTGAAGCCATGACCAATATCCAATGGAGCGACGGCGCTCCGATCTACCGCCAGCTGAAGGAACGCGTGATCGCGATGATGCTCGACGGGGTCCTCAAGCCGGGCGACGCCCTGCCCTCGGTGCGGCAGGTCGCGGCCGAGTACCAACTCAATCCGATCACCGTCTCGCGCGCCTACCAGGAGCTGGCAGACGAGGCGCTGGTCGAAAAACGAAGGGGACTGGGCATGTACGTCACTGAAGAGGCAGCCAGGAAACTGTTGATCAACGAACGCGAGCGATTCCTGCGCGAGGAGTGGCCGCTGGTGCTCGAGCGCATCCAGCGGCTGGGCCTGGCGCTGGAGGACCTGATGCAGGCTTCGGGCCAGGGAGGCAAGCGATGAACGCCGCTGCTGAATCGATGGCGGTGGTCGAGGCGCGCGGGCTGCGCAAGGCCTACCGGGCCAAGGTCGCGCTCGACGGGGTCGGCTTCCGGATCGAGTCCGGACGCATCGTGGGCCTGATCGGCCCCAACGGCGCCGGCAAGACCACCGCGCTCAAGGCGATGCTGGGGCTGATCCCGTTCGACGGCGCGCTCCAGGTGCTCGGGCGCGATCCGCGCACCGAGCGCGACGACCTGATGCGCGACGTGTGCTTCATCGCCGACGTGGCGGTGCTGCCGCGCTGGATGCGGGTGCGCGAAGCGATCGACTTCGTCGCCGGCGTCCACCCGCGCTTCGACCGCGCCCGCTGCGAGCGCTTCCTCGCCAACACCCAGCTCAACCCCAGGCAGCGGGTGCGCGAACTGTCCAAGGGCATGATCGTGCAGCTGCACCTGGCGCTGGTGATGGCGATCGACGCCCGCCTGCTGGTGCTCGACGAGCCCACCCTCGGCCTGGACATCCTCTACCGCAAGCAGTTCTACCAGCGCCTGCTGGAGGACTACTTCGACGAACGCAAGACGATCATCGTCACCACCCACCAGGTCGAGGAGATCGAGCACATCCTCACCGACGTGATGTTCATCCGCGACGGCAAGGTGGTGCTCGACGCGCCGATGGAGGACCTTGGCGAGCGGTTCGTCGAGGTGCTGGTCGACGCCAACCAGGCCGAGGCCGCGCGCCAGCTCGGGCCGCTGGACGAGCGCTCGCTGCCGTTCGGCAAGACCGTGATGCTGTTCGACGGCGTGTCCCAGGCCGCGCTGTCGCCCTACGGCGAAACCCGCACCCCGGGCCTGGCCGATCTGTTCGTCGCCACGATGAAGGGAACCTACGCATGAACGTCATCGTCGATACCCTGCCCGAGACCCCGCGCCCGACCGCGCGGATCACGGCGGCACGCCGCTTCGGCTGGCTGCTGCGCCGCGAGTTCTGGGAACACCGCGGCGGCTTCCTCTGGGCGCCGCTGGTCGCCGGGGCGGCCTCCCTGGTGCTGTCGGCGATGGGCATCGTGCTGGCGATGGTGGCCGCGCGCGGCAAGTTCCGCGGCGACACCGAGATCACCCTGCACGATGGCACCTCCGTCAGCATCAACGGCCTGGACCTGAACATGCTGACCTCGCGCATGGGCCACGAGGAGCTGGCGCGGCTGGGCGACGGCATCGACCTGACCCTGATCATGGCGTCGGGCTGGCCGTTCCTGGTGCTCGCGTTCGTGGTGTTCTTCTACTGCCTGGGCGCGCTGTACGACGAGCGCAGGGACCGCAGCGTCCTGTTCTGGAAATCGTTGCCACTCTCCGACGGCGAGACCGTGCTGTCCAAGGTCGCCAGCGCCGTCCTGGTCGCGCCCCTGCTCGCCACGATCGCCTCGATCCTGACCATGTTCGGCTTCCTGGTGCTGGTCAGCCTGGTGGTGCTGTTCTACGGCGGCAACCCGGTGACCCTGCTCTGGGGACCGGCCAGCCCGCTGCTGCTGTCGCTGCAGTACCTGGCCGCGATCCCAGTGTACGCGCTGTGGGCGCTGCCGACCGTCGGCTGGCTGCTGCTGTGCTCGTCCTGGGCGCGCAGCAAGCCGTTCCTGTGGGCGGTGGTGCTGCCGCTGCTGGCCGGGATCCTGGTGGCGTGGCTGGAGTTCCTGGGGGTGCTGGGCGATGTCACATGGCCGTTCTTCCGCAACGTGGTGCTGCGCGCGCTGACCAGCATCTTCCCGATGACCTTCATGGACTTCGAATACCTGCGGGACGTGGACTTCAGCCTGCCCGGCGCGGCCCGGCAGCTGATGAGCCCGGCCGGCGTGTACCGCAACCTGGCCAGCGTGGACCTGTGGGGCGGGGTGTTGGCGGGCGCGGCCATGATCTTCGCCGCCGTGCGCCTGCGCCGCTGGCGCGACGAGGGCTGACCGGGGCGGACGGCCGGGCCCGGCGGCCCGGCCGTCACACCGGCGCCATCGCCACCGTCACCGCGAGACCATCCATCCATCGGGATACCGCCATGAAGACCATCGCCACCCTCGTCCTGGCCGCCTCCCTGCCGCTGCTGGCCGGCTGCGGGCGCGACGACCCTGCCCCCGGTTCCGCGGACGCGGTCCGGCCCACCACCGCGCTGGGCCGGACCGTGGCCAGGGCCATGGAGGACGCGCGGCGCGAGCTGCGCGAGGGCGACCTGAGCCTCAACCACCACTACGACGTCCGCATCGGCGGCGCACGCGTGCGCCAGCGCGGTGACGACTCGCTACCGCCCGCCAGCATCACCCCGCAGGGCGACCTGGTGGTCGCCGGGGAGACGGTGACCCGGACCGAACACGAGCGCGCCCTGGCCCGCGCGTACCGCGAAGCGCTCATCGACGTCGCCGAGCGTGGCATGGACCTGGGGGTGCGGGGCGTGGACATGGGCATGCGCGCCGCGAGCGAGGCGATCGCCGGCCTGTTCCGCGGCGACCACGAGGAGATCGAGGCGCGGGTCGAGGCCGAGGCGCGCAAGATGGAGGCCGAGGCGATGAAGCTGTGCGACCGCCTGCCCCGCCTGCTCGAGGCGCAGCAGGCACTCGCCGCCGCGCGCCCGGAGTTCGCGCCCTACGCGCGCATGACCGTCAACGACATCGAGGACTGCCGCAAGGACATCGCGCAGGACATGGCCGAGCAGGCAGCGTCGGCGGAGCACACCGAAACGCGCAGCGGCCGCCGCCTTGATCCCGCGGCCGAAGCCGACGCCGCGGCCGCGACCGGGGCGTCCGCCGACCGCCCCGGCGCCGCCGCGGACCGCGACCCCACACGCTGACCCGCCGCCACGCATCCGGACCAACGGAGCACGCCCATGCCGTCGACCTCCTTCCGCCTGCCCGCCTGCCTGGCCATCGTGCTGGCCGCCGCATGCGCCGCGCCGGCAGTCCCGGCCGCCACCACCCCGCGGGGCATCTCCGGAGAGATCCGCGAAGACATGGACCAGGCCCGCCGCGAGATGCGCGCCGACCTCGCCGCCGCCCGCGCCGAGCTGGTCCAGGGCAACCTGGAACTGGGCCAGTCGCCGGCGGTCGCGCGGCGCAAGGCGCCGGCGGCCGATGCCCCGCCGAAGGGCGAGATCACCCCGGCCGGCGACCTGCTGGTCGACGGCCGCGCGGTCCCGGTCGACCTTGGACAGCGTCGCCAGCTCCAGGCCTACCGCGCGCAGGTGGTCGAACTGGCGCTGCTCGGGATCGACGCCGGTGAACAGGCCGCGGAGGCGGCCATCGACGCCGTCGACCACGGCCTGTTCCGGCTCCTGTTCGATGCCGCCACCGGCCGCCTGGAGCGGCGCGTGGAGCGCACGGTCAAGCGCACTCTCGCGCCGCAGATCGAACGGATCTGCCACCGCCTGCCCGACCTGCTCGAATCGCAGCGGCGCCTGGCCGACTCGGTGCCCGAGTTCCGCCCCTACGCCACGCTCGACCCTGGCGACGTCGACGAGTGCGCGCGCGAGGTCCGGCGCGGGCTGGCGCGGGACGGCGTGCGCCGGACCCGCCGCGCCGACACCGGCTGACGCGTCCGCCCCGCCCGGCTCAGCCGCCGGCGCCGGCCCCGCCGTGGATCCCGCCCCGGGTCAGCGCCCGCGGATCGAGCAGGCGCCGCAGCTCGGCGGCGTCCAGGCCGCTGTCCTCCAGCGCCACATCGAATACCGGCCGGTTCTCGGCGTAGGCGCGCTTGGCGATCGCCGCCGCGCGGGCGTAGCCGATTACCGGGTTGAGCGCGGTGACCAGGATCGGATTGCGGTCGAGCGCGGCGTCGATGTTGTCGCGCCGCAGTTTCAGCCCGTCGATGCAGCGGTCGGCCAGCAGCCTGCTGGCGTTGGCCAGCAGGCCGATCGAATCGAGCAGGTTCACCGCGATCAGCGGCAGCGCCACGTTGAGCTGGAAGTTGCCGGTCTGCCCGGCCACGGTGATCGCGGTGTGGTGGCCGATCACCTGCGCGGCCACCATCACCACTGCCTCGGGCACCACCGGGTTGACCTTGCCGGGCATGATCGAGCTGCCCGGCTGCAGCGCCGGCAGCTCGATCTCGCCGAGCCCGGCGAGCGGGCCGGAGTTCATCCAGCGCAGGTCGTTGGCGATCTTGATCAGGGCCACCGCCAGCGCGTTGAGCTGGCCCGACAGCTCGACCGCGTCGTCCTGCGAGGCGATGCCTTCGAAGCGGTCGGCGGCCGGCTCGAACCGTGTCCCGGCCAGCCGGGACAACTCGCGCACGACGCGGTCGCCGAACTTCGGGTGGGCGTTGATGCCGGTGCCGACCGCGGTGCCGCCGATGGGCAGCCGCCGCAGCCGCGCCAGCGCGTCGCCGATGCGCGCCTCGGCCGAGGCCAGTTGCGACGACCAGGCCCCGAATTCCTGGGCGAAGGTGAGCGGCATCGCGTCCATCAGGTGGGTGCGGCCGGTCTTGACCACCCTGCCGAAGGCCCGCGCGCGCCGGTCGATGGCCTTGCGCAGGTGGCGCAGCGCGGGCAGCAGGTCCTCGACCACGGCCAGTTGCGCCGAGACCCGGATCGCGGTCGGGACCACGTCGTTCGAGCTCTGGCCGAGGTTGACGTGGTCGTTCGGGTGGACCTTGCGGCGGCTGCTGGAGGCCAGCGCGGCGATCACCTCGTTGGCGTTCATGTTCGACGAGGTGCCCGAGCCGGTCTGGTAGACGTCGACCGGGAACTGCGCATCGTGCCGCCCTTCCGCCACCGCCAGCGCGGCCCGGCGGATCGCGGTGGCGGTGTCCTGCGGCAGCAACCCGAGGGCACCGTTGGTCCCCGCGGCGGCGGCCTTCACCAGCCCCAGGGCGCGGATGAACCCGCGCGGCATCGGCCGGCCCGACAACGGGAAGTTGAGCACCGCGCGCTGGGTCTGCGCGCCCCAGAGCGCGCCGGCCGGCACCTCGAGTTCGCCCATGCTGTCGCGTTCGATGCGGCGCCCTGCGCCCGCGGTCCGTGGCTTCGCCCTGGCCATCGCTGCGTCTCCGGAGTCGTCTGCGGCGGCATCGACGCCGCCGTGGGGAAGCATACGTGAGCCGCGCGGGCGCGCCATGCGTCCGCGCGGGGCGCGGGCCGCGGGCCCGCCTGCCTGCGCCGGACACTAGAATAGGCGGCCCGCCCCGCGCCGGACTCCCCGCATGACCACATCCCCGCACGACGCCACCCTGCTCGCCCTGTCTCCGCTGGACGGCCGCTATGCCTCCAAGGCCGCGGCGCTGCGCCCGGTGTTTTCCGAGTTCGGGCTGATCCACGCCCGGGTGCGGGTGGAGATCGAATGGCTGCTGGCGCTGGCCGCCGAGCCGGGCGTGGCCGAGCTGCCGCCCTTCGACGCCGCGCAGGCCGACGCGCTGCAGGCGCTGTGGCGCGGGTTCTCCCCGGCCGACGCCGCGCGGGTCAAGGAGATCGAGCGCACTACCAACCACGACGTCAAGGCGGTCGAGTACTTCATCAAGGAGCGGCTGCAGGCGCGCCCGGACCTGGCCCAGGCGCTGGAGTTCGTGCACTTCGCCTGCACCAGCGAGGACATCAACAACCTTGCCTACGCGCTGATGCTCGAGCGCGCCCGGCGCGAGGTGCTGCTTCCGCGGCTGGACGAGGTGGTGACGAAGCTGCGCGCGATGGCCCACGAGCACGCCGGCCTGCCGATGCTCTCGCGCACCCACGGCCAGAGCGCCTCGCCGACCACGGTGGGCAAGGAGATCGCCAACGTGGTCGCGCGCCTGCAGCGCCAGCGCGACCAGCTGGCCGGGATCGCCATCTGCGGCAAGATCAACGGCGCGGTGGGGAACTACAACGCCCACGTCGCCAGCTACCCGGACGTGGACTGGCCCGCGTTCGCACGCCGTTTCGTCGAGTCGCTGGGACTGGAGTTCAACCCCTACACCACCCAGATCGAACCGCACGACTACATCGCCGAACTGTGCGACGCGCACAAGCGCATCGGCACCATCGCGATCGACCTGTGCCGCGACGTCTGGGGCTACATCTCGCTGGGCTACTTCAGGCAGGCGGTGGTCGCCGGCGAGGTCGGCAGTTCGACCATGCCGCACAAGGTCAACCCGATCGATTTCGAGAACGCCGAAGGCAACTTCGGTATCGCCAACGCCCTGTTCGAGCACTTCGCGGCCAAGCTCCCGATCAGCCGCTGGCAGCGCGACCTCACCGACTCGACCGTGCTGCGCGCCCTGGGCACGGCCTTCGGCCACGCCCTGATCGGCTTGGACGCGCTGCTGCGCGGCCTGGGCAAGCTCGGCGCCAATCCCGAGCGCCTGGCCGCCGACCTCGATGCCTCGTGGGAGGTGCTGGCCGAGGCGGTGCAGACGGTGATGCGCCGCCACGGCCTGCCCAACCCCTACGAGCAGCTCAAGGCGCTGACCCGCGGCCAGGGCATCACCGCCGAGTCGATGCGCGCCTTCATCCAGTCGCTGGAGCTGCCCGAGGCGGACCGCCAGCGCCTGCTGGCGATGACCCCGGCCAGCTACACCGGCCTGGCCTCGGAGCTGGCCTCAGGCATCTGACCCATGCGCCTGCTGCTGAACATCGACGTCCCCGATCTGGCCGCGGCCAGGCGGTTCTACGTCGAAGCGTTCGGCCTGCGCGACGGACGCCGCCTGGGCGACGGCGTGCTCGAACTCCTGGGCGCCCAAGCGCCCATCTACCTGCTGCAGAAGCCGACCGGGAGCCTGGGTACCGGCGACCAGCCGCGCACCTATGCCCGGCACTGGACGCCGGTGCACGTGGACGTGGTGGTCGACGACCTCGACACCGCGCTGGCGCGCGCGCTCGACGCCGGCGCCCGCCAGGAAGGCGGGGTGCGCGAGGCGGCCTGGGGCCGGATCGCGCAACTGGCCGATCCCTTCGGCCATGGCTGGTGCCTGCTGCAGTTCCTCGGCAAGGGTTACGACGAGATCACGACATGACACGACGCTTCCCCATCGCATGCGCCGCCCTGGTCGCGCTGGCGGCCTGTTCTGCCGGCGATGCGCCCGCACCCACGGCCGCGGCGCAGGACGGGCCGGCCTCCGCCGCGGCGTCGGCGGACTGGCCGATCCCCGCCTGCCGCGACGATTCGGGCTGGGACGATCCGGCCACGCCGTTCCACGTCCACGGCAACACCTGGTACGTCGGCACCTGCGGCATCAGCGCCCTGCTGGTGACCTCGCCCGACGGGCACGTCGTGGTCGACGGCGCCACGCCGGCGGCGGGGGAGCAGATCCTGGCCAACATCCGCACCCTCGGCTTCGACCCCGCGGACGTGCGCGCGATCGTGTTCTCGCACGAGCACTTCGACCACGTCGGCGGCCTGGCCGCGGTCCAGGCGGCCACCGGCGCGCCGGTCTACGCGCCCCCGGAGGCGATCGAGACCCTGCGGCGCGGCGCCAGCGACGAAAGCGACCCGCAGTTCGGCCTGCTCGACGACTTCGCCCCGGTCGCCGACGTGCGCCCCATCCCGGCCTCCGGCATCGTGCATGCGGGCGGTATCGAGCTGCACGCAGTCCCCACCCCCGGCCATGCGGCCGGCGGCACCAGCTGGACCTGGCGCTCGTGCGCCGGCGACGACTGCCAGCCTCTGGTCTACGCGGACAGCCTGACCGCGGTGTCCAGGGACGACTTCCGCTTCAGCGACCATCCCGGGGCGGTGGCGCGGCTGCGCGAGAGCGTCGCCCGGGTCGCGGCCCTGGACTGCGGGATCCTGGTGACGCCGCATCCCTCCGCCAGCGGCCTGTGGGCGCGGCTGGGCCCGGACGCCACCCGCCCGCTGGCCGACCCCGGCGCCTGCGCGGCCTATGCACGCGCCGCCGAGGAGCGCCTCGGGCGCCGCCTCGCCAGCGAAGGGGCGAACCCATGAGCCGGGCCACGCGCACCGGCCGGACGAAGGCCCCGACGCCGCCCATCGAAGTCCGGGCCGGTCGCCACCGCCCGCTGGGGATGGCGCCGGCGCGCTTCCTGCGCGACTACTGGCAGAAGCGTCCAGTGCTCATCCGCGGCGCCTTCCCCGGCTTCGTGACCCCGATCGAGCCCGAGGACCTGGCCGGCCTGGCCTGCGAGGAACTCGCACTGTCGCGGCTGATCCAGCACGACCGCGCACGCGACGCCTGGCGCGTGCGCACCGGCCCCTTCCCCGAGGAACTGTTCCCGACCCTGGGCGACCGTGACTGGACCCTGCTGGTCCAGGACGTGGACAAGTGGGATGCCGACGTGGCCGCGCTGCTGCCGCACTTCGATTTCATCCCGCGCTGGCGCATCGACGACATCATGGTCAGCTTCGCCGCCACCGGCGGCTCGGTCGGCGCCCACACCGACCAGTACGACGTGTTCCTGCTGCAGGCCCAGGGCCGCCGCCGCTGGCTGATCGACGCCGGACCGGACCCCCGGCTCGATTTCCGGGACGACGTCGACATCAAGCTGCTGCGCGAGTTCACGCCCAGCCACGACTGGGTGCTCGAACCCGGCGACATGCTCTACCTTCCGCCTGGCGTGCCCCACCACGGCATCGCCGAGGATCCCTGCCTGACCTTTTCGGTGGGCATGCGCGCCCCGTCCGCGGCCGAGCTGATGGGCGACTACATCGACACCCTCGCCGCCGAGGCCGACGAGTCAGTGCGCTACACCGACCCCGACCTGGCCCCGCCGGAAGACCCCAACGAGATTGACGCCGCCGCCATGGCGCGCGTGGTCGAGGCGCTCAACGCGCTGCGCTTCCGCGACCCGGACCGGCTGGGCGACTGGTTCGGCCGCTTCATCACCCGCTACCGCAGCGTGGACGTGGTTGCCGGCGACGGCGAGCCTCCGTCCCGGATCGAGGTGGAGTGGTCGCTCCAGCGCGGCGGCGGCGTGCTCCAGCGGCACCCGTTCTCGCGCATGGCCTGGCGCCGGGCGGCCGATGGCGCGCGCCTGTACGTCTCCGGGCAGGACTTCCCGCTGCCGCCCGCGGACGCGCGGCGCATCGCCGCCAGCGAGCGCATCGACGGCGCGCTCTACGCCGCGCTCTCCCCCGCCGGACGCGATGCGGTGCACGCACTGCTGCTGGCCGGCAGCTACCAGTGGCTGCCGGAGGGGGACGCGGGGTGAACCCGCCCGGCCCGTTCCAGGTGGTCGCCGTCGACCACGACGCCGCGCGGCCGCAGCTGCGCGCGGTGCGCGAGGCGGTGTTCATCCGGGAACAGGGCGTGCCCGCCGGGATCGAGATCGACGACCTGGACCCGCGCTGCCGGCACGTGCTGGCGCGCGACCGGCACGGCCGCCCGATCGGGACCGCGCGCCTGGCCCCCGACGGCCGGATCGGGCGGATGGCGGTGCTGCCCGAATGGCGCGGCCACGGCGTGGGCAGCGCCCTGCTGCACGCGCTGCTGCGGATCGCGCGCGGGCAGGGCCTGTCCCGGGTGAACCTGCATGCGCAGGCGGGCGCGATCGACTTCTACCGGCGGCATGGCTTCGTCCCGGTCGGCCCACCGTTCATGGAGGCCGGCATCGAGCACCAGGCGATGGCGCAGCGGCTGGACCGGCCGGTCGAAGTCCACGACCGCGCCGGCGCGGTGGCGGCGACCGTGGCGGTGGTCGCCGCCGCGCGCAGGCGGCTGTGGATCCACAGCCGCGCGCTCGACCCGGGCCTGTACGACCATCGGCGGGTGCTCGCGGCACTGCGCCGGTTCGCCACCGGCGGCCACGGCCCGCAGGTGCGCGTGCTGCTGCACGACGCCCTCGCCGCCCAGCGTGCGCACGCGCCGCTGATCGCGCTGGGCCAGCGCCTGCCCAGCGTGTTCGCGTTCCGCGAGGTCGAGGACCCGGTGGATCGCGACTGCCCCTCGGCCCTGGTCGCCAACGATGCCGGCGGTTACTTCCTGCGTCCGCTCGGCCACCGTTTCGATGGCGAAACGGAGCATCACGCCCGCGCCCGTGCCCGCCAGCTCAGCGCCGGGATCGACGAGGTCTGGGAGCGCGCCCGGTCCTGCAGCGAGCTGCGCGCGCTGTCGCTGTGACTACCTTCGCACCTGTCCCGACCCCGACCG
Organism: Luteimonas wenzhouensis; assembly: GCF_007859305.1. Taxonomy (GTDB): domain Bacteria; phylum Pseudomonadota; class Gammaproteobacteria; order Xanthomonadales; family Xanthomonadaceae; genus Luteimonas; species Luteimonas wenzhouensis. The sequence continues at coordinate 202,141 of NZ_VOHE01000001.1, forward strand.
CGACCCGGCCCAGCCCAAAGCATGTGATGCAAGTACATATGCCTCGTGGCTATAATGTTGCGCGCGATTCAATCACCTTCTCCGAAACCGGAAAATCTTTCCGGATCAGCCATTTGCCTCCCCCCTACGAGTCCCAGACGCCCGACGTGGACAGTCTTCTCAAGCAGTTTGCGCAGTCCTCCCAGCTTGGCGCCAATGCCGCCTACATCGAGGACCTCTACGAACAGTATCTCGTCTCTCCCGACAGCGTCGGACCGCGCTGGAAAGCCTGGTTCGACGGCTTCGGCGGCCGCGAGGCCGGGGACGTGCCGCACTCGGCGGTGGCCCAGGCGGTGGCCGAGGCCGGCCGCCTGGCGGCGCGCGGAGTGGCGGTATGCGGGACCAGCGACGAGCGCGAGCGCCACGTCGGCCGCCTGATCACCGCCTACCGCTCGCGTGGCCACCTCGGTGCCAGGCTCGACCCCTTGGGGCTGAGCGAGCCGATGAACCCGCCCGACCTCGGGCTGCCGTTCCACAGCCTGTCCGAGTCCGACCTCGACACCGAGTTCAGCACCGGCGGCGTCGCCGGCCAGCCGCGGATGAAGCTGCGCGACCTGCTGGCCCGGCTCAAGGCGACCTACACCGGGCCGATCGGCGCCGAGTTCATGCACATCCCCGAGGTCGAGCAGCGCCAGTGGCTCTACCAGCGGCTGGAAGCGGCCGGGGGCGACTACAACCTCAGCGCAGAAGACAAGCGCCGCGTGCTCGAGCGTCTCACCGCCGCCGAGGGCCTGGAACGCTACCTGCACACCAAGTACGTGGGCCAGAAGCGCTTCTCGCTCGAGGGCGGCGACTCGCTGATCCCGCTGCTCGACACGGTGGTCCGCAGCGCGGGCATGGACAAGGTCAAGGACATCGTGATCGGCATGGCCCACCGCGGCCGCCTCAACGTGCTGGTCAACACCCTGGGCAAGAACCCGCGCGTGCTGTTCGACGAGTTCGAGGGCAAGTTCGAGCTCAACGAACTCGCCCACGCCGGCGACGTGAAGTACCACATGGGCTTCTCGGCCGACATCGCCACCCCGGGCGCGCCGGTGCACCTGGCGCTGGCGTTCAACCCCTCGCACCTGGAAATCGTCGACCCGGTGGTCGCCGGCTCGGTGCGCTCGCGCCAGGAGCGCCGCCGCGACGCCGAGCGCCGCCAGGTGATGCCAGTGCTGATCCACGGCGACGCCGCCTTCGCCGGCCAGGGCGTGGTGATGGAACTGTTCCAGATGTCCAAGGCCCGCGGCTTCGACGTCGGCGGGACCGTGCACGTGGTGGTCAACAACCAGGTCGGCTTCACCACCAGCAACAAGGAAGACGCGCGCTCCACGCTCTACTGTACCGACGTGGCGAAGATGGTCGGCGCACCGATCTTCCACGTGAACGCCGACGACCCGGAGGCGGTGGTGTTCGTGGCGCGCCTGGCCTACGAGTTCCGCCAGCAGTTCCGCAAGGACGTGGTCATCGACCTGTTCTGCTACCGCCGCCACGGCCACAACGAGGCCGACGAGCCGTCCGCGACCCAGCCGTTGATGTACCGCACCATCCGCAGGCACCCGACCACCCGCGAACTGTACGCGGAGCGGCTGGCAAAGGAAGGCGTCGTGTCGGCGGAGGAGGCCAAGGCCCTGGTCGACCGTTACCGCGACAAGCTCGACGCGGGCGAGGTGACCACCGAGCTGGCCGAGTCCAAGCCCGAGGACTACGAGCTCACCATCGACTGGTCGAGGTACCTGTCGGGCAAGCTGTCCGACGCGGTCGACACCCGCTTCGACAAGGACGCGCTCGTCGACCTGGCCCGCAGGATCGCCACCCTGCCCGCGGACCTGCAGCTGCATCCGCGGGTCGCGAAGATCTACGAGGACCGCCTGAAGATGGCGGCCGGCGAACTCCCCGGCGACTGGGGCTTCGCCGAGAACCTCGCCTACGCGACCCTGCTCTCCGAGGGCCACGGCCTGCGCCTGGTGGGCCAGGACTCGGGGCGCGGCACCTTCTTCCACCGCCACGCGATCCTGCACGACCAGACCACCGACCGCTTCTACATGCCGCTGCGCCAGCTGGTCGAGCAGCCCGAGCGCTGCACCATCATCGACTCGCTGCTCAGCGAGGAAGCGGTGATGGCGTTCGAGTACGGCTTCTCCACCGCCGACCCGAACACGCTCGACATCTGGGAGGCGCAGTTCGGCGACTTCGCCAACGGCGCCCAGGTGGTGATCGACCAGTTCATCGCCTCCGGCGAGGCCAAGTGGGGCCGCGTGTCGGGGCTCACCCTGCTGCTGCCGCACGGCTACGAAGGCCAGGGCCCCGAGCACAGCTCGGCGCGACTGGAGCGCTTCCTGCAGCTGTGCGCGCTCGACAACATGCTGGTGTGCGTGCCGACCACGCCCGCGCAGTGCTTCCACATGCTGCGCCGGCAGATGAAGATGAACGTGCGCAAGCCGCTGGTGGTGATGAGCCCGAAGTCGCTGCTGCGCCACAAGCTGGCCGTGTCCACGCTCGACGAGTTGGCCAACGGCGAGTTCCAGCACCTGATCCCCGACGCCTCGGCCGACCCGAAGAAGGTCACCCGCGTGGTGCTGTGCTCGGGCAAGGTCTACTACGACCTGCTCGAAGACGCCCGCAAGCGGGGCCAGGACAATGTCGCCCTGGTGCGCGTGGAGCAGCTGTATCCGTTCCCGCGCGAACTGCTCGCCGCCGAACTGAAGAAGTACGGCAAGGCCGCGGAGGTCGTGTGGTGCCAGGAAGAGCCGCAGAACCAGGGCGCTTGGTACCAGATCAAGCACCACCTGCAGGCCTGCCTGGCCAAGGGCCAGGCGCTCAGCTACGCCGGCCGCAGCCGCTCGCCCTCGCCCGCCGTCGGCCATTTCGCCGACCACGTCGAGGAACAGAACCGGCTGGTCGCGCAGGCCCTGATCGACCCGCCCGGCGACCAGATCGCCTCCGAATAACACCGCCCGACCCCATAGCATCAAGGACGCCGTCCCATGGCCACCGAAGTCAAAGTCCCGGTCCTTCCCGAATCCGTGTCCGACGCCACCATCGCCGGCTGGCACAAGAAGGTCGGGGATGCCGTCAGCCGCGATGAGAACCTGGTCGACCTGGAGACCGACAAGGTCGTGCTCGAGGTCCCCTCGCCGGTCGACGGCGTGCTGAAGGAGATCAAGTTCTCCGAAGGCGACACCGTCACCAGCCAGCAGGTGCTGGCGGTCATCGAGGAAGGCGCCGCGAAGGCCGCCGACGCGGGCGGCGAAGCGGCCAAGGAAGGCAAGCGCGCCGCCGGCCACGAGGAAGTGCAGGAGAAGAAGGGCGCCGCGAAGGCGGAAGCCGCCGCCCCGTCCTCCACCCACCCCGCCCCGGTGTCGTCGGGCAAGACCGCCGACCTGCCGCCGGGCGCCCGCTTCACCGCCGAGAAGGAAGGCATCGACCCCGCGCAGGTGCAGGGCACCGGCCGCCGCGGCGCGGTGACCAAGGAGGACCTGGTCAACTTCGCCGCCGGCCGCACCGGCGCGGTCGCCGGCGGCGCGCGCCCCGAGGAGCGGGTGCCGATGACCCGCATCCGCAAGCGCATCGCCGAGCGCCTGATGCAGTCGAAGGAGTCGATCGCGATGCTGACCTCGTTCAACGAGGTCAACCTCGGCAAGGTCATGGCCCTGCGCAAGGAGCTGGGCGAGCAGTTCCAGAAGGAGCACGGCATCAAGCTCGGCTTCATGAGCTTCTTCGCCAAGGCCGCCGCCAACGCGCTGCAGCGCTTCCCGATCATCAACGCCTCGGTCGACGGCGACGACATCATCTACCACGGCTACGCCGACATCTCGGTGGCGATCTCCACCGACCGCGGCCTGGTCACGCCGGTGCTGCGCAACGTCGAGCGCATGAGCTTCGCCGAGATCGAGCAGGGCATCGCCGACTACGCCAAGGCCGCGCGCGAGGGCGGGCTCAAGCTCGAGGACCTGCAGGGCGGCACGTTCACCATCACCAACGGCGGCACCTTCGGCTCGCTGTTCTCGACCCCGATCGTGAACCCGCCGCAGTCGGCGATCCTCGGCATGCACGCGATCAAGGAGCGCGCGATCGTCGAGAACGGCCAGGTCGTGGCCGCGCCGATGATGTACATCGCGCTGTCCTACGACCACCGCATCATCGACGGCAAGGACGCGGTCCTGTTCCTGGTCGACATCAAGAACCAGCTCGAGAACCCCGGCCGCATGGTGCTGGGCCTCTGAGCCCGGCACAGCCGCGGCGGGTGCCCCGGCCGGCCTCCCCCGGCCGGCCGCAGCGGCAACCCGGCACCGGCCCCACCCGCCGCGCGCCGGCGGCCACGAACCAGCAGAGCGAATGAAATGAGCGAGCAGCAGCAATTCGACGTTGTCGTCATCGGCGCCGGCCCCGCCGGCTACCACGCCGCGATCCGCGCGGCGCAGCTGGGCATGAAGGTCGCCTGCGTCGACGCCGCGCTCGGCAAGGACGGCAAACCGGCCCTCGGCGGCACCTGCCTGCGCGTGGGCTGCATTCCGTCCAAGGCGCTGCTCGACTCCTCGCACCAGTACCACAACCTGGTGCACTCGTTCGCGCAGCACGGCATCAGCGCCAGCAACCCGAAGATCGACGTGCCGACGATGATCGCCCGCAAGGACGGCATCGTGAAGCAGTTCACCGGCGGCATCGCGATGCTGTTCAAGGCCAACAAGGTCGCGGCCTTCCACGGCTTCGCCACCCTGCACCCGGACCGCGTCGTCAAGGTGAAGCAGCACGATGGCGGTGAGGTCGAGCTGGCCGCGGCCAACGTGATCATCGCCGCCGGGTCCGACTCGATCGAGCTGCCGTTCGCGAAGTTCGACGGCGAGTACATCGTCGACAACGTCGGCGCGCTGGACTTCACCGGGGTGCCGAAGCGCCTGGCGGTGATCGGCGCCGGCGTGATCGGCCTGGAGCTGGGCAGCGTCTGGCGCAGGCTGGGCGCCGAGGTCACCATTCTCGAGGCGCTGCCGGAGTTCCTGCCGGCCGCCGACGCCGAGGTCGCCAGGCTGGCCGCGCGCGAGTTCAAGAAGCAGGGCCTGGACATCCAGCTCGGTGCCAAGGTCAGCAAGGCCGAGGTCACCGGCAAGGGCAAGAAGAAGGAAGTCACCCTCACCTACGCCGGCAAGGACGGCGAGCAGACCCTGGTCGTCGACCGGCTGCTGGTGGCAGTGGGCCGCCGTGCCGCGACGAAGGGCCTGCTGGCCGAGGGCACAGGGGTCAAGCTCAACGACCGGGGCCAGATCGAGGTCGACGAGCACTGCCACACCGGCGTGGACGGCGTGTGGGCGATCGGCGACTGCGTGCGCGGGCCGATGCTGGCGCACAAGGGCTTCGAGGAAGGCATCGCGGTGGCCGAGCTGATCGCCGGCCTGCCCGGCCACGTCAACCTCGAGACCATCCCCTACGTCATCTACACCTCGCCGGAGATCGCCTGGGTCGGCAGGACCGAGCAGCAGCTCAAGGCCGAGGGCGTGCCATACAAGGCCGGCAGCTTCCCGTTCGCCGCGGTCGGCCGCGCGGTGGCGATGGCCGAGCCGACCGGCTTCGTGAAGGTGCTGGCGCACGCCGAGACCGATCGGGTGCTGGGCATGCACCTGATCGGCGCCAATGTCTCGGAGCTGGTGCACGAGGGCGTGCTGACGATGGAGTTCAAGGGCTCGGCCGACGACCTGGCCCGCATCTGCCACGCCCATCCCAGCCTGTCGGAGGCCGTGCACGACGCCGCCATGGCGGTGGACAAGCGCGCGATCCACAAGGCCAACTGAGGCCGGCTGCCCGACCGGCCCGCCCCGCGGGCCGCCCCTGGACGCCGGGCCCTGCCCGGCGTCTGCGTTTCCCGGCCCCACCCTTCCCACGAACGGTCCCGCCATGCGAACCATCTGCGTCTACTGCGGCTCCAACACCGGCAGCCGGCCCGCCTATACCGAACGCGCCATGGCCCTGGGCGACCGCATCGCCCGCGAAGGGCTGCAGCTGGTCTACGGTGGTGGCAACGTCGGGCTGATGGGGGTAGTGGCCGACGCGGTGCTGCAGGCCGGCGGCGAAGTGGTCGGGGTGATCCCCGAGCAGCTGGTCAACTGGGAGGTCGCGCACGAGGGCGTGACCCGGCTCGAGGTCGTGGCCAACATGCACGAGCGCAAGAAGCGCATGTTCGACCTGTCCGACGCCTTCGTCGCCCTGCCCGGCGGCTTCGGCACGCTGGACGAGATGTTCGAGATGCTGACCTGGCGCCAGCTCGGCATCGGCGACAAGCCCTGCGCGTTCCTCGACGTCGACGGCTTCTACGGCCCGCTGCTGGCGATGATCGACCGCATGGTCGAGGAGCGCTTCCTGCACCCCGACCAGCGCGCCGACCTGTGGCACGGCGACGACATCGAGGGCATGTTGCGCTGGATGCGGGAGTACGAACCGGCGAGCGCGACGAAATGGCTGGACGAGAAGCGTCGCAAGGAGCTGCGGTAAGTCCCCGGCACGTGGCGACGCGTTCGTCCGCATGGCGCCCCGGGATTGGTCTGGCGCGGACGGGAAGCGGTGCGAGCAGCCGCGGTAGCGCCACGTCCGTCCGGCGCGCAGCTGTGTGACAATGCCGGCAACCGCCGCATCGGGCGTGCCGGCACCACGGAGGCAAGATGGGAGTGCCCGCCAGCTTCACCGCATTCCGCATCCACAATGACGACGCCGGCTACCGCAGCGGCCTGGAGCAGCTGTCGATCGACGACCTCTCGCCGGGCGAGATCGTGGTCAAGGTCGCGTTCTCCTCGGTCAACTTCAAGGACGCGCTGGCCGGCACCGGCAAGGGCCGGATCCTGCGCGAGTTCCCCCTGGTCGGCGGCATCGACCTGGCCGGGCACGTGGTGTCCTCGGCCGACCCGCGCTTCCGCGAAGGCGACGAGGTGCTGGTCACCGGCAGCGGCCTGAGCGAGACCCGCGACGGCGGCTACAGCGCCTATGCGCGGATCGAGTCGAAATGGGCGATCCCGCTGCCGATGGGGCTCTCGCTGCGCGAGAGCATGATCCTGGGCACGGCCGGCTTCACCGCCGCGCTGGCGCTGCTGCGGATGGAAGAGAACCGGCAGTCGCCCGCGCTCGGCCCGCTCGCGGTCACCGGGGCCACCGGCGGGGTCGGCTCGCTGGCGATCGACATCTTCAGCCGCGCCGGCTACACGGTGCACGCGATCACCGGCAAGGCCGAACATGCCGGCTACCTGCAGTCGATCGGGGCCGCCGAGGTCCATGGGCGCGAGGTCCTGTCCACCACCCGTCCGCTGGAATCGGTGCGCTTCGGCGGCGGCCTGGACAACGTCGGGGGCCCGATGCTGGCCAGCCTGCTGGCGCAGACCCGGCCCTACGGCAACGTGGCCAGCGCCGGCCTGGCCGCCAGCGCGCAGCTCCCGGCCACGGTGATGCCGCACATCATTCGTGGCGTCTCGCTGCTCGGCGTGGCCTCGGCGGGCACCGCGCGCGACCTCCGCGACCAGGTCTGGCGCCGCCTGGCTTCGGACTGGAAGCCGCGCCACCTGGACCGCATCTGCACCCGCGAAACCACGCTCGAGGGCCTGTCGCAGGTGTTCGAGGACATGCTGGCCGGCGGCTCCCTCGGCAGGACCCTGGTCACATTCCCCTAGGCCCACTGGTTGGCAACCCGGCCCCGGCCGCTACAATCCGCTGCAACGGAAGGGGAACACGACATGGCGCGCATCCTCATCGTCGACGACTCGCCCTCGCAGCTGATGGGCATCCGCCGCATCGTGGAGAAGCTCGGGCACCAGGCCGTGACCGCCGAGGACGGCGCCGCCGGCGTGCGCGCCGCCAAGGAGCACCTTCCCGACCTGATCCTGATGGACGTGGTGATGCCGAACCTCAACGGGTTCCAGGCCACCCGTACGATCAAGCGCGACCCGGAGACTGGCCACATCCCGGTGATCCTGGTCACTACCAAGGACCAGGAAACCGACCGCGTCTGGGGCCTGCGCCAGGGCGCGCAGGGCTACCTCACCAAGCCCTTCAGCGAAGCCGAACTGACCGAGGCCATCGTTTCCACCATCGGCCGCGGCGACCCGCCCGGACCCACGCCCGACGCCGGCTGACGCCCGGCCGTGGTGCGGCGGGCCGGACAGGCATCACGACGCCGGCTTCCCACGCAGCCTCCAGCGAGGCCGGCACCCGGGCCCGCCGGACCGTCAGCGGACGGCGCTCAGCCCTGGCGCCACTTCCCGCCGAAGCTGTCGCGCAGCTTCGCGTAGGCCTCGCGCTGGCGCTCGTCCCGCGGCACCGGCGCCTGCACCTCCAGTTCCACCAGCTGGTCGCCGGCCGGCTCGCCGCCGGCGCCCGGCAGGCCACGGCCGCGCAGGCGCAGCTTGCGGCCGGCCTCCGAACCGGGCGGGATCTTGACCTCGACCCGGCCGCCCAGCGTGGGCACGCTGACCTTGGCGCCCAGCGCCGCCTCCCATGGCGCCACCGGGAGGCTGTGGATGATGTTGCGCCCGTCCACCTCGAACTGCGGATGCGCGGCGTACTCGATCTCCAGCAGCAGGTCGCCGCCGCCGGCCCCCTGCCCCGCCAGGCGGATCACCTGGCCGGGCCGGATGCCCCGCGGCACCCGAACATCGAACGCGCGGCCATCGACCGAGATCCGCACGCTGTCGCCGCGGTACACGTTCTCCAGCGACACCGCCAGCCGGGCACGGGTATCGCCCATGCCGTGGGCGCGGCCGGCGGCGCGCGGGCCGGCGCCGTTCCCCGCCGCGCGCCGGAACAGGCTCTCGAAGAAGTCGCTGAAGCCGCCCCCGGCGCCGCCGCCGGCGAACACCTCTTCGAAGTCGAAACCGCCCGCGCCGGGCGCGGCGCCGCCGAAGCCGGCCGGCGGCACCTCGTCGCCGGGACGGTATCCGCGCGCGCGCAGCTGGTCGTAGGCCTTGCGGCGGCCCGGGTCGCGCAGCGCCTCGTAGGCTTCGTTGACGGCCTTGAAGCGCTCCTCCGCGCCGGGCTCCTTGCTGACGTCGGGGTGGTACTTGCGCGCCAGGCGCCGGTAGGCGGACTTGATCTCCGCGTCGCCGGCGCTCGGTTCCACGCCCAGCACGCTGTAGTAATCCTTGAACTGCATGCTCGCTCCACGACGACGGCCCGCGTGTCGCGGGCCGTCGCGATTCTACCGGCGCAGGCGCACCGCGGTCAGTGCGCGGTCTGCACCCCGACCTGGATCCGGCGCGGCGTGCTCTCCGGCCGCTTCGGGATCACGATCTCCAGCACGCCGTTGCGGCCCGTGGCGACAATGCCATCGGGATCGGCGCTGTCGGGCAGCGCGAAGCGGCGGTGGAACATGCCGTAGTGGCGCTCCACGCGCGAGAAGTGCTCGGTCTCGGTCTTCGACTCGCTCTTGCGCTCGCCCTTGATCGAGAGGATGCCCTTGTCCATCTGCACCTCGATGTCCTGCGGGTCGATACCCGGCAGGTCGGCGTAGAGCACGAAGCGCTCGGCCTCCTCCTTGATGTCCACGCGCGGCACCCACTGCGAGGTGACCACCGCGGAGGCGTCGGAATCGTGCTCGCCGAAGAAGCGGTCGAACATCTGGCGGATCTCGTCGTGAAGCGCGAGCTCGGTCGGACGCTGGTTGTAACGAACGATGCTCATGTCTGGCTCCTGTCTGTCACGTCTGCGGCCCCCGGCCGCTGATGCCCCTCATCTATGGACGGGAAGGCGGTTTTCAAGGGGTTTTCCCCTGCCCCGGGCCGCCGCGGCGAGGCCCGGGAGGCGGCCGTGGCGACCCGACCGGCAGGCCGCGGGCGATACCGGGGAGGGTCGCGGCCGCCGGCCGGACAGGGCGTCCGAACGACCGGGGCATCCGCGCGCCGCGGGCTGCCGCGGCCCCACCGGGGCGCACGCGACGGCCAGGCATGGGCCGCGTCCGTGGTCCCGCGGTGTCGGGTGGCGCCCCCGCGGCGGGGAGTCGACAGGACGCCGGAACGACGCAGCGCCTTGCGCGGGAGTGGCCGGGCCGAGCGCACCTTCTCCCCGGCCGTGCGACGATAGGCCCGACGACCCCACGCCACGAGGCTGCCTCCCATGACCATCCAGATCGGCGACCGCATCCCCGAAGTGGTGCTCAAGTACATCGACGATGGCGTGCAGGCCATCGACACGCCCACCCTGTTCGACGGCAGCAAGGTCGTGCTGTTCGCCGTCCCGGGCGCCTTCACCCCCACCTGCTCGGAGCGGCACCTGCCAGGCTTCATCGAGCGCTTCGACCGCTTCCGCGAACTCGGCGTCGAGGTCGCCTGCATGGCGGTAAACGATCCGTTCGTGATGCAGGCCTGGGGCGAGAGCCTGGGCGTGCCCAAGGGCCTGAAGCTGCTGTCGGACGGCAACGCCGACCTCACTCGCGCGATGGGCCTGGAGATGGACGCCAGCGGCTACGGCATGGGCATCCGCTGCAAGCGCTTCGCCCTCTATGCCGAGGACGGCGTGGTCAAGCACCTGTTCGTCGAGGCACCGGGCGAGTTCAAGGTCTCGAGCGCCGAGCACGTGCTGGAAGCGCTGGGGGGCTGAACGCGGGCCGGCGCGGGCGCCGAGGGCCGTGCGCCGGCGTCGTCGCCCCCGCCCGCCGCGCCACCGCCGGTGTCGGGCACCAGCACCCGGAACCCGATGCTGGTCCACGCTCCGGTGTCGGCCAGCGCCGTGAGCCGGTGCGTCCCCGCGGCGTCGAACACGTGGACGAAGGGGTTGGCCCCGCGCGTGGTGGCGATCCTGCGCCCGTCCAGCAGCCACTGTACCGGCGCATCGGTGCCGACCGCGCGCAGCGACACCCGGATCCCGCGCGCACTGCCGGGCGGCCGCGCCAGCACCGCGCCATCGGCCAGGCCCTCGATGCGCAGGGTCGCCACCGCCCCACGCCCGTCGTCGGCGCAGTCCGGCGACAGCGGCGGCAGGGTGGAGGCGCGACGGGTCGAGGCCGGCAACCACGGCGACGCCAGCGCAGGCCAGCGCGCCACCATCGCCGGCCGCGCCACGTGCGGCCTGCGGCAGTGCGCGGACAGGCGCAGCCCGGTGGCCGCATCGACCTCGAACCGCTCGATCCCCGCGCTCCACGCCCGCGCCTCGCGTTCGGCGAGGGTCGGCGGCACCACCCGGTCGAGCACCCAGGCCTCGAAGCGGCGCTGGCACAACTCCGGCGGCTGCGATTCGATCGCGGTGCCCAGCGGCCAGCACACTTCGCGTTTTTCGACCGATGGCGGCGGCGGCACCGGGGCGCCGTCGCCGGGCCCCCGCGGCAGGCTGTCGACGACCTCGAACAGCAGTGGCAGTGCCGTCAGCGCGCCATACTGGCCCGGCAACGGCGTGCCGTCGGGCCGCCCGACCCACACCCCGACCGTGTAGCGGCGCGTACCGCCCAGCGCCCAGGCGTCGCGGAAGCCGTAGCTGGTCCCGGTCTTCCACGCCACCCGCGGCCGGCGCGCCACGTCGAACATGCCCTCGCGCTCGCCCGGGCGCGGATTGGACTCGAGGATCTCGCGCACGATCCAGGCCGCGCCCGGCGACAGCAACCGGCGCTCGATGAGCGGGTCGTCCGGCGTATAGCGCACCCGTCCGGCCAGCCCGTCGCGATGCAGGGCCGCGTGCGCGCCCACGAGGTCCTCGAGCCGCGCGCCGGTGCCGCCCAGGACCAGCGCGAGGTTGGGCGAGGCGCCGCGGGGGAAGCGCAGCTCGATGCCGGCGTGCACCAGGCGCGCGGCGAACCGCGCCGGACCGATCCGGTCGAGCAGGTCCACCGCGGGCACGTTGAGCGAGCGCTGCAGCGCCGTCGCCGCCGTCACCGGACCGTTGAACACCGCGTCGAAGTTGCCGGGACGGTAGCCGCCGAACGATTGCGGCGCATCCACCAGCAGGCTGTGGGAATGGATCAGTCCGTCGTCCAGGGCCATGCCGTACACGAACGGCTTGAGCGTGGAGCCCGGCGAACGCCAGGCGCGCACCATGTCGACGTGGCCCAGGCGCGAACGGTCGGCGAGATCGAGTGAACCGACGTAGGCGCGCGCCTCCATGGTCGTGTTGTCGACCACCAGCAGCGCCGCCGAGGTGCGCTCGGGCAGGCCCGAGAAGTACGCCTCCACCCGCGCCTCGAGGGTGCGCTGCAGGCCGGCGTCGAGGGTGGTGGCGATGCGCTCCTCGCGCGGCCGCGCCGCGCGCAGGCGCTGGGCCAGCAGCGGCGCCGACAGCGGCGGCCGCAGGCGGCGCGCGACCACGGCCTCGACCTTCGCCTCGCGCACCTGTTCCGGGGTCCACACGCCCAGCGCGGCCATGCGCTCGAGCACCTTGTCGCGCGCGGCCTGCGCCGCTTCGGGATGCCGGTCCGGGCGCAGGCGGCTGGGTGCCTGGGGCAGCACGACCAGCAGCGCGGCCTCGGCGTGCGACAGCCGTGCGGCCGGCTTGCCCAGGTAGGCCCAGCTCGCGGCCTCCACGCCCTCGATCGTGCCGCCGAACGGCGCCCGCTCCAGGTACAGCGCCAGGATCTGGTCCTTGGACAGGCACGCCTCAAGCTGCAGCGCGCGCAGCACCTGCACCAGCTTGCCCGGCAAGCTGCGGGTCGCGCCCGGGCGCCGGTCGAGGATCCGCGCCACCTGCATGGTGAGCGTCGAACCACCCGAGACGATGCGGCCGCCACGCGCCCATTGCCAGCCCGCCCGCAACAGCGCGTACGGATTCACGCCGGGATGGCGATCGAACCAGCGGTCCTCGTAGGCCAGCAGCGCCTGGACGTACAGCGGCGAAACGCTCTCGCGCCTGGCCGGCAGGCGCCAGACGCCTTCGCTGTCGGCAAACGCGCGCAGCGGCGTGCCATCGGCCGCGACCACCATCGTGCTGGTGTCACGCGCCCCGGGCAGCCGCGGCGGGAACGCCAGGTCGAGCGCCAGCAAGCCCAGCAGCAGCGCCACCGTGCCCCAGCGCAGCCAAGGCAGCAGCCGCTTCAGCGCCGCCATGGGGCGGCCCCTCCCGCGGCCCGGCGCACGCGGCTCGACCGCATGCGCGCGGCCGGCTCAGCCCGCCGGAGGATGCGCCCCTGCCGCATGCGCGGCCCCCTGCCCGCTCACGGCTGCACGACGGTGATCGAAGCCGGCAGGGCCCGGCCCACCCCGCGCACGTCGGGCCGGTACATGTCCTCGACCATCGGCGGCGGCACCGCGTAGGTGCCCGGCGTCACCGCGCGGACCAGGTAGAACACCCGCGCCGCGCGGCCGGCGTCCAGGTCCAACGCGGCCACGTACCGGTCGTCGCGGTACTCCTCGTGGCGCACCCGCGCCGCATCGGCGCGTTCGCTGATGCGCACGCCCGCCACCACCACGTCCGCCCACTGCCTGGCGTCGCCGAGGTTGAAGTTCTCCACCTCCAGTCCCGCCGGCAGCAGGTCGGTGAGCAGCGCGTCGCGGATCGCCACGTCCGAGGTCACCGTCACCCCGACGATCAGCGCCTCGCCCTCCTTCAGCGGCGCCGGCGTCCACGGCTTGCCTTCGGTGGTGTACAGCCGCCGTTCGACCTTGACCGTGCCGGCATCGGGCGCGGGCGGCGACGCCGGCACGCCGGCCACGTCGATGTTCACGAACAGCGGCGGGCGGGCGCCGGCATCGTCCGTGCCCGCGGTCGCCAGGCGCGGTTCGAAGCGCACGCCACGCGCCAGCGCCGCGGCATCGTAGGTCCGTCCAACGATGCGCGCGGGCGCAACCTCCTGCGCCACGCCACCCTCGGCGAGGGTGCCCGCGACCCGGTGCCCGGGCGATGCCGCCAGCGCACGGCCCAGCCGCGCAAGGGCGATCTGTTCCTGGGTGCTCAGGTACAGCCGCCCACGGTCGCCGCGGCGCGCGTCGAGTTCGCGGCCGACCTCCACCGCGCGCGCCAGGTGCGCGGGCTTCGCCAGTCCGCGTTCCTGGACGAGCGCCACCATCAGCGCCTGGTCGCGCAGGGGGCTGCCGTAGTCCCACAGCAGGCCCGGACGGTCGCCCTTGAACGCGAAGGCCTGCTCGATCGCCTGCGCCCCGCGTGCGCCGTCGCCCTGCAGCGACAGGGCCAGGCCCAGGTGCAGCAGCGGCAGCGGACCCAGCGCATGCCTGCGGTCGTTGTCGTGGAGCGCGCGCAGGGTGCCCAGCGGCGCCCGGTTCACGCGCGCCAGTGCATAGCCGGCGTAGGCCTGGTAGGCGAAGCGCAGGTGCGAGCGGTGATCACGGCCGTAGAACTGCTCGCCGCCGGCCAGCAGGTCCTCGCCCAGGCGTTCGAGCGCCTTCTGCAGCATCGCCTCGGGCACGTTGAAGCCGGCATCGCGCGCATCGAGCAGGAACTCCACGATGTACGGGGTGAGCAGCGGATTGACGTAGCTGCCGTCGCCCCACATCGAGAAATGGCCGGCGCCCGTCTGCAGCGAGGCCAGGCGGCCGAGTGCACCCTCGACGTACTGGCGGCGCTTGCCGGCGTCCACGTCGCGGATGCCGAGCATCTCCACCGTGGCCCCGTCCAGCTGCAGCGCCGCGTAGCCCTTGCTTGCGGTCTGCTCGGCGCAGCCATAGGGATAGTCGAGCGCGCCGCGGATCGCACTGGCGAACGGGATCGGCGGCAGCGCGCTGACGGTGAACTGCGCGGTCACCGAACCGGGCAGCAGGCCGTCGGCCAGCGAGCCATCGAGCGTGATCGGCGCCGGCGTGGCCAGCGCCCGGGTGTTCGAACGCAGGATCGACGGCCAGGCCGCGCGTACCGGCAGGTCGTAACGGCGGTCTACCTTCACCCCGCTCCCGTCCACCCGCACCCGGACCTGGGCGACGGTATGGCCGCGACCGGCGGTGACCGGGAAGTTGAGCGTGGTGCGGCCGTCCGCGGACAGCTCCACCCGGCGCGCGCCCTCACCGACCGTGAGCGGGCCCACCCCGTCCACGCGCACCTCGAAGCGTCCGTCGCGACCGCTGTAGTTGGCCAGGTCCAGGGTCACCGTGCCGCGGTCGCCCGGCGCCATCACCCGGGGCATGCTGGCCTCGGCCACCAGCGGCGCGCGCACCAGGGTCTCGACCTCGCGGCTGCCATAGCCGTCGGCCGAGTACACCAGCGCCGACACCCGCAGGGTGCCGTTGAAGTCGGGCACGTCCAGGCGCACCCGCGCATTGCCCTGGGCGTCGAGCCGCACCGGTCCGGAGAACAGGTCCACCGTCTGCACCCGCGCGGTCGGCCGCCGCGCCTGCGGCAGCGCGGCCAGCGCCATGTCGCCGCCGAAGCGCAGGCGCGCGGCCCCGCCCTCGTAGCTCTCGATCACCCGCCCGTACACGTCCCAGGCATCCACGCCAAGGCGGCGCTGGGCGAAGAAGTGGGCGCGCGCGTCGGGCACCGGGTAGCGGGTGATGTTGAGGATGCCCACGTCGACCGCCGAGACCGTGGCCCAGGCCTCCTTGCCGGCCAGCTGCGGCGCGCTCAGCACCACTTGCAGCGGGCCTTCGGGCGTGATCGTCCCCGGCGCCTTCAGGCCCACCGCGACGCGCCGGTCGCGACGGTCCATGGGCACGTGGGCCACGCCCACCGCGCGCGCCGGCGTGACCTTGCTCGGCGCGCTGCCGCCGCGGAACACCAGCGCGGTGACGTAGACGTCGTGGCGTTCCCAGTCCTGCGTCACCGGGATCCGGAACGTGCGGCCGGCACGCGCCTCGATCTCCTGCACGTACAGCAGCCGGTCGCTCTCGACCAGCAGCAGGCCCTTGCCCGGATGCGGCGGGGTCACCGTCACCTCGAGCGTGTCGCCGGCGCGGTAGCCGCTGCGGTCGAGCGACAGCTTGACCTTGTCCGGGCGCGCATCCAGGCCGCGGTTGTCGTCGCCCCAGCCCCAGCCGGCGCGGAAGGGATAGCGCGTGACCAGCTTCGTCTCCGGATCGCGCACGTCGAGCCGGTACTCGCCCCATTCCACCGCGAAGTCGAGGCGGGCGGCGGTCTCGCCGACGTCGACGGTGCGGGTCTCGACGTTCTCGTAGCGGCGGCTGAACTCGTACTCCCAGCCACCGTCGCCGTGGCGCCAGTGGTAGTCGCGGTGCTCGCGCACCAGGGTGACCTGCAGTCCCCTGACCGGCCGCGGCCTGCCGTCGGCGCCCACCCGCAGCAGTTCGAAGCCGGGACTGCTGTTGGCCTCGGCACCGTCGCGGTCGTCGAACTGCGGACGTACGCCGACCAGGGCGTCGGCCGGCCACATCACGCGCGCCAGGCTGCGGTTGACGCTGCGCCCGCCACTTTCGAACAGGCTGGCGCTGACCACCGCCGAGACCGGCGTGTCGGCCTTCACCTCCTCCGGCAGCGCGATGTCCTGCTCGATCCGCCCCTGCGCATCGAGCGTCGCCTCGACCACGTCCCTGGCCTCGCGCGGCAGGTTGACGGTCGGGTCGCCGAAGAACCAGCCGGGCATGCCCTCGAGCGGGTGCTGCTCGACCGTCACCGCCAGGCGCGCGGTGATCCGGTTGCCGGCGGCCGGGGCGCCGTACAGGTAGGCGCCACTGGCCTGCAGGCGCAGCGGCTGCCCCGGGCGCAGGATGCGCTGGGCCGCGTCCAGTTCCAGCTTCATGCGTTCGGGCAGGAATTCCTCGATCCGCAGAGCCATGCCCTGGACCGCCTCGCGGCTGGCGGGATCGGTGCGGAACTCGACCTGCCAGCGGCCGGTCGGGGCGTCCACCGGCACCTCGCGCTCGAAGCTGTAGTAGCCCAGCGCCCCAGGCTCGAGGCGGGTCTCGAAGAACGGCTTGCCGTCCGGCTGCCTGAGACGCACGAACAGCGGCTGCGCCTGCCCGTCCTTCGCCGCCACCAGGCGTCCGTCGTGGTCGCGCAGCAGCGCCGACACGCGCACCGTCTCGCCGGGCCGGTAGAGGTCGCGCCCGGACCAGGCGAACACGTCGAACCAGCCCTGGGCGCGCCCGGACACCGCGAATTCCGACAGGTCCAGCGCCGGCTGGTTGAACGGCAGCATCGAGACGTCGTTGCCGCGGCTGGCCACCAGCACGTGGGCCGCGTCCAGGGTGTATTCGAGCAACGCGTTTCCGTTGCGGTCGGTGGTGGCGCGGTAGATGGTCTCGCCGCGGCCATCGAGGATCCGCAGCGAGACGCCACCGACCGCCTCGCCGTCGCGCAGCGACGCGGTGTGCACGAACAGCCTGTCGCGGTAGGCGCGCGCGTGCAGGCCGATGTCGCTGACGGTGAAGAACGCGGTCTCGAACTGGTCCTCGAACGAGCCGGTGCGCTTCATCACTGCGAAGTACAGCCCGGGCTGCTGCAGCTCGGCGATGTCCTGCAGCGGCAGGTAGGTCAGCACCCGCTCGTTGCGCCGGCCATCGAGCACGAAGCGGTTGACGTAGACCGGCTCGGCCAGCCGCGACAGCGGCGCACGCCCCCTCCAGCTGCTCTCCAGCTCCCAGCTCCCGCGCCGGCCGCCGCGCTGGTAGTCGGCGAAGAACTTGGGCAGCGAGCCCTCCTTGACCCGCAGGAACTCGACATCCACCTCCGGCACGTTGACCGACACCACCGGCAGGCCGCGCGACTCCCTGGCCGGCAGCACACTGCCCTGCGAGGCGAAACCGACCACCGGCGCGAGTTCGCCGGTGTACACCTTCTCCTCCCTGTCCTCGCCCAGGCGGGTGCCGTCGGCGGCGACCAGGTCGGCGGAGATGCGCACCGTGTAATGGTGGTCGGCCTCGACGTGCGGGTAGCGCAGCACCGTGCCGTCCTCCGACAGGGTCCAGCCGCTGGGTTCGGCGGGCGGTTCTGCGAACGTCAGCAGGTGGTCGAAGTCCTGGGTGCCGACCAGCGGCCGCGAGAATTCCAGCGCGATCGCCAGGGCGCCGTCCGCCTGGTCGGGCCAGGCGCGGACCAGGCCGAAGCCCTCGACGGCATCGCGCCGGGCGACGATCGCCTCGCCGCTGACGGCGGGCAGCTGCCCGGCCTCGTTGCGCTTGCAGCCCGCCGCCAGCACCACCGCCGCGAGCAGCGCCCACAGCACCGCCCGCCGCCGCCCGATGATCCGCTTGTCCACGCGCGCCCCTCCCGGCCGTCCCGCGGCCAGTATAGAGAGGTCCCCGGCCCGGGCCGAGCCGGGGCGGAGGTCAGGCGCCCGGCTGCAGTTCGGCCTCGGTGGCCCCGTCCGACTCGGTGTCGGCGTCCTCGTCGAGCGAGGCGTCCACGCGCTCGATCGCCTGCAGCGACTCGCCCTCGGCCAGGCGCATCAGGGTCACGCCCTGGGTGTTGCGCCCGACCTGCGAGATCTCGGAGGCGCGGGTGCGCACCAGGGTGCCGCCATCGGAGATCAGCAACACCTCGTGGCGGTCCGACAGCTGGGTCGCGCCCACGAGCTTGCCGTTGCGGGCGGTGGTCTGCAGCGCGATCACGCCCTGGGTGCCGCGACCCTTCTTGGGATATTCCGAGAGCGGGGTGCGCTTGCCGTAGCCGTGCTCGCTGGCGGTGAGGATGTCGCCGTCGCCGTCGACCACCACCAGGCTGCGCACCTCCTCGCCTCCGGCCAGGCGGATGCCGCGCACGCCGGTGGCGGTGCGGCCCATCGGGCGCACCGTCGACTCGTCGAAGCGCACCGCCTTGCCGTTGCTGGCGAACAGCATGATGTCGCGGTTGCCGTCGGTGAGTTCGACGTCGACCAGGGCGTCGCCGTCCTCGAGGTTGATCGCGATCTTGCCGCGGGTCAGGCGGTAGGCGAACTCGGTGAGCGGGGTCTTCTTCACCGTGCCCTTGCGGGTGGCGAAGAACACGTAGCGGTCCTCGGCGTACTCGCGCACCGGGACCACCGCCTGCACCCGCTCGCCCTCCTCCAGCGCGATCCAGTTGACGATCGGGCGGCCGCGCGCGTTCGGGCCGGCCTCGGGCAGCTGATGCACCGGCAGCCAGAACACGCGCCCGGCGCTGGTGAACGTCAACAGGGTGTCATGGGTGTTGACGATCCACAGCTGATCGATGAAATCCTCGTCCTTGGTGCTGGCGGCGTTGCGGCCGCGGCCGCCGCGGCGCTGGGCGCGGTAGGCGGTGACCGGCTGGCGCTTGGCGTAGCCGGCGTGCGACAGCGTGACCACCACGTCCTCGGGTGCGATCAGGTCGAGGATGTCCAGGTCCTCCTCGCTGGCGCGGATCTCGCTGCGGCGCGCGTCTCCGAACTCCTCCTTGACATTGCGCAGCTCGGTGCGGATCACCTCCAGCAGTACCTCCGGGTCCTCCAGGATCTCGATCAGGCCGCGGATGGTGTCGAGCAGCTGGCGGTACTCCTCGGTGAGCTTCTCCTGCTCCAGCCCGGTCAGGCGGTGCAGGCGCATCTCCAGGATCTGCTGGGCCTGCACCTCGGTGAGCTGGTAGCCGTCGGCCAGCAGGCCCACGCCCGGCGGCAGGTCCTCCGGCCGCGAGGCCTCGGCCCCGGCCGCGCCGAGCAGCGCACCGACCAGGCCCGGCTGCCACAGCCGGCCGAGCATGCGCTCCTTGGCCACCTGCGGGCTTTCCGAGGTCTTGATCAGCTCGATCATCTCGTCGATGTTGGCCAGCGCGACGGTCAGGCCTTCCAGCACGTGCGCGCGGGCACGCGCCTTGCGCAGCTCGAAGATCGTCCTGCGGGTGACCACCTCGCGGCGGTGGCGGACGAAGGCCTCGAGGATCTGCTTGAGGTTGAGCAGCTGCGGGCGGCCGTCGACCAGCGCCACCATGTTGATGCCGAACACCGACTCGAGCTGGGTCTGCGCGTAGAGGTTGTTGAGCACCACCTCGGCCGAGTCGCCGCGCTTGACCTCGATGTAGATGCGCATGCCGTCCTTGTCGGACTCGTCGCGCAGCTCGCTGATCCCGTCGAGCTTCTTCTCCTTGACCAGCTCGGCGATCTTCTCGATCAGCCGCGCCTTGTTCACCTGGTAGGGGATCTCGGTGACGATGATCGACTCGCGGCCGTTGTCGGCCACCTCGATGTCGCACTTCGCCCGGATCCGCACCCGGCCGCGGCCGGTGCGGTAGGCCAGGTGGATGCCGCCGACGCCGTTGATGATGCCGCCGGTGGGGAAGTCGGGGCCGGGGATGTACTCCATCAGCCCGTCGATGTCGATTTCCGGGTCGTCGATCAGCGCGACCAGCGCGTCCACCACCTCGCCCAGGTTGTGCGGCGGGATGTTGGTGGCCATGCCCACGGCGATGCCGGCCGAGCCGTTGACCAGCAGGTTCGGGAAGCGCGTCGGCATCACCGACGGCTCGAGCTCCTTCTCGTCGTAGTTGGGCACGAAATCGACGGTTTCCTTGTCGATGTCGGCCATCAGCTCGTGGGTGATGCGCGCCATGCGCGCCTCGGTGTAGCGCATGGCCGCGGCCGAGTCGCCATCGATCGAGCCGAAGTTGCCCTGCCCGTCCACCAGCAGGTAGCGCAGCGAGAACGGCTGCGCCATGCGCACCAGGGTGTCGTAGACCGACTGGTCGCCGTGCGGGTGGTACTTGCCGATCACGTCGCCGACGATGCGCGCCGACTTGTAGTACGGCTTGTTGCTGTGCGCGCCCAGTTCGTTCATCGCGTGCAGCACGCGGCGATGCACCGGCTTGAGGCCGTCGCGGACGTCCGGCAGCGCGCGGCCGACGATCACGCTCATGGCGTAATCGAGGTAGCTGCGCCGCATTTCGTCTTCGAGGTTGACCGGGATGATTTCCTGGGCGAGATCGGTCATCGGATTGCTTGCATCCTCGTGGCGCCGGGCGAGGCCGGCCCGTCGGGAACGGTGGCCCGGAAACGTGGCGGCGGGGCTGTTCGGCCCCGCCGTGGACAAGGGTGGAATGCTATCACGAAACGGCGTTCCACGCCACCGGATTCCGCACAAAAACAAGCACTTGCGCGACCGGAGGGGCGTTGTCCCACGGTCGTCGGATGGCACGCCGGCCGGCCGCCGCGCCCACTGCCCGCGTCCGGTTGCTCCGCCACGGCGAGCGGCAGCATCCCGACCGCAGGAGCGGCTTCAGCCGCGACCGGTCTGCGCCCGCGTGGAAGGCCGTTCCCGCCACCGTCGCAAGGTCGCGCGGCCCTCCCCTGGCACCCTCCCCTGGCACCCTCCCCGGGCCGCGGGCGGCGTGCATCGCCACGCCGCCCGGACTGCTCCGGCGCGGTCCGGCCGGGCGCGCGCTCAGGGGCCGAACATCGCCCGCATCGCCTCGGCGTCCGGCCGCTCGACCACGCCCTTCTCGGTGACGATGGCGTCGATCAACGCGGCCGGGGTGACGTCGAACACCGGGTTCCACGCCGCCACGCCCTCGGCGACCACGCGAGTGCCGCCGATGCCGAACAGTTCGGCCGGATCGCGCTCCTCGATCTCGATCAGGTCGCCGGACGCGGTGTCCATGTCCACCGTCGACGAGGGCGCCACCACCATGAACCTCGCGCCGTGGTGGCGCGCGGCGATCGCCAGCTGGTAGGTGCCGATCTTGTTGGCGGTGTCGCCATTGGCGCAGATGCGGTCGGCGCCGACGACCACCCACTGCACCGCGCCGGTCTTCATCAGGTGCGCGGCGGCGGAGTCGGCGATCAGCGTGGCCGGGATGCCGTCCTGCAGCAGCTCCCACGCGGTCAGGCGCGCGCCCTGCTGCCAGGGGCGGGTCTCGCCGGCGAAGACCCTGTCGATCCGGCCTTCGGCCACGCCGGCGCGGATCACGCCCAGCGCGGTACCGAAGCCGGCGGTGGCCAGCGAACCGGTGTTGCAGTGGGTGAGCACGCCGCTGCCGGGCGCGATCAGCGAGGCGCCGAGCGTGCCCATGGCGCGGTTGGCGGCCAGGTCTTCACTCTCGATCGCGCGCGCCTCGGCCTCGAGCGCTGCGCGCCAGTCCATGCCCTCGCCGGCCTGGGCGCGCACCAGCGCGGCGCGCATCCGCGCCAGCGCCCAGGCCAGGTTGACCGCGGTCGGGCGCGCCGCGTTGAGCCGCTGCATCGCCGGCTCGAGCAGCCGCGCGGCCTCGGCCGCATCGGCCGCCTCGACCTCGCGCGCGGCCAGCACCACGCCCCAGGCCGCGGAAATGCCGATCGCCGGCGCGCCGCGCACGGCCAGCGCGCGGATCGCCTCGGCCACTTCATCGCTGCTGCGGCAGGCAAGGTACTCCACCGCGAACGGCAGGCGCCGCTGGTCGAGCAGTTCCAGCGCCTCGCCCGTCCAGCGGATCGGGCGGATGCGGTCGTAGCGGGCGTAGTCGATGGCGTCGGTCATGACGCGATTCTAGCGGGGCGTCCCGGATGCAGTCCCAACCCGCCCGCGACGGCCACGTCCGCGCCCTCGCCCCGCACCGCACGCCCGGCGCGGCCGCGCGGCGGGCGGGGGCTCAGGCGCGGGTGAAGTCGAAGGCCAGCACGTCGGCGATGCAGGGCGTACCGAGCATGGCCATCAGCAGTCGGTCGACGCCCAGGGCCACGCCCGCGCAGGCCGGCAGCCCGGCCTCGAGCGAGTCCAGCAGGGCCTCGTCGAGCGGCGGGACCGGCGCCCCGCGCGCGCGGCGCACCTGCACGTCGCGCTCGAAGCGCCGGCGCTGTTCGGCCGCGTCGGTGAGCTCGTGGTAGCCGTTGGCCAGCTCCAGCGCGCCCAGGTACAGCTCGAAGCGCTCGGCCACCTCCACGTCGCCGCGGCGCACCACCCGGGCCAGTGCGCACTGGGACGCGGGATAGTCGTGCAGCACCAGCAGCTGGTTGGGCGGGAAGCGCGGCTGGATGCGATGGGTCATCAGCAGGTCCAGCCAGTCGTCGCGGGACAGGCCATCGGGCTCGATCACGATGCCGTCCGCGACGGCGCGCAGTTCGTCGACGCTGGCGGTCAGCGGGTCGACGCCGAGGGTGTCGCGATACAGCTCGCGGAAGGTGGTCCGCGCCACCGAGGCCTCGCGCCCGACCAGCGACAGCGCCGCCTGCACCAGTTCCACGGTCTCGTCGGCCAGCCGCAGGTGGTCCCAGCCGACGCGGTACCACTCGAGCATGGTGAACTCGGGGTTGTGGCGGCCGCCGGCCTCGCCGTCGCGGAACACGCGGCCGAGTTCGTAGCAGTCGCCGACGCCGGCGGCCAGCAGCCGCTTCATCGGGTACTCGGCCGAGGTACGCAGCCAGCGCGTGCGCGGCGCGCCGTCGGTGCGGCCGGAGAACTCGAGCGCGAACGAGGCGATGTTCGGATCGGTGTTGCCGGCCCGCGACATCATCGGCGTTTCCACCTCGAGCACGTCGCGGGCGAAGAAGAACTCCCGCACCAGGCGGTTCACCCAGGCGCGCAGGCGCAGCGCGTCGCGCGTGCCCGAGGGCATCCATGCCTGGCCGGCGGCGACGTCGTCGCGCCAGCCGGGCCCCGGCTGGAAGCGGCTCACGCGCCCGCTCCGTTCGCGGCGAGGAACGCCAGCAGCTGCTCTTCGTCCCAGACTTCGATGCCCAGCTCCGTGGCCTTGGCCAGCTTGGAGCCGGCGGCCTCGCCGGCGACCACCAGGTGGGTCTTCTTCGACACGCTGCCGGCGACCTTCGCGCCCAGCGCCTGCAGCTTCTCCCCGGCCTCGTCGCGGGTCATCGAGGACAGGCTGCCGGTGAGCACGACGGTGCGTCCTTCGAGCGGCCCGGTGACGGCCTCGGCCTGCTCGGGCGCGGCCGCGAGCAGGCGCTGCCGCGCCGCTTCCAGGGCTTCGAGGTGCGCGCGTGCCTCGGGATCGGCGAGGTAGGCGGCCAGGTTCTCCGCGCCGGCCGCGGACGCACCGGCACCCGTCCAGCCGCTCGGATTGGCGCGCAACAGCGCGTCCAGGCTGCCGTAGGTCCCGGCCAGGCGCTCCGCGCTGCGGTCGCCGAGCTTCTCGACCGGCAGCATGCGCAGCAGGTGGGCGAGATCGAGGCGTTCGCGCAGTGCCGCCGACGGGGGGCCCTCGTCGGTGAAGCGGATGCCCGCGGCCAGCAGCGCGTCCACCACCCGCGCGTTGCCGGGCTGCTCGAAAAAGGTTGCGATCGAGCGCGCGACCTCGCCACCGATGTCGGGCAGCGCCTGCAGCAGCTCGGCGGGCGTGCTGCGCACGAACTGGAGCGAGCCCAGCCACTGCGCCAGCGCCTTGGCCGTGGTCTCGCCCAGGTGCGGGATGCCCAACGCGAACAGGAAGCGCGGGAGCGTGGTCCGCTTGCTCGCCTCGATGCCCGCGACCAGGTTTTCCGCCCAGCGCGTGGCAAGCTTGCCGGACGTGTCGACGGAGAGGTGCGCGCGCAGGAAGCCTGCGTCGCGCCAGCGGGTGCGCTCGTCGGCCAGCCGCTCGGTGCCCTCCGCGTCGAGCGCCAGCGCGCCCTTGCTGTCGGCCACGGCCTGCACCAGGTCGGCGGCGGTGCCGGCGTCCAGCGCCGCCTTCATCCGCACCAGGTCCTCCACGGTGAGCGCGTAGAGGTCGGCCGGCGAGCGCACGAAGCCGAACTCCACCAGCGCCTCGGCCTGGCGGTCGCCCAGGCCCTCGATGTCCATCGCCCGGCGCGAGGCGAAGTGCCGTACCGCCTCCTTGCGCTGCGCCGGGCACGATAGCCCGCCGCTGCAGCGCCAGGCCGCCGCGCCCTCCTCGCGCACCAGCTCCGAGCCGCACACGGGGCAATGCGTGGGCATCGTCCACGGCACGGCACCGGCGGGGCGGCGCTCGGCGATCACGCGCACGATCTCGGGGATCACGTCGCCGGCGCGGCGCACGATCACGGTATCGCCCTCGCGCACGTCCAGGCGCGCAACCTGGTCGGCATTGTGCAGGGTGGCATTGGTGACCGTGACGCCGGCCACCTGCACCGGCTCGAGCCGGGCCACGGGCGTGGCCGCGCCGGTGCGGCCGATCTGGATCTCGATCGCGCGCAGCACGGTGGACTGCTCCTGCGCAGGGTACTTGTGCGCCAGCGCCCAGCGCGGGGCGCGCGAGACGAAGCCCATCTCGCGCTGCTGGGCGTAGTCGTCGAGCTTGTAGACCACCCCGTCGATGTCGTACGGCAGGCTGTCGCGCGCCGCGCCGATGCGGCGGTAGTAGGCGATGAGGCCGTCGAAGCCGGTGGCGGTGTCGACCTCGGGCGCGATCGGGAAGCCGAACCCGCGCAGCAGGGCCAGGGTCCTTGAATGGGTTTCGGGCAGCTCCAGCCCGCGTACCTCGCCCACGCCGTAGGCGAAGAACGCCAGCGGTCGGCGGCGGGTGACCGCCGGATCGAGCTGGCGCAGCGAACCGGCGGCGCCGTTGCGGGGGTTGGCGAGCAGCTTCTCGTTGCGCTCCAGCGCCCGCGCGTTCCACTCCTCGAACGCTTTGCGCGGCATGTAGATCTCGCCGCGCACCTCCAGCACGGCCGGCGGCGGGGCGTCGCCGGTGCGCAGCTTCAGCGGCACCGCGCGCACCTGGCGCAGGTTGGCGGTGACGCTCTCGCCGGTGGCGCCGTCGCCGCGGGTGGCGCCCTGGACGAACACGCCGTCCTCGTAGCGCAGGCTGATGGCCAGGCCGTCGAGCTTGGGCTCGACCGAGAACACCGGGTCGTGGATGCCGAGGCGCTGCTCGATGCGGCGGACGAAATCGGCGACCTCCGCATGGCGGACGCGGTCGTCGGCGTCGTCGGGCACGCCCGGGGTCTCGAAGGCGTTGGCCAGCGAAAGCATCGGGATGGCGTGCCGGACCTCCGGGAAACCGCCGTCCGGGCGGATGCCGACGGTGCGCGTGGGCGAGTCGTCGGAGGCGAGTTCGGGATGGGCCAGCTCCAGCGCCTCGAGCTCGCGCATCAGGGCGTCGTACTCGGCGTCCGGGATCGAGGGGTCGTCGAGGACGTAGTAGCGGTAATTGGCGTCTTCGATGCGCGCGCGCAGTTCCCTGGCGCGGGCGGTGGTGGCGGAGTCTGGCATGGGGGTGATTGTAGGGCGCGGGCGTTGGCGGCGCGTCGCCGTGACTCGGCGTGGCCGGCGCTTCCGCGACCGGCGCCGAGAAGCTGCCCGGCTGGCGCGGCGACCCGACGGACCGCGACGCGGCCGGGCAGGCCCTGCGGCGAATGTCCCCCGGCATCGGCCCTGCGGGCCAATGCCTCCTCCTTGATTTCGCCGCAGGGCCTGCCCGGCCACGTCGCGGCTCGGCTCCGGAAGCCCCAGGGGCGAGGCCGGCGGGCGACCGGCGCCGGCGAGGGCGGCGCATGCCAGGGGATGCGGCGAGAGCATCCGGAGTGCGCGGCCCCACCCGCCTCGATGCACGGCTCCACTATCCCCGCACGGACTACAGCAGCCGTCGGGGTCGTTGTCCGCCGACACGAATGAACCGGGGAATCCCGCCGGCCGCCCGGACCCACCGTGGTCATCTCGGGAGCGACTGGCCCGCTGCCTCCCGAACGTTCCCGCCGCGCACGGAACCGCCCGGATGGATCACGCGGGAGCGGGTGCCTCCGGGTGCGAAATCAAGGAGGAGGCGATGGCCGCAGGCCGTCGCCGGGGGACATTCGCACCCGGGGGTACCCGCTCCCGGCGCCGCGCGCACTCCCCGGCCGCCCCTCTCGGCGGACCAGACGGCCAGCGGCTTCGGCAAACCAGCTGGCAGACACAGGTACGGACGCCGCACGCGCACGTGCGGCCCAGGCGAAGGGGGCCGGAAGCCCGGCGCCCCCGGGAAATGTCCGCGCTTACCAGCGCGGGCTGCGCGTGACCGGCGGCGCCTCGTGCTCGCGGTCCCAGGCGCGCATCTCGTCGCGCAGGCCGGCGATGCGCTGCCGGCCGAGTGCGTTGCGCTGCTCGTCGAGCACCACGCCATCGAGCAGCTCGGCCATCCGCTGCGCGGCCGGCAGCATCGCGTCCCAGGCATCGAGCGCGCTCACCGGCGCCGGCAGCGTGAGGAAGAACGCGATCGCCGGAGTTTCCAGCGACTGGATCTCGGCCATGTCGAAGCTGCCCGGCTTGCGGATGTTGGCCACGCTGAAGATCGGCCCACGCTCGGGATGGCTCTCCACCAGCCGGTGGAACACGTTCATGTGGCCATAGGTCAGGCCCGCTTTCTCCGCCGCGACCACGATGTCCGGCCCGCGCAGTACCTGTCCGGCCTTGGCCGCCACGTACAGCGTCACGATCCGGTCGAACTCGTCGCTGACCCGCTTGCCCAGTTCGCTGTTGGGCGAGGCCGCGCCGACGGTGCCGTCGAGCAGCTCCATCTCGGTCTGCACCGCTTCCTCGTCGGCGCCTTCCGCCGCGTCGGCCAGTTCGCGCTCGATCTCCGCGCCCAGCGTCGGCTCCGCGCGCCCCGGCTCCCCGTCGCGCGACACCCGGCGTCCCTGGCCCTGCCGCGGCCGGGTCCCGAAGTACCAGATCGCCGCCAGCAGGATCAGCCCTGCCACCAGGATGCCAATGCGCAGTTCGGTCATGCCGCTCCTCCGAAGGTCGTGCAGGGGCTCACGCGGCGCCGGCCAGGCGCGCGGCCTCGGCCAGGTCCACGGATACCAGGCGGCTCACGCCCGGCTCGCGCATGGTAACCCCGCACAGCTGCTGCGCCGCTTCCATCGTCGCCTTGTTGTGGGTGACGAACAGGAACTGCACCTGCTCGCTCATCTCCGAGACCATCGCGGTGAAGCGGCCGACGTTGGCCTCGTCGAGCGGCGCATCCACCTCGTCAAGCAGGCAGAACGGCGCCGGGTTGAGCCTGAAAATCGCGAACACCAGCGCCACCGCCGTCATCGCCTTCTCGCCGCCCGACAGCAGCGAGATGTTGCTCACCCGCTTGCCCGGCGGGCGCGCCATGATCGCCACGCCGGTGTCGAGCAGGTCCTCGCCGGTCAGCTCCAGGTAGGCGTGGCCGCCGCCGAACAGGCGCGGGTAGAGCTCCTGCATGCCCGAGTTCACCCGGTCGAAGGTGTCCTTGAAGCGGCCGCGGGTCTCGCGGTCGATCTTGCGGATCGCCTCCTCCAGGGTCTCGAGCGCGGTACGCAGGTCGGCGTCCTGGGCGTCGAGGTATTCCTTGCGCTGCGCGGCCTCGGCGTGCTCCTGGATCGCGGCCAGGTTGACCGGCTCGAGCCGGCGCAGCTTCGCGTCGAAGTCCGCGACCATCTTTTCCCAGGCCGCGGCGTCGGCATCCTCCGGGAGCCCGGCGAGCACCTCGTCGAGCACGAAACCGGCCTCCGCGACCGCCTCGGCCAGCTGGGTGGCGCGGATGTCGAGCGCCTGCTGGTCGAGCCGCCGCTGCGCGATCGCCTCGCGCTGGGACAGCGCCTGCTGCTCGCGCTCATGGCGCACGCGCTCGAACTCGCGCAGTTCGGCATCGATGCCCTCCAGCGCCGAGCGCGCCTCGGCCAGGGTGCGTTCGACCAGCACCCGCTGCTCGAGCGCAGCCTGCCGCTGCTGCTCGAGTTCCTGCACCGGGGCATCGCCCTGCGACAGCTGCGCGGCCAGTTCGCCCAGGCGCGCGTCGAGCTGGCCGCGCTGCCCGCCCATGCGCTCCAAGGCCTGGGCCAGCGCCACCACCTGGGCGCGCTGCGATTCGAGCGTCAGCGCCAGGGCGTGCGCGGCGTCGCGCGATTCGCGGGCGGCCGCGCGGGCGGCGTCGCGGGCCTCGACCAGGTTGCGGCGCTCGGCCTCGAGCGCGGCGCGGCGGGACTCGAGCTCGGCCATCCGGCCAACCGCGTCCTCGAGCGAGGTGCGCGCCTGGCGCGCCTGCCGTGCGCTGTCGTCGATGACTTCGACCAGCTGGGCCAGTTCGGCCTCGATCTTCTCGATCCGGGCGCGGGCGCTGTCCAGGCGGCCCTGCTGGCCCTGCAGCTGGCCGGCGAGTTCGGAGACGTTGCGATGGGCCATGTAGAGCTGGCGCTGCGCGTCCTCGCGCTGCTGCTCGGCCGCCAGCAGCCGCTCGCGACCGGAGGCCAGCGCGGCGTCGAGCTCGTGCTCGCGCGCCTGCAGCTGCTCGATCCGCGCACGCAGTTCCTTGATCTCGCGCTCGCGCAGCAGCGCGCCCTGCTTGGCCGCGCCGGTGCGCAGCACCCGCACCCAGCCGGCGCCGAGGCGCTCGCCGGCGCGGGTGATCACCGATTCGCCCTCGCCCAGCCGCGCCTGCAGCGCGCGCGCCTCGGCCAGGGAGTCGGCCACGTGCAGCCGCGCCAGCATGCGCCGGATCGCGCGCGCGCCTTGGACCTTGGCCGCCAGCGAGGTCGGCGCGACCGGCTCGTCGCCGTCCTCGGCCGCCACCAGGGCCAGCCGGCCCTCCCCCAGTTCGCCCAGGGCGTCGACCAGGGCTTCCGGGGCCTGGACCAGCACGCCCTCGATCAGCTGCCCGAGGGCGCTCTCGACCGCGTTCTCCCAGCCCGGCTCGACCACCAGCCGCTCGCCCACGCGCGCGGCCGAATCCAGCCCGCGCTGACGCAGCCATTCGACCGCGGCGCCCTGCTCCTGGCCGAGCGCGGCGTGCTGCAGGGTCTCGAGCGACGACAGCCGGCCGCGGGCCTCCTGCGCCTGCTTGCGCACGTCCGACAGCTCGGCCTGGCTGGCGCGCTGCTGGTCCTGCAGCTCCACCGCGGCCTGCTTGCGACGCTCCAGCTCCTCGGTCAGCCCGTCCAACGCCAGCTTCTGCTCCTCGTGGCGCAGGACGATGTCCTCGAACGCCTGCGACAGCGCCTCCAGGTCGAGCGCCGCGCGCTCGGCCTGGAGCTGTTCGCGGCGGCGGTCGGCGTCGAGCGCCTGGCGGTCGAGGTAATCGACGCGGGTGCGTTCCACGTCGCCCGCGCGCGCGGCCTGGTTCTGCTCGCGCTGGTGTTCTTCCCAGCGCTGCTGCCAGTCGGCCAGCGCCTCCTCGGCCTCGCGCAGCGCCTCCTGGCGCACGCCGTCGTCCTCGCGCAGCGCCTCCAGGCGCGGCTCGGCCTCGGCGATCGCGGCCTGCAGCTCCTCGAGCCGGGCCTGGTCGCCGCTGATGTGGGCGCCGATCTCCTCCAGCGCGTGCCGGGTCTCCTCGCGCGCCTTGACCAGGCGTTCGGCGAGCTCGCGCTGGTGGGCGATCTGCTGCTCGATCCGGGCCAAGGTGCCGCCGACCTCGTAGCTCCCGGCCTGGGCGCGGGCCAGGGCCGCGGACGCCTCGTCACGGCGCACGCGCCCGGTCTCGAGCTCGCGCTCGGCCTCGCGCTGCTCGGCGATCAGCTGCTGCAGGCGGGTTTCCTCCTGCGACAGGCCCTCGCGCAGCGCCTGCAGCTGGACGTCGAGGGCGCGGAACTCGAGCGCCTTCCACTCCGCGTCGCGGATCTTCCGCTCGGCCTGGATCGCGGTGTACTGCTCGGCCTGGCGCGCCTGGCGGGCCAGGTGCTGGAGCTGCTTGCCGACTTCCTCGCGCAGGTCGTTGAGGCGGTCGAGATTCTCGCGGGTGTGGCGGATGCGGTTCTCGGTCTCGCGGCGCCGCTCCTTGTACTTGGAGATGCCGGCCGCCTCCTCGAGGTAGACCCGCAGCTCCTCGGGCTTGGCCTCGATCACCTGGCTGATCATGCCCTGCTCGATGATCGAGTAGCTGCGCGGGCCCAGGCCGGTACCGAGGAACAGGTCGGTGATGTCCCGGCGGCGGCAGCGGGCGCCGTTGAGGTAGTAGCTGCTCTGGCCGTCGCGGCTCACGGTGCGCTTGACCGAGATCTCGTTGAATGCGGCGTACTCGCCCGAGATGGTGTGGTCGGAGTTGTCGAAGATCAGCTCGACCGTGGCCTGCGAGACCGGCTTGCGCGCGCTCGAGCCGGCGAAGATCACGTCGGTCAGCGAGTCGCCGCGCAGGCGGCTGGCCGAGCTCTCGCCCATCACCCAGCGCACCGCGTCGATGATGTTGGACTTGCCGCAGCCGTTCGGCCCCACCACGCCGGTCATGTTGGTCGGCAGGTGCAGGGTGGTGGGGTCGACGAAGGACTTGAAACCCGACAGCTTGATGGTGGACAGGCGCATGCGGCGTTGGGGGTCCCTGCCGCGCCGGCCGGCGCGGCACCAATGTTGATCAGGAACAGCAGGATTGACTTGCAAGCCATTGAATGGCGTAGGATCGCGGGGATCCGGACGCCGTTCGAATCCGCGAGTATAGCGACCGCCCGCCCGCCAGCGCCCTCTCAGCCCGTCGTCCGGGCCAACCGCTCCAGGAAGCGCGCGCACCAGGCGTGGATGTCGAACTCGGTGATCGGCCGCATCATCGACTCCCAGCGTTCGCGGCGCTCGGGCAGCGGCATCGAGGCAGCGCGGGAGATGGCATCGGCCACGCCGTCCAGGTCGTAGGGGTTGACCAGCAGCGCGGCATCCAGCTCGGCCGCCGCACCGGCCAGCATCGACAGCACCAGCACCCCGGGGTTCTCCGGGTTCTGCGCGGCGACGTACTCCTTGGCCACCAGGTTCATGCCGTCGCGCAGCGGGGTGACCAGGGCCAGCGAGGCCAGCCGGTAGAAGCCGGTCAGGGTGGCGTGGCCGAAGTTGCGGTTGACGTAGCGCAGCGGGGTCCAGTCGGGCTCGGCGTGGGTGCCGTTGATGTGCCCGGCGATGCCCTCGAGCTGGTCGCGCAGGTGCCGGTACTCGGCCACGTCGCCGCGCGAGACCGGCGCGATCTGGAGGAAGGTCAGGCGCCCGCGCTCGTCCGGATGGCGCTCCAGATAGCGGCCGAAGGCACGGAAGCGCTCGGGCAGCCCCTTGGAGTAGTCCAGCCGGTCCACGCCGATCGCCAGCTGGCGCCCGCTCATGCTCTCGCGCAGCGCCCGCACCGCCGGCTTGCCGACCGCGGCCGCGGACTGGGCCGCGATCCGGCCGGCGTCGATCCCGATCGGGAAGTTGCCCACGTCCACCCGCTTGCCGCCGGGCAGGGTCACGCTGCCGTCGGGCTCGATGCTGCCGCCGCCGAAGATCCGCGCGTAGGTGCGGAAGCGGTCGGCGTCGCGCATGGTCTGGAAGCCGACCAGGTCGTAGGCGTAAAGGGTGCTGAACAGGCGCCCGTGCTCGGGCAGCGCCGAGACCAGGTCGGCCGAGGGCATCGGCACGTGCAGGAAGAAGCCGATCCGGCACCCCACCCCGCGCTCGCGCAGCATCGCCGCCAGCGGGATCAGGTGGTAGTCGTGGATCCAGAGCAGGTCGTCGTCGCGCAGCAGCGGCGCCAGCTTCTCGGCGAACAGCAGGTTGACCCGGCGGTAGCCGGCGCGGGTCTCGCGGGCGTAGTCCACCAGGTCCAGGCGCGAGTGCAGCAGGGGCCACAAGGTGCGGTTGGCGAAGCCGTTGTAGTAGGCGTCGTGGTCGGGCCGGTTGAGGTCCATGGTCACGTAGCGCACGTCGCCGTCGGTCTGCTCGTGCAACCGGCCGCTGGCATCACGCACCACCTTGCCCGACCAGCCGAACCAGACCCCGCCGTGGGCGCGCAGCGCCGCTTCCAGCCCCACCGCCAGGCCGCCGGCGCGGCTCTCGCCCGGGAGCGCGACCCGGTTGGACACGACCACCAGACGGTTCATGAGGCCTCCTGCCAGCTGCGCGAAAGCCGCATCGCGGCGATGATCAATCCTACGTGGGAGTAGGTCTGCGGAAAGTTGCCCCAGGCCTCGCCGTCGTCGAACGCGAGGTCCTCCGAGAGCAGGCCGAGGTGGTTGCGGCGCCCGAGCAGGCGCTCGAACATCGCCCGCGCCTCCTCCTTGCGGCCAATCGCGGCGAGCGCGTCGATGTACCAGAAGGTGCAGATGGTGAAGCTGGTCTCGGGCTCGCCGAAGTCGTCCGGCGCGACGTAGCGGAACAGCGCGTCGCCGCGGCGCAGTTCGCGCCCGATCGCCTCGACGGTGGCGACGTAGCGTGGGTCGTCCGGCGGCAGGAAGCCGATGTCGGCCAGCAGCAGCAGTGAGGCGTCGAGGTAGTCGCTTTCGAACGATGCGCTGAAGTGCCCGGCCTCCTCGCGCCAGGCCCGCTCCACCACCGTCGCGTGGATGGTGTCGGCGCGCGCGCGCCAGTGCGCCGCGCGCTCACCGAGCCCCAGGATGCCGGCGATCCGCGACAGCCGGTCACAGGCCGCCCAGCACATCGCCGCGGTGTAGGTATGGACCTCGGCGCGCCCACGGAACTCCCACAGTCCGGCGTCGGGCTGGTCGTACAGCTCGAAGGCGCGCTCGCCCAGCGGCTCGAGCCGGGCGAAGGTGGCCTCGTCGCCGGGATGGACCAGTCGCTGGTCGATGAACAGCTGGGTCGAGGCCAGGACCAGGCTGCCGTACACGTCGTGCTGCTTCTGCACCCAGGCCAGGTTGCCGCGCCGCACCGGCCCCATGCCGCGGTAGCCGGCCAGCGACTCGACCTCCTGCTCCTCCAGCCGCTCCTCGAAGGCGATGCCATACAGCGGCTGCAGGTAGCCGTCGTGGGTGGCGATGTTGAAGATGTAGCCGAGGAACTCCTCCATGCTCCGGGTCGCGCCGAGCCGGTTGAGCGCGCGCACCACGAACGCGGCGTCGCGCAGCCAGCAGTAGCGGTAGTCCCAGTTGCGCGGGGTATCGGGCGCCTCGGGGATCGAGGTGGTCATCGCGGCGATGATCGCGCCGCTGTCCTCGTACTGGCACAGCTTGAGGGTGATCGCGCTGCGGATCACCGCCTGCTGCCATTCCAGCGGGATCGACAGGTAGCGCACCCACTCGCGCCAGTGGTGTTCGGTGCGGCCCAGGGCCTCCTCGACGTAGCCGGACACCGAGCGCTCCAGCGTTTCGTCGGCGCCGAACACCAGGTGCACCGTCTCCCACAGCACGAACGGCAGCTGGTCGCGCACGAACCGGATCGGCACGTCGGTGGTCAGGCGCAGGGTGAACCCGGGCAAGATCCAGCGCATGTGGTTGCTGCCCCACGTCGACTCGGGCACGCGCGCGCCCCAGTCGGCCAGCGGCCGGCACCGCACGCGCAGCCGCGGCGTGCCCGACAGCGGCCGGATCCGTCGGATGATCGACACCGGGCGGAAGATGCGGCTGTTCTGCTTCCAGCGCGGGGCGAAATCGATCACCTCGACCGCGCCGCCGTTGCGGTCGTGCAGCACGGTGCGCAGGATCGCGGTGTTGGTGACGTATTCCTGCTCGCTGTGCGAGTAGTCCTCAAGCTCGATCGCGAGGTCCCCGCCCTCGTGGTGGCGCGGCGACAGCAGGGCGCAGAAGGCCGGGTCGCCGTCGAAGGCCGGCAGGCAGCCCCACACCACCCGGGCCTCGCGGTCGATCAGGGCGCCGAAGCTGCCATTGCCGATGACGCCCAGGTCGAGCGAGGCCTGCCGCGCGGCGCGCGCGCTCATGCGCCGGCCCCCAGCCAGGCGTAGACCGCGTCGATGCCGGGCAGCCGGTGCTCGGCCGCCGATCCCGCGCGATCGCCCACCAGCACGCTGATCCCGCCGCGCGCGTTGACGACCTCGAACCCGTGTTCGTCGGTGAGGTCGTCGCCCACGAACACCGGCCGGCGGCCAAGGAACGGCAGCTCGTCCAGGAACGCGGCGATCGCCTCGCCCTTGTCGCCGCGGGCCGGCCGCAATTCGACCACGTGGTCGCCGGGCTGCAGGTGGTAGTCGGGCAGCCGGGTCAGGGCCTGCATCGCGAATGCCTGTAGGTCGGCCGCGGCCTCGGGCATCAGCCGCCAGTGCAGCGCGATGGCCTCGCCCTTGTCCTCCAGCAGCGCGTCGGGGTAGCGCTCGCGCAGCAGCGCGGCGGCCTGGGCCTTGATCGCCTCCAGCGCCGCGGGCGGCGCGGCCGGCGGCGGCGGCTCCTCGCCGGCGCGGCGGCGCTGCAGGCCGTGCAGGCCCGCCGCCGCGAAACGGTGGGGCGCGAAGAGCGCGTCGAGGGTTTCGATCCTGCGGCCGCTCACCAGCGCCAGGGCGCCATCGAGCATCCTCGACAGTTCGTCCAGGCGGTCGACGACCGGGGAGGCGACGCTGACCCCGTCGGGCTGGTCGGCGAAGGCCGCCAGCGTGCCGTCGACGTCGAGGAACAACGCCCACTGGTCGGACAACGGGGGTGGCGGCGGCAATGGGGGGGTGCCGTCGTGTGTCATGCGTCCATGATGGCGCGGATCGGAGCGTCGTGCCATGAAGGCGCCGTCAACCCGGCGTCAACGCCCGGCCGTCGTCCGGGTCGAAGGCGTGCAGCGCGCCGGGCGCCAACGACAGCCGCAGGCGCTCGCCCGCAAGCGGCGGATCGCCCGGCGGCAGCCGCGCGACCAGGCGGGCCTCACCCAGGCGCAGGTTCACGTGGATCTCGCTGCCGACCGGCTCGACCACGTCCACCACCGCCTCGAAGGCATCGCCACCCCCGGCACCGGCCGGCAGCAGGTGCTCCGGGCGCACGCCCCAATCCAGCTCGCGCCCTTCCCAGGCTGGATCGACCGGGGTGCGGGCCGGCAGCGGCAGCTGGCCGCCATCGGCCAGCGCCAGCCCCCAGCCAGCGTCCGCGCGCAGCATCCGCGCGCGCAGCAGGTTCATCGCCGGGCTGCCAAGGAAGGTCGCCACGAAGCGGTTGGCCGGGCGCTGGTACAGGACCATCGGCGTGTCGATCTGCTGCACCCGCCCCTCGCTCATCACCACGATGCGCTGGCCGAGGGTCATCGCCTCGACCTGGTCGTGGGTGACGTAGACCATGGTGGTGCCCAGCCGCTGGTGCAGGCGCGCGATCTCCAGCCGCATCTGCGCCCGCAACCCGGCGTCCAGGTTCGACAGCGGCTCATCGAGCAGGAACACCTGCGGATCACGCACCAGCGCGCGGCCCAGCGCCACCCGCTGGCGTTGCCCGCCCGACAGCTGCGCCGGCCGCCGCGACAGCACCTCTTCCAGGCCCAGCAGCCGCGCGACCTCCGCCACCCGCGCCTGCAGCCGTGGTCCGGCCATCCCGCGCAGGCGCAGGGCGAACGACAGGTTCCCGGCCACGGTCATGTGCGGGTAGAGCGCATAGCCCTGGAACACCATGGCAATGTCGCGGTCGGCAGGCGCCACCTCGTTGACCACCCGCTCGCCGATGCGAAGTGTGCCGGAGGTGATCGCCTCCAGCCCCGCGATCATCCGCAACAGCGTGGTCTTGCCGCAGCCCGAGGGCCCGACCAGCACCACCCGTTCGCCGTCGCCGACCTCGAAGCTGGCGCCTTCCACGGCGACATGGCCGTTGTCGTACACCTTGCGCAGGTTGTCGAGCTCGACGCGCGCCATCGCTGCTCCCGTCCCGGTCCCGGCGGCGCGCCGCCGGCGCCGCCATCTTCGCGCGGCGCGGGCACCGGCCGCGGGCGATTGCGCTATTCTGGCATGTAATCGTTTTCAGGCCATGCCGCGACGGCGGCGCAGGAATCCGCACGCCATGCATCTCACCCAGGACAAGGACTACCGCTTCCCCGAAGGCTTCCTCTGGGGCGCGGCCACCGCCGCCCACCAGATCGAGGGCTCGCCGCTGGCCGATGGCGCCGGGCCGAGCATCTGGACCCGCTTCGCCCACACCCCCGGCATGACCCTCAACGGCGACACCGGCGACGTGGCCTGCGACCACTACCACCGCTGGAAGGAGGACGTGCGGCTGATGCGCGAACTGGGCCTGCAGGCCTACCGCTTCAGCGTGTCGTGGTCGCGGATCCTGCCCGGGGGCACCGGCCGGGTGAACCGCAAGGGCCTGGACTTCTATTCGCGCCTGGTGGACGAACTGCTGGCCAACGGCATCGAGCCCCTGCTCACGCTCTACCACTGGGACCTGCCGGCCGCGCTCGACGACCGCGGCGGCTGGCTCAACCGCGACTGCGCCGACTGGTTCGCCGAGTACGGCAGCGTGCTGTTCCGCGAGCTCGACGGGCGGGTGAAGAAGTGGGTCACGCTCAATGAACCGTGGGTGATCACCGACGGGGGCTACCTCCACGGCGCGCTCGCGCCCGGGCATCGCAACCGTTACGAGGCCCCGATCGCCTCGCACAACCTGATGCGCGCGCACGGCGCCGCGGTCCAGGCCTACCGTGCCGAGGGCCGGCACGACATCGGCCTGGTGGTGAACATCGAGCCGAAATACCCGGCCAGCGATTCGTCCGGGGACCTGGCCGCCACCCGCCGTGCGCACGCGTACATGAACGAGCAGTACCTGCATCCCGCCCTGCTCGGCCGCTACCCCGACGAGCTGGCGGAGATCTTCGGCGACGCCTGGCCGCAGGTGTCCGACGCGGACATGCGCCAGATCCGCCAGCCGATCGATTTCATCGGAATCAATTACTACACCCGGGCGGTGACCCGCGCCGACGACAGCTGGCCGCTGCGCGCCGGCTCCGTACGCCAGCCGCTGGGCACCTATACCGAGACCGGCTGGGAAGTCTTCCCGCAGGGCCTGACCGATACCCTGGTCTGGTTCCGCGACACTTATGGCGACCTGCCCATCTACGTCACCGAGAACGGCGCCGCCTTTTTCGACCCGCCGGTGGCCGAGGGCGGCCGCGTACGCGATCCGCTGCGGATTGATTACTTGCGAAAGCATTTACGGGCGATCCACGATGCGATCGCCGCCGGCGTGGACGTGCGCGGCTACATGGCGTGGTCGCTGCTGGACAACCTGGAATGGTCGCTGGGCTATTCCAAGCGGTTCGGTATCATCCACGTCGACTACGGGACGCTCGAGCGGACCCCGAAGGACAGCGCCCGCTGGTTCTCTGGCATCATTGGGAGCCACGGCCGCGCACTGGCCGACCCCCTTCCCTATTGACCCCACGACCCGCACACGGCGTCCATGCACGATTCCATCCTGTTGTTCGGCGCCACGGGCGACCTGGCACAACGCTATCTGTTCCCCTCGCTGCTGCACCTGCTGCGCGATCGGCTGCTGCCGGAGAACTTCCGCGTGGTGGCGATCGGCCGCACCCAGCACGACGACGACGGCTTCCGCGCCTGGCTGCGCGAGCGCATCGACGAGGGCGACGGCTACTCCGGGGCGCTCGACGACCTGCTCTCGCGCATCCGCTACCACGCGCTCAACCTCAACGACACCGAGGCCATGGCTGCGGCCCTGGCGCCGTATGCCGACCGTCCGGCGGTGAGCTACCTGTCCACCCCGCCGAACCTGTTCGAGCCGGCCTGCCGCGGGCTCAAGGCTGCCGGCCTGCTCGAGCCGCCCTCGCGGCTGGTGCTCGAGAAGCCGATCGGCCACGACCTGGCCTCGGCGCGCGAGATCAACGCCACCCTCAAGGAGGCGCTGGACGAGTCGCGGATCTTCCGCATCGACCACTACCTGGGCAAGGCGCCGGTGCAGAACCTGCTGCCGCTGCGCTTCGGCAACACCCTGCTCGAGGCGGTGTGGGACAACCGCTGCATCGAATCGGTGGACATCGTGGTCGCCGAAACCGCCGGCGTGGACGGGCGCGAAGGCTATTACGCCGATTACGGTGCGCTGCGCGACATGGTCCAGAACCACATGCTGCAGCTGCTGGCGCTGGTGGCGATGGAGCCGCCGGCCGCGCTCGACGCCGACAGCATCCGCGACGAGAAGCGCAAGGTGCTGCGCGCGCTGCGTCCGATGACCGCCGCCGACGCCGCCAGCGACAGCATCCGCGGCCGCTACGGTCCGGGCGTGGTCGAGGGCCGCGCCGCGCAGGGCTTTAAGGCTGACAGCGCTGTCGAAACCTTCGTCGGCCTGCGCGCCTGGATCGACAACTGGCGCTGGGCGGGCGTGCCGTTCCGGCTCGCCACCGGCAAGCGCCTGCCCTCGCGCACCACCGAAGTGCTGATCAACTTCAAGCCGGTCACCCACTGGCTGTTCGACCGCCCCAACGCCCGCGGCGCCACGCCCAACCGGCTGCGCATGCGGCTGCAGCCCGAGGAAACGATCGAACTGGGCCTGATGGGCAGCCTGGCCGCGCCCGAATGGGGCGCGACCGAGCTGATGCCGATGTCGCTGGACATGGCGATGCTGCCGCCCAAGCGCCGGATCGCCTATGAGCGGCTGATGATCGACGCGCTCAAGGGCGACCAGACCCTGTTCGTGCGCGACGACGAGGTCGAGGCCGCCTGGCGCTGGATCGACAGCATCAGCGCCGCCTGGCAGCAGGCGGGCACCCCGGTGCACGAATACCCGGCCGGATCCTGGGGCCCGAACGGCGCGGAGGCGTTCCTGCCGCGCACCGTGGGCGCTCCCTCGGGCAGGCGCGGATGAGCGGCACACCCCAGGTCCTGCTCGCCGACATCGGCGGCACCAACGCGCGCTTCGCGCTGGCCGACCCGGCCGCCGATGCGCCGCTGCTGGTCGACAGCGTCCAGCGTTTCGCGGTGGCCGACTTCCCGTCGCTGGCCGACGCCGCGCGCCACTATCTGCACGAGTCCGGCCAGCACGACGCCGGGATCGTGCACGGCGTGTTCGCCGTCGCCGGCCGCGTGGACGGCGACGAGGCGCGCATCACCAACCACCCCTGGGTGATCTCACGCCCGCGCATGAAGGCCCAGCTGGGCTTCGAGCGCGTCACCCTGGTCAACGATTTCGCCGCCCAGGCGATGGCGATCCCGCTGCTCAAGGCTTCCGACGTGGTGCCCATCGGCGGCGCGGCCTGGACGCCGGAGGACGCTCCCGTCCACCGCACCTACGCCATCCTCGGTCCGGGCACGGGCCTTGGCGTGGGCGCGCTGGTGATCCGCGAGGGCCGCCAGTACCCGCTCGAAACCGAGGGCGGGCACGTCAGCTTCCCGCCGGGCACGCCGGAGGAACTGGCGATCCTCGACCGGCTCTCGGCGCAGTTCGGGCGCGTGTCCAACGAGCGCCTGGTCTGCGGGCCGGGCCTGGTCAACATCCACCGCGCGCTGAGCGAGATCGCCGGCGAGGACCCGGGTCCGATGCAGCCGGCCGACATCACCGCCGGCGCCGAGGCCGGCGACCCGCGCTGCGCGCGCGCGGTGGACGTATTCTGCGCCGTGTTCGGCGCGATCTCGGGCGACCTGGTGCTCACGCTCGGCGCCTGGGACGGCGTGTTCCTCACCGGCGGCCTGGTGCCGAAGATGCTCGACATGATCCGGCACTCGGGCTTCCGCCAGCGCTTCGAGCACAAGGGCCGTTTCTCCCCCACCATGGCGCGCGTCCCCTCGCTGGCCATCCTGCATCCGCACCCCGGGCTGCTGGGCACGGCCGCGATCGCGCGCCGCGAGGCACAGGTGGCCCCATGAACGACCACGACCACAACACCGGCCCGCGACCGCGCGCGCGGGTGCACATGCACAGCTACGAGTCGATGACCCAGTGGACCTGGGGCGCGGCGGTGGCGATTTCCTCGGTGCTGGCGCGCGACCTGCAGAACAAGCCCCGCGCGCGCCTGCTCCTGTCCGGGGGCAGCACGCCCCGCCCGGTGTACGAGGCCCTGTCCAAGGCCCCGCTCGAATGGGATCGGGTGGACGTGGCCCTGGTCGATGAGCGCTGGCTGCTGCCCGACGACCCCGACAGCAACTCGCGCCTGGTGCGCGAGTCGCTGCTGCGCAACAACGCCGCCAGGGCGCGCTTCGAAAGCATCACCCGCCCGGGGCGCAGCATCGAGGAGGCGGTGAACGCCGCCAACCTGCACGCCAAGGCGCCGCCCGGGGTGGTGGTGCTGGGCATGGGCGAGGACGGCCACACCGCTTCGCTGTTCCCGCGCATGCAGAATCTCGAGGCGTCCCTGGAGTCGCGCAGCGCCTATGTCGCGGTCGACGCCACCGGCTGCCCCGGCGCCGGCAAGTTCCTGCGCCGCATCAGCCTCACCCCGGCCGGACTCGCACCGGCCCATACCCGCCTGCTGCTGATCCGCGGCGAGAGCAAGCGCAAGCTGCTCGAACGCGTGCTCGACGGGGACGATCCGCTGGAGTACCCGGCGCGCATCGCATTCCTGACCCCGGGCGCGCCGCTGCACGTCCACTGGTGCCCGTGACCGCGCGGTCGCGGAGCCACCGACACGCCCCTTCGCCGGAAGTCCAATGAGCCTGCATCCCGTACTGCACGACGTCACCGAGCGCATCCGCCGCCGCAGCCGCGCGTCGCGCGCGGCCTACCTGGCCGGCATCGACGCGATGCGCGAGGCCGGGCCGAGCCGGTCGCGCCTGAGCTGCGGCAATCTGGCCCATGGTTTCGCGGCCTGCGAACCGACCGACAAGTCGCGCCTGCGCGGCGACGCCACGCCGAACCTGGGCATCGTCACCGCCTACAACGACATGCTCTCGGCGCACCAGCCCTACGAGCCCTACCCGGCCCTGATCCGCGCGCACGCGCGCACGCTCGGCGCCACCGCCCAGGTCGCCGGCGGCGTGCCGGCGATGTGCGACGGCGTCACCCAGGGCCGGGCGGGCATGGAACTGTCGCTGTTCTCGCGCGACGTGATCGCGCAGGCCACCGCCATCGGCCTGTCGCACGACATGTTCGACGGCGCCGTGCACCTGGGCATCTGCGACAAGATCGTGCCCGGGCTGCTGATCGGCGCGCTCGCCTTCGGCCACCTGCCGTCGGTGTTCATCCCCGCCGGCCCGATGACGCCGGGCATCCCGAACAGGAAGAAGGCGGAAGTGCGCGAGCGCTACGCCGCCGGCGAGGCCACCCGCGAGGAGCTGCTCGAGGCCGAGGCCGCGTCCTACCACGCGCCCGGCACCTGCACCTTCTACGGCACCGCCAACTCCAACCAGGTGCTGCTCGAGGCGATGGGCGTACAGCTGCCGGGATCGTTCGTGAACCCCGGCACCGGCCTGCGCGAGGCGCTCACCCTCGCCGCCACCGAGCGCGCGCTGGCGATCACCGCGCTGGGCGAGGACTACCGCCCGCTCGGGCGCCTGGTCGACGAGCGTGCGATCGTCAACGCGATCGTCGCGCTGATGGCCACCGGCGGTTCGACCAACCACACCATCCACTGGATTGCGGTGGCGCGCGCGGCCGGCATCGTCCTGACCTGGGACGACATGGACCGGCTCTCGCAGGTGGTGCCGCTGCTGGCGCGGGTGTACCCGAACGGCGAGGCCGACGTGAACCGCTTCCAGGCCGCCGGCGGCATCGGCTTCGTGTTCCGCGAATTGCTCGACGCGGGCCTGATGCACGACGACATCGAGACCATCCTGCCCGGCGGCATCCGCGAGTGGACCCGCGAGCCGACCCTGGCCGGCGGCGCGCTCGGTTTCGCGCCGGCGCCGGCCACCAGCGGCGACGACGCGGTGGTGCGCCCGTCCTCGGCCCCGTTCGAAGCCCAGGGCGGGCTGCGCCTGCTGCGCGGCAACCTCGGTCGCGCGCTGATCAAGCTGTCGGCGGTCAAGCCCGAATACCGCACGATCGAGGCGCCTGCGGTGGTAGTGGACGATCCGCGTGCGCTCAACCGCCTGCACGCGCAGGGACTGCTGCCGCGGGATTTCGTCGCCGTGGTCCGCTACCAGGGCCCGCGCGCCAACGGCATGCCGGAACTGCACTCGCTGGCCCCGCTGCTGGGCATGCTGCAGAACCAGGGCCGGCGCGTGGCGCTGGTGACCGACGGCCGCCTGTCGGGCGCGTCGGGCAAGATTCCCGCCGCGATCCACCTCACGCCCGAAGCCGCGCGCGGCGGACCGATCGCCAAGCTGCGCGAGGGCGACATCGTGCGCCTCGACGGCGAAGCCGGCACCCTGGAGGCGCTGGTCGACCCCGCCGAATGGGCCGCGCGCGAACCGGCGCCGAGCACCGCCCACTGCGCCTGGGACATCGGCCGCAACCTGTTCGCCTTCAGCCGCGCGATGGTGACGCCCGCCGACCAGGGCGCGCTGTCCATCTCCTGCGGCCCGCCGGCGCGCGACGGCGGCCCCTGGGAATACGACCAGGAGTACGAACTGGGCGACGATCCGCAAGCCGCCGCCCTCGCCCCGCACGAATTCCGCGACGCCTGACGCCCCTCCAACCAGCGCCACGCCAATGACCCTCGAATCGCTCCAGACCCGCGCCGAACAGATCCTGGTCTCCGCCGGCATCCTGCCGGTGATCACCGTCGACAGCGTCGAACAGGGGCAACGCATCGCCGACGCGCTGCTCGAAGGCGGGCTGACCGCGCTGGAGCTGACCCTGCGCACGCCCGCCGCGCTCGCGACGCTCGAGGCGCTGAAGAAGGCCCTGCCCGACATCGTGATCGGTGCCGGCACCGTGCTCGACGAGGCGCAGATCCGCCAGTCGGTGGATGCGGGGGCCGACTTCCTGGTCACGCCCGGCACGCCGCCGGCGCTGGCCGAGGCGCTGGCGCGCGCGCCGATCCCGGCCGTGCCGGGCGGCGCCACGCCGACCGAGTTCATGTCGCTGCTGGCGCGCGGCTTCCGCTGCTGCAAGCTGTTCCCGGCCAGCGCGGTCGGCGGCCTGGCGATGCTCAAGGGCCTGGCCGGGCCGCTGGGCCAGCTGAAGCTGTGTCCCACCGGCGGCATCAGCGAATCCAACGCCGCCGAGTTCCTCGCCCAGCCCAACGTGCTGTGCATCGGCGGATCGTGGATGGTGCCGAAGGACTGGCTGGCGGCCGGCGACTGGGCCCGCGTGCGCGAAAGCGCCGCGCGCGCGGCCGCGATCGTGGCCGCGGCCCGCGGCTGACCTCGCCCCACCCGGGCCCGGCTGTCGCGACTGTAGGAGCGGCTTCAGCCGCGACCCAGGAGACGCATGGCCGTCAGGCGACCATTTCCGTCCGGCTTCACGGTCGCGGCTGAAGCCGCTCCTACAGGGATCGGCCCAAGGGGCCGGCGCCCTCCTGCCTCCTGCCTCCTGCCTCCTGGCTCCTGCCTCAGCGCCGCGGCGGCGGCGGCGCGAACGCGAGCGCCACCCCGAGCCGTCTCCACAGCCACGCATGCAACAGGTACCAGGCCGCCAGCAGCCAGCCCAGGTGCCACTCGAGCACGTTCTCGATCCGGTCCTTGAGCCTGCCGTCGTCGACCAGCGCGCCAGTGGCCACGTTCGCCAGTCCCAGCGCCAGCATCAGCAGCGCCACCGCCAGCATCGCGCACACCGGCGCGCCACCCTGACCGCCCGCGCGCAGTCGGGCCAGGAACACCAGCTGGGCGAGGTAGC
Organism: Luteimonas wenzhouensis; assembly: GCF_007859305.1. Taxonomy (GTDB): domain Bacteria; phylum Pseudomonadota; class Gammaproteobacteria; order Xanthomonadales; family Xanthomonadaceae; genus Luteimonas; species Luteimonas wenzhouensis. The sequence continues at coordinate 246,089 of NZ_VOHE01000001.1, forward strand.
CGAAGCCGAAGAAGCAGACCACGCCGTAACGGCGCAGGAAGCGGTAGGCCTCGCCTTCGGTGCCGAGGAAGGCGGCGTACAGGGCCAGGGCCATCGCCGCCGCCGCGCCCATCCACGCCACCACCGCCGCGCCGCGCCCGAGCCATCGCGCGGCCAGCCACCAGTGCAGCCCGACCAGCGCCGCGCATGGCAACACCATCAGCCGGAACACGTGGTTGCCCAGGCCATGGCGCGCAGCGCGGCTGATCGAGGTGCAGCCTTCGACATACGGCACGCAGGCCTCGATCCATCCGTCGCGGATCGACAGCCACAGCGCGAGATGCGCGGCCACGGTGAACAGCACCGCCACCGACAGCGGCAGCGGCCACAGCGCAACCGGACGTTGGGGCACAGGGGTCATGCGCATGCGCAGGTCACGTGACGGGCCAAGACTACAACGCAGCCGGTGCGCAATCTCCGTGTCCCCGGACCGCGCGTGCGCGCGCCCTCGCGCTTCCGGTCCGAAGGAAGGATGCGCGCCGGCGCTCCCGTTCGACCCGGCGGTGGATCGCGCGGACCCGACCGCTCCGGATTCGCGCGGCCCGCGATGCCGCGGGGCCACGTCCCGCGTCAGGGTAGCGCGACCTCCACCCGCGCCGGCAGCGCGCGGATGCGCAGCTCGCGGTCTTCCCATTCCGCCGGCGCGCCATTGACGGTGGTGGCGCCGGGTGCGCCGTCCAGCGGCCAGGGCAGCACCATCCCGCCTGCGGGCAGGCGCACGCCGGTGTCATCGACCTCCAGCACAAGCACGCCGTCCACGCGCTTGAGGCGGTAGGACAGCGGCCCCGCCGGCGTGCGCAGGCCGGCGATGCCGACGCCCTCTCCCTCCAGCCACTCGGCGGGTATGCCGGCGGCCAGCACCAGGCTGTCGTCGTGTTCGCGCGCGTAGGCGAACATGTCCAGGGTCGAGCGCACGAAATCCGACGCGACCCAGGCGTGCGGCAGGTCGCCGACGAAGAACGGCGCGCGCGGCGTGCGCGACACCACCTCCGCCCACTGGTTCCAGGCGCGGGGCGTGCGGTGGGCGAAGAACCAGTCGAACGCCTCCTTCGCCCGGCCGCGCCAGCCCAGGCGCACGAACGCGCCGACGTTGCGCCACTCGTAGGGCGTGTAGTCCTTCCATTCCATGCGACCGTCGCGGCGCGCGGTGAAGTGGCGCCAGTAGCGTTCGAAGGTGCCGTGCAGCAGCTCGTGCGGCAGCCGGGCCTGCTCGCCGCTCGGCGCGAGCGCGATGGTGGTCGAGGTCGGATCGAAGTCGCCGAGCTCGGCCGCGCCCGGCAGGTAGTCGATACCGTGCCGGCGCGTGGCCGCGCGCAGCGAGTCGAGCAGGTCGGCCTGGAAGCGGTCGCGCGCCTCGGCCATGCGCTTGGCATCCTCCTCGCGGCCCAGCGCCCGGGCCACCTCGACCGCGTCCTTGTAGCCGCGCAGGGCCCAGAAGTTGTCCCAGTACGAGTGCATCGGCTTGGCCGAATAGCCCTCGTGGCTGATCGAGGCCGGCATCATCCCGTAGAACGCGCGGTCGCGCCTGCGGTTGGCGGCGGTGCGCTCGGACCGGCTCAACTCCTCCATGTAGCGCCAGGCGGCCTCCACGTGCGGCCACATGCGCTCCAGGAAGGCGTCGTCGCCGGTATGGCGCCAGTACTCGGCTATGGCGAAGACCAGCTGTCCGTGGCTGTCGTTCTCCGGCACCGGGTCGCTGCCGCGGTCGTCCACGCAGCAGGGCACCTTGCCGCTGTCGAACTGGTAGGGCGCGTACCACTCCAGGTACTCGCGCACCACGTCGGCATGGCCCAGGCGCAGCAGCCCTTCCGCGATCATCGCCCCGTCGCGGATCCAGCTGCGCGCATACGAACGCGTGCCCGGCTGCAGCCGCGGGCCGGTGCGCGAGACCAGCATGTGCGCCAGCGCGGTGCGCAGCGCATCGGCCACCGGCCGGCCCTGCGGCGGCAGGCTGAACGACACCCGGTCGAGCCGCGATCGCCACATGGCCGCGGTCTCTTCCTGCAGCTGCGCCCCGTCCCACCAGCGCCGCGCCAGCGCGCCGGTGCCGGTGAGCGGCACCATCACCTCCACCGTGCGCGCTTCCCATGGCGCCAGCCGCATCCGGTACAGCAGCACCCCCGAGGCCAGCCCTTCCGGATCGACCACCGACCGGGCCGGCGGGCGCGTGCCCGCGGCCAGGTGCGAGGCGACCATCCCGCCATCGAAGCTGGTCGCGAACGCGGCCCCCGGCAGCTGCTTGGCGAACACGCGCGGGCGCCCGTCCACCGATACCGTGCCGCCGTCGATCGCCAGCGACCGGATCGGGCTCACCCCGCCGGGGGTATTGAGGAACTGCGCCGGCGGGTTGACCTGGAACGGCTGCACCGCCAGCGCAAGGGTGTACTCACGCGCCTTGCCGCCCGGGTTGGCCAGGCGGTAGCGGGCGACCAGCTGCGATTCGCGCGGCTCGCCGTGCGCGAACGCGGTGACGTCGAGCGACAGGTCCGCGCGTCGCCAGTGCACGGTGGGAATGGGCAGGTCGCCGTCCTCCAGCGACTGGCCGGTCTCCACGTCGGCCCAGGTCGCCAGTGCACCATCCACCAGCACGAACGGTTCGAGGCTGAAGCCGCCGCGGGCGACCTCGAGCGCGCCATCCTCTCCCAGCAGACCCTGCTGCAGGCCGCCGTCGAGCCCGAGCACGGTCCAGTAGGGCTGCTCGCCGCGGAACCCGCGCGGGAAGTGCCCGCGCGGCGACTGCGCGGCGATCGCGGCGATGAAGTCGTTGGGCGTGGCTGCGAACGCCAGCGGCTGCACTTGCACCTCGGCCAGGGCGAAGCGGCGGGTCGGCCCCTCGACCAGGTCCAGGGCCACGTACCGCGCCTCCGACTCGGGCAGCGCGATCCAGTCGTCGCCGCCGTTGCCGTCCTGCACCGTGCGTGCATGCCGCCAGCCGCTGCCGTCGTGCGACAGGCTGACGTGGTAGCGCGAGGCGTGGTCCCTGCCCTCCCAACGCAGGCGCAGGCCACCGAACTCGCGCGGCCGGCCCAGGTCCAGCACCAGGCGCTGCGGCAGCACGCCCTGCCCGGCACGCCAGGCGGTGGCCATCAGGCCGTCCACTGCCAGCCCGGCCTCGCCCGCCGTGGCCAGCGCCGTGGCCCGCAGCGGGCCGTCGTCGTCGCCCGGCAGCGCCTCCAGGACCAGCTGGTCGAAGCAGACGCTGCCGCGGCCGCCGGCGTGGCTGGCGATGGTGAACTCGAGCCTGGCCGCCTCGCGCAGCACCGGATCGGGATCCGGCCCCCAGGCCTTCTCGACGTGCCGGCGCCGGTACTGCACGGTGGTCCACTGGCGCGGGAACGCGTGCCGCGGCCGGTTCACCCACCAGACGTTGTCGCCGCTGGCGTCGACCAGCTTGAACTGGAGGTCGTTGTCCGGCGAGTCGCCGCGCAGCTGGAACGAGAACCGGTAGTCGGGCGGCAGCGCCAACGGCAGGTCGCGCTGGATCCCGACATGGCCCGAGACGCCATTGAAGTCGTAGTCCAGGCACAGCGCGCGCCCCTCGGCCCCGGCTCCGGTGCGCAGCTGGCCAAGAACCTGGTCGGAGGCCACCACGCGCCAGGGAGAGGCATCCTCGAACCCGTCGAGCAGGCGCGGCTCCGGCGCGGATGCGTGCGCGTCCGGCTCCTCCTGCATCGCCAGCGCAGGCATCGCCCACAGGCACGCGAGCAACCCGCAGGTCGCGGCCATGTGGCGTGGATGCGCAAAACGGAAGCGACGCGGGCGCCGGCAGTCGGTCATCGTCGGATGCGGATGCTCCTGTAGGTCGGGTCAGACCAGGACAGCATTGTCGGGCTCCGGCCGCAGGATGCCAGCCCTTGCGTGCGGCCGGAAGCCCGGCGATCGCCTGCTCATCCCTTCACGCTCCCCAGCAGCAGGCCGTGGAGGTAGTGGCGCTGCAGCAGCAGGAACAGCGCCAGCACCGGCGCCACGGTGACCACCGCACCGGCCATCATCAGCTCCACGTCCATCACATGCTCGCGCGACAGCGAGGCCAGGGCGACCGGCAGGGTGTAGTGCTCCTGGCCGGTGAGTACGATCAGCGGCCACATGAAATCGTTCCACGAGGCCATGAAGGTGAACACCGCCAGCGTGGCCAGCACCGGGCGCAGCAGCGGCAGCACGATCCGGAAGAAGATCCGCAGCTCGCCGGCGCCGTCGATCCGCGCCGCCTCGATCAGCTCGTCCGGGATCGAGCGCGCGTACTGGCGCACCAGGAAGATCCCGAACACGCTCGCCATCGCCGGCAGGATCACGCCCCAGTAGCTGTCCACCAGGCCCAGCTGCTTCATCAGCAGGAACAGCGGCAGCATGGCCACCTGCGCGGGCACCACCAGCGCCGCGAGCAGGAGCTGGAACAGCCGCTCGCGGCCGCGGAAGCGCAGCTTGGCGAAGGCGTAGCCGGCCATCGTGTTCACCAGCAGCGACAGGCCGGTGATCGACACCGCCAGCAGCAGGCTGTTGCCGAAATGGCGCGCCATGCCGGTGCGCGCGAACAGTTCGCGGTAGTTGTCCAGGGTGGGCGCCGAAGGCAGCAGCGGCGGCGGGAACTGCGCGGCCTCGCCGCGCGGCATGAACGAGACCGACAGCATCCACGCCAGCGGCGCCAGGCTCAGCGCCGCCAGCGCCAGCAGCGCCGCGTTGACGCCGGCGGCGCGCCAGCGCGTCTCCCCGACCGGCCGGCTCACAGCGCCCCCCTGCGGCGCCCGAAGCGCAGCAGCAGCGTGGTCGCGGCCAGGATCACCACGAACAGCACGAAGGCGATGGCCGAGGCGCGCCCCAGGTTCCACCAGCGGAAGCCTTCCTCGAACATGTGGTACAGCACGCTGACCGTGCTCTGCAGCGGATCGCCGCGGGTCATCACGTAGGGCTCGGCGAACAGCTGGAAGTAACCCGAGACCGTGATCACCCCCACCACCAGCAGCACCGGCCCCAGCTGCGGCAGGGTGATGTGGAGGAACTGGCGCCAGCGCGAAGCGCCGTCGATGCGCGCGGCCTCGTACAGGTCCCGGGGGATGGCCTGCAGGCCGGCCAGCAGGATCACCATGTTGTAGCCGAAGTTCTTCCAGGCCGCGAACGCGATGATCGTCGGCATCGCCCAGCGCGGGTCGCCCAGCCAGTCCACCGGGGCGATGCCGACATGGCCCAGGGCCCAGTTCACCAGGCCGTAGCTGGTGTGGAACAGGTAGCGCCAGATCACCGCGACCGCGACCACGGTCGTGACCACCGGCGCGAACAGCGCGGTCCGGAACGCCGCGCGCATCCGCGCCAGCGGCGAGTCGAGCAGCAGGGCCGCGGCCAGCGACAGTGCGATCGAGACCGGCACGCCCACCAGCACGAAATAGAAGGTGTTGCCCAGCGACTTCCAGAACAGCGGCGTGCGCAGCAGGTCGAGGTAGTTGCCGAGGGCGACGAAGCGCAGGTGGGCGGGATCGGCCAGGGCGTACAGGTCGAAGTCGGTCAGGCTCAGCAGCAGCGCCGCGGCCACCGGCAGGGCGAAGAATACCGCCAGCACCAGCAGCGCCGGGCCCGCGAACACCCACGCCACCAGCCTAGCGTGCACCGGCCGCCTCCGCGTCGCGCGCGCGCACCCAGCGCCGCTTCTCGAGGATCGCGTCCACGCGCCCGTCCAGTTCGGCCATCGCCGCCTCCTGTGACAGGCCGCCGCGCACCACCCGTTCGGTCACCAGGCGCATCTCCTGCACGATCCGCTCCCACTCCAGCACCTGCGGCGTCGGCCGCACCCGCTCGAGCTGTTCGCGGAACGCATGCGCCAGCGGGTCGCTGGCGAGCGCCGGATGCGACCAGGTGCTGCGGCGCGGCGGCAGGTTGCCGATCATGGCGTGGAAGCGCTGCTGGATGTCGGGCCGCGACAGGAACTCGACCAGCCGCCACGCCTCGTCCTGGTGGCGGGAGCCGCGCGCCAGCACCAGGCTGGTGCCGCCGGCGATGCCGGCGCCGGGGCCGTCCGGACCGGGGAGCGGCATCGTCCCCCAGGCGCCCTCCATCCCGGGCGGCTGGCGGCGGCGGAACTCGCGGATGTTCCATGGCCCGGACAGGTAGAAGGCGAAACTGCCGCGGAAGAATTCGTCCCACACGTTCGAGATCTGGGTCTCCGACACCGGCGGGGCGAAGCCACGCTCGAACAGGCCGGCGTAGAACGCCAGCGCGCGCGCGAAGCCCGGGCTGCGGAAGTTGCCGCGTCCGTCGTCGTCGCGCAGCAGCGGATCGCCGGCCTGCAGCGCGAACGACAGCTGCGGCTCGAACTCGTTGAGCGGCAGCAGGATCGCATGCTGCCCGGGGCCGGCCTGCCGCACGAGCGCCTCCATCGCCTGCTCCCACTGCGCCCAGGTCCGCGGCGGCTCGCGCACGCCGGCGCGCTCGAGCAGGTCGCGGCGGTAGAACAGCAGCCGGGTGTCGACGTACCAGGGCACGCCCACGAGCACGCCGTCGACCACATTGGTGCCCCAGATGCCGGGGAAGTAGTCGTCCTCCTCGACGACCGCCGACGCGTCAACGCGCGCCTGCAGCGGCTCCAGCGCCCCGAGCGTGGCGAACTCGGCGATCCAGGTGTTGCCCAGCTGGCACACGTCCGGCAGCGCGTCCGCGGCCCAGGCGGTGAGCAGCTTCTCGTGCGCCGCGGTCCAGGGGATCTGCTGCAGCTCCACCCGGATGCCGGGATGCTCGCGCTCGAAGTCGCGCAGCAGGTCGGCCACCACTTCCGCCTCGCGGCCCATGGCCCAGAAGCGGATCGTGGTCGCGCCGTCGTCGCGGGCGCAGGCGGCGAGCAGCACCGGCAGCATGGCCACGAGCATCGCCCCGAAGATGATTGGCCAGCGCAATCGCATCAATCCGGGTCCCGTTCCGCCTGCCGGGCCGGCGGCGCCACGCGCCCACCGGCCACCCTGCCCCGTGCCATTGTGGCAGAGCCTACTGCGGCGGATCCGAGGCCCGCGGCTCCGCCGGCGGCTTTTCCTCTTCCTCGTGCGCGCGCGACTGCGCGATGCCGATGTCCTCGACCGCGGCGGCCTCCGGATCGGGTTCTCCCGAATCCGCGGCCTCGCCCGGCGGCGACAGCCAGCCGCCGGTGAAGCCGGCCCGCTCGAGCCCGCGCCGGATGTACGGGTTCTCCCGCATCACCTTCCACACGAACTCGTTTCGGTAGTTGGCGATCATGGTCAGGATCGGCCCTTGGTCGATCCCGATGTAGTCGCTGGCGACCCAGCCGCGTCCCGGGATCAGGCGCCCGGTCTTGAGCGGGATGTCGTAGCGGAAGCTCGGGTTGATCGCGTCGAGAAAGCCGTAGCTGGAGTACAGGTACTCGCCGTAGCGCTCGTACAGCTCCTGGGTCGCCGGGATCACGATCTCGGGCGCGAAGGCGATCGATCCCACCGCGGCGGTTGGTGCGATGGTCCCGTCGTCGAAGGCGTCGGACAGGCCCGCGCCACGTGCGCTGTAATGGCGGAACTCGCGCTGCTCGCCCTTGAACTGCTGGGTGGTGCGCTGCGGCCCGTCGCTGGCGGTCAGGCCCCAGACGTTCTCGCCGTAGTCGTCCCATTTCATCGGGTTCTCGATGGCGTAGGCGCGCTGGGCGTAGGTGGCGCGGCGGCTGTTCTCGAAGTAGTCGATGCCGCGCATGCGCATGTAATCGTCGCGGATGCCGCGGAAGTCGATCCACACGTGCGTGTACTGGTGGCCGAAATGCGGCCCGAAGCTCAGATACTCCTGGCCCTGGAACACGCCCCAGTCGCGCTCGTAGGTCTGCGTCCACACTTCCCAGGCCTCCGGACCGACCGGGTGCGTGGGCGAGCCCAGGGCGAGGATGTAGACCAGCATCGCCTCGTTGTAGCCCTTCCAGTCGTGGGCGATGAAGCCGCGTTCGGGATACCACCCCATCGAGATCAACGGCGGGCGCCGCTGCAGCCAGGGCCACTCGACCCGCCGGTAGATGCGGTCGGCCAGCTCCCGGATCTCCACCTCGCGCGGATCGTCGCCGGTGTAGTAGGACTGCGCGAACAGCACGCCCATCAACAGCAGGCCCGTGTCCACGCTCGACAGTTCCACCCAGCTGTCGTAGCGATGGCCGGTCTGCATGTCCAGGAAATGGTAGAAGAAGCCCTTGTAGCCGCTGCGCCCGGTCGCCTGCGGCCCCATCCTCGCGTCCGCCAGGAAGCGCAGCGTGGTCAGCGTCCGGTCGACCGCCTGGGTCCGGCTGACCCAGCCGTTCTCGATCCCGATCGGGTACGCGGTGAGCGAGAAACCGACCGAGGCGATGCTCGCGAACGGACGCGAGGGGAAGCGGTCGGGCGTCAGCCCGTTCACCTCGTTGGTGGTGTCCCAGAAGAACTGGAACGTGCGGCGCTCGATGTCGCGGAACAGCGGCGGCAGCTCGGGCGGGCCCGGCGGCTCCTCCGGCCGCGGCTCGGGCTCCGGCTCGACCACCTGCGGGATCGGGCCCGGCCTGGGCGGCTCTACCACCGGCTGTTCGGGCTCGGGCGCCTGCTGCCGGCACGCGGCCAGCAGCAGGAGCAAACCCGCGAGCGCGAGCGCCCGGCTCCAGGACCTCCGCCCAACCTGCATCTCGCCCCTTCCCGTGCGGCGCCCCTCCTCCCCGGCCACGATCAACCGTTCCTGCACGCCCTGCTCCTCACCAATCGATCCCGAACGACAGCTTGAACTGCCGCGTGGGCAGGTGCTGGCTGCTCGGGCGTCCCCAGTTCGGGTCGCGCTCGCCCGGCGCGCCGTACCAGTCGTTGAAGTCCGCGTAGTTGACCCAGTTGAACACGTTCAGCAGGTCGGCGCGGACGCGGAACCGGATCTGGTCGGACGGCGTCCATTCCTTGGCCGCGGCGATGTCGAACTGCTTGAAGCCGATGGTGCCCTCCGGGATGAACCAGTCGAAGAAGCAGTTGTCGAAGTCGGGCGCGTCGTAGCAGTTGATGCCGTAGTCGGGCGTGTGCGAGGCCAGGGTCAGCTTGGCCGACAGCGTGATCCCGTAAGGCGCGTCGTAGATGCCGGTGGCCACCAGCCGGTGCTTGGGCGCGTAGCGCGCCGGGAACCAGCCGAACCCGTCGATCGTCGGGTAGTCGAACGCACCCGGCCAGCCGGTGATGTTGCTGTTCTGCTCGCCGTCGGTGAACGTGTAGGCGACCGTTGCGCCCCAGCCCGACGCGCTGGTGTAGGGCTTCTCGGCCTTCACCAGCACCGAGTTCGACCTGGTCTCGAGCGCGTTGTTGATCAGCGCCAGGGTGCCGAAGGGCGCGAAGTTCATGCCCCATGGCGGGCCCCAGGTCGTGCCCGGCGCGAAGAACAGGCCACCGTCGCGGCGGTTGCCGAGGAACGCCGCCACGCCGTCCTTGCTGCGGATGTGCGACAGCGTGAACTCGGTATTCCAGTCGCCGAACGTGTTGCGGATGCCGAGGCTGAACTGGTCGGAGTACGGCACCCGCAGGTTGTTGTGGTTGAGGTAGACCTCGCGCCCGGTGCCGTCGGACGCGGCCACCGCGCGCAGGACTTCGGGGTCGAGGTACGCCGGATCCCATGCCAGGCAGTTGGCGGTCTCGCATGGATGCGCGGGCGTGGCGAACTCGTACGTGAACTGCGGGAACGAGGCCTTCGTCACCTCGTTCTGCAGGTAGTCGAACAGGTTGCGGTCGTAGGAACGGCCCGCGCCGCCGAACAGCACGTGGCGCTGGTCGCCGCTCAGGTCGTACGAGAAGCCCAGGCGCGGCGCCCAGTTGTTGCGGTCGGGCTTGCGGTTGTTGCCGGTGCTGATGTAGTCGTAGATGTTGATGCCCGAGGCGGGGTTGTTGATCGCCTCGGAGCCTTCCAGCGCCGCCACCACCTCGGCAGGCGTGACGTAGTCCTCGTGGCTCGGGGTCTCCTCGTAGTCCCAGCGAACGCCCAGGTTCAGCTGCAGCCGGTCGGTGACGTCCCAGTCGTCCTGGATGTAGATGCCGAACTGGCGGTTGCGCGAGACCACGCTGCCGTCCCCGACGCCGGCCAGCGGCGCGCCGAACTGCACCAGGAACGGCGCCGTGGTGCTCTCGTTGATGTCGTAGTAGAACTGCGGGTTGTGGAAGTTGCGCTCCTGCGCGCGGACCTCCACCGCCTTGTACTTGATGCCCATCTTCAGGGTGTGGTCGAGCCAGCCGGTGAAGGTCAGGTCGTCCTGGAACGACCAGCCTTCCTGGCCCTTGTCCTGGAAGTTGGGGCTGCCGCCGCCGCGGAAGATCACGTCGTTGCGCCCGCCGTCGACCAGCACGTAGCCGGGCTCCATCGTCGTCGGGCGCGGGCTCCAGAACGCCTCCTCGTAGGTGACGTGGGCGTCGTTGAGCCAGTCGCCGCGGGTGAACTGGTAGCGCAGGTCGACGCGGGTTTCCTCGTTGACGTTGTCGACGCCCGCGATCAGCGGCGTCTGCCCGCCGACGCCGGCCACGTCGCTCTCCTCGCGGCGCTTGAACGTCAGTTCGAACAGGTGGTCCTCGCCGACCAGCCAGTCGACCTTGCCGAAGTACAGGTCCTCCTTGAACGGCGAACTCAGCGATCCGGTCCCGTAGGCCTCGCGCAGCGCCGGCGGCAGGTCAGACGGGCTGAAGCCGCGCCCGATCTCGAGCGTGCGCGGGGTGCTGATCTCCTTGGCCTCGTATGCGATGAAGAAGTGCGCGACGTCGCGGATGATCGGACCGCCGAAGGACACGCCGTACTGTTCCTGCGACGACTCCTCCTTGGCCCCGGCGCGCTCCTCGAACTCGGTGGCCTTGCGCCAGTCGGTGCTGGTCCGGTCCCAGAAGAAGCTGCCCTCGAACTCGTTGGTGCCCGAACGCGTGGCCGCCACGATCGCGGCGCTGCTGATCTGGTCGAACTCGGCCTTGTAGTTCTGGGTGATGACCTTGTACTCGCCGATCGCCGACTGCGGGAACGGGTTGCCGCGGCTCGAGTCCTGGCCGGTGACGCCACCGGGCAGGGTGTAGTTCTTCTGCCCCACGCCGTCGATGTAGACGTTGATCCCCGACGCGGTCTGGGCGCCGGAGCGCAGGCGGGTGTTGCCGTTGGGTTCGGTGGTGAACACCATGCCGGGCACGGTGTCGGCGAACGCCAGGAAGTTGCGCGAGTTTTGCGGCAGCGCTTCGATCTGGCGGTTGGACACGTAGGTGGCGATCTCCGAGGTCTTGGTCTCGGTGAGCCGGGCGGCGGTGACGCGCACCGCGTCGAGCGTGGTGGCGTCGCCACCGTCCACGACCGGCGTGGCGGCGTCGACCAGGTCCACGGTGGCGGTCTGGCCGACGGCCAGGACCACCGAACGGGAACTGGCCTGCCCGTCCACCACCACGTCGATGCGGTAGGTGCCCGGCGGCAGGCCGGTCACCGCGTAGTTGCCTTCCGCCGAGCGCGCGGTGCGGGTCAGTCCGGTGTCGACGTTGGTGACGGTGACGGTCGCGCCGCTGTCGACCTTGCCGCGCAGGGTGGCGCCCGTGGACTGGGCGATCGCGGGGGCCGAGAGCAGCATGCAGCCGGCCAGCGCGCAACTGAGCAGGCTGCGTTCGAGCCTGCGGGACGCGATACGGGACTTGCGGTTCATCGTGTGGCCCCTCCCAGGGCTGTCCTCTTGTCGTTGAAACGGGGAATGGCGCGTGGGCACCTTCTTCTTCGACTCCAGCAGCGGTCGGCGGGATGCGGCACGCCTCACCCCGTGTCCGGGACCGCCCCGCAGGACGCGCGCACCACGAGCCGCGGCTGCAGCAGCCGCGGCCCGACGTCCTCGCCCCCTGCTTCCGTTCCTGCCTCGAGCAGGCGCCGGATCGCGAGCGCGCCCAACTCGGCGATCTCGACCCGCATCGTCGTGAGCGGCGGGTGTACGTAACGCGAAAGCGGGACGTCGTCGAAGCCCGCCAGGGCGAGGTCCCCCGGCACCCGGAGGCCGCCCTCGCCCAGGGCGAACAGGCAGCCCAGCGCCATCATGTCGTTGGCCGCGAAGACCGCGTCGGGCAGCGTTCCGCCCTCGAGCAGCGCCTTGCCGGCACGGTGGCCGGAGGCCTCGCCGAAGTCGCCGGGCAGCACCCGCGGCGCGACGTCGGGCGCGCCCTGCGCCATCGCCTCGCGATAGCCACGCAGGCGTTCGGCGGCGTCGAAGTTGTCCTCCGGCCCGGCGATGAAGGCAATGCGCCGGTGCCCTGCCTCCAGCAGATGCCGCACCATCGCCATCGCTCCGCCGTGATTGTCCACCCCCACCGCCGCCAGCCCCTCCACCGCCACGGCGGGGTTCATGAGCACGACCGGCAGTGGCGGCAGTTCGCTGGCCAGGGCCTCGGTGGCGCCGAGGAACGGCGACATCAGCAGCAGGCCGTCCACGCGCCCGCGCATGGTGCGCAGCGCGGCGCCCTGCTCGGCCGGGTTGCCGTGGTAGCTGGAGACCAGCAGGTGCAGCCCGCGCTCGCGCGCGACCTGGTCGATCCCGCGCATGAGCTCGGAGAAAAACTCCCCGTACAGGTCCGGCAGGACCACGCCGATGGTCTGGGTGCGGCGGCTGCTGAGGCTGCGCGCGGCATGGTGCGGGCTGTAGCGCAGCCGCGTGGCCACGTCGAACACCCGCTGGCGCACCTCCTCGGCCACGTTCGGGTGGCCGTTGAGCGCGCGCGAGACGGTGGCCACCGACACGTTGGCCTGGCGCGCGACGTCCTTGATCGTGACGCTCATGGCCGGCCTCCTTCCATGCGCTGCGCGACCGCGTTCACCGGGCCACCACCTCGAACCGCGCCGACTGTACCGCCGCCGAGCTGCCGCCGGCGAACACGGTGAACGTGCCCGGCTCGACCACCCGCCGCATGCGCGCGTCGTACAGCGCCAGGTCCTCGAACCCCAGGGTGAACTCGACCTCGCGCGATTCGCCCGGCTGCAGCTCCACCCGTTGGAAGCCGCGCAATTCGCGCACCGGCCGGGTGACGCTGGCGACGTCGTCGCGCAGGTACAGCTGCACCACCTCGGTGCCGGCGCGCGGACCGGTGTTGGTCACCCGCACCCGCACCACCTGGCGCGGGTCGTCGAGCGGCACCCGCGCGCGCTCCACCGTCGGTTCGCCGTATTCGAACGTGGTGTAGCCCAGCCCATGCCCGAACGGGTACAGCGGGCTCCAGTGCACGTCGATGTACTTGCTGGTGAACTTGTTGTCCTTCTCCGGCGGACGCCCGGTGTTGCGGCGCGCGTGGTAGATCGGCACCTGGCCGACGTTGCGCGGCACCGTCACCGGCAGCTTGCCCGACGGTGCGACGTCGCCGAACAGCACGTCGACCAGCGCATTGCCGCCCTCCACCCCCGGGAACCACGCCTCCAGGATCGAGGCCACCTTGCCCTGCAGCGCGCCGGTAGACAGCGGCCGGCCGTTGAGCAGCACCACGACCACCGGCTTGCCCGTCGCCGCGACCGCCAGCGCCAGCTGCTCCTGCACGCCCGGCAGGTCGAGCGAGGTGCGGTTGTTGGCCTCGGCGCTCATTTCCGGATGCTCGCCCAGGAACATCAGCACCGCGTCGGCCTGGCGTGCGGCGCGCACGGCCTCCTCGAAGCCCGAGGTGTCGTCGCCGTCGACCTGCGCCCCCTTGGCCACCAGCAGCCTGGTGCGCGGCCCGATGCGCTCGCGCAGCGCCGCCAGCGGCGTGACCGCGTCCTCGGGCCGGCCGATGCCGACCCAGTTGCCGAGCATCGCCCAGGGCTCGTCGGCGAGCGGGCCAATGACCGCCAGCGTGCCGATGTCCTTCGACAGCGGCAGCACCGCGCCATCGTTTTCCAGCAGCACCATCGACTTCTGCGCCATGCGCCGGGCCGCGGCGCGGTGTTCCGGCGCCAGCGTCAGCGCCTGCTCGCGGCCTGCGTCGCGGCAGTAGCGGTAGGGATCCTCGAACAGGCCGAGCCGGTACTTGGCGTTGAGCACGCGTCGCACGGCGGCATCGACCTCGGACATGGGCACCCTGCCCGCCTCGACCGCCGCCGGCAGGTCGTTGAGGTAGATCGCGCTGACCATGTCCACGTCCACGCCCGCGTGCAGCCCGCGACGCCCGGCCTCCTCGCGGTCGGCGGCGATGCCGTGCGGCATCAGCTCCATCACCCCGGTGTAGTCGCTCACCAGCAGCCCGTCCCAGCCCCACTGCCCGCGCAGCAGGTCCTGGATCAGGCCGCGATGGGCATGCATCGGGATCCCGCCGATCTCGTTGAAGCTGGCCATCACCGACTGCGCGCCGGCGTCGACCGCGGCCTTGAACGGCGGCAGGTAGACCTCGTGCAGGGTGCGCTCGGAGATGTCGGCGACGTCGTAATCTCGCCCGCCCTCGGCCGCGCCGTAGGCGACGAAGTGCTTGGCAGTCGCGAGCAGGGTGTCGGGCGCGGCCAGGTCGTCGCCCTGGAAACCGCGTACCCGCGCGGCCGCCAGCACCGAACCCAGGTACGGATCCTCGCCCGAGCCTTCCACGATCCGCCCCCAGCGCGGGTCGCGGGCGATGTCGACCATCGGCGCATAGGTCCAGTGCACCCCATGCGCCGTGGCCTCCACCGCCGCGACCCGCGCCGCGTTGCGCACTTCCTCCGGGTCGAAGCTCGACGCCTCGCCCAGCGGCACGGGAAAGACGGTCCGCATCCCGTGGATCACGTCGTAGGCGAACAGCAGCGGGATCCCGAGGCGCGATTCCTCGACCGCGATCTTCTGCAGGCGGCAGGTCAGCTCCGCCCCCTGCGTCCCCAGCCAGGACCCGATCTGGCCCTGGCGCACCTGCTCCTCGCTGCCCGCCATTGCCGCCGGGCCGGTGTTGTTGCCCACGCCGGGCGGCTGGTTGAGCTGCCCCAGCTTCTCGGCCAGGGTCATCCGCGCCAGCAACGCGTCGACGAAGGCCCGCTCGGCCTCCGCGTCTCCGGCCGACGTGTGGGGCCGGACCGGCGCCGCCGCGACGGGCATCCCGAGGGCGGCCACCAGGGCCGCGGTGAACAGGGGCAACAGGAACCTGGGGGTGGAAAGCGACATGCGGTGTCCGGGTCAGGAAAGCGGGACGACCGGACTGTAAACGTTTTCAGCGCGTGACGCATGGCACGTTGCAACATTTTCTTAGCATCGCAGGACCTGGGCCGGTCCGCCCGTAGCCCGCCTCCTTCCCGCTGATGCAGCTCGCCATTCGCCAGGTCGCGTCCGAAGTTCCGGCCCGTGCCCCAGAAGCGGCACCACGTCCGACAGCCGACGGTCCGGAGCCGTGCCCCGTCGCTGCCGGCAGGCCTGCGCAGCGAACTCAAGGAGGAGGCCTCCGCCCAGGGCGGAGGCCGGGGGACATTCGCGGAGCAGGCCTGACGGTTGCGGCGGGGCCCTTCCGATCGCCCGTCCGCATCCGGAGTCCCGCCCCCCCGGGCGCCGGACGCAACACCACGTCCGACAGCCGACGGTCCGGAGCCGTGCCCCGTCGCTGCCGGCAGGCCTGCGCAGCGAACTCAAGGAGGAGGCCTCCGCCCAGGGCGGAGGCCGGGGGACATTCGCGGAGCAGGCCTGACGGTTGCGGCGGGGCCGTCCCGACGCGACAGGACCTCCGAAGTCCCGTGCCCTGTGCCCCAGGCCCTCAACTCAGGGCAATACCCGCCGGAACGGCCGCACCTCGACCCGTTCGTACACCCCCGCCTCGACGTACGGATCGGCCTCGGCCCAGGCCCGCGCCTCCTCCAGCGACCCGAACTCGGCCACCACCAGGCTGCCGCTGAACCCCGCCGGCCCCGGATCCTCCGCATCGATCGCCGGGCACGGACCGGCCAGCAGCAGCCGGCCCGCGTCACGCAATGCCACCAGCCGCTGCAGGTGCTGCTCCCGCGCCGCCATGCGCCGTTCCAGCACCTGCGCTCCGTCGTATCCCTCGATCACGTACCACATCCCCGGGCTCCGCCTGATGACCCCGGCCATTCTAGGAGAACGCCCCCGCTGGACAGCCCGCCGGGCAGCGCTTACCCTAGGGTCCAAGTTCCGTAGCCGATCGCCGCTCCCGTCGCAAGCAGGACGCAGAGTCGCGGCCCTTCGGCCAGACCCGACGCCCCCCAAGCAGTCTTCTGCCGGCATCCGGCATGGCCTGCGCGTGGCGCCCGGTCGCAAGACGCTTTGCCAGCCAGTGCGTTGCCAGGATCCGCGCGAGTCCGCGCGCGTCCCCTGCCCGCGCACCCGCGTGCGCAGCGCGGAACGATCGACCAGCCAGACGGCCCGGAGGGGGCCGAACCGCGAATGAGCCAACCCGCCCAGGACACCGCCGCGACGGCGCCATCCCATCCCCAGCAGCAGGAAATGCGGCTGGCGGTGGTGCACGGCCAACCGGTGCTGCAGATCCCCCAGGACCTGTACATCCCGCCGGATGCGCTGGAGGTGATCCTCGAGGCGTTCGAGGGCCCACTCGACCTGCTGCTGTACCTGATCCGGCGCCAGAACCTCGACATCCTCGACATCCCGGTGGCCGAGATCACCCGCCAGTACGTCGACTACATCAGCGTGATGCAGGAGCTGCGCTTCGAACTGGCGGCCGAGTACCTGGTGATGGCCGCGATCCTGGCCGAGATCAAGTCGCGCATGCTCCTGCCCCGCCCGCCCAGCGAGGAGGACGAGGAAGAGGATCCGCGCGCCGACCTGGTCCGCCGGCTGCAGGAGTACGAACGCTTCAAGCAGGCCGCCGAGGACCTCGACGCCCTGCCGCGCATGGAGCGCGACACCTCGCCGGTCTCGGCCTACGTCCCCGACCGCGCCACGGTGAAGCTGCCGCCGCCGGTGGAACTGCGCGAGATGCTGCTGGCCCTGCACGACGTGCTCAAGCGCGCCGAACTGCTGACCAGCCACGCCATCCGCCGCGACGCCCTGAGCGTGCGCCAGCGCATGGGCGAACTGCTGACCCGGCTCGGCGACGGCGCCTTCCACCGCTTCGAGACCCTGTTCGAGCCCGGCGAAGGCCGCCTCGGCGTGGTGGTGACCTTCCTGTCGATCCTCGAGCTGGCCAAGGAGCGCCTGATCGACATCGTCCAGGAAGCGCCGCTGGCGCCGATCTACCTCAAGTCGCTGGCCGGCCAGCGCCCGGCCGACGAACCGCTGGAGTTCTCCAGCGAGTTCGACGACCCGCCCGCCGACGCCACCGAGTGACGCGTTCCACGCGCCGCCACCACCGCGCCGCGCCGCCATCCATCCCGCCAGACAAGACGCATGGATCAACAATTCATCAACCGCATCGTCGAGGCCGCGCTGCTGGCGTCCAGCCAGCCGCTGACGGTCGTCCAGCTGTCCGGGCTGTTCCCGCTCGACGAACCGGCGCCGGAAGGCAGCATCCAGGCCGCGCTCGAGGCGCTGCAGGCCGACTGCGAGGGACGCGGGATCGAACTGGTCGAGGTCGCCTCCGGCTGGCGCTACCAGGTCAGGGCGGACGTGCATCCCTGGGTGGCGCGGCTGTGGACCGAACGCCAGACCAGGTACACCCGCGCCACCCTGGAGACCCTGGCCCTGATCGCCTACCGCCAGCCGATCACCCGCGGCGAGATCGAGCAGGTACGCGGCGTGGCCACCAGCAGCAACATCATCAAGGCGCTGGAGGAACGCGAGTGGATCCGCGTCGTCGGCCACCGCGACGTGCCGGGCCGGCCGGAGCTGCTGGGCACCACCAAGGCCTTCCTCGACTACTTCGGCCTCAAGCGCCTGGACGAGCTGCCGCCATTGTCGGAACTCAAGGATTTCGCCGAGCTCGAACCGCAGCTCGAATTCGAGGGCGAGCGCGCGGTCGGCGGGATCGCCGGCGCGGACGCGGACCCGTCGGGCGACGGGGCGACCGAAGAGTCCACTGCCGGCGACGCGCCATCCGGCACCGGGTCGGACGGATCCGCCCCCGGTCCCGGGACGGACATCGACGCTGGCCTCGATACCCGGACCGGCAGCGACGCGGATGCCGATGCCGGCGACCGCGCCGCCAACGACGACGGCCCCGGACCGGGCCGATCCCCGACCGCGAACGGCGCGGCCGTCACGGAGGCATCAGCCGCGACCGGCGACGATGGTCCCGCGACCTCCCTCCCCGCCGATGCCGACGCCACGTCCCCCCTCGCCGATCCGGCCGGGCACGCGCCGGCCACCCCCAACGATCCCCCCATCCCGGCCGACGGCGACGCCGCCGCGGCCGCCCCGCAAGACGCCCCCGCCGCCGATGGCGATGGCACCCGGAGCGAACATGAGTGAGCAACACCCCACCGCCAGCCGCAAGCTGACGCTCAAGCGCCGCGACGACAAAGCGGCCGATACCCCGCGCCTGGAAGAGCGCCTCCACAAGGTGCTCGCGCAGGCGGGCCTGGGTTCGCGCCGCGCGCTCGAACAGCGCATCGCCGACGGCCTGGTCAAGGTCAACGGCGAGGTCGCCCAGGTCGGCATGTCGGTCAAGGGCGGCGACCGGATCGAGATCGACGGCCGCCAGTTCGTCGCCAGCGCGCTCACCGAACCGGCGCGGGTGCTGATGTACAACAAGCCCGAGGGCGAGGTGACCACGCGCGAGGACCCGGAAGGACGCCCCACCATCTTCGACTCGCTGCCCGCGCTCAAGGGCGCGCGCTGGATCGCGATCGGCCGCCTGGACATCAACACCACCGGCCTGCTGCTGCTCACCACCGACGGCGAGCTGGCCAACGCGATGATGCATCCTTCGCTCGAGGTCGAGCGCGAGTACGTGTGCCGCGTGCGCGCGCCCGAGGGCGAGGACAGCGTGCCGGAGAAGATCGTCGACCGCCTGCGCCGCGGCGTGGCGCTGGAGGACGGCCCGGCGAAGTTCGACGAGATCCGCCGCATCGGCGGCACCGATTCGAACGAGTGGTTCCAGGTGCTGCTCAAGGAAGGCCGCAACCGCGAGGTGCGCCGGCTGTGGGAGTCGCAGGGCTGCCAGGTCAGCCGCCTCAAGCGCATCCGCTACGGCCAGGTGTCGCTGCCGCAGACCCTGCTGCGCGGGCAGTCGATGGAATTGCCGCCCGCCCAGGTCGAGGAACTGCGCAAGTCGCTCAAGCTCGAGGAAGGCCCGCCGCCGGCGCTCACGCTGCTGCCGGTGATCGGTCAGCGCAGGGCCACCAAGGCCACCCTGCATATCGCCGGCGACCACCGCCCGCAAGGCTACGTCAACGGCCACAACATCGCCGACGAAGGACGCGAACTGCGGCGCTTCGACCACGTGCGCGAGGATCGCCGCGGGCGCGGCGGCAAGAAGGCGCACGGCGGGCTGACGGTGAGCGGCGAACAGGCCGCCAAGCAGTCGCAGAAGCCGCTCAAGCAGCGCAAGACCAAGGGTCCCAAGCCGCTGCCCGATGGCAATCCGGCCGCGTTCCGCACCTGGTACGTACCCGAGGGCGTCGACACCGGCCCGGCCGGCCATCGCAATGCCGACGGCCGCAACCCGCGCAAGGGCGGTCCGGCCAAGAAGCGCGGCAAGGGCGGTGGCCAGGGGCGTGCCGCGGCGCATCCCTACGGGCATCCCGGCAATGCGCCCGTGTTCCCTTCCGACCACGCCGCGCCCTCGCACCATCCGGGCCCGGCACGCCCGCGCGGCCCGCGTCCCAAGGGCCCGCGGCCTGGCGGAAACCGCGGCAACCGCGGCGGCAACCGCTAGCCGGGATCGGACCACCGGGCGCGTGCCCGGCGGTCGCGGTCGATCGAAACAGCGATTCGAGCAGGGCCTGGCACCGTGGCGCGGCAGGCCACCCGCGGCCGGCTAGAGCCCGTCGCGCGCCACTTCGCGCAGCTTGCCCTCGTGCAGCTCGACCACACGGTCGAGCCTGGCCGCCAGGCGACGGTCGTGGGTCACCAGCACCAGGCTGGTGTGCTGGGCGCGGTTGAGGTCCAGCATCAGCTCGAACACGTTCGCCGCGGTGCGCTCGTCGAGGTTGCCCGTGGGTTCATCGCCGAGCACGCAGGCCGGACGGTTCACCAGCGCGCGCGCCACCGCGGCGCGCTGGCGCTCGCCACCGGACAGCTCGCCCGGCTTGTGCCCGAGGCGGTGCCCCAGGCCCACGGATTCGAGCAGCGCGCGCGCGCGCGCCTCGGCCTCGGCCACGCCGGTGCCGGCCAGCAGCACCGGCAGCATCACGTTCTCCAGCGCGGTGAACTCCGGCAACAGGTGGTGGAACTGGTACACGAAGCCCAGGGCGCGGTTGCGCAGCTGCCCGCGCGCCGCGTCCGACAGCGCGCTCATCTTCTGGCCGCATACGTACACCTCGCCCGCGGTGGGCGTGTCGAGCCCGCCGAGCAGGTGCAGCAGGGTGCTCTTGCCGGCGCCCGAGGCGCCGAGGATCGCCACCGTCTCGCCGGCGTGGACGTGGAAGTCCAGTCCGTCGAACACCGGCGTGCGCAGCTTGCCTTCGGCGTAGGTCTTGCCCAGCCCCTCGGCCCGCACCACGACCCCGTCCCCGCCGGCCTGCGCCGCGCCGCGGCCCGCGGTGGCTGTCTCCATCGCCCGCTCACTCATAGCGCAATGCCTCCGCGGGCGCGGTGCGCGCCGCGCGCCACGCCGGGTAGATCGTGGCCAGGAACGCCATCAGCAACGCCACCACCGCGATGACGACGACGTCGTTGACCTGCAGGTCGATCGGCAGCCCGGTCACGTAGTACACGTCCTCGGGCATCAGCACCACCTCGAACGCCGCCTCGATCGCGCGCAGGATGTGCTCCAGGTTGAAGGTCAGCAGCAGCCCGCCGACCACGCCCAGCACGGTGCCGATCACCCCGATCAGGGTGCCCTGGACCATGAACACGCCCATCACCCCGCGCGGCGTCAGGCCCAGCGTGCGCAGGATGGCGATGTCGGCCAGCTTGTCGGTCACCAGCATCACCTGCGAATTGAGCAGCGAGAACGCGCCCATCAGGATGATCAGCGACAGCAGGATGCCGATCATCGTCTTCTCCAGCTTGAGCGCGCGGAACATGTTGGCGTTCTCCATGCTCCAGTCGCTGACCATGAAGTAGCCATTGCCCTCGCGCTCGAGCGCCACCGCCAGGTCGCGGGCGACCTCCCAGGCGCGGTCCATGTCGTGCAGCTTGAGCCGCACCCCGGTCACGCCCTCGCCCATCCGCATCACCCGTTGCGCGTCGGCCATGTGGACCACCGCCAGGCGGCGGTCGAAGTCCTGGTAGCCGGCCTCGAAGATCCCGCTGACGGTGAAGCGCTTGAGCTGCGGCATCGCCCCCATCGGCGTGACCTGGAAATCGGTGGTGACGACGATCCGGTCGCCCACGCGCACCCCCAGCCATTGCGCAAGCTCCTTGCCGAGCACGATGTTGAACTCGCCCGGGCGCAGGTCGTCGAGGCTGCCCTGCACCATCCACGCGGCCAGTTCCGACACCGCGGCCTCGGCCTCGGGCAGGACGCCGCGGATCGCGGCCGGCTCCTGGCGCGGCCCGCGCAGCAGGGCCTGGGCATCGATGTAGGGGGCAGCGCCGACCACGCGCGGGTCGCGCCGGGCCACCTCGACCGCATGCGCCCAGCCGGCCATGGCTTCGCCGTGGGCGCTGACCGTCGCGTGCGCCACCATGCCGAGCATCCGGTCCTTGATCTCGCGCTGGAACCCGCTCATCACCGCCAGGGTGGTGATCAGCACCATCACCCCGATCGCGATGCCGAGGATCGAGGCCAGGGACACGAACGAGATGAAGCCGTTGCGGCGCTTGGCGCGCAGGTAGCGCAGGCCGATGGCGACGGGGACGGGCTTGAACATGCCGGCGCGCGCTCAGCCGTCCAGGCGCCGGTGCGCGCGGGGGGCGGCCCAGGACGCGATGGCGATGCAGGGGAGCGTTCGCAGGGGATTCGGCATGGAGGGACGGCCGGCGGGGCGTGGCGCGCTATGGTGCCATCGATGCCCGTCCGCGCGCAGCAGGCGGTGGCGGCGCGGCCAGTCGCAGTTCACGCCGCAACGCCGGCGGAAGGGTGTCCGGCCACCATGCGGCGCGCCGGCGCCGGCCTTCCCCGTCGCGCCACGCGGCGAAGGCCAGAGGCCCGCGCCAGCGCAGCTCGAAGCCGGCCACCGGCGCGCCGTCCACCAGCACCTCGGCCCCGCGGATGACGAAGCTGTGCGCCGGCCTGGCGCGTTCGCGCAGGCACAGCCGCGCGCCATGCGCCAGCGCGGCCAGCGCCGCCGGCCACGCCAGCGGCCGCGGCGCTTCGGAGGCGAGGATGGACGTGGCCGCGAGCACCGCCAGCAGCGCCAGCGCGCGCTGAAACCAGCGCGAAGGACGCCATTCGGCCCGGCAGGCGGCGCTAGCCCGGCGGCAACTGGCGGATGCGCTGGACAAGCGCGTCGAGTTCGGCGTCATCGGCGGCCTCGTAGCCCATGAACCAGCGCCAGAGCCTATCGTCCTCGCAGTCCAGCAGGCGTAGGAAAACCCCGCGTTCGGCCTCGGAGGCCGTGGGCCATTCCCGGTCGAGCCAGCGTTCGAGCAGCTGGTCGAGTTCGCGCATGCCGCGCCGGCAGCGCCAGCGCACGCGCCGCAGCTCGGCCTGGCCGGCGGGGTCGTTCATCGCGCCCCCCATGTGCAGTCCCCGGGCGACGCCGCCTCAGCCACGGACACCACGCGCAACGCCGCCCGCGGCGCGCTTCGCCGCCCTGCGTGCCGCGGCGGCCTCAGCCATGCCGCGCCAGCATGAGCTGCTTGATCTCGCCGATCGCCTTGGCGGGATTCAGGCCCTTCGGGCAGGTCCGGGTGCAGTTCATGATGGTGTGGCAGCGGTAGAGCTTGAACGGATCCTCGAGTTCGTCCAGCCGCGCGCCGGTGTCCTCGTCGCGGCTGTCCACGATCCAGCGATGGGCCTGGAGCAGGATCGCCGGCCCCAGGTAACGCTCGCCGTTCCACCAGTAGCTCGGGCAGGCGGTGCTGCAGCAGGCGCACAGGATGCACTCGTACAGGCCGTCGAGCTTGTCGCGGTCGGCCGGCGACTGCAGCCGCTCGCGGTCCGGCGGCGGCGCGCTCTGGGTCCGCAGCCAGGGGCGGATCGAGGCGTACTGGGCGTAGAAATGGGTCAGGTCCGGCACCAGGTCCTTGATCACGCTCATGTGCGGCAGCGGGTAGACCGGCACCTCGTCCTGCTTGCAGTCCTCGATCGCGCGCGTGCAGGCCAGGGTGTTGGTCCCGTCGATGTTCATCGCGCACGAGCCGCAGATGCCCTCGCGGCAGGAACGGCGGAAGGTCAGCGTCGGGTCGATCTCGTTCTTGATCTTGATCAGCGCGTCCAGGACCATCGGCCCGCACTTGTCGAGGTCGACCTCGTAGGTGTCGGTGCGCGGGTTCTGGCCGTCGTCCGGGTTCCAGCGGTACACCTTGAAGGTGCGCACGCGCGTCGCCCCGGCGGGCGCCTTGAAGTGGCGGCCCTTGCCGATCTTCGAGTTCTTGGGGAGGGTGAATTCAGCCATGGGTCCGTGATCCCTCAATACACGCGCGCGACGGGCGGCACGACCTCGACCTCGTCGTCGAGGGTGTACATGTGCACCGGGCGGTAGTCGATGCGGGTGTTACCCGCCTCGTCCAGCCAGCACAGCGTGTGCTTCTGCCAGTTCTCGTCGTCGCGGTCGGGGTAGTCCTCACGCGCGTGGGCGCCGCGCGATTCCTTGCGGTTCTCGGCCGACACGATGGTCACCAGCGCCTGGCCCAGCAGGTTCTGCAGTTCGAGCGTCTCGATCAGGTCGGAGTTCCAGACCAGCGAGCGGTCGCTCACCCGCACGTCGGCGAAGGAGTCCCGGATTTCGCGGATCTGCTCGACACCCTCGGCCAGCGTCTCCTGGGTCCGGAACACCGCCGCGTGCGACTGCATCGAACGCTGCATGCGGTCGCGGATGACCGCAGTCGGGGTGTCGCCGCTGGCGTGGCGCACGCGGTCCAGGTTGGCCAGCGACTTGT
The DNA here is from genome assembly GCF_007859305.1 of Luteimonas wenzhouensis. Taxonomy (GTDB): domain Bacteria; phylum Pseudomonadota; class Gammaproteobacteria; order Xanthomonadales; family Xanthomonadaceae; genus Luteimonas; species Luteimonas wenzhouensis. The sequence continues at coordinate 270,057 of NZ_VOHE01000001.1, forward strand.
CCAGGGCGTCGGCCGGCAGGCGCTTGTGCGGCTGGCCGGGGCGGATCGTCTCGGCGCAGCGGTTGGCCACCGCGCGCCCGAACACCACCAGGTCGAGCAGCGAGTTGGAGCCCAGGCGGTTGGCGCCGTGCACCGACACGCAGGCCGCCTCGCCGATGGCGTACAGGCCCGGGACCACGGCGTCGGGGTCGCCGTCCCTGAGCTGCACGACCTCGCCGTGGTAGTTGGTCGGGATGCCGCCCATGTTGTAGTGCACGGTCGGGATCACCGGGATCGGCTGCCTGGTGACGTCGACCCCGGCGAAGATCCGCGCGCTCTCGGCAATGCCGGGCAGCTTCTTGTGAATGTCGGCCGGGTCGAGGTGGGTCAGGTCGAGGTGGATGTGGTCCTTGTGCTCGCCGACGCCGCGGCCCTCGCGGATCTCCATCGTCATCGAGCGGCTCACGACGTCGCGCGAGGCCAGGTCCTTGGCGTTGGGCGCGTAGCGCTCCATGAAGCGCTCGCCGTTGCTGTTGCGCAGGATGCCGCCCTCGCCGCGCACGCCCTCGGTGATCAGGCAGCCGGCGCCGTAGATCCCGGTCGGGTGGAACTGCACGAACTCCATGTCCTGCAGGCCCAGCCCCGCGCGCAGCGCCATGCCGCCGCCGTCGCCGGTGCAGGTATGGGCCGAGGTCGCGGAGAAGTAGGCGCGGCCGTAGCCGCCGGTCGCCAGCACCACGCCGTGGGCGCGGAACAGGTGCAGGGTGCCCTCGGCCATGTCGAGCGCGAGCACGCCGCGGCACACGCCCTCCTCGTCCATGATCAGGTCGAGCGCGAAGTACTCGATGTAGAACTCGGCCTGGTGCGCCAGCGACTGCTGGTAGAGCGTGTGCAGGATCGCGTGGCCGGTGCGGTCGGCCGCGGCGCAGGTGCGCTGCGCGGTGCCCTTGCCGTAGTGGGTGGTCATGCCGCCGAACGGGCGCTGGTAGATCTTGCCCTCGGCGGTGCGCGAGAACGGCACGCCCTGGTGCTCGAGCTCGATGATCGCGGGGATCGCCTCGCGGCACATGTACTGGATGGCGTCCTGGTCGCCCAGCCAGTCGGACCCCTTGATGGTGTCGTAGAAGTGGAAGCGCCAGTCGTCCTCGCCCATGTTGCCCAGCGCGGCGGAGATGCCGCCCTGCGCCGCGACGGTGTGCGAGCGGGTCGGGAAGACCTTGGTGATGCAGGCGGTCTTGAGGCCCTTCTGGGCGAGGCCGAAGGTCGCGCGCAGGCCGGCGCCGCCGGCCCCCACGACGATCATGTCGTACTTGTGTTCGGTGATCGGATAGGCGGACGTCATCGCGGGCTCACGAGGCAAAGGCGATGCGGGCGATCGCATACAGCGAGGCGATGGCGCCCAGCCCGCAGAGGAAGTGGTTGAGGAAGTGCGCGGTGATCTCGAGCCAGCGCTGGTGCACGTAGTCCTCGATCACGATCTGCAGGCCGAGCTTGGCGTGCCAGAACATCGTCACCAGGAACACGGCGAAGATGATGGTGTTCCACGGTCGCGCAATGATCGCGCGCGCGGTCTCCAGGTCGGCGCCGACCAGCGACACCAGGGTCGCGACGAACCAGATCGCCAGCGGTGCCAGCACCACCGCGGTCACCCGCTGGTACCAGAAGTGGCTGGTGCCGGACTTGCCCGAGCCGAGCCCGCGCGCGCGCTTGAGCGGCGTGCGGAACGGCATCGCGCGGGAAGTTTCGGGGCCGCCGCTCATGCTGCGCTCCTCATGCCGAAGAACCAGATCAGCGCGGTGATCAGCGTGCCGAGCACGAACACCGCGTAGCCGCTGGCGTACACCTTCGGCAGCTCGAAGCCCCAGCCCATGTCCCAGAGCAGGTGGCGGATGCCGTTGAGCAGGTGATAGACCAGCGCCAGGGTGAAGCCGAACAGGAAGGCCAGGCCGAGCGGCGAGGCCCACTGGCGCGAGGCGAATTCGTAGGCCTCGCCGCCGATGGCGATCGACATCAGCCACCACACCAGGGAAATCCCGCCCAGCGCCAGCGCCACCCCGGTGATGCGGTGGAGGATGGACATGAAGGACGTGAGCTGGAACCGGTACGTCTGCCCGAGCATGAAGGGCGACAGTGGGCGTTCGCGGTTGGCCATTGCTGGCTGGTCTCCTCGCTGGCGGCGCGAGCCGCGTGGCTGGATCTTGCGGGCCAGGCGCGGGCCCGCGGTGGGGTCAGAAATCGATGCAGCGACCGTTCTTTTCCCAGTCTCCGTACCGGGTTGGATCCGGCCCGTCGCGGCCGCCGTATTCGACCGGCTTCCGCTCGCCGGCATCGTCGGCGGGCACGGCATCCGCGGCGTCCCGGGGCTTCCCCTCGGTGACCGGTCCGGAACGCTGATCGCCTAAGATGTCACCGTCTTTCACGCACGCAAGTTTAAGCCTCCGTTCAATGTCCGACAAGACAAGCGGTTCCGGATCCACCTGTTTCGCGCTTCCCGGCTGGTCGGCGGTGACGCTGCGCGGCGAGCAGGCGACCGCGTTCGCCCAGGCCCAGTTCATGGGCGACCTGTCGGACCTGGCGCCGGGCCGCTGGCAGTGGAACGGCTGGCTGACGCCCAAGGGCCGGCTGGTGGCGCTGTTCGCGCTGCTGGCGCTGGACGGGCGCGACCTGGCGTTGCTGCTGCCCGACGCCGACCCGGAAGCGTTCGTGGCCGCCCTCACCCGCTTCCGGTTCCGGACCCGGGTCGAGATCGCGCACGAGGGCGGGTGGTCGTTCGCCGGGCGGTTCTCCGCGCCGGAGGCCGCCCGCGGCGCCGCAGCCTCGGGTTCGGTGGACGGTGGCGGCCTGGAACTGGACTTCGGCGGCGACGGCGGCCCGCGAACCCTGCGCATCGCGGCCTCGCCCGTCCCGGCCGACGAAGCGCAGGCGGCGCGCTGGCGGCGCGAGGACCTCGCGCACGGCCTGCCGCGGCTCGCGCCTGGCCAGGCGGAACAGTGGACGCCGCAGCAGCTGTCGCTGGAGCGGCTGCGGGCCTTCAGCGTGCACAAGGGCTGCTACCCGGGCCAGGAGATCGTGGCCCGCACCCATTTCCTCGGCCAGGCCAAGCGCGGCCTGGTGCGGCTGGCCGGCGACCAGACGCTGGCGGTGGCCCCGGTGGCCGCCGTGGATGCGCCGGGGCGCGCGCTCGGGCAGGTGGTCAGCGTGGCCGGCGACCAGGCGCTGGCGGTGATGCCGCTCGATGCCGGCGACGGGCCGTTCCACGTGCAGGGCGTGGCCTGCACGCCCCTGCCCCTGCTCGACGGGCTGGCACGCTGACCCGGATCGCCGGCGCGCTCAGCCGCCGTCGGCGGCCAGCGCGTCGGCGGCGGCGACGATGTCGGCTTCCGACGGGATCACCAGGAACGCCGCGCCCGCCAGCGGAGTGAACGTGTCGGCGCCGACCACGCGGCGGAACGGCCGCGCGCGGTAGCCGCCTTCCGCGATCGCGGTGATGATGCCCTCGCCCACCCCGGCGCTGCGGCGACCCTCGTCGACGACGAGGATGCGCGCGCATTCCGACGCGTGGCGCACGATCGCCGCCTCGTTGAGCGGCACCAGCCAGCGCAGGTCGACCACGCGCACGCGCCAGCCGTGGCGGGCCTGGATCGTGCGCGCGGCGCGCAGGCTCATCGGCACGCCGTTGCCGAAGGTGAACACCACCAGGTCGGTGGCGTCGGCGTCGTAGACCCGCTCCTCGCCCAGATCCATCGCCACGTCGGGCGCGGGGTACTCTGTGAGCCAGCCGCCGTCGCCGGGCTCGTGCAGGTCCTTGGTCATGTACAGCGCGATCGGCTCGAGGAACGCGCACACCCGCCCGTCCACCTTCGCCAGCGCCATCAGCGTGCGCAGCATCGTCGCCGCGTCGTCGCCGCGGCTCGGGCACCCGACCACCAGGCCCGGGATGTCGCGCAGCGCGGTGATCGAGTTGTCGTTGTGGAAGTGGCCGCCGAAGCCGCGCTGGTAGCCGAGCGAGGCGATCCGCATCACCATCGGGTTGCGGTACTGGCCGTTGCTGAAGAACTGCAGGCTCGCCGCTTCGCCGCGGATCTGGTCGCAGGCGTTGTGGAAGTAGGCCAGGTACTGGATCTCGGGCAGCGGCAGCAGGCCCATGTTGGCGTAGCCCTGGGCGAGGCCCAGGATGATGGTCTCGTCGAGCAGGGTGTTGAACACGCGCCGCGGGCCGAACGCGCGGTACAGGCCCTTGGTGATGGTGTACACGCCGCCCTTCTGGGCCACGTCCTCGCCGAACAGCAGCGCTTCGGGGTACTTGGCGAAGAGGTCGTGCAGCGCGGCGTTGATCTGCAGCGCCAGGTGCCTGCGCCCCAGCCGCTCGGGCAGCTTCGCCTCGCTGCCGAACGCCTGCACGCGCGCCGCCGGCCCGGGCGCGCGCCTGGCTTCGGCCCGCACCGCGTCCGGCGTGTACGGCGCCAGCGGCGCCACCACCTCGGCCAGCGAGGTGAGCTTGGGGCGACGGTCGGCCTCCTCGGCCGCGGCGAAGCAGCGTGCGCGGATCGTCTCGTACTGGTCCAGCAGCTGCTCGCGCGTGTACAGCCCCGATTCGAGCGCGATCGCGGCCGAGCGCAGCAGCGGGTCGGTCGCCTCCACCGCGCACAGCTCGGCCAGGCTGCGCCACTCGATCTCGAAGTCGGTGCCGGCGTGGCCCATGATCCGGGTGGTGCGCAGGTGCAGGAAGGTCGGGCGGCGGGTGCGGCGGCAATGCTCGACCGCGCGTTGCACGTCGGCGTAGCCGGCGGCGAGGTCGAGGCCGTCGGCCTGGAAGTAGTCGAGGTCCCGGCGGTGCGCGAAGTTGCGCGCCACCCAGCCGTCCGGGGTCTTGACCGAGATGCCGATGCCGTTGTCCTCGCACACGAACAGCACCGGCGCGGGCAGCTTCTGGTAGGCGGTCCAGGCCGCGGCGTTGAACGCGGTCTGCGCGGTCGCGTGGTTGCTGGACGCGTCGCCGAACGAGCACAGCACGATGCTGTCCTCGGGGACCGGCAGGGCGTGCCCGATCCGCCGGCCCTGCTCGATCGCGATCGCGGTGCCGAACGCCTTGGGAAGGTGCGAGGCGATGGTCGAGGTCTGGGGCAGCACCCACAGCGGCTTGCTGCCCCACACCTTGTGGCGGCCGCCGGAGGCCGGGTCCTCGGCGCTGGCGGCGAAGCTGAGCGCCGAGTCCATCACCGGATCCATGCCCGGGAGCTTGCGGAAGCGCTCGGCCATGAACGCGCCGCTGCGGTAATGCAGGAACGCCGGGTCGGTATGCCGGGCCAGGCGCGCCACCATGGCGTTGCCCTCGTGGCCGCTCGATCCGATGGTGTAGAAGACCTTGTTCTGGACGCGCAGCACGCGCGCCATCAGGTCGAGGTGGCGGCTGACCAGCTGCGATTCGAACAGTTCGCGGAACCCGCGCGCGTCCAGTGCGCTGCCCGGAAGCACGGGTTCGTCGTCGCGCGGCGCGGGCCGGGGCGTTCCGCGCCAGCCGCGCACGAACTCCTGGAAATTGGCGTCGCAGACTTCGGCGCGGTTGACGCCGCGCATGCGGGCGGGGATGGGATCGGGGACGGTGTTGAACATCGGATCTCGTCAGTGGCGGGCACGCCCGCCGTCATCTTCGTGGCCGGGCCGGCCGGCCTGCATCGACAGCGCGATCCACTCGCGTGCCTGCCCGGATGCCGGCGGCATCTCGACGAAGCCGGGGGTGGCCCGCACGCGCTGCAGCCAATCCAGCAGCGCGGGGTAGCCGGAAAGGTCGAAGCCGCCGTCGCCGGCGACGGCGGTGTAGGCGAACAGGGCGATGTCGGCGATGCCGTACTCCTGCCCGGTGAACCAGCGCTGCCCGCCGAGGTGCCGCTCCATCACCGCCAGCGCCTGGTGGCCGCGCTCGCGCAGCCGCGGCAGGTCCGCCCGCCGCGGGGAGTCGGGCGGCGCCCAGCCGCAGATGAAGCGCGCCACCGCGATGTACGGCTCGTGGCTGTACTGCTCGAAGAACATCCAGCTCAGCGCCTGGGCACGCTGCCACGGATCGGACGGCAGGAACCGGCTGCCGTCGGCCAGCCAGTGCAGGATCGCGTTCGACTCCACCAGCACCCGGCCGTCGCCGAGCTCGAGCACCGGCACCTTGCCGTTGGGGTTCTTCGCCAGGAATTCCGGCGTGCGGGTATCGCCGCCCAGCAGGTCGACCTCGCGCCAGTGGTGCCCGCGCCCGAGCTGGGAGAGCAGCAGTTTCAGCTTGTGGCAGTTGCCGGACCAGGACGTGCCGTGGATCGTGATCATCGCCCGCCCTCTTTCCTCGCCAGCCACTGCGCGCGCGTCTGGCCCCAGATCCCGCACGGCGCCTCGTGGAACGGCGGTGGCAGGCGGCCCTCGCCGCGGTAGGTGGAACCCAGCCGGCGGGCCACGTTCTGCGAGGCGGTGTTCTCGGGCGCGATGCAGTGGATGAACTCGTTCCAGTCCAGGTGTCCGAGCGCCCAGTCGATCGCAGCCGCCAGCCCCTCGGTGGCGTAGCCCTTGCCCCAGGCATCGGGGTGGAGCATGTAGCCGATCTCGTTGCCGGGCCAGCCATCCGGGCGCCAGGGCCCGCCCTGTCCCAGCCAGCGTCCGCTGTCGCGGTCGATGAAGGAGAACATGCCGAAGCCCTGGATCGCCCACGCACCCGGCTGCTGCAGGAACTTGCGCCAGGCCGCGCCGCGCGGGAGGTGCCCGCCGATGTAGCGCGCCGCGACCGGGTCTCCGACCAGTTCGGCGAAGCGGTCGAAGTCCTCCGCCTGCGGCAGCCTCAGCAGCAGGCGTTCGGTCTCGATTCGGATGTCAGGAAGCGTCATGCCCTCTCCCGAGCCGGTTGCATCGCGCGCGCCGCCGGACGGCCGCAACCGCGCCGGCGCCGCGCGGGGCCGATGCTCAGAACGCGTTGATGCCGGTGAGCTCGCGGCCCACCACCAGCTGGTGCACCGTTTCGGTGCCCTCGTAGGTGATCACCGATTCCATGTTCAACGCGTGGCGGATCGGGCAGTGCTCGGTGGTGATGCCTGCACCGCCGAGCAGGTCGCGCGCTTCGCGCGCGATGTCGATCGCCATCCGGCAGTTGTTCCACTTCGCCAGCGACACCTGGGTCGGCTGCATCTTCCCCGCGTCCTTGAGCCGGCCCAGCTGCAGGCTCAGTAGCTGCGCGGTGGTGATGCGGCGGGCCCAGTCGGCCATCTTGACCTGCGCGCTCTGGGTCGCGGCCACCGGGCGGCCGAACAGGATCCGCTCCCTGGAGTACGCCAGCGCCTCGTCCAGGCACGCGATGGCCGCGCCGATCGGGCCCCAGGTGATGCCGTAGCGGGCCTGGGTAAGGCAGCCCAGCGGCCCCTTCAGCCCCTTCACCCCCGGCAGACGGTTGGCCTCGGGCACCCGCACGCCGTCGAAGAACAGCGCGCTGGTCACCGAAGCGCGCAGGCTCATCTTGTGCTTGACCTCCTGCGCGGTGAAGCCGGGCATCCCCGTCTCCACGATGAAACCCTGGATGCCGTCGTCGGTCTGCGCCCAGGCGATGGCGATGTGGGCGAGGTTGCCGTTGGTGATCCACATCTTCGACCCGTTGAGCACCCAGTCGCCGCCGTCCTTCCTGGCATGGGTCTTCATGTTGGCCGGGTCGGACCCGCCGTGCGGCTCGGTCAGGCCGAAGCAGCCGATCACGTTGCCCGCGGCCATCTCCGGCAGCCAGCGCCGCTTCTGCTCTTCGGTGCCGTAGGCGTAGATCGGGTACATGCACAGCGAGGACTGCACGCTGGCGAAGCTGCGCAGGCCGCTGTCGCCGCGCTCGAGTTCCTGGCAGATCAGGCCGTAGCTCACCGAATTGAGCCCGGCGCAGCCGTACTCCTCGGGCAGGGTCGCGCCAAGCAGGCCGAGGGACGCCATCTCCGGGACCAGCTCGACCGGGAACCGGCCCTGGTCGAAGCACTCGCCGATGATCGGAAGCACGCGCTCGTCGGTGAAGCGCGCAACGCTGTCCTGCACCGCGCGCTCCTCCTCGCTCAGCAGGGATCGCACGTCGTACAGGTCGTGGGGATGCAGGGCCATGGGGAAACCTCTCCTGGGAATCCGCACATGATAGCCGTCGACGCACCCGCGCCGCCCCCCGCCGAAGGCCATGGCACGGAGCGTCGTGGGCTGTCCGGCGCCCGCCCGACGTGGCTGCCGGAGCGCTGCACACCTTGCCACCGGCACCAAACGGAAACGCCGCGGCCCTTGCGGGTCGCGGCGTTCCGTGTCCAGCGGCCCCGGCCGTGCCGGGCAAATCCGCTCTTACTGGAGGTTGCTGCCGGCGGAGGCCACGTCGCTCCCGGCGTCCGAGACCTTGGCCAGCACCTGGCCGTCGAGCACCGGCAGGCGGTCGCCCGGATCCTCGGCCAGGCGCACGGTGCGCTCGGCGCCGTCGTAGCGATAGGTCACGTCGTAGGCGACGGTCCGGTCCTCGGTGCCGAGCGCGATGCGCTCGCCGGGCTTGTCGGCGGTGCGCATGGTGCCCGTGGTGCCGTCCGGATTGCGGTAGGTGACGTTCCAGGCCACGGTGCGCGAGGACTGCGACGAATCCTGCACCGTGCGGCACTGGCGCTCGACCCGCTCGACCACCTTTCCGCCGACGTGGTTGCGGTCGATGCGGTTGCCGATCACACCGCCGGCCGCGGCGCCGGCCACGGTGGCCAGCTTGCGGCCCTTGCCGCCACCGACCTGGTTGCCGACCAGGCCGCCCACCACGGCACCGGCCACGGTGCCGCCGACGTTGCCGTCGCGCTCGGGCAGGCGCTCCTGCACCACCACGTCCTGGCACACCTCGCGCGGCGTGGTCGAGGTCGTGGTCTCGTGCACCGGCTCGGCGCCGAGCACGGTCGCGTACAGCTCGGTCTTCTCCGTGACCGGGGTCACCGAGACCACCGTGGCGTAGTCGAGCTTGTCCGTCTCTTCCGCCGCCTCCTGCACGGAGCCGGCCTCGGAGGCCCGGTCGCGGCTGTTGTGGTAGGCACCCACGGCGACGCCGCCGACCAGCAGCGCAGCCAGCGCAACTGCGAGGGTATTGCTCTTGCTCACGGGTTTCCTCCTGCGGGCTGGATGCCCACCTCGTGCGTTCGCCAAGATTCCATCACTTCCAAGCTGAACAAGAGCCGGAAAGTTCCCGGCCACCTGACGGATCGATGAATCGCACGGCCGCGCGTCGCGTGCTAGCGTGACCCGGATCCCGAATTCCCGGAGCACGTGATGGCCAACCCCCTGCTGCTGCCCCTGCTCGGCTGGGCACGCGGACTGCGCTATCCCACCCTGTTCAAGCTCACGGCGCTGGCCTTTGCCATCAGCGTGCTCTGGCCCGACCCGGTGCCCTTCATCGACGAGATCGTGCTCGGGTTGGGAACGCTGCTGCTGGCGAACTGGAAGCAGCGCAAGGCGCCGCCGGACGCGATCGACGGCCAGGCCCGCCACCGACGCTGACCCGGGCCGGAGCCGCGGATGGAACTGGTCGACAGCCACTGCCACCTCGACGCCCCCGGGTTCGATCCCGACCGCGGTGCGGTCATCGATCGCGCGCGCGCGGCCGGCGTGCGCACGCAGGTCGTGCCGGCGGTGGATGCCGTGCAATGGCCCAGGCTGCGCGAGGTGTGCCGGATGGCGGACGGGCTGCATCCCGCCTACGGCCTGCACCCGATGTACCTGGCCTCGCATCGCCCGGAACACCTGCAGGACCTGCGCGGCTGGCTCGAACGCGAACGGCCCGTGGCGGTGGGCGAATGCGGCCTGGATTACTACGTCGAAGGCCTCGACCCCGCCGCGCAGCAGGTCTGCTTCGAAGGCCAGCTGCGCCTGGCGCGCGAGTTCGACCTGCCCGTGATCGTGCACGCGCGGCGCGCGGTGGACGCGGTGATCGCCAGCCTGCGGCGCATCGGCGGCCTGCGCGGCGTGATCCACAGCTGGTCGGGCAGCGAGGAACAGGCACGACAGCTGTGGAAGCTGGATTTCATGCTCGGGATCGGCGGGCCGGTGACCTACGAGCGCGCCCGGCGCCTGCGCCGGCTGGTGGCGACCATGCCGCTGGAGCACTTGCTGCTGGAAACCGACGCCCCCGACCAGCCCGACGCCGGCATCCGCGGCCAGCGCAACGAGCCGGCGCGCCTGGCCGCGGTCCTGGACGCGGTGGCGGCGCTGCGCGACCAGCCGCGCGAGGAGGTCGCGCGCGCGACCGCCGCCAACGCGGCGCGCCTGTTCGGCCTCGCGCGCTGAGCCCCGCCCGGCTCAGTCGGCGCGCGGCCTGAGCAGCACCTCCAGTGCCTTGCCCGCGGCCACGAACGCGAACGTGCCGGTGACGTGCGTGGCTGCGCCCAGGCCGGCGCCGCAGTCCAGCTTGAGCGCGGCATCGGGCCCGAGCCCGGGACGGATGCCGCAGACCGATCCGTCCGGCTGCGGGTACTTCACGTTCTCCAGCGAGTACACCGCGGGCACGCCGAAGTAGCGGTCGCGGCTCTTCGGGAAGTTGAACTCGGCACGCAGCTTCTTGCGGATCAGCGCGAGCAGGGCGTCGTGCTCGGTGCGCGAGAGGTCGCGCACCCGTACCAGGGTCGGGTCGGTGCGTCCGCCGGCGGCGCCGACGGTGACCACGGGGAGCTTGCGCCGCCGGCACCAGGCGATGAGCTCGACCTTGCTGCGGAAGCTGTCGCAGGCGTCGAGCACCAGGTCGAAGCGCCGGTCGAGCAGCTCGCCCAGGTTGCCGGGGGTGAGGAAGGCCGGCACCACGTCCAGCGAGATCGCCGGGCTGATCGCGCGGCAACGCTCGGCCATGGTCTCGGCCTTGTTGCGGCCGTAGCCGCCGTCGAGCGCCGGCAGCTGGCGGTTGGTGTTGGACAGGCACAGATCGTCGGCATCGATCAGCGACAGGTGCCCGACCGCGCTGCGCGCCAGCGCCTCGACCAGCCACGACCCCACGCCGCCCAGCCCGACCACCGCCACCCGCCGGGCGCGCAGGCGCTCGACCGCGCCGCTGCCGTAGAGCCGGTCGATCCCGGCGAAGCGCTCGTTCCAGCTTGCATCCATCCGGCCAGTCTAACGGCCGGCGCGCATGCTATCGTCGCCGCGCCCGCTTTGGAGGACCCCATGTCGACCACGCCCAGCCCCGGACCTGCACCTGCCGCCTCCAACCCGTCGCGCAAGCCGCCGTCGGCCGCCGGCCGCTACCTGTTCGTGTTCCTGCTCGGGCTGGTCCTGGGCATTGTCGCCGTGGTGATGCTGCTGCGCACCCTGGAAGGGCGCAAGACCTGGCGCGACCATTACCCCGAGGCGCTCATGCACCTGCTGTCGGCGCACACCGCGCAGCTGCGCGCGAGCACCGAGGCCAACCGCTGCAGCCCCACCGACACCCTGCCCCACCTGCAGGCGCTGCGCAGCCTCGGCAACGACTTCGAACGCGCCTTCCCGGAACTGCGCGACGACGCGCGCTTCGTCGGCCACGCCGCGCAGTTCCGTGGCACCCTCGATGCCGCGCTCGCCTCGCCCCCGCTCGGCTGCGAAGGCGTCGGCCAGGCGGCAGCCAAGGTGGGCGAAGCCTGCAAGGCATGCCACCAGGACTACCGCTGACGCCGCCTGCGCACGGCTGAACCGCGACTGCACGGCGGCCTCGGCGCCGCCGCGCGCGGCCGCCACGGTTGCCGCGGCGTTCACCGCGACCCGCCTAGTGTCCGAGCCGTGCCGCACGTGGCGGCCGCCGAACACGAACGCGAGGAGTCCCCGATGAACAACCGCATGCGCACCACCTGCATCGCCGCCGCGGCCGCCCTGGCGCTGGCCGGCTGCGCCAGCACCTCGCCCAACTACGGGTCGGGGTACGGCACCACGCCCGTCCCGTCCGGTTCGCGCTGCTACGACTGCGGCACGGTGGTGGCGATCGAAACCGGTTCCGCCGACGGCGGCACCAATGTCGCCGGCCCGGTGCTGGGCGGCATCGTCGGTGCAGTCGCCGCCAAGGAGCTGGCGCGCCGCAATACCGACAGCGAAGGTCGCCGCAACGTCGCCATCGCCGCGGGCGCCGCCGGTGGCGCGGTCGCCGGCAACGCGATCCAGAACCGGGTCGAGGGCAACCGCAGCGGGTACACGCTCCACGTGCGCATGGACGACGGTCGCACGACCACCGTCCACCAGGCGAACCTGGACGGGATCCGCGAGGGGTCGTACGTGCGGGTCCAGAACGGCCGCGCCTGGCTGTACTGATCGTCCGCGCGCCGGGCTCCGCTCCGGCGACACCCCTGAGAACGCCGCCGGCCACGCCCGGCGGCGTTTTCGCGTGCGCTCCGCGGAGCCTGGCGGCAAGGCTCGCGGAGGTGGCAGCCGCCTGACACAATCGACCGCAGCGCGGCCCCGGTCCGGCCGCCGGAGTCCACCATGGACGCACAATCGATCTGGTACGCCGTCGCCGTGTTGCTGGTGCTGCTGGGCCTCGCGGGGATCCTGTTGCCGGCCATCCCCGGCCTGCCGCTGGTTTTCCTCGGGATGCTGGTCGCGGCCTGGGCCGGCGGCTTCGAGCAGGTCGGGGGCTGGACCCTGCTGGTGCTGGCGATCCTGACCCTGGTCTCGATCGGGATCGACTTCCTCGCCTCGGCCGCGGGCGCACGCAAGGTGGGCGCCAGCCGGCTGGCGGTGGCGGGTGCCCTGCTGGGCACCATCGTCGGCCTGTTCTTCGGCTTCGTCGGCGTATTCGTCGGCCCCTTCGTGGGCGCGGTGGCCGGCGAACTGGCGGCTCGCCGCGGCGTCGGCCACGGCGACATCGGCCAGGCGACGAAAGTGGGCATCGGCACCTGGTTCGGGCTCTTCGTCGGCATCGTCCTGAAGCTGACACTCGCGTTCGCGATGATCGGCATCTTCGCCCTCGCCTGGTTCACCGATTGACGCGCACGTCAACCGACGTCGCTAGACTGCCGCCTCCGTCGCCGCCAACGTCACCGATGCGCCGTTTCCTGCTGGCCCCCTGCCTTCTGCTCCTCGTGGCGCTGTCGCTCGCGGTGCCGGCGGCCGCAGCGGTGACGCGCGACGCCGTGCCGCCCGCCACGGCGCCGGACGCTCGGCCTGCGCACGCCGCCGACGCGCGGGGCGTGGCGCCCGCGGCCCCACCCGCCGAGGAGTGGCTTCCCGACGGCGCACAGGTCCGCAGCCGCTTCGACGTAACCTTCGATCGCGTGCTCGCGCGCCTGGCCGAACTGGTGGCCAACCTGCCGCTGCTGCTGGCCGCGATCGTGATCGTGCTGGTGGCGGCCTGGATCGGCGGCTTCGTCTCGCGCCGGCTGCACCTGCTGCGCCTGCGCACCCACAACCCGTACATGAACGGGCTGATCCGCAACGTGGTGCGCAGCTTCATCATCCTGTGCGGCGTCCTGATCGCGCTGGACCTGCTCAACGCCACCGCGCTGGTCACCGCGGTGCTCGGCTCGGCCGGCGTGGTTGGCCTGGTGGTGGGCTTTGCGTTCAAGGACATCGCCGAGAACTACATCGCCGGGATCCTGCTGAGCCTGCGCCAGCCCTTCTCGCCCGGCGACCTGGTGGTGATCGACGGCAACGAGGGCCGGGTGGTCGCCCTGCACTCGCGCGCCACCATGCTCATGACCCTGGACGGAAACGAACTGCGGCTGCCCAACGCGCTGGTGTTCAAGGCCATCATCCTCAACTACACCCGCAACCCCAAGCGCCGCTTCGACTTCAGCGTGACCATCGATCCGGCGCAGTCGATCCGCCAGGCGCAGGCGCTGGCCCTGGAACAGATCCGGACCGTCGACGGACTGCTGTCCGACCCCGGTCCGTCCTGGAGCGTGCGGGAGTTCGCCCCCACCGGCACCGTGCTGCAGTTCTTCGGCTGGGTCGACCAGCGCCACAGCGACCTGGGCAAGGTGCGCAGCGAAGCGATCCGCCTGGTCAAGGCCGCCTTCGCGCGCGCCGGGATCGAGCAGCCGCGCGTCGTGTACCACGTGCGCATGGCGCGCGAGGATGCGCGCGACGGAGCCGCCGCACTGCACGAGCCGGCGCATTCGGCCGGCGCCGACACCTCGGTCAACCGCGACATCGACCAGCAGCTCGCCCAGGCCCGCCAGGCCGCCGAGGCCGGCGACGACCTCCTGGAACCAGGATCCGACCCCCGATGAACACCACCACGCTCCGAATCGTCCTGGCGCTGGCGCTGGCTCCGGCCGCTGCGCCGGCCTCCGCCCAGGAAGGCGGCGCCGAGCCGACCCTGGCCAGCTGCGCCGCGGTCGAGGCCGCCGCCGCGCGCCTGGCCTGCTACGACCGGCTCGCCCAGCGCACCGCCGAAAGCACGGAGGAAGCCGACCTGGCCGCCGCCCGCGCGCGGGAAGCGCTGCAGGCCACCACCGCCGCGGAAGCCGCGCCCGGGCGAGATCCTGACGCCCGCACCGACGACCTGTTCGTGCAGGACGAGGCGATCGGCCGTGCCCTGGCCAATGCCGGCCGCGGCTCGCTGCTCGACAGCCGCTGGGAGCTGGCGCGCGACTCCAAGCTCGGGATCTTCAACTTCCGCGTCTACAAGCCGGTGTACCTCATGCCGGCGTTCTGGACCTCGCGGGTCAACGACATGCCCACGTCGGAGAACCCGCGCAACACCGTGACCGAGCCGATGCAGCTCGACGCGCTCGAGACCAAGTACCAGCTCAGCTTCAAGACCAAGGCGGTCGAGAACCTGTTCGGCGACAACGGCGACATCTGGCTCGGCTACACCCAGTCCTCGCGCTGGCAGGTGTACAACGCCGAGCAGTCGCGCCCGTTCCGCGAGACCAATTACGAACCGGAAGTGCTGCTGGTGTTCCGCAACGCCTACCACCTGCTGGGCTGGAGCGGGCGCATGGCGGCGGTGGGAATCAACCACCAGTCCAACGGCCGCGGCGAGCCGCTGTCGCGCAGCTGGAACCGGATCATGTTCAACATCGGCCTGGACCGCGACAACTGGGCGCTGATGCTGCGGCCCTGGATCCGCGTCTCGGACGGCGACGACGACGACAACCCCGACATCGAAGACTACATCGGACGTGGCGACGCCACGCTGACCTACGTGCGCGGGCGCAACGAGTTCTCGCTGATGGCGCGTCATTCGCTGCGCGGCGGGGACCGCTCGCACGGGGCGCTGCAGTTCGACTGGGGCTTCCCGATCCACCGTTCGCTGCCGATGCGCGGCCGGCTTCAGCTGTTCCATGGCTACGGCGAGAGCATGATCGACTACAACCACAAGGCGACCTACGTCGGCCTGGGCGTGTCGCTGCAGGAGTGGTTCGACCCGCGCTGGGGCCTGTAGGAGCGGCTTGAGCCGCGACCGAAGGGCCACGCATCCATGTCAGCCGGCTCCCAGGGTCGCGGCTGAAGCCGCTCCTACAGCGGGGGTCTGGGGTTTCACGCGGCCGAGAGGGGCGGGGCCGCAGACTGCCGGGGCATCCTCCCGCGCCCTGCCCGGAGCCCCATGTTCTGGACCATCGCCGTGACCGTCGTGCTCACGGTCCTTGCCGTGGTGCTGGCGATGAACTTCGCCACGCCCGAAAAGAAGATCGACCGCAAGGTCGTGCACCGCCACGCCGTGGCCGACCCGCAGTTCCGGCGCGAGATGTCGGTGCTGCTGGGTCCGGCGATCGCGCCGGGCAACCGGGTCACCGCGTTCCAGAACGGCGACCAGATCTTCCCGGCGATGCTCGAGGCGATCCGCGGCGCGCGGCGCACGATCAACATGGAGACCTACATCTACTGGTCTGGCGACACCGGCCAGACGTTCGCCGACGCGCTGTGCGAACGCGCCCGCGCCGGCGTGGCCGTGCACCTGGTGGTGGACTGGGCCGGCAGCATCCGCATGGACGACGACCTGCTCGGGACGATGCAGGACGCCGGGGTGCGGGTGGAACATTACCGCCCGTTGCGCTGGTACAACCTGGGCCGGCTCAACAACCGGACCCACCGCAAGCTGCTGGTGGTGGACGGCCGGGTCGGCTTTACCGGCGGCGTCGGCATCGCCGACCAGTGGAGCGGCCATGCCCAGGATCCCGACCACTGGCGCGAGACCCATTTCCGGGTCGAGGGCCCGGTGGTGGCGCAGCTGCAGTCGGCCTTCAACGACAACTGGATCAAGACCACCGGCGAACTGCTCAACGGACCCGACCACTTCCCACCGCTGGAGCGCGCCGGCGACATGGACGCGCACCTGTTCATCGCCTCGCCCGCCGGCGGCAGCGAAAGCATGCACCTGATGTACCTGCAGGCGGTGGCGGCCGCGGTGCGCAGCATCGACCTGTGCGCGGCCTACTTCGTGCCCGACCACCTGATCGCCCAGGCGCTGCTGGCGGCGCGCCAGCGCGGGGTCCGCGTGCGCGTGCTGCTGCCCGGGCCGCACATCGATTCGGAAACCGTGCGCCTGAGTTCCCGCGCCTCGTGGGGGCCGCTGCTCGAGGGCGGCGTCGGAATCCACATCTACCAGCCGACCATGATCCACGTGAAGCTGCTGGTCGTGGACGAGGAGCTGGTGTCGGTGGGGTCGACCAACTTCGACATCCGCTCGTTCCGGCTCAACGACGAGGCCAGCCTCAACGTGTACGACCGCGGATTCGCCGAAGCGATGACCCGCGTGTTCGAGGAGGATCTTGCGAGGTCGACCCGCTACACCCTGGACGACTGGAACGCCCGCACGGCCAGGGAACGCTTCGCGGAGGCCGTGGTGCGCCCGCTGCGCTCGCAGCTGTAAGCGCCGGCCACGGCCGCCGCTCAGGTCCAGTCGGTCAGTCCTTCGCGCCGGTAGACCTCGGCGAACGAGGGCAGCGCCTTCATCCGCGACGCATGCGCCGCGAGCGCCGGCCAGGTATCGGTGGGCCGTGGCATGTTGCGCGACCAGCGCATCAGCATGGTGAGCACGAAGTCGGCGGCGCTGCGCCGGGCGCCCAGCAGGTACGGCCCGTTGGCCGCCAGGTGCGCGTCGACCTGCTGCCAGGCCGCTTCGATCTCCGCCATCGCCCTGGCCTGCACCGCCGCCACCTGGTCCTCGCCGGCCGGTTCGTGCGGATAGAACCAGCGGCGGTACGCCGGCATCAGGGTGTAGGCGCAGAACAGCATCCAGCGGTACCAGGCGCCGCGCTCCGGCGTGCCGGCGGGCGGCGCCAGGCCGGCCCCGGGGTGCAGGTCGGCCAGGTGCATGGCGATCGCCACCGATTCGGTCAGCACCAGGCCGTCCATGACCAGGGTGGGCACCCTGCCCTGCGGATTGATCGCGAGGTACTCCGGCGACTTCTGTTCGCCACGGTCGAAGTCAAGCAGGCGCAGCTCGTGCGGCACGCCGAGTTCGACCAGCAGCCAGTGCACCACCAGCGAGGCGGTGCTCCTGGATCCGTAGAGGATGGTGGACATGCGGGATCTCGCCGGAAAGGAGCGGCCGAGTATGAACCCGTGCCGCGGTCGCCGCATGTCCCGGAGGGTGGGCGCGGAACCGGCCGGCCCCGCACGCGCCGATCAGGCGATTTCCACCACCGGGATCTTGCCGATCCGTGCCTGCCACTGGCGCGGGCCGCTGCGGTGCACCGACTCGCCGCTGGCATCCACCGCCACGGTGACCGGCATGTCCTTGACCTCGAACTCGTAGATCGCCTCCATGCCCAGGTCCTCGAACGCGACCACGCGGCTGGCGCGGATCGCCTTGGAGACCAGGTAGGCCGAGCCGCCGACCGCCATCAGGTACACCGCCTTGTTGTCGCGGATCGCATCGATCGCCGCCTGGCCGCGCTCGGCCTTGCCGACCATGCCCAGCAGGCCGGTCTGCTCCAGCATCTGCCGGGTGAACTTGTCCATGCGGGTGGCGGTGGTCGGGCCGGCCGGGCCGACGACCTCGCCCTGCACCGGATCGACCGGGCCGACGTAGTAGATGAAGCGGTTGGTGAAGTCCACCGGCAGCGTCTCGCCGCGGCCCAGCATGTCGACCATGCGCTTGTGCGCGGCGTCGCGGCCGGTCAGCAGCCTGCCGTTGAGCAGCAGCACCTCGCCCGGCTTCCAGCCCGCCACTTCCTCGCGGGTGACCGTGTCCAGGTCCACGCGCCGCGCGTTCTGCGGGCTGTAGGTCAGCTTCGGCCAGTCCTCCAGCGAGGGCGGGTCGAGCGCCACCGGGCCGCTGCCGTCGAGGGTGAAGTGGGCGTGGCGGGTGGCGGCGCAGTTGGGGATCATGGCCACCGGCAGGTTGGCCGCGTGGGTCGGGTAGTCCTTGATCTTGATGTCCAGCACCGTGGTCAGGCCGCCCAGGCCCTGGGCGCCGATGCCCAGCGCGTTGACCTTCTCGTACAGTTCCAGGCGCAGCTCCTCGATCCGGTTGGACGGGCCGCGGGCGACCAGGTCCTGGATGTCGATCGGCTCCATCAGCGCTTCCTTGGCCAGCAGCATCGCCTTCTCGGCGGTGCCGCCGATGCCGATGCCGAGCATGCCCGGCGGGCACCAGCCGGCGCCCATGGTCGGCACGGTCTTGAGCACCCACTCGACGATGGAGTCGGACGGATTGAGCATGGCGAACTTCGATTTCGCCTCCGAACCGCCGCCCTTGGCGGCGACGGTCACGTCGACCTTGTCGCCGGCGACGATCTTCACGTTCACCACGGCCGGCGTGTTGTCGCGCGTGTTGAGGCGCTTGCCGGCCGGATCGGCCAGCACCGAGGCGCGCAGCTTGTTGTCCGGATGGTTGTAGGCGCGGCGCACGCCTTCGTTGATCGCGTCCTCGATCGAGCCGGTGAAGCCCTCCCAGCGCACGTCCATGCCCACTTCCAGGAACACGGTGACGATGCCGGTGTCCTGGCAGATCGGACGATGCCCTTCGGCGCACATGCGCGAGTTGATCAGGATCTGCGCCATCGCGTCCCTGGCCGCCGGGGATTCCTCGCGCTCGTACGCGGCGGCGAGGTTGCGGATGTAGTCGACCGGGTGGTAGTAGCTGATGTACTGGAGCGCGTCGGCGATCGACTGGATCAGGTCGTCCTGCTTGATGACGGTCACGGCTGGCTCGCGGATGGCGGGGAAACGCCCATTTTAGCCGCGCGGCGTCCCCCGGCCGCCCCCGCCGCCGGGCCTGGCGCGGATCGAAGCGTTCCGCCGCCCGGATGCCGGCGACGACGCGCGGCGCCGGGCGTCGGCACGGCCGGCAGGCGACGCGGTCGAGCCGCGCACCACCAGGCGGAAGTCCAGGGTCTGCTGGTACGGCACTTCGGACGCATCGAGGATCGCGAGCAGCAGCTTGACGGCACGCGCGCCGATCTCGTGCATGGGCTGGCTGATGGTGGTCAGCGGCGGGCTCAGGTAGCGCGAGGAGGCCAGGTCGTCGAAACCGACGATCGAGAAGTCCTCGGGCACCCGGATGCCCCGCTCCCTGCACGCGGCCAGCATGCCCAGCGCCATCTGGTCGCTGAAGCAGAACGCCGCGGTGGCCACCGGCGCCGGGTCCAGCAGGGCCGTGGCGGCGACATGGCCGGACTCCACCGAGAAGTCGCCCGGCGCGACCACCAGCTCGTGCAGGCAAGCGTGCGCGCGGGCCGCGGCGCGGGCGCCCTCCAGCCGCTGCCGGTGCAGGGGATTGTCGGGCGGCCCGCCCACCACCGCGACGCGCCGGTGCCCCAGCCCGTACAGGTGCTCCATCGCGGCGCGCGCCGCCGCGGCGTTGTCGATGTGGACGCTGGGGATACCCAGGGCCGGGTCGAATTCGCAGCCGTTGACCACCGGGGCGCCCGGCCCGCGGCGGCCGACGATCGCCCGCGCCGTCGGCGGCAGCCGGTGTCCCAGGACGATCATGCCGTCGGCCTCGTTGCGCGGCAGCATCTGCGCGTAGCGCTCCTCGCGCTCGGGCTGGTGCTGGGTGTCGCCGAGCAGGACGGCGTAGCCGGCCGCCTGTGCGGCCTCCTCGGCGCCCTTGAGGATCCGGGCAAAAAACGGGTTGCCGATGTCCGGGACCGTGATCAGGATCCGGCCGCTGCGCTGGGTCTTGAGGGTCCTGGCCACTGCGTTGGGCACATAGCCCAGCGCGGCGGCGGCCTGCTCGATGCGCTCGCGGGTCGCCGGCAGGACCTTCTCCGGCCGCGACAGCGCGCGCGACACCGTGCCGGCCGAGACGCCGACGTGCCTGGCGATGTCATAGATGGTTGCCATCGATCCTGTCCGGCCGCTCCCTGCAGTGCACAACGCCTCCTCCGATCATCGCATGCTAGGATGATGCAATCGATTGCATCGTGGGCGGATCGCATGCGGACACTCCAGGGCCCGGCGCTGTTCCTGGCGCAGTTCATCGGCGACGAAGCCCCGTTCGATCGCCTCGACACGATGGCCGCCTGGGCCGCCGGACTCGGCTACCGCGGCGTGCAGGTGCCGACCAGCGTGGCCCGTATCTTCGACCTGGAACGGGCCGCGCAGAGCCAGGACTACTGCGACGAGGTGACCGGCATGCTGGCCGCGCACGGGGTCCGGATCACCGAGCTGTCCACCCACCTGCAGGGCCAGCTGGTGGCCGTGCACCCGGCCTACGACGCCCTGTTCGACGGCTTCGCCCCCGAAGCCAGGCGCGGCAACCCGGCCGCGCGCCAGGCCTGGGCGGTGCAACAGCTGAAGCTGGCGGCCCGGGCCAGCCAGCGCTTGGGCCTCAGCGCCCACGCCACCTTCTCCGGCGCCCTGGCCTGGCCCTACTTCTATCCCTGGCCGCAGCGCCCGGCCGGGCTGGTCGATGAAGCCTTCGCCGAGCTGGGCCGCCGCTGGCGCCCGATCCTCGACGCCTTCGAGGAGTGCGGGGTGGACCTGTGCTACGAGATCCACCCCGGCGAGGACCTGCACGACGGCGCCACCTTCGAGCGCTTCCTCGACGCGGTCGACCACCACCCGCGGGCCAAGATCCTCTACGACCCCAGCCACCTGCTGCTGCAGCAGATGGACTACCTGGGCTTCATCGACCGCTACCACGAGCGCATCGGCATGTTCCACGTCAAGGACGCCGAGTACCGCGCCGATGCGCGCAGCGGAGTCTACGGTGGCTACCAGGACTGGATCGACCGGCCCGGGCGCTTCCGCTCGCTGGGCGACGGCCAGATCGACTTCAAGGCGGTCTTCTCCAAGCTGGCCCAGTACGACTTCCCGGGCTGGGCGGTCGTGGAGTGGGAGTGCTGCCTCAAACACCCGGAGGACGGCGCGCGCGAGGGTGCAGCCTTCGTCCGCGAACACCTGATCCGCGTGACCGGACAGGCATTCGACGACTTCGCCGGCAGCGGCGCCGACCGGCAGGCGCTGCGCGGCATGCTGGGGCTTTGAATCAACGCCGCCTGGTCCGGACGGCGAGCTTGGAGGGGAAGTGATGACGGCCACGATGCCGCGCCTGGGCGCGATGATGTTCCTGCAGTTCTTCATCTGGGGCGCGTGGTTCGTGACCCTGGGCACGTACCTGGTCAGCGGCCCGCTCCAGGCGAGCGCCAGCCAGGTCGCCACCGCCTTCCTCAGCCAGTCGGTCGGCGCGATCGTGGCGCCGTTCCTGGTGGGGCTGATCGCCGACCGCTACTTCGCCGCGCAGCGCATTCTCGCCCTGCTGCACCTGGCCGGCGCGGCACTGATGTGGGGCGCGTCGACGGCCACCAGCTTCCCCGCGTTCGCCGGCTTCGTGTTCGGCTACATGCTGCTGTTCATGCCCACCCTGGCCTTGGCCAACAGCGTGGCGATGCGGCACATGCAGTCGCCGGAGAAGCAGTTCCCGCCGGTGCGGGTGGCCGGCAGCATCGGCTGGATCGTGGCCGGGCTGCTGATCGGCTGGCTGGGCTGGGAACAGACCCGCAGCCTGGAGCTCACCTTCCGGATGGCCGCCATCGCCTCGGCGGTGCTGGGCCTGTACGCGCTCACCCTGCCCCATACCCCGCCGCTGGCGCGCGAGCGTGACGCGAAGCTGGGCGAGATCCTCGGCCTGGACGCGGCGCTGCACCTGCTCAGGTCGCGCGCCTATCTGGTGTTCTTCCTGGCCTCGATCGCGATCTGCATCCCGTTGTCGTTCTACTACAACTTCACCAACCCCTTCCTCAACGACGTCGGCGTGCGCGGCGCGGCCGGGCTGCAGTCCCTGGGCCAGATGTCGGAAGTGCTGCTGATGCTGGCCATGCCGTTCCTGTTCGTGCGCCTTGGGGTGAAGGTCATGCTGGCGGTGGGCATGGCCGCGTGGGTGCTGCGCTACGTGATGTTCGCCTTCGGCGACGCGGACGCCGGTTTCGCCCTGCTGGTCATCGGCATCGTGCTGCACGGCATCTGCTACGACTTCTTCTTCGTCACCGGCCAGATCTACACCGACGCGCGCGCCGGCCAGGCGTTCCGCAGCAGCGCGCAGGGCTTCATCACCCTGGCCACCTACGGCGTGGGCATGCTGATCGGCACCTTCCTGTCGGGCGCGGTCGTGGAGCACTACACCACCGAGGCGGGCCCGGACTGGCAGCAGATCTGGCTGTTCCCGGCTGGCGTCGCCTTCGTGGTGCTGGTCGCCTTCCTGTTCCTGTTCCACGACCGTCCGGCGGCTCCGCCCGCCGCGGCGGCGCCGCATTGAGGGCTATCGCATGGGCACGCTGGGAGTCGCGATCGTCGGCGCCGGAATGATCGGCGCCGTCCACCGCCGCGCCGCGGTGCTGGCAGGGGCGGTGGTGCGCGGCGTGGCCGCGTCCTCGCCGGAGCGCGCGCGCGAGGTCGCGCAAGCCTGGGGCGCGGGCCGCGGCTACGCCGGCATCGAGGAGGTGGTGGCCGATCCGCAGGTGCAGGTGGTGCACATCTGCACCCCCAACCACCTGCACCGGGCGATGGCCGAGGCCGCCCTGGGCGCCGGCAAGCACGTGGTCTGCGAGAAGCCGCTGGCGACCACCCTGGAAGATGCACGTGCGCTCGCCGCGCTGGCTGCGTCCTCCGGGCTCGTGGCCACCGTGCCCTTCGTCTACCGCTACCACCCGGTGGTGCGCGAGGCGCGGGCGCGCATCGCCGCGGGCGACCTGGGGCCGCTGCGCCTGATCCACGGCAGCTACCTGCAGGACTGGCTGCTGGACCCGGCCAGCAACAACTGGCGGGTAGACCCGGCCCTGGGCGGCGCTTCGCGCGTGTTCGCCGACATCGGCTCGCACTGGTGCGACCTGGTGGAGTGGGTGGGCGGCGAGCGCTTCGCCGAGGTCAGCGCGGTGTTCGAGACCGTGATCCCCGAGCGCGGGGCGGCCACCGGCAAGAGCTTCGCCACGCCCGCGGCCGGCGGCGAGACCCGCGCGGTGTCGAGCGAGGACGTGGCCGCGGCCATGTTCAAGACCCGCGAGGGCACCCTGGCGACGCTGACGGTGAGCCAGGTGTCGGCCGGGCGCCGCAACCGGCTGTGGTTCGAGATCGACGGCGCGAAGGCCAGCGTGGCTTTCGACCAGGAAGACTGCGAACGGCTGTGGATGGGGTTCCCCGACCAGCGCGAGCAGGTATTCGTGCGCGGCCCCGGCGCCGGCAGCGCCGAGCAGCGGCGGCTGTCGATCCTGCCCGCCGGCCATGCCCAGGGCTACGCCAACTGTTTCGAGGCCTTCGTCGCCGACACCTACCGCGCCATCGCGGGCGAACGGCCCGAGGGCCTGCCGACGTTCGAAGACGGCCTGCGTTCGGCCCTGATCGTCGACCGCGTCATCGCATCGGCCGGCACGCGCGCGTGGACGCCGATCGCCTGACCTGCCGCGGCGCGCCGGGCTCCCGCCCGGCCGCGGCGATGCCGCCCGGACGTGGCGCCCCATGCACCGCGCGCCGGATTCCATCCAACGCCACTGCAGTCTCCGGAGGACCACCATGACGATCCATCTCCTGCGCCGGATCGCGGCCGCCGCACTCCTGCTCTGCGCCGCCCTGCCCGCCTGCGCCCAGCAGGCCGGTGCCGCTGCCCCCATCGCCGTGCAGATGTACACGCTGCGCAACATCGAGTCGCTGGAGGAACGGGTGCGGATCGTCCATGGCGCCGGCGTCCGGGCCGTGGAGACGGTCGGCACCCAGGACGTGTCCGCCAGCGAGCTCAAGCAGCTGCTCGACCGCTACTCGATCCGGCCCATTGCCGCCCACGTGGCGCTGTCCGAACTGCGCCGCGACCTCGATGGCGCGGCGGATTTCCACGCCGCGATCGGCAACACGGTCCTGGTGGTGCCATGGCTGGAAGAGGCCGACCGCCCGGCCGATGCCGAAGGCTGGCGTGCGCTGGGCGCCGAGCTGGGCGGGTACGCCGCGCGACTGGCGGCCCGCGGCATGCGCCTGGCCTACCACAACCACGATTTCGAACTGGCCGAGTTCGACGGCAGGACCGCGCTCGACCTGATCTTCGAAGGGGCCGGCCCCGCCCTGCTGCTGGAACTGGACCTGGCATGGGTGGCGCGCGCGGACCGCGACCCGGTCGCGCTGCTCGAGCAGTACCAGGGGCGCGTGTTCGCGGTGCACGCCAAGGACAACGCAGCGCCCGGAGAGGGCGCCGAGGAATGGGGATTCGCGGCCCTGGGCCAGGGCGTGCTGGACTGGGAAGCGATCCTCCCCGCGGCGGCGCGCGCCGGCACCCAGTGGTACATCATCGAACACGACCATCCCCTCGATCCCGCCGCCGTCGTCGCGACCGGCGCGGCCTACCTCGGGGAACGCCTCGCCGCGGGCGAGGGCCTGTAGGCCTGCTCCCGGACCCGCAGCCGGAAGGAGAACCACCATGGACACCAGGCACCGGCTGTATGCCCTGCTGCTGGCGCTCGCCGGCTTCGGCGCATCCGCCGCCGACAACCAGTTGACCGCGGAAGAGCGCGACCAGGGCTGGCAGCTCCTGTTCGATGGCGAGGACCTGTCGCAGTGGCGCAACTTCAAAGGCGAGGGGCTGAGCGACAAATGGGTGGTCGAGGACGGCGCCATCAAGCTCAGCGGCCCGGGCGGCGGCGACATCCTCACCAGGGCCCGCTACCGGGATTTCGACCTCAGGCTGGACTGGAAGATCTCCGAGGGCGGCAACAGCGGCATCTTCATCCTGGCCGACGAAACCGGCGAGCGCATCTACTCGCACGCGCCTGAAATCCAGATCCTGGACAACGAGCGCCACCCGGACAACCAGCTCGACACCCACCTGTCCGGCTCCCTGTACGACATGATCGCCTCGCCACCGGCCTCGCACAGGCCGGCAGGCGAGTGGAACCAGGTGCGCATCCTGCTCGACCGCGGGCAGCTCACGGTCTGGCAGAACGGGGTGCAGACGGTCTCGGTGCGGATCCATGGCCCGGAGTGGCAGCGGCTGGTGGCCGCCAGCAAGTTCGCCAACTGGCCGGGGTTCGCCGCCAACGACAGCGGCCATATCGGCCTGCAGGACCACGGCGACGTGGTGTGGTTCAAGAACCTCAAGATCCGGGAGCTGGAGCGATGAGCGACCCTGTCTACCCGGTGCTGGTGGTCGGGTCGGGCGCCGGCGGCGCGATGGCGGCATACGAGTTGACCCGGCACGGCCACGAGGTGCTCATGCTCGAGGCCGGCCGCGATTACGATCCGGTCACGGAAACACCGATGTTCCGGCGCAATGCCGACGCACCGCTGATGGGCGCCGCCACGCCGGACAAGCACTTCGGCTTCTACGACGCCACCGTCGACGGCGGTTGGCAGGTGCCGGGCGAGCCCTACACCACCGCCGAAGGCAGCGAGTTCCTGTGGTGGCGCTCGCGCATGCTGGGAGGCCGCACCAACCACTGGGGCCGCTATTCGCTGCGCTTCAGCACACACGACTTCAAGGGGAAAAGCCGCGACGGACTTGGCGCCGACTGGCCTTTCGACTACGACGAGATCGCACCCTGGTACGACCGGACCGAGGCCCTGATCGGCGTGTGCGGGACCAATACCGGCCTGGACGACATGCCGCCCTCGTCGGAAGGCGTCCTGCAGCCGCCGCCCAGGCCGCGGATCCCGGAACTGCTGATCGCCGCCGCGGCGAAGAAGCTCGGCATCCCGGCGGTGCCGATGCACCGGGCGGTCCTGACCAGGCCGCTGGACGATCGCGCGCCCTGCTTCTACGCCACCCCCTGCGGCTACGGCTGCTCGATCGGGGCCGCGTTCCAGACCACCACCTCGCTGCTGCCGATGGCCCGGGCCACCGGCCGCCTGCGCATCGTCACCGACGCGATGGTGAACACCGTGACCACCGATGCCGACGGCCAGGTGACGGGCGTGGCCTACATCGACAAGAAGACCGGCACCGAACGGCAGGTGGCTGCGAAGGTGGTGGTCCTGGCCGCCAGCGCCTGCGAGTCGGCACGCATCCTGCTCAATTCGAAGAGCGCCAGGCACCCCAATGGACTGGCCAACTCCAGCGGCCAGGTCGGCCGCAACCTGATGGACTCGACCGGCGCCAGCCTGTCGGCGCTGGTCCCCGCGCTGATGAACCGGCCTCGCTACAACGAGGATGGCCACACCGCCAACCACCTGTTCATCCCCTGGTGGGGACACGAGGCGCAGGCCAGGGGCGAGCTGGACTTCCCGCGTGGCTACCACTTCGAACTGGGCGGGCGCTTCGGCGAGCCGGGCGCCCATGCCATCGGCGGCCTGCAGGGCTATGGCACCGCGCTGAAGCAGGAGGTACGCGCCTACTACGGCGCTTTCGTGTCGCTTGTGCTGCGCGGCGAGATGCTTCCAAACGAGCACTGCTACATGGACATCGACCCGCAGGTCACCGACCAGTGGGGCATCCCGGTGCCGCGTTTCCACTGGCGATGGTCGGAGCATGAACTCAGGCAGGTCGCGCACGGCCTGAAGACCGCCAAGGCCATCCTGGAAACCATGGGTGCGAACGTCGGCGAACTGCCCGCTCCGGAAGAAGCGATCGCCAGGGGCGGCGAGATCATCCACGAAGTCGGCACCACGCGGATGGGCGAATCGCCCAGGGATTCGGTGACCAACCAGTGGGGCCAGACCTGGGACTGCCCCAACCTGTTCGTGATGGATGGCGGCGTGTTCGCCTCCAATCCGCACAAGAACTGCACCCTGACCATCATGACCCTCGCGATGCGCAACAGCGCCTGGCTGGCGGGCCAACTCAAGGCGGGGAGGCTGTGATGCGAACACCACGCGAGGACCGGCCCATGCCGGCCGATACCCACGACGGCGCGGCCGCCTACGCGAACCGGCTGACCCGGCGCGAGTCGCTGAAGCTGCTGGCCGCACTGGCGGCGAGCGCGATGCTGCCCGCGGCACCCGCGGAAGGGACCGCAGGCGCGCTGGCGGACGACGGGCATTGGCCGGAGCTCGACCTGCCGCCCGTGACGGCCGCGGGGTACGGCACCGATCCGGACCTGATGACGCCGGAGGCGCCATGGCCGCTGACGCTGACGCCGCCCCAGCTCTCGCTGCTGGCAGTGCTGTCGGACATCATCGTGCCGGCGGAGGGCCAGTCGCCGTCGGCGTCCGCGGTGCAGGTCCCGACGGTGATCGACGAATGGGTGAGCGCGCCCTACCCCGACCAGCAGCGCGACCGCGTCACCATCCTGTCGGCCCTGGCCTGGATCGACGACGAAGCCGCGCTGCGCTTCTCGCGGCCATTCGCGTCGCTGGACACTGCGCGGCAGCTGGCGATCATCGACGACATCGCCTACGACAACCACCAGACCCCGCGGCGGTTCCAGCGCATCGCCAGGGCCTTCGCCCGGCTGCGCGAGCTGGTCCTGGCCGCCTACTTCTGCACGCCCGAAGGCATGGAGGACATCGGCTACCTGGGCAACGTCGCCATCGCCGGGGACTACCCCGGACCGACGCCGGACGCGTATCGCCATCTGGAGATGGTGCTGTCGGAACTGGGACTGAGCGAGTTCGCCTATCCCGTGGACTAGCCGTCGCCGCGCGCGCCGGTCCGGCGGCCTGCCCGGCCGCCGGCCCCCGCGCGGGGCTTCAGCGCGCCTGGAGTTCCCGCACCCAGATGTTGCGGAAGCTGACTTCGGAGCCGTGATCCTGGAGGTAGATCGGCGCGCAGCCGTGCGGGGCGTAGCTCGGCGCGCCGCGGTACTCCGTGGTGCCGGCGATGACGGTGTCGTCCTGCACCAGCACGCCGTTGTGCAGCACGGTGATGCGCGCCGGGGCCAGTAGCCCGCCGCCGTCGGAAAAGCGCGGCGCCTTCCAGATGATGTCGTAGGCCTGCCACTCGCCCGGCGGGCGCGAGGCGTTCACCAGCGGGATCGCCTGCTTGTAGATCGAGGCCGCCTGGCCGTTGGCGTAGGTGGGGTTGTCGTAGCTGTCGAGCACCTGCAGTTCGTAGCGTTCCTGCAGGAAGATGCCGCTGTTGCCGCGGTCCTGTCCGTCGAATCCGCGGGTCCCGGCCGGCGTGCGCCACTCGATGTGCAGCTGGATGTCGCAGAAGTCCCGGCGGGTGCGGATGCCCCCGGTGCCGGGCACGACGGTCATCGCGCCGTCGGCCACCTTCCACGGGGCGTCGCCGCCCCGCTCCGATTCCCACGCCGCCAGGCCGGAGCCGTCGAACAGCACCACCGCGTCCGAGGGCGCCGCCCCGACGGGCGTGGCCACGACCGGCGGCACCGGCGTCCAGGCCTCGGTCTTTTCCGGATCGGCGGACGGGTCGTGGGCCAGTGCCACCGCGGCCGCCAGCACGCCGCCGGCCAGCACGCCGGCGCGCACGGCCGCGGCCCTGCGGCACGGATGGAAAGAGGCCGCGCGCATCACCGCGTCGCCCATGCCGGCGTGCCCGGCTCGTAGGGCAGGTCGCCGTCGTAGTGGCCCGGCACCGGGTCGTAGCGCAGCACCTGGGTCGCGCCGACCTCCGAGGTGAAGAAGCTGAAGATCACCAGCTGCTTGATCATCGTGAACCAGTGCACCCCGCCCGCGCTGCCCGACCCGTCGGCGGACACCCAGGCCCCGCGGGCACGCTCGGCGGCCTCGCGGTCCGCTTCGGTGAGCAGCTGCAGGCGGTCGGCCTGCGGCAGGGACAGGAAGCTGCCGCCGGCGCGCCGGTCCAGCTCGACCAGTCCTGCGCGGAACGCGGCCTGGTCCTCGGGGCCGTAGCAGTCGGTGACGAAGCGCGCCATGAACGCGCCCACCTCCGCGTCCTTCGCCCCGGGCGTGTCGGTGCGCGGGATGATCGCCTCGGCGATCTCGTCGAGCAGCGCCACGTCCCGTGCGCCGAAGGCGGTGGCGCCCGGTTCCGCCGGCGCCTGCGCCACGAGGAGGGCCGGATTGCCCACCATCGCCACGCCGGTGGCGGCCGCGATCATCTTCAGCAGTTCACGACGTTCCATCACAGGTTCCCCGCCTTGAGTTCGCGCACCGCATGGTCGGCGGCGCGCGCGGTCAGCGCCATGTAGGTGAGCGACGGATTGACGCAGCTGGCCGAGGTCATGCAGGCGCCGTCGGTCACGTACACGTTCGGCGCGTCCCACACCTGGTTGTGCGCGTTGAGCACCGAGGTCTTCGGGTCGCGGCCCATGCGCGCGGTGCCCATCTCATGGATGCCCCGGCCGGGGGCGTAGTTGCCCTCGTAGGTCCGCACGTCGCGCACGCCCGCCGCCTCCAGCATCTCGGCGGCATCGGCGGCCATGTCCTTGCGCATGGCGCGCTCGTTGTCGCGGATCGAGACGTCCATCGCCAGCACCGGCAGGCCCCACTTGTCGCGCACGCTGTGGTCCAGGCGGATGGTGTTGTCGTGGTAGGGCAGCATCTCGCCGAAGGCAGTCATGCCGATGGTCCAGGCGCCCGGGGTGCTCAGCGCCTCCTTGAGCCCGGTGCCGATCCCCAGTTCGGCCACGGCCCGCGACCAGCCCTCGCGGCCCGCCCCGCCCTGGTAGCCGAACCCGCGCAGGTACTCGCGCCGGTCGTTGCCGACGTTGCGGAAGCGCGGGATGTAGAAGCCGCACGGCCGGCGTCCGGAGTAGTACCGGTCCTCGTAGCCGTCGACCACACCCTGAGCGCCGACCTCGAAATGGTGGTCCATGACGTTGTGGCCCAGTTCCCCCGACGAGGAGCCCAGCCCGCCTTCCCACACGTCGGTGGCAGAGTTCATCAGGATCCAGGTCGAGTTGAACGCCGACGCGTTGAGGAAGATGACCCTGGCCGTGTACTGGTAGGTCAGGCCGGTCTCGGCGTCGATGATCTCCACCCCTCGGGCACGCTTGCGGTCCTTGTCGTACAGCACTTCCTTGACGATCGAGAACGGCCGCAGGGTCAGGTTGCCGGTCTTCATCGCCGCCGGCAACGTGGCCGACTGGGTCGAGAAATAGGCCCCGAACGGGCAGCCCAGGATGCACTTGTTGCGATACTGGCAGTTGGCCCTGCCCTGCTCCGGCCGCGGCTCGGTGATGTTGGCGGTGCGCGAATGGATCAGGCGGCGGCTGCCGCCGAAGGCCTTGAGGATGCGCGCGGCCACGTCCTTCTCGACCACGTTGAGCGGGACCGGCGGCAGGAACTTGCCGTCCGGCAGCACGTCCAGCCCCTCTACCGTGCCGGCGATGCCGGCGAAGGTCTCCACGTAGTCGTACCAGGGCGCCAGGTCCTCGTAGCGGATCGGCCAGTCGACGGCGATGCCCTCGCGCGCGTTGGCCTCGAAGTCCATCGGCGAGAAGCGGTAGCTCTGGCGTCCCCACAGCAGCGAGCGGCCGCCGACGTGGTAGCCGCGGAACCAGTCGAAGCGCTTGACCTCCACGTAGGGGCAGTCGGTTTCGTCGGCCCACATGCCGTCGGTGCTCTCCGACAGCGGGTAGTCCCGGCGCAGCACCGGGTGCGCTTCCTTCATCGCCTGCGTGGGCACGTTGCGGTGCGGATAGTCCCAGACCTCCTTGTGCGCGTTGACGTAGTCCTTGATGTGCTCGATGTTGCGGCCACGCTCGAGCATGAGCACCTTGAGTCCCTTCTCGGCCAGTTCCTTGGCGGCCCAGCCGCCGCTGATGCCCGAGCCGACGACGATCGCGTCGTAATGGTTGTTCGCCATGTATGACTGATTCCTGGAAGTGGGCCGATGGTTACACGTCGCAGAGGCCGATGGCTTCGCGCAGGGAGGCGACCGGATCGGGTGCCGAGGGCATGAACTCCTGCGCGATGTATCCGTCGAAGCCGGTGTCGCGGATCGCGCGGCAGATCGCGGGGTAGTTGAGCTCCTGGTCCGGCCCGATCTCGTGCCGGCCCGGCACGCCCGCGGTGTGGTAGTGCACGAACCAGCGGTGGTGGCGGCGGATGGTGGCGATGATGTCGCCCTCCATGATCTGCATGTGGTAGATGTCGTAGAGCAGGCCGAAGTGGTCCGACCCCAACATCTCGCACAGCGCCACGCCCCAGGCCGAGCGGTCGCAGAGATAGTCGGGATGGTCGACCCGCGAGTTCAGCAGTTCCATCACCAGCCTGACGCCGCGCTTCTCGGCATGGCCGAGGATGCGCTTGAGGCCGGCGGCCGCGTTGGCCATGCCCTCGTCCGGGTCCATGCCGGCGCGGTTGCCGGAGAAGCAGATCAGGTTGCGGTAGCCGGCGTCGGCCACCAGGTCGATGTGGCGGGTGTAGCGCGCCACCAGTTCATCGTGGAAGCGCGTGTCCGCGAACCCCTTCTCCAGCCCGAGTTCGGCGCCGTTGCACATCGAGCTGTCCACGCCGTGCGCCTTGAGCACGGGCCAGTCGTCCGGGCCGACCAGGTCGATGGCGGCAAAGCCGATCTGCCTCACCGTGCGGCACAGCGCGTCGATGGGCATCCGGGCGAACGTCCAGCGCGCCACGGAGTGCCTGAGATTGCCCTTCAGCGGCTGCCCGGCCGTGGCGGGCGACGCGGCGAGCGCGGGTGTCGCCAGCCCCACGGCGCCGGCCGTCGCGGCGCGCAGCACCTCGCGCCTGGTGAATCGATCACTCAAGGCAGCCTCTCCCGAATGGCCCGCGGCGCCCACCAGGCGCGGCTGCGTCGCGCCGCGCGCCGGACCCCAGGACCGGCCCGGCACGATACGGCTTGCGGCAACGATGCCCAAGCCGGCGGCCGACAGGTTCGTGAAGCCCGGCGCCGACGGACGCGCTTGGATTCCGCGTGCGGCGGGCGGGCGGGTTTGCGGGGGTCCCGATCATCCACCGGCCTCCCAACCAGTGACGCGATTCTGCGCGGATGCAATCGATTGCACGATAACAACCACGACACTGATTGCAAGCCTTCGCGGCCCCGCGGCGCAGCCTGTCCGGGCCCGGCCGACGGTGCGGCACCGCAGCATGCGCGGGCGGCCATTGCGGGATCGCGTGGACACGCCGGGCGAAGGGTCCGGCCTGATCCACCATCAGCGGCCCGATGCGCCGTTGCGGCGGGCGGCGGCGGATCCAGTGATGCCTGAGACATCAATAATAACATTTGATAATTGACTTGAACCTGCTTAACCTCTATCATTGCGGCGTGAGACCCCTGCTGCCATGATGACGTCCGCCCAACTCCGCGCCGCACGTGCCCTGCTCGGCATCGACCAGCGCCGCCTGGCCGAACTGTCGGGGGTGTCGCTGCCCACGATCCAGCGCATGGAGGCCAGCGAGGGCACCGTGCGCGGCGTGGTGTCCAGCCTGACCAAGGTGGTCGAGGCGCTGGACGCGGCAGGGGTGGAACTGATCGGCGACGACCAGCCCAGCAGCGGCCGCGGACGCGGCGTGCGACTCAAGCAACGCACGGGCGCCTGAGCGATGTCGCGGTTCGACCTCCCCCGCTACCTGCGCCAGTTCGAGCCCAAGCTGCTCACCGTCATGCGCGAGGGCTACGGACTGGCGGCGCTGCGCGCGGACGCCGTGGCCGGCCTCACCGTGGCGATCGTCGCCCTGCCGCTGGCGATGGCGCTGGCGATCGCGTCGGGTACCACGCCCGCCGTGGGCCTGCACACCGCGATCGTCGCCGGTTTCCTGATCTCGGCGCTGGGCGGATCGCGGGTCCAGATCGGCGGGCCCACCGCCGCGTTCATCCCGGTCGTGTTCGTGGTCATCCAGCAGCACGGGATGGGCGGCCTGATCCTGTCCACGCTGATGGCGGGCCTGATGCTGGTCGCCGCCGGTCTGCTGCGCCTGGGCACGCTGATGCGGTACATGCCGCAGCCGGTGATCACCGGCTTCACCGCGGGCATCGCCGTGAGCATCTTCTCCAGCCAGGTCAAGGACGCCCTTGGGCTGGAGATGGGCGAGGTGCCGGCGGAGTTCGTGGCGCGGTGGCAGGCTTATGCCGCGCACGCCGGCACCCTGGAGCCGGCCGCGCTCGTGCTGACCGTGCTGGGGCTGGCGATGATCCTGGGCCTGCGGCGCTGGCGTCCGTCCTGGCCGGGGTTCCTGATCGCGCTGGCCGTGTGCACCGTGGCCGCCGGCGCGCTGGCGCTGCCGGCCGAGACCATCGGCAGCCGCTTCGGCGACCTGCCGGCCACCCTGCCGCAGTTCCAGCTCCCGCGGATCCCGTTCGAGCGCACCCACGAACTGCTGCCCAGCGCCTTCACCATCGCGTTCCTGGCCGGGGTGGAGTCGCTGCTGTCGGCGGTGGTCGCCGATGGCATGACCGGCGGGCGCCATCGTTCCAACGCCGAACTGGTCGCACAGGGCGTGGCCAATGTCGGCTCGGCGCTGATCGGCGGCCTGCCCGCGACCGGTGCGCTGGCACGCACCGCCACCAACGTGCGCGCCGGCGGGCGCACCCCGGTGGCCGGCATGCTCCACGCCGGCTTCCTGCTGCTGTTCATGCTGCTGCTCGCGCCGCTGATGCGCTACGTGCCGCTGGCGGCGCTGGCCGCGGTGCTGCTGGTGGTGGCCTGGAACATGGCCGAGGTGGAGCAGTTCCGCAACACGCTGTCGGCGCCCTGGGGCGACCGCATCGTGCTGCTGGCGACCTTCTTCCTGACGGTGCTGTTCGACCTCACCGTCGCGATCCAGGTCGGCGTGGTCCTGGCTGCCCTGGTGTTCATGGTGCGGATGGCGGACGCGGTGGAGATGCGCACCGAAGCCGAGGTGCCGCCGGACGACGAAGCCGCCGGCGAGGAAGGCTTCGCCCAGCGCGCCCACCTGCCCGACGGGGTGGAGGTCTACCGCATCGGCGGCCCGCTGTTCTTCGGCGTGGCCGACCGGATCGGCAACCTGCTTGACGGCCTGCCGCAGAAGCCGCGGGTGCTGATCCTGCGCATGCGCCAGGTGCCGGTGATCGACGCCAGCGGCGTGCACGCACTGCGTTCGCTGGCCGCGCGCTGCCACCGCAAGGGCATCGCGCTGATCATCTCCGGCCTGCAGGCGCAGCCGAACCGGGTGATCGCGGGCATGCGCCTGGAAAAGGCGCCGGGCGAGGTGTATTTCGCCTCTTCCTTCGAACCGGCGCTGGCCAAGGCCCGCGCCCTGCTGGCCGAGCGGCCGCGCGACGCGGCGCGCTGAGGCGCCGCGCGCCTCCACGCGCGGCGCGCGGCGCGGCACAATGGCGCCATGGATCCAGCGGCTACCCCCTCCCCTTCCCCCGCCTCCGCGCTGACCATCGCCGGCTCCGACTCCGGCGGCGGCGCCGGCATCCAGGCCGACCTGCGCACCTTCGCCGCGCACGGCGTGCACGGGCTGTGCGCGATCACCGCCCTCACCGCCCAGCACACCCGCGGCGTGACCGCGGTGCACGTGCCTCCGGCCGGCTTCCTGCGCGCCCAGATCGACGCCTGCTTCGACGACTTCCGGGTCGGCGCGGTGAAGCTGGGCATGCTGGCCAGCACCGACGTGATCCACGCAGTGGCCGACGCGCTCGAGGCGCATGCGCCGGCCTACGTGGTGCTCGATCCGGTGATGGTGGCCACCTCCGGCGCGAAGCTGCTCGAGGACGAGGCGCTGGAGGCGCTGCGTACGCGGCTGGTCCCGCGCGCCCACCTGCTGACGCCGAACATCCCCGAGGCCGAACTGCTCACCGGCATGCGCATCGGCGACGCCGCCGCGGCCGAACGCGCGCTCGAGGCGCTGCGCGCGATGGGCGGCGGCGCGGTGCTGCTCAAGGGCGGGCACCTGGACGAGGGCGGAGAGGTGGTGGACCGCTACGCCGACGGCGCGGGCCAGGCCACCCTGCGCCATCCGCGCCTGGACCTGGAGGGCCACGGCACCGGCTGCACCCTGGCCGCCGCCGTGGCGGCGGGCCTGTGCCTGGGGAAGGCGATGCCGGTGGCGGTGGCCGACGCCGTGGACTACGTCGGCCGCGCGCTGCGTGGCGGCATCCGGCCGGGCCGCGGCCCGATCCTGGTGCTGGACCACTTCGGGGCCGCCGCCCGATGACCGGGGCGCCGCCGCTCCTGGAGCGGCCGGTCCGCGCCCGCGACGACCACCGCTGGACCCTGTTCGCGCGCATCCCGCCGGCACCGCGCCAGGCGCTGCTGTGGCTGCCGGCGCTGGGCGTGGCCGCGCGCCATTACCTGCCCTTCGCAGATGCCCTGGCCGGGCACGGCGTCGCGGTATTCCTGCACGAATGGCGCGGCAACGGCTCGAGCAGCCTGCGCGCCCGGCGCGGCAGTGACTGGGGCTACCGCGAACTGCTGGTACAGGACATCCCCGCCAGCCAGGCCGAGATGGACCGCCTGCTGCCATCGGCCACGCCCCTCGTGCTCGGCGGCCACAGCCTGGGTGGCCAGCTCGCCTGCTGCCGCCTGGCGCTGGCGCCAGGCACGGCGGACGCGCTGTGGCTGGTGGCCAGCGGCGCGCCCTACTGGCGTACTTTCCCGATGCCCACGCGGGCCTGGTTGCCCTTCGCCTACCGCTTCCTGCCGTGGCTGGCGCGGATGCACGGACACCTGCCGGGGCGGCGGATCGGCTTCGGTGGCAACGAGGCGGCGGGCGTCATCGCCGACTGGGCGCGGACTGCGATCAGCGGCCGCTACGCCGCTACCGGGCTGGCGCGGGACCTGGACGCGGACCTGGGGCTTCTGGCCCATCCGGTGCGCGCGGTGGTGCTCGCGCGCGACTGGCTCGCCCCGCGCGGCTCGCTCGACTTCCTGCTCGGCAAGCTGGGCCGGCCGAAGGCCGAGGTCGCCTGCTTCGACGACCGGCGCCTGGGCGCGCGCGCCGACCACTACGCCTGGATGAAGACCCCCGGCGCGGTCGCCGGCTGGTTGGCGGCTCAGCCGGCGTAGCCGCGCGGATTCATCTGCTGCCAGCGCCAGGCGTCGCGGCACATCGCGTCGACGTCCAGCGCGGCCTTCCAGCCCAGCAGCGCCTGCGCGCGCGAGGGATCGGCGTACACCTCGGCCACGTCGCCGTCCCGGCGGCCGACGATTTCGTACGGCACCTCGCGCCCCGAGGCGCGCTCGAAGGCGCGCACCAGCTGCAGCACGCTGACCCCCGCGCCGGTGCCGAGGTTGACGGTGAAGCCGCGGCCGGTGCGTTCCAGCGCGTCGAGCGCATCGGCGTGGGCACGGGCCAGGTCGACCACGTGGATGTAGTCGCGCACGCCGGTGCCGTCGACCGTGGGCCAGTCGCCGCCGAAGATGCGCAGGCGCTCCCGCCGGCCCACCGCGACCTGGCAGATGTAGGGCATCAGGTTGTTGGGAACACCGGCCGGGTCCTCGCCGATCAGGCCCGAAGCGTGCGCCCCGACCGGGTTGAAGTAGCGCAGCACCGCGGCCTGGAAGCCGGGGTCGGCGGCGCACAGGTCGGCGATGAGCTGCTCCATCACCAGCTTGGTGCGGCCATAGGGGTTGGTGACGCGCAGCGGCGCGTCCTCGGTCACCGGCACCCGGTCGGGGTCGCCGTAGACGGTGGCCGACGAACTGAACACCAGCCGCTGCGTGCCCGCCTCCTGCATCGCCCGCAGCAGGTTGAGGGTGCCGGTGATGTTGTTGTCGAAGTAGTCCAGCGGCCGCTCGCAGGATTCGCCCACGGCTTTGAGCGCGGCGAAGTGCAGCACCGCGTCGAAACCGCCGCCCGCCAGCAGCGCGGCGGTGGCCGCGCGGTCGCGCAGGTCCACCTCGTGGAAGGGCAGCGACTTGCCGGTGATCCGCTCGAGCCGCTCGAGCACCGCCGGCGAGCTGTTGCACAGGTTGTCGGCCACGACCAGGTCGTGGCCGCGGGCGGCCAGTTCCACGCAGGTATGGCTGCCGATGTAGCCGGCGCCGCCGAACACCAGGATGCGCATGCGAAGGGTCCTTGCTGGGTCGCGCCCATTATCGCCATGCCGGGAGGCGGCCGTCGCGGCGGCGCGCGCTGGCCTGTCGCGGCCGCATCCTGCGTTGTGCAAGGTCACACGCAGGGATCGGGGAATCCGCGGCCGGATGGCCGGGGCCGGTCCGCTAGACTTGGCCCGCCACCCACTTCCGGACCCCGGATGACCGCACCCCTCCCCGACCGCAACGACATCCGCATCGCCGTCATCGGGCTGGGCTACGTCGGCCTGCCGCTCGCTGCCGCCTTCGGCCGCCGCTACCCGACGGTCGGCTTCGACATCGATGCCACCCGGATCGAGCAGCTGCGCCGCCACCACGACCACACCCTGGAGATGGACGAGGAGGAACTGCGCGCCTCGGTCCACCTCCAGTGCACCAGCGACCCGGCCGACCTGGCCGGCTGCGACGTGTTCATCGTGACCGTGCCCACCCCGATCGACGAGTTCAAGCGCCCCGACCTGCGCCCGCTCGAATCGGCCAGCCGCACCGTCGGCGCGGCCATCGCCCGCGGCGGGGTCGCGATCTTCGAGTCGACCGTGTACCCCGGCGCGACCGAGGAAGTCTGCGTGCCGATCATCGAGCGCGAGTCCGGCCTGCGCTACAACGAGGACTTCTACGCCGGCTACAGCCCCGAGCGCATCAACCCGGGCGACAAGGAGCACCGGCTGGAGAACATCCTCAAGGTGACCTCCGGCTCCACCCCCGAGGCCGCCTACTTCATCGACGCACTGTACGCCAGCGTGGTCACCGCCGGCACCCACAAGGCCTCGAGCATCCGCGTGGCCGAGGCGGCCAAGGTGATCGAGAACACCCAGCGCGACGTCAACATCGCCCTGATCAACGAACTGGCGCTGATCTTCGCCCGGCTAGGCATCGACACCCACGAGGTGCTCGAGGCCGCGGGCACGAAGTGGAACTTCCTGCCGTTCCGGCCCGGCCTGGTCGGCGGCCACTGCATCGGCGTGGACCCCTACTACCTCACCCACAAGGCGCAGCAGATCGGCTACCACCCGGAGGTGATCCTGGCCGGGCGCCGGATCAACGACAGCATGGGCGCGCACGTGGCCCAGCGCGTGGTCAAGCTGATGCAGCAGCGCGGCCTGCGCACCACGGGGGCGCGGGTGCTGGTGCTGGGGCTGGCGTTCAAGGAGAACTGCCCGGACCTGCGCAACACCCGGGTGACCGACATCATCGACGAACTGCGCAGCTACAGCGTCGAGGTCGAGGTGCACGATCCCTGGGTCTCGCCGGCGCAGGCGCGGCACGAGTACGGCATCTCGCCGGTCGCCGAGCCGGCGCCCGGCAGCTACGATGCGGTCATCCTGGCGGTCGCCCACCGCGAGTTCGTGGCCATGGGTGCCGAGGGCGTGCGCGCCCTGTGCCGGCCCGGCGCGGTGGTGTTCGACGTCAAGCGCGTCCTGCCCCGCGGCTGCGCCGACGACTGCCTCTGACACCCCACGGAGTTCCCCGCATGCGCGTGCTCGTCACCGGCGCCGCCGGCTTCATCGGCTCCCACCTCAGCCAGCGCCTGGTCGCGCGCGGCGACGAGGTGCTCGGCTTCGACAACCTCAACAACTACTACGACCCTGCGCTCAAGCAGGCGCGGCTGGACCGGCTGCTGCCGCTGCCGGGGTTCTCCTTCGTCAAGGGGTCGCTCGAGGACCGGGGCACGGTCGAGCGCGCGTTCGCCAACTTCCGCCCGCAGCGGGTGGTGAACCTGGCCGCGCAGGCCGGGGTGCGCTATTCGCTGGAGAACCCGCACGCCTACATCGACAGCAACATCGTCGGCTTCACCAACATCCTCGAGGCCTGCCGCCACGGCGGCGTCGAGCACCTGGTGTACGCCTCCTCGAGCTCGGTCTACGGCGCCAACCGCAAGCTGCCGTTCGCGGTCGAGGACAGCGTCGACCACCCGGTGAGCCTGTACGCGGCGACCAAGAAGGCCAACGAGCTGATGGCGCACACCTACAGCCACCTGTTCGGCCTGCCGACCACCGGCCTGCGCTTCTTCACCGTGTACGGCCCCTGGGGCCGGCCGGACATGGCCCTGTTCCTGTTCACCCGGAACATCCTCGAGGGCAAGCCAATCGACGTGTTCAACCACGGCCGGCACACGCGCGACTTCACCTACATCGACGACATCGTCGAGGGCGTGGTCCGGACCCTGGACCGGGTCCCGGGCCCGGACCCCGACTACGACCCGCTGGCCCCCCATCCGGGCTCGTCGAGCGCGCCGTGGCGGGTCTACAACATCGGCAACCACCAGCCGGTCGAGCTGCTGCGCTACATCGAGGTGCTGGAGGAATGCCTGGGCCGCAAGGCCGAGCGCAACCTGCTGCCGATGCAGCCGGGCGACGTGCCCGACACCTGCGCCGACGTCAGCGCCCTGGAGCGCGATACCGGCTACCGGCCGTCCACCCCGATCGAGACCGGGGTGCGCAACTTCGTGGACTGGTACCGGGCCTACCACAGGATCTGAGCGCGCCCGCGGGGGACTCGCCCGCCGATGTCCGCGCCCGGGGCGTTCCTGCGTTTGTCTGCGTATCGGAAACACACCCGGGGGACCCACCCATGCGCACGCTCCGCCTCGTCGCGGCCATCCTGTTCCTGTCCGTCCTCGCCGCCTGCGCCACCGGCGCGCGGCAGTCCTCCGCCCCGCCGCCGCCGGTCCCGACCCTGGTCGACGACTACCTGATCGGGGTCGACGACGAAGTCCAGGTCTCGGTCTGGCGCAACCCCGAACTCGGCATCACCGTGCCGGTGCGCCCCGACGGCAAGATCTCGGTGCCGCTGGTCGGCGACGTGGTCGCCGGCGGGCGCACGCCCAACGAGGTCGCCGCCGACATCCAGGAGAAGCTGGGCGCCTACGTGCGCGACCCGCAGGTGGCGGTGATCCTCACCCAGCTGCGCAGCCACGAGTACCTGTCGCGGGTGCGCGTGACCGGCGCGGTCCGCCAGCCGGTGTCGATCCCCTACCGCCAGGGCATGACCGTGCTCGACGCGGTCCTGGCCGCCGGCGGCGTGACCGAGTTCGCCGCGCCCGATCGCGCCGACCTGTTCCGCCGCAACGACGACGCCAGCACCACCACCTACGCGGTGCGGCTCGACCGGATCCTGAACCGCGGCGACCTGTCGACCAATTACTCCGTCGCCCCGGGCGACGTCATCACCGTTCCGGAGCGCACGTTCTGATGTCATCCACTTCGCTCCCCGCGCCCCGCGCGCCGCTCCAGGCGCGCAAGGTCGATGCCCCGCAGCCCGACGAGCTGCTCGTCATCCTGTTCAAGGAGGCGCGCAAGCGGGTGGTCGCGATCGCGGCCACCTTCGCCGCGGTGATGCTGCTGACGCTGTTCGTGGGGCTGCAGATCATCCCCCGCAACTACACCTCCTCGATCACGATCCTCGCCCAGGACAGCGACATCATCCAGCCGCTGCTCGAGGGCCGCGCCGTGCCCACCGGCGTGTCCGACCGCGCCGGCCGGGCGCGCCAGATCCTCTACAGCAAGCGCGTGCTCGACCGGATCATCGAGGTCGGCGGCTGGGACGAGCAGAAGATGAGCGCGATCCAGCGCGACAAGCTGATGGAGGACATCCGCAACAACACCGTCATCAGCATCCCGCGCGGCGACCTGGTGCAGATCGACTACCGCGACACCGACCCGGAACGCGCGTTCCTCGTCGCCGACGCCTTCGGCACCCTGTTCATCGAGGAGACCCTCGCGGCCAAGGCGCGGGAAAGCCGCGAGGCCTACGAGTTCATCGACAAGCAGGTCAACGAGTACCACGCCAAGCTGACCGAAGCCGAGCGGAACCTGCAGGATTACCGCTCGCGCAACGCCGACGCCCAGCCGGGGAGCGCCGCGGACGTCAATGCCCGCATCACCTCGCTGCGCAGCCAGGTCGAGCAGGCGCGGATGGAGCTGCTCGAGCAGCAGTCGCGGGAGGCCTCGATCGCGGCGCAGCTGTCGGGCGAGTCCGCGGTGACCGCCGCGCACACCCGCGAGAACCTCTACAACACCCAGCTGATCGAACTGCGCGCCGAGCTCGACCGGCTGATGCTGACCTACACCGAGCGCCATCCCGACGTGGTCCGGGTGCGCCACCAGATCGAGGACGTGCAGCGCGCGCTGGCCGCCGAGCAGCAGCGGCGCTCCCAGGGCGGCGGCGGCCTGCAGTCCGAGGACGCCCAGCTCAACCCGCTGTACAACGAGCTGCGCAGCCAGCTGGCGCAGGCACGGCGCGAGGCGGCGGCAATCCGTTCGCGCATGGGCGTGGCCCAGTCCCTGCTCGACCAGGAGCTCGACCGCAGCCGCCGCATCGCCGCGTCCGAGAGCGTGCTGGCCGAGCTGACCCGTGACTACGAAGTGAACCGCGAGATCTACCAGGACCTGCTGCGCCGGCGCGAGAACGCGCGCGTGTCGATGGGCCTGGACCAGGAAAACCGCGGCCTGACCCTGCGCGTGCAGGATCCGGCGACGATGCCGCTGCGGCCGAGCGGGCTGCGCTTCATGCACATCGCCGCCGCGGGCGCGGTGCTCGCGGTCGGGCTGCCGATCGGGCTGCTGGTGCTGCTGGCCCGCTTCGACCCCAGGGTGCGCTCGCCGCGCCAGATCCCGCAGCGCACCGGCTACCCGCTGCTGACCGTGATCCCGGCCTACCCGACCCCGGGCGAGCGCAGGCGGCAGTCGTTCCGGCTGGTGCTGAGCGGGGCCATGGTCTGCAGCGTGTTCGTGGTCTACGCGCTGGTCTTCGCCCTCAAGGTCGCTACCTCGTGAGGGCCCGCATGCAACTCGATTCCCGCCAGGACAGCCAGATGAATGCAATCCCAGACGACGCGGCCGAGCCCCGCGGCCCCGCGACGTCGCGGTCGATCGTCCGCGCCACGGAGCCGCAGGCACTGACCACCCGCGCCCTCGAAGAGCGGCGCCTGATCCACCGCAACGATTCGGCACGGGTCCAGGCCGATGCGTTCCGCGACCTGCGCACGCGCCTGCTGGCCCTGCGCGGCGACACCAACTTCGTGACCCTGGTGGCGCCGGTCGCCGCCGGCTGCGGCGCCAGCTTCGTGGCCCGCAACCTGGCCGCGGCCTTCGCCTTCGACGAGACCAAGATCGCGACCCTCGTCGACTGCGACGCGCTGCACCCCGCGCAGCACACGGCTCTCGGCCTGGACGCGGCCGGCGGCGGGCTGATGGACTACATCGAAGGCACCGCCAGCGACCTGCAGCAGGTGCACTACCGGACCGGCCTGCCGCGCCTGTACCTGGTGCCCGGCGGCAGCGTGCGCGAGATCACCGGCGAGTCGTTCTCGTCGCTGCGCATGCGCACCCTGATCGATTCGCTGCGCAGCAGCCACTCCAACCGCTACGTGGTCCTGG
Source organism: Luteimonas wenzhouensis (assembly GCF_007859305.1). Classification (GTDB taxonomy): domain Bacteria; phylum Pseudomonadota; class Gammaproteobacteria; order Xanthomonadales; family Xanthomonadaceae; genus Luteimonas; species Luteimonas wenzhouensis. The sequence continues at coordinate 312,574 of NZ_VOHE01000001.1, forward strand.
ACAGCCCGCCGGTGCTGCGCTCGCCGGACGCGCGGATCCTGTCCGACCTCGCCGACCTGGTCGTGCTGGTGGCCGGTTACGGGCGCGTGACCACCGACCAGATCGAGAAGGCCGCCTCCAACTTCGACCCGGAGAAGCTGGCGGGCGTCGTCTTCAACGACATCCACTGACGCCACGGACAGTCCCATGAAGACCCGCCCCATCCGCACGACCCTGCTCGCCGTCGCGATGGTGGGTACCGTTCCCGGGACCGCGCACGCGGTCCGGATCGACTACACCATCGAGGCCGGCGTTGAACGCGACGACAACGTGACCCTCGCGGCCCAGGACCAGGTCGAGGAGACGATCGCCCGCGCCGGCTTCGGCTTCGCGCTCGAGGAGGAAACCTCGGTCCTGCACGCCAGCGTGGTCGGGCGGGCCGACCATCGCCGCTATGGCGACGCCTACGGCAGCATGACCGACCGCATGCTGGAAGGCCGCCTGGCCTGGCACGCGGTGCCCGAGCGCCTGACCCTGGTGGCCGAGGATTCCTACGGCGTCGAGACCATCGACCGCACCGCACCCGGCTCGCCGGACAACCGGCAGCAGGTGAACGTGTTCGCGATCGGCCCCGACCTGCACTTCGGGCTGGGCCCGGCGCAGCGCGGTATCGCGGAGTTCCGCTACATCAACAGCAATGCCGAGGTCACCGACCAGTTCAACTCCGACCGGCTGCTGGCCTCGGTGGCCATGGTCCGCGCGCTCGACCCGACTCGCGAGCTGTCCTGGAACGTGCGTGCGCAGGAGGTCGACTTCGACGACGACTTCGTGGCCCGCGACCACCGCCGCTACGAAGCCTTCGTGGGATACGCCCACCGGCTGCGCCGCTTCGACATGCAGGTGGACGCCGGCTGGGCCCACCTCGACTATGACGACGGCCAGACCCGCAGCGAACCCCTGCTGCGCGCGGAGTTCGGCTGGGCCGGGAGCGAACGCAGCCGGGTGTCGCTGGCGCTCGCGAACCAGTTCTCCGACGCCGCCGCCGCCGCGCTCGACCGCATCGGCGAGGGCGGCGGGATCCCCGGTTCGGTCGGCACGGGCACCTCGACCATCAACCCCTATGCGTACCGGGAACGGTCGGCGGCGCTGCGCTACGAGTTTACCGGGGTGCGCCTGAGCGCCTCGCTCGGCGGCTTCGTGCAGCGGCTCGACTACGTGGACCAGGCCGGCGCCAACGAGGAGGGCCGCGGCATCGCCGCCGGACTGCGCTACCGGCTGCGCCCCGACCTGGTGTTCAGCACGGCGGCCAGCGTGAGCCGGATCGAGTTCGGCGCGCCCGAGATCCGGACCGAGACCGACCGGCTGTACACGATCGGCCTCGACAAGGCGTGGAACCGCCACTGGCACAGCAGCCTCACCGTCTCGCACTACCAGCGCGACTCCAGCCTGGCCGGGGTCGACGAGTTCGACCAGAACGTCGTCTATCTCAACCTGAGCTACCGCAACCGATGACCGTGGCCACGGACAAGCCGCGCGCCTCGCTGCGGCACTGGCTGGCCACCTCGCCGCACCCGTCCGCGGCGCTGGCGAGGCGCTTGCGCGGCGGCCTGCGCGGGTTCACGCTGCCGGCGCCGCGGCTCGTGGTGCGACCCTACCTGTGGCTGTTCCTGGGACTGCGCGCGCTGGTGTTCGGGTTCCGCCGGCTGTTTATCGCCGAACCGTTGTTCAAGGCCTATTGCACCCGGCTCGGCCGCAACGTCACCACCGGCATCTACGTGCCCTGGATCCAGGGCAAGGGCGACCTGGAGGTCGGCGACGGGGTCCACGTCAGCGGCAAGCTGTCGGTGGCCTTCGCCGCCCGATTCGCCGCCCGCCCGCGGCTGGTGATCGGCGCCGGCACCGACATCGCCCACGACTGCCGGATCGTGGTCGGCAAGGAAGTGCGGATCGGCGCGGGGGTGGAGCTGGCCGGCGGCGTCACCATCCGCGACTCGGGCGGCCATCCGGCCGATCCGGCGCGCCGCGCGGCGGGGGCCCCGCCCGACGAATCCGACGTCAAGCCGGTGGAGATCCAGGACAACGCCTGGATCGGCTCCAATGTGCTGATCCTGCCCGGCAGCGTGGTCGGCGAAGGCAGCATCGTGTCGGCGCATTCGGTGGTGGCCGGGACGGTCGCGCCCTACACCATCGTGGCCGGCAACCCGGCGCGCCGCGTCGGCACCCTCGTTCCGCCGCCCGGCCGGGCCCACCTGGCGCCGCCGGCACCGCCGACGCTGCGCGCGGCCGGCGCCAGGCCGGCACCGGCCGCGGCAGACGCGGACGCCGCCGCCCCGGGCAAGCGGAGCCAGGCCACCGGGGCCTGACCCACGCCGTCCACCGCGTCGCCAGCCCCGAACGTCGCGCCGGTGTGCCCGGCCTGCACGGCCCGGTCGCCGGCGCCGACTGCAGGCCGAGGAATGCCCCGCGTCCGGGGGCAGGTTCCTTCGGGCCTGTCTGGCTTCCGGTTCAGACCAGCGCTTCGGCCACGTCGGGATGGCTGAGGAACCCGCGCGGGCTGGCGCTGCGGCCGTAGGCGCCCGACTGGAAGACCACCACCAGGTCGCCGGCCTCCGCCCGGTGCAGTTCCATGCGGTCGGCCAGCAGGTCCATCGGCGTGCACAGCGGGCCGACCACGCTCGCGGTTTCGGTGCCCAGGTCGGTGCGGTTGATCGCGACCGGGTAGTTGCGCCGGATCACCTGGCCGAAGTTGCCGGTCGCCGCCAGATGGTGGTGCATGCCGCCATCGACGACAAGGAACACCTGCCCGCGCGAAACCTTGCGGTCGACCACCCGGCTGACGTAGAGCCCGGCCTCGCCCACCAGGTAGCGGCCGAGTTCGATCACGATGTGCGCGCCCGGCCAGTCGGACGGCAGCCGCTGCGCCAGTCCGCCCAGGTTGTCGATCACGGGCCCGAGGTCGAGCGCCGCCTCGCCCGGCGTGTACGGGATGCCGAAACCGCCGCCGAGGTTGAGGCTGCGCACCGGGGCCGGCAGCAGGTCCTGCCACTCCAGCGCCTGCTCGTAGCACCTGCGCTGGGCCTCGACGATTGCGGCGTGGCGCAGGTTCTGCGAGCCGGCGAACATGTGGAAGCCTTCGAAACCGAGGCCCGCGACCGCGATCTCGCGCAGCAGCTCCGGCACCAGTTCGGCATCGACGCCGAACTGGCGCGCGCCGCCGCTCATCTTCATCCCCGAGGCCTTGAGCTCGAACGGCAGGTTCACCCGCACTGCGACCCGTGGCTTCAGGCCGAGGCGTTCGCCGGCACGCGCAAGCACGCCGATCTCGCGGAACGACTCGACGTTGACCAGGATCCCGGCGGCGACCGCCTGCGCGAGTTCGGCATCGGACTTGCCGGGCCCGGCGAAACTGACGCGCTCCGGGGCCATTCCGCTGTCGAGCGCGACCCGCAGTTCGCCGGCCGAGGCCACGTCCAGTCCGTCGACGAGACCGGCGACGTGGCACACCAGCGCCGGCATCGGGTTGGCCTTCATCGCGTAATGCAGTTGCACCCCGGACGGCAAGCGCTCGCGCAGCCCGCGCACGCGCGCGGTGACGCGGGCGCGGTCATACAGGTAGCACGGCGTGCCGCCGACCGCCGCCACCACCCGCGACAGTGGTTGCCCTGCGACCAGCAGTTCGCCGTCCGCATCGCGCTGCCACGCCCCCGCGGGGTCTCCCGTCTCCGCTTTCACGTCCACACCACTCCGTCAGGCGACGGCGCCGGGCGCCGCCGCGGTTGTACACCGATGCCGCCGCGCGGCGCGCGGCGGCGACCGGCCCTCAGACCAGGGCCAGCAGCACCTTGACCACCACGAACAGCCCCGCCGCCGTGGCCACGCCGATGACCGGCCAACGCCCCAGGTGTTCGCGCAGTTCCAGCGCGGGCAGCTGCGGATGGCGGTCGCGCACGCCGCAGAAGTGGGCCACCACCACCGCCGCCAGCAGGTACAGCAGGATCACGTAGCTGCGGCTGAGGAAGAAGGCCGCGGTGAAGAAACCGACCAGCGAGGCCAGCAGCGTCAGCGCGATGCGCCAGTCCTCGTACCACTCCCACGCCTGCTCCTCCTCGCCCTCCACGTAGCCCGGGTCGTGGCGCAGGATCCGGACCATCATCCAGAAGCAGTAGCCCACAAAGGCCAGCCACACGGTGAGCCCGACGATCCCGTTCTCGGCCAGTACCAGGACCAGCGAGTTGTGGGCGGTGAGGTAATGGTACTCGGTGAACCGGCCGGTGCCGACCCCGAACACCGGGCTCGACTGGAACATCAGCAGGCCCTCGTACCAGGCCTCCACGCGCCCCAGCGCGGATTCTTCCTGGACGTCGATCTCGCTCACCCGCGAGGGCATCAGCAGCAGGCCCACCAGCGCGGCCCCGGCCAGGGTCCCGGCCGCGAACACGCCCCGGCGCACCAGCACCCAGATCCCGATCATCGCGATCACCGACAGCAGCGCGCCGCGCGAATGGGTCAGGTACACGCCATACAGCAGCAGCAGGCACAGCGACCACCAGAACAGCCGGCGCAGGCCCATCAGCCCGCCGCGCGAACCCAGGTAGGCGGCCATCGGCATGCACAGCACGAACAGCATGCCCAGGTCGTTGGGATCGCTGAAGATGCCCAGGTACTGGATACGGCCGTCGCCCACCAGTTCGGCGCCGGTCCAGCCGACCCCGGTCGCGGCCTGGCCGGCGCCGTGCAGGGCCAGGACCGAGGCCGACAGCGTGAACACCGCCATCGCCGCCACCACCCGTTCGCGCGAGTCGAGCGCATTGGCCAGCAGGAAGAACGAGACCACGATCGCCGCGAACTCGCTGAACTGCTGCAGCGCCCCGCCGCTCCAGCCGGTGAGCAGCACCGACAGGCAGGTCACCGCCAGGAACGCCAGCAGCAGCAGGTACTGCGGCGCGTCGAAGCGCTTGTTGCGCGAGAGCAGCCACACCCCCAGCCCCAGCACCAGCGCCAGCGGCAGCAGCGGCACTCCGGCCAGCGGCCATTGCGGGTACTCCTGGGGCCGGATCAGCACCAGCAGCAGGTAGACCATGATCAGGACGAAGAGCACGGCCTCAGCTCCTCCCCGGACCGGCAGGCCGGCGCGACGCCGGCACGGACATGGCGACCATCACTGCAGCCCCGTGGCCCAGCGCCGCAGCGGTCCGGACACGCGTCCGTGGACCGCGGGATAGCGCTCCAGGAACTCGAGCAGGTGGGCCACGTCGGACGCGCGCCAGGCGTCGAACACGACCGTGGCGGCGAGGAACAGCAGCGCGAACACGACCCCCGCCACCAGTTCGGTCCACATCCCGGGCATCGCCAGCACCAGCGCGCACGCGAGCGCGCCAGCCAGCAGCGCGCAGCCGCCCAGCCGCAGGAATTCGCGCCATGGGATGCGCAGCGCCAGGCGCCGCGAGATCAATGCCGCGACCAGCGCGAAGACCAGCAGCCGCGAGGCGGCGTGCGACGCGATCGCGCCTGCCAGGCCCCACCGTGGCACCAGCGCGAACGCGAAGCCCGCGGTGATCACCAGCGACAGCACCGCGAACACCACCCGCATGCGCTGGTTGTCGGTGGTCGAGAGCAGCGAGTTGAAGGCGGCCTCGCCCAGGGTCAGCCCGCCAACCACCACCATCACCCGCAGCGCGAACACGACCGCCTCGTACTGTTCGCCGTACATCAGCAGCACGCCCGGGCGCGCGACCAGCACCCCGACCCCGATCAGCAGCAGCCCCATGAACAGGCAGTAGCGCAGGCAGTTGGCCATGATCTCGTTCACCCGCGCAGTCCCGCCCTCGCCGAACCCGTGGGCCATGACCGGCATCATCACCGTCACCAACCCCGAGGCCAGCAGGTCCACGCCACCGCGGCTGAGCGCGGCCGCGATCGCGAAGAAGCCCACCTCCGCGGTGCCGACGGTGGCGTTGAGGAGGTAGGTCTCGATCGACATGTGGCTGAAGGTGTAGGCCAGCACCAGCACCACCGTCCACAGCAGGTGGCGCCGCACCTGGGCCTCGAGGGCCGGATCGGGCGGATCCATCCGCGCGCGCATGCCGCCCTTGCGCAGCATGGTGCGCGAGATCGCCATGTGCCCGGCGCTGACCAGCACGAACGCGCACAGGTAGGCGATGAGCGGCGCGCGCAGCGCCACCAGCACCAGCACCAGCACCAGGTTCAGGAAACTCATCGCCACCGTGGCCCGCGCCTCGACGTCGAAGCGGCCGTAGCCCTTGGCGATGGAGGCATCGAAGATGTAGACCGCCTTGGACAGCCCCGCGGCCAGCGCCACCAGCACGAACCAGGCCAGCGGCCCCTCCCAGCCGTCGGGCGCCAGCCAGCGCGCGGCGACGATGAACCCGAGCGCCACCAGCACCATGCACGCGACCTGGCGCCGCAACAGCCAGCCGTGCACCCGCCGCGCCGCGTCGGGCGACTTGCGCCCGAGCGATTCGGACACGAAGCGGATCGAGGTGGAAGTGAGGCCGTTGTTGGCGATTGCCAGCAGGATGCCCGCCATCCACACCACGTAGGCGTAACGCCCGAAATCGTCCGGCCCCAGGTGGCGCGCGATGACGATGCTGACCAGCAGGCCGACCGCGTAGGTGACGTAGGTCGATCCCATGATCATCACCGCCGCGCGGATCGCCGCGGCACCGCTGAACTGCTGACTCATGAAGCGCCCTGTTTGGATGGCTCCGCCCCCCGTTGGCGCCAAGCGCCCGCGACCGCGGCCTGATCACAACAACGAGATCCACGCGCGCCTGCGGCCACCCCGGGGGGCCCCGTGGCCGGTCGGCCGCGCGTCCTGCGTAACAAGGGCTGGCCACGACCCGCGCGCGGCCGACGCCCTCCATCCCTGGCAACCCGGTTCGCATGGATCGTCCCCGGCTCCACGGCATCGTGCATGTCGTCAATTCGCTCGACTTCGGCGGCCTGGAACGCGTGGTGGCCGACCTCGCGATCGAGCAGCGCACGCGCGGGATGGCGGTGAGCGTGTTCAGCATCTGCGAGACCGGGGGCTTCCGCGACGCGCTGGAGGCGGCCGGGGTGCCGGTGCTGGTGGGCGGCAAGCGCCGGACCCTGGACCTGGGCGTGCTGCACCGGCTGCGCCGCGCGACGGCCGACGCCGACCTGGTCCACAGCCACAACTTCGTGCCCAACTACTACGCGGCCACCGCGCTGTTCGGGCGCCGGTCCCCGCCCGTGCTGGTCAACACCTGCCACAACATGGGCACCCGCCTGGACAACCGGCGCCTGCGCACGCTCTACCGCTGGTCGCTGCGCCACACCGCGCGCGTGGCGATGGTCGGAGAACAGGTGCGGCGGCGGTTCGTCGACGACGCGATCGTGCCGCCAACGCTGGCGGCGACGGTGCTCAACGGCATCCCGGTGCAGCGCTTCGACGGCGGGGGCCAGGCGCGCGAACGCGCCCGTGCCCGGCTCGGGATCGAGCCCGGGGTGCCACTGCTCGGCTGCGTCGGCCGGCTGGTGGGGCTGAAGAACCACCGCCTGCTGCTGGGCTGCCTGCCGGCCCTGGCGGCCACCCACCCCGGGGTGCGCCTGGTCCTGGTCGGCGACGGGCCGCTGGAGGCGGCGCTGCGGATCGAGGCCCGCGCGCTCGGCGTGGCCGACCGGGTACTGTTCGCGGGCGCCCGCGACGACGTGCCGGCCCTGCTGCCGGCGCTGGACGTGTTCGTGCTGCCCTCGCTGACCGAAGGCCTGTCGATCGCCCTGCTCGAGGCCTGCGCCGCGGGCCTGGCGGTGGTGGCATCGGACGTGGGCGGGAACCCCGAGATCGTGCGCGACGCACAGACCGGGCGGCTGTTCGCCAGCGGCGACGGCGACGGCCTGCGCAACCTGCTCGACGAGCTGCTCGCCGACGCAACGCAACGCGCCCGCCTGGGCGCGGCCGCGCGCGACTGGGTGCTCGGCCACGCCTCGGTCGGGGCGATGGCCGACGGCTACGAGCGCCTGTACCGCGAGGCGCTCGCCGCCTGACCGGTGACCCGCCTCAGCCGTTGGCCACCCGCCGCTGCGCGGCGTCCGCCACGCCATAGCCCGGGCGCGGCACCAGGTAGTCGCGGTACTGCCCGGGATCTCCGTCCAGCCCTGCCTCGGCGGCCTTGGCGATGTTGTAGGCCTCGCGCGCACTCACGTAGTGCAGCTTCCACTCGCGGCCGTCGTTGTAGCGGGTCTCGAGGTAGGTGTGGGCCTCGTCCATCGCCTTGCCGAGCAGCGCGTCCATGTCCTCGTCCTCGGCGCCGTGGGTGTGGATCTTGACGAAGATCCATTCCGGCCGGCCCTCGACGTGGATGCCGGTCTGGACCCAGGCATCGATGCGGTCGCGGGTGGCCGGCGCCACCGCGCGGATGTCCGAGTTCTCGATCCGCGGCAGCAGCCCCCACTTGCGCGACTTCCAGCGGAAGCCCAGCGGCCCCTGGATGATCATCAGGTCGCCCTCGCTCCGGCCGCCCACCTTCACCCGCGGCCCGGTCTCGTGCGACCTCGGCCGCGCCGGGTCGTCCTTGGCGTAGTAGATCCGGTTCACCGTCCGGGTCTGGCAGGGGTCGGGCGCGGCCGGCAGGGTGAAGTCGGCGTAGCAGCCGGTTTCGCGCAGCACGGTCAGTTCGTTGTCCACGCCGCAGTGGCGGCCCGTCGGATGGCTGTTGTCCAGCGCCCAGTTGCCGTGGATGAACGCCCAGCGCGGCTGGCCGGTGGCCGGATCGCGTGGCAGCGCGTCGTGGCGCGTGGCCAGCAGTTCGGTGAATCGGGCAAGCGTCTGGCGCAGGTTGTCCTCGGTGTCGTTGTCGTGGTGGAGGTGGATCTCGATCTCCCCCAGTCCCTGCCGGCACAGCTCCACCAGCGCGTCCAGGTGCTCCTCCCGGTATTCCTCCTCGGGGTAGAAGAAGGTGTGGACGGGGGGCCGGCCGTCGGCGTCGCGGTGCCCTTCGCACAGCTTCGGCAGGTCGCGGCGCCAGCGCTCCACCCGCGCGCGCTCGCGCTCCAGGCCCGGCGTGCCCCAGCCCGGCTCGTAGTGGTCGACGAAGCAGAACAGCAGGTGCCGGGTGGTGCCCGGCGGCACCGGCGCGCGCCAGTCCTGGCGCATCCAGGCGAACAGCCAGCCGGTCACGTTGCGCCTGCGCGCCACCACCAGGGCGGGAACGAGGACGGCCAGGGCGAGCAGGCCCGCCCCCAGCAACGCCAGCCGCATCGGCGTGATCCAGCCGGCGGCGCGTGGCCATGCGTTTCCAAGCCGGGCCAGTCCCGACAGCGTGACGATGGCGGTGTCGTCCGCCAGCTCGCGCAGCCCGTCGCGGGATGCCGGATGGCCCGGCGGGATCCTGTGCGCGACCGGGGCGGCCGCGGCGGCCGCCCCGGCGCCCGCCTCGTATGCGCCGATGGTGGGCGCGGTCGGCGAACGCCCCTCGCCCTCGATGTCCTCGCCCAGGCCCGGCAGCGGCGTGCCGGCGCCGACCACGGCGCTCCCGTCCAGCGGACGGCCGCGCGCGTCGACCTCGACCGCCGCCTGCACGCTGTGCACGTCCACGCCCATGGCCTGGCGCCAGCGCTCCAGGCTGGAGACCGGCAGCGCCAGCGGCGAGTCCGGCCGGTGGTCGAAGAAGCGGCACGGGCGCGACCCGCGCGGGTAGGCGTTGTAGTCCATCCGCGGCGCGCCGGCCAGCGCCGACAGCCCGCCCAGCTCGGGCGACCAGCGGATCTCCACGCAGTTGCCGCCGTCCTGCACCACCAGGTTGTTCACCACGGTGGCCCCGGTGTTCGGCGGCCGCCCGGCCTCGCCGTGCCAGTCCTGGAAGACGATGCCGAAGAACAGCGCCGCCTGGCCCTCGCGCGCGGCGTCGATGATGGTGTTGTGCGCGACCACCGTGTCGAGGGTGGCGTACAGGCCGATGCCGGCGTAGCGGGTATTGCGCACCACGTTGTTGCGGACCACGCCGCGGATCGCCTCGTGGTAGCCCGGGTTGGCCTCGAGGTCGAAGAAGTCGACGCTGGTGTCGAAGCCGGCGAGGATGCCGGCGTCGCCGGTGTTCTCGATCCGGTTGCGCTGGACCACCACGTCGCGCGCGCCGCCCTTGAAGTACAGGCCGGTGGTGGCGGTGTCGTGGATGTAGCTGTCCTCGACCACCATGCCGTCGCCGTTGACGTTGTCGATGCCGTCGGCGTTGCTCGGGTCGCGACGGCCGGTGCCGTGGATCTCGACGCGACGGATGGTCACGCGGCGCGAGCGCGGGGTGATCTTGATCCCGTCGCGGCCGGTGTCGCGGACCAGCAGATCCTCCAGCACCACGTCCGAGGCACCGGCATCGCTGTCGGGGCCGCCCTGGTACCAGTTGGTCTGCAGCATCACGCCGTAGTAGTGGCCACCGCTGATCTCGAGGTTGGACAGCACGCTGCCGGAGGCGTCCGGGTCGATCTGCACGGTGACCGAGTCGGGTGTGTCCAGGTCGCAATGGATGTGGGCCCGCCCGCCGCCGGGCGCCGAGCGCAGGGTCAGCCGCACCCGCAGCCGCACGTCGCACTCGTCGTAGCGCCCCTGTCCCGGGCGCGCGTCCAGTTCGACCACGTCCCCGGGCGAGACCAGCCCCCACTCGGGGTCGATCACGCGCCGGATGGTCCGGAACGGGCGTTCGGCCGAACCGTTCCCGTGGGTGTCGCTGCCGGCGCCCGAGACGTGCCAGGTGCGGGCCGCGGCGGGAGCGGCCCAGGCGGCGGCGCACGCCACCAGGCAGGCGAGCAGCAGGCGGCGGGATCGGTGGTGTGTTGGCGTGGTCATGCGGCGCGGGTGCTCCGGAGGGTTGCGCGTGGATGCCGGCACCCGTGGCGCCGCTTCCCTGGGAACTGGAACGCGATCGGGTGGCGCCGGCGGACACGGCGTCCGCCCATGCGGGCTTTCCGCGTATACCCCGGACGGACGACACGCCCCGGCGACCGGCGCCGGCGCACCGCAGGGGGACGGAGGACGGCCTTGAAAAAGCGCATCGCGGCCAGGATCCTGGCGCTCAGCGGCCTCGGCCGCCTGCTCGCGGCGGTGGCACCGCCGTCGGGGATCCTGATCCTCAACTACCACCGCATCGGCGACGGCAGCAGCTCGCCCTACGACCGCGAGCTGTGGAGCGCGGACGCCGAGGCCTTCGACGCGCAGATGGCGCGCCTGGCGCGGGACTGCGACGTGATCTCGCCCGCCGACATCGACACGGTGGCCGGGCGTCGCGGTCGCCACGTGCTGGTCACCTTCGACGACGGCTACCTGGACAACTACGAGGTGGCCTACCCGATCCTGCGCCGGCACGGCCTGCCCGCCACCTTCTTCATCGCCACCGGCTTCATCGACCGCCCGCGCCTGCCCTGGTGGGACGAGATCGCCTGGCGCATCCGCACCACCGCGGCCGCGCGGCTGGACCTGCGGCCATGGCTGCCCGAACCGCTGGCCCCGACACGCGGCCCCGACGCCGCCATCGGCGCGATCCTTCGAGCCTACAAGGCGCTTCCGGCCGACGAGGCCGCCCGCATGCTCGAACGCCTGCGCGCCGAAACCGGCCAGGAGACGCCCGAACGCGTCGACGGCCTGTGGATGGACTGGAACCAGATCCGGGAAATGGCCGCCGGCGGGATGACCATCGGCGGCCACACCGTCGACCACCCGGTGCTCTCGCGCCTGCCGCTCGAACGCCAGCGCGATGAGATCGAGACCTGCGCGGCGCGGATCCTTGCCGAGACCGGCCGGCCGATGCACTACTTCGCCTATCCGGTAGGCAGCACCTGGGCGTTCGACGAGGGCACCCGCGCATGCCTGGAGGCGGTGGGCGTCAAGCGCGCGTTCTCGTACTACGGCGGCCACGCGGCCGTGGACTCGCCGCGCTTCGATACCCCGCGCATGGCGATGGAGCGCTACGTCGGCATGCACGACCTGGGCGCCATGCTCTGGATGCCGCGCCTGTTCTGCAAGTTCGATCCCGCCTGAAGCGCTGGCGGCGGGCATGAGCGCGCAGATCGACTTCCTCGCCCTGTACCGCGAGCTCGGGATCGACCCGACCTGCTCGCCCGAGGCGTTCAAGCATGCCTACCGGCGGCGCGTGTCCGAACTGCACCCCGACCGCGGCAGCGAAGGCCACGCCGGCGAGGAGGCGTTGAAAGTACTCAACCTGGGCTACGCGGCGGCGCTCGAGTTCTTCCAGGCCCACGGCCGCTTCCCCGGCGCACCACCCGCCCCGGCCGCGGCCCGCCGCCCGGCGCCCGCGCCGTCGGCGGGCGCCGCAGCGACGGCGCGTCCGCCCCGCCGCGACGCCGGGACCGCCCCGCCGGCCGGGGTGGCGGCCTCCGCAACCACGGCGCCGGGCCAGCGGCGCTGGCTGAGTGGCGTGCTGGTGGCCCTGGTCGCGCTGGTGCTGGCCGCCCAGCTGGCCGGTCGCGGCGACGAAGGGACCGCCGCGCCCGCGGACGCCGCACGCGCGGGCGCCGCGGCCCCGGACGCGGATGACACGGCCGCCGGCGCCGTTCCGGCCCTGTGGATCGGCATGAGCGCGCGGGAGGCGCTGGACGCCCTGGGCACGCCCACCGACACCACCGAGGACGGCAGGCTGTGGCACTACGGCCCTTCGTGGATCCGCCTGTCCTGCCGCGAGGTGGTGGACTGGTACAGCTCCCCGCTCAAGCCGCTCGGCCACTCGCCCATGCATCCGGACGGCGATCCGGACCCGCTGGACGCGGAACGCGGCATCGCCTGCCTGGAGCTCGATCCGGCGGCGCATCGCTGACGCCGGGGCCACGCGACGGATGGCCGGCGCGGGGACCCGGACCGTCAGGCCGGCGCCTCGTCCTCCTCCGGCAGCGCGCGCCCCTCGGCCTCGGCCTGGAGCACGCTGCGGCGGATCTTCCCGGTGCTGGTCTTGGGCAGCGAGTCGCGGAACTCCACCGTGCGCGGGACCATGAACTCCTCCAGGTGCGCGCGGCAGTGGGCGAGGATCGCGCGCGCGTCGGGCGCATCGCCATCGCGCACCACGATCGCCTTGAGCGCGTGGCCCATCACCGGGTCGGGCACGCCCACCAGCGCCGCCTCGCGCACGCCGGGCAGCGCGTACAGCACGTTCTCGACTTCCTTGGGGCTGACCTTCTCGCCGCGGGTCTTGAGGATGTCGTCCTTGCGGCCGACGAAGTACAGGAAGCCCTCCTCGTCCATCCGGAACAGGTCGCCGGTGTGCAGCACCTTCTCCCAGGGATAGCGGCCCGGGCGCAGGGTCTTGGCCGTGGCCTCCTCGTTGCGCCAGTAGCCCTGCATCACGTGGCCGCCGCGCACCACCAGCTCGCCGATCGTGCCGGGCGGCACCGGACGGCCCTCGTCGTCGGCCACCCACACCTCGGTCCCCGGGATCGCGATGCCGACGCTGTCCGGGCGCCTGGCCAGCTGCTCGGGCGGCAGCCAGGTGCAGCGCTTGGACTCGGTCATGCCGTACATCGAGTACACCTTCGCGTTCGGGAACAGTTCCTGCAGCTTGAAGATGTGGGCAGGCGGCAGCGCCGCGGCGGTGTTGGTGATGTAGCGCACGCTCTGCGCCCAGGCCGGGTCGAAATTGCGGATCTGCACGATCAGGGCGGCCATGGTCGGGACCAGCGGGAATCCGGTCACTTTCTCCGCGGCCAGCAGCGGCAGCACCTTCTGCGGGAACGCGAACGACTTCTCCAGCACCAGGGTGGCGCCCATCTTCACGCACATCAGCAGCTGGTACAGGCCGTAGTCGAACGACAGCGGCAGCACGCTCAGCACCACGTCGTCCTCGTTCGACTCGAGGTAGGTGGTGATCGAGCTGGCGGCGTGCTCGATGTTCTTGTGCGTCATCATGACGCCCTTGGGGTTGCCGGTGGACCCCGAGGTGTAGACCAGCATGGCCAGGTCGATGTCGATCCCGGCCGGGCGCGCCGCGGCGCAGCCCGGGGCGGCCACGGCATTGAACGCGTCCCACGGCACCGCCGCCGCCGGCGCATCGCCCGGCAGGCCGTCCACCACCACCACCTTGCGCACGCTCGGCGCGCGCGCGGCGGCGGCGAACGCCACCGCGGCCAGGCTGGCCTGGGTCACCAGCACCGAGGCCTCGCAGTTGTTGAGCACGAAGGCCAGCTTGTCGGTCTTGGTGGTCGGGTTGATCACGCTGAACACGCCGCCGGCGCGCAGCGTGCCGAAGATCGCCACCGCGGTCTCGACGCGGTTGTCGAGGAACACCACGCAGCGCTCGCCGTTGGCGAACGCGGCGTGTTCCACCAGTCCGTCGGCAAAGCGGCTGGCCGCGGCGTCGAACTGGGCGTAGCTGGTCCTCGCCCCGGCCTGGACGATCGCGGGATGGTCCGGCCGCCGGGCCGCCGCCAGGCTCAGGTGGTGCTCGTAGCGGTTCATGCGGCGGTCCCGGCCCCGTCGAGCTTGCGCTCGGCATAGGCGGCGATGCCGGCGATGCTGCCCAGGTTCTCCGGCAGCACGTCCTCGTCGTCGACCACGAAGCCGAACGTCTCCTCCAGCCAGGTCACCAGGGTCAGGACCCCGATCGAGTCGATGATGCCCGCTTCGAGCAGGTCCATCTCGGGGGTCGGGTCGGTCCCGTCGCCGGGGAAGTTGGCGACGATGAATTCATGGATGAGCTCTTGCGTGGAGGCCATGCGGATGTCTGGTCTGGGAGGGAGGGCACGGGCGGCACGCCGGCGGGCGGATGCGCCGAGCCCGGATTGGAACAGATTGTGGGCGGGGACGGAACCGCGGGCGGGCGCGCTCAGCGCGCGCCGCGCCTGAACAACACGACCTCGACCGTCTGCAGCAGGATCATGAAGTCGAACACCAGGCCGTGGTTCTTGACGTAGAACAGGTCGAACTTCAGCTTCTCCCGCGCATCGTCCACCGAGGCCCCGTAGGGATAGCGCAGCTGGGCCCAGCCGGTCAGCCCCGGCTTCACCGAGTGGCGGACGTTGTAGTAGCGGATCTGCCCGTTGAGCTGGTCGACGAACTGCGGCCGCTCCGGCCGCGGGCCGACGAAGCTCATGTCCCCGGCCAGGACGTTGAACAGCTGCGGCAGCTCGTCAAGCCGGGTCATGCGGATGAAGCGGCCCACGCGGGTGGTGCGGTCGTCGTTGCTCTTGGCCCAGACCGGCACCCCGTCCTTCTCGGCGTCGGTGCGCATGCTGCGGAACTTGACCAGGTCGAAGGTGCGCCCGCCCTCGCCCACCCGGGTCTGGCGGTAGAGGATCGGCGATCCGGATTCGAGCCAGACCGCCAGCGCCACGGCCAGCATCACCGGCCAGGCCACCAGCAGCAGCACCAGTGCGGCGGCGATGTCGAAGGCGCGCTTGGTGATCCGGCGCGGGAAGGAGTGGTCGAAGCCGCCGGAGAACACCAGCGTGGACGGGTCCGCGATCTCGAGCTTGATCAGCCCCGCTTCGCGCTCGAAGAACGCGGGGAGGTCGACGATCGACACGCCCATCTGCGCACACTGCAGGATCTGCTCCATCGGCAGGCCGCCACGACGCTCGTCCGGCGCGACCACGATCTCGTGGGCGTGGTGGTGCAGCGCGGCCTGGTACAGGGTGCGGCCTTCCAGCGGCACCAGCAGCCCGGGCGCGACCACCTGCGGCTGGCCCTCGATCGGGATGAAGCCGATCACGGTGAACGCCTTGCGGTCGCTGCGCCGCCGCAGCCGGCGGTTGATCAGGTCGGCGTTGTTGCCGGCGCCCAGGATCAGGATCCGGCGCTTGAACGCCTCGACCCCGAACAGCCCGTACACCAGCAGGCGCAGGGTGCAGATCAGGACGAAGCCGATCGCCAGCGAGATCGCCAGCACGCCGCGGCCGATGTAGGTGGCCGGTACCAGGTAGTACAGCACCAGCAGGCCGACGCCGCCGAAGGCGAAGCCCAGGCCGATGCGCAGCATCAGGTCGATGCGGTTGTGCCGCACGTGCGGCTGGTAGAGGCCGAACGCCGCCATGGCGCCGGTGACGAACAGCGCCACCAGCAACGTACGCACCGGCGCGGTCTCGACGAACAGGCCGCGGCTGGCGGGATCGTCGATGAAACGCAGCCAGACGGCCACCGTCACCGACAGCAGCAGCACCGCCAGTTCGAGCAGCCACAGCAGCCGGACGGTGCGGTTGGCCCGGCTCGCGAACGCGCCCCTCATGGGGCCTCCCCACGGCGGTCGATCCGCCGATTTCCGGTCCCGCAGCGATGGTGTCCTGGGTACATGCCTGCCTCGCCCCCCGTTGCGTAGCTTCCAGCGACCCACGGGCCGGCCGGGCCGTTCCGTGGTCGCAGGATCCAACGCATTCCGCGCCACCGGCAGGACACGCCGGCGGACGCGGGCGGGGGCGCAGGCGCAGGCGGCGCGGCGCCGGGTCAGTGGCGGGCGCGGTGCTCGCGCGGTCGCGACTGGCGCTCGTACCAGTCGCGCAGCCGGGACCACAGGCCCAGGACCGGTGGCGCGATCCGCACTGTGGCCGGCAGCGCCGCGGCCGGGCGCGCGGGTGCCGGCGCGGCGGCGGCGGCCGGGGCGGGCGTGGCCGCAACCGGCCTCGCCGGAGCCGCCGCCGACCGCGGCGCGGCCGCCTGCGCGATGGACGGCGGCGCCAGCGGTTGCGAGCCGGTGCTGCGACGCCCCGATGGCGGCGAGGTAGGCGGCGGCGGCGATCCACCGCCCACCTCGTCGGCGCCCAGGTCGTACGGGGCCCTGCGGGCCTGACCGTCGATGTCGTCGGTCACCTCGGCCAGCACGGTCCCGGCATCGATCGCCGGGCTGCCTGCGGGCAGGTGGCCGTCGGCGGTCACGCTGTAGTTCGCCTGCTTGCTGTTGGCATCGACGTTCAGCGCATTGCGCCACTGCGACAGGTTGCCCTGGCTGAAGGCCGTGGCCGGCCGGTTGTCGCGGAAGACGCAGCCGTTGCCGTAGCCGTTCCAGTCGGTGCCCGGGGAACCGCTCAGGCCCGACAGCCCGCCCAGCTCGTTCGAGTACCGGATCTCCACGCAGCGGTTGTTGCTCTGGATGATCAGGTTGTTGACGACCTTGGGATTGACGTTGGCAGGCCGCTTGGCTTGGGGTTCCCAGTCCTGGAAGGTGACGCCGAAGTAGATCGCCGAGTGCCCGCCGCTCGCCGCGTTGACGATCGTGTTGTTGGCCACGACGGTGTTCTTCGAGGCATACAGGCCGATGCCCGCGTAGCGCGTGTTGCGCACGACGTTGTTGCGCACGATGCCGTCGATGGCCTCGTAGTAGTCCGGGTTCACCCGCAGGTCGAAGTACTCCGGGCTGGTGTCGAAGCCGGCGAGGATGCCGGCGTCGCCGGTGTTCTCGATCCGGTTGCGCTGGATCACCACGTTGCGGGCGCCGCCCTTGAAGTACAGGCCGGTGGTGGCGGTGTTGTGGATATAGCTGTCCTCGACCACCATGCCGTCGCCGTTGACGTTGTCGATGCCGTCGGCGTTGCTGTCGTCGCGACGGCCGGTGTTGCGGATCTCGACCCGGCGGATGATGGCGCGGTTCGACTTGGGCGTGATCTTGATGCCGTCGCGGCCGGTATCGCGGATCAGCAGGTCCTCCATCACCACGTCCGAGGCGCCGGTCGCCGACGCGGGGCCGCCCTGGTACCAGTCGGTCTGGAGCATGATTCCGTAGTAGTAGCCGCCGCTGATCTCCAGGTTGGCGATGCGACTGCCGGAGGCGCCCGGATCCACCTGGATGCCGACCGAGTTGGCGGTCGACGTGCTGCAGGCAATGTGGGCCCGCTGGCCCGACGGCGAGCGCAGGGTCAGCCGGTGGCGCAGGCGCACGCACTCGTTGTAGGTGCCGTTGAGGACGGTGACGGTGTCGCCGGCGCGCGATGCCGAGATGGCGCGGCCGATGGTCCGGTAGGGACGCGCGCTGCTGCCGTCGGCGCTGGAATCGTTGCCGGAGGTGGAGACGAAGAGTTCGGCCGACCACGCCGGGGCGCTGGCCAGAGCCAGGACCAGGGCGGTCGTCAGGGTGCTGCGTGGCATCGGGGGAATCCCTCGGGCTGTGGCTGTTGCGAGTGCGTTTTCCCCCTGGTTTCCGCGCACCGGCCTCTCGCCCGGCGCACGGCCCGGCGAAATGTGTCACGGCAAAGCTGAACGCGCGAGCCACGGGCGCAAAAGGCCGCCTGCAGCCGCCAGCGCGTACCGGGCTCACGACCCGGGTGTGACCGGGCTCACGCGGCTGCGCAGGCGCCCGGCCGGCCCGGACGGCGGACCCGTCAGATCCGCTTGCGCACCGCCTGGGCCGCGTAGTGGGCGAAGTACCAGCCCGCGCGCACGATCCCCAGCCGCTCGCTCTCGCGGTAGATCCGCCACTGCCAGCGCGCCGCGCGCAGCTTGTTGGCCGACAGCGACCCCGGGCGCACCAGGTACGAGGCGAGGATCCGTTCGGGCGGCGCGCACACCGCCTGTCCCGCCATCCGCACCACCTGCAGCCAGAACGCGTAGTCCTCGTGGCCCATCCGGCTGAAGCGCGGCTCGCCGATCGCGCGGTCGTAGATCCCGGTCAGGTTGCCGATGCAGTTGCCCTTGAGCATCCGCGCGTAGCCCGCCCGTGGCGGCGGCCGGACCCGCGACAGGACCCGTCCCGCCGCGTCCACGCGTTCGTACGCCGCGTAGCCGACCGCGGCCCCTTCCGTGCGCATGGCCGCCAGCTGGATGGCGAGCTTGTCCGGGTACCAGCGGTCGTCACTGTCGAGGAAGGCGATGTAGCGTCCCGTGGCGGCCTCGATGCCGGCGTTGCGGGCGGCGGCGACGCCGGCGTTGCGCGGCTGCCGGATCGGCACCACCCGCGGGTCCTCCGCGGCCAGGCGCTGGACCACGTCCCAGGTGCCGTCGGTGGAACAGTCGTCGACCACCAGCAGTTCGACGTCGGCGTGGGTCTGCGCCAGCGCCGAGCGCATGGAGGCCTCCAGCGTCGCGGTCGCGTTGTAGGCGGGCATCACCACGCTCACCCGGTCCATCCGCAGCTTCCCCTGTCCGGTCGTCCACCTCATGAACGCGGAATGCGGGCGGAACCGGGCACGCGCACGGCGCCCGCGGCCGGAAACCGCGGCGCGATGCGTTCACTGGGGGACGCGTTCCGGCCACCGCCGGCGGGAGAAGCATGCTGTTCGTCGACGATCTCAAGGCCAAGTCCAGGTGGTGCTACGGCGACGACCGTCCGCGCAACCTGCTCAAGACGCTGCTCACCGACGGCACCTTCGCCATGGCCTGCTACCGCGCCATGCAGTGGTCGCAGCGGCACCGGCTGGCGCCGCTGGCGATGCTGTTCAACAAGCTCAACGCCTTCTTCGGCCAGTGCATCATCGGCCGCGGCGCCGAGTTCGGGCCCTGCTTCGTGCTGATCCACAGCCAGGGCGTGGTGATCAACGGCAGCGTGCGCGGCGGCGCGCACGTCTACGTCGAGCACCAGGTGACGATCGGCGCGGAGAAGCAGGCCTCGCCGGTGCTGGGCAGCCACGTGTTCCTCGGCGCGGGCGCCAAGGTGGTGGGCGCGGTCGCGCTGGGCGACTACTGCCGCGTCGGCGCCAACGCCGTGGTGGTGCACGACGTCCCGGCGGGGGCGACGGTCGGCGGGATCCCGGCCCGCGTCCTGCGCCAGCGCGAGCCCGGCCCGGGCGTCGGCGAACCGGGCTGACCGCCGCGCCGCGCTGTCCGGATCCCGCGCATGGCGACGTTGTCCGGAGACAGCGATGCCGTTGGCGTGGACACGCGCCAGCGTCGCGGCGGCACCGCCATCGCGCACCACGCCGCGCCGCCCCGGCCGGAACCCGCCCACCCTGCGCCGCCGCGCCCCGGCGCGGCGTCCACACCCCGCACCGCATGAGAATCCTCGCCCTCACCAACCTCTACCCGAACCCGCTGCAGCCGCACCGGGCCGCGTTCAACCGCCACCGCTTCCGGTTCCTCGCCGAAACGAACGAACTGCGGCTGGTCGCGCCGGTGTCCTGGCGCGAGGAATGGGCGCTGCGCGGACGCGGCGCGAAGATCCCCCGGGGGCGCCGCACCACCTGCGACGGCATCCCGGTCGAACATCCGCGCTACTGGTACACGCCCGGCGTGCTGCGCAGCCAGTACGGGCGCTTCTTCCAGGCCAGCGTCGCCGGGGCGTTCGCGCGCGCGGTGCACGAGCTGGCACCGGACGTGGTGCTCGCGACCTGGGCCTATCCCGACGGCTGGGCCGCGGTGCGACTGGCGCGCCGCCATGGGCTGCCGGTGGTGGTGCTGGTGCACGGCAGCGACGTGCGGCGGATGGACGAATTCCCGGCCCGCGCCCGCGGCACCCGCGAGGCGCTGCGCTCGGCCGACGGGGTGATCGCGGTATCGGCCGACCTGGCCGCGCGCGTGGTCGCGCTGGGCGCCGAGCCGGACCGGGTCGCGACCATCCTCGACGGCGTCGACCGCAGCCTGTTCCACCCGGGCGACCGCGACGCGGCCCGGCGCGGCGTCGGTTTCGACGACGGCCGGCGCCACCTGCTGTTCATCGGCAACCTGCTTCCGGTCAAGGGCGTCGACGTCCTGTTGCAGGCCTGCCAGGCGCTCGCCGCGCAGCGCGACGACTGGTGCCTGCACCTGGTGGGCGACGGCGCCGAGCGCGCGCGCCTGGAGGCGCAGGCGCAGTCCCTGGGGCTCTCCGGGCGCGTGCGCTTCCACGGCAGCCGCGCCCACGCCGAGCTGCCGGCGTGGCTGCGCGCGGCCGACCTGTTCGTGCTGCCCAGCCGTTCGGAGGGCATTCCCAACGTGCTGCTGGAAGCATCGGCCTGCGGGACGCCCTACGTGGCCAGCGACGTCGGCGGCATTCCCGAGATCGCCTCGCTGGGCGCCGGCATCCTGGTCCCGCCCGAGCAGCCCGCGGCGCTGGCCGAGGCGATCGGCCGCGGCCTCGACGCGCCGCCGCCGGCACCGGCCACCGGGCCGCGCGACCGCCGCGAGGCCGTGGCCGAGATCGCGCGTTTCCTCCGCCACAGCGCCGACCGCGCGCGCGTCTCGCGCCTGCTGTCCCCATCCGCCGCCGGTTGACGTTCGAACGGACAGACCCTTCGGCAAGGGCGCACCGCGCCCGCGCATCCGCGAGCACACCCATGCCCGACACCAGCGGCCAGCCGCGCCTGAAGATCCTGTTCCTGCACAAGCAGATCCTGTTCCCGCGCGACACCGGCGGGAAGATCCGCGTGCTGAACCTGCTCAAGCACCTGGCGCGCTGGCACGACGTGACCTACGTATGCAACCTGCGCCGGGGCGAGGAAGCGTTCCTGCCCGAGATGGAGGCGCTCGGCATGAAGGTCGAGGCGGTGCCGGGCGAGGTCTCCCCGCACGGCAGCGCCGGCTTCTACCTCGGCGCGCTCGCCAACCTCGCCTCCTCGCGTCCCTACGCCGTCGACCGCAACTACGATCCCGCGCTGCGGCGCCGGATCGCGGACCTGCTGCGCCGCGAGGCCTTCGATCTGGTGATCTGCGACACCGTGCAGATGGTGCGCCACCTCGCCGGGCTCGAACTGCCGCCCTCGATCCTGTTCCAGCACAACGTGGAGGCGCAGATCCTCGAGCGCCACGCGGAGGTCACCAGCGGCGCCCTGATGCGCGCCTACATGCGCAACCAGTACCGCCGCATGGCCGCGTTCGAGGCCGCGTGCGGCAACCACTTCGACCACGTGATCGCGGTCAGCCGCCAGGACGCGCGGATCTTCGCCGAGCGTTATGGCTGGCGCGACGTCGACGCGATCGACACCGCGGTCGACACCGAACTGTTCGAGCCGCGTCCCGGGGACGAGGTCGAGGGCCGGGTGATGTTCCTCGGCTCGATGGACTGGCTGCCCAACCAGGACGGCATGCGCTGGTTCTGCGAGGAGGTCTGGCCGCGCGTGCGCGAACGCCGTCCCGACGCGACCTTCCAGATCGTCGGCCGCAACCCGCCGCCGTCGGTGCGCGCGCTGGCCGAGCGCCCCGGGATCGAGGTCACCGGTTCGGTGCCGGACGTGCGCCCCTACCTGGCCGCGGCCTCGGTGGTGGTGGTGCCGCTGCTCGTCGGCGGCGGCACCCGGCTGAAGATCTACGAGGCGATGGCGATGGCACGGGCCACGGTCAGCACCACGATCGGCGCCGAGGGCCTGCCGGTCGAGCCCGGCACCCATTACCTGCAGGCCGACGATCCGGAGGCGTTCGCCGCCGACGTGCTGCGCCTTCTCGACGACGCGGATCTGCGGCGCCGGATCGGCGACGCCGCCGACGCCTTCGTCCGCGCGCACTACGGCAGCGAGCCGATCGCCCGCCAGTTCGAGGCGATCTGCCTGGACGTGCTCGCGCGCGTCCGCGAGCGCGGCAGCGTGCGCCGGGCCACGCCCCACCCTTTCCTTTCCAGTAGCGAGCCACTGAAATCATGAGCAATGTTGCGGTGTTCGGCCTGGGCTACGTCGGTTGCGTGACCGGCGCCTGCCTGGCCAGGGACGGTCACTCCGTCATCGGCGTCGACATCGACGCGGACAAGGTGGCCGAGATCAACGCCGGCCAGGCCCCGATCCGGGAAAACGGCCTGGACGAGCTGGTCGCCGGGCAGGTGGCCGCCGGCCGCCTGGCCGCCACCACCGACACCGCCGAAGCGGTGGCGAAGTCCGAGATCGCGATGATCGCGGTCGGCACGCCGTCGATGGACGACGGCAGCGTGACCACCCACGTGCTCGAGGCCGTCATCCGCTCGATCGGCAAGGCGCTGCGCGCCGCGCCCAAGTCCTACCACGTGGTGATCCGCTCGACCCTGCTGCCGGGCCTGCTGGAGACCCAGATGCGGCCGGCGCTGGACGAGGAGCTGGGCCCCGGCTTCCCGGCCGAAGTGGTCCTGTGCAACAACCCCGAGTTCCTGCGCGAGGGCTCGGCGCTCAAGGACTACTACCACCCGCCGTACGTGCTGGTCGGCGCGGAGGACGAGGCGCACGCCCGGCCGGTGCTGGACCTGTACGCCGCGGTTGAGGCCGGCAAGCACGTCACCGACCCGCGCACCGCGGCGCTGGTGAAGTACGCCTGCAACAACTTCCACGCGGTCAAGGTGGCGTTCGCCAACGAGATCGGCGCGGTCGCCAAGGCGATGGGGGCCGACGGCCACGCGGTGATGCGCCTGGTCTGCGAGGACACCAAGCTCAACATCTCGCCGGCCTACATGCGCCCGGGCTTCGCCTTCGGCGGCTCCTGCCTGCCCAAGGACCTGCGCGCGATCAACCGTTTCGCCGAGCACGCGGCGCTGCGCCTGAACCTGCTGCCTTCGGTGATGGCCTCGAACGAGAACCAGCTCAAGCGCGCGCTGAAGATGGTGCGCGACGAGGGCAGCCGCAAGATCGGCCTGGTCGGCCTGAGCTTCAAGAACGGCACCGACGACCTGCGCGAGAGCCCGATGGTCGAGATGGTGGAGACGCTCACCGGCTGGGGCTACTCGGTGAAGATCTACGATCCCAACGTCAGCCTCGGCCGCCTGCGCGGCCGCAACCTGAGCTACATCGACCGCCACCTGCCGCACCTGGCGCAGATGCTGGTGTCGGAACCGGAGGAAGTCCTCGAGCACGCCGAGCTGCTGCTGCTGTGCACCGACGTGGCCAACGCCCACGACTGGCGCGGGCAGGCGAAAGGCCGGGTGTTCGACCTGCGCACCGACCTCGCCCGTCCGGTCGAGCCGGCGCCCGAGGCGCCACGACAGCGGGCCGTCGCTGCCGCCTGAGCCGCGGCGCACAGACCGGTCCCACCTTGCGCGCCCCCGGAACGGGGGCGCGCCGGCATCCGGCCAGGCGATTCCGGGGCCGGCACCGGGTCCTGGCCGCAGGCGGTCAAGCGCCTGAGACCGCACCGATCGCCGTCGCGCGTCGATGCACGACGCATCCGGGCGTCCCCGCCGGGCGGCGGTTTGCTGCCGCGCGGGGCTGGCTCCACCAGCAGACGGCTGCCCGGTCGCACGGCGATGCGGGCCGCCCCGGGCCGTCCACCCGTTCGATCCGGAACCTCGTGGCGCGGGATCGCGGATGTCCGCCGGGAGCAGGCCGCGCCCGACGCGGGGCGCTCGCGGATCAATCGCCGCGGATCAATCAGGGAAGCGCGCCTGCATCCAGTCCTGCAGGCAGGCGAACAGCTTCTCGCGGTGCCTGCGCACGTAGAAGGTGTGGTCGCACTCGGGCCAGTACTCGGTGGCCATGTTCGACGAGCGCATCACCGGGCCGAAAGCCTCCAGCGCCTGGCGGCGGTGGTTGTGGTACGAGGCCACCCCGCCGGTATACAGCAGCAGGACCTGGCAGCCGCGCGCGTCCAGCGCCAGCAGCCGCCTGCTCGCCTCGTCGCGCGTGGGGAAGTCGCGCAGGTCGTCGTTGCCGACCGCGCGCGGCGGCTCGCGCCGCGGCACCAGGCGCCGCCACAGCGCCCGCAGTACGCGCAAGGGATTGAGCAGGCGCGGCAGGTAGTGGCGCAACTTGTGCCCGCGGGTGCGGTAGCTGACCCCGTCGAGCAGGACCAGTCCGGCGACCCGGGGCTCGAGCGGCGCGATGTTGAAGCTGTCGTCGGCGCCCGAGCAGATGCCGCCGAGCACGAACCGGCGCACGCCGGCCTCGCGTTCGAGCAGGGCCATCGCCGCGCGCACCTCGTCGCGCTTGCGGTTGTCGCTGTGCTGGCTCGACAGCGGGCTGTCGCCCAGCCCCGACTGGTCGAAGCGCAGCACCACGTAGCCCTCCGCGGCCAGGCGGCGCGCCATCTGCACGTAGAGCCGGAACGGCCCCATGCGGTGCACCAGGCCGGCGTTGAGCAGGATCAGCGCGGTCGCGCGCGGGGCGCGGCCGGCCGGGAGCGTCGCGACGCCGACCAGGCCGTCGCCGAAGCGGTGGACGCGCTCCTCGTAGCCGCGGTCGGACGGCGCGGACGTGTCGTGCGCCGCTGCGGGCAAGGGCACGGCGGCATGGAGGTTCATGCGGGCATCTCCTGGATCAGGGCGGCGACCTCGGCCACGCTGCGCCGCGGGAACACCTGCGCCTCGAACCGCGAGGCATCGTCCCAGTCGGGCATGTCGGAGGCCTGCAGCACCACGTGCGTGGCCTCGAGGCCGGCCTCGCGCTGGGCGGCGACGAAGGCCTCCGCCCCGTCCATGGCCTCGGCCCAGGTCACCACGGTCACACGGCTGCCGGCCGGCAGCACGGCCTGGCGGAAATCGAGCGCTTCCAGCGCGGCCGGCAGCCCGGGCGACAGGTCGAAGCCCAGCAGTTCGTCCGCGGCCACCGGAGCCCGGCCTTCGCGCAGGTAGCGCCCTGCCGCGGTCAGCTGGACGCGGTGCTGGCCGCGCCATCGCGCCAGCAGCCGCGCGCCCGACAGGCACGGATCCCACAGCACCAGGTCCACGGCCTGGCCGCGCGCCAGCGCCGCGTGCAGCACCGGCAGGCTGGCGCTGCGCAGGGCGAGGATCCTGGGGTCGCCGCCGATGAACGCCTGCGCCCGGCCCAGGTCGCCGGCCATCCCCTCGAGGGTCAGCTCGGCCGAATCGCCCGCGGACTCGCCGCTGCCGTACCAGTCGAAGCGCAGCGCCTGCCCGCCGGACGCGGCCAGCGCGTCGCACACCGTCCACAGGGCGCGCTGGCAGACCACGCCTTCCTGCAGCAGGGGCGCGGGCACCAGCAGCGGACGCCCGGCGCGGGCGTCGGCCCTGGCATGGTGCATGCCGAACAGCCGCCGCGGCGCGTCGCCGAAGTACAGCGCGCGCTCGCCGCGCACGACCTGGGCGACGGACGGGGGCGGCACCGCAGCGGGCGCCGGCACGGCCGGCGCCGGCGCACCGGGCAGCGACTGCAGTGGCAGTTCGGCGGCGAGGTGGGCCAGGGTCTGGGTCGCCAGCGGCATCAGCCGGATGCGGTGTCCGGTCTCGCGCGCCACGCGGCTGGCCATCTTCGCCGCCAGCATCGAGTGGCCGCCCAGGTCGAAGAAGTTGTCCTGCGGGCCGGCTTCCACGCCGAGCAGCGCGGTCCACAGCTCGGCCAGGTACTGCACGCGCGGGTCGGCATGGCGGCCGCCACCCGTGGCCGCCGCGGCCGGCGTGGCCTGCGCCGGCGCCGGCAGCGACTTGCGGTCGACCTTGCCGTTGGGCAGCAGCGGCAGTGCGTCCATCGCCACCACGTGCTGCGGGACCATGTAGGCCGGCAGCGTGCGCCGGAGCGCGGCCTGCAGCGCGGCCTCGTCGGGGCCGGCACCGGCACGCGCCAGGTACACCACCAGGCGCTGGTCGCCCGGTTGGTCTTCGCGCACCACGGCCACCGCGCGCGACACCCCCGGCTGCGCCTCCACCACCGCCTCGATCTCGCCGAGCTCGATGCGGTGGCCGCGCAGCTTGACCTGGAAGTCCATCCGGCCCAGGTGCTCGATCACGCCGTCCTGGCGCCAGCGGGCGCGGTCGCCGGTGCGGTACAGGCGCGGCGGCAGGCCGGTGTCGTGGTCGACCGGGGCGACGTGGTCGGGAATGAACTTCTCGGCGGTCAGTTCCTCGCGGCCGAGGTAGCCCAGGGTCACGCCGGCGCCGCCGATGCACAGTTCGCCCGCCACGCCCGGCGGGCAGACCTGGCCGCGCGCGTCCAGGACCCACACGGTGGTGTTGGCGATCGGCCGCCCGACGTGGATGTCGGGGGCGTCGCCCGGCGCGGCCTCGATCCGGGCGCAGGTGGACCACACCGTGGTCTCGGTGGGGCCGTACACGTTCCACAGTTCCGCCCCCGCCGCAAGCAGGCGCGAGGCCAGTTCGGCCGACATCGGCTCGCCGCCGCACAGCGCGCGGAACTTCCCCTGCGCACGCCAGCCCGCGTCCAGCAGCAGGTGCCAGGTGGACGGCGTGGCCTGCAGCACGGTGACCGATTCACGTGCGAGCAGCGCGGCGAGCTCGTCGCCCTCGAGCGCCTGTTCGCGCGCGGCCAGCACGATCGTCGCGCCCACCGCCAGCGGCAGGAACAGCTCCAGCACCGAGATGTCGAACGAGGTCGTGGTGACCGCGAGCAGCACGTCGTCCGCGTCCAGGCCGGGCGCCTCGCGCATGCTGTCGAGGAAGTTGAGCACCGCGCCGTGCGGCACCGCCACGCCCTTGGGCTTGCCGGTGGAGCCGGAGGTGTAGATCACATAGGCGGCCGCCTCGCGCCCGACCGGGTCGGCGGCGTCGTGCACGGCCGCGGCCGCGTCGATCACCGCCGCATCCGCGTCGAGCAGCACCAGCCGCCCGCGCTCCAGCCCCAGCGGATCGGCCAGCGCGCCCTCGGCCACCACCTGGGCCAGGCCGGCGTCGCTGGCCATGTAGGCCAGGCGGTCGGCCGGATAGGCCGGGTCGAGCGGCACGTAGGCCGCGCCGCAGCGCCATGTCGCCAGCAGCGTGGCGAGCAGGTCGGGCGAGCGCTCCAGGCACACGCCGACCCGGTCTCCCGGCCGCACGCCGCGCGCGCGCAGGGCGCCGGCGATGCGCGCGGCGCGCGCGTGCAGCTGCGCGTAGGTCAGCGCCGTCGTGCCGAAGCGCAGCGCCACCTGGTCCGGCGTGCGCGCCGCCTGCGCGGCGAGCAGGCCATGGGCCGAGCGGTAGGGCGGCAGCGGCCGGGTGGTGGAGTTCCACTCGGCCAGGCGCGCGCGGTCGGACGGGGACAGCAGGTTGGCATCGCCGATGGCCTGGGCCGGGTCCTGGCACAGCGAGCGCAGCAGCGCCTCGAAGCGCTCGGCGATCGCACGCGCCCCCGCGGCGGTGATGATGTCGGCGTTGTAGCCCATCGCCCCCGACAGCCCGGCCGGATGCTCCAGAAACCAGATGCCCAGGTCGTTGGCCATCCCCTTCTGGAACATCAGCAGGTGTTCGTGGGACAGGTCGCCCCAGTTGAGGTTCCTCGCGCGCACGTCCTGGAACGAGAACACCGCCTGGTACACCGGCGAGCGCGAGGGATCACGCGGCACCTGGAGTTCGCGCACCAGCCGTTCGAACGGCAGGTCGGGATACTCGAACGCCTCCACCACGCCGGCCTTGACCTCCTCGACCAGGCGCAGGAACGGCATCGACGGGTCGAGCCTGCGGCGCAGCGGCAGCAGGTTGACGAAGAAGCCCATCACCTTCTCGAGGGCCTCGGTGGGGCGGTTGCGGAACGGCAGTCCCACCACCAGGTCGTCCTGGCCGCTGAGCCGGTGCAGCAGCACGTAGTAGGCCGCCAGCAGGGTCATGAACAGCGTGGCGCCGGCCCGGGTTCCGACCTGGCGCAGGGCCTCGGTGGTGGCCAGGTCCACGTGCACCCAGTCGGTGCCGCCGGTGCCGCTGGCCTTGGCCGGCCGCGGCAGATCCTCGGGCAGGCGCAGCGGTTCTGTCGCACCGTCCAGGTGCCGCTTCCAGAACTCCAGGTGGCGGTCCACCGCCCCGCCCGCGAGCGCGTCCGCGCGCCAGGCCGCATATTCGGTGTAGGTGGTCTCCAGCGGCGGCAGCGGCGAGGGCCGGCCGGCGGCGAAGGCCTCGTACAGCGCCGACATCTCGGTGTAGAGGATGTCGAACGACCACCCGTCCCAGATCACGTGGTGGGTCATGAAGTACAGGACGTGGTCGTCCTCGGCCAGCCGGTACAGCCGGGCCCGGAACAGCGGCGCGCGGTCGAGCTGGAACGGCACCGCGGTCTGCGCCTCGAGGTCGTCGTACAGCGCACGCATGCGCGCGTCCTCGGGCAGGTGCGACAGGTCGAGCGGTGGCAGCAGCGGCACGTCGACCTCGTCGAGCACCTTCTGCCGGGGGCCATCGTCGTCCTCGACGATGATGGTGCGCAGCGCCGGCTGGCGACGCACCATCTCGGCGAAGGCGCGGGCGAAGGCCTGCTCGTCCATCGGCCCGCGCAGGCGGTGCGCCGACGGGGTGTTCCAGGTCACGCCGCCCGGCTCGATCTGCTCGAGGATCCACAGCCGCTCCTGCATCGGGGTGAGTGGCGCGGTGGATGGATCGGCGAGCTTCGGGATCGTCGGCGCGGCGGCCTGCGCGACGCCGGCGCGGGCGCGCAGCAGCTCGCTGAGCTGGCGCGCGGTCGGCGCGTCGAACAGCTGGCGCAGTGACACCGTGGTCGCCAGTTCGCGCCCCAGGCGCGCGCACAGCTGCGCGGCCAGCAGCGAGTGCCCGCCTGATTCGAAGAACCCGTCGTCCATGCCCAGCTGCGGGCGGCCGAGGATCTGCCGCATCGCGCCGAGCACCTGCGCCTGCAGCGCATCCTCGGGCGGCGTGACCGCCGCCGGCACTTCGGGCTGGGCCGCGGCGATGGGCGCCGGCAGCGACTTGCGGTCGACCTTGCCGTTGGGCAGCAGCGGGATCGCGTCCAGGCGCACGAAGTGTTGCGGCACCATGTAGTCGGGCAGGCTTGCCCTGAGGTGCGCGACCAGATCGGCGTCGGACGCCCCATGCCCCGGTGCCGGCACGACATAGGCCACCAGGCGCACGTCGCCCGGCCGGTCCTCGCGCGCCATCGCCACCGCCCGCGCCACGCCCGGGTGGACGAGCAGCTGGCTCTCGATCTCGCCCAGTTCGATGCGGTAGCCGCGCACCTTGACCTGGAAGTCGAGCCGGCCCATGTGCTCGAGCTGGCCGTCCGTGCGCCAGCGGCCGCGGTCACCGGTGCGGTACAGCAGCGGCTGCGCGATGCCGGTGCCGAAGCCACGGCTGGCGTCGGCGAAGGCGTCGGGCAGGAAGCGTTCGGCGGTCAGCTCCGGGCGCGCCAGGTAGCCCAGGGTGACGCCTTCGCCACCGATGCAGATCTCGCCCGGCACGCCCAGCGGGCATGGCTGGCCGTGCTCGTCGAGGATCCAGACCTGGGTGTTGGCGATCGGGCGGCCGATGTGGATGTCCGGCAGCGCGCCGGCGGCGGCCGGCTGCACGCAGGTGGCGGTCGACCAGACCGTGGTCTCGGTCGGCCCGTACAGGTTCCACAGCTCGCCGCAACGCGCCAGCAGCGCCTGGGCCAGGTCCGGCGGCAGCGGTTCGCCTCCGCACATCGCCTTGAAGCCGGCGCTACCCTGCCAGCCGGCCTCGAGCAGCAGGCGCCAGGTGGCGGGCGTGGCCTGCATCGCCGTGATGCCGGCCTCGCGCAGCAGGTCGACCAGGGCCAGGCCGTCGATCGCGCTCTCACGCCCGGCAAGCACGATCTCGCCACCCACGCTCAGCGGCAGCATCAGTTCCAGCACCGCGATGTCGAACGACAGCGTGGTCACCGCCAGCAGGCGGTCCTGCGCGTCCAGCCCGGGCTCGGACTGCATCGAGGCGATGAAGTTCGATACCGCCCGGTGCGGCACCACCACGCCCTTCGGGCGGCCGGTGGAGCCGGAGGTGTAGATGACGTAGGCCGGGGACTCGGGATCGGCCGCGCCGGCGTCGCGGCCCAGCCGCGTGGCCGGCAGCGCCTCGAGCTCGTCGGCCAGGGCATCGAGCGCCAGCACCGGCCGCCCGCGCAGGTCGAAGCGCGCGGCATGGGCCTGCTGGGTGACCAGCGCGGCCAGGCCGGCATCGCCGGCCATGTAGGCCAGGCGGTCCGCGGGGAAGCCGGGGTCGAGCGGCACGTAGCCGGCGCCGGACTTCAGGATGCCCAGCAGTGCGGCAACCATGTCGGTGCCGCGGTCCATGGCCAGACCGACCAGGGCGCCCTTCTGCACGCCGTGCCCGCGCAGCAGGCGGGCGATCCGGTTGGCACGCGCTTCGAGTGCGGCGTAGTCCAGGCAGCCGTCCGGAGCGCTCAGGGCGAGGCGCGACGGTTCCCGGTCGCACTGCCGTTCGAACAGCTCGTGCATCCGGCACTCGCGGTCGAACGGCGTCGGCGCCGGCTGCAGCGCGGCCAGCTCGGCGAACAGTGCGCAATCCACCAGCGGCAGCCGCGCGATGGGCTCGTCGGGCGCCTCGCAGGCCTTGCGCAGCAGGCACTCGAACGCCGACAGCCAGCGGCGCACGGTCGCGGCATCGAACAGGTCGGTGTTGTACTGGGTTTCCAGCCGCAGCCGCCCTTCCACCTGCACCGCGTTGATCGACAGCTCGAAGTTCTCGTAGCTGCGCGGGTTGGTGGTGAAGTCGAGCTCCAGGCCCGGGAAACCGCTGCGCTCCTGGTCCAGCGCCTGGTCGATGTTGAACATCACGCTGACCAGCGGCAGGCGTGCGGGATCGCGCGCCATGTGCAGCTTCTTGAGCAGCGTGCCGAAGGTGTAGCGCTGGTGTTCGATCGCGTCCAGCAGCAGGGTCTGCGCGCCATCGAGCACGTGGGCGAAGCTCTGCTCGGGCGCGAGCTCGAACTTCAGCGGCAGCAGATTGACGCAGTGCCCGACCAGGTGCTCGTGGCCGTCCACCGACTGTCCCGCGGCCGGGATACCCACCACCACCTCGGATTGCCCGGCCACGCGCGACATCAGGGTCGCGAACGCACCCAGCAAGGTGGCGAACAGGCTGGCACCGCGGCGCGCGCCCATGCGCCGCACCGCGGACACGAGCTCGGCGTCGAGCACGTAGTCCTCGCGCCGCGAGGAGAAAGTGCGCCGGGCCGGTCGCGGCCGGTCGGTGGGAAGGTCGAGCACCGGCGGGGCGCCGGCGAACCGGGACAGCCAGTACTGCTCGTCCTCGACGCTCCCCGGCGAACCGGGGCGCATCGCCTCGGCCAGTGCGTAGTCGGCGAAGCTCTCGGCCGGCGGCAGCGCGGAAGCGGCCTCGTCGCCGCGCGCATAGGCCGTCCCCAGCTCCCGCACCAGCACCCACCACGACCAGCCATCGCACACGATGTGATGCGCGTGCATCAGCAGCACGTGTTCCTGCGGCGACAGCTTCAGCAGCTCGGCCCGGAACAGCCGCCCCTGGGCGAGGGCGAACGCGGTCTCCACGCCGGCACGGCGGCGCTGGGCCAGCGCGGCCTCGCGCCCGGCCTGCGGCAGCTGCGACAGGTCGACGACCTCCAGCGGCAGCGGCGCCGGCTCGAGCACGCAGAACGTTTCCCCGTCGGGACCGAAACTGGCGCGCAGCGCGTCGTGGCGGTCGACCACCAGCTGCAGCGCACGCTGGAGCCGGGCCACGTCCAGCGGCCCGCGCAGCTGCAGCGAAACCGACTCGTTGTAGGCCAGCGACGCGTCCTCACCCAGCTGCGCCGCCAGCCACAGCTCGCGCTGCGGCTCGGTGGTCGGGACCACCCGCGCCAGCGCCCCGCCCGCGAACGGGTCGTAGTCGACCGCGCTCACGTTCCTCCCGCGCCCGTCCGCCATGCCGTTCAGGCCTCGACCTTCAGGTAATGTCCGGGCTCGCCCGGGCTCGGGACGTACCACGCCGGCCGTCCCTCCGGATCCCGACCCAGCCTGGCGCCGGGGACCACCGGCCGCGCGGCGTCCATGACCTTCCCCGGCGGAACCGCCGCGCGCGGCAGCAGCTCGGCCTCCTGCAGCTCCAGCACCGACTCCTTCCACGCCTCGGTGATGGCCCGGAATTCGGCCTCGCCATGCGCGGTGGTGAAGAAGCAGGGGAAGTTGTCGAGGATATGGATGCCGCGGCTGCGCATCATCGCGAACAGCAGGTCCTGCAGCGGGTAGTCTTCCTCGAAGTGGGTGCGCCACAGCGAGGCGAACTGCTTGACCCGCACCGGTGCGCCCACCTGCTCGGCGAACGCGTTGAGCTCGGCGGCCATGGCCGCGGTGCGCTCGTTGAGCCGCTGCTGCAGCGCCGGGCCCTCCTGCTGCATGTGCAGCAGCGAGGCGTGCGCGGCCGCCAGGGTCAGCGGATGGCGGACGAAGGTGCCGGCGAAGTAGGTCACGCCCACGGTCGGCGTGGAGGCGTCGCCGTACTGCCAGGACCCGCCGTCGAGCGCGTCCATGAACTCGCGCTTGCCCGCGATCACGCCGATCGGGTAGCCGCCGCCCACGACCTTGCCGTAGGTGGCGATGTCGGCGCGGATGCCGAACAGCGCCTGGGCGCCACCGGGATGCGAGCGGAAGCCGGTGATGACCTCGTCGAAGATCAGCGCCGCGCCTGCCTGGGCGGTGATCGCGCGCACTTCCTTCAGGAACTCGACCGGCTGGAAGTCCGGGCGGCGGCTCTGCACCGGCTCGACCAGCACCGCGGCCAGCTCGTGCGCGCGCTCGCGGATGACCTGCAGCGTCTCGGGCGTGCCGTAGTCGAGCACCAGCACGTTCTCCGAGGTGTTGCGCAGGATGCCCGGGGCGGCCGGCACCGAGCGCAGCTTCTTCGTGCCGCGCACGATCACCTCGTCGTTGATGCCGTGGTAGGAGCCCGAGAACACCACGATCTTCTCGCGCCCGGTCACGGTGCGGGCGATGCGCATCGCGCCGAGTACCGCTTCCGAACCGGTGTTGCACAACGCGGCGCGATCCTGCCCTGTCAGCTCGCACACCAGGCGGCAGACTTCGCCGGCCAGCGGATGCATCGGGCCGATCTCGTAGCCCGCATCGATCTGGCGCTTGACCGCCTCGACCACGAAATCGGGCTGCCAGCCGAACAGGCTGGTGCCGAAGCCGTTGAGCGCATCGACGTACTCGTGGCCGTCGATGTCCCACACCCGCGGGCCCTTCGAGCGCTCGACCACGATCTGGTACACGATCTCCTTGGTCAGCGGTCGGAAGCCCGTGACCACACGCGGATCGGCCATGTGCGGGCGGTGCTGCCGGGCGTAGGCCTTGGACTTCGGCGTGCGCTCGACGTAGCGGCGGATGAAGGCATCCAGGCGCGCGCGCTGGTGCGGGTTGAGCTCGGCGCCGCCGGCGGTGTCGATGCGGGCGATCGCGCCAAAGGCCTTCTTGACGTCGTAGCGGTTCGGCGCGGCATCCTCGTCGCCGGTCCGGGCGTCCGCTTCGGCCGCGACCGGCGAAGCCGCGGCCGCGACGGGCACCACCGGTGCCGGCGCGGTCTGTGGCTGCGCGGGCGACGCGGCGGCGGCCCCCGGCACGCCGGGCGCGGCGCCGGCCAACAGCGCCAGCTGCTGCTGCATCAGCTGCATCTGCTGCGCGATCAGGCTGCGCAGGCCATCGCCGTCGGCCAGCGGCGGCATGGGCGCGGCGAACGCCGCCGGGGCCGCCACCACCGCCGGCATCGCCGCGGCGGCCACGGCCGGTGCCTGTGCGACCGGGGCAGGCGCCGGCACCGCGGCGGCAGGCGCGGCCTCCGGCGCGGCCTCGGGCGGCAGCTGCGCATCGAGCGCGGCCACCAGGCGGTCCAGGCTGGCGTACTCGCCCATCAGCTGGCGGAAGCTGATCTTGACCCCGAAGGTCTTCTGCAGCTGCAGCGCCACCTGGGTCAGCATCAGGCTGTCCAGGCCCAGTTCGATGAAGTTGGCATCGCCATCGGCGTCCGACAGGTCGAAGCCGGCCACGTCCTCGAACACTTCCTTGAGCTGCCCGGACAGGCGCGGACGACGGTCGACGGGGGGCGGGGCGGGAGGGGCGACGACGGACATCAAGGGCTCCGGGGCCGCGCGGGCGGCGATGGCGGGGTGGGGAACGACGTTGCTGGCGGCTGCGACCGCCGGCTCTACCCAATAACGCGATTTCTCGAACGGATAGGTCGGCAGGCGAACCCGCAGGCGTCGCCGGCGGCGGTCGAGCACCGCCGGATCGAGCGCCACGCCGCTGGCCCACAGCTGTCCAAAGGCCTCCAGCAGGGCCACGTGTTCGCCCTGCGGCTCCGCCCCCAGCGAGGCCACGGCGGCCACCTTCTTCTCCTGCAACAACGGCTGCTGGCGCACCAGGGAGACCAGCGTGTTGCGCGGACCGACCTCGAGCAGCGCCCGGCCGGAGCCGGCTTCGAGCAGGCGCGCGGCGGCGGCCGAGTAGCGCACCGGCTCGCGCAGGTGGCGGGCCCAGTAGTCGGGCGAGGTGGCCTCGCCCGCCCCGAGCCAGTCGCCGGTTGCCGTGGAAACGATCGGGATCGACGGCGCCTGCAGCGCCAGGGCCGCGACCTCGGCCCGGAACGGCGCCACGGCGCCGTCCATCATCGCCGAGTGGAACGCGTGCGAGGTCCGCAGCAGGCGGCAGGCGACGCCCTCGCCTTCCAGCCGCTGCTGGAACCCGGCGACCTCCTCGTGCGGGCCGGCCACCACGCAGGCGCCCGGCGCGTTCTCGGCCGCCAGCGACAGCGTCGCCGGCAGGCGCGGCTGCAGCGCGTCGAGCGGCATGCGCACCGACAGCATCGCGCCGGTCGGCTGCGCCTGCATCAGGCGGCCGCGGCGCGCCACCAGGCGCAGCGCGTCGGGCAGTTCGAACACGCCGGCCAGGGTGGCGGCGACGAACTCGCCCACGCTGTGGCCGACCATCGCCACCGGCTGCAGGCCCTGCGCCATCCACCAGCGCGCCAGCGCGTATTCGATGGCGAAGATCGCCGGCTGCATGATCGAGGTCGGCAGCAGCGCCTCGGCGTCGTCGCCGAACACGAGCCCGCGCAGGTCCAGGCCGGGCTCGTCGGCCAGCACCGCGGCGCAGGCATCGAAGGCCTCGCGGAATGCGGGCTCGCGCGCGTGCAGTTCGCGGCCCATGCCCGCGTACTGGCAGCCCTGGCCGGGGAACAGGAACACCACCCCGCCCTCGCGCGCCGGCTTGCCCTTGAGTGCGGCCGAGGCGAGCTCGGCGCTGCGCAGGCGCGCCACCGCGTCCGCGGCATCGGCGGCCACCACGGCCAGGCGGTGCGGGAACCTCTTGCGGCCCACCGCCAGGGTCCAGGCGACGTCGGCGAGGTTCGCCTGCGGCTCGGCCTCCAGGTGCGCGGCGAGCCGCGCGGCCGATTCGGCCAGCGCCGCCGGCGTGCGCGCCGACAGCACCAGCAGCTGCGGTCCTTGCGCGGCATCGGACGGCGGAATCTCCGGCGGTTCCTCCATCACCACGTGGGCGTTGGTGCCGCCCACGCCGAACGAACTCACGCCCGCGCGGCGGGGCGACATGCCTTCCGGCCATGGCAACAGCTCGCCGCTGGGGCGGAACGGCGTCGCGGCGAAGTCGATCACCGGATTCGGCCGGCTGAAATGCGCGGTCGGCGGGATGAGGCCGTGCTGCAGCGCGTACGCGCTCTTGATCACGCCGGCGGCGCCGGCGGCCATCAGGGTGTGGCCGATGTTGCTCTTGACCGAGCCGACGATGCAGAAGCCGTTGTCGCGCGTGCCGAGCCTGAACGCACGGGTCAGGCCCTCGATCTCGATCGGATCGCCCATCGGCGTCGCGGTGCCGTGGGTCTCGACGTAACCGATCGTGCGCGGGTCGACGCCGGCGTCGGCGTGCGCCATCGCGATCACCGCCGCCTGGCCTTCGCTGCTGGGCGCGGTGAAGCTGGCCTTGCCGGCGCCGTCGTTGTTGATCGCCGCGCCGCGGATCACTGCATACACCGGATCGCCGTCGGCCAGCGCGTCGGACAGGCGCCGCAGCAGCACCACCGCGGCGCCGTCGCTGAACACCGTGCCGGTGGCATCGGCGTCGAAGCTGCGGGTGCGGCCGTCGGCCGAGAGCATCCCGCCTTCCTGGTACAGGTGGCCGCTGGCCACCGGGCAGGTGATGGCGATGCCGCCGGCCAGGGCCATGTCGCAGCGCCCGCCGCGCAGGCTGTCGACCGCCTGCACGATCGCCACCAGCGAGGTCGAACAGGCCGTGTGCACGCTGACCGCCGGGCCGGTGAGGTTGAGCTTGTGGGCGACGCGGGTGGCGATGTAGTCCTTCTCGTTGCCCAGCATCACCTGGAACGCGCCCAGCCGTTCGACCAGTTCCGGGTGCGCGGATACGTTGCGCTGGAAGTAGCTGGCGTTGTACATGCCGGCGAACACGCCGACCGGCACCGTGGTCGCATCCGGCACGTGGCCGGCGCGTTCGATGCACTCCCAGCACAGCTCCAGGAACACCCGCTGCTGCGGGTCCATGAGCTCGGCCTCCTTCGGCGCGATGCCGAAGAACGCCGCGTCGAAGCGGTCGTAGCCGTCGAACACGCCGCGCGCCGGCACGTAGGCCGGGTCGGCGCGCAGCGAGGCGGGAATCGACGGATCAAGCGTGTCGGCGCTGAAGCGGGTGATGCCGTCTCGGCCCTCGCACAGCGCCTGCCACAGCGCTTCCACCGAGGCCGCGCCCGGGAAGCGCCCGGCCATGGCCACGATCGCGATCGGCTCGTCGTCGTTGCGCCGGCCGCGGGCCAGGCGCGCCGCCAGCGGGTCTTTCGCCCCGCCCTCGATCTCCGCGGC
The DNA here is from genome assembly GCF_007859305.1 of Luteimonas wenzhouensis. Classification (GTDB taxonomy): domain Bacteria; phylum Pseudomonadota; class Gammaproteobacteria; order Xanthomonadales; family Xanthomonadaceae; genus Luteimonas; species Luteimonas wenzhouensis. The sequence continues at coordinate 349,789 of NZ_VOHE01000001.1, forward strand.
CAGCAGCGCCGGGGTCGGCGCCCGGAAAAGCGCGGTCGGCGGCACGTCGCCCACGCCCTCGCGGCGCGCGGCCTCCAGCACGCGGATCGCGAGCAGCGAGGTTCCGCCCAGTTCGAAGAAGCTGTCGTCGCGGCCGAGGTCCTCGAGGTCGAGCACGTCGGCGAAGATCCGGCACAGCGCGGCCTCCACCGGCGTGCGCGGCGCCGCGTACGGACCCGCCCACTCCGGGCGCCCGCGCCCGGGCCTGGGCAGCGCCTTGCGGTCGAGCTTGCCGTTGGGCGAATGCGGCAGCGCGTCGAGCTGCACGTAGCCCACCGGCACCATGTAGTCGGGCAGCTCGGCCGCGAGCTGCCGGCGCAGCGCGTCGACGTCGACCGGCGCAGCCGGATCCACCGGCGAGAAGTACGCCACCAGGCGCTTGAGCCCCGGCACGTCCTCGCGCGCCAGCACGCCGGCCTCGCGCACGCCCGGGAACGCCATCAGGCGCGCCTCGATCTCGCCCAGCTCCACCCGGAAACCGCGGATCTTGACCTGGAAGTCCTGGCGGCCGAGGTACTCGATGCTGCCGTCGGGCAAGCGCCGGCCGAGATCGCCGGTGCGGTACATGCGTGCATCGCCGCCGGCGTGCGGATCGGGCAGGAAGCGTTCCGCGGTCAGGTCCTCGCGCGCGAGGTAGCCGCGTGCGACCACCGGGCCGCCGAGGTACAGCTCGCCCACCGCGCCGTCGGGCAGCGGGCGGCCCTGGGCGTCGAGCACGTATACGCGCGCGTTGGCGATCGGCCAGCCGATGCCCGGCAGGCGCGGCCATGACGCCGGATCCGGCCCGAGCTGGAGCGCGGTCACCACGTGGGTCTCGGTCGGCCCGTAGTGGTTGTGCAGGCGGCAACCCGGCAGGTGCTCGAAGAAGCGTACGATCTTGGGCTCGATTCGCAGCTGTTCGCCGGCGGTGATCACCTGGCGCAGCGCGCAGTCGAGCGGCGCGCCTGCCGGCAGCGTGGCCAGGTGCCCGTCCAGGCCCTCGGCCAGCATCTGCAGCGCGAAGTACGGCAGGAACATGCGCTCGATGCGCGAGCGCACGATGAACTCGAACAGCTTGCCCGCGCTCAGGCGCGTGTCCTGGTCGATCAGGTGCAGTTCGCCGCCGTTGGCCAGCGTGGCGAAGGTTTCCTGGAAGGCGACGTCGAAGCCGAGCGCGGCGTACTGCAGGGTGCGCAACGGCTGGTCGTTGCCGGGCTCGCGCAGCTGCCACTGGACCAGGTTCACCAGCGGCCCGTGTGGCATCGCCACGCCCTTGGGCTTGCCGGTCGAGCCCGAGGTGTAGAGCACGTAGGCGAGGTTCGCGGCGCCGACCGGGCATTCATCCGCGTCGAGGTCGCGGGCATCCAGCGACGCCCAGGTCGCAGCGTCGGCGACCATGTCCACCACCGCCAGCGACGGCGGCAGTTCGCCCAGCACCTCGCGCGCCGGGTGTTCCATGCCGGCCATGGTCAGCAGCACGCGCGGCGCGGCGTCGGACACGGTGTAGGCCAGGCGTTCGGCGGGATAGGTCGGGTCCAGCGGCACGTAGGCGCCACCGGCCTTGAGCACGGCCAGCAGGCCCAGCACCACCTCGATCCCGCGCTCGACGTAGATCGCCACGCGCTCGTCCGGACCCACGCCCAGCGCGCGCAGACGGCGCGCCAGGCGGTTGGCCTGCGCGTCGAGTTCCGCGTAGGTCAGGCGGTGGTCGCCGTGCACCAGCGCGGTCGCGTCGGGCGTGCGCGCGGCCTGGGCCTCGAACAGCCGGTGCACCGCATCCACCGGCGGGACATCCACCGCCCTGGCCTGGTCCCGCGCCAGCACCACGGCGGCCTGGGCCGCATCGAGCAGCGCGGGGGCCTCGATCCCGGCCTCGGGCGCGTCGACCAGCGCGCGCAGCAGGTTGCACCAGGCGTCGAGCCACTGCCGCGCGGCCTGCTCGTCCAGCAGCGAGGTCGCGAACCACAGCGCCACCGGGATCGGTCCGTCGTCGCCGGCGCTGCCCAGCCCCAGCCCCACCAGGGTCGCACCGTCGCGCGGCGCCAGCGCTACGCCGTCGGCGAACATCGCCTGCCAGGCGCGCGCGGCCTCGCCTTCGGCCGCCAGTTCCGATGCATGCGCGCGCGCCTGCGCCAGCGCCTCGCCGGCCAGGGCGATGCCGTCGGCCAGGGTCGCGGCCTGCCCGAAGCGCAACCGCAGCGGCAGCGCGGTGCCATCGGAGCCGAGCCGTTCGACCACGAGGTCGGCCTGGGTCGAGAGCCTGCGCAGGAGGATCGCGAATGCCGCAAGGCAAAGGGTGCCGATCGCGTCGCCTGCGCCCCCGGCCGATGCCCGCAGCCGCGCTGCCAGTGCGGCATCGATGGCGCATTCCACCCGACCGGATCCGCCGGCATCGCCTGCGGTCGTCAATCCAATCGACTCCGGCGCATCGGCCAGTGCCCGCTGCCAGTATCCAGACATCCCGTCCATCGATCCGCATTCCCGTTCCGGCATCCGCCGGTTCCTGCACTGCAAACGGGATCAGGGACGGCACAAGGCCAGCCCGGCACGCGCTCAGCGGTCCGCCAGCGGCTCCAGCAGGCAGGGGGCAGCGTCGGGCACCGAGGCCAGGGCCAGCACCCAGCCACGCCCACCGTCCAGTGCCTGCAGCCGGACCGCACGCCCGCCGAACACGGGACCGGGCAGCGGCAGCGCGACACCTTCGGGAGCCTGGAACCGGTCCATTTCCAGTTCCAGCCCGATCCCCGCGGCCTTGAGCAGGGCCTCCTTGCGCACCCAGAGCCGGAGCAGTGCGTGACCGCGCGCGTCGGCCGCGGCGGGCAGCGCGCGGCGCTCGAGCGGGTGCGCCACCCGTTCCTCCAGTTCGGGCATGTCCCGGGCCCGGTCGGCAGGTTCCAGGTCGACGCCGACCGGACCGGTGGCGGTCAGCGCCAGCGCTGCCCGCTCGCCGGCGTGGCTGAGGCTGGTGTGCAGGCGGGCATCGGCCAGGCAGGGGCGGCCGCGTTCGTCGCGCGCCAGCTCCACCCGGGCCGGCGGCAGCCCCAGCAGCTCGGCGATCCACAGCCGCTGCAGGGCGTAGGCCGCGAGCAGGGCGTCCCGGTTGCCGGGGATCCGCTGCCGCGTCGCGCGCGCCGCGGCCTCGGCGCCGACCAGCGCCTCGATCCCCTCGAGCAGCGGCCGCCAGGCCCCGAGGTCGAACACCGCCACCGCAACCCCGGTCTCCAGGTTGATCCGCCGTCGCGCACCGGGCCTGCGGGCGAACGCCAGCGCGAACGGGTGCTGCTCGGACGGTTGCGGGGCACGTTGCCAGGGCATCGCACGGCATCGTCGCAGCCGCCGCCTGGGGCGGCAAGCGCCGCCGGCGGGGGATGGACGAACCGGCTGCCGGGCCACGCCGGTCGTGGCTTGCGCGGCGCGCTAAGATGGAGCGATGGAACCATCCGACCTCGTCGCGCTCTTCGACCAGCAGGCCGCCGGCTACGACCGGCAATGGGCGAAGACCGCGCCCATTCGCGACTGCCTGTACTTCCTGCTCGAACCGTTGCTCGCCCCGCTTCCGGCCGAGGCCCGCGTGTTGTGCGTGGGAGTGGGCACCGGCCAGGAGATGGCGCACCTGGCGGCGGCCCATCCCGGCTGGTCGTTCACCGCGGTGGAACCTTCCGGCGCGATGCTCGAGGCCTGCCGCCAGCGCGCGGACGCGGACGGATTCGCGACGCGCTGCCGTTTCCACCACGGCTTCCTCGAGACGCTGCCGGCCGATGCCCCCTACGATGCGGCGACCTGCTTCCTGGTCTCGCAGTTCATCACCGCGCGCGCCGAACGGGTGCGGTTCTTCTCGGGCATCGCTTCGCGGCTGCGGCCTGGCGGCCTGCTGGCCAGCACCGACCTGGCCGCCGACACCGCCGCGCCCGGCTACGACGTGCTGCTGCCCGCGTGGCTGCGGATGATGGCCGCCGCCGAGGTGGCGCCCGAGGCGATCGAACGCATCCGGCTCGCCTACTCGACCGACGTGGCGGTGCTGCCGCCGGGACAGGTGGAGGCGATGCTCGCCGACGCCGGGTTCGACGCGCCGACGCGCTTCTTCCAGGCCGGACTGATCCACGGCTGGATCTCGCGCAGGCCCTAGGGCGCCGCCGCGCCGCGGACGCGGCCGGCCTGCACGCGGGCATGAAAAAACCGGCCCTGGGGCCGGTTCTTCATTGCTGCTTGGCGCGCCCGGAAGGATTCGAACCTCCGACCCCCAAGTTCGTAGCCTGGTGCTCTATCCAGCTGAGCTACGGGCGCGTGGCAGAAGCGGAATTGTGCCGACTCGGATGCCCTGTCGTCAATGCATGCCCGACGGATGTCCGCGTTGGCCGGAACTGGCGGAGACTGAGGGATTCGAACCCTCGATGGAGCTTTTGACCCCATACTCCCTTAGCAGGGGAGCCCCTTCGGCCTCTCGGGCAAGTCTCCGGAAAGCTCGTCGTGCGGCGCGGATGCGCTGCACGACAGGGGGCGAAGGATACCGGAGCCGCCACCCGTGCGGCAAATCCTCAGCCCCCCGTGCCCGCGTCGGGCTCGCGCTGGCCTTCGTCGCCCTCGCCGCGGCGGATGCGCTGGTAAATCTCTTCGCGGTGCACGGCCACGTCCTTCGGCGCCGTGATGCCGATGCGCACCTGGTTCCCCTTGACGCCGAGGACGGTCACGGTGACCGAGTCGCCGATCATCAGGGTCTCGCCGACGCGGCGGGTCAGAATCAACATCTTGGAAATCTCCGTTGGCCAGTGGCCAGGTCCTGAAACGCCACCGGCCACAGGCTTCGAACTGCGGCCAACATTCGTTTCAAACTGAACAAACGTGAAGCATGTAGGGGACCGGTCTCCCGGTCAACCGCAACAAGTCATGGCCGGTTCCCACGTCAGCCCGGGCTCAGCTTGCCCGCGACCCACGCTGGAACCTCGGCCAGGGCTTCTTGCAGCCCGGGGCCGTCCTGGCCACCGCCCTGCGCCATGTCGGGCCGTCCGCCGCCCTTGCCACCAATGCGACCGGCGACGAAGCCCACGAGTTCCCCTGCCTTCACGCGCCCCATCACGGCGCCCGCGACCCCGGCCACCAGCGCGACCTTGCCGTCGCTGACGCCCGCGAGCACGATCACCGCGTTCCCCAGTTGCTGCCTCAGGCGGTCCATCGCATCACGCAGCGCCTTGGCGTCCAGCCCTTCCAGGCGCGCTGCCACGACCTTGGCGCCGTCGACGTCGACGGCGCGCTGCGCAAGGTCCGCGGTCGCCCCGCTGGCGGCCTTGGCCTTGTGCAGCTCGATCTCCCGCTCGAGCCGCTTCTGGCGCTCGAGCAGGGCCTTGAGTTTATCAGCGACGTCGGCCGTGGTGCCGCCCAGCAGCCCGGCGGCATCGCGCAGCCGGCGCTCTTCCTGGGCGACGTGGTCCAGCGCGGCCTGCCCGGTGAGCGCCTCGACGCGGCGCACGCCGGCCGACACGCCCCCTTCGGACACCAGCTTGAACAGGCCGATCTCGCCGGTGCGGCCGACGTGGGTGCCGCCGCACAGCTCGACCGAATCGCCCATCGCCACCACCCGCACCCGCTCGCCGTACTTCTCGCCGAACAGGGCGATGGCACCGGCGTCCATCGCTTCCTGCATGCCCATCTCGCGGATCACCACCGGATGGTTGGCGCGGACCTCGGCATTGACCCGGCGCTCGATCTCGGCCAGCTCCTCGGCGGTCACCGGCTGGAAGTGGGAGAAGTCGAAGCGCAGGCGGTCGGGCGCGACCAGCGAGCCCTTCTGCGCGACGTGGGTGCCCAGCAGCCCGCGCAGGGCGCCGTGCAGCAGGTGGGTGGCGCTGTGGTTGAGCACGGTCGCGGCGCGGCGGGCGGCGTCGACGCTGCCGGAGACCGTGTCGCCGCGGCGCAGGACACCGGCCTCGAGCCGGCCCGAGTGGCCGTGGAACTGGCCGGCGAGCTTCTGCGTGTCGGCCACCGCGAAGCGGGTGTCGAGCCCGTGCAGCTCGCCGGTGTCGCCGACCTGGCCGCCGGACTCGCCGTAGAACGGGGTGCGGTCGAGGATCACGATCGCCTCCTCGCCGGCCTGGATCGACTCCACCGGGCGGCCATCGCGCAGGATCGCCAGCACCGACAGGCCCTCGGCCTGGAGACGGTCGTAGCCAAGGAAGGCCGTCGGCTGGAGCTGCGCGACCAGGTCGGCGGGCAACTGCACGCCGCCGCCGAACTTGCCGGCCGCGCGCGCGGTCTCGCGCTGCTTCTCCATCGCCGCGTCGAAACCGGCGGTGTCCACTTCCATCCCGCGTTCGCGGGCGATGTCCTGGGTGAGGTCGAGCGGGAACCCGTAGGTGTCGTAGAGGCGGAACGCGTCCGCGCCCGGGATCACCTTGCCGCCGCTGCGCTCGACGATGTCGTCGAAGATCCGCATGCCGGCGTCGAGGGTCTCGGCGAAGCGCTCCTCTTCGGCCAGCAGCGCCTTCTCCACCAGTTCCTGCTTGGCCGGCAGTTCCGGGTACGCCTCGCCCATCAGGGCCGAGAGCGTGGCCACCAGGCGGTGGAAGAAGGGCTCGCGCGTGCCCAGCATCCAGCCGTGGCGCAGCGCGCGGCGGATGATCCGGCGCAGCACGTAGCCGCGGCCTTCGTTCGACGGCAGCACGCCATCGACCACCAGGAAGCTGCAGGCGCGGATGTGGTCGGCGATCACCCGCAGCGACTTGTTCTGCAGGTCCCGGGTGCCGGTGAGCGCGGCGGCCTCGCCGATCAGGGCCTGGAACAGGTCGATCTCGTAGTTGCTGTGCACGCCCTGGAGCACGGCGGCCAGCCGCTCCAGGCCCATGCCGGTGTCCACGCACGGCGCCGGCAGCGGCACCAGGGTGCCGTCGGGCTGGCGGTCGAACTGCATGAACACCAGGTTCCAGATCTCGATGAAGCGGTCGCCGTCCTCGTCGGGCGAGCCCGGCGGGCCGCCGGCGTAGCCGGGGCCGTGGTCGTAGAAGATCTCGGTGCAGGGGCCGCAGGGGCCGGTGTCGGCCATCTGCCAGAAATTGTCCGAGGCGAACGGCGCACCCTTGTTGTCGCCGATGCGGATAATCCGGTCCCCGGGCAGGCCGACCTGGTCGCGCCAGATCGCGTAGGCCTCGTCGTCGGTGTGGTAGACGGTGGCCAGCAGGCGCTCGGGCGGCAGCTTCCAGACCCCCGTCAGCAGTTCCCAGGCCCAGGCGATGGCTTCCTTCTTGAAATAGTCGCCGAACGACCAGTTGCCCAGCATCTCGAAGAAGGTGTGGTGGCGCGCGGTGTAGCCGACCGAATCGAGGTCGTTGTGCTTGCCGCCGGCGCGCAGGCAGCGCTGGACGTCGGCCGCGCGCGGGTTGGCGCGCTTCTCCGCGCCCAGGAACACGTCCTTGAACTGGACCATGCCCGAGTTGGTGAACAGCAGGGTCGGGTCGTTGGCGGGCACGAGCGGCGCGGAAGGCACGATCTCGTGGCCCTTGCCGCGGAAGAACTCGAGGAATTCGCTGCGGATGCGCGCGGTGGTGTACTGGCTGGACGTGGTCATGACGGGCCTGGGGGACGGCCGGGCGGTCTGGTCCTTCCCGCGACACTCCGACACGAGGCCCATGGCCAGGGCAGACAACCCGGTAAAGCGGCCAGATTAGCAAACCCGCCGCCCGCAGTCGCCGGGGCTGGCCTGTCGCGACGGGCCCGGGCGCGCGTGGCGACTGCCCGCGAGCCGTCCGGCCTGCCCTGCGGGCTAGACGTCCGGGTCGAACGGGTCGAACCGGGTCGCCGCGCGGATGGCCTCGCCGTCGAATCCGCGCCGGGCGAGCAGGTCGGCGGCCTTGCGCCGCTGCGCCAGGTCCCTGGGGCCTTCCTCGCCGAACCGCCGACGCACCAGGTCGCGCGCAAGCTCGATCCAGTCGCCCTCGAACGTTGCCATGGCCAGCTCGATGGCCTCGCCGTCGAGCCCATGGGTGCCGAGTTCGGCGCGGATGTGGCGGGGACCGTAGCCGGCCGAGGCGCGGCTGCGCACCAGCGATTCGGCGAAACGCGCATCGTCCTGCCAGCCGGCCGCGGCCAGTTTCTCCACCGCCGCCCTCGCCTCCTCGGGCTCGACGCCGCGGGCGCCCAGCTTGCGGATCAGTTCCCGGCGCGAGTGCTCGCGCCGGGTCAGCAGGCCGAGCGCGCGCTGGACCGGGGTTTGCGGCTGGCGCGGGCGCCGCCGCTTCGGCGCGTGGTCGCTCATGCCGCCGGGGCGAGCCCGTGCCCACCCACGGGACGGGTCTCGGTGTGCTGGCCGAAGGCGGCGATCAGCGGCTTGCCGCGGGCGATCGCGCCGCGCACCGCGGGCAGCGCCAGCGAGGCGCGGTAGCGCCCGGCACTGTCCCGGCCCTCGGTGATCCACACCACGTCGGGGTTGCCGGGGCCTTCGGCCACCACGTCGCTGAGGCGGCCCGGCGTCGAATCCATGTTCTCGAGCAGGATCGCCACGGTTTCATCGCGCCGGCCCGTCCGGGCCCTGGCGCTTCCGATCAGTCCGTACATCTCCCCGCCCTTCGCGCCCGCGTCCCGGGCCCGTCGGCCATGATCACGCCGACCGCCGCTGCCGGCACGTGGCATCGCGCCGGCCGGGACGCCACGCCGCCGATCCGGAAACACCCCGGCCCACATGCCGCGACCCGTCCCCGGCACGAGGGAGGGTCGCGGGAGGAGGCCGTCCCTGGCCGCGAAGTCCTGACAGGCCTCAGCCGGCGCCGGCACCGGCATCGTCATCCTCGTCGCGCCGCGCTTCGGCAGGCTGGAACTTCTCGCGCAGCTCGGCCTCGAGCTTCTTCGCCAGCTCGGGATTCTCGCGCAGGTAGTTGCGCGCGTTCTCCTTGCCCTGGCCGATGCGCTCGCCGTTGTAGCTGTACCAGGCGCCAGCCTTGTCGACGAGCTTGGCTTCCACGCCCATGTCGATCAGCTCGCCCTCGCGGCTGATGCCCTCGCCGTACAGGATCTCGGTGATCACCTGCTTGAACGGGGGCGCCATCTTGTTCTTGACCACCTTGATCCGGGTCTGGTTGCCGATGATCTCGTCGCCCTTCTTGATCGCGCCGATGCGGCGGATGTCCAGGCGCACCGAGGCGTAGAACTTGAGCGCATTGCCGCCGGTGGTGGTCTCGGGGCTCTGGCCCGGCATCATCACCCCGATCTTCATGCGCAGCTGGTTGATGAAGATCACCATGCAGTTGCTGCGCTTGATGTTGCCGGTGAGCTTGCGCAGGGCCTGGCTCATCAGGCGCGCCTGCAGGCCGGGCAGCTGGTCGCCCATCTCGCCCTCGATCTCGGCCTTGGGCGTGAGCGCGGCCACCGAGTCGACCACCACCACGTCGACCGCGTTCGAGCGCACCAGCATGTCGGCGATCTCCAGCGCCTGCTCGCCGGTGTCGGGCTGGGAGACCAGCAGGTCGTCGATGTTGACCCCCAGCTTCTGCGCGTAGGTCGGGTCGAGCGCGTGCTCGGCATCGATGAACGCGGCGGTGCCGCCGGCCTTCTGGCATTCGGCGATGGTCTGCAGGGTGAGCGTGGTCTTGCCCGAGGACTCGGGACCGTAGATCTCGATCACGCGGCCCTTGGGCAGGCCACCGATGCCCAGCGCCATGTCCAGCATCAGCGAACCGGTACCGACGACCTCGGCCGGTTCGACGCTGCCGTCGCCCATGCGCATCACCGAGCCCTTGCCGAACTGCTTCTCGATCTGGCTCAGGGCCGCGGAAAGGGCGCGCTTCTTGTTCTCGTCCATCGTGCTGGTCCTTGTCATGTTGAATTCGTGTTGGATGCATCCTTGCAGGCGCCCATCGCAAAAGCTGCGACGTGGGCGCCACGGCCGATCCTGGCGCCGCCCGGGCGGTGCGGCTGCCGGGCCAGGACGGCGGGCGCCGTGGGAAAACCCCGCACGGCGGTCACCGGTTTGGCCTCACCAGGCCGCAGTACAGGCCCTCGATGGCGAAGTCCTGGTCGGGCAGCACCTCGATCGGGGCGTGGTCGGGGTTGCGCGGCAGCAGCCGGATGCGGTCCTTGCCGATCTTCAGCAGCTTCACGGTGATGGCATCGTCCACCCGCGCCACCACGATCTGGCCGCTGCGCGCGTCGCGGGTGCGGTGCACGCCGATCAGGTCGCCGTCGAAGATGCCCTCGTCGATCATCGAGTCGCCCTTGACCTTGAGCAGGTAGTCGGGTGCCGGCGAGAACAGCACGCGGTCGAGCACGACGAAGTCGTCCGAGCCGATGTCGGCGCCGATCGGCAACCCCGCCGCCACCTGCCCGAGCACCGGCAGACGCAGGGCGTCGTCGTTGCCGGACGGCAGGTCCAGCGGCCGCTGCGCGGTGGCGACCGGCCGGGTCAGGCGGATGCCGCGGGCACGGCCCGGGACCCGCTCGATCGCGCCGGCGGACTCCAGCGCCTCGAGGTGGTACTGGGCGGCGCGGACGCTGCTGAAGCCGAGGGCCCGGGCGATCTCGGCCTGCGAGGGCGGCACGCCCTCGGCCTCGATCCGCTCCGCGATCAGTTCGAGGATGGCCTGCTGGGTATCGGTCAGCGTCATGATTAGTAGTAATACTACTAACCGGCGCCCCGCGCAACCGCCCCGTCCTATTTCCGGCGCCCGCCCCGCCAGATCGAGAACAGCACCCAGAGCCCGCCCGCCGCAGCGCCGATGAAGCCGATCGTGCCCAGCACCCGCAGCCCGCTGCTGCTCACCCCGCCGGCGCTGTTGAGCACGATCGAGGAGCCGACGATCAGGGCCGCGGTCACCACGCCCAGGGTCAGCCGGCTCACCGCGCGGTCGACCTGGTCGCCGAAGGCCTTGAGCGCGTCCACCTCCACCTGCACCCGCATCCGCCCGCGCCGGGCCGCGCGCAGCAGGCGGTGCAGGTCGCGCGGCATGTCGCGCAGCAGGTCGAAGGCGTTGAGGGCCGCGCGCCTGCCGCGCCGGGCCAGCATCGACGGCCGGTAGCGCGCCAGCAGGGCGCGCTCCAGGAACGGCCGCGCCTCGGTGGCCATGTCGAAGTCCGGGTCGAGGCGGCGGCCCAGGCCCTCCAGGGTCAGGAAGGTCTTGATCATCAGCGCCAGGTCCGGCGGCAGGACCAGTGCGTGGCTGCGCAGGATCGCGGCCACGTCGCCGAGCATCGCCCCGATCCGCAGGTCCTTCAGCGGCACCCCGCGGTACTGGGCGACGAAACGTTCGACCGCTTCCTGCAGGCGCGCCTCGTCGATGTCGGGGTTGTCGCCGGTCCATTCGACCAGCACGTCGGCCACCGCCTCGGCGTCCTGGTCCACCAGCCCGTGCAGCAGGCGCACGATCTGGAACCGGCGTGGCTCGGACACGTGGCCGACCATGCCGAAGTCGATCACCCCGATCGCGCCGCCGGGCATGTAGAAGATGTTGCCGGGGTGCGGGTCGGCGTGGAAGAAGCCGTCCTCGAGCACCATCTTGAGCACGATCCCGGCCCCCGTGCGTGCCAGCTCCGCGCGGTCGAGCCCGGCGGCGTCCACTGCCGCCAGGTCATTGCCGGGAATGCCCTCCAGCCGTTCCTGGACGTTGAGCCGCTCGCTGGTCCACTGCCAGTAGACCTTCGGCACCACCATCCGCGGATCGCCCTGGAAGTTGCGCGCGACGCGCTCGGCGTTGCGGCATTCGGCGGCGAAATCGAGCTCGCGCAGCAGCGACGCGGCGAACTGCCGAAGCATCTCCGCCGGATGGAACCGGGCCAGCTCCGGCATCTGCTTCTCGACGATCACCGCCACGTGGCGCAGCAGGCGCAGGTCGGCTTCGACCACCTCGCGGATGCCCGGCCGCCGCACCTTGAGCACCACCGCGGTGCCGTCGTGCAGGCGCGCGGCATGGGCCTGCGCCAGCGAGGCCGCCGCCATCGGCACGTGCGCGAGTTCGGCGAACACGCTATCGGGATCGGCGCCGAGGTCCTCCTCCAGCTGCGGGCGGACCCGTTCGAAGTCCACTGCCGGAACCGCGTTCTGCAGCGCCGAGAGCTCCTCGATCCAGCGCGGCGGCAGCAGGTCGACGCGGGTGGCGAGCACCTGCCCGAGCTTGACGTAGGTCGGGCCCAGGTCCTGCAGGGCGGCACGCACGCGTGCGGCGGTGTCGAGCTGCAGCAGGCCCGCTTCCACCGCGTGCCAGTGCACCAGCCGCCCCGCCCGCTCCAGCGCGCCGGCCAGGCCGATGCGGCGGGCCACGTCGCCGAAGCCGTAGCGCACCAGGACCCGCGCGATCTCCTGCAGGCGCCCGAGGTCGCGGACCGTGCCCAGCGCCTCCCACATCAGCCTGCGCCCCCGGCCGCCATCGCCGCTACTCCAGCACGCGCCCGACGCCCGCCAGCGCGGCGGCCACGGTCTGCCGGCGCACCGCCTCGCGGTCGCCGGCGAAGTGGAACAGCTCGGCGCGGGCGTAGTCGCCGCGGCGCTTCCACGCGATCCAGACCGTGCCGACCGGCTTGTCCGGGCTGCCGCCGCCGGGGCCGGCGATCCCGGTCACCGCCACCGCCACCGTGGCGCCCGAATGCACCAGCGCGCCGGAGACCATCTCGATCGCGGTCTCGCGGCTGACCGCACCGTGGACCTCGAGCGTGTTCGGATGCACGCCCAGCATCGCCTGCTTGGCCTCGTAGCTGTACACCGCCATGCCGCAGTCGAACCACTCCGACGAGCCGGCGATGTCGGTCACCACCTTCGAGATCCAGCCGCCGGTGCAGCTTTCCGCGGTCGCCAGCATGTGGCGGCCGGCGCGCAGCCGTTCGCCCACGTCCACCGCGATGCGGTGCAGCGCCTGGTCGTCGGGAACCTGTGTGGCCATGGGCATCGCCGGGACGGGAGGGTCCATTGTCTCCCAAGATCGCGGCGCTGTCGGCAGGGGGTCGCGGGCCGGTGGGCGGCCCGTCGCGGGGCGCGGTCGGCTCGCCGCCGCGGACCCGGCCTGCCCGGCGCCATGCAGCGGCGGAGCGCGAAAAAAGCCCGCCCACCTCCCGGTGCGCGGGCGGGACCGGTCGCCTGCGCCTCAGTAGCGCACGCGCAGGGTCATGCCGTACATGCGCGGCGCGCCCAGGAACGCGTTGTACGTGTTGAACGGGTTGCCCGGATCCGGGAACAACGCCTGCAGCGGGCCGTCGAAGCCGACCTGGACGTATTCGGTGTCGGTGATGTTGGTGCCCCACAGCTCCAGCATCCAGCGACCGTCGCTGCGGCCGATGCCCAGGCGCGCGTTGACGATGCTGTAACCGTCCTGCTCCTTCTCCACGTCCAGGTCCGAGCCGGTGTTGTAGTCGCCCATGAACTTGGCGCCGATGTTGAACCGGCCCACCAGGTTCGAGGCCATGTCCCATTCGTAGGTCACCGAGGCCGAGCCCGACCACTCCGGGGCGAACGGCATGGTCGAGCCGGGCAGCTTGTACAGCGCGCCGGACTGGCTGGCCGGCGTGCGCTCGACGAAGTCGCCGCCCGGGATGTCGTCGCCGAAGGTCGTGTCGGCGTACATCAGCCCGCCCTGCAGCATCAGGCCGGGCACGGCGGCCGGCTGCCACAGCAGTTCGGCGTCCAGGCCCGATGAGGTCACTTCGGGGATCGAGCGGACCACGAAGCTGGTGCCCAGGAAGCTGTTGAGCTGGAAGTCCTCGTATTCCTGGTGGAACAGGGTCGCGTTCAGCACCAGGCTGCCGCCGGCCCAGTTGGTCTTGGCACCGAGCTCGTAGCTGTCGACGAACTCGGCCGGGAACGAGGTGTCCACCACCGGCTGGATGCCCGCGCCGCTGATCGACCGGCCGTCGGACGACTGCACCCGGTCGAGGTTGAAGCCGCCGCCCTTGTAGCCGCGCGCGGCCGAGACGTAGGTCATCACGTTCTCGTTCCAGCGATAGGCCGCCTTGAGCGTGCCCGACCACTCCTTCTCTTCGCTGTCCTGGAAGGTATCGCCGCCGAGCAGGTTGCCGTTGGCGTCGCGCCGCATCACGTGCAGCGGGTTGGTCCAGGGCAGGCAGCTGTAGCCGACGATCTGTTGCGCAGCGCCGCCGATGATCGCGGCGCGGGTGTCGGCGTCCAGCATCGCCAGCCCGGGAATCCTCTGCATCAACGCACCGCCCACGCGCGCGGCCGGGTCGGCCAGCATCGCGCCGCAGCCGACGCTGCCGTTGGGGTTGCTGTAGCGCGAGGCCAGCTCCTTGTCCTCGCGCGTGTAGCGCAGGCCCAAGGTCACATCGAGCGCATCGGTGGCGTGCCAGGTGTTGTTGGTGAACAGCGCCAGGCTCTTCGCGTTCTGGTGGTAGCGGTCGTGCGCCCCCAGGCCGGCGAAGTTGGTCCCGAACGGCTGGCCGCTGACCTGCGACAGGAACAGGTGCGGGTCGTCCATGTCGACCGGCATCGGCGCGAGCTGCGCGGCCAGGCTGCCCAGCACCAGCTGGGTGATCAGGGTCGAGACATAGGGCTCGTACTGGGCGCCGACGCGGTAGGTCTCGGTGCGGTCGAGGTCCTCGTCGGAGTAGAACAGGCCCACCATCCAGTCAACCCGGTCGGTCGAGCCGGTCAGCCGGAGTTCCTGGCTGAAGGTCCTGAAGCCGGTGAACGATTCGTCCTCGCTCGGGTTGCGGTAGAGGACGTCGGCCGTGCTGAAGTCGTAGTCCAGGCCGTTGATCGACTGCCAGTCGCGCAGGCCGGTGATCGAGGTCACGGTGGCGTCGCCGGCCCAGCCGGTGTTCCAGTTGATCTCGAGCGAGACGCCCTTGTCCTTGATGTCCTGGGTGGTGGGCCGGTTGCTGTAGGCCACCCGGTCGAACGGATCGGAACCCGGCAGGGCCACCGCCGGCCGGCCGCCGTTCACCGCGGCGAGCACCAGGGCGCTGCTGCCCACCACCGTCTGCACCGCGGTGCAGCAGTTCTCCTCGCGGCTGGTGTAGTCGGCCGAGAACAGGATGTCGAGCGAATCGGCCGGCTCGAACAGGAGCTTGCCGCGCAGGGTGTGGAAGTTCTGGTCGTAATCGTCGGCTTCCGCGCGCGGTCCCGCGCCGCGCTCGACGTGCATCCAGCCGTCGCGCTCGCGCTTGGCCGCGTAGATGCTGAAGGCGGCGTTCTCGCCAAGGGCGTCGTTGTAGCTGCCGGCCAGGCCGGTTGCCCCGTAGTTGCCGACGGTGACCTCGCCCTCCACGCTCTGGGTGTAGCTCGGGCGGCGGGTGACCACGTTGATCACGCCGGCCGAGGTGTTCTTGCCGAACACCGTGCCCTGCGGGCCCTTGAGCACCTCGATCCGCTCGACCTGGCCCAGGTCGCCGAAGCCGACGCTGTTACGCGGCCGGTACACGCCGTCGATGACGATACCCACCGACGACTCCAGGCCGACGTTGTCGCCGACCGTGCCGATGCCGCGGATGCGCGCGGTGGTGATCGCCTCGCTCTGGGTGCTGGTGACGGTCAGGCCGGGCACCAGGATCTGCATGTCCTTGATGTCGCGCACGCCGGTGTCCTGCAGCAACTGCTCGTCCAGCGCGGTTACCGAGATCGGCACGTCCTGCAGCGCTTCCTCGCGCTTTTGCGCGGTCACCGTGAGGGTGGCCAGGGTCTTCGCTTCGTCCTGCCGCTGCCCCTCCGCGGACTCCTGGGCGAACGCCGGCACGGCCAGGGAGGCGATCGCCGAGAGCACCGCGATGGCCAGGGTATTGCGCTGTGGATGGCGTGCAGCCATGTGTGGTCCCCCCAATGATGAATGGCAAGACGTGGATACGACGCAGCCCCTTGGCCCGTACTCCGGGACTCGGGACGGATCGGCCCGCGTGGGGGGACTGGCCGCTGTCCGTCATGACAGTTGCGAACGAAAACCTAACACAAATCCCCGGTTTGGGAAGGGCCGTCCGGGCGTCCTGCGCCCGGCGCTCCGGCAGGCGCCCGCCGGAGGCGACCGCGGTGGCGACCTTGCCACCGCGTTCGCCGGCGCCACTTTCGACGGCCGCCCCCCGCCGGCGCACAATAGCGTCCGTGAACGCCAGCCCCCCCACCGTACGACCGCCCGCCGCCCCCCAACGCCCCCGCCGGGACACGCGCCTGGCCGAGGACTGGGAACGGCGCCTGGGCGCGGTCGCGCCCGTGCGTGGGCTGCTGGAGGAGATCCGCGCCGACGGCCTGGCCGTGCTCGCCGACCACTTCTACGGCGACATGCTCGACGACCCCCGCGCCGCCCGCTACCTCAGCCCGGAACAGGTGCGCGAACGGCTCAAGCCGTCCCTGCAGCGCTGGCTGCGCGACCTGCTGGCCGCCGGCATCGGGGACCTGGACACCCTGTACGCCCAGCAGCAGCACGTCGGCCACGTACACGCCCGCATCGGGGTCCCGGTGGACCTGGTCTACCGCGGCGGCCGCATGCTCAAGGACGGACTGCGCGCGGCGATCCGTGCCCGGGCCGACGGCGAAGCCGCGGCGCTGGAGGCGATCGAAGCGGTCGACAGCCTGCTCGACATCGCCTTCGAGACCATGACCCGCGCCTATGCCCGCTCGCGCGAGGACGCCGGAGCGGTCGACGGGTCGTTCCGGCTGTTCTCGCTGATCCAGAACATCGGCACCGAGCGCGAGCGCCAGCGCGCCTTGCTGCTGGCCTGGGAGAACGCGGTCCTGTACGCGCTGACCGCCGAGCAGCCCGGCCCGACCCAGGCCCTGCTGATCAGCCGCTCGGAGTTCGGCCTGTGGTTCCTGCACAAGGGCCTGGCCAGCTTCGGCGACACCGCCGAGACGCGCGAGGTGGCCGCCATCTCCGGCCGCATCGACCAGGCCCTGCACGAACGCCTGCCCGGCGCCGACGCGGCCGCGCGGCGCGCCCTGCTGGAGGACCTGCGTGCCTGGGCCGAGGAGATCCGCAGCCTGGTGGGGATGCTGTTCGAGGGCATCGGCGACCTCGAGTCGGGCCGCGACGCGCTCACCCGCCTGCTCAACCGCCGCTTCCTGCCGACCATCCTGCGGCGCGAAATCTCGCTGCACGCCAACACCGGCCGCCAGTTCGCGGTGCTGATGCTGGACCTGGACCACTTCAAGGCCATCAACGACACCCACGGCCACGAGACCGGCGATCGCGCCCTGCAGCACGTGGCCGCCCTGCTGGTCGACAACACCCGCGGCAGCGACTACCTGTTCCGCTACGGCGGCGAGGAGTTCGTGGTGGTCCTGGGCTCGGTGGGCGAGACCGAGGCGCTGGGTATCGCCGAAGGCCTGCGCCGCGCGATCGCCGAGTCGCCGCTGACGCTCGCCGACGGCGGCCGGCTGGACCTGACCGCCAGCATCGGCGTGGCCCTGCAGGACGGCCATCCCGACTACGAGCGCGTGCTGGCGCGCGCCGACGCGGCCATGTACCAGGCCAAGCGCGGGGGTCGCGACCGGGTGGTGCTGGCCGTCAAGGGCATGCCCGAGCCGCCGGGCGCGCGCGCGTTGCGCTACTGACCTGCCCGCGCCGGCGCGCCGGCATACACTTGTCGCTTCCGTCCTTCCCTTCCGCCGAGGCCGTCTCGTTGCAGCGCCCCGACCCCGACCGTTCCCCGACCCCGGGCAAGGCCACCGAACACACGCCGCTGATGCGCCAGTACTTCGCCGCCAAGGCGGAGCATCCGGACGTGTTGCTGTTCTTCCGGATGGGCGACTTCTACGAACTCTTCTACGACGACGCGCGCAAGGCCGCGCGGCTGCTGGACATTACCCTCACCCAGCGCGGCAGCTCCGGTGGGCAGCCGATCCCGATGGCGGGCGTGCCGCACCATTCCGCCGAAGGCTACCTGGCGCGCCTGGTGGCGCTGGGCGAGTCGGTGGCGATCTGCGAGCAGATCGGCGACCCGGCCACCAGCAAGGGCCTGGTCGAGCGCAAGGTGGTGCGGATCGTCACCCCCGGCACGGTCACCGACGAGGCCCTGCTCCACGAGCGCCGCGACACCCTGCTGCTGGGGCTGGCGCGCGGCAAGTCCGGATACGGCCTGGCCTGGGCCGATCTGGCCGGCGGGCGTTTCCTGGTCAACGAAGTCGCCACCGACGAGCAGCTCGAAGCCGAGTTCGCGCGCCTGGAGCCGGCCGAGGTGCTGCTGCCCGACGAGGAAGGCTGGCCGGCGTTCCTGGCCGATCGCAGCGGCGTGCGTCGGCGCCCGCCGTGGCTGTTCGATCCCGATTCGTCGCGGCGCCAGCTGCTGCGCTTCTTCGGCCTGCACGACCTGTCCGGCTTCGGCATCGAGGACAGGCCGCTGGCGGTGGCCGCGGCCGGCGCGCTGCTGGGCTACGTCGAGGAGACCCAGAAGCAGCGCCTGCCGCACCTGACCTCGATCGCGGTCGAGAGCGGCGACGGTGCGATCGCGATGAACGCGGCCACCCGCCGCCACCTCGAACTCGATACCCGGGTCGACGGCGAGACCCGCCACACCCTGCTCGGCGTGCTCGACTCCACCGTCTCGCCGATGGGCGGGCGCCTGCTGCGCCGCTGGCTGCACCGGCCGCTGCGCGACCGCGAGGTGCTGCGCCTGCGCCACGACGCGGTCGCGACCCTGGTCGACCACCGCGCCGACGAGGCGCTGCGCGAGCGATTCCGCGCGCTCGGCGACCTCGAGCGCATCCTCTCGCGCATCGCCCTGCGTTCGGCGCGGCCGCGCGACCTGTCCACGCTGCGCGACGGCCTGGCCATGCTGCCGGCGCTGCGCGAGGTGCTGGCGCCGCTGGATTCGCCGCGCCTGCGCGAACTCTCGGAGCAGATCGGCGAGCACGCGGCCGAGGCCCACCTGCTGGCCCAGGCCCTGGTCGAGCAGCCGCCGGTGCTGGCGCGCGACGGCGGCGTGTTCGCCGATGGCTACGACGCCGAGCTCGACGAACTGCGCCAGCTCAGCAGCAGCGCCGACCGCTTCCTGGTGGAACTGGAGGCGCGCGAGCGCGAGGCCACCGGGATCCCGACCCTCAAGGTCGGCTACAACCGCGTGCACGGCTACTTCATCGAGATCAGCAAGGGCCAGTCGGCGAAGGCGCCCGCGCACTACACCCGGCGCCAGACCCTGACCGGCGCCGAGCGCTACATCACCGAAGAGCTCAAGCAGTTCGAGGACAAGGTGCTCTCGGCGCGCGAGCGCGCCCTGGCCCGCGAGCGGCTGCTGTACGAACAGCTGCTCGACGCGCTGAACGCCAGGCTCGAGCCGCTGCGCCGCTGCGCGGCGGCGCTGAGCGAGCTCGACGTGCTGGCCGCCTTCGCCGAGCGCGCCCAGTCGCTGGACTGGTCGCGCCCGCTGCTCACCGCCGAGCCCGGCATCCGCATCGAGCGCGGCCGCCACCCGGTGGTCGAGGCGGTGCGCGAGGAACCCTTCGAACCCAACGACCTGGTGCTCGGCGAGGACCGCCGCATGCTGGTGATCACCGGCCCGAACATGGGCGGCAAGAGCACCTACATGCGCCAGAACGCGCTGATCGTGCTGCTCGCCCACATCGGCAGCTTCGTGCCGGCGGCGTGCGCGGAGATCGGCCCGATCGACCGCATCCTCACCCGCATCGGCGCCGGCGACGACCTCGCCAGGGGCCAGTCGACCTTCATGGTCGAGATGGCCGAGACCAGCTACATCCTGCACCACGCCACCGACCAGTCGCTGGTGCTGATGGACGAGATCGGACGCGGCACCTCGACCTACGACGGCCTGGCCCTGGCCGAGGCCTGCGCCCGCCACCTCGCCGCGCGCAACCGCAGCTACACGCTGTTCGCCACCCACTACTTCGAGCTGACGTCGCTGGCCACGCCCGGCAGCGGCATCGCCAACGTGCACCTGGACGCGGTCGAGCACCACGACGCGAACGGCAACGACGTGCTGGTGTTCATGCACGCGGTCAAGGACGGCCCCGCCAACCGCAGCTTCGGCCTGCAGGTGGCGGCGCTGGCGGGGCTGCCGAAGGCGGTGATCCGCGATGCGCGGGCGCGGCTGGCCGAGCTCGAGCAGCGGTCGCAGGACTCGCCGCCGGCCGCGCCGCTGTCGCCGGAGCGGATCGAGGAGCCGCAGCAGTTCGGGCTGTTCCAGTCGTCCTCGGCCGCGCTCGACGCACTGGCGGCGATCGATCCCGACGAGCTGACCCCGAAACAGGCGCTGGAGGCGCTGTACCGGCTCAAGGCCCTGGCCTGAGCCGGACCCCGGCGTTCCCGGCGGAGATCGGGCCGCCGGCGGCGGCGCGGGCCCGATCGTCCGGGCACGGTGCGTCCCGCCCGCGCCAGCGTGGCGCCTGCGGCCGGTGCCCGGCACGAGGACCCCTGGCGCCTTCCGGGCGGAGCGAAGCGCTACAGTAGGCGCCCCGCGCAGCGCGCGCGTCCCCGGAGAAGTGCGATGTCCAGTTCCCTGACCGAGCAGCTGTTCCAGCAACTCCAGGGCGCGCCGCTGCAGCAGATCGCGCAGCAGCTGGGCGCCGGGCAGGACCAGACCGCCACCGCCGTGGGCGCCGCGCTGCCCCTGCTGCTCGGCGCGCTCGGCCGCAATGCCAGCCAGCCGCAGGGGGCCGAGGCGCTGTTCGGCGCACTGCAGAAGGATTTCTCCGGCGCCGGCGACCTCGGCGGCCTGCTCGGCGCCGTGCTCGGCGGCGCGCAGTCGCGGCAGACCAACGGCGCCGGCATCCTCGGCCACGTGCTCGGTGGCCAGCTGCCGCGCGCGGAGGCCGGCCTCGGCCAGGCCACCGGCCTGGGCAACGACAAGGCCGGGCAGCTGATGCGCATCCTCGCGCCGATCGTGCTGGCCTTCCTCGCCCGCCAGGTGTTCCAGGGCAAGGGCGAGGCGCAGGCGGCCGATCCCCAGGCGCTGGGCTCGATCCTGGGCCGTGAACAGCAGCAGGTCCGCCAGCAGGGCGGCCTCGGCGGCGGGCTGCTGGGCGCGGTGCTCGACCAGGACGGCGACGGCGAACTCGGCCTCGGCGACCTGCTGAAGATCGGCGGCGGACTGCTGGGGGGCAAGCGCTGAATCGGATGTCGATGCAGGCCCGGCGTGCGTCCATCGGTGCCGGCGCGCCCCCCTCCTGGCCTCCCCCCGCGAGCGGAGGGAGGAGAACCACGCCGCCGATCGCATGAGCGCCGGGCTGCCTCCATCCGTAGACGTCGTGGTGATCGGCGCCGGCGCGGCCGGCCTGATGTGCGCGATCGCCGCGGGCGCGCGCGGGCGCCGCGTGCTGGTGCTCGACCACGCCAACAAGGTCGGCAAGAAGATCCTGATGTCCGGCGGCGGGCGCTGCAACTTCACCAACACCGGCACCTCGCCCGCCAACTTCATCTCGGCCAACCCGCATTTCTGCAAGTCGGCGCTGGCCCGCTACACGCCCGCCGATTTCATCGCGATGGTCGACGCGCACCGCATCGCCTGGCATGAGAAGGAGCTCGGCCAGCTGTTCTGTGACGAGTCCTCGAAGCTCATCGTGCGCATGCTGCTCGACGAAGCGGCGGCGGTGCAGGCGCAGGTGCGCACCCATTGCACGGTCGAGGAGATCGTGCACGATGGCGACCGGCGCTTCCGCCTGCGCACCACGCTCGGCACGCTGGAATGCGAATCGCTGGTGGTCGCCACCGGCGGGCTGTCGATCCCCAGCATGGGCGCGACCGGCTTCGGCTACGAGATCGCGCGCCGGTTCGGCCACGCCGTGCTGGCCACGCGGGCCGGGCTGGTGCCGCTCACACTCTCCGGCAAGCACCTGGAACGGCTGCAGGACCTGGCCGGCGTGTCGCTGGAGGTGGACGCGCGGTGCAACGGCATGGCCTTCCGCAACCGCATGCTGGTCACCCACCGTGGCGTCAGCGGGCCGGCGATCCTGCAGATCTCCTCCTACTGGCAGCCCGGCGACGACCTGCGCCTGGACCTGCTCCCCGACCGCGACATCCTGGACTGGCTGTCCTCGCGCCAGCGCGAACGCCCCGACGCCGAGTTGCGCAGCGTGCTGGCCGACGTCCTGCCCCGCCGCTTTGCCCAGCGCCTGTGCGAGGTCTGGCTGCCCAGCCGGCCGCTGAAGCAGTACGGGCCGGGGCAACTGCGGGAGGTGGCCGCCCTGCTCCAGGCATGGCCGCTGGTGGCCAGCGGCACCGAGGGCTATCGCACCGCCGAAGTCACCCTGGGCGGCGTGGATACCGACGGCCTGTCCTCGGCAACGATGATGTCGAAGCACGTGCCGGGCCTGTTCTTCATCGGCGAGGTGGTGGACGTGACCGGCTGGCTGGGCGGCTACAACTTCCAATGGGCCTGGGCATCGGGCCGGGCCGCGGGACAGGCCTGCTGATCGCGACGATCGAGGCAGTGCATCGCCGCAGGTGTCGATAGAGGGCACCAATCGCCCCGTTCACATCATTCGATTTCCCTAACCGACGACCGCCTTCTAACTTGGGCGCACGCACCCACCACTACCCAGCCGGGGAGATCGCGCCATGTCGTCCGAAGCCAAGTGCCCCTTCCACACCGCCGCGGCCGGCGGCACCACCAACCGCCACTGGTGGCCGAACCAGGTGCGCCTGGAACTGCTGAGCCAGCACTCGGAGAAGACCAATCCGCTCGGCAAGTCGTTCAACTACCGCAGGGAGTTCCGCAAGCTCGACTACGCCGCGCTGAAGAAGGACCTGCACGCGTTGATGACCGATTCGCAGGACTGGTGGCCGGCCGACTTCGGCAGCTACGTGGGCCTGATGATCCGCATGGCCTGGCACAGCGCCGGCACCTACCGCGTCGGCGACGGCCGCGGCGGCGGTGGACGCGGCCAGCAGCGCTTCGCCCCGCTCAATTCGTGGCCGGACAACGTCAGCCTCGACAAGGCGCGCCGACTGCTGTGGCCGATCAAGCAGAAGTACGGCCAGAAGATCTCCTGGGCCGACCTGATGATCCTGGCCGGCAACGTCGCGCTTGAGCATGCGGGCTTCCGTACCTTCGGCTTCGGCGCCGGCCGCGAGGACACCTGGGAGCCCGACCAGGACGTGTACTGGGGCCGCGAGACCACCTGGCTCGGCGGCGACGAGCGCTATTCGCGCGGATCCGAGGGCGTGCCCAAGGCGAAGGACGACAGCGTGCTGGTGTCCGAGGACGACGCCGACGGCAAGGTCCACGGCCGCGACCTCGAGAATCCGCTGGCCGCGGTCCAGATGGGCCTGATCTACGTGAACCCGGAAGGCCCCGACGGCAATCCCGACCCGCTGCTGGCCGCGCACGACATCCGCGAGACCTTCGGCCGCATGGGCATGGACGACGAGGAGACCGTCGCCCTGATCGCCGGTGGCCACACGCTGGGCAAGACCCACGGCGCCGGCCCGGCCGACCACGTCGGCCCGGATCCCGAAGCCGCCGACCTGGAGATGCAGGGCCTGGGCTGGGCCAACAGTTTCGGCACCGGCAAGGGTGCCGACACCATCACCTCCGGCCTCGAGGTGACCTGGACCAGCACCCCGGCGCAATGGAGCAACGACTTCTTCAGGTTCCTGTTCGACTTCGAGTGGGAGCTGACCAAGTCCCCGGCCGGCGCGCACCAGTGGGTGGCGAAGGATGCCGGGGCGATCATCCCGGGCCCGACCCCGGATTCGCCCCGGCGCAAGCCGACCATGCTGACCACCGACCTGGCGCTGCGCTTCGATCCGGTCTACGGCCCGATCTCGCGCCGTTTCCGCGACGATCCGCAGGCCTTTGCCAACGCGTTCGCCCGCGCCTGGTTCAAGCTGGTCCACCGCGACATGGGCCCGAAGTCGCGCTACCTCGGGCCGGAAGTGCCGGCCGAGGACCTGGTCTGGCAGGACCCGCTGCCCAGGCCCGTGCACCACCCGACTCCGGCCGACATCGCCCAAGCGCGGACGAAGATCGCCGCCGCCGGCATCCCCGCCGGCGACCTGGTGGCGCTGGCCTGGGCCTCGGCCGCGACCTTCCGCGGCGGCGACAAGCGCGGCGGCGCCAACGGCGCGCGCATCCGCCTCGATCCGCAGCGCGGCTGGCAGGCCAACCAGCGCGCGATCCAGGTCCTGCCCAGGATCGAGGCGCTGCAGAAGGAGACGAAGCTCTCGCTCGCCGACCTGATCGTGCTCGCCGGCGGCGTCGGCATCGAGCAGGCGGCGGCCGCGGCGGGGTTCCCGGTGGAGGTCCCGTTCACCCCGGGCCGCGTCGACGCGACCCAGGAGCAGACCGACGTCGAGTCGTTCACCCACATGGAGCCGTTCGCCGACGGCTTCCGCAATTACCTCAAGGCCGCATCGGAAGTGCCGGCCGAGCACCTGCTGGTGGACCGCGCCCAGCTGCTGACCCTGACCGCGCCGGAGATGACCGCGCTGGTCGGCGGCCTGCGCGTACTCGATGCGAACTGGGACGGCAGCCGCCACGGCGTGTTCACCGACCGCCCCGGCACGCTGACCACCGACTTCTTCGTCAACCTGCTCGACATGGCGAACGAGTGGAAGCCGGCCGGCCACAACCTGTACGAGGGCGTCGACCGCCGGACGGGGGCGAAGAAGTACACCGGCACCCGCGTCGACCTGGTGTTCGGCTCGAACTCGGTGCTGCGCGCGCTCGCCGAGGTGTATGCCTCGTCGGACGGCGCGGAGCGGTTCGTCAACGACTTCGTCGCGGCCTGGGTGAAGGTGATGAACCTGGACCGCTTCGACCTGCTCGACTGACGCAGGCCGCGTCGCCCGCCACGGAAGACGCCGGCAGCCGCCGGCGTCTTTCCTTGCGCGGCCGGGCGCGACCTGCCGCTACAGCGCGTCGATGTCGCCCAGCGCGCGCAACAGGCGGCGGGCGCGCTTGTCGGGACGCGACTGCGGCGGACGATAGCCGTCGCGCGCGGCCCTGCGCAGCCGGGCCGCCTCCTCGCGGGCGAGGCGCGAAGCCTCGTGCTCGCGGTACAGCGCCTGCGCCACCGGCGCCGGCCCGCGCTGGTCCGACAGCCCCAGCACCTCGACCTCGAACACGTCCTCGCCGCGCACCACGCGCAGCGCGTCGCCCACGCGCACCAGCCGCGAGGGCTTCGGCCGCTGTCCGGCGACCTCGACCTTGCCGGTCTCCACCGCCTGGCGCGCGAGCGGACGGGTGCGGAAGAAACGCGCCGCCCACAGCCAGACGTCGATGCGCACGCCGCGCAACGCTCCTGCCTCGGAAGGGGGTTCCACCATGCGCAGTGCTCCTGCGGGGGAATGCCTGAATGCGGACGGCCGCCCGGAGGCGGCCGTCGACGGGCGGGCGCGGCGGTGCCGCGCGGGCCCCTGCCTTACTCGGCCGCCTCGGCCTTGGCGGCGGCGGCGGCGGCGCGCGCCTTGGCGTTGCCGGCCAGGTCTTCCTTGATGCGCGCCTTCTTGCCCTCCAGGCCGCGCAGGTAGTACAGCTTGCCGGCACGGACCTTGCCGCGGCGCTTGACCTCGACCGAGTCGATGGCCGCGCTGTGGCTCTGGAACACGCGCTCCACGCCGTAGCCGTGGGAGATCTTGCGCACGGTGAACGAGGAGTTGAGGCCGGCGTTCTTCCTGCCGATGACCACGCCTTCGTAGGCCTGGATGCGCTCGCGGTTGCCTTCCTTCACCTTTACGTTGACGACGACGGTGTCGCCGGGGCCGAAGTCGGGGAGCTTGCGCTGGACCTGCTCGCTTTCGAACTGCTGCAGCAGGTTGTTCAGGGAGGGCTTGGTGGTCATGGTGGTGTCTCGATGGAGCCTGTTGGATTAGTTGTAGGCGTGGTGCACGCGGACGCACGCTCTTGGCACGGGACCGGCCGCAGCAGGTCAGCCAGTCATTGTAGCCGGAAAACCCGGCCGCACGCCACGCCCCCGGCCCCGCTTTCAGTCCCCGGCCGGCCCCTCCCCCGGCTGGGCGGCCAGCCAGGCCCGCTCCTCGGGCGACAGGTCGGCCGCGGCCAGCAGGTCCGGGCGCCGCCGCCGGGTGCGCAGCAGCGACTGGCGCCGGCGCCAGCGGGCGATCTCGGCGTGGTTGCCCGACAGCAGGACCTCGGGCACGGTCCCCAGTTCGTGCTCGACGGGGCGGGTGTAGTGCGGGCAGTCCAGCAGGCCGTCGGCCTCGAAGCTGTCCTGGGCCGCCGACCCGGCATCGTTCAGGGCCCCTTCCTGGAGCCGGGCCACGGCGTCGACCACCACCGCGGCAGCCAGTTCCCCGCCCGAGAGCACGTAGTCCCCGATCGACAGTTCCTCGTCCACTTCGGCCTCGAGCAGGCGCTCGTCCACGCCCTCGTAGCGGCCGCACAGCAGGACCAGGCGCGGCCGCGCCGCCAGTTCCCGGACGATGGCCTGGGTGAGCGGCCGGCCCTGCGGGCTGAGGTAGGTGACCCGGGCCGGGGCCGGATCGGCCGCGCGCGCGGCCCGGATCGCGGCCCGCAGCGGGTCGATCATCATCACCATGCCCGGCCCGCCGCCGAACGGCCGGTCGTCCACGCGGCGGTAGTTGCCTTCGGCGTAATCGCGCGGGTTCCAGCCGTGGAGCGACAGCAGCCCGCGCTCGCGGGCCCGGCCCACGACGCCGAAGCCCGCACACTGGGCGACGAACTCGGGGAACAGGCTGATCAGGTCGATGCGCATGTTCGGGGTCCGGGAACGGGGGGACGCGGCGCCGGGAACGGGCCTGGCCGGGACCCCGGCGAGGATGCCAGGGCCGGGCGCGGGGCGCGGTTCAGAACTCCGGATCCCAGTCGACCGTGACCTGGCCGGCGTCCAGATCCACCGCGAGGATGTAATCGGGCTGCACGAACGGCACCATCCGCTCGCGTTCGCCGTGCACCACCATCACGTCGTTGGCCCCGGTGGAGAACAGGTGCGAGACCACGCCCAGGTCGACGCCATCGGCGTTGACCACGCGCAGGCCTTCCAGGTCGACCCAGTAGTACTCGCCGGGCCGCGGCGGCGGCAGCGCCGAGCGCGGCACGTACAGCTCGGCGCCGAACAGCGCCTGGGCGGCGTCGCGGTCCTCGACCCCGGGGATCTGCGCCACGATGCCCTTGGCGGTGGCGCGTCCGCGGATGCCCTCCAGCTCCCGCTCCAGGCCCTGGGCAGTGCGCAGCAGCAGCGGCCGGTAGCGCAGGACCGCCCCGGGCGGGTCGCTGAAGGATTCGAGCTTGACCTCGCCGCGGACGCCGAACGCGCCGCGGATCCTTCCCATGAGGATGCGGCGCCCGGGATCGTTCATGCCTGCAGCGGCTGCGCGGCGCGCAACCGGGCGTCAGGCGGCCGGGGCGGCCTTGACGGCTTCGCGGTACAGCGAGCGGACCTTGTCGGTCAGCTGGGCGCCGTGCTTGACCCAGTGCTCCACGCGGGCGGTGTCGATCACCACGCGCTGCTCGGCGCCCTGCGCCACCGGGTTGTAGTAACCCACGCGCTCGATGTTGCGGCCGTCGCGGGCGCTGCGCGAATCGGTGACGATGATGTGGTAGAAGGGGCGCTTCTTCGCGCCGCCGCGGGTGAGGCGGATCTTGACCATGGTGCGGTTCCGGTGTTGCCCAGTCGCCAGGATGGCGAGGTAAGCCGGCAAGTTTACGCCATGGCGCGGGTCCACGGAAACCCCGGGGGTGGCCGTTCACCCGGCGAGCGGCCGCCAGGGCTGCGTCGCCAGGGCCCCTGCCAGGGTCTGCATCAGCGCCGGGTCCGGGCGAAGGCTGGTCCCGTCGATGCCCGCCAGCGGCCAGATCCCGTTGGCGTTGGCCGCGAACGCCGCGCGCAGGCCGCCCAGCGCGCGGGCCTCCACCGGCGCGTGGCGCTGCGCCACCCCGGCCTCGTCCAGCCCGGCCTGCAGCAGCCGCTCGGTGGTCCCGCGCAGGGCCTCGCCCCGGGGCCAGACCACCTGGTGGCCGTCCCAGAAGCCGATGTTCCACGTCGAGCCCTCGCTGATCCGTCCGCGCGCGTCCACGAACAGGGCGTCGTCAGCGCCCTCGCGCAGCGCGCGCCGGCGATAGTGGAACTGCGGGAACAGACCCACATGCTTGACCTGCGGCAGCGGGCGCTGGAAGGCGAACGTCTTCACCCGGACCGGCTTCGGGTCGGCCTGTCGCGGCGGGTTGACCGACACCAGCAGTTCGACCGCCTGCGGGCGGTCCGGGCGGGACGGATCGAAGCCGGGCGCGAACGCGGTGACCCGCACGCTGGCGTCGTCCATCCCCGCCAGGTCGAGCGCGGCGAGGATCGCGCCGCGGACGCGGGCCTGGTCGAGGCCGCCGTCGAACAGTTCGCGGTTGCCCGCGTCCAGCCGCTGCAGGTGCAGGTCCAGGCCCTGCACCGCGCGCCCGCGCACCTGCATCGAGCTGAAATGGCCATAGCCGGCCAGCGCCAGCGCGCGCAGTTCGTCGGCGGTGGCCTGGCGGCCGTCGATGCAGGCGGTGCCCATGGCCCCATTGTGCGCGATCGCCACGTTCGCGGCGACGCAGGCGGTGCTCAGCGGAACGGCATCCGGCCCATGCCGCCCATCATGCCCTGCAGCCCGCGCATCATCCCCTTCATGCCGCCGCGCGAGAGCTTGCCCATCATCTTCTCCATCTGCTGGTACTGCTTGAGCAGCTTGTTGACGTCGGAAGGATGGGTGCCCGAGCCGCGGGCGATGCGGGCGCGGCGCGAGCCGTTGAGCAGGGCCGGGTTGCGCCGCTCCTTCTTGGTCATCGAGTTGATGATCGCGATCATCCGCGGCACTTCCCTGCTCTGCTGCACCTGCTGCTTGAGATGCTCGGGGATCTGGCCCATGCCCGGCAGCTTCTCCATCAGGCTGCCGATGCCGCCCATGTTCTGCATCTGCTCGAGCTGGTCGCGCATGTCGTTGAGGTCGAACTTCCGGCCCTTGGCGACCTTCTCGGCCAGCTTCGCGGCCTTGTCCTTGTCGACCTGCTGCTCGACCTGCTCGACCAGCGACAGCACGTCGCCCATGTCGAGGATGCGGCTGGCGACGCGGTCGGGATGGAACACGTCCAGGCCGTCGGACTTCTCGCTGGTGCCGACGAACTTGATCGGCTTGCCGGTGATGTAGCGCACCGAGAGAGCGGCACCGCCGCGCGCGTCGCCATCGGTCTTGGTCAGGACCACGCCGGTCAGCGGCAGCGCCTCGCCGAACGCCTTGGCGGTGTTGGCCGCGTCCTGGCCGGTCATCGCGTCGACCACGAACAGCGTCTCGGCCGGGTTGGCGACCGCGTGCAGGGCCTTGATCTCGGCCATCATCGCCTCGTCGATCGCGAGGCGGCCGGCGGTGTCGACGATCAGCACGTCGGCGAACGACTTGCGCGCGTCGGCGATCGCCGCGCGCACGATGTCCTCGGGTTTCTGCCCGGCGTCGGAGGGGAAGAACAGCGCGCCGTTCTGCCCGGCCAGGGTCCTGAGCTGCTCGATCGCGGCCGGCCGGTACACGTCGGCGGACACTACCATCACCTTCTTCTTTTTCTTCTCCTTCAGGTGCCGGGCAAGCTTGCCCACGGTGGTGGTCTTGCCCGCGCCCTGCAGGCCGGCCATCAGGATCACCGCCGGCGCCGGCACGTTGAGGTTGAGATCGGTGGCCTGCGAGCCCATGACCGCCGCCAGCTCGTCGCGCACCACCTTGATCAGCGCCTGGCCCGGAGTCAGCGACTTGAGCACCTCCTGGCCGACCGCGCGCACCTTGATCCGCTGGATCAGCGCCTGCACGACCGGCAGCGCCACGTCCGCCTCGAGCAGGGCGATGCGCACCTCGCGGGTGGCCTCGCGGATGTTCTCCTCGGTCAGCCGGCCACGGCCGCGGAGGCGGTCGATGGTGCCGGACAGGCGCTGGGTGAGCGATTCGAACATGGCGGCGGGCGTCGCGGGAACGGAACCGCGGATTATAGCCGCCGGCCCGCTTCGGCCCGCCGCGCGTTCATGCGAAACTTCGGCGATGGCCGTTGTCGCCCTCTCCTCGCTGTTCTACCTGCTCGCCGCCTGGCTGGTGATGCGCCGGCTGCAGGTGCAGCGCGAGGCGGGGGCCGGCTCCTGGCTGCTGACCGCGCTCGCGGCGATCATGCTCCACGCCCTGTTCCACGTGCTCGCTTGGCGCGCGGGCGCCGGCGTGGACCTGCACTTCTTCTCCGCGCTGTCGCTGGTGGGGCTGGGCATGGCCGCGCTGACCACCCTCTACGCCGCCGCCGGGCACATGGGGGCGCTGGGGGTGGTGGTGTTCCCGGTGGCAGCGCTGTGCCTGCTGGGCGACGCACTGGCCGGCGGGTCGAGCGCGCGGGCGCTGGGCTGGCGGCTGGAGCTGCACGCCTGGCTGGCGCTGCTGGCCTACGCCACCCTGGCCATCGCCGCGCTGCTGGCGATGATGCTGTGGCTGCAGGAACGGGCCCTGCGGCGGCGCGAGTTCCACGCCTGGCTGCGCCTGCTGCCGCCGCTGACCGAACTCGAATCGCTGCTGTTCCGGACCATCTGGGCGGGCTTCGTGCTGCTCTCGGCCACCCTGCTCACCGGGGTGCTGTTCGTGCACGACTTCTTCGCCCAGCACCTGATCCACAAGTCGGTGCTGAGCGCGCTGTCCTGGCTGGTGTTCGGCGCCCTGCTGCTGGGCCGCTGGCGCCGCGGCTGGCGCGGCGCCAAGGCGGTGCGCCTGACCCTGGTGGCGATGGCGCTGCTGGTGCTGGCGTTCTTCGGCAGCAAGTTCGTGCTGGAACTGCTGCTGCGGCGGGTCTGACGCCGCGCCCGCGGGTTCAGGGGTCCGGCGCGACCGCGCCGGGCATCGCCACCCCCGCAAGTTCGCCGATCCACGCCTGCCGGTTGGCCTTGAGGTCTTCGGCGATGAAGCGACGCGTGCCATCGAATCCATAGCCGCGCCGGCTGATGCCCAGCATCAGGACCCCGCCCTCGATCCGTTCGTACCGGTAGGCGTTCCATTCGATGATCGGGTCGCCGTCGCCGGTCCTGCCGGGGAGCACGAAGTCGAGCAGCGCACCCCCGCTGTCCTCGTTGATCACCAGATCGTAGTTGACGGTCGGATCGGTGCGCTGGAGTTCCCGCAGTTCGAGCAGTTTGTGCATCGCCGCCTCGACCGGGGTGGCGTCGACGGCGAGCAGGTCCAGCAGCAGCATCTGCCGGTAACGCTCCAGCGTCTGTCCCGCGGGCAGGTATTCCTGGCGGAATATGGCCGGCGGCCTGGCCGCGCTCCAGGCGAGCGCGAATTCGATCCCGTCCAGCCGCAGCGGGCCGGGCACCGACAGGTGGTCCACGGGCGGGTCCGCGGCCCGGGCCGGCAGGCCCAAGGCCAGCACCAGGCCGAGGATGGCCGACGCCCATGCGCGCGCACGCCGCGCGCGGCTGCTTCCATTCGACATGCCTGCATCTCCCTATGCGACCGCCGGAAGCATCTCCCACGCGCCCGGCCATTGCAAGGCCGTCGCGCGGGCCGGCCGGCCCCTTGGGAATGGGCGAAAATGGCCCATCCCCCCGCTGCAGCCGACGCCATGCCCTTTCCCGACGACCACGGCCGCCTGGCCTGCAACCGGCACCACGCCTGGACCTCGGCGGCGATCCGCCGGATCGAAGCCGACTTCAACCGTTCCGCCGACACCCACCTGATCCCGCTCTCGCTGCCCGGCTTCCCCGGCATCGACATCTACTTCAAGGACGAGTCCAGCCATCCCACCGGCAGCCTCAAGCACCGGCTGGCGCGCTCGCTGTTCCTGTACGCGCTGGCCAACGGCTGGCTGCACGAGGGCAGCACGGTGGTGGAAGCCTCCAGCGGTTCGACCGCGGTGTCGGAGGCCTACTTCGCGCGCCTGCTGGGGCTGCCGTTCGTGGCCGTGATCCCGGCCTCGACCTCGCCCGAGAAGATCGCCGCGATCGAGTTCCACGGCGGCCGTTGCCACCTGGTGCGCGACCCGCGCGAGATCGCCGCCGAATCGGCGCGGGTGGCACGCGCGAGCGGCGGCCACTTCATGGACCAGTTCACCTACGCCGAGCGCGCCACCGACTGGCGCGCCAACAACAACATCGCCGAATCGATCTTCCGCCAGATGGAGCACGAGCCGCACCCGGTCCCGGCCTGGGTGGTGTGCAGCGCGGGCACCGGCGGCACCAGCGCGACCATCGGCCGCTACGCCAGCTACCGCGGCTTCCCGACCCGGGTGCTGTGTGCGGACCCCGAACACTCGGCCTTCCATGCCCACTACTCGGCCCACGTGGAAGGCCGCGCGGCGCCGGAGGCCGCCGCGCCGCCCTCGCGCATCGAAGGCATCGGGCGCCCGACCGCCGAGCCGAGCTTCGTCCCCGGCTGCGTCGACGCGATGGTGAAGGTGCCCGACGCGCTGGCGCTGGCCGCGATGCGCTACGTCAACCGCCGCCTGGGGCGGCGCGTGGGCGGCTCGACCGGCACCAACTTCGTGGGCGTGCTGCGGGTGGCGCAGGCGATGCGGGCGCGGGGCGAGGACGGATCCATCGTCACCATCCTGTGCGACGGCGGCGAACGCTACGAGCACAGCTACTACAACCCGGACTGGTACGCGGCCGAAGGCATCGACATCGAGCAGGCCGACCGGGTGATCGCCGAGGCGGCCGACGGGGACGGTCCCCTGCCCGACCTGCAGCCGGTCTCGCGCCACCCACCCCGCGCCTGAGCGGGCGCGGCTCAGGCGTACTCGAGCGCGTCGGCCAGGCGCTCGACGGCGACGACCTCCATGCCCTTGTAGCTGCGCGCCTTGGGCGCGTTGGCACGCGGCACGATGGCGCGCACGAAGCCGTGGGTCGCCGCTTCCTTCAGCCGTTCCTCGCCGTTGGGCACCGGCCGGATCTCGCCCGACAGGCCGACCTCGCCGAACGCGATCGTCTTGTCCGCCAGCGGCGTGTCGCGCAGCGAGGACAGCACCGCCAGCAGCACCGGCAGGTCGGCCGCGGTTTCCTGCACGCGGATGCCGCCGACCACGTTCACGAACACGTCCTGGTCGCCGGTCATGATTCCACCATGCCGGTGCAGCACCGCCAGCAGCATCGCCAGCCGGTTGCCCTCCAGGCCCACCGTCACCCGGCGTGGATTGGACAGCGGCGAGGCGTCCACCAGCGCCTGCACCTCGACCAGCAGCGGACGGGTGCCCTCGCGCGTGACCATCACGCAGCTCCCGGGCTGGGCCACGCTGCCGCCGGAAAGAAAGATCGCCGACGGGTTCGGCACCTCCTTCAGGCCCTTGTCGCCCATGGCGAACACGCCCAGCTCGTTGACCGCGCCGAAACGGTTCTTGAACGCGCGCAGCACCCGGAAGCGGCTGCCCGAATCGCCCTCGAAGTAGAGCACCGCGTCGACCATGTGCTCGAGCACGCGCGGGCCGGCGATGCCGCCCTCCTTGGTCACGTGCCCGACCAGGAACACCGCGGTTCCGGCTTCCTTGGCGTAGCGCACCAGCCGCGCCGCGCTCTCGCGCACCTGGCTGACCGAACCGGGGGCGGCGGTTAGCGACTCGGTCCACAGGGTCTGCACCGAGTCGGCCACGATGATGCGCGGGCGCAGCTGCGCGGCCTGCTCGAGAATGCGCTCGATGCCCGTCTCGGCCAGCGCGTTCAAGCCGTCCAGGGGCAGCCCGATGCGCGCCGCCCGGCCGGCCACCTGGGCCAGCGACTCCTCGCCGGTCACGTACAGCCCTGGCAGCGTGCCCGCCATCGAGGCCACCGCCTGCAGCAGCAGGGTCGACTTGCCGATGCCCGGGTCGCCACCGACCAGCACCACCGCCCCGGCAACGAGGCCGCCACCGAGCACGCGGTCGAACTCGCCGATGCCGGTGGACACGCGCACGTCCGCGCCCTGCTCCACGTCCCTGAGCGCGGTGACCTTCGGCGGATCGACCTTGCCGGCCCAGCCGGCGCGACGCGCCGCCGGCGACCTGGCGGAGGCGGCGGGCTCCAGGAGGATCTCCGAGAGCGTGTCCCAGGCGCCGCATGCGCCGCACTGTCCCTGCCACTTGCTGAAGTCCGCGCCGCACTCGCCGCACACGAAGGCTGTCCGGGCCTTGGCCATATCCGCGTTCTGAGTATCTGGTCCGGTGCCCAGCGTAGCCCAGCGGCGTCGCTGCCGCTGAGACGCGCCATCGACCACGCACGTCACGAGGAAGCAGGTAATGATCCAGGATTTCCGTTCGGCCTCCTGTCCCGACGCGTTGGCCGCGGACGTGTGCATCATCGGCGCCGGACCGGCCGGGATCTCGCTGGCGATGGCGCTGGCCGGATCGCCCTGGACCGTCTGCCTGCTCGAAGGCGGCGGCACGCGGGCCGAGGCCGCCAGCCAGGCGCTGTACGAAGGCGAATCGGTCGGGCCCTACGCCTTCGACCCGTCCACGTCCCGCCTGCGCGCACTCGGCGGCGCCACCCAGATCTGGGGTGGCGGCTGCATCCCGCTGGCCGCGAGCGAGATGGCGGCCCGCGACTGGGTGCCGGGCGGGGGCTGGCCGATCGGCCGCGAGGAGCTGTCGCCCTACTACGAGCACGCCAACCGGCTGTGCGCGATCGAGCCCGGCGCGATCGAGGACGGCGCCTACCGCTTCGACGGTGCGCCGTCGATGCCGCCCGCCTCCCCGCTGCAGCCGCGCACCAGCCGCTCGAGCAGCATCGACTTCAGCACCTACCGCGAGCAGCTGCACAAGGCGGCGGGCGTGACCGCGCTCCTGCACGCCAACCTGCTGCGCCTGCAGGCGACGCCGCAGGCCAACGCCGTCGGCAGCGCGCTGATCGGCAGCACCGACGGGCGCCGCGGCGTGGTCCGGGCGCGCTGCTTCGTCCTGGCCGCCGGCGGCCTGGAGAACGCGCGCCTGCTGCTGCTGTCCGAC
The DNA here is from genome assembly GCF_007859305.1 of Luteimonas wenzhouensis. GTDB lineage: Bacteria > Pseudomonadota > Gammaproteobacteria > Xanthomonadales > Xanthomonadaceae > Luteimonas > Luteimonas wenzhouensis. The sequence continues at coordinate 384,538 of NZ_VOHE01000001.1, forward strand.
GACGTGGCGCGCAACGGGCTCGGCAACGACCACGGCCTGGTCGGCCGCTTCTTCATGGACCACCCTCGCTGCCGGCTGGGGACGCTGCGGCATCCGGACATCGCGCGCGCCGTCCACCGGTACGAGCGGGCCCAGGGCCGGGCCGCCACCCCCGCCTTCCACCACCTGTGCCTGACCGAGGACGCGCAGCGCGCGCACCGCCTGCTGCACGCGCGGGTGCGCCCGTTCAGCATCGAACGCGATCCGCCCGAGGGACTGGCGGCCATGCGCGCGCTGCGGGCGGCGCTGCGCCGCCCGCCAGAGCGGGACGAGGCGGCGCAGGTGGAGGCGCGGCTGCTCGATGCGCTCGAGCACGACGTGCCGCAGCGCCAGACCATCGGCGAAGGCCGGCCCGGGCCACTCGCGCTGCGCAGCGTGCGCCATGCCGACGACATCGTCCGCGCCGCGCTGCGCAAGCTCGCGCGGCGCCCGGTGGTGGACGCCGACCGGGCCGAACTGGTCGGCTACTTCGAACAGGCGCCGAACCGCGACAGCAGGGTCGCCCTGGCCGACAGTCGCGATGCCCTCGGCCTGCGCCGGATCCGCGTCGACTGGCGCATGAGCGCCCAGGACGAGGAGAACATCCGTCGCGCCTCGAGGCTGATCGGCGACGCGCTGGCCGCGGACCTGGGCGCGCGCTTCGAACCCGCGGGCTGGCTGGCCGATCCGGCGGCGCCGCTTCCGTTGCACGACACGGCCCACCACATGGGCACCACGCGAATGTCCGACTCCCCCGCCACGGGCGTGGTCGACCCCCAGTGCCGGGTCCATGGCATCGACAACCTGTACGTGGCCGGCAGCTCGGTCTTCCCCACCGGCGGCTGGAGCTTCCCGACCCTCACCATCATCGCCCTGGCCCTGCGCATCGGCGACGAACTGCTGCGCCGGCTGCCGGACATGCCGATGGTGGATGCGATCCCGGCACCGGAGCCCGTCCCCGCCTGACCGCCATCCAGGCCGGCCCGCCATCGCGGCGCACGGGGCCCGGTCCCTTTGACCGTGCCGCGCCCAGCCCCTAGAATCTGCGACCCTTGCCGGAATAGCTCAGTTGGTAGAGCGGCGCATTCGTAATGCGTAGGTCGTAGGTTCGAATCCTATTTCCGGCACCAGGCACCAGACCCCGGCAGGCGCGGCTTTCCGGGGTTTTTTTCATGCCCTCGATTTCATGCCCCTGAGCGCATCGGACGCGCGGTTCCGGCGGGCGCGTCCCGCACCCGCGCCTCGCGCGGCCGGTCAGTCGACCAGCTGCAGCCGCAGTTCCTTCGGCAGGGCGAAAACCATGCTCTCGGGCTCTCCCTCCAGTTCCCGGACCGCGCCGGCACCCAGTTCGCGCAGGCGCGCCAGCACGCCCTGGACCAGCACGTCCGGGGCCGAGGCGCCGGCGGTGACGCCGATGTGGCGGCGTCCGGCCACCCACTCCGGATCGATCTCGGCGGCGCCGTCGATCAGGTAGGCCTGCACCCCGTCGCGTTCGGCCAGTTCGCGCAGGCGGTTGGAATTGGAGCTGTTGGGCGACCCGACCACCAGCACCAGGTCGCACTGCCGGGCCAGCTCGCGCACCGCGTCCTGGCGGTTCTGGGTGGCATAGCAGATATCGTCGTTCTTCGGCCCCTGGATCATGGGGAAGCGGGCCCGCAAGGCGGCGATGATCTCGCGGGTGTCATCCACCGACAGCGTGGTCTGGGTGGTGTAGGCCAGGTTGTCCGGCTGTTCCGGGTCGAGCCAGGCCACGTCCTCCAGGTCCTCGACCAGGTAGATCCGCCCGGCGCCCGCCTCGGCCTTCCACTGCCCCATCGTGCCCTCCACCTCGGGGTGTCCGGCATGTCCGATCAACACCACGTCGCGACCGGCGCGGCAGTGGCGGGCCACCTCCAGATGGACCTTGGTCACCAGCGGACAGGTGGCGTCGAACACCTTGAGTCCGCGCCGCTCGGCCTCCTCGCGCACCGCCCGGGACACGCCGTGGGCGCTGAAGATCACGGTGCTGCCGTCGGGCACCTCGTCCAGCTCCTCGACGAAGATCGCGCCGCGGCGCTTGAGGTCCTCGACCACGAAGCGATTGTGGACCACCTCATGGCGCACGTAGATCGGCGCCCCGAGGGTCTCGATGGCGCGCTTGACGATCTCGATCGCGCGATCGACGCCGGCGCAGAAACCGCGGGGATTGGCGAGGACGATGTCCATGGCGGGCATTCTAGCGCTCCGGGCCGGAACCCGGGCGCAACGCGCCGCCGCCCACCGGCCCCGACGCGCCGTCCGGCGGCATCGCCGGCCGCGGCGACGGCGGCACGCGGCGGCGCCGGGAGGCCCGGGTCAGTCGCGCCCGACGTTGGCCCGACCCTGGAACAGGCCGAACAGCACGATCCCGATCGCCCCGCCCACTACCGCGCAGTCGGCAACGTTGAACGCCGGCCAGTAGTAGTCGCGCCAGTGCCACTGGATGAAATCGACCACATGGCCGTGCAGCTGGCGATCGATCACGTTGCCCAGCGCGCCGCCGACGACCAGCGAGAACGGCAGCGCGGTGCGCCAGTCGCCGCGCGGCGTGCGCGACAGCCAGAACGCGAGCAGGCCGCTGATCCCGACCGCCAGCACGGTGAAGAACCACTTCTGCCAGCCGCCGGCGTCGGCCAGGAAGCTGAACGCGGCGCCGGTGTTGTAGGTGCGGTACCAGTTCCAGAAGCCCTCGATCACCGGGATCGCGGTGTACTCGGGCAGGCTGGTCAGCACCCACCACTTGGTCAGCTGGTCGAGCAGGACCACGACCGCCGACAACAGCAGCCATGACAGGGCGTTGGGGCGCGGGCTCGGGCTCATGCCGGATCTCGAAGATGGGCCAGGTGCGACGGGGCCATGCCCGTGCGGACGCATGCGGGCGCGGCGGCGCGGGTCAGAACCACCTGCGGTCCTCGCCCGGGCCTTCGACGTTCGACACGCAGCGCCCGCACAGCTGCGGGTGCGCCGGGTGCGTGCCGACGTCGGCGCGATGGTGCCAGCAACGCACGCACTTGGGCTTGGCCGTCGGCCGGGCGATGACGCGCGACTCCTCGCCGTCGAGCGGCAGCACGGTGACGTCGCCGCTGATCAGGAAGAAGCGCAGCTCGTCGACCAGCGGCGCCAGCCGGATCTGGTCGGCGGTGCCTGCGTGCAGTTCGATCTCGGCCTCCAGCGCCGCGCCGATCTCGCCGCTTGCGCGCATCGGTTCGAGCACCTTGGCCACGTGCTCGCGCAGCGCCAGCAGGCGCTCGAAGTCGTTCGGCGACAGCGGCGCGTCGGCCGGCAGCGGCGCCAGCCCTTCGTACCAGGTCGCCATCAGCACGTTGTCCTCGCGCGCGCCGACGGCGGGCGGCGGCAGGTAGCCCCACATCTCGTCGGCGGTGAAGCTGAGCACCGGTGCGATCCAGCGCACGAAGGCCTCGGCGACGTGGTACATCGCGGTTTGCGCACTGCGTCGCCCGCGCGAGTCCTCGCGCATGGTGTAGAGCCGGTCCTTGGTGACATCCAGGTACAGCGAACCCAGGTCCACGCTGCAGAAGTTGAGCAGCAGCTGCACGATCTCGGCGAAGTCGTAGCGCGCGTAGGCATCGACGATCCGCTCCTGCGCCTCCCACGCCCGGTGCACGATCCAGCGGTCGAGCGCGAGCATGTCCGCGGCCGGGCACAGGTGGCGAGCCGGTTCGAACCCGTTGAGGTTGCCCAGCAGGAAGCGCGCGGTGTTGCGGATGCGGCGGTAGGCGTCGGCGTTGCGCTTGAGGATCTCCTGCGACAGCGACATCTCGTTGCTGTAGTCGGCGCTGGCGATCCACAGGCGCAGGATGTCCGCGCCCAGCGTCCTCATGATGTCCTGCGGCTCGATCCCGTTGCCCAGCGACTTGGACATCTTGCGGCCATGCTCGTCCACGGTGAAGCCGTGGGTCAGGCACTGGCGGTACGGCGCGGCCCGGTCGATCGCCACGCCGGTCAGCAGCGAGGACTGGAACCAGCCGCGGTGCTGGTCGGAGCCTTCCAGGTACAGGTCGGCCGGCTTGCCGAGGCCGCGCTCGAGCAGCACGCCTTCATGGGTGACGCCCGAGTCGAACCAGACGTCGAGGATGTCGGTGATCTTCTCGTACTGGCCGGCCTCCTCGCCCAGCAGCTCGGCCGGGTCGAGCGTGTACCACACGTCCACGCCTTCCCTTTCCACCCGGTCGGCCACCTGGCGCATGAGTTCGCTGCTGCGCGGATGCGGCTCGCCGGTCTCGCGGTGCACGAACAGCGCGATCGGCACGCCCCAGGTGCGCTGGCGCGAGATCGTCCAGTCGGGCCGGCCCTCGACCATGCCGGTAATGCGCGCCTCGCCCCAGGCCGGGAACCAGCCCACGCCCTTGATCGCCGCGAGCGCATCGCGGCGCAGGCCGGCCTGGTCCATCGAGATGAACCACTGCGGCGTGGCCCGGAACGCGATCGGCGTCTTGTGCCGCCAGCAGTGCGGATAGCTGTGCTCGAGATTGCGCAAGGCCAGGAGCGCGCCGCTCGCGCGCAGCACCTCCACGATCACGTCGTTGGCCTTCCAGATGTGCAGGCCGGCGAGCGCGACGCCATGCGCCGCCGGCGTCGAGGGCAGGTACACGCCGCGGCCGTCGACCGGGTTGAGCTCGGCCGCCCCGTACTTCTCCAGCAGGCCGTACTGCCTGCCCACCGCGTAGTCCTCCTGGCCGTGGCCGGGCGCGGTATGCACGGCGCCGGTGCCGTCCTCGGCCGAGACGTGGTCGCCGAGCAGGACCGGGATGTCGCGCTGGTCATAGAAGGGATGCGCGAACAGCAGGCCCTCGAGCTTTTCGCCGGTCGTGCGGCCGAGCACCTTCGTCTCTTCGACCCCGTAGCGCCTCAGCGCGCCCTCGGCCAGCGCGTCGGCCAGCACCAGCCAGCGGCGCCTGCCGCCGCGGGCCGGCCCCTCCACCAGCGCGTACTCGAGCGCGGCGCCCATCGAGATCGCCAGCGAGGCCGGCAGCGTCCACGGCGTGGTGGTCCAGATCACCGCGGCGACCTCGACCTCCTCCGGCACCTCGACCCCGAACGCCCGCGCCACCGCCTGCGGGCTGCGCGCGGCATAGGCCACGTCGACCGCCGGCGAGACCTTGTCGGCGTACTCGATCTCCGCCTCGGCCAGCGCCGAACCGCAGTCGAAGCACCAGTGCACCGGCTTCACGCCGCGGGTCAGGTGGCCGTTGTCGACGATCTTGGCCAGGGCGCGGATCTCGTTGGCCTCGAAGCGGTAGTCGAGCGTCAGGTACGGGTTCTCCCAGTCGCCGATCACGCCCAGGCGCTTGAAGTCCTTGCGCTGCAGGTCGATCTGCGAATGCGCGTACTCGCGGCACTTCTGCCGGAATTCGACCGGATCGAGCCTGGTCCCGACCTTGCCGTACTTCTTCTCGATCGCGATCTCGATCGGCAGCCCGTGGCAGTCCCAGCCCGGGATGTAGGGCGCGTCGAACCCGGCCAGGAACTTCGACTTGACGATGATGTCCTTGAGGATCTTGTTGACCGCGTGGCCGAGGTGGATCGCGCCGTTGGCGTACGGCGGGCCGTCGTGCAGCACGAACAGCGGCCTGCCCTTCGCGTGCTCGCGCAGGCGCGCGTACAGGTCCTCGCGCTCCCAGCGCTCGAGCGTGGCCGGTTCGCGCCTGGGCAGGTCCCCGCGCATGGGGAACTGCGTCGCCGGCAGCAGGATCGTGGACTTGTAGCGCTGGTTGTCTTCGCTCACGCGGTGGCCTGCCCAGGAAGGTCTTGTTGGAGGATGCGGCGGGCCTCGCCGGCATCGCGGTGCATCTGCGCGACCAGGGTCGGCAGGTCGGGGAACTTCTCCTCGTCGCGCAGCCGCGCGACGAACTCGACCTCGATCCGGCGCCCGTACAGGTCGCCGTCGAAGTCGAACAGGTGGGCCTCGAGCAGCGGTTCGACGCCGCCCACCGTGGGCCGGGTGCCGAAGCTCGACACCGACGGCCAGGGCACGTCCGCCACACCGCGGACCCGGGTAGCGTAGATCCCGCGCAGCGCCGGCACCTTGCCGCCGAAGCGCAGGTTGGCGGTCGGATAGCCGAGCGTGCGGCCAAGCTGCTGCCCGCGCACCACCCGGCCGGACACCGCGTACGGCTTGCCGAGCAGGCGCGCGGCGAAGTCGAACCGGCCGTCCACCAGCGCCTGGCGGATGCGGGTGCTCGAGACCCGCGCGCCTTCCGCCAGCACCGGATCGATCTCCCCGGCGGTGAACCCCAGCCGCGCGCCCTCGGCCTGGAGCACCCCAAGGTCGCCGGCGCGGCGGTGGCCGAAGCGGAATTCCGGCCCGACCCAGACCTCGACCGCCGCCAGCCGGCCGGCGAGCAACCGGGCGCAGAAATCCTGCGCCGAGACCGCCGCCAGCCGGGCGTCGAAGCGCAGCAGGCCAACGACGTCCACCCCCAGCGCGGACAGGCCCTCGACCTTGGCCCGGGGCAGCATCAGCCGCGGCGGCGGCGCGGCCTGCGCGAAGTACTCGCGCGGCAGGGGCTCGAAGCTCAGCGCCACCGCCTCCACGCCCCGTTCGCGCGCACGCGCGACCGCATGCCGCACCAGCGCGCGATGGCCGAGGTGGAGGCCGTCGAACGCGCCGATGCAGACCACACTGCCGCTGGGGCACAACGCCCCGCCGTCGACGTCTCGGAACAGCCTGCTCATGGGTGCTCGGTTGGGCGCCCGGCCACCGGTGGACGGGCGCGCGCGATGCCGCGCCCGAAAAGTATAGCGGCGCCGGCCCGCGGCCACGCCGTGCGACGCGCATGCCCGCGCATCAGTGGCGCAGGTCGCGCGGGCGGATCCCCTGCAGCCACAGCGCCGCCGCGTACACCGCTGCGCCGCTGCCCACCAGCACGGCCAGCTTCCAGACCCGCTCGCTCCAGTGCCACCCGGTCCATCCGTCCCAGGCCGACAGCAGCGCCAGCACCGCGATCGCCATCGCCGCACTCGCCACCAGGAGCTGGCGCGCGAGCCGTCCCCAGCCCGGCTCCGGGCGGAACACGCCGGCCCGGCGCAGGTACCACCACAGCTGCAGGGCGTTGGTCCAGCCCGCGGCCGCGGTCGCCAGCGCCAGGCAGGCATGCGCGCCGGGCAGCGCCTTGAGCGCCGCCTGCAGGTCGCCGCCGGCCTGCGCCCAGGCCTCGCGCCCGGCCCCGGTCAGCGTCAGCGCCAGCGCCAGGAACAGCGCGATCGCCACCAGGTTCGCCAGCACCGCCGTCACCCCCGCCTTCACCGGCGTGCGCGTGTCCTGGCGCGAATAGAACGCCGGCGCCAGCACCTTCACCAGCAGGAAGGCCGGCAGCGCGGTGGACAGCGCCACCACCACCAGCTGCGCCATGCGGGTGTCGTAGGCGGTGAAGCGGCCGTGCTGGAACAGTGTGGCCACCAGGGCTTCCGCGCACAGCATCAGGCCCAGGCACGCCGGCACCGCGATCATCAGGCACAGCCGCAGGCCCCAGTCGAGCGCCTTCGAGTAGCCATCCGGATCGGCCGCGGCGTGGCGGCGCGAGAGGTGCGGCAGGATCACCGCGCCGATCGCGACCCCGAACATGCCCAGAGGGAACTCCAGCAGCCGGTCGCCCAGGTACAGCCAGGTCACGCTGCCGCCCACCAGCATCGAGGCGACCACGGTGTTGAGCAGCAGGTTGAGCTGGGCCACCGAAGACCCGAACAGGGTCGGCACCATCAGCGCCATCACCCGCCGCACGCCCTCGTGCCCGGCGCCCCAGCGGGGCCGCGGCAGCAGGCCCAGGCGCGCCAGCCAGGGCAGCTGGAAGCCCAGCTGCAGCACGCCCGCGGCCAGCACGCCCCAGGCCAGCGCCGTCACCGGCTGCTCCATCCGCGGCGCCAGCGCCAGCGCGGCGGTGATCATCGAGATGTTCAGCAGCACCGGTGACAGGGCCGGCACCGCGAAGCGCTGGTAGCTGTTGAGCACGCCGCCGGCCAACGAGGCCATCGAGATGAACAGCAGGTACGGGAAGGTGATGCGCAGCATCTCCGTGGCCAGCTGCCCCTGCGGCCCGTCCGCGTCGAAGCCGGGGGCGAACACGCGGATCACCCAGGGCGCCGCCAGCACCGCCAGCGCGGTCAGCGCCAGCAGCGCCGCCAGCAGGGTCCCGGCGACCCGGTCGACCAGCTCCTTGACCGCGGCATGGTCGCGCTGCTCCCGGTACTGGCTGAGCACCGGCACGAAGGCCATCGAGAACGAGCCCTCGGCCGAGAGCCGGCGCAGGAAGTTGGGGATCCTGAAGGCGACCAGGAACGCGTCCATGGCCGGGTTGGCCCCGAACACCGCCGCATAGACCTGGTCGCGGATCAGCCCGGAGACCCGCGAGACCAGGGTCATGGCGCTGAACACGGCGGTCGAGCGCAGCAGCCCGGCGCGGCGCGGCGCGGCCGCCGCGGCCCCCGGCGGGAGGGCCGGATCGGGCCGGCTCACGCGCGCCGCCCCGCCCCGCAGGCCGTGTTGACCCAAGTCACTGAATCCCCCATAATTTCCTGCTCCGTTTTCCCGAATCCCGGCGCCCGCCGGGATTCGACGTTCAATCCCATACCAGTTTCCAGGATCCCATCGTGGCCAACATCAAGTCCGCCCAGAAGCGCGCCAAGCAGACCGTCGTGCGCAACGCGCGCAACACGGCGCAGCGCTCGCAGCTGCGCACCGCCGTCAAGAAGGTGGTCAAGGCGCTCGACGCCAACGACGCCGCCGCCGCCGAAGCCGCCTTCGCTGTCGCCCAGCCGCTGCTCGACCGCTTCAGCTCGCGCGGCCTGATCCACAAGAACAAGGCCGCCCGCCACAAGAGCCGCCTGACCGCCCGCATCAAGGCGCTCAAGGCCTCGGCCTGAGCCGCGCCCCGGCGCAGGCGTCGCGAAGAACCCGGCCGAGGCCGGGTTTTTTGTGGCCTGGCGCCGCCGCGTCCGGGCCCTGACCCGGACCGCGAGCGCCGCCTCAGCGCGCATCGCCGTCCTCGCCATCCGCGGCGCCCTGCGACCGCGCAGCCTCGGCCTCCCCCCGGTCCAGCTCGTCCAGCCAGGCCTGCACCTTCAGCATCACCTCGCGCGTGCCCTCGCGGGCCAGGCCCGAGACGACGAACCAGGGCGCGGTCCACCCGAGTTCCGACACGATCCGCTCGGCCTGCGCGCGCGCGTCCTCGGCCGGCACCAGGTCGGCCTTGTTGAGCAGCAGCCAGCGCGGCTTGTCCAGCAGGCCGGCATCGAACTTCTCCAGTTCGCGCTCGATGGTGCGCACCTGCTCCACCGGGTCGCTGCCGTCCAGCGGCTCGACCTCCACCAGGTGCAGCAGCAGCCGGGTGCGCTGGATGTGGCGCAGGAACAGCGCGCCGAGACCCGCGCCGTCCGCGGCGCCCTCGATCAGGCCCGGGATGTCGGCGATCACGAAGCTGCGCGCCGGCTCCACGCTGACCACGCCCAGGTTCGGGTACAGGGTGGTGAACGGGTAGTCCGCGACGCGCGGCGTGGCCGCGGACACCGCGCGGATCAGGGTACTCTTGCCGGCGTTGGGGAAGCCGAGCAGGCCGACGTCGGCCAGCAGCTTGAGCTCCAGCCGCAGGCGCCGCTCCTCGCCCGGGGTGCCCGGGGTGGACTGACGCGGCGCGCGGTTGGTCGAGCTCTTGAAGTGCATGTTGCCCAGCCCGCCCTTGCCCCCGCGCGCCACCAGCAGGCGCTCGCCGTGGACGGTCAGGTCGCCGATCACCTCGTCGGTGTCGAGGTTGTGCACCACGGTGCCGGTGGGCACGGGGATGACCACGTCCTCGCCCCGCTTGCCGTACATCTGCCGGCCCATGCCGTTCTCGCCGCGCTGGGCCCGGAACACCTTCTGGTGGCGGAAATCGACCAGGGTGTTGAGGTTCTCGTCGGCCACCAGCCAGACGCTGCCGCCGTCGCCACCGTCGCCGCCATCCGGCCCGCCGAGCGGGATGAACTTCTCGCGCCGGAACCCCACGCAGCCGTTGCCGCCACTGCCGGCGATCACGGTGATTTCAGCTTCGTCGACGAGTTTCATGGGAATCGTTGCCCTGCCTGGGTCATGGCCGCCGGCCGTGGACCGTGGCCGTCGCGGCGAGTCTAGCGGCCGCCGGGGACGGCGGCGCGGCGGAGGCGCGCCTGTCCGTCCACCAACGAAAAGCCCCGCACGCGGCGGGGCCCTTCGTTCGCTGCGGGTGCGCGGCTCAGGCCTGCGGCACCACGCTCACGGTACGGCGCTTCTTCGGGCCCTTGATGCCGAAGTGCACGTGGCCGTCGACCAGCGCGTACAGCGTGTGGTCGCGGCCCAGGCCCACGCCCGGACCCGGATGGAACTGGGTGCCGCGCTGGCGGACGATGATGTTGCCGGCCTCGATGGCCTGGCCGCCGTAGATCTTGACGCCCAGGTACTTCGGGTTGGAGTCGCGGCCGTTGCGCGAGGAACCGACGCCCTTCTTGTGTGCCATGACTGCTTCTCCTTAACCCTTGATGCCGGTGATCTCGATTTCGGTGTAGTGCTGGCGATGCCCCTGCCGCTTCATGTGGTGCTTGCGGCGGCGGAACTTGATGATGCGCACCTTGTCGGCGCGGCCATGGCCGACGACCTTGGCGGTGACGCTGGCGCCGTTGAGCGCGTCGCCGAGCTTGATGCCGTCGCTGTCGCCCAGCATCAGGATGTCGTCGAAGGTGACCTCGCTGCCGGGCTCGGCCTCGAGCTTCTCGACGCGGAGCGTCTCGCCCTGCGCCACGCGGTATTGCTTGCCGCCGGTGACCAGTACTGCGTACATGTGGAGCCTCGTGGTTCTGTAGTTATTCTGGTGGCTGGCCGCCATCTAGGGCGGACAGAAGCGGAATTATAGGGGTTTCAGCGACTTGCGCGCAACCGGCCCCAACCATGCCCCGGGCCCGGCCGGGACAGGTCGGCGGCCCTGCCCCAGGGCGGATCGGCGAAGTGGCCGGCCAGGTGTTCGATGAACGCCCGCACCCGCGGCGGCACCAGGGTCCGGCCGGGCATGACCGCGTGGATGCCGCTGGGCGGCGGCGGGAAGCCGGGCAGGACCACCCGCAAACGGCCCTCCTCCAGGTCCCGGTGGACGTGCCAGAGCGAATGCAGCGCGATGCCCAGCCCCGCCAGGGCGGCCTCGCGCAGCACCTCGCCGTAGTTGCTCTCGAAGCGGCCGCGCACGCGCACCTCGAGCGGGGCGCCGTCCGGGCCGGTCAGGCGCCAGACCTCGCGCCCGCCGTCGCGGCCGGTCAGCAGCAGGCAGTCGTGCGAGGCCAGTTCGCCGGGTCCGGCCGGCTCGCCGCGCCGGCGCAGGTAGTCCGGGGCGGCGCACAGCACCCGCTCGTTGGCCGCCAGCTGGCGCGAGACCAGGCTCGAGTCGTCCAGCCGCCCGATCCGGATCGCCAGGTCGTACCCGGCGCCGATCAGGTCCACCACCCGGTCGTCCAGGTCGAGGCTGACCCGCAGGCCCGGGTGCCGGGCCAGGAACCCGGCCATGAGCGGCGCGATGTACTGGCGCCCGAACGAGGCCGGGGCGGTCACGCGCAGGGTGCCGGCCACCTCGCCGCCGCGCTGGCGCAGCCGGTCGCCCAGCAGCGCGAGTTCCTCGACCAGCGGCCGGCCCTCGCGCGCCAGGGCCAGGCCCTCGGGCGTCGGGTGCAGGCGGCGGGTGGTCCGGTGCAGCAGACGCACCCCGAGTTCGCGCTCGAGCCGCTTCAGGCGCTGGCTGGCCACCGCCACCGACAGATCCAGGTGCCGCGCCGCGGCGCTGATGGACCCGTGTTCGAGCACCTGCAGGAACAGGGCGATGTCGCCAACGCGGTCCATTTTCAACTCAGTATTGAAAGTGCTTTGCCAGTTTCTCCCTTTTTCGATGGAGCGCAAGCGCGGACAGTGCACTCCCGCCGCATGGCAGACGCAAGGAATCCCCCATGGAATACCGCACCCTCGGCAGTTCCGGACTGCACGTGTCCATCCTCGGCTTCGGCGCCGGTACCTTCGGCGGCAGCGGCCCGCTGTTTTCGGCTTGGGGCGACACCGGCGAGGCCGAGGCCCGCCGCCTGGTCGACATGGCCATCGACGCCGGCATCAACTTCTTCGACACCGCGGACGTCTATTCCGACGGTGCCTCCGAACGCATCCTCGGCGCGGCGCTCAGGGGCCGCCGCGACCGGGTGGTGCTGTCGACCAAGACCGGCCTGCGCCTGGGCGACGGGCCCAACGACGCCGGCGCGTCGCGCCACCGCCTGCTGCGCGCGGTGGACGACGCTCTGCGGAGGCTCGGTACCGACTACATCGACCTGCTCCAGCTCCACGCCTTCGACGCCCGCACCCCGCTGGAGGAGACCGTGGCGACGCTCGACGGCCTCGTGGCCGCCGGCAAGGTGCGCTACCTGGGCGTGTCGAACTTCTCGGGCTGGCGGCTGATGAAGGCGCTGGCGATCGCCGATCGGCGCGGCTATGCGCGCCCCGTCGCGCACCAGGCCTACTACTCGCTGGTCGGCCGCGACTACGAGTGGGAACTGATGCCCCTCGGGCTCGACCAGGGCGTGGACGCGGTGGCGTGGAGCCCGCTCGGCTGGGGCCGCCTGACCGGACGGATCGGCCGCGGTCGGTCGCTGCCGCCGGGCAGCCGCCTGCACGCCACCGCCGCGTACGCACCACCGGTCGATGACGAGCGCCTGTACCGCGTGACCGATGCGCTCGAGCAGGTCGCCGCCGACACCGGCAAGGCGATCCCGCAGATCGCGCTGAACTGGCTGCTGCAGTGCCCGTCCGTCGCCACCGTGCTCGTCGGCGCGCGCGATGCGCGGCAGCTGGAACAGAACCTCGGCGCCACGGGCTGGTCGCTGTCGCCCACGCATCGCGCGCTGCTGGACGCCGCCAGCGCCATCACGCCGCCCTACCCCTACTATCCGTACTGGAACGGGATGTTCACCGAACTCGCCCCGCCGCCCGTCCCCCCCCTCCCGGGAGGGCGCGCCATGAACGCGCGCCCAGTCCCCGAACATGCTGCCGGCGATGGCACCACGATGTGTGTCGACGACGTCCCCATCCTGGAACGTACCCGAACAGGAGATCCCCCATGAGCACCATGCAAGCCGTTGCCCTCACCCGCTACCTGCCGATCGACGATCCGCAGTCCCTGTTCGACTGCGAGCTCGACGTCCCCGCGCCCGGCCCGCGCGACCTGCTGGTGCGCGTCGAGGCGGTGTCGGTCAATCCGGTCGACACCAAGGTCCGCGCGCCCAGGCCGGAAGTGGAAACACAGCCGCGGATCCTCGGCTACGACGCCGCGGGCGTGGTCGAGTCGGTCGGCGCCGAAGTCGCCGGCTTCAAGCCGGGCGACGCCGTCTACTACGCCGGCGACATCACCCGCCAGGGCAGCAACGCGCGCTTCCAGCTCGTCGACGAGCGGATCGTGGCGCGCAAGCCCGGCAGCCTCGGCTTCGCCGCGTCCGCCGCCCTGCCGCTGACCGCACTCACCGCCTGGGAGCTGCTGTTCGAACGCATGGGCTACGCGTTCGAGGGCGGCGGCGACGGACGCGTGCTGCTGGTGATCGCCGGCGCCGGCGGGGTCGGCTCGGTGGCGATCCAGCTGGCGAAGCTGGCCGGCTTCAGCGTGGTGGCGACCGCCTCGCGCGAGGAAAGCGCGGCCTGGTGCCGCGATCTCGGTGCCGACCATGTCGTCGATCATCGCCAGCCGCTGGCACCGCAGCTGCAGGCGCTGGGCTTCGAGGCGATCGACGTCGCGCTCAACTTCGCCGACACCGACCGCTACTGGACCGAACTGGGCGAGCTGCTGGCGCCGCAGGGACGCGTCGGTCTGATCGTCGAACCCGCCGGCCCACTGCGCATCGGCGATCCGTACAAGGCCAAGTGCATCGGCATCCACTGGGAATTCATGTTCGCGCGGCCGAAGTTCGGGACCGCGGACATGGACCAGCAGGGCCGGATCCTGGCGCGCGTGGCGGAGCTGGTCGACGCGGGCCGCCTGCGCACCACGGCGCGCGAGACGCTGTCGCCGATCAACGCGGCCAATCTGCGCGAGGCCCACCGGCGGCTCGAATCGGGGCGCACGGTCGGGAAACTGGTGCTTGCCGGCTGGTAGTCCGCGGGCCGGCCATCCGGCGATCGCGTGGCGACTTGCCGACGGGCCGGGTCCGCGGCATGGTGGATACACCATACGCAAGCGTATTCAGCAGCATGACGGCCAACGACGCAAGCCCCTATCCGCACCTGTTCGCGCCCCTGGACCTGGGATTCACCACCCTGCGCAACCGGGTGCTGATGGGCTCGATGCACACCGGGCTCGAAGACCGCAAGCGGGATTTCCCGAAGCTGGCGGCCTACTTTGCCGAGCGCGCCGAAGGCGGCGTGGCGCTGATCGTCACCGGCGGCTTCGCGCCCAACTTCGAAGGCTGGCTGACCCCGTTCGCCAGCCGCCTGGCCTGGCCGTGGGAAGCGCGCAAGCACCGCCAGGTCACCGGCGCCGTGCATGCGCATGGCGCCAGGATCTGCCTGCAGCTGCTGCATGCCGGCCGCTACGCCTACCACCCGCTGGCGGTGGCGCCATCGCGGATCAAGGCGCCGATCACTCCGTTCACGCCGCGCGAGCTCGGCGCGCGCGGTGTGGAGCGCACGATCGACGCCTATGCGAACGCCGCGAAGCTGGCGCGCGACGGCGGCTACGACGGCGTCGAGGTGATGGGCTCGGAGGGCTACCTGATCAACCAGTTCCTCAGCGCGCGCACCAACCGTCGCACCGACCGCTGGGGCGGCGACACCGCCTCGCGCATGCGCTTCGCGGTGGAGATCGTGCGCCGCGTGCGCGAGGCCTGCGGCCCGGACTTCATCATCGTCTATCGCCTGTCGATGCTCGAGCTGGTGCCGGACGGCTCGGACTGGAACGAGATCGTGCAGCAGGCGCGTGCGATCGAAGCCGCTGGCGCCACGATCATCAACACCGGCATCGGCTGGCACGAGTCGCGCGTCCCGACCATCGCCACCTCGGTGCCGCGTGCCGCGTTCGCCGGCGTCACCGCCAAGCTGCGCCCGCACGTGTCGCTGCCGCTGGTCGCCACCAATCGCATCAACATGCCGGACGTCGCCGAGCGGATCCTCGCACGCGGCGACGTTGACATGGTGTCGATGGCGCGGCCGCTGCTGGCCGACCCGCAGTGGGTGGCGAAGGCGCGCGCCGGCCGCCCGGAAGCGATCAACACCTGCATCGCCTGCAACCAGGCCTGCCTCGACCACGTGTTCCAGCGCAGGACCGCGAGCTGCCTGGTCAATCCGCGCGCCTGCGCCGAGACCGAACTCAATTACCTCCCCACCACGACGCGCAAGCGCATTGCCGTGGTCGGCGCCGGCCCGGCGGGCCTCGCCTGCGCCACCATCGCCGCGCAGCGCGGCCACGATGTGGTGCTGTTCGAACGCGACGCACGCATCGGTGGGCAGTTCAACCTCGCCCGCACCATCCCGGGCAAGGAGGAGTTCGGCGAGACGCTGCGCTGGTTCCAGCACCGCATCGTCGAGACCGGCGTGCAGCTGCGCCTGTCGACCGAGGCGACACCGGAACTGCTCCGGGACTTCGACGAGGTCGTGCTCGCGACCGGCGTGGTGCCGCGGCAGGTGGATTTCGAGGGCCACGACCATCCGAAGGTGGTCGGCTACCTCGACGTGCTGCGCGGACGGGTCGAGCCGGGGCGTCGCGTGGCGATCGTCGGCGCCGGCGGCATCGGTTTCGACGTCGCCGAATTCCTGGTCCAGCCTGCGCCGTCGCCGACGCTCGACGTGGAGGAATGGATGCGCGAATGGGGCGTGGATCCGGCGTTCGAGAGCGCCGGCGGCCTGCGCCCGCCGCGCGTGTCGCCGCCGCAGCGCGAGGTGTGGCTGCTGCAACGCAGCCCGGGGCGTCCCGGCGCGCGCCTGGGCAAGACCACCGGCTGGATCCATCGCGCCACGCTCAAGCACAAGGGCGTGCGCATGATCGGCGGCGTCGAGTACGTGGCCGTCGACGACGAAGGTTTCCATGTCCGCGTGGACGGACAGGCGCAGGTGTTGCCCGTGGACCACGTGGTCGTATGCGCGGGCCAGGAGCCGCTGCGCGCGCTGCATGCGCCGCTCGAGGCGGCCGGATGCCGCGTGCATCTGGTCGGCGGCGCCGACGTGGCGGCCGAACTCGACGCCAAGCGCGCCATCGCCCAGGCCAGTCGCCTGGCCGCGGCGCTGTGACGTATTCGCACGCGCACGCGTGCGGACGCGCCGTCGCATCATTCATCGCTTTCAATGCAGATGGCAAGTCATTGAAGCGGCGGCGCACGGGCGCGTGCCATCCGCGCTGACACGCCAATCACATCTTTCAACCCGGCACCACGTTCAGGAACGATTCGGGTTTCGCCCCTTACGGTGCGCGCACTTTTCCCGCCCCATCAACCTGGCGGGTAACCGGCCCGACCCGCGTTGCGCGGACTCCGGAGCCCGGGCGAAAGCGCCGCAGAGTCGCTGCCCTCCCCAACACGCCATGCCCGGTCATGCCGGCGCTCCTCCGTGGGCGCACGGCCGGGCGCAACGGAGCAAGGAGTTCCCGATGAAGCTGGACTGGATCCTGTGGCTCGCCTCGCTGATGTCCCCCGAGGCCGCCGATTCCCTTTGCCTGAGCACAACGCTGTACCTGGAAGCGCGCAACCAGTCCGTGCGCGGCCAGCAGGCGGTGGCCGAAGTCGCGCTGCGGCGCGAGGAAAGCGGCCTCTGGGGCGACTCGATGTGCGAGGTGGTGACCGCGCGCAAGCAGTTCGCGCCCACGATCGTCTCGCCGCGCACGCGCATGCACAACACCCGCGCCTGGGCGCAGGTGGTGGACGTGGCGCTCGAGGCCGAGCAGAACTGGGCGCTGCCGGTGGGCAAGCGCCGCGAGATCGTCCCCGGCGCGAGCCACTTCATGGCCCATTCGATCGCGAGCCCGAGCTGGCGCTACGCGCACCAGGTCGCGACGATCGGCGACCACACCTTCCTCAAGGTGCAGTCGCTCAAGCCCAAGGGCTGATCGACCTTATTCCCGCGACGGAACACGCAGGGACGGCGCGCAAACGCGCCGTCCCTTTTCGTGCCGCAATGCTCAGCTTCCCGCCTGCGGCCCGTCCTCCAGCGCGCGCCTGATCTCCTCCAGCGCGGCAGGATCGTCCAGCGTCGACAGGTCGCCCGGGTCGCGGTGCTCGGCGAGCGCCTGCAGCGAACGCCGCAGCAGCTTGCCCGAGCGCGTCTTTGGCAACGCGCCCACCACGTAGATGCGCGCGGGCCGGGCCACGCCGCCGAGCTGCTCCACCACCACCTTCTGCATCTGCTCGGCGGTTTCGCCCGGATCGGCGCCGCCGATGCGCTTGAGCGTGGCGAACACGATCGGCACCTGGCCCTTGACCTCGTCGTGCACGCCGATCACCGCCGCTTCGGCCACAGCCGGGTGGCTCGACACCGATTCCTCGATCTCGCGCGTGCCCAGGCGGTGCCCGGCGACGTTGATCACGTCGTCGGTGCGGCCGAGGATGAAGGTGTAGCCGTCCTGGTCGCGGATCGCCCAGTCCAGCGAGCTGTAGAGCAGCTCGCGGAAGTGGCTGAAGTAGCTGTCGACGAAGCGCTGGTCGTCACCCCATACCGTGGTCATGCAGCCGGGCGGCAACGGCGGCTGGATCACCAGCACGCCCTTCTCGCCGGCCGGCGCGTCCTCGCCGGTGACCTCGTTGATCACGCGCAGGTGGTAGCCGAGGTTGGGCAGGCCGGGCGAGCCGAGCCGCACCGGTTTCATGTCGAGGCCGGGCAGCAGGGTGAGCACCGGCCAGCCGGTCTCGGTCTGCCAGTAGTTGTCGATCACCGGCTTGCCGAGCACGTCGGAGATCCAGCGCGCGGTCGGCTCGTCCAGCGGCTCGCCGGCGAGGAACAGGTGCTCGAACTTCGACAGGTCGCGGTCGGTGATGAACGAGGCGTCGTGCTTCTTGAGCACGCGCAGCGCGGTCGGCGAGGAGAACATCGTGCGCACGCCGTACTTCTCCACGATCCGCCACCAGATGCCCGGGTCCGGAGAGGTCGGCAGCCCTTCGTACAGGATCGAGGTGGCGCCGGCGATCAGCGGCCCGTAGACGTTGTAGGAATGGCCCACCACCCAGCCGATGTCGGAGGTGGAGAACATCACCTGGCCGGGGCGGATGTCGTAGACCGACCACATCGACAGCGCCAGCGCGACCGCGTAGCCGCCCACGTCGCGCTGCACGCCCTTGGGCCTGCCGGTGGTGCCCGAGGTGTAGAGGATGTAGCTCGGCTCGTTCGATTCCAGCCAGGCCACCGGCACCTGCGCATCCTCGTGGTCGCGGCGCAGGTCGGCGTAGCGCGCGTCGCGCCCCTCGCGCAGCGGCAGCGGGCCGGCCAACCCGCGATCGACCACAACCACCCGCTCCGGCGGGTGCTGCGCGCGCTCGAGCGCGTCGTTCACCAGCGGCAGGAACGGAATCACCTTGCCACCGCGGATGCCCGCGTCCGCGGTCACCAGCACGCGCGGGCGCGCGTCGTCGATGCGCACCGCGAGGTTGTGCGCGGCGAAGCCGCCGAACACCACCGAGTGGATCGCGCCGATGCGCGCGCAGGCGAGCATCGCGATCGCCGCGTCGAGCGTGTGCGGCATGTAGATCACGACCCGGTCGCCGCGGCCCACGCCCTGCGCCTGCAGCACCGCGGCGAAGGTGTTCACCTCGCGGTGCAGCTCGCGGTAGGTGAGCTCGCGCACGCTGTCGGTCTCGGTCGACCAGCCCACCAGCGCGAGCTGGTCGCCGCGTTCGTCCAGGTGCCGGTCGACCGCGTTGTAGCAGAGGTTGGTCAGCCCGCCGACGAACCAGCTGCGGAACGGCGGCCGGGAATAGTCGAGGATGCGATCGGGCTGGCGGTGCCAATGGATGGCCTGCGCCTGCTCCGCCCAGAAGGCTTCAGGCTCCTCGATCGAGCGTCGATACCAGTCTTCGTACTTCACGACCATGGCTCCACGGAGACATGGCGCGAAGTCTGGACCCGCCCCCGCCGGGGGAGGTTAAGACCTTGGTCTTATGCCGGCAAAGCCTTGCATATCAATGGCTTGCGGCGCATCCGACATATTGATCGATCGGCTCAACCGGGTTGATCGAGACGGTCAATACCCGCATTTGCGCAGCCCGGCCAAGTGCCGGGCGCGCGAGGGAATCGCGGAAGGCGCAGCTGCCGCGCCTTCCGCATCGGCTCACAGCAGGTGGGCAACGCCCGCGCGTTCTTCCTCGAGCTCGGCCAGGGTCTTGTCGATCGCCTTCTGGCTGAACTCGTCGATCGGCAGGTCGCGCACCAGGGTGTACTCGCCGTTCTCGGTCGTCACCGGGAAGCCGAAGATCAGGCCCTCGGGGATACCGTAGGAGCCGTCGGACGGGATGCCCATCGTCACCCACTTGCCGTTGCTGCCCAGCGCCCAGTCGCGGATGTGGTCGATCGCCGCGTTGGCCGCCGAGGCCGCCGACGACAGGCCGCGCGCCTCGATGATCGCCGCGCCGCGCTTGCCCACCTTCGGGATGAACTCGTTGGCGTTCCAGTCGGCGTCGTTGATCCTGTCCTTGAGCGACTCGCCCTTGACCGTGGCGAAGCGGTAGTCCGGGTACATGGTCGGGCTGTGGTTGCCCCACACCACCAGCTTCTCGATGTCGCCCACGGCCACGTTGGCCCTGGCGGCGAGCTGGCTCAGCGCGCGGTTGTGGTCCAGGCGCAGCATGGCGGTGAAGTTCTTCGCCGGCAGGTCCGGCGCGGACTTCATCGCGATGTAGGCGTTGGTATTGGCCGGGTTGCCGACCACCAGCACCTTGACGTTGCGCGAGGCGACCTTGTTCAGCGCGGCGCCCTGGGCGGTGAAGATCTTGGCGTTCTCCAGCAGCAGGTCCTTGCGCTCCATGCCGGGGCCGCGCGGGCGCGCGCCGACCAGCAGCGCATAGTCGGCGTCCTTGAACGCGACTTCGGGATCATCGGTGCCGACCATGCCGGCCAGCAGCGGGAAGGCGCAGTCCTCGAGCTCCATCATCACGCCCTTGAGGGCGGCCTGGGCCTTCTCCATCGGCAGCTCGAGCAGCTGCAGGATCACCGGCTGGTCCTTGCCGAGCATCTCGCCCGAGGCGATGCGGAACAGCAGGGCGTAACCAATCTGGCCGGCGGCGCCGGTGACTGCGACTCGGACGGGAACTTTCATCGGGATTCCTCTTGCGAAGTGGACGGCGGGCGACGCTGGCCCGTCAGATGGAACCGGGTGCGGCCGCGCGGCCGTCGCGGCAGCGCGACGGCGCCAGGCGCAACGGACGCATGCGATCGGCGCGCCCCCCATCGGCGTGCCCCCCGGCGACGGCGACGCGCGTGCCTTCCCGTGAGGACGGGCCCGGGCTCGGCACGGCCATGCGGCGGGCGGCTGGGGGCATCGCGGGGGTCTCTTGGGGGGCCGGCGGCAGGCGCCGGCGGACCGATGGTGCAGCGCGGAATTCTAGCACGCGGGCCGCGGCGCCACCCCCGCCGCCCCCCCCCGCCGGACAGGCTCAGGCGGCCAGGATCCGGTTCCACTCGGCCACGCGATCGGCCTTCGCGGCCAGCACGGCCTCGGCGTCACCTTCGATCCGGATCGAGCGGATGCCGTCGCCCTGGCGGATGGCATCGACCACGTCCATGCCCTCGGCCACCTTGCCGAACACGGTGTGCTTGCCGTCCAGCCAGTCGGTGCGGATGTGGGTGATGAAGAACTGGCTGCCGTTGGTGTCGGGACCGGCGTTGGCCATCGACAGCACCCCGCGCTCGTGCGCGACGCCGTTGTCGGTCTCGTCCTCGAAGCGGTAGCCCGGGCCGCCGGTGCCAGTGCCGCGCGGGCAGCCGCCCTGGATCATGAAGTCGGCGATCACCCGATGGAAGTTCAGGCCGTCGTAGAAGCCGCGCCTGGCCAGGTTGACGAAGTTGGCGACCGTCAGCGGCGCCTTGTCGGGGTACAGCTCGACCCGGATCGTCCCGCGGTCGGTGTCGAAAATGGCGGACAGGCTCATTGGTTCAGCTCCAGATGGCCGGAACGGCCGGCAGGCCCGCTATAATAGCCGGCTTCCCTTCCGCCCTCCCTGCGCCCTGCCGGCACCCGGCACCGGGTGCGGCCCGCCCGATGCCCGGATCCATGTCCATCGAACGCCTGCGCAACATCGCCATCGTCGCCCACGTCGACCACGGCAAGACCACCCTCGTCGACCAGCTGCTCAAGCAGTCCGGCACCCTGGACGAACGTGCGGTCCTGCCCGACCGGGTGATGGACAGCGGCGACATCGAGAAGGAGCGCGGCATCACCATCCTGGCGAAGAACACCGCGATCCGCTGGACCCACCCGGGGACCGGCCAGACGTGGCGGATCAACATCGTCGATACCCCGGGACACGCCGACTTCGGCGGCGAGGTCGAGCGCGTGCTGTCGATGGTGGACTCGGTGCTGGTGCTGGTCGACGCGATGGACGGGCCGATGCCACAGACGCGCTTCGTCACCCAGAAGGCGTTCGCGATGGGCTTCAAGCCGATCGTGGTCATCAACAAGGTCGACCGCCCCGGCGCGCGCGCCTCCTGGGTGCTCGACCAGACCTTCGACCTGTTCGACCGCCTCGGCGCCAGCAACGAACAGCTCGACTTCCACACCATCTACGCCTCGGGCCTGCAGGGCTACGCCGGGCTCGACGAGAACGTGCGCGGCGGCGACATGACCCCGCTGTTCGAGGCGATCTGCGAGCACGTGCCGGCGCCGCCGGTGGACCCGGACGGCCCGTTCCAGATGCGCGTGACCTCGCTGGACTACAACAGCTACGTCGGCGTGATCGGCGTGGGCCGGATCCAGCGCGGCAAGGTGCGGACCAACCAGCAGGTGGTGGTGGTGGCGCCCGACGGCAGCCGCCGCAACGCCAAGGTGCTGCAGGTGCTGGGGTTCATGGGCCTGGAACGGGTGGAAGTGCCCGAGGCGCAGGCCGGCGACATCATCGCCTTCTCCGGCATCGAGGGCCTGGGCATCTCCGACACCCTGTGCGACCCGGCCGCGGTCGAGCCGCTGCCGGCGCTGACCGTGGACGAGCCCACGATCTCGATGACCTTCCAGGTCAACGATTCGCCGTTCGCCGGGGTCAAGGAGCGCTCGGGCGGCAAGTTCCTCACCAGCCGCCAGCTGCGCGACCGCCTGGTGCGCGAAACCCAGCACAACGTCGCGCTGCGGGTGGAAGACACCGCCGACGCCGACAAGTTCAAGGTCTCCGGGCGCGGCGAACTGCACCTGTCGATCCTGATCGAAAGCATGCGCCGCGAGGGCTACGAGCTGGCGGTCTCGCGACCGGAGGTGATCATGCGCGAGATCGACGGCGAGCTCCAGGAGCCCTACGAATCGCTGGTGGTGGACCTCGACGAGCAGTACCAGGGCGCCGTGATGGGCCGCCTGGGCGAGCGGCGCGGCCAGCTCAGGAGCATGGAGCCCGACGGCAAGGGACGGGTGCGCCTGGACTACGTCATCCCCGCGCGCGGGCTGATCGGCTTCCAGACCGAGTTCCGCACCCTCACCGCCGGCACCGGCCTGATGTTCCACGTGTTCGATCACTACGGGCCCAGGACCGATGGCGACATCGGCCAGCGCAGCAACGGCGTGCTGATCTCCAACGGCACCGGTCCGTCGCCCGCCTACGCGCAGATCGCGATGCAGGAGCGCGGGCGGCTGTTCATCGAGCCGGGCGAGGAGATCTACGAGGGCCAGATCGTCGGCATCCACGCCAAGGACAACGACCTCACGGTCAACGCCCTGCGCGGCAAACAGCTCACCAACTTCCGCGCCGCCGGCAAGGACGACGACGAAGGCCTGGTGCCACCGATCAGGCTTTCGCTGGAACAGGCGCTCGAGTTCATCGACGACGACGAGCTGGTCGAGGTGACCCCGAAGGCCATCCGCCTGCGCAAGAAGCTGCGCACCGAAGTGGAGCGCAAGCGCGCCAGCCGCGCGGCATGAGCCGGGCGCTGTTCCCGGGCTGGCGGCCCGATGCGGCCGGTCGGGAGCAGCTGGCGGCGATCCTCGCCCGCCTCCGGGCGGCGTGGCCGGCCGGTGCGCCGCCGCTGCGGCCGCGGCGTCCGGACCAGTGGCATGCCACCCTGTGCTTCCTCGGCCACGACATGGCGCACGTGGTGACCCCGGCCCTGCTCGACGCCTTGGCGGACGTGGCGGCGCGGGTGGCGCCGCATGCGCTGGAGATCGGCCGCCTCGACTACTGGCCCCGCCCCGGCGTGGTCGTCGCCCTGCCGCGCAACCCGGCGCCGCTCCAGACGCTGTGCGACGCGGTCGACGCCGCCGTGCGCGCCTGCGGCGTCGCCGCCGCCCAGGCCACTACCCGCCCGCACATCACCCTGGCCCACACCGATCGCGGGCTCGCCGCCACGCCCTGGCTGGCCGGCGTGGACTGCCGCAGCGCGCCGCTGCGCGTGGACGACTTCGAGCTGCTGGTCAATCCCGGCGGCCGCTACGAACCGCTGGGCCGGTGGCGGCTGTCGGGCGGAGCCGGCGGCAGCTGAACCCGACCCGCGCCTGCCCATGGACCGGGCGGGGGCGCGATCGCGCCGCGCGGCACTGCCGCCGGGCGCGGGCCCCGCTCAGGCGCTGACCGGTGGGTTGAGCTGGGCGTGCTTGCGCACGATCAGCATCGCCGTCTCCAGCGCCTGCTCGTAGTTCAGGCGCGGGTCCACGGTCGAGCGGTAGGCGCGCGAGAGGTCGATCTCGGTGAGGTCGCGCGCGCCACCGATGCACTCGGTCACGTCCTCGCCGGTCAGCTCCAGGTGCACGCCGCCCAGGCGGGTGCCGGCCGCAGCGTGGATGTCGAACGACTGCTCGATCTCGCTGCGGATGTTGTCGAAGCGGCGGGTCTTGTAGCCGTTGCTGGTCGACTCGGTGTTGCCGTGCATCGCGTCGCAGATCCACAGCACCCGGCGCCCCTCGCGCTTGACCGCGTCGAGCAGCGGCGGAAGCTTCTCCGCGACCTGGGACGCGCCCATGCGGTGGATCAGGCCAAGCCGGCCCGGCTCGTCGTCCGGGTTGAGCACGTCGATCAGGCGCAGCAGCTGGTCGGGCGTCACCGACGGACCGACCTTGACCGCGATCGGGTTGCGGATGCCGCGGAAGTACTCGGTGTGCGCGCCGTCGAGCGCGGCGGTGCGCATCCCGATCCACGGGAAGTGGGTGCTGAGGTTGAACCAGCCCCACTGCCGCGGCACCTGCCGGGTCTGCGCCTCTTCGTACGGCAGCAGCAGCGCCTCGTGCGAGGTGTAGAAGTCCACCCGGCTCAGGTTGTGTACCTTGATCCCGGCCAGCGTCTCCATGAAGCGGACCGCGTCGCCGATGCCGGCGACCATCTTCTGGTACTCGCCCGCCAGCGGCGACTGCTTGACCCAGCCCAGTCCCCAGTACTCGGGATGGTGCAGGTCGGCGAATCCGCCGTCGATCAGCGAACGCACGAAGTTCATCGTCATCGCCGAGCGCGCGTGCGCCTTGATCATGCGTCGCGGGTCGGGCTTGCGCGCCTCGGCGGTGAAGGCCGGGCCGTTGACGATGTCGCCGCGGTAGCTCGGCAGCGCGACGCCGTCGCGTACTTCGGTATCGGCCGAACGCGGCTTGGCGTACTGGCCCGCGAAGCGGCCCACGCGCACCACCGGCAGCTTCAGCCCGTGCACCAGCACCAGGCTCATCTGCAGCAGGACCTTGAGCCGGTTGGAGATGATCTCCGAACTGCATTCGGCGAAGTTCTCGGCGCAGTCGCCACCCTGGAGCAGGAAGCGCTTGCCCTCCTGCGCCTCCGCGAGCTGCTGCTTGAGGCTCAGGATCTCCCACGAGGTCACCAGCGGCGGCAGCGCGCGCAGTTCCTCCTGCACCTGGGCCAGCTCCTCCGGATCCGGATAGGTCGGCATCTGCAGGGCCGGACGTTCGCGCCAGCTGCCCGGATGCCAGTTGTCCGGAAGGTTGACTGCCTGGAGGGGTCGATCTGTCTTCATTGCTGCTGCCCGATTGGAGCGCGCATGGTGCGCCGGATGCTGCGGCGCGTCAATTTCACCTGCAACCGCCGCCGCGGTTCAGCGCCGGAATGCGGCGTGCAGCGCCCAGGCGGCGATCAGCACGAACCAGGCCAGGCTCCACCACGGCATCGACAGGCCGAGGAAGGTCCAGTCCACCGCTCCGCAATCGCCGGTGCCGGTGAGTACCTGGCGGATGAGGCTCGGGGTGTCCAGGGTCTCGCGCATGAAGGCGAACGGCGCGCCGCAGGCCGGGACCGGCGGCGGGAACAGCTGCAGCCAGACATGGCGCGCGGCGACCCCGATCCCGGCCGCCGCGGTGGCCAGGGCGAGCACGCCCCAGGCCCGGCGCCCGCCCGCGCCGCGCGGCGCGTGCAGGCCCGCGGCCAGCAGCACCACGCCCAGGGCGGCGAAGGCGATGCGCTGGAAGATGCACAGCGGGCACGGCTGCAGCCCCCAGGCGAACTGGCTGTAGATCGCGAAGGCGATCAGCGCGAAGCACGCGCCGGCAGCGATCAGCATGCGGGCGCGGAACGACCAGGCGAATGGATTCATGGGGCCCTGGTGGCGGTGTCGGGAGCGGCATTATCGCCCGCCACCCCGCCACGCACGACCGCCGGCGCCGGCGAGCGGGCCCGTCGCCGCCTCCTGCCCGGCGAGGCCAGCGCCGGAAACGCAAAAGCCCCGGCCGGGGCCGGGGCTTTCGGGCGGAACGCGTCGCCGCGGATCAGGCGTCGTTCTGCGGACGGTCCACCAGCTCGACGTAGGCCATCGGCGCGTTGTCGCCGGCGCGGAAACCGCACTTGAGGATGCGCAGGTAGCCGCCCGGGCGGTTGGCGTAGCGCGGGCCCAGGGTGGTGAACAGGTTGCCCACGGCCACCTTGTCGCGCAGGCGCGAGAAGGCGAGGCGGCGGTTGGCGACGCTGTCGGTCTTGGCCAGGGTGATCAGCGGCTCGGCGACGCGGCGCAGTTCCTTGGCCTTGGGCAGGGTGGTCTTGATCAGCTCGTGCTTGAACAGCGAGGCGGCCATGTTGCTGAGCATCGCCTGGCGGTGGGCGCTGGTCCGGTTGAACTTGCGGCCGGCTTTCTGGTGGCGCATGGTCTTGGTTCCTTGCGGATTGGAAGGTTGAAACCCTGTACGTCTCTGTCGCCGTCCTGGCGCTGAAAGCGGACTGCGGATGGCCCTTGCCGGCATCCCTCGCCGGTCGTGCCGCGGGCTGGGCCCGTCGGCGCCCGCCGCCAGTGGCGGCGGGTGTACTGCATGGTGCTAACGCGTCGCGCGGGTGGCAGCCGTGCCGCTCCCGCACGCGCTTGCTTCTCAGCCGAGCATGCCGTGGCTGGCGACGCCGGCCGGCGGCCAGTTCTCCAGCTTCATGCCGAGCGACAGGCCACGCTGGGCCAGCACTTCCTTGATCTCGGTGAGCGACTTCTTGCCCAGGTTCGGGGTCTTGAGCAGCTCGACCTCGGTCTTCTGGATCAGGTCGCCGATGTAGTAGATGCTCTCGGCCTTGAGGCAGTTGGCCGAACGCACGGTCAGCTCCAGGTCGTCGATCGGGCGCAGCAGGATCGGGTCGACGCCCGGGGCCTGGCTCTTCTGGCCGCCGCGCTCGCGCTGGGTGAAGTCGCCGAACACCGACAGCTGGTCGGTGAGGATGTCGGCGGCGGTGCGCACGGCTTCCTCGGCGTCGATCGTGCCGTTGGTCTCGATGTCCAGGATCAGCTTGTCCAGGTCGGTGCGCTGCTCGACGCGGGCCGCTTCGACCTCGTAGGCCACGCGGCGCACCGGCGAGAACGACGCGTCCAGCATCAGGCGGCCGATCGCACGGGTCTCCTCGTCGGGACGGCGGCGGGCGGCGGCCGGCTGGTAGCCGAAGCCGCGCTCGATCTTCAGCCGGATGTTGAGCTGGGTGTCCTTGGTCAGGTGCGCGATCACGTGGTCGGGGTTGAGCACCTCGACGTTGTGGTCGGTCTTGATGTCGGCCGCGGTGACCACGCCCGGCCCGCCCTTGCTCAGGGTCAGGGTGGCGCTCTCGCCGGTGCCCATGCGGATCGCCACGTCCTTGAGGTTCAGCAGGACCTCGAGCACGTCTTCCTGCAGGCCCTCGATCGTGCTGTACTCGTGCAGCACGCCGTCGATCTCGACCTCGGTGATCGCATAGCCGGGGATCGAGGACAGCAGCACGCGCCGCAGCGCGTTGCCGAGGGTATGGCCGTAGCCACGCTCGAGCGGTTCGATCACGACCTTCGCCCGGTTGCCCGAGAGGCGTTCGATCTGGGGACCACGGGGGCGCAGGACCTGGTTGGCGGTAACTGTCATATTCGTAGCATCTCCTGCAGGGCCATCGCGCCCGTCGACGCGCCGCCCTGGACGTTTGGAGCCCCTTGCTGCCAAGGGGTGGCCCGTGCGCGGCACGGGCCGGGGGGAGTTTCGCTGGTGCCGCGGGGGCGACCCGCCGCCAGTCCTTACTTCGAGTACAGCTCGACGATCAGCGCTTCGTTGATGTCGGCCGGCAGGTCGCTGCGATCCGGGACCGCCTTGAACACGCCGCTGAACTTCTTCTGGTCGACCTCGACCCAGGACGGGGTCAGGTCCATGGTCTGGGCGATGTTGAGCGATTCCTGCACGCGGAGCTGCTTCTGCGCCTTCTCCGACAGCGCGATCACGTCGCCGGACTTGACCTGGTAGGACGGCAGGTTCACCACCTGCCCGTTCACGGTCACGCCGCGGTGCGAAACCAGCTGGCGGGCCGAGGGACGGGTCACCGCGAAGCCCATGCGGTAGACCACGTTGTCCAGGCGGGTTTCCAGCAGCTGCAGCAGGTTCTCGCCGGTGTTGCCCTTCCGGTTCGAGGCCTTCTTGTAGTAGTTGCGGAACTGGCGCTCGAGCAGGCCGTAGATGCGCTTGACCTTCTGCTTCTCGCGCAGCTGGGTGGCGTAGTCGGACAGCTTGCCGCGGCGCATGGTGGCGCCATGCTGGCCGGGCTTCTGCTCGAGCTTGCACTTGGAGTCGAGCGCGCGGGCCGGCGACTTGAGCGACAGGTCGACGCCCTCGCGGCGCGCGAGCTTGCAGGTAGGACCGATGTAACGTGCCATGTGCTTGTCGCCCCCTTAGACGCGGCGCTTCTTCGGCGGACGGCACCCGTTGTGCGGGATCGGCGTCACGTCGACGATATTGGTGATCTTGTAGCCCACGTTGTTCAACGAACGCACGGCCGACTCACGGCCCGGGCCCGGGCCCTTGATGCGCACTTCCAGCGACTTCACGCCGTAGTCCAGCGCTTCCTTGCCCGCCTTCTCGGCGGCGACCTGGGCGGCGAACGGGGTTGACTTGCGCGAGCCGCGGAACCCCGCGCCGCCGGAGGTCGCCCACGCCAGCGCGTTGCCCTGGCGATCGGTGATGGTGACGATGGTGTTGTTGAACGAAGCGTGGACGTGGGCGATGCCGTCGGTGACGACGCGCTTGACCTTCTTCTTCTGCTTGCCTGCTGCCGGCTTGGCCATGTTGGTTGTCCTCGTTTACTTCCTGATGGCCTTGCGCGGACCCTTGCGGGTACGGGCATTGGTCCGGGTGCGCTGACCGCGCAGGGGGAGACCACGGCGGTGGCGCAGGCCGCGGTAGCAGCCCAGGTCCATCAGGCGCTTGATCGCCATGCCGACCTCGCGGCGCAGGTCGCCCTCGACCACGTACTTGCCGACCTCGGCGCGCAGGCGCTCGACCTCCGGCTCGGACAGGTCGCGGATCTTGGTGCTCGCGGGCACGCCCGCGGCCTCGCAGACGAGCTTGGAACGGGTACGGCCGATGCCGTAGATGCTTTGCAGCCCGACCCAGACGTGCTTCTGGGCAGGCAGGTTGACACCTGCAATACGCGCCATGCGCGGATCTCCAACTGGTTGGTCGTCCGGGAGGGGCGCTCCCGGCGGAGTGAACACGAAATTGTAACAGGGTCCCGGGTTCTCTGGAAGCCGGAGGCCGCCCAAGGGGCGCCCTTCCGACCCGGCATGGGGAGTGTGCCCATGCTCCGGCGACGGACCCCGGCTGGCAGGGGTCTCCCCCTGCCCCGCGCACTACTCTGGTGCGCGAATGGCCTGGATCCACCCCCGCGCGGGACCGCCGCGGGGGTCGCCCATCGTGCCGGGGGAGGCGAGGCTCCGCGCCGGCGTGTGTTCCCGCCCTCCTGGCCGGTGGACCGGCGGCTGCTGGCCGCCTGGATCCCGGACCCCGGCCCCGCCCTGCCTGGCGGCGCCGCCGGTCCCGCCCGACCGCTCCATGGCCGGATCAGGGTCCGTCCGCGCTCAGCGCGTCCGGGACCCGCCCTTGAGGTTCGCCTTCTTCAGCAGGCTCTCGTACTGGTGCGACATCAGGTGGGCCTGGATCTGGGCGATGAAGTCCATCACCACCACCACCACGATCAGCAGCGAGGTACCGCCGAAGTAGAACGAGACGTTGAGCTCGGTGCGCATGAACTCGGGCAGCAGGCACACCAGCACCAGGTAGGCGGCGCCGGCGGCGGTGAGCCGGGTCAACACCCCGTCGATGTACTCGGCCGTGGCCTTGCCCGGGCGGATGCCCGGCACCAGCGCCCCCGACTTCTTCAGGTTGTCCGCGGTTTCCTGCGAGTTGAACACCAGCGCCGTGTAGAAGAAGGCGAAGCCGGCGATCAGGCCCGCGTACAGCAGGATGTACAGCGGCTCGCCCGGGGACAGGGCCTGGGCCACCCGCTGCAGCCACTGGGCCGAGCCGGCCTGGCCGAACCAGGTGGTCGCGGTGGCCGGGAACATGATGATCGACGAGGCGAAGATCGCCGGGATCACGCCCGCCATGTTGAGCTTCAGCGGCAGGAACGAGGTCTGGTTCATGTACGCGTTGCGGCCACCCTGGCGGCGCGCGTAGTTGACCGTGATCCGGCGCTGCCCGCGCTCGACGAACACCACGAAGTAGGTCACTGCCAGCACCAGCACCGCGACCACGATCACCGCGATCGGGCTCATGTCGCCGTTGCGCGCCGCCTCCACCGTGCTGATCACGGCGCTCGGCAGGCCGGCCACGATGCCGGCGAAGATGATCAGCGACACGCCGTTGCCGATGCCACGCTCGGTGACCTGCTCGCCCAGCCACACCAGGAACATGGTGCCGGCGGTCAGGGCGACGATCGCGGTGAGCACGAAGCCCAGGCCGGGGGCGTAGACCACCGGGATCCCGGTGCCCGCGCCCTGGCTCTGCAGCGCGACGGCGATGCCGGCCGACTGGAAGATCGCCAGCGGGATCGCGCCGATGCGCGACCACTGGGTGATCCGGCGGCGGCCGGACTCGCCCTCCTTCTGGATCGCCTTCAGGCTGGGCACGATCTGCACCAGCAGCTGCATCACGATCGAGGCCGAGATGTACGGGATCACGTTCAGCGCGAACAGGCTGAAGCGCTCCAGGGCACCGCCGGAGAACATGTTGAACATGTCCACGATGGTGCCTTCCTGGCGCTCCATCAGCTGCAGCATGGCGTCGGGGTTCACGCCCGGCACCGGGATGAAGCAGCCGATCCGGTAGACGATCAGCGCACCGAGCACGAACAGCAGGCGCTGGCGAAGTTCGGTGAACTTGCCCGCGCCCGCCAGGCCCGACATCGCCCCTGCGCTTCGCGCCATGCCCCGGTTACTCCTGGACCTGGCCGCCGGCGGCCTCGATTGCCGCGCGCGCGCCCGCCGTCACCAGCAGGCCCTTGAGCACGAGCTTCTTCGACAGTTCGCCCTGCTTGACCACCTTGGCCTTCCTGGCCGTCGACGGCACCAGCTTGGCGGCGCGCAGCGCGGCGAAGTCGACCTCGCCGTCCAGGCGCTCGAGCTGGTACAGGAACACCTCGGCGGTGTCGCCGTTGAGCCGCGAGCGGAAGCCGACCTTCGGCAGGCGCATGTGCATGGGCATCTGGCCGCCTTCGAAGCCGGCCTTGATCTTGCCCTTGCCCGAGCGGGCGAACGAACCCTTGTGGCCGCGGCCGGCGGTCTTGCCGAGGCCGGAGCCGATGCCGCGGCCGACGCGGGTGCGCTCGGTGCGGGCGCCCTGCGCGGGCTTGAGCGTGTTGAGCTTCATGTGCTTACTCCTCGACCCGGACCAGGTAGTGGACCTTGTTGATCAGGCCACGCACCTGCGGGCTGTCCTTCAGTTCGCGGACGTCGTTGAGCTTGTTCAGGCCGAGCGCGCGCACGGACAGGCGGTGCCTGGCCTGCGAGCCGGCGAGGCCACGGACCAGGCGCACCTTGACGGTGCCGCCGGTGGCGTTGTTCTTAGCCATTGAGGATCTCCTCCACCTTCTTGCCGCGCTTGGCCGCGATCTTGGCCGGGGAGTGCATCTGCTCCAGGCCCTTGACCGTCGCGCGCACCAGGTTGATCGGGTTGCGCGAGCCGACCGCCTTGGCCAGCACGTCCTTCACGCCCACCGCCTCGAGCACGGCGCGCATGGCGCCGCCGGCGATCACGCCGGTACCCTCGGAGGCCGGCTGCATGAACACGCGCGCCGCGCCGTGGCCGGCCTTGACCGTGTGCCACAGGGTCGGGCCGTTGAGGTCGACGTTGCGCAGGTTTTTGCGCGCGTACTCCATCGACTTCTGGATCGCGACCGGCACTTCGCGCGCCTTGCCGTAGCCGAAGCCGACCCGTCCGTTGCCGTCGCCCACCACGGTCAGCGCGGTGAAGGTGAACTGGCGGCCGCCCTTGACGGTCTTGCTGACGCGGTTGACCGCGATCAGCTTCTCGATCATGCCGTCGTCGATTTCTTCCCGGTCGCGATTGCGGTCGCGCCCGCGGTTTTCACGTGGTTCTGCCATTGCCGTGTCTCTGTCTGGAAGGGAATGTTGCGGCTTGGCCGCTTATCGTTGTGGTCTGGAGCGGTAGATCGCTTCCGGCGGGCAGAAGCCGCGGAGCGCCCGGCACAGCCCGTGCCGGCGGGTCAGGCAGGAAGGCGGCGCAGGCACAGCCGCGCCGCCCCCGGGATCAGAACTGCAGGCCACCCTCGCGGGCGGCGTCGGCCAGCGCCTTCACGCGGCCGTGGTAACGGTAGCCCGAGCGGTCGAAGGCGACCTTCTCGATCCCCGCGGCCTTGGCCTTCTCGGCGATCGCGCGGCCGACCTTGGCGGCGGCCTCGATGTTCTTGGAGCTCTTGAGGCCCTCGCGCACGTCGGACTGGGTGGTGCTGGCGGCGGCCAGGACCTTCGAGCCGTCGGCGCTGAACACCTGGGCGTAGACGTGCTGGCCGGTGCGCAGCACCGACAGGCGCGGCACGCCGAGTTCGCGGATGCGGGCGCGGGTGGACTTGGCGCGGCGCAGGCGGGCGGATTTCTTGTCCATGGTTCTGGTCTCTACTGGAAGCGGATCGGCCGGCGGTGGCCCTGCCCGGGGGCGGGGCCGCCCGCGTTACGCCTTCTTGGCTTCCTTGCGGATGATGGTTTCGTCGGAGTACTTCACGCCCTTGCCCTTGTAGGGCTCCGGCGGACGGAATCCACGGATCTTGGCGGCGACCTGGCCCACCAGCTGCTTGTCGGCACCGGACACGACCACCTCGGTCTGGGTGGGCGTGGTGATGGTGATGCCCTCGGGGGCGGTGAACACCACCGGGTGCGAGAAGCCGAGCGAGAGGTTCAGGTCCTTGCCCTGGACGGCGGCGCGGTAGCCCACGCCCACGAGCTCGAGCTTGCGCTCGAAGCCCTGGGAGACGCCATGGACCATGTTGGCCACGACCGAACGGATGGTGCCGGTGATCGCGACCTGGGACGGGTCGGCGGGCGACAGCAGCGCGTTGCCGTCCTCGATCCGGATCTCGACGCCGGCCGGCTTGGCGACCGACAGCGAACCCTTCGGGCCCTTGACGCTGACCGATTCGGCCTCCGCCTTCAGTTCGACGCCCTTGGGCAGGGGAATGGGCTTCTTGGCGATGCGGGACATGCGCGTTACTCCCTTAGGCCACGAAGCACAGGACCTCGCCGCCGACGCCCTGCTGGCGCGCCTGCGCATCGGTCATGATGCCCTTGGAGGTGGAGATGATGGCGATGCCCAGGCCACCGAGGACCTTGGGCAGCGCGTCCTTGCCGCGGTACTGGCGCAGGCCCGAGCGCGACACGCGCTTGAGCTGCTCGATCACCGGGCGGCCTTCGTAGTACTTGAGCTCGATCTCGAGCTCGGCCTTGGCGCCGTTCTCGATCACGCGCAGGCCGGCGATGTAGCCCTCGTCCTTGAGGACGTTGGCGATCGCGACCTTGGTCTTGGAGGACGGCATCTTCACCGTCGGCTTGCCGACCGCGGCCGCATTCCTGATGCGGACCAGCATGTCGGCGATGGGATCAGTCATGCTCATGGAAGTTCCTTATGAACGCACCGATATCCGCTTTCGCGAAATCCGTCGTGTTGTTCCCCGACTCGCCACCGGGGCGGTCGGGGGGCCGCCAGGCGGGCCCGGACGAACGGGCAAGCCGACGATTATATACGAACCAGGCCACGCCAGGGGTGGCCTGGCCCTTCCCCGGCCGGGGCCGGAGGACCGCCTTACCAGCTGGCCTTGCGCAGGCCCGGCACGTCACCGCGCATGGTGGCTTGGCGCAGCATGTTCCGGCCCAGCCCGAACTTCGCGTAGACCGCGCGCGGGCGGCCGGTCAGGGCGCAGCGGGTGGTCTGCCGGGCCGGCGAGGAGTCGCGCGGCAGCTTCTGCAGCCTGGTCGCGGCCTCGAGCTTTTCCTCGTAGCTCGCCGTCTGGCTGGAGATGATCTTCTTCAGCTCCTCGCGCTTGGCGGCGTACTTCTTCACCAGCTTGGCGCGCTTGGCCTCGCGGTTGACCATGGAGGTCTTCGCCATGTGTGTTTCCTCAGTTGCGGAACGGGAAGCGGAAGGCCTCGAGCAAGGCCTTGGCTTCGGCGTTGGTCTTGGCGGTGGTGGTGATGGCGATGTCCATGCCGCGCACCGCGTCGACCTGGTCGAAGTCGATCTCCGGGAAGATCATCTGCTCCTTCACGCCCATGTTGTAGTTGCCGCGGCCGTCGAAGGAACGGGCGGACAACCCGCGGAAGTCGCGCACGCGCGGCAGCGACACGTTGATCAGCCGGTCGAGGAACTCGTACATCTTCGCCCGGCGCAGCGTGACCTTGCAGCCGATCGGCCAGCCGTCGCGGATCTTGAAGGACGCCACCGAGATGCGCGACTTGGTCACGATCGGCTTCTGGCCGCTGATGCGGGCCATGTCGGCGGTCGCGTTTTCGAGAACCTTCTTGTTCGCGGCGGCCTCGCCCACGCCCATGTTGAGCGTGATCTTGACCAGGCGCGGCACCTGCATGATGTTGCCGTAGCCGAACTGCTCCATGAGCTTCGGCACGACTTCATCCTTGTAGAACTTTTCCAGACGGGTCGTCATTGTCTTCTTTCCTGGTGATCAGGCGGCCGTGTTCAGACCGCCTCGCCACTCGAGCGGAACACGCGCAGCCGCCGTCCATCCTCGAGCACCTTGGTACCGACGCGCTCACCCTTGCCGGTGGCAGGGTTGAACAGCATCACGTTCGAGGCGTGGATCGGCGCTTCGCGCTCGATCACGCCGCCGGGCTGCCCCGCCTGGGGGTTGGGCTTGGTGTGGCGCTTGACGATGTTGACGTTCGAGACGACGACCTTGTCGCCGAGCACGCGCACCACCTCGCCGGTCTTGCCCTTGTCCCGCCCCGCGATCACGATGACCTGATCGCCTTTCCTGATTCGCTTAGCCATGGTCTTGTGTCCTTCCGCTCACAGCACTTCAGGGGCGAGCGAGACGATCTTCATGAACTTCTCGGAACGCAGCTCGCGGGTCACGGGCCCGAAGATGCGCGTGCCGATCGGCTCGTGCTTGTTGTTCAGCAGCACCGCGGCATTGCCGTCGAAGCGGATCAGCGAGCCGTCGGGACGGCGCACGCCCTTGCGGGTGCGCACCACGACCGCATCGTAGACCTCGCCCTTCTTCACCTTGCCGCGCGGGATCGCTTCCTTGACCGACACCTTGATGATGTCGCCGATCGCGGCGTAGCGGCGCTTGGAGCCGCCGAGCACCTTGATGCACATCACTTCCTTGGCGCCGGAGTTGTCGGCCACGTCGAGGTGGCTCTGCATCTGGATCATTGGACGCGTCCTCCGTTATTCGGCAGCGCGGGCGACGATCTCGACCACGCGCCAGTTCTTGGTCTTCGAGATCGGGGCCACTTCCACGAGGCGCACGATGTCGCCTTCCTTCGCGGAGTTGTCGGCGTCGTGGGCGTGCAGCTTGGTCGAACGGCGGATGTACTTGCCGTACAGCGGGTGCTTCACGTTGCGCTCCACGAGCACGGTCACGGTCTTGTCCATCTTGTCGCTGACCACCCGGCCCTGGACCGTGTTCTGCTTCTTTTCGCTGTTGTTCATGGTCTTGTGCCCTACTTCTTCGCCGACAGCAGCGTGTTGACGCGCGCGATCTCGCGGCGCACGCGGCGCAGTTCGTGCGTCCTGGTCAGCTGGCCGGTCGCCTTCTGCATGCGCAGGGCGAAGCGTTCCTTGTGCAGGTCCAGAAGATGGCCCTGCAGCTCCTCGGCGGACTTGCCGCGCAGTTCCTTGATCGTAGCCATCAGCGCACCGTCCGGGTCACGAAAGTGGTGGTGACCGAGAGCTTGGCGGCGGCCAGGCGGAACGCCTCGCGCGCCGTTTCCTCGGACACGCCCTCGATCTCGTAGATCACGCGGCCGGGCTGGATCTGCGCGACCCAGTACTCGACCGAGCCCTTGCCCGAGCCCATGCGGACCTCGATCGGCTTCTTGGTGATCGGCTTGTCCGGGAACACCCGGATCCACATCTTGCCGCCGCGCTTGACGTGGCGGCTGATCGAGCGGCGACCCGCCTCGATCTGGCGCGCGGTCACCTGGCCGGTCGAGGTGGCCTTGAGGCCGTACTCGCCGAAGCTCACGGCGTTGCCGCTCCACGCCAGGCCATCGTTGCGGCCCTTGTGCATCTTGCGGAATTTGGTTCGCTTGGGTTGCAGCATGGTTTAGTCCCTCGCCTCGCGGTCGCGGCGCGGGCCACGCGGGCGCTCGCGGTCACCGCGGTCGCCACGCTCGCCACGCGGCGAATCGTCCTGCTTCTCCTGGCCGACCTGGGCGAAGTCGAAGATCTCGCCCTTGTAGATCCAGGTCTTGATGCCGATGATCCCGTAGGTCGTCCTGGCCTCGGCGAAGCCGTAGTCGACGTCGGCGCGCAGCGTGTGCAGCGGCACCCGGCCCTCGCGGTACCACTCCGAACGCGCGATCTCGGCGCCGTTGAGGCGGCCGGCCACGTTGACCTTGATGCCCAGCGCGCCCAGGCGCATCGCGTTGCCAACGGCGCGCTTCATCGCGCGGCGGAACATGATGCGGCGCTCGAGCTGCTGCGCGATCGACTCGGCCACCAGCTGGGCGTCGAGCTCGGGCTTGCGCACCTCGGTGACGTTGATGTGGGCCGGGACGCCCATCATCGCCGACACGTCCTTGCGCAGCCTTTCGATGTCCTCGCCACGCTTGCCGATCACCACGCCCGGGCGGGCGGTGTGGATCGTCACGCGCGCGGTCTTGGCCGGGCGCTCGATCAGGATCTTGCTGATGCCGGCGGCCGACAGGCGCTTGCGCAGCATCTCGCGCACCTTCAGGTCCGCGGTCAGGTACCCGGCGTATTCCTTCTTGCCGGCGTACCACTTGGAGTTCCAGTCCTTGGCGATGCCGAGGCGGATGCCGGTGGGATGAACTTTATGACCCATTTACTTGCCCTCTCCCACGACGACGGTGATGTGGCTGGTGCGCTTGAGGATGCGCGTGCCGCGGCCCTTGGCCCGCGCCATGAAGCGCTTCAGCAGCGGACCTTCGTCGACCGTGATCTTCGCGATGCGGAGCTCGTCGATGTCGGCGCCGGCATTGTTCTCGGCGTTGGCGATCGCGGACTCGACCAGCTTCTTGATCAGCGCCGCGGCCTTCTTGTCGGAGAACTTGAGCAGGTTCACGGCGCGCTCGGCCGGCAGGCCGCGGACCTGGTCGGCGACCAGGCGCGCCTTCTGCGGCGAGATGCGCGCCATGCGCAGCACCGCGGTGCGCTTGCGGACCTCGGAGCGGGCGCGCTTGGCTTCTTCGTGCTTGGCTTTCGTTGCCTTGTCCATCGTGCGCTCCTTACCTGCCCGACTTCTTGTCGCCGCCATGACCCTTGAAGGTCCTGGTGATGGCGAACTCGCCGAGCTTGTGGCCCACCATGTTCTCGTTGATCAGCACCGGAACGTGGTTGCGGCCGTTGTGGACGGCGATCGTGAAGCCCACCATCTCCGGCAGGATCATCGAGCGGCGCGACCAGGTCTTGATCGGCTTCTTGGTGTTGCCCGCGGCCTCGACCTTCTTGATCAGGTGATGGTCGACGAACGGACCCTTCTTCAGTGAACGTGCCATGCTCTATCAGCTCCTGCGGTCGCGCACGATGAACTGCTGCGTCCGCTTGTTCTTGCGGGTCTTGTAGCCCTTGGTCGGCACGCCCCACGGGGTGACCGGGTGCGGGTTGCCCTGGCCGGCCTTGGCCTCGCCGCCGCCGTGCGGGTGGTCGACCGGGTTCATGGCCGCGCCGCGGACGGTCGGCTTGATGCCGCGCCAGCGCTTGGCACCGGCCTTGCCCAGCTTCTGCAGGTTGTGCTCGACGTTGCCGACCTCGCCGATCGTGGCCCGGCACTCGGCCGGCACGCGGCGCATCTCGCCCGAACGCAGGCGGATCAGCGCGTACACGCCCTCGCGGGCCACCAGCTGCACGCCGGCGCCGGCGGCGCGGGCGAGCTGCGCGCCCTTGCCCGGCTTCATCTCGATGCAATGCACCGTGGAGCCGACCGGGATGTTGCGCAGCGGCAGGGTGTTGCCGGCCTTGATCGGGGCGTCGTTGCCCGCGATCACCTGGTCGCCGGCCTTCAGGCCCTTGGGCGCGATGATGTAGCGGCGCTCGCCGTCGACGTAGCACAGCAGCGCGATGTGCGCGGTTCGGTTGGGGTCGTACTCGATCCGCTCCACGCGCGCCGGGATGCCTTCCTTGTCGCGCTTGAAGTCGATGATGCGGTAGTGCTGCTTGTGGCCGCCACCACGGTGGCGGGTGGTGATCCGGCCGTGGTGGTTGCGGCCGCCGGTGCGGTCCTGGGGCTCGACCAGCGCCGCGTGCGGCTTGCCCTTGTGCAGGTCGGGCGTCACCACGCGGACCGCGCTACGGCGGCCGGGGGACGTGGGCTTGAACTTCATCAATGGCATGGGAGCTTCCTCAGGCCGTCGCGTTGATCACGTCGATCGACTGGCCCTCGGCCAGCGTCACGTACGCCTTGCGCCAGTTGCCGCGGCTGCCCTGGCGGAAGCGGAAGGACTTGCTCTTGCCCTTCACGTTCACCACGTTGACGGCCCGGACCTTGACGTCGAACAGCTTCTCGACCGCGGCCTTGATGTCGGCCTTGGTCGCGTCCTTCGACACCTCGAACGCGTACTGGTTGGACACTTCCTGCAGGCGCGCGGTCTTCTCGGACACGCGCGGCGCACGGATCACTTCATAGAGCTTGGCGTCGTTCATGCCAGCCACTCCTCGATCTTCTTCACCGCCTCGGTGGTGACCAGGACGCTGTCGGCGCCGACCAGCGCGACCGGGTCCAGGCCCTGCACATCGCGCACCTCGACGTAAGGCAGGTTGCGCGCAGACAGGTACAGGTTCTCCGAGGCATCCTCGGTGACGATCAGCGGGCGCTTGCCCAGGTCGAACTCCTTGAGCCTGGCGACCAGGCCGGCGGTCTTCGGCGCATCGACATCGAACGACTCGACCACCTTGATCCGGCCCTGGCGGTTGAGCTCGGACAGGATCACGGCCATGGCCGCGCGGTACTGCTTGCGGTTGACCTTCTGCGCGAAGCTGCGCGGCTTGGCCGCGAACGTCACGCCGCCGCCGACGAAGATCGGCGCGGTCAGCGCGCCGTGGCGGGCGCCGCCGCCCTTCTGGCGCTTGGACTTCTTGGTGGTGCCGCTGACCTCGGCGCGGGTCTTCTGCGCCTTGGTGCCGGCGCGGCCGGCGTTGCGGTACGCCACCACCACCTGGTGGACCAGGTCTTCGCTGAATTCGCGCCCGAACACCGCGTCGGACACGGACAGCTTGTTGTTGCTGCCGTTGATGGCGAGTTCCATCGTCATCTCTCCTTATGCCTTGCTCGAGGGACGGACGATGACGTCGCCGCCCGGCGCGCCGGGGACGGCGCCCTTGACGGCGATCAGGCCGCGCTCGGCGTCGACCTTGACCACCTGCAGGCGCTGGGTGGTCTGGGTCACGTGACCCATGTGGCCCGCCATCTTCTTGCCCGGGAACACGCGGCCCGGCGTCTGGCGCTGGCCGATCGAGCCCGGGGTGCGGTGCGACAGCGAGTTGCCGTGCGTGGCATCGCCCATGCTGAAGTTCCAGCGCTTGACCGTGCCCTGGAAGCCCTTGCCCTTGGTCACGCCCTGGACGTCGACCAGCTGGCCGACCTCGAAAATGTCGGCCTTGATCTCGCCGCCGACCTGGAAGTCGCCGATCTTGTCGTCGGCCACGCGCAGCTCCCACAGGCCACGGCCGGGCTCGACCTTGGCCTTGGCCAGGTGGCCGGCCTCGGGCTTGGTGAGCAGCGAGGCGCGGCGCACGCCGGCGGTGACCTGCACGGCGCTGTAGCCGTCGGTCTCGACGGTCTTGACCTGGGTGATGCGGTTGGGGGTGGCTTCGATCAGGGTCACGGGCACGGACTTGCCGTCCTCGGTGAACACCCGGCTCATGCCGGCCTTGCGGCCGACGATGCCCAACGAATGGATCTTCGCGGTCATGGTTCGGGGCCTCAGGTCAGCTTGATCTGGACGTCGACGCCCGCCGCGAGCTCGAGCTTCATCAGCGCGTCCACGGTCTTGTCGTTGGGGTCGACGATGTCGAGCACGCGCTTGTGCGTGCGGGCTTCGTACTGGTCACGCGCATCCTTGTCGACGTGCGGCGACGTGAGGATGGTGTAACGCTCGATCTTGGTGGGCAGCGGGATCGGGCCGCGCACCTGCGCGCCGGTCCGCTTGGCCGTTTCGACGATCTCGCTGGCCGAACGGTCGATCAGCCGGTGATCGAACGCCTTGAGCCGGATCCGGATTTTCTGGTCCGCCATGACGGAATTCCTTCGTTGAAAGAGCGACGGGCCCGGCGACTGGGTGCGCCGGACCCCGTGTCGATCCCCCGACCACCGGACCAACCGCGTCCGGACACCCTGGGGAACGGGAAAAAAAGCAGGGCAGACCGGTTTCCCGATCCGCCCAGACCTGGATCACAAGCGTGCCGAAACGCCCCGCCTATGTGTCCCGGAGACCTCCGGAACGGGCGGAGCACCTGCCACGCGACAAGATCCCTGTCTGGCGAAAACGAGGCACTTCCTGCACCTCATTTCGCGGTTCCGCTGCCGCCCTGACCGGCTCGGCAGCGGTGAGTCGGACATTATGAAAGCTTCACGGCACGGATGCAAGGGGTGTGTAGGCCCTCGCGGCCCGGCGGGCGCGGCGCCCCCGGTCGTCCTGCGTCGCGCCCCGGCCGGCGGACGCCGCCCGGGGGCCTTCCCTGCGCAGCGGCGGGGGCGCCCTCCCGGCGGCGCTGCCAGCGACCCCGCCGTGGCGGGGTCCGTGCTTACTTGATGATCTTCGACACCACGCCCGCGCCGACGGTCCGGCCGCCCTCGCGGATCGCGAAGCGCAGGCCCTCGTCCATCGCGATCGGGTTGATCAGCGACACCGACATCTTCACGTTGTCGCCCGGCATCACCATCTCCGTGCCCTCCGGCAGCGTCACCGCGCCGGTGATGTCCGTGGTGCGGAAGTAGAACTGCGGGCGATAACCCTTGAAGAACGGCGTGTGGCGGCCGCCCTCGTCCTTCGACAGCACGTACACCTCCGCCTCGAACTCGGTGTGCGGGGTGATCGTGCCCGGCTTCGCCAGCACCTGGCCGCGCTCCACCTCGTCGCGCTTGGTGCCGCGCAGCAGCAGGCCCGCGTTGTCGCCCGCCTGGCCCTGGTCCAGCAGCTTGCGGAACATCTCCACGCCCGTCACCGTCGTCTTGGCCGTCGGACGGATGCCCACGATCTCGATCTCGTCGCCCACCTTGATCACGCCGCGCTCGATGCGCCCCGTCACCACCGTGCCGCGACCCGAAATCGAGAACACATCCTCCACCGGCATCAGGAACGGCTTGTCCACGTCACGCTGCGGCTCCGGAATCCAGCGGTCCAGCGCTTCCACCAGCTGGATGATCGCCGGCACCCCGATCTCCGACTGGTCGCCTTCCAGCGCCTTGAGCGCCGAACCCTTCAC
This sequence comes from Luteimonas wenzhouensis, assembly GCF_007859305.1. GTDB lineage: Bacteria > Pseudomonadota > Gammaproteobacteria > Xanthomonadales > Xanthomonadaceae > Luteimonas > Luteimonas wenzhouensis. The sequence goes on from NZ_VOHE01000001.1 coordinate 426,036, forward strand.
GATCGGGGTGTCGTCGCCAGGGAACTCGTACTTGCTCAGCAGCTCGCGGACCTCCATCTCCACCAGCTCCAGCAGCTCGGCGTCGTCCACCATGTCCGCCTTGTTCAGGAACACCACGATGTACGGCACGCCCACCTGCCGCGCCAGCAGGATGTGCTCGCGCGTCTGCGGCATCGGGCCGTCCGCCGCCGACACCACCAGGATCGCGCCGTCCATCTGCGCCGCACCCGTGATCATGTTCTTCACGTAGTCCGCGTGGCCCGGGCAGTCCACGTGCGCGTAGTGGCGCGTCGGAGACTCGTACTCCACGTGCGAGGTCGAGATCGTGATCCCGCGCGCCTTCTCCTCCGGCGCCTTGTCGATCGCGTCGTAGGCGTGGAACTCGCCCCCGAAACGCTCCGCGCCGATCTTCGTCAGCGCCGCCGTCAGCGTCGTCTTGCCGTGGTCCACGTGGCCGATCGTGCCCACGTTCACGTGGGGCTTGGTGCGCTCGAACTTACCCTTTGCCATTGCTGTTGCCTCTGTGATTCGAAATGGTGACTGCCAGCCAGGCGGCGGCTGGAAACGCCTGGACGCCCCGCCCGCCGCGGCCCGCGCGCCTCCCGGCCGCGGGTCCGGGGGCGGACCGCGCCCTTAGTTCTTCTTGACCACCGCCTCGGCGATGTTGGCCGGGGCCTCGGCGTAGTGGTCGAACTCCATGGTGAAGGTGGCGCGGCCCTGCGACATCGAACGCAGCTGGGTCGCGTAGCCGAACATCTCGCCCAGCGGAATCATCGCGTTGATGATCTTGCCCGAGGGGCTGTCGTCCTGGCCCTGCAGGATGCCGCGGCGACGGCTCACGTCGCCCATCACGTCGCCCAGGTACTCCTCGGGCGTGACCACCTCGACCTTCATGATCGGCTCGAGCAGCACCGGGGAGGCCTTCATGAAGCCTTCCTTGAAGCCCATCGAGGCGGCGATCTTGAACGCCATTTCCGAGGAGTCGACCTCGTGGTACGAACCGTCGAACAGCTTCACCTTGACGTCCACGACCGGGTAGCCGGCGAGGATGCCGTTGGCCATCGCCTCCTGGATGCCCTTGTCGACCGCCGGGATGTATTCCTTCGGCACCACGCCACCGACGATCGCGTTCTCGAACTCGTAGCCCTTGCCCGGCTCCTGCGGCGAGATCTCCAGCCACACGTGGCCGAACTGGCCCTTGCCGCCCGACTGGCGGACGAACTTGCCTTCCTGCTTGACCGTCTTGCGGATGGTCTCGCGGTAGGCGACCTGCGGCTTGCCGACGTTGGCCTCGACGTTGAACTCGCGCTTGAGGCGGTCGACGATGATGTCCAGGTGCAGCTCGCCCATGCCCGAGATGATCGTCTGGCCCGACTCCTCGTCGGTGCGGACGCGGAAGGACGGGTCCTCCTGCGCCAGGCGGCCCAGCGCCAGGCCCATCTTCTCCTGGTCGGACTTGGTCTTGGGCTCGACCGCCATCGAGATCACCGGCTCCGGGAAGGTCATGCGCTCGAGCACGATCGGCGCGTCCTGGGCGCACAGGGTGTCGCCCGTGACCACGTCCTTCAGGCCCACCGCGGCGGCGATGTCGCCGGCCAGGACCTCCTTGATCTCGTCGCGGTTGTTGGAGTGCATCTGCAGGATGCGGCCGATGCGCTCCTTCTTGCCCTTGACCGAATTCAGCACCTGGTCGCCGGCGCTGAGCTTGCCCGAGTACACGCGGAAGAAGGTCAGCGAACCGACGAAGGGGTCGGTCATGATCTTGAACGCCAGCGCGGAGAACGGCGCCTTGTCGCTGGGCTCGCGGGTGAGCTCCTTGCTCTCGTCGTTCACGTCCACGCCGCGCACGGCCGGCACGTCGACCGGCGACGGCAGCAGCTGCACCACGCCGTCGAGCATCGCCTGCACGCCCTTGTTCTTGAACGCCGAGCCGCAGTACATCGGCACGATCTCGGTCTTGAGCGTGCGCTCACGCAGCCCGCGGATGATCTCCTCCTCGCTCAGCTCACCGCCCTCGAGGTACTTGTCCATCAGCTCTTCGCTGGCCTCGGCGGCGGACTCGACCATGAACGCGCGCGCCTCCTCGGCCTGGGCCTTGAGGTTCTCGGGGATGTCGCGGTACTCGAAGCTCAGGCCCTGGCTGGCGGAGTCCCAGTAGATGGCGCGCATGCGGACCAGGTCCACCACGCCCTCGAAGCCCTCCTCGGCGCCGATCGGCAGCTGCATCGGCACCGGGAACGCGCCCAGGCGCGACTTGAGCTGGTCGCGGACCTTGAAGAAGTTGGCGCCGGTGCGGTCCATCTTGTTGACGAACGCGATGCGCGGCACGTGGTACTTGTTGGCCTGGCGCCACACGGTCTCGGACTGCGGCTGCACGCCGCCAACGGCGCACAGCACGAACACCGCGCCGTCGAGCACGCGCAGGCTGCGCTCCACCTCGATGGTGAAGTCGACGTGGCCCGGGGTGTCGATGATGTTGAAGCGGTGCTCGGGGAACGACTTGTCCATGCCGCGCCAGAACGCGGTGGTCGCCGCCGACTGGATCGTGATGCCGCGCTCCTGCTCCTGCTCCATCCAGTCCATCGTGGCCGAACCGTCGTGGGTCTCGCCCAGCTTGTGGCTCTTGCCCGTGTAGAACAGGATGCGCTCGGACGTGGTGGTCTTGCCGGCATCGATGTGGGCCATGATGCCGAAGTTGCGGTAGCGTTCGATGGGGGTCGTGCGGGCCACGGGATTGCCTCAGGTTCGATGCGGTGGGAAGTCCGCGCAGGTTCGCCCGGACTGTCGCGAAGGACTCGCTTCAATGGCCGAATGCCGCCTCGCGGCGGCATCGGACATCGCGTGCGGCGGGGCCGCGGGTTGGCACCCTCGGGTGCCGCGGGGGCCGTGGCCCCCGGGAAGGATCACCAGCGGTAGTGCGCGAACGCCTTGTTCGCATCCGCCATGCGGTGGGTTTCCTCGCGCTTCTTGATCGCGCCGCCGCGATTCTCGGAAGCGTCGATAAGCTCGGCCGCGAGCTTGCGCGGCATCGAGTTCTCGCCGCGCTTGCGCGCCGACTCGATCAGCCAGCGCATCGCCAGCGCCATGCGCCGCGACTGCCGCACCTCGACCGGGACCTGGTAGGTGGCGCCGCCGACGCGGCGGGACTTCACCTCGACCGCCGGGGACACGTTGCCCAGCGCCTTCTCGACCAGCTCCAGCGGGTTGCCGTTCTTCTCGCTGATCACGTCCATGGCGCCGTACACGATCCTCTCGGCGACCGACTTCTTGCCGCTCTTCATCACCATGTTGATGAAGCGGGCGATGGTCTCGCTGCCGTGCTTGGGATCGGGCAGGACCGAACGCTGCGGGGTATTGCCTTTACGCGACATGATGTGATCCTCAGGCCTTCGGGCGCTTGGCGCCGTACTTGGAACGCGCCTGCTTGCGCTTGGCGACGCCGGCGGCGTCGAGCGCGCCGCGCACGGTGTGGTAACGCACGCCCGGCAGGTCCTTGACGCGACCGCCGCGGATCAGCACCACGCTGTGCTCCTGCAGGTTGTGGCCCTCGCCGCCGATGTACGAGATCACCTCGTAGCCATTGGTCAGGCGCACCTTGGCCACCTTGCGAAGGGCCGAGTTCGGCTTCTTCGGGGTGGTGGTGTACACGCGGGTGCACACGCCGCGGCGCTGCGGGCAGTTGGCCAGCGCAGGCGACGGGCTCTTGTAGACGACTTGGCTGCGCGGCTTGCGCACCAGCTGGTTGATCGTTGCCATCGGTCGGAAAGGTTCTTGGGTTTCGGGGCTTGCGCCCTCGTGAAAATGACGGCAGGCGGGGGCGCACCCTGCCTGCCGAGACGGAAAAGTATAGCCCGCGCCGACGGAAACCGTCAACGCAAGCCATGCCCAGACCCGCCGCCGCGGTGGCCGCGGCCGGGTGCCAAGGCGTTGTTCCGCCCCTCCTGGGCCGGACACGAGGCGCTCCCTGCGCCTCATTCCGAAATCTGGGCGGGCCCGGGGGCCCGCCGGGATGTTACCGCATCAGTTGCCGGTGGATTCCTCGCCGGGCGCCGCGGCCGGGGCCGCCGGGGCGTCCTCGAGCATGACCGCCGAGGCGTCGGCCGGAGCCTCCTCGACCGGGCCGCCGCTCAGGGTCTCGAGCTCGGAGTCGGTCAGGCCGGTGGCGCGGTTGCGGCGCCGGGTGTGGTAGGCCAGGCCGGTACCGGCCGGGATCAGCCGGCCGACGATCACGTTCTCCTTGAGCCCGCGCAGGTTGTCGCGGGTGCCGCGGACGGCCGCCTCGGTCAGCACGCGGGTGGTCTCCTGGAAGGAAGCCGCCGACAGGAACGACTCGGTCGCCAGCGAGGCCTTGGTGATGCCCAGCAGCACCGGCTCGAACTTGATCGGCAGTTCGTTGCGCGACTCCAGGCGCTGGTTCTCCTCCAGCACCCGCTGGCGCTCGACCTGCTCGCCCACCAGGTAGCGGCTGTCGCCCGGGTCGGTGATCTCGACCTTGCGCAGCATCTGGCGAATGATCACCTCGATGTGCTTGTCGTTGATCCTCACGCCCTGCAGGCGGTAGACGTCCTGGATCTCCTTGGTCAGGTACGAGGCCAGCGGCTCGATCCCGAGCAGGCGCAGGATGTCCTGCGGGCTCGGCTCGCCGTCCACGATGGTCTCGCCCTTCTCCACGTGCTCGCCCTCGAACACGATGATCTGGCGGTACTTCGGGATCAGCTCCTCGTGGTCCTCGCCGTCGGCGCCCTTGATGATCAGGCGCTGCTTGCCCTTGGTGTCCTTGCCGAAGCTGACGATGCCCGACTTCTCGGCCAGGATCGCCGGGTCCTTCGGCTTGCGCGCCTCGAACAGGTCGGCCACGCGCGGCAGGCCGCCGGTGATATCGCGGGTCTTGGAGGCTTCCTGCGGGATCTTGGCGACCACGTCGCCCACGCCCACCGGGGCGCCGTCCTGCAGGTTGACGACCGAGCGCGGCGGCAGCAGGTACTGCGCCGGCAGGTCGGTGCCCGGGATGTTGAGGTCGTTGCCGTCGGCGTCGACGATGCGCACGATCGGGCGCAGGTCCTTGCCCTGCGAGCCGCGACGCTTGGGATCGGTGATCTCGCGCGAGGCCAGGCCGGTCAGCTCGTCGGTCTTCTCGATGACGGTGACGCCGTCGACGAAGTCCACGAAGCGGATGAAGCCCGCCACCTCGGACACGATCGGGTGGTTGTGCGGATCCCAGTTGGCGACGGTCTGGCCGGCCTTGATCTCGGCGCCGTCCGGCACCGCCACGGTCGCGCCGTACGGCAGCTTGTAGCGCTCGCGCTCGCGGCCGTGCGGGTCCAGCACCGACAGCTCGCCCGAACGCGAGACCACGGTCAGGTGGCCGGCCGCGTGCTGCACGGTCTTGAGGTTGTTGAACTTGATCGTGCCGGTGGTCTTGACCGTGATGCTGTCGATCGCCGCCGCGCGCGAGGCCGCGCCGCCGATGTGGAAGGTCCGCATCGTCAGCTGGGTGCCGGGCTCGCCGATCGACTGCGCGGCGACCACGCCCACGGCCTCGCCCAGATTCACCAGGTGGCCACGGCCCAGGTCGCGGCCGTAGCACTGCGCGCACACGCCGAAGGCGCTTTCGCAGGTGATCGTCGAGCGCACCTTGATCGACGGGACGCCCGATTCCTCCAGCCTCTGCACCCAGCTCTCGTCGAGCAGGGTGTTGCGCGTGACCAGCGGATCGTCGTCGTTGCCCGGCAGGTACACGTCCTCGGCCACCACGCGGCCGAGCACGCGGTCGCGCAGCGGCTCGACCACGTCGCCGCCTTCCACGATCGGGGTCATGGTCAGGCCGCGCAGGGTGCCGCAGTCGTGCTCGGTGATCACCACGTCCTGGGCCACGTCGACCAGGCGACGGGTCAGGTAGCCCGAGTTCGCGGTCTTGAGCGCGGTGTCGGCCAGGCCCTTGCGCGCGCCGTGGGTCGAGATGAAGTACTGCTGGACGTCCAGGCCCTCGCGGAAGTTCGAGGTGATCGGGGTCTCGATGATCGAGCCGTCGGGCTTGGCCATCAGGCCACGCATGCCGGCCAGCTGGCGGATCTGCGCCTGCGAGCCACGCGCGCCGGAGTCGGCCATGATGTAGATCGAGTTCATCGACTTCTGGTCGACGGTCTCGCCCTTGGCGTTGACCACCTTCTCGGTGCCGATGGTGTCCATCATCGCCTTGGCCACCCGCTCGTTGGTGCGCGACCAGATGTCGACCACCTTGTTGTAGCGCTCGCCCGCGGTGACCAGGCCCGACTGGTACTGCTGCTGGATCTCCAGCACCTCGGCCTCGGCCTCGGCCAGGATGTCCTTCTTCTCGGCCGGGATGGTCATGTCGTCGATGCCGATCGACACGCCGGCGCGGGTGGCGAAGCCGAAGCCGGTGTACATCAGCTTGTCGGCGAACACCACGGTGTCCTTCAGGCCAAGCTGGCGGTAGCAGCTGTTGATCAGGCGCGAGATGTTCTTCTTGGTCAGCTCGGTGTTGACCAGCGCGAACGGCAGGCCCTCGGGCAGGATCTCGGCCAGTAGCGCGCGCCCGACCGTGGTGTCCACGATCGAGGACTTCTTCTCGCGGTTGCCCTCCTCGTCGGCCACGGACTCGACGATGCGCACCTTCACCTTGGCGTGCAGGCCGGCGACCTTGTTGTCGTAGGCGCGACGCACCTCGGCCACGTTGGCGAACACCATGCCCTCGCCCGGCACGTTTTCAAGCGCGCGGGTCATGTAGTACAGGCCGAGCACCACGTCCTGCGACGGGACGATGATCGGCTCGCCGTTGGCGGGCGAGAGGATGTTGTTGGTCGACATCATCAGCGCGCGCGCTTCCAGCTGGGCCTCCAGGCTCAGCGGGACGTGCACCGCCATCTGGTCGCCGTCGAAGTCGGCGTTGAACGCGGTGCAGACCAGCGGGTGCAGCTGGATCGCCTTGCCCTCGATGAGCACCGGCTCGAACGCCTGGATGCCCAGGCGGTGCAGGGTCGGGGCGCGGTTGAGCAGCACCGGGTGCTCGCGGATCACCTCTTCGAGGATGTCCCACACCTCGGCCTCTTCGCGCTCGACCAGCTTCTTGGCGGCCTTGATCGTCGTGGCCAGGCCACGGCGCTGCAGCTTGGAGAAGATGAACGGCTTGAACAGCTCCAGCGCCATCTTCTTCGGCAGGCCGCACTCGTGCAGGCGCAGGGTCGGGCCGACCACGATGACCGAGCGGCCCGAGTAGTCCACGCGCTTGCCCAGCAGGTTCTGCCGGAAGCGGCCCTGCTTGCCCTTGATCATGTCGGCCAGCGACTTGAGCGGGCGCTTGTTGGTGCCGGTGATGGCGCGGCCGCGGCGGCCGTTGTCCATCAGCGCGTCCACCGACTCCTGCAGCATGCGCTTCTCGTTGCGCACGATGATGTCGGGCGCGTTGAGCTCGAGCAGGCGGCGCAGGCGGTTGTTGCGGTTGATGACGCGGCGGTACAGGTCGTTGAGGTCGGAGGTCGCGAAGCGACCGCCGTCCAACGGGACCAGCGGGCGCAGGTCGGGCGGCAACACCGGCAGGACGGTCATCACCATCCACTCGGGGCGGTTGCCCGACTCGACGAACGCCTCGATCAGCTTGATCCGCTTGGTCAGGCGCTTGAGCTTGGTCTCCGAACCGGTGGCGGCGATCTCCTCCTTGAGCTTGAGGATCTCGGCCTGCAGGTCGATGGTGCGCAGCAGGTCATAGACCGCCTCGGCGCCCATCGCGGCCTCGAAGTCGTCGCCGTGCTCCTGGCGCGCCTGCATGTACTGCTCCTCGGTGAGCAGCTGGCCGCGCTCCATCGGGGTCAGGCCCGGCTCGGTGACCACGAACGCCTCGAAATAGAGGATGCGCTCGATGTCGCGCAGGGTCATGTCGAGCATCAGGCCGATGCGCGACGGCAGCGACTTGAGGAACCAGATGTGGGCGACCGGCGAGGCCAGGTCGATGTGGCCCATGCGCTCGCGACGCACCTTGGCCAGGGTGACCTCGGTGCCGCACTTCTCGCAGACCACGCCGCGGTGCTTCATGCGCTTGTACTTGCCGCACAGGCACTCGTAGTCCTTCACCGGGCCGAAGATGGCGGCGCAGAACAGGCCGTCGCGCTCGGGCTTGAAGGTGCGGTAGTTGATCGTTTCGGGCTTCTTCACCTCGCCGAACGACCAGGAGCGGATCAGGTCGGGCGAAGCCAGCCCGATCTTGATCGCGTCGAAGTCGGGCGTCTGCCGCTGCTGGTTGAAGAGGTTGAGCAAGTCTTTCATGTCGTTCTCCGGGATTGAGGGCCTGGTGGCGGGACCGTTGTTCGCGCGGGACGGGGCGTGCCCCGCCCGCGCGCGGCGCCTCAGTGCTCCTCAAGCTCCATGTTGATGGCCAGCGAGCGGATTTCCTTGACCAGCACGTTGAAGGACTCGGGCATGCCCGCGACCATCTCGTACTCGCCATCGACGATGTTCTTGTACATCTGGTTGCGGCCCTGCACGTCGTCGGACTTCACCGTCAGCATCTCCTGCATGGTGTAGGCCGCGCCGTAGGCCTCCAGCGCCCACATCTCCATCTCGCCGAAGCGCTGGCCACCGAACTGCGCCTTGCCGCCCAGCGGCTGCTGGGTGACCAGCGAGTACGGGCCGGTGGAACGCGCGTGCATCTTGTCGTCGACCAGGTGGTTGAGCTTCAGCATGTGCATGTAGCCCACGGTCACCGGGCGCTCGAACGGTTCGCCGGTGCGGCCGTCGTACAGCTGCGTCTGGCCGCTGGTCGGCAGGTCGGCGAGCTCGAGCATCTTCTTGATCTCGGCCTCGGTCGCGCCGTCGAACACCGGGGTGGCCATCGGCACGCCGTCGACCAGGTTCGTGGCCAGCTCGATCAGCTCCTCGTCGCTGAACTGCGACAGGTCCACGCGCTGGGCCAGCGCCTCCCCGTCGTGGTTGTAGATCCGGTCGAGGAACTCCCGCAGCTCGGCCACGTTGGCCTGCGCCTGCAGCATGCGGTCGATCTTCCGGCCCAGGCCCTTCGCGGCCCACCCCAGGTGGGTCTCCAGGATCTGGCCGATGTTCATGCGGCTCGGCACGCCCAGCGGGTTGAGCACGATGTCGACGGTGGTGCCGTCGGCCATGTAGGGCATGTCCTCGACCGGAACGATCGTGGACACCACGCCCTTGTTGCCGTGGCGGCCGGCCATCTTGTCGCCGGGCTGGATGCGGCGCTTCACGGCCAGGTAGACCTTGACCATCTTCAGCACGCCCGGGGCGAGGTCGTCGCCCTGGGTGATCTTGGCGCGCTTGTCGGCGAAGCGCTTCTCGAACTCCTTCTCGTGCACCTCGATCTGCTTCTGCGCGCGTTCGATCGCCTCGGCGGCGTCCTCGTCCTTCATCCGCAGCTGGAACCAGTCGGACTTCTTCAGCCCGTCGAGCACCAGCGAGGTGACGGTGTCGCCCTTCTTCAGGCCGGGGCCGCCGTTGGCGACCTTGCCGATCAGCTGCGAGCGCAGGCGGTCGTAGATCGCGGCCTCGAGGATCCGGAACTGGTCGTCGAAGTCCTTCTTGACGCGCTTGATCTCGGATTCCTCGATCTGCTTGGCGCGCTTGTCCTTCTCGATGCCGTCGCGGGTGAAGACCTGCACGTCGATGACGGTGCCGTCCATGCCCGGCGGCACGCGCAGCGAGCTGTCCTTCACGTCGGAGGCCTTCTCGCCGAAGATCGCGCGCAGCAGCTTCTCCTCGGGGGTCAGCTGGCTCTCGCCCTTGGGCGTGACCTTGCCGACCAGGATGTCGCCGGCGCGCACTTCGGCGCCGATGTACACCACGCCCGACTCGTCGAGGCGGTTGAGCGCCTGCTCGGAGACGTTCGGGATGTCGGCCGAGATCTCCTCCGGGCCCAGCTTGGTATCGCGGGCGACGCAGGTCAGCTCCTCGATGTGGATGGTGGTGTAGCGGTCCTCCTGGACCACGCGCTCGGAGAGCAGGATCGAGTCCTCGAAGTTGTAGCCGTTCCAGGGCATGAACGCGACCAGCATGTTCTGGCCCAGCGCCAGCTCGCCCAGGTCGGTCGAGGGGCCGTCGGCCAACACGTCGCCGCGCGCGACCACGTCGCCCACGTTCACCAGCGGGGTCTGGTTGATGCAGGTGTTCTGGTTGGAGCGGGTGTACTTGATCAGGTTGTAGATGTCGACGCCGGCGTCGGTCTCGCCCGAGATCTCGTCCTCATTGACCTTGACCACGATGCGGGCCGCGTCGATCTGCTCGATCACGCCGCCGCGGCGCGCGTTCACGGTCACGCCCGAGTCGCGCGCCACCGCGCGCTCGATGCCGGTGCCCACCAGCGGCTTCTCGGCGCGCAGCGTCGGCACCGCCTGGCGCTGCATGTTCGCGCCCATCAGCGCGCGGTTGGCGTCGTCGTGCTCCAGGAACGGCACCAGCGCGGCCGCAACCGACACGGTCTGCATCGGAGAGACGTCCATGTAGTGGACCTCGCTCGGCGGCTTGAGCAGGTTCTCGCCCTGGTAGCGGCAGGCCACGAACTGGGCGTCGAGGTTGCCCTCGGCGTCCTGCGGCGCATTGGCCTGGGCGATGACGAACTCGTTCTCCTCGATCGCCGACAGGTACTCGATCTCGTCGGTGACCTTGCCGTCCACGACCTTGCGGTACGGCGTCTCGAGGAAGCCGTAGCGGTTGGTGCGGGCGAACACCGCCAGCGAGTTGATCAGGCCGATGTTCGGGCCTTCCGGAGTCTCGATGGTGCAGACGCGACCGTAGTGGGTGGGATGCACGTCGCGCACCTCGAAGCCGGCGCGCTCGCGGGTCAGGCCGCCCGGGCCCAGCGCCGAGACGCGGCGCTTGTGGGTGACCTCCGACAGCGGGTTGTTCTGGTCCATGAACTGCGACAGCTGCGAGGAGCCGAAGAACTCCTTGACCGCGGCCGCGACCGGCTTGGCGTTGATCAGTTCCTGCGGGGTCAGGCCGTCCGCCTCGGCCATGGTCAGGCGCTCGCGCACGGCGCGCTCGACGCGCACCAGGCCGACGCGGAACACGTTCTCGGCCATTTCGCCCACCGAACGCACGCGGCGGTTGCCCAGGTGGTCGATGTCGTCGACCACGCCGCGGCCGTTGCGGATCTCGCACAGCACCTTGATCACGTCCAGGATGTCGGACATGTCGCCGTACTGCTCGCGCATGCGCACGGACTCCTCGTCCTTGCGCTCGGCGAAGTACTTCGCGTCGTAGAGCACCGGCGCGCCGGTCACCTCGCGGCGGCCCAGGCGGCGGTTGAACTTCATCCGGCCCACGGCCGAGAGGTCGTAGCGCTCGAAGGCGAAGAACAGGTTGTGGAACAGGTTCTGCGCGGCGTCCCTGGTCGGCGGCTCGCCCGGACGCATCATGCGGTAGATCTCGACCAGCGCGTCGAGCTGGGTCTTGGTCGGGTCGACACGCAGGGTGTTGGAGAGGTACGGGCCGCGGTCGAGGTCGTTGGTCCAGATCGTGCCGATGGCGTCGATGCCGGCCTTGCGCAGCGCCTGCAGGGTTTCCTCGGTGATCTCGTCGTTGGCCGAGGCGATGAGCTCGCCGGTGGAGGCGTCGACCACGTCGTGCGACAGAACCCGCCCGACCAGGTACTCGTCGGGAACCGCCAGCGCGGTGATGCCCGAGGCCTCGAGCTGGCGCACGTGGCGGGCGGTGATGCGGCGCCCGGCCTCCACGATCACCTTCTCGCCATCGGCCAGGTCGAAGTTCAGGGTCTCGCCTCGCAGGCGCTCGGGCACCAGCTCCAGCTGCACGCCCTCGCCCTCGGGCAGGATGTGGAAGGTGTTGATCTCGAAGAACTCGTTGAGCATCTCCTCGTTGGAGTAGCCCAGCGCGCGCAGCAGCACGCTGACCGGCAGCTTGCGGCGGCGGTCGATGCGGGTGTACAGCGCGTCCTTCGGGTCGAACTCGAAGTCCAGCCACGAGCCGCGGTAGGGGATCACGCGGGCCGAGAACAGCAGCTTGCCCGAGCTGTGGGTCTTGCCGCGGTCGTGGTCGAAGAACACGCCCGGCGAGCGGTGCAGCTGGGAAACGATGACGCGCTCGGTGCCGTTGACGATGAAGGTGCCGTTCTCGGTCATGAGCGGGATCTCGCCCATGTACACTTCCTGCTCCTTCACGTACTTGATCGCCTTGCTCGACGACTCGCGGTCGTAGATCACCAGGCGCACGGTCACGCGCAGCGGCGCGCCGTAGCTCATGCCGCGCTGGCGGCACTCGCGCTCGTCGAACACCGGCTCGCCGAGCTTGTAGCCGACGTACTCCAGCGCGGCGTAGCCGTTGTAGCTGACGATCGGGAACACCGACTTGAGCGCGGCGTGCAGGCCCTTGTCCTGGCGCTTGCCGGGCTCGACGTCCGCCTGCAGGAACTCGCGGTAGGAGTCGACCTGGATCGCGAGCAGGAACGGCACCTCGAGGATCGAGCGGCGCTTGCCGAAGTTCTTGCGGATGCGCTTCTTCTCGGTGAACGAGTAATCCGACTGGAGCTGGGTAGTCGTCATGGGGGGCTGATGCCTCGGTCTTGGGCGCGCGCGGGCGCGCGTCCGGGAAAACGGATAGTTGTCACTGGGCAGTCGCTGGTATTGCCGGCACCAGCACGCCCTCTCCTGCTACTGACCACTGACAACTGTTGGAGCGGCGGTTCCGCGGCCGGGCGCCGTGGTGCGGACACCGGCGGCGGGCCTCCGCCTTACAACGACCGAAGGCCGGAGACATGCGTCCCCAGCCTCGGGTCCCACCGGCGCGCCCGCCGGGGCGGGCACACGGTGGCTGCTGCTTCGATTTGCGCTCGGTTGAGGGCCAATCTTTTCCTCTTGCTGGTCCCCGCCGGGGGCGGGGAGCTGCCGCGACCCGGCGTGCGGGTCGAAGTGGCGGCGGCCCGGGGCGCCCGAGGACGTCCCGGACCGTGGCGTCACTTGACCTCGACGGTCGCGCCGGCGGCTTCCAGGTCCTTCTTGATCTTCTCGGCGTCTTCCTTCGAAGCGCCTTCCTTCACGGTGCCGCCGGCCTCGGTGAGGTCCTTGGCTTCCTTCAGGCCCAGGCCGGTGATGGCGCGCACCACCTTGATGACCTCGACCTTCTTCTCGCCGGCCGACTTCAGCACGACGTTGAACTCGGTCTGCTCCTCGGCCGGGGCGGCAGCGCCGGCAGCGGCCGGGCCGGCGGCCACGGCGACCGGGGCGGCAGCGGACACACCGAACTTCTCTTCGAAAGCCTTGACCAGCTCCATCACCTCGACGAGGGTCTTGCTGCCGATGGCTTCCAGGATTTGCTCGTTGGAAAGGGACATTGTGATTACCTTGACTGATTGGTTCGTATGACGATCGGATCGATGGCGTTGCGAACGGCGCTCAACGCGGACTTCAGGCTGCCTTCTGCTGGCCGACCGCGTTGATCACGCGGGCGGTCTGCGCGGCGGGCTCGGCGAGCACGCGGGCCAGCATGGTGGCCGGCTGCGCGATCAGGCCCACCAGCATGGCCAGGGCCTGCTCGCGGGTCGGCAGCGACGCCAGGACATCCACGTGGGAGCCCGGGTACTTCTGCCCACCCAGCGAAACCAGGCGCGGCTTCAGCTTGTCGGCGGTCTTGGCGAAGTCCTTGATGAGACGGCCGGCGGCGCCGGGGTCTTCCTGCGAGAAGGCGAACAGCAGTGGGCCGGTCAGCTCGTCCTGGATGACGGCATAGTCGGTCCCTTCCACCGCGCGCGAGACCAGCGTGTTCTTGGCAACCTTCAGGAACACGCCCGCCTGGCGGGCCTTCTTGCGCAAGTCGGTCAACTGCTCGACCGTGAGACCCGCGTACTCCGCGGCGACCAGCGAGTGCGCCTTGGAGGCGACCTCGGCCAGTTCGGCAACGACTTCCTTCTTCTGGTTCAGATTCAGAGCCATTGCGCTTCCTCTCTTGCTTCAATTCCGCCCCGGCGCACCTACGCCGAGACAGGCCATGTGCCGCATCGTTCCCTCGACGCGGGGAACGCCACGGAGGGCGTTCCGTCTGGCGGCCGTTTTCCAGGAACCGGTCGAACCAATCACTGGAGGGCGGCAACCATCTACGCAGGCCCCTTCGTGCTCTCGCACCCGGGATTAAGCGGCCTGGCCGGCGACGGCGGCGATTCCCTGCCATTCCGAGCTTCCCTGCCCGTCGCCGCCGCGGCGTCAGCCGCGCCTGCGGTCTTTGACGGCTCCGGCCGGCGCCAATGCCCCGGCCGGTGCCCCCAAAACTTCCACCCCGGGCGTCGCGTGGCCGCGCCGCCCGGGGGCATATCACTTCAGGTTGAGCGTCGAGTGGTCGACGATGACGCCGGGGCCCATCGTCGAACTGATCGAGACCTTCTGCAGGTACTGGCCCTTGGCGGCGGCCGGCTTGGCCTTGACCAGGTCGGCCAGCAGCGCCTGCAGGTTCTCCTTGAGGCGCTCGGGCTCGAAGTCGGCCTTGCCGATGGTGCAGTGGATGATGCCCGCCTTGTCGGTGCGGTAGCGGACCTGGCCGCCCTTGGCGTTCTTCACCGCCTCGCCCGGGTTCGGGGACACCGTGCCCACCTTGGGGTTGGGCATCAGGCCGCGCGGACCGAGCAGGGTGCCGAGCCGGCCGACCACGCGCATCGCGTCGGGGGTGGCGATGACCACGTCGTAGTTCAGGTCGCCGCCCTGCATCTTCTCGGCCAGGTCGTCCATGCCCACGGCGTCGGCGCCAGCGGCCAGGGCCTCGTCGGCCTTGGCGCCCGGGGGCGCGAACACCGCCACGCGGACGGTCTTGCCGGTGCCCTGCGGCAGCACGGTCGAGCCACGCACCTGCTGGTCCGACTTCCTGGCGTCGACGCCCAGACGGACGGCGACGTCCACGGCCTCGACGAACTTGGCCTTGCTGTGTTCCTTGACGATCTGCAGCGCCTCGTCGACCGGATACGCCTTGCCCGGCTGCACCGCGGCCTTGATCGCCTTCTGTCGCTTGGTCAGTGCCATGTCCTCAGCCCTCCACCACCAGGCCCATCGAACGGGCCGAGCCCGCGATGGTGCGTACCGCCGCCTCCAGGTCGGCCGCCGTGAGGTCGGCCTCCTTCGCCTTGGCGATCTCTTCCAGCTGCTTGCGGGTCACCTTGCCCACCTTCTCGGTGTTGGGCCGCTTCGAGCCGGTGCCCACGCCGGACGCCTTCTTCAACAGCACCGTGGCCGGGGGGCTCTTGGTGACGAAGGTGAAGGTGCGGTCGGAGTACGCGGTGATGATGACCGGGATCGGCAGGCCCGGCTCGAGCTTCTGCGTGGCGGCATTGAACGCCTTGCAGAACTCCATGATGTTCAGGCCGCGCTGGCCCAGGGCAGGACCGACGGGCGGGGACGGATTGGCCTGCCCGGCCTTGACCTGCAGCTTGATGTAGCCGATGACTTTCTTCGCCATGCTTGGACTCTCCGGGTGCTAGCGCCGTTCAGGCTCCCCATCGGGCCGGGAAAATCACGCGTCCCGGCGTCGCGGTGCCCCGACCGCACGAAAGGCCGCCATCGCGGCGGCCGACGCTGTCACCCGGCATCCCGGGGGCGGGGAGCCGGCTAGTATAGCGGGTTTCCTGGCCTTCGGGCAGCCCGGCCCGACCAGGCAGGGGTCAGGCCTTCTCGACCTGCCCGAACTCCAGCTCCACCGGGGTGGAGCGGCCGAAGATCAGGACCGCGACCCGCAGGCGGCTCTTCTCGTAGTTGACTTCCTCGACCACGCCATTGAAATCGTTGAACGGGCCGTCGATGACCCGGACCATCTGGCCCGGCTCGAACAGGACCTTCGGGCGCGGCTTCTCGACCCCTTCCTGGACCCGGTCGAGGATCGCGGCCGCCTCCTCGTCGCGGATCGGCAGCGGGCGGTCGGCGGTCCCGCCGATGAAGCCCATCACCTTGGGGGTCTCCTTGACCAGGTGCCAGCACTCGCTGTCGATCCGGGGGATCCCGTTCTCCTCATGGGTGGCGATCTGGACCAGGACGTAGCCGGGAAAGAACTTGCGCTCGGAGCGCCGCTTCTGGCCGGAGCGCATCTCCACGACCTCCTCGGTCGGGACCAGCACGTCGCCGAAGCGGTCCTGCATCTCCGCACGGGCGATCCGGTCGCGGAGCGCCTGCGCCACCGACTTCTCGAAGCCGGAGTACGCGTGCACCACATACCAACGCTTGACGCCTTGCGCTTCCATCGGGCCCGTACTCTCCGTCATTGGGCAAGGAACAGCTTGACCAGCCACTGGATGACCGCGTCGAACCCGGCCAGCAGCAGCGCGATGATGACCACCACCAGGATCACCACCCAGGTCATGCGGGTGGCCTCCTGGCGGGTGGGCCAGACCACCTTGCGCAGCTCGAAGCGCGACTCGTAGAGGAACTCCCGCGTCTGGTGGCCCTTGGCGGTGGTCATGAACACCGCGGCGGCGGCCACGACCGCCACCGCCACCACCGCGATCCGGGCGGCGCCGGGCCATTGGCCGTCGAACCAGTAGAACGCGAACACCCCGGCGGCGACCAGCAGCAGCGCCAGCGCGTACCTGACCATGTCGGCCGCGGAAGCGGACCCGGGTTGTTCGACTCTGCTGTTCACTCGTCTCGCTACTCTGGATGGCACGCCAGGAGGGACTCGAACCCCCAACCTGCGGTTTTGGAGACCGCTGCTCTGCCAATTGAGCTACTGGCGTACGGAAATTCGCCCCGCCCCCGGAAAAGGCAACGGCGGCTTGCGCCGCCTTGCCCCGATCCGGGCCGGGCGCCGCGCGGTGGCCTGCCGCGGCACCCGGTTCCGGTCCCCGCCGTGGCGGGGTCCGTGCTTACTTGATGATCTTCGACACCACGCCCGCGCCGACGGTCCGGCCGCCCTCGCGGATCGCGAAGCGCAGGCCCTCGTCCATCGCGATCGGGTTGATCAGCGACACCGACATCTTCACGTTGTCGCCCGGCATCACCATCTCCGTGCCCTCCGGCAGCGTCACCGCGCCGGTGATGTCCGTGGTGCGGAAGTAGAACTGCGGGCGGTAACCCTTGAAGAACGGCGTGTGGCGGCCGCCCTCGTCCTTCGACAGCACGTACACCTCCGCCTCGAACTCGGTGTGCGGGGTGATCGTGCCCGGCTTCGCCAGCACCTGGCCGCGCTCCACCTCGTCGCGCTTGGTGCCGCGCAGCAGCAGGCCCGCGTTGTCGCCCGCCTGGCCCTGGTCCAGCAGCTTGCGGAACATCTCCACGCCCGTCACCGTCGTCTTGGCCGTCGGACGGATGCCCACGATCTCGATCTCGTCGCCCACCTTGATCACGCCGCGCTCGATGCGCCCCGTCACCACCGTGCCGCGACCCGAAATCGAGAACACATCCTCCACCGGCATCAGGAACGGCTTGTCCACGTCACGCTGCGGCTCCGGAATCCAGCGGTCCAGCGCTTCCACCAGCTGGATGATCGCCGGCACCCCGATCTCCGACTGGTCGCCTTCCAGCGCCTTGAGCGCCGAACCCTTCACGATCGGGGTGTCGTCGCCAGGGAACTCGTACTTGCTCAGCAGCTCGCGGACCTCCATCTCCACCAGCTCCAGCAGCTCGGCGTCGTCCACCATGTCCGCCTTGTTCAGGAACACCACGATGTACGGCACGCCCACCTGCCGCGCCAGCAGGATGTGCTCGCGCGTCTGCGGCATCGGGCCGTCCGCCGCCGACACCACCAGGATCGCGCCGTCCATCTGCGCCGCACCCGTGATCATGTTCTTCACGTAGTCCGCGTGGCCCGGGCAGTCCACGTGCGCGTAGTGGCGCGTCGGAGACTCGTACTCCACGTGCGAGGTCGAGATCGTGATCCCGCGCGCCTTCTCCTCCGGCGCCTTGTCGATCGCGTCGTAGGCGTGGAACTCGCCCCCGAAACGCTCCGCGCCGATCTTCGTCAGCGCCGCCGTCAGCGTCGTCTTGCCGTGGTCCACGTGGCCGATCGTGCCCACGTTCACGTGGGGCTTGGTGCGCTCGAACTTACCCTTTGCCATGACTGTGACTCTCGCTGACGTTGTTGTTTTTGCCGGTGTGGAAACCCGGCCGCTGGCGGCCGGGTCGTCGCGGGCCTGGCCCGCCTTGTATGGTGCTCACGAATGGAATCGAACCATCGACCTCCTCCTTACCAAGGAGGTGCTCTACCGACTGAGCTACGTGAGCGTGAATTGTTGTTGCCTGGCGCGGGACCTGCAGCAGGGCAATGGAGCGGGAGACGGGAATCGAACCCGCACCATCAGCTTGGAAGGCTGAGGTTCTACCATTGAACTACTCCCGCGCCGTGCGGAAACCTCGTGCCTGCGCTGGACCGACTGGTGGAGGGAGGTGGATTCGAACCACCGAAGGCGTAAGCCAGCAGATTTACAGTCTGCCCCCGTTGGCCGCTTGGGTATCCCTCCGTCAGAAGCGCAAACCCGTGAAACAGCCCGTTATTTTGACCATGCCGTGGCGGACTGTCAACGCGCACTTTCGCCAGCTGCGCCGGTCGCCCGGCGCAGCTGTTCCAGCTCGGTCCGCAGCAGGCGGATCTCGTCCCCGAGCGCGACCAGGCCCGGGTCCGCGCCGCCCGCGGCCGCGCCCGGAAACGGCGCCGGGGCACCTGCCTCCCGCTCATGCCCGGCGCCCGCGCCCTGCTCCTGGAGCGCCTGCATCGTGTTGACGATGATGGCGACGAACAGGTTCAACATGGTGAAGGTGGCGAGCAGGATGAAGGGCACGAAGAACACCCAGGCCCAGGGGTAGGCCTCCATCACCGGGCGCACCAGTCCGGACGACCAGCTGTCCAGGGTCATGACCTGGAACAGGGTGTAGAGCGAGGCGCCGAGGCTGCCGAACCAGTGCGGGAAGCGCTCGCCGAACATGCCGGTGGCCACCACCGCGGCGACGTAGAACAGGATCAGCATCAGCGCGGCGATCGCGCCGATGCCCGGGATCGCCCGCAGCAGCGCCTCCACCACGAAGCGCAGCCTGGGCATCATCGAGGCCAGCCGCAGCACCCGCAGCACCCTGAGCACCCGCAGCACGGCGAACGGCCCGGAGGCCGGCACCAGCGCGATCCCGACCACCACCAGGTCGAACACGTTCCAGCCACTGCGGAAGAAGCGCGGGCCGTGGCCCCACAGCTTCAGCGTCAGCTCGACCACGAACACCGCCAGGCAGGCCTGGTCGAGCACGGCCAGCCAGCCGCCGGCCGCGTCGCGCAGCGCCGGGGAGGTCTCCATGCCGAGGATGACCGCATTGGCCACGATCACCCCGACCACGAACCGCTGCACCGGGGCCGACTCGACCCAGGCCAGCGCCCGCCCGCGCAGCCCACCCCTCCCCGCATCCATGGCGATCGCGTCCGGTTCCATCCGGGCCCCTCCGGTCAGACGTTGAAGCGGAAATGCAGGACGTCGCCCTCCTGCACCCGGTAGTCCTTGCCCTCCAGGCGCAGCCGGCCGGCCTCGCGCGCGCCAGCCTCGCCACGATAGCGGACGAAGTCCTCGTAGGAGATGGTCTCGGCGCGAATGAAGCCCTTTTCGAAGTCGCTGTGGATCACCCCGGCGGCCTGGGGCGCGGTGGAGCCAGCCTTCACCGTCCAGGCGCGGACCTCCTTGACCCCGGCGGTGAAGTAGGTCTGCAGGCCCAGCAGCCGGTAGGCGCCCCGGATCACCCGGTTAAGGCCGGGCTCGTCGAGGCCGTAGCCGGCCAGCATCTCGTCGCGGTCGGCGTCGTCGAGCTGGCTCAGCTCCTCCTCGATCGCGGCCGAGACCGGCACCACCTCGGCGCCCTCGGCCGCGGCGCGGGCGCGGACCGCGTCCAGGTGCGGGTTGTCCCGGAACCCGTCCTCGAGCACGTTGGCGATGTACAGCACCGGCTTCATGGTCAGCAGGAACAGCTCGCGCACCAGCACCCGCTCCTCGTCCGCCAGCGGCACCGAACGGGCCGGCTTGCCCTCGTCCAGCGCCGCGCGCAGCCGGGCCAGGACCTCGAGCCGCGCCCTGGCGTCCTTGTCGCCGCTCTTGGCCACCCGCTCGTAGCGGGCGATGGCCTTGTCCACGGTCTCCAGGTCGGCCAGGGCCAGCTCGGTGTCGATGGTGTCGATGTCCGCGACCGGATCGACCCGGTTGGCCACGTGAATCACGTCCGCATGCTCGAAGCAGCGCACCACGTGGGCGATCGCGTCGACCTCGCGGATATGGGCCAGGAACTTGTTGCCCAGGCCCTCGCCGCTGGCCGCGCCGGCAACCAGGCCGGCGATGTCGACGAACTCGACCACGGTCGGCACGACCCGCTCGGGCTTGACGATCTCCGCCAGCTCGGCCAGCCGCGGGTCGGGCACGGGGACCACGCCCACGTTCGGCTCGATGGTGCAGAACGGGAAGTTGGCCGCGGCGATGCCCGCCTTGGTCAGTGCATTGAAGAGCGTCGACTTGCCCACGTTCGGCAGGCCGACGATGCCGCATTGGATGCCCATGTTCCGGGGGTTCCGTGACTGGTGGTTCGTGACTGGCGACCCGGGTGCCGGATCGCCAGTCACCAACCACGAATCAGGCCTTGCTGGTGTGCAGGCGCTTCATCGCCTCGTTGAAGTCGCCCTGGACGGCGAGCGGGAGGACGTCGAGCGCGTCGTCGACCGCCCGGTTGATCAGGATGTCGTCCTCGGTCCCGGGACGTCCCAGGACCCACGAGGTCACCCGGTCCTTGTGCCCGGGATGGCCGATGCCGATGCGCAGCCGGTGGAAGCGGCCGTGGCCAAGCAGGCGCATGACGTCGCGCAGGCCGTTCTGGCCGCCGTGGCCGCCGTCGAACTTCAGCCGCGCCACGCCGGGCGGCAGGTCGAGCTCGTCATGGGCCAGCAGCGCCTGTTCGGGCTCGATCTTCCAGTAGCGCAGGGCAGCCACCACCGACTTGCCACTGAGGTTCATGAACGTGGACGGGCGCAGCAGCCACAGGCTGCGCCCGGCCACCTCGACCTTCGTGGTCTCGCCGAACAGCTTGCCCTCGGCCCCGAAGCGCGCCCCGGCCCGCTCGGCCAGGGCGTCCACGAAACGGAACCCGGCGTTATGCCGGGTCCGTGCATGTTCGGGCCCCGGGTTGCCGAGGCCGACGATGAGCCGCAATCCTTCCATTCGCTCGGGTCCGTGCCGGCGGAGCGGTCCCGCTCAGCGCGCGGCAGGGGCCGTGCCGGCCCCTGCCGGACGCCCGGGGGCCCACCCCACGCCGTCGGCGCGGGGCACCCTCCGCCGGACCGGGATCACTTGCCGTCGTCGGGCTTGGCCGCGGCGTCGTCGCCCTCGGCCGCCTCTTCCGGCGCGGCCTCCTCGCGGCCGTGCTTGGCAATCACCACCGCGTCGTCGTGGTCCTTGCCCAGCTTGAGCTGCGGGATCTCCACGCCCTTGGGCAGCTTCAGGTCCGACAGGTAGACGATGTCGCCGACCTTGAGCTCGGACAGGTCGACCTCGATCGCCTGCGGCAGGTCGGACGGCAGGCACTCGACCGTCACTTCCTTCAGCTCGCGGGTGATCACGACGTCGGCGGCCTTGCCGGCCGGCGACTTCTCTTCGTTGACGAACAGCAGCGGCACCGCGGTGCGCAGCGTCTCCTTCTCGTTCACGCGCTGGAAGTCCAGGTGCAGGATCAGCTGCTTGTACGGATGGCGCTGGATGTCGCGCAGCAGCACCTTCTGGATGTCGCCGCCCAGGCTCAGGTCCAGGATCGACGAGTAGAACCACTCGTGCTGGCTGGCCAGCCACACCGGCTCGTGGTCGAGCTGGATGCTGACCGGCGGGAGGTCGCCACCGTAGACGATGGCCGGGATCTTGCCGCTGCGGCGAAGGCGGCGGCTCGCACCCTTCCCTTCGTCCTCGCGGCGCTCGACCTTGATTTCGTGAGTCGTTGCCATGTTTGCTTCTCTTCTTCAGTAGGTAGGACCGCCTCGCGGCGGTCTGGAACGCTCGCCCGCGACCAGGCGAGCGGTGGCGTCAGTCCAGGTAGAGCGAACTGACGGATTCTCCGAACGCGATCCGGCGGATCGTCTCGGCCAGCATCTCGGCGACGCTGAGCTGGCGGATGCGGCCGCAGGCACGGGCCGCCTCCGACAGCGGGATGGTGTCGGTGACCACCAGCTCATCGAGCTGCGAACGGGTGATGTTGTCGATCGCCGCGCCCGACAGCACCGGGTGGGTGCAGTAGGCCACGACCTTCTGCGCGCCATTGGCCTTGAGCGCGCCGGCGGCGGCGCACAGCGTGCCGGCGGTGTCCACGATGTCGTCGACCAGCACGCAGGTCTTGCCCTCGACCTCGCCGATGATGTTCATCACCGTGGCCACGTTGGCCTTGGGCCGGCGCTTGTCGATGATCGCCAGGTCGGCGTCGTCCAGGCGCTTGGCCAGGGCCCGGGCGCGGACCACGCCGCCCACGTCCGGAGACACCACGATCACGTTGCCGGTGCCGTGCTCGCGCCAGATGTCGGCCAGCAGCAGCGGCGAGGCGTACACGTTGTCGACCGGGATGTCGAAAAAGCCCTGAATCTGGTCGGCGTGCAGGTCGACGGTGAGCATGCCGTCGGCGCCGGCGGCGGTGAACATCTTGGCCGCCAGCTTGGCGGTGATCGGCACCCGCGAGGAGCGCATGCGGCGGTCCTGGCGGGCGTAGCCGAAGTACGGCACCACCGCGGTGACCGAGGCGGCCGAGGCGCGCTTGAGCGCGTCGATCAGGGCCAGCAGCTCCATCAGGTGCTCGGCGCAGGGCGCGCACGTGGGCTGGATGACGAATACGTCCTGGCGCCGCACGTTCTCCTCGATCTCGACCTGCAGCTCGCCGTCGGAGAACGTGGACACCAGCGCCTTGCCCGGACGGACGCCCAGTTCGCGGCACACGGCCTGCGCCAGCGGCCGGTTCGCGTTGCCCGAGAAGATCAGCAGGTTCCTGTCTTCGTTCATGTCCGACTGCTCCGCTCCGCTCTGACCGTGCGGTGATGGTGATGGTGGTGGTGGCTCCGCGACCGGTGCCCACGGGCCCCGCCGTGCCGCGGCGCACGCCTGCGCCGGGCAACGGGGGACCCGCGATCACCAGTCACGATCGAAATGGCAGGGGCGGAAGGATTCGAACCTACGAATGCCGGGATCAAAACCCGGTGCCTTAACCACTTGGCGACGCCCCTGCGGACGTGACCGGTCATTCGTGGCTGGCGATGCGACGCGGCCGCCGCCGTACCTATCGCCAACCACCAATCACCGACCACGGTTCCTACCACTCTCCAGCCACTGCCGATCCTTCGAGCGCATCCAGCAACGGGGACCGCGACGCACCCGGCGCGACCCAGGCCCGCAGGCCCGGCGCCAGGCGCCGCAGCGCAGCCGCCGCGGAGCCGCCGTCGGCGAACTCCACGAAGCAGCCGCTGCCCGACCCGGTCAGGCGCGGCCGGCCGATCCGCGCCAGCGCATCGAACGCCGCCTCGACGGCGGGTTCGCGGCGGCGCAGCACCGGCTCGAACGCATTGCCGAGCCAGGCTCCCGAAACGAAGTCCGCTATTGTCGCGGGCGCGGCATTTCGCGTCAATTCAGGGGCTTGGAACAGCTCCGCGGTGCGCGCATGGACGCCCGGGTCGACCAGCACGTACCAGGCCGGTGGAAGTTCCAGGGGAACCAGGCGCTCGCCCACCCCTTCGGCCCAGGCGTTGCGGCCGCGCACGAACACCGGCACGTCCGCGCCCAGCGCCAGTCCGAACGCGGCCAGCCGGTCCTCGCCCAGGTCCAGCCCCCAGAGCCGGTCGAGCGCCCGCAGCACGGTCGCCGCGTCGGATGACCCGCCGCCGAGGCCGGCACCGGCGGGGATGCGCTTTTCGACGGAGATGTCGGCACCAAGCGCGACGTTCGCTTCCGATTGCAGCAGTCGTGCGGCCTTGACCAGGAGATCGTCGTCCGCGTCCACGCCGGCGACCGACGCCCCGACCCGGCGGATCCGACGATCCCGGCGCAGGCGGATGCGGACCGTATCGCCCCAGGCCAGGAGCCGGAACACGGTCTGCAGCTCGTGATAGCCGTCCGCGCGGCGGCGCGGGATCCGCAGGAACAGGTTGAGCTTGGCTGGGGCCGGCCAGCGGGTCCAGCCGTCGACGGGTGCGAGCCCGGCCATCCTCAGCCTCCGTGGACGGCGCCGTCCGCGTCCCGCCCGTGCGCGGGCGGCGGCGCATCTTCCGGGGCGGCGGGCGCGAGGGTCCAGTCGTCCACCACCAGCCGCACCCGCGCATCGCCCCGGCTGGCCTCGATCCGGCGCGGCATCGCCGGCCGGTTGGCGCCAGCCTCGAACCAGTCCCGGTAGCCGATCGTCCACCCGGCCTGTTCCAGCCGGACCGGCAGCGCGTCGGCGCCGTACTCGACCCGCGCCGGGCCGTGCATCGCCTCCGGCGCCGCCACTCCCCGCACCCAGGCGACCAGGGCCCGGACCGGAATGTCCCAGCCGGTGGCCTCCAACAGCAGGGCCTCGACATCCGCGCCCTCGCGCGGTCCGCCCTCCACGCCCTCGAGCCGCGCCCGCCCGGCATCGCCGCTCAGGCGCCAGCCCTGGCGGGTCACCGGCGCCGACAGCGTGACCTCGTAGCGGCCGCCCTGCTGGACCCAGTCGAGCCGGCCGCTGCCGCCCTGGCGGCCGCCGGAGATCGCCACCCGGCCGGCCAGGCCCCAGGCCTCCAGCGAGG
Organism: Luteimonas wenzhouensis; assembly: GCF_007859305.1. Classification (GTDB taxonomy): domain Bacteria; phylum Pseudomonadota; class Gammaproteobacteria; order Xanthomonadales; family Xanthomonadaceae; genus Luteimonas; species Luteimonas wenzhouensis. Next base: position 450,738 of record NZ_VOHE01000001.1, read on the forward strand.
CGCGCCGGGCATCGGCGTGACCGGCGACCGCCGGATCGACCTGCGCCGGGACGCGCACCGGCGCCGAAACGCAGCCGGCGAGCAAGGCCATCACGGCCAGCGCCGCGGCCGCGGAGCGGACCACGTTCATGCGCCGAGCTTCTCCAGCGCGCGCCGCAGCGCGCGGTTCTCGGGATCGAGCCGGCGCGCGTCGTCGAAATAGCGCCGGGCCTCGTCGCGGCGGCCCATGACCCAGAGCACCTCGGCGATGTGCGCGGCGATCTCGGCGTCCTTCTGCAGGGTGTAGGCCCGGCGCAGTTCCACCAGCGCTTCCTCGTGGCGGCCGAGGCGGTACAGCACCCAGCCGTAGCTGTCGATGATCGCGGCGTTGCCCGGCTCGGCCACCCGCGCGCGGTCGATCAGCTCCAGCGCCTCGACGTAGCGGTCGGTGCGGTCGGCCAGGGTGTAGCCCAGGGCGTTGAGCGCGGCGACGTTCTCCGGGTCGGCGAGCAGGATCTTGCGCAGGTCGGCCTCGGCCCGCTCGATGTCGTCGTAGCGTTCCCACATCAGGGCGCGGGCGTAGAGCAGCGACGGCTCGTCCGGCCAGTCGGCCAGGGCGCGGGCGTAGGCGTCGTTCTCGGCCTCGAGGTCGCGGTCGCGCGCGCGCAGCTCGCCCTCCACCAGGTAGGCCGCGCGCCGGGCCTCGTCGCTGATCGACCCGTCCGCCTGCATCCGGTGCAACGCGGCGTAGGCCTCGTCGCGTCGATCCAGCTCGTGCAGTACCCGGGTGGCCTGGAGCCTGGCCTGGAGCCGCGCCTCGCCGCCGGCCACGCTCTCGTACCACTCCAGCGCCTCGGCGTGCAGGTCGAGGAACTCGGCCACCTGGCCCAGCAGCAGCCGGTAGCCCGGTTCGGGGTTGGCGGCGCCGCGCCGCAGTTCCTCGTAAAGGGCGGCCAGCGCCTCGCGGTCCTCGGCCTTGGCCAGCAGCGAGGCGCGCACGGCCTGGACGTGGCGGTCCTGGGGGCCCTTCGCCAGCAGCCGCTCGGCGGTGGCCGGATCGCCCAGGGCGTCGTATTCGGCGGCCAGGGCCAGGCGCAGCTCGGGCAGGATCGCGACCGCGTCGCCCGCTTCGGCCAGGGCCGCGCGGGCGCCGTCGAGGTCGCCCGCCTCGCGCAGCTGCGAGGCGCGCAGCAGGGCCACCCGCGGCTCGCCGGGGAAGCGCTCGACGATGCGCGCGATCACCAGCCGGGTCAGCTGCTCCTGGTCCAGGCGCTGGGCCAGGTCGCCGAAGGCCAGCCAGGCGTGCAGGGTGTCGGGCACCGCGTCCTCGTCGAACAGCGCCCGCATGATCCTGGCCGAGGCGGCCGGATCGCGCGGCCCGGTCGCGATCACCGCCAGCGCATGCCGCCAGCCGGCCGGATCGGGTTCGGCCATCAGGCCGCGCAGGTGGCGCAGCGCACGGCGGCTGCGGCCGTTGCGCAGCGCCAGCGTGGCCTCGGCCGCGCGCATGGCCAGCGACTCGGGCGCGCGCGCGCGCCACAGGGCCAGCGCCGCGGCGGCGGTGCGGTCGTCCTTGCCCAGCAGGGCGATCCGGGTGGCGCGCTCGGCCAGGCCGGGATCCCCGTCCCCGGCGGCGCGGGCCGCGTCCAGGTACCAGGCGGCGGCCTCGTCCAGGCGCCCGGCCTGGAGCGCGAACTCGCCGGCCATGGTGGCGCCGAGCACGTCTTCACGCAGCGGATCGGACGCTGGCGGCGGGGCCGCCCACGCCACTGCCAGGCAGGCCGACAGCGCGACGCACGGCAGGATCCGGCGCACGGAGTTGGGGAAAACGGGCATCGGAGTCGGCCGGACCTTAGAATGGGCACTCGACCCGGAAGCTTATCGCAAGCGCCTGAACGGACACGCCGTGCGGGCAGCCAGCCAAAGCGCATGACCCTGTACGCCCTCGGCATCAACCACCAGACCGCCCCGGTCGCCCTGCGCGAGCAGGTCGCGTTCGCCGAGCGCGACGTCCCGGCCGCGCTGGCCGACCTGCGCGCCTTGCCGGGGGTGCGCGAGGTGGCCCTGCTGTCGACGTGCAACCGCACCGAACTCTACGCCAGCGCCGACGACGACGCGGCACTGGCGCGATGGCTGGCGTCGCACCGGGGCGGCGACGGCGACCTCCACGGCTACCTGTACCGGCATGCGGGAGACGGCGCGGCGCGGCACCTGTTCCGCGTCGCCTGCGGCCTCGACTCGATGGTGCTGGGCGAGCCGCAGATCCTCGGCCAGGTCAAGCAGGCCTGGTCGATGGCGCGCGAGGCCGGCGCGCTCGGCAGCGAACTCGACCGCCTGTTCCAGCACGCCTTCGTCACCGCCAAGCGCGTGCGCACCGAAACCCGGATCGGCTCCAGCCCGGTCTCGGTGGCGTCGCTGGCGGTGCGGCTGGCGCAGGAATCGTTCGCCCGCCCGGACGACTCGGTGGCGCTGCTGGTCGGCGCCGGCGAGACCATCGAGCTGGCCGCGCGCCACCTCGCGCAGTCGCGGGTCAAGCGTCTGCTGATCGCCAACCGGACCTACCGCCACGCGCAGGACCTCGCCGAGCGCCACGGCGCGGTGGCACTGCCGCTGGAGGAACTCGAACACCATCTGTTCATGGCCGACGTGGTGTTCTCGGCCACCGCCAGCCAGATCCCGGTGCTCACCCGCGCGCAGGTCGAACGCGCGCTGTCGCTGCGCAAGCGCAAGCCGATGATGCTGATGGACCTGGCGGTGCCGCGCGACATCGAACCCGCGGTCGCCGAGCTCGAGGACGCCTACCTCTACACCGTCGACGACCTCGACCGGGTGGTCGAGCAGAACCGCCGCAGCCGCGGCGACGCCGCCCAGGAAGCGGAGACCATCGTCGACCTGCAGGTGGCGCGCTACGGCCAGGCGCTGGCGCTGGGCGCCCGCAACGAGCCGCTCAAGCGCCTGCGCGCCCATGGCGAGGCCGCGCGCGCCGAGCTGGCCGCGCGCGCGCGCCAGCAGCTGGCCCTCGGCCACGATCCGGCCGCGGTGGTCGAACAGCTCGCCCACAGCCTCACCAACCGGCTGCTGCACGTGCCCACCGCCGCCCTGCGCGACGCCGCGGCGCAAGGCAACCTCGACCTGCTGCGGGCCTTCGAGCCGCTGCTGCCCCCGCTCCAGAACCGCGACGATGCTGCCGACCCTGCGCCGTAAGCTGGAGGCGCTGGCCGACCGCCGCGACGAACTCGAACGACTGCTCGCCGATCCGGCGGTGGCGGGCGACCAGGACCGTTTCCGCGCGCTGTCGCGCGAATTCTCCCGGCTCGAGCCGCTGGCGACGGCGATGGCGGACCAGGCCCGCGCCCGCGCCGACCTCGAGGCGGCGCAGGAGATGCGCAACGACCCCGAGCTGCGCGACCTGGCCGAGGAGGAGATCGCCGCGGCTCAGGCCCGCCTGGACGCGCTCGAGGAACAGCTCATGGCGCTGCTGGTACCGCGCGATGCGCGCGACGACGGCGGCCTGTACCTGGAGATCCGCGCCGGCACCGGCGGCGACGAGGCCGCGATCTTCGCCGGCGACCTGCTGCGCATGTACACCCGCTACGCCGAGCGCCAGGGCTGGCGGGTGGAGATCGAGTCGGCCAATCCCGGCGAACACGGCGGATTCCGCGAGGTGATCGCGCGGATCGAGGGCGAAGGCGCCTACGCGCGCCTGAAGTTCGAATCCGGCACCCACCGCGTGCAGCGCGTGCCCGAGACCGAATCGCAGGGCCGGATCCACACCTCGGCCGCGACGGTAGCGATCATTCCGATCGAGGAGGAAGGCGAGCCGGTCGAGATCAACCCGACCGACCTGCGGGTCGACACCTTCCGCTCCTCCGGCGCGGGCGGCCAGCACGTCAACAAGACCGACTCGGCCGTGCGCATCACCCACCTGCCGACCGGCATCGTGGTCGAGTCGCAGACCGAGCGCAGCCAGCACGCCAACCGCGACAAGGCGATGAAGCGCCTGCGCGCCACCATCGCCGGGATGGAGGCCGAACGCCGCGCCGCCGCCACCGCCGCCAGCCGCAAGCTGCAGGTCGGCAGTGGCGACCGCAGCCAGCGCATCCGCACCTACAACTACCCCCAGGGCCGGATCACCGACCACCGCGTGGAAGGGCTGACCCTCTACGACCTGCCCAACGTGCTCGAGGGCAACATCGACCCGCTCGTCGACCGGCTCTCGCGCGAGCACCAGGCCGACACGCTCGCGCAGCTCACCCGGGACTCCTGAAGATGACCGTCACCGTGGCCCACGCCCTTCCGGCCGACCTCGACGCGCTGGCCGCACTGTTCGATGCCTACCGCCAGTTCTACGGCCAGCCGGCCGACCCCGGGGCGGCGCGCGACTGGCTGCGGCAGCGCCTGCGCTTCGGCGAGTCGCGCGCGCTGCTGGCGCGCCTGGACGGCGAGCCGGCGGGGTTCGCCCAGCTCTACCCGATGTTCTCCTCGGTACGGCTGGCGCGGGTGTGGATCCTCAACGACCTGTTCGTGCTGCCGGCGATGCGGCGCCGGGGCGTGGCCCGGCGACTGCTCGACGCGGCCGCCGGCTTCGCCCGCGAGGATGGCGCCGCCGCGATCCAGCTCGAAACCACCCGTGACAACGCCGCCGCACGGGCCACCTACCGCGCCGCCGGCTGGCACGAGGACGCGACCCAGTGGTACTCGCTGCCACTGTGCTGACCGCGCCACCGCGCGCCTGCGGTACGCTGCCGCCATGACCGCCACCCGCGACCCGATCCCGCTCGCCCTGTGCGTGCTCACCGTCTCGGACTCGCGCACGCTGGCCGAGGACGGTTCCGGCGACTACCTCGCCGCCGCGCTGCAGGCCGAAGGCCACCGGCTGGCCGAGCGCGCGCTGCTGCCCGACGACCGCTACGCCATGCGCGCGCTGGTGTCGAAATGGATCGCCGACCCGGCGGTCGACGGCATCCTGGTCACCGGCGGCACCGGCTTCACCGGACGCGACTCCACCCCCGAGGCGCTACTGCCGCTGCTGGACAAGCAGATGCCCGGCTTCGGCGAGCTGTTCCGGGCGCTGTCGTTCGAGGAGATCGGCACGTCCGCGCTGCAGTCGCGCGCCTTCGCCGGCCTCGCCAACGGCACCTTCCTGTTCGCCCTGCCCGGTTCGACCTCGGCCTGCCGCACCGCGTGGGAGCGGATCATCCGCGAGCAGCTCGACGCGCGCACCCGGCCCTGCAACCTCGCCACCCTGCGGCCGCGCCTGAACGAATCGCGCTGACGGCACGCGCCCCGCTTCACGGTGCCTGCCGCAACCGGCACCATGGCGCGCGATCCGGCCGGGAGGGCATGCCGATGCGCGCAGCCGCGCACCGCGTGCGGGGCATGGAGGCGGCAGCACCACGCACAGCGCCCCACGTGCAGGCGGCCCCGCGCGCGCGACCGCGGGGAACCGGGCCACGGCGATGGCGCCCGGCCCTGGCCCTGGCCATCGCCTGCGGTACGGCGTTCCTGGCCTTCGCCCGGGACACGCCGCCGGCCCCGCCGGACGCGCCGGGGGTCGACGTCGAGCTTGCGCCGGTGCGGGTCCTCGGCCACCGCCCGCCACCCGACCCCTTCACCTTGCGCAATCCGGTGGAGGTCGAGGACACCGTGTTCTCGCAGCGGTGGGACGAGGCGCCAAGCCTGGAGGAAGTGGGTCTGCGCGGCGGATACGTGCAGATCGCGATCAACGAGGGTCTGGGCGCGCTCGCCAGGGGCGTGCGCAAGCTGCCCGGCTGGCGGCCCCAGGGCGTGCCGGCGGAGGCCCGTCCGCCACCGCTCGATGCCGGGCAGGCCGAACGCGCGCGCGCCCTGTACGAAGGCCCCGGTGCGGCGCCCCCGCACTGACACCGTGGCCTCCCCGGGTTCAGCCGTCTTCCAGGATGTCGAACCCCGGGCCCAGTCCGGGCGCGTGCGCCGGGTCGGTACGGGCCAGGTGCGCGACCCGTGCGGTGGGCGGGCCGTCCTCGAGCCACTGCGCCAGCGCTTCGAGCGCCTGCTGCGGTCCCACCGCCAACACCTCCACCCCGCCATCGGCGAGGTTGCGCACGTGGCCGCGCAGGCCCAGGGACAGCGCCTGGGCACGGGTGGCGGCGCGGAACCCCACGCCCTGCACCCGTCCGTCGACGCGGAACCGGGCCGCGCGCATCACGCGCCCCCGGGGCCCGGGGCGGCCGAAAGCGACTCGAGCGATGGCCCTCCGCTGCTGGCGATCGCCGCCTCGATGTCCCTCGCCGTGACTGGGCCGAGGAACTGCCGGGCCACGGCGCCATCCGGCGCGATCAGGTAGGTCATCGGCAGCCCGCGCGGGGTGTCGAAATCGGCCGGCGGGTCGTACACGTCGATGATCGCGACCGGATACGCCACCGGGTGCGCCTCAAGGAACGACCGCATCGCCGGCACCTCGATCTCCTCGTAGGCCAGGCCCACCACGCTGATGTGCTCGCGCATGGTGTGCAGCGCCGAGAGTTCCGGCATCTCCTTCAGGCAGGGCGAGCACCAGGTCGCCCAGAAGTTCACGACCACCCATTCCCCGCGGTGCTCGGCCAGGTCGTAGCGGCCACCGTCGATGGTGGCCACCTCCAGGGTGGGCAGGTCCGGCCGCGCCGGCTCCTCCTCCGCGGCATCCGGGGCATCCTCCTCCTGCACCGCCACCGCCGGCGCGCCGGGCTGCGCCGCGCCGGCCTGGTCCTCGGCCGGCGTGGGGGCCTGGCGGCACGCGGCCAGCAGCAGCAGGGTGGACACGATGGCGAGAATCCTCGGGTTCATGCTGTTTCACCTGAGCGGGGGTAGAGGTCGGCCACGTTGCGCTTGAGCAGGTCGCGCAGCGGCAGGCGCAGTTCGTCGAGCGCGGCCACCGCGTCGGCGCCCAGCGGATCGTCCCGGCACGGCAGCCAGGCCTCCGAGACCGGGATGCGCAACCCGGACGCTTCGTAGAGGTCGGCCAGGCTGAGGGTATCCAGATCGCGCGCCAGCAGCCACTGGCCATCCTCGGCGCGCTTGAGCAAGTCGATCCCCGCCAGCTGGGCGAGGAAGCCCTTGAGCTGGGAATCGGTGAGCATCGGCTCAATGTCGAGGATCTCCTCGGTATGCAGCCCGCGCCCCTGGCGCCGCGCCTGCACGAAGCGGCCCAGCAGCCGCAGCAGCCCGTACAGCTCGAAGCCTTCGGGCAGCCGCATCGCCGCCGGCTGGTAGCGGAACGCCGATACCGCCGAGGCGAACGACGCCCCCAGCAGCACCGACACCCAGCCCAGGTAGATCCAGATCATCAGGATCGGCAGCGCCGCCAGCGCGCCGTAGATGCGCTGGTAGGTGGTGAACGTGCCCAGGTACACGCCCAGGCCCCACTTCACGATCTCGAGCAGCACGGTCGCGATCAGCGCGCCGGCGAAGGCGTGGCGCAGCGCTACCGTGCGGTGCGGAACCACCCGGTACAGCGCCGTGATGAGCAGCAGTTCGATCAGCACCGGCGCCGCCCGCAGGGCGAACCCCGACAGCACCCTGCCCTCGCTGGTGGAGAACACCGGCAGCGCGAACAGCCACGCCGACAGCGCCAGCGAGGCCGCGGCCAGCATCGCGCCCAGGGTGAGCACGGTCCAGTACACCAGGAACCGCCCCAGCCGCGGCCGCGACGACGGCACCCGCCAGATCTGGTTGAAGGTGGCCTCGATGCTGTTGAGGGTGATCAGCAGCGAAACGATCAGGCCGATCGCGCCCGCCACGGTGATCGTGGTCGCATCGCCCACCAGGCGCAGCAGGGTTTCCTTGACCGCACTGGCCGCGCTGGGCACGAAGTTGGAGAAGATGTACTCGGTGAGCTGGTCGCGCCATTCGCCGAACACCGGGAACGCCGACAGCACGCCCAGCACCACGATCGCCAGCGGCACCAGGGCGAAGATCGTGGTGTAGGCCAGCGCCGCGGCGGCCTGGAACAGGCGGTCGTCGAGGAAGCGGCGGGCGAGGAAGCGGGCGAAGGTGCCGGCCCGCTCGCGATCGCGGATCCGTTCCATCCACAGGTTGAGCGTCGCCAGCGGCTGCATCGCCCGCAGCGTAGCAAAGCGCCGCCGCCGGCGCGGTGAGCTGGCCCGCAAAGCCTGTCAGAATGTCCTCCGGTCGACGGAGGCTGGCATGCCCGACATCCTGGTCCTGTACTACAGCCGCAACGGTTCGGTGGCGCAGCTCGCGCGCCAGGTGGCGCGCGGCATCGGCGAGGTGCCGGGCATGAACGCGCGCCTGCGCACCGTGCCGCCGGTGGCCCCGGTGACCCGCGTGGCCGAGCCGCCGGTGCCCGGATCGGGCGCGCCCTACGTCGAGCGCGCCGACCTGGAGGAATGCGCCGGCCTGCTGCTGGGCAGCCCCACCCGGTTCGGCAACATGGCGGCGCCGCTCAAGCACTTCCTCGACGGGCTGGGCGCCGAATGGGCCAGCGGCACCCTGGTCGGCAAGCCCGCCGGCGTGTTCACCTCCACCGCCAGCATGCACGGCGGCCAGGAATCGACCCTGCTGAGCATGATGCTGCCGCTGCTGCACCACGGCTGCGTGGTCGCCGGCATCCCCTTCACCGAGCCGCGGCTGTCCTCCACGCGCGGCGGCGGCACCCCGTACGGCGCCAGCCACGTGGCCGGCCCCGGCGACGACCCCGAACCGAGCGAGGACGAGGCGGTGCTGGCACGCGCGCTCGGCCGCCGCATCGCCGGGCTGGCGGCGAGGCTGGGCTGATGCTGGAGGGTCCGCACCGGACGACGCTGGTCGCGCTGCTGGCCGCGCTCGCGGTCCTGTACCTGGCCTGGTTCGCCGGCGACCGGCACTTCCTGGCCGCGCTGCTGGTGTTCGTGCTGCCGATCGCCCTGCTGCTGGCCGCGGTCACCGCGGGCAGCGCCAGGGCCGCCTTCTGGGCCGGCGTGCTGGGCCTGCTGCTGTTCTGCCACGCGGTGATGATCGCGTGGGCCGAACCCGCGCAGCGGGCCTTCGCGTTGGCCGCCACCGCGCTCTCGGTCGGGCTGGTGTTCACCGCCAGCTGGCCGGGCCTGCGCGCGCGGTTCGCCCGCAGGCGCTGACGCGTCCTGCCCGCGCCCCCTATTGGAGCATCGTGATGGAAGAACTGTTGATCGTCACCACCGGTGGCACCATCGACAAGACCTACTTCGACGACAAGTCCGACTTCCAGGTCGGCGACCCGCAGATCGGGCGCATGCTCTCGGAACTGGACGTCGCCTTCCGCTTCCGGGTGATCCCGATCCTGCGCAAGGACTCGCTGCACCTGGACGACGACGACCGCGAACTGGTGCGGGCCACGATCGCGGCCCAGCCCACGCGCCACGTGCTGGTGACCCACGGCACCGACACCATGGTGGAAACGGCCAGGGTGCTGGCGACGCTGGCCGACCGCACCATCGTCCTGACCGGCGCGCTGAGCCCGGCGCGCTTCCGCGGCTCGGACGCCGAGTTCAACATCGGCACCGCGGTCGGCGCGGTGCAGAGCCTGCCGCCCGGGACCTACATCGCCATGAACGGCCGGGTCTGGGACCCGGCGCGGGTGCGCAAGAACGTCGAGGCGAACCGCTTCGAGGCGATCGACTAGGGGCGCGGCGGCCTGCCGCGCCGGCGCCCGGTGCCGCCTGCCCGCTTACAGCATCCCGGTTTCCAGGCGCGCGGCCTCGGACATCATGCTCTGGTTCCACGGCGGGTCGAATACCAGCTCGACGTCGGCCTCGGCGATCGTCGGGATCATCTCCAGCTTGCTGCGTACGTCGTCGACCAGGATCTCGCCCATGCCGCAACCGGGCGCGGTCAGGGTCATCTTCACCTCGACCATCCGCTTGCCCTCGCCCAGCGGACGCAGCACGGCCTCGTAGATCAGGCCAAGGTCGACCACGTTGATCGGGATCTCGGGGTCGAAGCAGGTGCGCAGCTGCTTCCACACCAGTTGCTCGACCGCGGCGTCATCGGCGTCGTCGGGCAGGCTCAGCGGCTCGGGCGGCTCCTTGCCGATCGCGTCGCCGTCCTTGCCGGCGATGCGGAACAGGTTGCCCTCCACGAACACGGTCCAGCTGCCGCCCAGGGCCTGGGTGATGTAGCCGACGCTGCCGGCGGGCAGGGTCACGGACTCGCCCTGCGGGACCAGGACGGCCTCGCAGTCGCGCTCGAAGCGCACCGGTTCGCTGCTGCGTGAATACATGTGCGATGGATGGGGGCCCATGGGCCGCGGGGCAAGGCCGTCATTGTATCGCCGCGACCCGGCTATCCTGTGCGGCCTTCCGCAACGCAGCCTCCCGCATGCCGCCACCACGCAACGCCTGGTCCGCCTTCGCTCTGGGATGGCTGCTCCTGGGCAGCCTCGGCGTGGCGGCCGCATGGGTCCTGCTCGCGATGGCGCTCAACGCGCAGTGCAGCTGGATGGCGCTGGTCGCGGCCGTGGACGCGGCCCTGATCGTGCGCCTGCTGCGGCTGCGCCCCGGCGCGGCGCGGGCCCTGGCGGGGCTGCTGTCGACCGCGCTGGCGGTGGCCGCGGCGAACTGGGCGCTGGTGGCCGCGTGGCTGGGCGGCCACATGGGCCTGCTGCCGTGGGAGTCGATGCTCAAGCTCGGCAACGGGTTGGCCTGGCTGCTGGTGCGCCTGTCCAACGGCCCGACCGACCTGGCCTGGATCGCGGCCGGGCTGGTCGTGGCCGCGATCGCCTCGCGCTGACCCGCGGCGGCGGGCTCAATGCCCGCCGTCGAGCGCCTTGAGTTCGCTCACCAGCGCGTTGGCCATCGCCGCGCCGTCGCCGTAGAGCATGCGGGTGTTGTCGGCGTAGAACAGCGCGTTCTCGATCCCGGCGAAGCCGGTCCCCTTGCCGCGCTTGATCACGATGACGTTCTTCGAGTTCACCACGTCGAGGATCGGCATGCCGTAGATCGGGCTCGCCGGGTCGGTCTTCGCCACGGGGTTGACCACGTCGTTGGCGCCGATCACCAGCGAGACGTCGGTATTGGCGAACTCGGGGTTGATGTCGTCCATGTCCGCGATCAGGTCGTAGGGCACGCCGGCCTCGGCCAGCAGCACGTTCATGTGCCCGGGCATGCGACCGGCCACCGGGTGGATCGCGAACTTCACCTTGACCCCGCGCTCGACCAGGCGCTGGGCCAGCTCCCAGATCTTGTGCTGGGCCTGGGCCACGGCCATGCCATAACCGGGCACGATCACCACCCGCTCGGCGAAGGCCATCATCGCCGCCACGTCCGCGGCCTCGATCGGCTTCTGCGAGCCGGTGATCTCGGCCGCTTCCGCCCCCGCGCCGCCGAAGTTCGAGAACAGCACGCTGCGGATCGAACGGTTCATGGCCTTGGCCATCAGCCGGGTCAGCAGCATGCCGGCCGCGCCCACCATCATGCCGGCGATGATCAGCGCCTCGTTGCCGAGCACGTAGCCCTCGAACGCCACGGCCAGGCCGGTGAAGGCGTTGTAGAGCGAGATCACCACCGGCATGTCGGCACCGCCGATCGGCAGCGTCATCAGCACGCCCAGCGCCAGCGCGGCGACGAAGAAGGCCACCACCCAGTGCATCCCCAGCGACCAGCCCGCCAGCACCGCCAGCGCCACCGTGCCCAGCGCCACCAGGGCGTTGAACGCCTGCATGCCGGGGAACACGTAGCGCTTGTCCATGCGCCCGTCGAGCTTGGCCCAGGCGATGATCGAACCCGACAGCGCCACCGAGCCGATCAGCGCGCCCAGCAGTGCCAGCACCAGCGGCACCGGGCCCGCCGCGACCCCGGTCGAGGACCACCGCAGCAGCTCCACCGCCCCGATCGCCGCCGCCGAACCGCCACCCAGGCCGTTGTACAGGGCGACCATCTGCGGCATGTCGGTGATCGCGACCCGCTTGCCGGACACCCAGGCGACCACAGTGCCCAGCGCGGTCGCGGCAAGGATCAGCGGGATGTTGTGCAACTCGGGCAGGAAGAACGTGGCCAAGGTCGCGATCACCATGCCGAGCCCGGCCCAGCGGATGCCGCTGCGCGCGGTCAGCGGCGAGGCCATGCGCTGCAGGCCGAGCAGGAACAGGGTCGCCGCCACCAGGTAGCTGGTGCCCACCACCAGGGTCAGGACCTGCGCGCCGCTCATGCCCCGGGCTCCTGCTTCTTCGAGGGCTTGAACATCTCGAGCATGCGCTCGGTGACCACGTAACCGCCGGCGGCATTGCCCGCGCCCATCAGCACCGCGGCGAAGCCGATCGCCTTCTCCAGGGGGGTGTCGGCGTGGCCGAGCACCACGATCGCGCCGATCAGCACGATGCCGTGGATGAAGTTGCTGCCCGACATCAGCGGCGTGTGCAGGATCACCGGCACCCGGGAAATGATCACGTGCCCGGCGATCGCCGCCAGCATGAAGATGTACAAGGCCACGAACCCGTCCGTCATCCCCCACTCCCGGCTGTGTGCTCCGCCGCGCATCATAACCGGGGCTGAACCGCGACAGGAGCGGTCAACCGCCCCCGCGGCGGCGCGTTGACTCCCGGGACACAGGGTTTCCGTTGCAACTTCGAATGGATGGCGGACGGCAGATGGGACAGGCGCGCGCGGGCCTGGCGGGGTCCACGGTGGCGGCAGCGGTTAGGCTGGCGCCCGTGGAGATGCACGACCCCGCCCGCGAGACCCCGGCGACGCTGGAACAGTTCCTGGCGGCGGTGTCCGCCCGCGCCTTCCGTTTCGCCGAACTTGGCCTGCGCCACCGCGAGGATGCGCTCGACGCGGTGCAGGACGCGATGGCGAAGATGCTCGCCTACCGCGACCGGCCGCCCGGGGAATGGACTCCGCTGTTCTGGGCGGTGCTGCGCAGCCGGATCATCGACCTGCAGCGCCGGCGCAGCTTCCGCCTGAAGTGGCTAAGCGACGCGCGCGACGAGGATGGCGGCGAGATCGACTGGGCCGACGAGTCCACGCCCGACCCGGCGCGCGCGCACGACGGCCGCGAGGCCTGGGCCCGCCTGGCCGGCGCCCTGCGCGAACTGCCGGCGCGGCAGCGCGAGGCGTTCACCCTGCGGGTGCTGGAGGACATGGACGTGGAAACCACCGCGAAGATCATGGGCTGCAGCGAGGGCTCGGTGAAGACCCACCTGTTCCGCGCCCGCGAGGCCCTGCAGAAGCAACTGGAGGAATTCCGATGAACATCGACGACACGGGCCGCTTCGACCTGGCCGCGCGCCGGGCCTACGCCGACGCGCAGGCCCGGGTGTCGGCCGGCACCATGGCGCAGCTGCATCGTCGTCGTCACGCCGTCCTGTCCGCGCCGGCGCGGACACGCTGGCGGCTGCCGGCCGCGGCCTTCGCTTCGCTGCTGGTCCTGGGCGCGGGGCTGGGCATCGGCCTGCGCTGGGCCGGCGACGCGCCGCCCCCTCCGCCCGTCGCGCAGGCCACGGTGCCCGCCGCGGCGACCGATCCCGGCATCGAGGCGGTGCTCGACGACCTCGACCAGAACCCCGAGTTCTACGTCTGGCTCGCCTCGCGCGATGCCGACCTGCTCGCGATGGAGTAAGCCATGTCCGCCCGCGTCTCCGCCCGCACCCGTCTCCTGGCCCTGTTGCTCGCCCTCGCCCCGCTGGGCGCGATGGCGCAATCGCAAGGGGCCGCGCCTGCGCTGCTGCCCGAATGGGACGGCCTCACCGAGCAGCAGCGGGAACTGCTGCTGGCGCCGGTGCGCCAGCGCTGGAACGCCAGCCCGCCCGAGAAGCGCCAGCACATGCTCGAACACGCCCGGCGCTGGCAGTCGATGACGCCCGAGCAGCGCGAGCACGCACGCCACGGCATGCGCCGCTGGCACGACATGCCGCCGGAGAAGCGACGCCAGGCGCGGGCCCTGTTCGATCACATCCGTGGCCTGCCGGAGGCCGAGCGCAAGGCGATGCTCGAGCGCTGGAAGACGATGACCGCGGCGGAACGCAAGGCCTGGGTGGACGCGCATCCGCCCCGCGACCCGGCGGACTGACGCGGCGTCAGGCCGGCGCCGCCGCGCGCTCGGGCCAGACGGTCTTCGCCAGCAGTTCGTCGTCCCAGTCGAACGCCAGGCCGTCCTCGCGCAGCAACAGCGAGACGAAGTTGTAGAGGTTGCGGGCGAACATCTCGCTGGCGTGCAGCGCGCCCATGCTGGCCAGGTCGACGGGGCCGGCCACGACCACGCCGTTGCCGGTCTCGAAGGTCTCACCGCGGCGGGTGAGTTCGCAGTTGCCGCCGGTCTCGGCGGCCAGGTCCACGATCACGCTGCCCGGCTTCATCCCGTCCACCATCGCCGCGCTGATGATCTTCGGCGCAGGTCGTCCGGGCACCGCGGCCGTGCTGACGATCGCGTCGATCCCCTTGAGGTGCTCGGCCAGCCGCTGCTGCTGCAGCGCCCGCTCCTCGTCGGTGAGCGGGCGCGCGTAGCCGCCCTCGCCCGCGGCGCTCACGCCCAGGTCGAGGAACTTGCCGCCAAGCGACTCGATCTGTTCGCGCGTTTCCGGGCGCACGTCGAAGCACTCGACCTGCGCGCCCAGGCGCCGCGCCGTCGCGACCGCCTGCAGGCCGGCCACGCCCGCGCCCACCACCAGCACCTTCGACGGGCGGATGGTGCCGGCGGCCGTGGTCAGCATCGGGAAGAAGCGCGGCGCCAGCTGGGCCGCGATCAGCACCGCCTTGTAGCCGGCCATGCCGGCCTGGGAACTGAGGATGTCCATGGCCTGGGCGCGGGTGGTGCGCGGCAGGCGCTCGAGCGGGAAGGCGACAACACCGCGTTCGCGGATCGCCGCGGCACGCGCCTCGTCGGCCTGCGGGTGCAGGGCGCCGACCAGCACCGCGCCCTGCTTCATCGTCGCGATCGCCGCCGCGGGCGGTGACTGCACGCACAGGACCACGTCGGCCCCGGACAGCACGTCGCCGTCGACCAGTTCGGCACCGGCATCGGCGTAGGCCTGGTCCGGGAAGCGCGCCAGCGCGCCCAGCCCCCGCTGGGCGTGGACGACGGCACCGGCCGCCACCAGCTTTTTCGCGGTTTCCGGCGTGAGCGCGACGCGACGCTCGCCCGGCGCGCTCTCGCGCGCCACTCCAATGATCACCGCCATGCATCCCTCCCCCGCGACTGTCCGCGCCATCGTAGCGAATCGGCATGGACCGCGCGACGCGCGGCGGCGTCCGCGAAGGGTTCGATTGATACCGTTCCCGCGCTGCCGGCGGGCGCTCAGGCGGTGCCGGTCCCGAGAGCCTGGTCCTGCGCCGGCGAGAGGTCTTGCGAGGTGGCGTTGATCCGCTGCCACAGCTGCTTCATCGCCTCGTCGAACGGCGAATCCACCGACCGCACCTGGGCCCGGCCCTGGGCGACCATCACCGCCAGCTCCTCCGGCGAGACCACCAGCTTGCGGATGCCGCGGCGGTTGACGATCAGGAAGCGGCCGGTCAGCGGACTGATCCAGGCGATCCGGCCGGCGCTCTCATGGCCGTCCTCGTCCACCAGGCGCAGGCCCTGCCCCACCCGCAGGCGGCGCATGCGCGCCGCGATCGCGGGGTCGAACACCAGCTGTGCGCTGCCGCCGGCCACCCGCAGCACGCCGTCTTCCTCGTCGGCCGGCTCTTCCTGTTGCGGCTGGTGCACGGTGCGCGGGGTGTCGGGCAAGGCCAGCGCGGAGATGATGCGGGCCATCGCGTCGCGCGCCGAACCCGCCTCCATGCCGCAGCTGGCGTAGCACTCGCCTAGCGGCACCTGCAGTGCGAGCAGCTGGCCGGCGACCACCGCGCCGCGCACTTCGGCGGCGTCGGCGTCCACCTGCACCATCGCATCGCCCAGGTTGATTGCCGACAGGTGGCGCGGCGAATCCGGCCCGTCGCGCAGCCAGGTCTGGGTGAGGTAGTGGCGCCAGTGGCGGTCGAGGAAATGGGCGACGGCCGCGGTCAGCGGCCGGCCGGACAGGCGCGAGGCGACCAGGTCGGCGGCGCTGCGGCGGGCCTGCTGCAGCCGCTCGCGGCCGTGGATCGCCTCGGCGGCGCGCTTCTCCGTAAGCTCGGCGCGACGGCGCTGCTGGTCCAGATGGTCGCGCAGCTCGGCCGCGGCCAGTTCGAAGATCGCCTGGTCCTCGCCGTACTCGCCCACCACCCGGTCCACCGCGTGGCCGGCCTGGTTGAGGGTCTCCTGGTCCTGCGGCGTCTTGCCCTCGTTGCCGTCACAGGCTTCGGTGACCGCGTCGAGCAGCCGCCGCGCCGGATGGCTGCGGCGATTGAACAGCGAGTCGTCGGTGAGCGCCACCTTCAGGTACGGCACCACGAGCTTGCCGTAGAGCTGGCGCGCGTGGCCGACCAGGTCGTTGGCATCGAACAGCGACTGGAACAGGATGCCGATCAGGTCGATCGCATCCTCCTCGTCGCTGCTGAAGCGGGTGTTGGCCGGGTCGAAGCCGATCTGGCGCACGCCGCTGAGCAGGGCATGGCGGATCACCTCGGCGAGCGGGCGCCCGTCCTCGCCGGCCAGGACCTTCTCGAACGGTTCGGGATCGTCGCCCTGCAGCAGCGAGGCGAGGTTGAGCAGTTCGGCGGTGCCGAGTACGTGCGCACCCTGCGCATCGGCCTCGGGCGCCACCATGCCGCGCGACCGGTCCGCCGCCTCCTGCGCGCCGGCGCGGTTGCGCTCCCGCCAGGCGCGCAGCTGGTCGCGAACCAGGTCGCGGTAGCGCAGCGGCCGGCCGGCGGCCAGGGCCTCGGCCACCGCTTCGTCGCGCGGCAGGCCCGGCGTGCTGGTGCCCCCCGCCCCGCCCGCCGGCGACGCGGGGGAGGCGTGCCTGCCCTCGTCCGCGGCCGCGCCGTCAGCGCCCGGGCCCGTGCCGCCGTGCCCGCCCGCCTCCGCATGGCCGCCGCGACGGGCATGGCCCGCGCCACCACCGCCACCCTCGCCCAGGTGCGGCACGACCCCGCCATCGGGCACCCAGCCCTCCTGCTGGTCGTGGGGCTGCGCGGCGGCCGGACGGCCGCGCACCGGCTGCCGCCGCGCCTCGGGGGCGACGCCGGAGAACGAGGCCTTGTCGAGGATCGCATTGGCCTTCTCGTACAGTTCGCCCAGCACCTTGGGCAGGCGCTTGTCGAACTGCTGGAAGACCATCGTGCGCAGCCCGGCGGTGAGGTCTTCCGGCCCGAACAGCGAGACGAAAGCATTGACCGCCACTTCCGGGCGCAGCGGGTTGGGCCGCCTGCGCTCGACGCCGAGCGCCGCCGACAGCTGCCGCAGGCGCTCGTCGAGCTGCGCGAGCGGATGCAGGAACTGGTGGTCCAGCAGTTCGGTGATCTGCTGTCCGGCCAGGTGGACCTCCAGCTCGGATTCCGACATCAGGGTCAGCGAGCGCTCGCGCTGCTCGGGCGCCTCGACGGCCTGCTCCCAGCGCTCGAACTCCGCCTCGATGGCCTCGCGGAACCGGGTGGCGAGCTCCAGCGCGCGATGGCTCAGGGCCATCACCGCGACCCGGTCTTCCTGCACGGCGACGTAGTCGTGCCCGGCCAGCGCCGCCAGCCGCACCTGCTCCTCGATGCCGCTCCAGAACCCCGACAGCACGCCTCCGAGCTCGGTCACGGCCTCGTGGCGGAGCGCTTCGAGGACACGCCCGGGGGCGTGCAGGGAACCTGCGCGGCCCGGCGGGAAACCTGTCGGAACGGCACGAAGTGTCATTTTGGGGGGACAATGCACTTTCTACGCATGACATCATTCTGCCTAAGCGACGCCACGTCTGTGACTGCATCCGCAAATACCTCCTCATCCGCCCCGTTTCCCCTGGATTCGCGCCGTTCCGTGCCCGCCCGGCTGCTCGGGGAGCCCGGCCCGGACGAGGCCGGGCTGCTGCGGCTGCTGCAATCGGCGGTGCGGGTCCCCGACCACGGCAAGCGGGTTCCGTTCAGGTTCGTGCGCATCGCCGGCCCCGTACGCGAGCGTATGGGGGAGGCGCTCGCGGCGATCGCGCTGCGGCGCGATCCCGGCGCCAGCCAGGCGGTGCTGGACAAGGAGCGGCAGCGCTTCTGCCACGCGCCGGTGGTGGTGGCGGTGGTCGCGGTGCTCGATCCGCTCGACCGGCAGATCCCGGAACAGGAGCGCCTGCTCAGCGCCGGCTGCACCTGCTTCGCCCTGCTCCAGGCCGCGCAGTCGATGGGCTTCGGCGCCAGCTGGCTCACCGGCTGGCCGGCCTACGATCCCGAGGTTCACGCGCTGCTGGGGATGTCCGCCCACGAGCGGGTCGCCGGTTTCGTCCACATCGGCACTCCGACCGCGGAGGTGCCCGAGCGCGACCGGCCCGACCCGCGCGCGCTGCTGACCGACCTGGTGCTGTGAACGCGGTCGCGGGTCCGCCGGGGGCCGGCGTGCCGCTGTACCTGGTCGACGCCAGCCTCTACGTGTTCCGCGCCTGGCACTCGATGCCGGACGAGTTCCGCGACGTCGATGGCCAGCCCTGCAACGCGGTCCAGGGCTTCGCCCGCTTCCTGCTCGAACTGCTCGAGCGCGAGCGCCCGCGCCACATCGCCGTGGCCTTCGACGAGGCGCTCGACAGCTGCTTCCGCAATGCCCTGTATCCCGACTACAAGGCCAACCGTCCGCCCGCGCCCGAGGAGCTGCGGCGCCAGTTCGCGCACTGCAAGGCACTCTCGGCCGCGCTCGGGCTCAACGTGCTCGCGCACGACCGCTACGAGGCCGACGACCTGATCGGCAGCGCACTGCACCTGGCCCGCGCCCACGGCCACCGCGGCGTGATCGTGTCGGCGGACAAGGACCTGTCACAGCTGCTCGACGGCCATGACGAGCAGTGGGACTTCGCCCGCGGACAGCGTTGGCGCGCGGCCGACGTGCGCACGCGCCACGGAGTGCATGCGCACCAGATCGCCGACTACCTGGCGCTGTGCGGGGACGCGATCGACAACATCCCCGGGGTGCCCGGGATCGGCGCCAAGACCGCGTCGGTGCTGCTGTCGCACTTCGGCAGCCTCGATGCGCTGCTGGCGCGGGTGGACGAGGTGGCGTTCCTGCGCTTTCGCGGCGCGGCGCAGGCAGCGGCGCGGCTGCGCCAGCACCGCGAGCGGGCGTTGCTCTACCGGCAGCTGACGACGATCTCGCTGGAGGCTCCGCTGGGCGCGGCGGCGCCGCGGTTCGCGCGCGCCGGGGCCGATGCCGCGGCGCTGGCCGACCTGTGCACCCGGCTGCGGTTCGGGCCGCTCACCCGGCGCCGGCTGTACGCCGCCGCCGGGCTGGGCGAACCGCCGCTGTCCTGAGCTCGCGCCGGCGCGGGGTACCATCGCGGCATGGAGACGCAACCCGAACCGACCGAAGTCCTGCACGAGGGACGCTGGCTGCGCCTGGTCCGGCGCGGCACCTGGGAATCGTGCGAACGCACCCATCACGGCGACGGGCTCGCGGTGCAGATCATCGCGGTCACTCCGGGCGACGAGGTGCTGTTCGTCGAACAGCCGCGCGCGGCGGTGGGCAAGCGCACGATCGAGATGCCGGCCGGCCTGGTCGGCGACGGCGACGGCGAGGACACGCTGGAGTCGGCCGCGCGGCGCGAACTGGTCGAGGAAACCGGCTGGGAACCCGGCCGGGTGGAGGTGCTGGCGGTGGGCTGCACCACCCCGGGGATGAGCAACGAGCGCATCGCGCTGGTGCGGGCGCTGGACCTGCGCAAGGTCGGCGACGGTGGCGGCGTGGGCGTCGAATCGATCACCGTGCACGCGGTGCCGCGCGCGCAGGCGCCGGCGTGGCTGCTGCAGAAGCAGCGCGAGGGCTTCGCGCTCGACCTCAAGGTCTGGGCGGGGCTGTGGATGATCGACCACGAACCCGACGGCCGGCGACGCGCATGACCACGACACCGCACGCGCCCCTGCTCTCGCCGGGCGACCCCGCGCCGGTGACCGTGCTGCGCGGTGACGGCGCCTCGCCGTTCCTGCTGATCGCCGACCACGCCGGCAACGCGGTGCCGGCCGCGCTCGGCCGGCTGGGCCTGCCGCAATCCGAATTAGAGCGCCACATCGGCTGGGACATCGGCATCGCCGGCACCACCGCACGGCTCTCGGAAAGGCTCGATGCCTGCGCCATCATGCAGGCGTATTCGCGGCTGGTGATCGACTGCAACCGGCCGCTCGCATCGCCGGGCTCGATCGCCGAGCGCAGCGACGGCACCGAAGTGCCGGGCAATCTCGGGCTCGATGCGCGACAGCGGCGGCAGCGTGTCGACGAAATCTTCTCGCCCTACCACGCGCGCATCGCGGCCGAGCTCGACCGCCGCGCCGCCGCCGGCCGCCCCACCATCCTGGTGGCCATGCACAGCTTCACCCCGTCGATGGCCGGGCGCGACCGGCCCTGGCACGCAGGCGTGCTCTACCAGCGCGACGCGCGCTTCGCCCACGCCCTGCTCGAGGCGCTGCGCGGCGAGGGCGACCTGGTGGTCGGCGACAACGAGCCCTACCGGGTAAGCGACGCGACCGACTACGCGATCCCGGTCCACGCCGAGCGCCGCGGCCTGGCGCACGTCGAGCTCGAGATCCGCCAGGACCTGATCGCCGACGCCGCCGGCCAGCAGGCCTGGGCCGAGCGCCTGGCGCGGCTGTTCACCGCGCTGCAGCCGCGCTTCGCCGGCGCCTGAGGCGCCACGGCCAGGCGCCCGCGCTACGCGAACGCGTCGGTCGCCCGCACCAGCGCGTCGACGTTCTCGGCCTCGAACGCCGAATGGCCGGAGGTCGGCGTGATCACCAGTTCGGCCTTGGGCCAGGCCTGGTGCAGGTCCCAGGCGTTTTGCACCGGGCAGATCACGTCGTAGCGGCCGTGCACGATCACGCCGGGGATGCCGGCGATCCGGTAGGCGTCGCGCAGCAGTTGGTCGTCGACTTCGAAGAAGCCCTTGTGGGTGAAGTAGTGGTTCTCGATCCGGGCGAAGGCCAGGGCGAAACGCGGGTCCTCGTGGCTGTCCACGAAGTCCGGGTCGATGTGCAGGAACGAGGTCGCGGCCTCCCACACGCTCCAGGCGCGGGCGGCGGCCAGGCGGGTGGCCTCGTCGTCGGACGTCAGGCGGTGGTGGTAGGCGGCGACCAGGTCGTGGCGCTCGTCCTCGGGGATCGCCGCGAGGTACTGCTGCCAGGCCTCCGGGAACAGGCGCGAGGCGCCTTCCTGGTAGAACCACTGCAGCTCCCAGTGACGCAGCATGAAGATGCCGCGCAGCACCAGTTCGGTCACGCGCAGCGGGTGCGACTGGGCATAGGCCAGGGCCAGGGTCGAGCCCCAGGAGCCGCCGAACACCTGCCAGCGCTCAATGCCCAAGTGTTCGCGCAGCGCCTCGATGTCGGCGACCAGGTGCCAAGTGGTGTTGTCGACGAGGTCGGCGTGCGGGGTCGAGCGCCCGGCGCCACGCTGGTCGAACAGCACGATGCGGTACTTCGACGGGTCGTGGAAGCGGCGCATCTTCGCGTTGCAGCCGCCGCCGGGGCCGCCATGCAGCAGCACCACCGGCTTGCCCTTCGGGTTGCCGCACTGCTCGTAATACAGCGCGTGGCGTGCGTCGACCGGCAGCATGCCGCTGTCGAAGGGCTCGATCTCTGGATACAGCGTGCGCATGGGCCCGCCCCTGGCTGGAGTTGCGCACAGTCTAGCGAGTGCGCGGGGGCCTCAGCCGGGCAAGTGGCCCATGCCGACCCGGTCGCGGCCCTCCAGGTCGCGCGCGGTCGCCACCGCGTCGAACCCCGCATCGCGCAGCAGCGCGCGCACCGCCGGGCCCTGGTCGTGGCCGTGCTCGAGCAGCAGCCAGCCGCCCGGATGCAGGTGTGCCGGGGCCGCCCGGACGATGCTGCGGATCGCATCGAGCCCGTCCGGCCCGGACGCGAGCGCGATCGGGGGTTCGTGGCGCAGGTCGCCCTGGCCCAGGTGCGGGTCGCCCTCGGCGACGTAGGGCGGGTTGCTGGCGACCAGGTGATAGCGCCGCCTCGCCAGCGGCTCGAACCAGTGGCCGTGGTGGAAGGCGACGTTGGCCAGGCCCGCGGCGGCCGCGTTGGCGCGGGCCACGGCCAGCGCGGCGTCGCTGGCGTCGACCGCGTCCACCCGCGCCCGGGGCCGCTCGATTGCCAGCGCCAAGGCAATCGCGCCGCTGCCGGTGCCCAGGTCGGCCAGCGCCAGCGGCGCGTCGCAAGGCAGGCGGTCGAGCGCCAGTTCCACCAGCCGCTCGGTCTCGGGCCGCGGGATCAGGGTGGCGGGGCCAACCGCCAGGTCCAGGCTCCAGAAACCCTGGCGGCCGCGCAGGTAGGCCACCGGCTCCCCCGCCCGCCTGCGCGCGACCAGGTCAGCGAAGCGCCGCCGGGCGGCCGGGTCGACCGGATCCCGGTCGTGCGCGTACAGCCAGGCGCGGTCGCGGCCCAGCGCATGGGCGAGCAACAGTTGCGCGTCGGCGGGGTCGAGCTGCGCCGATGCCTGGTCGAGCAGCGCGCGTACGGTGGGAATCGGGTCGCTTCGCGTCATCGCGACATGGTAGGCGGGCGCCGCTGTCCGTGGATGGAGCCGGCCGCGTCCACGGTCCGCCATCCGCCGCATCCGGACGGCACCGGCGGGAAAAAACGAGGCGGCCACGGGGCCGCCTTGAAGATTCCGTACCGCGTGTGGGAGGGAGGAACCGGATACGGAACTCGGCCACGGGCGCCACGCGCCGCTGCGGCCCTGCACTGCCCCGGGGGTCGGGCCCCCTTGCGGAACCCTCTCGCCCCGGACAACGGTGCATGGACTGAATATGCTGCAGCGCAAAAACGATTGCAAGCGTTCCGGGCGACGGAATCATGCGGTTCTGGCGCCGAATTGATCGATTTTGTCTATTGATTGTATAATTTTATTCGATTTCAACAATCAATAGGTCTTCCCTATCATTTCCCTGTCGATCCGCCGCGCTGTGGATCGAGACCGTCCCCCCAACCCTAACTAGAGGTACTGCATGTCCCTGATCAACACCCAGGTCCAGCCGTTCAAGGCCACCGCGTTCCACAACGGCGAGTTCGTCGAAGTCACCGACGCCAGCCTCAAGGGCAAGTGGTCGGTCCTGATCTTCATGCCCGCCGCCTTCACCTTCAACTGCCCGACCGAGGTCGAGGACGCCGCCGAGCATTACGCCGAGTTCCAGAAGCTGGGCGCCGAGGTGTACATCGTCACCACCGACACCCACTTCTCGCACAAGGTCTGGCACGAGACCTCGGCGGCGGTGGGTAAGGCCCAGTTCCCGCTGGTCGGCGACCCGACCCACCAGCTGACCCGCGCCTTCGGCGTGCACATCGAGGAAGAAGGCCTGGCCCTGCGCGGCACCTTCATCATCAACCCCGAGGGCGTGATCAAGACCGTCGAGATCCACGACAACGCGATCGCCCGCGACGTCAGCGAGACCCTGCGCAAGCTCAAGGCCGCCCAGTACGTCGCCGCCAACCCGAACGAGGTCTGCCCGGCCAAGTGGAAGGAAGGCGAGAAGACCCTGAAGCCGTCGCTGGACCTGGTCGGCAAGATCTGACCGCATCCGGGTTCCGCGCCCGGACCTTGATGCACCCCGCCCCGTGCCGTCCCCGCGACGGCGCGGGAGCGGATCGGAGCCGATGCCGGCCCAGCCAGCGGCCGGGCCCCCTCCCCCTCCCACCCGGCCACCCGCCAGCCGGCGTCGGTTCCGATCCGCTCCCGCAATCCTCTCCCCCAAGGAGTTGACGTGCTCGACAACGATCTCAAGGCCCAGCTCAAGGGCTATCTCGAACGCCTGCGCCGCCCGGTCGTGATCACCGCCTCGGTGGACGACGGCGACAAGTCGCGCGAGATGCTCGAGCTGCTCGAGGACATCCGCAGCCAGTCCGACCTGGTCACCGTCGAGGTACGCCCGGACGACGACGAGCGCAAGCCGTCCTTCGCCCTGTCCTCGCCCGGCCACGACATTTCCCTGCGCTTCGCCGGCCTGCCGATGGGCCATGAGTTCACTTCGCTGGTCCTGGCCCTGCTGCAGGTCGGCGGGCACCCGCCCAAGGCCACTCCCGAGGTGCTGGAGCAGGCGCGCGCGCTGCCCGGGCGCTACCACTTCGAAACCTATTACTCGCTCAGCTGCCAGAACTGCCCGGACGTGGTCCAGGCGTTGAACCTGCTGGCGGTGCTCAACCCCAACGTCTCGCACGTGGCGATCGACGGCGCCCTGTTCCAGGACGAGGTCGAGGCCCGCCAGGTGATGTCGGTGCCGTCGGTCTTCCTCAACGGCGAACCCTTCGACCAGGGCCGCATGGGCCTGGAGCAGATCCTGGCCAGGCTCGACACCGGCGCCGCGCAGCGCGAGGCCGAGAAGATCGCGGCCAAGGATCCGTTCGACGTGCTGGTGGTCGGCGGCGGCCCTGCCGGCGCGGCCGCCGCGGTGTACGCCGCGCGCAAGGGCATCCGCACCGGCGTGGCGGCCGAGCGCTTCGGCGGCCAGGTGCTCGACACCATGTCGATCGAGAATTTCATCTCGGTGCCGCATACCGAAGGCCCCAGGCTGGCCGCCCAGCTCGAGCAGCACGTGCGCGAGTACGACGTGGACGTGATGAACCTGCAGCGCGCCACCCGGCTGGTGCCGGCCGGCGACGACGGCCTGCTGACCGTGGAACTGGAGAACGGCGCCGCGCTGCGCGCGAAGACGGTCGTGCTGTCCACCGGCGCGCGCTGGCGGCAGATGGGCGTGCCCGGCGAGGACCAGTACCGCAACAAGGGCGTGGCCTACTGCCCGCACTGCGACGGCCCACTGTTCAAGGGCAAGCGGGTGGCGGTGATCGGCGGCGGCAACTCCGGCGTGGAGGCCGCGATCGACCTGGCCGGCATCGTCGGGCACGTGACCCTGCTCGAGTTCGACGACCGGCTGCGCGCCGACGAAGTGCTGCAGCGCAAGCTGCGCAGCCTGCCGAACGTGGCCATCATCACCAGCGCCCAGACCACCGAGGTGCTCGGGGACGGGCAGAAGGTGACCGGGCTGGTCTACAAGGACCGGGTCGGCGGCGACAGCCATCGCGTGGAACTGGAGGGCGTGTTCGTGCAGATCGGCCTGCTGCCCAACACCGAATGGCTCAAGGGCACGGTCGAGCTGAGCCCGCGCGGCGAGATCGTGGTCGACGAGCGCGGCCAGACCAGCGTGCCGGGCGTGTTCGCCGCCGGCGACTGCACCACGGTGCCGTACAAGCAGATCGTGATCGCCATGGGCGAGGGCTCGAAGGCCGCGCTGGCCGCGTTCGACCATCTCGTCCGGACCTCGGCGCCCGCGCCGCAGGTCGAGGCACACGTGGCCTGATCCGATGAACCTGCGCGACCTGCGCTACCTGATCGCGGTTGCCGAGCACCGGCATTTCGGGCGCGCGGCGGCCGCGAGCTTCGTCAGCCAGCCAACCCTGTCCACCCAGCTGCGCAAACTGGAGGACGAGCTCGGCGTGTCGCTGATCGAGCGCGCGCCGCGCAAGGTGATGCTGACCCCGATCGGCGCGGAGATGGTCGAGCGCGCCCGGCGCGTGGTGGCGGAGGTCGAGCAGATGAAGGAGGCCGCGCGCCGCAGCCAGCGGCCCGAGGCCGGGACCGTGCGCCTGGGCATCTTCCCCACCCTGGGGCCGTACCTGCTGCCGCACGTCGTGCCCGGCATCCGCGCCCGTTTCCCCGACCTGCAGCTGCTACTGGTCGAGGAGAAGAGCGACGAATTGCTGGCGCGGCTGCGCGACGGCCGCCTGGACGCGGCGATCCTTGCCCTGCCCGTGCACGACGAGCAGCTCGAGCACGCGTTCCTGTTCGAGGAGCCGTTCGTGCTGGCGGTGCCCGAGCACCATCCACTCGCCGCCCGCCCGGCGCTGGCGGTCGACGACCTGGCCAACGAGGACCTGCTGCTGCTCGAGGACGGCCACTGCCTGCGCCAGCAGACCCTGGACGTGTGCCAGCTCGCCGGCGCGCACGAGCGCGGCGAGTTCCGGGCCACCAGCCTGGAAACGCTGCGCCAGATGGTGGCCGCCAACGTCGGCATCACCCTGCTGCCGGCGCTGGCGGTCCAGCCGCCGGTCGCGCACCCGCCGGGCATCCGCCTGCTGCCCTTCGACCAGTCCCGGCCCAGCCGCCGGATCGCGCTGTTCTGGCGCCGCAGTTCGGCCATGTCCGGTTTCCTGGCCCGGCTGGCGGACGCCTTCCGGGCGTTGCCGCCGGAACTGCTCGCCGCGCCGGGCGGGGCGGCGGACCGGCCTCGTCCCGCCGCCCCGCCCGACATGCTCTGAACCAGGGCCGGGGCCCCTCTTGAAGGCCGGCCCGCGTAGCGCTACGGTAATCCCACCAGAGCGGGCGACGCGCGGGACGCGCCGTCCGTTTTTCTTTTGGGCGCCGCCGGCATGCCGGTCGCCCGCGTATGGAGCACACACGCCATGACTGCACCGTCCACCGGAGGCCTGCCGCCGCCGATCGTCGTCTCCCGCCGCGACGCCGCGCGCCTGGAGGCGCTGATCGACTCCCCGCGCTGGCAGAACGACGCGACCGCCGAGGCCCTGCTCGGTGAGCTCACGCGTGCGGAAATCGTCGACGAGGCCGACATGCCCTCGGACGTGGTGGGCATGAACACGCGCGTGGAGTGCATCGACGAGAACACCGGCGAGCGGCACGAACTCACCCTGGTGTTCCCGAACGAGGCCGACGCCGGGGCCGCGAAGGTCTCGGTGTTCGCGCCCGTGGGCAGTGCGCTGCTCGGGCTGTCGGTGGGCCAGTCGATCGACTGGCCCACGCCCCAGGGCCGAGTGCTGCGCCTGCGCGTCACCGGGGTCACCCGGGCCGACGCGGACTGAGGAAGCATGGGGCGCAAGCTGGCGCTGGCCCTGCTCCTGGCCGGCGCGATCGGCTGGTGGTTCTCGCCCCTGTCGCCCCGCACTCCCGATCCTCCGGCCCCCGCCTCCGGCGCACCCGCCTCCTGTCCAATGCCTCCCGGCACCGATCCGGCCGACGGGCCGCTGCAGACCGCCGCGCCCGCCCAGCTGGCGCCGTTCCGGCTCGAACCGGGCACCCTGGTGCCGCTGGCGGGGGTCCGTCTCAGCGCGCGGGTGCTCTCGCGCGAGGACTACTCGACCGGGCGCGAGGCCCGCTTCTCGCCCACCGACCTGGCCCTGGGCTGGGGACCGATGGGCGAGGACGCGGTGCTGTCGCGGCTGCGCATCCGCCAGTCGGCACGCTGGTACCACTACCGCTGGTCCGGCGATCCGCCGATCCCGCGTCGGGAGATCGCGCGCAACAGCGCCAACATGCACATGATCCCGGCCGATGCCGCGGTCGCGCGCACGTTGCGCCGCGTGCGCGCCGATGACCGGGTCCGGATCCGCGGCTGGCTGGTCCAGGCCGAGGCGGCGGACGGCTGGCGCTGGCGCAGCTCGCTCAGCCGCGAGGACACCGGGAACGGCGCCTGCGAGCTGGTCTACGTGTGCGCGATCGAGATCGTGGCCGCGCAATAGGGCCTGCGGCGCGGAACGGCGGCCGCGTCGCGCGAACGCGGTTCCCGCGCGCGCCGGGCGGCGCAGCCCGCGCGGCGCACCCGCGCGCCGGCAGGCCCGCCCGCGACGGCCGTGCTCGAGGCGCCGCTACGCGCCCAGGCCGATCGGGCAGGACACCCCGGTGCCGCCCAGCCCGCAGTAACCGTCGGGGTTCTTGGCCAGGTACTGCTGGTGCTCGTCCTCGGCGTAATAGAACGGCGGCGCGGACGCCCGGATCTCGGTGGTGATGGCCCCGTAGCCGGCCGCGTCCAGCCTCGCCTGGTAGGCATCGCGGCTGGCCAGCGCGAGCGCGTGCTGCTCGTCGTCGTAGCAGAAGATCGCCGAGCGGTACTGGGTGCCGATGTCGTTGCCCTGGCGCATGCCCTGGGTTGGATCGTGGTTCTCCCAGAACGTCGCCAGCAGGGTCTCGAACGACACCCGCGCCGGGTCGTACACGACCAGCACCACCTCGGCGTGCCCGGTCTGGCCGCTGCACACTTCGCGGTAGGTCGGGTTGGGCGTGTGGCCGCCCGCGTAACCGGCGGCGGTGGTCACCACCCCGGGCATGGTCCAGAACCTGCGCTCCACGCCCCAGAAGCAGCCCATGCCGAACTGGATCCGCGCCAGCCCCTCGAAGCGGTCGCGCATCGGCGTGCCGAGGACGAAGTGGCGGTTGTGCAGCGGCATCTCCTCCGCACGGCCGGGCAGGGCCTCGCCCGGCCGTGGCAGCCGCTGCTTCCAGGCACCGATTCCGATCATGGCCTTGCTCCGCGTGGACCCGGGTCCATTCTGGGGCCGCGCCGTGCCACTTCAAACACCGCGCGCCGGGCGCCTAGCGGAACACTGCGGGCGCCACCTGCACGCAATTGCGCCCGGCGGCCTTGGCCGCGTAGAGCGCGCGGTCGGCGCGTGCGAGCGTTGCCTCCGGGCCTTCCTCGTGCTCGAGCCGGGTCGCCACTCCCACGCTGACGGTGAGCCGGAGCAGGACGCCACCGCATTCGGGGCGCAGCGATTCGACCTCCATGCGCAGCTGTTCGGCGACCGCACGCGCGGCCGCCCCGCCGCGCCCGGGCAGGATCACGATGAACTCCTCGCCGCCGTAGCGCCCGAACAGGTCGCCCTCCTGCAGGGAGGCGCGCAGGGCACGCGCGACCTCGCGCAGGCAGGCGTCGCCGCAGGCGTGGCCGAAGCGGTCGTTGATCGACTTGAAGTGGTCCAGGTCGATGAACAGCACCGAGACCGGCTGCCCGCTGCGCGCGGCCTCGGCGAAGGTGCGCGTGAGCCAGTGGTCGATGGTGCGGCGGTTGAAGCTGCCGGTCAGCGCGTCGAGCTCGGCCGAACGCCGCAGCTGGACCGCGGCCATCGCCTGGTCCAGGTGCAGCAGCGCCTGGCGGGCGAAATCGCCCGCCAGCGACAGCTCCTCGGTGGCGAAGCCGTCGGCGCCGCGGCGCTGCAGCAGCACCGCGCCCCAGGCCGGCGCCCGGATCGGCAGCGGCACCACCGCCTCGATCGCCACCACCGAAGGCTGGCCCACCTCGGTCACCGGCTGCTGCAGGGCGATGCCGTTGGCCGCCTGGCGGCGCAGCGCCAGCTGCCGGCGCCCGAGCTGGGCGCGCACCGCGTCGGTGTCGCCCACCGGGTCCACCAGCAGCACGTCCTGGCCGTGGAGCCCCTGGGCCACGACCACGCAGCGCTCGGCCGGAAGCAGCGGCCGCAGGCGGTCGAGCAGCAGCCGGAACGCCGACCACGGAAGGTCCTCCGGCGGCAGCGTGCGCAGGCGCAGCTGCAGTTCCGACACCAGTTCCGAGCGCGCCGCCTCGCGCTGCATCCGGCGCTCGGTGTCTGCGCGGGCGAGCAGTTCGCGGTCGCGCTGGCGGCGATATTCGGCGATCCGCCCGACCAGGCCCACCGCCAGGATCGCCACCCCCGCCACGATCGCCAGCTGGTAGCCGTAGCGCACCAGCACGCCCTCCACCTGGTGCCCGCGCGCGGACAGTTCGAGCAGGATCACGCCCGCCAGCGCCAGCACCGCCAGCGCGGCCAACGGCAGCGCCATCAGCGTGCGCCGCCGCGCGGCGTCGACCAGCAACGCCAGCCCCAGCACCAGCGCCAGGCCGAACGGCACGACCTGCACCTGCGCCAGCGTCCGCGCCAGCTGCGGCACGTTCAACAGGCACAGGGCCACCAGGCCCACCAGCGCCAGCGAGACCCCGTCCACCAGCCCCTTCCAGCGCACCCGCTCGCGATCCATCCCTGCGTACTGGAGCAGCATCTGCAGCCAGGCGGCACACAGCAGCATCACCAGCGCGACCACGCCCTGGCTGCGCCAGAACGCGAACATGCGCAGCCCCGGCACCTGGTAGAGGTGGCCATTGACCGCCGAGAGCGCCAGCAGCGCCACCACGGTGAACCCGAACAGCGCCAGGAACAGCCGGTCGCGCGCGGCCGAGTACAGCGCCAGCGCCAGCAGACCGATGGTGAACAGGCTGGCGTAGATCGTGGCGCTGGCCGCGACCGCGTAATGCTCCAGGTCCATCGCGTCGGCCGCATCCATCACCTGGGGCCGCAGCGCCCGCGGCGCATCGCCGGTGCTGTGCAGTTCGAGCTCGACCGGACCGGCCCAGGACGCCGGCAGGTCGAACACAAAGCTGCCGGGGAACACGCCCGCCTCGCCAGGCTCGAAGAAGCGTTCCACCGGGCTGCGCCAGTCGCCCGACTGCAGCCAGACCGCATCCACCGCCTCGCGCTCCAGGCGCACCACCCAGCGCGCCTCCCCGTCGGCCGGGGGCAGTTCGAAGCGCAGCAGGGCGGCGGCGTGCCGGGTCGCGGGCAGGCCCTCCGGGCGCGGCGCGTCCTGCAGCGGAACGACCGCCACGGGCACGCGGCGGCCGTCCGGGACCACGCCGGCCATGGCCGCGGCGACCAGCCCGAGCAGCAGCACCAGGCAGATCGCGATCAATCCCTCGTGGCGTCCGCCCGGGGCATTGCGCTGGCTGCTCAGGGTCGTTCCTCCGGGGTCGATGCCGCCCCTCGCCGCCCGTGGCGCACGGCCGGCGCAGCGCGGGCGCCAGCTGCCTGCCGGCGACGGGGCGGACTGGGGTATCCCTGTCGTCCTGGATGGGTGTTTAGCAAGGGTCGTGCCGACTATTGGCGACAGCGGTCACATTACCAAGGATAAAGGAGGCACGGCAGGGCCCGGGCCGCCGTTCCCCGGGCCCTCGGCTACACTGGTCCGCCTGCTCCCCCGACACGCGTCATGAATCAGCCAGACCCGGCCCCCGCCCCCGCCGCGCCGGCCGCCGAGACCGCGCGCAACGACTTCATCCGCCAGATCGTCCGCGAGGACCTGGCCAGCGGCAAGCACACCGCGATCCGCACCCGGTTCCCGCCGGAGCCCAACGGCTACCTGCACATCGGCCACGCCAAGGCGATCTGCCTGGATTTCGGCATCGCCGAGGAGTTCGGCGGCACCTGCAACCTGCGCTTCGACGACACCAACCCGGCCAAGGAAGACCCCGCCTTCGTCCGCGCGATCCAGGAGGACGTGCGCTGGCTGGGCTTCCAGTGGGCCGAGCTGCGCCACGCCTCCGACTACTTCGAGGTCTTCTACCTAGCCGCCGAGAAGCTGATCCGCCAGGGCGATGCCTTCGTCTGCGACCTGAGCCCCGAGGAGGTGCGCCAGTACCGGGGCACGCTGACCGAACCTGGTCGCAATTCGCCCTTCCGCGACAGGTCGGTGGAGGAGAACCTGGACCTGTTCCGTCGCATGCGCGCCGGCGAGTTCCCCGACGGCGCGCGCACCCTGCGGGCCAGGATCGACATGGCCAGCGGCAACATCAACATGCGCGACCCGGCCCTGTACCGGATCAAGCACATGCCGCACCCGATCGCCGGCGACGGCTGGTGCATCTACCCGATGTACGACATCGCCCACGCCCTGGGCGACGCGATCGAGGGCATCACCCATTCGCTGTGCACCCTGGAGTTCGAGGACCACCGCCCGCTGTACGACTGGTGCGTGGACAAGGTGGACCTGGCCGGCAACCCCGAACTGCTGGAGCCGCTGCGCCGGAAGGGGTATCCGATCGTGGCCGCCAAGCCGCGGCAGATCGAGTTCTCGCGACTGAACATCAACTACGCGGTGATGAGCAAGCGCAAGCTGACCCAGCTGGTCGCCGAGGGCCTGGTGGATGGCTGGGACGACCCGCGCATGTACACCCTGCAGGGCCTGCGCCGGCGCGGCTACACCCCTTCGGCGCTGCGCCTGTTCGTCGACCGGATCGGAGTGAGCAAGCAGAACTCGGTGATCGACTTCTCGGTGCTCGAGGGCGCGCTGCGCGAGGACCTGGACACGGCCGCGCCGCGCCGCATGGCGGTAATCGAGCCGCTGAGGCTGGTGCTGGCCAACCTGCCCGAGGGGCACGAGGAAACGCTCGTCTTCGCCAACCATCCCAAGGACGAATCATTCGGCAGCCGCCAGGTCCCGTTCTCGCGCGAGCTGTGGATCGAGCGCGACGATTTCGCCGAGGTCCCGCCCAAGGGCTGGAAGCGGCTGGTGCCCGGGGGCGAGGCGCGCCTGCGCGGGGCCGGCATCGTCCGCGTCGACGAGGTCGTCAAGGACGCCGACGGCGGCATCGTGGAACTGCGCGGCTGGCTCGACCCCGAGTCGCGTCCCGGCATGGAAGGTGCCAACCGCAAGGTCAAGGGCACGATCCACTGGGTCAGCGCGCCGCACGCGGTGGCGGCGGAGATCCGCCTCTACGACCGCCTGTTCTCGGTCCCGGACCCGGACGACGAGAGCGGCGGCAAGACCTACCGCGACTACATCAACCCCGACTCGCGACGCACCGTGCGCGGCTACGTCGAGCCGGCCGCGGCCTCCGCCGCGCCGGAACAGTCGTTCCAGTTCGAGCGCCTGGGCTACTTCGTCGCCGACCGCCACGACCACCGACCCGAGCGGCCGGTGTTCAACCGCAGCGTGTCGCTGCGCGACACCTGGGCGGCGAAGGCCTGAGCGATGTCGCCGCGTACCGCCCTCGCCGCGCTGTGCCTGGCCCTGCTGGCCTGCGCCTGCACGCCGGGCGGGCCCGCGGCCTCGGCCCGCGCCCCGACCCCGGCGCAGGCGCCGGCGGCGGTGGACGCCGGTGCGCTGGCGATCGACCGCAGCTGCCGCGTTGCCGCCGACTGCGAAGTGAAGAACGTGGGCAACTGCTGCGGCTACGCACCGGCCTGCGTGAACCGCGACGCGGTCCCCGACCCCGACGCGGTGCGCGCCCGATGCGCGCGCTCGGGGATGGCCTCGATCTGCGGATGGCAGGAGATCCAGGCCTGCGACTGCGTCCAGGGACGCTGCGAGGCCGTGACCGGCCCGCCCATGAGGGAGCGCTGATGCTGCCGACCACCGTCCAGCTCGACCTGCCCGAGTGGGCCCACGGGATCATCGATCCGGCGCGCACCTGGCCCGGGGACGAGGCCAAGGTGCGGCTGGCCATCGACCTGTCCAGGCGCAACATCGAGGCGTACAGCGGCGGGCCGTTCGGAGCGGCGGTCTTCGACGCCGACACCGACCGGGTGGTGGCCATCGGCGTCAACCGGGTGTTGCCGCAGCACTGCTCGGTGGCACACGCCGAGACCATGGCGCTGATGCTGGCGCAGCGGCACCTGGGGCGCGCCCGGCTCAATCGCGACCCCGACGGCAACCGGGTGGGGCGCTACGTGCTCGCCACCTCCGCCCAGCCGTGCTGCCAGTGCTACGGCGCCATCGTGTGGGCCGGGATCGACCGCCTGCTCATCGGCGCCCGCTCGGCGGACGTGGAGGCGCTCACCGAGTTCGACGAGGGGCCGCTGCCGGCCGACTGGCCGGGAGAGCTCGAGCGGCGCGGCATCGAGGTGGCGCGCGACATCGCGCGCGATGCCGCCTGCGAGGTCCTCGGCGCCTACGGCAGTTCCGGTGCGCGCCATTACTGAAGCCGCGGCGGTGGACGGCCTGCTGTGCTGGTGCCGGGCCGGCTTCGAACCGGACCTGGCCGCCGAACTCACCGAACGCGCCGCCCAGGCCGGGCTCCATGGGCACGCGCGCGCCAACCGCGGCGACGGCTACGTGCTGTTCATCGGCGACCCGCGGCTCGACGGAGCCCTGCCATGCAACCGGCTGGTGTTCGCGCGCCAGTCGCTGCGGCTGCTCGCCGAACTGCGCGGGCTCGACCCGCGTGACCGGGCCACGCCGATCGTGGAGGCGGTCGCGGCCCTGCGGCCGGACGCCGGCTACGGCGCGCTGCTGGTGGAGCATCCCGACTCCGACGCGGGCAAGCCGTTGTCCGCGCTCGCGCGCAGCTTCGGCAACGCCCTGCGTCCCGCCCTGCGCCGGCATGGCCTGCTCGCGGCGCAGGAGCGGCCGTCGGCACTGCGCCTGCACGTGTGCTTCGTGGCCGGCGACCACGTGCTGCTGGCCGAATCCGATCCCGCGCGTTCGGCGCCATGGCCGATGGGCGTGCCGCGGCTGCGGCTGCACCGCGACGCACCCTCGCGCTCGGCGCTGAAGCTGGAGGAAGCGCTGCTGGTCCTGCTCGACGAGGCGCAGCGACGCGAGCACCTGCGCCCCGGGATGCGGGCCGCGGACCTGGGCGCCGCGCCCGGCGGCTGGACCTGGGTGCTGGTGCGCCATGGCCTGCACGTGACCGCGATCGACAACGGTCCGCTGCGCCCGCACCTGTTCGACTCCGGACTGGTCGAGCACCTGCGCGCCGACGGCTTCCGCTGGCAGCCGCCGCGGCCGCTGGACTGGATGGTCTGCGACATGGTGGAGCAGCCCTCGCGCGTGGCCCGGCGCATGGGCCAATGGCTGCGCGAGGGCTGGTGCCGGCACACGATCTTCAACCTCAAGCTGCCGATGAAGAAGCGCTGGCTGGAGACGCAGCGCAGCCTGGCGATGTTCGAGGAGCAAGCCGGGATCCCGCTGGCGGTGCGCGCGCGCCAGCTCTACCACGACCGCGAGGAGATCACGGTCCAGGCGAGCCCGCGGGCCACCGCCTGAACGGCGGCCGGCCCGGGCATCACGCTTGACGGGCGTTTCATCGCCGGGCGCCGAGCATGGCGTCGATCCCGCGACAGGAGCCGGACGATGGACACCCGCGACCTCCACCGCGCCACCGTACTGGCGCTCCTCGCCGGCCTCGCGCTCGTCGCGCCGGCCGTCGCCATGGCCCAGGACGCGACCGTCGCCGACCCGCGCCGGGCCGACGCCGCCAGCGTCCACCCGGTGGCGCCCGACGTCACCCTGCGCACCCGCGTCGCCGACCCGGCACTGCTGCAGGCCAGCCGCCGATTCGACGCGCTCGACGCCAACGGCGATGGCCTGCTGGACCGGAGCGATGCCGATCCGGCTTCCTTCGATCGCCTGGACGGCGACCACGACGGCCGCCTCGACCGCGACGAGTACACGGCACAGGCGCGCCGCTGACGCCAACGGCCGACGGCCGCGGCCCTACAATCGGCCCATCCACCCGCCCGGACCCTCCATGGCTTCCAGCCTCCTCGTCCTGCTCGACGACATCGCCACGATCCTCGACGACGTGGCGGCCATGACCAAGGTGGCGGCGAAGAAGACCGCGGGCGTGCTGGGCGACGATCTCGCGCTCAACGCCGAGCAGGTCAGCGGCGTGCGCGCCGCGCGCGAGTTGCCCGTGGTCTGGGCAGTGGCGAAGGGCTCGATGGTCAACAAGGCGATCCTGGTCCCGGCGGCGCTGGCGGTCAGTGCCTTCCTGCCATGGGCGGTCACCCCGCTGCTCATGGCCGGCGGCCTGTTCCTGTGCTACGAGGGCGTGGAGAAGGTGTGGCACAAGTTCTTCGCGCGCGAGCAGGAGGCGGCCCACCACGCCGCGCACCTGCGCGCGCTGGCCGCCTCCGACGCCGAGTTGCTGGCGCAGGAAAAGGGCAAGGTGAAGGGTGCGATCCGCACCGACTTCATCCTGTCGGCGGAGATCATCGTCATCTCGCTCGGCACCGTGGCCGGCAAAACGTTCCCGGTCCAGCTCGGCGTCCTGTCGGGGATCGCCGTGCTGATGACCGTGGGCGTGTACGGTCTGGTCGCAGGCATCGTGAAGCTCGACGACGCCGGCCTGTACCTCGCCCGCGCCACCGGCGGCGCCGCCCGCGCGGTCGGCACCGCCATCCTGCGCGCCGCGCCGTGGCTGATGAAGGGGCTGGCGGTCGCGGGGACCGCGGCCATGTTCCTGGTCGGCGGCGGTATCCTGGTGCACGGCTTCCACGCGCTCTCGGCATGGGTCGACGACCAGGCGCTCGATGCCGCGGCCGTCCCGGGGATCGGCGTGGTGCTCGGCGCGCTCACGCCCATGCTGCTCAACGCCCTGGCCGGCATCGTGGCCGGCGCCGTGGCGGTCGGGTGCGTGGCCGCATACCGGCGCCTGCGCGGCGACGATCCGCCGCCGGCGCCCGGGCCCGCCTAGGCGCCCGCCGCGCGGCGCCAGAACAGCGCCACCAGCGGCGGCACCCGGCCGGCCAGGCCGAGCGCCGGTCCGCGCAGCAGGGTCGGCAGCGGCGCGTCGTTGGAGAACAGCAGGTTCAGCCCCTCGAAGGCGTACGCGGCCACCGCGCTGTCGCTGCGCCTGGCGCGCGCCCAGCGCGCCAGGCGGTGCGGCGCGTCCCAGGCCACGCCCCGGCCGCGCGCCCGGGCGACCTGGTCGCGCAGCGCGGCCACGTCGCGCAGGCCGAGGTTCACCCCCTGCCCCGCCAGCGGGTGGACCGCGTGCGCGGCATCGCCCACCACCAGCACCCGGCCCGCGTACTGGCGATCGCTCAGCTGGCGCCGCAGCGGGAACCCGGCACGGCGGCCGAGCGGCCGTACCTCGCCGAGGCGGGCGCCGGACGCGGTGGTGAGCGCGTCGGCGAACGCGTCGTCGTCCAGGGCGAGGATCCGCGTCGCCTCGTCCGCGGGCAGGGTCCAGACGATCGAGCAGGCGCCGTCCACCCAGGGCAACAGCGCCAGCGGGCCGGTCGGCAGGAAGCGCTGCCAGGCGGTGTCCTGGTGCGGCGACGCGGTACGCACGTACCCGACCACGCCCTGCTGGCCGTAATCGTGGACGGCGGCGCCGATCCCCGCCATGCGCCGCAGCGGCGAGGCGGCGCCATCGGCGGCGACCACGATCCTGGCCGCCACCGCGGTCCCGTCCTCCAGCCGCAGCACGGCCGCCTCGGCGCCCTGTTCGAGCGCCTCCACCCGGGCCGGGCACGACACCTGCACCCCGGCACGCTCGAGCGCCCGCCACAGCATGTCCACCAGCAGGCGGTTCTCGACGATCCAGCCCAGCCCGGGACGCGCCAACGCGTCGGCGTCGAACACGATCGGCTCGCCGCCGGCCGCGTCCCAGACCTCCATGCGCCGGTACGGCTGGGCACGAGCGGCGCGTACCGCGTCCCACACCTCCAGCGAGTCGAGCAGGGCCACGTTGTCGGGGGCGAGCGCATACACGCGCAGGTCCGGGTCGCCCGCCGACCAGGCCGGCAACCGCGCGGCGTCGAGCAGGCGCACGTCCAGCCCCTCCCGGGCCAGCGCCAGCGCGCAGGCCGCGCCCACCGCGCCGCCGCCGACCACGGCCACGTCGTGTGGAACGCGCCGCCTCATGCGGGGCCTCCGCGGCACAGCGCCGGCACGTCGCCGCGGTAGCCCATCGCGCCACCGGCAAGTAATGCCTGCAGCGACGGCACCCGGTCCAGCGCCAACAGCCCCAGGCTGCGCAGCGGACGCAGCAGCGGCGCGGGATTGGCGGTGAGCCGCGCCAGCCCGTCGGAGAACGCCAGCGTGCGCTCGCGGTCGGGCGCGCGGCGCGCGGCGTAGGCCTCGAGCAGCGCGTCGTCGCCGGGGTCGGGCGCGTCGGCCACCAGTTCGGCCAGGGCCAGGGCGTCGCGCAGGCCGAGGTTGAATCCCTGCGCGCCGATCGGGTGGATGGTCTGCGCGGCGTTGCCGACCAGGACCGCGCGCGCGGCGGTGGTCCGCCGCGCCACCACCCGCTGCAGCGGATAGCGGCTGCGCGGCCCGGCCTCGAGGAAGCGGCCCACGCGCCAGCCGAACGCGTCCTGGACCCGGGCCAGGAAAGCGTGGTCCGGCATCGCGTCCACCGCGTCGGCCTGGTCCGCGGCGACCCCGTGCACCAGGCCCCAGGCGCCATCGCCGCGCGGCAGCAGCGCGGTCGGGCCCTCGTCGCCGAGGCGCTCCCAGGCGGTGCCGGCGGGCGCACGCGCGGTGCGCAGGCGGGCCACGAACAGGTGCTGGCGGTAGTCGTGGACCTCGGTCGCGATGCCCAGGGCCTGCCGCACCCGACTCGTGGTCCCGTCGGCGGCGACCACCAGGCGCGCGCGCAGGCCGCGCTCGCCGTCGGCATCCGCCACGCGTACCTCGCGCACGCCGCCAGCGACCTGGCCCACGCCGGTGACCCGCGCGCGCAGGCGCCGCAGGTGCGAGGTCGCCGCCAGCGCATCCTCGAGCGCGTGCCCGAGGTCGCGCGCCACCACCACCAGGCCGAAGCGATCGCGCCCGTAGTCGCGCGCGTCCAGCAGCACCCGCCCGAAGTCGCCGCGGCGGCTTGCGTGGATGCGGCCGATCTCGCCCGCGGGGGCCCGCAGCCGCGCCACCACCCCCAGCCGGGTCAGCGCGTTGACCGTGGTCTCGGCCAGGCTCAGGTTGCGCTGGTCGAAGACCTCCGGCAGCGGCGAGGGTGCGGCCTCCACCAGGGTCGCGGGCACGCCGGCGCGGTCGAGCGCCAGCGCCAGGCTGGCCCCCACCAGCCCGCCGCCCACGATCAGTACCTGGTGGGTGCCGTCCATCGCACCATGATAGCGGCGGGCGCCGCCCGGCAGCGTCCGCTAGAATGGAACTTTCCCCGCAGTCCGCCCGGAGTCCGATCCATCATGAGCACCGCCGCCAGCCGCGCCGCGATCCTCACCCTGCTTGCCGCCGTGATGGTGGCCACGCGCCTGCATCATTTCGGCGCGGTGCCGGACGCATCCTGGGCGATGTTCTTCATCGGCGGCTTCTACCTGCAGCGCTGGACCCGCTGGGCGTTCCCGCTGCTCGCGGCGCTGGCCGTGTTCGTGGACTGGCTGGTGATCCGCGGCCAGGGCCTGGACTTCTGGACCCACTATTGCGTGTCGCCCGGCTACTGGGCGCTGCTGCCGGCGCACCTGGCGATGTGGAGCGGCGGCTGGTGGCTGCAGCGCGCCACCGGCGGCCGCGTGCAGTGGCGCAGCGCCGGCCTGCTGCTGACCAGCGTGGTGGTGGCCGCGG
This sequence comes from Luteimonas wenzhouensis, assembly GCF_007859305.1. GTDB lineage: Bacteria > Pseudomonadota > Gammaproteobacteria > Xanthomonadales > Xanthomonadaceae > Luteimonas > Luteimonas wenzhouensis. The sequence continues at coordinate 489,513 of NZ_VOHE01000001.1, forward strand.
CGACCTGCCACCTGCTCGCCCAGGGCGGTTTCTACTGGCTCGCCGACGCGGTCGCCGAGCCGACCCTGGCCGGCTGGTGGAAGAACTACACCGACTGGCTGCCGGCCTACGTGCGCGTGAGCGCCATGTACGTGGGCATCGCCGCCGCCGCGCACGTCGCCCTCGCCCGGCTGTGGCCGGCGCAGGCGGCGGCGCTGGCGGACGCCCGCGGGCAGGACTGAGCCCCGGCCCCTGCCATGGGCAACCGGCTGTCGAGGATCTACACCCGGACCGGCGACGACGGCAGCACCGGGCTGGGCGATGGCAGCCGGGTCCCCAAGGATTCGCCGCGGGTGGAGGCCTACGGTACGGTCGACGAGGCCAACTCGAGCATCGGCCTGCTGCTCGCCGCACCGGTGCCGGACGACGTGCGCGAGCTGCTCACGACGATCCAGCACCAGCTGTTCGACCTCGGCGGTGAACTGTGCATCCCCGGCCACGCCGCGATCCAGGACGCCGACGTCGACCGCCTGGAAGCCCGCCTGGACCATTACAACGCGTCGCTGCCGCCACTGAAGGACTTCATCCTGCCCGCGGGCGGCGAAGCGGCCGCCCGCTGCCATGTCGCGCGCACCGTGGTGCGCCGCGCCGAGCGCGCGACCGTGGCGCTCTCGCGCCTGGAGCCGGTGCGGCCGCAGGCGATCCGCTACCTCAACCGCCTGTCGGACCTGCTGTTCGTGCTCGCCCGCGTGCTCGCCCGCCACGACGGCCACGGCGAGGTGCTCTGGCAACACCAGCGGCGCTAGGCCATGGCCCGCGTGCTCGGCTACACCCATCCGGCCTGCCTGGACCACGACACGGGCCTGGAACATCCCGAGTGCGCGGAACGGCTGGGCGCGGTACTGGAGGCGGTGCACGACGCGTTCCCCGGCCTGGAATGGATCGAAGCCCCGCGCGCGACCCGCGGCCAGCTGCTGCGGGTGCACGACGAGCGCCTGCTGGCCGCGGTGCTCAGTCCACCGCCGCAGGGAATCGTCCACCTCGACCCCGACACCGTGCTCTCGCCCGGCTCCCCGGAGGCGGCGCTGCGCGCGGCCGGCGCCGGCATCGCCGCCACCGACGCGGTGATGCACGGCGAAACCGACGCCGCGTTCTGCGCGGTGCGCCCGCCCGGCCACCACGCCACGGCCGACGCCCCGATGGGCTTCTGCCTGTTCAACAACATCGCGGTCGCCGCCGCGCACGCGCTCGAGCGTTTCGGCCTGGGGCGGGTGGCGATCGTGGATTTCGACGTCCACCACGGCAACGGCACCCAGGCGATCTTCGAGCAGGACCCGCGGGTGCTGTACCTGAGTACCCACCAGGCCGGCATCTATCCCTGGTCGGGCGCAGGCAACGAACGCGGCGCCGGCAACATCGTCAACCTGCCGCTGCCTGCCGGCGCCGACGGCGAAACGGTGCGGCGGGCCTGGCGCGAACAGCTGCTGCCGGCGCTGCAGGCGTTCGAGCCGCAGCTGGTGATGGTCTCGGCGGGCTTCGACGGCGACCGGCGCGACCCGCTGGCGCAGTTCGCGCTCGGACCGGCGGACTTCGGCTGGCTGACCTCGGAGCTCGTGCGCGAGGCGGCGCGCCATGCGCAGGGCCGGATCGTGTCGATGCTCGAGGGCGGCTACCACCTGCAGGCACTCGCCGAAGGCGCGGTGGCCCACGTCGCCGCGCTGGTGGAGGGCGATGCCGCGGGCGGCCGGTGAAGGTTCCGCCGGCAACCCTTCCCGGCGCATGAACCGCAGCCGGCATCTGCATTGCTGCTGCACGGGGGTTGCGGCAAGCTAGCGGCCTTTCCGCAACCGGGATCGCGTCGCGTGCGTCCAACATTCCGCCTGCTGCCCCTGCCGATCTGCATCGCACTGTCGCTGGCGGCGCACGCGGACGACGACATGCCCGTCGACTGGTCGATGTGCCCGCTGGAGGACGCGGTTCCGCTGTTCCCGGACGCCCAGCCCCCGGTCGGCGACATCGCCGACCGCGACAGCCTGCCCACCGACATCCAGGGCGACCAGACCGTCGGCGTGGACGGCGGCATCTTCAACGTCACCGGCAACGTCACCCTGCGCCGCGGCGACCAGTTCCTGGGCACCGACAGCATCGAGTACTCGCAGGAGACCGGCACCTACACCGCCACCGGCAACGTTCGCTACCAGGACTCGGGGATGCGGGTGGTCGCCGAGCGCCTGGAAGGCGACCAGAACAACGATTCGCACCGCATCGACAACGTCCGCTACCAGCTCACCGAGCGCCGCGGCAACGGCGGCGCGGAACGGATCGAGATGCAGGACTCGCGCGGCCGGATGTTCGAGTCCACCTACTCGACCTGCCCGCCGAGCCAGCGCTGGTGGGAACTGCGCGCGCATCGCATCGACGTGGACACCGACGAGGGCACCGGCGTGGCGCGCAGCGCCACCCTGCGCATCGGCAAGGTGCCGGTGCTGTACGTGCCCTGGCTGGCGTTCCCGATCGACGACCGCCGTCGCACCGGCCTGCTCTACCCCAATATCGGCCTGTCCAGCCGCAACGGCTTCGACTACGCCCAGCCGGTCTACTTCAACCTCGCGCCGAACTACGACCTGACCCTGGAACCGCGCTGGATGAGCCGCCGCGGCCTGCAGCTGGGGACCGAGTTCCGCTATCTCTACCGCGGCGGCCGCGGCACCCTCGACCTGCAGCTCCTGCCCTCGGACGACCTGACCTGGCGCGAACGCGAGCGCGAGATCGTCGACGTGCCGATTGGCGAGAACCGCCGCGAGGACGACCGCGGCATGTTCCGCTATTCCGGCTACCACCGGTTCAACCGCAACTGGAACGCGCGGGCGCGCGTGTACTGGCTCAGCGACCCGCGCTGGATCGAGGACGCGAGCAGCAGCGTCGAGGGGGCCTCGGTCTCCTCGCTGCGGAGCACGGTCGGGCTCCATGGCCGCGGCCGCTACTGGAACGCGCTGATCGAGGGCGATTACCGGCACCTGGCCGACTACACCATTGCCGAGTCGCGCCTGCCGTACAACCGCCTGCCGCGCGCCTACTTCGGCTGGGAACAGCCGTTCGGCCGCTGGCTCGTGGCCGGGCTGGACACCGAGGCCGCCCGCTTCACCCACATCGCCAATGAAACCCTCGCCGACGGCAGCCAGACCCGGCCCGGCGGCAGCCGGTTGCTGGCCAAGCCGTGGGTGAGCATGCCGGTCGAGGGCGCGAGCTGGTTCGTCCGCCCCACCCTGGCCTTCCGCCACGTGCAGTACCGGCTCGACGACGCGCTCGCCCGGAACCTCGCCCCCGCCAGCGGCGCGCCCGACGACTCGCCCTCGGCCAGCCACCCGATCGCCTCGCTCGATGCCGGCCTGTTCTTCGACCGCAACACGCGCTTCCGCGGCGGGGAGTACCTGCACACGCTCGAGCCGCGGGTGTTCTACCTCAACGCGCCCTACCGCGACCAGGACCACATGCCGCGGTTCGACACCCGGCCGATGACCTTCAGCTGGGGCCAGCTGTTCCGCGACAACCGCTACTCGGGCGGCGACCGCCAGGGCGACGCCAACCAGCTGACCACGGCCCTGACCACGCGCCTGATCCGCGAGTCGGACGGACGCGAGAAGCTGTCGGCGAGCATCGGCCAGATCCGCTACTTCGAGGACGCCCGGGTCACCCTGGACAACGAGGCGCCGATCCGCAAGGGCGAGTCGGCCTGGGTGGTCGACGCCAACTACGCGATCAACGACCGCTGGACGGTCGGGGCCTCCTACCAGTGGAACCCGGCCACCCGCCGCGAGGACCTGGCCACCATCCGCACCCGCTACCTGGTGGGCGACGAAGGCATCGTCAACTTCGCCTACCGCTACCGCCGCAACGTTTTGCGCCAGACCGACCTGCTCGAGCAGGTGGACCTGTCGTTCCTGTACCCGATCAACCCCAGCTGGTCGGTGGTCGGCCGCTACTACTACTCGCTGCAGCACAACCAGGTGCTCGAAGGCATCGCCGGTGTGCAGTGGGAAAGCTGCTGCGTGGCCGCCCGGCTGGTGGCCCGCCGCTACCTGCGCAACACCCGCGGCGAGATGAACGACTCGATCCAGCTCGAGATCGAACTCAAGGGCCTTGGCTCGGCCGGGCCCGACAACCGGGGCCGCCTGCGCCGTGCTATCCTCGGCTACCACCGCGACGACCTCTATCTCGTCCCGCCGTCGGAGCTGCAAAGCAGCGTGGACGACGACCCGCCCGCAGACGACTTCCTGCCATGAAGACCCGCATCGCCCTCCTGTGCGCCGCACTGCTGTTCGCGGCTTCCGCCCTCGCGCAACAGGTCCAGCCGCTGGAGCGGATCGCCGCGGTCGTGGACGAGGACGTGATCCTGCAGAGCGAACTCGACCGCGCCGTCGCCAACATCCTCGCCCAGTACGCCGACCGTCGGCACCAGCTCCCGCCGCGCCAGGTGCTCGAGCGCCAGGTGCTCGAGCGCCTGATCCTGATGAAGCTGCAGACCGCGCGCGCGGCCGAGACCGGGGTGCGCGTGGGCGATGCCGAGGTCGATGCCGCGATCAGCGCGATCGCCCAGCAGAACAACCTTTCGCCCGACCAGCTGCGCCAGCAGCTCGCACGCGAGGGCATGTCGATCGAGGACTTCCGCGCCTCGCTGCGCGACGAGATCCTGATCCAGCGCCTGCGCCAGCGCTTCGCCCAGAGCCGGATCAGCGTCAGCGACGCCGAGGTCGACGCCGCCCTGGCCGCCCGCGCCGGCGCGGCCCAGTACCACCTCGCGCACATCCTCGTGGCCCTGCCCGAGGGCGCGACGCCCGAACAGATCGCGATTGGCCAGCAGAAGATCGACGGCATCAAGAGCCTGCTCGACCGTGGCGAGATGGACTTCGCCGCCGCCGCGGTGCGCTACTCCGACAGCCCCAACGCGCTCGAAGGCGGCAACCTGGGCTGGCGGACCCTGGACGAGGTGCCGGTGGCCTTCGCCAACGCGATCCGCTCGATGTCGCCGGGCGAGGTGATCGGGCCGATCCGCGGCCCCAGCGGGTTCCAGCTGCTGCAGCTGGTCGACGTGCGCGAGAGCGCCGGGGCCGGTCCCACGGTGACCCAGTACAACGCCCGCCACATCCTGGTGCGTCCGGCCGAAGGCCCCGCGGGCGACAGCGAGGCCCGGGCGCGGATCGAAACGCTGCGCGCCCGCATCGCCGGCGGTGCCGATTTCCAGGCGGTGGCGCAGGAAAGTTCCGATGACACCCTGAGCCGCGAGGACGGCGGCGACCTGGGCTGGTTCACCGAGGACGAGTTCGGCCCCGAGTTCGGCGGCCAGGTCGCGGCGCTGGAGGACGGCCAGGTCTCGGCGCCGTTCCGGACCCAGGCCGGCTGGCACATCGTCCAGCGCGTGGGCAGCCGCCAGGCCAGCGTCGACGACGAGAACCGGCGCGCCCAGGTGCGCGAGTCGATCGGCCAGCGCAAGCTCGAGGACGAGTGGGACCGCTACCTGCGCGAAATGCGCGGCGAGGCCTACGTCGACATCCGCATCGGCAACACCGCCGCCGGGGGCTGACATGGCGCGTCCGCGCCTGGCGCTGGTCCCGGGCGAACCGGCCGGCGTGGGGCCGGAGCTGTGCGTGCGTGCGGCCCAGCGCACCTGGAACGCCGACCTCGTGGCCTATGGCGACGGCCGCAGCCTGCTCGACGCCTCCGACCGCCTCGGCCTGCCGCTGCAGCTGGTGCCGCCGGACACCGCCCACGTGGCTCCGGGCCAGCTGCGCCTGGTCGAAATCGCCAACGCGGCCAGCTGCCGGCCCGGCACGCCCGACCCGCGCAACGCGGCGGCCGTGATCGCGGCGCTCTCGCGCGCCGCCGACGACTGCCTGGCCGGCTGCTGCCAGGGCCTGGTCACCGGCCCCGTGCACAAGGCCACCATCAACCTCGGCGGCATCGCCTATACCGGCACCACCGAGCTGCTCGCCGCGCACGCCGGCTGCGAGGTGGTGATGATGCTGGCCAACGACATCGTCCGCGTCGCCCTGGCCACCACCCACCTGCCGCTGCGCGCGGTGGCCGACGCGATCACCGCGGACGGGCTCGAACGCACGCTGCGGATCCTTGGGGCGGCGATGCGCACCGGGTTCGGCATCGACACGCCGCGGATCGCGGTGCTCGGCCTCAATCCCCACGCCGGCGAGGCCGGCCACCTGGGTCGCGAGGAGATCGAGGTGATCGAACCGGTGCTCGCACGCCTGCGCGGCGAGGGCATGCGCCTGGACGGGCCGCTGCCGGCCGACACCGCGTTCCTGCCCGCGCGCCTGCGCGGGGTCGACGCGGTGCTGGCGATGTATCACGACCAGGGCCTGCCGGTGCTCAAGTACAGCGGCTTCGAGCAGGCGGTGAACCTGACCCTTGGCCTGCCCTACCCGCGGGTGGCGGTCGACCACGGCACCGCGCTGGACCTGGCCGGCACCGGCCGCGCCGATCCATCGAGCCTGTTCGCCGCCATTTCGACCTGCACCCGGCTCGCCGCGGGCCGGAAGGAGCGACGCCCGTGACCGATGCAGCGCCCATCACCTGGGACGACTTCATGCGCGTGGACCTGCGCGTGGGCCGGATCGTCTCGGCGCGCGTGTTCGAACAGGCGCGCAAGCCGGCCTACGTGCTCGAGGTCGATTTCGGCCCCGAGATCGGCGTGCGCAAGTCCAGCGCCCAGATCACTGCCCTGTACACGCCCGAGGAACTGGTCGGACGGCTGGTGGTGGGCGTGGTCAACTTCCCGCCCAGGCAGATCGGCCCCCTGATGTCGCAGTGCCTGGTCACCGGCTTCCACGACGAGGCCGGCCGGGTCGCGCTGTGCGTGCCCGACCGCGAGGTGCCCCTCGGGACGCGGCTGCTGTGAGCGGGTTCACCCGCCCGGCCAAGAAGTCGCTCGGCCAGCACTTCCTGCACGAGCGCGGCGTGGTCGAGAAGATCATCCTCGCCGTCGACCCGAAGCCCGGCGACCGCCTGGTCGAGATCGGCCCGGGCCAGGGCGCGATGACCTTCCCCCTGCTCGACCGCCACGGCCGCCTGACCGCGATCGAGTTCGACCGCGACCTGCTCGAACCGCTGGCGGCGGCCGCACGCGCCCACGGCGAACTGGAGCTGATCCACTCCGACGTGCTCGACGTCGATTTCACCGCACTCGCCGGCGGCACGCCGCTGCGGCTGGTCGGCAACCTGCCCTACAACCTGTCCTCGCCGATCCTGTTCCACGCGCTCGATCACGCCGCCGCGATCCACGACATGCACTTCATGCTGCAGAAGGAAGTGGTCGACCGCATGGCCGCCGGCCCCGGCGGCAAGACCTACGGCCGGCTGAGCGTGATGCTCCAGGCCTGGTGCGAGGTGACCGCGCTGTTCACCGTGGGCCCGGGCGCCTTCCGGCCGCCGCCCAGGGTCGACTCGGCGGTGGTGCGCCTGGTCCCCCGCCCCCGCGCCAGCGTCGGCATCGCCGACCCGGCGGGCTTCGCCGCGATCGTCCGCGACGCCTTCGGCCAGCGGCGCAAGACCCTGCGCAACGCCCTGGCCCGGTGCTGCGACGAGGCCGCGATCCGGGCCGCGGGACTTGATCCCCAGGCCCGGGCCGAACAGGTTCCCGTGGCCGGCTTCGTCCGCCTGGCCAACGTGGCCGCAGCGGCCGACCCGCCCGGGTGACGGGAAACGGCGTTCCGGGGCGCGGGATGGCCGTGTTCACGGCCGGGCGAATACACTGCCCGCATGAACGAGACTGCCGACTACAGCCTTGAGATCCAGATCGCGACCCAGTTCCTGGACGAGGAGTCAGCGCCCGAGGACGACCGCTACGTGTTCGCCTACACGATCCGGATCCGCAACCTGGGGCGGCTGCCCGCGCAGCTGGTGGCCCGGCACTGGGTGATCACCGACGCCAACGGCCGGGTCGAGGAAGTGCATGGCGACGGCGTGGTGGGGGAACAGCCCCGGCTGGAACCGGGCGAGCAGTTCGTCTACACCTCCGGCGCCACCCTGCCGACCGCGGTCGGCACCATGGAAGGCAGCTACGACATGCTCGGCGACGACGGCACCCGGTTCGATGCTCCCATCCCGCCGTTCACGCTCGCCGCGCCGCGCACGCTCCACTGACGGGGCGCGGGCATGGCCGTCTGGGCGATCGGCGATCTGCAGGGCTGCTACGGCGCCACGCGCCGCCTGCTGGACGCGATCGCCTTCGACCCGGCGTGCGACCGGCTGTGGTTCTGCGGCGACCTGGTGAACCGCGGCGGCGAATCGCTCGAGACCCTGCGCCTGGTGCATTCGCTGCGTGCACACGCGGTGACCGTGCTGGGCAACCACGACCTGTCGCTGCTGGCGATTGCCCAGCGCACCGAGGCCGAGCAGCGCAAGGTCAATCCCGACTTGCAGCGCGTGCTGTTCGCCGAAGACCGCGACGAACTGCTCGGCTGGCTGCAGCGGCAGCCGCTGGTGTACACCGACCGCCAGCTGGGCTGGCTGATGGTCCATGCGGGCCTGGCGCCGAAATGGACCACCCGGGCGGCCGAGCAGCACGCGCGCGAGGTCGAGCGCAAGCTCGCCGGCAGCGGCGCGCAGAAGCTGCTGCGCAACATGTACGGCGACCATCCCGCGTGGTCGCCGCGCCTGGCCGGTACCGACCGCGACCGCGCGATCATCAACGTGTTCACGCGCATGCGCTATTGCTCCCCGCGCGGGCGCATCGCCTTCGAGGAGAAGGGGCCGCCCGGCACCCAGGCGCCGGGGCTGTACCCGTGGTTCGAGGTCCCTGGCCGGGTGGAGCGCGACCTCAAGATCGTCTGCGGACACTGGTCCTCGCTGGGCCTGTTCATCGGCCTGGGGATCCACGCGCTCGACACCGGCGCGGTCTGGGGCGGCCCGCTCACCGCGCTGCAGCTCGACGCCGGCGAACTGCGGATCGTGCAGGTGCCGGGCCGGGAAGCGCCGGGCAAGGCCTGATGGATCAGCCCGTTCCCGGGGCCACGTGCGCCGGCGCCGCGGGATCGCGCACCCACTCCACGAACGCGAACGCGAAGGCGTGCCGGTCGTCGGCCGGATGCGGCTCGCGGGAGACTTCACGCCACCCCGCGCCCGGATCGGGGAAGAACGCATCGGCCCCTTCGACGCGGGTATCGATGAGGGTGGCAAGCAGGCGCGTGGCCCGCGGCAGGGCCAGCGCGTAGACCTCGGCGCCACCGATCACGCACAGCTCGTCCGCGCCGCTGGATCGCGCGGCGTCCAGCGCCTGCCCCAGCGAGGCCACCGGCTGCATTCCCTCGACCGGGGAACGCCCGCCGCGGGTGAGCACCAGGTTGCGCCGTCCGGGCAACGCGCGGCCGATCGACTCGGCGGTCCGGCGCCCCATCAGCACCGGCTTGCCCAGGGTCAGCGCCCTGAACCGCTTCAGGTCGTCGGGCAGGTGCCAGGGCAGCGCGTTGCCGCGGCCGATGGCGCGGGCGCGGTCGTGGGCCACGATCAGGGTGATGCGCGGCATGCGCTCACACCGCCACCGGCGCGCGGATCGCCGGGTGCGGTTCGTAGCCGTCGATCGCGATGTCCTCGAAGCGGAAGTCGAAGATCTCGCGCACCTCCGGGTTCAGGCGCAGCGCGGGCAGCGGGCGCGGGTCGCGCGAAAGCTGCTCGCGCGCCTGCTCGAAGTGGTTCGAGTACAGGTGCGCGTCGCCGAGGGTGTGGACGAAGTCGCCCACGCCCAGCCCCGTCACCTGCGCCACCATGTGGGTCAGCAACGCGTAGCTGGCGATGTTGAACGGCACCCCGAGGAAGATGTCGCCGCTGCGCTGGTAGAGCTGGCAGCTCAGCCGGCCATCGGCGACGTAGAACTGGAACATCGTGTGGCACGGCATCAGCGCCATCTCCGGCAGGTCGGCCACGTTCCAGGCACTGACCACGAGCCGGCGCGAATCGGGATTGCGCCTGATCTCCTCGACCACCCAGCGGATCTGGTCGATCTCGCTGCCGTCGGCGGCGGCCCAGCGCCGCCACTGCTTGCCGTACACCGGGCCGAGTTCGCCATGCCCGTCGGCCCACTCGTCCCAGATCGTGACCTTGTTGTCGCGGAGGTAGGCGATGTTGGTCTCGCCCTTCAGGAACCACAGCAGTTCGTGGATGATCGATCGCAGGTGCAGCTTCTTGGTGGTGACCAGCGGGAAGCCTTCGCGCAGGTCGAAACGCATCTGCCAGCCGAACACGCTGCGGGTGCCGGTGCCGGTCCGGTCGGACTTTTCCGTGCCATGCTCGAGCACGTGGCGCAGGAGGTCGAGGTACTGCCTCATGCCGCGCCTCCGGCCGCCGTCGGCTGCAGGGTCGGCGAACGGTGCGAGCGCCAGAGCAGGTACGCGCCGAGTGCGACCAGCGGCAGCGACAGCAGTTGGCCCATGGTCAGCCAGCCGAACGCGATGTAGCCGATGTCGGCGTCGGGCACGCGCACGAATTCCACCGCGAAGCGGAACACCCCGTAGAGCAGCGCGAACAGGCCGCTGAGCGCGTAACGCGGGCGCGGCCGGGACGAGTACCACCACAGCACGATGAACATCACCAGGCCCTCGAGGAAGGCCTGGTAGAGCTGCGAGGGATGGCGCGCGAACGCATCCAGCGCGCCGGCGGCGAACTCGGCCTGGAGCTGCTCGGCGCTGCGGCCGGCGAGCTGCGGGTCGGTGGGAAACACCACGCCCCATCCGGCCTGGGTGTACTTGCCCCACAGCTCGGCACCGATGTAGTTGCCGATCCGGCCGAAGCCCAGTCCCGGCGGCACCAGCGGCGCCACGAAGTCCATCACGTCGAAGAAATGCAGGCGCTGCCGCCGCGCCCAGATCCACGCCCCGACCAGCACGCCCAGCAGGCCGCCGTGGAAGCTCATCCCGCCGTCCCAGACCCGGACGATCATCAGCGGCTCGCGCAGGAACTCGGGCAGCGCGTAGAACAGCACGTAGCCGATGCGTCCGCCGAGCACGACGCCCAGCATCCCGTAGAACAGCAGGTCGCCGAAGCCGTTGGCGTCGACGCCGGGCAGCCGCCCGGCCGCGATCCGCCGCCGTCCCAGCCACCACGCGGTCGCGAACGCCAGCAGGTACATGATCCCGTACCAGTGGATCGCGGGCTGGAACGTGCGCCCGAACAGCTCGAACGCGGGGAACTGGATCGCGATGGGATCGATCTGGTGCAGGTGGATCATGGAGCGTCGCGTTCCTCTGCCGCCGGCCGTTCCCTATTGTGCCCGAGCCATGGCCGGCCCGCGCGCCCGCGCTGGACCGGCCTCGCCGCCCGCGTCAGTAGGCCTCGCCACGCAGCCGCGCGTTGCGCTTGGCCCACAGGTTGAGCACCTCCACCAGCACCGAGAAGCCCATCGAGCCGTAGATGTAGCCCTTCGGGATGTGCACGTCGAAGCCCTCGAGCAGCAGGTAGGCGCCGATCAGCACGATGAAGGCCAGGGCCAGCATCTTGACCGTGGGGTTGGCGTCGATGAACTGGCCGAGCGGGCGCGCGGCGAGCAGCATCACCGAGACCGCGACCAGGATCGCCGCCACCATCACCGGCACGTACTCGCCGGCCATGCCCACGGCGGCGATCACCGAATCGAGCGAGAACACGATGTCGATCACCGCGATCTGCGCGATCACGCCGCCGAACGACGCTGCCGCCTTGGCCGGCACCGACGCGTCGTGCTCGGACCCGCCCACCAGTTCGCGGATCTCCAGCGCGCCCTTCACCAGCAGGAACACGCCGCCCAGGATCAGCACCAGGTCGCGCACCGAAATGCCCTGCCCGAGCACCATGAACAGGTCGGTAGTCAGGCTGGCCAGCCAGGCCAGGGTCAGCAGCAGCAGGATCCGGGTGATGCAGGCGACGGCGATGCCGAACTTACGCGCGAACTCGCGCCGCTCGGCGGGGAGCTTGCTGACGGCGATCGAGATGAACACCAGATTGTCGATGCCCAGCACGATCTCGATCGTGCTCAGGGTCAACAGCAGGATCCACACCTGCGGATCGCTCAACATCGCCATCATCTTGGGGTTTCCTTCAGTTCACTACAGCCAGCGCGGGACCAACACCAGTCCCCACACCAGCACTACGTTCAACATGGTCACGAACACCGCGGCCGAGCCCATGTCCTTGGCCCGCCCCGACAGCTCGTGGTGTTCGGATCCGAAGCGCTCGATCACCGCCTCGATGGCGGAATTGAGCAGTTCCACCGCCAGCACCAGCAGGCAGCTTCCCAGCAGCAGCGCGCGCTCGATGCCGTCCTGCCCGAGCCACAGCGCCGCGGGCGCCAGCACGACGAGCAGGTAGACCTCGAGCCGGAACGATGACTCGTGCAGCCAAGCCGCGCGCAGGCCCTGGAGCGACCACACCGCCGCCTTCAGGATGCGCGAGGGACGGCGCGGCAGGTGCCCGGTTTCGTCCGCCATCATCCGGCCCGGTTGTACGGGCCGGAGCCCGTGTCCCCGGCAGCGCCGGGAAGGATCATCGTCTGGGTCGGCAGCATGCCGCGTGAAAGGACGCGGCCGATCGCCGCAACCGCGTAATTTTGCCACATGCGGCGCCCGGTCCGGGGCGCCGCCCGTCCCGTTCCTGGATCCCGCGGGCATCGCCGGACACGCTGGTTCCGGCGACCGCAAACGCCCCCCGGAAGCCAGCCAGCGGCGCTGCAGGCGGCGTCCAGGCGCCACGCGCGCCCGGCCGCGACCCGGCCCACGCCGGCGCTCCTGCGGCCATGGCGGTCCGCAGATGGCCCGCGGACAAAAGAGCCCGGCCGCCGCGTGGCGCGCATCCACGCGCGCGCCGGATGGCGCGCCGGGTCCCTCTCCCGGCGGCGGCCGGCTACTGCTGGCGCAGGGCCTCGATCGGATCGAGCTGGCTGGCCTTGCGCGCCGGGTAGTAGCCGAAGAACAGGCCGGTCGCGATCGAGAACCCGGCCGCCAGCGCGATCACCCGGCCGTTGAGCTGCACCGGCAGGTCGCTGTTGAACTGCCCCACCAGCAGCGCGCCGCCGATGCCGATCAGGATCCCGAGCAGGCCACCGCCGAGCGACAGCAGCATCGCCTCGGCCAGGAACTGGCGACGGATGTCCGACGGCCCGGCGCCCACCGCCATGCGCAGGCCGATCTCGCGGATCCGCTCGGTCACCGAGACCAGCATGATGTTCATGATCCCGATGCCGCCGACGATCAGCGAGATCGTCGCCACCGCGCCCAGCAGCCACGACATCAGCCGCGTGGTGGCGGTGCGGGTGGCCACGATCTCGGACATGTTGCGCACCCGGAAATCGTCCTCGGCGCCCGGCGCGATGCGGTGCCGCTGGCGCAGCAGCGATTCGATCTCGCCCTGCACGTAGCCCAGGTCGTCGGGATCGTCCACCGCCAGCGAGATCTCCATCACCGCGCCCGGCGGCATGCCCATCGCGCCCATCAGCCGGCGCCGCGCGGTCTCCAGCGGCACCATCACGATCTCGTCCTGGTCGCGGCCCCAGCTGCTCTGGCCCTTGGGCGCGAGCGTGCCGACCACGGTCAGCGGCACCCTGCCGATGCGGATGGTCTCGCCGATTCCGCTCTCGTCGCCGAACAGCTCGCGGCGGATGGTCTCGCCGATCAGCGCCACCTTGTCGTCGCCGGCCTCCTCGAAGCCGACGCCCTCGGCGACGCTCCAGCCGTTGATCACCAGGTAGTCCGGATCCACGCCCTGCCAGCTGCTGTTCCAGTTGCGCTCGGCGTACACCACCTGGGAACTGCCCCGCAGCGAGCCGGAGATGTACTGCACCTCGGGGATCTCGCTGCGGATCGCGTCCACGTCGCCCTGGGTGAGGGTGTAGAAGCTGCTCGCCGCCATGCGGACGCCGCCGCTGGCGCGTGCCACGTTGGGCGAGATGTCGAGGCGCTGCGAGCCGAGGCCGGCGACCATCTTGTCGATCTCGGCCTGGGTGCCCTGGCCGACCGACACCATCACGATCACCGAGGCGATGCCGATGATCACGCCCAGCGAGGTGAGCGCGCTGCGCATCCAGTTGCCGCGCAGCGCGAACAGCGCGGTGCGCAGCACGTCGGCGAAGTTCATGGCCGGCCCTCCTCGTGCAGCTGGCCGTCGCGCATCACACAGGTGCGGTCGGCGTGGGCGGCGACCTCGGGGTCGTGGGTGATCAGCACCACCGTGTGGCCCTCGTCGCGCAGGCGCTTGAACAGGGCGAGGATCTCCTCGCCGGTCTTCGAGTCGAGCGCGCCGGTGGGTTCGTCCGCAAGCAGGATCGGCGGCCGGTTGATCAGCGCGCGGGCGATCGCCACGCGCTGCTGCTGGCCGCCCGACAGCTCGTTCGGGCGATGGTGGGCGCGTTCGGACAGGCCCACCGCCGCCAGCGCCTCGCGCGCCAGCCGGCGGCGCTCGGCCGGCGGCACCCGCGCGTAGCCCAGCGGCATCGCCACGTTGTCCTCGGCGGACATCCGCGGCAGCAGGTGGAAGCCCTGGAACACGAACCCGATCTTCTCGCGCCGCAGGATGGCCAGCTCCTCGCGGTCCAGGGTGGCGACGTCGACGCCGTCGCACAGGTACTGGCCGGACGTGGGCCGGTCGAGACAGCCGATCATGTTCATCAGCGTGGACTTGCCCGATCCCGACGGCCCCATGATCGCCACGAACTCGCCCGGATCGATGCGCAGGTCGACCCCGGCCAGGGCCACGACCTCGGCCTCGCTGCCTTCGGCGTAGACCTTGCGCAGGCCGCGGGTCTCGATGACCGGAACGATGCCCTCGCTCATCGACGCGCGCGCTCGCCGGTGATGATCTCGTCGCCGGCCTCGACCGGGCCGCTGATCTCGGTGCTGGTGCCGTCGCTGGCGCCCACGCGCACCTGGACCGCCTCGCGCTGGCCGTTCCTGAGCCGGTAGATGGTGGCGCGGGTGGCGCTGAGCGAGGACGCCAGCGCCGCGTCCCAGGCCTTGCGCTGCGATTCGTCCAGCAGGCGGGTGAAGTCGGCGAAGTTCTCCTTCATCCGCTCCAGCATCCGCTGGCGGATCTGGGCCTGGACGTTGGCCGGGGGCGTGCCCCCGCCCACCACCATCATCCCCGGCGGCGGGCCGCCCGGGCCGCGCGACTGGCCCTGGCCCGCGCCCTGGCGCATCGCCTCGGCGCGCTTGCGCTGGGCCTCCAGCGCGGCGTCGAACGCGGCGCGCTGCCCGGCATCGAGATCCAGCCCGTCGGCGATCCGGCGCAGGTCCTCGAGCATGCCGGCGCCGCCGCGTCCCGCCGCCGCGGCTGGCGCAGGCGCGTCGCCGACCGGCTTGTAGCGCAGCGCCGCGTTGGACACCTTCAGCACGTCCTTGCGGTTGCTGACCTCGATCTCGGCATTGACGGTGAGCCCCGGCAGCAGGGTGCCGTCGCTGTTGTCCACGCTGACCACGACCGGATACGTCACCACGTTGTTGGTGGTGGTCGCGGCCAGGCGCACCTGGTCGACCACGCCGCGGAACTGCCGGTCCGGGAAGGCGTCGGCGGTGAAGGTCACCTGCTGGCCGGCCTGGACCTGGCCGATGTCGGCCTCGTCCACCGCCAGTTCGATCCTCATCTTCGACAGGTCCTCGGCGATGGTGAACAGTTCCGGTGCCTGCAGGCTGGCGGCGACCGTCTGGCCGGGCTCGATGCTGCGGGTCAGGACCACGCCGTCCACCGGCGACCGGATCACGGTGCGGTCGAGGTTCACGCGCGTGGTCTGGGTCGAGGCGGTCTGTTGCCGGATCTGGGCCTGCGCCGAGGCCACCTGGGCCCTGGCCTGCTCGAGCGCGGCGCGCGCCAGGTCCACGTCGCTGCGGGCGACCAGCTGGCGTTCGACCAGCTCGGCCTTGCGGCGATAGTCCAGTTCGGCGTTGCGCAGGGTGGCCTGGGCCTGTTCGAGCTGGGCCCGGGCACTGGCGATCTGGGCATTGCCCTGCTCGATCTGCGCCTCGTAGGTCGACGGATCGATCCGGGCCAGCACCTGGCCGCTGGTGACCCGGTCGTTGAAGTCCACCAGCACCTGGGTCACCTGGCCGGAGATCTGGCTGCCGACCGTCACCGTCGAGGTGGCGCTGAGCGTGCCGGTGGCGGAGATCGCCACCCGGATGTCGCCGCGCTCCACGGCGACGGTGCGCCACGCCGATTCGGCGCCCTCGCTCCGTGCGCCGCGCCACCACGCGAACGCCGCGGCGGCCACTGCGACGACGGCGACCGCCGCCACCAGGGCACGGGGAAACGGCCGCTTGCTGCGGCGGGACGGGGCTTGGCGCATGCTCGGGGATCCTGGGACGTGGGGCATCTGGACAGGCTAACGCCCCGGCCGGCCGGAGGTTGACCGGAGGCGCCCGCGCACCAGGGCGGCTCAGGCCGCCGGCGTGGGCGCGAACCGCAGGGTCGCGGCGGTGCCCTGCCCCGGCTCGCTGTCGAGCAGCAGTTCCCAGCCGAAGCGCCGCGCCAGGCGGCTGGCGATGGTCAAGCCGAACCCCTTGCCGAGCGGGCTGAACGCGTCCGCGCGGTAGAACGGTTCGAACACGTGGCGCAGGGTATCGGGCGACATGCCGATGCCGGTATCGGCCACGGTGACCGCGTCGGGCTCGATCCGCACGTCGATGTTGCCGCGCTCGGTGAAGTGGCAGGCGTTGACCAGCAGCTTGCGCAGCACCACGCCGAGCACCGCGGGCGGGGCGAACATGCGCGGCGAGGCCTCGCCCGACACCGCCAGGGCCACCGGCTTGTCGCCCAGCAGCGGCCGCGCCTTCTCCACTTCCTCCAGGACCACGTCGCGGACCTCGAATTCTTCGCTCACCGGCGCGATGCCGCCTTCCCGGGCCAGGATCAGGAAGGCGTCGATCACCGCCTCCATGTCGCGCGCGGCGCGCTGGATGCGTTCGAGCGACCTGCGCCCGTACGCGGACAGGTCCGGGTCAGACAGCAGCATGTCGCTGGCCACGCGGATCACCGTCAACGGGGTGCGCAGCTCGTGGCTGGCGTCGCGGGTGAAGTCGCGTTCGCGCTGGACGAAGTCGGCCACGCGCCCGGCCAGCCCGTGGAGGGCGTGCGAGAGCGCGCGCACCTCGCGGCTGGGCTCCTCCACGAACCCCGACACCACCAGTGGCGCGGTGAGGTCGCCGTGGCTGGGGTCCCAGCGCGCCACCTCCTCGGCCAGGCGGTTGACCGGCAGCACCATCCGGCGCGACTTGCGATAGGTCAGGGTGGTGATCACCACCGCCGCCAGCAGGCCGACGAGGATCATCGCCGCCGCGGAAGCCATCATCAGCTGGTCGAGTGTGTCGGTGCGCAGCACCAGGTAGAGCTCGCCTTCGGGCCGGCGGTCCACCAGCACCGCACGGTGGGCGCGGTAGTCGTAGCTCACCCCGCCCGCGAGCGACTCGACTTCGGGCGGGACCGGCACGTCCCGTCCGGCGGGCCGGTAGTGGCCATCCAGGGTGCGGGTGCGCGGCAAGGGCGGCCGCGGCGCGTCGGCCGCCACCCGCTCCCAGAACGCCTCGGCCTCCACCAGCAGCCGCTGCTGGACGATGGCGTCGCGGGTGAACAGGGTCAGCACGCTGACCCCGAACACCACCGCCAGCACCAGGAGCAGCCCCTGGACGACGAACGCGTAGCGGATCTTGCGCGGAAGGCCCTGCGGCACGGGAACGTTGCTCCGCCGGCCTCAGGCCGGCGACTGGTCGATGTCCGCGATCCGGTAACCGGCGCTCTGCACCGTGTGCAGCAGCGGCTTGCCGAACGGCTTGTCGATGATCTTGCGCAGGTTGTACAGATGGCTGCGCAGGGTATCGGAATCCGGCAGCCCGTTGCCCCAGATCTCGCGCTCGATCTCCTGGCGGTTGACCACGCGTGGCGACTCGCGCATCAGGATGGTGAGCAGCTTCATCCCGATCGGCGAGAGCTGCAGCTCGGTGCCGCTGCGCGTGGCGCGCATGCTGGCCGGGTCGAGCACCAGGTCGGCGACCTTGAGCACCTCCGAACCGACCTGGCGGCGCTCGCGCCGGATCAGCGCGCGCAGCCGGGCCTCCAGCTCCTGGATCGCGAACGGCTTGGTCAGGTAGTCGTCGGCGCCCGAGGACAGGCCGGTGAGCTTCTCGTCCAGGGTGTCGCGGGCGGTCAGCATCAGCACCGGGGTGGACTTGCGGGCCTCGGCCCGCAGCCGCTTGCAGACTTCCACGCCATCCAGGCGCGGCAGCATCAGGTCCAGCACGATCACATCGTAGGTGTTCTCCACCGCCAGGCGGTAGCCGTCCAGCCCGTCGGCGGCATAGTCGACCTCGAAGCCGCGGCCTTCAAGGTACTCGCCCACCATTTCCGAAATGTTGCGGTTGTCCTCGACGATCAGGACCAACCCACCTGTTTCCTGCGCTGCTCGCATAACGGTTCCTCGAAGGGGTCTTCAGCTTTGTGAAAGGTGCCAGTTCCGCTGTACAAGCGCCGTGAAGATGTCCCATTGTCCCCACCCCGCTCCACCGATGCCCTGTCCCCGGACCCGCCTGCATGCCCGCCCTCGACCGCCTCTACCCCGTCCTGCTCCTGGTCGCCTCCAACGTGTTCATGACCTTCGCCTGGTACGGCCACCTGAAGTACCGGTCCGCGCCCCTGCCGGGGGTGATCCTGGCCAGCTGGGGCATCGCCTTCTTCGAGTACTGCCTGATGGTGCCGGCCAACCGCCTCGGCGCCGCGTTCTATTCCGCGCCCCAGCTCAAGGGCATGCAGGAGGTGATCACCCTGCTGGTGTTCGCCGGCTTCTCGGCCTGGTACCTGGGCCAGCCGCTGAAGTGGAACCACTGGGCCGGCTTCGGCCTGATCGCCGTGGCCGCCTGGCTGATCTTCCTCGACTAGCGCAGTCGGGCGGCGCGCGCGCTCAGAACGGGATCCGGCCGGTGAGGATGTCGCGGAACATCACCCAGTCGCCGGCGAAGGAGTAGAACGGGTGGCGGAAGGTGGCGGGCCGGTTCTTCTCGAAGAAGAAGTGGCCGATCCAGGCCAGCGCATAGCCGGCCACCAGCGCCGCCAGCAGCCACCACGCGTTGCGCTGCGCGATCGCCAGGGCCACGAAGACCAGGGCCGCGCAGCTGCCGGTGAAATGCAGGCGGCGCGAGGTGCGGTTGGCGTGCTCGGACAGGTAGAACGGGTAGAACTCGCGGAAGCTGGCGAAACGGCGCATGTCGATCCTCCGGCGCGCGGCATGGACCCGGGGCGATCATGGCGCCGGCGCCGCCGGCGGGCAACCGGCCCCGGGCGACGCGCCAGGCGCGTCAGGCCTCGCGCTTGGCGCGCTCCCAGTAGCGCTCCTGCGCCGCGAGCGTCAGCTCCTCCAGGCGCACCCCGTCGGCCGCGGCCATCGCCTCCATGGCGCGGAAGCGGCGCTCGAACTTGTGGTTGGCGCCGCGCAGCGCGGCGCCGACGTCCACCTGCGCGTGCCGGGCCAGGTTGGCGGCGACGAACAGCAGGTCGCCCAGTTCTTCCTGCAGGCGCCCGCGGACGGCCGGGTCGCCGGGCGCGGCCTCGGCGGCGTGGAACTCGGCCCGCACTTCCTCCAGTTCCTCCGCCAGCTTGGCGATCACCGGCGCCGGCCCGGGCCAGTCGAAGCCGACCCGGGCGGCGCGCGCCTGCAGCTTCACCGCCCGCTGCCACTCCGGCAGCCCGCGCGGGATCCCGGCCAGTGCCGAGTCGTCGGTGTCGCCGGCGGCCTCGCGTTCGGCCCGCTTGATGGCGTCCCAGCTGGCGGTCTGCGCCCGCGCGTCTTCCACCCGGGCGTTGCCGAACACGTGCGGGTGCCGGCGTACCATCTTGTCGCAGATCGCCGCGACCACGTCCTCAAAGGCGAACGCGCCCTGCTCCTCGGCCATGCGCGCGTGGAAGACGACCTGCAGCAGCAGGTCGCCCAGTTCGTCCTTCAGCGCCGCAAGGTCGCCGCGGTCGATCGCGTCGGCCACCTCGTAAGCCTCCTCGATCGTGTACGGCGCGATGCTGGCGAAGTCCTGCTCCAGGTCCCAGGGACAGCCGCCCTCGGGATCGCGCAGGCGCGCCATGATCGCAAGCAGTCGGGCGATGCCGCGGTCTCCGCCAGGCACGGGTCAGCCGGCCTCCGGTCCCAGCCAGTCGCGCCACGGCAGCGCCGGGTCGCCCAGGGCGATGAAGTCGCCATTGAGCAGGGTGTCGCGCTGGTTGTAGCGGAACGGGCGGCCGCGCGGGTCGAGCAGCGCGCCGCCTGCGGCCTCCAGGATCGCCTGGCCGGCCGCCGTATCCCATTCGCTGGTCGGGCCGAAGCGCGGATAGACGTCCATCCCGCCTTCGGCGATGCGGCAGAACTTCAGCGACGAGCCCAGCCCCACCGTTTCCGTCGCGCCCATGCGGGCCATCAGGGCGGTGGTGCGCGGCCCCAGGTGCGAGCGGCTCGCGGCCACCCGCAGCGGCGACAGCGCCGGGCGGCGCACGTGCAGCGCGCGCTCGCCATCGCCGTCGCGGCGGAACGCGCCGTGGCCCGGCGCCCCGTGCCACAGCACCCCGGTCACCGGTGCCTGGATCACGCCGAATACCGCCACCCCGTTCTCGACCAGGGCGATGTTGACGGTGAACTCGCCGTTGCGCTTGACGAACTCGCGCGTGCCATCAAGCGGGTCCACCACCCACAGCCGGTGCCAGCGCCGGCGGGTGGCGACGTCGACCAGGTGCGCCGATTCCTCCGACAGCACCGGGATATCCGGCGTCAGCCGCCCGAGCCCGGCGACGATCCCGCGGTGGGCGGCGAGGTCGGCGTCGGTGAGCGGGCTGTCGTCGCCCTTGCTCACGACTTCGAAGTCGCGCTCGTACACCTCCAGGATCGCGGCGGCGGCGTCCTGCGCGATCGCCAGCACGTCCTCGCGCAGCGATTGCAGGGTGGCGGCGTCGATCATGTCGCGTTCCGCTCGCGCCGCAGGAACTCGCGCGCCGCGAACAGCGCCGCGATCGAGCGCCCCTCGGAGAAATCCTCGCGCAGCGCCAGCTCGCCGATCGCCTCCAGCGGCCAGGGCACGACCTCGAGCTCCTCGGGTTCATCGCCCGGCAGGCGCTCGGGGTAGAGGTCTCGCGCCAGGACCACGGTGGTTTCGTGGCTCATGTACACCGGCGCCAGGGTCACGGTCCGCACCACGTCGAGCCTGCGGGCGCCGTAGCCGGCCTCCTCCTTGAGTTCGCGGTCAGCCGCCTGGAGCGCGGTCTCGCCCGCGTCCACCCGGCCCTTGACCAGCCCCAGCTCGTAGCGGTGCAGGCCCGCGGCGTACTCGCGCACCAGCAGCACGGTGTGCGCGTCGAGCAGCGGCACCACGGCGACCGCGCCGTGGCCGCGGCCGCGCAGGCGCTCGAACTGGCGCCGCTCGCCGTTGCTGAACTCCAGGTCCAGCCGCTCGAGGCGATAGGGGCCGGCGTCGTGCTCGGTGATGCCGTGGATCGTGGGCAGGCGGCGCGTCACGGCGCCGCCCCGGCCTGGCCACGGGCGATAATGGAGGAATGTCGACTCACGATGGCGCCATTCTAGACGAGGCCGCGCGCTGGCGGTCGCGCGACCTCGCGGTGCTCTGGCACCCCTGCACCCAGATGCGCGAGCACCCGGACGTGCTGCCGCTGCTGCCGGTCGCGCGCGGCGAAGGCGCCTGGCTGGTCGGCCACGACGGACGCCGCACCCTGGACGCGGTGAGCAGCTGGTGGACCAACCTCCACGGCCACGCCGAACCCCGCATCGCCGCGGCCCTCGCCCGCCAGGCGGCCACGCTCGAACAGGTGATCCTGGCCGGCTGCTCGCACCCGCCGGCGGTGGAGCTGGCCGAGCGCCTGCTCGCCATCGCCCCCCGCCAGCCGGGACGGCCCCCACTTTCGAAGGTCTTCTACGCCGACAACGGCTCGGCGGGGGTCGAGGTGGCGCTGAAGATGGCCTTCCACTGGTTCCGCAACCGCGGCGACGAGCCGCGCCGGACCCGGTTCGTCGCGCTGCAGAACGGCTACCACGGCGAGACCCTCGGCGCGCTCTCGGTCACCGATGTCCCGCTCTACCGCCGCACCTACGCGCCACTGCTGCTGGAGCCGGTGTTCGCGCCCTCGCCGGACGCCTGGCTGGCACCGGCCGGCCAGAGCGCCGAGGGTTTCGCCGAGGATGCCGCCGACGCCCTCGCCCACCTGCTCGACGAGCACGCCGGCGAGGTCTGCGCGATCGTGCTCGAACCGCTGGTGCAGTGCGCCGGCGGGATGCGCATGCACCACCCGGCCTACCTGCGCCGGGTGCGCGAGCTGTGCGACGTGCACGGCATCTTCCTGATCGCCGACGAGATCGCGGTCGGCTTCGGCCGCACCGGCACGATGTTCGCCTGCGAGCAGGCCGGCATCCAGCCCGACCTGATGTGCCTGTCCAAGGGCCTGACCGGCGGCTTCCTGCCGCTGGCCGCGGTGCTGGCGACCGATGCGATCTACGAGGGATTCCTCGACGACTCGCGCGAGCGCGCCTTCCTGCATTCGCACAGCTACACCGGCAACCCGCTGGCCTGCGCCGCGGCGCTGGCCTCGCTCGACATCTTCGAGGCCGACGGCGTGCTCGAACGCAACCGGGCCACCGCCGCGCGCATGGGCGGACTCGCGCACGAAATCGCGGCCCTGCCGCACGTGGTCGAAGCGCGGCAGTGCGGGATGATCGTGGCCTTCGAACTCGCCCCGGACGGGCGCCGCGGCACGCGCTTCGACCCTGCACGCCAGGTGGGCCTGCGCGCCTACCGCGCCGCGCTCGAACGCGGCGTGCTGCTGCGCCCGCTCGGCGAGGTGCTGTACTGGATGCCGCCCTACTGCATCGACGCGGCGCAGCTCGACCTGCTCGCCAACGTCACCGCGCACGCGATCCGCGAGGCGACCACGTGAGCCGCCAGGTCCGCGCCTGGGTGGACCTGTCGCTCGCGCCCGGCGCGCGCTTGACGCTCCCGGATTCCGCCGCCGCGCACCTGGTGCGCGTGCTGCGCCTGCGCGAGGGCGACGGCTGCGTGCTGTTCAACGGCGACGGCCACGACTACGCGGCGCGCATCGTCGAGGCCGGCAAGCGTTCGACCGTGATCGAGGTGCTGGACGCGACGCCGGTGGACAACGAGTCGCCGCTGCGCGTCACCCTGGTCCAGGGCATCGCCCGCGGCGAGAAGATGGACCTGGTGCTGCAGAAGGCCACCGAGCTGGGGGTGGACCGGATCGTGCCGGTCAACTCCGAGCGCAGCGAGGTGAAGCTCGACGGCGAACGCCTGGAGCGGCGCGTCGCGCACTGGCGCGCGGTCCTCGCCTCGGCGTGCGAACAGTGCGGCCGCGCGCGGCTGCCGCGGCTCGACGCGCCGGTCGCCCTTGCGTCGGTCGGCGGGCTGCTCGATCCCGGCGGGCTGCGGCTCACCCTCGATCCGCAGGGCGCCCACGCCCTGCCCGGGCTTGCGCCGCGCCTGCCCGCGGACGGCAGCGGCACGGTCGTGGTCGCAGTCGGCCCCGAGGGAGGCTGGGCGCCGCGCGACCGCGACCGCCTGCAGGCGGCCGGCTTCGAAGGCCTGCGGCTGGGGCCACGGGTGCTGCGCACGGAAACCGCCGGACTCGCCGCGATCGCGGCCCTGCAGGCGCTGTACGGCGACCTGCGCGCCTGAGCCGGCACGCCGGCGCGGTGCCCGGGATCAGGCGGCGAGCGCCTGCCGCAGCGACAGTTCGATACCGTCGATGTCGGGGATGACCGCGGGCTCGTCGTTGAACACGACCACGGCGCGCACGCCGGCCCGACCCTGCAGGTCCTCGTCGTCCAGCGCCTGCAGCCGCTCGCGCGACACCGTGACCAGGCGCGGGAAGCCGCGGCTGAGCAGGGCGAAGTACGGCATGGTGGGCTGGCCGCCCAGGGTCTTGAGCACCACCACCTTGTGGCCAAGGCCGCCGACCTCGGCCTCGTGGCCGATCAGCGGCGCGAAGGCCACCAGTGGCAGGCGCCAGCCGCGCCAGCGGATGGTTCCGAGCAGCCAGCCGGGTGCCGACTCCACCGGCTCGGGGTCGGCGTAGGAGAGCACCTCGGAGATCGTGGCGTTGGGCAGCAGCAGCCGGGCGGCCTCGGTCTGGATCAGGACGGCGCGGATGTCGCTCGGGGTGGGCGTGGTCATGGCTGCAGCAATCCGTTCGAATCGGTGGCCGGGACGGCGTCCGGCGGCGGCCAGCGTTGCAGGAGCCGCGCCGCCATCCCGGCCGGGGCGTCGTGGCCGGCGCCCGCGGCGATCGCCGCCTGCGCACCGGCCGGGTCGTAGCAGCCTTCGTCCGGCGTCTGCGCCAGAAGCAGGCCCTCGTTCCACTCCGGGCCGCCCACGGCGGGCACCAGGGCGGGATCGGCGCCGCTGAGGAACAGCACCGCGCTGTCGTGCGGCGGCAGGACCGCGGCATCGAAGGCGACCGAGGCGTCGAACTGCCAGCCGCCGCGCTGGCGCAGGCCGATGCCCGGCGGCACGAAGTACACCTGCCCCGGCCGCACCTCGTGCCCGTCCTCGGCCACGCTCACCGGGGCTTGGGTGGCGCGGGACATCTGCTTGACCAGGCGGTCGTAGCGGCCACCGTCGAGCGCCAGCCGCACCAGTACCGGGCGCGCGAATCCGGCCGGGATGCCGGCCAGCAGCTGGCGCACCGCGTCGGGTCCGCCGAGGCCGGCCTCGATCACCACCGCGCCGCGCAGGGGACCATGCCCGTAGCTGTCGGGATCGGCCAGCGACAGGCCCGCGCCAAGGCTGTCCAGGTCGACCGCCGGGACGGCCGCGGCCGCCGCGCCCGGCGCTGGCGCGGGCGCCGGCGGAGCGTCGTCGTCGGCCAGGCTCAGGCTGCCGAAGTCCACCGTCGGCGCAGGCGCCGCCCCGGCAGGCTCTGCCGGCGGCGCCGCGACCGCCGGAGGCCCGTCCACGTCCGGGGCTTCGTCGGCGGCCTGCCGCAGCTGCGCGGCCAGGAATTCCTCGATCCCGGCAACCGCTTCGGCCGCCTGTCCCGCGCGCTGGAACCGCTCCGGGTCGAAGGCCAGTTCGTCCTCGCCCGTGCCGTCGCCAGCGGCGTCCAGCGACGGCTGGGCGATGCCCGCCGCCGGGTCGTCCTGCGCCTGCGCGCTGGCCGGGTCCGGCGCATCGGCCGGGGTCGCGTCGCCCTCGTCCACGCTCCAGTGCGACACTCCGGCGGGCGGCGCCTCCCCGATCCCGGGGAACCCGCCCGCGGGGCCGTCGGACACGCTGTCGCGGGGGACCCCCTCGGCCCGCTCCTGGGCCTCACCGGTGACCGCCGCGATCGCCTGGTCGTAATCGACCCTGCCGGCGGTGGACGGCAACGGTCCCGGCGTAGGCAGGAGCACCTCGTCGGGCTCGGCACCTGCCGGCAGCACGTCGTCGTGGCGGTGCAGCTTGGCCGACAGGTGACGCAGCCAGCGCGCAGCGTCCCAGCCGGTACGCTGCGCGGCCTGCTCGGCTTCCTCGAAGATCACCATGTAGGCGGGATCGGCGAGCACGTCGGCATGCCGTTCGATCGCGTCCTCGATCGTCGGATCGAGCGCGACCAGGATCGCTTCCGGCATCGCCTGGCGCACCTCGTCGGGACCGGCCTGCATCGGGTCGGCCACCAGCACCACCTCGGCGCCGGCCTCGGCCAGCGCCTGGCTGATCCTGTCGCAGGCCTCGCCCGCGCGTGCCAGCAGCGCGACCCGCGGCGTGGCCTCAGTCCCCGCGGCCATGCCCGATCCTCAGCAGTTCGTGGACGTTGCGCATCAGCTCCGGCTCCTGGTACGGCTTGCCCAGGTAGCGGTCCACACCCAGGTCGAACGCGCGCTGGCGGTGCTTCTCGCCGGTGCGCGAGGTGATCATCATGATCAGCACGTCGCGCAGGCGCGGGTCCGCCTTCATGTGCTTGGCCAGTTCGTAGCCGTCCATGCGCGGCATCTCGATGTCGAGCAGCATCAGGTCGGGCACGCGCTCGTCCATCCGCTCCAGCGCGTCGAGCCCGTCCTTGGCCGTGACCACCTCGAAGTTGTGGCGTTCGAGCACGCGGCCGGTGACCTTGCGCATCGTCACCGAGTCGTCGACCACCATCACCAGCGGCACCTTGCGCTGCTCGACCACCGGCGCCGGCGCCGCCTCGCGCGGCAGCACCGCGTGGCGGCGCACCAGCGGCGCGACGTCGAGGATCACCACGACGCTGCCGTCGCCCATGATCGTCGCACCGAAGATGCCGGGGATCGAGGCGACCTGCGGGCCGACCGGCTTCACCACGATCTCGCGGCTGCCGATGATCGCGTCCACCGCCACCGCGGCGCGCAGTTCGCCCGAGCGCACCAGCAGCAGCGGCATCTGCAGGTGGCCTTCGGCCTTGGCCGGGCCCTGGCCGACCAGCAGGCCGAGGTCGTGCAGCGCGTAGTCCTCGCCGCCGTAGGCGTAGGCGCCGCCCCCAGCCAGGCGCCCGCGCTCGATGCGGCCGACGCCGCGGACCGAGGCGATCGGCACCGCGAAGCGGGTGTCGCCGATGCGCACGAACACCGCCTGGGTCAGCGCCAGCGTCTGCGGCAGGCGCAGGGTGAAGGTGGTGCCCTGGCCCGGGCGGGTCGTGATATCGAGCGAACCGCCGAGCTGGCGCACCTCGCTGGCGACCACGTCCATGCCCACGCCGCGGCCGGCCAGGCGGCTGACCTCGCCGGCGGTGGAGAAGCCCGGCTCGAAGATCAGCGCGTCCATGTCGCTGTCGGTGAGCGTGGCCCCCGGCCGGACCAGGCCACGTTCCTCGGCGCGGCGGCGGATCGCGGCGCGGTCCAGGCCGGCGCCGTCGTCGCCCACCTCCAGCACCACTTCCGACCCCTCGCGGCGCACCGCGATGCGGACCGTGCCCTCCTCGCCCTTGCCGGCCCTGCGGCGCTGGTCGGGCGATTCGATGCCGTGCGCGACCGAGTTGCGCAGCATGTGCTCGAGCGGTGCGGTCATGCGCTCGAGCACGTTGCGGTCGAGCTCGCCCTGGCTGCCTTCCAGCTTGAGCTGGACCTGCTTGCCGGTCTCCTGCGCCGACTGGCGCAGCACCCGGCGCAGGCGCGGCACCAGCGCGTCGAACGGCACCATGCGCGTGCGCATGAGGCCTTCCTGCAGGTCGGAGCTCACCCGCGACTGCTGCAGCAGCAGGGTTTCGTACTGGCGCGTGAGGTCGTCCAGGGTCTGCTGCAGGCTGGTCATGTCGGCCGCCGACTCGCCCAGCGCGCGCGAGAGCTGCTGCAGGGTCGAGAAGCGGTCGAGCTCCAGCGGATCGAAGGTGACGTCGTCGCTGTCGCCCTCGCGCTGATAGCGCGCGATGATCTGGGCTTCGGTCTCGATCTCGAGGCGGCGCAGCTGGTCGCGCAGGCGCGCGTTGGTCTGCTCCATCTCGTTCATCGCCGCGCGGAACGCGCCCAGCTGCTGCTCCAGGCGGGCGCGGTAGATCGCCACCTCGCCGGCGTAATTGACCAGCCGGTCGAGCAGGTCGGCGCGGATGCGGACCTGTTCCTGCGGCGCGCGGATCGTGGTGTCCTCCTCCGCCGGCAGCTCGGCCAGCGGAGTCGACAGCGGCGCCAGCTCCGGCCTGGCCGGCTCGGGCGCGGCGGCTTCGCCTTCCTCGCCCGCGTCCAGCAGCGGGCGGCCGCGGGCCAGCGCGTTGAAGGCGTCGACCAGGGCATGCGGCATGGCGACCGCGCGGCGCTCGCCGACCCGCGTCACCATCGCGTGCAGGCGGTCGAACCCGCCCTCGAGGAGGCCGATGCCGGTGCGATCGAGCTCGCAGCGCTGCTCGACCACCGCCTCCAGCAGCGACTCCATGGCGTGGCCCAGTTCGCCGATGCTGAACACGCCGGCCATGCGGGCGCCGCCCTTGATGGTGTGCAGGTTGCGCTGCAGGCCGATCAGCGATTCGCGCGAATCCGCATCCTGGCGCAGCTGGGCGAGCAGGCCGTCGGAGTGGTCGAGCAGGTCCCCGGCCTCCTCGACGAAGATGTCGAGCAGTTCTTCGTCCAGGCGCGAGGTATCCAGCGCCTCGTCCGGATCCTCGGCCGTGAGCACGCGCGCCAGCAGCGCCGCCACCGCGGTATCCGCGGACGTGGCACCGGCGGCAATGCCGGTGTCCGCCTCTTCCGCGGGCGCATCCTCGCCAGGTCCGGGCTGGACGGCTTCGTCCTGCTCCCCTTCGAGGCGTTCGGCTTCGAGGCGTTCGGCTTCGAGGCGTTCGGCTTCGAGGCGTTCGGCTTCGAGGCGTTCGGCTTCGAGACGTTCGGCTTCGAGACGTTCGGCTTCGAGACGTTCGGCTTCGAGACGTTCGGCTTCGAGGCGTTCGGCTTCGAGGCGTTCGGCTTCGAGGCGTTCGGCTTCGAGGCGTTCGGCTTCGAGGCGTTCGGCTTCGAGGCGTTCGGCTTCGAGGCGTTCGGCTTCGAGACGCTCGGCTTCGAGACGCTCGGCTTCGAGGCGTTCGGCTTCGAGGCGTTCGGCTTCGAGGCGTTCGGCTTCGAGACGTTCGGCTTCGAGACGTTCGGCTTCGAGACGTTCGGCTTCGAGGCGCTCGGCTTCGAGGCGTTCGGCTTCGAGGCGTTCGGCTTCGAGACGTTCGGCTTCGAGACGTTCGGCTTCGAGGCGTTCGGCTTCGAGGCGTTCGGCTTCGAGGCGTTCGGTTTCGAGGCGCTCCGCTTCGCCTGCCCCGGCTTCGACCTGCGCCGGCTCGCCGCCGGCATCGTCCGCGCCCGCGTCCGGTCCGATCGCGGTCCCGGCCAGGTCCGCATATCCGCCCATGTCGATCGCGACGAGGGCGGGTACCCCGCTCTCCGGCGGCTGAGCTTCGGGGATCGCAGGCGCCCCCTCCATCGCCTCCGCGTCCACCAGCGCGGCCAGGCCGCTGGACACTTCCGGCAGGCTGTCGCGCAACGCGCCCAGCCGCTGGGCCAGCGCGTCCTGCGATGCCAGCAGCGGCGAGGGCTGCTTCAGCGTCTCCACGGTGGCGCGGACCACCGCCGCCAGATCGGCGATCGCCTCCACGCCCTCGGGGCTCGCGCTGGCGCCGGCGGCCAGCAGTCGCCGCGCGTAGTGCTCGGCCGGCGACAGCACGGTGTTGATGACCGGCACCTCGGTCATCGCGAACGCGCCATTCATGGTGTGCAGCGCCCGCAGCAGCGGATCGCTGCCGGCGGCATCGCCTGCACGCGCGGCGGCCACCCAGGCGTCCACCGTCTGCAGGTGGCCGTTGACCTCGGCGTCGAGGATCTCCAGCAGCAAGGGGTCGATCTTGGCCGGGACCGCGTCGAGCGGCTCGCCCGCCTCGGCCAGCGGGACCGGTTCGCCCTGGACCGGTGCATCGCCGGCCATCGCGGCGGGGGCGTCGGCCAGCGCGACCGGCTCCGGCGGCATGATGTCCTCGCCCCCCGCGATGCGGTCGGCAGCCTCTTCCAGCGGGGCGAGGTCGGTTGCCAGGCCGCGCTCGCCGCGCAATGCCGCCTGCAGTTCCGGCAGCGTGTAAAAGGCGCGGTCGACCATCGCGATCACCGCCTCGCTCGGCGGGCGCGACCCGTCGAGCACGCGGTTGAGCATGTTCTCGATCTTCCAGCTGAACTCGCCGAGCATGCGCGCACCGACCAGGCGGCCACTGCCCTTGAGCGTGTGGAACACGCGCCGGATCGGCCGCAGCCGCTCCATGTCGTCCGGCTTGGTGCGCCAGTGCGGCAGCAGCGAATCGAGGTTGTCGATCTCCTCGGCGAACTCCTCGAGGAAGACCTCGCGGATCTCCTCGTCGATCTCCTCGCCCACGGTCTCGAATCCGCCGACCACCGGCCCGGCCGGGGCGGCCGGCACGGGAGCGGGGGCGGGCTCGGCCTCGTGCGACGGTGCCGCGGTGGCGGGCGCCTGGGCGATGGCGGGCGCTTCGACCGCCGCGGCCGGTTCGTCGTCTCCGCCCACGGGAACGCCGGTTGCGGCGGGAGCGACGGGGCCGGCCGCCTCGCCGGCCTGCGTGGCCGGGACGGCCGGCGCGACACCCGCCGACACAGTCGCGGGCGGCGGCGCGGCGGCCGGCGCCTGCACCGGCTCGGGTAGCGGCCAGTAGCCCAGCGCCTCGAGGCTGTTGCGGGCGATGTCCAGGATCTCGTCGCGGTTGCCGCGCTGGTCGCGCAGGGCCTCGAGGTAGTACTCGAGGCTGGCGAGCGCATCGGCCAGCGTGTCGAGCTGGCGGCCGTTGGGCACGCGCTGGCGCGCGATCAGCTCGTTCTCCGTGTAGCGGCCGACCGCCACCAGGTAGTCCGCCGCCAGCGTGAGTTCCATCATCCGCAGGGCGCCCGAGACCTCATGCAGCAGGCGCGGCACCTCGGACAGCTGCTCGTGCTGCCAGCTGGTCTCGACGAAGGCGACCAGCGCCTGGCGCGCCTGGACAAAGTTGGCGATCGCTTCGCGGACGATGGTGTCCACGACCTGGCGGGTCTCGCCGGCGAACAGTTCGTTGTCGGCGGTACGGCCCTGCTCGCCGGCGCCGAGCCTGGCGACCTGGTCGTCCAGCGTGGCGTCGACGTAGAGCAGCGCCCCGGCGACGTCGAGCAGCGCATCCTCGTTGGCAGCAACGCTGCCGTCGAGGATGGCGTACATGGCGTCGCGCTGCTGCTGCACCACCTTGCGCGCCACGCCCAGGCCGAGCATGCCCAGGGTGTCGGCGACCCGGCCGAGCGTCTCGGCATGCGGCTGCAGCGCGGCCAGGTCGGTCGAACCGGTGCGCAGGTGCAGGTCGAGCGCGTCCTTGACGTGCAGCAGGTCGTCCTTCACCGCGGCCGACACGGTGTCGAGCAGCGCGCGGTTGCGGCCGCTGATGCTGCCGCGCGCGTGCTCCAGCTCGGACTGGGTGGGCAACGCCGCGTCCAGCTCGAACACGCGCCGCAGCTCCTGCAGCGCCGGATGGCCGCCGTCTTCGGCGTGGGCGACATGGTAGAGCAGCTGGCGGGTGGGCTCCTGCGCCGCCTCGCCCCGCACCTCGGCGAAGCCGTCGTGGTCCTGCAGGCCGTGGCGGGCCTCGCGCTCGACCCCGGCGAAAACCTTGCGCAGCGCGGCGGTCGGCGCCAGTGCGCCGTCGGCGATCGCGCGCGCCACGTTCGAGGCCACCCACAGCATCCGCCGCACAGGCACCTGGCGCACGTGCGGCAGCAATGCATCGATGGCCGGGGCCAACGGCGCCAGCGCCGTGCCCGGGCCGTCGTCCTGCCAGCCCGCGAGCGCGCGCTGCAGCGCCTCGAGCAGCGGCTGGCTGTCGTCGTTGGACGCGGGCGCCAGGCCTTCGGTCACCGCCCCCGGGAGCGGCCGCTCCAGGTCGGGCGAGAACAGTACGCTCTCGCTCAGCCCGCTCTCGCCACGGGTGGCGCGCAGCTCGTTGAGCAGCGGCAGCAGCACGATCGGGATGTCGCGGTGTCCGCTCTGCAGGCGCTCGAGGTAGTCGGGCAGCAGCACGATGCCGCGCAGCAGTGCGGCGCAGGCGGCATCGCGGTCGGCGATGGCGCCGCCGTGCAGCGCCAGCGCGACCTGCTCCATCTCCTCGGCTACCATCGCCGGGGCGTACAGCTCGACCATGCGCAGGGTGCCCTGCACCTGGTGCAGGTAGCCGGCGCACAGCCGCATCCGGGCCACGTCGGACTGGTCCTCGACGTAGTCCTCGAGCTCGGCCTTGGCCAGGCGCAGGGTCTCGTCGAGCTCGGGCTTGATCCAGCCGAGCGCGGTGTGTTCGAGTGCTTCGCGCAGCGCGGTCGTCATGGGCTACCCCCACGGGTGCCGGCATGCGTGCGCCTGCGTCGGTACGTGGTGGCGTTCATCCGGTCCACTCGTCCGCGCTCAGGCCGGCAGCTTGAAGTCGGCGACCGAACGGCGCAGGTTGGCGGCCAGTTGCGCCAGGTTCCCAATCGACTGCGCGGTCTGGTTCGCGCCCTGCGAGGTCTGCGCGGTAATCGACTGGATCGTGTTCATCGTCGCGGTGATGTCGCTGGCCGCCTCGGACTGCTGCTTGGCCGCGCTGGAGATCCCGAGAATCAGGTTCGCCAGGTTGCTCGACACGTTCTCGATCTCGCCCAGCGCGGTTCCCGCGTCCTCGGCCAGGCGGGCGCCGGCCACCACCTCGGAGGTGGTCTGCTCCATCGAGCTCACCGCCTCGTTGGTGTCAGACTGAATCGTCTGCACCAGGGTCTCGATCCGCTTGGTCGCGTTGGACGCGCGTTCGGCGAGTCGCTGCACTTCGTCGGCCACCACCGCGAAGCCGCGGCCCGCCTCGCCCGCCGATGCCGCCTGGATGGCCGCGTTCAGCGCGAGGATGTTGGTCTGCTCGGAGATGTCGTTGATCAGTTCGACGATCGAGCCGATCTCCTGCGAGCTTTCGCCCAGGCGCTTGATGCGCTTGGAGGTTTCCTGGATCTGGTCGCGGATCGAGTCCATGCCGGCGATCGTCTCGCGCACCACGCCCGCGCCCTTGGTCGCGATCTGCACCGAGCGCTGCGCCACGTCGGCCGACTCGGCGGAGTTGCGCGACACCTGGTCAATGCTCTGCGCGATTTCGGTGATCCGGTTCGACGCCGAGGTGATCTCCTGGGCCTGGTGCTCGGCGGCCTCGGCCAGGTGCATGGCCGTGGCCTGGGTCTCCTGGGCGCTGGAGGCCACCTGCACCGAGGTCTCGTTGATCGTGCCCACCAGCTCGCGCAGGTTCTCGACCGCGAAGTTGATCGAGTCGGCGATCGCGCCGGTCATGTCCTCGGTGACGGTCGCCCGCACCGTGAGGTCGTTCTCCGCGAGCGCGCCGATCTCGTCCAGCAGGCGCATGATCGCCTCCTGGTTGCGGTTGTTGAGCTCCATCGTGTCTTCGTAGCGCTTGCGCTGGGCGCGGTTGAGCGACCAGAGCAGGCCGGCGACCGAGAGCAGCGCGAGCAGGCCGCTGACGATGCTGATCCAGACGTTGCCCAGCACGCTGGTGTCCTTGAGCGAACCGAACGCGGTGAGGGCGGCGAACAGCGACTGGCTGTCGGCCAGCAACTGGTCGGAACCGGCGGTCAGGCTGGCCGACGCGGCCTGGGCCTGGAACAGCGCCGGGGCGCTGGCGATGATCGCGTCCAGGTCGGTCTTCATCCCGGCCCAGCGTTCAGCGGCCTGGTTCAGCGCCGCGATCGCGCCACCGTTGGTCAGGGCCTGCACGTTGAGGTCCTGGTCGCCTTCGCGCAGGCCCTCGAGCACCTGCTCGAACACGCCCACGTCGCGCGCCAGCGCGTCGCCGGCGATCGCCGCCACCGGACCGCCGGCCTGGATCTCGGCCACGCGGCGGGCCATGTTGCCGGCGAGCACGTTCTGGCGCAGGGCGATGTAGACCTGCGAGGCCGGGGAACCGCTCGAGGACATCGCGCGCACCAGTTCGTCGAGCTGCGCCTGCAGCTGCGGCACCGCCTGGGTGAAGCTGCCGGCGTTGGCGGCGAAGCCGCTCACCGCCTGCTCGCTGGCGGCGATCTGCTCGGCGCTGGCGGCCAGCGGCGTCCAGGTCTCGGTCACGGTGCGGATCGGGCCGGCCACGCCGGCGGTATCGCCGAAGTTGGCGTTGAGCTGCTGGATAGCGCCGTCGATCTCGGCCTTGGTCTGGCGGAACGCGGCGAACGCCCCGGCGTCGCCGGCCACCGCTTCCCGGCCCTGGTTGGCCAGGCGCTGCGAGTTCACCTGCAGGCTCGAGGCGGCGGTGCTGGCGCCGCCCAGCCGGGCCGCCTTCCACCCGGCGTACCCGGTGTTGGCGCCGAAGACCACGAGCGTGGTGACCAGCGCCGCGATCCAGAAGTTGCTTCCCAGGCCGCGCCCCTTGCCGGCGATCGTGTCGACTACTGTGCTCATGGTCCTTCCCCTGCCCTGCTTTGTGCGGTCGCGGCCCTCAGGCCGCCGCTTGTCTGAATTCCGGCGTGCGCGCCAGCCTGGCCAGGCTGAACACGCCCCACGTGTGGTCGGCGAGCCGGTAGGCCCGCTCGACGAAATGCGCGTAGCGGCCCCGCGCGAACGCTGCGGGGTCCACCTGTTGGCCCTCCTGGAAGCTGCGCTGGCCGAACAGCTCGTCGATGGTGACCGCGACGTCGCCGTCGGGCTGGCGCACGATCAGCACCCGCTGGGTCTCGTGCAGCACGGTGCGCTCGCCCTCGAGGAACTGCTTGAGGTCCACGATCGGCAGCAGGTTGCCGCGCACGTTGCCCACGCCGAGCATCCACGACTGCGCCCCCGGCACCGGCGTGATCGGCGGCAGCGGCAGGATCTCCACCACTTCGTTGAACGCCGACGCGAGGCGGTAGTCGCCGATGCGATAGCCCACGCCGCGCCACAGGCCCGGCGCGTCGAACTGCTCGGGTACGCCGGCAACGTGCGCGAGGCTGCGCTGCTCGTAGTCGAGCAGCATCGCGAACGGGTCGCGCACCGCGTTCATCCCGCCGCTTCCAGCAGGCGATCGATCTCGCCCAGCAGGACGTCTTCCTTCGGCGGCTTGACCAGGTAGCCCTTGGCCCCCTGGCGCATGCCCCAGGCCTGGTCGGTCTCCATGCCCTTGGTGCTGACGATCAGCACCGGGATGTCCTTGGTCTCGGCGTCGCGGCCCAGTGCGCGCGTGGCCTGGAATCCGTTCATGCCCGGCAGCACGACATCCATCAGCACCAGGTGCGGCTTCTCGCGCCTGCACAGCTCGATGCCGTCCTCGGCGTTGCTCGACGCCAGCACCTCGTGGCCGTGCCGTTCAAGCAGCTGGGTCAGCACCGCGGTGTCGGTCGGAGAGTCCTCGATGATCAGGATGCGGGCCATGGCGGTTCCCCCTTTCACGCCTTGACATGGGTACGGATCGCGTCGAGGAGTTCCTCGCGCGTGAATGGCTTGGTGACGTACTGCTCGGAGCCGACGATGCGGCCACGCGCCTTGTCGAACAGACCGTCCTTGGACGACAGCATGATGACCGGCGTGTTCTTGAACAGCTGGTTGTTCTTGATCAGGGCGCAGGTCTGGTAGCCGTCCAGGCGCGGCATCATGATGTCGACGAAGATGATCTGCGGCTTCTGGTCGGCGATCTTGGCCAGCGCCTCGAAGCCGTCGACGGCGGTCACCACGTCGGCGCCCTCGCGCTTGAGCAGGGTTTCCGCGGTGCGCCGGATGGTCTTCGAGTCGTCGATCACCATCACCCGCAGGCCATCGAGGCTGGCAGCGCGGCTGTCGTCTTGCGTCATTACTTGGTTCCCCCAGCGCGCGCAGCGGGTCCGGTGCCCGTGACGCCGCGATCACCGTATATTCCAGCCTCGCGTGGGACTGTCAAGCATCCCTGAAGAAGATTGCGCAAGTGGTGGCCCTGACGGGCGAAAGCGGCGAACGCCACCTGCTAACATTTGTCACAAGTTGCCGCTGGTGGGTCACATGTCCCTGAACGTCGTGGTGGTGATGGATCCGATCGACGCGATCAGGATCGCCAAGGATTCCACCTTTGCCATGCTGCTGGAGGCGCAGCGACGGGGCCATGCCCTGCATTACGTGATGCCGGGCGGACTGGGCATGGACCACGGCCGCGCGCAGGCGCTGATGGCGCCGCTTCGCGTGCGCGACGATCCTTCCGGCTGGTTCGAACTGGGAACTGCGTCACAACGCGCGCTGGGCCCGGGCGACCTGGTGCTGATGCGCAAGGATCCGCCGGTGGATCCGGACTTCATCCACGACACGCTGATTCTGGACGTCGCCCGGCGCCAGGGGGCGCAGGTCGTGAACGATCCGCGGGGGCTGCGCGACCTGAACGAGAAGCTCGCTGCGCTACGGTTCCCGGAATGCTGCCCGCCGACCGTGGTCTCGCGCGACGCGGCCACGCTCAAGGCATTCGTGGCGCGCGAGGGCCAGGCGGTGCTCAAGCCGCTAGACGGCATGGGCGGGCGCTCGATCTTCCGCGCCGGCGCGGGCGATCCCAATCTCAACGTCATCCTGGAAACGCTGACCTCCGGCGGCCGCCACCTGGCCATGGCCCAGCGCTACCTGCCGGAGATCGTGGACGGCGACAAGCGCATCCTGCTGATCGACGGCGAACCGGTGGACTACTGCCTGGCGCGAATCCCGCAGGGCGACGAGTTCCGCGGCAACCTCGCCGCCGGCGGCCGCGGCGAGGGCCGGCCGCTGACCGATCGCGACCGCTGGATCGCCGCCCAGGTGGGGCCGGAGATGCGGCGCCTGGGAATGCGCTTCGTGGGCCTGGACGTGATCGGCGACTGGCTGACCGAGGTCAACGTCACCAGCCCGACCTGCATCCGGGAACTGGACGCGCAGTTCGGGCTCAACATCGCCGGGATGCTGTTCGACGCGCTCGAGCGCGAGGCGGCGCCGTCAGTGCAGGAGGCCGTGCGCTGATGCCCCGCTGCCGCGCGCGCCATGCCCGCGACGCGGGCCGCGCCCGCCGCGGCCGGCGCTGAAGGCCCGCCTCGCCGCCCATGTCCAGCGTCGCCTTACCGCCAGGGCCCCGCATCGGCGAACGCGAACGCCTCGGCGCCACCCTGGTGCTGTCGCTGCTGCTGCACGGGTTGCTGGTGCTGGGCGTCGGGTTCGCGGTCGAAGGCGCCGCGCCGCTGGCGCCCACGCTCGACGTGATCATCACCGAAGCCACCAGCCCGCTCACCCGGGCCCAGGCCGACTTCCTGGCCCAGGCCTCCAACCAGGGCGGCGGCGAGCACGAGCGCAGCAACCGGCCGCGCGACGACCAGGCCGGACGCTCGCTCCAGGCCGAGCCGGGGGTGGCACCGATCGAGGTGCGCGCGCAGTCGCCGGCCGAACAGTCGCCGCCGCAGGCCCGGGTGGTGGCCAGTCACCGCGGCGCGGAAGCCCTGCCCCTGCCCGACGAGCGCCCCGAGTCGGAGCCCAGTCCGCTGCCGCGCGGCGAGTACAAGGTCGAACGCGACCTGGCGATGGCCCGGCTGGCGGCCGAGATCCACCTGCGCTCGGAGCGCTACGCCAAGCGGCCCAAGCGCAAGTTCGTCTCGGCCAGCACCCAGGAATGGGCCTACGCGGCCTACCTGCGCAACTGGGTCGACCGGGTGCAGCGCGTCGGCAATCTCAACTACCCGGACGAAGCGCGACGGCGCCGGCTGGCGGGCGAGCTGGTGATCAGCGTGGCGATCCGGCGCGACGGCTCGGTCGAACGCGCCGACATCATCCGCTCCAGCGGCATCCGCCTGCTCGACGACGCGGCGCTGCGGATCGCGAAGCTGGCCGAACCCTACCCGCCGCTGCCCCGGACCGAGGAGGAGATCGACATCCTCCACGTCACCCGCACCTGGCAGTTCCTGCCGGGCGGCGCCCTGGTCGACGACTGAAGGCGGCGCGCACCACGGCCGCGTCGCCCGCCGCCGTCGAGGCCGCTCAGCCGCGCGACGCGCGCAGGGCCTGCTGCTGGGCCAGGGTCAGGGCGACGTTGTCGCGCAGGTAGGCCGGCTCGAGCCGCTCCGGGGCCACGACCTCGCCCCGCTCCAGCGCCAGCGCGCCCAGGTGGGCCACGTCCGCGGCCCGCGGCAATGCCTGCGCCTCCACCGAGGCCAGCACCGCGTCCAGTCGCCGCTGCAGGAGTCCTTCGGCCGCCGCGAAACCGGTGCCGACCGCGTACCAGGGGCCATCGCCCGGCACCTCCACCGCCTCCGGCCGCGCCACGCATTCCCGGCCCAGGGCCACGACCCGGCCCTGCGCCACTTCGAACCGCCCCAGGTAGACCTCGCCCATGCGCGCGTCGATCGCCGCCAGCACCCGCCCGTCCGGCGCGCCCGCGGCCAGCGCCGCCAGGGTCGACACCGGCACCACCGGCAGGTCCAGCGCCAGCGCGATCCCCTGGGCCAGCCCCACGGCCAGGCGCACGCCGGTGAAGGCGCCCGGACCGCGGCCGACCGCGATCGCGTCGAGCTGGCTGCGCGCCAGGCCCGCCTCGGCCAGCAGCGCCTCGGCCCAGGGCAGGGCCAGGCGGGCGTGGCGCCGGGGTGCGATCTCGAAGCGCTCGTGCACCCGGCCATCGGCCAGCACGGCGACGGAGCAGGCTTCGGTGGCGGTCTCGAAGGCGAGCAGGTTCATCGCGACATGGTAGCGGTGCGGCCGCCCGCCGCCACGCGACCGCCGGCGTTCAAGGCGGGGCGCCGGCGGCGCCGGCCACGCCGGCACGGCCGAAAAAGGCTTCGGCATCGGCGCACTCGCGCGTGGTCGGGAACGGCGGAAGCGAATCCAGGAACACCGCTCCGTAGGACTTGCGGGTCAGCCGCGGGTCGCACAGCACCAGCACGCCGCGGTCGGACTCGCTGCGGATCAGCCGGCCCACGCCCTGCTTGAGCGCGATCACCGCCTGCGGCAGCTGCTCGTCGCGGAACGGGTTGCCCCCGGCGCGGCGGATGGCATCGAGCCGCGCCTGGAACACAGGGTCGTCGGGCGCGGCGAACGGCAGCTTGTCGATCACCACCACGCTCAGCGCCTCGCCGGCCACGTCCACCCCCTCGCGGAAGCTGGCCGCGCCCAGCAGCACGCCGTTGCCCGACTCGCGGAAGCGCTGCAGCAGCACGTGGCGCGGCGCCTCGCCCTGCACGAAGAGCGGCCATTCGTCCGCCTCGCGCAGCAGGTCGGCCGCCTCGCGCAGCGCGCGGTGCGAGGCGAACAGGATGAAGGCGCGTCCGGCCGAGGCACGCAGCACCGGACGCACCGCATCGACCACAGCCCAGGTGTAGTCGCGGTCGGAGGGTTCGGGCATGCGCGTGGGCAGGTAGCACAGCGCCTGCCGCGACCAGTCGAAGGGGCTGGGCACCAGCAGCGTGGTCGGCGCATCCAGGCCGAGCCGGGTGGCGATGTGGTCGAAGCCCGCGCCCACCGACAGCGTGGCCGAGGTGAACACCCAGGCCGCGCGCGACTGCTCGCGATGGGCACGCAGCGGGCCGGAGACGTCCAGCGGCGTGCGCTGCAGGCGGAACCCGCGCGGCGACAGTTCATACCAGCGCACTTCGTCGCCGTGCATCCCGCCGGTGGCGTCGCCAGCCGGGTCGGCCTGCGGGTGGGCACCGTCGATGGCCCCGGCCGCATCGTCCCCGTCCCCGTCGCCGTGCCAGCGGGCCAGGCGCGAGGCGAGCTCGCGGGCGCGCGCATGGCAGGCATCGATGCCCGGGGAGGACTCGCGCAGCGGGCCGAGCGCGTCGCGCAGCGTCGCCACCGCGCGCGCCAGCGTGTCCAGGCCCTTGCCCAGCTCGCGCGATTGCAGCGCGCGTGCGCGGGTCCCGCGCAGCGGCAACCCGTCCATCGCCGCGCGCAGCGCGCGGGTGGCGTGTTCGAGTTCGCGCGCGGGTCCCTGCACGATCGACAGCGCCCCGGGCACCTCGGCGCACTCGCCCAGCGCATCGCGCGCCAGCTCCACCAGCGGCCGCGCCGACAGCGCCTCGCCGAAGAACTGCGCCGCCAGTTCCGGCAGCTGGTGCGCCTCGTCGACCACGAACGCCTGCGCGCCGGGCAGGATCTCGCCGAAGCCTTCCTGCTTGAGTGCGAGGTCGGCCAGCAGCAGGTGGTGGTTCACCACCACCAGGTCGGCCGACTGCGCCCGCTGCCTGGCCTGGACCACGAAGCACTCGCCCCAGAACGGGCACTCGCTGCCCAGGCAGTTGTCCGCGGTCGAGGTGACCATCGGCAGCAGCGGCGAGTCTTCCGGCAGCGCCTCGATCTCCGCGAGGTCGCCCATCCGGGTGCGCCCGCTCCAGGCGACGATGCGCTGGAACTGGCCGACCTGCTCGCGCGCGGTGAAGCGCGGCTCGCCCTTGGCGCGCTCGAGCCGGTAGCGGCACAGGTAATTGGCGCGGCCCTTGAGCAGCGCGGTGGCCAGGCCGGTGCCCAGCGCGTCGCGCACCCGCGGCAGGTCGCGGTGGTAGAGCTGGTCCTGCAGCGCACGGGTGCCGGTGGAGACGATCGCCTTGAGTCCGGACAGCAGCAGCGGCACCAGGTAGGCGAAGGTCTTGCCGGTGCCGGTGCCGGCCTCGGCCAGCAGGGTGTCGCGCGCTTGCAGCGCGTCGGCGACGGCCGCGGCCAGGCGTTGCTGCGACGGGCGCGCGACGAACGCGGGGATGCGCCCGGCGAGCCGCCCATCGGCGGCCAGGGCCTCGATGCTGCGTGCGGCGAGCGCGCTGCGTCCGGGGGGTCCGTCGCCCGGCATCGTCAGTAGCGTTCGGGGCCGGCCACGCGGCAACCCTCGACCTGGCGCGCGGCCGAGGCCGCGCCCTCGGCGTCGCCGGCGACCAGGCGCACCTGTTCGATCGTGGCCCAGTGCCGGCGGCACAGCGGGCCGACCTGCGCGCCCAGGGCGAAGGCGCGCTCGGCCAGGGCGCCGGCGTGCTCGAAGTCGCGCTGCAGGAGCGCGGCCTCGGCCCGCTCCTGCAGCAGCGCCGGGTCGTCGGGGGTGATGTCCAGCGCACGATCGAGCGCGGCGGCCGCCGCGTCGTAGTCACCCGCGGCGCGCGCCGCGCGGGCCTGCTCGCGCAGATCCTCGACCATCGGGTCACGCAGCGGCATCACCGCCAGCTCGCCCTCGCCGTCGCCGGCGGCGGCCTCGATCGCAGCCACCATCTGCAGCGGACTGGCGCCGGTCAGCGGGGCCGGCCCCCGTTCGCCCGGCCCGCCGGCGCAGGCGGCCAGCAGCAGGGACAGGATCGCGACGGCGGCAAGGCGGGACGACAGGGTCATTGCACGGGCTCGCTGGTGGGTGGAGGCGGCGGGGGCGGGGGCGCGGGCGGCGGCTCGGCCTGCGGCTGGCGCCGGCCCAGGCCGAACCAGCTGCGCCAGCCGCGGTCGGGCGACTGGCCCTGGCCGGCCCCGGGCATCGCGCCTTCGTCCGCCGGGTCGGGCGCCATGAACGAGGCGCAGGGCACGTACGGCGGCGCGAACCCGGACACGAAGGCGAAACGGCGCGCACCGGGGCACTCGGCGTCGGTGGCGTTGGACTGCAGCACCCACTGCCAGTCCAGCCCTTGCCCGCCGACCCGCAGCGGCGCGCTCGGCAGCCGCGAGAACAGCCGCGACCACACCCGCATCGCGCCGGTAGCGCCGTACAGGCCGGTCTGTTCGTTCTGGTCGTTGCCGACCCAGACCACGGCCAGGTGGTCGCCGGTCCAGCCGGCGAACCAGCTGTCGCGCCCGTCGTTGCTGGTGCCGGTCTTGCCGGCGGCGTTGAGCCGG
The DNA here is from genome assembly GCF_007859305.1 of Luteimonas wenzhouensis. Classification (GTDB taxonomy): domain Bacteria; phylum Pseudomonadota; class Gammaproteobacteria; order Xanthomonadales; family Xanthomonadaceae; genus Luteimonas; species Luteimonas wenzhouensis. Next base: position 530,747 of record NZ_VOHE01000001.1, read on the forward strand.
CCGAGGCCGTCGTTGACCAGCTGGCGGCCGGTGCCCGACACCACCGCCTGCTGCAGCGCCAGGGTCACCAGGCGCGCGGCGATCGCGTCGCCCTCGGTGGCCGGCGCCGGCGCCTTGTCGTAGCGCCGGACCGCGCGCCCCTCCGGGTCCAGCACGCCGCGCACCGCATGCAGCGGCTGGATCTCGCCGCCTGAGGCGAGGAACTGGTAGAGCTGCGCCATCGCGTACGGGCTCTGGTCCATCGCGCCCAGGATCAGCGCCGGATTCGGCCGGGCCTCGACCCCGGCCAGGGTGCGCACCAGGTCGGCCAGGCGCCGCGGGTCGACCTGCATCCCGATGCGCACCGTGGCCTGGTTGTACGAGCGCGCCAGTGCGTCGATCAGGCGCACCGTGCCGTGGCTGCGGCCGTCGGAGTTGCCCGGGCTCCAGCGCCGCCCGTTCTCCAGCGTGACCGTCACCGGCGAATCGTCCACCCAGGTGGCCAGCGACCAGTCGCGCGGGCTGGCCAGCGCCAGCAGGTAGACGAAGGGCTTGAGCAACGACCCCACCGGACGCTGCGCCTCGACCGCGCGGTTGAAGCCGTGCACCGCCGGCCGGCGGCTGCCGACCACCGCCAGCACCTCGCCACCGTGCACGTCGGTCACCACCATCCCCGCCTCCAGCGGCGGACGCTTGCCGGTCTGCAGGTCCTCGAGCGTGCGCACCACCGCGGCCTCGGCGTATGCCTGGGCCGAGGGCGACATCGCCGTCATCACGCTCAGCCCGGCGCCCTGCAGCGCGTCCGCGGGATAGTCGCGCGCGAGCTGCCGGCGCACCAGGTCGACGTAGGCCGGGAAGCGGTTGGCGGCGATGCTCCCGGGGGTGCGGGTGATCCCGAGCGGGGCCTGGAGCGCGCGGTCGTACTCGGCCTGGTCGATCAGCCCGGTCTGGAGCATGTTCGCCAACACGAAGTCGCGTCGCGCCTTGGCCCGCTCCGGATGCCGGCGCGGGTCGTAGTACGAAGGCCCGCGGACCATGCCGACCAGCAGCGCGACGTGCTCGGTGTCCAGATCCTCAAGCCGGCGTGCGAACCAGAACTCCGCGCCCGCCGCCACGCCGTGGATCGCCTGCGCGCCGCGCTGGCCCAGGTAGACCTGGTTGAGATAGGCCTCGAGGATGGTGTTCTTGTCGAAGCGCGCCTCCATCAGCAGCGCGTACAGGATCTCGTTGAACTTGCGGCTCCAGGTCTGCTCGCGGCCGATGCCCAGCAGCCCGCTGCGCGCCAGCTGCTGGGTCAGCGTGCTCGCCCCCTGGCGCTTCTCGCCCGAGCGCAGGTTGACCCACGCCGCGCGCGCCATGCCGCTGAGGTCGATGCCGAAGTGGTGGGCGAAGTCGCGGTCCTCGACCGCCTGCAGGGTGTCGGTGAGCAGCGGCGGCACGTCGGCCGCGCGCACCAGCCGGCGTTCCTCCTGCTTCTGGCCGTAGAGGGTGGCGATGCGGGCGGCGTCCAGGCGCGCGGACTTGACCTCGCGGTCGCCGGCCAGGTCCTTGAGGCTGCGCACGCGGCCGCCGGAGAGCGTGGCCTGGATCCGGCTCGGGCCGACCACGCCGTCGACATCACGGAAGCCGCGACTGGAAATCGTCCAGCGCCCGTCCTCCTGCCGGTAGGTGCCGGGGCGTACGCCGTCGCCCTCGTGGTAGGCGGCGGCCTCCAGCTCGATCTTCAGCGTTTGCGCATCCATCGCCTGGCCCGGCGCCAGCCGCAACGGACGCGCGTAGACGCGGGTGGGCACCTGCCAGCGCAGCTCGCCGAAACGTTCGCTGAGCTGGTGGTTGAGGTACAGCGCGTACGGCACCAGGAACCCGATGCCCAGCCCCACCAGCGCCAGCGCCCACGTCACCAGCCGCCGCCGCCAGTCGCTGCGGGCCGGGGAGTCGGGGCTGTGGTCGTGGTCGTCTTCGTCGTATTCGATACGGGCCATGCCTGCCGGAGCCTGCACCGGAAGCGGGCCGCGGGATGCGACAATCGGCGCGATGCGCAGTCTATCCCACCCCTCCGGGCGCCGGCCGCGTGCGCCGGCCCCGCGGTCAGCTGGAGTTGCCCGGCCGCGATGGCGCTGACCGACGAACTGCAACTGCTGCTGGCGCGAGCGACCGGGCTGGCCCGGCGCGGCGTGGCGAGCCTGCGCACGCGCGGCCTGAAGCACACGCTCGAGCGCGCGCGGCTGCAGTTCGCGCCGCGCGCCCGCCCTGCCCCGCGGCCGCTGCTGCAGGCCGATACCCGGCCGTTCGCGCCGTTCGCGGTCCCGTGCGCCGACGCGCCGCTGGCGAGCATCGTGGTCCCGGTGCACGGCCAGTGGCGGCATACCCTGGGCTGCCTGCGCGCGATCGCGGCGCATCCGCCGGCCTGCCCCGTGGAGGTGGTAGTGGTGGACGACGCCTCGCCGGACGACACCGCCACGCACCTAGCGCAGGTCGAAGGCCTGGTGGTGGTCCGCCGCGCCACCAACGGCGGTTTCATCGCCGCCTGCAACGACGGCGCGGCGCGCGCCCGCGGCCAGTACCTGGTGTTCCTCAACAACGACACCGTGCCGCAGCCGGGCTGGCTCGACGCCCTGCTCGACACGTTCAGCACCCATCCCGACACCGGCCTGGCGGGCGCCCAGCTGCTGTATCCCGACGGCCGGCTGCAGGAAGCGGGCGGACTGGTGTTCCGCGACGGCAGCGCCTGGAACTACGGCCGCTTCGAGTCGCCCGACGATCCGCGCTTTTCCTATGTGCGCGCCACCGACTACGTGTCCGGCGCCGCCGCCGCGATCCCGCGTGCGCTGTTCGAGCGCATCGGTGGATTCGACCGCCGCTACGCGCCGGCCTACTACGAGGACACCGACCTGGCCTTCGCCGTGCGCGAGGCCGGCCATGCGGTGCGCTACCAGCCGGCCGCGCGGGTGCTGCACGACGAGGGCACGACCGCGGGTTCCGATCCCGCGTCCGGAGTCAAGGCCTGGCAGGCGCGCAACCGCGCCGTGTTCGCCGCGCACCGCGCGCAGGCCCTGGCCGCGCTGCCCGGACCGGGGCCGACGCCTTCGCCGGCCACGCTGCACCGGCGGCAGCGCCAGGTGCTGGTGATCGACGGCGCCACGCCCCGGCCCGACCACGATTCGGCCTCGCTGCGGCTGGTGAACCTGATGCGGCTGCTGCAGGCCGAGGGCGCGCACGTGGTGTTCCTGCCCGCCGACCTCGCCCACGCCGGCCGCCACACCGCCGCCCTGCAGGCGCTGGGCATCGAAGCCTGGTACGCACCGTTCGCCGGGCGCCTGTCGCGCTGGCTGCGCGAGCACGGACCGCGCTTCGACGCGGTCATGGTCAGCCGCCACTACGTGCTGCGCGAGCTGCTGCCGCTGCTGCGCCGGCATGCGCCGGCGGCACGCATCGTATTCGACAGCGTCGACCTGCACTTCGTGCGCGAGCGCCGGACCGCGCGGCTGGCCGGCGACGAGGTGCTCGCACGCAGCGCCGAGGCCACGCGCGTGCGCGAGCTGGAGATGGTCCGCGCCAGCGACGCCACCGTCGTGGTCAGTGGCGAGGAGGCGGCGCTGCTCGCGCGCGAAGTGCCAGGCGCCCAGGTGGAGGTGCTGTCCAACGTGCACGAGGTGGCCGGCCCCGGGCTGCCGTTCGAACGGCGCGGCGACCTCGTGTTCGTGGGCGGCTTCCGCCACCCGCCGAACGTGGATGCGGCGCGCTGGTTCTGCCGCGAGGTGTTCCCGCGCGTGCGCGAGCGCCTGTCCGCGGTGCGCTTCCACTGCATCGGCGAGGGCCCGCCGGACGAGATCGCGCGCCTGGATGGCCGCGACGGCATCCGGGTCCACGGCCACGTGCCCGACCTCGCGCCCTACATGGACGGCTGCCGGGTGGCAGTGGCGCCGCTACGGGTGGGCGCCGGGGTGAAGGGCAAGATCAACCTGAGCATGGCCCACGGCCAGCCGGTGGTCGCGACCACGCTGGCGGCCGAAGGCATGCACCTGTGCGACGGCCACGACGTGCTGCTGGCCGACGACGCGGAGGCGTTCGCCGACGCCGTCGTGCGCCTGTACCAGGACCGGGCGCTGTGGCAGGCGCTGGCGGCCAACGGCCTGGAGAGCGTGCGCCGGCACTTCTCCGCCGAGGCGGCGCGCCCCGCCCTGCGGCGGCTGTTCTTCGCCGAGGCGGCGCGCTGAACCGCGCGCGGGTCGCGCGCGTCGCGACGCCCGGCGCTCAGTCCGGCACGCGCCCGCCCGCGACCCGCAGCCGCCGCTCGAACGCGTCCAGCCCCGGCGCGGTCCGGTCCAGCCCGCGGGCCGATTCCAGCGCCGCGGCCGCGGCCGCCACCTGCCCGCCCTGCAGGCGCTCGTCGCCGATCGCCAGCCAGCGCTGCGCCAGCCGGCGGCGGGCAGCGCCCAGCGAAGCGCCGTCCTCGCCCAGCGCCTCGCGCGCGTCCAGGCAGCGCCGGGCGCGGGCGAGGTCGTTGGCACTGAGGTGGCGATCGAAGCAGGCCCGTGCCGAAGGCAGCAGCCGCGCCACCGCCTGGCGCACCTGCGCGTCGCGCGGCGCGATCGCCTGGGCCGCACGCAACAGGTCGAAGGCGCTGTCCCCGGGCGGGGTCAGCAGGTCGCCGCGTGCCTCCGCCTCGGCCGCCCGGCGCAGCAGCACCGGGACCTGGCGCGGGTCGCCGGCGCCCGCGCCGGGGGCCTGCAGGCGGGCATGGCGCCGGCGCGAACGCTCGACCGCCGCTTCGGCAGCCGCCACCACCGTCGCATCGGGAGCCAGTTCCCGCGCCCGCGCCAGGGTCGCGGCGGCCTGGTCGAAGCGGAAGTCCGCGGCCTCCCGTTGCCCCCGCGCCGCCAGCGCCGCCGCCGCGCGCCCGAGGCCGGCGCGGGCCGAGGCGTCTTCGGGGTCGTCGCGCAGCAACCGCTGCCAGATGGCGGCCGCGGCCTCGACCCGTCCGCCCGCCAGTTCGGCGTCGGCGCGGCGGCGCAGCGCGTCGAGTTCCTCGACCAGGCGGGCCTCGGCCTCGGGCAGGTCGACATGTCCGGGGTCGTAGCCGCGCGCGGCGGCGATCGCCGCGGCGGCCGCCTGCAGTTCGCCCGCGCGCAGGTCCTCGCGCGCCTGGCCCAGCAGCGTGGCGAGCGCCTCGTCGCGGCCACGCAAGGCGTCGGCATGGTCGGGCGCGAGTTCGAGCACGCGCGCGTACAGCGGCAACGCCGCCTCGGCATCGCCGTGCAGGCGGCCGGCGGCGTGGGCCCGGGTGGCGCGCGCCACCAGTCCCTCCAGTCCGGCCCGGCCCGCCTCGCGCTCGCGCAGGCGCTCGGCCAGCGCATCGGCGCGGGCGCGCGGGATCGACAGCTCACGCGCCAGCTGGAGCATCGCATGCGCCTCCTCGAACCGGTCCGCGGCGAGCGCGACCGCGGCCTGCTCCAGCGCCGCCTCGGCCACCCGCGCCAGCCCCTCGCGTGGGCCGGGCTGGTCGGGGTCGATCGCCTGCGCGGCCTCGAACAGCTCGCGCGCGCCGCTGCCGTCGGCGGCGCTGAGGTGGCCGCGCGCCAACGCGGCCTCGGCCTGTCCGGCCAGGGCGTGGACGCGCGCCTGCGGCCACAGCCGGTCCCCCAGCGGGCCACGCAGCAGCACCGCCGCGGCGAGCAGCAACCCCAGCCCGACGGCGCCCAGCAGCCAGCCGCGCGTCCCGTCGCCGGACCGCTGGACGCGATGCGCCGGGCGCGCCACGCGCAGTGCGTCCAGGTCGCCGAGCACGGGCTCGCGCCGGCCGTCCGACCGGGCGTGATTCACGGTCGAGTTGCGATCCGGGGCCACGCGGGACAGCTTACGCACGGCGACTGAATGCGTCCGTGATCGTGCCGGCCGCGCGCCGCCTGGCCCCGGCCCGGACTCATTCGCGCCGGGCGTGCTCCACCCCGGGCAGGGCGTCGAGCCGCGCCAGCACCCGCGACAGCTGGTCGTAGCCGTCGACCCGCAACTGCAGCCGCAACCGCACCCGGCCGTGGCGGCCGGCGTCGCTGCGGATCGAGGCCACGTGCGCGTCCTCCTGCGCGATCACGTTGCTCACGTCCTTGAGCAGGTGCCGCCGGTCGACCGCGTCCACCACCGCCGTGGCCTCGTGCAGCCCGTCCTGGCGCCCCCACGAGACCGGCAACACCCGCTGCGGCTGGGCCGCGGACAGGCGCAGGAACGCGGCGCAGTCGGGCCGGTGCACGCTCACTCCGCGGCCGCGGGTGAGGTAGCCGGAGATGGCCTCGCCCGGCAACGGGTGGCAGCAGCGGGCGAGCTGCACCACCAGGTTGTCCACGCCCAGCACGCTCACGCCCGGGCCGCCGGCCTTGGGCGCACGCCGCCGCGGCAGCACGGTGGCCGGTTCCGGGGCCTGCGCCGGGGCGGAGCGCGCGCGCTCGTGCTCCTGCAGCGCGCGGCCGACCTGGTGTGGCCCCACGTCGCCCAGCGCCACCAGCACCAGCAGCTCGTCGACGCTGGCGACGTTGAACTTCGGCAGCACCGGTTCGAGGTCGGCCTGCAGCAGGCCCATGCGCCGCAGCTCGCGGTCGAGCATCTCGCGCCCGGCCTGCAGGTTGCGCTCGCGGTCGAGCTTGTGGAACCAGGTCCGCACCTTCTCCCGCGCGCGCGGGCTGGCGAGGAAGCCGTTGGCCGCCACCAGCCAGTCGCGCCTGGGTTCGGGTTCCTTGGCGGTGAGGATCTCGACCCGGTCGCCGCTGCGCAGCTTGTGGTCGAGCGGCACGATGCGGCCGTCGACCTTCGCCCCGCGGCAGCGGTGCCCGACCATGGTGTGCACGTGGTAGGCGAAGTCGAGCGGCGTGGACCCGCGCGGCAGGTCGACCACCTCGCCAGCCGGGGTCAGCACGTAGATGCGGTCCTCGACCAGCTCGGTGTCGAAGCCACCGGCGAGCGCCTCGCCCTCGCCCTCGCCGTGCGCCTCGAGCAGGCGCCGCATCCATTCGATCTTGCGTTCGAGCGCGGCGTTGCCGGAGCTCGAACGCTGCGAAGGGCCGCGTCCGGCGTAGGAGTCCTCCTTGTAGCGCCAGTGCGCGGCCACGCCGAGCTCGGCCTGCTCGTGCATTTCCCGGGTGCGGATCTGCACCTCCAGGGTCTTGCCCTCGGGGCCGATCACCGCGGTGTGCAGCGAGCGGTAGTCGTTGTGCTTGGGCCGGGCGATGTAGTCGTCGAACTCGCCCGGCACCGGCACCCACAGCGCGTGCACCACGCCCAGCACGGCGTAGCAGGCCGGGATGTCGTCGACCAGCACCCGCACCGCGCGCAGGTCGTAGAGCTCGCCGATCGGCACGTCCTTCTTCCGCATCTTCTTCCAGATGCTGTAGATGTGCTTCGGCCGGCCGGCAATCTCGGCCTCGATGCCCTGCGCGCGCAGGGCCTCGCCGAGTTCGCGCGTGACCTGGGCGATGTAGCGCTCGCGGCCGGCGCGCTTGTCGTCGAGCAGCGAGGCGATGCGGCGGTAGGTCTCCGGCTCGAGGTGGCGGAAGGCCAGGTCCTCGAGCTCCCACTTGAGCTGCCAGATGCCCAGGCGATTGGCCAGCGGGGCGTGGATGTCGCGGGTCAGGCGCGCCAGCGCCATCCGCTCCTCCTCGGGCAGCGCGCCGGCGTGGCGCATCCGCGCCAGCTGGCGCGCGAGCAGGATCGGCACCACCCGCAGGTCGCGCACGATCGCCAGCAGCAGCCGGCGCAGCCCCTCGGTATTGCCCGCGGCCGGACGCTCGGCATGCAGGCTCCAGACCTGGTTGGCCGCGCGCTGACCTTCGAGCAGGACCGCCACCGCGGAATGCGCGGCGGGCAGCGTTGCGGCGGCCGCCGCCGCCAGGTCCGGCAGGTCGAACAGCAGCGCGGCGGCCAGGGAGTCGCCGTCGGCGTCGAGCAACGACAGCAGCGACAGGGTGTCGGCCAGCTGCGCCGGCGCGGCCGGGGTGCAGCGGGCCGGGTCCAGTGTCGCTGCCGCGGCCCGCAGCACCTCGCGCAGCGCCGGCGCCACGTGGCGCATGGCGGGCAGGTCGAGCCAGTGGTCGAGGCCGAGTTCGGCGTTCACGCGCGGCTTCCGTTGGCGGACGGGGACACGGTAACGGGATGGCGTCGCCCGGAACAGGGATCAAGCTGCGTCGCAGCATCCCACGCGGTGGACAACGGTCCCGCCCTCAGCCGGCCCCCTGCAGCGCCAGCGCGGCGATCCGCGCCGCCAGCTTCTTCGCCGTGGGCGCACCGCGCATGGACAGTTCCTGCGCATAGGTCGCCACCCGCACCTCTTCCAGGTCCCGGCGCAGCGCCTGGCGCTCGCGCGGGGTGCCGGCGCCCGCGGCCTCGGCCGCGACCAGCGCGTCGACCAGCGGCTTGAGTTCGAGCATGCGCTGCTGGTCGCGCAGCGGATCGCGCTGGGCGCGTTCGGCGCGGGTGGCCAGCGCGCGCAGCCAGCGCGGATAGGCCTCGAGCGCCTGCGCCGCTTCCTCACGCAGGAAGCCCGGGTACGCGAGCGAGGCCAGGTGCGCCTGCATGTCGTCGAGGTTGCCCCGGGCCCAGCCGACCAGCCGCGATTCGAGCCGCGCGCGGACCTGCGCCACCAGCTCGAGGATTACCTCGGCCTGCTGCAGCCGGCGCATGGCCTCGCCGAACAGGGCGCGGCCGGCCGAGTCGCGGCGCGTGGCGAAGGCGTCGGGATCGCGGATCTCCTCCAGCCCGTCGGCCAGCAGCGCCTCCAGCGCGCCGTCCACCAGGTCCTCCCGCAGGCGGTCGCCCCCGCCGCCGCGCTTGCGTTCCCCGCCGGCCTCGATCGCGGCGTACAGCAGGGCGGTCTTCGGCTGCACCGGAAGCTGCCGTCGCGCCTGCCGGATGCGGTCCTGCAGCGCGATCCGCAGCAGGCGCCGCACGCCTTCGGGATGCAGCCGCACCGCCTGCGCCGGGTCTGCATGCACCGCCAGCGACGCACTGTCGCCGTCGTCCTGCAGCGCCGGGTACGCGGGCACGCCACCGGCACCGGGCACCGAGAGCGGGATCGGTTCGCCCGGGAACTCGCGCAGGCCGGTGCGCGCCAGGCCTTCCGCGGCCCGCGACGCGAACGCGCGGGCGGCACGCTCTCCAAAGCGCGCGCGCAGTTCTTCGAGGTCGCGCGACTCGGCCAGCACCCGCGGCTCGCCACGGCCGCGCACTTCGACCAGGCGCAGGTTGGCGCGCAGGTGCGGATCCAACGCCGACACGTCGAAGTCGGTCGCGGCCACCGCCACGCCGGTCATGCGCTGCAGGAAGCGCGCCAGCGACGGGGCGAAAGCGTCGGGCTCGTCGCGGCCGTGGGCCTGGGCGAAGGCGGCGGCGAAATCCGGCGCCGGCACGAAGTTGCGGCGCAGCGCCTTGGGCAGGGTCCGGATCAGCGCCACGGCCTTGTCGGCGACGAAGCCCGGCGCCAGCCACGACAGCCGCGCGGGGTCGAGCGCGTTGAGCAGGTGCAGCGGCACCGACACGGTCATGCCGTCGTCCGGCGCGCCGGGTTCGAAGCGGTAGCTGACCGCCAGCCGCGCATCGCCGATCGGGATGAAGGCAGGGAAGCGCGCTGCGTCGGTGCCCTCGCCCACCAGCAGGTCGTCGCGGGTCCATTCCAGCGCCTGCCGCTGCGCGGCATCGGCCTTCGCGTACCAGGCGTCGAGCGTGCGCGCCTCGACGATGTGCGACGGGATCCGGTCGGCATACCACTGCCGCATCCAGTCCTCGTCCACGACCAGGCCGACCCGGCGCTGCTTGGCCTCCTCCTCGCGCGCGGCCTCCAGCGTGGCGAGGTTGCGGGCCAGGAACGGCGCACGCAGGTTGACTTCGCCGGCAACCAGGCCGTCGGCAAGGAACAGCTGGCGCGCGTCCTGCGGATACAGCCGGCCGTAATCCACCGGCCGCTTCGGCGCCAGCACCAGGCCGAACAGGCTGACCTGCTCGCTGCCCAGCACCCGCCCCTGCGAGCGCGACCAGCGCGGATCGTGGTGGCGGTGCGCCAGCAGGTGCGGCAGTTCGGCGATCGCCCAGTCGGGCTCGATCGCGGCGTTGGTGATCGCCCACACCTTCTCGGTGTCGAGCAGGGTGGCGGTGAGCACCCACGGCGGCGGCTTGCGCGCGAGCGTGGAGCCCGGGAACAGCTGGAAACGGCGCCCGCGCGGCCCTTCGTACACGCCGCGCTCGCCGAGGTGGCCGATGTGCGTGGGCAGGCCGGCGATCAGGGCCCGGTGCAGCGGTGCGTAGAGATGGGGCGCGAGGGCGTCGCCCGCGTCGGCCGGAACGGATGCCGGTTTGCGCGGCTCCGCGGGCGGCGGCGGCTCGGCCTGGCCTGCCCACAGTTCCGCACACTGCAGCTTGAGCTGGCGGTGCAGCTCGCGCCATTCGCGCATGCGCAGGAAACCGAGGAAGTTGCGTTCGCACCACTTGCGCAGCTGGGACTGGGTCAGCTCGGAGTGCGCCGCGTCGTAGGCGTCCCACAGCCGCAGGATGCCGACGAACTCGGACCTGGGGTCGGAGAACTGCGCGTGCGCGGCGTCGGCGGCGGCGCGCTGGTCGGCCGGGCGCTCGCGCGGGTCCTGGATGCCGAGGAACGACGCGATCGCCAGCATCTCGCGCAGGCAGCCGTGGCTGCGCGCGGCGACCAGCATCCGCGCCAGCTTCACGTCCACCGGCAGCCGGGCCATGGTCCGGCCCAGCGGGGTCAACGCGCGCCGTTCGTCCACCGCGCCCAGCTCCGACAGCTGCTGCCAGCCGTCGGCGATCGCGCGCGGGTCGGGCGGATCGATGAACGGGAAGTCGGCGATCACGTCGCCCTGCGCGGCCCCGTCGCGTTCGCCGCCCTTGCGCCCGCGGCGCCTGCCTCCGGCCGGCCCGGCCTCGCCCAGGCCCAGCGCGAGCATGCGCAGGATCACGCCGGCCAACGCGGCGCGCCGGATCTCCGGATCGGTGTAGGCCGGGCGCGACAGGAAGTCGGCTTCCGAATACAGGCGAATGCACGTGCCCGGCGCCACGCGCCCGCAGCGGCCCTTGCGCTGGTCGGCGCTGGCCTGCGAGATGGCCTCGATGTGTAGCCGGTCCAGCTTCTGCCGCGGACTGTAGCGCTTGACCCGGGCCAGGCCGGGATCGACCACGTAGTGGATGCGCGGCACCGTCAGCGAGGTCTCGGCGACGTTGGTCGCCAGCACGATGCGCCGCTGCGGGCCGGGGTTGAACACCCGGTCCTGGTCCCTCGCCGACAGCCGCGCGTACAGCGGCACCACCTCGGTATGGCGGTAGCGGCGCTTCTCCAGCGCCTGGTGCGCGTCGCGGATCTCGCGCTCGCCGGGCAGGAACACCAGTACGTCGCCGGTGCCGCGCTCGGCCATGATCTCGTCGCAGGCGGCCACGATGCCGTCGAGCACGCCCAGGCCCGGCGCCTCCGCCCGGCTCCGTGCGCGCCCGCCACCGGACGGCGGCGGCGCCTCGTCGGCCTCCCCCTCGCCCAGCGGGCGGTAGCGCACCTCGACCGGATAGCCGCGGCCCTCGACCTCGACCACCGGCGCCCCGCCGAAGTGCCCGGCGAAGCGCTCGGTGTCGATCGTGGCCGAGGTCACCACCAGCTTGAGGTCCGGCCGCCGCGGCAGCAGGCGCTTGAGGTAGCCGAGCAGGAAGTCGATGTTGAGGCTGCGCTCGTGCGCCTCGTCGACGATGATCGTGTCGTAGCGCGAGAGCCAGCGGTCCGAGGCGATCTCCGCCAGCAGGATGCCGTCGGTCATGAACTTGACCGCGGTGTGTTCGCCGACGCTGTCGTTGAAGCGGACCTGGAAGCCGACCGCCCCGCCCAGCGGCACCTGCAGCTCCTCGGCCACGCGCCGCGCCACCGCGCGCGCGGCGATCCGGCGCGGCTGGGTGCAGCCGATCATCCCGGCCGCGCCGCGTCCTGCCTGCAGGCACAGCTTGGGCAGCTGGGTGGTCTTGCCCGACCCGGTCTCGCCGGCCACCACCAGCACCTGGTGGCGACGCAGCAGTTCGACGATGCGGTCGGCATGCGCGGCGATCGGCAGGTCGGGAGCGACGGAGGCCGCCGGCAGCCGGGCGGCGGCCGCGTCCCGGGCATCGACCGAGGCCTGCAGCGCCGCCGCGAACGCCTCGCGCGCCGGGCCCGAGGCGGGCGCCGCCTTCCAGCGCGACCACAGCCCCAGCAGCCGCCCGCGGTCGCGCGTGCACGCCGCGTCGATCGCGCGCCGCGCCCGGTTTAACGCAGTCGTCGCGCCGGCATCCCTAGACTCCATCAGGCCCTTCGATGCCGGCGACCGCCGGTCGTCGCCTCAGCCACATTGGCGTATTGTCTCCAAAAACCATCACCACGAGGTTCCCCATGGCCAAGGCCACCACCAGCAAGTCCACCAAGGGTTCCACCGGCAAGGCCGCGAAGGCCCCGGCCAAGTCCGCCGACGGCAAGGGCGCCAAGGGCGGCAGCGTGGTGCCCACCGCCTCCCCCGCCTCCGGCGAGGGCCAGGCCATCGACATCGGCATCTCCGCGCAGGACCGCAGGAAGATCGCCACCGAGCTGTCGAAGTTCCTGGCCGACGCCTACACGCTCTACCTCAAGACCCACAACTTCCACTGGAACGTGACCGGGCCGATGTTCAACGCCCTGCACGTCATGTTCGAGGAGCAGTACACCGAGCAGTGGAACGCGCTCGACGAGATCGCCGAGCGCATCCGCGCCCTGGGCTTCAACGCCCCTGGCTCCTACGCCGAGTTCATCAAGCTCACCTCGATCCGCGAGGAGCCCGGTGCCACCGAGGCGCCCGACTGGCGCGAGATGGTGCGCCAGCTGGTGGTCGGCAACGAAGCCGTGTGCCGCAGCGCGCGCCGGGCCATCGACGTGGCCGACGACGGCGACGACGAGCCCACCGAGGACCTGCTGATCCAGCGCCTGCAGACCCACGAGAAGTACGCCTGGATGCTGCGCTCGCTGCTGCAGTGATCGGCCTCGTGCGCCCCGCCCCCGGCGGCGCCGGGGCGCGGGCGCGGCGCACCTGAACACGGCGCGCCGCAACACGCGGCATCCCGCCGCCGCGACCGCCCGACCCCGCGACGGGTGGATGTCCCACCCTGCCGCCGCGGCGGCGCCGGTATCCTTGGCGGATGGAGTCCCAGCCTGAAGTCCTGCTCGAACGCGTGTTCGGGCACCATGCGTTCCGCGGCGCGCAGGGCGAGATCGTGCGCCACGTCGCGGCCGGGCACGACGCGCTCGTGCTCATGCCCACCGGCGGCGGCAAGTCGCTGTGCTACCAGCTGCCGGCACTGCTGCGCGAGGGCACGGCGATCGTGGTCTCGCCGCTGATCGCGCTGATGCAGGACCAGGTCGAGGCGCTGCGCCAGCTGGGCGTGCGGGCGGCCTGCCTCAACTCCAGCCTCGAGGCGATGGAAGCCCAGGAGGTCGAGCGCCAGCTCGTTGCCGGCGGCCTCGACCTGCTCTACGTCGCGCCCGAACGCCTGCTCACTCCGCGCTTCCTGTCCCTGCTCGACCGCTCGCGCCTGGCCCTGTTCGCGATCGACGAGGCCCACTGCGTGTCGCAGTGGGGCCACGACTTCCGCCCCGAGTACCGCGAACTCACCGTACTCCACGAACGCTGGCCGCAGGTCCCGAGGATCGCGCTCACCGCTACCGCCGACCCGCCCACCCAGCGCGAGATCGCCGAGCGCCTGCAGCTGCAGGACGCGCGCCGCTTCGTCACCTCGTTCGATCGCCCGAACATCCGTTACACCGTGGTGCACAAGGACGACGCCCGGCGCCAGCTGCTGGACTTCCTCGCCGGCCACCGCGGCCAGGCCGGGATCGTCTACTGCCTGTCGCGGCGCAAGGTCGAGGAATTCGCGCAGTTCCTGGCCGCGCATGGCATCGACGCCCTGCCCTACCACGCGGGCATGGACGCGGCCACGCGCGCGGCCAACCAGCGCCGCTTCCTGCGCGGGGACGGGGTGGTGATGGTGGCCACGATCGCCTTCGGCATGGGCATCGACAAGCCGGACGTGCGCTTCGTCGCCCACCTCGACCTGCCCAAGTCGATCGAGGGCTATTACCAGGAAACCGGCCGCGCCGGCCGCGACGGCGAACCGTCCGAGGCCTGGATGTGCTACGGCCTGGGCGACCTGGTGCTGCTGCGGCAGATGATCGAGCAGTCCGAGGCCGGGCCCGAGCGCAAGCGGCTCGAACACCGCAAGCTCGACGCCCTGGTCGGCTACTGCGAAACCATGCGCTGCCGCCGCCAGGTGCTGCTGGGCAGCTTCGGCGAGGCGCATCCCGGCGCCTGCGGCAACTGCGACAACTGCCTCTCGCCGCCCGAGTCCTGGGACGGCACCGAGGCCGCGCGCAAGGCGCTGAGCTGCGTCTACCGCACCGGCCAGCGTTTCGGTGCCGCGCACCTGATCGACGTGCTGCGCGGCGGCCGGACCACGCGCATCCAGCAGTTCGGCCACGACCGCCTGAGCGTGTACGGCATCGGCGCCGACCTCGACGCCCGCGAATGGCGCGGCGTGTTCCGCCAGCTGGTGGCCTCGGGCCTGCTCGACGTCGATGCCGAGGGCCATGGCGGGCTGCGCCTGACCGCCGCCAGCCGCCCGGTGTTGCGCGGCGAGCAGCCGGTGCCGCTGCGCAAGCTGCCCAACCGGCGCGAGCGCGGACGTTCGGCCGCGCGCACGCCCGCGGTGGCCGTCGACCTCTCGCCCGGGGAGCTGCGCGTGTTCGAGGCCCTGCGCGAGCTGCGCGCGCGGCTCGCGCGCGAACAGGGCGTCCCGGCGTATGTGGTGTTCCATGACGCCACCCTGCGCGCCATCGCCCGCCAGCGCCCGCGCGACCTGGGCGAACTGGCGCACGTGGAAGGCATCGGCGCCGCCAAGCTCGAACGCTACGGCGACCAGGTCATGGACACGCTGCGCGAGGTCGACGACGCGCTGGCGGACCCGTAACCCCGGGGCCCTCGCCGGGCCAGGCGACGGAACGCAATGCCGGCGGCCGCGGTGGATTCGAACCGCGCCGCGCGGTCCACCCGCCTCATGCACATGGAACGCGCCGCGACGCGCGACGCACGGCCCGTGGCGGCGAAGCGGGTGCTGGTGGGCCGTGATGGATTCGAACCGCGCCGCGCGGACCTTTCGCCTCTCCGCCATCAAGCGCGCCGCAGCGCGCGACGAACTCGGGCTGCGACGGAATCTAGGCTGGTGGGCCGTGATGGATTCGAACCATCGACCAGCGGATTAAAAGTCCGATGCTCTACCAACTGAGCTAACGGCCCGTCAGCCCGCGCATTATAAGGCAGGGCCCGAGGGCCGCCGGTCGCGACTGACCTGGGTCAAGGCCAGGCGCGTCGCGGCTGCGTAGACTGGCGCCATGGTCGATCCCCACCCCACGCCCGGCGCGCAGGCCGACCCTCCCGACGAGGCCGCGATCTCACGCCTGGTCCACGCCTTCTACGGCCGCGCGCGCCTGGATCCGCTGCTCGGCCCGGTATTCGAGGCCGCGGTGCACGACTGGCCGGCGCACATGGACACCCTGGTGCGGTTCTGGTCTTCGGTACTGCTGCGCACCGGGACGTATCGCGGCAACCCGATGGCGGCGCACCAGCCGCTGCGCCTGGACGAGGAGCACTTCGCCCGCTGGCTGGAGCTGTGGCATGCGACCGCCCACGAGCTGCTGCCGGCGGCCCAGGCGGGGCACGTGTCGGACATCGCCCAGCGCATCGGGCGCTCGCTGCGGATCGGCCTGGGCATCGACCCGCTGCGGGCCGAACGGCGCGCAGCGGGCGGGCCGGACTGCCACCACCACCCGCACGGGGGCAGCGAAGGTCAGTCCACGTAGCGGGTCGGGTCGGGCACCCCGGCCGCGGCGAAGCCGTCTGCGCGCAGGCGGCAGGCATCACAACGGCCGCAGGCGCGGCCGGAGGCATCGGCGCGGTAGCACGAAACGGTGTCGGCGAAGTCCACGCCCAGGCGCAGGCCCTCGCGCACGATGTCTGCCTTGCCCAGGTGCAGCAGTGGGGCGTGCACGCGGATGCCGGCGCCTTCCACGCCCGCCTTCGTGGCCACGCTGGCCAGCCGCTCGAAGGCTTCGATGAACTCCGGCCGGCAGTCGGGATAGCCCGAATAGTCGACCGCGTTGACGCCGCAGAACAGGTCGTGGGCCCCCAGCACCTCGGCCCAGCCGAGGGCGAGCGAGAGCATGATCGTGTTGCGCGCCGGCACGTAGGTGACCGGGATGCCCGCCCCACCGGCCTCCGGGACCTCGATATGTTCGTCGGTCAGGGCCGACCCGCCGAACGCGCCGAGATCGACCTGGACGGTCTTGTGCGCCACCGCACCCAGCTGCCGGGCCACGCGGTCGGCGGCCTCCAGTTCGGAGGTGTGGCGCTGGCCGTAGCGCACGCTCAGCGCGTGCACGGCGAACCCCCGTTCGCGCGCGATCGCCAGGACCACGGCCGAATCCATGCCACCGGACACCAGGACGACTGCGTTCTTCATGCGGTTCGGGGATCCTGGGACATGGGCCAAAGCGGGCGCGGGCGAGGCCGGGAGCTGGCGGCCCGGCCGCCCTCAGCGGCCCGGCTCATCGTTCCACAGCAACTTGTGCAGCTGCACCTGGAACCGCACCGGCAGGCGGTCGGCGACGATCCAGTCGGCCAGCTCGGTCGGCGGGAGTTCGGCCTTGCTGGGCGAGAACAGCACCTCGCAGCGCGCGTGCAGCGCGTGCCGGTGCACCAGTTCGCGCGCCCATTCGTAGTCGGCACGGCCGCACAGCACGAACTTGACCTGGTCGTGCGGGGTGAGCAGCGGCAGGTTCTCCCAGCGGTTGCGCCGCTCCTCGCCGGAGCCGGGGGTCTTGATGTCGAGCACGCGCGAGACCCGGGGGTCGACCGCGGCGACGTCGATCGCGCCCGACGTCTCCAGCGAGACCGCATGGCCCGCGTCGCACAGGCGCGAGAGCAGCGCCAGGCAGCGCTTCTGCGCCAGCGGCTCGCCGCCGGTCACGCACACATGGCGCACGCCGTGGCGGGCCACCTCGGCCACGATCGCGTCGAGGTCCCACCACTCGCCCCCGTGGAAGGCATAGGCGGTGTCGCAGTAGCGGCAGCGCAGCGGACAGCCGGTCAGGCGGACGAAGACCGTGGGCCAGCCGGCGTCGCGCGCCTCGCCCTGCAGCGACAGGAAGATCTCGGTGATGCGGAGCCGGTCCGCCGGGGCGACGGCCGGGCCGGGCGCGACGGCGTCCACGGCGGTCTCAGCGCGTGGCGCGCGCGAGCTGGATCGCGTGCAGGCGATCCTCGGCGGTGCGCGCCGCGTCGGTGCCGGGGAAGCGCTCGGCTACCTGCGCCAGCGTGGACTCGGCGCCATCCAGGTCGCGCAGCCCGTACTGCGACAGGCCGATCTTGAGCAGCGCGCCCGGGGCCTTGTCGTGGGTCGGATAGCGCTCGACCAGGACCTCGAACTGCTCGCGCGCCATCTCGTAGTTCTGGGTGACGTAGTAGCTCTCGCCGAGCCAGTACCGGGCATTGGGCGCGTACACGCCCTCCGGGTAGGCCTGCAGGAAGGCCAGGAACAGGTCGGCCGAGGCGACGTAGTCGCCGGACTTGAGCGCGTCGAACGCCTGCTCGTATGCGGAGCGTTCGTCGGCGGCGTTGGCCAGCAGACCGGGATCGCCATGCACCCGCGGCGCGGCCTCGTCGCGTGCCGGCTGTGCGGGCGTCTGCGGCGCGGCGGCGCCGACCGTACCCTCGCCCGGCGCGGCGGGCATCCCGCCCTCCAGGCGGTTGAGCCGCCCGTCCAGGTCCAGGTACTGGGTGCGGCTGCTGGCGCGCAGCTGCTCGTTCTGCTGCTGCAGTTCCTCCACCAGCGCGCGCAGGGCCTGCACCTCGGCCCGCAGCTCGGACACCTGGTTGAGCAGGTCCATGCTCACCCGGTTGTCCGCGGCCCGCTGCTCGAGCAGCGCCACGCGGTCGGCCAGGCTCATGCGCTGGGCGGATGCGGGCGCGGCGGCCACGAGGGCCGCCGCGAACGCGATTGCAACGATCAGGACACGCATCCGGGTCGATTACCGTGCGGTGTAGACGATCTCGACGCGACGGTTGCGGGCCCAGCAGTCCTCGTTGGACTCGGTGCAGGTCGGGCGCTCTTCGCCATAGCTGACCACGGTCAGCTGGCCGGCGGAGCCGCCGTTGGCCTGCAGGGCCGAGGACACCGAGTTGCCGCGGCGCTCGCCGAGGCCCAGGTTGTACTCGCGGCTGCCGCGCTCGTCGGCGTGGCCTTCCAGGGTGATGCGCGCCGACGGGCGGTCGCGCAGGTACTTGGCGTGGCAGGCCATCTGCGCCTGGAACTCCGAACGCACGTTGTCCCGGTCAAGGTCGAAGTACACCGTGCGCTGGCGCAGGCACGCGTCGCGGTCCAGGTCCTCGGGGCCGTAGACGCCCGACGGGGCCGGGGCGGTGTCGGTCACGGGCTGCGCGGGCGGTTCCGGCGGGGCGTCCTTGACCTTCTTCGAACAGGCGGCTGCAGCGACGCACATCATGGCGATGAGCAGGGCCTTGCCGAGCACGGCGGGCTTGTTGGTCTTCATTTCTCGTCGATCCTCAGGCGTAGACACGGGTTCAGGTTGATTGACTGTGCGTGCAGAAAATGTCAGCGCTGGTCCCGATACGGGCCCCACGCCGGCTCCCGGACATCGCCGTCCGCAAGGACAAGGCGCTGGCGAACGCGGCCGTCAGCCGAGACAGCATACAGGACGCCCCTGCGGCCTTCACGCGCCGCGTACAGCAGCATGCTGGCGTTGGGGGCGAAGCTCGGGGATTCGTCCAGCGAGCCCGGGGAGAGGGTCGTCCAGCGCGGGGTGCCCAGGCTGCGGTCCATGACCGCGATCCGGTAGGTATTGCCGGCGCCCTGGGCCACGGCGATCTTCTGCCCGTCCCAGGACACGTCGGGGTCGGCGTTGTAGGCGCCCTCGAAGGTCACCCGGCTGGCGGCGCCGCCGGTGGCGGGCGCCTGGTAGACCTGCGGCCGGCCGCCGCGGTCGGAGGTGAAGTAGATGCTGTTGCCGTCCGGGCTCCACACCGGGGCGGTGTCGATCCCGAACTGGTTGGTGATCCGGGTCAGGGCCTTGGTGGCCAGGTCCATCACGTAGATCTCGGGGTTGCCGCTGCGCGAGAGCGTCAGCGCCAGCTTGCGGCCGTCGGGCGAGAACGCCGGGCCGCTGTTGATGCCGCGGAAGCTGGAGACCAGTTCGCGGCTGCCGGTGGCGATGTCCTGGATGTAGATCGCGGAGTTGCCGCGCTCGAAGCTCACGTAGGCCAGCTTGCGGCCGTCGGGGCTCCAGGCCGGCGACAGCAGCGGCTCGTTCGAGCGCACCACGGTCTGCGGGTTGTAGCCGTCGGAGTCGGCCACCATCAGCGCGTAGCGGGCGCCCTGTCCCGCGCCGGTGGCGGTGACGTAGGCGATCCGGGTCCAGAACGCGCCGCGGATGCCGAGGATCTTCTCGTAGATCGCGTCGGCCATCTGGTGGGCGACGTCGCGCAGCGCGCTGGCGCGCGCGGTCATCGCCAGGCCCAGCAGGCGCTCCTGCTTGGCGACGTCGAACAGCTCGTACTCCACCCGGTAGCTGCCCTCGGCCGCGTCGACCACCCGGCCGACCACGAGGAAGTCCTGGCGCAGCGCGCGCCAGGCCGGGTAGTCGACCTCGGCGCCGGTGGTGGGCCGCGCCATCATGTCCGCCTCGGGCAGGGTCCGGAACTGGCCGGACCGCTCCAGGTCGGCGCGCACCACCGCGGCCACGTCGGTGGGCGGCGGGCTGCCCGAGCCCTGGTAGGGCATGGGCACCACGGCGATCGGCAGCGCGGAGGCGTTGCCGCCGATGATGTCGATTTCCAGGCCCTGCTGCTGCGCGGCGGCGGCGAAGGGCAGCAGCAGCGCGAACACGGCGAACAGACAGCGTTTGGCGAAGGTCATCAGGGGATCCTGGACGTTTGCATGGAGGCGGCGGACAGCTTGGCCCGAATCGCGGCGGGAAGATGAACGGAAGATGGATTCATGAATGCACCTGCCCTCCCCGGTCTCGCGACGCGGGCCGTAGGAGCGGCTTCAGCCGCGACCACGGCGCGCTTTGCCGCGTGCGTCCCGTTGGGCGGGCCGCCGGTCGCGCCTGAAGCCGCTCCTACAGGGGGAGCAGGCGGCGATGCAACGGTAGCGGCCGCGGCGTGAAGCCGGGGCGAGCGGCGCTCAGCGGTCCTGGGCCTGGAAGTTGAGCGTCAGGGTGCGCTGGAACACTGCCTCGAAACCGGCGTAGGGCAGCGGCTGGGCCTTGAGCACCGCGGCCTCCACCGAGCGCCGGCCGAGCTCGTCGTAGGGGCAGGACGGATCCACCTCGGCCGAGACCACCTCGCCGCCGGGGATCTGCCGGATCACGATCCGGCAGCGCTGGCCGATCGGCACCGTGTCGGGCCGGGTCCAGTTGCGCAGGATCGCCTCCTGGATCGCGGCGGCGTAGCGCGCGGCCAGGCCGGTATCCACGCCCTGGTTGCCGGGCGGCGGCGGCGGCCCGGCCGGAGTGGCCGGCGGCTGCGCGGCCTGGCGTTCGCGGGCGGCGATCTGCTCCAGGCGCTGCTGTGCCAGGCGCTGCTCGCGCTCGAGGCGCTCGCGCTCGGCGCGGATCTTCTCCAGCTGCTGCTGGGCGAGCCGGCGCTTCTCCTCGGCCTCGCGCTGGCGCTCGCGCTCGGTCAGGTCGATCTGCTCCTGGCGGCGGCGCTCCTCCTGCTCGCGCTCGACCCGCGCACGTTCGGCCTCGGCGTCGCGGCGCACTTCCTCCTGGTCGACCGGTGCCGGATCCGGCACCCGCTCCTGCGGCGCCGGGCTGCGCTCGACGGGCGCGTCCTGCGGAGAGGGCTCGGGCAAGGGCTGCGGCGGCGGAGCCACGTCCTCGAGCACGGGTTCGGGCAGGGGCGGCGGCGGCTCGGGTTCGGGCAGCGGGACCGGTTCGGCGCGCAGGGCCTCGACCGCCGCCTGCCGGTCGGCATCGGACACCTCCAGCACCGCGTCGATCGACGGCGCGCCGGCGACGCTGATGCGGTCCGGATCCCAGGTCAGCAGCGGCGAGAGCAGCAACACCGCCAGCAGCCCGAGATGCAGCGCGACCGCCCAGGCAACCGCGCGGCCCAGGCCCTCGTCCCGTGCGAACGTGCGGCGCTCGGTCGCTTCAGCGTGCATTGGCCCTGCTGTCGGTCCACAGGCTGACGTTGGTGACCCTGGCCCGCCGCAGCACGTCCATCGCGTCGATCACGCGCTGGTACGGCGCGTCGCCGTCGGCGGCCACCATCACCCGGAAGTCCGCGCCCTGCTGCTCCCGGACCGGAGCGAGCATGGCCTCCATCCGGGCCGCGTCCACCTCGCGCGGGCTGTCGTCGCCCGGCAGCTTCAGGCCCAGGCGCCCGTCGGGATAGGCGACCACGATCACCGGCTCCTCACGGTCCTGTGTGGCGCGCGCGGTGGAGGACGGCAGCTTCACGTCCACGCTCAGGGTCAGCAGCGGCGCGGTCACCATGAAGATGACCAGCAGCACGAGCATCACGTCGATGTAGGGAACGACGTTGATCTCGGATTTCAGCTTGCGCCGCCTGCGGTGGATGATGTGTCCGGCCATCGGCGCCGCCTACTCGATCGAGCCCTGGCGCTGCAGGATGGTGCTGAACTCCTCGGCGAAGCTCTCGTAGCGCACCGCCAACCGCTCCACCCGGGTGGTGTAGCGGTTGTAGGCCCACACCGCCGGGATCGCCACGAACAGGCCGATCGCGGTCGCGAACAGCGCCTCGGAGATGCCCGGCGCCACCGCGGCGATGCCGGTCTGCTCGCCGCTGTTGAGCATGTCGTGCATGGTCACCATGATCCCGAACACGGTGCCCACGAGGCCGACGTAGGGGGCGGTCGAACCGATGTTGGCCAGCAGCTCGAGGTTGCGCTCGAGCTGGTCGACCTCGCGCGAATAGCTCACCCGCATCGCCCGCTGCGCGCCCTCGAGCTGGGCGCGCGCGTCGAAGCCGCGCTTCTCGCGCAGGCGCGCGAACTCGCGGAAACCCGCCTCGAAGATCGCCTCCAGGCCGCTGACCCGGCGGTTGCGGTCGGTGGCGGCCGAATAAAGCTTGCCCAGGTCGGCGCCGGACCAGAACCGGTTCTCGAAGTCGTCGGCCTCGCGGTCGGCCTCGCGGTAGACGCGCGCCTTGCGGAAGATGATCACCCAGCTGATCAGCGAGCCGGCCAGCAGCAGCAGCACGATCAGCTGCACCGGCAGGCTGGCCTTGACCATCAGGTCGATGTAGTTGATGCCCTCGTGGGCGGTGGTGGCCGCGGCGGCCGCGGCCGCATCGGCGAGCTGGGCCGTTTCCGCCGCGGCCTCCTCGGGCAGGGGTTCGACCTGGGCGGCCTGCAGCAGCATCGCGAGGGGGATCATTCTTGTTCGGCTCCGGGTTCCACGAGTCGGTTCAGTTCCTGGTGCAGCGCCGGGGGGATCGCGCGCGGCCGGAAGGTGGCCGCCTCCAGCGCCGCGCATCGCACCTCGGCATCCAGCAGCAGCTCCTCTCCGCGCAGGATGGACTGCGCGAACACGATGCTCGCGTGCCGGCAGCGGCGCAGCGACACCGTCACCTGCAGCAGGTCGTCCAGCCTGGCCGGCTTGCGGAAATCGATCCGCATCGCCCGCACCGCGAACACCAGGCCATGGTCCAGACGCAGCGCGTCCTGCCCGTATCCCAGGGCGCGCACCCATTCGCTGCGGGCGCGCTCGAGGAACGCGAGGTACTGCGCGTGGTAGACCACGCCACCGGCATCGGTATCTTCCCAGTACACCCTTGTCGGGAGGCTGAACGTCCGGGGAACGCGAACGGGGTCGGAGGTCGCGTGGGTCAAGGTCTTCCTCTGGGGTCGGGCGCCGCGACGGGGGCGGCGGAGATCAGAACAGCGGGCCGGTGTCGCCGGCCAGTTCCTGGTCGCGCCTGGGCTTGAGGCCGAGGTGGCGCCAGGCCTTGACCGTGGCCATGCGCCCGCGCGCGGTCCGCACCAGGAAGCCCTGCTGGATCAGGTAGGGCTCGATCACGTCCTCGAGCGTCCCGCGCTCCTCACTCAGGGCCGCGGCCAGCGAGTCCACGCCCACCGGGCCGCCGTCGAAGTTCTCGATGATCAGGTTGAGCAGGCGCCGGTCGAGCTCGTCGAAGCCCTCCGGGTCGACCTTGAGCATCTTCATCGCCGCGTCCGCGACGTCGCGGTCGATGCGGCCGCCGGCGCGGACCTGGGCGTAGTCGCGCACCCGGCGCAGCAGGCGGTTGGCGATGCGCGGGGTGCCGCGCGAGCGCCTGGCGATCTCGGCCGCGCCCTCCTCGGCGCAGTCCACGCCCAGGATCGCCGCGGCGCGGCGCACGATCCGGGTCAGCTCGGCGGCGCTGTAGAACTCCAGCCGCTGGACGATGCCGAAGCGGTCGCGCAGCGGCGCGGTGAGCAGGCCGGCGCGGGTGGTAGCGCCGATCAGGGTGAATGGCGGCAGGTCGATCTTGATCGAGCGCGCGGCCGGGCCCTCGCCGATCATGATGTCGAGCTGGAAATCCTCCATCGCCGGATACAGCACCTCCTCGACCACGGGCGAGAGGCGGTGGATCTCGTCGATGAACAGCACATCGTGCGGTTGCAGGTTGGTGAGCAGCGCAGCCAGGTCGCCGGCCTTCTCGATCACCGGTCCGGAGGTGATGCGCAGGCTCACCCCCAGCTCGTTGGCGATCACGTGGCTGAGCGTGGTCTTGCCCAGGCCCGGCGGGCCGAAGATCAGGACGTGGTCGAGCGCCTCGCCGCGGTGGCGGGCGGCCTCGATGTACAGCGCCATCTGCTCCCGCACCGGCTCCTGACCGAGGTACTCGTCGAGCCGTTTGGGGCGGATGCTGGCCTCGATGGCCTCGTCCTCGCGGGTGGCGGCGGCGCCGATGATGCGTTGCTGCTCCATCGCGCTATGGTCGCACGGCCGCACCCCCGGTGCACCGTCCGGACGTGGCCGGCGGCGCTGGTCGCGGCCTGGCGGGCGCGTCGCGCCGGCGCCCGGTCGCCGGCGGCCAGGGCGCCGGCTACCGGGGCGGCGGGCTCGCCGACGGCGCCGCGGGCGCGGCCTGCACGCCCTGGGGGATGCCGGCCATGTGCGGCAGGCGGTGGGCGATGCCCTTGTGGCAGTCGATGCAGGTCGCCTGCCCGGTCGCCAGGAAGGTGCGGTGGATGCGGGCCGCCCGGCTCGCCTGCCGGGTCAGGTCCATCGAGTCGTAGTCGTGGCAGTTGCGGCACTCGAGCGAATCGTTGGCCTTGAGCCGGGTCCACTCGTGGGTGGCCAGCACCAGGCGCTGGTCGAGGAACTTCTCGCGGGTGTCGATGGTGCCGAAGATCTTGCCCCAGACCTCCTTGGAGGCCTGCATCTTGCGCGCGATCTTGTCGGTCCAGTCGTGCGGCACGTGGCAGTCCGGGCAGGTGGCGCGCACGCCGGAACGGTTGCTGTAGTGGATCGTGGTCTTGAGTTCCTCGAACACGTTGTCGCGCATCTCGTGGCAGGAGACGCAGAACCGCTCGGTGTTGGTCGCCTCCAGCGCGGTATTGAAGCCGCCCCAGAACACGATCCCGGCGAGGAACCCGCCCAGGGTGAGGAAGCCCAGGCTCAGGTGCCGCGCCGGCGCGTTGAACTGCCGCCAGAAGCCGCGCGCCACGCCGGCCAGGCGGCGCAGCGGCCTCACTGCCGCCCCCGCTCCGCGCGCGCGGCGCGTTCGGCCCGGAGCAGAGTGTCGATGTCCTCGAACCGGTTGTCGACCAGGGGAGCGGCGTCGGCCTGGACCACGTGGCACTGCACGCAGAAGTAGCGCCGCGGCGAGATCTCGGCCAGGAACTGGTCGTTGCGGTCCATGTAGTGGGTGACGCTGACCTCGGGCGCCTGGAACTGGGCCGCGTTGCTGCGTGCGTGGCAGAGCATGCAGCGGTTGGAATTGAGGTCGACCTGGTAACCGTCGATGCTGTGCGGGATGGTCGGCGGCTGCATCGGGTAGGCGCGGCCGCGGCGCCGGTCGAAGTTCTCCACCGCGGCCATCGGCAGCGGCGTGATCTCGGCGGTGATCGGCACGTGGCGCCGCAGCGGGTCGATGTCCTGCGACGGATTGCCGCGCGCGCCCACCTCGGGCGCCGGGGCGACCACCCGGGGGCGCGGCTCGCGGTCGCCGCAGCCGGCGAGCACGGCGGCGAGGACCAGGATCGACGGGGCCAGGATGTTCGCGCGCATGTCAGGCCCCTCCCACCGCGGCCACCCGGACCGCGCACTTCTTGAAGTCGGTCTGCTTGGAGATCGGGTCGGTCGCGTCCAGGGTGACCTTGTTGATCAGCTGCGCGGCGTCGAACCAGGGCACGAACACCACGCCGCGCGGCATCCGGTTGCGGCCCCGGGTCTCGACCCGGGTCCGCATCGCGCCGCGCCGCGACGCCACGGTGACCTCGTCGCCACGCTTGAGGCCGCGCGCGCGGGCATCGTCGGGGTGCATGAACACCACCGCCGAGGGGAAGGCGCGGTACAGCTCGGGGATGCGCATGGTCATCGAGCCCGAGTGCCAGTGCTCCAGCACCCGGCCGGTGACCAGCCACAGGTCGTACTCCTCGTCGGGCGATTCGGCCGGCGGTTCGTAGGGCAGCGCCCAGATCACCGCGCGGCCGTCCGGGTTGCCGTAGAACTCGAAGCCCTTGCCCGGCTTGACGTAGGGGTCGCTGCCCTCGCGGTAGCGCCAGCGCGTCTCCTTGCCGTCCACCACCGGCCAGCGCAGGCCGCGCTCCTGATGGTAACGGTCGAAGGGCGCCAGGTCGTGGCCGTGGCCGCGGCCGAACTCGGCGTATTCCTCGAACAGGCCCTTCTGCACGTAGAAGCCGAAGGCCGCCGATTCGTGGTTGGCGTAGCCCTGCTCGATCTCGTCCACGCCGAAGGCGTCGACCTTGCCGTTGCGGTACAGCACCTCGAACAGGGTCTTGCCGCGGAACTGCGGGTTCGCCGCCAGGATCTCCTCCGGCCAGCATTCGTCGGTGGTGAAGCGCTTGGAGAACTCCATCAGCTGCCACAGGTCCGAGCGGGCCTCGCCGGGCGCGTCCACCAGCTGGTGCCAGAAGTGGGTGCGGCGCTCGGCGTTGCCGTACGCGCCTTCCTTCTCCACCCACATCGCCGAGGGCAGGATCAGGTCCGCCGCCTGGCAGGTCACGGTCGGATAGGCGTCGGACACCACGATGAAGTTGTCCGGATTGCGGTAGCCGGGGTAACCCTCCTCGAGGATGTTGGCCGCCGCCTGCATGTTGTTGTTGACCTGGACCCAATAGGCGTTGAGCTTGCCGTCCTTCAACGCCCGGTTCTGCTCGACCGCGTGGTAGCCGATCTCGGCCTTGATGATCCCGTGCGGGATCTTCCAGATCTCCTCGGCATGGCGGCGGTGCTCGGGGTTGGTGACCACCATGTCCGCCGGCAGGCGGTGGCTGAAGGTGCCGACCTCGCGCGCGGTGCCGCAGGCCGATGGCTGCCCGGTGAGCGAGAACGGGCTGTTGCCGGGGGTGGCGATCTTGCCGGTCAGCAGGTGGATGTTGTAGACCATGTTGTTGGCCCACGTGCCGCGCGTGTGCTGGTTGAAGCCCATGGTCCAGAACGACATCACCTTGACCTTCGGGTCGGCGTAGAGTTCGGCCAGCTTCTCCAGCCAGCCCCGCTCCACCCCGGTCATTTCCACCGCGCGCTCGAGCGTGTACGGCGCGACGAAGCGCGCGAACTCGTCGAAGTCGATCGGCGTGCCGCCATTGGCGTCGTCGGCGTTCTTCGCCGCCACCTGCAGCGGGTGCTCGGGGCGCAGGCCGTAGCCGATGTCGTCGTTGCCGCGCTTGAAGGTGGTGTGCCTGTCGACGAAATCCCGATTGACGTTGCCGGACTGGATGATGTGGTTGGCGATGTAGTTCAGGATCACCAGGTCGGTCTGGGGCCTGAACACCATCGGGATGTCGGCCAGGTCGAAGCTGCGGTGCTCGAAGGTCGAGAGCACCGCCACCCGCACGTGCGGGTTCGACAGCCTGCGGTCGGTGACCCGGGTCCACAGGATCGGGTGCATCTCGGCCATGTTCGACCCCCACAGCACGAACGCGTCCGCGGCCTCGATGTCGTCGTAGCAGCCCATCGGCTCGTCCATGCCGAAGGTGCGCATGAAGCCCGTGACCGCCGAGGCCATGCAGTGGCGCGCGTTGGGATCGATGTGGTTGCTGCGGAAGCCGGCCTTCATCAGCTTGTTGGCCGCGTAGCCCTCCCACACCGTCCACTGGCCGGAGCCGAACATGCCGATCCCGTCGCCGCCCTTGGCCTTGAGCACGGCCTTGAACTTCTGCGCCATCACGTCGAAGGCTTCCTCCCAGGTGACCGGGGTGAAGTCGCCGTCCTTGGCGAACACGCCGTTCCTCTTGCGCAGCAGCGGCGTGGTCAGCCGGTCGGCGCCGTAGAGCACCTTCGACAGGAAATAGCCCTTGACGCAGTTGAGGCCGCGATTGACCTCGGCCAGCACGTCGCCGTGGGTGGCCACCACGCGGCCGTTGTGGACCGCGACGTTGATGCCGCAGCCGGTGCCGCAGTAGCGGCACGGGGCCTTGCTCCACTTGAGCTGGCCATCGCCCTCGACCACCGCGTCGGCGACCTGTGCCGGCAGCGGCAGACCGGCGGCAAGGGCCGCGCTGGCGATGGCGCTGTTGCGGATGAAGTCGCGACGGCTGGTGCTCATCCCGGGGGCTCCTGCGTGGGCGCGGCGGCCTGCGCGGACCGCGCGGGCGGCTGCGTTTCGATGTGGTGGTACACCAGGTTGACGGCATGGACGCCCGGGACCGCCTCGATCAGGCCGATGCTGTCCATCAACGCGGCGGTGCTGTCGCACTCCTGCAGCAACACGCTGCGGGTGGCGTCCTGCAGGGCGAGTTCGAGTCCACTTGCGGCGGCGACGGCCTCGGCCAGCGCGGGGGCGGCAGCCTGGCTGTGGCGCACCACCAGGCTGGCCACGTGCCATTCGCGCGCAGTTTCAGCCACGCCACTCCCTCCCGTCCGGCCATGCCGCCCGACGCCGCACCGCAGGCATGGGCCGGGCGTCCGGGAACAACACGGGTGGGGCCGTCGCGGGCATGGCGGTCACCCGGCCGGTGGGCCCGGCGGGCCGGCGAACATCTGGTAGACCCAGACGGCGAAGCCGTATCCGCCCACGATCATCACCGACAGCAGCGGAAACAGGACCACGGTGATGAACAGGAACAGGAGCAGTTCCCGTCGCTTCCCGCGCTGGCCGGTACCCGTGTCCAAACCACGCCGCTCCTGGCAGGGGCTGGCCCTAGCCTACCCTTCCCCGCACCCGAGTCCAAGCGCCGGCGCGACGCAGCCCGCCCCCGGTTGCGCAGGGCGCGGTCCGGCCGCCGGGCGAGGCGGCGTCAGTCCCGGCGGAAGGCGCGCGCGGCGAGTTCGAACGAGTACAGGCGCGCCTGGTGGTCGAAGATGTTCGCGGTGAGCATGAGCTCGTCGGGGCGATGACGCGCGGCGAACTCCGCGATGCCCTCGCGCACGTCCCTGGCGTCGCCCACCACCGAGCAGGCCAGGGCCTGTTCCACCATCGCCTTCTCCTGCGGGGTCCAGAACGCCTCGATGTCGTCGATGGGGGGCGGGATCAGCCCGGGCATGCCGCGGCGCAGGCGCACGAAGCTCTGCTGCTGGGTCGTGAACAGCCTCTGCGCCTCGGCGCGGGTGTCGGCCGCGACCACGTTGAGCGCGAGCATCGCATACGGCGCGCGCAGCCGCTTCGAGGGCTTGAAGTCGCGGTGGTACAGGGCCAGCGCCTCGGTCATCGCCGCCGGCGCGAAGTGCGAGGCGAACGCGTACGGCAATCCCAGCGCCGCCGCGAGCTGGGCCCCGAACAGGCTTGAGCCCAGGATCCACACCGGCACGTCGAGGCCGGCCCCCGGCACCGCCTGCACCGGCTGGCCGGGCTGGACCGGCTCGAAGTAGCGCAGCAGCTCCATCACGTCGGACGGGAACGCCTCGGCGCCGGAGTAGTAGCGGCGCAGGGCGCGGGTGGTGGCCTGGTCGGTGCCCGGCGCGCGGCCCAGGCCCAGGTCGATGCGGCCCGGATACAGCGAAGCCAGGGTGCCGAACTGCTCGGCCACCTGCAGCGGCGCGTGGTTGGGCAGCATCACCCCGCCCGCGCCCACCCGGATCGCGGAGGTCCCGCCGCCGATGTGGCCGATCAGCACCGCCGTGGCGGCGCTGGCGATGCCCGGCATGTTGTGGTGCTCGGCCAGCCAGAAGCGGGTGTAGCCCAGCCGTTCGGCGTGGCGGGCGAGGTCGAGCGAATTGGCGAAGGCCTCGGCCGGCGTGCTGCCCTCGGTGACGGGCGCCAGGTCGAGCAGGGAGTACGGGATCGCGGGGGCGGGATGGTTCGGCATGGCCCTGAGGTGGGGACGGGCGTGGCGGGTTTCCATGGTGGCGCGCAATCGTCGTGGACACCACGGCTGCATCAC
Source organism: Luteimonas wenzhouensis (assembly GCF_007859305.1). Lineage (GTDB taxonomy): Bacteria > Pseudomonadota > Gammaproteobacteria > Xanthomonadales > Xanthomonadaceae > Luteimonas > Luteimonas wenzhouensis. The sequence goes on from NZ_VOHE01000001.1 coordinate 560,351, forward strand.
GCGTCGGGATGTGCTAGAAAGCCGCCATCAGCTCAGGAGGAGCGCAGCATGAGATGGATATCGGGCATTGCCTCGCTTTTGGTCGTGCTGCTGGGTCCAGCGGCTCAGGTGGCGAGCGCCAGCGAGCCGGTTTCGACCCGCCCGACAGGCCTGGACGGCACAGCACCCACATCGGCCGAAGTTGCAGGGTACCCGGTCGAATTGCATGGCACCTGGCTGCCGCCCGATATCAGTTGCGCCACGCTGGACGCCGCGGGCAGCGATGCGCTGGTCGTGATCGAGGGCGGGCGGCTCCTCGGATACGAGGACACCCACTTCATCAGGAGCGTCGACAGGCTTGCCGATGTTCCTGCAGCATGGTTGATCAGGTCGGCGTTGAGCCTGGGCGGCGACACGCCCGACGATTCGGACAACGTCTTCGTCCTGACCGGCAACGAACTCGTCATCGCCGGCGACGGCAGTGCGACTGTCTACAGGAAGTGCCGATAGGGAGCCGACCGTGCAGGATGCACCTCGAACCTACCGAATCAGCCAGTTGGGTCGCCCTGACGTGCGGCAGGTCCAGTTGAACGAAGACGTCGACTCGCTCGAGGGCCTCGTGACCCACCATCCGGGGGCCAACAGGCGCATCCGGATGGAAGATGGCGTGATCCAGGGTGCCGAGAACCCACACCGGCGCTCGCATGCGTTCATTGGCGGCGACTTCGAAGAGATCATCGATTCGCGTGTCGACAAGTACGGCAGTCTCGATCGCGACCAGGTACTGCTGGTCAAGGACTTCATCCTTGAGGATCCCTCGCCCGCCCGGGGCAAGTCCGCTCGCTCCGTTGGGGTGCCTTCGCCGGTGGACGGTTACATCAGTCGGATCAGTGCCGCTGCCGGCATGGTGGAGATCTCGGACCATGCCGACGGTCGCGTGCTCGCGCGAGTCAGGCACATGAGCGACCTCCGGGTACAGGTCGGACAATCGGTGGCTTACGGGCAGACGCTGGGCGTACAGGACAATCTCGGCCTGGGACTTCGCAGCGGCCAGGCGGTCCACGTCCACATGGAAGTCGACACGCGGCTGTATCGCGAATACGCGAACTATCTCGCCGATCTGGCCAGCGGCAGGCTGCCGGTGCAGGACGCCCTGCGGAACGGCGTCCGTCCGCAGGTCGCGCTCGACGACGGCACCTTCCGCCTCGGCGAATCGCATCCGCGCATCGCCGGCCTGCAGCGGGTCATGCATGGCGAGGGCTATCGCGCGGCGGATGGCGGGCCGCTCGACCGCGACGGCGTCTACCGTCCGTCGATGCAGGGGGCGCTGCTGGACTTCCAGCGCGCGCACGGGATTCCGCAGACCGGCGACATCGACCCGGCCACGCTGCGCTTCGCGCCCGGACCGCGCCGGCGCGATCGCGACCTCGCCGACCGCTTCGAACCCGGGCGTCCGATGCCGCGCGAGGCGGGCCCGGCCACCGCACCCGGCCATCCCGACCATCCGGACCACCGCGGCCTGCTGCCGCCGGAGGCGGACCCGCCGGTGAACCGCAAGGGCACGGTCCCCGCGACGGGTGGAATGCTCGACCGGGTGCTCCCGGCGCTGGAGCAGCGCGACCCGGACGCGATCACGCGCGCCCTCTCCGATCTCGCCCGCTCGGACGGGATGCAGGCGTGGCTGGAGCGCGGACGCACGGCGCTGGACCTGCAGCAGCCGCCCGCCGCCGACAGCGCCCATGCGCGCACACCCGAGCCCCTCTTCCGCGGCTGAGGATCGTCCTGTCAGACCGCCAGGCCAGTCGCCTGCCACAACAGCAACGACCAGGCTGATCCCCGGACGCCCCGGCCCGGGATCGCGACCATCTACCCCGCCGCCACCACCCTGTTGCGGCCACCGGCCTTGGCGAGGTAGAGGCGCCGGTCGGCATCGGCCAGGAGCCGGTGCAGGTCGTCGTTCGCGCCGGCCGTGCGTACCCCGATGCTGGCCGTCATCCGCAGGAAGCCGTTGGGCGACGGCACGTCGAGATCCTCGATCCGGCGCCGCAGCGCCTCGAAATAGTCGAGCAGCGGCCCGTCGGCCAGGTCCGGCACCAGCAGGCAGAACTCCTCGCCGCCGAAGCGCGCCACCAGGTCCCCCGGCCGGGCATGCGTCGACAGCTCGGCGGCCACCGCGCGCAGCGCGTGGTCGCCGGCCTCGTGCCCCCACCCGTCGTTGATCCGCTTGAAGTGGTCGACGTCGAGGATCGCCGCGGCCAGTGGGCGGCCGGCCTCGCGCATCCGCGGCACCATCCGCTCGGCCTGCTCGAGGAAGTGGCGGCGGTTGGGCAGCCCGGTGAGGAAGTCTCGGGTGGCCAGGTCCTGCAGGCTGCCGATCAGTTCGAGCTGGTCGACGTTCTGCGACACGCGGCAGAAGAACTCCTCGCGCGAATAGGGCTTGCGCAGGAAATCGTTGGCGCCACTCTTGAGGAAGCGCGCCACCAGGTCGCTGTCGTCGCGCCCCGAGACGCCGATTACCGCCACCCGGTCGCGCGGGCGCAGCGCACGCAGCCGCCGGGTCAGTTCCACTCCGTGCATGCCCGGCATCGCATCGTCGACCATCGCCAGCCGGATCGTGGAGTCGCGCTCGATCACCCGCAGCGCGGCCGCGCCGTCGCCGGCCTGGACCACGCGGTAGCCGTAGGTCTGCAGCAGGCTGGCGGTATGGGCGCGGGCCGAGGCCGAGTCGTCCACCACCAGCGCCGAGATCCGCCGGTTGCGGTCGAGCCGCTTCACCAGCCAGACGATGTAGTCGAGGCTGCCGGGGTTGTCCTTGAGCACGAAGTCGATGACCCGGCGGCGCAGCAGGCGCTGGCGCAGCCCCTCGTCGTAGACGCCGGTCACCACCACCGTCGACAGGCCGCGTCCGAGCAGGCAGTTGACCACGTCGTCGCGGTGGCCGTCGGCCAGGACCAGCCCGGTCAGGGCCAGGAACCAGTCGTCGTGGCGGTCGAGCAGCGCGCGCGCCTCGGCCAGGCTCGATGCGGTGGCGACCGGCAGCTCCAGCTTGTGCTCGATCGCCTGGGCCACGGCGCGCACGTAGGCACGCGAGTTCTCCAGCAGCAGCACCCGCTGCGGCAGGATCGTGGCCGGAACGATGGGCTCGAGCAGGGTCATGCAAGCGCCTGCGTTGGCGTGACACCCTTCCTAGCGGCGCGCGCCGGCCGCACTTGAGGCGCCGGACGGCGTGATTGGGCCGCGGTTCACGCTTCGCCCGCGGGCGCGGGGCCCGGCCTGCCGCGGCGGGTCACCCCCGCACGGCGCGCGTCAGATTTCGACCTGCGCGCCCAGTTCCACGAGCCGGTTGCCCGGGATCCGGAAGAAGTGGTTGGCCGGCGCGGCGTTGCGATGCATCACCGCGAACAGCTTGTCGCGCCACACCGGCATGCCGCGGCGTGCGCTGGAGACCACGGTCTCGCGGCTGACGAAGTAGGTCGTCTCCATCGGGTCGAAGCTGATGTCGCAGTGGTCGGGTACCTGCATCAACGCCTGTGGCACGTCCGGCGTCTCCATGAAGCCGAAGCGCACCAGCACCCGGTAGAAGCCGTCGCCCAGGGTCTCGACCGTCAATCGCCTGCCAGGTGCGGCGTAGGGCACGGTCAGGGTATCGACGGTCAAGAACACGTTGCGCTCGTGCAGCACCTTGTTGTGCTTGAGGTTGTGCAGCAGCGCGTGCGGCACCACGCCCTTGTCGCTGGTCATGAACACTGCGGTCCCCTCCACCCGCACTGGCGGTGCCAGCATCAGGCCCGGGATGAAGGCATCCAGGCGGATGCCCTCCTTCTGCATCTCCTCGCGCAGGATCTCGCGCCCGCGCCGCCAGGTGCGCAGCAGGGTGAACAGCACCATGCCCAGCACCACCGGGAACCACGCGCCCTGCAGCACCTTGGCCCCGTTGGCGACCAGGAAGGCGAGGTCGATCAGCAGGAACAGCACGCACAGTGGCAGCACCCAGCGCCGCGCCACCGGCCACAGCGCGCGCGCCACCAGCGCCAGCAGCAGGGTATCGATGAGCATGGTCGCCGACACCGAGATGCCGTAGGCGGCGGCGAGCGCCGACGAGCTGCCGAACGAGAGCACCAGCCCGACCACGATCACCGCCATCGTCCAGTTGATCGCCGGGATGTAGATCTGGCCGATGGTCTCGCTGGAGGTGTGCTTGATCCGCATGCGCGGGATGTAGCCCAGCTGCATCGCCTGGCGCGCGATGGAGTAACCGCCGGTGATCACCGCCTGCGAGGCGATCACCGTGGCCAGGGTGGCAAGCAGCAGCATCGGCCACTGCGCCCAGTCAGGCACGCCGACGTAGAACGGGTTGCGGACCGCGGCCGGATCCTCGAGCACCAGTGCGCCCTGCCCCAGGTAGTTGAGCATCAGCGCGGGCAGGACGAAAAAGTACCACGCATGGCGGATCGGGCGCGGACCGAAGTGGCCCATGTCGGTGTAGATCGCCTCGCCGCCGGTCACCGCCAGCACCACCGCGCCGAGGATGAAGATCCCGCCCCAGGCGTGGTCGACGAAGAAGCGCACCGCCCACCACGGGTTGACCGCGTGCAGCACTTCCGGCTCGTGCAGGATGTTGGCCACGCCCAGCGCCGCCAGGGCCAGGAACCAGACCACGGTCACCGGGCCGAAGATCCGCCCCACCTTCTCGGTCCCGTAGCGCTGGGTGGCGAACAGCGCCACCAGCACCAGCACCGTGATCGGCACGATCCAGGCGTGCATCCCCGGCGCGACCACCTCCAGGCCCTCGACCGCCGACAGCACCGAGATCGCCGGGGTGATCACCCCGTCGCCGAAGAACAGCGAGGCGCCGAGGATGCCCAGGACGCCCACCACGTAGGCGCTGCGCGAGTCCTTCGGGAAGCAGCGCTGGGCCAGCGCCATCAGCGCCATGATGCCGCCCTCGCCCTCGTTGTCGGCGCGCATGATGATCGTGACGTACTTGAGCGTGACCACCAGGGTCAGCGACCAGAAGATCATCGACAGCACGCCGAGCACGGTGTCGTGGTCGGCGACCAGGCCGTAGTGCGGCGAGAACGCCTCGCGCAGGGTGTACAGCGGGCTGGTGCCGATGTCGCCGAACACCACCCCGATCGCGCCCACCACCAGGCCGGCGAGCCCGGCCTGTGCCGCTCCCTGCGGCGGGACGTGCGCGGGAGGACGCGGGCGGGCGGGCTGGGGCATGGAAGGTGGTCCGGAAGGGCTGGGCGGTCAGCGCAGCGCGGACTGTAGCGCCTTGCGGATGATGTCTTCGGCGGGGTCGCCGTCGGCGGCCGCGGCCTTGGCCATCCGCTGCGCCTCGGCCGGCCTGTAGCCCAGCTGCTGCAGGGCGACGGTGGCCTCGGCCAGCGGGTCGGCCGGCGGCGCGGCGCCTGGCCCGCCCGCAACTGGCGGCCCCGCGGCCAGCGCGGCGGCGCGATCGCGCAACTCGACCACGATCCGCTCGGCGGTCTTCTTGCCGATCCCCGGGATCCGGGTCAACGCGGTGATGTCGCCGGCCTGGACCAGCGCCGCGAACTGGTTGACCGACGCCCCGGACAGGATCGCCAGCGCGATCTTCGCGCCGATGCCGGTCACCTTCTGCACGTCGCGGAACATCCGCCGCTCGGCCTCGCTGAGGAAGCCGTACAGCGACACGCTGTCCTCCTTCTGCGCGTAGTGGGTGAACAGCGCCACCTCGCGCCCGACCTCGGGCAGTTCGTAGAACGTGCTCATCGGCGCTTCGAGCTCGTAGCCCACGCCGTTGACGTCGACCACCAGCCAGGGCGGCTGCTTGTGGACCAGGATGCCCTTCAGGCGTCCGATCATCGCGTTGTCCTCCGGGCGCGCGAACGATGGTGGGGGAAGCAAGGCCGCGACCGGCGGCGCCCGGCTCGGCGCGGCGCCTGGTGGGCCGTGGCGGCGGGCGCGCTCATTTCCTGCTCCAGGCCTGGCGCGTCCCGACGCCCAGGCGGCGGGCGGTGGCGCGCACGTGGGCATGGGTGATGGCGATGGCCAGCGCGTCGGCCGCGTCGGCCTGCAGCTTGCCGTGCAGGTTGAGCATGATCCCGACCATGTGCTGGACCTGCGCCTTGTCCGCGCCGCCCTTGCCCACCACTGCCAGCTTCACCTCGCGGGCGGCGTACTCGTGCACCGGCAGGTCGCGCAGCACCACCGCGCTGAGCGCGGCGCCACGCGCCTGGCCGAGCTTGAGCGCCGAGTCGGGGTTGCGCGCCATGAACACCTGCTCGATCGCCACCTCTTCCGGCCGCCAGCGCTCTATCACCTCGGCCAGCCCGACCAGCAGGCGCTTGAGCCGCGCCGCGAAGTCGCCCTCGCCCAGCAGCACCAGCGCGCCGTTGTGCACGTGGGTCGCCCGGCCCGCCTCGTCGACGTCGATGATCCCGACGCCGGTGCGCTGCGAGCCTGGGTCGATGCCGAGGATGCGGGTCATGTCCGGGCCGGGCCGACGCCTCAGGCGTAGGCGTCCTCGCCCAGGTCGGCGTTGGAGTAGACCGCCTGCACGTCGTCGATGTCCTCCAGCCAGTCGAGCAGCTTGACCACCTGCTGGCCGGTCTCGCCATCGACCGCCACGTCGTTGTCGGCGCGCCAGGTCACCTCGGCCTGGGCCGGCTCGCAGCCGGCCGCGACCATGGCGTCGCGCACCGCGGCGAAGTTCTCCGGGTCGGTCAGCACGTCGATCGAGCCATCCTCCGGGTAGGCGACCACGTCGTCGGCGCCGGCCTCGATCGCCACCTCGGTGATCCGGTCCTCGTCCGAGCCGGGCGGGAAGCTCAGCACGCCGAGCTTGCGGAACATGAAGGCGACCGAGCCGTCGGTGCCCAGGTTGCCGCCGAACTTGTTGAAGGCGTGGCGCACGTCGGCCACGGTGCGGACCTTGTTGTCGGTCAGGCAGTCGACGATCACCGCCACGCCGCCCGGGGCATAGCCCTCGTAGCGGACCTCCTCGTAGTTCACGCCCTCCAGTTCGCCGGTGGCCTTCTTGATCGCGCGCTCGATCACGTCCTTGGTCATGTTGGCGCCGAGCGCCTTGTCGATCGCGCTGCGCAGCCGCGGGTTGGCGGCCGGATCGCCGCCACCGGTGCGCGCGGCCACCGAGATCTCACGGATGATCTTGGTGAAGATCTTGCCCCGCTTCGCGTCCTGCGCGTTCTTGCGGTGCTGGATGTTCGCCCACTTGGAATGACCGGCCATTCAACGCCCAACGATGCACTTGAGGGGCCCCGATTATAGGTCCGCGGGCAGGGGCCGGAGCGCTGGGCTATAGCGCTGGGCTATAATGCCCGGCGCTTCGCAGCCTCCGTGCGCATTGAGTTGCGCACGCCGCTCGAATGCCCCGGTGTCCGCGACCGGTGCCCAGCCACCGTCCCGGCGCCCCCCGGCGGCCACGCCGCCGGCCCATGGCATCTTCGTCGATGCCGCGCCCAAGCAGCCGCAGACAGGCTGCCCCCCATGGCCCGGAAGGGCCCCCAACCCGGCGGGATGACCCGCACGGGCGGCATTTGTTCGTCCGCGCAGGCATCCGGCCCCAGGACCGCTGCAATCCCATGCAACAGACCGGAATCCACCAGCTCGGCACCTCCACCGCGCTCCTGCTCATGGTCGGCTTCTACGTCGCGACCTTCCTGCTCTCGCTCACCATCGTCCGGCGCAAGGAGAACGTCGACGCCTACATGGTCTCCAACAGCGCCATCGGCTTCGGCATGGCCGCCGCCAGCATGATGGCGACCTGGATCTGGGCCGCCTCGTTCTTCGCCAGCGCCACCTCCGGCTACCGCTACGGCCTCTCCGGCCCGATCCACTACGGGCTGTGGGGCGCGCTGATGATCCTGTTCATCTACCCGTTCGGCCGGCGCTTCCGCGAACTCGCGCCGCGCGCCCACACCCTCGCCGAGATCCTGCATGCCCGCCACGGCACGTCCAGCCAGATGGTCATGGCGATTTCCAACATCGTCGGCAGCTGCATCAGCCTGATGGTCAACTTCAGCGCCGCCGGCGCGCTGGTGGCGGTGCTCACGCCGCTGTCGTTCACCCATGGCGTGCTGATCGCCGGGACCGGGGTGCTGGCCTACACGCTGTGGTCGGGCTTCCGCGCTTCGGTGATGACCGATTTCGCCCAGCTGGTGGCGATGGTGGTCGCGGCCGCGGTGCTGATCCCGATGGTGTATTTCAACGCCGGCGGCAGCACCCTGCTCGAACAGGGCATGGCGAACCTGACCAGCGAGCAGGCCGACTTCTTCTCGACCACCGCCTTCCTCGAGCAGGGCGCGCCCTACCTGGTGGCGGTGCTGGCCTACGCGATCGGCAACCAGACCATCGCCCAGCGCCTGTTCGCGGTGCGCCAGGACCTGATCAAGCCCACCTTCATCACCGCCACCGTCGGCTACGGCGCGGTGGTCATCGGCCTGGGCATGCTCGGCCTGCTGGCGCTGTTCGCCGGGATCACCCCGCTCGAGGGCGACAGCAACAACCTGATCCCGCAGATGGCCTCGCAGTACCTCCCGCCGTTCGCGATCGGGCTGTTCTTCATCCTGGTCGTGGGCTCGCTCTCGTCCACCGCCGACTCCGACCTGTCCGCCCTGTCGGCGATCATGATGACCGATGTCTACGGCAAGCACCTGGCGGGCAAGCGGCCGAACCCCAGGATCATGCTGCTGGTGGGCCGGGTCACCATGATCGTGGCGACGATGATCGGCATCATCTTCGCCAGCCTGCGCCTGGACATCCTGGTGGTGCTGGTGTTCGTCGGCGCGCTGTGGGGCGCGATCGTGTTCCCGGTGATCGCCAGCTTCTACTGGGACCGGGTGGACAACCGCGCGTTCTCCTGGTCGGTGGCGGTGGCCGTGACCCTGTTCTGCCTGGTCCGGTTCCAGGTCGTGCCGCTGGACGGTGCCTTCGGCTACCTGGTCGAGGGCATCGCGCTGGTCGGCTCGGGCGTGGTCGCCGGGCTGATGGCGTTCGGTTTCTTCGGCCGCCGCGCCGGCCTGGCGGTCGGCGCCGCCACCATCCTGGGGCTGTCGACGATCGTGTTCGGCGCCCTGCGCGACTACATCCCGCTGGTGGCCGCCCTGGTCGCCTACGGCGCCAGCGCCGTCGTGTGCACCGCCCTGAGCCTGCGCAGCAAGGAGCGGTTCGACTTCGCCCTGCTCGACGAGCGGGTGCGCAACTTCCAGGAATCCGCCTTCGACCGTGCCGGCGCGAAGGACCGCGGTACCACCTCCGCCGGCGCCATCCCGGAGCCGCGCGCATGAACACCACCCTGCTTTCGATCTACATCCTGATCTGGCCGGCGCTGGCCATGGGCGTGCTGGTGCTGCTGTGCGTGGCCCTGGTGCGCGACATCCTGGCGGCACGCAGGAAGGGCACCGACCTGGTCTGACCTGCGGGGCGCGGCGCCGGCTATGCGCCGGGCGCCGCGCGGTCGAAGCGGCCGGTAGCCAGGAAGCGGCCCGCCTGCCGCGCCACCTCGCGAGAGAGGACCATGCCCATGTGGCTCACCGGCAGCACCAGGTGGTCGGCCAGGGCCGGCGTGCGCGTCTCGGCCACCGCCACGGTGCCGTCGTGTTCGCCCTGGAAGCGACCGAACCACTGGCCCATCCCGTGCGGCGAGGAGCCGGCGATCATCCCCACCTCGAACCGGTCGGGCCAGGTCATGCAGCCATTGATCAGGAGTTCGGCGCTGTGGCCGAAGTACAGCCGCGACAGCGGCAGCCTGGCCAATCCGGCTGCCGCGCCGCTGCCGCACAGCGGCGAGCCCAGGCACAGTACCCGGGCCACCGGCACGTGCGGATCCACGCACAGCGCTTGCACCGCGACCAGCCCGCCCAGGCTGTGGCCGACCACGTGCGCGGGCCCGCCCCGGCGCAGGTGGGCGAGCAGGCGGTCGATGGCCGCCTGCGGCGTCGCGGCCACGCTGCGGTAGCCCAGCACCTCGGGCTCGAAGCCCTGGGCGCGCAGGCGCCCGGCCAGCGGGCGCATGCTCACCGCGGCCATCCAGATGCCGTGCAGCAGCACCACGCGGCGGATCGCGGGCGGCGGCCGGCTCATCGCGGCGGCCGGCGCAGGATGAACTCGAGGTCGCGCACCGTGCCCACGGGGAACAGGTACTCGCCCACCCTGGCGAATCCGCGGCGCTGGTAGAAGCGCTGCGCCCCGGCATTCTCCGACCAGACGCCCACCCACAGCGTGCGCGGCCCGTCGCGCAGCAGCCAGTCCATCGCCGCGTCCATCAGCTTCCCGCCGAGGCCGCCCGACTGGTAGTCGCGCAGCACGTACAGGCGCTTGATCTCGCCGTCGCCGGGCGCGACCTCCGGATGCGGCAGGCCGCACGGCCCGGCGGCGACATGGCCGACCGCCACGCCGTCGTCCTCCAGCAGCCAGACGCCGTAGCGCGGATCGGACAGGATCGTGCGCTGGCGCCCGACGGCGTAGGACTCGCGCAGGAACGCGTCCAGGTCTTCCGGCGGGTACAGGTGGCCGAAGGTTTCGGTGAACGTGCGCGCGGCCAGCGTGGAGAGCGTGCTGGCGTCGTCGACGCCGGCGCGGCGGATCTCAAGCGGCATTGGACGGCCCCCACCCCGGCCCTCCCCCGCACGCGGGGGAGGGAGTCGAGACACGGCTGCCGCCGCTCCTGCCGGGCCGGACGGGTTGGGGTGGGCGCACCGCCACCGCGACCACCGACGCCATCAGCCCTGCGGCCGCACCTGCACATGCACCTCGGCCAGCTGCTCGTCCGGGATCGGCGAGGGCGCGCCGGTCATCAGGCACTGCGCGGAGGTGGTCTTGGGGAAGGCGATCACGTCGCGGATCGAGTCGGTGCCCGCCATCAGTGCCGCGATCCGGTCGATGCCGAAGGCGATGCCGCCATGCGGCGGCGCGCCGTAGCGCAGCGCCTCGAGCAGGAAGCCGAACTTGAGTTCGGCCTCCTCCCGGCCGATGCCCAGCAGCTCGAACACCGCCGACTGCATCGAGGCGCGGTGGATGCGGATCGAGCCGCCGCCGATCTCGTTGCCGTTGAGCACCATGTCATAGCCGCGCGAGACCGCCGTGGCGGCATTGGCGCGCAGGTCGGCCTCGTCGTCCACCGCCGGCGCGGTGAAGGGATGGTGCAGGGCCACGTAGCGCTGCGCCTCCTCGTCCCACTCGAACATCGGGAAGTCGGTGATCCACAGCGGGCGCCAGCCCTCCTCGACCAGGCCGAAGTCCCGGCCGGCCTTGAGCCGCACCGCGCCCATGAACTCGCTGACGGTGGAGTACCTGCCGGCGCCGAAGAACACGATGTCGCCGTTGCCGGCGCCCACGTGCGCCAGCAGTGCGGAGAACGCGGCCGCGTCGAAAAACTTCTGGATCGGCGAACTCACCTCGCCGCCCTCGCCGATCTTCGCCCAGGCCAGCCCCTTGGCCCCGAACTTCGCCGCGTGCGCGGCGTACTCGTCGATCTGCTTGCGCGACAGCGACGCGCCGCCCGGGATGCGCAGCGCGGCGACGCGGCCGCCGGCCTCGCTGGCCGGGCCGGCGAACACGGCGAAGCCGCAGTCCTTCACCAGCTCCGCCACGTCCACCAGCTCCAGCGCGATGCGCAGGTCCGGCTTGTCCGAGCCGTAGCGGCGCATGGCCTCGGCGTAGGTCATGCGCGGGAACGGATCGGCCAGCTCGACCCCGGCGACCTCGCGGAACACCTCGCGCATCATCGCCTCGACCGTGTCCTGCACGTCGCGCTCGGACACCCAGGCGAACTCCATGTCGAGCTGGGTGAACTCGAGCTGGCGGTCGGCGCGCAGCGCCTCGTCGCGGAAGCAGCGCGCGATCTGGTAGTAGCGGTCGAAGCCCGCCATCATCAGGATCTGCTTGAACAGCTGCGGCGACTGCGGCAGGGCGTAGAACTCGCCGGGGTGCATGCGCGCCGGGACCAGGAAGTCGCGCGCGCCCTCGGGCGTGGCCTTGGTCAGGATCGGGGTCTCGATGTCCTGGAAGCCGCGCGCGTCGAGCCAGCGGCGCAGCGCCGCGACCAGCTTCGTGCGGGTGCGCATCTTGCGCTGCATGTCCGGGCTGCGCAGGTCGAGGTAGCGGTACCTGAGGCGGATGTCCTCGCCCGGGTTCTCGTGGTGGTGGAACGGCAGCGGATCGGCCTTGTTCAGCACCTCGATGCGCTCGGCCACCACTTCCACCTGGCCGGTGCGGATCTTCGCGTTCACCGAATGGCGGCGGCGCACGGTGCCGGTGACGCGCAGGCAGTCCTCGTAGCCCACCTGTTCGGCCACGGCCAGGACCTCGGCGTTGCCGGCGGCGTCCGAGGGCTCGGCCACCACCTGGACGATGCCCTCGTGGTCGCGCAGGTCGATGAAGCACACGCCCCCCAGGTTGCGGGCGACGTCGGCCCAGCCGCACAGGGTCACGGTCTGCCCGATCAACGATTCGTCGACCAGGCCGCAGAGATGGCTACGCATGGAACGCAAACTCCGGGGAAGCGGTCCACCCGGCGGCGGCCGGGAAACCCGCGAGTGAAAACCCGCAAGTCTAGACGCTCGCGGCCCGGCTTGCCGCCTCCGGACCTGCTGGCCAAGCCGCGCGCAGGGGCGCGCCCGACTGCCCATTCAGCAATATGACAGCACGATGGCAATAGGTTCGAACCCCGCACCGCCCGGTCCCCAGCCCGAGAACCCACGCCGCATGCCCGTCATCCTGCTGCTCTGGTTGCTGTTGCTGGCCTGCCTGGTCGTGGCCGCGGACCGGCTGGCCTGGGCACGCGCGGCCCTGCTCAGCCTGCTGCTGCTGGCCCTGAGCGCCTGGTGGCTGGTCGACCGGATCAGCGGCGACGGCATCAACGCCGCGACCCTCTACCACCTGCAGGCCGGGCTGGAAGGCGCCGGCGTGGCCGGGTTCAGCGCCGATCTGTGGCGGTTCGGCGGGCTGGTGCTGCTCTCGCTCGCCCCGCTGGTCCTGGCCGCGGTGCGCGGCCGTCTGCCGCGGCTGCGCGGTCGCCGCGCCGCCGCGGGGGTGAGCGCCGCCTTCGCCGCGGCGTTCGTGGCCGCCATCGTGGCCAGTCCCCTGCACCACGACGTGCTCCGGCTGCAGCGCCAGCTGGCCCCGGCCGACGGGCGCAGCGTCGCCACCGAGTACCGCCCTCCGTCCGGCACGCTGGAGCGGCCGAAGAACATCGTCTGGATCTACGGCGAAAGCCTGGAGCGCACCTACCTCGACCAGGACGCATTCCCGGGGCTGATGCCGGAGCTGGCGCGCCTGGTCGCGCAGGGCCTGGATTTCCGCGACGTCGCCTCCCCCCAGGGCACCGGCTGGACCATCGCCGGCATCGTCGCCTCGATGTGCGGGGTGCCGCTGACCGCCGCGCGCGGCGACGAGAACAGCCTGGGGCGGATGCGCGAGTTCCTGCCCGGCGCGCGCTGCCTGCCCGAGTTCCTCGCCGAGCAGGGCTACCGCAACGTGTTCCTGGGCGGCGCCGACTCCAACTTCGCGGCCAAGGGCCGGTTCCTGCGCCAGCACGGCTTCCACGAGGTGCGCGACCGCGACCACTACCTCGCCACCGGCATCGACCCCGCGCACTTCTCGCACTGGGGCCTGCACGACGACGTGCTGCTGGAAGACGCGTTCGATACCTTCATGGAACTGTCCGCGACCGGCCAGCCGTTCCTGCTCAGCGCGCTGACCATGGACACCCACCACCCCGCCGGCCACCTGCCGGTGGCCTGCCACGACCTGCGGGGCACCGGGGAGGTCGGGCTGATCGACGCCCTGGCCTGCAGCGACCGCCTGGTCTCGCGCCTGGTCGAGCGCATCCGCACCAGCCCGTACGCGGCCGACACGATCATCGTGCTGGCCTCCGACCACCTGGCCATGCCCAACGACCTCACCGCGGTGCTGCGCGACCTGCGGCGCGAGAACCTGTTGCTGTTCCTGGTCCCGGGGATGCCGGCACGGCAGTTCACGGTCCCCGGCTCGGTGCTCGACAGCGGGGCCACCCTGCTCTCGTTGCTGGATCCGCGCCACGACGCGCTTGGCTTCGGCCGCTCGCTGCTGGCGCCGGCGGCCGACGGCGGCACCCGCGCGGCCCTGGCCGGCGACGAGGCGTTCGCGCCCTACCTCGCCTACGCGCGCAGCCTGTGGACCGGCGGCGACGTGCGCACGCTGCGGGTCGAGGACGGCCAGCTGCGGATCGGACTGCAGCACGTCACCCCGCCGGTGATGGTCGAGTACGACCCGGAGTGGGGCCTGCAGGCGATCACGATGGAGGATGCGCCGCGCCAGTTCGGCCTCGACGACCCGGCCAACGTGCGCGCCTACGTCGACCGCTGCACCGCGTTCGACGACGAGGGCCTGCGCGGCGAATGGTGCGCGCTGCTGGTGGACGCCGACAACAACATGAAGCTGTTCGCGGGCGACGAACTGCGCGACGGCGTGCGCGTGGACGCGCCGCTGGAAGCGGCCACGGGGCCGCGCCCGCGGCCGCGGCGCGCGATCTGGCTGGGCGCCGAGTCCTCGCTGGTCGCGGGCGAATACCTGCTGCGGCTGCGCCCGCGCGAGTGGCCCAGCCACCCGTTCTGGCTCGAGGCGGTGTCCTCGGACGGCCGGGTGGTGGCGCGCGAATGGATCGAGCCAGACGACGGCGAGCCGCGCACGATCCGGCTGCGGATCGGGCTGGAGGAACGCATCGACGACCTGGAGATCCGCGCCTGGCTGGACTGGGCCGAATACATGGAGCTGTCGAGCCTGGCGATGGTGCGCACCGGCTCGGGTTCGCGCGGCTGAGGCCGCGCCGGGCATCGCGGCCCGGCGCGCCAGACGGGCCTCAGGCGGTAGCAGGCGCCGCACTGGAGGCGGCGTCGGCGGACCTGGCAGGCGTGTCGGCCTTGGCCTCCGGCTTGGAGGCGGCACTGCCGCCTTCGGACTTGCCACCGCCGTCGCCCGCGTCGGCGAGGTTGCGCTTGCGATCGCCGTCCTTCTTGAAATCCGTCTCGTACCAGCCCGTCCCGGCCAGCCGGAACGCGGGGGCGGTCACCTCGCGCCGGACCTGGGCACCGCCGCAGGCGGGGCAGGCCTCGGGATCGGGGTCGGAGAGCTTCTGCAGGCGATCGAAGGAATGCTCGCACTGCTCGCAGCGGAACGCATAAATGGGCATGGCAAATCCACGGAAAGCAGGGATGACGGGTGCGGCCGGGAGTCTGGGGGCCGTACGCGGGAAATCAAGCCCGGCCAGCCGCGACGCGGCGTGGCCGGCGCTGCGCGCGACTATTGCGCGGCGTCGCTGCCCCACGGCGGAGGCGGCGGATCCACCGGCCGGGTGAGATCGAACTCGACCTTGAACTCGCGACCACCCGGGCGGGTGAGTTCGTAGACAAAGCGCTGTCCCGGCTCGATCTCCATCGCCCAGGTGTTGGTGACCGAGGCCGCCAGGCCTTCGCGCTCGAACAGCGCAACCGATTCGGCGTCGACCGGGAATTCCTGCCGCTGGGCGGTGCCCGCGACGACGCTCTCGCCGCCGTACATGGTCACCGCGTCGTCGCTGCCGTCCTCGTGGCGGTGGTCGTGCTTGAGCCGCAGGCCCGGGCCCACGCGGGTGAGCACCCAGGTGCGGGAACGGTCGTCGCCGACGTGGAACGGCACCCGCAGCTCGCGTGCCGGGTCGTCGCAGCCGCGCACGTGCATCACCAGCCGCTCGGCCTCGAACGCGTCGGGCTCGGCCGGGCGCGGCTCGTTGGCCACCACCCGGCCCTCGAAGGCCTGGCCGCAGTGCGAGGCCAGCGCGGCCATGAATGCGTCGGCGGGCACTTCGGCCGCGGCGAAGCCCTCGGCGGCGGCGTCGGCCTGCTCGGCCGGATCGCCCTTGCGGCTGGCGGGGTCGGGCGCGCCGTCGAAGCGGATGCAGCCGGCCAGGGCAAGCACGAGGCCGCTGGCGGCGAGGATTCGGAAGGACGTCTGCATGGCGGCACCGTAGCCGCGCCCGGCGGGGCCTGCAAGTACGGGCCGGCGGCGCGCGCTCAACCGTACAGCGCCAGCAGTTCGTTCTCGGCCGCCTCCAGGTCGGCGTGCAGCTGCACCTGGCGCTGGCCCAGCGCGGCGGCCCGGTCTGGATCCGACCAGGTCGCCGGATCGGCCAGCGCGGCCTCCACTTCCGCCAGCGCCTGCTCGAGCTGGGCGACCTTCGCTTCGGCCTTGCCGACGCGGTGGGGGTTGGGCTTGCCCGCGGGCTTCGCCGGCGCAGGCGGCGGCACGGGCTCCGGCTCGCGCGCGGACGCGGGCGCGCGCGCCTGCTCGCCCGCCGGGCGCGCGCGCAGCCAGGCGGCGTATTCGTCCAGGTCGCCGTCGAACGGCTTGACCACGCCGTCGGACACGCGCCAGAAGGTGTCGCTGACCAGGCCGATCAGGTGACGGTCGTGCGAGACCAGCACGATCGCGCCGTCGAAGTCCGAAAGCGCCTCGGCCAGCGCCTCGCGCATGTCCAGGTCGAGGTGGTTGGTCGGCTCGTCGAGCAGCAGCACGTTGGGCTGCTTCCAGGCGATCAGCGCCAGCGCCAGGCGCGCGCGCTCGCCGCCGGAGAAGCCATCGATGCTCTCGAACGCACGGTCGCCGGGGAAGTACCACTTGCCGAGGAAGTCGCGGAAGGCCTGGGTCGGCGCGTCCGGCGAGAGTTCGCGCAGGTGGTCGATCGGCGAGGTGCCTTCCTTCAGCGACTCCACCGTGTGCTGGGCGAAGTAGCCAATGCGCAGGTCCGGGTGCGCGTAGCGCTCGCCGGCCAGCAGCGGCAGCTCGCCGACCAGCGACTTGACCAGGGTCGACTTGCCGGCGCCGTTGGGGCCGAGCAGGCCGATCCGGTCGCCGGCTTCGAGGCCGAAGCCGACGTTTTCCAGGATCCTCGCGTCCCCGCCGTAGCCGCAGGTGCCGTCGTTGATCCGCAGCAGCGCGTGCGGCAGCTTCGCCGGCGCGGGGAACTCGATCCGGAACTGGCGCTCGGCGCGCACCGCCTCGGTGCCGGCGAGCTTGGCCAGCCGCTTCATCCGGCTCTGCGCCTGGCGCGCCTTGCTGGCCTTGGCCTTGAACCGGTCGATGAACTTCTGCAGGTGGGCGCGCTCGGCCTGCTCCTTCTCGTAGGCGATCTGCTGCTGGCGCAGGTGCTCGGCGCGCTGGCGCTCGAACGCGGTGTAGTCGCCCACGTACAGCTTCGCCCTGCCGTCGTGCAGGTGCAGGGTGTGGGTGGAGACGCCGTCGAGGAACTCGCGATCGTGGCTGATCAGCAGCAGGGTGCCGGTGTAGCGCAGCAGCCACTGTTCCAGCCACAGCACCGCGTCGAGGTCGAGGTGGTTGGTGGGCTCGTCGAGCAGCAGCAGGTCGCTGGGCATCATCAGCGCGCGCGCCAGGTTCAGGCGCACGCGCCAGCCGCCAGAGAACTCGCCGACCGCGCGACGGTGGACCTCGGCCGGGAAGCCGAGCCCGTGCAGCAGCCGGCCGGCGCGCGCCTCGGCGTCGTAGCCGCCGATCTCGGCCAGCTTCTGGTGCGCGGCGGCCACCGCTTCCCAGTCCTCGCGCGCGGTGGCCTCGGCCTCGGCGCGCAGCACCGCGGCCACCTCGTCGTCGCCGCCGAGCACGAAGTCGATCGCCGGTTCGGGCAGCGCCGGCGTCTCCTGGGCCACGCTGGCGATGCGCAGCCGGTTGGGCACGTCGATGTCGCCGCGATCGGCCTCCACCTCGCCGCGGATCGCGGCGAACAGGCTCGACTTGCCGGTGCCGTTGCGCCCGACCACGCCCACCCGCCAGCCGGCGTGCAGGGCCAGGTCGACGTCGGACAGCAGCAGGCGCTCGCCCCGGCGCAGGGCGAAATTGCGGAAGGCGATCATGGGGCGCGGATTCTACCGGAGCGGGGCGCGGCCGGCCGGACTTATGAATTGCCGGCATGAGGCCGTGACGACATGCACTTTGGCCGCCCGGGACCCGGTTGCTAAGGTGGCCGGCGCAATTTCGACATCCCCCACCGCAGGAGTTCCCCCATGAGCCGGCATCCCCTTGCCCTCGCCCTCCTCGCCGCGCTGGCCACCGCCCCCGCCCTGGCCCAGGAGGCGCCCCAGGCCACGGCCGACCGCGCCAGCACGCTCGACACCATCATCGTCACCGGCACCCGCGTGGCCGACCGCACCGTGGCCGAGTCGCAGTCGCCGATCGACATCATCAGCAGCGAGGCGCTCCAGGCCACCGGCACCACGGAGCTGGCGACGGCGCTGTCGCGCGCCCTGCCCTCGCTGAACTTCCCGCGCCCGGCGCTGGTCGACGGCACCTCGGCGATCCGCCCGGCGCAGCTGCGCGGCCTCGCCCCCGACCAGGTGCTGGTGCTGGTCAACGGCAAGCGCCGCCATACCTCGTCGCTGCTCAACCTCAACGGCACCATCGGCCGCGGCTCGGCCCCGGTCGACCTCAACACCATCCCGGTCTCGGCGATCGACCGCGTGGAGGTGCTGCGCGACGGCGCCTCGGCGCAGTACGGCTCGGACGCGATCGCCGGCGTGGTCAACGTCGTGCTCAAGGGTGCGCGCCAGGGCGGCAGCCTGCAGGCCCAGTACGGCGGCTACTCCGCTGGCGACGGCAAGCAGTCGCAGCTCTCCGGCGACGCCGGCCTGGCGCTCGGCGACGACCGTGGCTTCCTGCACCTGTCGGCCCAGCTCGGCCAGCAGGACCACACCAACCGCGCGCGTCCGTTCGCCGGCACCCCCGGCCCGACCCAGCCCGAGCCCGGGCAGAAGGCGTTCGTGATCGGCGAGCCCGAGGTCGACGCCGGCGCGGTCGCCTTCAACCTCGACTATGCCTTGGGCGAGCACGTCTCGGCCTACGCCTTCGGCAGCGCCAGCAACCGCGACATCACCTCGTTCGCGTTCTTCCGCGCCCCGGGCAACCCGACCCAGAACATCCCCTCGATCTACCCCGACGGCTTCCTGCCGGAGATCAACAACATCTCCAAGGACCGCGCGATCGTCGCCGGCCTGAAGGGCTTCACCGAGGGCGGCTGGAACTGGGACCTGAGCTACAACTACGGCTACAACCACCTCGAGTTCTACACCCGCAACACCCTCAACGCGACGCTCGGCCCGGACTCGCCGACCGAGTTCTACGACGGCGCGCTCGAGACCACCCAGAACATCCTCAACCTCGATGTCAGCCGCCAGTTCGACTGGGGCCTGGCCTACCCGGCCACGCTCTCGTTCGGGCTCGAGGCCAGGAACGAGAAGTGGAACCAGTCGCCGGGCGAGTACGGCTCCTACGCCGACGCCGGCCTGGGCGTGCCGGGCGCGCCGCCCGGGGCGCAGGGCTTCGGCGGCTTCGCGCCGGAGGTCTCGGGCGCCTACGACCGCGACAGCTATGCCGCCTACGTGGGGCTGGAGGCCGACTTTACCGAGAAGTTCTCCGCCGGCGTCGCCGCCCGCTACGAGGACTTCGACGACTTCGGCAGCCAGGCCTCCGGCAAGCTCTCGGCCCGCTACGCGTTCACCGACGCGGTCGCCCTGCGCGGCACGGTGTCCTCGGGCTTCCGCGCGCCGTCGCTGGCCCAGCAGTACTTCCAGACCGTGAGCACGGTGTTCCTGCCGGGCATCCCGACCCCGTTCGAGATCCGCACCTTCCCGGCCAGCAGCGCGGTGGCCCAGGCCTTCGGCGCCGAGCCGCTGCAGCCGGAGGAATCGCTGTCCTACAGCCTGGGCCTGGTGCTGCAGCCGGCCGACGGGCTGTACCTGACGGTCGACGCCTACCAGATCGACGTCGACGACCGCATCGCGCTCTCGTCCAACCTCACCGGCGACGGCGTGCGCGCGCTGCTCGAGTCGCGCGGGATCTACGGCGTGAACGGCGGGCGCTACTTCACCAACGCGATCGACACCCGCACCCGCGGCGTGGACGTGGTCGGCACCTGGCGCGTGCCGCTGCAGGCCAGCACCCTGGACCTGACCGCCGGCTACAACCACACCAGGACCGAGATCACCCGCATCGCGCCGAACCCGGAGGAGCTGGAGGAAAGCGGGCTGAACCTTGAGCGCATCGACCGGGTCGAGATCGGCCGCATCGAGCAGGGCTTCCCGCGCAACAAGCTGCTGCTGGGCAGCGTCTGGAACGCGAGCCAGTGGACGCTGTCGGCCACCGCCACCCGCTACGGCAGCGTGCGCACCACTCCCAACAACCCGGACCTGGACCAGGAATACGGCGCCAAGTGGCTGCTCGATGTCTCGGCCAGCTACCGCCCCGACGAGCGCTGGACGCTGACCCTCGGCGCGGACAACGTGCTCGACGAGTACCCCGACGAGAACATCTTCGGCAACTCGACCAACGGCCAGTTCCCGTACAGCAACCTCTCGCCGTTCGGCTTCGGCGGCGCGTTCGTGTACGGCCGGGTGGGCTATCGCTGGTAGCGGCCCCGTCCCGCGGGCCCGGCAGCGCCGGGCCCGCGCGTCGCCGGCGCCCGGGGCGCCGGAAAACGCTTCCGGTCCCGCGGGAATTTGCCCGCAGTCGCCGCATTCGGCGACACTGCCAACCCGGAAGCGACGATCCCCGCTCGATGCACCATGACACCAGCCTGATCAGCATCGTCGCCGTTGGCCTTGCCATTGCATTCGTGCTGGGCGCCCTGGCCAACCGGTTGCGCATGTCCCCGCTGGTGGGATACCTGGCCGCGGGGATCATCGTCGGCCCATTCACCCCCGGTTTCGTCGCCGACCAGGAACTGGCCAACCAGCTGGCCGAGATCGGGGTGATGCTGCTGATGTTCGGCGTCGGCCTGCACTTCTCGCTCAAGGACCTGATGGAGGTCAAGGCGATCGCGATCCCGGGCGCGGTCGCGCAGATCACCGTGGCCACGGTACTCGGCTGGGGCCTGGCCTCGCTCCTGGGATGGCCGACCCTGCACGGGGTGGTGTTCGGCTTCGCGCTGGCCACCGCCAGCACCGTGGTGCTGCTGCGGGCGATGGAGGAACGGCGCCTGCTCGACACCACCCGCGGGCGGATCGCGGTGGGCTGGCTGATCGTCGAGGACCTGGCCTGCGTGATCGCGCTGGTGATGATGCCGGTGATGGCCGACATCTTCGTCGGCGACGACGGCGCGCCGCCGCCGACGC
This sequence comes from Luteimonas wenzhouensis, assembly GCF_007859305.1. Lineage (GTDB taxonomy): Bacteria > Pseudomonadota > Gammaproteobacteria > Xanthomonadales > Xanthomonadaceae > Luteimonas > Luteimonas wenzhouensis. Next base: position 581,470 of record NZ_VOHE01000001.1, read on the forward strand.
TGGGCGCGGTGGCCACCACGGTGCTGTGGACGATGCTCAAGGTCGCCGCGTTCGTCGCGGTGATGCTGGTGGTCGGCCGGCGGCTGATCCCGCTGCTGCTCGAGCGCATCGCCGGCACCGGCTCGCGTGAACTGTTCACGCTGTCGGTGCTTGCGATCGCGCTCGGCATCGCCTTTGGCTCGGCGCTGCTGTTCGGCGTATCGTTCGCGCTGGGCGCGTTCTTCGCCGGCATGCTGCTCAACGAGTCCGAGCTCAGCCACAAGGCGGCCAACGACTCGCTGCCGCTGCGCGATGCGTTCGCGGTGCTGTTCTTCGTCTCGGTGGGGATGCTGTTCGACCCGATGATCCTGGTACAGCGGCCGCTGGAGGTGCTGGCCACCGCGTTCATCATCCTGTTCGGCAAGTCGGCGGCGGCCTACTCCATCGTCCGCGCCTTCGGCCACCCCTCGCAGACGGCGCTGACGATCTCGGCCAGCCTCGCCCAGATCGGCGAGTTCGCCTTCATCATCGCCGGGCTCGGCGTGGCATTGGGGATGATGTCGGCCGACGAACAGTCGCTGGTGCTGGCCGGCGCGCTGATCTCGATCATGCTCAACCCGATGCTGTTCCGGCTGCTCGACCGGCGGCTGGCCCGGCAGCAGGCCGCCGCCGACGCGGCGGCCGCCGAGGCCGCCGCATCGGCGCGCGAGGACCCGGCCGAACGGCCGGCGCTGGCAGTGAAGGACCACACCATCGTGGTGGGCTACGGCCGCGTCGGCCGGCAGCTGGCGCTGCTGCTGCGCGACCGCGGCGTGCCGGTGGTGGTGGTGGAGGAGGAAGCCGACCTCACTCAGCGCGCGCGCGAGGAGGGGCTGCTGGTGGTGCGCGGCAACGTCGCCTCCGAACCGGTGATGCACGAGGCGGTGCCCGAACGCGCCAGGCTGGCGGTGTTCGCGATCCCGCGCGCGCTGGAGGCGGGCGAGACCATCGAGCGGATGAAGGCGATCAATCCGGCGCTGACCGTGCTGGCGCGCGCGCACAGCGAGGCCGAAGTGCGGCACCTGCTCGAGCACGGCGCCGACGGCGCGGTGCTGGCCGAGCGCGAACTGGCGTTCTCGCTGGCCGAGATGGTGATGTCCACGCCGCCCTACCGCCCGAAGCGCAGGCCCGACGGCGACGACGACGCGCCGCCGAGCGCACCGGTCCCCGCGGCCGCCTGATCCGGACACCGGCCGCGCGGGCGTCCACGCCCCCGGGCAACGGCACTGCAAGGAGCCACCACGTTGCGTACCGTCTTCCTCACCGGTGCGGGCATGTCCGCCGAAAGCGGCATCCCCACTTTCCGCGACGCGCTCACCGGCCTGTGGGCGCGGTTCGATGCCCAATCGCTGGCCACGCCGGAGGCGTTCCGCCGCGACCCCGCCTTGTGCTGGGGCTGGTACCGCTGGCGCGCGGCGCTCGTTCGCCGCGCCGCGCCCAACGCCGGCCACCTCGCGATCGCGGCCCACGCCGATGCCGGGCACGCGGTTGCCGTCGTCACCCAGAACGTCGACGACCTGCACGAGCGCGCCGGCGCGCGCGACGTGGTCCACCTGCACGGCAGCCTGTTCGCCTCGCGCTGCATCGACTGCGGCCACGTGGTATCGCCCGATCCGATCCTCGAGCGCCTCGACGCCGTGCCGGCCGACGGCGCGCGCGAGGCGCCCCCGCCCTGCCCGCGCTGCGGCGGCGCGTTCCGCCCCGGCGTGGTCTGGTTCGGCGAGGCGCTGCCGGAAGACGCGTGGCAGCGGGCCTGCGAAATCGTGTCCCGCTGCGCGCTGCTGGTGGTGGTCGGCACCTCGGGCCTGGTCCACCCGGCCGCCTCGCTGCCGCGGCTGGCGCGTGAATGCGGCGCACGGGTGGTGGAGATCAACCCCGTGGACAGCGCCGTGAGTGCGGTCGCGCACGAGCGGATCCGGATGCCGGCCGCGACCGGCATCCCCGTCCTGCTGGGGCGCCTGGACTGAGGCTCAGGCCCGGGCCAGCGCCTGGTCGAGATCGGCGACCAGGTCGTCGACGTGCTCGATGCCCACGCACAGGCGCACGGTGTCCTCGCTGACGCCGGCCTTCTCCAGCTCCTCCGGCGACAGCTGCCGGTGCGTGGTCGAGGCCGGATGGGTGGCCAGCGAACGGGTGTCGCCGATGTTCACCAGGCGGGTGAACAGCTGCAGCGCGTCGAGGAAGCGCGCGCCCGCCTCGCGTCCGCCCGGCAGGCCGAAGGTGAGCAGGCCCGAGGCGCCACCATCGCGCATGTACTTCTTCACCAGGGCGTGGTCGGGATGGTCCTCCAGGCCGGCGTAGTTCACCCACGCCACCTTCGGATGGCCCTGCAGGTGGCGTGCGACCGCCAGCGTGTTGGCGTTGATCCGGTCCATGCGCAGGGCCAGCGTCTCGATGCCCTGCAGGATCAGGAACGCATTGAACGGCGACAGCGCCGCGCCGGTGTTGCGCAGCGGCACCACCCGGGCGCGGCCGATGAACGCGGCCGGGCCCAGCGCCTCGGTGTAGACCACGCCGTGGTAGCTCACGTCCGGCTCGTTGAGGCGCGGGAATCGCTGCTTGTGCTCGGCCCAGGGAAACCGGCCCGAATCGACGATCGCCCCGCCGATGCTGTTGCCGTGGCCGCCCAGGTACTTGGTCAGCGAATGCACCACGATGTCGGCGCCGAAGTCGATCGGCCGCAGCAGGTAGGGCGTGGGCACCGTGTTGTCCACGATCAGCGGCACTCCGTGCGCGTGGGCGACCTTCGCCACCGCCTCGATGTCGGTGATGTTGCCCAGCGGGTTGCCGACCGACTCGACGAACACCGCCTTGGTGCGCGCGTCGATCAGCTTGCCGAACGAGTCGGGGTCGCGGTGGTCGGCAAAGCGGACCTGGATCCCGAACTGCGGCAGCGTGTGCGCGAACAGGTTGTAGGTGCCTCCGTACAGCGCCGCCGAGGACACGATGTTGTCGCCGGCCTCGGCGATGGTCTGGATCGCGTAGGTGATGGCCGCCTGCCCGGACGCCAGCGCGAGCGCGCCGATCCCGCCCTCGAGCGCCGCGACGCGCTGCTCGAGCACGTCGGTGGTCGGGTTCATGATCCGGGTGTAGATGTTGCCCGGGACCTTGAGGTCAAACAGGTCGGCGCCGTGCTGGGTGTTGTCGAAGGCGTAGGCGACGGTCTGGTAGATCGGCACCGCCACCGCGCGGGTCGTCGGATCGGGCCGGTAGCCGCCGTGGACGGCGATGGTTTCGGGCTTCCAGTTCTGTTCTGACATGGGCTTGCGTGGGTCGCGATGGAACCCCCGACCATACGCCAAAGGCCGGCGACGTGGACGGCAGGTTGCAGTGGCAACCATGGGCGCGGGGCGCCGCGCCGGGATTGCGGGGCCTGGATCGCGCGGCTGCGCCGCCCCCACCCAACCCTCCCCCGCAAGCGGGGGAGGGGGCCGGAACATCTGCTGCCCACGCCTCCTTCGCACAGGGATCGGCGTCCCCGTCCCAGGTGACGCCGCCGGACGACAGCCGCCACCTCGACCCTTCGGGCCAGCCGGACATTGCCCCCTCCCCCGCCTGCGGCGAAGGTCGGGGTGGGGACAACCGCCACCTCGACCCTCCCGGCCAGCAGGACATTACCCCTCCCCCGCTTGCGGGGGAGGGTCGGGGTGGGGGCAACCGCCACCTCGACCCTTCGAGGCCAGCAGGACATTTGTCCCCTCCCCCGCCTGCGGGGGAGGGTCGGGGTGGGGGCAACCGCCACCTCGACCCTTCGAGGCCAGCAGGACATTTGTCTCCTCCCCCGCCTGCGGGGGAGGGTCGGGGTGGGGGCAGCGGGCGCCCCGATCTCAGCCCTTGGCGAACACCAGCCGCCCGCCCTCGGCGTCCACGCGCACCGTGTCGCCGTTGCCGAAGCTGCCCGACAGGATCTCCTGCGCCAGCGGGTTCTCCAGCTGCTGCTGGATCGCGCGCTTGAGCGGGCGTGCGCCGTACACCGGATCGAAGCCGACATCGCCCAGCAGCTCCAGCGCCTGCTCCGAGACCTCGATCCGGATACCGCGCTCGGCCAGCCGCTTCTCCAGGCCCCGCAGCTGGATGCGCGCGATCGACTTGATCTGCGCCTTGTCCAGCGGGTGGAACACCACGATGTCATCGAGCCGGTTGATGAACTCGGGGCGGAAGTGCGCCTGCACCACGCCCATCACCGCGGCCTTCATCTGCAGATAGGCCTCGGGCGAATGGTCCTCGCTCAGTTCCTGGATCTGGTGCGAGCCCAGGTTCGAGGTCATCACGATCACGGTGTTGCGGAAGTCCACCGTGCGACCCTGGCCGTCGGTCAGGCGGCCGTCGTCGAGCACCTGCAGCAGGATGTTGAACACGTCCGGGTGCGCCTTCTCGACCTCGTCGAGCAGGATCACGCTGTAGGGCCGGCGCCGCACCGCCTCGGTGAGGTAACCGCCCTCCTCGTAACCCACGTAGCCCGGGGGCGCGCCGACCAGGCGGCTCACGGAGTGCTTCTCCATGAACTCGCTCATATCGATGCGCACCATCGCCTCCTCGGTATCGAACAGGAACCCGGCCAGTGCCTTGCACAGCTCGGTCTTGCCCACGCCGGTGGGGCCGAGGAACAGGAACGAGCCGTCGGGCCGGTTCGGGTCGGCCAGTCCGGCGCGCGCCCGGCGCACTGCGTCGGACACCACCTTGACCGCCTCGTCCTGGCCGACCACGCGCTCGTGCAGCGCCTGCTCCATCTTCAGCAGCTTCTCGCGCTCGCCCTCGAGCATCTTGCTGACCGGGATCCCGGTCCAGCGCGCGACCACCTCCGCGATTTCCTCGGCCGTGACCCGGTCCTGCAGCAGCTGGAACCCGGTGCGCTCGGCCTCCTGGGCAGCCTTGAGCTGCTTCTCCAGCTCCGGCAGGCGGCCGTACTGGATCTCGCTCATCTTCGCGTAGTCCTGGCGGCGCTGCGCGGCCTCGAGCTCCAGGCGCGCCTGCTCGATCTGCTCCTTGATCCTGGTCGCGCCCTGGACCGTGGCCTTCTCGGCCTTCCAGATTTCCTCGAGGTCGTTGTACTCGCGCTCGAGCGTGGCGATCTCGGCCTCGAGGTCGGCCAGGCGCTGCTTCGAGGCGTCGTCGGTCTCCTTCTTCAGTGCCTCGCGCTGGATCTTGAGCTGGATCAGGCGCCGCTCCTTGCGGTCGAGCTCCTCTGGCTTGGAGTCGATTTCCATGCGGATGCGGCTGGCGGCCTCGTCCATCAGGTCGATGGCCTTGTCGGGAAGCTTGCGGTCGGCGATGTAGCGGTGGCTGAGCGTCGCCGCGGCGACGATCGCCGGGTCGGTGATCTCCACCCCGTGGTGCACCGCGTAGCGCTCCTTGAGCCCGCGCAGGATGGCGATGGTGTCCTCGACGCTGGGCTCGCCCACGAACACCTTCTGGAAGCGGCGCTCGAGCGCGGCGTCCTTCTCCACGTACTTGCGGTATTCGTCGAGCGTGGTCGCGCCGATGCAGTGCAGCTCGCCGCGCGCCAGCGCCGGCTTGAGCATGTTGCCCGCGTCCATCGAGCCCTCGGCCTTGCCGGCGCCGACCATGGTGTGCAGCTCGTCGATGAACAGGATGATCTGGCCCTCGTTCTTGGCCAGGTCGTTCAACACGGCCTTGAGCCGCTCCTCGAACTCGCCGCGGAACTTGGCGCCGGCGATCAGCGCGCCCATGTCGAGCGAGAGCACGCGCTTGCCGCGCAGCCCTTCGGGCACCTCGTTGTTGACGATGCGCTGGGCCAGGCCCTCGACGATCGCGGTCTTGCCCACGCCGGGCTCGCCGATCAGCACCGGGTTGTTCTTGGTCCGGCGCTGCAGCACCTGGATGGTGCGGCGGATCTCCTCGTCGCGGCCGATGACCGGGTCGAGCTTGCCGGCCTCGGCGCGCGCGGTCAGGTCGACGGTGTACTTCTCCAGCGCCTGGCGCGCATCCTCGGCGTTCTCGTCCTGCACGCTCTCGCCGCCGCGCACTTTCTCGATCGCGGCCTCCAGGCCCTGCTTCGTGGCCCCGGCTGCCTTGAGCAGGCGCCCGGCCTCGCCGCCATCCTCCAGCGCCGCGAGCAGGAACAGTTCGCTGGCGATGAACGCATCGCCGCGCTGTTGCGCCAGCTTGTCGGTGACGTTGAGCAGCCGCCCCAGGTCGTTGCTGACCGACAGCTGCCCGGCCTGCCCGGTGACCTTCGGCAGCCGCTCGAGCGCCTCGCCCAGCTGCTCGCGCAGCAGCGGCACGTTGACGCCTGCCTGCGACAGCAGCGGCCGCGTGCCCCCGCCCTGCTGGTCGATCAGCGCGACGAGCAGGTGCACCGGCTCGATCATGTTGTGGTCGCGGCCCACGGCCAGCGACTGCGCGTCGGCCAGCGCCTGCTGGAAACGCGACGTGAGCTTGTCCATCCGCATGGGGATTTCCTCGGAAACGGTGTGGCCGGCGAGGCCGGCGATGCCCTCCAGATGCGGTCTTCGCCGCTTGGAAACAAGCCTCGGGGGCGAAGCGTCTCCCCAGGGCCGCGGCCCCTCCCCCGCTTGCGGGGGAGGGCCGGGGTGGGGGCATACCAGGCCAGCACCGCCACCTGAAGCCGCCCCCCCTCCCAGCCTCCCCCCGCAAGCGGGGGGAGGAGCAGGACGGTCGCGCCCGTCGCCTCCCCTCGCAAGGAACTAGCCCCCTCCCCCGCTTGCGGGGGAGGCCGGGGTGGGGGCACGCCAGGCAGCAGGGCCACTGAAGCCGCCCCCCTCCCAGCCTCCCCCCGCAAGCGGGGGGAGGAGCAGGACAGACGCGCCCGTCGTCTCCCCCCGCAATGAACTAGCCCCCTCCCCCGCTTGCGGGGGAGGGTTGGGGTGGGGGCATGCCAGGCAGCAGAGCGACTGAAGCCGCCCCCTCCCAGCCTCCCCCCGCCAGCGGGGAGAGGAGCAGGATGGTCGCGCCCGTCGCTTCCCCCCGCACCGCATCAGCCCGCTCCCCCGCTTGCGGGGGAAGGAACAGTGAAGCGTATCGCCTCGCCCGGAACGCACGGGAAGGCCGAAACACGACTTCCGTCGCCTATGCCCGCTCCAGCCATCCCGAATACCGGATCACCCGCCCGGCCACCGGCAGCACCGCCTCCACCTCGAAGCGGTAGCGCCCGTCCTGCTCGAACTCGCGGCAGCGCACGCCGTCGAACATCGAGGCCGGCAGCGGCAGCAGCCCGAACAGCCGCGCCCCCGACACCGTCCACCACACCACCCCTTCGTTGGCGTGCAGCTCGATGCGCAGCGACACCGGTCCCAGCCGCTCGCGCAGCCGGCCGCCGCGCAGGCGCAGGGTCGATGTCATCCGCGCTTCCCCAAACCGGCGCCGCCAGGTCTCGCGCGCGGGTTCGCATTCGAACTCGACCACGGTCGCCACGTCCTGCCCCGCCGGCGGCAGGCCGGCCAGCCAGGCGCACAGGCGCGCGAGCGGATTGCGGCCGCGCTCGACCGTGGCCCGGCCGGTGTAGCGCACCAGGCCACGGCTGGAATGGAGCTGGCGCAGGCTGTCGGGCAGCCGGAAGAAGGCGGCCCCGAGCACCTGCTGGAACACGGACGGCTGCATGCAAGGCCTCGTATGGTCGACGGGGCCAGCATAGCCGCAGCACCGCCCGCCGCCGGCCTGGACAGCGTCGACCGCGACACCGGGGCCTCGATCGCCCGGACCGGAAACACCGCACCGGTGGGAACGCCCCTCGACGTCGCCAGCCCGTCCATCCGGCCGCGGCAAGCCGCCCCGCTCCACCTGCCCGACGCCGGCATACGCCTCCCGGCACGCCCGATCCACGCTGCCAGGATGCCCGACGTCCTCGACGGGATGCCCTGGCGCAGGCTCGTGCCGCGCGGTGAACCGCGCCGGATCGCCGCGACGCGCACCCGCATGCGGCGAAGCGGGTGCCGCCCGGTCGCTATCGCGGCCGCATCCGCTGCAGCGAGAGCAGCCCCAGCAGCGCAGCGAGCGCGGCGTAGCCGCCGGCGAACTGCCACGCGATCACCGCCCGCAGGCCGTCCAGCGACCACGGCAGGTACACCCCGCCGCGCGGATCCACCGAATGCACCACGCCCACCAGCGACAGCCCCGCGCACAGCAACAGCACCCCGGCCGCGGCGCGCAGGCGACCCTCGACCATCGCCACCAGCGCGGTGGCCCACAGCATCGCGGTGATGATGAAGCCGTTGCCCAGCGTCACCAGCACCGCCAGTTCGGGCAGTCCGTGCGCGCCGGTCTGCGCGTACAGCGCTGCGAAGTGCTCCGGCGAGATCCAGTCCGGATTGCCGAGCTTGATCCCGAGCAGGTACGCCAGCGACGGCAGGAACGCCAGCACCACCGCCGGCGCATGGCGCGCCGGCGTGGCCTCGAACGCCTGCACCGTGATGCCGATGCCCACGTAGACGATGATCGGCGCCAGCACCGCCAGCGGCAGCCACTGCACCAGGCCCGCGACCACGCCCAGCATGCCGCCGATGCCGACGAACAGGCCGGTGAGCAGGGTGTAGCCGCTGCGCGCGCCCATCTGCTTGTAGGCCGGCTGGCCGATATAGGGCGTGGTCTGGGCGACGCCGCCGCACAGGCCGGCGGCCAGGGTCGAGAACGCCTCGACCAGCAGCACATCGCGGGTGCGGTAGTCGTCGCCCGCCGCGCGCGCACTTTCGCTGACGTTGATCCCGCCCACCACCATCAGCAGCCCGAACGGCAGCAGCAGCGGCAGGTAGGGCACGGTGGCCGGCAGGCCGTCGATGAAACCCAGGCCCGGCAGCGGCAGCTGCGGCGACAGGCGCACCGGCTCGGGCAGGGCGAAGCCGGGCACGCCGAGTCCGGCCAGGCCGAGCCCGTAGTACAGCGCAGTACCGACCAGGAACGCGAGCAGCACGCCCGGGATCCGCACCGGCAGCGATCCGCGCGCGACCAGTACGTACAGCAGCAGGCCGAACGTGACCATCCCGACCACCGGATTGCGCAGCAGTTCGACCAGCGGCAGGAACCCCAGCAGGGTCAGCGCCGCGCCACCGATCGACCCGAGCAGCGCCGCACGCGGCAGCACCCGCGTGATCCAGTCGCCGGCGAACGACAGCACCGTCTTGAGCACGCCCATCACCACCAGCGAGGCCATGCCCAGCTGCCAGGTGGCGATGCCGGCGGCCTCGGCGTCCAGGCCGTCGGCACGGAACGCGAGGAAGGCGGGGCCCAGCACCAGCAGCGCCATGCCGATGCTGGTCGGCGCGTCCAGGCCCAGCGGCATCGCGGTGACGTCGTCGCGGCCGGTGCGCGCGGCGAGCCGCCGCGCCATCCAGGTGTAGGCCAGGTTGCCCAGCAGCACGCCCAGCGCCGTACCCGGGAACATGCGGCCGAACACGATCTCCGCGGGCACGCCGAAGATGCCCACGAGGGCCATCGCGATGAAGCCCAGGATCGAGAGATTGTCGACGACGAGGCCGAAAAAGCCGTTGAGGTCGCCGGCGACGAACCAGCGCGGCGCGGTGCGGGAGGGAGGCGGGGTCATGCGGTGTGGATCCTCGGGGTGTCCGGCTCAGGTCGATACGCGAAAGCGCGCGGGAGGGTGCATGGTCCTCGCCCTACCCGCTGCCCCTCCCCCCGCCTGCGGGGGAAGGCCGGGAGGGGGGGCAACGCCCGGATCACATCGCTGACCGGCTGCCCCACCCAACCCTCCCCCGCACGCGGGGGAGGGAGTGACGCGTGGAATGGAGGGACGTGCACGCGGGGGAGGGAGTGATGCGTGGCGTGGAAGGGCTTGCACGGTTCCTGCGCCGCGTTCGGCCCCTCCCCCCGCTTGCGGGGGGAGGCTGGGAGGGGGGCAACGCCCAGATCGCATCGCTGGCTGGTTGCCCCCACCCCAACCCTCCCCCGCAAGCGGGGGAGGGGGCTTGTTGCCCCGCGTATCCGTCACCCCGCAATGAGCCCTCCCCCGCAAGCGGGGGAGGGAGTCGGCCCTGCATATCGCCACGTCCTAGAACCGTGCCGTGAATTCGACGCCGACGGTGCGCGGCTCGTTGAGGAAGCCGGTGAGGTTGTTGAAGTCGATGCCGCCGACGATGCGGGTCTGGTCGGTGATGTTGCGCCCGAACACCGCCACCTCGCGGTTGCCGTCGGCCCAGTTGTAGCCCAGGCGCAGGCCGCCCTCCAGGCTCGACTTGCCGGTGAACTCGGGCGACTCGTACAGGAAGAAGTTCACCTCGCTGCGGTACGCCCAGTCGGTGAACACGAAGAATTCGCCCTGCCCCACCGGCACGCCCCAGCGCGCTGTCAGGTTGTGCACCCACTTGGGCGACTGCGGCAGCGGGTTGCCGTCGATGTAGTAGCGCCCGGTCGGCTGGCCGTCGGCGTGGAGCACCGGCGGGTCGGTGATCGTGCATTGGGCGCAGCCGGCCACCGACAGCGTGGGGTCGTTGATCTCGGTGTCGTTGTAGCTGCTGCCGAGGGTGACCAGCAGCGAATCGGTCACCCAGGCCTCGAGATCGAGCTCCAGGCCCTGCCCGGTGGTGCGGTCGGCGTTGAGCAGGGTCGCGATGTTGGCCGCGCCGCCCACGGCGATGATCTGCTGGTCGTCCACCTCGTAGTGGAACACGTTCAGGCCCAGGCGCGCGCGGCGGTCCCACAGGTCGGCCTTGATGCCGGCCTCGAACGAGATCGCCTCTTCCGACCCCGCGGTGGTCACGCCGCCGTTGGGCGCGGCCGGATCGGCGAACAGCAGCCGGCCCTGGATCGACGGCGCACGGAAGCCGGTGGCCACGCGGGCATAGACGTTGACCGCGTCGCTGGCCGCGTACACCGCGCTCAGGTCCCAGCTCACGTTGCTCTCGTCCACGTCCACCCGGTAGGGCCCGCCCACGGGCGCGCCGAACGGGGCCGCCTCGATGACCCTGGCGCTGAACGCCTTCTCGTCGTGCGTGTAGCGCAGGCCGCCGCGCAGCGTCAGGCGATCGGTGGCGTCGTATTCGCCCGACGCGAACACCGCCCAGGCCTTGTTGCGCTGGGTCTGCACCGCGTAGCCCGCGCGCGGGTTGCCGGGCGCGAGCGAGTCGAAGTTGAAGCTGTCGACGGTCAGGTCCTCGTCGAACCAGAACAGGCCCGCCTGCCACTCGAAGCGGTTGCCGGTGTCGGACTCGATGCGGAACTCCTGGGTGACCTGGCGATGCTCCGGCAGCCCGTCGGCCGATTCCGACGCGAACGGGATCAGCCCCGGCCCGGTCAGCTCCGGCGGCAGGAACGCCGCGCCATAGCCGCCGTCGATGTCGCCGCGGTTGAGCGTTTCCACCGTCTCGTAGCCGGTGATCGAGTACAGGTTGTAGTCGCCCAGGTCCCAGCGCAGGCGCACGCTGCCGCCGCGGCTGTCGAGGTCGGAGAAGTTCACGCCGTCCAGCGACACCCGGTCGCGGTCGAAGCCGGGGACGAAGTCGTTGCTCCCCGGCTGGATGATGTTGGCGCGGAACACGCGCGCGGTGCCGTTGAGGTGGCGCCCGTGCAGCTTGAACAGGGCCTCGAAATCCTCGCCCTCGTACAGGAACTGGACCCGCGCGGCGGACTCGTCGAAGCCTTCCAGCCCGTCGTTGGCCGCGCCCGGATGGGTGTTCCCGACCCAGTCGTCACGGCGCTGGTATAGCGCCGACACGCGCACCGACCAGCGGTCGGTCAGCGGCCCGCCGTACGCGCCCTCGACGTTCCACAGCCCTTCGTTGCCCAGCGCGATGCGCGCGTAGCCGCTGGCCTCCTGCGACGGGCGCACCGATTCGAACTTCACCACGCCGGCCGGGCTGTTGCGCCCGAACAGCGTGCCCTGCGGGCCGCGCAGCACCTCGATCCGGTCCAGGTCGAACACCGGGAAGCCCTTGAGGATCGGGTTCTCCTGGACCACGTCGTCGTACACCAGCGACACCGGCTGCGAGGCGTTGAGGTCGAAGTCGGTGTTGCCCAGGCCGCGGATGTAGAAGCGCGGGAATGCGCGGCCGAACGAGGACTCGATGTTCAGGCTCGGCACGCGCCCGGACAGGAAGCGCACGTCGCCGGCGCCGGAGGCGAACACGGACAGCTTCTCGCCCGACAGCGCGCTGATCGAGATCGGCACGTCCTGGATGTTTTCGACCTTGCGCTGGGCGGTCACCTCGAGCGCATCGAGGGTCACGGCGTCCTGGGCCTGGGCTGCCGGCGGCACGGCCAGGGCGAGCGCGAGCAGGCCGCGGCGGAAGGGGCGGAAAGCGGCTTGGCGGGCGGAGGGGTGCATGGGGCAGCTCCAGCGGACGGAAGGAAACGGGACGGGATGCCGGCCACGCGCACCCGCCCGGCGGGGATCAGAACGAGACCTGGACCGGCTGGCGCGACCACAGCACCGACTGGTGGCCGTGCCTGCGCTTCCAGGCCAGGCGGATCGCCTCGATGTCGGCGGCGCGCTGCGGGGTGTCCTCGTGCACGATCACCAGCACCTTGGACTGCAGCCGCTCGGGTTCGGGCCGGCCGCGGAACAGCCATTGCCCGTAACCGTCGAGCACGGTCAGGCCGTCGGGGAAGCGCGGGGTCACCTCGCGGTCGAGGAACTCGCGCCACTGCGCCTCGTCGATCGGCGCCACCTGCGGATCGATGTTGGCCTTGCCGACCCCGAAGTAGAGCTCGCTGCGGACCCAGTCCGGGGCCCGCGCGGGGCGCGCCCGGTCGCCTTCGAGCGTGGCGGTGACCTGCCGCGCGGCGGGCTCGGCCACGGGTAAGCCGGCGCAGGCGGCAAGCAGGGCACACAGCAGCAGGGAACTGGCGGCTCGCATCGGACACAGGCGGGACGAGGGCGGCAAAGCGTGGCCACGGCGGCGCGGCGCGGGCAAATAACGTTCGGTCATGAGTGGATTCGGATTGGCGATGCGGTGGACGGTGGCACGGCCGTCCGCGTCCAATACGATATCGCTTCATCCGGATGGATAGGGAGGTTCTCCGGCACGCCTTGTTTCACCGGAGCACCCTCGCATGCCCCTGCACCGCCGCGTTCCCCTCGCCGCCGCCATCGCGCTGGCCCTGTCCTGCGCCCCCGTCCTGGCCCAGGACGCCGTCGCCACCCTCGACCAGGTGATCGTCACCGGCACCCGCGCCAGCGACCGCACCGCGCTCGAGTCCACCTCGCCCATCGACGTGCTCGACGCCGAGGACATCCGCCGCGCCGGCGCGGTCAACGGCGAGCTCGGCAGCGCCCTGCAGGCCCTGCTGCCCTCGTTCAACTTCCCGCGCCAGTCCAATTCCGGCGGCGCCGACCACGTGCGCGCCGCCCAGCTGCGCGGCCTGGCGCCCGACCAGGTGCTGGTGCTGGTCAACGGCAAGCGCCGCCACACCTCGGCCCTGGTCAGCACCGGCAGCAAGATCGGCCGCGGCACCACGCCGGTCGACTTCAACGCGATCCCGGTCTCGGCGATCCGGCGCATCGAGGTGCTGCGCGACGGCGCCGGCGCCCAGTACGGCTCGGACGCGGTGGCCGGCGTGATCAACATCATCCTCGACGACCGCGCCGAAGGCGGCGCGATCGAGGCCAGCTACGGCCTGCACCACACCGAGCTGGCGCCGATCGGCCGGACCCTGACCGACGGCCAGACCGCGCAGCTGTCGGCCAAGGTGGGCACCGCCCTGGGCGAGGACGGCTTCCTGCGCCTGGGCGTGGAGTTCAAGGAACGCTCGGGCACCAACCGCGCCGGCTTCGACCAGGTCCCGCCCTGGGACCAGACCCCGGCCAACCTGGCCGTGCAGGGCCAGCGCAACTACCACATGGGCGATGGCGACTCGCGCGACATCAACGCCTGGTTCAACGCCGAGGCGCCGCTGGGCGAGGACGCCGCGTTCTACGCCTTCGGCACGTACAACCAGCGCGACACCGAGGGCGCGAACTACTTCCGCTACCCCGACAGCAGCGCCAACTGGCCCGAGGTCTATCCCGACGGCTTCCGCCCGGTGTCGGTCGGCGAGAACCTGGACGCCGGCCTCGTCGCCGGCCTGCGCGCGCATCGCGGCGAATGGGATCTCGACGCCAGCGTCAACCACGGCCGCAACGAGTTCACCTACCGCCTGCGCGACTCGATCAACAGTTCGCTCGGGCCCTCCAGCCCCACCAGTTTCCGCACCGGTGACTACGCCTTCTCGCAGACCCTGGCCAACCTGGACCTGAGCCGCGGCTTCGCCCGTGGCGACCACTTCCACACGCTCGCCCTGGGCGCGGAATACCGCGTGGAACGCTACGACACCGGCGCCGGCGATCCGGCCAGCTACGCCGTGGGCCCGTATACCGACCGCCCGGCCGGCTCGCAGGCCGGCGGCGGCCTGACCCCGCAGGACGAGGCCAACCTCGACCGCAGCGTGGCCAGCGTCTACGCCAGCCTTGCGAGCAGCTTCGGCGAACGCCTGACCACGGACCTGGCGGTGCGCTACGAGGACTACGAGGACTTCGGCGGCGAGCTCACCGGCAAGCTGGCCGCACGCTACGAATTCAGCCCGGCCTTCGCCCTGCGCGGCGCGGTGTCGAACAACTTCCGCGCGCCCTCGCTGGCCCAGGTCGGCTTTGAATCGACCAGCACCGGCTACAACGCCGCCGGCCAGATCGTCGAGGGCCGCCTGCTGTCGGTGAACAACCCGATCGCACGCGCGCTCGGCGCCACCGACCTGGATCCGGAGAAGTCGGTGAACCTGAGCCTGGGCTTCACCAGCCGCATCGGGGAGCGCTTCGACCTGTCCTTCGACCTGTTCCAGATCCGCATCGACGACCGCATCGCCCTGTCCGAGGCGATCACCGGCCAGGCGCTGACCGATTTCGTCGACGCCAACTTCGACGTCGCCCGGATCCAGAGCGCGCAGTTCTTCGTCAACGCCGCCGACACCCGCACCCGCGGCGCGGAGCTGGTGGGCAACTGGCGCGACCAGCTCGCCGGCGGACATCTGCTGCTCACCGGCACCTGGAGCTACGCGAAGACCGAGCTGGAGAACGTCGTCGCCACGCCGGCGCAGCTGGCCGCGCTGGACCCGGGCTACATCCTGTTCGGGGTCGAGGAAAGCAACACCATCACCGACGCCGCACCGCGCACCCGCGCCCAGTTCAGCGCCAACTGGAACAACGACCGCTGGAACCTGCTCGCGCGCCTGCAGCGCCACGGCAGCGCCAAGCGCGTGTTCAACTTCGGCGGCGGCTTCGAGCCCGAGCAGGTGTACGGCGCCGAGTTCCAGCTCGACGCCGAGGTCGAGTACCGGTTCAACCGCCACTGGACCCTGGCCCTGGGCGGGCAGAACCTGACCGACGCGTATCCCGACCTCTCCAACGAGGACATCTACTACTTCGGCAACCTGCCCTACGACGTGCTCTCGCCGATCGGCAGCAACGGCGCGTACTACTACACCCGCATCCGCTACACGTTCTGAGCCGTGCACGGCTGCGCGCCGCCGCCATTCCGGCGGCGGTCGCGGCCTGCACGCGGCCCCGATGCCGGCACGCGCCGGCGTCGACTTCTTCCGGTTCCTCCCCGAACTTCGGGACCGGTGCCCTCCTGGGTCGAGCCCGGCTTCGGATGGAAGCGCCATTCTTCTCGTCAGCGCGCGCCCGGCTCCAGCCAGGCGATGGTGGCCAGGCGCCCGCTGCGGCCATCGCGCCGGTGGGAGAAAAAGCGCGCCGGATCCGAGATCGTGCACAGGTCGCCGCCGTGGATGTCGGTGGCCCGCATCCCGGCCGCGACCAGGCGCCGCCGCGCCAGCGCCGGCAGGTCGGCCAGCCAGTGGCCCTCGCGCGTGGGAACGAAGGCAGCCTCGGCCGCCGGATCCGGCCCGGTGAACGCCGCGAAGACATTGCGTCCGACCTCGTAGCGGCGCGGCCCGGCGCAGGGGCCGATCCAGGCCACCAGGTCGCCGGGCGGCGTGCGCATCGCGGCCAGCGTCGCTTCGAGCATTCCGGCGGACAGGCCGGGCCAACCGGCATGCGCGGCCGCCAGCTCGCTGCCATCGCGGGCGGCGAACACCACCGGCAGGCAGTCGGCGGTGAGGATGGCCAGCACGACCCCCGGGGTGGCAGTCACCGCGGCATCGGCCTCGGGCTCTTCGGCCAGCGCGGAAAGCTCCCACCCGGGCCCGCTCCCTCCCTCGCCCGCGGGGCAGGGCCGGGGCGGGGGCGGCCCCCCTCCCAACCTCCCCCCGCCTTGCGGGGGGAGGAGCAGGCCATCGCCCCCGCCACCGGATCGACTCCCATCCCCCGACGCGCTCCCCCCGAAGCCGCTCCCCCCGAAGCCGCTCCCTCCGAAGCCGCTCCCCTCGATGCCGCTTCCGCCGAGGCCGCTCCGTCCCGCAGACCCACTCCCTCCCCCGCCTGCGGGGGAGGGCCGGGGTGGGGGCGGCCCGAACCTCACCACCCGCGTCCCATGCACCTGCCGCAGCCAGCGCGGCGCCGACGGCAGCCCGAAGCGCCTCACCAGTTCCTCGCGGTTGCGCGCCACCACCGCCGGGTCGTCTCCCTCCGGGCCACGGCAGTTGCCCAGGTTGAAGCGGTCGAAGGGCGGCGCCGAACTCCCCGCGCCATGGCGCAAGGTGGTGAACACCCGCACCCCGGGCGGGAATGGCGCCGCCGCGTGGATCCGGTCGCTCACCACCGCCGCGCGCGCTCGGCCTCGGCGTGGAGCGCGGCGTCCTCACGCAGCGCGGCCAGCAGCGCGAGCATGTCGTCGGGCACCGGGGCAGTGCAGCGCAGCGGTTCGCCACTGGCCGGATGGGTGAACTCCAGCGTCTCGGCATGCAGGGCCTGGCGACCGAAGCCGCGCAGCGCCGCCGCCAGCGCTTCGCTGGCGCCCCTGGGCAACCGCAGCGGCCCGCCGTACAGCGGGTCGCCGACGATCGGATGCCGGGCATGCGCCATGTGCACCCGGATCTGGTGGGTGCGCCCGGTCTCGAGCCGGCATTCGAGCGCGGTGTGGGCGCGGAAGCGTTCGCGCAGGCGGTAGTGGGTCACCGCCTCGCGCCCGTCCTCGCGCACCGCCATCCGGATCCGGTCGCGCGGATGGCGGTCGATCGGCGCATCGACGGTGCCGCCCGAGACCAGCGCGCCCACCACCACCGCCAGGTACTGCCGGTGCACGCCGCGCGCCGACAGCTGCTCGACCAGCGCCGCCTGCGCCTGCAGCGTGCGCGCCACCACCATCACCCCGGAGGTGTCCTTGTCCAGGCGATGGACCACGCCCGCCCGTGGCAGCGCGGCCAGCGACGGATCGCGATGCAGCAGGGCGTTGACCAGGGTGCCATCGGCATTGCCGGCGCCCGGGTGCACCACCAGGCCCGCCGGCTTGTCGAGCACCAGCACGTGGTCGTCCTCGTGCAGGATCCGCAGCGGGATGTCCTGCGGCACGACGGCCGTCTCTACCTGCAGGCGCGCGGCCAGGCGCACCTGCTCGCCGCCGCGCACCGGCTCGCGCGGGCGTACCTGGCGGCCGTCGAGCAGCGCGTCCCCGTCGCGGATCCAGGCCGCCAGGCGCGAGCGCGAGAACTCGGGGAACAGTTCGGCCAGCACCGCGTCGAACCGGCGCCCGGCGGCGGATTCGGGTACGCGGGCCTCGCGGAGGTCGACGGCGTCGGGGCTGGGCTCTGGCATGGACGGCTGCGATTCAGGCCCCGGAACCGGGCGGCCGGGGCGGACTGCTATTATCCGCGCTTCGTGCCCAGCCTGCCCCCGGTGCCCATGTCCCTCCGCCCGATCCCGTTCCGCCGCGCGATCCTGCTCCTGCTGGTGATCGTCCTGACGACCTCCGGCTGCGGGCGGATCAAGGGCATGTTCAAGGACGAGAACGAAAACGAAGGCGTCCCGGTCGAGCAGCTCTACGACAAGGGCCTGTCGCAGATGCGCAACGGCAACTGGGCCGGCGCCGTGGTCACCTACCGCCGCCTGCTGGCGCAGTACCCGTACGGGCCGTACACCGAGCAGGCGCTGATGGAGACCGCGTTCGCCTACTACAAGATGGGCAACGACGAGGAGGCGATCTCCACCATCGACCGCTTCCTGCGCACCTACCCCACGCACCGGAACACGCCGTACATGTACTACCTGCGCGGCCTGGTGAACTCCAAGCGCGACACGGTGTTCCTGCAGCGGGTGTGGCGCCTGGACATCAGCCGGCGCGACCTGGCCACGCCCAACCAGGCGTTCTCCGACTTCAACACCCTGGTCGACCGCTACCCCAACAGCCGCTACGCCGACGACGCGCGCCAGCGCATGGCCGTGCTGCGCAACATGTTCGCCCGGCACGAGATCGAGGTCGCGCTGTACTACATGCGCCGCAATGCGCTGGTGGCCGCCGTCGAGCGCGCCAAGTACCTGCTCGAGACCTACCCGCAGAGCGAATACCAGAACGACGCGGTGGCGGTGCTGGCCGCGGCCTACGACCGCCTGGGCAACCAGACCCTGGCCGCGGATGCGCGCCGCGTGCTCGAGTACAACGAACCCGGCCATCCGTACCTCACCGGCGACTGGCCGAACTACCCGTGGACGATACGCAAGATCAATCCGTTCGCCGGCGAGCGTTCCGCGATCGACAACGACGAGCGCCGCAAGCGCAGGAACTGACCCCGCCCGCGCCAGGCCACGCCGCACGCCGCCTCCGGGCGGCGTTCGCGTTTCCCGGGGCCGGGCTCAGGCCGGGTAGCGGTTGCTGATCGGGTAGCGCCGCTCGCGCCCGAACGCGCGCCGCGACACCTTGGGTCCGGGCGCGGCCTGGTGCCGCTTCCACTCCGCGGTGCGCACCAGCCGCAGCACCCGCTCCACCGTGGCCGGATCGAAGCCGGCGCCGGTGATCTCCTCGCGCGACTGCTCCAGGTCCACGTAGCGGCGCAGGATCGCGTCGAGCACGTCGTAGGGCGGCAGCGAGTCCTGGTCGAGCTGGTTGTCGCGCAGCTCGGCCGACGGCGGGCGCGCGATCACCGCCGGCGGGATCACCGGCGCCCCGCCGACCGTGTTGCGCCACTTCGCCAGTCCGTAGACCTCGGTCTTGTACAGGTCCTTGATCGGCGCGTAGCCGCCGCACATGTCGCCGTAGATGGTGGCGTAGCCGACCGCGTACTCGCTCTTGTTGCCGGTGGTGAGCAGCAGCCCCCCGAACTTGTTGGCCAGCGCCATCAGCAGCGCGCCGCGGGTGCGCGACTGCAGGTTCTCCTCGGTGGTGTCGGGCTCGCGGCCCTCGAAGTGCGGCGCCAGCGCCTCCACGAAGCCCTGGAACGGCTGCTCGATCGGCACCGTCAGCAGGCGCACGCCGAGCGCGTCGCACTGCTCCTGGGCCAGGTCGTTGGACAGCCCGGCGGTGTAGCGCGAGGGCATCCGCACCGCGGTGACCTTGTCCGCCCCCAGCGCGTCCACCGCCAGCGCCAGCACGATCGACGAGTCGATCCCCCCCGACAGCCCCAGCCACGCGCGCGAGAACCCGTTCTTGCCGCAGTAGTCGCGGATCCCGCGCACGATCGCGCGCCAGGCCAGCGCATCCATGCTCTCGTCGCCGTCGTCCATCCACAGCACCGGCGAGAAGCGGCGCGCGGCGACGTGGTAGTCCACCACCAGCCACTGGTCGGTGAACGCGGCCGCGGCCGGATGCACGCTGCCGTCTGCGTCGGCGACCAGCGAGGCGCCGTCGAACACCAGCGAATCCTGCCCGCCGACCAGGTTGACGTAGGCCAGCGCCGCCCCGCTTTCGCGGGTGCGCTCGGCCAGCATCGCGTCGCGCCGCGCGTGCTTGCCGCGTTCGAACGGCGAGGCGTTGGCGACCAGCACCAACTGCGCGCCCTCGCCCACGGCCCCGGCCAGCGGCTCGGGGAACCACAGGTCCTCGCACACCAGCACGCCCACCGGCACGCCCTTGACCTCGACCACGCAGTGGCCGCCGTCCGGGTCGACCTGGAAGTAGCGGCGCTCGTCGAACACGTCGTGGTTGGGCAGCTCGCGCTTGCGGTAGGTGGCCTCGATGCGCCCGTCGCGCAGCACGCTGGCGGAGTTGTAGAGCACGCTGCCCGCGCTCTCGGGCCAGCCGACCACGGCCACGATCCCCCTGGCCGCCCTCGCCACCACTTCGCGCATCGCGCGGTCGCAGTCGGCCAGGAACGACGGCCGCATCAGCAGGTCCTCAGGCGGGTAGCCGCTCACGGCCAGCTCCGGGAACAGCACGATGTCGGCCCCGAACTCGTCGCGCGCCTCGCCGATCATCGCCGCGATCCGGCTGGCGTTGCCCGCGACGTCCCCGACCGGGAAATCGAACTGGGCCATGGCGATGCGCAGGGTGTCGGTCATGCGGGTGGATCCATGCGTGGGGAGCCCCGCAAGTATGGACCCACGCGCCCGACCCCGCCGGCATCGCAGCGGCTGCCCCGCCCGACCGCCGGCCTGCCCCTTCCCCACCCCACGGCCTGCCTCCCCTGCTTGCGGGGGGCTGGGAAGGGCACCTGCCGGAGCCAACGTCGCACCACCTGCCCCCACCCCAACCCTCCCCCGCAAGCGGGGGAGGGAGCTGGACCTGGCGCCGGCGGGGCCGAACTTGGCGGCGGTGGGAGCGGATCCGGAAGCGGGAATAAAGGGCCGCGACGCCCCCGTCCGACGGCCTGCCCCTCCCCCCGCTTGCGGGGGGAGGCTGGGAGGGGGGCACCCTCCGGAGCCATCGGCGCACCGCCTGCCCCCACCCCAACCCTCCCCCGCAAGCGGGGGAGGGAGCCGTGCCTGGCGGCGGTGGGAGCCGGACCAGGCGCCGGTGGGGCCGAACTTGGCGGCGGTGGGAGCGGATCCGGAAGCGGGAATGAAGGGCCGCGACGCCCCCGTCCGACGGCCTGCCCCTCCCCCCGCTTGCGGGGGGAGGCTGGGAGGGGGGCACCCTCCGGATCCATCGAAATGACGTGCCCGCACTCAGCGCCGCGCCCCTTTCAGCCACCCCAGGATCGCCTCGCACACCGCTTCCGGATTCCCCAGGACCTCGTGGTTCCAGAACCGCACCACCTCGAACCCCGCGGCACGCAGGAACGCATCGCGGACCGCATCGCCGCGCGCGCCGGCGTGCTGGCCGCCATCCACTTCCACCACCAGCCGGGCCTGCAGGCAGGCAAAGTCGGCGACGTACGACCCGATCGGCACCTGGCGCCGGAACCGGTGTCCGGCCAGCTGGCGCATGCGCAGGCATCGCCAGAGCACGCGCTCGGCATCGGTCATGCCCGCGCGCAGCGCGCGGGCACGGTTGCGCTTCTGGCCGGCTCGCATCGGGGCTCCCCGCGGGGCTCTGGCTGCAAGGTCGCAGTCGGGCCGGGATGGGGGGATCGGGGGGCGCTGTCGGGAGGTGTCGGAAAGTGCCGCGTCTGGCTGCCCCCCCCTCCCAACCTCCCCCCGCAAGCGGGGGGAGGGGCAGGAGTCGGGGCACTCTGCCGCACGTCCACTCCCTCCCGCGCTCGCGGGGGAGGGTTGGGGTGGGGGAGCCTCCGCAGCGACGCGATCTGGGACGCCCCCCTCCCAACCTCCCCCCGCAGGCGGGGGGAGGGGCAGGAGTCGGGGCACTCGGCCGCACGTCCACTCCCTCCCGCGCTCGCGGGGGAGGGTTGGGGTGGAGGAGCCTCCGCAGCGACGCGATCTGGGACGCCCCCCTCCCAACCTCCCCCCGCAGGCGGGGGGGGAGGGGCAGGAGTCGGGGCACTCGGCCGCACGTCCACCCCCTCCCCCGCTCGCGGGGGAGGGTTGGGGTGGGGGCAGGCAGGGTGCGGATGCCATCGCCGCCCCCCTCAACGCAGAAAGGCCGCCCGAAGGCGGCCTTCCCGCTGCAGCCGGGGCGGGCGGCGTCAGCCCGCCAGGCGCTTGGCGATCGCCGCGCCCAGGTCGCCCGGCGACTTCACCGTGGTCACGCCCGCCTTCTCCAGCGCGGCGAACTTGCCCTCGGCCGTGCCCGAACCACCCGAGGCGATCGCGCCCGCATGGCCCATCCGCTTGCCCTTCGGCGCCGAGGCGCCGGCGATGAACGCCACCACCGGCTTGGTCACCGACTCGGCGATGAACTCGGCCGCCTCTTCCTCGGCGCTGCCGCCGATCTCGCCGACCAGGATGATGCCCTCGGTCTGCGGGTCGTCCTGGAACAGCTTCAGCGCGTCGACGAAGCTGGTGCCGTGGATCGGGTCGCCGCCGATGCCGATGCAGGTCGACTGGCCCAGGCCCACGTCGGTGGTCTGCTTCACCGCCTCGTAGGTCAGCGTGCCCGAGCGCGAGACGATGCCCACCTTGCCGGGCTTGTGGATGTGGCCGGGCATGATCCCGATCTTGCACTCGCCCGGGGTGATCACGCCGGGGCAGTTCGGCCCGACCAGCACGGTGTCCGGGTAGGTGGTGCGCAGGGTGTGCTTGACCCGCAGCATGTCCAGCACCGGGATGCCCTCGGTGATGCACACGATCACCTCGATGCCGGCATCGGCCGCCTCCAGGATCGCGTCGGCCGCGAACGGCGGCGGCACGTAGATCACCGAGGCGTTGGCGCCGGTGTCGGTGACCGCGTCGCGCACGGTGTTGAAGACCGGCAGGCCGAGGTGCTCGGTGCCGCCCTTGCCCGGGGTCACGCCGCCCACGACCTTGGTGCCGTAGTCGAGCATCTGCTCGGCGTGGAAGGTGCCCTGCTGGCCGGTGAAGCCCTGCACGATCACCTTGGTGTTCTTGTTGACGAGAACGCTCATGTGTTGGTCCTGATCTGTTGAAGCCCTTCCCCCGCGCGCGGGGGAAGGGTCGGGATGGGGGCCGGGTCCGAAGCGACGTTCGCCCCCACCCCAGCCCTCCCCCGAAGGCGGGGGAGGGAGCGTGTAGGTCCCTGCACCGGGATGCGTGGGGGTCGCGCGGACCCGCTGCCGCAGGCGGTGGAGGGCTGGTGGATGCCTCAGGCGGCCTGCTTCACCGCCGCGACCGCCTTGCGGGCGCCGTCGTTGATGTCGTCGGCCGGGGTGATGGCAAGCCCGCTCTCGCGCAGCAGCTTCTTGCCTTCCTCCACGTTGGTGCCTTCCAGGCGCACGATCACCGGCACCTTGACGTCCACCTCCTTGACCGCGGCGATGATGCCCTCGGCGATCATGTCGCAGCGCACGATGCCGCCGAAGATGTTGACGAAGATCGCCTTCACGTCCTCGTCCGACAGGATCAGCTTGAACGCCTCGGTCACCCGCTCCTTGTTGGCGCCGCCGCCCACGTCGAGGAAGTTGGCCGGCTCGCCGCCCTCGAGCTTGATCACGTCCATCGTCGCCATGGCCAGGCCGGCACCGTTGACCATGCAGCCGATGTCGCCGTCCATGGTCACGTAGTTGAGGTCGTGCTGGCTGGCGGCCACCTCGGTCTCGTCCTCCTGGCGGATGTCGCGCATCGCGACCAGGTCGGGGTGGCGGAACGAGGCGTTGTCGTCGGAGTTGACCTTGCCGTCGAGCACCGCCAGGTCGCCGTTCTTGAGCACCGCCAGCGGATTGAGCTCGACCAGCGCCAGGTCCTTTTCGTTGAACAGCCGGTACAGCCCCAGCATGATCCGGGTCAGCTGGTTGACCTGCTTGGCGCTCAGGCCCAGGGCGAAGCCCATCTCGCGGCACTGGTAGGGCTGCAGGCCCTGGACGAAATTGACGTTGAGGGTCTGGATCGCGTCGGGGTTCTCCTGCGCGGTCTTCTCGATGTCCACGCCGCCCTCGCTCGAGGCGATGAAGGTGACCGACTGGGTGCCGCGGTCCACCAGCACCGACAGGTAGAGCTCCTGGGCGATGTCGGTGGCCTGGGTGACCAGCACGCAGTCGATCGGCAGCGCCACGCCCGCCGACTGGTAGGTCTCCATCCGCGTGCCGAGCATCGCCTTGGCGTAGTCGCGCACTTCGTCGAGGGTGCGGGCGAGCTTGACGCCGCCTGCCTTGCCGCGGCCGCCGGCGTGGATCTGGGCCTTGACGACCCAGAAGTCGCCGCCGATGGCCTTGGCCGCGTCGACCGCTTCTTCCGGCGAGCGCGCCACGCGCCCGGCCGGGACCGCGATGCCGTATTCGGCAAACAACTGCTTGGCCTGGTATTCGTGAAAGTTCATGTGGGGTCCGTGCTGGGGAGGATCGCGGCGGCGCCCGGACCCGGAGGCCTGCAGGCGGCACGCGGCCGCATATTCTCGCGCATGCGCCGGCCGCGGGCAAAGGCGTGCGGCCGGGGCCGGGCCGCGGGCGCCGGTTCCCGGCCTATACTCCGGGGCCCCGACCCCTGGCGCCATCCGCCCTTGGCCGCACCCGACGCAGCCCCGCCCGCCCGCCTGCATTCGCTGCGCCGCGAGCTGTACCTGTTCGCGCTCTACCGCCTGTTCGAATCGGCCCTGCTGGCGCTGGTGGTCTTCAGCCCGGCCGGGGAGCTGTTCGGCCAGATGCACATGCCGCAGCTGGCGCGCACGGTCTCGGCCACCTACGTGGTGCTGTCGCTGGTGCTGCTGGCCCACGCCCGGCACCTGCACCGGGCCGAGGGCGTGCTGCGCGGCGGGGTGCGCCCGCACGTGGTGGTCGGCCTGGGGGTGGACGTGGCGGTGGTGTTCCTGGCCACCCACGCCCTGCCCGCCGCCGGGCCCGGCATCGCGCTGATGTTCGTGTTCAACCTGGCCGCCGGCGCGCTGTTCCTGTCGGTGCCCTGGAGCATGGCCTTCGCCGCCGCGGCCACCGCGGCCCTGCTCGCCCAGTACGCCTGGCAGCGGGTGGAAGGGGTGGACGCGCGGCCGCTGGCCGAGGTGGTGATGTTCGCGGTGGCCTACGTGGCCGTGGCCGCGCTGATGCACCACCTGGGCCGGCAGATGCGCGCCGCCCAGCGGCTGGCCGACCGGCGCCACGCCGAGGCCGCCAACCTGGCCGAGATCAACGAACTGGTGATCCGGCGCATGCGCATCGGGGTGATGCTGGTGGACGGCGGCGGCCGCATCCGCATGGCCAACGAGGCCGCCCAGGTGCTGCTGCGCGAGGACAACGCCGCCCACGACCCGCCCATGCACGGCAAGCTGCTGGCCGAGATCGCCCCGGAACTGGCCGCGCGCCTGGACCAGTGGCGCCGCGACGGCGAGCAGAACGAGCTGCCGATGGCCTGCGGCCCCGAGCGCTCGGAGGTGCTGCCGCGCTTCACCCGCCTGCTGGCCACCAGCGACGCCACCCTGGTGTTCCTGGACGACACCTCGCTGGTCTCGCGCCGCGCCGAGTCCCTCACCCTGGCCGCGATGGGCCGGTTCTCGGCCAGCCTGGCCCACGAGATCCGCAACCCGCTGGCCGCGATCAACTACGCCACCCAGCTGCTGGAGGAATCACAGGACCTGGGCCCCAGCGACCGCCGCCTGCTGCAGATCATCCACCAGCAGTGCATGCGCACCAACGGCATCGTCGAGAGCGTGCTCGGCCTGGCCCGGCGCGAGCGCGCCAAGCCCGAGCGCATCGACCTGGTGGCCTTCCTGCGGCACTTCATCGAGGACTACCGCCTGATCGTGCCCGAGGAGAACGCCCGGCTGCAGGTGACCGGCGACTGCGCCCGGATGCCGGTGATGTTCGACCCGCGCCACCTGCAGCAGATCGTCACCTCGCTGGTGAACAACGCCGTGCGCTATGGCCACCTGCCCGGGGAGGTGCCGCGCATCTCGCTGCACGTGGAGGAGCACGAGCGGATCCCCGTGCTGAGCATCCTCGACCGCGGCCCGGGCATCCCCGACGCGGTCACCGCCCAGCTGTTCCGCCCGTTCTTCACCACCTCCGAGAACGGCACCGGCCTGGGGCTCTACATCGCCCACGAGCTGTGCCGGGCCAACGACGCCGAGCTCGACTACGTGCCGGTGCCCGGCGGCGGCGCCTGCTTCCGCATCACCCTGCCCGCCCAGCACGCGCTGCTGGCCCCGGACTGAGGCCGGACCAGGGCGCGGGCAACAGTTTCCGCCGGAACGGCCGATAGTCGTTCCCGTGCACCCGTTCCCCCGCCAGGCAGGTCACCGGTTGAGCCACGTACCCGAGGCCGACGCCCTCGTCACCCGGGTCAAAAAGTGTCAATATTGGTCACCTTGCGACGAGTTCCTCATTTTTATGAACGAAGCCCGCAGCGCACTGATCGTCGATGACGAGCACGACATCCGCGAACTGCTGGTGCTGACCCTGGGCCGGATGGGCCTGCGCACCGATACCGCCCCCAACCTCCACGCCGCCCGGCAGATGCTGGGCACGGTCTCCTACGATCTGTGCCTGACCGACATGCGCCTGCCCGACGGCTCGGGGCTGGAGCTGGTGAGCGAGATCTCCACCCGCTTCCCCACCACCCCGGTGGCGGTGATCACCGCCTACGGCAACGTCGAGGCCGCGGTGGAGGCGCTCAAGGCCGGCGCCTTCGACTTCGTCAGCAAGCCGGTCGACATCAACGTCCTGCGCGGCCTGGTGCGCCAGGCGCTGGAGCTCAACACCCGCCGGATCGCCGAGCCCGAGGAGGCCGGCCGCCTGCTGGGCGCCTCGCCGGCGATGGTCTCGCTTCGCCAGACCATCACCAAGGTCGCCCGCAGCCAGGCCCCGGTGCACATCAGCGGCGAGTCGGGCACCGGCAAGGAACTGGTGGCCCGCACCATCCACGCCCAGGGCTCGCGCGCCGGCGGCCCGTTCGTGCCGGTGAACTGCGGCGCGATCCCGTCGGAGCTGATGGAAAGCGAGTTCTTCGGCCACAAGAAGGGCAGCTTCACCGGCGCCACCAGCGACAAGGCCGGCCTGTTCCAGGCCGCCGACGGTGGCACCCTGTTCCTGGACGAGGTGGCCGAACTGCCGCTGCCGATGCAGGTCAAGCTGCTGCGCGCGATCCAGGAAAAGAGCGTGCGCCCGGTGGGCTCGCAGTCCGAGGTGCGGGTGGACGTACGCATCCTCTCGGCCACCCACAAGGATCTCGCCCAGCTGGTGGCCGAGGGCAGGTTCCGCCACGACCTCTACTACCGCATCAACGTCATCGGCCTGCACGTGCCCTCGCTGCGCGAGCGCACCGGCGACCTGCCGCTGCTGTCCGAGGCGATCCTCGAGCGCCTGTCGCGGGCGATGAAGCGCCAGGCCCCCACCCTGGCGCCCGACGCGGTCGCCGCGCTCGAGGCCTACCCGTTCCCGGGCAACGTGCGCGAGCTGGAAAACATCCTCGAGCGCGCGCTCGCCCTGGCCGACGGCGACACCATCCACGCCGCCGACCTGCAGCTGCCCGCCGCCATGGCCCACGCTCCCGCGCCCGGCGCGCCCGTGCCCGCGCCGGGCGCGCCCGTGGCCCCGATCGCCCCGCCGCCGGTCAATGCCGCGCCCGGCCCCGACCCGCGCCAGGCCAGCCCCTTCGACACCTCCAGCAGCGCCCTGCCCTCCTACATCGAGGAGATCGAACGCGCCGCCATCCAGCAGGCCCTGCAGGAGAACCGCTACAACAAGACCAAGACGGCCGCCGCGCTGGGCATCACCTTCCGCGCCCTGCGCTACAAGCTCAAGAAGCTCGGCATCGACTGACCCCGCCGCTCCCCGCGGCCACGCCCGCCCCGGCACGCCCCTTGCCAACCCCGCGGCGCGGATGAAGAATCCGCGCCGGGTCCGACACAGCTGCCTTCCATGACCCGCTGGAAAGCGTCCGGTTCGCACCTGCTCCTGAGCATCGTCGTCATCGGCGGCATCGCCCTGTCCGCCTTCCTGCTCTGGTACCCGCACGCGCTCTACCGCATCGCGGGGCTCGACCGCATCCTGCTGGTGATGCTGGGCATCGACCTCACCGCCGGCCCCCTGCTCACCCTGATCCTGTACCGCAAGGGCAAGCGCGGGCTGAAGTTCGACCTCACCGTGATCGCGCTGTGCCAGCTCGCCTTCCTGGCCTACGGCCTGCACACCCTGTGGGTGGCGCGCCCGGTGTTCCTGGTCGCCACCCCGCAGACCTTCACCCTGGTCTTCGCCAGCGAGATCGACGACGCCGACCTGGCCGCCGCCGCGCGCCCGGAGTGGCGGCGGCTGTCCTGGACCGGCCCGGTGCTGGTGGGCACCCGCATGCCCGACGACCCGGAGGAGCGGCGCGCGGTGATGGAGCAGTTCATGGCCGGCGGCGCCGGCATCGAGCGCACCCCGGCGCGCTACCTCGACTTTGCCCGGGTGGCGCCCGACATGCTCGCCACCGCCGCCCGGCCGCTCGACCCGGCCACGCTCCAGGGCGCCGACCTGCGCGCCGCGGGCTCCGGACCCGACCGGCTGCGCGTGGTTCCGATCGTGTCCCGGCGCGGGGAAGGCCGGATGCTGGTGGACGGGCAGACCGGTGAGCCGATGCGCGTGCTGGCCCGATGATCGATGGCCGTCACACTTTTATGGCAACAGCGGGTTTTTCCATGCCCCGTCGCGTCACAAAGTGACGCCCGCGAGCGTGAAGTGACCTGCGATTCCGGGCACCCGACGCACAGGAGTGTGACGGCCCTCCAACATGCGCATCGCAAACCCGCTGCGATTCCGTTTGGCACAGATTCTGCGTACCCTGAGCCCGCACGTGCGCTGTTGCACGGCTGCCCACGGGACCCGGCGCTGCCGGCCGGCGGGGCACGTGAAGTCAACTACTCCTAGGGGATACACCATGAAGAAGTACCAGGGCTTTACCCTGATCGAGCTGATGATCGTGATCGCGATCCTGGGCATCCTGGTGGCGATCGCGCTGCCGGCGTACCAGGACTACACCGTGCGCGCCCGCGTGTCGGAAGCCGTCGCGCAGACCGCCCCGGCCAAGCTGGCCGTGGCCGAGACGGCCTCCTCGCTCCCGGGTGGCTTGGCCGATGTCACCCAAGCGAACTCTGGCTTTGTGTTCGCCGCAGACGCCACTGACTTTGTGGCAAGCATCACCATTGCCGACGGCGGCGAGATCACCACGGTGACACGTGAAACGGGCGGAGACGCCGATCCGACCCTGACCTTTACGCCCACGCAGGATGGCACCCCGAGCTCGCCCATCAACTGGACCTGCTCCGCGCCCGAGAACGTGCGTAAGTACGTGCCTGCCGAGTGCCGTAACGATCCTGCCTCCGGCGGAGGCACCGACTGACCGCTATTGTCCTTGTACGATCCAAGAGGCCCCGTCAAGGGGCCTCTTTTTTTGTCCCGGAGATGCCACTGGCCTCGGTTGTCGCGGGAGCCTCACTGCGGTAACACTCCGGTCCGCAGGTGGCGCTGACCTTCAGACGGATGGTCGGCTGGATGGGCACCTGCATCGCGGACGGCGCGGCCAAGGGGACTCGATGAAGAATGCTGTCGGAAGACCGGTAAACAGGTCTGGACCCCGCGCAATCGCGCGCGTGGCGCCGCACGCTGGGTGGCTTGCGTCTGCATCCTGCCGCCCCAGGACCAGGACGTTCTGCGCGTGAACGGGCCGGCGGACAGCACCGGCGCCAGCATCTACTACGACGGCGACTGCCCCTTCTGCAGCCGCTATGTGCAGCTGCTGCGCCTGCAGGACTCCCTCGGCCAGGTGCGAGTGGTCAACTTGCGCCAGTCGCCCGGCGACGTGGCCCGCCTGCGCCAGGCCGGCTTCGAGCCGGACGAGGGAATGGCCTTCGAGTTCGAGGACGGCCTGTACTTCGGCCAGGACGCAGTCCATCGCCTGGCGCTGCTCGGCACCCGCAGCGGCACGTTCAACCGGGTCAACCGCTGGCTGCTGGGGTCGACGCGCAGGGCCGCGCTTGCCTACCCGGTCCTGCGCATGGGGCGCAACGCCGCCCTGTTCCTGCTCGGGCGCATCCGTCTGCGGGAGCCTTCGGTGGGCGCACGGGCGCCGTGGCTGCTGTTCCACCACGCCCTGGGCCTCTTTGCCCTACTGCACGCGCTGACCAACTCCTTCCGTTACAACCCCCCGGGCTATCCGAGCACATGGCTGATGGGGGCGCTGGGCATCGGGCTGCTGCTGCGACCGGCCTCCACGCGACTGGCAGCCATGCTGCTGCTGACATTCATGGTGGATGCGTGGGCGCAGCTTCCCGTGCATTCCAACCACACCATGATGAAGAACGTCCTGCTGCTGGCGATGGCGGCCTGCGCCATCCGGCAGATGTGGCGGGGCGGCGACTGGTCCGCGTTCTTCAACGATTTCGCCCCCACCGGTCGCGTGTTGCTGCTGGTGATGTACGTGTTCGGCGTCTTCCACAAGATCAATACCGGCTTCCTGGATCCGGAGGTCAGTTGCGCCGTGGCGCTCTGGCGCGAAATGCCGGCGTTCATGCGCTGGATCGACTTCACCGCCTTCCACCACGCGGCCATCTACGGCACCCTCGTCATCGAAACCCTGATCCTGGTGTGCCTGGTACTGCCGCGAACACGCACGGTGGCGATCGGCCTGGGGATCGCATTCCACTCGCTGCTGGCGCTCAGCGGCTACGCGATGTACGTGGTGTTCTCCACCCTGTCCATCGCCCTGCACGTGCTGTTCATCGAACGCGAGAGCGCGGCCCGCATCCTGGCCTCCCCGCCTTGGCGCGCCATGCGGGCCCGGCTCGACATGCCCAGTGGACGGGCAGCACTGCTGGCCTGGGCGGCACTGGTCACCGTACTCGTCTGGAACGGCAGCTACAGCGAGGTCGCGCTGGCGTGGATGCCCGTCCCGGCGTTCCTTGCCTGGGTGATCTTCAGGTACGGAAGGACCACGCACGCGCCCACGCCGGCCCCGCGGCTGCTGTGGTCCGGCTGTCTGGCGGCAAACCTGCTGTCGCTCCTGTTCCTCGTCAACGGCTTCGCGCCCTACCTTGGACTGAAGACTGCGCAGTCGCTCAACATGTTCGCCAATCTCCGGCTGGAGGCCGGCGCCAGCAACCATCTGATCTTCCGGAACCCGCCGGGGCCGTTCCCCTATCTGGCCGATACGGTGGAAATCGTCGGATCGAGCGGTTCGCCATACTTCCACTACATCCAGTCGCACGGCCTGCAGGTGACCTGGTACGACCTGCTGGACACGCTCGAACGGACCCCCAGGGGCCGTGTCAGCTTCGTCCGCAATGGCGTCCTGCACCGCGACATGGACGTCGCCGCGCTGCGCGGAGAGATGGAGCGCGTGTTGCATCCACGCTGGGTGCGCGCGTTCGTGCACTTCAACCCGGTGGATCTGCGCGAGCCCAAGCCCTGCGCCCTTGACCGGTGACCCTAGGCCAACCCATGGCCCAGCCCCGGCCTCTCCCCTGCCCTCTCCCCCTGCCGGCTCCAGCCCCTGCCGGGCAGGCTTGGGCTTGGCCGCCCCTGAAGACAGTAGTGCCGCCCCCGGGACATGCGCTACAGTCGGGCGGGATCTGCTTGATGGATGACTGGGGATGAATGCGGCTGTGAACGCCAACCTGGTGGGCATCACCGGCATCGCCCGCCGCCTGGTCCTCGACGGCGCGCTCGACGAGGCGGCCGCGCGCGAGGCGCTCGACAAGGCCACCGCCCAGCGCAAGCACGTCGCGGTGTACCTGCGCGAGCACAAGCTGGTGACCGCGGCGCAGATGGCGGCGGCCAACTCGATGGAGTTCGGCATGCCGATCCTGGATCCGTCGGCGATGGATCCGAACCAGAGCGCGATCAAGCTGGTCAGCGAGGAGCTGCTCTCCAAGCACCACGTGCTGCCGCTGTACAAGCGCGGCAACAAGCTCTTCATCGGCATGTCCGACCCCACCAACAGCCACGCGCTGGACGAGGTGAAGTTCCACACCAACCTGGTGGTGGAGCCGATCCTGGTGGACGAGGACAGCATCCGCCGCACGCTCGACCTGTGGCTGCAGTCGCACGACACGCTGACCGAAGCGCTCGGCGACGCCGACGACCTGGACAACCTCGACATCGAGGCCGGCGACGACGAGCCGCGCGATTCCGGCGTCGACGGCAAGGGCGACGACACCCCGGTGGTGCGCTTCGTCAACAAGGTGCTGATCGACGCGATCAAGCGCGGCGCCTCGGACATCCACTTCGAGCCCTACGAGAACGACTACCGCGTGCGCCTGCGCATCGACGGCATCCTCAAGCAGTCGGCGAAGATGCCGGTCAAGCTCAACCAGCGCATCACCGCGCGCCTGAAGGTGATGGCGCAGCTGGACATCGCCGAGAAGCGGGTACCGCAGGACGGCCGCATCAAGCTCAACATCAGCAAAACCAAGCAGATCGACTTCCGCGTGAGCACCCTGCCCACCCTGTTCGGCGAGAAGGTGGTGCTGCGCGTGCTCGACGGCAGCGCCGCCAGGCTGGGCATCGACAAGCTCGGCTACGAGCCCGACCAGCAGAAGCTGTTCCTGGAGGCGATCCACAAGCCCTACGGCATGGTGCTGGTGACCGGCCCGACCGGTTCGGGCAAGACGGTGAGCCTGTACACCGCGCTGGGCATCCTCAACGACGAGACCCGCAACATCTCCACCGCCGAGGACCCGGTGGAAATCCGCCTGCCCGGCGTGAACCAGGTGCAGCAGAACGAAAAGCGCGGCATGACCTTCGCCGCCGCGCTGCGCAGCTTCCTGCGCCAGGACCCGGACGTGATCATGGTCGGCGAGATCCGCGACCTGGAAACCGCCGAGATCGCGATCAAGGCCGCGCAGACCGGCCACATGGTGCTCTCCACCCTGCACACGAACGACGCGCCGCAGACCATCGCGCGGCTGATGAACATGGGCATCGCGCCCTACAACATCACCAGCTCGATCACCCTGGTGATCGCCCAGCGCCTGGCACGGCGGCTGTGCGAGCGCTGCAAGCGCAAGGCCGAACTGCCCGACCACGCGCTGCTGGCCGAGGGCTTCACCGAGCAGGAGATCGCCGAGGGCTTCAGCGTGTACGAGGCGGTGGGCTGCGACGAGTGCACCGGCGGCTACAAGGGCCGCACCGGCGTGTACCAGGTGATGCCGATGAGCGAGGAGATCGCCACCATCATCCTGCAGGGCGGCAACGCGATCGAGATCGCCAGGGCGGCGCAGGCCGCGGGGGTCCGCGACCTGCGGCAGTCGGCGCTGCTGAAGGTGAAGCAGGGCATCACCAGCCTGGCCGAGATCAACCGCGTCACCAAGGACTGAGCCCGGACGGCGCTCGCCGCGCGCCCGGCCCCGGGCGCCCCGGGCGTGGCGCCGGCGTCCGCGCCCCGGCCCGGCCGCCTGCCGGCGCGAAGCCGCCCGGGCCGCCGCCGCGTGGACCCCGGTGCCGGAAACCGGTCGGCCGTCACACAGTTGAATTTCACTTTGCCCCGTAAACGGCTAACATCCAAGGGAATTCGTCCGGCTGGGGAGGCCGGCGAGCTTCCGGGGGATAACCGATGGCCGTGACACGCTCCGCCGCCAAGACCGCGACCAGGCCCGTCGCCCGCGCAGGGGTGGCCCTGGACACCTTCATCTGGGAGGGCACCGACAAGCGCGGCGTCCGGATGAAGGGCGAGGAGACGTCCAAGAACGCCAACATGCTGCGCGCCGAACTGCGCCGCCGTGGCATCCAGCCCACCCTGGTCAAGACCAAGCCCAAGCCGCTGTTCGGCGGCGCCGGCAAGCCGATCACCCCCAAGGACATCGCGGTCTTCAGCCGCCAGCTGGCGACGATGATCAAGTCCGGCGTGCCGCTGGTGATGGCGCTGGAGATCATCGGCAACGGCAACAAGAACGTGCGGATGAAGAAGATGGTCGACGAGCTGCGCCTGGACATCGAGGGCGGCTCGTCGATCTACGAGGCGATGAGCAAGCACCCGGTGCAGTTCGACGAGCTGTACCGCAACCTGGTCAAGGCCGGCGAAGGCGCGGGCGTGCTCGAGACGGTGCTCGACACCATCGCCACGTACAAGGAAAACATCGAGACCCTCAAGGGCAAGATCAAGAAGGCGCTGTTCTACCCGGCGATGGTGATCGTGGTGGCGATCCTGGTGAGCGCGCTGCTGCTGATCGTGGTGGTGCCGCAGTTCGAGCAGACCTTCGCCAGCTTCGGCGCCGAGCTGCCGGCGTTCACCCAGTTGATCATCGCGGCCAGCAAGTTCGTGCTGGCCTGGTGGTGGGCGATCCTGCTGGTGGTGGTCGGCGGCGGCTTCGCGTTCGTCTTCACCTACCGGCGTTCGCCGTCGCTGCAGCACACCGTGGACCGGCTGTCGCTGAAGATCCCGGTCGTCGGCCAGATCCTGCACAACGCCGCGATCGCCCGCTTCGCCCGTACCCTGGCGGTAACCTTCAAGGCCGGCGTGCCGCTGGTGGAGGCGCTGGGCATCGTTGCTGGCGCCACCGGCAGCAAGGTCTACGAGCAGGCCGTGCTGCGCATGCGCGACGACGTCGCCGTGGGCTACCAGGTGAACATGGCGATGAAGCAGACCGCCCTGTTCCCGCACATGGTGGTGCAGATGACCGCGATCGGCGAGGAGGCCGGCGCGCTCGACACCATGCTGTTCAAGGTGGCCGAGTTCTACGAGGAAGAGGTGAACAACGCCGTCGACGCGCTGAGCAGTCTGCTCGAGCCGATGATCATGGTGGTGATCGGCGGAGTGGTCGGCGCTCTGGTGATCGGCATGTACCTGCCGATCTTCAAGCTCGCGGCGACCATCTGACCCCCGCGGTGCACCGCCGCGCCGGCGACCGGCGCCGCGGCGCGCGCGTGCCCCGCGACTGACCTGATCCTGCACGGCGGAACGAATGGCATATCTCGACCAGAACCCCTCGCTCGGCTACCCGCTGGTCGCCGGGCTGGGCCTGCTGGTGGGCAGCTTCCTCAACGTGGTGATCCTGCGCCTGCCGCGGCGCATGGAGTGGGAGTGGAAGCGCGAGGCCCGCGAGGT
Organism: Luteimonas wenzhouensis; assembly: GCF_007859305.1. Classification (GTDB taxonomy): domain Bacteria; phylum Pseudomonadota; class Gammaproteobacteria; order Xanthomonadales; family Xanthomonadaceae; genus Luteimonas; species Luteimonas wenzhouensis. The sequence goes on from NZ_VOHE01000001.1 coordinate 616,232, forward strand.
GCTGGGCGAACCGGAGATCTACGACCCGCCCCCGCCGGGGATCGTGGTCGAGCGCTCGCACTGCCCGCACTGCGGCCACCAGCTGGCCTGGTACGAGAACATCCCGGTGCTGAGCTGGCTGGCGCTGCGCGGGCGCTGCCGCAGCTGCAAGGCGCCGATCTCGGTCCAGTACCCGCTGGTGGAGCTGCTCACCGCCCTGCTGTGCGTGCTGTGCGTGTGGAACTTCGGCTTCGGCTGGCAGGGGTTTGGCGCCTGCCTGCTCACCTGTTTCCTGATCGCGCTGTCGGGGATCGACCTGCGAACCCAACTGCTGCCCGATTCGCTGACCCTGCCCCTGATGTGGCTGGGCCTGGTGGCGGCGCTGGACAACCTGTACATGCCGGCCAAGCCGGCGCTGCTGGGGGCGATCGCCGGGTACGTGAGCCTGTGGTCGGTGTGGTGGTTGTTCAAGCAGGTGACCGGCAAGGAGGGCATGGGCCACGGCGACTTCAAGCTGCTGGCCGCGCTGGGGGCCTGGGTGGGCCTGGCCGGGGTGCTGCCGGTGATCCTGCTGTCGTCGCTGCTGGGTGCGGTGGTCGGCTCGATCTGGCTGGCGGCCAAGGGCCGCGACCGCGCCACCCCGATTCCGTTCGGCCCCTATCTGGCCCTGGCCGGCTGGATCGTCTTCATGTGGGGCGACCAGCTGCTCGGCCTGTACCGCAACTACGCGGGCTTCTGACCCTTCCCCACTCCCGCTGCCTCTGCCCCTCCCCCCGCTCGCTGGGGGAGGCTGGGAGGGGGGCACCCAGCCGCCACGCCCCCCCGACCGCCCCCACCCCAACCCTCCCCCGCAAGCGGGGGAGGGAGCACACCCCCATTCCCCGCCGCCTCCGCCCTCCCCGTTGCCGCCGCCTCTGCCCCTCCCCCCGCTCGCGGGGGGACACTGGGAGGGGGGCACCCCCAGCCGCCACGCCCCCGACTGCCCCCACCCCAACCCTCCCCCCCGCAAGCGGGGGAGGGAGCCACTGCCCAGCGCAGGCCGTGGGCGCGGCTCCCGGATGCCCGGCACTCCCTCCCGAACATGCACAATCCACCCATGGCCGGATTCATCGTGGGACTGACAGGGGGCGTGGCCTCCGGCAAGAGCGAGGTGGCGCGGTGCTTCGAAGCGCTGGGCGTCACCGTGGTCGACGCCGATGCGGCCGCGCGCGAGGCGGTGGCGGTGGGCAGCGAAGGATTGGGCGAGGTGGTCGCCGCGTTCGGACCGGAAGTGCTGGCGCCCGACGGCAGCCTCGACCGGCCGGCGATGCGCCGACGGGTATTCGCCGACGACGCAGCGCGCGCGCAGCTCGAGGCGATCGTGCATCCGCGGGTGCGCGCGCTGCTCAGGACCGCCTGCGAGGCCGCGCCGGGGCCGTATGCGATGGCCGCGATCCCGCTCCTGGCCGAGGCGGCCACGGCTTCCGGCAGTGGAGTGCGCACCGCCTATCCCTGGTTGCATCGGGTACTGGTGGTGGACGTACCGGTGGAAGTGCAACGCAGCCGGCTGCTGGCCCGCGACGGCATCGATGCCGCGTTGGCCGACCGCATGATCGCGGCCCAGGCGACCCGCGCCGAGCGGCTGGCGATCGCCGACGACGTGCTGGTCAACGACGGCCCCCTCGAGCAGCTGCCTCCGCACGTGGCAGCGCTGGACGCGCGGTATCGGGCCCTGGCCGCCGCTGCCGGGTGATTCCGGTACCAGCGGCGTCCGGTTCCCCCACCCCAACCCTCCCCCGCACGCGGGGGAGGGAGCACTCCCCCACCCCGCGCCTCTGCCCCTCCCCCCGCCTGCGGGGGGAGGCTGGGAGGGGGGGCGCCAGTCGCCACGCCGCCCGCCCGCTTGCCCCCACCCCAACCCTCCCCCGCAAGCGGGGGAGGGAGCACATACCCCACCCCGCGCATCCGCCCCTCCCCCCGCTTGCGGGGGGAGGCTGGGAGGGGGCGCCGCAGCCACCACGCCGGCGGCTCGCGGCAACTCCCCTACGAGCGCGATGACGTGGCGGGCGCGCGCCGCGGGGCCGGGGTGGCCGGTGCGTCCCACAAGCCGCGGATCGCGGCGATGCCCTGCGCGCCGTGGCGGCGGGCCACGGGGATGTCGCGGGGGGACAGGCCGCCGATCGCGTAGATCGGCAGCGAGCTGCGCTCACGCAAGGCTTCGAACCGTCCCCAACCCATGCCCGGCTGGCCAGGATGGCTGGGCGTGGCCCGCAGCGGACCCACCAGGACGAAGTCGCATCCCAAGGCTTCCGCCAGGGCCAGTTCGTCGGCATCGTGGCAGGACGCCGACAGCAGTGTGCCCGGGGGAACCGGACGCGCGTCGAGTTCCCGCAGCCGGGCGGAGGGCAGGTGCAGGCCGGCGCCAGTGGCGCGCGCCAGGGCGGCGTCGCCGTTCACCAGCAGCTGCGCCCGGGCGCCGGCACAGAGCCGGAGGGCGCCATCCAGCAGCCGGCGGCGCCGGTCGGCGTCCACGCCGGGCATGCGGAACTGGACCCGGCGCACGCCGCGATCCAGGGCGGCGCCCAGGCCCGCCAGCCAGGCTTCGTCGTCCAGGTCGGGAGGCGGCGTGACCAGGCAATGGTCGGGCTGCAGCAGCGCGGCAACGACCGGGCGGTCGGGGGCCGGCATGTCGTAGCGCGGGAGCTTCTCCGGCTGCACCCAGGCCAGGGCCTGGCCCTCCCGCCCCTTGGCACTGCCGCGCCAGGCGGCCACGCGTCGCACGTCCAGCCGCAGGTGGCGGCTCGGGGCCAGGTGCGGGACGGTCATCAGCGGCGCGCCGACGTCGATCCCGATCCCGAGCTCTTCCTCGAGCTCGCGTGCCAGGGCGGCCTCGGGGGATTCGCCGGGTTCGACCTTGCCGCCGGGGAACTCCCACAGTCCCGCGAGCTCGCGCCCCGGCGCGCGGCGGGCGAGCAGGATCCGGCCGCGGGTGTCGGTGATGACGCCGGCAACGACATGCACCGTGGGCAGGGAGCCGGCGGGAGGAACCTGGCGGGAGGGGCCGGTGGTCATGGTCGGGGATCCGGCGTGGCTGCAGGTGCGGCTGCCGCGGCGGCCCCCACCCCAACCCTCCCCCGCAGGCGGGGGAGGGAGTCGGGGGCGGTAGTTGGGGGCTGAGCGGCCGTCTGCTCCTCCCCCCGCTTGCGGGGGGAGGTCGGGAGGGGGGCATCCGGGCACTGGCGCCAGCGGCTTGCCCCCACCCCAACCCTCTCCCGCAGGCGGGGGAGGGAGTTGGATCTGCCCTTCCAGGCGGGGGGGCCCGCAAGCGGAGCCACGGGTTTCCCGGGCATGGATCCGGCCCTGCCCCCGCGATGGCGGGGGCGGCGCTCAGGCGGAATGCGGGCAGGCGGGTGGTGCAGGAGCGGCTGTCCTCAGGAAAGCTGCCCGTGGCAGTGCTTGTACTTCTTGCCGCTGCCGCAGGGGCACGGGTCGTTGCGGCCGATCTTGGCGCCCTCGCGCACGATCGGAGTGCGCGGGCCATGCTGGTAGTCGGGCTGCGCGGCTTCCTCGTCGGCGCCGTAGCCGCCGGCGTCGGCATGCTGGAACTCGGCCTGGCGCAGGCGCGCCTCGGCCTGGGCGCGCTCCTGCGCCTCGATCGCGGCCACCTCCTCCTCGGTGCGCACGCGCACCCGGGCCAGCAGCATGATCACCTCGCGCTTGACCTTGTCGAGCATCTCGCTGAACAGCTCGAACGCCTCGCGCTTGTACTCCTGCTTGGGCTGCTTCTGCGCGTAGCCGCGCAGGTGGATGCCCTGGCGCAGGTAGTCCATGCGCGCCAGGTGCTGCTTCCAGTTCTCGTCGAGCACGCTGAGCATGATGTGCTTCTCGAGCGCGCGCATGGTCTCGGCGCCGACCTGCGCTTCCTTCTCCTCGAACACCCGGTCGAGCGCCTCGCGCACGTGGTCCTGGATGCCGTCGGCATCGAGCTCGCGGCTCGCCTTCGCCAGGCCCTGCAGGTCCAGGCGCAGGCCGAAGTCCTGCTCCAGCGTCGCCTCCAGGCCCGGCAGGTCCCACTGCTCGTCGATCGAGTCGGGCGGGACAAAGCGCTCGACCACCTCGGCCACCACGTCGGCGCGGATGCCGTCGATGTTGTCCTTGATGCTCTCGGCCTCGAGCAGTTCGTTGCGCTGGCCGTAGATCACCTTGCGCTGGTCGTTGTTGACGTCGTCGAACTCGAGCAGGTTCTTGCGGATGTCGAAGTTGTGCGCCTCGACCTTGCGCTGGGCATTGGCGATCTGCCGCGAGACCAGCGGCGACTCGATGATGTCGTCCTCCTTGAGCCCCATGCGCGCCATCACCTTCTGCACCCAGTCGGCGGCGAAGATGCGCATCAGGTTGTCTTCGAGCGACAGGTAGAAGCGGCTCGAGCCCGGGTCGCCCTGGCGGCCGGAACGGCCGCGCAGCTGGTTGTCGATGCGCCGCGACTCGTGGCGTTCGGTGCCCAGGATGTGCAGGCCGCCCAGCGCGACCACTTCGTCGTGGCGCTTCTGCCACTCCTCGCGCACGCGCGCCTTGTCGGCCTCGGACGCATCCTCGCCCAGCGCGGCGAGCTCGGCCTGCAGCGAGCCACCGAGCACGATGTCGGTGCCGCGACCGGCCATGTTGGTGGCGATGGTCACGGCCTTGGGCCGGCCGGCGTTGGCGATGATCTGCGCCTCGCGCTCGTGCTGCTTGGCGTTGAGCACCTCGTGCGGGATGTTCTCGCTGCGCAGGAACTGCGACAGCAGCTCGGACACCTCGATCGAGGTGGTACCCACCAGCACCGGCTGGCCGCGCTCGTAGCACTCCTTGATTTCCTGGCACACCGCGCGGTACTTGCCGGCGCGGTTGAGGAACACCGCGTCGGGGTGGTCGACGCGGATCATCGGCCGGTGGGTGGGGATCACCACCACTTCCAGGCCGTAGATGTTGCTGAACTCGAACGCTTCCGTGTCGGCGGTGCCGGTCATGCCGGCGAGCTTGCCGTACATGCGGAACAGGTTCTGGAAGGTGATGCTGGCGAGCGTCTGGTTCTCGCGCTGGACCGGCACGCCCTCCTTGGCCTCGACCGCCTGGTGCAGGCCGTCGGACCAGCGCCGGCCCGGCAGGGTGCGGCCGGTGAACTCGTCGACGATGATCACCTCGCCATCGCGCACGATGTAGTCCACGTCGCGCTGGAACAGCGCGTGCGCGCGCAGCGCGGCGTTGAGGTGGTGGACGACGTGGATGTTGTGCGGCGCGTACAGGTTGTCGCCGGCCTCGAGGATGCCGACCTTGTGCAGCAGCTGCTCGGCGTGCTCCTGGCCGGCCTCGGACAGGTGCACCTGCTTGCCCTTCTCGTCCACCCAGTAGTCGCCGATGCCGTCCTCGACCTCCTGGCGGGTGAGGTGCGGCACGACCTGGTTGACCTTGAGGTAGAGCTCGGGCGACTCGTCGGCCGGGCCGGAGATGATCAGCGGGGTGCGGGCCTCGTCGATCAGGATCGAGTCGACCTCGTCGACGATGGCGTAGTGCAGGCCGCGCTGGTGGCGGTCGGCCTTCGACATGGCCATGTTGTCGCGCAGGTAGTCGAAGCCGAACTCGTTGTTGGTGCCGTAGGTGATGTCGGCGGCGTAGGCGGCGCGCTTGTCCGAATGCGGCATGCCCGGGTAGACCACCCCGACCGACATCCCCAGCCAGTTGTACAGCTGGCCCATCTGCGCGGCGTCGCGGCGGGCGAGGTAGTCGTTCACCGTCACCACGTGCACGCCCTTGCCTTCCAGGGCGTTGAGGTAGACCGGCAGGGTCGCGACCAGGGTCTTGCCCTCGCCGGTGCGCATCTCGGCGATCTTGCCCATGTGCAGGACCATGCCGCCGATCAGCTGGACGTCGTAGTGGCGCATGCCCAGGACCCGGAGGCTGGCCTCGCGGCAGACGGCGAAGGCCTCGGGCAGGAGCTTGTCGAGCGACTCGCCATTGGCGACGCGCTCGCGGAACTCGCCGGTCTTGGCCTGCAGTTCGGCGTCCGAGAGGGCCTGCATCTGCGGTTCGAGGGCGTTGATCTTCCTGACGATCCCGCCCAGCTGCTTGAGGAGGCGGTCGTTGCGGCTGCCGAAGACGCTGGTGAGCAGGCGATTGAGCATTGGGGTACCGGGAACTGTGACGGGGGCCGCGCCGGGGCCCGCTCGGGCGCACCGGCAATGAAAAAGGGCGCAACTGGCGCCCTTTTCGATGGCAACGCGCATTGTACCGTGGTGGCGCCCGGGGGCGATTGCAAGACCGTGGCGGCGGCGCGGGCCGGGAGACCTGCCCCCACCCCGGCCCTCCCCGCACGCGGGGGAGGGAGTCGGGAGTGGGATCGGAGGACGTGCCGCCATCCGCCCCGCCCCCCTTGCGGTGGGAGGGGGCAGGATCCCGGCCGGGCTACTGCCGGTCCAGCTCCAGGAACTTGCGCGGGTTGTGCAGGCGGCCGTTCTCCCAGACCTCCAGGTGCACGTGGGCACCGGTGGAGCGGCCGGTGGAGCCGGCCTTGGCGATCTCCTGGCCCACCCGCACCAGGTCGCCCACCTTCACGATGTTGCGGGAGTTGTGGGCGTAGCGGGTCACGAAGCCGTTTCCGTGGTCGACCTCGACCACGTTGCCGTAGCCGCTGCGCACGCCGGAGAAGCTGACCACGCCGTCGCCCACGGCCAGCACCGGGTCGCCGGTGCGGGCGTCGAAGTCGATGCCCTTGTGGAACTGGCGGCCGCCGCCGAACGGGTCGGCCCGCCCGCCGAAACCGGAGGTGACGTAGCCGCCCGCGACCGGCGAGCGCGAGGGCATGGCGTTGCGCTCGAGTTCCTGGTCGAACAGCAGCGCCTCGAGCACCGAGAGCTGGCGCCCGGCGCGGGCGAAGCCGGCCTCGACCCCATCCATGCCCTCCACCAGGCCGCGCGCCGGCATGTCCTGGCTGGGCTCGGCGCCGCCGATGCCCACCGGCTCGCCGAAATCGAACTCGCCGTCGCCCAGCTTGGCGATCCGGGTCAGGCGCTCGCCCAGGGCGTTGAGGCGGTTGGCCTGGGCCTGGAGTTCGGCCAGGCGGGCCGCCAGGGCGTTGACCTCTCGCTGGGCCTCGCGCCGGGTCTCCTCCAGCGAACGGGCCTGTCCGGCCACCTGCCGCTGCAGGCGGTCGACGTTGGCGGCGTTGATCCCGCCGCCCACCAGCACTCCCGCGCCCAGCAGCACGATGGCGGCCGCCAGCGGCCGGGCGGCCATGCGCGCATGCAGGTCGCGGCCGAGCGCGCGGAGTATCGACAGTGCCTGCACGGAAATAGTGTGTAGAGTCATAGCCTATGTCTGATTCGCTGCCACGGCGGTCCAGTTCGCCCAAGGTGCCTGGCGCGGAACGTTCCGCGACCATGCAGACGGCGCTCGAGGCGCTGTTGTCCGGTAGCAGCGCCGATCCGGTGCGCCGCGCCCTGGGGCTCGACGCGCTCGACCGCCAACTGCGTCCCCTCCTGCCCCAGGCCCTGGCCCCACACGTGCGGCTGGCCAACGTGGCCGGGGGCCGGCTGGTCATGCTCGTCGACTCCCCCGTCTGGCACGCCAGGCTGCGCCTGGCCGCGCCCGAGCTCATCGACGCCGCCCGGTCCGTCGGGCTGGATGTGCGCGAGGTCGTCATCCGGCCGACCCGGGAACCGCTGCACCTCCCTGCTGCCGCCGGCCAGCGCGCGAGTGCGACGCCGGGCCACGGTGGCCGGTCGGCGGCCACGCAGGAAGCGTTCCACGCCGCGCTGGCCGCGCTCGCGGAGCCCGCCGCTGGCGGCGAGTCCGGGCGCTGACCGGGTCCGACCGCCCGCCCGGGGGTTCCCCGGCGCTCCGGCCGGCCCAGGCGGACAGCGCATCCTAGCGGCCGCGTCTGCACGAAGCGTTAACCTGCCCCGCCGAAACGCTGCCATTTCGTTAAATAACCGTTATATCGGGGCGCTCGTCGCGTGAAATGTGACACCCGCCTGACCGCGGGCGCGCCCGGTCCTCCGGCGGCCGGACGCAGGCAGATGCGCAATTCGGGCGGGCAGCCGGCCCGCCGGTCAGGCGGTCAGCGGACTGCCGTAGGCCAGCGGCGCCGGGGCCTCGACCGGGAAGCTGACTTCTTCCCAGGCCTCGCGGTCGGCCAGCAGCGCGCGCACCAGCTTGTTGTTGAGCGCGTGCCCGGACTTGTAGCCCTCGAACGCGCCCAGCACCGGGCGCCCGGCGAGGTACAGGTCGCCGATCGCGTCGAGGATCTTGTGGCGCACGAATTCGTCGGCGTAGCGCAGGCCGTCGTCGTTGAGCACCCGGAACTCGTCGAGCACGATCGCGTTGTCCATCGAGCCGCCGAGGCCGAGGTTGCGCTCGCGCATGTATTCCAGGTCACGCATGAAGCCGAAGGTGCGGGCGCGGCTGACCTCGCGGATGTAGTTCTCGGTGGAGAACTCGATCTCCGCGCGCGAGCGCGACTTGGGGATCGCCGGGTGGTCGAAGTCGACGGTGAAGCCGAGTCGGAAGCCGTCGTAGGGCTCGAACCGGGCGGTCTTGTCGCCCTCGCGCACTTCGACCGGGCGCTTGATGCGGATGAAGCGCTTGGGCACGCCCTGCTCGAGGATCCCGGCCGACTGCAGCAGGAACACGAACGGACCCGAGGAGCCGTCCATGATCGGCACCTCGGCCGCGGACAGTTCGACGTAGAGGTTGTCCACGCCCAGCCCGGCCAGGGCCGACATCAGGTGCTCGACGGTCTGCACCTTGGCGCCGTCGCGCGACAGGCCGGTGCACAGGGTGGTCTCGCTGACCAGCTCGCCCGAGGCGGGGATCTCCACCACCGGGTCCAGGTCCACGCGGCGAAACACGATGCCGGTGTCGGGCGCTGCCGGGCGCAGGGTCAGGAAGACCTTCTGGCCACTGTGCAGCCCCACTCCGGTGGCGCGGATGACGTTCTTGATGGTGCGTTGCTGCGGCATCGGGTCACGGCCTGTTGCAGGAGTTCCCCGTCGCCGGGCAACGTCCCAGATTATCACCCGACGCCCTGAACCGGATTCAAGCGGCCGGGGCGCAGGTCGCCCGAAAAGCCGCCGGGCCGGCACGGCCCGGCGGCGAAACGGACATGGCGCCCGCCCCCGCCGCGGCGGGGTGCGGGCCGGACCGACCTTGGGGGGTCAGTCCGCCTGGCGGCGCAGGAACGCCGGGATGTCGAGGTAGTTGCTGTCGCCGAAGTCGGCCGCTTGCGGCGCCGGCGCCGCCGGCTCGGCCGCCGCCGCGGCGCGCCCGCGCAGGGCGCCGGCGATGCTCGAACCGGAGTTGAACGCCTCGACCGGATCGTCCAGGAACATCCCGGTGGTGCCATCGCGCCGGCCGGTGTTGACCAGCTGCACGTGCGGGCGGCGGGCGCCAGCGTCGAATCCGGCATCGCCGCGCACCGGCGGGCGCACGCTGGCGCGGTTGAGGCCGGTGGCCACCACGGTCACGCGCACGTCGTCCTGCATCTCCGGGTCGAGCACGGTGCCGATCACGATGGTCGCGTCCTCGCTGGCGAAGTTCTCCACGGTGCGGCCGACCTCGTCGAACTCGCTCATGGTGAAGTCCGGGCCGGCGGTGATGTTGACCAAGATGCCGTTGGCGCCGGCCAGGTTGACGTCGTCGAGCAGCGGGTTCTGGATCGCCGCCTCGGCCGCGGCCTGGGCGCGGTCGTCGCCGCGGGCGTGGCCGGTGCCCATCATCGCCAGGCCCATCTCGGACATGACGGTGCGCACGTCGGCGAAGTCGACGTTGATCAGGCCCGGGCGCACGATCAGGTCGGCGATGCCCTGCACCGCGCCGAGCAGCACGTCGTTGGCGGCGCGGAACGCCTGGATCATGGTGGCGTTGCGGCCGAGCACGGTGATCAGCTTCTCGTTCGGGATCGTGATCAGCGAGTCGACATGCGCCGAGAGGTCTTCGATGCCCTTGAGCGCCACCTGCATGCGGCGACGGCCCTCGAACGGGAACGGCTTGGTCACCACGGCCACGGTGAGGATGCCCATCTCCTTGGCCAGCTGCGCGACGACCGGGGCCGCGCCGGTGCCGGTGCCGCCGCCCATGCCCGCGGTGATGAACACCATGTCGGCGCCCTGCAGCGCGTCCATGATGATCTCGCGGTCCTCGAGCGCGGCCTGGCGGCCGACTTCGGGGTTGGCGCCGGCGCCCAGGCCCTTGGTGACGCTGGAGCCGAGCTGCAGCTGGAGCTTGGCGCCGCAGTTGCTGATCGCCTGGGCGTCGGTGTTGGCGGTGATGAACTCAACGCCGTCGACGCTGCTGTTGACCATGTGCGCGACCGCGTTGCCGCCGCCGCCGCCCACGCCGATCACCTTGATGACGGCGTTCGGGGCCATCTTTTCCACGAGTTCGAAATGTGCCATGTCCTAGTCCTCGGTTGGAGCCGGGATTGGGGTCCGGAAGGGCCTGCGCCCGGGTTCCGTTCCGCTCATCGCCGGCGTTGTTATTGGTGTGACGCCTTGTTGCCTGTGTTCGTGTCCTGCGACTGGATGACCGCTTACCTGTTGTGCTCCTCCGCTCCGCCTTTCGCCTCGCCCGGCCCGTGCCGGCCTCCTCCCCGTCCCCGTTCCCCCCGCGGGCTCAGAACTCGCCCCGGAACCACGTGGCCAGCTTCTTGAGCAGGGTCCCGGCCTTGCCCGTCGGCAACGACGGACGGCGCGGGTGCTCGATCTGGCTGCCCATCAGCAGCAGGCCCACGCCGGTGGCGTGGACCGGGTTGTTGACCACTTCGCCCAGGCCGGTGACGTGCTGCGGGATACCCACGCGCACCGGCATCTGCAGCATTTCCTCGGCCAGCTCGACCACGCCTTCCATCTTCGCGGCCCCGCCGGTGAGCACCATGCCGGCGCGCACGTGCTGCTCGAAGCCCGAGCGCCGCAGCTCGGCCTGGACCATCTCGAAGATCTCCTCGTAGCGGGCCTGCACCGCCTGCGCCAGCGCCTGGCGCGGCAGCCGCCGCGGCGGGCGGTCGCCCACGCTGGGCACCTGGATCGACTCCTCGCTGGTGGCCAGCTGCGCCAGCGCGCAGGCGTAGCGGACCTTGATCTGCTCGGCCTCGGGCGTGGGCGTGCGCAGCATGTGCGCGATGTCCTCGGTAACCTTGTCGCCGGCGATCGGCAGCGAGGCGGTGTGGCAGATCGCACCGTGCACGAACACCGCCAGGTCGGTGGTGCCGGCGCCCATGTCCACCATCACCACGCCCAGCTCGCGCTCGTCGCCGGTGAGCACCGCGGTACTCGAGGCCAGCGACGACAGCACCAGGTCGTCGATCTGCAGGCCGCAGCGCTGCACGCACTTGCTGATGTTGGCCGCGGCCGACTGCGCGCACACCACCAGGTGCGCCTGCACCTCCAGGCGCACGCCGGTCATGCCGACCGGGTTGCGGATGCCTTCCTGCGAGTCGTCGAGCACGTACTCGCGCGGGATCGCGTGCAGGATCCGCTGGTCGGCCGGGATCGCCACCGCCTTGGCCGCGTCAAGCACGCGGTCCAGGTCGGCCCAGGTCACCTCGCCGTCGCGGATCGGGACGATGCCGTTGGAGTTGCGGCACTGCACGTGGTTGCCCGAGATCGAGGCGTAGACGCTGCGGATCTCGCAGCCGGCCATCAGCTCGGCCTCCTCGATCGCGCGCTGGATCGACTGCACGGTCGATTCGATGTCGACCACCACGCCGCGCTTGAGGCCGCGCGATTCGTGGCTGCCAATGCCGATCACCTCGATCGGGTTGCCGGGGGAGTACTCGCCCACCAGCGCCACCACCTTGGAGGTGCCGATGTCGAGTCCGACGATGAGGGCCTTGTCGCCTTTGCGGTTCATGTGCGGGAGCCGGGATTCACGAGGGGGGAACGCAGGCCGGGGGGCGCGTCGTGGCGGGTGAGCGACGCCAGCGCGCCGCCCTCGCCCGCGTCGCCGCCGGCAGGTCCGGGCTCGCCCCATTCCAGGGCGAAGCCGTTGGTGTAGCGCAGGTCGGCGCGGCGCAGGGTCTGCCCGCTGCGCGCCAGCAGCTGCGGCAGCACCCGCGCGAAGCGCTGCAGGCGCAGCCGCGCTTCCTGCTTGCCGACCGTCACTTCGATGCCGTTGTCCAGCACCAGCGACCAGCTGTCGCGGCGGTCGAGCACCAGCCGCCGGACCGAGAGCCCGCCGGCCATGAAGATCTCGCCCGCCTGGTTGTACAGCGCGACCACGTCGGCCACGCGGGCGTCGGGCCCGTCGAGCTCGGGCAGGCCGTCGGGCACCTCGATGCCTTCCACCGGGAACAGGCGCCCCTGCTCGGACAGCAGCCGGTCCTCGCCCCAGCGCGCGAACGGGCGGTGCTCGGAGATGCGCACCTCCAGCACGTCCGGCCACAGCTTGCGCACCTCGGCGCGCTCGACCCACGGCAGCCGGGCGACCTCGGCCTGGACGCGGTCGAGGCGGATCGCGAAGAAGCCGTCGGCCGCGTGCGGCGCCACCACCTCGCGCAGGCGCGCGGTGTCCACGCGCTCCAGCCCGTCTGTGACCCGCAGCGTGCGCAGCGGCCAGCGCTCGGCGCCGATCCAGCCGTTGACCAGCGCCACCACCGGCAGCGCGACCAGCGCCAGGGCCAGCGCCCACGCGCCCACCTGGAGGATGCGGCGGAGCGTCGCGTTCATACCGTCTGCTCCAGCACGCGCCAGCACAGCTCGGCGTAGTCGATGCCCACCTGCGCCGCGGCCTTGGGCACCAGCGAATGGCTGGTCATGCCCGGCGCGGTGTTGACCTCCAGCAGCAGCAGGCGGCCGGTGGCGCGCTCGCGCATCAGGTCGACCCGGCCCCAGCCGCTGCAGCCCGCGGCCACGAACGCGGCCAGCGCCAGTCCGGCGGCCGCGCGCTCGCCGGCCTCGTCCAGGCCCGGGCACAGGTACTGGGTGTCGTCGGCGAGGTACTTGGCGTTGTAGTCGTACCACTCACCGGCGGGCACGATCCGGATCGACGGCAGCGCGACATCGCCGAGGATGGCCACGGTGATCTCGTCGCCCACCACCATTTCCTCGACCAGCATCTCGCCGCCGTACGCGCGCGCGACCCCGACCGCGTTGGCGATGTCGCCCTCGCCCACCACCCGCGCGGCGCCCACGCTCGAACCCTCGCAAGAGGGCTTGGCGAACGCGGGCAGCCCGACCTTCGCGATCGCGGCGCGCAGGTCGCCGCCGGGCGGCACGCGCGCGAAGCGCGGGGTCGGCAGGCCCTCGGCGATCCACACCTGCTTGGTGCGGATCTTGTCCATGGCCAGCGCGCTGCCGAGCACGCCCGCGCCGGTATAGGGCACGCCCAGCGCCTGGAGCAGGCCCTGGACCACGCCGTCCTCGCCGCCGCCGCGGTTGCCGTGGAGGATGTTGAACACGCGATCGACCGTGCCGGCGCGGATCGCCTCGACCAGGGCCGGGATGCCGTCGACCGCGTGCGCATCCACGCCGCGCGCGCGCAGCGCCTCGAGCACGCCCTGGCCCGACTGCAGCGACACCTCGCGCTCGGCACTGGTGCCGCCCATCAGCACCGCCACGCGGCCGAACGCGGCCGGGTCGGTGATGCGCAGCGGGGGCACGGCCAGGCTCATCGCGCGGCCTCCGGGAAACCTTCGCGCGCCAGCTGCTGGGCGGCGTGGCCGATGTCGCCGGCGCCCATCATCAGCAGCAGGTCGCCGTCGAGCAGCACGTCGGGCAGCACCTCGCGCAGTTCCTGGGCGCTGCCCACTACCACCGGGTCGATCCGGCCGCGGGCGCGGATCGCGCGCGCCAGCGCCTTGGCGTCGGCGCCGGCGATCGGCGCCTCGCCCGCCGGATAGACCTCGGTCAGCACCAGCGCGTCGACGTCGGAGAGCACCGCGGCGAAGTCGTCGAACTGGTCGCGGGTACGGGTGTAGCGGTGCGGCTGGAACGCCACCACCAGGCGCCGGTCCGGCCAGCCGCCGCGCGCGGCCTCGAACACCGCGGCCAGTTCGCGCGGATGGTGGCCGTAGTCGTCCACCAGCCGCACCTGCGCGCCCTGCGCGGTACGCAGCGTGGCCAGCAGGTTGAAGCGGCGGCCGATGCCCTGGAACTTCTCCAGCGCCGAGGCGATCCGCGCGGTGTCCACGCCCAGCTGCCAGCCCACCGAGGCGGCGGCCAGCGCGTTGAGCACGTTGTGGCGCCCCGGCAGGGCCAGGGTCACCGGGGTGCGCGAGCCGTCGGGCAGGCACAGCGTGAAGCGCATCGCCGGGCCTTGCTGGACGACGTCCTCGGCGCGTACGTCCGCGCCCGGCGACAGGCCGTAGGTCATCGCGTGGCGCGGCATGTTCGCCGCCAGGCGCGCGACCTCCGGGTCGTCCACGCACAGCACCGCCAGGCCGTAGAACGGCAGCCGGTGCAGGAACTCCAGGAACGCGTCCTGGACCCTGGCGAAATCGCCGCCGTAGTTCTCCAGGTGGTCGGCGTCGATGTTGGTGACCACCGCGATCAGCGGGTTCAGGCGCAGGAAGCTGCCGTCGCTCTCGTCGGCTTCGGCCACCAGCCAGTCGCCGCCGCCCAGGCGTGCGTTGGCCCCGGCGGCGAGCAGCTGGCCGCCGATCACGAAGGTCGGGTCCAGCCCGCCTTCGGCCAGCACGCTGGCGGTGAGCGACGTGGTCGTGGTCTTGCCGTGGGTGCCGGCAACCGCGATCCCGCGGCGGAAGCGCATCAGCTCGGCCAGCATTTCGGCGCGCGGCACGACCGGGATGCGCTGCGCGCGCGCCTCCATCAGCTCGGGGTTGTCGGCGCGGATCGCGCTGGAGACCACCACGCAATCGCAGCCGAGCACGTTCGCGGCCGCGTGCCCGCGGTGCACGGTCACGCCCAGCTCGGCCAGGCGCCGGGTGGTGGCGTTGTCGGCGGTGTCCGAACCCGAGACCCGGTAGCCGAGCGTGCACAGCACCTCGGCGATGCCGCTCATGCCCGCGCCGCCGACGCCGACGAAATGCACGCGCGAGAACGAGCGGGCAATGCCCTCCTTGGTGAGGTCGCGGGCGGCAAGCAGGCGGCGAATCACGGGCGCCTCCCATGGCCCAGTGGGCCCTGGCCGAGGGTGGGCTCGATGCGCGGACGCAGGCGGCTGGTGCCGCGCACCCCGGCGACCGCCGACGGCGGCGGCTGCGTGGTCGGCGGCGGCGGCGGGCCCTCGCCGCCCGGCGCGCGCGCGCCCTCGCCGCGCAGGCGCGCGACCTGGCGCTGGGCGCGGTCGAGTTCGTAGGACACGCGCAGCAGCAGGCCGATCGCCACGCAGGTCATCATCACGCTCGAGCCGCCGGCCGAGATCAGCGGCAGGGTCAGGCCCTTGGTCGGCAGCAGGCCGAGGTTCACGCCGATCGACACCAGCGCCTGCAGGCCGATGGTCAGGGCCACGCCGAAGGCCACGTAGCCGGCGAAATGGCGGCGCATCTCCACGCAGCGGTAGCCGATCCAGAACGCGCGGCCCACCAGCGCGGCGAACAGGCCGATCACGCACAGCGCGCCGACCAGGCCCAGCTCCTCGGCGATCACCGAGAAGATGAAGTCGGTATGCGCCTCGGGCAGGTAGGACAGCTTCTGGATCGACGCGCCCAGGCCCACCCCGGTGAGCTCGCCGCGGCCGATCGCCATCAGCGCGTTGCTCAGCTGGTAGCCGGCGCCGAGCTGGTCTTCCCACGGGTTCCAGAACGAGGTGATGCGGCGCAGGCGGTAGGGCTCGACCACCGCCACCACCACCAGCGCCGGCAGCAGCAGCGCCACCGGCAGCAGCATCCGGCGCAGGTGCCCGCCGCCCAGGACCAGCATCCCGGCGGTCACCGCCAGCAGCATCGTCGCCGAGCCGAAGTCCGGCTGCGCCAGCAGCAGCAGCACCATCAGCAGGGCGACGCCGATCGGCTTGAGCATCGCCGCCCAGGTGGCGTTGACCTCGTCGCGGAAGCGCACCAGGTAGCTGGCCAGCCACACCAGGTACAGCACCTTGGCCGCCTCGACCACCTGGAAGTTGGCGACCCGGAAGCTGATCCAGCGGCGCGCGCCGTTGACCGAGTAGCCCAGGCCGGGGATGAACACCAGCAGCAGCAGCAGCACGCAGCCGGCCAGCAGCGCACGCGGGTACTTCTCCACCAGCTTCAGGTCGGTGCGCATCGCCACGCCGCACAGCGCGATGCCCACCGCCAGGAACACCACGTGCTTGACGAGGTAGTGGAACGGGCCCTGGCCGAGGTTGCCGGCGACCGCGATCGAGGCCGAGGCGACCATCACCACGCCGAACGCCGCCAGCGCCACCGCCACGCCCACCAGCCAGCCGTCGTAGCGGCCTTCGATGGCGTCCAGGCGGGTGGCCTGGCGGGTGCTTTCGAACATGCGGGAGTCGGCGGTCACGGCCATCAGCGCACCTTCAGCGTTGCCAGGCCGACCAGCACCAGGACCACCGAAATGATCCAGAAGCGCACGATCACGCGCGGCTCCGGCCAGCCCTTGAGCTCGAAGTGGTGGTGGATCGGCGCCATCCGGAACACGCGCTTGCCGGTGAGCTTGAAGCTGGCCACCTGGATCATCACCGACAGCGTCTCGATCACGAAGATGCCGCCCATGACCACCAGCACCAGCTCCTGGCGCACGATCACGGCCATTGTGCCGAGCACCGCGCCCAGCGCCAGCGCGCCGATGTCGCCCATGAACACCATCGCCGGGTAGGTGTTGAACCACAGGAAGCCCAGGCCCGCGCCGGCGATCGCGGCGCAGATGATGATCAGCTCGCCCGCGCCCGGCACCGGCGGGATCTGCAGATAGCGCGAGAACTCGGCGTGGCCCGAGGCGTAGGCGAACACCGCGATGCCGCCGGCCACAAGCACCGTGGGCATGATCGCCAGGCCGTCGAGGCCGTCGGTGAGGTTGACCGCGTTGGAGAAGCCGACGATCCAGAAGTAGGCGATCGCCACGAAGCTGATGCCCGCCAGCGGGAGCGCCACCGACTTGAACAGCGGCACGTAGAAGGTCGTGGCCGCCGGCACGTCGGCGTAGAGGTACAGGTACAGGCCGGCGGCCAGGCCGAAGATCGACTGCAGCAGGTACTTCCAGCGCGACTTCAGGCCGTTGGGGTCGCGCCTGACGATCTTGATCCAGTCGTCATACCAGCCGATCGCACCGAAGGCCAGCATCACCAGCAGCACCACCCACACGTACTTGTTGCGCAGGTCGCCCCACAGCAGCACCGCGGCGGTGACCGTGAACAGGATCAGCGCGCCGCCCATGGTCGGGGTGCCGGCCTTGGAGAAATGCGACTGCGGGCCGTCCTGGCGGATCGGCTGGCCGCCCTTGTACTGGGCGAGCTTGCGGATCACCGCCGGGCCCCACCACAGCGACAGGAACAGCGCGGTCAGCGCGGCGAGGATGCCGCGGAAGGTCAGGTAGCCGAACAGGCCGAACAGGCCTTCGTGTTGCTGCAGCCAGCGCGCGAGTTCAAGCAGCATCGTGTCCCCCTGTTTCAGGCAGCAGCGCGTCGACCACGCGGTCCATCGCGCTGCCGCGCGACCCCTTCACCAGCACCCGCACGCCGGCGTGCAGGTCCACCCGCAGGGCGTCGACCAGCGCGCCGTGGTTCTGGAAATGGCGGCCGCCCTCGCCGAAGGCCTCGGCGGCGGCCCGGCTCAACGGCCCGATCGCGTACACCCGGGCGATGCCCGCGCGGCGCGCGCGGCGCCCGGCCTCGGCGTGCAGCGCCTCGGCGTCGCCGCCCAGCTCGCGCATGTCGCCCAGCACCAGCCAGCTCTCGCCCGCGGCGGCGGCCAGGGTGTCGATCGCGGCGTTGAGCGAGCCGGGATTGGCGTTGTAGCTGTCGTCGATCAGCATCGCGCCGTTGGCCAGGCGGTGGCGCACCAGCCGGCCCTTGACCGGCTCGGCTTCCGACAGCGCCGCCGCGATCGTGTCCAGCGGCACGCCCAGCGCCAGCGCGATCGAGCTGGCCGCCAGCGCATTGGCGATGTTGTGGCGACCGGGCAGCGGCAACCGCACCCCGATGCTGGCGCCCGGCACCACCAGGGTGAAGCGCGACTCCTCGTCGCCGCAGGCGATGTCGCGCGCGGTCACGTCGGCACTGGCCTCCAGGCCGAAGCGCAGCACCCGGCGGCCCTGGGCGCGGTTGGCGAAATACGGCGAGAACGCGTCGTCGGCGTTGATCACCGCCGTGCCGTCGTAGGGCAGCGCCTCGTAGATCGCGCCCTTGGTCTCGGCGATGCCCATCAGGCTCTGCATGCGCTCCAGGTGCGCCGGGGCGACGTTGTTGACCAGCGCCACGTGCGGGCGCGCGATGCTGGTCAGGTAGGCGATGTCGTCGCGCTTGCCGGCGCCCATCTCGTAGATCGCGACGTCCACGTCGTCCGGGGTCTCGATCACCGACAGCGGCAGGCCGATCTCGTTGTTGCGGTTGCCGGGGTTGGCATGGGCACGCATCGCCCGCGAGGCGATCTCCAGGGTGAGCTGCTTGACGCTGGTCTTGCCGTTGGAGCCGGTGATCCCGACCACCCGGCCCCGGCGCGCATGCTGCAGCGCGGCGGCCAGCGCCCCCAGTGCGCGCTCGGTGTCGGCCACCAGCACCTGCGGCAGCGGCGCCTCGACCTGGCGCGCGACCAGCGCGGCGCGCGCACCCTGGGCGGCGGCGGCGGCGACGTGGTCGTGGCCGTCGAAGTGGCTGCCCTTGAGCGCGACGAACAGCGCGCCGCGGCCGTCGCGTGCGTCGAGCGTGCGGGTGTCGGTCTCGACCGCGTCGATCAGCACGTCCGTGGCCTGGCCGTCGCCGAGCAGGCGCCCGCCGGTCCACTGCGCGATGCGCGAAAGCGGCAGCGGCCTCATCGCGCCACCTCCCCCGCCGCCAGCGCGTGCAGCGCCTGGCGCGCGACCCGGACGTCGTCGAACGGGTGCTTCACGCCCGCCACTTCCTGGTAGTCCTCGTGGCCCTTGCCGGCCACCAGCACGATGTCGCCGGCGCGCGCGCGGGTGATCGCCCCGGTGATCGCGGCGCGCCGGTCGCGCTCGATCCGCACCCGCTCGGGGTGGGCGAAACCGGCCATGATCCCGGCCACGATCGCATCGCCGTCCTCGTGGCGCGGATTGTCGTCGGTGACCACCACCTCGTCGGCCAGGCGCTCGGCGATCGCGGCCATCACCGGGCGCTTGCCGGCGTCGCGTTCGCCACCGCAGCCGAACACGCAGACCAGGCGGCCGCGCAGGTGGTCGCGCAGCGACTGCAGCGCCTGCTCGAGCGGGTCGGGCTTGTGCGAGTAGTCGACCACCACCAGCGGCCGGTCGCCGCCGCCGATCCGGTTCATGCGCCCCGGGATCGGCTGCAGCCGGCCGAGCGTGGCGGCGATGCTGTCCGGGTCGTGGCCCAGCGACCGCATCACCGCGGCCACCACCAGCAGGTTGTCGATGTTGAACCGCCCCAGCAGCGGCGACGCCACCGGCCAGCTGCGGCCGGCCATGTGCAGCAGGAAGGACAGGCCGTTGCCGTCGAGGACCACGTCGGTGGCGCGCACCGCGGCGTCCGCGGCGCCGCGGGCGCTGGTGCCCAGCACCTCGAGCGTGGCCGGAAGGGTTGGCAGCAGGCCGCGGCCGAAGGGATCGTCCAGGTTCACCACCGCCGCGCGCAGCCCGGGCATCGCGAACAGGCGCGCCTTGGTCGCGCCGTAGTGCGCCATGTCGGGGTGGTAGTCGAGGTGGTCGCGGCTGAGGTTGGTGAACACCGCGACCGCGAAGTGCACGCCGTCCACGCGGCCCTGGTCGAGCGCGTGCGAGCTGACCTCCATCGCCACCGCGTCCATGCCCTCGTCGCGCAGCCCGGCGAGCAGCGCATGGGTGGTGAGCACCAGCGGGGTGGTGAAGCCGGTCGGGCGCGGGCGGCCGTAGGGGCCGGCGCCGAGGGTGCCGATGGTGCCGGCGCGCACGCCGTTGAGCTCCAGCGCCTGGGCCAGCAGCTGCACGGTCGAGGTCTTGCCGCTGGTGCCGGTGACGCCGATCGTGGTCATCCGCGCCGAGGGCCGTTCGTGGAAGGCGTCGGCGAGCTCGCCCAGGCGCGCGCGCAGGCCCGGCACCGCGATCGCGCCGGGCGGCGGCGGCGGGACGTCGCCGGGCACCGGCGGCTCGAACAGGATCGCGCGCGCGCCGGCGCGCGCAGCGTCGGCGGCGAAGTGCAGGCCGTGGCGGCCGAAGCCGGCGACCGCGACGAAGGCGTCGCCCGGACGCAGTTCGCGACTGTCGAGCGCCAGCCCGGCGACCGCGACGTCCGGGATCCCGGGCACGTCGGGCAGCAGCTGCGCGAGCGGCACCGTGCGGCTCATCGCCGGCCTCCCGTGGCCGCGCCGGCGACGCGCGCGCGCCCGCCTTCCCCGGCCGCCTGCGCGGCCAGCCAGGTCTCGATGTCGTCCGGCGGCACGTCCATCAGCCGCAGCGCGCCCTCCATCACCCGCGCGAACAGCGGCGCGGACACGTAGCCGCCGCCATAGGTCGAACCGCCGGCCGAGGGGTCGGGGTCGTTGACCACCACCGTGACCGCGAACCGCGGCCGCTCCACCGGCACCAGGCCGGCGAAGTAGGCGACGTAGCGGCGCGCGTAGCCGCCGGCGGCGGACTTGCGCGCGGTGCCGGTCTTGCCGGCCACGTGGTAGCCCAGGATCGCGGCGCGGGTGGCGGTGCCGCCGGGCTCGGTGACGGTCTGCATCATCTGCATCACCTGGGCGGCGATTTCCGGGTCGAGCACGCGCACCGACCCGCCGGCATGCCCGCCCTTGACGAAGGTCGGCGTCACCATCACCCCGCCGTTGCCGATCGCCGCGTAAGCGCGCGCGATCTGCAGCGGCGTGGCCGACAGGCCGTAGCCGTAGGACAGGGTCTGCTTGTGGGTGCCGCTCCAGCGGTCGGGCGTGGGGAAGGTGCCCGGCGCCTCGCCCGGGAACCCGCTGCCGGTGCTGGAGCCGAAGCCGAAGCGGCGCAGGAACGCGTCGAACTCGCGGTCGGGCAGCATCCGCACGATCTTGGACACGCCCACGTTCGAGCTCTTGGTGAGCACGCCGGTGACGTCGAGCACGCCGTAGTTGCGGAAGTCGCTGGTGCGGTAGCGGCCGTTCGGGATCCAGCCCGGGTTGGTGTCGATGAGCGTGGTCGGGGTGATCACGCCGGCCTCGAGCCCGGCGGCCACGGTCAGCGGCTTGATGGTCGAGCCGGGCTCGAACAGGTCGGTGACCGCGCGGTTGCGGTAGGCATCGCGGTTCTCGCCGCTGACCTTGTTGTTGTTGTAGGACGGCAGGTTGGCCATCGCCAGCACTTCACCGGTGGCCACGTCCAGGATCACCACCGAGCCGCTGGCCGCGCGGGTCTCGAGCAGGGTGCGCTTGAGCTCGCGGTAGGCCAGGAACTGGATCCGGCGGTCGATGCTCAGCACCAGGTCCTTGCCCGGCTCGGCCGGGCGGACCAGGTCGACGTGCTCGACGATCCGGCCGTGGCGGTCGCGGATCACCTTCTGCAGGCCGGGCTTGCCGCGCAGCCACTCGTCGAAGGCCAGCTCGACGCCTTCCTGGCCCTGGTCGTCGATGTTGGTGAAGCCGAGCACGTGCGCGACCGCCTCGCCCTGCGGGTAGAAGCGGCGGAACTCGCGCTGCGAGAACACGCCCGGGATCTTGAGCGCGAGGATCTTCTGCGCCACCGCCGGGTTGATCCGGCGATGCCCGGGCACGTACATGAACTCCTTGTCCTTGCGCTGCGAGACGTAGCGCGTGAGGTAGTCCACGGGCAGGCTGGTGGCCTCGGCCAGGCGCGCGATCGCGTCCGGGTCGTTGGCCAGTTCCTGCGGGTTGGCCCACAGCGACTCGACCGGCGAGGACACCGCCAGCGGCTCGCCGTTGCGGTCGGTGATCATGCCGCGCGAGGTCGGGATCGGCACCTCGCGCAGGAAGCGCGCGTCGGCCTTGCGCTGGTAGAAGTCGTTGTCCACCAGCTGCAGGTCCACCGCGCGCACCACCAGCGCGACCGCGCACAGGCCCATCGCGCCGGCGACCAGCATCAGCCGCCCGCGCAGGTTGAACTGCGCACGCGGGCGCGGCTTCTTGGCGGTCCCGGAGCTGGCGCGCACGAACCTCATGGCCGCACCACCACGATCTCGTCGGTAGCCGGGAACTTCATGCCCAGGCGCGAGCGCGCGACCTGGTCGATGCGGTTGCTCTCCGCCCAGGTGGCCTGCTCGAGCTGCAGCCGGCCGAACTCGATGTCCAGCTCGTCGCGCTCGCGCTCCAGGCGGGTGAGCTGCACGTACAGTTCGCGGTGCTGGTGGCGCGCGTACACCACGCCGATCGCGGAGATCACGTTGGCCAGCACGAGCACGACCAGGGCCAAGCGGATCATGCGCGCGCCTCCCGGGCCGACGGCAGCCTCTCGGCCACCCGCAGCACCGCGCTGCGGGCGCGCGGGTTGGCGGCCACTTCGGCCTCGTCCGCCTTGCGGGCGCCGCCGACCGGGCGCAGGGTGGGCACGAAGCCGGTGGCCTCGGGCAGGCGGCGGTTGCCGGGCGGCGCCTTGGCGCGCGCGGCGATGAACCGCTTGACGATGCGGTCCTCGAGCGAATGGAAGCTGATCACCGCCAGCCGCCCGCCCGGGCGCAGCGCGTCGTGGGCGGCGCCGAGGCCGCGCTCGAGGTCCTCGAGCTCGCGGTTGACGTGGATCCGGATCGCCTGGAACGTGCGCGTGGCCGGGTGGATGTCGCCACGCCCGCGCGGCACCACCGAGGCGACCAGCTCGGCCAGTTCGGCGGTGCGGGTGAGCGGACGTTCGCGGCGGCGGGCGACGATCGCGCGCGCGATCCGCCGGCTCATCCGCTCCTCGCCGTAGGTCCACAGCACGTCGGCGATCTCGCGCTCGTCGGCGCGCGCCAGCCACTGCGCCGCGCTCTCGCCGGAATCGGGGTCCATGCGCATGTCGAGCGGGCCGTCCTTGCCAAAGCTGAAACCGCGCTCGGCGACGTCGAGCTGCGGCGAGGACACGCCCAGGTCGAGCAGCACGCCGTCGAGGCCCTGGCGGGCCAGGTCCCACGCGCCCATGTCGGCGAAGCTGCCGCGGCGGATCGCGACGCGCGCGTCGGCGCCGAACGCGCGCCCGGCCTCCGCAATCGCTTCGGGATCCTTGTCCATCAGCAGCAGCCTGCCTCCGCTACCCAACCGCTCCAGCACTCCGCGCGCATGGCCTCCGCGCCCGAACGTGCCGTCCAGATACGTTCCGTCCTCCAACACCCGCAGCCCTTCCATGACCTGCTCGAACATCACCGGAAGGTGCGCGGACCGGGCTTCCGCGCGCCCCTCCGTCACAGCTGCAGCTCGACCAGGTCGTCGCCCAGGTCCGCGTCGCCAAGCGTCTGCCGGATCTGCGCCAGGTGTGCCTGCTCGCTCCAGAGTTCGAACTTCTCGCCCATGCCCACCAGCACGGCCTTCTTCTCGATGCCGACGGCATGGCGGTGGCTGGCGGGGATGCTGATGCGGCCGTTGCCGTCGGGCTCGACGAACGTGGCCGCGCCGACCAGCTTGAGCTGCAGCTGGCGGTTGACCGAGCGGGTGCGCGGGAGCGCGTTGACCTGGTCGCGCACGCGCTCCCACACCGGCTGCGGGTAGATGTAGAGGCTGCCGGACTCGAACGGGTTGTAGGTCACCACCAGGCGGTTGCCGCCGGCCTCGGCCACGAGGTCGCGGTAGCTGGTCGGGATCGCCAGCCGGCCCTTGTCATCGATCGTGATGGCCGATTCGCCCTGGAACACCAATGCCTGCCCGGAGGTGCCCGTCTGCGGCGGGCTTCAGTCCAGGGAAAACCACAAAAAACCCGGTTTCCCCACGAAGCGCCACCTTATGGCCCGTCCAGAACGATGTCAACAGCTTTGGTGTCGAAATTTCATTAATCCGCTCAATAACTTGCGTGACACTTCACAAAGTTGCTCAAGGCTTATCCACAAGCTGCTGATATGTCTCAAATTTTGAGATTCGTCGATTTCCGGGCCACCTGGCAGGGGACGCGGACGGCGCGATCCCCGGTGGATGCTGCATAGCACAACGCACTCATTCAACCTCTGGGTTGACAAGAGCCGTCCACAGGCAGATATTCAACCACATGATTGAATATCCGTCGCGCCTCGACGGCGTCTTCCACGCCCTTTCCGACCCCACCCGGCGCGCGATGCTGGCGGCGCTGGCGACGGGCGAGCGCAGCGTGGGCGAACTGGCGGCGCCGTTCGAGATGTCGCTGGCCGCCGCCTCCAAGCACATCCGCACCCTCGAACGCGCCGGCCTGCTACGCCGCACCGTGCAGGGCCGCACCCACCGCTGCGCGCTCCAGGCCGCACCGCTGGCCGAGGCCGAGGCATGGCTGCGTGGCTACGCGAAGTTCTGGACCGCGCGCCTGGACAGCCTCGAGGCGCTGCTGCGCGACGGCGGCCCCGACGGATCCGGCAACCCGCCCGATGCCCCGCCCACCCCTGGAGGACCTGCGCCATGACCGCCCACGGCACCCTCGCCGGACCCGGCACCCTGCGCTTCCGCCGACGCCTGCCCGGTCCGCTCGAACGCGTCTGGAGCTACCTCGTCGATCCGGACAAGCGCCGCCTCTGGCTCGCCGGCGGACCGATGGACACGCGCCCGGGCGGTGCCGTGGAGCTGCATTTCCGCAATTCGGAACTGTCGCGCGGGGACGATCCACCCCCGGAGAAGTACCGCGAGGTCGGCAACGCCGGCACGGTGCGCGGCGAGATCCTGCGCTGCGAGCCGCCGCGCCTGCTGGCGTTCACCTGGGGCGGCGGGCCGGACGCCGGCGAGCCGCCCTCGGACGTCACCATCGAACTGGAACCCGACGGCGACGAGGTGCTGCTCACCCTCACCCACCGCCGCCTGGCCCCGGGTCCGCAGACGCTCAGCGTCGCCGGTGGCTGGCACACCCACCTCGACATCCTCGGTGACGTGTTGCGCGGCGACCAGCCGCGTCCGTTCTGGCGCACCCACACGCGGATCGAAGCCCAGTACGCGGCGCGCGGCCTGGGGTGACGATGCGCATGCGCGCTGCCGTCGGCTGCATCGCCGGCGCCGGCGCGACTGCATTGCACTAGACTGTCCCGCGTTCCACGCCCGGCGGCATGGCGAGAGTTGCCATCCATGCCCATCCGGCTGGCAGTGTCCACCGTCGTGCCAGCGCCGGGCACCCGACCTGCACACCAGGCCAGGGAGTTGTCGCGTCCATCGAAGCAGGTGGCGGAGCCGGCCTGTAAGCCGGGTTCTGTCGTGGACAGCCATTCGTCTGGGCGCACCGTCACCGGTGCGCTCGAGCAACCTACCCGGAGGCACCGCGGGCCGCGGCATCGCCTCCCTATTTGGTCTTGCTCCCGGTGGGGTTTGCCGTGCCGGCCTGTTGCCAGGCTCGCGGTGCGCTCTTACCGCACCATTTCACCCTTGCCCGCACCCTGCCATCCGAAGACGACCGGGCCGCTGGCGGTATCTTTCTGTTGCACTTTCCGTCGGCTCGCGCCGCCCAGGCGTTACCTGGCACCGTGCCCTGTGGAGCCCGGACTTTCCTCGGCGCCTTCCCCGGAGGGAGGGCGACGCGGCTGCCCGGCCGGCTCCGCCGACGCCATTGTCGCACGGCGCCGGCCGCCGCACTCCGGCCATCCGGGGTTCAGCATAGTGAAGGCTTTGTGCAGGCAGGCCGTTCTATCCTCGAACGCCGCCCGCAACCGACCCTGCTGCCGATGACGTCGCCCCCGCGTCAAGGCCGGCTGCGCAGCCTGTTCGCGCACCACGGCCGCCTCCTGTTCCTCGCCGGGCTCGCGCTCGCCTACTGGATCGCCCTCGCCGGCTTCGCCCTGCCGGACGGCGAGCGCACCGGCCGCATCTTGGTCCGGTTAGCCGGCAGCATCGTGGAACTCTGGTTCACCGGCCTGCTGCTGGCCGGCTGCATGCGCATGGCCGCGCGCGGCCGGGCACGTCCGGCGTGGCTCGCGCTGTGCTGGGCGATCTCGGGCCTCGCCTGCGCCGGCTACCTGGTCCAGGCGTACTCGCTGCACATCTCGGGCAACTTCCTGACCGCGCTGGCGCTGCAGAACGGCGACTCGGCGCAGTTCCTCCTGTCGAAGCGGTTGATGCTCGCGGCCGCGCTGGCGCTGCTGTGGTGGCTTGCGTTCTGCTGGTCGACGCTGCTGCCGCGTCCCGCGCATGGGGCGCGCCCGCTCAACGGCGAGTGGCTGCGCCGCGGGGCGTACGCCGGCAGCCTCGGCGTCGCCATGCTGCTCGTGGCCTACCTGGCCACCCTGCAGCGCAAGGCGCCGGCACTGGAGCCCGGGTTCCGGCAGGCGCCGCTGGCCGCGCTCGCGATCGCGGGTTACGACGCCTCGCGGGCCGTCCCCGACGCGCCGTCCGGGGCAGTGGCGGTGGACGTCGGAGCGTGCTTCCCGTGGCCGGCCCGGCACGAGGATTTTCCGTTCCAGAAGAACGAGATCTACCGCGAACGGCTGGCACGCGCGCCCGACGCGCCGCCGGGACGGCCGAACATGATCGTGCTGATGTCCGAAGGCGTGTCGGCACGCATGCTCGGCGCCTACGGCGGCGAGTACCCGGGCCTCACGCCGAACTTCGACCGCGTCGCCGCCGAGTCGATGCGGGTGGACAACTACTTCAACCACACCGCGGCCACCTATCGCGGCGTCGGCGGGCAGATGGCCTCGGGATTCATGGCCTCCGGCGGCGCCGGGCAGAACGGCTGGGAGCGCGTGCCCGACCCGAACGCACTGACCACGACCCGTCGGCAGACGGTCCCCGCGCTGCTCTCGGCCGCCGGCTGGCAGACCTATTTCCTGGCGCCGCATCCGGAAACCAAGCCGTTCATCGTGATGCTGCGCTCGATCGGGTTCAGCCAGGTGTATTCCCGCCACACCATCGGTTCCGACCTGCTCGGGCGCGAGCTGCCGCTGCGCGGGCGCACCGCCGCGATCGAGGACCAGAGCCTGTTCGAAGGCCTTCAGGCGCTGCTCGAACGGCGCCTTTCCAACGGCGAGGACGCGCCGTTCTTCATCATGCTCTACAACATCGGCACCCACGCCATGATCCCGCCGGGACCGGTGCGGTACCCGGGGCACGACAACCCGGTGCTGGACAAGCTGCACAACTACGACGCGGCGTTCGGGCAATTCCTGGACTGGTTCGACCGCAGCCCGTACGCGCGCAACACGATCCTCGTCGTCACCGCCGACCATTCCACCTACCCGGAGCCGGCATACCGCAAGGTCGCCGGCAGCGACTTCCGCCCATTCTTCGTCGACCGCATCCCGCTGCTGGTGCGCGACCCGTTCCATCGCCTGCCGGCCACGCTCGACGCCGACGGCCGCAACTCGCTCGACCTCGCCCCGACCCTGCTGCAGCTGCTGGAGGCCCCACAGGCGCCGAACAGCTTCCTGGGCCGGTCGCTGTTCGAGCCGCGCTCGATGCCGCTGGGGATCGCGTGGACCGCGCCCGGGCGGTACTTCCTCACTACCCGCGAGGGCGTACGCAGCCACGGCCAGATCCCGCCCGAGCTGGCGTCGCAGTTCGGCTGCCACCAGGAGGTGCTGCGGCGCTACCTGCAAGCCGAAGCGGACGACCGGATCTTCGCGCCGGACCTGGCGACGGACACCGCGACCGGCCAGCGCTAGCCGCGCGCCTCAGCCGCCGTAAAGCGCCTTGCGCGGCGCGCCGGTGATCTCGGCGGCGAGCTTGGCCGCCAGCGACGGCCTGAGTTCGGCCGCCAGCAGCGCGTACACACGCCGGCCCTCGGCCAGGCGCGCGGCGCCATCCTCGCCGGCGCCCTCCACCACCACCACGAACTCGCCCCTGCGCTGGTCGGCATCGCTGCCCACCCGCGCGACCAGCGCGTCGAGGGTGCCGTCGAGCACGGTCTCGAACAGCTTGGTCAGTTCCCGCGCCACCACGGCCCGGCGGTCGCCGCCGAACGCGGCCGCCGCGTCGGCCAGCATCGCGTGGATGCGGTGCGCGGACTCGTAGAAGATCAGCGTGCGCGGCTCGCCCGCCAGCGCCGCCAGCCATTCGCGGCGGGCCGCGGCCTTCGCCGGCGCGAACCCCTCGAACACGAAGCGGTCGCTGGGCAGCCCAGCCACGCTCAGCGCGGCGACCAGGGCGCAGGGACCGGGCACCGGACTGACCCGGATCCCCGCCTCGCGCGCGGCCCGCACCAGACGGAAGCCCGGGTCGCTCACCAGCGGGGTGCCGGCGTCGCTGACCAGCGCCAGCGACTCGCCCGCGCGCAGCCGCTCCACCAGCCGCGGCGCGAGCGCCTCCTCGTTGTGCTCGTGCAGCGCCAGCAGCGGCGTGGACACGCCGATCTGCGCCAGCAGCTGGCGGGTATGGCGGGTGTCCTCGGCGCAGATCGCCGCCACCGATCCCAGCACCTGGGCGGCGCGCGGCGAGAGGTCGCCCAGGTTGCCGATCGGCGTGGCCACCACGTGCAGCACGCCCGCGGCGGCCACCGCTGCCTTGGTCGACATCGTCCCTCCACGGACTGACGGTAGAATCGGGCCATTGTCCACCGTGGGGCCGGCAGATGCGGCAGATGTCGAAATGGATGTTGGGCGCGGCCATGGCGGCCATGCTGGCGGGCTGCGCCTCGGTGCAGGTGGGCCCGCAGGTGGCGCCGGAGGCGCCCGCGCCGGTCGACACCCACTGGACCTTCGGCCCGGCGCCGGCCACCGCCGGCGGACCGCCGCAGCGGCTCGCCGTCCTGCTGCCGATGACCGGGCAGCTGGCCACCGCCGCCGCGTCGGTGCGCGACGGCCTGCTCGCCGGCTATTACGGCCACGGCGGCGCCAGGCCGGAACTGGTGTTCTACGACACGGGCGGGACGGTTTCGGGCGCGATCGCCGCGCGCGACCGCGCGGTCGCCGAAGGCGCCGACCAGATCCTGGGCCCGCTGGGCCGCGACGAAGTCTCGGCGCTGTTCGGTTCGCCGCAGCCGGTGCCGCTGCTGGCGCTCAACCGCGGCCATGGCGAGCCGCCCGAAAACGCCGCCGACTTCTCGCTCGCGCCCGAGGACGAAGGCGCCGCGATCGCGCAGCGGCTGCTGGCGCACAACGCGCGCCGGGTGCTGGTGCTGAGCAACGGCGACGACCACGCCGTGCGCAGCGTCGAGACCCTCCGCACGGCGCTGGAGGCGGCCGGCGGCACGCTCGTGGCCACGATCGCGATCACCGGCGAGACCCCGGGCGACCAGACGCCGGCGCTGCGCGCGGCGGCCGGCAGCGAAGGCGGCGTGGACGCGGTGCTGATCGCGCTGCGCGGCAACGAGGCGCGGGTGGTGGTGCCGCAACTGTTCGCCGCCGGCCTCGGCAACCGGATCCGGCTCGCGACCTCGCAGCTGGGCCTGGGCACCGGCGATGCCGACAGCGACCGCGCCCTCGACGGAATCGTGTTCGTCAGCGAGCCCTGGACCACGTCCGGCCTGCCCGGGCTGCCCTCGCCGGCCACGCTGGCCGAGCAGTTGCCGACCGCCCGCGGCCCGGCCGCGCGGCTGTTCGCCTTCGGCCACGACGCCTGGCTGCTCAGCGCCCGCCTGCGCGAACTCGCCAGGCAGCCGGGCGCGACGGTCTCCGGCGCCACCGGCGAGCTGTCGCTGGCGCCCGACGGGCGCGTGCATCGGATTCCGGCCTGGGCCACCTTCAGCGGCGGCCTGGTCACGCCGGTGGCCGACCGCGGCCACTGAGGTGCGCGCCCGCGGCGCCGGCATCGAAGCGGCCGCGCGCGCCCACCTGTGCCGCGCCGGCCTGCGGCCGATCGCCGCCAACGCCACCGCGCGGGTGGGCGAGCTGGACCTGGTGATGCGCGACGGCGATACCGTGGTGTTCGTGGAGGTGCGCTACCGGCGCAGTGCGCGCTTCGGCGATGGCGCGGCCTCGATCGACGCGCGCAAGCGCCGCCGCCTGGTGCTGGCCGCGCGCCAGTTCCTCGCCCGCCGACGCGACCTGCAGGACGCGCCCTGCCGGTTCGACGTGGTCGACGCCAGCGGCGACCCCGACGCCCCCACGCTGCGCTGGCTGCGCGACGCATTCCGCGCCGACGACTGACCCGACTGCCGCGATGCCCATCGATTTCGACCAGATCGACGAAGCCGGCCTGCGTGCCGCCGGCGGCCTGAAATGGACCGCCTTCCCCGACTGCATCGGCGCCTTCGTGGCCGAGATGGACTTCGGGCTCGCCCCGCCGGTGGCCGCGGCACTGCAGGAGGCGGTGGCGCGCGGGCGCACCGGCTACCCCACGCCGGCGCTGTCGCGCGAGCTGGCCCAGGCCTGCGCCGCCTGGCAGGCCGGCCGCTACGGCTGGCAGGTCGATCCCTCGCGCATCCAGCCGGTGGGCGACGTGCTCGGCGCGCTGGAGATCATGCTCGCCCACTTCCTGCCGCGTGGCACCGCGGTGGTCCTGCCGACCCCGGCCTACATGCCGTTCCGCCCGCTGCTGGAGCTGCACGGCCACCGCGTGCTGGAAGTGCCGCACCTGCTGCAGGACGGGCGCTGGCGCATGGACCTGGCCGGCATCGACGCGGCGCTGGCCGGCGGCGCCGGGCTGGTGCTGCTGTGCAATCCGCAGAACCCGCTCGGATGCGTGTTCGAGGCGGACGAGCTGCGGGCGCTGGCCGAGGTGGTGGAGCGGCATGGCGCGCGCGTGTTCTCCGACGAGATCCACGCGCCGCTGGTCTACCCGGGCGCGCGCCACGTGCCCTACGCCAGCGTGTCCGACGCCGCGGCCCGGCATTGCGTGGTGGCGGTCTCGCCTTCCAAAGGCTGGAACCTGGCCGGCCTCAAGTGCGCGCAGATGGTGCTGGGCAACGACCAGGACCTCGACCGCTGGCGGCGCATCGCCCTGGTGGCCGGGCACGGCGTGGCGGGACTGGGCATGATCGCCGCCACCGCGGCCTGGCGCGAGGGCGGCGCCTGGCTGGACGGCGTGCTGCGCTACCTCGACGGCAACCGCCAGCGCGTGTCGCGGTGGATGGCCACGCACCTGCCGGAGGCCAGGTTCGTCGCGCCGCAGGGCACCTACCTGGCCTGGCTCGACTGCCGCGCGCTGCCGCTCCCCGCAGGGACGACGGCCGCGGCGCTCTTCCGCCGCCGGGCCCGCGTGGCGCTGACCGACGGCCGCGAATGCGGCGAGGCCGGCGCGGGCCACGTGCGCCTGAACTTCGCCATGCCGCGGCCGGTGCTCGACGAGGCGCTGTCGCGCATGGCCGATGCCATCGCGACGCTTCGCGGCGGCGCCTGATCACGGGAAGCGCCCAGCTGCACGGCTCCCTGTAGGAGCGGCTTCAGCCGCGACCTGCGCACGTGTCGATTCCTGGTCGCGGCTGAAGCCGCTCCTACAGGAGGGGCGAAGGGTCCTGGAAGTGGCGGTAGCCCGGCACCGCCGGCGTCCACGCGCTGCCGTCTGGCCGCAGCGCGCGCACGCCCTGTCCGTCCTCGATCCGGCCGATGCGCGCCGCGGGCACGCCCGCGCCCGCGAGCGCCCGCGCGATCGCCTCGCGATGCTCCGGCGGCGCGGTGAAGCACAGTTCGTAGTCGTCGCCGCCGCAGGCCTGCCACGGCCAGCGCATCTCCGGACGGAAACGCGCCAGCGCCGGCGACGCCGGCAGAGCCTCGAGTTCGACCACCGCGCCCACGCGGGAGGCGGTGCAGACGTGGCCGAGATCGGCCAGCAGGCCATCGGAGACGTCGATGCAGGCGGTGGCCAGCCCCGACAGCGCGCGTCCGGCGGCCACCCGCGGCTGCGGCCGGTCGAGCCGCGCGCGCAGCGCGCGGTCGACCGCGGCGCCGGCCTGCAGCGCGGCCAGCGCACCGGCCGCGTCGCCCGGCGTGCCGGTCACCCAGACGTCGTCGCCGACGCGTGCCCCGTCGCGGCGCAGCGCACGGCCCGGTTCGACGAACCCATGCGCGGCCACGCACAGCGACAGCGGCCCGCGCGTGGTGTCGCCGCCGACCAGGGCCACGTCGTGCTCGCGGGCCAGGGCAAGGAACCCGTCAAGCAGGGCGTCGACCAGGCCGGCATCGCCCTCGGGCAGCGACAGCGACAGCGTGCACCAGGCAGGCCGGGCGCCCATCGCGGCGAGGTCGGACAGGTTCACCGCCAACGCCTTCCAGCCGATGTCGGCCGGCGCGGTGCCGTGCGGGAAGTGCACGCCGGCGTGCAGCGCGTCCATCGTCACCACCAGCTGCAGCCCCGGCGGCGGCTGCAGCAGCGCGGCATCGTCGCCGATGCCCAGGACCACATCGCCGCGCGCCGCGACGCGGGCGCGGATGCGGGCGATCAGGTCGAATTCCATCGCCATCGGCGGCCGTCGCGCGACGCCCCGGTCAGCCGCGCGCGGCCTGGACCTCGGTCGCGCGCCACTGCGCGGCGGCGCGGTCGAGCACCCCGTTGACGTAGGTATGGCCGTGCTCGGAGCCGAAGCGCTTGACCGTGCGCAAGGCCTCGTCGATCACCACCCGGAACGGCACGTCCAGGCGGTGGCGCAGCTCGTAGGCGGCGATGCGCAGCATGGCGCGCTCGATCGGGTCCACCTCCTCCACCGCGCGGTCGAGGAAGGGCTGCAGCGCCGCGTCGAGTTCGGCGCGGTGCTTGCCGACGCCGCGCACCAGGTCCTCGAAGTACTCCAGGTCGGCCACTTCGTGCGCCTGCTCGTGGGCGAACTGGGCGATCGCGTTGCGCGCGTCCACGCCCGAGAGCTGCATCGCGTAAACCGCCTGCAGCGCGCGCCGGCGCGAGCGCGTGCGCGCCACCGGATCGACGCCGTCGCGACGCGGCCCGCGGCTCACGCCAGCGTCTCCAGCAGGTGCGCCATCTCGATCGCCACCAGCGCGCACTCCTCGCCCTTGTTGCCGTGGCTGCCGCCGGCGCGCTTCTCGGCGTCCTCGTAGGAATCGACCGCCAGCACGCCGTTGGCCACCGGCACCCCGTGGTCGAGCGCGACCCGCATCAGCGCCTGGCTGCAGCCGTCGGCCACCTGCTCGTAGTGACGGGTATCGCCGCGCACCACGCAGCCCACGGCGACGAGCGCGCGGTGCGCGCCGCGCACGGCGAGCTGGCGGGCCGCCAGCGGGATCTCCCAGGCGCCGGGCACGCGCACCACGTCGATCGCGTCGGCGGCCACGCCGTGGTCGGCGAAGGCCTTGCGCGCGCCGGCCACCAGCGCATCGGTGATGCGCGGGTTCCAGCGGCTGGCGATGATCGCGAAGCGCGCGCCTTCGGGGGCGCGCAGGTCGCCTTCGTAATGGCTCATGCCTTGGGGATATCCGGTCGGGAGACGGGAATTCTACCGTGCGGGCCGCGGCCCCGAAGGGCGATGGCGGCGGCCGGGGCGGATGCCCGGACACGGCAGGTCCGCGCGCGGGCGCTAGGGAGCCACGTACTCCACGATCTCCAGCCCGAACCCGGCCAGCCCCACCTGCCTGCGCGGGGTGCCCAGCACCCGCAGGCGGCCGAAACCCAGGTCCTGCAGGATCTGCGAACCGGCACCGTTGCGCCGCCACTCGCCCATCCGGCCGCCGCGTACCGGGGGCGGCGCGGCCGACTGCGGCGCTCGGACGCGCTCGAGCAGCGCCGCCGGATCGCGCGGCTCGTCCAGCAGCACCAGCGCGCCGGACTCCTCCGCCGCCAGCCGGGCCAGGACGTCCGCGGTGGTGGGGCCGAAGTCGTCGCGCCGCCAGTGCAGCGCGTCGGCGAGCGGGTTCATCGGCTGCACCCGTACCAGCGCGGCCCGCGCCGGGTCCGGCGCGCCACGCACCAGGGCCAAGTGCAGCGCGTCGGCCAGCCGGTCGCGGTAGCTCACGAGGCGGAACGGGCCGTGCGCGGTCTCGATGCCGCGTTCGTCCACGCGCTCGACCGTGTGCTCGGTCTCGAGCCGGTAGCGGATCAGGTCCTCGATCGAGCCGATCTTCAGGCCGTGTTCGCGCGCGAACACCTCCAGCTCCGGGCGCCGGGCCATGCTGCCGTCGGGATTGAGGATCTCCACCAAAACGCCCGCCGGCGCCAGGCCCGCCAGCCGCGCCAGGTCGGACGCGGCCTCGGTGTGGCCGGCGCGCGCGAGCACGCCGCCCGGTTCGGACATCAGCGGAAAGATGTGGCCGGGCTGCGAGAGGTCCTCGGGGCGCGCGTCCGGGCGCACCGCGGTGCGGATCGTGTGCGCGCGATCGTGGGCGGAGATGCCGGTGGTCACGCCCTCGGCCGCCTCGATGCTGACGGTGAAGTTGGTGCGGTGGCGCGAGGTGTTGGACTGCACCATCGGCGGCAGGCCGAGCTGCGCGCAGCGTTCGCGGGTGAGCGACAGGCACACCAGCCCGCGCGCATGGGTGACCATGAAGTTGATGTCGGACGGGCGCACCAGTTCGGCGGCCATGATCAGGTCGCCCTCGTTCTCGCGGTCCTCGTCGTCGACGATCACCACCATCCGCCCCTGGCGGATCTCCTCGAGCAGTTCGGGCACGGGTGCGAAGGCCATCTCAGCGCCCTCCCGCCGGCGTGCCGGCCTCGAGCAGGCGTTCGACGTAGCGTGCCAGCAGGTCCACTTCCAGGTTCACCGGATCGCCGGGGGCGGTGCCGGAGAACGCGGTGTGGGCGACGGTGTGCGGCACGAGCGCCACTTCGAAGCCGTCGGCGTCGACCGCGTTGACGGTGAGGCTGACGCCATCGACGCAGATCGAACCCTTGCGCGCGATGTACCGCATCAGCGCCGCCGGCGCGGTGAAGCGCCAGCGCTGGGCGCGGCCGTCGTCGGCGACCGAGGCCACCCGCCCCACCCCGTCGACATGGCCGCTGACCAGGTGCCCGCCGAGCCGGTCGCCGGGGCGCATCGCGCGCTCGAGGTTGAGCGCGCGCCCCGGCGCCAGCGCGCCGAGCGTGGTCAGGGACAGGGTTTCGTTGGAGGCGTCGGCCTCGAAATGCGCGTCGTCGAACGCGACCACGGTCAGGCACACGCCGTTGACCGCGATGCTCTCGCCCAGCGCCACGCCGTCGAACGGCAGGCTGCCGGCCGCGATCCGCAGCCGCGCGTCGCCACCGCGCGCCTCGCGCGAGACCAGCGTGCCGACACCCTCGATGAGACCTGTGAACATGACCGTTTCCCGCTATGCGGGAAACGCCCGCGGGAGCGAGCGAACGCTCGGCCCACGGGGCCGCGCGACGCGTCTTCTTTCATCCGGACTGTGACCGTCGGCTCCGGGATTGGACCGGATCTGCTGACCCCGGACGGCGATGCCGGCCGGGCGCTCGCGGGCTCGCGCGCGCGATCCGCCGGGTCGCGCCACGCCTACCGCCGGTGGGGACTTCCACCCCGCCCCGAAGACGTTTCCATCGTTGGTGGCCGCCACGCGGGCGGCCGTGGCGCCATTCTAGCCCAGCGGCCCCGCGGCCCGCGTCGAGGCGCCGGACGCAGCGTTGCGGAAGCGGGCCAGGATCGCGTCGATCACCGCCGTGGTGCGCGCCGCCGTCTCGCCGGTGGACGGGCAGTCGCCGCGGCCCTGCAGCGCGGCGACCACGGTCTCGACCAGCGGCTGCTGGATGTGCGGCGGGTTGGGGATGCTCCAGCTCTGCCGGCGGCCGCCAGCCTCGAGCACCACCGGCGCCTCGTCGAAGGTGGCGAACGACAGCCGGCCGCGGCTGCCCTCGATCTCGACCACGTCGCGGCGGGCATCGCTGCAGAAGCACCAGTCGCCGCTGCCCTCGATGCCGCCGGGAAACATGAAGCGGGCCTCGACCGTGTCCTCGGCGGGATAGGCGCCGGATGCCGAGCGCGCCTCGCCCGAGGCCTCGACCACCGGGCCGAGCAGGAAATCGAGCAGGTCCAGGGTGTGGCTGCCCAGGTCCACGAACAGCCCGCCGCCGGACAGCTCCGGGCGCACCCGCCACGGCAGCGCCGCGGAATCGGCATAGCGCGGGTCCAAGGTCCGGTGCAGCTGCACCCGGACCCGGCGCGGTTGGCCGATCGCGCCTTCGGCCACCAGCTCGCGCACTTTCAGGAAGCGCGGCAGTGCGCGCCGGTAGTAGGCGACGAACAGCGGCTGCCCGGCGTCGCGACTGGCGTCGAGCATGGCCGTGCATTCGCCGGCGTCCAGCGCCATCGGTTTCTCGACGTACACCGGCTTGCCTGCGCGCAGCGCGCGGATCGCCAGCGGAGCATGGCTCGAAGGCGGGCTCGCGACGTACACCGCGTCCACCTCCGGGTCGGCGATCAGCGCATCGGCATCGGCGTACCAGCGCGGCACGCCGTGGCGGCGCGCGTAGTCCTCGGCCCTGCCGGCGTCGCGGCGCATCACCGCGACCAGCGCCGAGCCCGGTGCACGCTGCAGCGCCGGCCCGCTCTTGACCTCGGTGACCGCGCCGCAGCCGAGGATCCCCCAGCGGATCAAGGCTTCCTCCGCGCGAACACGTACAGCGGCCAGCGCAGGCGCCGGGTGCTCGCCGGATCGCCCCAGGCCCGGGCGATGGCGTCCGCGTGCGCGGCCACCGGATCGACGCCCGTGGCTTCACGATGGCGGCGCGTGGCCGAATAGCTCGCGAAGTACGCCAGCATCCGCGCCAGCGGCCAGTCCGCCTCGAGCGTGAACGCCGGCGGATCGACCGGCACGAACGGCCAGTCGAAGCCGGCGTACGCCGCGCCGACCAGCGCCCGCTCCTGCGGCCAGTACGGGCGGATCGCGTCGCTGAAGGCGCCCACCGCCTCGCGCAGCTCCGGCGGTACCGCCAGGCCATCGTAGGTCCAGGCCACCAGCACCCCGCCCGGCCGCAGCACGCGCGCGCACTCGTCGAAATAGCGCGGCAGGTCGAACCAGTGCAGGGCCTGGCCGACGCAGGCGACGTCGGCGCTGGCAGCGCCGAGGCTGCACCGTTCGGCCGGTTCGACCGCGAAGCGCGCGTTGGCCGGCCCGCGGGCATGGGCGAGCTGTTCCGCGCTGGCGTCGGTCGCGTGCACGCGCTCGAAGCGCGCGGCGAGGCTGCGCGTGGCCTGGCCGCTGCCGCAGCCCGCTTCCCAGGCCAGCCGGCGCGACGGCGCGACCGCGGCGATCCAGTCGAACAGCGCGTCCGGGTAGCCCGGCCGCGCGCCGGCGTAGGCCGCGGCGACCGCGGAAAAGTGGTCCTTGAACCCCGGGCCGGGCATCGCCGCCGTCAGGCCGTGGCCCCTGCCCGCGGCCGCAGCCGCAGCCGCAGGTCGTCGCCGATGCGCAGGGTCTCGAGGATCTCCAGCTGGAGCCGCTGCGCCATCTCGGTGAAGCCCAGGCCGCCGAACAGCGGCCGCGCGGTGTCGCCCAGCAGCACCGGGGCCACGTACAGCAGCAGCTCGTCCACCAGCCCGGCCTTGAGCAGGGCGCCGGCCAGGGTCGCACCGGCCTCGACGTGGACCTCGTTGATCCCGCGCCCGGCCAGCAGGGCCAGCACCGCCGGCAGGTCGAACACGCCGGCGCGCACCGGCACCGGGGCGCGGTCGGCGGTGAGTTCGCGCGGCGGCTTGGCGTCGGGCGCGTGCAGGTACAGGGTCGGCGCATCGCCCTCGCGCACCTTGCCGCGGGCGACGGTGGCCAGGCCCGGGTCCAGCACCACCCGCAGCGGCGGCACGAATTCGCGCGGCGTGGCGAAGCGCACGGTGAGCGAAGGGTCGTCGGCCAGCACCGTGCCGGCGCCGGTGAGGATCGCGCCGGCGCGGGCGCGCCAGTGCATCACGTCCGCGCGCGCGGCCTCGCCGGTGATCCACTTCGAGTCGCCGCTGGCCATCGCGGTGCGGCCGTCGAGGCTGCAGGCCAGCTTGACCCGCACCCACGGCCGGCCGCGGACGACGCGCGAAACGAAGCCGACGTTGAGCGCGCGCGCCTGCGCCTCCATCAGCCCCACCTCGACCGCGATCCCGACCGCGCGCA
This sequence comes from Luteimonas wenzhouensis, assembly GCF_007859305.1. Classification (GTDB taxonomy): domain Bacteria; phylum Pseudomonadota; class Gammaproteobacteria; order Xanthomonadales; family Xanthomonadaceae; genus Luteimonas; species Luteimonas wenzhouensis. Next base: position 654,182 of record NZ_VOHE01000001.1, read on the forward strand.
GGCGGTCGAAGCCGCTGCCGTCGACCTGCGGGAACGGATCGCGCATCGCCGCGACCACCCGTGCCACGCCCGCGGCGACCAGCGCGTCGGCACAGGGCCCGGTGCGGCCGGTGTGGGCGCAGGGTTCGAGGGTGACGTAGGCGGTGGCGCCGCGGGCGCGATCGCCGGCCGCCTGCAGCGCCAGCACTTCCGCGTGCGGTTCGCCCTGGCGGCGGTGCCAGCCCTCGCCCACCACCTCGTCGCCGTGCGCCAGCACGCAGCCGACCATCGGGTTGGGCCGGGTGGTGTAGGCGCCCCGCTCGGCCAGGCGCAGGGCCCGGGCCATCATCGCGTGGTCGGTGGCGGAGAACGCGCTCACGCCCGCGAGGCCCCGCGCATCAGCGCTTCTTGCCCTTGCCCGAGGCCTTGTCGAACGGCACCACGTCGCCGCCCAGCAGCGGCAGCTGGCCCTCGCCGGGCAGCTCGCGTTCGAGCCGGTCGAGTTCCTCGCGGAAATCGGTGATGTCCTCGAACGAGCGGTACACCGAGGCGAAGCGCACGAAGCCGACGTGATCGAGCTTGCGCAGCTCGGCGATCACGAACTCGCCGACCCGGCGCGAGGGCACCTCGCGCTCGGTGGTCATGCGCAGCTGGTGCACCACCGCGCGCACCGCGGCCTCGATCTGCTCTTCGGAGACCGGGCGCTTGTGCAGCGCGCGGTCCATGCTGATGCGCAGCTTGCGGGCGTCAAACGGCTCGCGCCGGCCGTCGCCCTTGATGATCACCGGCAGCTTGAGTTCGATGGTCTCGAGCGTGCTGAAGCGCTCGCCGCAGGCCTCGCATTCGCGCCGGCGCCGGATCGTCGCGCCGTCCTCGGACGCGCGCGAGTCGATGACCTTGGTGTCCTGGTGCTGGCAGAAGGGACAGTGCATCGGGCGGCGCTCCAGGCGGCTGGACGCTAGCGCTGGCGGGCGGTCGCGGGCGGACGCCGACCGGCCCGGGGCAGCGCCATCGCGAGCGGCCGCGGTTCAGCCATAGACCGGGAACTTCCGGCACTGCGCCGTCACCGCCTCGCGCACGCGGGCGAGGACGGCCTCGTCCTCCGGCGCGTCGAGCACGTCGCAGATCCAGTGGGCCAGCTCGATGCAGTCCTGCTCGCCGTAGCCGCGGGTGGTCACCGCCGGGGTGCCGATGCGCAGGCCCGACGTCACGAAGGGCTTCTGCGGATCGTTCGGCACCGCGTTCTTGTTGACCGTGATGTGCGCCTTGCCCAGCGCTTCCTCGGCCGCCTTGCCGGTGATCGGCTTGCCGATCATGTCCACCAGCATCAGGTGGTTGTCGGTGCCGCCGGAGACGATCTTGTAGCCGCGGGCGATGATCGTCCCGGCCATCGCCTGGGCGTTCTTCACCACCTGCTGCTGGTAGGCCTTGAATTCCGGCTCCAGCGCCTCCTTGAAGGCCACCGCCTTGGCCGCGATCACGTGCATCAGCGGCCCGCCCTGGATCCCGGGGAAGACGATCGACTGCAGCTTCTTGGTGATCGCGTCGAACTCCTCACCCGCGCCCTCGCGGCTGGCGACGATGATGCCGCCGCGCGGGCCGCGCAGGGTCTTGTGGGTGGTGGAGGTGACCACGTGCGCGTGGGGCACCGGGTTCGGGTACACCCCCGCCGCCACCAGCCCCGCGACGTGGGCCATGTCCACGAACAGCACCGCGCCGACCTTGTCGGCGATCGCGCGGAAGCGCGCCCAGTCGATCCTGCGCGAGTAGGCCGAGAATCCGGCCACCACCATCTTCGGCTTGTGCTCGAGCGCCAGCTTCTCGACGTCGTCGTAGTCGATCAGGCCATCGTCGTCGACACCGTACTGGACGGCGTTGAACAGCTTCCCGGAGGCGTTGACCTTGGCGCCGTGGGTCAGGTGCCCGCCATGCGCCAGCGACATGCCCAGGATGGTGTCGCCCGGCTGCAGCAGCGCGAAATAGACCGCCTGGTTGGCCTGCGACCCCGAATGCGGCTGGACGTTGACGTAGTCGGCGCCGAACAGCTGCCTGGCGCGATCGATCGCCAGCTGCTCGGCGACGTCCACGTGCTCGCAGCCGCCGTAGTAGCGCTTGCCGGGATAGCCTTCGGCGTACTTGTTGGTCAGCTGGCTGCCCTGGGCCTCCATCACCCGCGGGCTGGCGTAGTTCTCGCTGGCGATCAGCTCGACGTGGTCCTCCTGGCGGCGCGCTTCGTCGGCGATGGCCTTGGCCAGTTCGGGGTCGTAGCCTTCGATGCGGGCGTCGCGGGGAAACATCGGATCTCCGGGAAAATGGGCGGGCAGGCGTGGATTGTACCTGCCCCGCCCGGCCGCCGGCCCGGGGACGGGGGCCGGAACGGCGGAAGGCGCGCCCCGGGGCGCGCCTTCCGGACCGGTCGATGGCCGGGGCCAGCGGCCCCGGGCGGCTCCTCAGCGCAGGATCATGTCCACGATCAGCCCGGTGGCGATGGCGACCAGGAGCATATCGCCGTAGTCGTCGCGCACCCAGCGGTAGCCGTGCGGCGGATGGCGCAGGCCGTAGCCGTGGTAGTCGTGGATCACGTACACCGGGCGGTGGTAGTGATGGACATAGCCGCCGCGGGCCCAGCGCGGCGGGCCGACGTGGCGCGGCGGCGCATGGTAGTGGTGGACCACCGGGCGGTGGTGCACTACGCGCACGGGGGCGCGGTGGTGGCGGTCGTGGCGCCGGTGGTCGCGACGGTCGTACCGGGCCTGGCGGTGGTCGCGGCGGTCGTGCCGCAGTTCGCGCCGGTCGTGGTCGCGATACCCGTGGCCGCGCCCGCGGCCGTCGGCCACGGCAGGGGCGGCCATCGTCGCCATGGCCACGGCAAGCACGGTCGCCCAGGTGAACTTCAGGTTCATGGTGTGGTCTCCAGGTCCCGGCCATCCCCCACCGGACGGCCTGTCCCGACTATCGGCCGCGGCGGCTGAATCGATCCTCCCTGCAAGCGTTTGCGGCCGCGTCGTCGTCACGCGCGTTTAACCACCGCTCAGGCTGGGGGACGCCCCTCCGCGACCGGCTATAATTGCGCGATCCCGAGCCACCCTGCCGGTCCGCGCGGCCCGCCGCGCGGGTTCCGGCCGCGCGCAATTCCCGGAGTCCTTCCATGTCGTCGCAGTACATCTACACCATGAACCGGGTGTCCAAGGTGGTCCCGCCCAAGCGGCAGATCATCAAGGACATCTCGCTGAGCTTCTTCCCCGGCGCCAAGATCGGCCTGCTGGGCCTCAACGGCGCCGGCAAGTCCACGGTGCTGCGGATCATGGCCGGCGTGGACACCGACTTCGAGGGCGAGGCGCGGCCGCAGCCGGGCATCAAGATCGGCTACCTGCCGCAGGAACCCCAGCTCGATCCCGGGCAGACCGTGCGCGAGGCGGTCGAGGAAGGCGTGGGCGAGATCCTGCAGGCGCAGAAGCGCCTCGACGAGGTCTACGCCGCCTACGCCGAGGAAGGCGCGGACTTCGATGCCCTGGCCAAGGAGCAGGAGCGGCTGGAGGCGATCCTGGCCTCGGGCGACGCCCACACCCTGGAGCAGCAGCTGGAAGTGGCGGCCGACGCGCTGCGCCTGCCGCCCTGGGACGCGAAGATCGGCAACCTCTCCGGCGGCGAGAAGCGCCGCGTGGCGCTGTGCCGCCTGCTGCTGCAGAAGCCGGACATGCTGCTGCTCGACGAGCCGACCAACCACCTCGACGCCGAGTCGGTGGAGTGGCTGGAGCAGTTCCTGCAGCGCTACCCGGGCACCGTGGTCGCGGTGACCCACGACCGCTACTTCCTCGACAACGCCGCCGAGTGGATCCTCGAGCTCGACCGCGGCCGCGGCATCCCGTGGAAGGGCAACTACACCGAGTGGCTGCAGCAGAAGGAAGAGCGGCTCAAGCAGGAGGAGAACCAGGAGAAGGCGCGCCAGAAGGCGATCGCCAAGGAGCTGGAGTGGGCCCGGCAGAACGCCAAGGGCGGCCGTTCCAAGGGCAAGGCCCGCCTGGCCCGCCTGGAGGAGCTGCAGTCGGTCGAGTACCAGAAGCGCAACGAGACCAACGAGATCTTCATTCCGCCGGGCGAGCGCCTGGGCAACAACGTCATCGAGTTCCGCAACGTCTCCAAGCGCTTCGGTGACCGCCTGCTGATCGACGACCTGAGCTTCATCGTGCCGCCGGGCGCGATCGTCGGCATCATCGGCCCCAACGGCGCCGGCAAGTCGACCCTGTTCAAGATGATCACCGGGCAGGAGAAGCCGGACTCGGGCGAGATCATCATCGGGCCGACCGTGAAGCTGGCCTACGTGGACCAGAGCCGCGACGCGCTGGACGGCGACAAGACGGTGTTCGAGGAGGTCTCGGGCGGCCTGGACATCCTCGACATCAACGGGATCGAGATCCAGTCGCGCGCCTACCTCGGTCGCTTCAACTTCAAGGGCCCGGACCAGCAGAAGCGCGTGGGCTCGCTGTCGGGCGGCGAACGCGGGCGCCTGCACATGGCCAAGACCCTGCTCCAGGGCGGCAACGTGCTGCTGCTCGACGAGCCCTCCAACGACCTGGACGTGGAAACCCTGCGCGCGCTCGAGGACGCGTTGCTGGAATTCCCGGGCAACGCGTTCGTGATCTCGCACGACCGCTGGTTCCTGGACCGCATCGCCACCCACATCCTGGCCTTCGAGGGCGACTCGCACGTGGAGTTCTTCCAGGGCAACTACCGCGAGTACGAGGAAGACAAGAAGCGCCGCCTGGGCGATGACGCCGGCCCGAAGCGTCTGCGCTTCAAGGCGCTGAAGTAACGGCCGCAACCGCCCGCGCCGCGGACGGGCGCGGGCGCGCGGCCCGGTCCGGGCGTGGCATCCGACTCGACACCGGGGAGAGCGCATGACCTTCATCGACAAGCTCCGCGCCCGCTGGCGCGACGCCGACAGCCTGCTGTGCGTGGGCCTGGACCCCGATCCGGCGCGGTTCCCCGACCGCTTCGCCGGCGACGGTTACGCGGACACGGCCGAGGCGCTGTTCGCGTTCTGCCGCGACATCGCCGACGCCACCGCCCGCTACGCCTGCGCGTTCAAGCCGCAGATCGCCTACTTCGCCGCCCACAACGGCGGCGAGGCCGCGCTGCAGCGGCTCATCGCCCACCTCAACGCCGCGCATCCGGACATCCCGGTGATCCTCGACGCCAAGCGCGGCGACATCGGCAGCACCGCCGCGCAGTACGCCATCGAGGCCTTCGACCGCTTCGGCGCCGACGCGGTCACGCTCAATCCGTACATGGGCCGCGATTCCGCCGCGCCCTTCCTGCAGCGCAACGACCGCGGCTGCATCTTCCTGTGCCACACGTCCAACCCCGGCGCGCGCGACTTCCAGGAGCTCGAGGTCGGTGGCGCGCCGCTGTACCAGCACGTGGCGCGCGCGATCGCGACCGGATGGAACGTCGACGGCAACTGCGCCCTGGTGGTCGGCGCCACCTTCCCCGGAGAACTCAAGGTGATCCGCGGGATCGTCGGCGACATGCCGCTGCTGATCCCGGGCGTCGGTGCCCAGGGCGGCGACGTCGAGGCGGTGGTGCGCAACGGGGCGACCGCCGACGGCACCGGGCTGATGATCAATTCCTCGCGCGGGATCCTCTACGCCTCCACCGGCGAGGACTATGCCGAGGCGGCGGCCGGGGCCGCGCGGCAGCTGCGCGACGAGATCAACCGTTACCGCTGAGCGGCGTCGGCATCGTGCGAGCGGCTTCGGCCGCGGCAGCGGACCCCGGAGCGGCGCGATTCCCGGAACGGCGGTCGCGGCTGAAGCCGATCCTGCAGGGGATTCGGGTCACCCGGGTTGCGGGACGCCGAACACCTGACGCAGGTAGGCCAGGTACCCGGGATCGTCGCACATGGTCTTGCCGGGGCTGTCGCTGAGCTTGGCCACCGGCTGGCCGTTGCAGCGGACCATCTTCATCACGATGCTCAGCGGCTTCGGGCCCAGGTCGTTGGTCAGGTTGGTGCCGACCCCGAACGACATCAGGCAACGCCCCTTGAAGTGGGCGTACAGGCGCATGACCTCCTCGATGTCCAGGCCATCGCTGAACACGAAGATCTTGGTGCGCGGGTCCACCTTGTTCGCGGCCAGGTGCGCGATCAGCCGCTCGCCCCACTCCACCGGGTCGCCGGAGTCGTGGCGCATGCCGTCGAACAGCTTGCAGAAGTACATGTCGAAGTCGCGCACGAACGCGTCCAGGCCGATCACGTCGGTCAGCGCGATGCCGAGATCGCCGCGGTACTCGCGGGCCCAGCCCTCGAACGCGGCCACCTGCGAATCGCGCAGCCGCGGCCCCAGCGCCTGGTAGGCCTGCAGCCATTCGTGCGCCATCGTGCCCTGCGCGACCAGGCCGTGGCGGCGCGCCAGATCGACATTGCTGGTGCCGGCGAACTTCTCCCCCAGCCCCTGCACCAGGCGCGGGATCAGGCGGTCGTGCCAGGCGCGCGAATAGCGCCGGCGGGTGCCGAAGTCGGTGATCCGGCAGTCCTCGTAGCCGACCGCGTCATTGATCCGCGCCAGCTTGGCCTCGAGCCGGCGCAGGCCCTCGGCCTCGTCGGGCGCGCCGTGGGTGTCGCGGAAGTAGACCTCGTTGACGATCGCCAGCAGCGGCACCTCGAACAGGATCGTGTGCAGCCACGGCCCCTTGACCTCGAGCTCGATCGCGCCGGGCTCGGCGTCGGAGCGGCGCAGCGAGACGTACTTGCGCTGCAGCCGGAACAGGGCGAGGAAGTCGACGAAGTCGGACTTGATGAAACGCAGCCCGCGCAGGTAGTCCAGTTCCTCTTCGGCCAGCCGCAGCGTGCACAGGTGGTCGATCTCGTCGGCGATCGCGTCGATGTGCCGCGCCAGGTCGACCCCGGGGGTGCGGCAACGGAAGCGGTACTCGGCGTGCGCGGCCGGATGCTGGTGCAGCACCGCCTGCATCATCGTGAACTTGTACAGGTCGGTATCGAGCAGGGACTGGATCACGGGCATGGGAGAACTCCATCGATTTGCCGGGGCGGCGCCACGCCGGCGTAGCGCCGTGCCGCGCTCACGTCCGCCACTGCCGCAGCGCGGCGAAGGGAAAGCGCAGCCAGATCGCGCACCACACCGCCACGCGCGCCGGCCAGGGCGCGCGCGTCGCGTCGAACCGGCGGAAGTACCGCCACAGGCCGCGGTGCTTGTGCCATTCCACGAACAGCGGACGCGCGCGGCTGGACACGCCGCGCAGGTGCAGCACCCGGACGTCGTTGGCCACCGCCACCACCGCGCCGGCGGCGCGCGCGCGGCGGCACAGGTCCAGGTCCTCGGCGTGCAGGCGGTAGCCCTCGTCGAAGCCGCCGATGCGCTCGAACAGGCGCCGCGGCAGCAGCATCAGCGCACCGGAGACCGCATCGACCGGCTGCAGCGTGCACGACGGATCGGGCGGCACCGCCACGTCGCGTGCGGCCCGGTCGCGCAGCATGGCGGCAAAGTCGGGATCACGGCGGCGCGCGGCGGCGTCGCGGCGGCCGTGTTCGTCCACCAGGTCCGCGCCGAGCAGGCAGTCGCCATCGTACGCGCGGGCATGGGCCAGCAGGCGCGCCAGCGCGTCGGGTTCGAGCAGGCAATCGGGATTGACGAAGGCCAGCCACTCGGCGTCGCTGGCGCGCGCGCCCTGGTTGCAGGCGACCGAGAAACCGGGGTTGTCCGGATTGCCGATGAAGCGCAGGCGCGGATCCAGCGAGGCCTGGCGCTGGACCACTTCGAGGGTGCCGTCGGTCGAGCCGTTGTCCACCACCCGCACCTGCACCACCGCCGTGCAGGCCAGTAGCCGCGCCAGGCAGTCGGCGATGGTGGCTTCGCTCTGGTGGCTGACCACGATCGCGGCGATGCCGGGAGCCGCGGCGCTCATGCTGCGCCCCCGGGCGCGCCGGCATCGCCGCCATGGCCGTCGGCCGGGAACAGTTCCTGCTGCCGCTGCGGCCCGTCGACCTCCGCTTCCAGCCGGGCCAGCCGCTCGCGCAGCGGGCGCAGCGGATCCTCGATCAGGAACGCCGCCAGCCGCGCGTGCCAGGCCGGCCAGCGTGCGGCCAGTGCGTCCATGTCGCCCTCGCCCGCCCCGCCCTCGCCGCCACGGGCGACGAAGGCGGTCTCGCACAGGACGTTGCGCCAGCCCAGGCCCGACAGCCGCAGCGACAGGTCGATCAGCGCCGCGTACCAGGACCGGTAGCTGGCCGCATCCAGGCCGCCGGCCTTGCGCCGGGCGCTTCCGCGCAGCATCACCGCATGCGCCACCGCGGCCGGCAGCTCGGGGTGCAGCGGCGGCATCGCGGCGCAGGCGCGGGCCAGCCGCGCCGGTTCGGCGGGCATCGGCGAGATCTCGCCGATCCGCAGCCACGCCGCAGCCTCGCCGGCGTTGCACCAGGGAGTGGCGCTGGCGATCGAGGCGTCACGCGCAAAGCAGGCCGCCAGCTGCACCGCCCAGCCGGGCGCGGGGACCGCGTCGGGCGCGAGCACCACCACGTCGGCGTCGCCGCAGGCGGCGAGCATCTCGTCCAGGTGCGCGACCTCGCCCACCGGGCGCTCGCGCCGGGTGTAGTCGGCGCGCAGCGGCGTCGCCGCGAGCCAGCGTTCGATGATGGCCAGGCCGCGTGGCCCCGCCTGGGCGTCGTCCGCGAGCCATACCGCGGTGCCCGCCGGGGTGGCGGCGTCGAGCGCGGCGAGGCAGGCGTCGAGCGCGGCGTCGTCCACGCCCACCGGCAACAGCACCACCGGCAACTCAGCCATGCGCACGCCCGCCTGCGGCCACGGTCAGTCCCGCGCCTGGTGCAGCGGCTCCATCGCGCGGAACCGGCGGCTGTACTCGTCGGTCAGGTTCCGCGCCTCGTTGTTGTTGCGCACGATGCGCGCGGTGATCAGGACGATGGTCTCGCTGCGCGAGGATTCGTTCCGCTGGCTGCCGAACAGCGCGCCCAGCACCGGGATCCGGCTCAGGCCGGGAATGCCGCTGCTGCCGCGCTCGACGCCGTCGCTGATCAGTCCGGCGAGCATGACCGTGTCGCCGTCCTGCGCCGCGGCCTCGGTCTTGAGCCGGCGGGTGGAGATGATGAAGTTGCCGTTGTTGTCCGGCTGCCCGGTCGGCGCGCTGATCTCCTGCACGATGTCGAGGAAGATCGTGCCGTCCTGGGTCACCCGCGGGCGCACCTTGAGGATGGTGCCGGTCTCCAGGTACTGCACCGAGGTGAGGCTGTTGTCGCTGCCCAGGATCGGGTTGACCGAGACCGTGGAGACCGGGATCCGGTCGCCGACGTTGAACTCGGCCTCGGCGTTGTTGCGCACGAACACCGACGGGGTCGAGAGCAATCGCACGTCCGAGACCCGGTCCAGGGCGCTGATGATCGCCGCCGCGTCGTTCTTGAACAGCGTCCAGGACGCGCCGCTGCCGCCGCTGACGCTGCCGCCGTAGGTGCTCCAGCTGCGCGGCAGGGACGGATTCACCGCCAGGTCCAGGCCCGGCAGCCCGGGCACGCCGGACGCGCCGTTCTCGATGAACCACTGCACGCCGTAGGACAGCTCGCCGGTGAGCTGCACCTGCGCCACCTGGGCCTCGATGTGGACCTGCAGCGGCATCACGTCCAGGCGTTCGATCACGTCGCGGATCGACTTCCACGCGGTGGGCGTGGTGCGCACCAGCAGGGCGTTGGTTTCGTCCAGGGCCGAGACGCCCACGCGGTCGCCCTCGACCTCCAGGGTGACGGCGCTGGCGCCGCCGCGGTCCTGGCCGAGCGACATCGAGCCGCCGCCGAAGCCGCCGCCGGTCGACGGCCCCATCGTGTCCATGGGCTCGACATCGCGCCCGGTGTCGCCCGGATCCACGCCGCTGCCGATGGTCGCCGGGGTGGTGCCCGGCATCAGCGACGGACCACCGCCGTCGCCGCCGGCGCGCCGGCTGCCGCCTCCGAACACCTCCGCCAGTCGCTCGGCGAGGTCGCGGGCGCGGATGTACTTGAGTTCGTACGAGTACAGGCGCATCCCCGCGCCGGCGCTGTCGATGCGGTCCAGCCATTCCCGGATGTCGTCCAGGTACTCGGCCTGGGGCGTGATCACCAGCACCGCGTTCGCGCCCTCCAGCGGCATGAAGCGGAACATGCCCGCGACCGGGGTCTTGCTCTGCTCGCCGAACACCTTCTCCAGGTCGGCCGCCACCCGCGTGGCCTTGCCGCCCTGCAGCGGGAACACGCCCACCGACATGCCCGAGAGCCAGTCCACGTCGAAGATCTCGATCGTGCGCAGGTAGTTCTCCAGCTCCACCCGCGAACCCGCGACCGTGATCGTGTTGCGCCCGTTGTCCACCGCGACGATCGCGTCGGGGCGTGCATACGGCTCGAGCACCTTCTCCATCTCGCTGGCCGAGATGTAGCGCAGCGGCACCACCCGCACCTCGAAGCCGCGCGCGGCGGCGGCGCTGCCGGCGCGCGGCGCCACGGCGCCGGAGGCCAGCGCGGAGTCGGCCGGCACGATCTGGTACATGCCGCCGCTGTAGACCATGCGCGCGTTGTTGTCGGCCAGCGCGCGCTCGAGCAGCACGTAGGCCTGCGCCGGGCTCACCGTGCGCGGCGTGGCCAGGGTGACCGTGCCCTGCACGCCCGGGGCGATGGTGTAGTTCTGGCCGAGCATGTCGCCGAGGATGGCCTTGACCACCGCGTGCAGCGGCTCGCCCTCGAAGTTGAACGAGGCCTCGCCGGTGCTGCCGCCCAGGTTGGGCGGCGGCGCGGCCGCGGTGTGCTGGTCGATCACCCGGCCGGTGCCGCGCCGGATCTGGGCGCGCGGGCCGGCCGCCTCCTCGTCCGGCAGCGCGACCGTGTCCACGCCGGCATCCGGGCCGGCGGGGCGTTGCGGTGATCGCGACAGCGTCGGCGGCGGCATCGAGGCGCAGGCGGCGAGCAGCGCGGCCAGCAGGGCCACGATCGCGGTACGGCAGGGGCTTGGCAGGGTCATCGGCACAGTCTATGGGTTGGGCGGGTCCGCGCGCGGCGGGCGCGGCGGGGACATGCCATCGGCCCGCAGCCGGGCGCGACGCTCCTCGATCCGGCGCCGGATCATCTCCACCTGCTCCTGCGCCTCCTGCTGGCGGACGCCGCCGGGGGCCGAGTCCTCCAGCGCGGCGGCCGCCTCGGCGGCCGGGTCCGGGGCCTGGCCGTCCGCGCCCGGCCCCCCGGACGGGTCGGCGCCAGGCCCGGCGGCCGGCGACTGCGCGGGGCCGGCGGCGGCATCGCGCGGGATGAACGAGGTCGGCGCTTCGCCGCCCACCCCGTCGAACACCCGCAGCTCCAGGCTGCGCTCGCCTTCGGGACCGGCGAACACCGCGCGCCGGGCTTCCACCGATTGCAGCACCCAGCCCGGGGCGCCCTCGGGCGAATGCCCGCGGCGCACGCGCACCGGGTCGCCGCCGTCGACCGGCTGCAGGATCACCAGCTGCACCTGCGGCGTGCGCAGCACGCTGGTGAGGACGTAATCGAAACCGCCGCCTGCGCCCGGCTCCGCCGTCGGGTCGATCACGAACGGCTGCGGGCGCCGGTCCTCGGTGAACAGCGGGCGTGCCGCCACGTCCGCGTACTGCGGCAGCGGCCCGAGGCGCTCGGGCGCGGGCGCCACCGGCGTCGGCAGCGGTTGCGCCAGCGCCGGATCCTCCTCCAGCCGGTCGATGCTGCCGCCCATGCCAAACAGCGCCAGGACCCACGCGCACAGCGCCCAGCCGGCGAGCGCGGCGTACAGCCAGGTGCGCGCACCCGCGTCCTCAGCGCGCACCGCCCACCCCCGCCGCGGGCGCCGGCTGCAGGTAGCCCGACAGGTCGAAGCTCGCGTCCACCCCTCCCCCGCCTCCGCCCCCCGGCTGGCTGCTGAACTGGTAGCGCTGGGCGAGGATGTTGAGGTTGTCGACGAACAGGCGCGGCGAGCCGCTTTCGAGCGAATGCAGCACCGCGGCCAGCTCGGCGTTGCCGCAGGTCAGGCGCACCTGCACGGTGGCGCGCGGGAAGCGTTCCTGGCGCGCGTCGTTGATCGGCTGGCGATGGCTGATCGCGCAGCTGCGGTTGCCGGGGCTGGCCTGCGCCACCGCCTGCTCGAGCCGCTGCACCAGGGCCGAGGTGGCCAGCTGCAGGTTGGCCTCGGCCATGAAGCCCGGCGTGCGCGCCGCGGCCTCGCGCGCGGCCTCGAGCCGGCGCGCGACCTCCGGCGCCTGCGCCAGTTCCATGCGCGCGCGCAGGTCGCGCTCGCGCAGCGCCTCGATCCGGGCGGTGGTCGCGCGCATCGGCACCGTCCACCACGGATGCACCAGCACCAGGTAGGCGAGCGCGAGCACGCCGGCGAGGATCGCCAGCGCCAGCCAGCGTTCGCGCCTACCGGGCTGCGGCGGCATCGCCTGCCTCCCCCGCGGCCGCCCCGGCGGGCGCCGTGGCCACGGTCGCGGTCAGGGTGAAGCGGTCCATCCGGCTGCGCGGATCGGGCTGCAGCGCGCCGGCCAGCGCCGGCGAGGTCCACAGCGGCGACCCCTGGAGCTGGCCCACCAGCGCGGACGCTTCGCGGCTGAGGCCGATCAGCAGGATCCGGTCGCCTTCGATCGAGAGCTTCTCCAGGTAGGTGCCGTCGGGCAGCCGCCGCGCCAGCTCGTCCATCAGTTCGACCATGGTCGGGGTGCCCGCGCGCGCGGACTGCAGGAACGCGCCGCCCTCGACCAGGTCGAGCAGCCGGCGCTTCTCCAGCGAGGCCGCGCGCGCCTGGCGCACGGTCTGTTCGACCTGCCGTTCGAACTCGTCGGCGGCGGCCCGGCGGTTGGCCAGCATCTGCCACATGGCCGCGGCCAGGGCCAGGGCCGCGACCAGCAGCAGCACCGCGTTGCGGCCGCGCCAAGGATCCTCGCGGCGGTGGCGGCGCGCGTCGCCCATCAGGTTGATCCCCAGCGGCCGGCCGGCCGCGTCGGCGGCATCGACGCCCGCCAGGGTCGGCGCGAGCGGGCCGAGCGCGGCGAGCGCGGCCTCGAGCGTGGTCCGTGGCACCACCGCCAGTTCCACCTCGATCCGGTCGTCGCCACGATTGCCGAGCACGCGCGCGTCGTAATGCACCTCGTCGGCGGCGAACGGGGTCTGGCGGTCGATCTCGAACCCCAGCACCTCGCGCAGCCGTTCGCCGGCGGCGGCGGGCAGGACCAGCCGCCGGCGCAGGACCACGTCGGCCGGCAGCAGCAGCCAGCGTGGCACCTCGAGCGCACGCGGCGCGAGCAGCATCGCGAACGGGTCGCCCCCGCCGTCGCCCAGTCCGGCCAGCGGGACGTCGGCCAGCACGCCGGCTTCGTCGCCACGCCACAGCGCCAGCTCCAGGTCGCGCTCGCGCACGCGCAGCAGCAGCCGCTGCGGCGTCAGGCCGATCAGGTCGCGGGTGCCGGGCGGCAGCCACGCGGCCAGCGCGTTGCCCCACCAGGACAGAAAGCGCCGCAGGCGCGGCCGCAGCGAGCCTTCGACGCGGCGCAGCCCGGCGCGCAGGCCTCCCGAGGCCGCATCGGATTGTTCGACCACGGCGCTCATCGCGGCAACGCGCCTTCCTCCCATTTCAAGATGGTGAACGCCGACCCCGGTATTCCGCTGGGCCCGAGCCGGACCACGGCGCGCAGGGCGGCTTCGCGCCCGTCCCCGAGCCTCGCCTGGCTCTCGATACTATACGTGCCGCTGCCGGCGCCCACGAAGCTCGGCTCCCCCGGCCGCGGCGGGCGTTCACGCTCGGCCAGCACCGGCCCGGGATCGACGCCGATGGCCTGCAGTACGGGCGCGGCGGCGAAACGGGCGTCGGGGATCGGCAGGCCGCCGTGCACGGTCAGGTGCGCGGCCAGGCGCTCGAACAGCGCCGGGGTCATGCCCAGCACCTGTTCGACCTCGGCCACGGTTTCGAACGGCGCGTCCTTCGCCCCCCAGGGCAGGCCGGCCGCCGCGTATTGCGGATCCTCGGCGCCGCCCACGGCCTGCAGCAGGTCGTCGGCGTCACGCCAGTCGGCGATCGCCGCGGCCACCGCGTCGGCTTCGGCGCGGTCCGCGCCCAGCACCTGCATCAGCGCCGAGAGCGCGGCCGGCTCGGCGGCGTTGAGGTCGAACTTGCCCGACTCGTCGATGATCCGGACCTCCACGACGGCGCCCCCGAATCGCCATGGGTAGGGGCGGCCGTCGGGCAGCCACTGCAGCCGCGGGTCCGGGTGCGAGATCCGGGTGATGGCGTATTCCAACCCCGCGCGCGCGGCCTGCCCGGCCACCAGCGACCCGTCGAGTGTGCGCGCCTGCAGGCGCTCGACCTGCGCGGTCATCGCGAACGCGCCGATCAGTGCGGCCATCAGCGCCACCAGCCACAGCACCAGCACCAGGGCGGCGCCTTGCGCGCGTACCCGGCTCACGGCAGCGCCCCGCCGCGCTGCGGCAGGCTCACCAGCAGCGGCGGCCAGGCGCCGCCGCTGCGGCTGGACAGTTCCACCGAGACCTGCAGCGGAAGCGCGTCGACCCGGTCCCAGCGGTCGCTCCAGTCGCCGAGCCGGCCGTCCTCGTCGAGTCCGCGGTAGCGCAGTCGCACGCCGGTCAGGTCCGGCACCAGCACGTCCGGCGGCCGCGCATCGCGCGCCTCGACCGTGCGGCCGGCCAGCACCATGGAAAACGAGACCGCCAGCACCGGCTCCGCCCCGTCGTCGAGCACCGCGATGTCGTGCAGGTGCGGCCCCCCGCGCCCGAGGTAGTCGGGCAGGTCGGCGACGAAGCGGATCCGGTCGGGCTCGCCGACGAAGCGGACCAGGCGCCCGGTCTCCGGATCGGTGGCGAATGCGATCGGCGCCGCCGAGGCGAGCCGGCGGCGGAGGAACCCATCCACCGCGCGCATGCGCTCGGTGCGCTGCGCGATCCGCTCGCCGCGTTCGACCGAGGCGGTAGCCGCGCGCAGGGTGGCGAACCCCAGCGCCAGGCCCGCCGCCAGCAGGCTGGTGGCGACCAGGATCTCGAGCAGGGTGAAGCCCCGCTGCGAGGGCCGCGGCGTCGCGGCGGGAGCGACGCCCCCGCCACGGCCGCCCGCGATCCACCCGTGCGTCCTCATCCGGCCACCCCGGCCGGATCGGGCTGCACCAGCCGCAGGGTTTCCAGCCGCAGGCGCTCGCGCGGGCCGCCCTCGCCCCACTGCACCTGCAGGCGCAGGTGCATCAGCCGCGGGCCGTAGGGGTCGACCGGTGCATCCGGGTCGTGGACCGGATCGGCATAGGGTTCGACCTCCAGCACCCAGCGGTAGCGGCCGGCGTCGAACCCGCCCTCGCGGCGGCCCGGTTCCAGCGGCTCGCCCACGCCAACCACGTCCAGCAACGAGCGCGCGTGCAGCGCCGCGCGGGCGCTGTCGGCCGACCCGCGCACCTGGCGCAGGCCGCCGGACAGGGTGCCCAGCAGCAGCACCAGCGCCAGCCCGAGCACGGCAAAGGCGATGATGATCTCGAGCAGGGTGTAGCCGCGCTCGCGCGTGCCTGCCCCGCCAGCCGCGGCGGGTGGAGGACGGCCGCCGCGGCAGCGCGCCATGCGTCCCAGCGTCACCAGGCAGCACGCCTGCCGTGCGCCGGCACGGGCGTCGCGCCGCCGGCTCACCGCCCGCCCTCGCCGCGCTGCAGCGTCACCTCGCCAGTGAGCCAGGCCACGTCCACGTTCCAGGCCGCGTCGCGCAGGCTCAGCTGCAGCCGCCCGCCGGTCGAGGCGCCGTCGCCGAAGAACACGATCGCGCCCACACCCTCGCGCGGCTGCACCTCGCGCGCGCCGGTGAAGCGGACATCCAGCGTGTCGGGCAATGTCCCGCCGCGGCCGTTCGCGCCCTGCCAGGTGCGCGACGCCGGGTCGATGGCGAACCGCTGCGGGACCCCGGTGGCGATGGCATGGGCGCGCGCGAAGCGCAGCTGCGCCGCCATCTCCTTCGCGCCCGAGCGCAGCGCCATGCGGTCGAAGCCGCCGCTGAGCACGCCGGCGGCGAGCAGCCCGGTGGCCGCGATCAGCGCCATCACCAGCAGCAGCTCCAGCAGCGAAAACCCGCGCGGGGCGCCCCGCGGTGCAGGCGTCCCGGTGTCGCGGACGCGCCCGGCCCCGGTTGGACGCCCGCTGGCGACCATCCGGCCGGGCAGGCGGACGCCTCGGTCCGGCGGCCGCGTCACCGCCCTGGCGCCGTTGGCGTGTTCAGCATGCGGACCGGCCCGCACGGCTCGCCGTCCCGATCGTTCGCCATCACTCGTAGCGGATATCCGCGTCGACGCTGGTGCCGCCCGGCTTGCGGTCGGCGCCATAGCTGACGATGTCGAACGGCCGGCCGTCGCCCGGGACCCGATACTCGAAGGGCGTGTTCCACGGATCGCGCAGTTCGGACGGCCGGGCATACGGCCCGAGCCAGCCGACCGCGCCGCCGGGCTCGACCACCAGTTGTTCCAGCGTGGCCGGCAGCGAGCCGGTGTCCATCTCGAACTGCTGCACCTTCTCGGCCAGCGTCTGCACCTGGGCTTCGGCCAGCCGCACCCGCGCGCGATCGCCGCCGCCCAGGATGCGGGTGGCGGCGAAGGCGACGATGCCGCCGATCAGCACCACCACGAGGATGATCTCGATCAGCGAGAATCCGCGCTGGCCGGCCCCCGCCGCGCTCGCGGACAGGCGCTTGCCCGGACCGGTCGCATCGGGCCGTCCGTCCCCCGGTGCCACCGCCCCGGCGCGGCCGAGCGCGCCGTCGACACGGACCCCGGCGCTCCGCGCGCCCGACTTGCCGCCGCTTCGTACCTGTACCCGCAGTCCAGCCATGTCCGTCTCCTCGAAAGCAAATCCGCGACCTGCCCCGGCGCATGCCTGGCCGGGCGCGCGCCCGCGGCGCAACGCGGGAACGACCCAGGACGCCTGCCGCCGCCCTATCCGATCACGCTGGTCAGATCATAGATCGGCACCAGCACCGCCACGATCACTACCATCACCACCGCCGCCAGCACCAGGGTCACCGCCGGCACCAGGGCGGCGAGCATCCGGTCCAGCGCCTGGCCGGTCTCGTGTTCGAAGGTGTCGGCGGTCTTGAGCAGCATCGCATCCAGCGCGCCCGATTCCTCGCCCACCTGCACCATCTGCAGCGCCAGCCGCGGGAAGCGCTTGCCCTTGCCCAGCGCGGTCGACAGGCCGAGGCCGTTCTTCACGTCCTCCGCGGCGGCTTCGACATCCGCCGCGAGCACCCGGTTCCCGATCACGCTGCGGCCGATGCCCAGCGCCGTGATCAGCGGCACGCCGTTGCGCAGGAGGGTGCCCAGGGTGCGCGCCAGGCGCGCGGTCTCCACCCGCGCGGCCAGACTGCCCACCAGCTTGCGGCGCAGCAGCCAGCCGTCGAAGCGGGTGCGGAAGACGGGATCGCGCAGGCGCCGGTCGAACCACCACAGCGCCAGCGCGGGCACCACCAGCAGCACGATCCACCAGTCGCGCACGAACAGGCCGATCGCCAGCACGATCTTCGTGAACAGCGGCAGCGGCGCGTCGAGGCTCTCGTACATGGCGGCGAACTGCGGCACCACGTAGCCAAGCAGGAACATCAGCGACAGCGCCACCATCACCACCAGGATCGCCGGATAGATCAGCGCGTTGACCACCCGGCCGCGCAGCAGGCGGCTGCGCTCGAGGTAGTCGGCCAGGCGCTGCAGGGTCTGCTCGAGGCTGCCGCCGGCCTCGCCCGCGCGGACCATGTTGATGTAGAGCCGAGAGAAGGTGTCGTGCTGGCGTTCGAGCGCGGTCGAGAGCGAGGCGCCGCCGCGCACCGCGTCGCGCACCTCGGCGATGGTGCGGCGGGCCGCCGGTTCCTCGGGCAGCTCCAGCAGGATCGTCAGCGCGCGGTCCAGCGGCTGGCCGGCGCCGAGCAGGGTCGCCAGCTGCTGGGTGAACTGGACCAGGCGCGCGCCCGCGAACGGCCGCGGCCGCCACAGCGACTTCCATGCCGCCGCGCCGCCGCCCTCGCCCGCCGGACGCGCTTCCACCGGCAGGTGGCCTTGCTCCTGGAGGCGCTGCGCGACCTCGCGCTCGTCCACCGCCTCCATCCGGCCTTCGAGCAACTCGCCGCGCGCGTTGAGCGCCTTGTAGTGGTACAGGGGCATGGCGTTCGGCTACCGCTGCTGCCCGCCTGCGCCCATCCGCGACGTCGCGGTCATGCGTCCTCCGTCACCCGCAGGACTTCCTCGATCGTGGTCACCCCGGCCAGGGCCTTGGCGATGCCGTCCTCGTACATGGTGCGCATGCCGTGCCGGCGCGCGATCTGCTCGATCTCGCCCATGCCCGCGTGGCGCATGACCGCGCGCCGCAGGTCGTCGTCCATGACCAGGAACTCCAGGATCGTGGTGCGGCCGAGGTAGCCGGTGGGCGCGATCGCCGACCCGCGCGGGCGGTACAGGAAGATCTCGCCCTCGGGCTGGAAGCGGCGCAGGCCGAACTTCTCGATCTCCTCGGGCGAGGCCGGGTAGCGCTCGGCGTGGGTCGGCTCGAGCCGGCGCACCAGGCGCTGGGCGAGGATGCCGTTGACGGTCGAGGTGAGCAGGTAGTCCTCCACCCCCATGTCGAGCATGCGGGTGATGCCGCCGGCGGCGTTGTTGGTGTGCAGGGTGCTCAGCACCAGGTGGCCGGTGAGCGCGGACTGGATCGCGATGCGCGCGGTCTCCAGGTCGCGCATCTCGCCGATCATGATGATGTCCGGATCCTGGCGCACGATCGAGCGCAGCGCGTTGGCAAAGTCGAGCCCGATCTGCGGCCGCACCTGGATCTGGTTGATGCCCTCGATCTGGTACTCGACCGGGTCCTCGACGGTGATGATCTTGACGTCGGGCGTATTGAGCTTCGACAGCGCGGTGTAGAGCGTCGTGGTCTTGCCCGATCCGGTCGGGCCGGTGACCAGCAGGATCCCGTGCGGCTGTTCGAGCACGCGCTGGAAGCCGGGCAGCAGGTCGTCGGTGAAGCCGAGGCGGTGGAAGTCGAACACCACCGTCTCGCGGTCGAGCAGGCGCATCACCACGCTCTCGCCGTGGGCGGTAGGCACGGTGCTCACGCGCAGGTCGAGTTCCTTGCCCTGGACGCGCAGCATGATCCGGCCGTCCTGCGGCAGGCGGCGTTCGGCGATGTTGAGCCGGGCCATGATCTTGACCCGGCTGATCACCGCGGCGGTGAGGTTGGCCGGCGGGCTCTCGCCCTCCTCGAGCACGCCGTCGATGCGGTAGCGGACCTTGAGCCGGTTCTCGAACGGCTCGATGTGGATGTCGGACGCACGCAGCTCGACCGCGCGCTGGATGACCAGGTTCACCAGGCGGATGACCGGCGCCTCGGAGGCGAGGTCGCGCAGGTGCTCGACGTCGTCGATGTCACCGCCGCCCTCGCCGTCGGCGGTCTCGACGATCGCGCCCATCGCGCTGCGGCCCTGGCCGTGCCAGCGCTCGATCAGGTCGTCGATCTCCGAGCGCAGGCCGACCAGCGGGCGCGGCTCGCGGCCGGTGGCCAGGCGCACCGCGTCCAGCGCATAGCCGTCGTGCGGGTCGGCCATCAGCAGGTCGAGGCCACCGTCGCGCTCGGCGACCGGGCACAGATGGAACTGCCGGAGGAAGCGCACGCTCAGCGGCGCGGTCCCGGGCAGCAGCTCGGGCGGTTCGGCCGGCAGGTCCTTGGCCGAGACCAGCGGCAGGTCCAGCGCCCGGGCGCAGGCCTCGGCGTGGTCGCGCTCGGACACCAGCCCCAGCCGCGACAGCAACTGCAGGATCGGCCCGCCCGTCTCCTCCTGCAGGCGGCGCGCCCGCGCGAGATCGACGTCCTTGAGCTGTTGCCTGGACAGCAGCGCGGCGAGGATGCGGTCTTCCGCCGTCCGTACCTCGGGCGCGGCGACCGGGTCGGGAATCGCGTTCACGGCAGGGCGTTCCGTCGGGGGCCTCGACTTTAACAGTTTGCCCCGCGGCGCTGGCCGCCCGCCTGCCGCGCGGTGAACGGCCGAGGGGACGCGACGCACACGCCACCACGTGCCGCCGCTACGCCGCGACGCGCCGACGGGCCGGGCCCCGCCGCGGCGCCCGCGCCCGGCCTTCCACGGCGCGCCCGGGCCGCACCCGCGGGCCCGGGCGCCCGGGCCCGCATGCGCCGGACAAAAAGAGCCCCGGGCGGGCCGGGGCTCCAAGTGCACCACGTGGGGAGATCAGTTGTGGCGTGCGACCAGGCGCACGTTGCTGTAGGCGCGCACGCCGACCAGCTTGATGTAGTAGGTGCCGGCCTGCGGCGCGTTCACGCGCACCGTCTCGTTGTTGCCGGGCCGCGCCGAGCGGTACTGGGCGTCGGCCTCGGTCGGCTCCTCGCCCAGGCTCACCAGCAGCGTGACGTCGCCGCTGCCGCCGCTGGTGGTGATGCTCAGCGGTCCCGCGCCCGCCGGGACGTGGATGCTGTACAGCACCTCGCTGCCGGCGGCACCACTCAGCCCCGACAGCGCCACGCCGTTGCCGATCGGCGTGGCGTCGGGATCGCAGTCCACCTCGCACGGCGGCTCGATCGCCTTGGCCACCGCCGCGGCGGCATTGACGATGCCCGGCCCGATCGGCTGCGAAGCCCCCGGCGCGACCGTGAACGCGGTGACGGTGGACTGCAGGATGGCCGTCACCTCTTCCGGAGTGAGCAGCGGCAGGCCCGCGTCCAGCCGCGCCCCCTGCATCAGCGCCACGACGCCCGCCACGTGCGGCGCCGCCTGCGAGGTGCCCGCGGATCCGCCGTAGGCGGTCACCGGGTTGATCTCCTCGAGCGGCGTGGGCGTGGTGAGGCTGGGGTTGCGCGCCTGCCAGACGAAGCCGTCGTAGATCTGTGCGCCGCCGGAACCGTCGTTGGCGTACACCCCGCCGCCCGGGGCGGAAATGGTGATGCCGGCGCCGAAGTTGGAGTAGTACGCACGCCGGCTGGTGACGCCGTTGGCGGCCACGGCGATCACGCCGGGGCAGTTGGCGGGTGAGGCGTTGGACACGTTCATCGATTCGTTGCCGGCGGCGACCACGACCACCGCGCCCAGCGCGTTGGCCTGCGCGATCGCCGCGGCCTCGCCCGCCGAGCACGGGCCTTCGCCGCCCAGGCTGAGGTTGATCACGTGCGCCGGGTTGGGGTTGGCCGGCACGCCCTCGACCGTGCCGCCGGCGGCCCAGATGATGGCGTCGGTGATGTCGCTCTCGTACCCGCCGCAGTGCCCGAGCACCCGGACCGGCAGGATCCGCGCGTTGTAGGCGACGCCGGCCATGCCCACGGCGTTGTCGGTGAGCTGGGCGCCCGCGGTGCCGGCGACATGGGTGCCGTGCCAGGAGCTGTTGCGCTGGCGGCAGCCTTCCGCACCGGGATAGCCGATCGTCCAGTCGCCGAGGTCCCAGCCGCCGGGCACGCGGTCGTCGGTGTCGCGGCCGGACACGAACGCATCGGTAATGAAATCGTAGCCGGCCTCGGCGAGCGAAGTGTCGATGTCCGGGTGCTCGGTGATGCCGGTGTCGAGCACCGCGATGGTGATGCCGTTGCCGTCGGCCAGGTCCCAAGCCGCGGACACGTTCGCGCCGCCGCGGTTGGGGCCGCCGTCGTAGGTGGGCGAGCCGTCGGGCGCCAGCATGTGCCACTGGTATTCGAGGAAGTCCGGATCGTTGGGTATGTACGCGGGTTGCACGCCCGGCAGCCGCTCGGCGGTGCGGGCGATGTGGCGCATCCGGTCGGGTCGCACCGACACCACGTTCGGATCGGCGCGGATCTGGCGCAGCAGGGCCTCGGCCTCGACCCGGTCGAGGCGGCGCGAGAGCTTCACCAGGTGCTCGCCGGTGGCCAGCTTGCGCACGTGGCTGGCGCTGGCCGGCCGGGCGCCGGCCAGGCCTGCGCGCGACAGGGCACGGGTCACGCCGGCGGCCGCCGCGCTGCGGTCGGTGGCCTCGCGCGTCCCGTCGCGATACTCGACCACGAAGCGGTGGAACGCGGCCTGGCCGGCGGGCTGCGCCGACAGCACCGGCGGGGTGGCGGCGAACTTGGCCTTCTTGGCGGCGTTTGCGCCGGTGGCGCCGATCGCCGCGATCAGGGCAAGGGCCAGGGTGCAGGGGAAGATGTTGCGCTTCTTCATGAATATCCCTCTCTGGGTCGTGGATCCATCGCACATGGGCGGCGCGACCGGGTTGGACGCCCCGCGATTGCCGTCTGCTCTCGTCCGTACCGGATTCCGCGGGAGACGGATGCGCCATGGCGCCCCGCGGGAACCCCGAATCCCGCGGCGGCGGGCGCGGTGCCCGCCGCCGCGCCACCTCACCAGCCGAAGCCCGCGCCCAGGCCCACCGACTTCTCGTCGCCGCTGAACGCGCCGCCGATGGTCAGCGTGGCGCGCTCGCTGATCGCGCGCTGGTAGCCGACCGACAGCGCGCTTTCGCCGCCCTGGAAGCCGATGCCCACGCCGACCCGGTTCTGGGTGCGGATGCCCGCGGCGCTGGTGGCCATGTTGAGCATCGCCGCGCCCATCGCACCTTGGCGGTCGATGCGGCGGTCCTGGTCGGTGAACCGCCGCTCCAGTTCGGTCTGGTAGGCGGCGAAGCTGTCGCTCCAGGCGTTGAAGCGCTGGTCGGTGTACGCGTTGGCCTCGTTCACCGCGCGGGTGGCGGTGGACTCGAGCTGGGCGACATTGACCGCGTCGGTGGCCTGGGTACCGGCCGCGACGTGGGTGACCTGGCGCTCGTTGCCCGCGCTGCCCACCGACACCGTGTTGGCACGGTCGGCGACCGAGCCGTGGCCGAGCGCCACCGAGTTGGCCGCGCTCGCGCTGGCGCCCTCGCCGATCGCGGTCGCGTCAGGCTGGGCGGCCACCGCGCCCTGGCCCATGGCCAGGGCGGTGCCCGCCGCGCTGCCGGCCGGGACCGCGCTGCCCGCTTGCGCCGCGCCGGCGCCCGTGGCCACCGCCGCCGGCCCGGCGGCGGCGCGGCCGTCTCCATGCGCGCGACCGGCATCGCCGGTGCCAAGCCGGCGCCCGGCAGCAGCCGCACCCGTGGCCATGCCGCCGCCCTCGAGCGCGGTGAGGCGGCTGCCGAGCAGGCTGATCTCGGCATCCACCGCACCCAGCGCATCGCCGACGCTGAAGTAGGTGCTGCCCTGGATCATGAACGCCGGCGCGGACACCGTGCCGAACGCCGTCACCTCCGCGCCGCCGCCCAGGACCTGGGCAACGCTGTCGAGCGCGTCGTAGAACTGGCCGCCGTTGGTGGCATCGGTGCTGCCCGACGCGATCCGGCCAGCGGCGACATGGGTGATCTGGCGCTCGCCGCCCGCGCTGCCCACCGACACGGTGCCGGCGCGGTCGGCGACCGATCCCTGGCCCAGCGCCACCGACCCCGCCGCCGCGGCGACCGAATCGGCGCCCAGCGCCACCGCGTCGTCGCCCGAGGCGGTAGACCAAGCACCCAGCGCCGTCGAGTTGAAGCCGGGAGCCCAGGCCGCCGCGCCCAGCGCCGTGGCGTAGTCCCCGCTGGCCTCGGTCGGCAACAGGCCGAAGAAGCTTGCACCGCCTACCGCAACCGCGTTGTAGCCGCTGGCGATGGCGCTGTCGCCCACCGCGACCGACGATTCGCCGCCCGCATCGGCGGCGAAGCCGGCCGACACCGCGTACGGGCCGCTGGCACCTGCGCCGTAGCCCAGCGCGGTCGCCCCGTCGGCGTCCGCCGCGCTGAAAGCGCCAACCGCGGTCGCGGCGCTGGCCGAGGCCGCGCTGCTGTAACCGTAGGCCGTGGCCTGCACGCCATCGGCGGTGGACGCCGCGCCGGTCGCGGTGCTGAACGCGCCGTTGGCCTGCGCGCCGGCGCCGAACGCACTCGCACCGACTTCCGACGCGGTCGTGGTCTGGTCGAGCAGCACCTCGCCCGTGGCCGGATCCTCGTAGTACAGGCTGCCGCCCACCGCCGTCGCGCTGTCGGCCGTCGCCGTCGCGTTGAAGCCCGACGCGGTGGCGTTCTGGCCGTCGGCGTACGCGCCGCTGCCGTAGGCCGAGGCACCCTGGCCGAACGCGTTCGCCGCCTCGCCCGAGGCGGTCGCATACGCGCCTTCGGCGTACGCGCCCACGTCGTCGCCCGGATCGTCGTCGTTGCCCGTGGCCTGGAAGTAGCGGTTGCCCGCGGTCGCCCGCTCCAGCTGCGACAGATTCACCGCGTCGGTCGCTTCGGTGCCCGCGGCCACGTTGGTGATCTGGCGCTCCGCGCCGTCGGCGCCCACCGAGACGGTGTTCTCGCGATCGGCCACCGAGTCGGCACCGAGCGCCACGCTGTTGTCGGCATCCGCGAACGCATTGGGGCCCAGCGCCGTGCTGTAGGCGCCGAACGCGGTGCTGTAGAAGCCCAGCGCCACGCTGTCGGCGCCACTGGCCCAGGCCTGCGCACCCACCGCGGTGGCCTGGTCGGCCTGGGCGTAGGCGAAGTAGCCGGTCGCGGTGGCCTGGTCGCCGTCGGCCTGCGCCAGCGCACCGGCAGCAGTGCTGTAGTCGCCCCAGGCCCCGGCACCGGCGCCGAACGCGGCCGCTTCGGTACCGGTGGCCGCCGCCGGCACCAGGAACCCGAGACCGGGCACGAGGTCGGCATAGCCGCCGACCGCGGTGGCACCCTGGCCGGTCGCGCTCGCATCCACGCCCACTGCGGTGGCGTAGCCGTTGTTCGCCATCGCGCCATAGCCCAGGGCGGTGGCCGCATAACCGGAGGCGTCGCTGAAGCCACCGGCGGCGGTGGCGTAGTTGCCCGCCGCGCCGCTGCTGTAGCCCAGCGCGGTCGACTGCAGCCCATCGGCGGTCGACGCCGCGCCGGTCGCGGTGCTGAACGCGCCGTTGGCCTGCGCGCCGGCGCCGAACGCACTCGCACCGACTTCCGACGCGGTCGTGGTCTGGTCGAGCAGCACCTCGCCCGTGGCCGGATCCTCGTAGTACAGGCTGCCGCCCACCGCCGTCGCGCTGTCGGCCGTCGCCGTCGCGTTGAAGCCCGACGCGGTGGCGTTCTGGCCGTCGGCGTACGCGCCGCTGCCGTAGGCCGAGGCACCCTGGCCGAACGCGTTCGTCGCCTCGCCCGAGGCGGTCGCATACGCACCTTCGGCGTACGCGCCGATGTCGTCGCCCGGATCCCCGTCGTCGCCGGTCGCCTGGAAGTAGCGGTTGCTCGCCGTGGCGTCTTCCAGCTGCGCCAGGTTCACCGCGTCCGTCGCCTCGGTGCCCGCGGCCACGTTGGTGATCTGGCGTTCGGCGCCCGCGCTGCCCACCGACACCGTGTCGTCGCGGTCGGCTTCCGAGTTCACGCCCAGCGCCACGCTGTTGCTCGCGGCGGCGAAGCTGCCCGCGCCCAGCGCCGTGCTGTCCTCGCCCATCGCGGTGCTGAAGTTGCCCAGCGCGGTACTGTTGGTTCCGGTCGCCCAGGCACCGGCGCCGACCGCCGTGGAGTAGTCGCCCGATGCCTCGGCCGGGAACAGTCCGAAGAACGAGCTGCCGCCGATCGCCACGCTTTCGACGCCGCTCGCCGTGGCCGCCTGGCCCACCGCCACGCTGTCGTCGCCCGATGCGATGCTGTCCGCACCCAGCGCCGTGGCGTTGTAGCCCGACGCCGTGCTCCAGCTGCCGACCGAGGTGCTGTTGAAGCCCGATGCCACCGCCTCGCCGCCGATCGCGGTCGAGAAGTTGCCGGTGGCCTGCGACAGCGCACCGAACGCCGACGACTCCGTCCCCGAGGCCACCGCCTCGGCGCCCACCGCCGTCGACACGTCGCCCGTCGCCTCGGCGAACGCTCCCAGCGCGGTGGCCTCGATGCCCTCGGCCGTCGACAGCGCCCCCGACGCGGTCGCGCCGTCGCCGTTGGCCAGCGCACCGGCGCCCGTGGCGGTCGCCGCGAAGCCGTCGGCCACCGCCTCGCCACCCACGGCCACCGCGTACTCGCCGTAGGCCTGGCTCATCGCGCCCACGGCCACCGAGCTGGCCTGTTCGGCCACCGCGTTGAAGCCCACCGCGGTCGCGAACCCGTCCAGCGCGAACGCGCCGCTGCCCAGCGCCGTCGCACCCGTGCCCAGCGCCGTCGCCGACTCGCCCGCGGCGGTCGCGTACTCGCCTTCGACATACGCCTCGTTGTCGGTCCCGCCGCCGCTGGCCTGGAAGTAGCGGCTGGTCTGCTCCGCCACGTCGGCCACGGCGTCGAGCTGCGCCAGGTTCACCGCGTCCGTCGCCTCGGTGCCTGCCGCCACGTGGGTGATCTGGCGCTCGGCACCCACGTCGCCCACGGACACGGTATTGTCGCGATCGGCCTGCGAGCCGGCGCCCAGGGCGACGCTGTTGGCGCCGGTGGCGCCGGCGAGGAAGCCGACGGCGGTCGAGTCTTCACCGCTGGCCAGGCTGCCGCTGCCCAGGGCGCTGGCGCCATCGGCGGTCGCGTAGGCCAGGGTGCCCAGCGACGTCGACTGCACGCCGGTCGCCTCGGCCAGGGTGCCGACCGAGGTCGCGCCCAGACCGGTTGCCCAGGCGCCATTGCCGATCGCGGTGGAAGCGATACCGCTGGCCTCGGTGACCTGCAGGATCAGGCCCGGCCACCCGATCAGCAGGTCGCCGTAGTCGGCGATGCCGCCCACTGCCAGGCCGTAATCGCCGCTGGCCACGCTGCCGTAGCCTACCGCCGTGGCGTAACCGCCGGTCGCCTCACTGAAGGCACCGAGGGCACTGGAAGCAGGCGTGGTCGCCGTGCTGCTGTAGCCGTAGGCGGAGGCCTGCACGCCATCGGCGGTGGACGCCGCGCCGGTCGCGGTGCTGAACGCGCCGTTGGCCTGCGCGCCGGCGCCGAACGCACTCGCGCCGACTTCCGACGCGGTCGTGGTCTGGTCGAGCAGCACCTCGCCCGTGGCCGGATCCTCGTAGTACAGGCTGCCGCCCACCGCCGTCGCGCTGTCCGCGGTCGCGGTCGCGTTGAAGCCCGAGGCGGTCGCGTACTGGCCGTCGGCGTACGCGCCGCTGCCGTAGGCCGAGGCACCCTGGCCGAACGCGTTCGTCGCCTCGCCCGAGGCGGTCGCATACGCGCCTTCGGCGTACGCGCCCACGTCGTCGCCCGGATCGTCGTCGTTGCCCGTGGCCTGGAAGTAGCGGTTGCCCGCGGTCGCCTGCTCCAGCTGCGACAGATTCACCGCGTCGGTCGCTTCGGTGCCCGCGGCCACGTTGGTGATCTGGCGCTCCGCGCCGTCGGCGCCCACCGACACGCTGCCTTCGCGGTCGGCCACCGAGCCCACGCCGATTGCCACGCTGTCGTCCGCGGCGGCGAAGCTGCCCACGCCCAGCGCGGTGCTGTCCTGGCCTGCGGCGGTGCTGAGGTTGCCCAGCGCGGTGCTGTTGGTTCCGGTCGCCCACGCGCCCGCGCCCACCGCAGTGGAGTAATCGCCCGAAGCCTCGGCCGGGAACAGGCCGAAGAACGAGCTGCCGCCCACCGCCACGCTCTCCGCGCCGCTGGCGACCGCCGCCTGTCCCAGCGCCACGCTGTCGTCGCCCGACGCCATGCTGTCGGCGCCCAGCGCCGTGGCGTTGCCGCCCGAGGCCGTGCTCCAGCTGCCCACCGAGGTGGTGTTGAAGCCCGAGGCCTGCGCCTGGCCGCCCACGGCCGTGGCGTAGCTGCCCGAGGCCTCCGACAGCGCGCCGAAGGCCGAGGATTCGAAACCGGTGGCCGCGCTCCCGACGCCCACCGCCGTGGCGTCGTTCGCACCGGCAAGCGCACGCGCGCCATAGGCCGAGGCGCCGTCGCCGTCGGCCACGGCGCCGGCACCGGCCGCCACCGCGCCCTCGCCGTCGACAGTGGCATCGTCGCTGCCGTCGTCGGCGCCGTCGGCCTTGAAGTAGCGGTCGGTGTGTTCGGCGACGGCCGCGACCTCGTCGACCGCCCCCGCCAGCGTGTCCACGGCGCCGGCCAGTTCGCCCACCGAGCCGGCCACCGCGTCGACCTGCCCGACCGTGGCCGCATCGCTCGCGGCGACGCCGTCGGCGACATTGACGATCCTGCGCGTGGCCGGGCCGAGGCCGCCCGCGCCGCCACCGTTGCCCACCGACACGACGCCGGCCTCGGTGGCGCGCGCGCCGTAGCCCAGGGCCACGCTGCCACCCGCCGCGGGGGCAACGTAGGCATTGAAGCCCATCGCCACCGCGCCTTCGGAATGGGCCTGCGCGCCCTGGCCGGCCGCGGTGCTGCGCAGTCCCAGCGCCTGGGTGGCGCTGCCCAGCGCGGTGGACGCGGTGCCCGAGGCCAGCGCGTTGGAGCCGACCGCCGTCGCGTTGGACTGCAGGGCCCGCGCGTTGTTGCCCAACGCGCTGGCGCTGGTGTGGGTCGCGCGCGCCGCGTTGCCGAGCGCGGTGGAGCCGGCGCCGCTGGCGATCGCGCCGTCGCCGCAGGCCAGTGACGCGGTGCCCGTGGCCGCCGCGGTGCCGCAGGCGTCGGCCACGTCCGCCGGCCCCTTCCCGGGCGGCGGCTTGGGCCCGGGCTTGTCCTGGCCGGGCGCGGGCGCATGCGCCGGAGGCCCGTGCCCGTCCCCCGGCTTCTTGCCGCCACCCGGGCCCTGCGCCAGCGCGCCGGCCGATACGGCGAGCGCCGCGGTGGCCACCACCGCCTGCAGCAGGCGCGCGCCCTTGCCCTTACCCCTGGCCCGCGCGTGCTCCGAAGCCACGACCACCTGGCCGCTCGACTGGTTCCAGATCCGGGTGTAGATGCGATTCATCGAAAAGCTCCCTCTTGACGTGAAGTGCGGCGGAATCCGACGGGAAGGCCCGCGGTCGCGCTGCGGCCGGCGGGCCGGTGATCGTCAGGGGAAGGAGGCGGGCGTATCGGAACGCCGACAGACTGGTGCGGGCCCACTTCCCTGTGTGATTCGGTAGCGCGTCCTGAACGCTCCTCGAATGCTTGCGTCTGTGACGATACTCACCGCGGTTGACGAAATTTGTCAATCGCTTCCGACGCAAAGCGTCACTATCTGCCCTGAGCGGGCAACATTCGACCCTACTATCAACAGGTTGCAGGCCAAAGCGGTCGCTGGACCTTCAGACCGGCGTCCAAGTGACCCTTTCCCGGGAATGCTGCATCGCCGCAACGACCCGCCATCGCGCAGGCGCCACCCGCGGCAGGGCGGCTGCGGGCGACGGCGAAGAAGCGTCCAGGACTTCGGGCAGGCGCGGCGTGACCGGAAGGTCGACACCGCGCGCGGGCATGCCCGCGCCGGGGCTCAGCCCACCAGCGCGCGGGCGTTGCGGAACATGCGCATCCAGGGCGATTCGTCCGGCCAGTCGGCCGGTGCCCAGCTGAAGTTGATCCGGCGCAGGGTGCGCTCGGGATGCGGCATCAGGATCGTGACCCGGCCATCGTCGCTGGTGACGCCCGCGATCGCGTCGGTCGAGCCGTTGGGGTTGGCCGGATAGTGCGTCGCCGGCGTGCCGTCGCCGCGGACGTAGCGCAGCGCGACCTGCACCTGCGCGCGGTCGCCCTCGGCGGCGAACGCCGCCCTGCCTTCGCCATGGGCAACCACCACCGGAATCCGCGAACCGGCCATGCCGGCCAGCAGCAGCGACGGTGACGCGGGCACTTCGAGCATGCCCAGGCGGCCCTCGAACTGCTCGCTGCGGTTGCGCAGGAAGCGCGGCCAGTGCGCCGCGCCAGGGATGATGTCGCGCAGCTGCGACAGCATCTGGCAGCCGTTGCACACGCCCAGCGTGAACGTGTCGCGATGCGCGAAGAACGCGGCGAACTGGCCGCGCAGTTCGGCGTGTTCCAGGATCGAAGTGGCCCAGCCGCGGCCCGCGCCGAGCACGTCGCCATAGCTGAAGCCGCCGCAGGCCACCAGTCCGGCGAAGCCGTCCAGGCGCACGCGCCCGGACAGCAGGTCGGTCATGTGCACGTCGACCGCGGTGAATCCGGCGCGGTCGAAGCCGGCCGCCATCTCGACCTGGCTGTTGACGCCCTGCTCGCGCAGGATCGCGACCCTGGGGCGCGCGCCCGAGGCGATGTACGGCGCGGCGACGTCCTCGGCCGGATCGAACGAAAGCACCGGCGCCAGGCCGGGGGCGTCGAACGCGCGCGCGGCCTCGCGTTCCTCGTCGGCGCATTCGGGGTTGTCGCGCAGGCGCTGCATGGCGTGCGACACCGACCACCAGGCGTCGAACAGCTCCTCCCAGCGCCACTCGGCGAGCAGCTGCTCGCCGTGCAGCACGCGGATGCGGCCACTGCCGGTGGGCCGGGCGATGCGCTGCGCGCACTCGACCAGGCCGTGGCGCGCGACCAGGTCGGCGAACTCGGCACGGTCCTTCGCCGCGATCTGCACCACCGCGCCCAGTTCCTCGGAGAACAGCATGCGCAGCGCATCCTCGGCGCGGTCCTCACCCCAGCCATCAAGGTCGACGTCGAGCCCACGGTGCGAGCAGAACGCCATCTCGCACAGGGTGGCGAACGTGCCGCCGTCGGAACGATCGTGGTAGGCGCGCAGCAACCCGGCCTCGCGCGCGTCGCGCACCAGTTCGAAGAAACTGCGCAGGCGCGCCGGGTCGTCGAGGTCGGGGCAGGCCCCGCCGAAGGCGCCGTAGCACTGGGCCAGGATCGAACCGCCCAGGCGCTGTTTGCCCGCGCCCAGGCCGATCAGCCACAGCTCGCTCTCGATCCCGTCCTCCAGCAGTGGCGTGAGCTGCGCGTTCACGTCGGGCACCGGCGCGAACGCGGTCACCACCAGCGACACCGGCGAGACCGACTTGTGCTGGGTGGTCGCGGCCGGATCCTGCCACTGCACCTGCATCGACAGCGAATCCTTGCCGACCGGGATGCTCAGGCCCAGCTCCGGGCACAGCTCCATGCCCACCGCCCGCACCGCGTCGAACAGCTTCGCGTCCTCGCCGGCGTGAGCGGCCGCGGCCATCCAGTTGGCCGACAGCTTGACCCGCTCCAGTGACTCCACCGGCGCGGCGCAGAGGTTGGTGATCGCCTCGCCCACGGCCATGCGCGCGGCGGCGGCGGAGTCGATCAGCGCCAGCGGCGTGCGCTCGCCGATCGCCATCGCCTCGCCGGCGACGCCGTCGTAGCCGGACAGGGTGAGGGCGCAGTCGGCCACCGGCATCTGCCACGGGCCGACCAGCTGGTCGCGCGCGGTCAGGCCACCGACCGCGCGGTCGCCGATCGTGACCAGGAACTGCTTGGCGGCGACGGTGGGATGCGCCAGCACCCGCAGCCCCGCCTCGCGCAGGTCGACCACGTTGGTGTTGAGCATGCGCCAGCGCACCGGCGCCGGGCGCGTCGCGTCGCGGTGCATCTTCGGCGGCTTGCCGAACAGCACGTCCATCGGCAGGTCGATCGGGTGCGGGCCGTCGGCCTGCACGGGTTCCACCCGCGGATCCTGCGCGCCCTGCCCGGCATCGGCCAGGGTGCCGTAGCCGACGGTGAGGCGCTGCTCGGCGGTGGCCACGCCGACCACGGCGAACGGGCAGCGCTCGCGCGCGCACAGCGCCGCGAATTCGGCCAGCCGGTCCTGCGCCACGCCCAGCACGTAGCGCTCCTGCGATTCGTTGCACCACAGCTGCATCGGCGACAGCGACGGGTCGTCACTGGGCACGCGGTCCAGGTCGACCACCCCACCCACGTTCGAATCGTGCAGCAGCTCGGGGATCGCGTTGGACAGGCCGCCCGCGCCAACGTCGTGGATCGAGCGGATCGGGTTGCCGTCGCCCATCGCCACGCAGCGGTCGATCACTTCCTGGCAGCGGCGCTCCATCTCCGGGTTCTCGCGCTGCACCGAGGCGAAATCCAGGTCCTCGGAGCTCTCGCCCGAGGCGACCGAACTGGCCGCCCCGCCACCCAGCCCGATCAGCATCGCCGGGCCACCCAGCACCACCACCGCGTCGCCCGGGCGCAGGGCGAGCTTGGAAACCATCGGCCGGTCCATCGTGCCCAGGCCGCCAGCGAGCATGATCGGCTTGTCGTAGGCGCGCACCGGCTCGCCGTCGTGCTGCAGCTCGAAGCTGCGGAAATAGCCGAGCAGGTTCGGGCGCCCGAACTCGTTGTTGAACGCGGCGCCGCCCAGCGGGCCGTCGAGCATGATCTCCAGTGCCGGCGCCATGCGCGGGTTGAGCGCGCGCGGCGATTCCCATGGCTGCGGCAGGGTCGGGATCCGCAGGTGCGAGACGCTGAAGCCGGTCAGTCCCGCCTTGGGGCGGCCGCCGCGCCCGGTCGCGCCCTCGTCGCGGATCTCGCCGCCCGCGCCCGTGCTGGCACCGGAGAACGGCGAGATCGCGGTCGGGTGGTTGTGGGTCTCGACCTTGATGCAGAACGCGCTTTCGGCCACCGGCTCGCTGCGGTACTCGCCGCTGTGCGGATCCGGCCGGAAGCGCCTGGCCGGATAGCCCTCGACCACCGCGGCGTTGTCGCTGTAGGCCGAGAGCGTGTGCTGCGGCGTGCGCGCGTGGGTGTTGCGGATCATCCGGAACAGCGACAGCGGCTGTTCCTCGCCGTCCACGGTCCAGGACGCGTTGAAGATCTTGTGCCGGCAGTGCTCGGAATTCGCCTGCGCGAACATCATCAGCTCGACGTCGGACGGCTCGCGGCCCAGCGCGCCGAAGCGCTCGCGCAGGTACTCGATCTCGTCGTCGGCCAGCGCCAGGCCCAGGCGCGCGTTCGCCTCCTCCAGCCCGTCGAGCGCGATGCGCTCGACCTCGCCGCGGCGCGGCACCGCGAACAGCCCGGCCGCCTCTTCGTGCGAGCCGAGCAGCGACTGGGTCATCGGATCGTGCAGGTGCCGGGCCAACGCGACCCCGGCGCCCGGGGCCTCGGGCCAGCCGAGCAGGTCGATCCGCATGCCCCGCTCCACCCGCCGCACCGGCTGTCCGGCGCCACGCAGGATGTCGGTGGCCTTGCTCGACCACGGCGAGATCGTGCCCAGGCGCGGCGACACGAACCGGCTCCTGGCACCGGCCTGCGCCGGATGGCGGTCCTGCCCGGCCTCCAGCACGCGCTCCAGGACCCGCCGGTCCGGCGCCGCACCGGGTTCGGGCTCGATCCAGTACACGTGCCAGGCGCCGGCGATCCGGACTTCGGGCGCGATCGACTGCAGGCGGGACTCAAGCCGTTCGCGGCGGAACGGCGACAGGGCCGGCAGGCCCTCGAGGACGATCATGTCCGGACGATACTGGGAGCGGGCCGCCTATTGTAATGGGCTTTGCGGCGCGCCGCCCGGCCCCGGCCGCGGCGGGGGTTCAGCCGCCCCGGTCGGCGTCGGCGGCCTCGGCCGCCTCGACCTGCTGCAGCATCGACAGCAGCGCGTCGGGCGGCAGGTAGCCCGGCATCTGCACCCCGCTCCGGGTGACGATCATCGGGGTGCCGGTCAGGCCCACGCGCTGGCCCAGCTCGTAGTGCCGCGCGACCGGGTTGTCGCAGCTGCGCGGCGGCACCGGCCGCCCGTTCTTGGCGTCGGTAAGCGCCTTGCGGCGGTCGGGGGCGCACCAGACCGCCTCCATCAGGGCGAAGTCGGCGGTGTCCGGGCCCATGCGCGGGAACGCCAGGTACTCGACCGCGATGCCGCGGCGGTTGTACTCGGCGATCTCCTGGTGGAGCTTGCGGCAATAGCCGCATTCGACGTCGGTGAACACCGAGACGGTGTAGCGCGGGTTGGGCGGCGCGAACACGATGCGCTCCTCGTCGGGCACCTCGGCCAGCAGGCGCCGGCGGACCGCGGCCACCCCGGCGCGGCTGACGTCGCGCCGCGCCTCCACGTCGAACAGGCTGCCCTGCAGCAGGTACTTGCCATCGTCGCTGACGTAGAGCGTCTGCCCGGACACGATCACCTCGCGGAAGCCGGCCAGGGGCGCCGGCCCGATCGCGTCGATCTGGATGTCCGGGCTGATCGACTCGATCGCCTGGCGCGCGCGGTCCTCGGGCGTGCCCGGGACCGTGCGGATCTGCCCGACCGGGGCCGCGGCCTCCGCGACGGCGGTCCCTGCCGGCGCCCCGGCCTCGCCGGAGTCCGGGGCCTGGGCGCAAGCCGACAGGCTGGCCACGCACAGCGCGGAGAACAGGAGGCTGGAATGCAGGGACATCGGCTGGGCGCGCGGACGCGTTCGGCGGGTGGGCCCCGATTGTCGCACGAGGCGCCGTCGCGGCCGCCCGCGGGGCGTCCCCGGCGGGCGGCCGTTCAAGTCCGGTAGAACTTGCCGGTGCCCCCGCGTCGTTCAGGCCGCCGGCAGCGCCTGCGCGTGCACACCCGCGACCGCGCGCCCCGACGGATCGGCCATCGCCGCGAAACTGGTGTCCCAGGCGATCGCCGCGGGCGAGGAGCAGGCGATGGACTTGCCGCCTGGCACGGTCTGGGCACAGGCCGGGCCCGGATAGAACTGTTCGAACAGCGCCCGGTAGTAGTACGCCTCCTTGGTCTGCGGCGGGTTGTGCGGGAAGCGCCGCTCGGCCGCCGCCAGCTCCCGGTCCGAGACCTGGGCCTCGGCGTGCGCCTTGAGCCCGTCGATCCAGCCGTAGCCCACGCCGTCGCTGAACTGTTCCTTCTGCCGCCACAGGATCGAGTCGGGCAGGTAGCCGTCGAAGGCCTGGCGCAGCACGCCCTTCTCCATGCGCTGGGCGTCGGCGCGGGCCGGGTCGACCATCTTGTACTTCGCGTCCATGCGCATCGCCACGTCCAGGAACTCGCGGTCCAGGAACGGCACCCGCGGCTCCACGCCCCAGGCCATCATCGACTTGTTGGCGCGCAGGCAGTCGTAGTTGTGCAGGGCGTCGAGCTTGCGCACCAGCTCCTCGTGGAACTCGCGCGGGTTCGGCGCCTTGTGGAAGTACAGGTAGCCGCCGAAGATCTCGTCGCTGCCCTCGCCCGAGAGCACCATCTTCACCCCCATCGCCTTGATCCGCCGCGCCAGCAGGTACATCGGCGTGGAGGCGCGGATGGTAGTGACGTCGTAGGTCTCGATGTGCCGGATCACCTCCGGCAGCGCGTCCAGGCCTTCCTGGAAGGTGTAGGTGAAGCCATGGTGCACGGTGCCGAGCGCTTCGGCCGCGATCTCGGCCGCGGCCAGGTCGGGCGAGCCCTCCAGGCCGATCGCGAACGAGTGCAGGCGCGGCCACCAGGCCTCGCTGCGGTCGTCATCCTCGACCCGGCGCCGGGCGTAGCGGGCGGCCACCGCCGCCACCAGCGACGAATCCAGCCCGCCCGACAGCAGCACGCCATAGGGCACATCGCTCATCAGCTGGCGGTGCACCGCCGCCTCGAACGCCTCGCGCAGCGCGGCCGGGCCGACCTCGACCCCTTCGACCGCCGCGTAATCCCGCCACGGCCGGTCGTAGTAGCGCACCAGCGCGCCGCTGGCCGAGTCGTAGTAGTGGCCCGGCGGGAACTGCGCCACGTCGGCACAGATCGGCGCCAGCGCCTTCATCTCCGAGGCCACGCACAGGCGGCCGGCGCGGTCGTGGCCCCAGTACAGCGGCACCACCCCGATCGGATCGCGCGCCACCAGCGCGCGGCCGCGCCCGGCGTCCCACAGCGCGAACGCGAAGATGCCGTTGAGCCGGTTGAGGAACGAAGCGGGCGCGTCCTCGCGGTAGAGGGCGTTGATCACCTCGCAGTCCGAGCCGGTCTGGAAGGCATAGCCGCCGGCCAGTTCGCTCCGGAGTTCGCGGTGGTTGTAGATCTCGCCGTTGACCGCCAGCACCAAGCCGCCGTCGGCCGAACGCAGCGGCTGCGAACCGCCGGCCGGGTCGACGATCGCCAGCCGCTCGTGGACCAGGATCGCGCCGGCGTCGTGGTGGACACCGCTCCAGTCCGGGCCACGGTGGCGCTGCAACTGCGACAGTTCCAGCGCCTGCCGCCGCAGCGCCTGGACGTCGTCTCCGGGCTGCAGCCCGAACATGCCGAAAATCGAACACATCGATCACGCACTCCTGGTCGGCCCGGCCATCCCGGGCGCACACGAAAAAGGCCCGCACCTTGCGATGCGGGCCTGCATTGGCGGCGTTGTAGGAAGTACTACGCCAGGTTGCAGCCCGCTTCGCGCACGCGATTGTTCGCCGCGCGGTTGCGGTTGCGGACGTTCGCGTTGCGGAAGGACTGCAGGGCCATGGCGCGACGGTACCGCGGCGCGCCCGGGGCTTGCAACAGTTGCAGACACAACCGTCACCAGCGCGGCGGAATACTCGCCGGGGGCCGGTCGCCGGCCCGGGGATCCATCCGGAGGCACGACCTTGAGCGAGACCATGCAGCGGCTGTCGAGAACGTCCCAGGTGGTCGCGATGCTCGCGCGCTACCGGCGCGCCGGCATCCTTACCGGCTTCGACCTCAGCGAGGCGGAGGAAGACCCCGTCGACGGCGAGACCGACGAACTGGCCGAGCGCTTCGTCGCCGACCTCGAGGCGATGGGGCCGGCCTTCGTCAAGCTCGGCCAGGCGCTGTCCACCCGGCCGGACCTGGTCCCGGCCAGCTGGATCACCGCGCTCGAGCGCACCCAGGACGACGCCACGCCGGCGCCGGTCGACGACATCGAGGCGCTGCTGGAGAAGGAGCTGGGCGTGCGCGCCAGCAAGGTGTTCTCCGAGATCGACCCCGAGCCCATGGCCGCCGCGTCGCTGGCCCAGGTGCACCGCGCGGTGCTGCGCGACGGCCGGGTGGTGGCGCTGAAGATCCAGCGCCCGGACGTGGCCTGCGCCTGCCGCGTGGACCTCGACGTGCTGGCGGGCCTGGCCGGCACCGCCGACGCGCTCACCGACGCCGGCCGCCGCATGCGCCTGGCCGACTGGATCGCCGAATTCCGCAAGGCGATGCTCGACGAGCTCGACTACCGGATCGAGGCCGAGAACCTGGAGCGTTTCGCGCGCCACCTCGCCGGCTACGAGCGGCTGCGCGTGCCGCGCCCGCTGTGGGACTACGTCACCCCGCGGCTGCTGGTGATGGAATGGATCGACGGCATCAACGTCACCAGGATCAGCGGTCTGCGGCGCACCGAGGAGGACACCGCCCCGGCGACCGTGGAGCTGCTGCGCGCCTACCTCGACCAGGTGTTCGTGCACGGCGACATCCATGCCGATCCGCATCCCGGCAACGTGCTGCTGTGCCCGGACGGACGCATCGCCCTGATCGACCTGGGCATGGTCGCGACCATCCCGCCGCGCCAGCGCGAGCGGCTGCTCAAGCTGGTGTTCGCCGCGGTCGACAGCCGCGGCGAGGACGTGGCGCGCGAGCTGGTGGCGCTGGGCACGCGGCTGGAGGACTTCGACGAGTCGGCCTGCGTGCGCGAGGTGTCGCAGGTGGTGGCGCGCTATTCCGGCTCCGCCCGCCGCACGTCCGAGGGCCGGATGGTGCTGGAACTGGTGCGCCGCTCCACCGAGTGCGGGCTGCGCACGCCGCCGGAGATCAGCCTGCTGGGCAAGACCCTGCTCAACCTCGAACGCGTCGTCGACGCGCTGGCGCCGGACGTGGACGTGCGCCGCGAGATTGAATCGCACCTGCAGTCGCTGATGCGCGAGCGCCTGCGCCAGTCGCTCTCGCCGACCAACCTCGCCGCCGAGGCGATGGAGCTGCAGGAGCTGGTGCGCGAAGCGCCGCGCAAGCTGTCCGACGCGCTGTCGCTGGTCGCGGCCAACCGCCTGCAGGTGCGCCTGGCGGGCCTGGACGATTCGCGACTGATGGAAAACCTGCAGAAGATCGCCAACCGCATTGCCTCGGCGGTGGTGATCGCCGCCCTGCTGCTGTCCTCGACCCAGCTGATGAGGATGGAGGCGGGCCCGACCCTGCTGGGCTATCCCGCGCTCGCCGTGGTGATGTTCCTGGTCGCCGCGGTGCTGGGCCTGATGCTGGTGGTGAGCGCCATGCGCCACGACCGCCTCGCCCGTCCAGTCGAGCGCACCGGGACCGAATAGCCCCCGCGCCCCTCCCAAGCCCCCTCTCCTGTAGGAGCGGCTTCAGCCGCGACCACCCATCGGGGATGGCGCCACCCGCGCACCTGCACGCAGGCAACATCCGCACCACCGATGACCCTGCGCCACCTGGGCGCCAGAGCCGGACTCACGCTCAAACCATGTTGCGCCGCGGGTTCGACGTCCCTAGACTGGCATCGCACGCACGGCGCCGGAACGCGCCCTTCCCGAAGGCAAATGGAGCTGCCCGTGTGTCCCCACCCCAATGCCGCGGCCCCGGTGGCCGCCCGCCAGGCGCGCCGCATCGCCGTCCGGGGATGACGCTCCGGACGCTTCTTGCCCTGACTACAGGACTGCTCGCCATGACCGCCTGCGTGGACGGGCCACGGGCCGATGCGTCGCACCCGCACTCGCGCCCGGGCAACTTCCCCGTCGTCGAACCGTTCGCCCTGGAGCAGGCGGGCAGCCGGCTCACCGTGGACTTCGAGTTGCCGGAAGCCCCTCGGAACGGCGGGCCCAGACCGGTCTTCATCGGGTTTCGCGCCGTGAACGCGACGTCTGACGGATCTGACGAGATGTTGCGAAACTCGGTCCAGTTGACCGAGTACCTGCATGAGTCAGCGCTGCCCGTCCGCATTCGACTCAGGCGCATCGCCGGTGCCCACGAGGACCCCGTGCTCCTGTACGACATCCACAGGAACATCGCCGACCTCGAAACCCGATATGAGCCCCATCCCGGAGAGATCTTCACCAACCATCCAGCTGCGAGCACCGACAACACACCCCTGATCGATGCCGGCCTGTTCCGGGATGACGAGGTTTATTACGTCCACCAGTTCGCCCAGATCGTTCCGCAACCAGGGACGTATCGCGTGGAGGTGGAGAGCCTGGAGTCACATCCGGTCCTGGAACAGCTGAAGCGGAAGTTGCCGAAGCTGCGTTACGAACTTCTTGTTTCCCACTACTACCCCCGGTGAGTTCCCACAGCCCATAGGCATCGCCCCATGTCCCATGCCCGTGCACGCATCGAACCCACCGGCAAGAACTACATCCTCAGGATCTACGTCGCTGCACCGGGCACGCAGATCCATTCGTACGGCGGCGAACACCCCAGACGCTCGCTGGCCGGACATGTCTTTTACAGCATCAGCGATGGAACAGTAGAGCGTGGGTACGGATTCTCGCCAGTCGAGAGCGGAACAGGCGGACCGGGGCATGTCGTCAGGGACGAGCACCTGGCCTACCGGAGCCCGGCCTACATTCGCACGATGGAAATCACGGAAGTCCAGTACGAGGCGCTCCTCACCTACGGGGAATCGGCTTTGAACAAGGACGAGCGGCACTTCAATCTCCAGTACGCCGGCGCTACCAACAGCTGCATCGACTTCACCTGGGGCACCCTGAACCGCGCTGGCCTGCACCGGGAGATCCAGCTGCCCTTCGGGATCAAGTTGCGCGACAAGGATTACGACGGCGCGCTCAAGCCCCTCGACAACATCCGCGAGTTCCGGCGCATTCCCGACCCGGTCCCCGGCAGCCCCCTCAACCGCGAACAGGAGAACGAACTGCCGGAGAGGAAGCTCTGGCAGCGCCTGATCAGCGTGGAGGAGCCGCAACGCGGTCCATCAGGCGTCGTTACTCAAGAGGGCCGCGTCACCGGTCCGGCGACGCCGTTCACCGACCCGGTCCTCGGGCAGCTGTATGCCGCGCTGCAGGCCAGGGATGGCGAAGCCCTGGACCTGATCGGACGGCAGTTCAACCGCTCCGACGAGGGGATGCGCCTTGCGGAACCGGGCGAACAGCTACACGCCGCCCGGCAGGCCAACGAGCAGGCCGGGCGGCACCAGGGCGACGCGCTGGCCCGGACGTGACCGGTCGCCTCCCCGGCGATCCCAGGGATGAGCATGCACACCACGAACGAACTGGCGGGCGCGAGCGCCGAACTGCGCAGGTCCATCGACTCCAACACCGAGATCGCCAAGGTGCTGCTGGCGCTGCGCACGGACATCTCCGGGCACGCACGCAAGGTCCAGGCGATGCTGGAGCACGATGTCCAGGCCAGGGCGCATTCCGAACAGAGGTTCAGGAACGACGTCCTGCGCATCACGGGGCAGGCCGCCGAGCGCATTGCAAGCGAGGCCTCGGGCGCGCTCAAGCCCCGTCTGGAGGAGCATTCCCATGCCCTGGCGGTCCTGCGCGTGCAGGTCGAACGCATGGGGCGGACTGCGCGGGCATGGACCCTGGCATCGCTCGCCACTCTGGGACTGACGCTGGTGGCATCACTGCTGGTGCTGGGATACGTCAGGCGCGAACTCGCCACCGCCCGGGCACAAGTGCAGCGGTATGACGATGCGATCCCGGTCCTGCGCGCCTTCCACGCATCGGACGCGGTGGTCTGCGGCGACAGGCT
Source organism: Luteimonas wenzhouensis (assembly GCF_007859305.1). Lineage (GTDB taxonomy): Bacteria > Pseudomonadota > Gammaproteobacteria > Xanthomonadales > Xanthomonadaceae > Luteimonas > Luteimonas wenzhouensis. The sequence goes on from NZ_VOHE01000001.1 coordinate 694,512, forward strand.
CTGCGTGAACGTCGACACCCGCGGTCCGCGCAGCGGCGAACGACGGCAATACTTGCCCGCGCAGGACAGGACGCCGGCCGGCCGGGAGTAACCGCCCTGCCCGCTTGCGCCGGGACGTCGCCCACCCGTCCCTTCGCGTCCGGTGCCGGAACTCAGCCCGCCGGGGCGGATGCCAGGAGCCGCTCGATCAGGGCCAGGTACAGCCCGGGCAGCGCCTCCAGGTCGGCCACGCGCACGTGTTCGTCCACCTGGTGGATGCTGGCGTTGACCGGGCCGACCTCGATGCACTGTGCGCCCAGCGGGGCGATGAAGCGCGCGTCGGAGGTGCCGCCACCGGTGCTCTCCTCGGGCGGGCTGCCGGCGAACGCCGCCAGCACCTCGCGTGCGGCCGCGCGCAGCGGGCCTTCCGGGGTATGGAAGGGCTCGCCGCTGCGGTGCCAGCGCAAGGTGTAGTCCAGGCCGTGGCGCTCGAACAGCGCCGCGACCTCGGCCTCCAGCCGCGGCGCGTCCCAATGCGGGTTGTAGCGCAGGTTGAACACCACCTGCAGTTCGCCCGGGATCACGTTGTTGGCGCCGGTACCGGCGTGGATGTTGCTGACCTGCAGGCTGGTCGGCGGGAAGCTTTCGTAGCCCTGGTCCCACGCCCGCGAACACAGTTCGGCCAGCGCCGGCGCGGCCTCGTGGATGGGGTTGCGCGCCTTGTCCGGATAGGCGACGTGGCCCTGCACGCCGCGCACGGTGAGGGTGCCGGTGAGGCTGCCGCGGCGGCCCACGCGCAGCAGGTCGCCCAGGCGGGCGGTCGAGGAGGGTTCGCCGGTGATGCACCAGTCGATGCGGGTGCCGCGCTGGCGAAAGGTGTCGGCCACCCGGCGCACGCCGTCGATGGCATCGCCCTCCTCGTCCGAGGTCAGCAGCAGGGCGACGGTGCCGGGATGGTCGGGGTGCGCGGCCACGAAGCGTTCGAGCGCGACCACGAACGCGGCCACGCTGCCCTTCATGTCCGCGGCGCCACGGCCGTAGAGCACGCCGTCGCGCACGGTGGGCGCGAAGGGGTCGCTGGTCCAGGCATCGCGCGACCCGGGGGGCACCACGTCGGTATGGCCGAGCAGCACCAGCACCGGGCCGCCGCTGCCGTGGGTGGCCCACAGGTTGTCGACCTCGCCGTAGCGCAGCTGCTCGACCGCGAAGCCGGCCCGCGCCAGGCGCGCCGCGAGCAGGGCCTGGCAGCCCGCGTCGTCGGGGGTGACCGAGGGCCGCGCGATCAGCTCGCTGGCCAGGGCGAGGACGTCACTGGTCTGGGTCATGTCCGGGCATCCGGTCGGGTCGATCGCAGCAACGGTCGCGGGAGGCGCGACCGCGCCCAGCATTCCGCACCGCGCCCGGGATCACAACCGGCGGCAGCGCCGGGCGCATGGCGGCGATCACATTCCGAACCGCTTCTTGAAGCCGTTGTCGCTGAAGCCCTGGCTGACCTCGCCATCCGCGGTCACCACCACCGGCCGCCGGATCAGCTGCGGGTACTCGCGCAGCAGCAGCTTCCACTCCGCATCGCTGGCGGGGGCCTTGCGGTTGTCCGGCAGCTGCCGCCAGGTGGTGGAAGACTTGTTGACCATCGCGGCGAAACCGCCCAGCTTGCCGGCCCACTCGACCAGCGTTTCGGGCGTGGGCTTGTGGTCGCGGTAGTCGACGAACTCGTGGGCGATGCCGAAACGGTCGAGCCACTTCGTCGCCTTGCGGCAGGTATCGCAGTTCTTCAATCCGTACAGGGTGGTCATGATCCGGGCTCCTCCTCGATTCGCTTCCCCGCAGGAGCGGCTTCAGCCGCGACCGCGACCACGGCGGCGCCATGCCTGCCGGGTCGCGGCTGAAGCCGCTCCTGCAAGGGGTCCGGGCTCAGTCGGCCAGGCCGCGCAGCAGTTCGTTGACGCTGGTCTTGCTGCGGGTCCGCTCGTCCACCTGCTTGACGATCACCGCGCAGTACAGCGAGTGCGAACCGTCCTTCGCCGGCAGCTGTCCCGACACCACCACGCTGCCCGGCGGCACGTAGCCGTAGCTGATCTCGCCGGTCATGCGGTTGTAGATGCGGGTGGACTGGCCGAGGAACACGCCCATGCCGATCACGCTGTGGTGACCCACCACCACGCCTTCGACCACCTCCGAGCGCGCGCCGATGAAGCAGTGGTCCTCGATGATCGTCGGGCTGGCCTGCAGCGGCTCGAGTACGCCGCCGATGCCGGCGCCGCCGGACAGGTGCACGTGCCTGCCGATCTGCGCGCAGGAGCCGACCGTGGCCCAGGTATCGACCATGGTGCCCTCGCCTACATGGGCGCCGATGTTGACGAAGCTCGGCATCAGCACCACGTCGCGGCCGAAGTAGGTCCCGCGGCGCGCCACCGCGCCCGGCACCACGCGCACGCCCATCGCGCGGAAACGCTCGGCGTCGAAGCCGGCGAAGCGCGCCTCCACCTTGTCCCAGAACGGCGCCGGCTGCGCATCCACCACGGCCATGTCGTTGACCCGGAAGTACAGCAGCACCGCCTTCTTCAGCCATTCGTTCACCTGCCAGCCGCCGCCGGGCTTCGGCTCGGCCACGCGCAGCTCGCCCGATTCGAGTCCCTGCATGGCCTGCTCGACCGCCGGCCGCAGGGCCTGGACCTCCTCCGCCGACAGCGCCGCGCGGCGCTCCCATGCCTGTTCGATCGCCTGCTGCGTGGCGGCCAGTCCCGCTGCGGTCATGCCTGTTGCTCTCCTTCGATGCCAAGTTGAAGCGCGTCGCGAAGCGCGGCGCACTGGGATTCGTCCAGCGCCCGGTCCTGCCGGTCGCTGACCAGGAACACGTCCTCGGCGCGCGCGCCGAAGGTGGCGATGCGCGCGTCGTGGACGCGGATGCACTGCTCTCGCAGCACCTGGGCGATGTCCGCAAGCAGCCCGGGCCGGTCGGTGCAGACCAGGCTCATCACCGTAAGCCGGCCGTCGGCGCTGGTGTCGAAGTCGACCTGCGGCGCCACCCGGAAGTGGCGCAGGTGGCGCGGCTGCGCTCGCCGCGCGGGACGCACGTCGAGCGAGCCGGCGAGCACGGTGGCCAGCTTGCGCTCGATCGCCGCGGTATCCGGGGCCTGGCGCTGGTCCACCGACAGCACCTGGAAGGTGTCGAAGATCGTGCGCCCCGGCCCGTCGAGCGCGCGGGCACGCTGGATCGCCAGCCCGAGCCGGTCGAGGGTGATGACGATCGCGGCGAACAGCCCGTCGCGGTCGGGCGCGTGCACGAACACTTCCAGCGCCCCGCCGGCCCCGGCCACCCGGCGCACCCGCACCACCCGGGTCCCGGGCGCGGCCTCGCGCAGTGCCAGCACCTGCCACGCCACCTGGTCCGGCCGGGCGCGCAGGAAGCCCGCCTCGGGCATCCTCGCGAACAGCGCGTCGACCCCTTCCACGCCCTCCGCGGCCAGCAGCCCACGGACCTTGTCGCGCGCCTCGGCGATCCGCTCGGCCGCGCCGATCGGATGTTCGAGCCCGCGCCGCAACGCGTAGCGGGTCGCCACGTGCAGGTCCGCCAGCAGGCGGTCCTTCCACGCGTTCCACAGCGCGGGCGAAGTGCCGGCGATGTCGGCGCAGGTGAGCAGGTAGAGGTAGTCCAGCCGCTCCCGGTCCGCCACCTCGACCGCGAAGCGGTGGATCACCGCCGGGTCGGAGATGTCCTGCTTCTGCGCGGTCACCGACATCAACAGGTGCTTGAGCACCAGCCACTCCACCAGCGCGGTGTCGGCGGCCCCGAGCCCGTGCGCCTCGCAGAACTCGCGCGCATCGACCGCCCCCAGTTCGGAGTGGTCGCCGCCGCGGCCCTTGGCAATGTCGTGGAACAGGCCGGCGATCAGCAGCAGTTCGGGCTTGCGCAGCATCGGCCAGACCTCGTGCGCCATCGAGAAGCGCTCGTCGGGGAGGCCGGTGGAGAAGGACGCCAGGTTGCGCAGCACCGCCAGGGTGTGCTGGTCGACCGTGTACACGTGGAACAGGTCGAACTGCATCCGCCCCGAGACGCGGGCGAACGCCGGGATCCAGCGTCCGAGGACGCCCAGCCTGGCCATGCGTTCGATGGTGCGCACCGGGCCCGGGCCGCCCAGCAGGGCGAGGAACTGCTCGCGCAGCGCCTGCGACGCCTCGTGGTAGGCCGGCAACGCATGCAGCGACTCGGCCAGCGCGCGCGCGGTGCGCGAATGCAGGCCCTTGGCCTCGGGGTGGTCGGCCCACAGCGCGAACAGGTGGAACACGCGGGCCATGTCCGCACCGGGCCAGAACTCGTCGCGCGCCACCAGGTAGCCGCGCTTCATCGCGAACTCGGCGTCGAGCGGTACCGCCTCGGCGTCGCCCTCGATCTGTTCCTCGAACCGTTGCAGCAGGCGCTCGCCGATCCGCAGCACGATCGCCGCGCTGCGGTAGAACTGCTGCATCATCCGCTCGACCCGGTCGTTGTCGGCGTCCTCGACGTGCTGCAGCCGCGCCGCCAGCGCCTTCTGGTAGTCGAAGCGCAGACGCTCCTCGCGCTTGCCCGCCACCAGGTGCAGCCCGTAGCGCAGCCGCGCCAGCACCCGCCACTCGCGCTCCAGCGCCGAGTACTCGTCCAGGCCCAGCTGGCCGAGCGGGATCAGCGACTCGATGTCGCGGGTGCCGAACACGCGGCGCGCCATCCAGCGCAGGGTCTGGATGTCGCGCAACCCGCCGGGCCCTTCCTTGATGTTGGGCTCGAGGTTGTCGGCGGTGTCGCCGAAGCGGGCATGGCGCCGGCGCAGCTCCTCGCGCTTGGCGGCGAAGAACGCGCCCGCGGGCCAGACCCGCTCCACCGAGACCGCATCTTCCAGCCGCGCGGCCATCTCCGGCGCCGCCACCAGCGGCCGGGCCTCGATCAGCGAGGTCATCACGGTCACGTCCCCGGCCGCGGCCGCGGTGCACTCGTCGAGCGTGCGCACCGCGTGGCCGACCGGCAGGCCCGCATCCCAGAGCAGCGCGAACAGCCGCGACAGCGCCGCGGTGTCGGCCTCGCACGCCTCCTCGCCCACCACCACCAGCAGGTCGACGTCCGAGCGCGGGAACAGCTCGCCGCGGCCGTAGCCGCCGACCGCGAACAGGGTCAGGTCGGCGTCGGCGGGGATCGTGCGCGCCCAGGCCTGGCGCACCAGCGAGTCGACCGCGATCACCCGGGCCATCAGCAGCCGCTCGATGTCCTCGTCGGCATCGAAACGCCGCGCGAAGCCGGCGTCCTGCGAGCGCAGCGCCTCGGCCGCCGCCGCGGCCCAGGCCGCGTCCCCTTCCGGGTGCGGCGCGACGTCGCTGTCGGGGGCCGCGGTCACGTTCAGAGGTCGTTGTCGTCGCCGGGCAACCGGGTCAGGATCTCGACCCCGTCGCTGGTGACCGCCACCGTGTGCTCCCACTGCGCCGAGAGCTTGCGGTCCTTGGTGACCACGGTCCAGCCGTCCGGGAGCAGGCGGGTGTGGCGCGAGCCCTCGTTGATCATCGGTTCGATGGTGAAGGTCATGCCCGGCTGCAGGACCAGGCCTTCCCCGGGGCGGCCGTAGTGCAGCACCTGCGGGTCCTCGTGGTAGACCTGCCCGATGCCGTGGCCGCAGTATTCGCGCACCACGCTGAAGCGCTCGCCTTCCGCGAACTGCTGGATCGCGTGGCCGATGTCGCCCAGGGTCGCGCCCGGGCGCACCACGCGGATGCCGCGGAACAGCGCCTCGCGGGTGGTCTCCACCAGCCGCCGCGCCATCACCGACGGCGTGCCGACGTAGTACATGCGGCTGGTGTCGCCGTGCCAGCCGTCCTTGATGACGGTGACGTCGATGTTGATGATGTCGCCGTCCTTGAGCACCTTCGACTCGCTCGGGATCCCGTGGCAGATCACGTTGTTGGCCGAGATGCAGGTGGTGCGCGGATAGCCCTTGTAGCCCAGGTTGGCGGGCACGGCCTTCTGCACGTTGACGATGTGGTCGTGGCAGATGCGGTCGAGTTCCAGGGTGGTGACGCCGGGCTTGACGTGTTCGGCCACGACCTGGAGCACCTCGGCGGCCAGGCGGCCGGCGACGCGCATCTTCTCGATCTGCTCGGGGGTCTTGAGCTGGATGGTCATGCCGGCATTATCGCCGAGCCCGGCCGGCCGTGCCGGCGCGCGCCCGGCCGGGCGTCCGGACCTCGCCCACCCGCGGCCGCCCCGGGCGCCTTGCGCCCCCTTGTTTGCCCCGGCCCGGCCCCGCGGGCTATCATTTCCCGGCTGTGCTTCCGGGATCCCGGCGGCCGGCTGCCCACGCCGGGCATCGCGTCGATGGACGCAGGCGAATACACACCCGCTGCAATCCCCCGTGCCGGGGTGCCTCGCGAGAGGTTCGGCCACGGAGGCAGCGGGGAGGCCCAACCCCGGAACCACGCGCCCGTCCCGCGGGCGCCGCCGCCCATCCGATCGACCCGGCGGCCGGTTCCCTCCACCTGGAGTTCCACCCATGCCCCAGATCACCATGCGCCAGATGCTGGAAGCCGGCGTGCATTTCGGCCACCAGACGCGCTACTGGAACCCGAAGATGGCCCCATACATCTTCGGCGCCCGCGGCAAGATCCACATCATCAACCTCGAGAAGACGGTTCCGCTGTTCAACGACGCGATGAACTTCATCTCGGGCATCGCCCAGAAGCGCGGCATCGTGCTGTTCGTGGGCACCAAGCGCAGCGCGCGCGAGGCGATCAAGGAGGAGGCCGAGCGCTGCGGCATGCCGTACATGACCCAGCGCTGGCTGGGCGGCACGCTGACCAACTTCCGCACCGTCAAGCAGTCGGTGGCGCGCCTGAAGGAGCTGGAAGCCGCCGAGACCGACGGCACCTTCGACAAGCTGGTCAAGCACGAGGTGCTGGGCCTGCGCCGCGAGCGCGCCAAGCTCGAGGCTTCGCTGGGCGGCCTGAAGGAACTCAACCGCCTGCCCGACGCGCTGTTCGTGATCGACATCGGCCACGAGGACATCGCGGTCAAGGAAGCGCGCAAGCTCGGCATCCCGGTGGTGGCCGTGGTCGACACCAACTACGACCCCGACCTGGTCGACTACGCGATCCCGGGCAACGACGACGCCATCCGCGCCGTGCAGCTGTACGCTCGCGCCGCCGCCGACGCGGTGCTCGAGGGCAAGGCCGCCGCGCCCAACGCCGCCGTCGTGCGCGAGGACGAGTTCGTCGAGGCCGACGCGCAGCCCGCGCGCCGCGCGCCGAAGAAGGCCGCCCAGGAAGGCGAAGCCGCCGACCAGGCCCAGGCCGCCGGCTGATCCCGGCAACGCGGCCGCGCCCCCGGGCGTGGCCGCCATCGCGGCCGGCAGCCCCTGCCGCCGCCACCAGCCCCCGCGGCGGGCGCCCTGCCCTCCGCCCGAATTCCACGAATCCGAGGTCCCCCGATGGAAATCACCGCATCCATGGTCAAGGAGCTGCGCGAGCGTACCGGCGCCGGCATGATGGAGTGCAAGAAGGCACTCACCGAGAACAACGGCGACATCGACGCCGCCGCCGAGGCGCTGCGCAAGTCGGGCCTGGCCAAGGCCGACAAGAAGGCCGACCGCGTCGCCGCCGAGGGCCGCGTCGCCGCCGCCCAGGCCGCCGGCAAGGCGGTGCTGGTCGAGGTCAACTCCGAGACCGACTTCGTCGCCAAGGACGAGAACTTCGCCAGCTTCACCAGCGCCGTCGCCCAGGCCGCGCTCGAGGCCGCCGACATCGAGGCCCTGAAGGCCGCGAAGCTGCCGTCCGGCGAGACCGTCGAGGAGGCCCGCGCCGCCGTGATCGCCAAGGTCGGCGAGAACGTGCAGGTGCGCCGCATGGCCCGCATCGACAGCGACAACCACGTCGCGGCCTACGTCCACGGCGGCCGCATCGGCGTGCTGCTGGAGCTCAAGGGCGGCGACGCCGAGCTGGCCCGCGGCCTGGCGATGCACGTCGCGGCCATGAACCCGCCGCACAACAAGCAGTCCGACGTGCCGGCCGAGTTCATCGCCAAGGAGAAGGAGATCGAACTGGCCAAGCTGAGCGAGAAGGACCGCGCCAAGCCGGCCGAGATCCTCGAGAAGATCATCGGCGGCAAGATCAGCAAGATCGTCAACGAGGTCAGCCTGTACGGCCAGCCGTACGTGCTCGACACCGACAAGACCGTCGAGGCCGTGCTCAAGGCCGCCGGCGCCGAGGTCATCGGCTTCCAGCGCCTGGCCGTTGGCGAGGGCATCGAGAAGGTGGTGGAGGACTACGCCGCCGAAGTGATGAAGCAGGCCGGCCTGGCCTGACCACGGCCGCCAGCGCCGGACCGGGGAAGCCGCGGGCGACCGCGGCTTCTTCGTGTCCGCACCCCACTGCGCCGGCGCGGCCCGTCCGGCGGGCAAAAGCAAAGCCGCGGCGGAGCGCGGCTTTGCCCATCTTCCGTCGCCTTCGGGCCCGGCCGGAGCCGGGCCCGCCGGGGCGTCAGAAGTCGTACGAGACCGAGAAGCGCACCTCGCGCGGCGCCTGGAACGTGGTCGGCACGCCCCAGGTGCTCAGCGGATAGCTGTCCGGATCGAAATCGAACTCGCCGATCTCGTTGACTTCCAGTTCCGCCGAGTTGTCCAGCACGTTGAACACGTCCACGCCGATCGCCAGGCGGTCCTGGGCCCAGTTCGGCCGGTACTGCAGGCCGAGGTCGAGGCTGAACATCTGCCTGGTCCGGCCCGCGGTGCCGCGCGGCGTCAGCACCCCGCCGCAGTAGAACGCTTCGCTGCCGTACTCGGCCGCGAACGCGTCGGTCGGATGGTTGCCGAAGCAGTTGATCGGGCGGCCGGTCTGCCACAGCACGTTGCCGCTGGCGCGCCACTCGTCGGCGAACTGGTAGGCACCGAACACCTTGATGGTGTGGCGGCGGTCGTTCGGCAGGAAGCCGTGCGCGCCGTCGAGCAGGCCGGGCTGGTCGAACAGGGTGGTCAGGCCGGCGTCGCTCTGGCCGTTGTCCGAGCGCACGTAGCCCTCGTTGTTGCCGTAGCTCTGCGACCAGGTGTAGGAGCCCTGCAGGAACCAGACGCCGTCCCAGCCGCGCTCGAAGGTGACCTCGACCGCGTTGTACTTGCGTACCGAATCGGGATAGCCGAGCTGCTCGGCGGTCAGGAACACGTCCTCGACGATGCCGTCGCCGTCCATGTCGATGCCGACGCGCATGTCCTTGCCCGGGTTGGTGAGGACGTAGTAGTCGAAGCCGCCGGCCTGGAAGTCGTCGTAGCCGTTGGCGGCCGCGTAGGCGTTGAGCGCGGCGTCGATCGCCACGTCCTCGAGCGTGCTCTTGAGGTCACGCCGGATCGCGCGCACGCCCACCGACCACTCCGGGGTCAGCTGGCGCTGGAAGCCCACGATCAGTTCGTCCTGGTACATCGGATCGATGTCCCTGTTCACCAGGCTCGTGGTGTCGTGCAGGGTGCCGTCGCCGTAGATCACGTACGGCTCGCCGTCCCAGTAGCCCGCGGGGTCGATGACCGGGCGGTTGGTCGAAGGATCGAGCGTGCCGTCCCAGTCGTAGACGCGAAGCACGTAGTACTCGTCGCCCGCCATGCGGATGTTGGTGTTGGTGGCCACCGGCAGGTGGTAGCGGCCATAGTTGGCGAAGACCTTGGTCGTGCCCTCGCCGCCCACGTCCCAGCTCAGGCCCAGGCGCGGCGCCCACTGGTCGGTGATCTTGATGAAGCTCTCGCCGGCCTTGTTCTTGTTGTCGAACTGCTCGTTGCGCAGTCCGAGGCTCAGCAGCAGGTTGTCGGTCACCTGCCAGTTGTCCTCGAGGTAGTACGCGTTCGAGGTGGTCTCGAACCCGCCCTCGTTGAGGTAGGCGTACTCGAGCACGAAGCCGTTGCGCAGCTGGTAGTACGCGCCGCCAGGGAACGGGCCGCGTTCGGCGGGGAACACGTCCTCGACCACCGGCCCGGCGCCGGCATAGTAGGTGTTCTCGTAGGCGGTGTTCTGCTCGCGGTCCAGGCCGAAGCGCAGGCGGTGGTCGCCCAGGTGCCAGTCGAAGTCGAGGCGATAGGCCTCGCGTTCGTCCATCGCGTAGGAATCCTGCGAGTACGCGGCGCAGCCGAGGCGGCGCGACGGCGAACTGCGCTGGTCGACCACGTAGTTGCAGGCCTGGCCGCCGTCGGCGTTGAACACCGAGTTCTCGAGCTCGCCCTTGCCGTACAGCGCCGACACGGTGAAGTCGTCGGTCAGGTAGCCGGTGTAGCGGAAGATGTTGGTCTGCCCGCCGGTGCGCTGGGTGCCGCGGCCCTCGAAGGTGCGCGGCACCTCTGCGGTCGGGCTGAACGGCACCACCACCAGGTCGCGGTTCTGCTCGTCCGAGAACCCGGTGTACTCGAGGCGGTGGTCGTCGGTGATGTACCAGTCGAGCTTCACGCCCCAGAACGGGTCGTTGGTCTCATAGTCGTTGGCGGTCGACAGGCCGAAGGTCTTCTGGTCGGTCTGGCGGTATTCGCCCATCGCGTAGAAGAACAGGCGATCCTTGACGATCGGACCGCTCGCGTACAGGTTGACGCGGTAGGCGTCGTACGCGTCGCGGTCGTTGTAGATGTACAGGTTGCCGTCGCGGTCGTACACGGTCGGCTGGTTCTCGCGCAGCGAGTCCGGCGTCCAGATCACGTTGCCGCCGAACTTCCACTCGTTGGTGCCGGACTTGCTGATCGCGTTGATCACGCCGCCGGTCGAGCGGCCGAACTCGGCACCGTAGCCGCCGGTCTTGAGCTGGAACTCGCGGTAGAACTCGAACGGCACCGTGCTGCCGCCCAGGCCGTTGCGGAAGTTGGTGATGTTGAAGCCGTTGAGGTAGTAGGCGTTCTCGCCCACGGTCGCACCGCCGAACGAGGGCAGGTTGCCGAAGGCGGAGTCGCCCTTGGTGGTGCCCGGCGCGAGCAGGGCCACGTCGGTGATGCTGCGGTTGACCGGCAGCCGGTCGATCACCGCCTCGGTGAGGATGGTGGCCGACTCGACCGAGGACAGGTCGATCGGGGACACCGAGGTGCCGCGGACCACGACCGCGTCGAGGGTGGACGCGCCGGCGGCGGAGAAGTTGACCGGGGTGCCAGTGCCGACCGAGACCGACACGCCTTCCTGGACGCTCGTGGTGCCGTCGGGCGAGGTGCGCACCACGCGGTAGGTGCCGGTGGGCAGCGCGCCGATGCGGAAGCTGCCGTCGGCGCCGGCCTGGACTTCACGGGTGAAGCCGGTTTCCGGGCTCTCGACCCGGATGGTGTCGCCGGCCGCCACCCGGCCGGTGATGCTGCCGGAGGTGTTGGACTGCGCAAGCGCCGTGCCCGAAACGCACAGGCCCAGGGCGAGCCAGAGCGCGTTCCGTCGAATCCTCCCCCGCAGGGCACTGTTGCTGTTCCTGCTCATCTGTCGCACTCCAGGTTGTTGATCTGGAAGAAAAACCCAAAAAAAGCGCCCCGGCACCGGCGGCGCACGCTCCCCGTTGTGGGGCCAGTGTTCGCGGACCGGTAAATTTGTGTCAACAGAAAGTTGCAGAAATGCTAACCAGGTCCGGTTCCGGGGATGCCACGGGCAAGGGCCCCGCGGCATCGGCCAGGCCCCGCGATGACCTCTCCCTCCCCCGGGCGGCACGGGTGCAGGGCGCGAAGGGAGGGCCGGCTCCCGGGGGCCGGGGACCGTTACAATTTCCCCGACCTCCTCAAGCACCAGGGCCGAGTCCATGTCGCAACTCCAGTACCGTCGCGTCCTCCTCAAGCTGTCCGGCGAGGCGCTGATGGGAGACGAGGACTACGGCATCGACCCCAAGGTCAGCGGCCGCCTGGCGCAGGAGATCATCGAGGCCCAGCAGGCCGGCGCCGAGGTGGGGGTGGTCATCGGCGGCGGCAACATCTTCCGTGGCGCCGGGCTGGCCGCGGCCGGGATGGACCGGGTGACCGGCGACCAGATGGGCATGCTGGCCACGGTGATCAACGCCCTGGCCATGCAGGACGCGCTCGAGCGGCTCGGCGGCAAGGTCCGGGTGATGAGCGCGCTCAAGATCAACGACGTGTGCGAGGACTACATCCGCCGCCGCGCCATCCGCCACCTCGAGAAGGGCCGGATCGCGATCTTCGCCGCCGGCACCGGCAATCCGTTCTTCACCACCGACTCGGGCGCCGCGCTGCGCGCGATCGAGATCGGCGCCGACCTGCTGCTCAAGGCGACCAAGGTCGACGGCGTCTACGACAAGGACCCGAAGAAGTTCCCCGACGCGGTCCGCTACGACAGCCTGAGCTACGACGAGGTCATCGCCCGCGACCTGCAGGTGATGGACACCGCCGCCTTCGCCCTGTGCCGCGACAGCGAGCTGCCGCTGCGGATCTTCGACATGTCGCAACCGGGCGTGCTGCTGCGCATCCTGCGCGGCGAACCGATCGGCACCCTCGTGCACGCGCGGGGCTGAGCGGCCCCGCCCGGCCGGCTGCGCCGACCGCGGCCGGCCGCCGTCCCGCCTCCGCGCCGCCGCCGGCCCCGTCCGGTGGCGCCGGCAGCGCCTATAATCCCGCAGTTCAACCGCACCAAGCCCCGGAGCCGGCGATGCTCAACGAGATCAAGAACGACGCCCAGACGCGCATGGCCAAGAGCGTCGATGCACTGCGCCACGCCCTGCAGAAGGTGCGCACCGGCCGCGCGTCCACCGCCCTGGTCGACCACATCAAGGTCAACTACTACGGTTCGGACATGCCGCTGTCCCAGGTCGCCAGCGTGGCCGTGTCCGACGCGCGCTCGCTCACCATCACCCCGTGGGAGAAGCAGATGGTGGGCGCGGTGGAGAAGGCGATCCTGGCCTCCGACCTCGGCCTGACCCCGAACACCGCGGGCACCACGATCCGGCTCAACCTGCCCGCCCTGACCGAGGAGCGCCGCCGCGACCTGGCCAAGGTGGTCCACGGCGAGGGCGAGGACGCGAAGGTGGCGATCCGCAACATCCGCCGCGACGCGATCCAGCGGGTCAAGGAGCTGCAGAAGGAGAAGCAGATCTCCGAGGACGACGAGCGCCGCGCCGAGGACGAGATCCAGAAGATCACCGACAAGGCGATCAAGGACGTCGACGAGGTGGTCAAGGCCAAGGAACAGGAGCTGATGGCGGTCTGACCCGGCACCGGACCCGGAATCCGCAGGTGGCGGCCCGTGGACGTCCCGGGCCTGGAAGTTTCCGGATCCGGCCACGGGCGCGGCGCGGGAGGGACCATGCCATTGAGTGACGCCCAGACCGGGGAGCACCCGGCATCCACGCACGCCGCCGGGGCGCAGGATCCGTCCGGCATGCCCCGGCACGTCGCCGTGATCATGGACGGCAACGGCCGCTGGGCCGCGCGCCGCCGCCGCCCGCGCGCGATCGGCCACCGCGCCGGGGCCCGGGCGGTCAACGTGTGCATCGACTACTGCCTGGAGCAGGGCATCCGGGCCCTGACCCTGTTCGCCTTCTCCAGCGAGAACTGGGGCCGGCCGGAGGAAGAGGTCGGCGCGCTGATGAAGCTGTTCCTGGCCGCGCTCGACCGCGAGGTCGAGGAGCTGCACCGGCGCGGGGTCGAGGTGCGCTTCATTGGCGACCGCTCCCGCTTCCCGGCCGACATCCGCGCGCGGATGCAGGCCGCCGAGGCGCTCACCCGCGGCAACCGCCGCCTCGCCCTGACCATCGCCGCCAGCTACGGCGGGCGCCAGGACATCGCCGCCGCCGCGCGTGCGCTGGCCGAGGACGTGGCCGCCGGGCGGCTGCGGCCCGACGAGATCGACGAGGCCACGGTCGGCGCGCGGATCTCCCTGGCCGACCTCCCGCCACCGGACCTGTTCATCCGCACCGGCGGCGACTGCCGGATCAGCAATTTCCTGCTCTGGCAGCTGGCCTACACCGAACTGTGGTTCACGCCCACGCTGTGGCCGGACCTCGACCGGGCCACGCTCGAGGCGGCGGTACGCGACTTCGCCGCCCGCGAACGCCGGTTCGGCTTGACCGGGGAGCAGGTGTCCGGCAGCGTGCCGGGACCGCAACGGAGCACGACTTGACCCGTACCCGCGTCCTGACCGCGCTGCTGATGGCGCCACTGGCGATGGCCGCCGTGCTGCTGCTGCCCACCCCGTGGCTGGTGGCGGCCAGCGCGATCGTGTTCCTCGCCGCCCTGTGGGAGTGGTTCCGGCTGTGCGAGGTCGAGGACACCCTGCAGCGCGCCCTGCTGCTGCTGGCCAACCTGCTGCTGATGGCGGCCCTGGTGTGGGCTTCGCCGACCGGCAGCGGCGGCTCGCTGGTGCTGTTCAAGCTGGTGGCCACCTTCGGCGTGATCTGGTGGTTGCTGGCCATGCTGTGGCTGCGGCACTACGAGTTCGCCTCCGACCACGACACCCACGCGCGGGTGTTCAAGCTCGCCGCCGGCACCCTGGCGGTGGTGCCGGCGTGGTGCGCGCTGGCGGTGATCCACGCCGGCGACCCGTCGGCCACCGGGCTGCGGCTGGTGCCGCAGGGGCACGTCTGGCTGCTGACGGCGCTGATGATCGTCTGGGCCACGGACACCGGCGCCTACTTCGCCGGGCGCCGCTTCGGCGGGCGCTGGTTCGCACGCCGCATGGCGCCGCGGATCAGCCCGAACAAGACCTTCGAGGGCCTGGCCGGCGGGGCCGTGCTGGGCGTGGTGGTGGCGGTGGCGATGGCCCCGCTGGCCGGCGCGACCGCCGCGCAGTTGCCGCTGGTGGCGGTGGCGGCGCTGGGGACGGTGCTGTTCTCGGTGGTCGGCGACCTGTTCGAGAGCCTGCTCAAGCGCCACGTCGGGGCCAAGGACTCCGGGGCCCTGATCCCGGGGCACGGCGGCGTGCTGGACCGGATCGACAGCGTGCTGGCCGCGCTGCCGGCGTTCGCGGTCGCGAAGTTCTGGCTCGGGTTCTGAGCATGGCCGGGGCAGTCGCACGCACCCTCGGCGCGCAACGGCGCCGGACGGACCGGGGTAGCCGCTGATGCAGCGCGTGGCCGTGCTGGGCGCCACCGGGTCGATCGGCGGCTCGGCGCTGGACGTGATCGCCCGCCATCCCGGCGTCATGCGCGCCAGCATCCTGGCCGCCGGCCGCAACGTCGCGGCGCTGGTGGCCCTGTGCGCCACCCATCGCCCGGCGCACGCGGTGATCGGCGACGAGGCCGCCCTGCCAGCGCTGCGCGATGGCCTGCGCGAGGCCGGCTGCGCGACCCGGGCGCACGCGGGCGACGCCGCGCTCGCCGCCCTGGTCGCCGGCGACGACTGCGACACCGTGGTGGCGGCGATCGTCGGCGCCGCGGGCCTGGAATCGACCCTGGCCGCGGCCCGGGCCGGCAAGCGCCTGCTGCTCGCCAACAAGGAATCGCTGGTGCTGGCCGGCGAACTGCTGATGCAGGCCGCCCGCGCCGGCGGCGCCACCATCGTGCCGATCGACAGCGAGCACAACGCGATCTTCCAGTGCCTGCACGGGCGCGACGCGGACGCCCGGGTACGCCGGGTCACGCTCACCGCCTCGGGCGGCCCGTTCCGCGGCCGCAGCCGGGCCGAACTGGCCGGGGTCACCCCGGCCCAGGCGGTGGCGCACCCGAAGTGGTCGATGGGGCCGAAGATCTCGGTCGATTCGGCGACCCTGATGAACAAGGGCCTGGAACTGATCGAGGCCCGCCACCTGTTCGGCCTGCCCGAGGACCGGCTGGAGGTGCTGGTCCATCCGCAGAGCCTGGTCCACTCGCTGGTCGAGTTCATCGACGGCTCGGTGCTGGCCCAGCTGGGCCTGCCGGACATGCGTACCGCGCTCGCGGTCGGCCTGGGCTGGCCGCAGCGCCTCGAATCGGGCGTGGGCGCGCTCGACCTGGCCACCCAGGGACCGCTCGAGTTCGGCCCGCCCGACCTGGAGACCTTCCCCTGCCTGCGCCTGGCGCGCGAGGCGCTGCGCGCCGGCGGCACCGCCCCGGCCACGCTCAACGCCGCCAACGAGGTGGCGGTTTCAGCCTTTCTTCAGGGCCGCATCGGTTTCCTGTCCATCGCCGCCCTGGTGGAGGACGCGCTCGCGGCGATCGCGGTCGAGCCGGCCGCGTCACTGGAAGCGCTGCGCGGCATCGACGCCCGCGCGCGGCGCCACGCCGAACGGGCCATTGCCACGGGTGCCATCCGATGAGCCGCCGCCATGACTGAATTCCTCGCCTCCGCCTGGTGGCTGGTGGTGAGCCTCGGCATCCTGGTCACCATCCACGAGTTCGGCCACTTCTGGGTCGCGCGCCGCTGCGGCGTGCGCGTGCTGCGGTTCTCGATCGGCTTCGGCCGCGCGCTGTGGAGGCGCCTGGGCGCCGACGGCACCGAGTACCGGGTCGCGGCGATCCCGCTGGGCGGCTACGTCAAGATGCTGGACGAGCGCGAGTACGAGGTTCCCGAGGCGGACGCCGGCCAGGCCTTCAACCGGCAGCCGGTGTGGAAGCGGATCGCGATCGTCGCCGCCGGCCCGGCGGCCAACCTGCTGCTGTGCTTCCTGCTGTTGTGGGCGATGTTCGTGGTGGGCCGCCCCGACTACGCGCCGGCGCTGGGGCCGTCGACCGGGATCGCCGCCGAGTCGGGCCTGCGCAACGGCGACCGGGTGGACGCGGTGGACGGGCGTGCGACCGCCACTTGGATGGAACTGCAGATGGCCCTGCTGCCGGCCGCGCTCGACCGCGCCGACGTGCCGCTGCGCGTGACCGGGCCCGACGACGCGCAACGGGAGGTGGTGCTGCAGCTGTCGCGCCTGCCGCCGGACTTCGACCAGCGCCAGGTGCTGCGCAGCATCGGCGTGGTCCCCCGCCATTTCGTGGTCCCGGCCGACATCGGCCGGGTCCTGCCCGACGGCGCCGCCTGGGGGGTGCTGGCCGAGGGCGACCGGATCACCGCGATCGACGGCCGCCCGGTCGAGAGCTTCTCCGACATCGCCCCGCTGGTCCAGGCCCTGGGCGAGCGCGGGGGCGAGGCCATGGTCGAGGTGTCCCGGGACGGCCAGCGGCTGGCCTTCCCGCTGCGGCCGCGGGAGATGGCCGACGCCGACGGCAACCGTCGCTGGGTGCTGGGGATCGAGGCGCCCGGCAGCGTCGAACTGCCGCCCAAGGACGCGGTGCAGCGCTACGGCCCGGTGGCCGCGGTCCCGGCCGCGGCGCGCGAGATGGGCCAGCTGACCGGCCAGCTGCTGGGGATGATCCAGCGCGCCTTCACCGGCCGCCTGGCGCTGGAGAACACGGTCGCCGGGCCCCTGACCATCGCCCGCGCCACCAACGCCTACGCCAGCCAGGGCGTGGCCTGGTACCTGACCATCCTCGCCCTGCTCTCGCTGAGCATCGCGATGCTCAACCTGCTGCCGATCCCGCTCTTGGACGGCGGACACCTGTTGTATTACCTTATCGAGTTGGTCAAAGGCAGTCCGTTAAGCGAACGTGCGATGGCCGCCGGGCAGTATGTCGGCCTGGTGTTGTTGGCCGGTTTGATGGGCCTTGCGTTCTACAACGACATCCTCCAGCTGGTGCGCTGATGCCCGCCTTCCGACCGCCGCTGCGTCAGCAGCGGAGATCTTCCCCAATCCGGACCGATCGATGACGCGTATCCCTGCCCGCCACATGCTCGCACTCGCCCTCGCGACCGTCATCGCGCCATCCTGGGCCCAGCAGGCGGCCGGTCCGCAGGCGCCGCTGGCGGTCCCACCCCAGGCGCCCGCCGCGAGCCCGGGGAGCTTCACCGTCAGCGACATCCGCATCGACGGGCTGCAGCGCATCGGCGCCGGCACGGTGTTCACCTACCTGCCGATCGAGCGCGGCGACACCGTCAACCAGACCCGCGTCGGCGAGGCGATCCGCGCGCTGTACCGCACCGGGTTCTTCGAGGACATCCAGATCGGGCGCCAGGGCGACATCCTGGTGGTCACCGTCACCGAGCGGCCGGCGATCAACCGGCTCACCCTGAGCGGCAACAAGGACATCAAGACCGAGGACCTGACCCGGGGGCTGCGCGACATCGGGCTGGCCGAGGGCGAGACCTTCGACCGGCTGGCCCTGGACCGTGTCACCCAGGAGCTGACCCGGCAGTACAACAACCGCGGCAAGTACAACGTCGAGATCATCCCGACGGTCACCAGCCTCGACCGCAACCGCGTCGACATCGCGATCGAGGTCAAGGAAGGCAAGGCCGCCAAGATCCGGCACATCAACCTGGTCGGCAACGAACTGTTCGACCAGGACGACCTGACCGACAGCTGGGAGTCGGCCGAGAGCAACTGGCTCAGCTGGTACCGCCGCGACGACCAGTACTCGAAGGAGAAGCTCTCCGGCGACCTGGAGAAGCTGCACAACTTCTACCTCGACCGCGGCTACGTCGACTTCAGCATCGACAGCACCCAGGTCTCGATCAGCCCCGACAAGCGCGACATGTACATCACCGCCGGGCTGACCGAGGGCGAGATCTACACCATCTCGTCGATCGAGCTCACCGGCGACACCGTACTGCCCAAGGAAGACCTCGAGCGCCTGGTGATCCTGCAGGAAGGCTCGGTGTTCTCGCGCGCGCTGCTGGAGCTGACCGCCGACTCGATCACCGCCACGCTCGGCAACATCGGCTACGCCTTCGCCCAGGTCAACACGATCCCCGACATCGACCGCGACAACCGCACCGTCGGCATCAAGCTGCAGGTGGTGCCGGGGCCGCGCGTGAACGTGCGCCGGATCGTGTTCCGCGGCAACACCCGCACCTCCGACGAGGTGCTGCGCCGCGAGATGCGCCAGTTCGAGGGCGCGTGGTACTCGCAGGCGGCGATCGACCGCTCCAAGGTCCGCCTGCAGCGCCTGGGCTACTTCGAATCGGGCAGCGTGAACGTCGAATCGGTGCCGGTGCCCGGCAGCAACGACCAGGTCGACGTGGTGTTCAGCGTCACCGAGACCACCTCGGGCAGCTTCGTGTTCGGCCTGGGCTATTCGCAGCTCGCGGGCGTGACCACCTCGGTGCAGCTGTCGCAGAACAACTTCCTGGGCAGCGGCAACCGGGTTTCGGTCGAGGCCCAGCGCAACGTCTACCTGCAGCGCTACTCGTTCTCGTTCCTGAACCCGTACTTCACCGACGAGGGCCTGTCGCTGGGCTACAACCTGTGGTGGCGCGAGTTCGACAACTCGGAGTTCAACACCGCCCAGTTCTCCTCGACCAACGCCGCCGGGCAGGTGTTCTTCGGCCTGCCGATCACCGAGTCGGACACGATCTCGGCGCTGTTCGGCATCGACCGCAACCAGATCTTCGCCTGGCGCGGGTCCTCGCCGCAGTCGATCGTCGACTACATCGACGCGGTCGGCCAGCGCACCTTCCACGCCTGGCGCGCGGAACTGGCCTGGGCGCGCGACTCGCGCAACGACTACCTGCAGCCCACGCGCGGCACCTACCAGCGCGTGTCGCTGGAGACCACGCTGCCCGGCTCGACCGTCGAGTACTACAAGGTCAACTACGAGTTCTCCAAGTACTGGCCGATCAACCGCGCCCTGGTGCTGAACACCCGTTTCGAAGTGGGTTACGGCGACAGCTACGGCGACGACAGGACGCGCGTGTTCTGCCGCTCGCAGGGCTCCCAGCCGTTGCCGCCCCCGGGGCTGCAGGCGGCCGACGCCGGCCCGACCCCGGGCGGCGAGGCCTGCGGCCCCGGCTCGGTGTACGACAAGACCCTGGTCGCCAGCGGGCTGCCGTTCTTCGAGAACTTCTACGCCGGCGGCGCGCGCTCGGTGCGCGGCTTCCGCGACAACACCCTCGGCCCGCGCGAGAGCGCGTTCAACAGCGGCTACCTGCAGCCGATGGGCGGCGCACTCAAGACCGTGGGCTCGCTGGAGATGTTCTTCCCGCAGCTGATCAAGTCGCCGGCCGCGCGCGTCTCCGCGTTCGTGGACGTGGGCAACGTGTTCCGGAACGTGGACGCGTTCGAGAGCAGCGAACTGCGGGCGTCCGCGGGCGTGGCGCTGATGTGGCGCGCGCCGGTGGGCCCGATCTCGATCAGCTACGCCTACCCGCTACGCTCGCAGGACGAGGTGCGCGACGCGAACGGCCGGGTGATCCAGCACGGCGACGAGCTCGAGCGCCTGCAGTTCACCTTCGGCGGCGCGTTCTAGCCCCGGGGCCGATGGCGCGCCGGGCCGTCCAGTTCCGCGCAGGGGATCTCGCCGAGCGTTTCGACCTGGCGCTGCGGGGGGATCCCGGGCGCGTGGTCGAGGGCGTGGGCACGCTCGCGGGGGCCGGGCCGGCCTCCCTGTCCTTCCTCGCCAACCCGCGCTACCGCGGGCAGCTGGCGACGACGGCTGCAGGCCTGGTGGTGATGCGCGAACGCGACGCCGAGGGCTACGCCGGCGACGTGCTCCTGGCCGCGGACCCGTACCTGGCCTTCGCCCGCATCGCCGCCCTGTTCGACCAGACCCCGGCGCACGAGCCGGGTATCCACCCGACCGCGGTGGTCGATCCCGACGCGGTGGTCGACCCGGCGGCGTGGATCGGGCCGCTGGCCTGCATCGGCGCCGGCAGCACGGTCGCAGCCGGCGCGTGGATCGGCCCGGGCTGCGTGGTCGGCGAGGATTGCGAAATCGGCGCCGGCAGCCGCCTGGTGGCGCGGGTGACGCTGGTGCGCCGGGTCCGGCTCGGCCGCCGGGTGCTGGTGCACCCGGGCGCGGTGCTGGGCGCCGACGGCTTTGGCCTGGCCTTCGACCGCGCCGCCGCCGAACCGCACTGGATCAAGGTGCCGCAGCTCGGCGGCGTGCAGGTCGGCGACGACTGCGAGATCGGCGCCAACACCACCATCGACCGCGGCGCGATCGAGGACACCGTGCTCGGGCCCGACGTGCGCCTGGACAACCAGATCCAGATCGCCCACAACGTCCGCGTCGGCGCCCACACCGCCATGGCCGGCTGCGTGGCCGTGGCCGGCAGCACCACGATCGGGCGATACTGCATGATCGGCGGCGCGGCCGGGATCGCGGGCCACCTGGAGATCTGCGACCGCGTGGTCGTCACCGCGATGAGCCTGGTGACCCACTCGATCCGCGAGCCCGGGGAGTATTCTTCCGGCACCCCGCTGATGGACAGCCGCAGCTGGCGCCGCAACGCGGTCCGTTTCAAGCAGCTCGACGCCCTCGCCCGCCGCGTGGGAACGTCGCCAAAGGACACAGGATGAAGCAGCAGGTCACGTTCCCCATCGACATCCCGGGCATCCGCGAGATGCTGCCGCACCGCTACCCGTTCCTGCTGGTCGACCGCGTGGTCGAGGCCGAGCCGGGCAAGCGCGTGCTCTGCTACAAGAACGTCAGCGCCAACGAGCCGTTCTTCACCGGGCATTTCCCCGACCGTCCGGTCATGCCGGGGGTACTGGTGATCGAGGCGATGGCGCAGGCCGGCGGCATCCTGAGCCAGCTCACCCACGGCGGCGGCCTCGAGGGCAGGCTGTCGTACCTGGTCAAGGTGGACAACGCGAAGTTCTCGCGCATGGTGGTACCGGGCGACCGGCTCGACCTGGAGGTCGGGATCAAACGCGAGATCCGCAACATGACCCTGTACTCGGGCGTCGCGCGCGTGGACGGCGAGCAGGTGGCCTGCGCCGAAATCCTGTGTGCCGAGGTGCGCACCTGAGATGGCCACGGACATCCATCCCACCGCGGTCGTGGATCCATCGGCGCGGCTTGGCGAAGGGGTGTCGGTGGGCGCGTTCACCTGGATCGGTCCCGGGGTGGAGATCGGCGACGGCACCACGATCGGGCCGCACTGCAGCGTGCACGGCCCGACCCGGATCGGGCGCGGGAACCGCATCGTCGGCCACGCCGCGATCGGCGGCGATCCGCAGGACAAGAAGTACCGCGGCGAGACCGTGTCGCTGGAGATCGGCGACCGCAACCTGGTGCGCGAGTTCGTCACCTTCAACCGCGGCACCGGCGACGGCGGCGGCGTCACCCGGATCGGCAGCGACAACTGGTTCCTGGCCTACACCCACGTCGCCCACGATTGCGTGGTCGGCAACCACTGCGTGTTCTCCAACAACGCCAGCCTCGCCGGCCACGTCCACGTGGGCGACCACGTGATCCTGAGCGGCTTCGCCGGCGTGCACCAGTTCTGCCGCATCGGCGCCCACGCCTTCATCGGCATGGGCGCGTTCGTCAACGGCGACGTGCCGCCGTTCCTGATGGTGGCCCAGGACAAGTACGCGCGTCCGCGCGGCATCAACGCCGAAGGCCTCAAGCGCCGCGGCTTCGATCCCGCGCGCATCGCCGCCATCCGCCGCGCCTACCGCGCGCTCTACCTGGGCGACGCCAAGCTCGAGGAAGCCCGCGCCGAGCTGGCCGAGATCGCCGCGTCCGGCAGCGAGGACGTGCGGGCGATGCTCGATTTCATCGAGCACGGCGAGCGTCCGCTGCTGCGCTGAAGGCCATGGCCGGCGGCAGCGACGACACGATGATGCGCCACGCGGCGGCGGCCGGCGAGGCTCCGTCCCTTGCGCTGGCCGACGCGCGCCCGCCGCGGATCGCGCTGTGTGCCGGCGAGGCCTCGGGCGACCTGCTCGGCGCCGGGCTGGTGGCTGAACTCGCGGCGCGGTTCCCGGGCGCGGAATTCGCCGGCGTGGGCGGGACGCGGATGCGCGAGGCCGGGGTCGAGACCTGGCACGACGCCTCGGAACTGGCGGTGATGGGCCTGAGTGAGGTGCTGCGCCACCTGCCGCGGCTGCTGGGCCTGCGCCGGCGCCTGCGCCGCCGCCTGCTCGACTGGCGCCCGGACGTGTTCATCGGCATCGACGCGCCCGACTTCAACCTGGGGCTCGAGCGCTGGCTCAAGCGCCGCGGCGTGCGCACCGTGCACTACGTGAGCCCGTCGGTCTGGGCCTGGCGCCAGGGTCGCGCGGCGAAGATCGGACGCAGCGCGGACCTGGTGCTGTGCCTGTTCCCGATGGAGCCGCCGATCTACGCCCGCCACGGCGTGGACGCCCGCTTCGTCGGCCATCCGATGGCCGACGCCATGCCGCTCAACCCCGACCGGCGGCGTGCGCGCGCCGAACTCGGCCTCGACGACGAGGGGCCGGTGCTGGCGGTGCTGCCGGGCTCGCGGCTGGGCGAGATCGAACGCCTGGGCGCGGTGTTCCTCGACGCCGCCGGGCGCGTCGCGCGCGCGGTGCCGGGCCTGCGGATCCTGGTACCGGCGGCCACGCCCGCCTGCGAACAGGCGATCCGGGAACTGCTCGCGGCCGCCCCCCTGCCTCCGGGCAGCGTCCGCCTGCTCGAGGGCCGCGCGCGCGAGGCGATCACCGCCGCCGACGTGGTCCTGCTCGCGTCCGGGACCGCGACCCTGGAAACCATGCTGGCGAAGCGGCCGATGGTGGTCGGCTACCGGATCGCCCCGACCACCTACCGGATCGTGCGTTCGCTGGGCCTGCTCAAGGTGGACCGCTACGCGCTGCCGAACGTGCTCGCCGGCCAGACCATCGCCCCGGAGCTGATGCAGGAGGACTGCACGCCCGAGCGGCTGGCCGGGGCGGTCGTGCAGTGGTTCTCCGACCCGGCGGCGACCGCCGCGCTGGAACCGGTGTACCGCGACCTGCACATCGCCCTGCGCCGCAACGCCTCGGCCACCGCCGCCGAAGCCGTCGCCGGACTGCTGGAGGCGCCGCGGTGAGCTGGCGCGTGGCCGGCGTCGACGAGGCCGGATGCGGGCCGCTGGCCGGACCGGTGGTGGTGGCCGCGGTGATCCTCGATCCGCACCGCCCGATCGACGGCCTCGACGACTCCAAGAAGCTCAGCCCGGCCAGGCGCGAGGCGCTGTACCCGCAGATCATCGCCTCGGCCTACGCGTGGCGGATCGAGTTCGTGCGGGTCGAGGAGATCGATGCGCTCAACATCCTGCAGGCGCGCCTGACCGGCATGCGGCGCGCCCTGTGCGCGCTGGACCCGGCTGCGACGCGCGCCCGCATCGACGGCAACCGCCTGCCGGCGGACCTGCCCTGCCGGGCCGAAGCCGTGGTCGGCGGCGACGCCCAGGATCCGGCGATCATGGCCGCCTCGATCCTGGCCAAGGTCGCCCGCGACCGGGCGATGCTGGAACTGCACGCGCAGTTCCCGCAGTACGGCTTCGACCGGCACAAGGGCTATCCGTCGCCGTCGCACCTGGCGGCCCTGCGCGAGCACGGCCCCTGTCCGCACCACCGGCGCAGCTTCGCCCCGATCGCGCAGCTCGCGCTGTTCTGAGCCCCCAGGTTGGGCGCAACGCGCCGCCGCGTCAGCCCAGCGCGTCGAGCGCCTGTTCAAGGATCCGTTCCGGCGGCGCGTCGATCCCGATCCCGTGCACGTCCGGCTCGCCCTGCGGTGGCTCGAGCGCGGCGAACTGGCTGTCGAGCAACGAGACCGGCATGTAGTGGCCGCTGCGCGCGCGCATCCGCGCCGCGATCAGCTCGCGGTCGCCGTGCAGGAACAGGAAGCGCAGCGGCAGGCCCGCCTCGCGCATCATGTCGCGGTGGCGGCGGCGCAGCCCGGAGAACGCCAGCGCCACGCGTTCCCCGGCGTCCACGCGCCGGCCCAGCTCGGCCACGATCCGCTCGACCCAGGGCTGGCGCATCTCGTCGGTGAGCGCCCGGCCGCTGGCCATGTGCGCGCGCGCCTCCTCGCTGTGGAAGTCGTCGGCGTCGAGGTAGCTCGCGCCCCAGGCGCCGGCCAGCGCACGCGCGAGCGTGGTCTTGCCGCTGCCCGATACGCCCATCACCACGGCCACCTGGACGTCGCTCATCCCACCTCCCCCACCTCCGGCAGCCGCACCTCGACCCGGTAGCGCCGCCCGGCTTCGATGCCGGCCAGGCGCCCGTCGGGCAGCGGCGTCCCGTCCACGTGCACCCGGGTCGCCGCGATGCCGGACTCGCGCCCGATCCGCACGTCGAACTCCGCGCCGCGGAAGCGACGCAGCGCGCGCGCGCGCGACCAGTGCGAGGGCAGCTGCGGGGCGATCCGCAGCCCGTCGCCGTCGCCGCGCAGGCCGAACAGCGATTCCACCGTGCAGCGGTACATCCACGCGGCGGTGCCGGTGTTGAACAGCTGGCTGGACCGCCCCGCGGTGCGCGGGTGCAGGCGCCAGGCGCCGCGGTAGTAGTTGGGCACGAACACCGGCAGCTGGCCGCGGCGGATGCAGTCGTCGGCATCGGGACCGGCCAGCATCGCGCGCAGCGTGCGCCAGGCGCGGTCGGCGTCGCCAACCCGGTAGAGCGCGTGCATCCAGAACGCGGCGGCGTGGTTGTAGATCGCGCCGTTCTCGGCCGAGCCCGGGAACTTCTGGGTCAGCCGGCCCACGTCCTCGCGCATGCCGGTGTAGGGCGGGCCGAGCATGGCCACGCCCCAGGGCGAGGCCAGCTCCGCCTCGACCGCGGCCACCATGCGCGCGCGGCGTTCGTCGTCGGCCGCGCCGCTGAGCAGCGCCCAGCTCTGGGGATTGAGGTAGATCCGGCCTTCCGCGTCGTGGCGGGCGCCGAACACGACCCCGTCGTCGGTGATCCCGCGCGCGTACCAGTCGCCGTCCCAGAGCCACTCGTTGACCGCCGCGTTGAACGCCTGCGCGCCGGCGGCGAACTCGCCCGCCTCGGGGTCGCGGCCGCACCGGCGGCAGATGCCCGCCCACAGGCGCAGCGCGTGCGCGGACGCCAGCGACAGCCAGCCCGAGACCCCGCGACCCTTCCACCCGACCATGTTCATCGGGTCGCACCAGTCGCCCTGGGCGATGTAGCTCAGCCCGCGCCCGTCGCGCTGGACGAGCAGCCAGCGCATCGCCAGGTCGATGCGCTCGGCCACGCTGCGGGTCGTGCCGTCGCGGTCGGCCACCGCGACATCGAGCACGGCGAGGTCGCCGGTCTCGTCGAGGTAGGCTTCCAGGAACACCGGCAGCCACACGCAGTGGTCGGTGTGCGGCACCTGGTTGATGTATTTCAGCTGGGCGCCTTCCACCAGCAGGATGCCATCGGGCATCGCCCCCTCGGGCGCCTGCTGCGACAGCGCGCGCAGCAGCGCCGCGCGCGCCGCCTGCGGGTCGAGATACGCCATGCCCATGTGGTCCTGCAGGTAGTTGCGGGTCTGCGGGTCCGTGGTCAGGCGGTTGCTGTCGCCGTGGTAGAACACCTGGCGCGGCAGCCAGTGGTTGACGAAGGCATCGAACCAGGGATCGGGCGTCTCGACCTCGATGCAACCGCGCGCGGCGGACAGGCGCGCCTGCTGGCCCGAGGCCGCGCGTTCGAAGCCGCCGGCTCCCAGGTGGCGCGCGCGCAGCGCCTTGATGCCGGCGTCGTCGCGCGCGGGGGCGAACACGAAGCGGAACGACTCCTCCGCGCCCGGCAGCAGTTCCAGCGGGTACTGCAGCACCGCGGTCGGCGTTTCGTACAGCGCGTCGCCGCAGGCCAGGCGCGCGCGGGAGACGATCGCGTCCGGGGTCGTGAGCCCGCCCTCGCCCTCGAACGCGGCCTGGTTGGCTTCCCAGGCCGCGGGCGCGCGGTCGTGCAGCAGCACGGTGCGGTCCAGGAAGTCGCGCTGGCGGAACCAGTCCTCGACCTTCTGGTAGGGGGTGACGCTGGTGCACACGATCCCGCCCAGGTCGGCGCGGTAGCGGCCAGCCTGGTTCATCCACGACATGTAGCCGACCGGGAAGTACGGATACAGCGACAGCCGGCGCGCACGTCCGGAGCGGTTGCGCACGCGGATGGTCCACAGCTCGGCGACGTCGTCGGGCGGCAGCGCGACCGACATCGCGACCTCGATCCCGTCGCAGCGCACCGTCCACTCGACGTCGGCGACGCCGACCGAGAACGCGAACGCGTCGGGACGGCGGTTGACCGGCGCGTGCGGCGCCGAGAACAGCAGTCCGGCGTCCTCGTCCTTCACGTAGCAGAACCGGCCCGGGTGGTGCGCATAGGTCGGCTGCTCGGGCTGCATGAAGGTCCTGGCCTCGAGCACCGGTGCGTGCGCGTACTTGGCCGGCTCGGGCTGCATGAACTGGGCGGTGGCATAGCCGCGGCAGCCCAGCTGCAGCAGCATGCGCCGGTTCCACAGGAAGGTGGAGGCATGCGGCATCGCCAGCGGGCTGCGCAGCACGCAGCGGCGGCCGTCGGCTTCGAAGCCGCAGGGAGCGGTCATGCGGCCGCGGCCCGCCTGGCCTCGAGCTCGGCCTGCAGCCGCGCCAGCGTCGCGTCGTCCAGCGGATAGGCGCGCATCACCAGCCCGGCCAGCAGCGCCACCACGCCCGGGATCACCGTCAGCAGCAGGATGATGCCCAGCTGCGAGGCGTCGGACTGGGCCTGGTTGGCCACGTAGCCCATCGCCGCCAGCACCCAGCCGATCACCGCCGAGGCCAGCGCCCCACCGAGCTTCTGCGAGAACGTGGCCGCGGCGAAGGTCATCGCGGTGGCGCGGCGCCCGGTCTTCCACTCGGTGTAGTCGGCGCAGTCGGCGTACATCGAGAACGCCAGCGGCGACTTCGGCCCCAGCAGCACGCCGACCAGGGTATTGAGGACCAGCATGGTCCCGACCTGCCCGCGCGGGACGAAGAACATGCCGCACGAGACCAGGCCCGCTAGGACCATCAGCCACATCATGGCCGCGCGCTTGTCCACGTAGCGCGTCAGCACCGGGGTCAGCGCGGCGCCCGCCGCCAGGCCGATCGAGTACCAGGTCAGGAAGCGCGGGATCAGCTCCGGCCGCTCCACGTAGTACTTGAGGTAGTACACCAGCGAACCGCTGCGCATCACGATCGTCACCATGATCACCAGTGCCAGCACGAACAGCACCAGCCACGGCCGGTTGCCGAGCAGGTCGCCGATGTCCTGGCGCACCGAACTGCGCTGCTGCGGGGGCGGCTGGATCCGCTCGCGGGTGCTGGCGAACACCGCCAGGAACGCCAGGCACGCCACCGCGCCGTACGCGGCAAGGGTCAGCTGCCAGCCGAGGCGTTCGTCGCCCGCGCCCAGGGTCGACACCAGATGCAGGGTGAAGGCGTTGACCATGGTGGTGCCGGCGAAGGCGGCGATGAAGCGGAAGCTCACCAGGGTGGTGCGCTGCTGGCTGTCGGCGGTCATCACCCCGCTCAGCGCCGAGTACGGCATGCTCAGCACCGTGTAGGCCAGCATCATCAGGCTGAAGGTGGCATAGGCCCAGACCAGCTTGCCGCCGGGCCCGAAGTCCGGCACGGTCCAGGTCAGCACCCCGGTGAAGGCCAGCGGCAGTGCGCCGAACAGCAGGTAGGGCCGGAACCGGCCCCAGCGGGTGCGGGTGCGGTCGGCCATCGCGCCCATCAGCGGGTCGGTGACCGCGTCGACCAGCTTGGTGACCAGCATCATGGTGCCCACGGCGGCCGCCGCCAGGCCCATGACGTCGGTGTAGAAGTACATCAGGAAGGCCGAGATGTTGGCCCAGTACAGGTTGAAGCCGAAGTCGCCGATGCCGTAGCCCGCCTTCTCGCGCAGGGTCAGCGCTCCGCCTGGCCGTGTCTTGCCGCGATCGTCCTGCATGGTCCTCCCCGGGGCCGCGTCCGCCTGCGCGGCCGTCCGCCGCACGCTGGAATGGTAGCGCTACCAATGGCGCTCCCAAGAGTGCCGGCAACGGCGCACGAACGCAAACCGCCCGCGGGCCCCGGGCCCGGGCACCATGGCCGCCCCGGCGGGTGTCAAGCCTTGTCCGGGTGCCGCCCGGCACCTACCCTGCCCGGGCCTGCCTGCCGTGGCCACGATGTCCCGTTTCGTCCACCTCCACGTCCACAGCGAGTATTCGCTGGTCGATTCGACGATCCGGATCCCGGATCTCGTGCGCCGCTGCGCCGAGCTCGGGCAGCCGTCGGTGGCGGTGACCGACCGCAACAACCTGTTCGCGCTGGTCAAGTTCTACCGGGCCGCGGAGGCGGCCGGGCTCAAGCCGATCGCCGGCGCCGACGTGATGGTCGCCGAGGGCGACGGGCCGGCCTCGCTGCTGACCCTGCTGTGCCGCGACCACGCCGGCTACCTGTCGCTGTCGCGGCTGTTGACTCGGGCCTGGATGGAGGGCCACCGCCACGACGGCGTGGTGGTGCGGCCCGAATGGCTGGCGGAGGACTCGCAGGGCCTGTTCGCCCTGGCCGGGCGCAACAGCCGGGTCGGCCAGCTGCTGGCCGGCGGCCGCGAGGACCTGGCCGGCGCCGCGCTGGCCGACCTGCAGCGCACCTGGGGCGAACACTGCTTCCTCGAACTCACCCGCTGCGGGCTGGAGGGCGAGGAGCTGTTCAATGCCTTCGCCCTGCACGCCTCGAGCACGCGCTCGATCCCGGTGGTGGCCAGCAACGACGCCCGCTTCCTCGACGCCGACGGCTTCGAGGCCCACGAGGCCCGCGTGTGCATCGCCTCGGGCCGGGTGCTGGACGATCCGCGCCGCCCGCGCGAGTACGCGCCGGCGCAGTACCTGAAGTCGAGCGAGGAGATGGCGGAGCTGTTCGCCGACGTCCCCGACGCGATCGACAACACCATCGCCCTGGCCCAGCGCTGCAACATCGAACTGCGGCTGGGCAAGTACTACCTGCCGGCCTACCCGGTGCCCGAAGGCGAGACCCTGGACACCTGGATCCGGCGCGAGGCCCGCGACGGTCTGGCCCGGCGCCTGGCCCGTGCCCCGCTGGCGCCGGGCCACACTCCCGAGAGCTATGCCGAACGGCTCGAGCGCGAGCTGGACGTGATCGTCTCGATGGGCTTCCCGGGCTACTTCCTGATCGTCTCGGACTTCATCCGCTGGGCCAAGGAGCACGGGATCCCGGTGGGTCCGGGCCGCGGCTCGGGCGCCGGCTCGCTGGTGGCCTGGGCGCTGGAGATCACCGACCTCGACCCGCTGCCCTACGACCTGCTGTTCGAGCGCTTCCTCAACCCCGAGCGCGTGTCGATGCCGGACTTCGACATCGACTTCTGCATGGACCGCCGCGACGAGGTGATCGACTACGTCGCCGGCAAGTACGGCCGCGACCGGGTCAGCCAGATCATCACCTACGGCACCATGGCCGCGAAGGCGGTGCTGCGCGACGCCGGGCGCGTGCTGGGCCATCCCTACGGCTTCGTCGACGGCCTGTCCAAGCTGATCCCGCTGCAGCCGGCCGACCCGCTCTCGCTCGAGGACGCGATCGGCCGCAGCAAGCGCGCGCAGAAGGACGAGCGCTACGTCGTCGCCGAGTTCAAGCAGCGCTACGAGACCGAGGACGAGGTCCGCGACCTGGTCGACCTCGCACTGCAGCTGGAAGACCTGACCCGCAACGCCGGCAAGCACGCCGGTGGCGTGGTGATCGCGCCCTCGCCGCTGTCGGACTTCTGCCCGCTGTTCGCCGAACACGACGAGGGCGGCCGCGGCAAAAACCCGGTCACCCAGTTCGACAAGGACGACGTCGAGGCGGTGGGCCTGGTGAAGTTCGACTTCCTCGGCCTGCGCACGCTCACGATCATCGACTGGGCGGTCAAGGCGATCAACCGCCGCCGCGCGGCCGCCGGCGAGGAACCGCTCGACATCGGCGCGCTGCCGCTCGACGACAGGGCCACCTACGAGCTGTTCGCGCGCGGCGACACGGTCGCGGTGTTCCAGTTCGAGTCGCGCGGCATGCGCGAGCTGCTCAAGCGCGCCAGGCCCGACACCTTCGAGGACATCATCGCGCTGGCGGCGCTGTTCCGGCCCGGCCCGCTGGGTTCGGGCATGGACCGCCAATGGTGCGACCGCAAGCACGGGATCGAGGAGGTCAGCTACCCGCACCCGGCGCTGGAGCCGGTGCTCAAGCCGACCTACGGCGTGATCGTGTACCAGGAACAGGTGATGCAGATCGCCCAGGTCCTGGCCGGCTATTCGCTCGGCGGCGCCGACCTGCTGCGCCGCGCGATGGGCAAGAAGAAGCCCGAGGAGATGGCCAAGGAGCGCGCCAAGTTCGAGGCCGGCGCCGCGGCCAACGGGGTCGACGCGAAGACCGCGACCCAGATCTTCGACCTGATGGAGAAGTTCGCCGAGTACGGCTTCAACAAGTCGCACTCGGCTGCCTACGCGCTGGTCGCCTACCAGACCGCGTGGCTGAAGGTGCACTACCCGGCCGAGTTCATGGCCGCGGTGATGTCCTCGGACATGGACAACACCGACAAGGTGGTCGGCTTCCTCAACGAGGCCAAGGCCATGGGCCTGGCCGTGCTGCCGCCGGACGTGAATTCCTCGGCCTACATGTTCGAGGCGATCGACGGCGACGAGGACGCGCAGGGCCGCCGCACCACGATCCGCTACGGCCTGGGCGCGGTGAAGGGCGTGGGCCGCGGCGCCTGCGAGGCGATCATCGAGGCGCGCGGCGACGGCTACCGCGACCTGTACGACTTCTGCAAGCGGGTCGATTCCTCGCGCCTCAACCGGCGCGCGCTCGAGGCCCTGGTCCAGGCCGGCGCGCTCGATGCGCTCGCGCCCAACCGCGCCTCGCTGATGCTGCAGCTGCCCGAGGTGCTCAAGGCCACCGACCAGATCGCGAAGAACCGCGCCGCGGGCATGTTCGACATGTTCGGCGGCGGCGGCGAGACCGATATCCAGATCGACCTGCCAACCTGCGAGGAATGGCCGCTCAAGCAGAAGCTCGACGGCGAGCGCGAGACCCTGGGCCACTACCTCAGCGGCCATCCGCTCGACCCCTACCGGGAGGAGCTGCGCGCGCTGGTCGGCCACGACCTGGGCCAGCTCGACCAGCTGTGGGCGGCGCGCAGCGAATCCGAATCGCGCGGCTGGCGACCGGAGACCACCGTGGTCGTCGCCGGCCAGGTGCTGTCGATGCGCAAGCGCGGCGATTCGCAGGCCTTCGTGCTGATCGAGGACGGGCGCGGCCGGCTGGAATGCGCGTTCTTCGCCGAGGAGTACGTCGCCAATTCCACCCTGCTCACCCGCGACCGCATCCTGATCATCGAGGGCGGCCTGCGCGAGGACGAATTCAGCGGCGGTTTCTCGCTGCGCGCGCGCCGCTGCTGGGACTTCGAGCAGGTCTGCCAGCAGCACGCCAACGGCCTGGCGCTGCAGCTCGACCTGCGCGTGCCCGGCGCACTCGACCGGGTCGAATCGCTGTTCGCCCAGCACCGCCCCGGCAAGACCCCGCTGCGCTACGACCTGCTGCTGCCCACCGGGGCGGCGGGCAAGCTCGACGTGAACGGCGCGCACGGCATCCGTGTCGCCCCCGACCTGCCTTCCACCCTGCGCAGCCTGCCCGGCGTGCGCCAGGTGAAGCTGTCGCTGGCGCGGCCCTGGGTGCAGTAGCCCGCAGGCCGCACACCCGTCCGGCCGGGAGACCCGCACCGCCGGCCCCGTCGGGGGGCAGGCCAGGGGATGCGCCCGAGCCCGGTGGCGGCGGTCGGCTGCGCGAACGCATCCCGCCCCGGCCCAGGCGGTCCTGGCCCGCGCCCACCTCCTGAACGGGGGACGTGGCGGCCGCGGGGCCGCGCTGCGGCGGGTCCGGGCCGTGCCGGGCCGGGCCGGGCGGTGCATTCCCGGCAGCGAACGCCACCTCCAGGCCACCCGGGGCCGGCTGCCGCGCCCTCCCGGAACGCTGCCCGGGGACTGCACCGGGCCGCCCTGACCCCGCACGCCCGGGTACGGGGCTTTCGGCCCCCGTCGGCTAGACTGTCCGTTTCCCGGCAGTCCAGCCCACCGATGAACCCGAACTACCTCGACTTCGAGCAGCCCATCGCGGACCTTGAGGCCAAGATCCACGAGCTGCGCCAGGCCAGCAACGGCCCGGCGGTGAACATCGACGCCGAGATCAACGCGCTGCAGGACAAGCTGCGCAAGCGCACCGCGTACATCTTCCGCGACCTCAGCCCCTGGCAGGTCTCGCAGCTGGCGCGCCATCCGATGCGCCCGTACACCCTGGACTATGTCCGGGTGATGTGCGACGAGTTCGAGGAGCTGGCCGGCGACCGCGCCTACGCCGACGACCCGGCGATCGTCGGCGGGCTGGGCCGCATCGACGGCCGCCCGGTGGTGATCATCGGCCACCAGAAGGGCCGCGACACCAAGTCGAAGGTGCGCCGCAACTTCGGCATGCCGCGCCCGGAGGGCTACCGCAAGGCCCTGCGGCTGATGAAGCTGGCCGAGCGGTTCAGGCTCCCGCTGCTGACCTTCATCGACACCCCGGGCGCCTACCCCGGCATCGGCGCGGAGGAGCGCGGCCAGTCCGAGGCGATCGCGCGCAACCTGCTGGAGATGGCCGAGCTGCGCACCCCGATCCTGTGCACGGTGATCGGCGAGGGCGGCTCGGGCGGCGCGCTGGCGATCGGCGTCGGCGACCGCACGATCATGCTCGAGTACAGCACCTACTCGGTGATCTCGCCCGAGGGCTGCGCCTCGATCCTGTGGAAGGACGCCGGCAAGGCGCGCGATGCCGCCGAGCAGCTGGGCCTGACCGCGCGCCGGCTGCACGAGCTGGGCCTGGTCGACCGGGTGATGCGCGAGCCGATCGGCGGCGCGCACCGCAACCCGCGCCAGACCGCGATCCGGCTCAAGGCCCTGCTGCTCAACGAACTCGACGCGCTGGCCGACGTGCCGCTGGATGAACTGCTGGAGCGGCGCTATCGCCGGCTGCGCGGCTACGGCGCCTACGCGGCCGCCTGACCCGGCGACGCCGGCGCCAGGCCCGGGCCCGGGGAATCTGGGGAGGGCGAAGACGATGCCCGACCGCCGCAACGGCGCGCAGGCGCGCCCGGGTACCGGCCCGGGCCGGGAGGCGGTGGCGCCATGAGCCGCGTGCCGACGCTCGCGCTGCCACCGCCGCCCGCGCAGGGCCCGTGGCTGGTGGGCTACAGCGGTGGCCTCGATTCGACCGTGCTGCTGCACCGCCTGGCCCGTGAGGACAGCGGCCGGACGCTGCGCGCGATCCACGTCCACCACGGCCTGCAGGCGGGCGCCGACCACTGGGCCGCACACTGCGAACGCACCTGCCGCGCGCTCGGGGTCGCGTTCCAGGTGGTCCGGATCGAGGTGGCGCGCGGGTCCGGCGAGGGCCTGGAAGCGGCTGCGCGGCGCGGCCGCATGGCCGCCTTCGCCCAGGCCCTGGAAGACGGCGGTGTGCTGGCCCTCGCCCACCACCGCGACGACCAGGCCGAAACACTGCTGCTGCGCGCGCTGCGCGCCTCGGGCAGCGACGGGCTCGGCGCCATGCGCCCCTCGCGCCGCTTCGCCCGTGGCTGGCTGTGGCGCCCCTTCCTGGCGCTGCCGCGCCAGGCACTGCTCGACTACGCCCGGGCGCATGGACTGGAATGGATCGAGGATCCGTCCAACGCCAGCGACGCCCACGACCGGAACTACCTGCGGCGGCGGGTGATGCCCCTGCTCCAGGCACGCTGGCCGCAGGCGGCCGCGGCCCTGGCCCGCGCCGCCCAGCTGCAGCGCGAGGCCGTGGACCTGCTCGAAGCCGGCGACCGCGAGGCCCTGGCCCTGGTGCGCGGAGCCGACCCGGCCTGCCTGCACGCCGACCGCCTGGCCGCGCTGCCGCCGGCGCGCCGCGCCCGGGTGCTGCGCCGCTGGATCGACGCCCTCGGCCTGCCGCCGCTGCCCGCCCGCGGGGTGGCCGGCATCGACGCCTGGCTGCGCCAGGCGCCCGCGACCGGCACCGCCGCCTTCGCCTGGCACGGCGCCGTGGTCCGGCTGTGGCGCGGCTTGCTCTGGGCCGGGACCGGGTCGCCCGCGGTGCCCGACGGCCTGCGCCTGGCCTGGGACGGAACCGGCCCGCTGGCCTGGCCCGGCGGCGGCTGCCTGGCGCTGGCGCCGGCGGCGGCTCCCGGCGAGATCCCGGCGCCCGGCGGCTTGCTGCAGGTCCATCCACGCCGCGGCGGCGAACGCATCGTCCTGCCGGGCCGGCGCCACTCGCACGCGCTCAAGCACGTGCTGCAGGAGCTGGGCATCCCGCCCTGGGTGCGCGCGCGGATGCCCCTGCTCTCCGACGCCACCGGCACCCTGCTGGCGGCCGGTGACCTGGTGCTGTCGGCCTCGCTGGACCGCTGGCTGCGCACCAGCGGCCGACGCCTGCGCTGGTCCGGCGCCGGCATCGGCTGACGCGGGCGCCGCGCCCTGGCTTACACTGGACCCATGTCCCGCACCCCCGACAACGACGCCTCGCCGGTCGCCGATTTCGAGGCCTCGCTCGACCAGCTCGAGCAACTGGTGGAGAAGATGGAACAGGGCGACATGAGCCTGGAGGAATCCCTCGCCGCCTACGAGCGCGGCGTGGGCCTCTACCGCCGCTGCCGGGACGCGCTGGAGCAGGCCGAGCTGCGCGTGCGCCTGCTCACCGACCCCGAAGCCCCGGAACGGTCGGAGCCGTTCCCGGGCCTGGCCGATGGCGAGCCCTGACCCCGGCGGCAACGGCGCCCATCCCGCCCTGGCCCGCTGGCGCGCGCGCGTGGACGCGGCGCTGGAATCGGCGCTGGACGGGCTGGAGGGGACCGAGCCGCGCCTGCTCTCGGCCATGCGCCATGCCGTGCTGCTCGGCGGCAAGCGCATGCGCCCGCTGCTGACCTACGCCACCGGCGTGGCCTGCGGCGCGGCCGAGGACGCGCTGGACGCGCCCGCCGCGGCGGTCGAGCTGATGCATGCCTATTCGCTGGTGCACGACGACCTGCCGGCGATGGACGACGACGCCCTGCGCCGCGGCCAGCCGACCGTGCACGTGGCCTACGGCGAAGCGACCGCGATCCTGGCCGGCGACGCGCTGCAGTCGCTGGCATTCGCCACCCTCGCCACGGCCCCGGCCGCCGACGCCGCGCGGGTGGCGATGCTGGCCGAGCTGGCCACCGCCGGCGGCGCGGCCGGCATGTGCGGCGGCCAGGCGCTCGACCTCGCCGCCACCGGTGCCGCGATCCCGCTGCCCGCGCTGGAGCGGCTGCATGCGATGAAGACCGGCGCCCTGCTGCGCGCCGCGGTGCGCCTGGGCGCGATCGCCGCCGGCGCCGACGCCGGCGCGCGCCGGGCGCTGGACACTTTCGCCGGGGCGCTGGGCCTGGCGTTCCAGGTTCGCGACGACCTGCTCGACATCGAGGGCGACAGCGCGACCCTGGGCAAGACCGCCGGCAAGGACGTCGCCCAGGACAAGGCCACCTTTCCGGCCCTGATCGGCGCCGACGCCTCGCGCGCGCGGCTGCGCGAACTCGCCGCGGCGATGGCGCAGGCGCTCCAGGCGGTGCCGGGCGATACCTCGGTGCTCGCGGCCCTGGCCCGGCTGGCGATCGAGCGCGACCGCTGAAGGGCGGCCGCGCCGGACCTCAGAGCAGGCGCAGGGTCAGCGGATAGCGGTAGCTTTCGCCATCGAGCGCGCGCACCGTCGCCACGATGCTGCAGACCAGCCACATCACCGCGATCGCGACCGCGGCCACCACGAGCAGCAGGCCGGCCGGCAGGGTCAGCACCAGGCCCAGGCCCAGGGTGAACACCGTGGCCCCGACCAGCAGCGCGGCGACCACGCACAGGGCGCAGGCGTACAGGAACATGGTGAGGTTGAAGTTGAACGCTTCGCGCGCATGCCCGGCGACGAACGCGCTGTCCCCGCGCTTGGCCAGGTAGACCGCGCCGGCCGCCAGCATGCCGGCGAACCCGGCGGTCCAGCTGGTCAGCAGCGCCAGGGCGAGCGCCGCGGCATGGGCACCGGCGGCCCACTGGCGCTCGCCGAGGGTGGCGTCTTCACGATGCGGCATCGCATGCATGGGGGCTCCTCCCGACCGGAAACCGTCCGGCGTCCCCCCGATCATGCGCCCGCGGGGCGGGATCTCAACCCAACTGATGGCCTGGTGGGCCGCGCCGCAGGCGGACACGCGCGGATCCGGACGCGGCCGCGCCACGTCCGGACCCGTACGGCGTCGCCCCCTACTTGATCAGGCGGATGGCGAACGGATAACGGTACGCCGTGCCCTCGTTGGACTTGATCGCCGCGATGATGATGAACACCAGCGCGGCCAGGCCGATCAGCGCCATCAGCGGCACGGCGACGAGGAAGCCGATGCCCAGGGTCAGGACCCCGACCAGGAACAGCACCAGCATGATCGCGGCCACGGTGATGTTGAAGTTCAACGCTTCCTTGGCCTGGTCGTCCACGAACGGCATGGTCTCGCGCTTCATCAGCCAGATGACCAGCGGCCCGAGGAAGCAGCCGATACTGAACGCCCAGCCGGCGGTCACCAGACCACCGGCCAGTGCCGACAGGTGCGCGAACATCGCCCACTGGCGCTCCTCCGCGGCGATCCCGCCGGCGGCGTCCCCGGCCGACGGCGGCTGGACATTCTGCTCTTCAGACATTGGATTCCCCTCGCGCCCCTGGAACGGTGCAGACGGCGGGCGCGGCCGTGTGCGGTCAAGAGCATAACCGGGTTGGGCGGTCAATCCGACCCCGCCACGGTCATCGCGCCCACCAGGATCGAGCCGGTGCGGATGTGCGAGCGGGGGTCGACGTCGCTGCCGACCGCCTCGATCGCCTGGAACATCCCGCGCAGGTTGCCGGCGATGGTGATCCCGTCCACCGGATGGACGATCTCCCCGCCCCGCACCCGGAACCCGGCGGCGCCGTGCGAATAGTCGCCGGTGACCGGATTCACGCCCTGCCCCATCAGTTCGGTCACCACGATGCCGTCGCCCATGGTCCGCACCAGTTCGTCGAAGCCGCCGGCGTTGGCGGCCACCAGCAGGTTGTGCACGCCGCCGGCGTTGCCGGTGGTCTGCAGGCCCAGGCGCCGGGCCGAATAGCTGCCCAGCACGTAGCGCTGCAGCACGCCGTCGTCCACCAGTGCCGAGGCGCGGGTGGCCACGCCCTCGTCGTCCCAGGCCGCCGAACGCAGGCCGCGGGGCAGGAACGGATCCTCGTGGATCGAGAACCAGGCAGGGAACAGCCGGGTGCCGGCGCTGTCGAGCAGGAAGCTGGCGCGGCGGTACAGCGCGCCTCCAGAGACCGCGCCGAGCAGGTGTCCGACCAGCGATCGCGCCACCTCGGCGCAGAACAGTACCGGGTAGCTGCCGGTCGCCACCGGACGCGGCTGCAGCCGCGCCACGGCGCGCTCGGCCGCACGGCGCCCGACCGCCGCGGGCGGCTCGAGGTCGTCGGCCGCCAGGGCGTAGCTGTACCAGCCGTCGCGCTGCATCGCCTCGCCCCTGCCGGCGATCAGCGCGCAGCCGATGCTGTGGTGGGTGCCGCGCTCGGCGCCGACGAAGCCGTGCGAGTTGGCGTACACCGCCAGCGAGGCACTGCTGCTGACCGACGCGCCGTCGGAATTGGTGATGCGCGCATC
Source organism: Luteimonas wenzhouensis (assembly GCF_007859305.1). Lineage (GTDB taxonomy): Bacteria > Pseudomonadota > Gammaproteobacteria > Xanthomonadales > Xanthomonadaceae > Luteimonas > Luteimonas wenzhouensis. The sequence continues at coordinate 732,801 of NZ_VOHE01000001.1, forward strand.
GCCCTCGCGCCCGGCAGCCTCGCAGGCCAGGGCGAGGTCCACCGCGCGGTCGGGCTCCAGCGGCCAGGGGTGCCAGTCGTCGAAGTCCGGCCAGCCATCGGACCCCGGACGCGCCATCAGCCCGGCGTCGGCCAGTCCCGCCGCCGGATCGGGCTCGGTGTGGCGCGCGATCGCGCAGGCCTGGGCCACGGTGGCCTCGAGGCTGCCCTCGCGCAAGTCGGCGGTGCTGGCGCTGCCCTTGCGCTGGCCGAAGTACACCGTCACCGCGATGCCGCGGTCGCGGGTGGATTCGACCGTTTCCACCTCGCCCATGCGCACGCTCACGCTCAGGCCGCGCTCCTGCGTGCAGGAGACCTCGGCCTGGTCGGCGCCCTGGGCGCGGCAGGCCTCGAGCAGGCGCAGCGCCAGCCCCTGCAGCTCGTCGAGCCGGGCCTGGCTGTCGTCGGTGGCGGGAACGGCGACGCTGTTCAATGGCTTATCCTGTGGCGATGAGAGGACGGGACGAGGACACCGGCGAATTCCTGGCGCCGAGCCGCAGCCAGCGGCGGCGCGAGGCGCTGGACGTGCTGGCGCTGGCGACCACGCTGGCGGGGCTGGAACCGGGGCGCCTGGCGAAGCTGCCGGTGCCCGGACACCTGCTGCCGCACGTGGCCGAGGCGCGGCGCATCACCTCGCACATCGCCCGCAAGCGCCAGCTCGCGTTCCTGGCCAAGCAGATGCGGCGCGAGGACGACGAGGTGCTGGACGCGATCCGCGACGCGCTCGACGCCGGTGGCGAGGCGGCGAAGCAGGAAACCGCGCTGCTGCACCGCGCCGAACACTGGCGCGAACGCCTGCTCGACGACGGCGACGCGGCGCTGGGCGACCTGCTCGGCGAACATCCGCACGCCGACCGCCAGAAGCTGCGCCAGCTGGTGCGCAACGCGCTCGAGGAGCGCCATCGCAACCGTCCGCCGCGCGCGTACCGGGAACTGTTCCGCGAGATCCGCGATCTGCTGTCCGGCGCGAACGCGGGAGACGGCGTCGCAGACGAGGCGGCCGCGCTCGACGACTGACGCCACCGGCGCCGCGCACACCGCTGGGTGGAGCCCCGGCCGCACCGTGATCAGGCCCGGGTCCCGCCCACGGTGATCTGCGAGACCAGCAGCGACGGCTGGCCCACGCCCACCGGCACGCTCTGGCCGTCCTTGCCGCAGGTGCCCACGCCCTCGTCCAGCGCCAGGTCGTTGCCAACCATCGCCACCCGCTGCATGGTCTCCGGCCCGTTGCCGATCAGGGTCGCGCCCTTGACCGGCGCGGTGATGCGGCCGTCCTCGATCAGGTAGGCCTCGGTCGCCGAGAACACGTATTTGCCGCTGGTGATGTCGACCTGGCCGCCACCGAAGTTCACCGCGTACAGGCCCTTCTTCACCGAGCGGATCATCTCCTCGCGCTCGTGCGGCCCGGGCAGCATGTAGGTGTTGGTCATGCGCGGCATTACCAGGTGCGCGAACGACTCGCGACGGCCGTTGCCGGTCGGTGCCACGCCCATCAGGCGCGCGTTGAGCGTGTCCTGCATGTAGCCGGCGAGCACACCGTCCTCGATCAGCGTGGTGCACTGCGTGGGCGTGCCCTCGTCGTCGATGCTGAGCGAGCCGCGGCGGCCGTCCAGGGTGCCGTCGTCGACGATGGTGACGCCGGGCGCGGCCACGCGCTGGCCCATGCGTCCGGAGTAGGTGCTGGTGCCCTTGCGGTTGAAGTCGCCCTCGAGTCCGTGGCCGACCGCTTCGTGGAGCAGCACGCCCGGCCAGCCGGCGCCGAGCACCACCGGCATGTTGCCGGCCGGCGCGTCCACCGCCTCGAGGTTCACCAGCGCCTGGCGCAACGCCTCGCGGGCGAAGGATTCCGGGCGGCCGTCAGCGAGCAGTTCCTCGTAGGAATAACGCCCGCCATAGCCGGCGTAGCCGCTCTCGCGGCGTCCGTCCTGCTCCACGATCACCTGCACGTTGAGCCGTACCAGGGGGCGCACGTCGGCGGCGAGCACGCCGTCGCTGCGCGCCACCAGCACCGTGTCCACGCCGCCGGTCAGGCTCACCATCACCTGGCGCACGCGCGGATCGGCCGCGCGTACCGCGCGGTCCACGCGCCGCAGCGCCTCGACCTTGGCCGCGCTGTCGAGCGCGTCCACCGGGTCGACCGCCGGGTACAGCGGGCGCGCCCCGCCCACCGCCAGCGCGCGCGGGGCGCTGGAGCCGCCGTCGCGCGCGATCGCCCGCGCCGAGCGCGCCGCTTCGAGCAGCGCCTCGCCGTTGATGTCGTCCGAGTAGGCGAAGCCGGTCTTCTCGCCGCTGATCGCGCGCACGCCCACGCCCTGCTCGATCGAGTGCGCGCCGTCCTTGACGATCCCGTCCTCCACGCTCCAGCTCTCGCGCCGCGAATGCTGGAAATAGATGTCGCCGAAGTCGATGCCGGGCCCGAGCAGGGTGCCGAACATGCGATCGAGACCGGACGGGTCGAGCCCGGCCGGCTGCAGCAGGCGCGACTGGGCCAGGGCGAGGGGGGGTGGGGTGGTATCCATGCGGCAAGTCTGGGGCCTGGCGCGCGGAGCGCAAGCCCGGGGCCCGGCCCGGGGCGTTCAGTGCTCGCTGGATACCGGCCGATCCCGCTTCACGGCGGCCTGCGGGCCGTCGGGATGTTCGACCACCTCCACCCGCGGCTCCTTCCACGGCCCGGTGACCCGGTAGGTCCGCGCGCCCACGCCGCCCAGCGGCTTGCGCAGCACCGCGTTGGCCACCGCGCCCACCGCCGCACCCATCGGCCCCCCGGCGATCGCGCCCACCGCCGGCAGCAGGTTGCCGGTGCGCGGCAGCACTTCGATGGTCTGGTCGTGGGTCTGCGCGCGCAGGTCGCTGCGCCCGCGCATGTGGATGTCGGCCGCCGGACCCTCGATCGCCATGTCGTCGCTGCGGGCCAGGCCGTCGGCGATGCGCACCCGGCCACCGAGCCGGTTGAACGCGAAGCCCCTGGAGAAGAAGTCGCGGAAATCGAGCATCAGCCGCCGCGGCAGTTGGGCGATGCTGAGCAGGCCCAGGACCCGGCCCGCCCCCGGCTCGACCTCGACCAGGCGTCCGTGCTCGATCGCCAGCGACAGCTCGCCCTGCAGCGCGGCCAGCGAGAAGTCGCCCGGGCTGCGCGGCCAGCGCGCGTCGAACTCGAGCCGGCCGACGCCGCCGTCGATGCTCTTGCCGAAGCCCAGGCCCTGCATCAGTTCGCCGAAGTTGCGGCTGTCGGCCGCGGCCCGCAGGTGGGTGGCGCCCGCGGCGCCGCGGCCGGTCCAGCTGCCGCTGATGTCGATCGACTGCCGCTGCGAACGCGCCTGCAGGCGCTCGATCTGCATGCCCCGGTCGGTGCGGCGCGTGCGCAGTTCGACCCGGCCCAGCGACAGTGTCCCGAACCGGAACTCGTCCACGTCCAGCGACAGCGGCGGCACCCGCGCGGGATCCAGCGCGTCGCGATCGTCGGCCGCCGGCGCCGCGGCCCGCGGCCCGGGCGGCGGCAACGGCCAGTACAGGCGCGCGAACTCGCCGCGCACGGCGTCGTCGCGCCCGCGCGGGATCCGCAGGGTGCCCGACAATGCCTGGCCCTCGAACCCCACCTCGGTGGCGGCCCCGGTGTCGCTGGCACGCAGCCGCACGTCGTCGAAGCCCGCGCCCAGCAGCTGCAGCCTCGAGGCCGTCACGTCCACCCCGCGCAGCGCCAGGCCGCGCTCGCCGCCGCCGGTCCCGCCGGCGAGCATGGCCCAGCCGAGCGCGTCAAGCACCTGGGCATGGCCGCTGACCACCAGCCCGGTGGCCGGCGCCGGCTGCTCGACGCGGCCGGTGCCGAGGGCCACGCGCACCCCGGTCCGGCTGCCGGCGCTGCGCGCGCGCAGGCCCAGGCGTCCGCCCAGTTCGACCGCGATCTCGCCCTCGCCCAGCGGCAGCGAGGTGGTGATGGTGGTCGGCAGCGCGGCGGCCGCCGGCTTGGACAGCGGCTCCGGCAGGTCCAGCCCGGTGCCTTCCAGGCGCGAGCGCAGTTGCAGGCGCGCGCCGGTCGCCGCGCCGCGCTGCGCGCGCGGGATCGCCAGTGCCACCTGCCAGCGCGAGCGTCCGCGGATGCGCGGCGCGAGCCAGTCCAGCTGCGGCGCGTGCTGCAGCAGTTCGGCCGCCCCCAGCATGGCGTCCATGTCGGCCTCGAACGCCGACCCCGGATCGCGCACATGGCCGCGACCGGCGCGCAGCGACAGCGTGCCCGGGCGGCCGGCGCGCACCGCGCTCAGGCCGTTGCCGTCGAATCCGTGCTGGTCGTACCGCGCCTTGCCGCGGACCTGTTCGAAGCCGAGCTTCCATCGCGCATCGGCCAGCGCGACCCCGGCCAGGTCGACCTCGCCCCCGATCGCCGGACGCCCGCCCGCGCCCAGCGGCAGCGACATCGCGAACGTGGCCGCAACCGGCCCGCTCGCGGACACGTTGTCGAACGTGTCCTCCACGCCCTCGCGCAGCGGGCTGGCGCGCAGCAGCTCGAGCAGCGGGCCGGCGTCGCCGCGGGTGCGCGCCCGCACCTCCAGCGCCGCGCGCGAGTAGTGCGCCAGGCGCGCCTCCAGGTCCCGCACCTCGACCCCGCCCAGGCGCCCGTGGCCGTGCACGCGGAAGCCGTCGTTCACGAAGGCGACATCAGCCTCGAGCGCCTCCACCGCCGGCCAGTCCGGCTGGAACTTCACCACCGCGCCTTCCAGGCGGGCCTGGGCATGGAACACCCCGGCGCGGTGGCCGTCGTCGAGGGCGCTGAACGGCCAGTGGTCCAGGTCGCCCGCGACCAGCGCGCGCCCGTCGAGCACGCGCCCGTCCACCAGGGCCTCGTCGAGCCAGCGCTGCGCCGCGGCCGGCATCCGGTGCCGCACCCAGAAGCGCTTGGCCACCGGCACCCGCGCCTCGTCGATGGTGGCGGCCAGCGACAGCAGCGGACGCGACCCGTCGTTCTGGAACCAGATCCCGCCGCGCACGTCGGCGGCATAGCCCTCGCCCTCCACCCGCAGCCAGGGCGTGCCCACGCGCATCCCCGCGCCCTCGCGCCAGCCCACGACGTCGCCGCGCAGGGCAACCAGGTGCGGCGCGCCGAAGCCCGGCGGCCAGTCGAAGCGGACCTGCGACTCCGGATCCACCTGGAAGCGGAAGCCGGCGGCATCGCCGTCCAGGGTGCCGGCCAGCCCGGCCAGCCCGGGGGTGTCGCCGACGCTGGCGAAAGCCAGCGCCTGCAGCCGTGCGTGGGCGCGCACGCGCCCGCCGGCATCGCGCGCGATCACCAGCTCGTGGATCTGGACGTCCGGCGCCGCGGCCAGCAGCCAGGCGCGCAGGCGCGGCGGCAGGCGGTCGCCCAGGGCGGCAAAGGCCAGCAGCGGGCCGGCGTCGATGCGCCCCGCGCGCAGGGCCAGGCGCGAGCCGCCGGCGATCACCAGCCCGTCCAGCACCTGGCCGCCGCCATCGCGCGACAGGCGCAGGCGCGGCGCGTCCAGGCGCCAGCCCGCCTCGTCCGCCTGCCAGCGCGCGCGCGTCTCCAGTGCGTCCATGCGCAGCCGCGGCGGGTCCAGGCCGGGTTCGACCGGGGTTCCGCCCAGGACCACGTCGGCCAGCGCCGCGTCCACACTGAGCTGGCTGACCCGTCGCTGCTGCAGCTGCAGCCACAGCTGGGCACGGCCACGCCCGGCCTCCACCTGCGCCCCCGAATGCCGCAGCAGCGGCGTCCAGGCGGCGAGATCGGCATCGACGATCGCCGCGTGCGCGCGCCCGCCGCCGCTGCCCCGGTCCAGGTCCAGCGCCAGCTGCAGCGGCGCCGCCTCCTCGCGGATCCATGCGCGCGCCGCCGCGCGCACGCGGCCGGCATCCACCTGCAGGCGCAGGTCGATCCTCGCCAGGGTGGCCTGGAGCCCGAGCGACGGCGCGTCGATCGCCAGCCGGCCGCCGATCACCTGCAGTTCGCCCAGCGGCTCGAGCACGTCGAACGGGTCGCCGCCGCCCTGCTCCTGGCCGGGCAGCCCGCGCACCTGCCAGCGGCCGTCCTCGGCACGCTGCAGTTCCAGCTGCAGTCCGCGCAGGCGCAGCTCGGTGAACGAACGTCCGGGCAGCAGTCCCGCGTACTGCGCGACCAGGATCTCCGCCTCGCCGATCCGCACCGCGCCGGCTCCTTCGCCGATGCGCAGCCCGTCGACCCGCAGCAGCGGGCCGCGCCGGGTCCACTCGGTCTCCAACCGGTCGAAGGCCACCGGGCGCCCGGCGCGTTCGCCCAGCCAGGCCGCCACCCGGTCGGGATGGCGCTCGGCCAGCGGCAGCAGGCGGCTGACCGCGCCCACCACCAGGGCCGTGAGCACCAGCAGCAGGGCAGCGGCGTACCACGCGCCGCGGCGCGCGAGCCGCAGGCGGCGGCGCAGCGGCGTGGTCACGCCGGCCGCGCCCCGCGCAGGGCGTCAGAGCAGGACGACATCGTACTGTTCCTGCAGGTACTGCTCGTCGGCCTGGAAGCGGATCGACTTGCCGAGGAACTCCTCGAGCTCGGCCACCGCGGTCGATTCCTCCTCGGTGATGCGCGCCACCACCTTGGGCGAGGCGATCACCAGCAGCCGTTCGGCGTCGAACTGGCGCACCGCGCGCACGATCTCGCGGAAGATCTCGTAGGTCACGGTCTCGGGCGTGCGCACCATGCCGCGGCCGCCGCAGGCCTCGCAGGTCTCGCTGAGCTGGCGCTGCAGGCTCTCGACCGTGCGCTTGCGGGTCATCTCCACCAGGCCCAGCGGCGAGAAGTCGTAGACCGTGGTCTTGGCGTGGTCCTTGGCCAGCGACTTCTCCAGCGTGCGCAGCACCTGGCGGCGGTGCTCCTCGTCGACCATGTCGATGAAGTCGATGATGATGATCCCGCCCAGGTTGCGCAGCCGCAGCTGCCGCGCCACCGCCTGCGCGGCCTCCAGGTTGGTGCGGTACACCGTCTCCTCGAGGTTGCGCTGGCCCAGGAACGAACCGGTGTTCACGTCGACCGTGGTCATCGCCTCGGTCTGGTCGATCACCAGGTAGCCGCCAGACTTGAGCGGCACCTCCTTGTCGAGGGCGCGCTGGATCTCATCCTCGACCCCGTACAGGTCGAAGATCGGCCGGTTGCCGGTGTAGAGCTCGATCCGCTCGGCCAGCACCGGCATGTACTTCGCCACGAAGGCCTGCAGCCGCTCGTAGGTCTCGCGCGAATCGACCTTCACCTTCTCCACGTCCTTGCGGATCAGGTCGCGCACCGCGCGCAGCGGCAGGCTCAGGTCCTCGTAGATGCAGGTCTGCACCGGCGCCTCGCGCGAGCGCTTGTCGACGATGTTCCAGACCCGCGAGAGGTAGGCCAGGTCCTCGGCCAGAGCCTCGGGGGGCTGCCCCTCGGCGTTGGTGCGCACGATGTAGCCCAGCCCGGCGTCGGGCGGCGCGAGCTCGGCCACCAGCGACTTCAGGCGCGCGCGCTCGGTCTCGTCCTCGATCCGCGCCGACACGCCGACCACCCGCGACTGCGGCAGCAGCACCAGGTAGCGCGAGGGAATGCTCAGCTGGGTGGTCAGGCGCGCGCCCTTGCTGCCGATCGGGTCCTTGACCACCTGTACGATCACTTCCTGGCCGTCGCGCAGCAGCTCGGTCACCGGGCGCACCGGCACCGGCACCGGCGGCAGGGCTTCGTCCTCGACCTCGGGCTGGCTCGGCCGGACCACGTCGTTGGCGTGCAGGAACGCGGTGCGCTCCAGGCCGATGTCGACGAACGCCGCCTGCATCCCGGGCATCACCCGCTGCACCCGGCCCTTGTAGATGTTGCCCACCACGCCGCGGCGCCAGCCGCGCTCGATGTGCAGCTCCTGCAGCATGCCGTTCTCGACGACCGCCACGCGGGTCTCGCGCGGGGTGACGTTGACCAGGATCTCCTCGGACATCAGTCCGTCCCCCCGGGCCGGAAGCCCGTCCGCAGCCCGAACTCGTGCAGCAGCAGCATGGTGTCGTGCAGCGGCAGGCCCATCACCCCGGAGAAGCTGCCGTCCAGGCGGGTGACGAAGCGCTCGGCGCCGCCCTGGATGGCGTAGCCGCCGGCGCGGCCCATGGGCTCGCCGCCGGCCACGTAGGCGGCGACCTGGCCGTCGTCGAGCGCCGCGAAGGTGACCCGCGAGCGCGACAGCCGCTGCGCCTCGCGGCCGGCCGAAACCAGGCTGACCGCCGTGAGCACCTCGTGGGTGCGGCCGGACAGGCGCCGCAGCATGCCGGCGGCGTCGGCCGCGTCGGCAGGCTTGCCGAACACCTCGTCGTCCAGCACCACCTCGGTATCCGCGCCCAGGACCAGGGCGCCGGGCACGCCGGCCACGGCCAGCAGCCCGGCCCCGGCCTTCTCGCGCGCCATCCGGCGCACGTAGTCCTCGGCCGGCTCGCCGGGCGCGCGCGCTTCGCGGATGTCCACGTCGATCGTGCCGAAGGCGACGCCCAGGCGCGCGAGCAGCGCGCGGCGGCGCGGCGATTTGGAGGCCAGGTGCAGCATTCCACAAGGATACCCGCGGGTGCCCGCCCCCCAGCCGGCGCGGGCCGGCCAACCCCGTTCAGGCTCACGGGCCGTTCACCGGAACCTGACGACCCTTCCCCCAGCACTCCCCGGAGACCACCATGTTGCGCATTGCCGCCACCCGCCTCCTGCTCGCGGCCAGCCTGGCCGCAGGATCCCTCGCGATGACCAGTGCCCATGCCCGGACCGGCGACCCGCCGGCCGTCCCCGCCGACGGCACCCTGCTGTCGGTGTCGGCCCGCGCCGAGGCCAGCCGCGTGCCCGACGTGGCCAGCCTCTCGACCGGCGTGGTCACCCAGGCCGCCGACGCCAATGCCGCGCTGAAGGCGAACTCGGCGCAGATGGCCAAGGTCGTGGCCGCGATCCGCGCCGCCGGCATCGCCGAGCGCGACATCCAGACCAGCGGCATCAGCGTCCACCCGCAGTACCGCTACGGCGACAACCAGCCGCCCACGATCACCGGCTACCAGGCCAGCAACACCGTCTCGATCAAGGTGCGCGACATCGCCCGCCTGGGCGAGGTGCTCGACGCGCTGGTGGCCAGCGGCGCCAACCAGGTCAACGGCCCCAGCTTCGAGATCGACCGGCCCGAGGCGGTCTACGACGAGGCCCGACGGGACGCGCTGGAGCTGGCGCGGGCGCGGGCGGAAATGTACGCGAAGTCGCTCGGCATGCGGGTGCGCCGCATCGTGAGCATCAGCGAGGGCGGCGGCTTGCAGCCGCCGGTGCCGATGATGAAGGCGATGGCCATGGACGCGCGGATGGAGTCGGCGCCGGTCGCGCCAGGCGAAACCACGCTCTCGGCGAGCCTGGACGTCGTGTTCGAACTGGGGAACTGACATGCCCAAGGATCCGCGCAAGCCCGACGACCGCTCCGGCTACCGCGAAAAGCTGCCGCGCGACGGCAGCGAGGCCCGCGAACCGGGCGCGAAGAAGCAGCCCAACCCGGACGCCGGCGGCCTCGACCGGGAACCGGAGCAGGACGGGACCAACGACGGGGACCGCTGAGCCGGGCCCCGGCGCGGGACCGCGTCTCAGGCGCGGTGGTAGGGATGGTTGGCGAGCATGGCCGCGGCGCGGTAGAGCTGCTCGGCCAGCACCAGCCGCACCAGCATGTGCGGCAGGGTCAGCGGTCCGAGCGACCAGCGCTCGTCCGCCCGCGCCAGCACCTCCTGCGCGTGGCCCTCCGGGCCGCCGACGAGGAAGGCCAGGTCGCGGCCCTGCCCGCGCCAGTGCTCCAGGCGCCGGGCCAGGCCCTCCGACGAATGCATCCGTCCTTGCACGTCGAGCGCGACCACGTGCGTGCCGCGCGGCAGCGCCGCCAGCACGCGCGCGCCCTCTTCCTGCACGGCGCGCGCCGGATCGCGACCCTTGCCGCGCGGGCCGGGTTCGATCTCGACCAGTTCCAGCGGCAGCCAGTGCGAAAGCCGCTTGCGGTATTCGGCGAAGCCATCGGACACCCAGGCCGGCGGGCGCTCGCCCACGGCGACGAGCCTGGCCTTCATCGGGAAAGGTCGGCGACCCGGGGCGCGGCGGGCGCGCAGCGTGCGCGGTCGTCGGCGCGACGCGCGACGGCCACCACGCGCTTCAGGCCCCGTCGGCGTCGCCCGGCGCCGCGGGCGGCTCGTCGCCGACAGTCCACAGCCGCTCGAGCGCGTAGAACTCGCGCACCCGCGGCAGCATGACGTGCACGACCACGTCGCCGAGGTCGACCAGCACCCACTCGGCTTCGCGCTCGCCCTCGATCCCGAGCGGCTGGCAGTCGAGCCGCTTGGCATGGCGGACGACCTCTTCGGCGATCGACTTCACGTGCCGGGTCGAGGTGCCGGACGCGATCACCATGTAGTCGCAGACGCTGGTCCGGCCGCGCACGTCGATCTGGGTGACGTCCTTGGCCTTGAGCTCGTCCACCGCGGCGTGGACCGCCTTCAGCAGCACGTCGGCGGCCGGCGGCGGATTCGGAAGACGGGTCTTGATGACGTGCGCGGAGGAACTGGTCAAGGCGGCGGCTCGGGGAACTGGCGGGGATTATAACGGGCACCCGGTCACGGGACCGTCACGCCGTACAGGCCGTGGCGGCGGATGTGCTCGGCCACGGCGGCCGGAAGCCATGCGCGCCAGTCGCCGCCCGAGGCGAGGGCCCGGCGCACTTGGGTGGCCGAACCCGGATGCAGGGGCTGGTGCAGGCGCAGCACGCGGCCGGCCGGGGTTCCGGCCAGGTCGGCCGGGTCGCGGGTCCACCGGCCCTCGAGGCAGTCGGCCAGCGGCGGCGGCAGGCGGGCGTCGAGATCGCTGCCCTCGCGCTCGGCGACGACCAGGTGGGCGAGGCCCGGCAGTTCGCGCCAGGCGTGCCAGTCGGGCAGTCCGAGCAGGCTGTCGGCGCCGAGCAGCAGCGCGATCGGCGCCTGCGCGCCCCCCTCGCGGCGCAGCTCGCGCAAGGTGTCGACGGTGTAGCTGGGGCCCTCCCGGCGCAGTTCGCGCGCGTCCAGCGCCAGGCCGGGCTCGCCGGCGATCGCCAGCGCGACCATGCGCGCCCGGTGCGCCGCGTCGGCGCCGGGCGGCGCGCGGTGCGGCGGATCGGCCGCCGGCGTCAGGTGCACCGTGGCGCGGAGCGCGTCGCGCGCGGCACGGGCGATCGCCAGGTGGCCGAGGTGGACCGGGTCGAAGGTGCCGCCGTACACGACGTGCACGGGGCCGGCGCCCGCCTGCGCCGTCGCTGCCTGTCCGCTGCCGTGGGAACCCATCGCCGGCGGCCGTCAGGACAGCAGCGCGGCCGCTTTGGGCTCGGCGACCGCGACCAGCAGCCGCTCCAGCGCGAGCCAGGCATCGCCCGGCTCCTCGCCCAGGCGAACCCGGCCCTTGGCGATGCGGTCCACGCCGCCGGCCATGGCCACGAAGCGTTCCCAGCGCGGGGCCGGGTGCCGGCCGAGCGCACGCCGGTACACGGCCTGCTTGGAGTCCCACACCCGCTGCGCCCTGAACTCGGCGGCGAGGTTGCCGCCGCGCGCCTGCACCCGGGCCAGCGCCGCGACCCGGTTGAGCTCCATCACCACCATGCCCATCAGCGCCGGCACCGCCTCGCCCTCCGCGCGCAGGCCGGCGAGCATGCGCGTGGCCTGGGCGGCGTTCCCGTTCAGCGCGGCGTCGACCAGACGGAACACGTCGAACCGCGCCGCGTCGGCCACCAGCGACTCCATGCGCGCCGCGTCCAGCGGCGCGCCGTCCGCCAGCAGGGCCAGCTTGTCCACTTCCTGCGCGGCCGCCAGCAGGTTGCCCTGGACCCGCTCGGCCAGGCGCTGCACGGCGCCGTGGTCGGCGCGCACGCCGCGCTGGCGCAGGCGCGATTCGAGCCAGCGCTCGAGCTCGTGCGGGCGCACCAGCGGCGCATGCACGAAGTGGCCGGCGCGGGCGATCGCCTCGCTCCATTTTCCTGCGTGCTTCTGGCTCCAGTCGCCGGCGGTGACCAGGAGCACCACGTCCTCGGGCGGCTGCGCGCAGTAGCCCGAGAGCACCTCGGCGCCCTCCTTGCCGGGCCGGCCGCCGGGCAGCCGCAGTTCCAGCAGCCGCCGGGCGCTGAACAGGCTTGGGGCGCGGAAGCTCTGTTCCAGCGAACTCCAGGCGAAATCCCGCCCGTCGGCGTCGAACACCTCGCGCTCGCCATAGCCGTTGGCGCGGGCGTGGGCGCGGATCGCGTCGGCGGCCTCGAGCACCAGCAGCGGCTCGGGTCCGGCCACCAGGTAGACCGGGCGCAGCGGCTCGGCGGCGAGCTGGGCGGCGAGCCGGTCGGGCTTCAGTTCCATCCGCAGGCCACGCTCACCGGGCGCTGCGCGACTCGCGGGTGGCCGCGTCGATCCGGCGCAGGATCGCCGCGGACATCTCGCGCTGCATCTCGCGCCCGAGCAGCTCGCTCTCGCTGTCCGAGCCGGTAGCGTCGGTCGGGACCCGGATGTAGTCGCGCGACATTTCCACCGCCTGCTGCGGCACGATCTCGTTGCCGTCGGCATCGACCAGCGCGAACACCACCGCATAGCGCAGCGTGTATTCCTGGGCGCGCCCGAACTGGTCCAGGCTCAGCGGGGTCGAATCCCAGCGCTCGGAGCGCAGCGCCAGCGTCGCGACCCGCTCGCTGGAGCGGGCATCCACCAGCCGGGCCCCGGCACGCTCGAGCGAGCGTTCCAGCGACTGCGCCAGCGGGCTGTAGTCGTCGCGCGAGGTGACCCGGATCGCGCTGACCCCTTCGGGCAGCACCAGCGCCTCGCGCAGGCGGAATCCGCAGGCGGACAGCACCAGGGCAAGCAGGACCACGGTCAGGGCACGGATCATGACCGAAGTCTGGAGGAGGCCGCCGGCCCCGGCAAGCGCGCCGGGGCGCCGCGTTCAGCCGGCGACGACATTGACGATCTTGCCCGGCACCACGATCACCTTGCGCACCGACAGGCCCTTGAGGAAGGCCTGCACGTTCGGCTCGGCCAGGGCCTGGGCCTCGATCGCCTCCCGGGTCGCGTCCACCGCCACCTCGATGGTGCCGCGCAGCTTGCCGTTGACCTGCACCGCCAGCGTCACCGCCTCGCGCTGCAGCGCGGCCGGGTCGGGCTGCGGGAACGGCACGTCCTCGAGCAGGGTTTCCGGATGGCCCAGCACCTGCCACAGGGCGTGGCAGGCGTGCGGTGTGATCGGGTTGAGCAGGAGCACCATCGACTCCAGCGCTTCCTGGCGCAGCGCATGGCCGTTGTCCGAAGCGTCGTCGAACCTGGCCACCGCGTTGAGCAGCTCCATCACCGCCGCGATCGCGGTGTTGAAGGCGTGGCGGCGGCCGTAGTCGTCACCGACCTTCTGGATCGTCTCGTGCAGCTGGCGGCGCAACGCCTTCTGCGCCGGCGTCGCGGATGCCGGGTCGAACCGTCCGGCCGGTCCGCCCTGCGCGTGGCGATGCACCTGCGCCCACAGCCGGCGCAGGAACCGGGCCATGCCCTCGACGCCGGCCTCGTTCCACTCCAGCGACAGCTCCGGCGGCGAGGCGAACATCGAGAACAGGCGCACGGTGTCGGCGCCGTAGCGGTCGATCATCGCCTGCGGGTCGACGCCGTTGTTCTTCGACTTCGACATCTTCTCGACGCCGCCGACCATCACCGGGTGGCCGTCGGCCTTGAGCGTGGCCCCGACCACGCGCCCCTTCTCGTCGCGTTCGACCTCCACGTCGGCCGGGTTGAACCACTCGCGCGCGCCGTTGGGGTGCTCGCGGTAGTAGGTCTCGGCGATCACCATGCCCTGGGTGAGCAGGTTGGTGGCCGGCTCGTCGCTGTCGACCAGGCCCTGGTCGCGCAGCAGCTTGTGGTAGAAGCGGAAGTACAGCAGGTGCAGGATCGCGTGCTCGATGCCGCCGATGTACTGGTCCACCGGGGTCCAGTACCTGGCCCGCTCGTCGACCATGTCGGCCGCGCCCGGCGAGGTGTAGCGCGCGTAGTACCAGCTCGACTCCATGAAGGTGTCGAAGGTGTCGGTCTCGCGCTCGGCCGGCTTGCCGCACTCGGGGCAGGTGGTCTTGCGCCACTGCGGATCGCTCTTGATCGGCGAGTGCACGACGCCCGGGTTGGCGAAGGCGTCGGCGACGTCCTCGGGCAGCACCACCGGCAGCTGGTCCTCGGGCACCGGCACCGCGCCGCAGTCGGGGCAGTAGATCACCGGGATCGGGCAGCCCCAGTAGCGCTGGCGGCTCACGCCCCAGTCGCGCAGGCGGAAGTTGACCTTGCGCCGGCCGCTGCCCGCGGCCTCGAAGCGCTCGGCCAGGGCGTTGAACACGGCATCGAAGTCCATGCCGTTGTACTCGCCCGAATTGATCAGGAAGCCGCGTTCGGTGAAGGCCTCGCGCTGTTCGATGCCGTCGAGGTACTCGCGCACCACGGCGACCGCGGCGTCGATCTCGACCACGTCGATCGGGCCGTGCCCGCCCAGCGCCACGGACATCGGGTCGTCGACGTCGGCCACGTGCGAGGCGATCTCGGCCAGCGCGTCGCGCACCGCCGCCGGCACCACCACCGGGCGCACCGGCAGGCCGTAGGCCTTGGCGAACTCCCAGTCGCGCTGGTCGTGCGCCGGCACCGCCATGACCGCGCCGGTGCCGTAGCCCATCAGCACGAAGTTGGCGACGTAGATCGGCACGTCCTCGCCGGTGATCGGGTGGATGGCCCACTGCCCGGTGGCCATGCCGCGCTTGTCCTGCGCCTCCAGGTCGGCCTCGGACACGCCACCGCGCTTGAGCTCGTCGAGGAACGCGGCCAGCTCGGGGTTGTGCTTCGCCGCCTTGAGCGCCAGCGGGTGCTCGCCGGCGATCGAGATGAAGGTCACGCCCATGAGCGTGTCCGGGCGCGTGGTGTAGACGGTGAGCGGCTCGTCCTCGCCGTCCACGCGGAACTGGATCTCCAGGCCCTCGCTGCGGCCGATCCAGTTGCGCTGCATCGTCTTGACCGACTCCGGCCAGCCATCGAGCGTGTCCAGGCCGTCGAGCAGTTCCTGGGCGTAATCGGTGATCCGCAGGAACCACTGCGGGATCTCGCGCTTCTCCACCAGCGCGCCCGAGCGCCAGCCGCGGCCCTCGATCACCTGTTCGTTGGCCAGCACGGTCTGGTCGACCGGATCCCAGTTCACCACCGAGTTCTTGCGGTAGGCCAGGCCCTTCTTCATCAGGCGCACGAACATGCGCTGCTCGTGCACGTAGTAGTCGGGCGAGCAGGTGGCAAACTCGCGCGACCAGTCGATCGCGTAGCCCAGCGACTTGAGCTGGTCGCGCATGTGCTCGATGTTGGCGTAGGTCCACTTCGCCGGCGCGGTGCCGTTCCTGATCGCGGCGTTCTCGGCCGGCAGGCCGAACGCGTCCCAGCCCATCGGCTGCAGCACGTTGTGGCCGGTCATGCGCTTGTACCGGCTGATCACGTCGCCGATGGTGTAGTTGCGCACGTGGCCCATGTGCAGCGCGCCCGACGGGTACGGCAGCATCGACAGGCAGAAGAACTTGGGCCGGTCCGGCCGCTCGACCACCTCGTAGGCGCGGGTGGCGTCCCAGAACCGGCGCGCCGCGGCCTCGACGCGGGCGGGCTGGTAGGCGGTGGGATCGGGACTGGAAAGATCCTGGGACACGGCTTCGGCACAGCGACGAGGGGACCGGCAAGCCTACCGCAGCGGGGCGCATCCCGTCATGGGCGGCGCCCGGCCGCCGGCCCGCGGGACCGGTGGCCGGGACCGCGCGGCCGGGCGGTATGGTTCAATCGGCCACCTCCGTCACCGCCCGATGTCGCCCATGCGCCGCCTGCTCTGCCTCGCCCTGCTTGCCTGCACCGCGCCCGCCCTCGCCGCCGAACCCGTCACCCTGCACTGCGAGCGCCTGTTCGACGCCCGCGCGGGCCGGATGCTCGGCGCGCACACGATCACCGTCGAGGACGGCCGCATCCGCACGGTGCAGCCGGGCCGGATCGCGCCCGCGGACGGCGGCCGGGCCATCGACCTGTCCGGCCGCAGCTGCCTGCCCGGCTGGACCGACCTGCACGTGCACCTGGGCAGCCAGTCGGGCCCGCAGAGCTATTCCGAAGGGTTCCGGCTCGATCCGGTCGACTACGCCCTGCGCGCGGTCGGCTACGCCGGCAAGACCCTGCGCGCCGGGTTCACCAGCGTGCGCGACCTCGGCGGCGAGGTGGCGCCGCATCTGCGCGACGCGATCAACCAGGGCCTGGTGGAGGGGCCGCGGATCTTCGCCGCCGGCAAGTCGATCGCCACCACCGGCGGCCACGCCGATCCCACCAACGGCTGGAACTCGATGCTCTCGCACCTGGTCGGCCCGCCGGGGCCGACCGAAGGGGTGATCAATTCGGTCGACGACGCGCGCCAGGCCGTGCGCCAGCGCTACAAGGACGGCAGCGACGTCATCAAGATCACCGCCACCGGCGGCGTGCTCAGCTACGCCAGGTCCGGCGACGCGCCGCAGTTCACCCTCGACGAGATCCGCGCGGTGGTCGAGACCGCGAAGGACTACGGCTACACCGTCGCCGCCCACGCCCATGGCGAGGAAGGCATGAAGCGCGCGGTGGTGGCCGGCGTCACCAGCATCGAGCACGGCACCCACATGAGCGACGAGGTGATGCGGCTGATGAAGCGACACGGCACCTGGTACGTGCCGACCATCTACGCCGGGCGCTTCGTCGCCGACAAGGCGAAGGAACCGGGCTACTTCCCCGAGATCGTGCGGCCCAAGGCGGCCGCCATCGGCGCGCGCATCCAGCAGACCGCCGGCCGCGCCTGGGAGGCGGGCGTGAAGATCGCCTTCGGCACCGACCAGGGCGTCGGCCCGCACGGCGACAACGCGCGCGAATTCATCTACATGGTCGAGGCCGGGATCCCGGCGGCCTATGCGCTGCAGGCGGCGACGATCCACGCCGCCACCGTGCTCGGCGTCGACGACCAGGGCGTGCTCGAGGCCGGCAAGCGCGCCGACATCATCGCCCTGCCCGGCGACCCGGTGGCCGACATCAACGCAGTGCTCGGCGTGGACTTCGTGATGAAGGACGGGCGCGTGTACGCGCAGCCATGAGGCCCGGGGCCGCGCGGGAGCAGCGATGAACCTGGAGTGGCTGGGCTACCTGGCGGCCGTGCTCACCACGCTGGCCTTCGTCCCGCAGGCGGTGAAGACGATCCGCAGCCGCGACACCAGCGGCATCTCGCTCGGAATGTACGTGGTGTTCATCGTCGGCATCGTGTGCTGGTTCTGCTACGGGATCGTGCTCGGCTCCTGGCCGATGATCCTGGCCAACGCGGTGACGTTCGTGCTCGCGGCGGTGATCCTGGTGCTGAAACTGCGCCACGGATAGCGCGGCGCGCGGGTTCAGGGATGCAGCGGTCCGGCGGCCCGCCACATCCAGCCGAACCAGGCGGCGAAGGCCAGCCGCTGGCTGGCGCCGGCGCCGAGCAGCTCCGGCGCCAGGACCGCCAGCCCCGGGACCAGCAGCCACGCCGCCACCGTCGCCGCGCGCAGCGCGCGCACGCCGCCGGCCACCAGCGTGGCGCCGGCGACGAAGCTGATCCACCACAGCATCCACGCCGAGGCATGCAGGCGGCTCGCGGCCGCGTCCAGGTCCGCCGGGTCGAGCGGCAGCGCTCCCTGCGCGGCCCAGGCCAGGGCCGAACACAGCAGCATCGCGGCGCCCAGCCGCGGCGCCAGGCCGGTCCCGGGCAGGCGCGCGCGCAGCCGCCAGGCCAGCACCGCCAGCAGCAGCCCCGGCAAGCCGAACAGCAGCAGGTTGTAGCCGCCGGCGCGCGGCACGCCGATCGCACCCGGCAGCGCCAGCGGATGCCACAGGTGCGAATAGCCCTCGAGCAACGCCCCGGCGACGATGGCGGTGCACGCGGCAAGGGCCGCCGCGGTCGCGGCCAGCGCGCGATCGGGCCGGCTCACTTTCCCTGCCACCGGAACACGTCCTCCACCCCCACGCCGAAGGCGCGGGCGATCCGGAACGCAAGTTCGAGCGAGGGCGCATAGCGCCCGGCCTCAAGCGCGATGATCGTCTGCCGCGCCACCCCGCAGGCCTCCGCCAGCGCCTGCTGGGTCATCGCGCCATGCTCGGAACGCAACCGGCGCAGCCGGTTGCCGATCGGAGTGGGGCGCGGCGTGGCCGGCGCGCGCGCAGTGCCTGTTCCGGAGGACTTCATGTAACCTGCACGTTACATCGGCGCCGGACCGTGTCAACGCCTCCGGCCACGGCTTGGAATCCCGGGCCCGCGCCGCCATCCTGCCCTTCCCCCTTTCCGGAGCCGCCCATGCCCGCCGAGCCCGCCGCGCACGTCTTCGACGCCACGACCGCCACCTTCGAGGCCGAGGTCCTGCAGAAGTCGCTCGAGGTGCCGGTGCTGGTGGATTTCTGGGCGGAGTGGTGCGGGCCCTGCCGGACCCTGGGGCCGGTCCTGGAAAAGCTGGCGGCCGAGTACGGCGGCGCCTTCCTGCTGGCCAAGGTAGACACCGAGAAGGAACCGCAGATCGCGGCCGCGTTCCAGATCCGCTCGATCCCGACCGTGTTCCTGGTCAAGGGCGGGCAGCTGGTGGACGGCTTCCAGGGCGCGCTCCCGGAAGGCCAGCTGCGCGAGTTCCTGCGCCACCACGGCATCGAGCCGGCGCAGGCGGCGGAGGCGGACGCGGCGGTTGAATCGGCGCCGGCCGATCCGGCGGCCGAGGTCGTGCGCCTGCGCGCCGCGGTCGAGGCCGAGCCGGACAAGGACGAGCTCAAGCTCGACCTGGCCCTGGCCCTGCTCCAGACCGGCGCGGCGCAGGAGGCCGAGCGCCTGCTCGACGCCCTGCCCGCCAACCTCGCCACCGACGATCGCGCAGTGAAGGCGCGCGCACGGCTGGGCTTCGCCGCCCTGCTCGCCGACGCGCCGCCGGCGGCCGAACTGGAGGCGGCGGTGGCGGCCGATCCCGACGACCTGCGCGCGCGCCACCTGCTGGGCGTGCACCGGATCGTGGCGGGCGACGCCGAAGCCGGCCTGGAGCAGTTCATCGAGATGCTGCAGCGCGACCGCCACTTCGACGACGGCCTGCCGCGCAAGGCCCTGATCGACGCCTTCCAGGTGGTGGAGGACGCCGCCCTGGTCGGCCGCTTCCGGCGGCGCATGGCCTCGCTGCTGCTGGTCTGAGCGCGCTGGCCGCAGGCCTGCGCCCGGGCCGCGCCGGGCGCCATACCAGTGCGTATGGTAAGCTGGGGTGCCCCCGCCCCGCATCGCCCCCGCGCATGACGCGTTACCCCTGGCTGTTCCGCCACCTGCTCAACCTGTGGCCGCCGTTCCTGGCGGCCGGCATCCACGTCACCCGGCTGGCGCCGGACTGGCGCAGCGCGCGCGTGGAGCTGCGCATGCGGCCCTGGAACCGTAACTACGTCGGCACCCATTTCGGCGGCAGCCTGTTCGCCATGACCGATCCGTTCCACATGCTGCTGGCCCTGCAGTCGCTCGGGCGCGGGTACATCGTCTGGGATCGCGCCGCGCAGATCGAATTCCTCAAGCCCGGTCGCGGGGTGGTGGCGGCGGAGTTCCACCTCGACGACGCCGTGCTGGAACGGATGCGGGCCGCGACCGCCGGCGGCGACAAGTACCTGCACTGGTTCGAGGTCGACGTGCGCGACGCGCACGGCGACGTGGTCGCGCGCGTGCGCAAGCAGCTGTACGTGCGCCGCAAGCGCCCCTGAGCGGCGACGCACGCGCCACTTCACCCGGGGCGGTCGCCGCTGTGTATGCTCCTGCTCGACAGGGGGAATCGATGACCGCACGGCCGAACCAGCCCGCGCCAGGACCGCTGCCCGAAGTGCCGGGACACCGCGTGCTGCGCGTCGTCGGCGAAGGCGGCATGTCGACCATCTACCTCGGCCTCCAGCTCTCGCTCGGTCGCGAGGTGGCGATCAAGGTGATGCGGCCCGAGGCGCTCGCCGACGAGGTCGGCCGGCGCCGGTTCGAGAACGAGGCCCGCACCATCGCCCGGCTCGAGCACCCGCATATCGTCGGCATCCACGAAGTGGGACGCACCGCCGACGGCCTGCCCTGGTACTCGATGCCCTGGCTGCCGCGCGGCCACGTCGGCCAGCGCGACCTCAGCGACGACCCCGGGCGCGTGCGCGAGGTCCTGCGCGCGCTGCTGTCGGCGCTGGCCTACGCCCACGCCCGCGGCGTGGTCCACCGCGACGTCAAGGCCGAGAACGTGCTGTTCGACGAAGCCGACCGGCCGCTGCTGGCCGACTTCGGCATCGCCCTGCGCCGCGGCCACGGCACCCGTGTCACGATGACCGGGCTGGCGGTGGGCAGCACCGCATACATGGCGCCGGAGCAGGCGCGCGGCGAGCAGGTCGACCCTCGCGCCGACCTCTACAGCGTCGGCGTGCTGGCCTGGGAAATGCTGGTCGGCGGACTGCCCTACCGCGCCGATGACGCGCTGTCGATGGCGATCCTGCATGCGCAGAGCCCGGTGCCGCGGCTGCCGCCGGCGCTGCGCCACTGGCAGCGGTTCTTCGACCGCGCGCTCGCGAAATCGCCACGCAAGCGCTTCGCCGACGCCGCGCAGATGCTCGAGGCACTCGAGCGCATCCCGCTCGGAGGGCCGCGCCGCGTCGATCCGCGGCAGTGGTTGGCCGGGGTCGCCGCCGGCCTGCGCCGGGCACCGGCCACGGCCTGGGTCGCGCTGGGGCTGGTCGCCGCAGCCGCCCTCGGCCTGGGCCTGCAATGGAGCCGGTCGCCCGATGCCCCCGCCGCCGCGACCGCCGACGCTCCCGCGCCGGCCGGTGCGTCGCTGCCGCCGGCGGCGCTGGAGGCCCTCGAGGCACCGTCGATGCACGCGGCCGCACCGCTGTCGGCCGCCGACCGCTGGCTGGAGCAGGCGCGCGCGCAGCTGGGCGACGGGCGCCTGGTGCTGCCCCCGGGCGAGAACGCCAGCCACAGCGTGCTGCAGGCGATCCAGGCCGACCCGACCCATCCGCAGCTCGCCGCCACCGGCGCCGACGTGCTGCAGGCGCTGGGCGATGCGACCGCGCAGGCGATCGCCGGCGACCGCGACCCCGGCGCGCTGCTGCGGGCCGCGGGCCGCATCGTCGACGCCGGCGTGGCCGGGGACGCCGCGCACGCGGCCTGGCGTCGCCGCGTCGGCGCGGCGATGGAGCAGCGGATCGCGGCGGCGGCGGCGCGCGTCGATCGCGCCACCGCCCTGGCCGTGGTCGAGCAGGCACGCGCCGCACGCCTGCCCGAGGCAACGGTCCGGACGCTGCAGGCGCAGGCCGGCCGGATCCCGGACCTGCAGGGACGCGACCCGGGCGACCTCGAGGGCATGCAGGTCCTGGAAGGCACGGCGCGGCCGCTGGCCGCCTTCCTGCGCCCGGTCTCGCGCGCCGAATACGAACGGTTCGCCAATGCCACCGGCCGCACCGCCACCCGTTGCCGCGAACGCGCCTCGCTGCTGCGCATGGTGGCGCCGCGCGACTGGATGCGCCCGGGCTTCGAGCAGGGCCCGGGCGATCCGGTGGTATGCGTCTCGGTGGCCGACGCGGAGGCCTACGCCCAGTGGCTGGGCCGGCGCGACGGCCGCCGCTACCGCCTGCCGACCGTGGCCGAGGCGGCCCGCCTCCCGGCCGCGCCGGGCCGGCCGCTCTCGGAGTGGCGCGCAGACTGCGGCGCCGACTGCGACCAGCGCCGGGCCACCGGCGCCAGCTGGCGCAGCGAGGACAGCGCGCGGCTGCTCGAGGCCGGGCGCGGCTACGACGACGTGGCGTTCCGCCTGGTGCGCGAGTTGTAGCGCCGCCGGCCCGGTAAGATCCCCCGCATGTCCCCCGCCCCGACCCTGGCGCTGCGCCTGCAACGCCTGTTCCTGTCCGGACTGCTGACCCTGCTGCCGATCTGGCTGACCTGGGTGGTGGTCAAGTTCGTCTTCGTCCTGCTCTCGGACATCAGCCGGTCGTGGGTCGGCCCGGTGTCGCAGCGCATCGCCGCGCGGGCACCCGATACGCTGGGCTGGATCAACGCCGGCTCGGTGCAGGCCACCATCGGCATGGCCGCCACCCTGGTGCTGATCCTGGCGGTGGGCTGGCTGGCCCGGCGCGTGGTCGGCCAGCGCCTGCTGCGCTGGATCGAGGCGTTGGTCGAGCGCATCCCGCTGGCCAACATCATCTATTCGAGCGCGCGCAAGCTGCTCGACATCCTGCAGACCAAGCCCGACGGCACCCAGCGCGTGGTCCTGATCGACTTCCCCCACGACCAGATGAAGTCGGTGGGCTTCGTCACGCGCGTGATCCGCGAGCACGGGACGGGGCGGGAACTGGCCGCGGTGTACGTCCCGACCACGCCCAACCCCACCTCGGGCTACCTGGAGATCGTGCCGGTCGAGAAGATCACGCCCACCGACTGGACCGTCGACCAGGCGATGAGCTTCATCATCAGCGGCGGCGCGGTGGCGCCCGACTCCATTCCCTTCGCCCCGCCGCCGCAGGGGGAACCGCGCAACGGATGAACACGCCCCGCCCGCTCGACGACCGCGCCACCCGCCTGTTCATCGCGCTGGCGGCGTTCTTCTGTGTCAACGCGGTGCTGGCGGAATTCATCGGGGTCAAGATCTTCGCGCTCGAGGACACCCTCGGCATCGCCCCGCTGGAATGGAACCTGTTCGGCCAGGCCGGCTCGCTGAGCTTTACCGCGGGCACCCTGCTGTGGCCGGTGGTGTTCGTGTTCACCGACGTGATCAACGAGTACTTCGGCCGCCGCGGCGTGACCATGATCTCCTGGATCGCGGTGGCGCTGATCGTGTACGGATTCGTGTTCGCCTTCATCGCGATCGCCCTGGCGCCGGCCGGGTGGTGGGTGGAGGCCGCCCGGCCGCAGGGCGTGCCCGATTACCAGGCCGCGTTCGCCGCGGTGTTCGGCCAGGGGCTGTGGACGATCGCCGGCTCGGTGGTCGCGTTCCTGGTCGGCCAGCTGATCGACGTCTCCGTGTTCCACCGCATCCGGCGCGCCACCGGCGAACGCATGGTCTGGCTGCGCGCCACCGGCTCGACCGCGGTCTCGCAGCTGGTGGACAGCTTCGTGGTGATCTGGATCGCGTTCGTACTCGGTCCGCAGCAGTGGCCGACCTCGCTGTTCCTGGCGGTGAGCAGCGTCAACTACGCCTGGAAGATGCTGGCCGCGATCGCGCTGATCCCGCTGCTGTACCTGATGCGCCGCGCCATCGCGGCGTACCTGGGGCCGGAACGCGCGCGGGAACTGCGCGCGGCCGCGGCCGGCGCCTGAGCGGCCGTCCTCCGGCCGGACGCCACGCGCGGCAGAGGCGGCGCCGCGGCCCGGCGCCACCGCATCGGTAACGGGCGCCGGGTGGGCGCGCGCGACACCCCTGGCGCGACGCACCCACCCGGACCCGGGCTCAGTACATGAGGCGCAGGGTCACGCCGTAGGTCCGCGGCGCGCCGAGGAACGCGTTCCAGGAACCGGTCTGGATCGGCGCGTCGAAGCCCACCTGGCTGTAGGTTTCGTCGGTGAGGTTGCGGCCCCACAGCTCCACCGCCCAGCGCCGGTCGCGCGATCCGAGCACCACCCGCGCGTCGACCACGGTGTAGGCGTCCTGCAGCTTCTGCGGGTCGAGGTCGGAGCCGGTGTTGTGCTCGCCGGTATAGCGCGCGCCGAGGTACACGCGCGCCAGCATGCGGTCGGCGAAGTCCCACTCGTAGGTCAGCGACGCGTTGGCCTGCCAGCGCGGCATGAAGCCCGGGGTGGCGCCGGGCAGCAGCACCAGGTCGGCGTCGGGCAGCAGGTCGTCGCCGAACTGCGCGTCGAGCCAGGTCGCGCCGCCCTGCACCGACAGGCCGTCGACCGGCGTCTGCCACATCAGGTCGAGGTCCAGGCCGCGGCTCTTGAGCTCCGGGATCGAGCGCACCACGTAGCTGGTGCCGAGGAAGCTGTTGAGCTGGAAGTCGGTGAAGGTCTGCTGGAACAGCGAGGCGTTGAGCAGGAGGTTGCCGCCGGCCAGGGTCGACTTCAGGCCCAGCTCGTAGCTGTCGACGAACTCGCCGGGGAACGAGGTGTCGTCGACCGGGGTGATACCCGCACCACCCGACGACAGGCCGTTGGACGACTGCACGCGGTCGAGGTTGAAGCCGCCGGCCTTGTAGCCGCGCGCCGCCGACACGTAGGTCATCAGCGCCTCGCTCCAGCGGTAGGACACCCGCAGCGACCCGGACCATTCCTTCTCGTCGCGCTCCTGCCAGGTGTCGCGGCCGTGGTGCATCACGTTGCTCCACGGCAGGCACATGTAGCCGATCACCGTCGGCACCAGGTCGGCGATGTAGGGCCCCGGCACGCCGCGGCCGGCCAGCGCCGCCCCGACCTGGGCCGGGTTGAGCAGGCCGTTGGCGCAGCCGATGCCGCCGTTGGGGTTGCTCAGCTGCGAACGCAGCTGCTTGCGCTCGTCGGTGTAGCGCGCGCCGATGGTGACGTCGAGCGCGTCGGTGGCGTGCCAGACGTTGTTGGTGAACAGCGCCATGCTGCGCGCGTT
Source organism: Luteimonas wenzhouensis (assembly GCF_007859305.1). Lineage (GTDB taxonomy): Bacteria > Pseudomonadota > Gammaproteobacteria > Xanthomonadales > Xanthomonadaceae > Luteimonas > Luteimonas wenzhouensis. Next base: position 757,426 of record NZ_VOHE01000001.1, read on the forward strand.
CTGCTCGAAATGGTCGTGGCTGCCGCCGCCGACGAAGGTGGTGCCGTAGGGCCGCCCGGCCGCCTGGGACAGGAACAGGAACGGGTTGCTGGTATCCACCAGCCCCGGCGGGAACGCCGCGGCGATGTTGCTCAGCAGCGCGATCGACAGGTAGGGCTCGTAGGCGCTGCCCATGGTGATGCTGTCGTTGCGCACCAGGTCCTCGTCCGCGTAGAAGGCGCCCACCATCCAGTCCACCTTGTCGGTCGAGCCGGTCAGGCGCAGCTCCTGGCTGAAGGTCTCGAAGCCGACGTCGTTCTCGCCGGCGCCGTAGTGGCGGACCCAGATCGGCGCCGTGGTGAAGTCGAGGTCGCCGGAGTTGAGGTTGATCCAGTCGCGCATCGCGGTGATCGAGGTCAGGGTGGCCTCGCCCAGCCACGGCGTGTCCCAGTCGACCTGTACCGACCAGCCCTTGTCCTCCACCGACTGGCGGGTGATGTCGTTGCTGTAGGCCAGGCGCCGCGAGGGATCCGGAACCGGGATGACGCCCTCGCCCCCGGCCAGCGCGTCGACGATGTCCGCGGTCGGTCCGCGCGTCGTGGTCACCGAGGCGCAGCATTCCTCGCTGCGGCTGGCGTAGTCGGCGATCATGCGGATGCGCAGGCCGTCGGTCGGCTCGAGCAGCAGCTGGCCGCGCAGGCCGTGGAAGTCGAGGTTGTTGTCCTCGCGGCTGGTGCGCGGCCCGGCGCCGGTCTCGACGTCGAGGAAGCCGTCGCGCCAGCGCTTGACGCCGTAAAGGCTGAAGGCGGCGGTGTCGCTGAGCGCGTCGTTGTAGCTGGCCGCGACGCCGAACAGGCCGTAGTTGCCGGCGGTGACCTCGGCTTCGACGCTCTGGTTGTAGGACGGCGCCCGGGTGACCACGTTGACCAGCCCGGCCGAGGTGTTCTTGCCGAACACCGTGCCTTGCGGCCCCTTGAGTACTTCCACCCGCTCGACCGGGCCGAGGTCGCCGAAGCCGACGCCGTTGCGCGGCCGGTAGACGCCGTCGATCACCACGCCCACCGACGATTCCAGGCCCGGGTTGTCGCCGACCGTGCCGATGCCGCGCAGCCGCACCGTGGTCTGGCTTTCCGACGCGGTGCTGGTGACGCTCATTCCCGAGACCAGGTGCTGGAGTTCCTTGATGTCGCGCGCGCCCGCGTCCTGCAGCAGCTGCTCGGACAGCACGCTCAGGGTGATCGGCACATCCTGCAGCGCCTCCTCGCGCTTCTGCGCGGTGACGATCAGGGTGTCGAGCGTGGCCGCCCGCTCGCCGGATGCGGGTGGCGGGGCCTGGCCGCCGTCCTCCTGCAGGGCGTCGTCCGCGAGCGCGGTCGTGGCGAAACCGCACAGCGCGAGCGCCACCGAGGCGGCGAGCAAGTTGCGATGGATCGTGTTGCCGTTCATGGGTCTACCCTCCCGTAATCCTGCGTTGGGCCCTCGTCGGCCGTCGCCCCCTGCGACGGCCCGGAAGCCTCGAATGTGCACCTGTCCTGCGTGTCGCTCCTTCCTCCCGCGTCCCCTGCATACTCCCCTCCCTTTCGCTGGCCGCCCGTCCGCCGCCGCATGCGCGCGACGCCGGGCCGCCGGTGTCCCGCCTACGCCGCCTCGACCCGCGCGAGCGCCTGCAGCGCGTGCAGGTGCTCGTCGGTCGTGCCCATGCGCAGCTCGAACGCCAGCAGCCGCCGGAAGCAGTGGCTGACGTCGAGCTCGTCGGTCATGCCCATGCCGCCGTGCAGCTGGACCGCCTCCTGGCCGACCCGGCGCGCCGCCTGGCCGACCACGACCTTGGCGCCCGAGACCGCCTCCCGGCGCGCGGCCGGATCGCCGCCCTCGCAGGCGGACGTGGCCAGGTAGGTCATCGAACGCGCCTGTTCGACCTGCATGTACATGTCGGCCATGCGGTGCTGCAGCGCCTGGAAGCGCCCGATCGGCGTGCCGAACTGGACCCGGTCGCGGGCGTACTGCACGGTCGTGGCCAGGGCGCGGTCGAGCACGCCCAGCGCATCGGCGCACAGCGCCGCGAGTCCCAGGTCGAGCGCCTCGTCGAGCGCCGCGGACGCCTCGCCGCCCAGCCGTGCGTCCGCCGGGAGGCGCAGGTCGAACTCGATATCGGCGGCGCGCTGGCCGTCGACCGTGCGCAGCGGCCGCAGCTGCACGCCCGCGGCCTCGCGCTCGACCAGGAACACGCCGGATCCGTCCTGCGTCCACGCGCTCACCAGCAACCAGCGCGCCATTGGCGCGTGGTACACGCGGGCCTTGCGTCCACGCAGGCGCCAGCCGTCGCCATCGGCCTCGGCAGTGGTGGCGCGCGGCTCGAACCAGCCGCCGTCCTCGTCGTGGGCCAGCACCGCGACCGCCTCGCCCGACGCCAGCGCCTCGAGCAGCGTCGCCCGCCGCTCGCCCTGCGCCAGCAGCGAGATCACGCGCGTGGCCAGCACCGCGCTGGAATGGAAGGGTTCCAGCAGCAGGCCGGCGCCCGTCGCCTGCGAGACCAGCATCGTGCCGACCGGTCCGGCGCCGATGCCTCCATCGGCCTCGTCGATGTCGAGCGCGAGCAGCCCCAGGTCGGCCAGCGCGCGCCAGGTGTCGGCCGACCAGCCTTCCTCGCCGGCGATGGTCTTCGCGCGGTGCTCGAGTGGGTAGTCGGACGCGAGATAGCGCCGGATCGAGTCCTGCAGCATCTGCTGTTCTTCGGTGAAGGAGAAATCCATCGTGTCGTTGCCTCAGAGTTGCAGGACCATCTGCGCGATGATGTTGCGCTGGATCTCGTTGGATCCGCCGTAGATGCTCAGCTTGCGCAGGTTCATGTACTGGCCGACGGCGCGCGGCACGTCCTCGCCGTCGCCCTCGTATTCCAGCGCGCGCGCGCCCAGCGCCTCGACCTGCAGTTCGGTGATGCGCTGCAGGATCTCGGTGCCGCGGATCTTGAGCATCGAGGCTTCCGGCCCCGGCGCCTGCTGGCGCGCCTCGGCGAAGATCACGCGCAGGTTGGTCACCTCCAGCGCGCGCAGCTCCAGCGCCACCTGGGCGATGCGCGCGGCGAACACGGGGTCCTCGGCCAGCGGCCGGCCGTCGCGCACGGCTTCGGCGGCCATGCGCCGCAGCCGCGCCAGCTCGCGCCGGCTGGCGCCGATGCCGGCGATGTTGGTGCGCTCGTGGCCGAGCAGGAACTTGGCGCAGGTCCAGCCCGCGTTCTCCTCGCCCACCAGGTTCCCGACCGGCACGCGCACGTTGTCGAAGAACACCTCGTTGACCTCGTACGTGCCGTCGAGCAGGCGCGTGGGCTGCAGGCGGATGCCGGGCGTGCGCATGTCGATCAGCAGGAAGCTGATGCCGCGCTGCGGCTTGGCGTCCGGGTCGGTGCGCACCAGGCAGAAGATCCAGTCGGCGTGCTGGCCGAGCGTGTTCCAGGCCTTCTGCCCGTTGACCACGTAGTGGTCGCCGTCGCGCTCGGCGCGGGTCTTGAGCGAGGCCAGGTCCGAGCCGCTGCCCGGCTCCGAGTAGCCCTGGCACCACCAGTGGCTGCCGTCGAGGATGCGCGGCAGGAAGCGCTGCTGCTGCTCCGGCGTGCCGTAGCGCATGATCACCGGCGCCACCATCTTCAGGCCGAACGGCAGCTGGATCGGCGCGTCGGCCGCGGCGCATTCGATCTCGAACAGGAACTGGCGGGTCTTGTCCCAGCCGGTGCCGCCGAACTCGCGCGGCCACATCACCGCGCCCCAGCCGTGCGCGTGCAGGATCTTCTGCCAGCGGCGGATGTCGTCGGCGACCTGGCTCTCGTCGCCGCGGCGCACGCGGCCCTGGATGTCGTCGGGGAGGTGGGCGGCGACGAAGGCGCGCACCTCGTCGCGGAATGCGAGTTCTTCGGGACTGAAGTTCAGGTCCATGGAGGCTCCGGTGGCTCAGGGCGCGTGCAGCGCGTCGAGGATCTGGCGCCGCAGCTGCGGCAGCGCGGCATAGGGATCGGGCGGCGGCGCGTGCGCGAGCAGGGCCTCGTGGCGCGCGCGCACGGCGTCGAGCGCCTGCGGGTGCGGCAGGATCCAGAAGCGGCGCTCGGCGATGGCCTCGAAGGTCAGCCGTGCGACGTCCGCGGCGGTGGTCCTGGCCGAGGACACCGCCTTGTCCACCAGCGCCTGGCCCACGGCGGCGGCGCGGGTGCGGGTGCGCACGGCACGCGGATCGCGGTTGCGGTCGGCCCTGGCGATCCCGGTGCCGACCCACGACGGGCACAGCACCGAGCAACCCACGCGGTCGCCGACCAGGGACAGGTCCTGGTACAACGTTTCCGACAGCGACACCACGGCGTGCTTGGCGACGTTGTACGGCCCGGTCAACGGCGGATCCACCAGCCCCGCGACCGAGGCGGTGTTGACCACGTGGCCGCGGTAGCCGGGATCGCCCGCCGCCGCCTCCAGCATGCGCGGGACGAAGGCGCGCACGCCGTGGATCGTGCCCCACAGGTTCACGCCGAGCACCCACTCCCAGTCCTGGACGCTGGCTTCCCAGACCATCCCGGTGGTGCCGACCCCGGCATTGTTGAACAGCAGGTGGACCGCGCCGAAGCGCGCCCAGGCGTCGTGCGCCAGGGTCTGCAGGGCGTGGCCATCGGCGACGTCCAGGCGTCGCTGCATCACCGTGGTGCCCCCGGCCTCGAGCGCGGCCGCGGTCTCGGCGAGCGCGTCGGCCTGCACGTCCACCAGCACCACCGCCATGCCGGCCCCGGCCGCCACCCGCGCGAACTCGCGGCCGAAGCCCGACCCGGCGCCGGTGATCACCGCCACCTTGCCGCGCAGGTCGCCCATGGCCATGGCCGCGCTCATACCGCCGTGTACCCGCCGTCGACGGCCAGCACCTGGCCGGTGATGTGCGCGCCGGCGTCGGAGGCGAACAGCAGCGCGGCGCCCTTGAGGTCGTCGTCGCCGCCGAGCCGGCGCAGCGGCGCGTGGCCCATCAGCGCGTCCTCGCCCAGAGCGCCGATCACCCCCTGGCTCATCTTCGAGGGGAAGAATCCGGGCGCGATGGCATTGACGGTGATGCCGCGGCCGCCCCACTCCGCCGCCAGCGCGCGGGTCAGGTTGACCACCGCGCCCTTGGACGCGTTGTAGGCGGCGGTCTTGAGCAGGGCGCCGGCGTTGCCGCGCAGGCCCGCGACCGAGGCGATGTTGACGATGCGCCCGCTGCCGCGCGGCAGCATGGCCCGCCGCGCCACCTGCTGCGACAGCGCGAACAGGGCGCGCACGTTGAGGTTGAACACCTTGTCCCAGGCCTCGAGCGGGTAGTCCTCGGCCGGCGCGCCCCAGGTCGCCCCGGCGTTGTTGACCAGCACGTCGATGCCACCGAACGCGGCCAGCGTCGCCTCGACCAGGGCCTCCGCCGCGCCGTCCCCGGCCAGGTCCACGGCGCTGGCCTCGGCCCGGATGCCGCGGCCGCGCAGGTGCGCCAGCGCCTCGTCAAGCTCGTGCCGCTTGCGCGCGGCGATCATCACCGCGGCGCCGAAGTCGCCCAGCGCCTCGGCGATCTGCAGTCCGAGGCCGCGCGAGCCGCCGGTGACGAGGGCGATGCGTCCGTCGAGATCGAACAGGTGGCGGTGGCCGGTCATGCTGCGCTCCCTCAGAACCATTCGTCGCGCATGGCCAGCGCGGTGTCGTCGTTGTCGGCCAGGCGGTCGAGCCACGCATCCACGCGCGGCAGCTCCCAGCGCATGAACCAGCGCGCCGCCTGGCGCTTGCCGCGGGCGAAGCCGTCGTCGCGGCCGCCCAGCGCCAGCACCTGGTCCAGCCACACCCAGGCCACGGTGACGTGGCCGAAGGCCTCGAGGTAGGCACTGGCATTGGCCAGGCGCGCGACCGGGTCATCGACCCGCAGCAGCGCAGCGGTGACCTCGCGCAGCCGCGCCAGGCGCGCTGCCAGCGCGTCCGCCAGCTCCGCGCAGCCACCGCCGGCGGCGCGCGACAGCGTGGCCTCGACCATCCGCACGTAGGCCTCGAACGCAGCGCCGTCGTGCATCGCGACCTTGCGCCCCAGCAGGTCGATGCCCTGGATGCCGTGGGTGCCTTCGTGGATGGCATTGAGCCGGTTGTCGCGCCACAACTGCTCGACGCGGTAGTCGCGGGTGTAGCCGTAGCCCCCATGCACCTGGATGGCGAGGTCGTTGCCGGCCAGGCACCACTGCGAGGGCCAGCTCTTCACCACCGGGGTCAGGAGGTCGAGCAGGCGCTGCTTCGATGCGGCCGCTTCGCCGTCGCCCGCCTCGCGCGCGATGCGCTGCTCGTCGACCAGGCGCGCGCAGGCGAGCACGAGGCCCAGCCCGCCCTCGGCGTAGCACTTCTGCGCCAGCAGCATGCGCCGCACGTCGGCGTGCGCGACCAGCGGCACCTGCGGCTGCGACGCATCCTTGCCCGCCGGGCCCGGCAGCCGCCCCTGCGGCCGGTTGCGCGCGTAGTCGAGCGCGTGCAGGTAGGCCGTGTAGCCCAACGCAGCCGCGCCGAGCCCCACGCCGATGCGCGCCTCGTTCATCAGGTGGAACATGCAGGCCAGGCCGTCGCCCGGCTTGCCGACGAGGTAGCCCACCGCGCCGGCGCGGCCCTGCGGCCGGAACCTGCCCTCGCCGAAGTTGAGCGCGCAGTTGACCGTGGCCCGGTAGCCGAGCTTGTGGTTGATCCCGGCGAGGCTGACGTCGTTGCGCTCTCCGCCCTCGTCCGCGGTCAGCGTGCGCGGCACGATGAACAGCGAGATGCCGCGGGTGCCCTGCGGCAGGCGCCCGTCCGCGTCCGGCACCTTGGCCAGCACCAGGTGGACGATGTTGCCGAGGATCGTGTGCTCGCCCCCGGAGATCCACATCTTGCGGCCGGACAGCCGGTACCGGGGCCCGAGCGGCGTGTCGCGCTCGTACTCGGCGCGGGTGGTGATGTCCGAGAGCGACGAACCGGCCTGCGGCTCGGACAGGCACATGGTGCCGGTCCATTCCCCGCGCAGCTGCGGCAGCGCGAACGCCTCCACCTGCGCCGGGCTTCCGTGGGCCAGCAGCAGCGAGGCATTGCCGGCGGTGAGCATCGGATAGGCGCAGGCGCCGATGTTCGCGGCCGACAGCCAGGCCTGCGCCGCCTTCTCCACCAGCACCGGCAGCTGCAGGCCGCCGACCGCGTCGTCCTGGGTGGCGGCGACCAGGCCGCTGGCCGCCAGCGCACGCACGGCTTCGACCACCGCGTCGGGCAGGCGCACCGCTTCGCCGTCGAACCCGGGCTCCTCGCGGTCGGAGAGCGCATGGCACGGCAGGAGCACGTCCCCGCCCAGCCGCTCACAGCTGTCGATCACCGCGTCGAAGGTCTCGCGCGAGTGCGCGGCGAAGCGCGGCGCCGACAGCAGCGACTCGGCGTGCAGCCAGTCGTAGAGCTGGAAGCACAGGTCCTCGCGCGAGAGCAGCAGGGCCGTCATCGGCTCAGGCCACCTCGAACAGGCCGGCCGCGCCCTGGCCGCCGCCGACGCACATGGTGACCACCACGTACTTCACGCCGCGCCGCCGGCCTTCGATCAGCGCATGGCCGACCAGGCGCGCGCCGCTGACGCCGTAGGGATGGCCGACCGCGATCGCGCCGCCGTTGACGTTGAGCCGCTCGTGCGGGATGCCGAGCCGGTCCATGCAGTACAGCACCTGCACGGCGAAGGCCTCGTTGAGTTCCCACAGGCCGATGTCCTCGACCGTGAGCCCGGCGCGCTGCAGCAGCTTGGGCACCGCGAACACCGGGCCGATGCCCATCTCGTCGGCCTCGCAGCCGGCGACCGCGTAGCCGCGGAAGATGCCCAGTGGGCGGATCCCGCGGCGCGCCGCCTCGGCGGCCGACATCAGCACGCTGGCCGAGGCGCCATCGGAAAACTGGCTGGCGTTGCCGGCCGAGATCACGCCGCCGGGCAGCGCCGTGCGGATCTTCGACACGCCTTCATAGGTGGTGTCGGCGCGCACGCCCTCGTCGGCCGAGAGCGTGACCTCGCGCGTGCCCATCGCCCTGGTCGCCGGGTCCACCACCGCCTGGCGCACGGTGATCGGCACGATCTCCTCGTCGAACAGCCCGGCGGCCTGCGCGGCGGCGGCACGCCGCTGGCTTTCCACCCCGTAGCGGTCCTGGCGCTCGCGGTCGATGCCGTAGCGCCTGGCCACGTTCTCCGCGGTCTGCAGCATCGGCATGTAGATCGCCGGGTGGTGGCGGCGCATCCAGGTGTCTTCCAGCATGTGCTGGTTGATCGTGTTCTGCACCGTGGAGATGCACTCCACGCCGCCGGCCACGAACACGCCCGGCTCGCCGGCGACGATCCGCTGCGCCGTCTGCGCGATCGCCTGCAGGCCCGAGGCGCAGAAGCGGTTGACGGTCGCGCCGGGCACGCTGGACGGCAGGCCGGCGCGCAGCGCGATCTGGCGCGCGATGTTGCTGCCGGTAGCGCCCTCGGGCCAGGCGCAGCCCATGACCACGTCCTCGACCTCGGCCGGGTCCACTCCGGCGCGCTCGACCGCGTGGCGCACCACGTGTCCGCCCACGGTGGCGCCGTGGCTGAGGTTGAGCGCGCCCTTCCAGCTCTTGGCCAGGCCGGTGCGCGCGGTGGAGACGATGACGGCTTCGTTCATGGCGTGACTCATGCGGCGGCGGCGCGCGGGCGCGCGACCGGATCGTTGAAGGAACGGCCGGACCCGGCCAGCTCGACCAGCAGCGGCGCCGGCTCCCAGGTCTCGCCGCGATGGCCGCGGGCGTAACGGCGCATCGCCGCCAGCACGTTGTAGAGGCCCACCTGGTCGGCATGGAACATCGGCCCCCCGCGCCAGGCCGGGAAGCCGTAGCCGTAGAGGTAGACAACGTCAATGTCGGACGCGCGCGCGGCGATGCCCTCTTCGAGGATGCGCGCGCCTTCGTTGACCAGGGCGTAGACCAGGCGCTCGACGATCTCCCGGTCGGAGATCTCGCGGCGGGTGATCCCCAGCGCCTTCGACTGCTCGAGGATCATCGCCTCGACTTCGGCGGACGGATGCGGGGTGCGATCGCCGGGCTGGTAGTCGTACCAGCCCTTGCCGGTCTTCTGGCCGAAGCGGCCCATCTCGCACAGCAGGTCCGCGTTCTTCGCGTAGACCATGTCCGGCCGCTCGACGTAGCGGCGCTTGCGGATCGCCCAGGCGATGTCGTTGCCGGCCAGGTCGCCCATCCGGAACGGCCCCATGGCGAAGCCGAAGGCCTCCATCGCCCGGTCGACCTGCTGCGGCAGCGCACCCTCCTCGAGCAGGAAGGTCGCCTGGCGCGCGTACTGCTCGATCATGCGGTTGCCGATGAAGCCGTCGCACACGCCCGAGACCACGGCGGTCTTGCGGATGGTCTTCGCCACCGCCATGGCGGTGGCCAGCACGTCCCTGACCGTCTTCGCGCCGCGCACCACCTCGAGCAGGCGCATCACGTTCGCCGGGCTGAAGAAGTGCAGGCCGAGCACGTCCTGCGGGCGGCGGGTGAAGGCGGCGATGCGGTCGACGTCGAGCGAGGAGGTGTTGGTGGCGAGAATGGCGCCCTCCTTCGCGACCGCGTCGAGCTTCCCGAACACGGCCTGCTTGACCGCGTACTCCTCGTAGACGGCTTCGATCAGCAGGTCGGCGTCGGCCAGCGCGGCATAGTCGAGCGTGGGCGTGAGCAGGCCCATGCGCTGCTCGACCTGCGCGGCCGTGATCCGGCCCTTCTTCGCGCTGCCCTCGTAGTTGCGGCGGATGGCGGCGATGCCGCGGTCGAGCGCCTCCTGCGAGGTCTCCAGGATCGCCACCGGGATGCCGGCGTTGAGGAAGTTCATGGCGATGCCGCCGCCCATGGTGCCGGCGCCGACGATGCCCACACGCGCCACCGGGCGCGGCTTCACGTCCGGGCCGACGTCGTCGATCCGGCTGGCGGCGCGTTCGCCGAAGAAGGCGTGCCGCAGCGCGCGCGACTCGGGCGAGTTGATCAGCACGGTGAAACCCTCGCGCTCGACCGCGATGCCTTCCTCGAACGGGCGCAGCGAAGCGGCGACCGCATCCACGCAGCGCGGCGGCGCCGGGTAGTGCCTGGACGCCGCGGCCACGCCCATGCGCGCCCAGGCGAGGAAGGCCTGCGCGTCGTCGTGCTCGACCTGGCGGTCGCGCAGGCGTGGATGCGCGGCGCCGGCCGCGATCCGCCCGCGCAGCAGGGCGACCGCGGCCTCGACCGCGTCGCCCTCGACCAGTGCGTCGAACAGTCCGCTCCCGTCGAGCCGCTCGGCGGCCACCGGGACGCCGGACACGATCATGTTCAGCGCGGTTTCCAGCCCCACCGCGCGCGGCAGCCGCTGGGTGCCGCCGGCGCCGGGCAGGATGCCGATCTTGACCTCGGGCAGGCCGACCTCGGTGCCGCGGCGGGCCACGCGGTAGTGCGCGGCCAGCGCCAGCTCGAGCCCGCCGCCGAGCGCGGTGCCGTTGATGGCCGCGCAGACCGGCTTGGCGCTCGACTCCACCGCGGCGATCACGTCGTGCAGGTTGGGCGCCTGTTCGGCGCGCGGGGTGTTGAACTCCTTGATGTCGGCCCCGCCGGAGAAGAAGCGCCCGCCGCCGGTGACGACGACGCCGTGGATCGCGTCGTCGGCGTTGGCGGCGTCCAGCGCCTCGGCCAGGCCGCGGCGCACGTCCAGGCCGAGGCCGTTGACCGGCGGGTTGTCGAAGGTGACGACGGCGATGCCGTCGCGCAGTGTCGTGGTTACGGCCATGTCGTTGTCAGCACCGTGGCATGTGGAAAGGGGAAGGGTTCATGGCGTGGCTCCCGCGCGCAGGGCGAAGCCCCAGCCGAGCTCGGCGAGCATCGGCACCTGCGCGGCGAAGCGCGCCGCCTGTGGATCGGTCGCCATGCCGGCGCGCGCGCGCGCGCCGACGCCCTGCAGGATCGCGGCCAGGCGGAACAGGTTGTAGGCCAGGCAGAAGTCCCAGTGCTCGCCGGCGCGCAAGCCCGTGCGGCGCTCGTACTCGCGCACGTAGGACTGCTCGCCGGGGATCCCGAGCGCGTCGAGGTCGAGCCCGCCCAGCCCGGCGAGGAACCCGGGCACGATGTGCCAGGTCATCACGTGGTAGCCGAAGTCGGCCAGCGGGTGCCCGAGGGTGGACAGCTCCCAGTCCAGCACCGCCCGCAGCCGCGGCTCGCCGCGGGCGAAGACCAGGTTGTCGATGCGGAAGTCGCCGTGCACCAGCGCGACCGGCTCGTCGTCCTCGCGCGGCGCCGCGCCGGGCAGCCACGCGATCAGCTTCTCCATCGCCGGGATGTCGCCGTCGCGGCTGGCGAGGTACTGGCGCGTCCAGCGGTCGATCTGGCGCGCGAAGTACCGGCCGGGACGCCCGAAGTCGCGCAGCCCGAGCGCGTCGACGTCGAGCTGGTGCAGCGCCGCGATCGCAGCGAGCATCGCGTCGTAGCGGGCTGCGCGCCCTTGCGCGGGCAGCTCCGGCAACGCCGGATCGCGGAAGATCTCGCCATCGACGAAGTCCATGACGTAGAAGCCGGCGCCGACGATCGACTCGTCCTCGCACAGCACGTGCACCGCCGGCACCGGGACGGCACTGCCAGCCAGCGCCTGCTGGACGCGGAATTCCCGCTCGATCGCATGCGCCGACGGCAGCAGTAGCTCGCGCGGGCCGGGCCGCGCGCGCAGCACGCAGTCGCGCGCGGCCGTGCGCAGGCGCCAGCCCGGGTTGGAGCGGCCGCCGGCAAGGCGCTCGACCTGCAGCTCGCCGTCGAAACCGTCGAGATGGCCGCGCAGCCAGGCCTGCAGCCGCGCGACATTCGCCTCCACCGCGGGAAAGGCGCCGCTCATGCCTGCGCCCTCACCAGCACGCCGTCGCGCAGCACCGGCACCACGTCGCAGGTGTCGCAGGCGGCGGCATGCGCGATTTCCGCCTCCAGCCCCGCGCCGGCCACGATGCGCCCGACCCGCGACGTCGACAGCGCCCGGCCCGGGTCGATGCCCATGCTGGCGAACTCCGCCGCCAGCGCCGCGTCGGTGGGCGCGTAGTCGCCGGCGGCCCGCAGCGCACGCGCCAGATGGCCGGCGCCGATGAAGTCCTCGAGGCTGAACCGCCCCAGCGAGCCCGCGCACAGCAGCAGCACCGGCTGCCCCGGATGGCGCGCGACGACGTGCCGCGCCAGCGCGGTGGCATTGCCCAGCGCGCCTGCGTAAACGGCCGCGGCGCCGGCACACGCCGCGATGGCGCGGGTGCCATTGGTGGTGAGGTAGACCAGGTCCCCGCCGCGGACCAGGTGCAGGGCCAGCGCCAGCGGGGTGGCCGGCGCGTGCCCGGGCAGGGTACGCGCCATGTACTCGCCGGCGATGACGACGCCGGGGCGGCGCGCGGCCGCGGCACGCGCGTCGCCGTCGTCGCGCGCCGGATACACCGCGGCGGCGCCCGCGCCCAGCGCGTGCACGATGGTCGAGGTGGCGAACAGCACGTCGATCACGACCACGACCCGCCCCGCCAGCCGCGCCGGGTCGACATCCTCCCGGCGGACGAGCACATGAAGCGACGGCGCGGAGCTGGCGGTCGGCATCCCTTTTAATTCCGTATAATGGAACTTAATTCTGTATTTCGGAACCACTCTAGACGGGTGCGTACGCCCATGCAACAGCCGGAGATGCCGCATCGCAGCAAGGATCCACGTACGGACAGGCGGGTTGCGTCCTGCGGAAAGCACGCATAGGATCGATGCACTTTATGGAATATCGTTCCATCAGGCGAAACTTATGGACCTGACGCCCTCCCCCCGAAGCCGCGAACTCGAGCGCCGGCTGCACGACTTCCTGCAGCGCCGGGTGTGGCCGAACGAGGCGGCCTACGAGGAGGAGGCGGCCCGTGCCCGCGCCGCCGGCAATCCCTGGCAGCCGAGCACACTCATCGCCCGGCTCCAGGCAGAAGCCCGCGCCGAAGGCCTGTGGAACCTGTTCCTGCCCGACTCGCCGCGCGCCCCCGAGGGCCTGTCCAACCTCGACTACGCGCCGCTGTGCGAACTGATGGGACGGGTGCACTGGGCGCCCGAGGTGTTCAACTGCAGCGCGCCCGACACCGGCAACATGGAGGTGCTGGCCCGCTACGGCACCGAGGAGCAGCAGGCGCGCTGGCTCGACCCTCTCCTCGACGGCCGCATCCGCTCCGCCTTCCTGATGACCGAGCCGGACGTGGCCTCGTCCGACGCCACCAACCTCGAGTGCGCGATCCGGCGCGACGGCGACGACTACGTCATCAACGGGCGCAAGTGGTACGCCTCGGGCGCGGGCGATCCGCGCTGCGCGGTCTACATCGTCATGGGAATCTCCAACCCCGGCGCGGACCGCCACCACCGCCACTCGATGATCCTGGTCCCGGCCGACGCGCCCGGGATCACCGTCGAGCGCGCGATGGACGTGTACGGCTACGACGACGCGCCGCACGGGCACATGCAGGTCGCCCTGCAGGAGGTGCGCGTGCCGGCCTCGAACCTGCTGCTCGGCGAGGGCCGCGGCTTCGAGATCGCGCAGGGCCGCCTCGGCCCGGGCCGGATCCACCACTGCATGCGCGCGATCGGCGTGGGCGAGCGCGCGCTCGAGGCGATGTGCCGCCGGCTCGCGTCGCGGCGCGCGTTCGGGCGGGCGCTGGCCGAACACTCGGTCTGGCGCGAACGCATCGCGCGCTCGCGCTGCCTGCTCGACCAGGCGCGGCTGATGGTGATGCGCGCCGCGCGCATGATGGACACCGTGGGCAACAAGGCCGCGCGCACCGAGATCGCGATGATCAAGGTGATCGCGCCACAGGCGGTCGAACAGGTGATCGACTGGGCGGTGCAGGCGCACGGCGCCGCGGGCGTCAGCCAGGACAGCTTCCTCGCCAAGGCCTGGGCGCATACCCGCACCCTGCGCCTGGCCGACGGCCCGGACGAGGTGCACCACGAGACCATTGCCCGCCTCGAGCTGGGCAAGTACCGCGGGGAGGCGGCCTGACATGGGCAACCCAAGGCGCGATCCGAAGTCGCTGGCCCAGGCCGAGGGCGGCCCGCCGCTGGTCAACTCGGTGGTGCGCGCGTTCTCGATCCTGCGTTGCTTCGAACACGGCCGGGGGAACCCCGACGGCCGCTACCTCGGCAACCAGGACATCGCCCGGCGCACGAAGCTGCCCAAGGCCACCGTCTCGCGGCTCACCCAGACCCTGGCCGCCCTGGGCTACCTGGAGTACGCGCCGTCGCGCGAGAAGTACGCGCTCGGGCCCGCGGTGCTGGGCCTCGGCCACGCCTACATGGCCGGCCACGACGTGATCGACATCGCCCAGCCGCTGATGCAGGAACTGGCCGACTACACCCAGGCGGCGGTGATGCTCGCCGTGCCCGAGGGGCTGCGCATGCTGCTGCTCGAAGTCTGCCAGGGCGACGCGATGTTCAACCTGCGGCTGGAGAAGGGCGCGCGCGTGCCCCACGGCACCACCGCGCTGGGCCGCGCCGACCTCGCCGCGCGTCCGCGCGAGGTGTTCGAGCAACGCCTGGCCGAACTCGAGCGCACCGTGCCGCCCGAGGCATGGCCGAAGATCCGCGCCGGCATCGAGCGCGCGCGCAAGGACTACGAGACCTACGGCTTCGTGTTCTCGCTGGGCGACTGGAACCCGGACGTGTTCGCGGTGGGCGTGCCGATGGTCTCGGCCGACGGCACCCGCCATTTCGCCTTCAATATCAGCGGCCGGGTGTCGGTGATGACGCGCGAGAAGCTGGTGCAGGACTTCGGGCCCCGGCTGGTCGCGCTGCGCAACCGCGTGTACGAGGCCACCGAGGGACGTTTCTAGCAACGGGGAGGAAGCGGGACATGAGAGCCGTCGTCTGCGACGCATGGGGGCCACCCGAATCACTGCGCATCGGCGAACTGCCCCTGCCCGAACCGGGGCCCGGCCAGGTGCGGGTGCGCGTGCACGCGGCCGCGGCGAACTACCCGGATGCGCTGATGGTGGCCGGCAAGTACCAGTTCCGGCCCGAGCTGCCCTTCGCCCCGGGCCTGGAGTTCTCCGGCGTGGTGAGCGCGGTCGGCGACGGCGTGGACACGCTGCACCCCGGCGACAAGGTGGTCGGCACTGCCACCCACGGCGCCTTCGCCGAGGAAGTGGTGGCCGAGGCCGGCCATCTCGTGGCGCTGCCCGCCGACACCGGCGACGAAGCGCTGGCCGTGGCCGCCAGCTTCCTGCTCACCTACGGCACCTCCTGGCATGCGCTCAAGGACCGTGCGCAGGCGAAGGCCGGCGAGACCCTGCTGGTGCTCGGCGCCGGCGGCGGCGTCGGCCTGGCCGCGGTGGAGCTGGGCAAGCGCATGGGCCTGCGCGTGATCGCCGCGGCCTCCACCCAGGCCAAGCGCGAGGCGGCGCGCTCGCGCGGCGCCGACGCGACCGTCGACCCGGGCGCCGGGGACTTCCGCGACCAGGTGCGCGCACACGCCGGCAAGGCCGGCGTGGACATCGTCTACGACCCGGTGGGCGGCGCACTCACCGAGACCGCGCTGCGCACCCTGGCCTGGGGCGGCCGCCACCTCGTGGTCGGCTTCGCCGCGGGCGAGATCCCGAAAGTCCCGGCCAACCTGCTGCTGCTCAAGGGCACCGCGCTGCTGGGCGTGTTCTGGGGCGACTTCGTGCGGCGCGAACCCGCGGCCAGCGCCGCCAACACCCGCCAGCTGCTGCAGTGGCTGCGCGAAGGCGCGCTGCAGCCGCTGGTGTCGCGGCGCTATCCCCTCTCGCAGGCGCCGGCCGCGCTCTCCGCCCTGCTCTCCCGCGAGGCGGTGGGCAAGCTGCTGGTCCTGCCGCAGCTGGCCGACTGAGCCTCCGGCCAGCGACCCATCCAGGAGCCGACCATGCAACGTTCCCCGCACTGGCCGCCCGGCCTGCCCCACCACCTCGAACTGCCGCAGACCTCGCTGTACGACAACCTCGCGGTCAGCGCGCGCCGCTACCCGCGCAAGCCGGCGACGATCTACTACGGCCGCGCGCTCGAATACGCCGAGCTCGACGCCCAGGCGAACGCGCTCGCCGGCTACCTGCAGCAGCGCTGCGGCGTGGCGCGGGGCGACCGCGTCGCGCTGTTCATGCAGAACTGCCCGCAGTTCATCATCGCCTTCCATGCCATCCTGCGCGCCGACGCGGTGGTGGTGCCGGTCAACTGCATGAACCGGCTCGAGGAAGTGCGGCACATCGTCCGCGACAGCGGCGCGCGCGTGGCCGTGCTGGCGCAGGAACTCGCGGCCGAGATGCTGCCGCTGCGCGGCGAGCACCTCGACCACGCCGTCCTCGCCAGCTACTGCGACTATGCCGATCCGGACACCGACCTGCCCGTGCCCGACGTGGTCGCGCAGCCGCGCGAGCGCCTCGACGGCACCGTCGCCTGGGCGGACGCCCTGGGCGAACGCCTGGCGCCCTCGCCACACCTGGCCGGACCGGACGACCTCGCGGTGATGCCCTACACCTCCGGCACCACCGGCCATCCGAAGGGCTGCCTGCACACGCACCGCACGGTGATGCACACCACCGTGGCCGGGCCGGAGTGGTGCTTCGCCCCCAAGGACACCGTGGTGCTGGCGAACCTGCCGATGTTCCACGTCACCGGCATGCAGAACGGCGTGACCACGCCGGTCTGGCGCGGCAACACCATCGTGGTGATGACGCGCTGGGACAAGGCCTGCGCGGCCAGGCTGATCGAGCGCCACCGCTGCGGCTCCTGGACCGCGATCCCGACCATGCTGATGGATTTCCTGCACCAGGACCTGTCGGCCTTCGACCTGTCCTCGATGCACATCCTGACCGGCGGCGGCGCGGCGATGCCCAAGGCGGTCGCCGAGCGCATCCGCCAGCTGTGGGGCATCGACTACGTGGAAGGCTACGGCCTGTCGGAAACGATGGCCCCGACCCATCTCAACCCCGTGCACCGGCCCAAGCCGCAATGCCTGGGCCTGCCGATCTTCGACGTCGATTCGCGCGTGGTCGATCCGCAGTCCTTCGAGGAACTCCCGCCGGGCGAGGTCGGCGAGATCGTCTCCCACGGCCCGCAGGTGATGCTGGGCTACCACGGCCGTCCCGCCGACGATCCGGAGACCTTCGTCGAGATCGACGGCAAGCGCTTCCTGCGCACCGGCGACCTGGCCTACGTCGACGACGAGGGCTACTTCTTCATGGTCGACCGGCTCAAACGCATGATCAACGCGTCGGGCTACAAGATCTGGCCGGCCGAGGTCGAGGCCATGCTCTACGGCCATCCCGCGGTGCAGGAGGCCTGCGTGATCGCCGTGCGCGATGCGCACCGCGGCGAAAGCGCCAAGGCGGTGATCGTGCCGCGCGAAGGCCATGAGGTGACGCCCGGGGACATCATCGAATGGGCGCGTGGCCGCATGGCGGCCTACAAGGTGCCGCACGAGGTCGAGTTCCGCACCTCGCTGCCGCGCAGCGCCACCGGCAAGGTGCAGTGGCGGGCCCTGCAGGAAGCCGAAGACGGGCGGGCGCGGTGAGCGGCGCGCAGCGGCCGCCGGTCGTCGAGAACAGCGGCTGGCGCTGGGGGCCGTTCACCTTCCGCCTGCCGTTCCTGCACACGCGCCCGCACTGGCCGGAGATCGCGCAGGGCCTGCTGGTCGCCACCGCCACCGGCCTGGCCCTGGTGCCGATCCTCGTCGGCTATTTCGGCATGTCGTTCGAGGAGGCCATCGCCGCCTCGCTGCTGGTCAGCACCCTGATCGTCATCGCGCTGTGGGTGTTCGGCGAACCCTACGCGCCGGGCTGGACCACGCCGGCGCTGCCCCTGGTGCTGGCCTTCGTGCTGCCACGCTACGACACGCCGGACCTGCGCTTCCAGGCGATGACCGCCATGTCGCTGTCGTTCGCCGTGCTGGTGTTCGTGCTCGGCATCACCCGCGCCGGACCGCGCCTGATCGCCTGGCTGCCGCCGACGCTGCGCGCCACCATCCTGATCGGTTCGGCGCTGGCCGCGTTCCGGCAGGTGTTCGTGACCGACGCGCCGCGCTTCCTGCACCAGCAGCCGATGTCGATCCTGCTGGCCTGCGCGATCTGCCTGGTCGTCGTGTTCTCCGCGCCGCTGCAGCGGCTGCAGGGTCGCCTGCCGTGGCTGCGCCACCTGGTCGCGCTGGGCCTGCTGCCCGGCTTCCTGGCCGCCGCCATCGTGGGACCGCTGGTGGGCGAAGTGAGCTACGACGTGCAGTGGGGCTGGATGCTGCCTCCGGTGGGCGACGCGCTGGCGAAGATGTCGCCCTTCGCCATCGGCTGGCCGCCCCTGTCGATGTACCTGGACGTGCTGCCGCTGGTCCTGCTGACGTACGTGATCACCTTCGGCGACTGGGTCACCGCCGAAGCGGTCATCCGCGACGCGCAGCCCGCGCGTCCGGACGATCCGATCCGCATCGACGCGCGCCGCTCGCACCTGACCCTGGCCGTGCGCAACGCCGCCGCGGGCCTGGTCGCGCCGTTCTTCACCACCCAGGGCGCGCTGTGGGCAGGGGTGCACGTGGTGGTGGTGTCGCGCTGGCGGCAGGGACCGCAGGCCATGCGCGACCTGCACAGCGGGCTGATCTCCTACTTCATGATGGGCCTGCCGGTGATCTACTTCGTGCTGCCGCTGCTGACCGGGCTGCAGCCGCTGCTGGGGGTCGCACTGGCCATCACCCTGGTCACCACCGGCTTCGCCTGCGCCTATATCGGCATGGGCATCCCGCGCAGCAACGCCGAGCGCGGCAGCGCGGTGCTGGGCGGCGTGGCCCTGTCGCTGTTCGATCCCTGGATCGCGCTGGCCGCGGCGCTGGCCTGCTGGTGGCTGCTGGTGGGCCGCGAGCAGAAGCCGGCGACGGCCACCGCCGGCGCGGAGGAACACGCATGAGCACGCGCGCCGGCTACCGCCACTTCCTGTCCATCCCCACCCGCTGGAAGGACAACGACGTCTACGGCCACGTCAACAACGTCGAGTACTACAGCTACTTCGACACCGTGATCAACACTTACCTGATCACGGTCGGCGGCCTCGACATCCACCGCGGCGCGGCGATCGGCCTGTGCGCCGAATCGCATTGCCGCTTCCTGCGCGAGATCGCGTTCCCGGGCAGCGTCGATGCCGGTCTGCGCGTGGAGAAGCTGGGCAACAGCAGCGTGCGCTACGGCATCGGCCTGTTCCGCGCCGGCGAGGACGCGCTTGCCGCCGAAGGCTGGTTCGTGCACGTATTCGTCGACCGCGAGACCCGGCGCAGCACGCCGATCCCGGACCGCATCCGCGCGGCCCTCGCACCGCTGGTGGTGGAGGCGGCGCCATGACCACGATGCGCGCCGCGGTGCTGCGCACGATGGGCGCGCCGGCCCCGTATGCGCAGTCGCGCCCGCTCGCGATCGAAACCGTGCGGCTGCAGCCGCCGGGGCGGGGCGAGGTACGCGTGCGCGTGCGCGCCGCGGGCCTGTGCCATTCCGACCTGTCGGTGATCGACGGCTCGCGCCCGCGCCCCATGCCGATGCTGCTCGGGCACGAGGCCACCGGCGAGGTGGTCGAACTGGGCGACGGCGTCTCCGGCCTGCGGGTGGGCGACCAGGTCGTGTTCTCGTTCGTGCCGATGTGCGGGCACTGCGGTCCGTGCGCCTGCGGCCGCCCGGTCCTGTGCGAACCCGGCGCGGCCGCCAACGCCGCCGGCACCCTGCTCGACGGCGACGTGCGGCTGCGCGACGCGCACGACGCGCCGCTGCACCACCACCTGGGCGTGTCCGGATTCGCCGAGTACGCCGTGGTGTCCGAACGTTCCGCGGTGCGCATCGATCCGGACCTGCCGCCCTCCATCGCCGCCCTGTTCGGCTGCGCGGTGATGACCGGCGTCGGCGCGGTGGTGAACACCGCCGGGGTGCGCCCGGGCGAATCGGTGGCGGTGTTCGGGCTCGGCGGCGTCGGCCTGTCGGCGGTGCTGGGCGCCGCCGCCTGCTCGGCCTGGCCGCTGGTCGCGGTCGACGTGGTGCCGGAGAAGCTGGCCCTGGCGCGCGAACTGGGCGCAAGCCACTGCATCGACGCGCGCGAGGGCGACGTGGCCGCGCAGGTGCGCGAGGCGACCGGCGGCGGCGTCGACCACGCGCTCGAGACCGCGGGCAGCGAGCGCGTGCTCGCCGCCGCCTACGCCGCCACCCGCCGCGGCGGCTGCACGATCACCGTCGGCCTGCCCGCGCCCGACCGCATGTTCAGCGTGCCGGCGGTGGGCCTGGTCGCCGAGGAACGCACGGTCAAAGGCTCGTACATGGGTTCGGCGGTGCCCCGCCGCGACATCCCGCGCTACGTGGCCCTGCATCGCGCCGGCCGGCTGCCGGTCGAGCGGCTTCTCACCCACACGCTGGCGCTCGACGACATCAATGCCGGCTTCGACCGGCTCGCCCGCGGCGAGGCGATCCGCCAGGTGGTGCTGTTCGACTGAACGGCGCGGCGGGCGTGCGGCCGCGCATTGCGCGCCGCGGTCGATGGACTCAGCCCTCCAGCCCCAGCGCCGCGCGCAGCGCCTGGCGGTAGCGACGGCCGGACGCGAGCCGGGTGCCGTCGCGCAGGCGCAGGCGGTACTGCCCGGCACCGAGCGGCTCGACCTGCTCGACCAGGTCGATGCGCACCGCGCGCGAGCGGTGCACGCGCACGAAGCGCGCCGGGTCCAGGCGATCGAGCAGCGCGGCCAGCGGCTGGCGCAGCAGCAGGCTGCGACCAGGGAGCACAAGCTCGACGTAGTTGCCCTGTGCCACCAGCATGCTGATCTCGTCGACCGCCACCACGCGCAGGCGCGGCCCGTCCGGGACCGCGAGGCGGGAGAGGTAGCCGCCGGCCGCCGGGGCGGGTTCACGCAGGGGCGCCGAGGGTGGCGGCACCGGCGCCATCCGTGCACGCACCCGCTCGACCGCCTCGCGCAGGCGCACCGGCGACAGCGGCTTGACCAGGTAATCGACCGCATCCACCGCGAACGCCTCGAGCGCGCGTTCGCCGTATGCGCTCACCACCACCACCCGCGGCCGCGCCGGCGCCGGCATCCGCTCCAGCAGCTCGAATCCGTCGAGCCCGGGCATGCGCACATCCAGGAACACGACGTCCGGCCGCACCTGCGCCAGCCCGGACAGCGCCGCGGCGCCGTCGCGATAACTGCCCACCACCTCCACGCCGCCCAGGTCGCCGAGCATGCGTTCGAGCCGCCGCCGGGCCAGCGGCTCGTCGTCGACGATGGCCGCACGCAACGAGGTCATGCCGCGACCTCGCGCGCGGGCGCGCACGGGACCACGACCCGTGCGGTGGTGCCGCCGAGCGCATTGGGCAGCAGCTGCAGGGAGGCTTCTGTGCCGTGCAGCTGCTGCAGCCTCGCGCGCAGGTTGGCCAGGCCGTGGCCGGGGCGCGCCTCCGGATCAGGCCCGCCGCCGTCGTCGCACACCGCCAGGTGCAGGGCGGGGCCCTCGCGCCGCGCCTCGACGACCAGGCGCCCGGGGCCTGTGCGCCGCGCCAGCGCGTGCACGATCGCGTTCTCGGCCAGCGGCTGCAGCAGCAGCGGCGGTACCCGCACGTCGCCCACGTCGTCCCCGATCCGCCATTCCACCCGCAGGCGGTCGCCCAGGCGCAGCGACTCGATGTCGAGGTAGTGGCGCAGCAGCGCCAGTTCCTCGCGCAGCGGCACCTGCGGCGTGGCCTGGCGCTCGAGGCTGCTGCGCAGCAGCGCGCCGAGCGCCACCAGCATCCGGTCGGCGGCATCCGGATCCAGGTGCACGACCTCGGCGATGGAGTTGAGTGCGTTGAACATGAAGTGCGGATTGAGCTGCGAGGCCAGCAGCTGCAGGCGCGCGCCGGCCAGGTCGGCCTCCAGCCGCGCGGCCCGGCGCTCGCGCTCGCGCGCCCGCGCCGCGTACAGCCAGGCGTGGCACGCACCGACCATCAGCCACAGCAGCAGCAGGTTGTTGGCCAGGCTCGCGGCGAGCACCGTGGCGACCGCCGGCTGCCCGTGGTACCAGCCGACCCACGGGTTGAGCGCCAGCACCGCCAGCGCGCGCAACACCACGATCGCCAGCACCAGGGCGAAGGTCGCCGGCAGGTGCTGCGCGAGCCGACCGCGCTCGAGCGGGAAACGCTGCACGCCCCACAGCAGCAGCAGGGTCAGCGGGATCCACAGCCAGGCCGAGGCGAAGCCGATCGTGGCCGCGCGCCCGAGCGGCATCACCTGGCCGTCGGCGCCTTCCATGCTCAGTGCCTGGCTGGTGGAGGCCACGCCGTACAGCGTCCACCAGGCGGTCACCAGCAGCAGCGTGGGCCAGGGACGCAAGCGCATATGCACGCCATGCTGGAACGGGCCGGCTGCGTCCGCAAGCGCTGCGGTGGCGTTCGCCCCACGATCCGGACGCTTCGTCACAAGGGCGTTGCGTCGTGCGCGCCGATGGCGCCTGCTTGGGCCCACCGTCGCCGGAGCAACGCCATGATCCGATCCGATGCCCTGACCGCCGGACTGCTCGCCGCCGCACTCACCACCGCGCTCGCCGCGGCCTGCGCGCACGCGCGCGGCGGCCCCTCCCCGACCCCTTCTCCTTCTCCCGTTCCCTCCCCTGCGTCGCCCTCCCCTCACGCGCCGCCCTGCCCGCCGACCGAGGTGTTCGCCCCCGGCACCATTTCCCTTCCCGACAGCTGGCAGTGGCGGCTGAACTTCAATCCGCTGCTCACCGAGGCGTACTGGTCGCACAGCGAAGGCTGGTGGCCCGGCACGCGCGAGCGCGCCGAGATCCGCACCTCGCGCCGCCTGCCGGGCGGCCGCTGGTCCACGCCGGCCGTGGTGCCGTTCTCGGGCACGTACGCCGACATGGATCCGTTCGTGACCCCGCTCGGGACGGCGATGTTCTTCTCGTCCATGCGCCCGGTGCACGGCCGGCCCCGGCAGGACATGGACCTGTGGATGGTGCGCCGCACCGCGCACGGGTGGAGCGAGCCGGTGCACCTCGGCGACCAGGTCAACGCCGAGGGCTACGACGAGCTGTATCCGAGCGCGGACCTGCTCGGCAACCTGTACTTCGCCCGGGTCAAGGCACCGGAGCCCGGCGGGGACGTGCAGATCTGGCGCAGCCGCCCGCGGCGCGACGGCAGCTACGGTCCGCCGGAACCGCTGGGCCCGGGCGTGAACACGCCCGAGCGCTGGGAATTCAATCCGGAGATCTCGCCCGACGGCCGAACCCTGCTGTTCGTGCGCCTGGACCGCGACGACGACGGCCTCGAGGACGTCGGCCATGGCTGGGGCGACCTCTACGTCAGCCGCCAGGTCCACGGCGTGTTCACCGAAGCGGTGAACCTGGGCCCGTGCGTGAACACGGCCGCCGACGAGTACCACCCCACCGTGCTGTGGGCGCGCGGCGAACTCTACTTCGCCCGCAGCGCCGACGGCGTTCCCGGGAACTTCCACCGCACCCGGCTGCGCCTGCCGCGCTGAGCGCGCGGAACGCGGGCACCAGAAAGGCCGGCCCCCCGCGGGGACCGGCCTTTCCGTTTCCAGCCGGGGCTCAGGCGCGGGTGTCGCGGCGCCGGCTGCCGCCCCGCGCCGGGCGCGAGCCCGGCTTGCCGGCATGCGCGTGCGCACCCTGCCCCCCGGGCTTGCCGTGGCCGCGCTGGCCGGGCTTGCGCGACGGACGCTGGCCGCCGCCGGGCTTGCCGCCGCCATTGCGGCGACCCGGCTGGGTGGAGTCGAGGCGCAGCGGCTGTGACGGCGCGTAGCCGGGCACGTCCTCCATCTCGATCCCCGCCTTGAGCAGGCGCTGGATCTGCCGCAGCAGCGCGGCCTCGTCCGGCGACACCAGCGACAGCGCCTCGCCGCTGGCGCCGTTGCGGCCAGTGCGGCCGATGCGGTGCACGTAGTCCTCGGCCACCATCGGCAGGTCGTGGTTGATCACCAGCGGCAGGCTCGGGATGTCGAGGCCGCGCGCGGCCACGTCGGTGGCGACCAGGATCCGCGCCTTGCCGGACTTGAACTGGTCCAGCGCCTTCTGCCGCTGCGCCTGGCTCTTGTTGCCGTGGATCGCCAGCGCCGGCAACCCGGCCTTGCCAAGCTGTTCGGCCAGGCGGTTGCAGCCGTGCTTGGTCTTGCCGAACACCAGCACCTGGTCGGCGTGGCGCCGCGACAGGATCTCGACCAGCAGGTCGCGCTTGCGCGAGGCGTCGACCGGATGCACCCGGTGGACGATGGTGTCGGCGATGGTGTTCTGCGCGGCGACCTGCACTTCGGCCGGGTTCTTGAGCAGCTCCATCGCCAGGGCGCGGATGCGCGGCTCGAAGGTGGCCGAGAACATCATCGTCTGGCGCTGCTGCGGGACGCGCGCGAGCACGCGCTTGATCGAGGGCAGGAAGCCCATGTCGAGCATGCGGTCGGCCTCGTCGAGCACCAGCAGTTCGACCGCGTCGAGCTTGGCGTGGCCGGAGTCGAGGTGGTCGAGCAGGCGGCCCGGGCAAGCGACGAGGACGTCGACGCCGCGGCGCAGGTTGTCGATCTGCGGCTGCATGCCCACGCCGCCGAAGACCATGGTGACGTTCACGCGCAGGTGGCGGCCGTAGGCCTTGAGGCTGTCGGCGACCTGCACCGCCAGCTCGCGGGTCGGCACCAGCACCAGGGCGCGCGGCTTGCGCGGTCCCTTGGCGGGCGTGTCCCTGGCCAGCTGCTGTAGCAGCGGCAGGCCGAAGGCGGCGGTCTTGCCGGTGCCGGTCTGGGCGGCGCCCAGCAGGTCGCGGCCCTGCAGGGCGAAGGGAATGGCCTGGGCCTGGATCGGCGTGGGCGTGGTGTAGCCCGTCTCGGAGAGGGCGCGCAGCAGCGCGGGCGAAAGCCCCAGCGCGGCGAAGGGGGTGGTGTCAGGCGTCATGTGGGATTTGCTCCTCGGCAGCCGCGCCCCGCCGCGCCGTGCGGCCACCAACGTGGGCACGGGCATCGATCGAGGCCTTCGGCTGGCTTGCCCGGAACCATCCAGATCCGCGTTGCGGGCAATGATTGGCGGCGTCCGGAGGCTTCCGGGGCCGTGTCTGCGCGACGAAAGACGTGCGGGAGAGGCGCCGCCGGGGAGTCCCCGGGGCCGGCCTGCCAGGATCGTGGCCTGCACTGGTGCAGGTGGGCAGCCGTGTTGCAAACGCCGTCATTGTAGCGGTCGCGCCCCGGGACCGCCATCCCGCCGGCAGGCGGGGCCCGGGCCGGTGGAAAGCCGGTCGCCGGCTGTGACACCCTTGCCGGCGAACCCGCCCCGCGAGCGCCGCATGTCCTTCCGACCGACCCCGCCGAGTCCCGGAACCGTCCTCGCCCGCCTGCTGCTGGCCAGCGTGTTCATCGTGATGGGGGCCTGGCGCCTGTGGGCCGCCTACCAGGGCGCGTCCGCCAGCGGCGCCACCCTGACCTTCAGCGCGGCCGAACTGGTGCTCGGCGTGCTGGTGGCGGCGGGCTGGAGAGTGCGCGGGCTCGCGCTGGCATGCGCCGCCCTGCTGGTGGCCGATGCGGTGCTCAACCACCCGTTCTGGGGCCTGGCCGAGCCGGCCCGCAGCGCGCAGCTGCTGCACTTCATGAAGAACGCCGGCCTGGTCGGCGGCTTCCTGCTGCTGTCGCAGGCCACGCCCGGGCGACGGCGCTGACGCCATGGCGGCCGGCGCGGGCGGCGACACCCTGCTGGTTGGCGCCGTCGCCCTGCTCGGCGCGGCGGTGGTCTTCGTGCCGCTGTTCCGGCGGCTCGGGCTGGGCTCGGTGCTCGGCTACCTGGCCGCGGGCATCACCATCGGGCCGTTCGGCCTGGGCTGGTTCTCGCATCCGCAGGCGATCCTGCACTTCGCCGAACTGGGCGTGGTGATGTTCCTGTTCGTGGTCGGGCTGGAGATGCGCCCGTCCCAGCTGTGGAACCTGCGACGGCAGATCTTCGGCCTTGGCGCACTGCAGATCGGCTTCGCCGGCGCAGCGCTCACCGGAGTACTGTGGCTGCTCGGCCTCGCGCCGCAGGCCGCGTTCATCGGCGGCGCGGGCTTCGTGATGACCTCGACCGCGATCGTGATGCAGGTGTTGGGCGAACGCGGCGACATCGCGCTGCCGCGCGGACAGCGCATGGTGTCGATCCTGCTGTTCGAAGACCTGCTGATCGTGCCGCTGCTGGCGCTGGTGGCGGTGATGTCGCACGCGCCCGCGGATCCGGACGCGCCCTCGGGGCTGGTGGCCGTGGGCATCGCCGCGGCCGCGCTGCTCGGCCTGGTGGTGGCGGGGCTGTACCTGCTCAATCCGCTGTTCCGGCTGCTGGCGGCGGCCAAGGCGCGGGAGGTGATGACCGCCGCGGCATTGCTCGTGGTGCTGGGTGCGGCGGTGCTGATGGAGATGGGCGGGCTGTCGATGGCCATGGGCGCCTTCCTGGCCGGCGTGCTGCTGTCCGGGTCCACGTTCCGGCACCAGATCGAGGCGGACATCGAACCGTTCCGCGGCATCCTGCTGGGGCTGTTCTTCCTCGCCGTGGGCATGTCGCTGGACCTGGCGGTGGTCCGCGACGGCTGGACCCTGGTGCTGCTGGCGGTGCCGGCGCTGATGCTGGCCAAGGCCGCGTGCATCTACGTGGTCGCGCGGCTGCTGCGCAGCAGCCACCGCGACGCGCTCGACCGCGCGGTGCTGATGGCGCAGGGCGGCGAGTTCGCCTTCGTGCTGTACGCGGCTGCGGAGGCCGCGGGCGTGATCGACGGACCGACCAGCGACGGCCTGACCGCGACCGTGGTGCTGTCGATGGTGCTGACCCCGCTGGCCACCCTCGCCGTGCGGCCGCTGCTGCGCGAGACCACCCCCCCGTCACTCGACGGGGTGGACGTGGCCGGCGGCCAGACCGGCAGCGTGCTGATCATCGGCTTCGGCCGCTTCGGCCAGGTGATGAGCCAGTCGCTGCTGGCGCGCGATGTCGACGTGACCATCATCGACAACGACATCGACATGATCCGCAGCGCGTCGGAGTTCGGCTTCAAGGTGTACTACGGCGACGGCCGCCGGCTCGACGTGCTGCGCGCCTCGGGCGCGGGGACGGCGCGTGCGCTGGCGGTGTGCGTGAACGACCGCGCCGCCGCCAACCGGATCGTGGAACTGGCGCGGCGGCACTTCCCGCAGGCCAAGCTGCTGGTGCGCGCCTACGACCGCCAGCATGCGCTGCAGCTGGTCAAGGCCGGGGTCGACGTGCAGGTGCGCGAGACCTTCGGCTCGGCCGTGGCCTTCGGCGAGGCGGCCCTGCGCGCGCTCGGCGTGCCCGCCGACGAGGCCGCGGCGATCTCCACCCAGATCCGCAAGCTCGACGCCGAGCGCTTCGAGATGGAAGTGGCCAGCAACGATTCGCGCGCCGGCGCGCGGCTGGTCATCGGCAATCGGCGCCAGGGCGGCGCGCCAGCGCCGAAGCCGACGCCGTTCGTGCCGCCCAAGCGGCCCTCCGTGGCGCTCAACGCCGGCGCCGAGCAGGCGGCGACCCCGCAGGCGCCGACGCAGGACCCGGCGGGCAAGCCGCCGGCCTGAGCGCTCAGACCTCGACCGCCGTCCCGGGCCGCGCCAGCGTCACCTCGCCCGCGCCGCGGCGGCGCAGCTCGCGCGCGAGCGGCTCGCGCGCGCGGTCCTCGCCATGCACCAGCACCACCGGGGGGTTGCCCTCGAAGTGCCCGTACCAGGCCAGCAGCCCGGACTGGTCGGTATGCGCCGACAGGCCGCCGATGGTGTGGACCTGCGCGTTGACCCGGTACTCCTCGCCGTGGATGCGCACGGTCGATGCGCCGTCCACCAGCCGGCGGCCGAGCGTGCCTTCGGCCTGGTAGCCGACGAACACCACGTGGGTGGCGCGGCGCTCGATGTTGTGGCGGAAGTGGTGCAGGATCCGGCCGCCGTTGGCCATGCCGCTGCCGGCGATCACGATCGCGCCGTTCTCGATCCGGTTGATCGCCATCGAGGCCTCGGTGCTGTCGGTCAGGTGCAGGTTCGGCAGGGTGAACGGATTGGGGCGGCGCTTCCAGACCTCGCGCGCCTCCTCGTCGAACAGCGTGCGGTGGCGGTCGTAGACCGCGACCACCTTCGCCGCCATCGGGCTGTCGAGGAAGATGCGCCAGCGCGAGATCTGCCATTCGTCCCAGTAGCGCGCGAACCAGTACAGCAGCTCCTGCGAGCGGCCCACGGCGAAGGCCGGGATCAGCACCTTGCCGCGCGCGTTCCACGCCTGCTCGAGCAGGTCGCCGAACTCGTGGATGGTGTCGAGCCGGTCGCGGTGGTTGCGGTCGCCGTAGGTGGACTCCATCAGCACCAGGTCGGCGTCGCGGACCGGTTCGGGGTCGCGCAGGATCGGCGTGCCGTGCGGACCGAGGTCGCCCGAGTACACCAGCTTGCGGCCCTCCGCCCACAGTTCGACGATCGAGGAACCGAGGATGTGGCCGGCGTCGCGGAACGCGATCTCCACCCCCGGCGCGATCGCTGTGCGCGCGCCGTAGCGCAGCGGGCGCACCAGGTCGAGCACGTCGTGCACGTCCTCGCGGGTGAACAGCGGCATCGCCTCGGGTTCGCCCGGACGGCGCTTGCGGTTCTCGCGCTCGGCGTCGCTCTCGGCCAGCGAGGCGGCGTCGAGCAGCATCACCGGCAGCAGGTCGGCGCCGGCGTCCTGGATGTAGATCGGGCCGCGGAAGCCCTGCCAGACCAGGCGCGGGATGCGGCCGACGTGGTCGATGTGGGCGTGGCTGACGACCAGCGCGTCGATCGAGGCCGGGTCGAACGGGAACGGCTCGAAGTTGCGCGCCTCCATCTCGCGGCCGCCCTGGATCATCCCGCAGTCGAGCAGGATCCGCCGGCCCGCGGCCTCGACCAGGTGCATCGAACCGGTCACCTCGCCCGCCGCGCCGTGGAAATGGACCCGCATGCCGTGCCTCCACCCTGGACAGGTCCCGATTTTGCCTGCGCGCGCGCGTTCCCGCAGCCGGGCCGCCGCGGGCGCCTATGACCTCCGACACCCTTCCCGGACAGGACGCAGGCGTACAGTGCGGCGCACAACCGGCCACGGCCACCGCCGTGGCCGCCGCTTCCGCCGCTCCACGGAGAATTCCATGCGTGCACCCGCACCCCGCCTGCTGCTCCTGTCCCTCGCCGTCACCCTCGCGGTGACCGCCTGCGGCAGGGACCAGGCCCCCGCCACCGATTCCACCGCCGCGCAGCCGTCCTTCGTCCTCGACGAGGCCAGCCTGCCGCCGGTCAACCGCTTCCAGCCGTCCGACCTCGACGACACGATCAACGCCTGCGTCGACTTCGCCGGCTACGTGAACGCAAAGTTCCTCGCGGCCAACCCGGTGCCGGCCGACCGCACCAACTGGGGCGCGTTCGAGATGCTCGACGAGCGCTCCACCGCGGTCCAGCACCAGCTCGCGCAGCACGCGGCCAGCCTCGAGGATGCGACCGGCGTCGAAAAGCTGGTGGGTGATTTCTGGGCCACCGGCATGGACGAGGCGAAGATCAACGCCCAGGGCATCGAGCCGCTGAAGGACGAACTGGCCGCGATCGACGCGCTCTCCGACACCGCCGGTCTCGTCGACTGGCTGCAGCGCACCGCCGCCAGGGGCCAGGGCTTCCTGCTCGGCGTCGCGGCGATGCCCGACTTCCAGGATTCCTCGATCAACATCGCCGTCACCGGCCAGGGCGGGCTGGGCCTGCCCGACACGCCCTACTACACCGACGACAAGCACGCGGCGATCCGCGAGGCCTACGTCGCCCACATCGCCAGGGTGCTGGAGCTGTCCGGCGTGCCGGCCGACGAAGCCGCACGGCAGGCCAGGGACGTGATGGCGTTCGAGACCCGCCTGGCCAAGGTGTCGAAGTCGCGCGCCGAGTTCTCGCGCGACGTGTCGCTGTACTACAACCCGATGCAGGTGGCCGACGCCGACAAGCTGACCCCGAACTTCCCGTGGACGAAGTTCTTCGAGGTCCAGGGCATTGAGCAGCCGAAGCTGTTCTCGGTCTCGGTCCCCGACTTCTTCCGCGAAGTGGACGCGATGCTGGTGGACGTGCCGGTCGAGCAGTGGAAGAGCTACCTGCGCTTCCACGTGGTCGACAACGCCTCGCCGTACCTGTCCGACGAGTTCGTGCAGCAGCACTTCGAGTTCCACAACAAGACCCTGAGCGGCCAGAAGGAAATCAAGCCGCGCTGGAAGCGGGTGCTCGCCACGATCAACAACCAGATCGACGAGGCCATGGGCCAGATGTACGTCAAGGTCGCGTTCCCGCCCGAGTCCAAGGAGCGGATGGAAGCGCTGGTCGCCAACCTCGGCGAGGCCCTGAAGGAGCGGATCCAGAACCTGGAGTGGATGAGCGACGAAACCAAGGCCAAGGCGCTGGAAAAGCAGGCCGCGTTCACCACCAAGATCGGCTACCCCGACAAGTGGCGCGACTGGAGCGGCCTGGAGACCAGCCGCGACAGCTACCTGGACAACGTGCTGGCGGCGCAGGAGTTCAACTATCGCTGGATGATCAACAAGATCGGCAAGCCGGTGGACCGCACCGAATGGGCGATGCCGCCGCAGATGGTCAACGCCTACTACAACCCGCTGCAGAACGAGATCGTGTTCCCGGCCGCGATCCTGCAGCCGCCGTTCTTCGATCCCGAGGCGACCGACGAGATGAACTACGGCGGCATCGGCGCGGTGATCGGCCACGAGATGAGCCACGGCTACGACGACCAGGGCAGCCGCTTCGGGCCGACCGGCAAGTTCGAGAACTGGTGGACCGAGGCCGACGCGGCCGCGTTCAAGGAACGCACCGCCAAGCTGATCGCCCAGTTCGACGCCTACAAGCTCCCCGATGGCCGCACGCTCAACGGCACCCATACCCTTGGCGAGAACATCGGCGACCTCGGCGGCCTGGCCACGGCCTACGACGCGATGAAGAAGGCCACGCAGGGCCAGCCCGACCCGATGACCGACGGCCTGACCCGCGACCAGCGCTTCTTCCTGAACTGGGCCACGGTCTGGCGCCGCAACTTCACCCCGGAGGAGCTGAGCAAGCGCCTGGTGACCGACGAGCACGCCCTGGCGCAGTTCCGCGCCATCGGCGCCCCGTCCAACCTGCCCGCGTTCGCCGAGGCGTTCAACTGCAAGCCCGGCGACCCGATGGTGCGCGACGGCGACGACCGCGTGATCATCTGGTAATCCGGCGCAACCGCGCCATACGGAAAAAGCCCGGCGAACGCCGGGCTTTTTCTTGGTTCTTCTCCCAACTGAGGGGAGAGAGGCGCACGGCCGACCCGGCAGAATTGTTGTTCTCGAGGCAACAAAACGGGGCCGGCCGTGGCCGAAGTGGATTGTATGTCCCAGCTGGGTGGCTGGAAGG
>NZ_VOHE01000010.1 GCF_007859305.1 Luteimonas wenzhouensis
TGCGCTGGCTGCGCGACGCGGCGATCGGCCCGGCCTTCATCGCGCCGGGTAGCCCCTGGCAGAACGGGTTCGTCGAGAGCTTCAACGGCAAGCTTCGGGACGAGCTTCTGAACCGGGAATGGTTCCGTAAGCCGCGCCGAAGCGAAGGTGCTGATCGAACGCTGGCGACAGTTCTACAACGAGCAGCGGCCGCACAGCGCCCATGGCTACAACCCCCCGGCGACCGTTCGCCGGAACTGGTCGGAACCCGATACCATTCACCCCGGACTCACTGCCTGATTGGCTACAAGTTCCATACTCAGGTCAGTGCTTGCGGTTGAACAGGTAGGTGCCCAGCCGCTCGCGCGGGGTGGCCAGCTCGAACGCGCTGGCCGGCACGAACCACAGCAGGCCGCCGCGCCGCCGGCACATCGAGCAGTTGCAGTCGACCACCTGGTCGATCTGTCCTTCGACGGTGAACGCGATGCCGCCGCAATGGCAGCTTCCCTGGTACTTCAGGGTGTCCTCCCCGTGCGTGGTGGCGCGGCCCAGCCAATGGCAGGGGCATGGGCGGCGCCTTGCCCCTATCCTGCGCCATCCCTCGACACCGGTATAGCCATGCGCCCGAACCTGCGCCCCTGCCTGCTGGCCCTCGCCCTGCTCGCGCCGCTGGCGGCCTGCCAGAAGCCCGAAGCCCCGGAAGCCGCGTCCACCGCCACCGCGCCCAGCCCGGCCGACGCCGCCTTCGCTGACCTGTCCGCGCGCGCGCTCGAGGCCTGGATGCGCTTGTCGCCGGTGGCCGCCACCCAGGCCGGCGACCACCGCCATGACGCCGAGCTGGACGACCTCTCCGCCGAGGGCCGCCGCCAGGCGCTGGAGACCAGCCGCGCCCTGCTGGCCGAACTGGATGCGCTGGACGTGGCCGCGCTGTCCCGCGACAACCAGGTCGACGCCGCGATCCTGCGCAACCGCCTGGAGTACGACATCTGGAGCGCGGAAGTGCTGCAGCCCTGGGCCTGGGACCCGCAGGTCTACGGCGACCTCGCCGGCAGCGCGATCTACGGACTGATGGCGCGCGAGTTCGCGCCGCTGCCCGAACGCCTCAGGTCGGCCACCGCGCGCATGCGCCTGATCCCCGGCCTGCTGGCGCAGGCGCGCGCCAACCTCGATCCGGCGCGGGTGCCGAAGATCCACGCCGAGACCGTGGCCCGGCAGAACTCCGGCCTGCTGGGCCTGGTGGACCTGCTCGTGGTCCCGGCGCTGGACCAGCTGGACGCGGCCGACCGCCGGGCCGCCGAGGAGGCGATCGCCGGCCTGCGCGCGGCCGTGGTCGAGCACCAGGCATGGCTGGACCGGACCCTGGTCCCGAACGCGCGCGGCGACTTCCGCATCGGCGCGGAGCTGTACGACCGCAAGCTGCAGTTCGCCCTGCTGTCCTCGCTGTCGCGCGCGCAGATCCGCCAGCGCGCCGAGGCCGAGCTGGAGCGCGTGCGCGCGGAGATGTACGGCATCGCCCGCACGGTGCTGGCCGACCGCCCGGGTGTCCCCGAACTGCCGGACTCCCCGACCCCGGAACAGCAGCAGGCGGCGATCGAGGCCGCACTGGAGCTGGCCTACGCCGAGCGCCCGGCGCGCGACCGCGTGGTCCCCGACGCCGAGGCGGCGCTGGCGCAGGCCACGGCGTTCGTGCGGGAGAAGGACCTGGTGACCCTGCCCGACGCGCCGGTGGAAATCATCGAGATGCCCGAATTCCAGCGCGGCGTGGCGGTGGCCTATTGCGACTCGCCCGGCCCGCTGGACCGCAACCTCAAGACCTTCTACGCGGTCTCGCCGATCCCGGAGGAATGGACCCAGGAACAGGTGGACTCATTCCTGCGCGAATACAACTCGCGCATGATCCACCTGCTGAGCATCCACGAGGGCACGCCCGGCCACTACCTGGAGGGCTGGCACTCGGCGCGGCATCCCTCCACCCTGCGCGCGGTGCTGCGCTCCGGTCCGTTCGCCGAGGGCTGGGCAGTGTACACCGAGAAGGTGATGGCCGACGCCGGCTACCTTGGCAACGACCCGCTGTTCCGCCTGGTGCAGCTGAAGTTCTACCTGCGCACCATCGCCAACGCGATCCTCGACCAGGGCGTGCACGTGGACGGCTGGAGCCGCGAGCAGGCCATGGACCTGATGGTCCGGAAGACCTTCCAGCAGGAGCGCGAGGCCGCCGGCAAGTGGGTGCGCGCGCAGCTGACCTCGGCGCAGCTGCCGACCTACTTCGTCGGCGCGCAGGAGCACTTCGACATGCGTGCCGCGGCGGAGGCGGAGCTGGGCGAGCGTTTCGACGCGAAGACCTACCACGACCAGGTCCTGTCCCACGGTGCCCCGCCGGTGCGCTTCGTCCGCCAGCTGATGCTGGACGAGCCGATCCGCTGAGCCGCACCCCGCCCGGCGCCCCTGCGACGGGGCGCCGGGCGGCGCTTCAGGCATCGGCCGCCGGACGCGGGAAGGCGAACGCGGCCACCAGCAGCGAGACCAGGCAGGCGCCGGTCATGTACCAGCCGAACGAGACGTCGGTGCCGGTGCGCATGTGCAGCCAGGTGGCCATCAGCGGCGCGGTGGAGCCGATCAGGGTCGTGC
Organism: Luteimonas wenzhouensis; assembly: GCF_007859305.1. GTDB lineage: Bacteria > Pseudomonadota > Gammaproteobacteria > Xanthomonadales > Xanthomonadaceae > Luteimonas > Luteimonas wenzhouensis. Next base: position 2,608 of record NZ_VOHE01000010.1, read on the forward strand.
CGACGTTGAAGTTCAGCGCCGCGGCGGTGCCGCGCACCTCCGGCGGGAAGGTCAGCACGTAGGCGTGGGTCAGCGGCGCGCCGACGAAGTTGTTGATGAAGGTGAAGCCGACCACCGCGGCGGTGGCCACCACCACCGAGCCGCCGCCCAGCGCGGTGAAGGTCGGCACGGTGAACAGCACGAAGGCCGCGTAGCCGACCAGCAGCACGGTCCGGCCGCCATGGCGGTCGGCCAGCAGGCCGCCCCAGATCGCGGCCGGAGGGCCGATGAGGTAGGTCAGGATCGAGGCCAGCAGCGCCCTGTCGGCGCCGAAGTCGGAGTTGATCAGGGCGACCACGAAGTAGGTCTGGATGCAGAAGGTGCCCACCCGCTGCCCGGCGCCCAGCAGGATCACCTGGCACATCTGCCGCCAGTGGCCCCGCACCGCCTCGGTGAACGGGCGCGGCGGCGGCGCCTCCTCGGCGGCCTGCTCCAGCGCCTGCTGGATGCGGGGCAGCTCCGGCACGCTGCGGCGGATGTACAGCGTGACCAGGCCCAGCGGCGCGGCCAGCAGGAACGGGATGCGCCAGCCCCAGTGTGTGAAGGCGTCCTCGGGCAGGCCCACGATCAGCGCCAGGGCGACGATGGAGGCCAGCAGCGGCCCGAGCGAGGTCGAACCCACGCTCCATCCCGCCAGGTACTGGCGGCGCCGGCGCGGCCCGTGCTCGAGGATGAAGTTGGCCGCCACGGTGTACTCGCCGCTGGCGCCCACGCCCTGCACCAGCCGGCACAGCATCAGCAGGATCGGCGCGGCGATGCCGATGGCCGCGTAGCCGGGCAGCACGCCGATCAGCACCGTGCCGACGGTCATCAGCGCGATGGTGAGGACCAGGGTGAAGCGGTGGCCGCGCAGGTCGCTCAACCGCCCCATCACCACCCCGCCGACCGGCCTGATCGCATACGAGGCGATCAGGCCGACGTAGGTGGCGATCAGCGCCGCGTAGGGGTCTCCCTCCGGGAAGAAGATCCGCGACATGAACACCGCCAGGATGCCGTACAGCGCATGGTCGTACCACTCCACCACGTTCCCGAGCACGGCGGTGAACAGCACCCGGCGCCACACGGGCGAGCCGGCATCGGGGTCGTGCGGGGGCGGCGCGTGCGCCGCCGCGGAGGGATCGTGCATCGGGGACTCCAGGAGAAAGGAAACAGGGGCGCGTCAGTAGCCTTCGACGCTGCCGCAGCGGCGCGGGTCGGCGCACGAGGCCAGCAGGCCGCTGGCCGGGTCCAGGGTGATGGCCTCGAAGTTGCCGGTGAGCGTGCAGCGCGGGTGCACCCGCTGGTGCCACAGCCGCCGCTCCCGGGCCCAGGCGACGAACCGCTCCTGCATCTGCGGCGCGAAATCGGACTCCAGTGTGTTGCCGCGTTCCCAGCCGTTCTGCGGATTGTGCGGGCGCGCGCCGAAGCGCGGCTGGTGCACCGAGGCCTCGATGTCCATGCCGAAGTCCATCAGGTTCACCAGGTTCTGCAGCACGCAGGCCACCAGCGACACCGAGGGCGAGCCGGAGACGATCACCGGCCGGCCGTCGCGCAGGACGATGTTCGGCGCCAGGTAGACGGTGGCCCGGGCGCCCGGCTGCGGCAGGATCCGCTGGAAGAACGAGCCGCCGCCCGACAGCTGGAAGCCCTCGGCGAACAGGCCGTTGGGCCACCCCGACGCCATGTGCGAGTGGGTGCAGCTGGCGATGTTGCCGTCCTTGTCCACCGCGGCCAGGTGGATGGTCCCCGGCGTGGGCATGGGCACGCCGGTGGCCCGCGGCTCGCGCACGCGCATCAGCTCGAAGCGCCGGGCCGCGTACTCCTTGGACAGCAGGATGCCGGTCTCCACCGGCGCGCTGTCCAGGTCGCCCTGCCGCGGCGGCGCGTAGTAGACCTCGTTGTGCACCCGGATCAGCCACTGCAGCGTCTCGAACGACTCCGAGGCCGGGCCCAGGCGGGCCAGGTCGACGTGCTCGAGCAGGTTCAGCGCCTCCACCAGCATCATGCCGCCGTCGTCGGGCGCCGGCGAGCCGATCACCGTGTAGCGGTCGCGGTACGTGCCCTGCACCGGCCGCTGGAACATCGGCCGGTAGGCGCGCAGGTCCTCGGGCACGATCACCCCGCCGCCGCGCTGGCATTCCGCGCTGAAGGCACGGGCGAAATCGCCGTTGTAGTAGTCCATGCCCTCGTCGCGCAGGCGCTCCAGGGTGCGCGCCACCCGCGCCTGGACCACGGTCTCGCCCTGGGTGAGCAGGTGCCCCTGGGGCCAGAACACCTCGCGCCCCTGGACATGCACGCCGATCCCTTCCTGCCTGCCGTACATCACCCCGTACAGGTACGGGTCCATCGGGAAGCCTTCGCGCGCCACCTCGATCGCGTCGCGCATCAGCCGCGCCCGGCCGGTGCGGCCCCAGCGCTGGCGCGCGGCCTCGAACGCGGGCCACCAGCCGGGCACCGGCACGCCACGGCCGGTGTACAGGTCGGCGCCGCTGAAGCCCGGCAGCTCGGCCAGCGGCGCGCTGATGTTGCCGTTGAGGTAGGCCGCCTCGCCGCTGGCCGCGTCCCAGTACATCATGCTCAGGCCGCCGGTGATCGAGGTCATGTGCGGCTCGGTGACCAGTTGCATCGCCGCGGCGGCCAGCACCGCGTCGCAGGCGTTGCCGCCCTCGCGCAGCACGTCCAGCCCCGCGCGCGTGGCCAGCGGGTCGGAACTGACCACCATGGCCTTGCCCGCTTCCACCCGCCGCTTGCGCCCGAAGCGGGCCTGCGCCATCAGCGCGGTGCGCTCGTCCAGGTTCATGGCCGCCCCCCGCCGCCCGCGACCACGCTCACAGTCCCATCGCCACGCCGGCCCGGCGCGGGTCGGCGCAGGCCGACAGCCGCCCGCTGTCCGGGTCCTGCACCACCGCCTCGAAACCGCCGGTCAGGGCGGCCCAGGGCTGGACCAGCCTGTGCCACAGGCGGCGCTTTCCGGCCCACTCCAGGTATTGCCGCTGGATGTCCTCGGAGAAGCCGCATTCGAGGATGTTGCCGCGCTCCCAGCCGTTCTGCGGATTGTGCGGGCGCGCGCCGAAGCGCGGCTGGTGCACCGAGGCCTCGATGTCCATGCCGAAGTCCATCAGGTTCACCAGGTTCTGCAGCACGCAGGCCACCAGCGACACCGAGGGCGAGCCGGAGGCGATCACCGGCACGTCGCCGCGCATGACGATGTTCGGCGCCAGGTAGACGGTGGCCCGGGCGCCCGGCTGCGGCAGGATCCGCTGGAAGAACGAACCGCCGCCCGACAGCTGGAAGCCCTCGGCGAACAGGCCGTTCTCCCAGCCGCCGGCCATGTGCGAGTGGGTGCAGCTGGCGACGTTGCGGTCGCGGTCCATCGCCGAGATGTGGATGGTGCCCGGCGTGGGCATGATCCGCCCGGCCGGCTGCGGGTCGCGCTGCGACATCAGCTCGAAGCGCCGGGCCGCGTATTCCTTGGACAGCAGCAGGGCCACGTCCTCCGGCGCGGTGTCCAGGTCGCCCTGCCGCGGCGGCGCGTAGTAGACCTCGTTGTGCACCCGGATCAGCCACTGCAGCGTCTCGAACGACTCCGAGGCCGGGCCCAGGCGGGCCAGGTCGACGTGCTCGAGCAGGTTCAGCGCCTCCACCAGCATCATGCCGCCGTCGTCGGGCGCCGGCGAGCCGATCACCGTGTAGCGGTCGCGGTACGTGCCCTGCACCGGCCGCTGGAACATCGGCCGGTAGGCGCGCAGGTCCTCGGGCACGATCACCCCGCCGCCGCGCTGGCATTCCGCGCTGAAGGCACGGGCGAAATCGCCGTTGTAGTAGTCCATGCCCTCGTCGCGCAGGCGCTCCAGGGTGCGCGCCACCCGCGCCTGGCGCAGGGCCTGGCCCGGCATCACCAGGTAGCCGTCGGGCCAGAACACCTCGCGCCCCTGCGGATGGATGCCGATGTTGCCGGCCGAGGAGCTGTAGCTGGCGAACAGGCGCGGATCGACCGCGAACCCTTCGCGCGCGATGTCGATCGCGTCGCGCATCAGCCGCGCCCGGCCGGTGCGCCCCCAGCGCTGGCGCGCGGCCTCGAACGCGGGCCACCAGCCGGGCACCGGCACGCCGCGGCCGGTGTACAGGTCCGCGCCGCCGTAGCCCGGCAGCGGCGCCAGGGGGGCGTTGATGTTGCCGTTGAGGTAGGTCGCCTCGCCGCTGGCCGCGTCCCGGTACATCATGCTCAGGCCGCCGGTGATCGAGGTCATGTGCGGCTCGGTGACCAGCTGCACCATCGCCGCGGCCAGCACCGCGTCGCAGGCGTTGCCGCCCTCGCGCAGCACCTCGATGCCGGCGCGCGTGGCCAGCGGGTTGGAGGTGACCACCATCGCGCCGTCGGCGGTGGCCATCCGCTTCGGACCGGGATGCGCGGCCAGGCCGTCCAGGCCCTGGGGGCGCGCCGGCCGGGCCAGCGCCGGCAGCGCGGCCCCGGCGGCCGCGCCCAGGCCCACGGCGGCGGCGCCGGCCATGAACCGGCGGCGGCCCGTGGCGTCGGGATGATCGTTGCGGGTACTCACGTGCTCTCCTGTCTGCTGTGGATAAGGCGCGCGGCCGCCGCGCACGCGGCGCGGCGGCCGCGGCGGCGTCACTCGAACGCGAAGCTCATCCGCGCGTAGACGAAGCGCCCGATCACGTCGTAGGTGCTGTAGTCCACCGCGAACCTGTCCATCTCCTTGTCGAACAGGTTGTTCACACCCAGGCTGAAGGTCGCGTTCCACGGCTGGTACTGCCACGCGCCGGACAGGTCCACGTAGTTGTAGGCCGGCACCTTGTACTTGCACACCACCCCGCCCTGCGGCGTGTCCACCACGGCGCGGCTGCCGTCGCAGTGCGCACCGGCGGCGGTGTCCAGGTTGTCGACGTAGACATGCGACACGTAGCGGTGGGTCAGCGCCGCGCTGAAGTCGCCCTGCGACCAGTTCAGCGTGGTCCGCGCGCGGTTGCGGGCGAAGTTGCCCAGGCCGCCGGAGTCCGAGCCCTTCCACTTGCCCGCGTAGCCGACCCGGGTACCGGGCTGGTCGGACACGGCGGTGTAGTCGTACGAATCCAGGTAGGTGCCGTCGAAGCTGAGCTGGAAGCGTCCGAAGCGGGTCTGGCCGAGGGTCCAGTACAGGCCCAGGTCCACGCCCCGGGTCTCGATGGTGCCGACGTTGGCCAGGGTGTTGTCGATGTTGACGATGTTGCCCTGGGGACCGCGGCTCACCAGCGAACAGTACGACGGCAGCCCGGAGCGGTAGCACAGGTCCAGGATGGTCTGCGCGCCCGGGGCCACGATGGCGTCCTCGATGCGGTACTGCCAGAAGTCCACGGAGACCGTCAGCGGGGTGTAGAAGGACGGGTTGTAGACGAAGCCCACGTTGGTGGCGCGGCCGGTCTCCGGCTGCAGGTTCGGATTGCTGCCGTTGGTGGCGGGCGGCTGCCGCTCGCCGATGAAGCCGGCGGGCACGTCCGCGCACGCGCCCACGCCGGCGGCCGCCCCGGAGCACGGGTCGTTGACCGTCGGCGTGTCGCCGGTCTGGCCGCCGTACAGGTCGTCGATGGTCGGGGCGCGGAAGATGTCGGCATAGCTGGCGCGCAGCAGCAGGTCGGCGTACGGGCGCCACTCCAGCCCGAGCTTGGCGTTGGTGGTGTCGCCGAAGCTGGAGTAGTCGGAGTAGCGCACGCCGGCGGTCAGGTTCAGCGCCTGGGCGAACGGCCGGTCGGCCAGCAGCGGCGCGCTGAACTCGGCATAGACCTCGTTCACGTCGTAGCTGCCCCGCGAGGGCGCCTCGGGAGTGGCGTCGACCATCCGGTTGGCCAGCAGGTAGTCGGGCTGGAAATCGGACTTCTGCCGCCGGTACTCGTAGCCGAAGGCCGCGCCCACCGGGCCGGCCGGAAGGTCGAACAGGTCGCCGGTGATGTTGGCCAGGAAATCGGTCTGCTCGCCGTCGTACAGGTTGATCAGGGTCGGCGAGAACGCCTGCAGCTGCTCCCGGGTGAGCGGGCCGAACACGTTGAGCGGGGTGCAGTTGGCGATCACCGCGCCCGGGGCGCCGCAACGGGCCACGCCGCCGGCGTCGACGAACGAGGGGCCGATCGCGTCCTGCAGCGCGGGCAGGTAGATGCTCCCGGTCTTGGTGATGCGCTGCTGCTGCTTGGCGTAGGTGAACGCGGTGTCCCAGTCGAAGCGGCCGAGCCGGCCGCGCAGGCCGGTGGTCACCTGCACGTCGTCGCGGTCGTAGGTGCGCACCCGCGGCCCCAGGTCCACCAGGCGGATGCTGAAGTTGCCGATGTCCGTGCCGAACGGGTTGTAGATGCCGTCGCCCGAGGCGACCACGCCGTAGTTGCCCGCCAGCAGCGGGTCGGAGGCCAGGGTCGAGTCGGAACGGGTATGGGTGTAGAAGCCGTCGGCGAAGAAGGTCACCGAGGGGGAGAGGTCGTAGCTGCCGTTGAGGAACAGGCTGTAGCGGTCCTGCGGCGTGCCCAGCTGGGTCTCGCCCGAGAACTCGTACGTGTCGTTGCCCTCGCCCGAGGCGATGTAGCAGCGGAAGTCGGCCGGCGAGGTGCCGGCCGCGCCGTCCCTCCGGGTCAGGTAGACGGTGCTGGCGGTGTTGCCCGCATTGCCGCAGTCCAGCGACGGGTCCAGCGCGGCCGCGGTGGCGCGCGGCACCGCGAAGCGGCCGTTGGGGATGGTCGACGAGCCGGCGAACACCGGCCTGCCGTAGCTGAGCGACTGGCTGACCCGGGACCAGTCGCGGTCGGTGCGCCACATCGCCTTCTGCTTGCCGTAGTTCAGGCCGCCGACGAAGGCGCCGCCGTCGAACGTCCTGCCGAAGGTCAGCTGGTAGCTCTGGGTCTGGGCATCGCCCTTGTCGCTGGCGCCGTAGTAGGCGCTGAACTCCACCCCGTCCAGGTCCTGGCGGGTGATGACGTTGACCACGCCGGCGATGGCGTCGGAGCCGTACACCACCGAGGCGCCGTCCTTCAGCACCTCGATGCGCTGGATCATGTTGGCCGGCAGCGCATTGACGTCGCCTGCGTAGTAGCGCACGCCGTTGAGCAGGATCAGGGTGCGCTCGCTGCCCAGGCCGCGCAGCGAGATGGTCGAGGCGCCGGTGCCCCCGTAGGAGTTGTCGCCGGTGGTCATGCCGGCACCGGCGATGTTGGGCAGCTGCTGCAGCAGCTCGCCCACGGTCATGTAGCCGGACTTCTCGATCGTTTCCCGGCTCATGGTGAACACCGGGTTGGCGGTTTCCGCGTCCACGCGGCGTATGCGCGAGCCGGTCACTGCCACGGTTTCGAGCTGGATGGGCTGATCCGTGCCCGGGGAAGCCTCCTGCGGCTGGTCCTGGGCCGCGGCCGGCATGCCGCTGATCGCCAGCATGCACGCCGCGGCCAGCACGCCGAGCCTGGGTGTCGTTGCACTCATGGGTACGCTTTCCTCTCTCGCATAGACGTCAACGCCAGTCCGCCGCTCCCGCGAGGTCGCCCACGGCTGGCACGGCACCGTTCTGGTTCGGGATGGCCATCACCGCGCCCGGGGGCCGGACCGGCGTATACCAATAGGCGACCCCGGTAGACCGGCCCGTCCCAGAAGCGTGTCACAAGAGTTACATTGGTCTAGACCAATATGCAAGTGGCATAGCACCAATTTCACGCCCGCGCAGCGGGAGCCTCCCGGGAACCGGGGGCGAGGAGAGCGGCCGCGACCGCCGCCATGCACGCTCAGGCCGTCATCTCGGCCTTGGAGGTCTTGAACATCACCAACCCGGGATGGTTGACCGATCGCATGTACTCGACCGGCCGGCCCTGCTCGTCGTAGACCTCCAGGCGCAGCAGCAGGCAGGCCGAGCCGGCGGGCAGGCCGAGCAGCCGCGCCTCCATGTCGCTGCCGGCGGCGACCGATATCTGGCGCTCGCCGGTCACCGTCCCGATGCCGTAGCGGTCGCGCAGCAGCCCGTACAGCGACTGCCCGGCCATCAGGTCCTCGGCGGCCAGCCCGGGCACCAGGCCCAGGGGGATGTGGCTGGTCTCTATGCAGCAGGGCGTGTCGTTGACCGTCCACAGGCGGCGGAACATGACGATCTCGCTGCCCTCCTTGATCTGCAGGTGTTCGGCGACCTGGGCGCTGGCGCGGGTCTGCTCGAAGTGCAGCAGCTTGTTGCCGGCCACGCTGCCGCCGCTCTGGATGATCCGGGTGATGCCGAGCGAGGTCCGCGCATCGATCGGCCGCATCACCCGCGGCATGGGGATGCGGGTGCCGCTGGTGCTGTTGCGCTCCAGCAGGCCCTGCGCGACCAGACCGTCGATCGCCTTGCGCACCGTCATCCGGTTCTTCCCAAGCTGCTCGGCCAGGGCCCGCTCCGACGGGATCCGGTCCCCGGGCCCGTAGTCCGGCCCGCGGATCAGGTCGAGGATGAATTTCTGGATGGCTTTATAGGCGGGGACCGTCTCGTCCAGGGCGACGGCGGGCGGCGGGATCGGGGTGGCGGTGTCTTGGACCATGGCCTGGCAGGAGGAAGGGACGGTTAACCATCGCAGATTGTGGACTAGCAAAGCCAGCTCTGGCTTCGATCTGCCTGTTGTACTTGGTCGATGCAATTGGTAGTCTCACCTTCGTTATTGGTATATACCAACGGAGAGCTACACCCATGGCATCGGAAGTGAATCGCAGCGCCATCCTGTCCGGACTGGCCCAGACCGTATCGGCATTGCCGGAAGCGATGGCGCTCGGGCGCAGCTTGGCCGGCGAGGTGGACCGCATCTATTTCGTCGCGCACGGCTCGGCCAACCGCGCCATGCAGGGGATACAGTACTGGATCGAGCATTTCAGCCCGTCGCTGGAGGTCCGCCGCTACTTCCCGTCCGAGCTGATGGCGCAGGATCCGCCCCGGCTGGACGAGCGCACCCTGGTCCTGCTGGCCTCCAAGTCGGGGACCACGCCGGAGACGGTCGCCGCGGCCGAGTACCTGCGCGGCAAGCCCTGTCGCACGGTCGGCTTCACCCTGAAGGGCGACAGCCCGCTGGCCGGGCTGGCCCAGAAGGGCTTCCTGGCCGGCGACACCGGCGAGTCCTTCGTGGCGCTGTTCATGCTGATGCAGGCGGTGGTCGGCGGCCTGCTGGCCGAGCGCGACGGCTGGCCGCACGCCGACGAGCTGCTGTCGTCGCTGTCGGCGCTGCCCGGCGTGATCGCCGACGCGGCCGCCGGCAACGACGCCCGCGCCCGCGCCGACGCGCAGGCGTACCAGCACGACCACAACCTGTACCACGTGGCCTCCGGCCCCGGCTTCACCCCGGCCTACGTGTTCGGCGTGTGCATCCTGATGGAGATGCTGTGGCTGCACAGCTACCCGATCGAGGCGGCCGAGTTCTTCCACGGCCCCTTCGAGATCGTCGACGGGGACACCCCGCTGATCCTGATCCTGGGCGAGGATCCCAGCCGGCCGCTGATGGAGCGCGTGCTGCGCTTCTGCAACAAGCACGCCAGGCGCCTGATGATCTACGATTCCCGCGACTACGAGATGGAGGGCATCGCCCCGGCGATCCGCCCGATCGTCGCGCCCTACGTGTTGCAGGCCGCCCTCAAGCGGTTGTCCGAGCACCTGTCCGACCTGCGCGGCCAGCCGCTCAGCACGCGCCGTTACATGTGGAAGACCGAATACTGAGCGCGGCGCGACGACCATGGCCAGCCACCATCGCATCCTCGGCATCGGCGACAACACCGTCGACACCTACGTCTCCGCCCGGGTCCAGTACCCGGGCGGCAACGCGGTCAACGTGGCGGCGCTGGCGCGCCGCCTCGGGGCCCGCAGCGCCTACCTGGGCTGCGTGGGCGAGGACGCCGGCGGGCGCCTGGTCCTCGACGCGCTGCGCGCCGAGGACGTGGACGTGTCCCGGGTGCGCGTGCGCCCGGGCGAGAACGCCCGCGCGTTCGTGTCCCACGACCGCGGCGACCGGCGCTTCCTCGGGTCCCATCCGGGCGTGCGGGCGCAGTACCGGCTGAGCGACGCCGACTTCGACTACGTGGCCGGCTTCGACCTCGTGCACACCAGCGTCTACAGCGACCTGGGCCCGGAGCTGCCGCGCCTGGCGGCGGCGGCGCGGCAGCTGTCCTTCGACTGCTCCGACCGCTGGGACGACGCGCTGCTGGGCCAGGTCGCCGGCGCGATGGACGTGCTGTTCCTTTCGGCCGCCCACCTGCGCGAGGAGGACTGCCGGGCGCTGCTGGAGCGCTGCATCGGCCACGGCGCGCGCTGCGCGGTGGCCACCCGCGGCGCGGCCGGGGCGCTGGCCGCGGACGCTGGCGGCGGCGTCCACCGCCAGGACGTGTTCCCGGCCGAGGTGGTGGACACGCTCGGCGCCGGCGACGGCTTCATCACCGCCTTCCTGCTCGCCCGGCTGGACGGCCGGCCGCTGCCGGACTGCCTCCAGGCCGGGGCGCGCTTCGCCGCCCAGGTCTGCGGCTGGCAGGGCGGCTTCGGCCACGGCCGCCCCTGGGACGGCGACGGCGGCCACCACCTGGAGCGCGCGCCGTGAACCCGCGCGTCCTGCTCCGCCTGCACACCGCGGCGCGCGGCGCGCGCCGCCCCACTCCCTCATTCCTCAAGGGCATCGCATGAATTGGCGTATTGGCGTGGATTCCGGCGGCACGTTCACCGACGTCTACCTGTTTGAAGAAGGCAGCGGGCGGACCGAGATCTGGAAGGTCTCCTCGACCCCCGACGATCCCTCGCGCGGCATCGCCCAGGGCGTGGCCGAGGCCCTGCAGCGCGTCGGGGCGACCCCGGACGCGGTGGGCTACTTCGGCCACGGCACCACGGTCGGCACCAACGCGCTGATCCAGCTCCGCGGCGTGCCCACCGGCCTGATCACCACCGACGGCTTCCGCGACCTGCTGGAGATCGGCCGGCAGAAGCGCCCCGAGCTGTACGACCTCCAGGCCGACAAGCCGCCGGTCCTGGTCGCCCGCGACCTGCGCCTGGAGGTGCCCGAGCGCGTGCGCCACGATGGCAGCGTCGAGACCGCCCTGGACGAGCAGGCCGTGCGCGAGGCCGCGCGCGCGCTGCGCGAGGCCGGCGTGCGCTCGGTGGCGATCAGCTTCCTGTACGGGTTCGTCCGGCCCGAGCACGAGCAGACCGCGCGCAGGATCGTGGCCGAGGAGTTCCCCGACGCGTTCGTCTCCGTCTCCTCCGAGGTGGCGCCCGAGTTCCGCGAGTACGAGCGCATGTCCACCACCGTCGTCAACGCCTACCTGGGCCCGGTGATGGAGCGCTACATCCGCCGCCTGGCCGACCGCCTGGCCGCGCTGGGGCTGGGGGTCGCGCCGCACCTGACCCAGTCCAACGGCGGCGTGATCGGCTTCGAGCAGGCCTCGCGCCTGCCGGTGCGCACCGTCCTGTCCGGCCCGAGCACGGGCGTGGTCGCGGCCCAGGCCATCGGCGAGCAGACCGGCTTCGGCAACCTCATCACCTTCGACGTCGGCGGCACCAGCAGCGACGTGGCCCTGCTCCAGGACGGCCGCTGCGCGCTGGCCAGCGAGGCGGTGGTGCACGGCTACCCGATCAAGGCGCCGATGCTGGACATCCACACCGTCGGCGCCGGCGGCGGCTCGATCGCCTACGTGGACAACGGCGGCCTGCTCAAGGTCGGCCCGCGCAGCGCCGGCGCCGACCCGGGCCCGGTGTGCTACGGCCGCGGCAACACCGAGCCCACGGTGACCGACGCCAACGTGGTGCTGCAGACGCTCAATCCCACGCACCTGCTGGCGGGGCGCATGCCGATCGACCGGCAGCTGGCGGTGGCGGCAGTGGAGCGGCTGGCCGGGCGCCTCGGCCTGGGGGTCATGGAGACCGCCCAGGGCATCCTCTCGGTGGTGACCGCCAACATGGCCCGCGCGATCCGCGTGATCAGCGTGCAGCGCGGGCACGACCCGCGCGACTACAGCCTGGTCGCCTTCGGCGGCGCCGGCCCGCTCCATGCCGCGCGCCTGGCGCGGGAGCTGGAGATGACGCGGGTGATCGTGCCGCTGACCCCCGGCATCCTCAGCGCCACCGGTCTGCTGCTGACCGACCTGCGCGCCGATTTCGCCGGCAGCCTGATGCGGCAGCTCGACGCCGGCGCCGCCGGCCCGCTGGAACGGGCCTTCGCCGCGCTGGAGCGCCAGGCCGAGGCCTGGTTCCGGGACGAGCGCATCGATCCGGCCGACCGCGCCCTGGCACGCTCCATCGACGTGCGCTACCTCGGCCAGAACTACGAGATCGCGGTGCAGGTGCCCGACGGCCCGATCGGGCCGGCCACCCTGGAGACCGTCGCCGCCCGCTTCGCCGCCGAGCACGAGCGCCTGTACGGGTTCTCGGCCGAAGGCGAGCCGGTCCAGCTGGTGACCTGCCGCGCCGGCGCCACCGGCCGGGTGCGCAAGGCCGCGTTCCGGCCGCAGCCCGACGCCGGTCCGGACCCGTCCCCGGCCCTCGCCGGCCGGCGCCAGGTGTGGATGCCTGAGTACGGCGACTTCGTCGACTGCCCGGTCTACGACCGCGCGCGGCTCGAGGCCGGCAACCGCATCGCCGGCCCGGCGATCGTCGAACAGATGGACACCACCACCGTGGTCCTGCCCGGCATGACCGCCACGGTCGAGCCCTACCTCAACCTGATTCTGGAGTTCGGAGCATGAGCACCTCCACCGCAACCGCGCGGGTCCCGGTCGATCCGATCACGGTCGAGGTCATCGGCAGCGCCCTGTCCTCGATCGTGGAGGAGATGGGCGAGGCCCTGGTCCGCGCCAGCCACTCGGCCAACATCAAGGAGCGGCGCGACTGCTCCACCGCGCTGTTCGACACCTCCGGCCAGGCGCTGTGCCAGGCCGAGCACATCCCGATGCACCTGGGCAGCTTCCTCGGCATCATCCCGCACATCCTCAAGCGCCATGCGCCGGAGGAGATCCGTCCCGGCGACGTGTTCATCGGCAACGACGCCTACGAGGGCGGCGCCACCCACCTGCCGGACATCGTGATCGCCGAGCCGGTGTTCTACGACGGCGCGCTGGTGGCCTGGGCGGTCAACACCGCCCACCACGCCGACTTCGAGGACCGCGGCCACGCCCACATCTACCAGGAGGGCCTGCGCATCCCGCCGATCCGGCTGTACCGGGCCGGCGTGCTGCAGGAGGACCTGCAGGCGATGTTCCTGCTCAACTGCCAGGTTCCGCGCGAGCGCATCTCCGACCTGCGCGCGCAGATGGCCGCCAACCGCCTCGCCTGCGAGCGCCTGGGCAAGCTGTGCGCCAAGTACGGCCGCGAGGTGGTGCTGTCGGCGGGCCAGGAGCTGATGGACTACGCCGAGCGCAAGATGCGCGCCGGCATCGCCGCCATTCCCGACGGCACCTACCGCTTCAGCGACCGCTTCGACAATCCGGCCATCGACGGCGAGATGGTGTTCGAGTGCGAGGTGCGGGTGCAGGGCGACGAGATGCACCTGCGCTTCGACGGCCCCGACCAGGTCCGCGCCGGACTGAACATGGTGTTCACCGCGCTGCTGTCGACGGTGTACTACGCGGTCAAGACCGTGGTCGACCCGACCATCCTGCCCAACGGCGGGCTGGCGCGGCCGCTGCACGTGAGCGCGCGCGAGGGCAGCATCCTCAACTGCCGGCATCCGGCCGCGGTGAACGGCCGCATCGCCCCCTGCCAGCGCATCGTCGACCTGGTCCACGGCGCGCTGGCGCAGGTCGTGCCCGAGCGCGTGACCGCCGCCGGCAACGGCGCGGTGGCCTCGGCCACCTTCGTCGGCACCCGTCCGGACGGCGAACTGTGGGTCTACCTGGAGACCATCGGCGGCGGCGCCGGCGCACGCGCCACCAAGGACGGGCTGGACGGCGTGCACGTGCACATGACCAACACCTCCAACCTGCCGGCCGAGGCGCTGGAGCAGGAATATCCGCTCACCCTTCTGCGCTACGAGATGGTCGACGGCTCCGGCGGCGCCGGGCGCTTCCGCGGCGGCATGGGCCTGCGCCGGGTCTACCGCGCCGAACGCAGCTGCCGGGTCAAGGTGGACGGCTCGCGCATGCGCAGCCAGCCCTGGGGCCTGGCCGGGGGCCTGCCCGGATCCAGCGGCGGCTACGCCTTCAGCGACGGCGTGCAGGTGGCCAACGGCATCGCCGACCTGCAGCCGGGTGACCGGGTCACGGTGATCACGCCCGGCGCCGGCGGCTACGGGCCGCCCGCCGAGCGCAGCCCGGAGGCGGTGATGCGCGACCTCGCCGAACGCCGGATCGACCCGGTCGCGGCGCAGCGCATCTACGCCGCGCAGCTGTCCGGGCGCTAGCGCCTACCAGGCGCGGTGCCGCGGGGGATCCTCCCCGTGCTCCCGCGGCACCGTCGCCTGACCCGTCACCGGGGCTTGAGCACCAGGTCCTGGAAGTCAAAGCTGAAGTCGGTCAGGTCCGAGGCCGCCTCCATCCGCGCCTCGCGCACCTTGCCGTCCGGATCCAGGTGGAAGGTGACGAAGGCATCGCCGTTGAGCGTGCGCTCGCGCCACTTCACCAGGAAGGTGTCGTGCTGCCAGTGCTGCAGCTCGCCCACCAGCAGCGGGCTGCGGGTGAAGCGCATCAGCAGGCGCCCGTTCTCCTGCTTCACCTCGACGTCGCCGTACCAGGCATCGCGGTAGGTCGCGGCGTAGCCGGACAGCGGCAGCGAGGGCTTGGAGCGCTTGTCGCGCGCGGCCACGCGCTTGGCCCAGGCGTCGTCGGCGCGGGCCTTCGACTTTTCCGCCGCCGCGGCATAGGCCGCCACCCAGTCGACCCGCTCGGCCGTTCTCCTATCGCGATCCCGACGGCGCGCTGGTGCGCGACGACGACACGCTCTCGCGCATCCGCGCGCTCGCGATCCCGCCGGCCTATACGCAGGTGTGGATCTGCGCCTCGCCGCTCGGCCACCTGCAGGCCACCGGGCGCGACGCGCGCGGGCGCAAGCAGTACCGCTACCACCCCGACTGGCGCCCGCTGCGCGATGCCAACAAGTTCGACCGCATCGTCGCCTTCGGCCGCGCGCTGCCGAAGCTGCGCCGCCGCGTGCGCGCCGACCTGGCGCGGCCGGGGCTGCCGCGCGAGAAGGTGCTCGCGGGCGTGGTCGCGATCATGGCCAGCACGCTGATCCGGGTGGGCAACGACAGCTACGCGCGCGAGAACGGCTCGTTCGGCCTGACCACGCTGCGTACCCGGCACGCGCGCTTCCTCGCCGGCGAGCTGCGGCTGCAGTTCGTCGGCAAGGGCGGCCGTGCCCACGAGGCCGGCATCCAGGACCCGCGCCTGCGCCGCCTGGTGCGGGCGATGCACGAACTGCCCGGGCAGCGGCTGTTCCAGTACCGGGATGCGGACGGCACGCTGGCGGCGGTGGAGTCCTCCGACGTCAACGACTACCTGCGCGAGTGCATGGGCGAGGCGTTCACGGCCAAGGACTTCCGCACCTGGGGCGCGACCGAGGCGGCGTTCCGGCAGCTGGCGACGATCGCCTGCGACGACGCGATCTCCGACACCGCCGCCGCGGGCGTGTGCCGCGAAGTGTGCACGGCGGTGTCCGCGCTGCTCGGCAACACGCCCACGGTGTGCCGCAAGAGCTACATCGACCCGCGCGTCTTCGACGGCTGGCGCGACGGCCGCCTGCAGCGCCGCGCCGCCAGGGCCCGCGGCCCGCGCCAGTGGGAAGCCGCCCTGCTGGGCTTCCTCTCGCGCGCAAGCCGCAAGGCCAGCGCCTGAAACACCCCTGCACCCCCTGCCTCCCCTGTAGGAGCGGCTTCAGCCGCGACCCGGATCCACCCGTCGCGAGCCCAGCATCGTGGTGGCCCGGTCGCGGCTGAAGCCGCTCCTACAGGGGGATCCCGCTCGGCGGTCAGGACTGGCGCGCGGCGCGGATCGCGGCGATGCGGGCCTTGCGCAGGGCCTGGCCGATGCGTGGGCCGTCGAGGCCTTCGGTGGCGAGGTCGCGGGCGTTCACCGCCAGTGCGGCGGCGTGCAGGCGGCGCAGTTCGGGCCCTTGCGGGTAGGGCTGGTCTTCCAGTCCGAGGCGGCCGCGCTTGTCGGCCTCGCACGCGATCACGAGCTTCTCGATCCGACCGGGCTTGCGGAACGCGTCGCAGCGCTCGAGCAGTTCGAGCACGGTCTCGTCGCGCAGTTCGAGCATGCGGTGGACGTTGAGGTGTTCGCGGCAGGCGATGATCGCCAGGTCGCGATGCTCCAGCGGCACCTTGAGCCGTTCGCACAGCCTGCGCAGCGGGGCGACGCCGGCGCGCTCGTGGCCGATGTGGCGCGGCAGCTCCTGCTTCGGGGTGAGCGCCTTGCCCAGGTCGTGGGTGAGCGCGGCGAAGCCGACCACGGTATCGCCCGGCGCGAGCCTGGCGGCCATGTCGCTGACCAGTTCCTGGTGCGCGCCGGTGTCGATCTCGGGGTGGTACTCGGCGCGCTGCGGCACGCCGTAGAGCGCATCGACCTCGGGCAGCACGACGGCCAGCGCATCGGCCTCGCGCAGCGTGCGCAGGAAGGCGGACGGCTGCGGCGCGGCCAGCGCCTTGCACAGCTCCTGCCACACGCGCTCGGCGACCAGGCTCGACAGCTCGCCGCTGGCCGACATGCGCTGCATGAGCGCCATGGTCTCGGGCGCGACGCGGAAGCCCAGCGGCGCGAACCGCGCCATGAAGCGCGCGGCGCGCAGCACGCGCAGCGGATCCTCGACGAAGGCGGCGCCGACGTGGCGCAGCACGCGCGCCTCGAGGTCGCGCACGCCGCCGAAGGGATCGACGAGGTTGCCGTCGGCGTCCTCGGCGATGGCGTTGATGGTGAAGTCGCGGCGCTCGAGGTCCTGTTCGAGGGTGACGGACGGGTCGGCGTGGACGACGAAACCGCGGTGGCCCGGCGCGCTCTTGCGTTCGGTGCGCGCGAGCGCGTGCTCCTCGCCGGTGTCGGGATGCAGGAACACGGGGAAGTCGCGGCCGACCGGGCGGAAGCCGGCGGCGAGCATGGAGTCGGGGGTTTCGCCGACGACGACGAAGTCGCGATCGCCGGGCGGCAGGCCCAGCAACCGGTCGCGCACCGCGCCGCCGACGAGGTAGGTTTTCATCGCCCTATGATGCCTCGACTCCCCAGCTCCTTCCCCCGCTTGCGGGGGAAGGTTGGGATGGGGGCGATGTCCGATGCGACATCGTTGAGCGCGGCGATCTGAAGCGGCCCCCACCCCGGCCCTCCCCCGCAAGCGGGGGAGGGGCTGCATACGGGGGGAGGTGACTGGCGAGCGGAGCCTCGCGCCGTCTCAGCCGGCCTGCGGGGCCGCGTCCGGCGCGGGGCATTCGAAGCGCTTGCGCTTGCCGTTGCCCGCGGCGGCGCCCAGCATGCGTTCGCTCACCGGGCGGGCGGTGCCGAACATGCGCCAGTCGTAGAGCACGCTGAAGGCGAGGATGCGGGCGACGTATTCGCGGGTCTCGCGGTAGCTGATGGTTTCGATCCAGATGTCCGGGTCCATGTCCCCGCGCTGCGACAGCCAGCGCGAGGTCGGGGTGGGACCGGCGTTGTAGGCGGCGATCGCCACGTAGGGCTTGCCGTACATCTGCTCCTTCTCGCGCAGGTAGGCGGTGCCCAGGGTGATGTTGGTGGCCGGGTCGTACAGGCTCTCGGCGCCGCCCCAGGGCAGGCCCAGGCGGCGCGCGACCGCGGCGCCGGTGCTCGGCAGCACCTGCATCAGGCCGCGGGCGTTGGCCGGGGAGCGGGCGCGGGGGTTGAAGGTGCTCTCGGCGCGGATCTCGGCGGCCACCCAGGCGGGGTCGAGGCCGTTCCTGCGCGCCTCGCGTTCGATCAGGTCGGCATGGTGGATCGGGAAGCGCAGGGTGTACAGGCGGTGTTCGTCGGGCGTCTTGCCGAGGTTGAACACGGCGCGGTCGAACCAGCCGTGCTCCTGCGCCACCTGCACCGCGATGCGGCGCTGGCGGTCGTCGAAGCGGGCCAGCGCGTCGTTCCATTCGCGCACCGCCCAGCCGCTGCGGTCGGCGCGGTACAGCGCCATCGCCCGCACCAGCGCGGGATCGGCGGCGACGGAGGCCTTCTCGGCCTCGCTCCAGTCAGGCGACCACGGGCACAGCGCGTAGGGGCGGTCGAGCCGGTCGGCGGCGAGGAAGCCGTGGAAGTCGGGCTTGGTCGCGGCCCTGGCGAACAGCACCCGGGCGCCGGCGCGGTCGCCGGTGAGCTCGAGCATCCGCGCCTCGAACCACTGCCAGCGCGAGCGGCTGCGCAGCGCCGGGTCCATCGCCCGCAGCGCGGCAAGCGCCGCGTTCCAGTCGCCGCGCGCCAGGGCCTCGCGCACGCGCCACTCGTGCAGGCGCTCGTCGTAGGCCGAGGCCGGGACCGCGGCCAGCAGGCGCGCCGAGTCGGGCAGGTAGGAGGCCACCGTCCACAGCGCCGCCTGGTACAGCACGCGGCCGCGTTCGACCTCGGTGAAGTCGAGCGCCCGCGCGATCGCCGGCAGCCGGGCTTCGGCGGCGAGCGGATCGTCCTTGGCGAACCTGGCCAGCCCGTGCGAGGCGACCAGCCGGCTGCGCGCGGTCTTCGGCCACTGCGTGGCGCGCGGATGCGGCGCCTGCACGAAGGCGGCGTAGTCGTTGGCCAGGGCGAGCTGGTCGGCCGGCAGCCCGCGGGCGGCGGCGCGCATCACGCCCGGCTCCCATTCGGCGGCGGCCAGTTCGATCCGCTCCCAGCGCAGCGCGTCAGTCAGGCCGCCGCGCGCGGCGAGCGCCTCGAACACCGGGTCGCACTCGTTGGGCAGCGACTTGCCGCTGCTGCGCCACATCGCCTGGGCGTCACGGATCCACTGCGCGTCGGCGGCGCCGGTTTCCAGGCGCGCCTGCAGCTCGGCGCACCGCAGCGCCGTGTGTGTGACCGCCGGCGACCAGGCGGCGCGGAAGCCGGCCCAGTCCTTGCGCTTGAGCAGGGCGCGCAGCCAGGCCTCGCGGAACACCTCGGCCACCGGCTGGCCGGCATGGCGTTCGAGGAAGGCGCGGGCGCGGGCCGCGGGCAGGGTGTCGATGTCCTTGCGCAGGGCGACCATGTCCACCCAGGGCTTCACCGGGTGGTCGGGAGCGAGGGCGGGCGCGGGCAGGCCGCGTTCGGCGGCCTCGAAGGCGGCGCGCAGGGTGGCATCGTCCTGCGCCTGCAGGACCGGGGCGGCCAGCAGGGTGAGCGCGGCGAGTACGATACGCAGCTGCTTCGACATCCCCCGACTATAGCCAGCGCCCGATGAACGACTTTTCAGGCCGCCGCCCGTGCGCGGGGGCATTCCGGTGATCGAGGGCTGGTGGATGTTCCCGCTGCTGGGCGTGGCCGCCGGCGTGATGGCCGGCCTGCTCGGCATTGGCGGCGGACTGGTGCTGATCGGCGCGCTGGTGTGGCTGCTGCCGGCGCACGGGATCCCGGCCGACGCGGTGATGCACACCGCGCTGGCCAGCTCGCTGGCGAGCATCATCCTGACCGGCGCATCTTCGGCGCGCGCGCACAACGCGCGCGGCAGCGTGCTGTGGCCGACCGTGGCCTGGATGGTGCCCGGCCTGCTGCTGGGCGGCTGGCTGGGCAGCTGGTTCGCCGTCGCGGTGCAGGGCGAGGTGCTGCGCTGGTGCGTGGCGCTGTACTGCTTCGTGGTCGCGGCGCAGATGGCCTTCGGCGGCCCCCGCGGCGGCGCGGCCGGGGACGCGGTGGTGCCGACCGGCTGGCCGATGGCGGCGGCCGGGAGCGGGATCGGCGCGGTCTCGGCCGTGGTCGGGATCGGCGGCGGCAGCATGACCGTGCCGCTGCTGGTCTGGCGTGGCGTGCAGCCGGTGCGCGCGGTGGGCACGTCGTCGGCCTGCGGCGTGTTCATCGCGATCGCGAGCGCCGCGGGTTATGCGGTGCATGCGCCGGACGGCGCGCTGCCGGTGCACGCGGTGGGCTACGTGTACCTGCCGGCGGCGATCGGGATCGCGCTGGCCTCGGTGCTGGCCGCCCCGCTGGGCACGCGCCTGGCGCACGCCATCAGCGGCACGGCGCTCAAGCGCGTGTTCGCGGTGTTCATGGTGCTGGTGGGGATCAGCGTCCTGGCCCGGTGAGGGCGCGGCAAGCTGATGCGGCCCCCACCCCTGCCCTCCACCGCACGCGGGGGAGGGAGCCTGGTCTGAACCTTCTCCCCGCGCACCGGCGCCTTCCCCCGCTTGCGGGGGAAGGTTGGGATGGGGGCAGTGTCCGACGCGAGACCGTCGAGCGCGGCGCGCTGATGCGGCCCCACGCCAGCTCTCCCCGCGCCACTCCCGCAAGTGGCGGAAGAGCCTGCGTGCAGGCTGGGCAACGCGCTCACCACCGGCCCTCGTCAGCCCAGGCCGGCGACGGTGCCGACTCAGGCCGCGGGGGCTTCGCTGCCTGCGTCTGCCGGCGGCCCGGGGGCGGGTTCGGGGGCCGGGCGCTGGAGGGCGTCCCGGGCGTGGTGCAGGAAGTCGCTGACGTACCAGCGGCCGTCGAGGCGCTGGAGCTGGACCACGGTGTCGATCGGGCTGCCGGCCAGGCGGTATTGCATGCGCACCATCGCCATGTCGCCGGTCTGCGACTGCAGCTGCACGTCCATCGCGCGCAGGTCGGCGGCCAGGTCGAGGCCGTAGGCCTGCAGCGCTTCGCGCAAGGTCACTGCCATGCGCGACATGTGCCGCAGGCTGTCGTCCATGCCGGCCCGGGCGAAGGCTTCGTCGCTGTCGAGCGCGGCCTCGCGCGCGGCGGCCGAGAGCGCGGCGATCGCGGCCTGGGCGCGGGCCCGGTCGCCCAGCGGGGCCTGCATCGCCCAGCTGCCCAGCGCCTCCACCAGCTGCGGGTAGTGCTCGCGCTCGCTGTCGCTGAACTCGCCCTGCCGGGTGATGTATTGCACGGTGAACACGGTCAGGAACTCCGCCGCCGCGGCCAGGCTGGTGTTGGCCAGCTGGCGGTCGAAGGCCTGCTGCAGGTCGCGCTCGGCGCCGGGCGCCGACAGCGCGGCCATCGCCCGCGGGATGTGCGGGGCGAACGGCAGCTGATCGAGCGGCCAGCGCGTGCGGCCCTCGCGCCAGGCCTGCTCCAGTTGCGCGTGCAGGTCGGGTGGTACCGCGTCGCGGGCGAACGCGTCGAGCCGGCCGTCGGCCAGGTGCGCGGTCAGCAACCGCACCGTTTCGCCCGGGGTGGGCGGCTCGGCCCGTCCGGCATCGTCGGCGTCCTGGCGTCCGCCGCAGCCGGCCAGGCCGGCCAGCAGCGCTGCCGCCAGCAGGCCCGACAACATGATCGCGCGCTTCCCCATCGATCGGCGCCCCCTTGGATCCGAGGGCATCTTGGCCACTGCGGCGGCGGACGACAACCTCGCCCGACCCGGAACCTGCGCGGCACCCGGGCCGGGGCCGCGCCGCCCTGGCGCCGGTGCGGCGGGAGAGGCTCCGGGTCCAGGCGCGGCGCGGCCATCGCCGGCCGCCGGTCCGGCAGGCGCCGATCGCGGCGCCGCCGGCTACTTCACCCGCCGCTTCTCGAGCTTGCGGGCCAGGGTGCGGCGGTGCATGCCGAGCTGGCGCGCGGCCTCGGAGATGTTGAAGTCGGCCGCGGCCAGCGCTTCGTGGATGTGTTCCCACTCCAGGGTCTTGATCGAGGTCTGGCGGCGGGTGAGCGGCACCCCGGTGTCGCCGTCGCCGCTGCTGGCGAAGGCGGCCTCGATGTCGTCGGTGTTCGACGGCTTGGCCAGGTACTGGTGCGCACCGAGCTTGATCGCCTCCACCGCGGTGGCGATGCTGGCGTAGCCGGTGAGCACCACGATCTTCATCCCGGGGTCGTGTTCGTGCAGCGCCTTCACGCAGGCCAGGCCGGAAGTGCCGGCGGCGAGCTTGAGGTCGACCACGGCGTGGGTGGGTGCGTAGCCGTCGGCGAGCACCTCCTGCATCGCGTCGAGGCTGGCGGCGTGGCGCACGACGTAGCCGCGGCGTTCGAACGAGCGGGTCAGCGTCCGCGCGAACGCGGCGTCATCCTCGACGATCAGCAGTCTGCGGGCGTCGTTGGTCACTCCTCCTCCTGCTCCAGCGACAGCGCCGGCAGCGGCAGGGTGACGGTGACCGCGGCGCCGCCGCCGGGTTCGTTGTATGCGGTTATGGTACCCCCGAGCGTACGCGCCACGTTCACGGCCAGGAACAGGCCCAGGCCGCGGCCGGGCGCGCCCTTGCTGGACTGGTAGGGCTTGCCGATGCGCTCGATCATCTCCGGCGGGAAGCCGGGGCCGTCGTCGCGCACGGTGAGCACCAGCGCGCCCTCGAACAGCGTCGCCTCCATCTCCACCCGCGAACGCGAGGCCTCGAGCGCGTTGTCGAGGATGTTCCACAGCATCTGCTGCAGGCCGACGTCGGAGACGATCGCGGCGTCGCGCTGGATCCGGTCGTGGTACTCGAAGCCGCGCACCGCGCGACTGCGCTTCCACTCGTCGACCAGGTCGTCGAGGAAGGCGCGCAGGGTGGTGCCGCGCGGCTCCTCGCCGCGGGTCTCGCCGGCGGTGGCGAGGATGTTGGAGACGATCGCCTTGCAGCGCAGCACCTGGGCCTGCATCTCGGTCACGTCCTCGAGCAGTTCGGGCTCGGAGGCGAAGTGCGGCAGGTGCTGCCAGTCGCCGAGGATCACCGCCATCGTCGCCAGCGGCGTGCCCAGTTCGTGCGCCGCGCCCGAGGCCAACAGGCCCATGCGCACGATGTGCTCCTCCTCGGCCGCGCGTTGGCGCATCGCGGCCAGGCGCGCGTCGCGGGCGCGGATGATGTGGCGGATGCGGATGATGAACACCACCAGCAGCACCGCGATCAGGGCGAAGCACAGCAGCAGGCCGAACAGGTAGGGGTTGTCGAGGCCGCCGAGCGGGCCGCCGGGCAGGTGCACCGGGCCCGGGAACAGCGTCAGCCCGATCACGCAGGCGCAGGTCAGCGCCACCACCAGCCACGCCGACCAGGCCTTGAGCAGCTCCGCCGCCAGCACCACCTGCAGCAGGTACAGGAACACGAACGGATTCGCGATCCCGCCCGACAGGTACAGCTGCACGGTCAGGGTCGCCACGTCCACCAGCAGGCCGACCAGCAGCGCGGTGTTGGTCACGCGCCGGCGCGGGCGCAGCATCGCCACCAGGTTGAACAGCGCGAGCGCGGCCAGCACCGCGAACATCGGCACCAGCGGCAGGGCGATGCCCAGCGCCCAGTGCACCACCGAGATCGTGACCAGCTGCCCGACCACGGCGATCCAGCGCACCAGCACCAGCTGGCGCAGGCTGTTGGCGTTGGCGCTGCGGTGCGGCTCCTCGAGCGCCTGGTGCCGGCCGGGGCCGTGGATCTGGGTCGGCAGGGAAGCCTCGGGCTGGGTCATGCGGGCGGCACGCGGGGTTCGGGACTGCGGGGTGGAACGGCTGCCGGCGGCCGGCGTGCCGCGGGTCCCTGCCACCATGCCCGCGGCCGGCCGCTGCGTCCACCGCCGCGCGCATGCGGGCGTGTCTGCTGTCGGCGCGATCAGCGCCCGCAGGCGATGCGCAGCGCGGCGTCGTCGGCGGACAGCTGCACCCAGGTGGCGTTGCCCAGGCTGCCGTCCTCGCGCAGCTCGACCTGGTCGAGCAGGTCGGCGCGGCGGTGGCCGATGCAGTCGTAGACCGCGCCGAACTGGCGCGTGGGCTCCCAGCGGCCGGCGAGGATGACCCGGGTGAGCACCTGTCCCGGCCGGTCGGCGTGGCGGCGATTGAAGCGGCTGTCGATCGCGATCAGGCGGTTGGTCAGCGGCACCACGTAGGTCCAGGGCCGGTACCAGGAGCGCACCTGGTTGCTGGAGACGACCTCCACCCCTTCCGGGAAGGTGCCGGTGGTGCGCTCGAACCAGGAGTATTCCAGCCAGATCGCCATCAGCAGCATCCCGGCGCCGGCCGCGGCGGGCACGATCCACTGCGGCAGCCGCTTGCGCAGCGCGATGTTGAGCGCGAGCGCGATGCCGGCCAGGCCGAAGCCGGCGGCGAGGATGGCGATGAATTCCAGCAGCATGGAGGCTCCCGAGGGGTGGCTGGCGATGGAACACGATTGTAGTCGGCGCGCGGCAACCGGATGCCGGGCCCGGAAGCGGTGCGGCCCGCCCCCGTTTCCGGGAGCGGGCCGCCGCAGTGCGACAGCAGGTGGATCAGTGGTGGCCGGTGGCCGCCCCCGCGCCGCGCGGCACGCGGATGTCCTCGACCAGGTGGCGGATGTTCTCCGGCACCGGAGCCGTCATCTTCATCACGACGTAGGCGACGATGAAGTTGATCACCGCACCGACGGCGCCGAAGGCCAGCGGCGAGATGCCGAACAGCCAGTTGTCGGGCGTGTCGGCCAGCATGTTGGTGCCGGCGATGAAGAACCAGCCCTTGTAGGTGAACAGGTACACGCTGGTCGAGACCAGGCCGGCGAGCATGCCCGCGATGGCGCCGGTGGAGTTCATCCTCGTGGAGAAGATGCCCATCATGATCGCCGGGAACAGCGAGCTGGCGGCGAGGCCGAACGCGAACGCCACCGTCTGGGCCGCGAATCCGGGTGGATTCATGCCCAGCCAGGTGGCCACCACGATCGCCGCCGCCATCGAGATGCGCGCCGCCAGCAGTTCGCCCTTCTCGGTGATGTTCGGCTTGAAGGTGCGCTTGATCAGGTCATGGCTCACCGCGGACGAGATCGCCAGCAACAGGCCAGCCGCGGTCGACAGTGCGGCCGCCAGGCCGCCTGCCGCGATCAGCGCGATCACCCAGCCCGGCAGCCCGGCGATCTCCGGGTTGGCCAGCACCAGGATGTCCTGGTTGAAGGTGACCATCTCGTTGCCCTGCCAGCCGCGCTCGGCCGCGATCGCGGCGAACTCGGTGCTGGCCTCGTTGTACGACTGGATCATGCCGTCGCCGTTCTTGTCCTCGAACTTCAGCAGGCCGGTCTGCTCCCAGTTGTGCATCCAGTCCGGGCGCGCGTCGTAGGTCAGCGACTCGGCGCGGGTGCCTTCCGGATAGATCGTGGTCAGGATGTTCAGCCGCGCCATCGCGCCCACGGCCGGGGCCACGGTGTAGAGCAGGGCGATGAACACCAGCGCCCAGCCGGCCGACTTGCGGGCGTCGGACACCTTGGGCACGGTGAAGAAGCGGATGATCACGTGCGGCAGGCCCGCGGTGCCGACCATCAGCGACAGCGTGAACAGGGTCATGTTCAGCGTCGAATCGTGCAGCCCGGTGTAGTCGTTGAAGCCCAGGTCCACCAGGATCTGGTCCAGGCGCGCCAGCAGCGGCATGCCCGACTCGGTGTGGGTCGAGAACAGGCCCAGCTGCGGGATCGGATTGCCGGTGAGCTGCAGCGAGATGAACACCGCCGGGATGGTGTAGGCGATGATCAGCACGATGTACTGCGCCACCTGGGTGTAGGTGATGCCCTTCATGCCGCCCAGCACCGCGTACACGAACACCACCGCCGAGGCGATCAGCAGGCCGGTGTTGGTGTCCACCTCCAGGAAGCGCGAGAAGGCCACGCCGGCGCCGGTCATCTGCCCGATCACGTAGGTGATCGAGATCATCAGCAGCGACGCCACCGCCACCAGGCGTGCGACCCGGCTGTAGTAGCGGTCGCCGATGAAGTCGGGCACGGTGAAGCGGCCGAACTTGCGCAGGTACGGCGCCAGCAGCATCGCCAGCAGCACGTAGCCGCCGGTCCAGCCCATCAGGTAGGCCGAGTTGCCGTAGCCGACGAAGGCGATCAGGCCGGCCATCGAGATGAACGAGGCCGCCGACATCCAGTCGGCGGCGATCGCCATGCCGTTGGTGACCGGATGGACGCTGCGGCCGGCGGCGTAGAACTCGGAGGTCGAGCTGGCCTTGGCCCAGATCGCGATCGCGATGTAGAGCAGGAACGAGCCGCCGACGAAGATGAGATTGAGAGTGAACTGATCCATGGTCGCCCCTTATTGCTCGTCCACGTCGTACTCGCGATCGAGCCGGTTCATGTACCAGGTGTAGTAGAAGATCAGCACGATGAAGGTCAGGATCGAGCCCTGCTGCGCGAACCAGAAGCCCAGGTCGGTGCCGCCGATGCGGATGCCGGCGAGCAGCGGCCGCAGGATGATGCCGAACCCGTAGGACACCAGGGCCCAGATCGACATGCAGATCCAGATGATCCGCAGGTTGGCCTTCCAGTAGTGCTGTGGTGATTTCTCGGACATGTCTTTCGTTGCCCCCTCGTGCGGTCGGTCGATCAGAAGGTGTACTTGACGGTGGTCTGGATGCGCCTGAGGTCGCCCTTGCGGCTGTCCTCGAGCTCACGCTGGCCCCAGCCGATCTCCGCGCCGATGTCCAGCTTGGGGAACGGCGAATAGATCAGGTTGGCGTGGAAGGAGTGCGCGCGCTCCACCGCCGCCCAGCTGTCCAGGCCCCAGCCGGCCAGGTTGCGGTCGTTGTCGAACGCGGCCACCGAGTACATCAGGTTCGAGCGCAGCTCCGGGGTGAACGCGTGCCGCCACGCCACGAAGCCGCCGGCGCCGGTCTGGGCGTGCAGCCGGCCGTTGGCGTCGGCCACCGCGTCGGCGCCCAGGCCGAAGCCCATGTAGCGGCCGATGCCCTCGCCGTAGTTGGCCATCCAGCGGATGTCGTCGCTGGCGCCGAGGTTGAACCGGCCCGAGAGGCTGAACGCCGCGCCGGTGGTGGTCTCGTCGCCCGACTTGAGCTGGCGCAGCAGGCCGGCCGCCGAGAAGTGGCCCCAGTCGCCCTTGGCCACGTAGCGGGCGGTGAGGTCGGGCATCAGGTCGTTGCCGCCGGCGTTGTTGCGCGCGGCGTTGACGACGTTGCTGACCGTGGTGTGCGGGTTCTCCAGCGAAACCGAGAACGGGCCGCTGGTGTAGCGGATCTGCGCCTGGCGCACGAAGGTGGTGCCTTCGGTGACGCCGACGAAGTCGACCGCCTCGGGCAGCGCCGCCACGTCCTGGAAGTTCGACCAGGTCTGGCCGGCCAGCCAGTTGTTCCAGGTCACGTAGGCGTGGCGGATGGTGATGCCGTGGGTGTTGGTGGAGACCTCGTTGCCCAGGTTCGAGGTGCCGCCGCCGAACAGGTCGGCCTCGATGAAGCCGCGGAACTTGTTGCCGTTCTCGGTCGTGTGGTCGGCCGCGAACCAGAAGCGCGAGAACGCGGCGTGCACGTCGGTATACGGATCGGTGTCGGGCTCGGCGCCGTCGGCGGCCACCGGGATCGTGCTGGGCACGTAGAACATGCGGCCGGCCGAACCTTCGGCGATCACGCCGTCGCTGGTGTCGGTGGCCATCGCGTCGAGCTTGATGAAGCCGCCGTAGGTGAACACCGCGTCGGGGTTGGCCAGGATCGGCTTGGACTGCACCGGCTTGGCGGTCTGCGCGACCTGCACCTCGTCCAGCCGCGTCTGCGCCTGGGTGATGCTCTGCTGCTGCTGTTGCTGCGCCTGCAGCAGGGCCTGGATCTGTGCCTCGAGCTGGGCCACGCGGGCCTCCAGTTCGACCTCTTTGGCCGTCTGCGCGAAGGCCAGTCCGGGTGCCGCAAGCGCGACCAGCACGGCACTGGCCAACAGGCGCCGCGGGTGGCGTCGTTTCGTCGTCATTGCTCCCTCCCACAGGAATCCGCGCATGCGCGGTCCCCGGAGCCTGACCGCGCCGCCGGCGCCCGCCTATTCGCCATTGGTCGAATACGCCGCCGCCGCGGGCGCGGCGCGGCTGCGCCGTGCTAGCCCCGGTCCGCGCCCGGGAGCGGGCCGGACGATCCCTGCAGCGCCAGCCAGCACAGGCCCACGGTCACCGCGTCGCCCAGCGCGCTGTGCCGGGCCAGCACCGGCACGCCGAGGCTGTCGGCGATGTGCTGGAAGTCGAGGTTGGGCGGCGCGTTGGGCTGGGCGCGGCGGGCGCGGGCGGCGTAGGCCGCGGCCAGCTCCACGCGCGGGTTGGGCAGGGCGAAGCCGGTGAGCGCGCGCACGTGCGGCGCCAGCATCGCCAGGTCGAACGACAGGTGGTAGCCGAGCAGGGTGCGGCCCTGCAGCCAGTGCAGGAACTCGCGCACCGCCTCGGTGACGGCCACGCCGCTGGCCGCCTCCTGGGGCGTGATGCGGTGGTGGCGGATGGACTCGATGCCGAAGGCGCGATGGACGCGGATGCGGCGCTCGAAGCGTTCGGAGACCAGCACCCGTCCGTCGCGCACCGGCACCGCGGCCAGGCTCAGGATCTGGTCCCGGCGCGGATCCAGCCCGGTGGTCTCCATATCCAGGCTGACCCACTCGCCCGGCCGCGCGGGCCCCAGCAGGCAGGCCCATTCGCCATTGCCGGCCCGGCGTCGCAGCCACCAGCGTCGCAGCGGGCCCATGCTAGTCGCGCAGGTGGAAGCTCTGGCGCACGTGGGCGCGGAACTCCTTGACCACCAGCAGCGCATCGCGCATCAGCTCGCGGTCGAGCCGGCGCAGGCGGGAAGGATCGATGTGGTTGTCCGGCGCGCGGCCCTGGTCGAGCGCCGCGAACTGCGCGTCCAGCCGCATGTGCTGGAACACGTTGAGCGCCTGCGGCAGGTCGCGCCCCAGGCCGGGGGACAGTTGGCCCGCCTCGACCAGCGCGGCGCAGCGCTCGCGGCTGCTGGTGGCGGCGATGCCGTGGCGCAGCGCCAGGCAGCGCAGCCCGTGCACCACCGGGAACAGGCCGCCCTTCTTGATGTCGGTGCCGGCGCCGCCGCTGCGCACGCGGCCGAAGAAGGTCAGCGGCATGTCGAATTCCAGCGTGGCCGCGGCCAGGTGGTGGAGCAGGATCTCGTCGTCGCCCAGCGCCATCAGCGCCTGCTTGACCGGCGCGAACAGCGCGCCGTTGCCGGCGACCGGGCGCGCGTCGAGCGCGATCGACAGGTCCAGCGCGCCCTGTCCGCCGTGCACCCGCCGCCACTGCCCGATGCGCTCGCGCCACTGCGCCGCGCTCATGCGCCAGTGCGGGTTGTCCACCATCACCCGGCCCGGGCACGGCGGGTAGCCGACCTTCGCCAGCGCCGCGCTGAAGCGGTCCATCGCCTCGCCCAGCCCCGGCCAGTCGAGGTCGTCGGCCAGCACCAGGGCGTTGTCCTGGTCGGTCTTGAGCAGCTGCTCTCGGCGGCCCTCGCTGCCCATCACCAGCAGGCAGATGCGCTCGTGCAGCTCCGGCGGCACCACCAGCTCGAAGATGCCGGCCATGATGCGGCTGTTGAGCGCGCTCACCAGCTCCATCATGTAGGGAATGCGGGTGCCGTTGACGTTGAGGCTGCGCACCAGCCGGGTCATGCCGGAGGCGGCCTCGGCGATCGCGTCGATGTCGCGCGCGCGCGCCAGGCGCAGGCTGATCAGGTGCGAGTGGCTGGCGAAATGGGCCAGCACCTCGGCCATGCCCAGGGTGCCGGCGACGCGCCCGCCCTCGGTGACCACCACGCGCTCGATCTGGCGCTCGGTCATGTCGATCAGCGCCTGGAACAGCACTTCGCCGGTGCCGATGGTCGCCAGCGGGCGGCTGGCCAGCGGGCCGACCGGCGCGTCGAGCGGCAGCGCGCGCAGCGCCAGCGCGCCCAGCAGGTCGGTGCGGGTGACGATGCCGGGCTGCGCGTGCGCGGGGTCGTCGACCAGCAGGCAGTCCACGCGCCGGTCGCGCAGCCGCGCGCTGGCCTCGGCGATGGTGGCGGCCGCATCGATGTGCTCGGCCGGCGCCAGGTCGGCCTCGCCGACCCGGATCACCATCAGTTCGGCGGCCTCGCGGCGCTCGCCGCCGTTGGCGAACTGGCGCTTGGCGGCCAGTCCCTCGTTGAAATACGCCGCCACCCGCGGATTGTCCTCGAGCAGCTGGCGGAAGGTGGCGGCCGGGATCATGTGGCTGACGCAGTCGCCGTCGGCGCGATAGCTGAAGCGCGCGCGCCCGGCCATCACCGCCCAGGCGCCGAGGATGTCGCCGGGTCCGTAGTCGGCGAAGCGCTCCTCGCGCCCGCGGTCGTCCACCTGGTAGGCGTGGACCAGGCCCTTGAGGATCACGAACACCTGCGGCGAGGGCCTGCCGGCCTCCATCAGCGTGGTGCCGCCGGGATGGAAACCGATGTCGACGCTGGACTGCAGGCGCCGCCGGCCGGCGTCGTCGAGCAGGTCGAACGGCGGCAGGCTCAGGTCCAGGCCGGGGACGGGGTCCATGCGCGCATTGTGCGTCGCCGTCGCCGGGCGTTGAATAGACCAAGGTCTAAATCGCGTTACGCTGCGATGCGGCAAACTGGGGCCAGCCCAGTTCCAGTGAGGAGGAACCGCCATGTCCGATGTGTATCCCGTGCCCGAGGCGTTCGCGGCCCAGGCCAACGTCACCGCGGCCGACTACGAGCGCGACTATGCCGAGTCCGTCCGCGACCCCGATGCCTTCTGGGGGCGCATCGCGCAGCGGCTGGAATGGAGCAGGCCGCCGACGCGCATCCGCGACGTGAGCTTCGACCGCGAGGACTTCCGCATCCGCTGGTTCGCCGACGGCGAACTCAACGCCAGCGTCAACTGCCTCGACCGCCACCTGGCCACCCGCGGCGACAAGACCGCGCTGATCTGGGAGCCGGACGATCCGGCCGCCGAGCCCAAGCACGTCAGCTACCGCGAGCTGCACGCGCGCGTGTGCAAGCTGGCCAACGCGCTGCGCAGCCTCGGGGTGAAGAAGGGCGACCGGGTCACGATCTACCTGCCGATGATCGTCGAGGCGGCGGTGGCGATGCTCGCCTGCGCCCGCGTCGGCGCGATCCACTCGGTGGTGTTCGGCGGCTTCGCCCCGAACTCGATCGCCGACCGCGTGGCCGACTGCGGCAGCAAGCTGATCATCACCGCCGACGAGGGCCTGCGCGGCGGGCGCAAGGTGCCGCTCAAGGCCAACGTCGACGCGGCATTGAAGATGCCCGGCACCCAGAGCGTGGAGACGGTGCTGGTGGTGCGCCACACCGGCGCCGCGGTCGACATGCAGATGCCGCGCGACCGCTGGTACGACGCCGTGGCCGACGGCCAGCCCGGGGAGTGCGAGCCCGAGCGCATGAACGCGGAGGACCCGCTGTTCATCCTCTACACCTCCGGCTCCACCGGCAAGCCCAAGGGCGTGCTGCACACCACCGGCGGCTACCTGCTGTACGCGGCCTACACCCACGAGGCGGTGTTCGACCTGCGCGAGGACGACATCTACTGGTGCACCGCCGACGTGGGCTGGGTGACCGGCCACAGCTACATCGTGTACGGCCCGCTGGCCAACGGCGCCACCTCGCTGGTGTTCGAGGGCGTGCCCAACTACCCGGACTACTCGCGCTTCTGGAACGTGGTCGACCGGCACAAGGTGACCATCTTCTACACCGCGCCGACCGCGATCCGCGCGCTGATGCGCGAGGGCGCCGAGCCGGTGAAGAAGACCTCGCGCGCCTCGCTGCGCCTGCTGGGCAGCGTCGGCGAGCCGATCAACCCCGAGGCCTGGCGCTGGTACCACGAAGTGGTGGGCGACGGCCGCTGCCCGGTGGTAGATACCTGGTGGCAGACCGAGACCGGCGGCATCCTGATCTCGCCGCTGCCCGGTGCGGTCGACCTCAAGCCGGGGTCGGCGACGCTGCCGTTCTTCGGCGTGCAGCCCGCGCTGGTCGACGCCGAGGGCAAGCTGCTCGAGGGCGCGGCCGAGGGCAACCTGGTGATCCTCGACTCGTGGCCGGGCCAGATGCGTACGGTCCACGGCGACCACCAGCGCTTCATCGACACCTACTTCAAGACCTATCCCGGCATGTACTTCACCGGCGACGGCTGCCGCCGCGACGAGGACGGCTATTACTGGATCACCGGCCGCGTGGACGACGTGATCAACGTCTCCGGCCACCGCATCGGCACCGCCGAGGTGGAAAGCGCGCTGGTCTCGCACCCGAAGGTGGCCGAGGCCGCGGTCGTCGGCTTCCCGCACGACATCAAGGGCCAGGGCATCTACGCCTACGTGACCCTGGTGGCGGGCGAGGTGGAGAGCGACGAGCTGCTCAAGGAACTGGTGGCGCACGTGCGCAAGGAGATCGGGCCGATCGCCTCCCCCGACTTCCTGCAGTGGGCGCCGGGCCTGCCGAAGACGCGCTCGGGCAAGATCATGCGCCGGATCCTGCGCAAGATCGCCGAGAACGCGCCCGACCAGCTCGGCGATACCAGCACCCTGGCCGACCCGTCCGTGGTCGAGTCGCTGGTGAAGAACCGGAGGGACGCGTAGCCGGGCGCGCCGCGCGGCGGGGGCCGGCGGCGCCGTCCTCCGCCATCGGTCGCCGGTCGCGGTCCCAGGACCACCCCAGGCTCCCCACTGCCCCCGTTCCCCCATGACCACCATCCTCGTCGCAGACGACCATCCACTGTTCCGCGAGGCCCTGCGCGGGGCGGTGGTCCGGGTGATTCCCGACGCCGAACTGTACGAGGCGGACAACGCCGACGGCCTGTACGCCATGGCCGACGCGCACCCCGACGCCGACCTGCTGCTGCTCGACCTCAACATGCCCGGCGCCCAGGGCTTCAGCGCCCTGGTCCACCTGCGCGGGCTGCATCCGCAGCTGCCGGTGGTGATGGTGTCCGCGCGCGAGGAGCCGGCCGTCATCCGGCGCGCGCTCGACCACGGCGCCATGGGCTTCATCCCCAAGTCGTCCAACGCCGAACTGCTGGGCACCGCCCTGCGCAGCGTGCTCGACGGCGACCGCTGGGTCCCCGAGGCGGCCGACGCCGCCCCGCGGGTCGGCCCGGACGAGCACGAGGTGGCCGCGCGCGTGCGCGAGCTCACCCCGCAGCAGTTCCGGGTGCTGCAGATGCTCGGCTCGGGCATGCTCAACAAGCAGATCGGCTACGAGCTGGGCGTGTCCGAGGCCACGATCAAGGCCCACATGAGCGCGATCCTGCGCAAGCTCGGCGCGTCCAACCGCACCCAGGCGGTGCTCATGGCCGGGCGCCTGGCGGTGGATCCGGACAAGGTGGTGCCTCCCGGCGGCGACGAGGACTGAGGCCGGTCAGGCCTCGGCGTCCACGCGGCGCCGCTGCGCGGCCAGGAACGCGCGCAGCGAGGCCGGCTTGACCGGCTTGGTGAGCACCCGGTAGCCGCGCTCGCGCGCGGCGCGCTTGAGCGCATCGCTGCCGTCGGCGGTGAGCAGGGCGCCGGGCAGCGCGCAGCCGGCGGCGCCACGCAGCGCGTCGAGGGTGTCCAGGCCGTCGAGGCGGTCGTGCAGGTGGTAGTCGACCAGCAGCACGTCGGGGCGTTCGGACAGGCGTTCGAGCGCCTCGTCCACGGTGGTGGCGGTCACCGTGCGCACGCCCCAGCGCGAGAGCAGGGCGTGCATCCCGGAGAGGATGTCGCGGTCGTTGTCCACGCACAGCACGGTCAGGCCGTGCAGGCCCTGGTCGATGTCCAGCGGCTGCGCCCCACCCGCGTCCGGCGCCAGCGGCGAACCGCGCGGCACCACGATCGAGAACACGCTGCCGCGGCCGACCGTCGAACGCGCGTCGAGCGCGTGCCCGAGCAGGCGCGAGATGCGCTGGCAGATCGAAAGCCCCAGGCCCAGGCCGCGCCCGTCCCAGTCGAAGGGCTGCTCGTAGCGGTGGAACTCGTCGTAGATCTGGCGCATGTGGTGCTCGGGGATGCCGGGCCCCGAATCCCAGACTTCCAGCGCCACCTGCCCGCCGCGCAGGCGCGCGCCCAGCACCACCCGCCCGCGCGGGGTGTAGCGCAGCGCGTTGGCGATGAAGTTCTGCAGCACCCGGCGCAGCAGCCGGCGGTCGCTGCGCACGGTCAGCGCCGGCGCGTGCACGCGCATGTTGATGCTGCGCGCGGCGGCCATCGGCGCGTACTGCGCGGCCAGCTCGCGCAGCAGCACGCCGGCATCGAAGTCGGTGATCTCCGGCTGCAGCTTGCCCGCGTCCAGGCGCGAGACGTCCAGCAGCCCGTCGAGCAGCTCCTCGGCCGCGCGCAGCGCGGTGTCCACGCGCTCGGCCAGGTGCGCCTGCTCCTGCGGCTCGCTGCTCTCGCGCAGGGCCGAGGTGAACAGGCGCGCGGCGTTGAGCGGCTGCAGCACGTCGTGGCTGACCGCGGTGAGGAAGCGCGAGCGCGATTCCTGCGCGATCTCGGCCTCGCGCGTGCGCTCGGCCACGCGCTGCTCCAGGTGCTCGTTGATCTCGCGCAGCTCGCGCTCGACCCGCTTGAAGTCGGTGACGTCGCTGTAGCTGGTGGCGTAGCCGCCGCCGGGCAGCGGCTGCCCGCGCAGCTGCAGCACCTGGCCGTCGGCGCGCACCCGCTCGCTCACGTGCGGCGAACCGGCGCGCATGTAGCCGATGCGCTTGTCCACTTCCTCCTCGATCTGCTCCGGGGTGAGCGGCCCGAGCTCACCGCGCTGGGCGTTGTAGCGGATCAGGTCGGCCACCGGGCGGCCGATGTAGAGCATGCCGTCGGGATAGTCGAACAGCTGCTGGTAGCGGCGATTCCAGGCCACCAGGCACATGTCGCCGTCGACCACGCTCACGCCCTGGTCGATGTTCTCGAGCGTGTTGGACAGGATCTCGCGGTTGAAGCGCAGCTCCTGGCCGGCCTCGTCGAGCACCGCCACCACCTCGCCGACCTCCATGCCCGAGCCCTTGAGCAGGCTGGTGACCACCAGCCGGGCCGAGGCCGCGCCCACCGCGGCGGCCAGCAGGCGTTCGGTGAACTGGACCCAGTTGCGGTCGGCGTGGGCCTGCGGCTGCAGCTCCTGCGACAGCTCGCGCGCGCGCTGCCGGAACGCGCGCTGCGCGGTGCGCTCGCCGACGATCCGTCTGGCCAGCACCAGCAGGTCGCCGATGGCGACGTTGCCCTTCCACTCGCCGGCCACCAGCGCCGCGCGCGCGGCGTAGGGGTCGAGGAACGGAGCGGCGCGCAGGCGCTCGTCCAGGCTCGGGCGCCAGCGCGCCGACACCACCAGCAGCGCGCCGATGTTGGCCAGCAGCGACCAGAACGTGCCGTGGGTCAGCGGATCCCAGCCGCCGAGGCCGAACAGCTGGCGCGGGCGCAGCCAGTGGATCCCGAACGGACCGTCGCGCACCCAGGCCGGATCGAACCAGCCGGCGTCGGTGAGGGTGGGCAGCAGCAGGGTGTACAGCCAGACCGCGAAGCCCAGCGACAGCCCCACCTCGGCCCCACGCCGGCTCGCCCCGTGCCAGTACAGGCCGCCGATCAGCGCCGGCGCGAACTGCGCCACCGCGGCGAAGGACATCAGCCCGAACGAGGCCAGCGAGGCGTCGCTGCCGCTGGCGCGGTAATAGCCCCAGGCCATGCCGGCGATGCAGACGATGGCGATGCGCCGGATCCACAGCACGGTGCGGGCCACGTCGCCGCCGTGGCGTTCGGCCCAGCCGCGGCGCAGCAGCAGCGGCATCACCAGGTCGTTGCTGACCATGGTCGCCAGCGCCACGCTGGCCACGATCACCATGCCGGTGGCGGCGGAGAACCCGCCCACGTAGGCCAGCAGCGCCAGGCTGTCGCGCTGCTCGGCCAGCGGAAGCGCCAGCACGAAGCTGTCCGGCGCCACCTCGCCGGCGGTGCCGAACAGCACCATGCCGGCGCTGGCGATCGGCACCACCATCAGGGTGATGACCACCAGGTAGGCGCTGAACATCCAGCGCGCGCGGCGGATGTCGGCGACGTTGCCGCATTCGACGATGGCGACGTGGAACTGGCGCGGCAGGCAGAAGATCGCGGTGAACGCGAGCAGGCACTGGGCGACGAAGCCCACCGGCGGGGCCACGTCGACCAGGGCGCGGGTGGCGGCCACGTAATCGAGCTCGCGCGCGCCGAGCCAGCTGCTGGCGAACAGCCCCACCGCCACCAGCGCCACCAGCTTGACCACCGATTCGAGCGCGACCGCCAGCATCATGCCGGGACGGTGCTCGGTGGCGTCGACCTGGCGGGTGCCGAACAGGATCGAGAACAGCGCCATCAGCGCCGCCACGTACAGCGCCGGATCGCCCAGCGCCGGCCCGTCCGGGTCCTGCCCGCCCAGCACGCCCAGGCTGATCGCCACCGCCTTGTACTGCAGCGCCAGGTAGGGCACCGCCGCGATCAGCGCGATCGTGGCCACCAGCGCCGCCAGCGGCTGCGAGCGGCCGAAGCGCGAGGCGATGAAGTCGGCGATCGAGACCGTGTTCTGGTCCTGGGCCACCCGCGCCATGCGTTCCAGGATCCGCCAGCCGAACAGCAGCAGCAGCAGCGGCCCCAGGTAGATCGGCAGGTAGCCGATGCCCGAGCGCACCGCGGTGCCCACCGCGCCGTAGAAGGTCCACGACGAGCAGTACACCGCCAGCGCCAGGCTGTAGACCAGCGGCCGCAACCACGGCCGCTGCGGATACAGCGGGTAGCGGTCGCCGATCCACGCCACCGCGAACAGCAGCGCGGCGTAGCCGACCGACACCAGCAGCAGGACCCAGCCCGGCAGCATCCAACCCTCCCCCGATCGGTGCGCCCCGGAGTGTAGCGCGGCCGGTCGCGGCGGCGGCGCGGGCCACCCCCACCCCGACCCTCCCCCGCATGCGGGGGAGGAGGCACGGCTATTGCGCGGATTGCAGGTCTCCGCGCGCCCTTCCCGCGTTCCGGCCGTGCTCCCACACCACCGCACAGCCGCGGAATGTCCCGCCTGCCCCGTGTGCGGGGGAGGGGGCGCGGCTCTTGCGCGGGTCGCAGGGCTCCGCGCGCTTCCCGCGTCCCGGCCGTGCTCCCACACCACCGCACAGCCGCGGAATGTCCCGCCTGCCCCGTGTGCGGGGGGGCGCGGCTCTTGCGCGGGTCGCAGGGCTCCGCGCCCTTCCCGCGTCCCGGCGGTGCTCCCACACCACCGCGCAGCCGCCGAATGCCCCCTCCCCCGCATGCGGGGGAGGGTTGGGGTGGGGGCCCGCCGTCGCCGCGGGAGCCGTCCGCCGCGCCCGGCGCGGCCCCCACAACGCAAAAACCCGCCTCGCGGCGGGTTTTTGCGGCCCCGGCTCGCGCCGGAGATCCCCGGTGGCCACGCTGTCGCGTGGCCGTCAGGTCACTTGATCTTGCCTTCCTTGTAGATCACGTGCTTGCGGACGACGGGATCGTACTTCTTGATCTCCATCTTCCCGGGGGTGTTCTTCTTGTTCTTGTCCGTGGTGTAGAAGTGGCCGGTGCCGGCCGACGAAATCAGGCGGATCTTGTCGCGCTTGGATGCCATGGCGTCCTACTCCTCAGACCTTCTCGCCACGCTTGCGCAGCTCGGCGAGGACGGCGTCGATGCCGTTCTTGTCGATGGTGCGCAGTGCGGCGGTGGAAACGCGCAGCTTCACCCAGCGGTTCTCGCTGGCGACCCAGAACCGGCGTTCGTGCAGGTTCGGCATGAAGCGGCGGCGGGTTTTGTTCATCGCGTGCGAGACGTTGTTGCCCGTCGTCGTACGCTTGCCGGTGACCTGGCAGACTCGTGACATTGCACACCTCGGATGTGTGTCGTGGGGCCTCCCTTGGCCAGGGAGGCGGCGGCCCCGGCGGGCGCGGACCCGGCGGGGCCACGCCTGCCACGCAATGCGGGACAGGGTCGCTGCATGGGGGCGGGGGGATCGCGTTCCCGGCCGCTCCGGCGCCCGCGACCCAGCGGTCGGGGCACAGCGAGCCGGCAATTATGCCCGCCGGCCGGCCTGTGGACAAGTCCGGCCGCGCCCGGCCCGCGCTCAGGCCGCGCCGCCGCCTGGCGGCGTGCCCGGGGCGGCGACCGGCAGCCGCACCACCATCAGCCCCGGCTCGTCCGGGTCCGGGGTGATCCGGAAGCCCAGCTGCTCGCACATCGCCAGCATCCCCCGGTTCTCGCGCAGCACCTGGCCCTCGACCTCGCGCAGACCCATCCAGCCGGCGACCTCGATCATGATCGTCATCAGCTGCCAGCCCAGGCCGCGGCCCTTGAGGTCGGAGCGGACCAGGATCCCGTACTCGCCGGCTTCGTAGTTGGCGTCGGCGTGCAGGCGCACCGCGCCGAGCATGGCGCCGTCGGCGTCGATCGCCGCCAGCGCGATCGAGCGCGCGTAGTCCATCTGGGTCAGCCGGGCGATGAACTCGTGGCTGAAGTGGCGCACCGACTGGAAGAAACGCAGGCGCAGGTCCTCGTCGGTGACGTGGCTGAAGAACTCGCGGAACAGGGCCTCGTCCTCGGGCCGCACCGGGCGCACGAAGGCGCGGGTGCCGTCGGCCAGGGTGATGTGGCGCTCGAGCTCGCTCGGGTAGGGGAAGATCGCGAAGCGCGGGTGGCCGCGGCCGCGGTGCAGGGCCTGGACCGGGCCGACCAGGATCCGGGCGTCGACCACCACCACCCCGTCGGCGTCGGACAGCATCGGGTTCAGGCTCAGCTGCCGGATCTCGGGCACGTCGGCCGCCAGCTGGGCCAGCTTCACCAGGGTCAGCGCGATCGCGCGCTCGTCGGCCGCGCGCTCGCCGCGGTGGGCCTTGAGCCGGCGCGAGACCCGGGTGCGGCCGATCAGCTCGTGGGCCAGGCGCAGGTCCAGCGGTGGCAGGGCCACGGCCAGGTCGTCGACCACCCGCACCGCGACGCCGCCGCGGCCGAACACGATCACCGGGCCGAACACCGGGTCATCGGCGATCGCCGCGATCAGCTCGCGCGCGTGCGGCCGCTCGACCATCGCCTGCACGGTCACTCCGCGGATGCGCGCGTCGGGGCGGCGCTCGCGCGCCAGCCGCAGCACGTCGGCGGCGGCGTCGCGCACCGCCTGCTCGCTGCCGCGGTTCAGGCGCACGCCGTCGACCACGGTCTTGTGGGCGATGTCAGGCGAGTCGATCTTGACCGCGACCGTGCGCCCGGCGGCGAGCAGCGGCCGCGCGGCCTCGACCGCGGCCTCCGGGTCGGCCGCGGCCCGCGGCGCCTCCAGCCCGATCCCGTAGCAGGCCAGGATCCGCGCGGTGGCCTGCGGGTCGAGCTGCACGTCGCCGCGCGCCAGCGCCTCGCGCACCAGCGCGCGCGCACCGTCGGCGTCCACCGCGAAGTCGGCCGGCAGGCTGGGCGGGGTTTCCATCAGCGCCTGCTGCGCCTCGCGGTAGCGCACCAGGTGCATGAAGCCGTTCACGGCTTCGGTCTCGGTGGCGTACGCGGGCACGCCGGCGCGGTGCAGCTCGGCCAGTGCCTGGTCGTCGTCGGCCAGCCAGACCGCGAATACCGGCTTGCGCGCGGCGCGCGGCGCGCGGCGTTGGAGCGCGCCCGACAGCGCCCTGGCCGCGTCCAGTGGCGAGGTGAACGCGGTCGGCACGTTCACCACCAGCAGCGCGTCGCTGTCCGGGTCCTGCAGCAGCGCCTCGACCGCGGCGCCGTAACGCTCGCCGTCGGCGTCGACCACCAGGTCCACCGGGTTGTCGTGCGACCAGCCGCCCGGCAGCACCGCGTCGAGCGCGGCCACCGTCTGCGGCGCCAGCGTGGCGAGCGTGCCGCCGAGCCTGGCCAGCTGCTGCGCGGCCAGCAGCCCCACGCCGCCGCCGTTGCCCAGGATCGCCAGCCGGCGGCCGGGGAAGGTGCGCACCGTGGAAAGCGTCTGCGCGGCAGCGAACAGTTCGTCCAGGGCCTCGACCTGGAGCAGGCCGGCGCGCTGGAACGCGGCCGCGTGCACCGCGTCGGCGGGCGCCAGCGCGCGCAGGCCGATCTCGGTGATGCTCGCCGCCGGCTGCGGCCGCGCGGCGCGCACCAGCACCACTGGCTTGGCGCGCGCGGCCGCGCGCGCGGCGGACATGAACTTGCGCGCGTCGGCCACCCGCTCGACGTACATCAGGATCGCGCGGGTATGGCGGTCGGTGGCCAGGTAGTCGAGCAGGTCGGCGAAGTCCACGTCGAGCGCGTCGCCGAGCGAGACCACCTTGGAGAAGCCGATCGCGCGCGACACGCCCCACTCCACCAGCGCGGCCGCGATCGCGCTCGACTCCGACACCAGCGCCAGGTCGCCCGGCTGCGGCGCGCGTGCGGCGATGCTGGCGTTGATCCCGGCGTGGGCCGAGACGATGCCCAGGCAGTGCGGGCCGACGATGCGCATGCCGTGCGGGCGCGCGGCGTCGCGGATCGCGTCGTGGAAGGCGTCGCGGCCCGGTCCCAGGTGGGCGCTGAGCAGCAGCGCCGCGCCCACCCCCAGCTGCGCGGCTTCCGCCACCAGGCCCGGCACCAGGTGGGCCGGCGCGGTGATCACGGCCAGGTCCGGCACCCAGCCCAGGTCGGCCAGGCGCCGCACCGTGGCGATGCCGTCGATCTGCCGGTGGCGCGGGCTGACCCAGCCGATCTTCCCGCCGTAGCCGCCCTGGCGCAGGTTGCGCATCACCGCGCGCCCGGCCGAGCGTTCGCGCGGGCTGCCGCCGACGATCGCGATCGACGACGGCTCGAAGACCGATGGCAGGCGCCAGGTGCTCATGCGGGCACAGTATCGGCCACGACGCATGGCCGGCGGATGATGGCGGCGGGCGCGGGCCAGGCTGCCGGCGCGCCGGCGGGGAACCCGCCCCGCAGGAGCGGCTTCAGCCGCGACCCCACTGCCCGGGATCCCGGGTCCGGAGGCCGGTTCGCGGCCGCAGCCGCGCCTGCAGCCGGAACGGCCGGTGCGGCGCGTCGCGCCCGTCCGGACGCGCGCGCCCTCACTTGCCGCGCAGGCGTTCCAGCACCCCGTCGAGCGCGTCGAGGCCGGCGTAATGGATCACCAGCTTGCCCTTGTTGCCGCGTCCGTTCTGGATGCTGACCTTCGCGCCCAGGATCTCGGACAGCTCGTTCTCGAGCCGGGTGATGTCGGGCGCGGCCGCGCCCCTGGGCGCCGGCTTGCGGCGACCGCCGGCCGGCACCTTGCCCGCCGCGAACTGCGCTGCGCGGTGCTCGACCTCGCGCACCGACCAGCCCTGCTCCGCGGCTTCCTTCGCCAGCTTCGCGGCGAGATCGGGCGAGAGGGTCAGCAGGGCGCGGGCATGGCCCATCTCCAGCTTGCGTTCCTCGACCAGGGCGCGGATCGCCGGCGGCAGCTCCAGCAGCCGCAGCAGGTTGGAGACCGCCGCGCGCGAGCGGCCGACGGCCTCGGCGGCGGCGGCGTGGGTGAGGTCGAACTCGTCGATCAGGCGCTGCAGCGCCTGCGCCTCCTCCAGCGGGTTGAGGTCCTCGCGCTGGATGTTCTCGATCAGCGCCATTGCCACCACGGTGCGGTCGTCGACCTCGCGCACCACCGCCGGGATCTCGGCCAGGCCGGCCAGCTTGGAGGCGCGCCAGCGGCGCTCGCCGGCGATGATCTCGTAGGTGCGGTCGGCCAGCGCGCGGACCACGATCGGCTGGATCACGCCCTGGGCACGGATCGATTCGGCCAGCTCGTCCAGGCGTTCGCCGTCCCAGTGCTTGCGCGGCTGGTACTTGCCCGGGCGCAGCGCGTCGACCGGCAGGTTGCGCAGCGCCTCGCCGGGCTCGGGTTCGAGCTTCGGCGCCTGGGCCGCGCCCTTGGGGCCGAGCAGGGCCTCCAGGCCACGGCCGAGGCCGCGCTTGCGGGCGGGCGCGGGCTTGGTGGACGCTGGCTTGGCGGTGCTCATGCCGGGGTCTCCGTTTCGTGTGGGGTGTCGGGCCGCGCCTGGCGCGCGGCCTGTTCGCGCTCGCGCTGGTGGCGCAGCACCTCGCCGGCCAGGCCGAGGTAGGCGATGCCGCCGCGCGAGCCGCGGTCGTAGCCGATGATGCTCTGGCCGTGGCTGGGCGCTTCGGCCAGGCGCACGTTGCGCGGCACGATGGTACGGAACACCTTGTCGCCGAAGTGTTGCACCAGCTCGGCCGAAACCGCGTTGGCCAGGTTGTTGCGCACGTCGAACATGGTCCGCAGCACGCCCTCGATCTCCAGCGCCGGGTTGAGCCGTGCCCGGAGCGCCTCGATCGTCTCGAGCAGCGCGCTCAGGCCCTCAAGCGCGTAGTACTCGCACTGCATCGGCACGATCACCGAATCGGCCGCGGTCAGTGCGTTGAGGGTCAGCAACGACAGCGCCGGCGGGCAGTCGATGATGATGAAGTCGTAGCGCGGGCGCAGCGGTTCGAGCGCGCGCTTGAGCCGCTGCTCGCGGCCCTCCTCGTCCATCAGCTCGATCTCGGCCGCGGTCAGGTCGGTGTTCGCCGGCAGCAGGTCGTAGCCCTCGGCGGTCTCCACGATCACGTCCTCGGCGTGCAGCTCCTCGAGCAGCACGTCGCAGGTCGAGGCGTGCAGGTCGCGCTTGTCGATGCCGCTGCCCATGGTCGCGTTGCCCTGGGCGTCGAGGTCGATCAGCAGCACCCGCTTCGGGGTGGCGGCCAGCGCCGCGGCGAGGTTGACCGCGGTGGTGGTCTTGCCGACTCCGCCCTTCTGGTTGGCAATGGCGATGATGCGGGCCATGGGGTCCGGGTGCCTCGGTTGCGGCGGGGATCGGCCGCGAAGGGCGGCCCGGACGGGGGATTATGCCGCGCCCGGCGCCCCCGCGTCGTCCGCGGCCCGTGGACCACGCCGCGGCCGGCCGCCCGCGGCCGCGGCCGGCGCGCCGCCGCGCGGCTTCAGGACAGGCGTTCGACCACCACCAGGTGGCGCTCGGCGGCCAGCCCGGGCACGTCCAGCCGGTGCACGCCCTCCAGGCGCCAGCCGGCCGGCAGCGCGGCCAGTTCGGTGTCCGGGCGCTGGCCCTTCATCGCCAGCAGCCGGCCGCCCGGGCGGACCAGGTGCCCGCCCACGGCCAGGATCTCGGCCAGCGGCGCCAGCGCGCGCGCGGTGATCGCATCATGGGCACCCGGTTCATCCAGCGCCTCGGCGCGCGTTTCGGCCACCCGCGCGTTGGCCAGGCCCAGC
Organism: Luteimonas wenzhouensis; assembly: GCF_007859305.1. Taxonomy (GTDB): domain Bacteria; phylum Pseudomonadota; class Gammaproteobacteria; order Xanthomonadales; family Xanthomonadaceae; genus Luteimonas; species Luteimonas wenzhouensis. The sequence continues at coordinate 45,505 of NZ_VOHE01000010.1, forward strand.
TGGCGCACCGCTTCGCGCAGGAAGCGCGCCTTCTTGCCGTTGGACTCGACCAGGGTGACCTGCAGGTCGGGGCGCGCGATCGCCAGCGGGATGCCGGGCAGGCCGGCGCCCGTGCCCAGGTCGGCCAGACGCTGCAGGCCCTCGGTGTGCGCCGCGATCGCCAGCGAATCGAGCAGGTGCAGGACCACCATCTGCCGCGGATCGCGCACCGCGGTCAGGTTGTAGGCGGCATTCCAGCGCTGCAGCAGCGCCAGGTAGTCGAGCAGCGGGCCGGCCAGCGCGGCGTCGAGCCCGAGCGCGGCCAGGCCGGATTCGACGGTCCCGCGCAGCGCGTCGGGGGAGGATGCGGTCATCGCGCCATTGTAGGACCGGGCGCGACGTCCGCCGCCGGCGAGGGCCGCCAGGCCAGGGTGGCCAGGTAGCCGGGCGTCGGCGTGAACGCATGCAGGCGCCAGTCACCGGGCGCGCCCAGGGCCGGGTCGCAGGCGTGCAGCCGCCAGCCGTCCGGTTCGCGGGTGAACTCGAGCTTCTCCAGGCCGAACGCGATGCCGTGGCCGTGGGCCTTGAGCACCGCCTCCTTGGCGCACCACAGGCGCACGAACCAGTCTTCGGCCTCGGCCGCCGGCAGCGCCGCCAGCAGCGCCGCCTCGCGCGGGGTGAAGAAGCGGCGCGCCAGGGTCATCGCCCGCGGCCGCGGGCGCAGCCACTCGATGTCCGCGCCCACCCGGGCGCCGCGCGCCAGCGCCACCAGCAGGCGTTCGCCGCTGTGGCTCCAGTTCGCGTCCAGGCCGGCGTGGGCGGGGCCCAGGTGTGGGCGGCCGCGGGCATCGCGCCAGAGCCCGAGCGCCTCCTCGTCCACCGCCAGCTGCGCCGCCAGCCAGCGCCGGGCCTGCGGTTCGGCCCGCTCGCCGCGCCGGTACGGGCCCCAGGCGCAGCGCACCGCGCCCAGGTCGAGGCTGTCGGGCGGGTGGGGCATCGGCGGGCCGGACTCGGTCTCCATGGGCCGGCCAGCGTAAGCTAGCGGCCGGACGGCGTGAACTGCGCGGAGAAGAATGTCGGCGGCGATCGGGCACCACACCGCACCCATGCACGCGCCATCGCCGCTGCCGACGGGCGATGGCGCGCGGGCCTTTGCATTCGACGGCGCGCATGTGGTCAGCGCCGCCGCGTTCGCCGGGCACGTGCGCGCGCTGGCGGCGCGGCTGCCGCGCGCCGGCTTCGCGGTGAACCTGTGCGAGGACCGTTACCGGTTCCTGGTCGCGTTCTGCGCGGTGGCCGTGCGCGGGCAGGTGAACCTGCTGCCGCCGACCCGGACCCGGGCCGCGATCGACGAGGTGCGCGCGCGCCATCCCGACAGCTACTGCATCGGCGACGGCGAGGCCTGCGGCTGCGACGCGGGACTGCTGCCGAGCGGGAGCCACTTCGTGCACCTGCCGCAGCGGCTGCCCTGGCTCGACGGTCCGCCACTGCGGGTGCCCGACGAAGCGGTGGTCGCGATCGGCTTCACCTCCGGCAGCACCGGTACGCCGATGCCGCACGCCAAGACGCTGGGCGCGCTGCGCGCCAGCACCGCGCGCAACCTGGCCGCGCTCGAGAGCCTGTGGCCGGCGGGCATGCAACCGCAGGTGGTGGCGACGGTGCCGCCGCAGCACATGTACGGGATCGAGATGTCGGTGGTGCTGCCGCTGCTCGGGCCGGTGGCGGTGCACCGCGGGCGCCCGTTCTTTCCCGAGGACATCGCCCGCGCCCTGCACGAGGCCGCCGCGCCGCGGCTGCTGGTGACCACCCCGGTGCACCTGCGCGCGCTGGTCGGCTCGGGCGTGGCGCTGCCGCCGATGGCGGGGATCGTGAGCGCGACCGCGCCGCTGCCGCAGGCGCTGGCGGCCGAGGCCGAGGCGCGCTGCGGCTGCGAGGTGCGCGAGACCTTCGGCTCCACCGAAACCTGCATCATCGCCAGCCGCCGGACCGCCCTCGGCGAGGCCTGGCGGCTGTTCCCCGGCGTGCGGCTGGAGCCGCGGCCCGACGGCAGCCTGGTCACGGTGCCGGGGCTGCCCGCGCCGGTGCTGCTCGCCGACGTGGTCGAGCTGCGCGGCGAAGGCCGCTTCGAACTGCGCGGTCGCCAGGCCGACCTGCTCGAGATCGCCGGCAAGCGCGCGTCGCTGGCCGACCTGACCCGGCGCCTGCTGGAGGTGCCGGGCGTGGACGACGGCGCGGTGTTCCAGCTCGACGACGAGCGTGCGGGGGTGCGCCGGGTGGCGGCGGTCTACGCCAGCGCCACGCTCGACGAACAGGCGGTGCGCGAGGCGTTGCGTCGCAGCATCGACCCGGCCTTCCTGCCGCGTCCGCTGCGGCGGGTGGCGGCGCTGCCGCGCAACGACACCGGCAAGCTGCCGCGCGCGGCACTGCTGCGCCTGTTGCACTGCGGCGAAGACCGCGCGGGGTGCTGACACCACCGTCACGACACCGCTGCCAGCATGAAGTCCACTCCGCGCATGCGTGCGTCGAGCCCGACTTCACCTGACAGGAGGCAGCACAATGGGCATCATCATCTGGCTCATCGTCGGCGGCATCGTGGGCTGGCTCGCCAGCATCATCATGAAGCGCGACGCGCAGCAGGGCATCATCCTCAACATCGTGGTCGGCATCGTCGGTGCACTGATCGGCGGTTGGCTGATCGGGCCGCTGCTGGGCGCCGGGTCGATCAACGACGGCATTTCGGTGATGAGCTTCATCGTGTCGTTGCTGGGCGCGATCATCCTGCTCGCGATCGTCAACCTGTTCCGCCGCGGCAGCGTCCGCTGACGCGCGGTTTCCTCTCTCTTGCTCCAGACGGTGCCCGGCCTTGGCCGGGCTTTTTTTCGCGTGGGCGCGAGGCCGGCGGCGGCCGCGTCGCCTTCGCGTTCCGGGCTGCCACGTGAACGGTTCCGCGCCTGCGCGGGGGATTCACGTCGGCTTGCGCGCCCGCCCGCCAGCATGCGCGTTCCCCCTACGAGGAGTGCAGCTGATGCAACGTCCGATCCGATTCCGCAAGGCGTGGCTGGCCGTGGCCCTGGTCGCCGCCGCGGGCGCCGCCGGCGCCCAGGACCCCGGCAAGGTCCTGACCGAGGCCGAGGTCCGCGCCAAGATCGAGGCCGAGGGCTACACCAACGTCCACGACGTCGAGTTCGACGACGGCGTCTGGACCGCCGACGCGCGCAGTGCCGACGGCAAGCGCGTGGACCTGTCGATCGATCCGCGCACCGGCCAGGTTTTCCCCGACCACCAGGTGTCGAAGCTGGGCAAGGCCGATATCGAGGCGCGCCTGGCCACCGCCGGCTACAGCGACGTGCACGACGTCGAGTTCGACGACGGCGTGTGGAAGGCAGAGGCCCGCGATTCCTCGGGCCGCAAGGTCGAGCTGCGCCTGGACCCGGAGGAAGGCCGCATTATCGGCGAACACCGCGACTGACCGCCGCGCGCTTGACCCGGGCCGATGGCCACCCGCAAGGTGGCCATCGGCTTTTCCATGCCCGGAGGCGACATGGCGGTCCCGCAGGAACTCGAGCGCTACGTGCGCGACGCACTCGCCGCCGGCATGCCGCGGCCGCAGGTGGAAGCGACCCTGCTCGGCGCCGGCTGGGGCCAGGCCCAGGTGCGCGCCGCGCTGGCCGGATACGCCGACATCGCCGGCCCGGTGCCGGTGCCGCGCCCGCGTCGGCAGCTGTCGGCGCGCGAGGCGTTCGAGTATCTGCTGCTGTTCGCCACCCTGTACCTGTCGGCCTGGCACCTGGGCAGCCTGCTGTTCGACCTGGTCGACCACGTCCTGCCCGACCCGGCCGATCCGGCCTACCGGCTACGCCGCCTGGGCCCGTCGATGCGCTGGTCGATCTCGGCCCTGGTGGTCGCGTTCCCGCTGTTCGCCTGGCTGGCCCGCCGCATCGGCGGCGACGTGGCGCGCGAGCCGGTGCGGCGGCTGTCGCCGGTGCGGCGCTGGCTGACCTACCTCACCCTGTTCATCGCCGCCTCGGTGCTGGTCGGCGACCTGGTGGCGCTGGTCTACAACGTCCTGGGCGGCGAGGCCAGCCTGCGCTTCGTGCTCAAGGTGGCGGTGGTCGGCGTGATCGCCGGGGCGGTGTTCGGCTACTACCTGTCCGACCTGCGCCGCGACGAGACCGGCGGCGACGGTCGCGGCCTGGGCCGGGGGCTGGTGGTGGCCGCGGCGGTGGCGGCAGTGGCGGCAGTGGCCTGCGCCATCGCCGTGATCGGCACGCCGCCGGCGCAGCGCCAGGCGCGGCTCGACGAGCGCCGGGTCGACGACCTGCGCCAGCTGCAGGCCGCGATCGCCGACCATGCGCGCCGCGAGGGCCGGCTGCCGGCCTCGCTCGAGCCGCTGGCCGACGCGACCGGCCGCCACCTGAACCTGGTCGACCCGCTGGGCCGGACCCCCTACGTGTACGCGCCGGGCGAGGGCGGGCGCTACCGGCTGTGCGCGGAGTTCGCCACCGATACCCGCGGCGAGGCCTGGCCCGGCGGGCGCGCGGACGAAGGCTGGCGCCACCCGGCCGGTCGCCACTGCTTCGAGCGCGTGCTGTCGGCGGAGGCGGCGCGCGCGCCCGCGGTCGACTGAAGCTGCCGCGGGCTCAGCGCGCCAGCGTCACCCACGCCGGCGCGTGGTCGCTGGGACGTTCCCAGGTGCGCGGTTCGCGATCGACCCCGGACGCCGCGGCCTCGGCGCGCAGCGCCTCCGACACCAGGGTCAGGTCGATGCGCAGGCCCAGGTTGCGGCGGAACGCGGCCTGGCGGTAGTCCCACCAGCTGAAGATGCCCGCCTCCTCGTGGTGCAGGCGGAAGCCGTCGTGCAGGCCCAGCGCCAGCAGCCGCCGCAGCGCGGCGCGTTCGGCGGTCGAGGTCAGGATGTGGTCGTCGTTCCAGAGGGTCGGGTCGTGGACGTCGCGGTCGTCAGGCGCGATGTTGAAGTCGCCCAGCACCACCATGCGCGGGTGGCGCTGCAGCTCCTGCGCCAGCCAGCCGTGCACCGCGTCGAGCCAGCGCAGCTTGTAGGCGTACTTCTCGGTGCCCACGTCCTGGCCGTTGACCACGTACAGGTTGACGATGCGCACCCCGTCCACGGTGGCGGCGATCACCCGTTTCTGGTCGTCCTCGAAGCCGGGGATGCCCATCTGCACGTCGTCGAGCGCGCGGTCGCGGGCCAGGATCGCCACGCCGTTGTAGGTCTTCTGCCCGTGGAACACGCTGCGGTAGCCGAGCGCGGCCAGCGCCGCGTCCGGGAAGCGCTCGTCCTCGAGCTTGGTTTCCTGCAGGCCCACCACGTCCGGCTGCGCGTCGCGCAGCCAGCGTTCCAGGTGCGGCAGGCGCACGTTGAGCGAGTTGACGTTCCAGCTGGCGATCTTCATCCGGCGCGCGGCGTCCTGTTCCTGGGCCGGACCATGTTAGCCCCGTGCGTCGCGCGGTGGCGGCCCGGGGCGGGAACGCGCCGTCGCGGCGGCGGGCGCGGCCTTGCCGCGCAGCAGCCGCTCGGCCGCGGCCTCGTCCAGCGGGCGGCCGAGCAGGAAGCCCTGGCCGTCGTCGCAGGCCAGCGCGCTGAGCTGGGCCAGCTGCTCGGCGTCCTCGATGCCGCCGCCGACCACGCTCATGCCCAGGCCGTGGGCGGTGGCGATCACCGCGGCCACCACCTCGCGCTGGCCGAGGTCGGCGAAGCGCGCCAGCTTGACCACGCTCACCGGGATCCGCGGCAGCCGCGCCAGCGACGTGACCGAGGCGCCGAAGTCGTCCACCGCCAGCTGCACCCCCATCGCGCCCAGCGCGGCGAGGGTGGATTCGACCCGCGGGTCGTCGTGGATCAGTTCGCGTTCGCTGATCTCCAGCCGCAGCGAGGAGGGCGCCACGCCGTGCGCCTGGAGCGCGCTGCGCACCTGGTCGACCAGGGCGGCCGAGCGCAGCTGGCTGCCGGAGACGTTCACCGCCATGCTCAGCGGTTCGCGGTCGTGGTCGCCGTCGCCGGCATGGGCCGACCAGGCGGCCAGGCGTGCGCACGCGGCGTCGAGCACCCACGCCCCGATCTGCCCCATCAGCCCGGCGCGCTCGGCGGTCGGCAGGAATTCGCCCGGCAGCAGCACGCCGCGGACCGGGTGGCGCCAGCGCAGCAGCGCCTCGAAGCCGAGCAGGCGCTGGTCCGACAGCGACAGCAGCGGCTGGTAGGCGAGCATGAACTGGCCGCGGTCGACCGCGTGCTGGAGTTCGGCCGCCAGCTGCAGGTGGTCGTCGTTCTCGCCGTCGGCGGCCGCGTCGAAGACGTGGAAGCCGTTGCGCCCGTGCTGCTTGACCCGGTACATCGCGGTATCGGCGTCGCGCAGCAGGTCCGCCGGGCGCGCGTTCGGATCGCCGGTCACCGAAACGCCCACGCTGGCCGACAACGGCAGCTGCAGTCCGTTGCCGACCGCGAACGGGTCGGCGAGCGCGGCGACCACGCGCCCGGCCAGGGCGCGCACGTCGGCATCGCCCTGCACGTTCTCGCACAGCATCACGAACTCGTCGCCGCCCAGGCGCGCGACGGTGTCCTCGCGGCGGCCGACCGCAGACAGCCGGCGCGCGAGTTCCATCAGCACCTCGTCGCCGACCTCGTGCCCGTAGGAGTCGTTGATCGCCTTGAAGTGGTCGACGTCGATGAATACCAGCGCGACCTTGCCGGGGCTGCGCTCCAGGCGCAGCATCGCCTGGCCGAGGCGGTCCATCAGCAGGTACCGGTTGGCCAGCCCGGTGACCGGATCGTGCATGGCCTGGTGGGCGAGCGCGCGCTCGGCGAGCTTGGCCTGGGTGACGTCGCGGGTGGAGGTCAGCACCCCGACCACGGCACCGGAGACGTCGGTTTCCGGCGACAAGGTGGTGTGGAACCAGCCCTCCTTGCCGTCGGGCAGGGCCATGGAGAATTCGTGCTCGCGCGGGGTGCCGGTCTCGAGCACTTCGCGCAGCGCGGCTTCCCAGGTGTCCAGGCCGGGAAGGTCGGGGACGAGCTCGCGGTCGGTGCGCCCGATCAGTGCGTCGAGCCGCAGCCCGCGCAGGCGCTCGCCGGCCGGGTTCACGTAGCGGTAGCGCAGGTCCGGCGAGTACTGGGCGATGGCGTCGGAGGAGCCGTTGAGCACCGCACGCAGCTGCGCCTCGACCCGTGCCAGTTCGGCGCTGGCCGCGGCCGAGCGCTCGGCCAGCCGTTCCATCGCCTGCTCGGCCACCACCCGGCGGGTGATATCGCGCGAGATGCCGAAGGTGCCGATGATCCGGCCGTCGAGGTCGCGCAGCGGGAACTTGCTGGTCGAGACCCAGCGCGTGGGCCGGTCGACGAAGCTCTCGCACTCCTCCAGGTCGATGATCGGCTTGCCGGTGCGGATGATCTCCTGCTCGTCGGCCAGCGCCGCGGCCGCGTGGGCCTCGGCGAACAGGTCGAAGTCGGTCAGCAGGTACATCTGTTCCTGGGTCAGGCCGTGGCGCTGCGCCATGCCCAGGCTGACCCGCAGGAAGCGGCTCTGCAGGTCCTTGAAATAGATGACCTCCTCCGCGCTGTCGAGCAGGTTGCGGATCCAGATCCGGTCCATGCCGTCGCCCAGGGGCGGGCCGCCCGGCCCGTTCACCGGCGCCCCCCGGGGTGCCGGGCGCGCGGACGCGGCCGGTGCTGGCGCGACGGGACCCCCATCCGTGGGCGAGGCAAGGGACAGGACATGTGCAGGCCGGTGCGGGTGGGTCGCAATCGGTAACGGCGGCGGCGGCCGGGGCTTGAGTCGCGGCCGCTCAGGCCAGGCCGCGCGCCTGCAGGATCCGCCACGCCGCGCTCTTCAGGTCGATGTCGAACCGGCGCAGGTTGCCGGGGTGGAGGTCGGCCATGAACAGCGCCCGCCAGTACCGCTGCAGTCGCCGCGGCACCGCGGCCCACGGGAGGTCGGGGTCGGCATCGGCGCCGAGCGCGGCCATCAGCGCGGCCGGGCCGCCCGGGGCCGCGCGCCGTCCGGGGCCGGTGGCGGCGAGCAGCGCCGACCGCAGGCGCGCGTGGAGCTGTTCGGGCATCGACTGCGCCTGCATCGCCACCGGCGCCAGCGGCGCCGAGGCCTCCGCCAGGCCCGGCTGGCCCTGGCGCCAGCTGCGGTACAGGCGCCGGGTCGCGATCAGCCACGGCGCGGGCGGCGGCGGGCGGGCGCTGGCCGGCGCGATCACCGCCACGCACGGGCTGCGGTCGCCGGTGGCGGCGGCCAGCCGCGCGGCCACGCCATCGCCTGCCGCGCACACCAGCAGCAGGTTGCCGCGGGTGGCCAGGTTCAGCCGCGCCAGGTGCGGGGCCAGTGCGTCCCAGCCGGCCCGGCCGCGGCCGCCGTCGCGTTCCGGGCCGGCGAGCCCGTCCGGGTCGCAGTCCGCGTCCAGGTGCAGGATCGGGCTGGCGCGGGCGTCGCGGGCGAACCAGCTGGCGGCCTTGATCGCCGAGACCACGTCGGTGCGGCCCCGGCAATCGACCAGCCGCGCCCAGCCCGGGTGCCGGTCCTCGAGCCAGCGGTGCAGCGCGGTCCCGGGCTGCGGGCCGCGCCCGTCGCGCCACTGCACGATCCAGACCCCGGTGGTGGCGATGTCCTCCAGCGGCGGCGGCCGCGGCAGGGCGTCGCCCAGCGCGTCGTCGTCCGGGTCGGGGGCGCGCGGCGACACGGTCATGGCCTTCAGCGCACGAGCAGGTCGATGAGCCGGGCGATCCGGGCGTAGGGCGGGCGCAGCAGGTCGCTGCCGGCACGACGCGCCTGCCATGCCACCGGCAGCTGCTTGCTCATCGCGTCGAAGCCGGCGCGGCCGTGGTAGGCGCCCATGCCGCTGGCGCCGACGCCGCCGAAGGGCAGGCCGTCGATGCCGAAGTGGACCAGGGTGTCGTTGACCGTGACCCCGCCGGCCAGGGTATTGCGCAGGATCCGCTCGACGCTGGCGCGGTCGTCGCTGAAGGGGTACAGCGCCAGTGGCCGCTCGCGGCGGTTGACTTCGTCGATCGCCGCGTCGAGCGAGGCGACGCTGCGCAGCGGCAGGATCGGGCCGAAGATCTCCTCGCCCATCACCCTGGCCTCGTCGCCGGGCTCGAGCACCAGGTGCGGCGCGAACAGCCGCTGCCCAGGGTCGTGCCAGGACGCCAGCGGCACCACCTCCAGGCCGCGCGCGCGGGCATCGTCCAGGTGCGCCTGCAGGCGGGCGAAGGCGGCGTCGTGGATGATCCGGCTGTAGTCGTCCGGCGCGCCGGCCCCGCCGTAGCGGGCGCCGATCTCGGCGCGCAGCGCCTCCACCAGCGCGTCGCGGCGCGCGCGCCCGCCGACCAGCAGCACGTAGTCGGGCGCGATGCAGGTCTGGCCGGCGTTGAACCACTTGCCGCTGGCCAGGCGCGCGGCCACCCGCGGCAGTGGCGCGTCCGCGCACACGATCGCCGGCGACTTGCCGCCGAGCTCGAGCGTGAGCGGCACCAGGTTGGCCGCGGCCGCGGCCATCACCTTGCGCCCGATCGCGGTCGAGCCGGTGAACACCAGATGGTCGAAGGGCAGGGCCGCGAACGCCTCCGCCACCTCGGCGCCGCCGGTCGCCACCGCCACCCGGTCGGCCGGGAACACCGTATCGAGCAGCGAGCGCAGGAACCCGCTGCTGCGCGGGGTGTGCTCGGAGGGCTTGAGGAAGGCGTGGTTGCCGGCCGCGATCGCGGTCGCCAGCGGCACCAGGGCGAGGTTGACCGGGTAGTTCCAGGGCGAGATCACGCCGACCACGCCCAGCGGCTCGCTGCGCACTTCCGCCCGGGCCGGCCAGAACCGCCAGCCCGCGGCGACCCGGCTCGGCCGCATCCAGCCGCGCAGGTGCCGGCGCAGATGGTCGATCGCGGCCAGCACGGCCATGCCGTCGGCGATGAGCGATTCGTGGCGGGAGCGGTGGCCGAAGTCGGCGGCGAGCGCGTCGGCCATCTCCGGCAGCCGCGCCTTGAGCGCGGCGCGCAGCCGGGCGAGGTCGTCCAGGCGCTGCCCGAGGTCCGGCCGCGCCGCCCGCCAGGCGGCGCGCAGCCGCGCCAGGGTGGGCGCCAGGTCGGCCGGCGGGGTGTCGACGGGCGGCTGCATCGGGCCAGTGTAGACGGGCCCGCCGGGGGCAGGGCCTACAATGCGCGGCATGACGCCCATGCCCTCCCCCCGCCTGCGTGCCTACCGCGACCAGCTGCCCCAGCTGGGCGCGCGGGTCTACATCGACCCCTCGGCCGAGGTGATCGGCGACGTGGTCCTGGGCGACGACGTCTCGGTCTGGCCGACCACGGTGATCCGCGGCGACGTGAACTACATCCGCGTCGGCGCGCGCACCAACATCCAGGACGCGGTGGTGATCCACGTCAGCCACGACGGCCCGCACGTGAAGGAAGGCGGCTTCGCCACCATCATCGGCGAGGACGTCACCATCGGCCACCGCGCGATCATCCATGCCTGCCGGATCGAGGACGCCTGCCTGATCGGCATGGGCGCGGTGGTGATGGACGGGGCGGTGGTCAAGCGCCACGGCTTCGTCGGCGCCGGCGCGCTGGTGCCGCCCGGCAAGGTGGTGGGCGAGGGCGAACTGTGGCTGGGCAACCCCGCGCGCATGGTGCGGCGGCTGGACGATGCCCAGATCGAGGCCCTGTACTACAGCGCCCAGCACTACGTGCGGCTCAAGGACGAATACCTGGCCGCGGGCGGCCGCTGAGTACGCCCCGCGCGCGGCTCCGCCGCAGGCGATGCCGGCATCGGGGTGCCGAAGCGCGGCTCAGTCCGCGGTCACCAGCGCCGCGTGCCGGGCGTGCAGTTCCTCGTAGACCTCGTCGGTCAGCGGGCGCACGCCATGCCACAGGGCGAAGCTCTCGGCCGCCTGCTCCACCAGCATTCCCAGGCCGTCCACCACCTGCTGCGCGCCGTTCGCGCGCGCCCAGGCCAGGAACGGGATCGCGGCCTCGCCGTAGCTCAGGTCGACCGCGGTGCAGCGCGGCGCCAGCAGCGACATCGGCAGCGGCGGCAGGCTGCCGCCGCGCGCGGCCGAGGTGGCGTTGAGCAGCAGGTCGAAGCTGCCCAGGGCGGGCAGGTCGGAGAGGTAACGTGCGTGCACCCGCGCCGGCTGGCCGAGGATGTCGGCCAGCGCGTCGGCGCGCTCGGGGGTGCGGTTGACGATGTAGAGCTCGCCCACGCCCGCGTCGAGCAGCGATGGCGCCACCCCGCGCGCGGCGCCGCCGGCGCCGATCAGCAGGGTGCGGCGCTGGCGCAGGTCGAAGCGGTGGCGCTCGGTGAGGTCGCGCACCAGTCCGGCGCCGTCGGTGTTGTCACCGTGCCAGCCTTCGGCGCTGCGGGCCAGGGTATTGACCGCGCCGGCGCGACGCGCGCGCTCGGTGACGGTGGCGCACAGCGCGTACGCGGCCTGCTTGTGCGGCAGGGTGACGTTGGCGCCCGCGCCGCCGGCGGTGGCGAATGCGTCGAGCGCGCGCGGGAATTCTTCCGGCGTGGCATCGATCGCCTCGTAGCGCAGGGCGATGCCGGTCTGGCGGCCGAAGGTGGCGTGGATGCGCGGCGAAAGGGAGTGCCCGACGGGATGGCCGAAAACCGCGTACAGGCTGCTCATGTCGACCGCTCGCTGGTGGACCGGCCTACGAGTCTACTCCGCGGCGCGGATCAGCGCAGGTCGCGCCGGTAGACCCGGCGCGTGTCGAAGGCTTCGTAGCCCAGTGCCGGATAGAACCCGTGGGCGTCCCCGTGCGCCAGCGGCACCGGCACCTGCACCCGTTTCACCCCGCGCCGCCGCGCCCAGGCCTCGGCGGCGGCCAGCAGCTGGCTGCCGAGGCCGCGCCGCCGGGCGGCGGCGTCGACGGCCAGGCAGGTCAGGACCACGCATTCGCCGCCCGGCGCCAGGCAGTGCTCGGCGGCGGCGAAGCCGCAGGGGCCGTTGTCGCCCTCGGCCAGGAACAGCGCATGGGTGGCCTGGTCGAGCAGCCGCGCCAGGCGTGCCGGCAGTCCGGCGGGATCGCCGCCGTCGTCGCCGCTTGCCACGACCAGCGCGGCGAGTGCAGGGATGTCGGCGGGGTCGGCGCGGCGGATCATCCTTCTCGCAGCCAGCGGGCCGCGTCCAGGGCGAAGTAGGTCAGTACGCCGTCGGCGCCGGCGCGGCGGATCGAGAGCAGCGCCTCCAGCGCGCAGGCGCGCTCGTCGAGCCAGCCGTTGGCCGCGGCCGCCTTGAGCATCGCGTACTCGCCGCTGACCTGGTAGGCGAAGGTCGGCACGCCGAAGGTCTCCTTCACCCGGCGCACGATGTCCAGGTAGGGCAGGCCCGGCTTGACCATCACCATGTCCGCGCCTTCGTCGAGGTCGAGCGCGACTTCGCGCAGCGCCTCGTCGCTGTTGGCCGGGTCCATCTGGTAGGTCTTCTTGTCGGCCTTGCCCAGCGCGGCGGCCGAGCCGACCGCGTCGCGGAACGGACCGTAGAACGCGCTCGCGTACTTGGCGGCGTAGGCGAGGATGCGCGTGTGCACGTGGCCGGCTTCCTCCAGCGCCATGCGGATCGCGCCGATGCGCCCGTCCATCATGTCGCTGGGCGCGACCACGTCGGCGCCGGCCTCGGCGTGCGACAGTGCCTGGCGCACCAGCGCCTCGACGGTGGCGTCGTTCATCACGTAGCCGTCGCCGTCGACCAGGCCGTCCTGGCCGTGCGAGGTGTAGGGGTCGAGCGCGACGTCGGTGATCACGCCCAGTTGCGGAAAGCGCGCCTTGAGCGCGCGCACCGCGCGCTGGCACAGGCCGTCCGGGTCCCAGGACGCGGCCGCGTCGGCGCTCTTGGCCTCGGGCGCGGTCACCGGGAACAGCGCCAGCGCGGGGATCCGCAGTTCGCTCGCGGTCTCGGCCACCCGCAGCAGTTCGTCGATCGACAGCCGCTCCACGCCCGGCATCGACGGCACCGGCGCCCGGCCGGCCGGCTCGTGCACGAACACCGGATAGATCAGGTCGTCGGCGGTGAGGGTAGTCTCGCGCATCAGCCGGCGCGAGAAGTCGTCGCGGCGCATCCGCCGCATGCGGGTGTCGGGGTAGGCCATGGCGCCATTCTACGCCCGGCCCCTTGCGCGGGCCCGGCGCGGGGGTGGTCAGATCAGCCCACCACCCAGGCCCAGGCGCCAGATCGCCACGATGATCACCAGGGCATTGAGCACCAGCCCGGCCTTGGCCCGGCCACGGCGCCCGCTGCGGGTGAACAGGATCCCGATCGCGGCCAGGATGGCGCCGACCGCCGCGAACGGGATCAGCAGCCAGTTGGTGATGCCCACGATCGGCAGCAGGGCCAGGATCATCCAGGCCAGCGCGACGATGCCCCAGATCAGGCTGATCAGTCCCATGCGTTTCCTCCGGTTGTCGGGCGTGATGCCCGGTGTGCAGGACGGGTGCTGCGCGGGGATTGTGACCCGGATGGACGTGAACCGCCCGCGTCGCCGCGGCCTCGCGCCGGAGGAGACGGGTCTCCGGTTGGGGGAAACGAGGCCGTCCGGGCGCCCCCCGGACGCGCGTGGCTGGACCCGTTCAGCCCGCCCCGTGCACTCCGTCGATCTCCAGCGCCAGCTCGCGCCGGCAGATCACCGCGTGCAGCAGCATCCGCGGCACCCGGTCGCCGAAGTGCCGGTCGAGCGCCTGCGCCACCAGCGGCAGGTCGTCGCGGTCGCGCACGTACACCTTCAGCCGCGTGCCGGGGCCGAACCGGGCCGGCAGTTCCGGCGCGCGGGCGCGGGCCGCGCCGAGCAGCGCGTCGAAATTGGCCAGGGTCTCCTCCAGCTGCGCCAGCAGTTCGCCGGCATGCCGCGAGGCATGGCCCACCACCGCGGCGGTGCCCGAGAGCAGCAGCGGCATGTCCGCCCCCGGGGGCGGCAGCATCGCCCGCGCGAACGTCGGCGGCTGCGGCCCGTACTGGCGCGGGTAGCGGTAGGCGCTGACCTGGCGCGGGTTCTCCACCGGCGTGCCCGGCGAGCGCGCGGACAGCCAGTACACCTGGATGGTGCGGTCCTGGTCGCAGCGGCCGATCGCGGTCGCCGCCGGCAGCGTGCTCGCGTCGAAGTCGCCCAGGCCGCGCGCGCGGCCGACGCAGAAACGCCGGTAGCGTTCGGCGTCGCCCTCGCCCTGGGTGATCGCGTCAAGGTAGTTCCAGGCCCGCAGCATGTACGGGTAGTCGCTGCCGGCGACGAAGCGCGTCAGCGAACGATAGGCGTGCTCGGCGGCGAGCAGGATGCCGCTGTTGTCGCCCTCGCCGGCGTGGCCTTCCGGTTCCTCGATCTCGATCGCGCCGAACAGCAGTTGCCCGTCGCAGGCCCACGCGATCGCCCCGTCGCGGCCCGCGTGCACCGGTGCCGAGGCGTGCCAGACCTCCAGCGGCGCCGCGCCGTAGGGTTCCAGGGGCACCCGCAGGTAGCGCGGGTCGCCCACCCGCGGCGCACCGTCGCCGAAACCCAGCACCGCCAGCACGTCGTCGCGCGCCAGCAGCGCGTCCACGCCGGTGTCGTAGGCGTACTCGACCTGCAGCCGCGGCGGCGGCCCCGGGGGCAGCGGCGAGGGGCGGCTCACCGGCGCGCCTCCCGCAGGGCGTCGTCGCGGGACGCGGCCGGTATCCGGCGGCGATCGCGCCCGCCGCGCGGCGCCTGCCCGGGCAGGCGCGGGCACGGCCGACGGCCCGCCAGCGCGTGGCCCGACGCCGCTCCGGCCAGGGTCGGGGCGCGCGCCCCCGGCACCGCGCCGGGCGCGGACGGGATCGCGGCCCGGCGTCCCGCCGGCCCGCCGGGGGCCGCGGGAACCTCGCAGTCTGCGGGGCCGTCGCTGGAGCTGGCGGGCGGGGTCTGGCTGGCCATCCGGTCGATGTGGGGCACGGGCTGCGGCGCGGACCGGCATCATAGCGGACGCCCCGGCCACGGCCGCGTGGCCTCCGCCGCGCAGCTGAACGGCGCCGCCGCGCCCTTGCGCCGCGCGACGCGATGCAGGATCGTTGCGGGCCCTTTCCGAACCGCCCGATGCCCATGTCCGAACAGACCGCCGCCGAACGCGAACTCGCCGAACTGCTGGTCGAAAGCCTGAACCTGGACGGCGTGGATGCGGCCGGGATCGACCCGGAGGCGCCGCTGTTCAACGCCGGGCTGGGCCTGGATTCGATCGACGCCCTGGAGCTGGCGCTGGCGATCAGCAAGCGCTACGGCTTCCAGCTGCGCTCGGACAGCGACGAGAACCGGCGCATCTTCGCCTCGCTGCGGGCGCTGTCGGAACACGTCCAGCAGCACCGCACCACTTGATCCCGGTCCTGCAGATCGCGCTTGCACTGGCCTATGCGCTGCTGGCGCACCTGGCCAGTGCGCGCGACGAACCGCGCCTGGCGTTCGCCGCCCTGCTGGTGCTGGTGGCGCTGCTGTTCGTCGCGCCGCTGCTGCGGCTGCGGCCGTGGGCATTCGCGCTGGCCGGCGCGGCGGCCGCCGGCGCATGGTGGCTGCACGCACGCGGGCTGGACGCGCTGCCGCTGCTGCTGGTGCCGGTGGTGTTCGTGGCGCTGGTGGCCTGGATGTTCGCGCGCACCCTGCGCGCCGGGCGGGTGCCGCTGATCACCCGCATCGTCTCGGTCCTGGACGGCGAGCCGGTCGACCGGCTCCCGGCCGACGTGGCCAGCTATGCCCGCCGCCTGACGGCCGCGTGGGCCGCGCTGCTGGCGGGCCTGGGACTGGCCAACCTGGTCCTGGCGCTGCTGGCCAGCCCGGGTGGACTGCTGGCGCAAGCCGGCATCGCGCCGCCCTGGTCGATCACCCATGCCCAGTGGTCGTGGTGCGCCAACCTGCTGGGCTATGGCGTGGTGGGCGGGTTCTTCGTGCTCGAATTCCTCTGGCGGCGCCGCCGCTTCCCCGATCGCCAGCACGGCTTCGTCGATTTCGTGCGCCGGCTCGGCGGGCTGGGGCCGGCGTTCTGGCGGGACGTGCTGAGGTGAACGCCGGCCCGCGCCCCCGGGCGGCCTGGCGTGGCGGGCCGGCACCGCAGCCGGCCGGCGCGCCCGCGTCCGCGGACGCGGGCGCGGAAGGGCCGTTCGCGGCGGCGGCCTGGCGGCTGTGCAACCTGCTCCAGTTCGCCTTCACCCTGGCCTGGACCGCCGCCTGGATCTGCCTGGCGCTGCTGCTGCGGCCGCTGTCCGGCCGCGAGGCGCGGCTGCCGCTGCGCATGGCCGCGCGCTGCTGGGCGCCCGGCCTGCTGCGC
Organism: Luteimonas wenzhouensis; assembly: GCF_007859305.1. Lineage (GTDB taxonomy): Bacteria > Pseudomonadota > Gammaproteobacteria > Xanthomonadales > Xanthomonadaceae > Luteimonas > Luteimonas wenzhouensis. The sequence goes on from NZ_VOHE01000010.1 coordinate 61,755, forward strand.
GGCGCCGGGGCGCGCCTGGAGGTGGAAGGCGCCGCGCGCGTGGACTGGTCGCGGCCCTGCCTGCTGGTGGCCAACCACGCGTCGGTGATCGACGTCTGCGCGCTGTTCCGCGCGGTCCCGGTGCCGCTGCGCTTCCTGCTCAAGGACGAGATGAAGCGGGTGCCGTTCGTGGGCTGGTACGCGCGCGCCACCGGGATGCTGTTCATCGTCCGCGACAGCGCCCGCGCCGGTGCGCTGATGCGGCGCGAGGCGGCGGCGATGCTGGCGCGTGGCCAGGTGCTGTGCCTGTTCCCGGAGGGTACCCGCAGCCGCGACGGGACGGTGGCGCCGTTCAAGGGCGGATCGCTGCAGGCGGCGATCGACGCCGGCGTGCCGGTCGTCCCGGTGGCCGTGCAGGGCGCGGGCCGGGTGCTGCCGGTACAGGGCTTCTTCCGGGTGCGTCCGGGCCGGATCCGGGTCGGGTTCGGCGAGCCGCTGGCGGTGCGCGAGGACGGCGCCCCGGTGCCGCGCCAGGTGCTCGCCGACCGCGCACGGACGCGGATTGTTGGCATGCTGGAGGCATGGCGACGGAAGCACGCGACGTGCGGTTCGTGATCGGCCACGACCATCCGGCCCTGCCCGGCCACTTCCCCGGCCAGCCGGTGGTGCCGGGCGTGGTGCTGCTGGACCGGGTGCTGGAGGCGGTCGAGCGCGAGGCCGGTCCGCTGGGCGCGCTGTTGCTGCCACAGGTGAAGTTCCTGCAGCCGCTGCTGCCGGGCGAGGAGGCGCGGGTCGAACTCGAGCCGCTGGCCGCCTCACCTGGTGCGCGCTGGCGCTTCCGGGTGCTGCGCGGCGACGCCCTGCTCGCCAGCGGCGACGTCGCCGAGGCCGCGTCGTGAGCGCGGACTGGCGGCGGCGGCCGGAAGGCGGCGGGCGCTTCGCGCTGCGCCTGGTGCGCGCGATCGCCAGCCATGGCGGACGCCCGCTGGCGCGCCTGCTGCTGTATCCGATCACCGCCTACTTCCTGTTCCGGCGCGGGCCGGAGCGGCGCGCCTCGATCGCCTTCCTGGGCCGCGCGCTCGGCCGGCCGGCGGGCCTGTTCGACGGCGCGCGCCACGTACACACCTTCGCCGCGACCATCCTCGACCGGGTGTTCCTGCTTCAGGGCAAGGAGTCGCGGTTCCGGATCGAGGCCCGCGGCCTCGACGTGCTCGAAGCGCGCCTGGCCGAAGGCCGCGGCGTGCTGCTGTTCGGTTCGCACCTGGGCAGCTTCGAGGCGATGCGGGTGCTCTCGCGCCGCCGCCCCGGGCTGAAGCTGCGGGTGGTGCTGGACAAGGCTCACAGCCGCGTCCTGACACAGATACTCGACGCCCTCGCGCCGGAGATCGCCGCCGGCGTGATCGACGCCGGCCAGGACGGCCCTGCGCTGATGCTGCAGATCCAGCAGGCGGCGGCCGAAGGCGCGCTGGTGGCGCTGCTGGTCGACCGCAGCGTGCCCGGCCAGCCGGTGCTGCAGGTGCCGTTCCTCGGCGCCCCGGCGCCGTTCCCGATGGCGCCGTGGCTGATGGCCGCGGTGCTGCGGCTGCCGGTGGTGCTCGGTTTCGGCCTCTACCATGGCGGCAACCGCTACTCCCTGGAGTTCGAGGATTTCTGCGATCCGATCGAGGTGCCGCGCAGCGAGCGCGCCGCCGCGATCGAGTCGCTCATCCGGCGTTACGCCGCACGGCTGGAGCATCATGCGCGTCAGGCGCCCTACAACTGGTTCAACTTCTACGATTTCTGGCATGTCGACGAACCGCAGACCCGATCCGGCCCGTCCGGCGCACTGCTGGCTGCCGGCCCTGCTGCTGGCGGCGACCGCACCGCTGGCATGGGCGCAGGCCGCCCCGGATAGCGACGCGATTGTGCGTTCGCTGGCGCGGCCGGCGCCGGCGGCGACGCCGTTCGTCGAGGTGCGCGAGTCGCCGCTGCTCAAGGCGCCGCTGCGGGTCTCGGGCGAATACCGGCGGCCCGACGCCGACACCCTGGTGCGCGAAGTGCGCGCGCCCTACGCCGAGACCACCACCCTGCGCGACGGCCAGGCGGTGCTGGCGCGCCAAGGCAGGCCCGAGCGCCGCTTCGCGCTCTCGCGCGCGCCGGAACTCGCGGCCCTGCAGGGCAGCTTCGGCGCGCTGCTGTCCGGCGATGCCGAGGCGCTGCGCCGCCACTACACGGTCGAGTCCGAGGGCGACGCGCAGCGCTGGGTGCTGCGCCTGGTGCCGCGCGACGACCGGCTCGCCGCGAAGCTGCGCGAGCTGCGTCTGCATGGCCGCGGCGACGAGCTGCGCTGCATCGAGAACGCCGCCGTCCAGGGCGAGGTGCAGCGCACGCTGATGGGCGCGGCGGCCGAGGCCGCGCAACGTGGCGGCGACGACGTCGACATCGCCGCGCTGTGCCGCGGCGACGCGACCGGATGAGCGCGGCCGCGCGCCTGGCCTGGGCGCTGGCATGGCTGCTCGCGCTGCTGGGCTTCGGCGCGTGGCTGTCGCAGTCGCTCACCGTCAGCGGCGACCTGCGCCGCTTCCTGCCCGACGCGCGCACGCCCGAGCAGCGGCTGCTGCTCGACGAACTCGGCGAGGGCCCCGGCTCGCGCCTGCTGATGCTGGCCCTGTCGGGCGACACGCCGCAGGCGCTGGCCGAACGCTCGCACGCGCTGCGCGAGGCGCTCGCCGACGACGCGCGCTTCGTGTTCGTGGCCAACGGCGCCGACGCCGGGCTGGACGCGATTCCCGACGCGCTGCGTCCATACCGCTACCTGCTGTCGCCCCGGCTCGATGGCGGCACGCTCGACGCGGATGCGCTGGCCGAGGCGCTGGACGCGCGCCTGCAGGACCTCGGCTCGCCCGCGGCCGACCTGGTCGAGCCGCTGGTGCCGTCCGACCCGACCCTCGAGACCCTCGCCCTGGCCGAGGCCTGGCGGCCGGCCACGCTGCCGCAGTCGCTGCACGAGGCCTGGTTCGACCGCGCGGGCCGGCAGGCGTTGCTGCTGCTGGAAACGCGCGCGGCCGGCTTCGACCCGGACGGCCAGCGCGAGGCGGTGGCGGCGATCCGCGATGCGTTCGACGCCGTGCGCGGCGGATCGCCGGCCGTGCTCGAGATCATCGGCCCGGGCGCGTTCGCCGACGAGATCGGCACGCGCACCGCGCGCGAGGCGGGCTGGATCGGCAGCGTCGACACGGTCGGCCTGGTGCTGTTGCTGCTGCTGGCCTACCGCAGCTGGCGGATCCCGCTGCTGGGCGTGCTGCCGCTGGCGAGCGCGGGGCTCGCGGGCCTGGCCGCGCTGATGTTGTTGTTCGGCGACCGCGTGCACGGCATCACCCTGGCCTTCGGCTTCACCCTGATCGGTGTGGTGCAGGACTATCCGATCCACTTCTTCAGCCACCAGCACGCGGGGCTGTCGCCGTGGCGCAACGTGCGCCGGCTGTGGCCGGCGCTGGCGACGGGCGTGGCTGCGACCTGCATCGCCTACCTGACCTTCCTGTTCTCGGGCGTGGACGGGCTGCGCCAGCTGGCGGTGTTCACCATCGTCGCGCTCGCCACCGCGGCGCTGTGCACGCGCTGGCTGCTGCCGGCGCTGGTCGATCCCGCGCCGCGCGACGTCGCCGCCTCGCCGCGGCTGCTGGCGCTGTGGCGCCGGATCGAGCGCCTGCCGCGTCCGCGCATCGGGCTCGCGGTGCTGGCGCTCGCCGCGCTCGCGGTGGTCGCGCTGCGGCCGGGCGCGTTCTGGGAGAACGACCTGTCGCGCCTCACGCCCGTGCCCGCGCCGCTGCTCGAGCGCGACGCGCAGCTGCGCGCCGAACTCGGTGCGCCGGACGTGCGCTACGTGCTGACCCTGCAGGCCGCCGACGCCGAGGCCGCGCTGGTGGCGAGCGAAGCGCTGCGGCCGACGCTCGACACGCTGGTCGCCGATGGCGCGATCGACGGCTACGACCTCGCCGCGCGCTACCTGCCGAGCGTCGCGCGCCAGCGGGCGCGCCAGCGGGCGCTGCCGGCGCCGGACGCACTGCGCGCCGCGCTCGATGCCGCCGTGGTCCGGTCGCCGTTCCGGCCCGATGCGTTCGAACCGTTCCTGGAGGACGTGGAGCGCGCGCGCCAGGCCCCGCCGCTGCGCCCGGGAGACCTGGCCGGCAGGCCGCTGGCGCCGCGCGTGGGCGCGCTGCTGCTCGAGGGCGAGGGCCACGCGACGGCGCTGGTGTCGCTGACCGGCCTGCGGGACGTGGCCGCGGTCGAACGCGCGGCCCGGGCGCATGGTGCCCGCCTGCTGGACATGAAGCAGGCCTCCGAATCGCTGGTCGCCGACTACCGCGCGCGGATCCTCGCCGCGCTGGCGCTGGCCGCGCTGGCGCTGTCGGCCACCGTGTGGTTCGCCCTGCGCGCGCTGCGCCGGGTGCTGCGCGTGCTGCTGCCGATGGCGCTGACCACGCTGCTGGTGTTGGCGGTGCTGCGCGGGTTCGGGATCGAGCTCAACCTGTTCCACCTGGTGTCGCTGATCCTGGCCGCGGGCCTCGGCCTCGACTACGCGCTGTTCTTCGAACACGCTGGCGAGGACCGCGACGACCAGCTGCGCACCCTGCACGCGGTGCTGGTGTGCAGCGCGATGACCCTGCTGGTGTTCAGCCTGCTGGCCCTGTCCTCGGTGCCGGTGCTGCGCGCGATCGGCGGCACCGTCGCCCTGGGCGTGGTGTTCAACTTCGTGCTGGCCCTGCTGGTGGCGCGGGCGCCGTTGGGCGAATACGATGCGGATCCGGAGGCAGCGGCATGAGCGCCATGGCACCACGCACGCGCTTGCCGCCGGCGTGCATGGCCATGCTCCGCGGCGTCGGCAGGAGCCGCGGCCCGGTACCCGGGCCCGGAGGCAGGCGATGATCCGGATCGACCGCGCCACCATCGAAGCGCTGGTCCCGCACAAGCATGCGATGTGCCTGTGGGACGAGGTGCTGGACTGGGACGCCGGGCGCATCCGCCTGCGCGCGACCAGCCACCGCGACCCGGCGCACCCGCTGCGCGGCGCCGGCGGCCTGCGCGCGGTGCACCTGTGCGAGTACGGCGCCCAGGCCATGGCCGTGCACGGCGGGCTGCTGGCGCGCGAGGCCGGTGGCGTGGCGCCGCCGGGGATGCTGGTCGCGCTGCGCGGGGTGCGCCTGCACGTGGCCCGCATCGACGACCTGCCCGGGGCGCTCGACTGCGAGGCGCAGCAGCTGGCGGCGTCCGAAGCCAGCCAGCAGTACGCGTTCCGCATCCTGCACGGCGGCGACCTGCTCGCCGAGGGCCGCGCCACCGCGATGCTGCGCTGACGTCGCCGACGGGTGGCGCATAATCCACGTTTTCCCGGAGACGGACCCGACATGAAACGAGCCCTGGTCACCGGCGGCAGCGGCGACATCGGCGGCGCGATCTGCCGCCGGCTCGCGACCACGGGCTGGCACGTGATCGTGCACGCCAACGCCAACCTCGAACGCGCCACCGCGGTGGTGGACGGGATCCAGGCCGCGGGCGGCAGCGCCCAGGCGGTGGCGTTCGACGTCGCCGACGGCGACGCGGCGCTGGCGGCGATCGAGGCGCTGCTGGAAGACGGCGCGATCCAGGCCGTGGTCAACAACGCCGGCATCCACGACGACGCGCCGATGGCCGGAATGTCGGACGCGCAGTGGAAGCGCGTGGTCGACGTATCGCTGCACGGGTTCTTCCACGTCACCCGCCCGCTGCTGCTGCCGATGGCGCGCACCCGCTGGGGCCGGATCGTGAGCGTGTCGAGCGTCGCGGCGGTGCTCGGCAACCGCGGCCAGGCCAACTACGCCGCGGCCAAGGCCGGGCTGCACGGCGCGACCAAGTCGCTGGCGCGCGAAATGGGCTCGCGCGGCATCACCGCCAACGTGGTCGCCCCGGGCGTGATCGCCGGACGCATGAGCGAGGCCGCGTTCGATCCGGCGATGGTCCGCCAGATCGTCCCGGCCGGCCGCGCCGGGACCCCGGACGAGGTGGCGGCGCTGGTCGCCTTCCTGTGCTCGGAGGAGGCCGGCTACATCAACGGCCAGGTGATCGGCATCGACGGCGGCATGAGCTGAAGGGGGCCGCGGCGCGTTACGGGTTGCGCCGTGTTCACGGGGTCCGGCCCACACTGGCCACGATCCACCCGGAGCCGCCGCCATGGCCCGCATCGCCCGCCTGCTGACGATCCTCGCCGCGTCCGTGCTGTTGGCCGCATGCGCCAGCTCGCACGTGCTCACCGGCACCCCGCGCCCGCCGATCCATCCCGACCACGTGCGGATCTATTACGGCCCCCCGCCGGGCGGCTACGAGGAGATCGCGCGCCTGGACGTGGGCAGCGGCGCGTTCACCTACGGCAACCGGAACAAGGCCAACGCGGTGATGCGCAACCTGCGTCGCGAGGCCGCGAAGCTGGGCGCCAACGGCGTATTGCTGCAGGGGACCTCGGAAGGGCCCGACCGCACCGCGGTCAGCGTGGGCGGCGGCGTCGGCCGGTTCGGCGGCCGCACCCACACCGGCCTGGGCGTGGGCGTGAACATCTCGCCGACCCAGGCCCATGCCTCGGGCATCGCGATCTGGGTGCCGGACCCGCCGCCGGATCCGCCCGGTCCCACGCCCTGAGCGGCGCTTTGCGCCGTCGCCCCTTAAGGCCGCCGGCAGGGTCGCGGCGGAAGCTGCTCCTTGTACGTTACTGGTGTCCGGCATTTGGCCGGACAGGATCGGTTTCCGGGGAAGCCGTTTGCTCCTTGGGGCAGCATTGACTGACCCCGTTTGTAGAGCGGCTCCCCGCCCCATTCGCGAGC
>NZ_VOHE01000011.1 GCF_007859305.1 Luteimonas wenzhouensis
AGCCGTGGCGGCGGTGATGCGCAAGCTGCTCACAGCCGTGTGGGCCTTGGTGCGCAACCCCGCACGCTACGACGGCAGCAAGCTGTTCGCGGTTGTGCAGGGTTGACTGCGAACAGAGTGTCTACAAGGTGGGTGGGGGTCGTGGTGGGCGGGGGTTGATCGGATGCGGCGGCGCACCCACCCTCGGGATTCCTTCCGCCACGGCGCCCCGCGATGACGTCCAACCCGCTGCTCGATTTCTCCGGCCTGCCGCGCTTCGACGCGATCCGTCCCGAACACGTCGCGCCCGCGGTGGGCGCGCTGCTGGAGCAGGCCGAAGCGGCGGTGCGCGCCGCCGAGACGGTCGAGCCGCCGACCTGGGACAGTTTCGTCGTGCCGCTGGACGAGGCCACCAGCCGCCTGTCGCGGGCCTGGGGCCAGGTGGCGCACCTGGAGGCGGTGGCGAGCACGCCGGAGCTGCGCGAGGCCTACAACGCCGCGCTGCCGAAGGTCACCCGGTTCTGGACCGCGCTGGGGCAGAACCGCGCCCTGTTCGCCCAGTACCGACGCCTGGCCGACGCGCCGGAGTTCGCCGGCTACAGCCAGGCCCGCCGCAGGGCGGTGGAGAACGCGCTGCGCGATTTCCGCCTGGGCGGCGCGGAGCTGGAGGGCGCCGAGCGCGAGCGCTATGCGCAGGTCCGCGAGGAGCTCTCGGCGCTGTCGGCGAAGTTCTCGCAGAACGTGCTCGACGCCACCGACCGCTGGGCGCTGTACGTCGAGGACGAGGCGCGCCTGTCCGGCCTGCCCGCGGACGTCGTCGCCGCCTGCCGCGCCGCCGCCCGGCGCGAAGGGCGCGAGGGCTGGAAGCTCGGGCTGCAGATGCCGGTGTACCTGGCCGTGCAGCAGCTCGCAGACGACCGCGAGCTGCGCGCCACGCTCTACCGCGCCTTCGTCGTGCGCGCCTCCGGGCTCGGCGACGATCCGGCGCTCGACAACGGCCCGCTGATCGACCGCATCCTCGCCCTGCGCGCCGAGCTGGCCGCGCTGCTGGGGTTCCCCAGCTACGCCGCGTACTCGCTGGCGACCAAGATGGCCCAGACCCCGGAGCAGGTGCTGGACTTCCTGCGCGACCTCGCCGCACGGGCGCGGCCGCATGCACGGCGCGACCGGGCCGAACTCGAGGCCTTCGCCCGCGGGCAACTCGGGCTGGACACGCTCGAGGCCTGGGACCTGGCCTACGCCAGCGAGAAGCTGCGCCAGGCGCGCTACAGCTTCTCGGCCCAGGAAGTGAAGCAGTACTTCACCGAGCCGGACGTGCTTGCCGGCCTGTTCGGCCTGGTCCACGACCTGTACGGGATCACGGTCGAACCCGACGCGGGCCCGGTCTGGCACGCGGACGTGCGCCTGTACCGCCTGGTGGACGCGGACGGCGGACTGGTCGGCCAGCTCTACCTCGATCCCTACGCGCGCGAAGGCAAGCGCGGTGGCGCGTGGATGGACGACTGCCGCAACCGGCGCGACCGCGATGGCCGGGTGCAGACCCCGGTGGTGCACCTGGTGTGCAACTTCGGCAAGGGCGTGGACGGCAAGCCGGCCACGCTCACCCACGACGAGGTCACCACCCTGTTCCACGAGATGGGGCATGGCCTGCACCAGCTGCTGACCGAAGTGGGCGAGCCCGGCGTGGCCGGCATCGACGGCGTGGAGTGGGACGCGGTCGAGCTGCCCAGCCAGTTCATGGAGAACTTCTGCTGGGAATGGGAGCGGGTGCGGGCGATGAGCCGGCACGTCGACACCGGCGAGCCGCTGCCGCGCGCGCTGTTCGATCGCATGCTCGCGGCGAAGAACTTCCAGAGCGGCATGTTCACGGTGCGCCAGCTGGAGTTCGGCCTGTTCGACATGGCCCTGCACCACGGCTACGACCCGGGACGCGAGACCGTGCAGCAGGTGCTCGACCGGGTGCGCGCGGAAGTGGCGGTCAACCTGCCGCCGGAGTGGAACCGGTTCCAGCACCAGTTCAGCCACATCTTCGCCGGCGGCTACGCGGCCGGGTACTACAGCTACAAGTGGGCCGAGGTGCTCAGCGCCGACGTTTATGCAGCATTCGAGGAAGCGCCGGGACAGGAGCGCGAGGTGGGCCGGCGCTTCCTGCGCGAGGTCCTGGCCCGCGGCGGCAGCCGTCCGGCCGCGGAGAACTTCCTCGCCTTCCGTGGCCGCGCTCCCAGCATCGACGCCCTGCTGCGCCATACCGGCATGGCGGAAGACCCGGGCCATGACGCCGTCTTGACATCCGGTTAAGCCGGAATCCCCCTAACTGGCGCCGGTTCCAGACCTCCCCCGAGGTGCCATTGCGACGCCGACACCTGATCGTGGCCGGCGCGTCGCTGCCATTGCTGTGCCCGCTGCCCGGCCTGGCGCCGTGGACGCGGGCGATGGCCGGCGATGCCGTGCCCTTCGACGCCTCCACCGTGCCCGCGCTGGCGCGGGAGCTTGCCGCGCGCCCCTTCCGGCCGCCGTCGCGCGAGCTCCCCGCGGCGCTGGACGCCATCGACTACGATGCCTTTCGCGACTACCGCTTCCGCTCCGACCACGCGCTCTGGCGCGACGGCGGCCGCTTCCAGGCGCAGCTGTTCCACCGCGGCTTCATCTTCAAGGAGCGCATCGACCTGCATGAGGTCGAGGGCGGGCGGGCGCGTCCGCTGCCTTACCGCCGCGACCGGTTCGATTTCGGGCCGCAGCCGCCCCCGCCGGACGATCCCGCGCTCGGCCACGCCGGTTTCCGGCTGCACGCGCCGGTCAACCGCGAGGACTACTTCGACGAACTGTGCGTGTTCCTCGGCGCGAGCTACTTCCGCGCCGTCGCGCGCGGCCTGGCCTATGGCCTGTCGGCCCGCGGCCTGGCGCTGGGCAGCGGCGACCCGGGCCCCGAGGAGTTCCCCGTGTTCCGCGCCTTCTGGCTCGAGCGCCCGGCGCCCGACGCCGACACCGCGGTGGTCCACGCCCTGCTCGACAGCGCCAGCGTCGCCGGCGCCTACCGCTTCGCGATCCGCCCGGCCGGCGGGCAGACGCGGATGGACGTGGATGCGCGCCTGTACCCGCGCGTGGCGCTGCGCAATGCCGGCATCGCGCCGCTCACCAGCATGTTCGAGTTCGACCACGGCGACCGCGCCGGCGTCGACGACTTCCGTCCCGCGGTGCACGACTCCGACGGGTTGGCGCTGCTGACCGGCAGCGGCGAGCAGGTCTGGCGCCCGCTGCGCAACCCGCCGGAGATCTCGCACAGCGGTTTCCAGGACAATGACCCGCGCGGCTTCGGCCTGATGCAGCGCAAGCGCGACTTCGCCGACTTCCAGGATGCCGAGGCGCGGTACGAGCGACGCCCCAGTGCCTGGGTGGAGCCGCTGGACCGCTGGGGGCCGGGCGCAGTGCATCTGGTCGAGCTGCCGACCGGCAACGAGTTCGCCGACAACATCGTCGCCTTCTGGCGTCCGCGCGCGCCGCTGGCCGCGGGGCGGGAGCATCGCTTCCGCTACCGCCTGCACTGGTGCGCCGACCATGCCTGGCGGCCCGAACTGGCGCGCGCGGTCGCCACGCGCAGCGGGCTGGGCGACGCCGAGAGCGAGCGCCCGCGCCAGTACGTGGTCGATTTCCAGGGGGGGCGCCTGGACGCGCTGGGCGCCGACGCCGCGCCGCGCGTCGAGGCCAGCGCCTCGGCCGGCGAACTGCGCAACCCGGTGGCCTACCGGCTCGAGGCCAACGGGCGCTGGCGCCTGTCCTTCGAACTGTGGCCGGGCGACGCCCGGGTGGTCGAGCTGCGCGCCCGGCTGCTCGACGCCGCCGGCGCGCCCCTGAGTGAAACCTGGCTGTCGAGGTGGCCGTCGTGAACAGGATCGTCGACATCACCATCGTCCGGCCGGTCGAGGAGGCCGACCATCCGCTGCTACCCTGGATGCCGCCCGAGGCGCCGCTGGAGATGCCCGTGCAGTCGCTGGACGCCGGCCGGCTGGCGCGCGGCCGCCCGTCCAGCTCGCCGGCGACGATCGGCCGCCGCCGCGCGCTGGTGTTCGGCACCACCGCGGGGCTGACCCTGGTCGCCGCCTACCAGCTGTGGTGGCTGCTGCGCGCGGGCGGGATCGCCCTGCTCGAGGCGATCGTGCTGGCGCTGTTCGTGCCGCTGTTCGCCTGGATCGCGTTCTCGTTCGCCACCGCGGTCGCCGGCTTCGTGCAGCTGCTGCGCAGGCGTCCTTCGTCGCTCGACATCCCGGTGGACGGCCCGCTGCCCGCGCTTTCCACCCGCACCGCGCTGCTGGTGCCGGTGTACAACGAGGATCCGCGGCGCACCTTCGCCGGCGTCCAGGCGGTGCTCGAGTCGGTGGTGGCCACCGGCCGCGGCGCGCACTTCGAGTGCTTCATCCTCAGCGACACCCGCGACCCGGACATCGCGGCGGCGGAGAAGGGCGCCTTCCTGGCCCTGCGCGCCCGGCTCGGCGACCGGATCGGCGTGTACTACCGGCGGCGCCAGGACAACCGCGAGCGCAAGGCCGGCAACATCGCCGACTGGGTGCGCCGCTACGGCGGCGCGTTCGCGCACATGCTCATCCTCGACGCCGACAGCCTGATGGAGGGGGCCACCCTGGTGCGCCTGGCCGCGGCGATGGAGCGCCACCCGGACCTGGCACTGGTCCAGACCCTGCCGCTGGTGGTCAACGGCAACACCGTGTTCGCGCGCATGCAGCAGTTCTCGGGCCGCGTCTACGGCCAGGTGATCGCGCACGGCGTGGCCTGGTGGCATGGCGCGGAGGGCAACTACTGGGGCCACAACGCGATCATCCGCACCCGCGCCTTCGCCGCCTGCGCCGGACTGCCGGTGCTGCAGGGGCGGGCCCCGTTTGGCGGCAGCGTGCTCAGCCACGACTTCGTCGAGGCCGCGCTGATGCGCCGTGGTGGCTGGGCGGTGCACATGGCGCCGGCGCTGGCGGGCAGCTACGAAGAGGGCCCGCCGTCGCTGACCGACATGCTGGTGCGCGACCGCCGCTGGTGCCAGGGCAACCTGCAGCACGCGCTGGTGGTGCCCGCGCGCGGGCTGCACTGGGTCAGCCGCAGCCACCTGCTGGTGGGCATCGGCCACTACCTCACCGCGCCGATGTGGGCGATGCTGATGCTCGTGGGCCTGGCGATCCCGCTGCAGGCCAGCGGGCCGTTCGCGCCCGCCGGCGCCGCCTACGCGCCGCTGGCCTACTGGCGCGAGGCCGATCCCAGCCGCTTCCTGTGGCTGTTCGCCCTGACCATGGTGCTGCTGTTCGCCCCCAAGTTGCTGGGCCTGCTGGCGACCCTGCTCGACCGCCGGCTGCGCCGCGCCTGCGGCGGCGGCTGGCGGCTGGCGGCCGGCGCGGTGCTCGAGACCGTGCTGGCGGCACTGATGGCGCCGGTGACGATGTACCTGCAGTCGCGCGGCGTGGCCGAGGTGCTGGCCGGCCGGGACTCGGGCTGGAACCCGCAGCGCCGCGACGACGGCAGCCTGCCGATGTCCGAGCTGCTCTCGCGCTATGGCGGCATGACCCTGTTCGGGCTCGGCGCGGCGATGGCCGCGTACCTGGTCTCGCCCGGGCTGGCGGCGTGGATGTCGCCGGTGATCGCCGGCCTGGTCCTCTCGATCCCGGTGGTGGCGCTGACCTCGTCCCCGGGCGCGGGGGCCTGGCTGCGGCGCAGGGGCATCTTCGCGACCCCCGAGGAGACCGCGCCGCCGGCGATCCTGCGGCGGGCGGCGGAGTTGCGGCGGGGGGAGTGAGGCGGGCGCGCGTTGCCGGCGTGTCCCGGAATCGATCCGCCGGCTCCACCGGCGCGATTGCTCCCCGGCCCTCCCGCAGGCGTGGGAGAGGCACTTGCGCCAAACCACCCCCAGACCCCAGGTCCCGCAACCTGCTCCCTCCCCCGCCTGCGGGGGAGGGCCGGGTGGGGGTCGCGCCAGCCGCGATGTCGTCACCCGCCCCAGGCCGCCAAAAAAAACGGGAAACCGCTGGTTTCCCGTTGAATCCGGCGTCCGCCGGAGGACTGGTGTTGTGGCCCGGGCAGACTAGCCCGTGACGGAATCTGATGCAATACCTTAAATTATCGACGCTAAATGATTGATTTTACTTGTCGTCGAGGATCAGGGCCTCGCGCTTGCGCTGGCGCCTAGCCTCGCGCGGCTCGGACCAGGCATTGTTGAACAGGGCCGGCTCCCAGGAGCCGTAGGTGGGATTGGCCAGCATCCACCAGCGCTCGCCGAACCAGTCGCGGTGCCCCTCCAGCAGCGCCGCGCGCGCCTGCGGCGTATTGGCCACAACCTCGACGAAGTCGCCCAGCTGGTCGCCGAACTGCATCAGCACCCGGTACTGGCGGCCGGCCAGCAGGCGCCGGCAGCGCTTCTCCGATCCCTGCTGCTCGCAGCCGGCGACATGGGTGCCCAGGCCGAGGAAGACCCCGTCGTCCGCGGCCGGGAACCCGGCTGCGCGCAGGTTCGTCAGGGTGGCCTCGCCCAGGTGCGCGGCGCGGTTGGACAGGTAGACCAGGGTCACGCCGCGAGCGTGGGCGGCGCGCGCGAACTCCAGCGCCCCGGGCACCGGCCTGGCTTGGCGCTCCTCGACCCACTGCGCCCAGCTGGCCTCGTCGTACTCGCCGCCGTTGGCCACCAGCCGCGCCTGGTAGGGCGAGTTGTCGAGCACGGTCTCGTCGATGTCCACGATCACCGCGGGCGGCAGGCCGGTCGCGGGGCCGGCCTCCGCGCGTTCTGCCGGCGCCAGCGCATCCCACTCGGGATCGGCGAGCGCCTGGTCGAGCCGGGCGGCGGCGGCGCGGTAGATCGACACCGCGTTGGCCCGGTACTCGGCCGAGCGCTGCACCCACAACACCGCGTTGAGGTTGTCGTCCGCGGCCACGGTCGCGGCCGGCGCGGAAGTCGCGGCGCGCGGCGGGGCGGAAGCGCATCCGGCGAGGGTCAGGGCGGCCAGCAGGACCGCGGAAACGAGTGGCTTGCGCATGGGGCGTGCCTCCTGGCGGGGACGGGTGGGCGAGTGTAGCGGGGTGCCGGTGGCCGGCCGCGGGCGGACGGCTCAGTCCTCGAGCAGCGCGCGGATCGAGGCGAAGCCGGCGCTGGCCCGCTCGGCGCGGCGGGCGGCGTCGGCTTCGGGATCGGCGCCGTCGCGCTGCAGCTCGGCCGCGGGCAACTCGTCGAAGAAGCGGCTCGGGACCAGTCGCACCTTCGTGCCCCAGCGCTGCGCCTCGCGGCTGTAGGACAGCCACAGCTGCTCCTTGGCGCGGGTGATGCCGACGTAGAGCAGGCGGCGCTCCTCGTCGAGCCTGCCCTCGTCGAGGCTGGACTCGTGCGGCAGGGTCGAATCGTCCATGCCGACGATGAACACGTAGCGGAACTCCAGGCCCTTGGCCGCGTGCAGGCTCATCAGCCGCACCTGGTTGCCGGGGTCGCCCTTGTCGGCGTGCGAGAGCAGGGCCAGCTGCGCGGCCAGTTCGCCCGGCCCGGAGATGGTGGCACCCTCGAACCAGTCGGCGAGTTCGTCGAGGTTGCCGCGGCGCAGCCTGAACAGCTCCTCGCTGCGGCACTGCTCGCGCAGCGCGGCGACCAGTCCCGACTTCTCGTTGAGCCTGCGCACCAGTTCGGTCGGCGGCAGCCGCGCGGCGTCGGCGCGCAGGCCACGGACGATGTCGGTGAAGGCGCCCAGCGCGTTGGCCACGCGCGGCTGCAGCTGCTTGAGCAGCGACATCGACTCGGCCGCGCGCGCCAGCGGCAGGCCGGCGTGTTGCGCCATCTCCGCCAGCTTCGCCAGCGAGGTCGCGCCGATGCCGCGCGAAGGCGACTGCACTGCGCGCAGGAACGCCGCGTCGTCCTCGGGATTGGCGATCAGGCGCAGCCAGGCCAGCGCGTCCTTGACCTCGCCGCGGTCGAGGAACGCGGTGCCGCCGGACAGGTGGTAGGGGATGCGCAGCAGCTGCAGCGCCTTCTCCAGCGGCCGCGACTGGTGGTTGCCGCGGAACAGGATGCAGAACTCGCCCCATTCGACCTTTCGCGAGGTGGCGAGGAAGTGGATCTCGCCGGCCACGCGCTCGGCCTCGTGCGCGGCGTCGCGGCATTCCCAGACCCGGATCCGCTCGCCGTCGGGCTGCGCGCTCCACAGGGTCTTGGGATGCTCGTGCGGGTTGTGCGCGATCAGCGCGTTGGCCGCGCGCAGCACGCGGTTGGGACAGCGGTAGTTCTGCTCCAGCTTGACCACGATGAGGTCCGGGTAGTCGCGGGCGAGCTGGGCGAGGTTCTCCGGGTTGGCGCCGCGCCAGGCGTAGATGCTCTGGTCGTCGTCGCCCACGCAGGTGAAGTTGGCCCTCGGCCCGGCGATCGCCTTGAGCAGGCGGTACTGGGCGTCGTTGGTGTCCTGGCACTCGTCCACCAGCAGGTAGCCGATGCGCTCGCGCCACGCGGCCACCGCCTCCTCGCTGCCTTCCAGCAGCTGCACGGGGAGCCGGATCAGGTCGTCGAAGTCGACCGCGTTGAACGCCGCCAACCGCTGCTGGTAGCGCGCGTACAGCGCCGCGGCCTCGTGCTCGCGCGCGCTGCGCGCGGCTTCGGCCGCCTGCTCGGGAGACAGCCCGGCGTTCTTGACGCTGGACACCAGCGACTGCATCGCCTGCACCGCGTCGGGCTTGGCCCCGGGCATCAGGTCGCGCAGCTGCGCGAGCACGTCGTCGCTGTCGAAGATCGAGAAGCCGCGGCGCAGGCCGACGCGGGCGTGCTCGACCTGCAGGATCCTCAGCCCCAGCGCGTGGAAGGTGCACACGGTCAGGCCGTCGGCCGCGTCGCCCTTGATCCGCTTGGCCACGCGCTCGCGCATCTCGCGCGCCGACTTGTTGGTGAAGGTGATCGCCGCGATCCGCCTGGCCGGGTAGCGGCCGCTGCGGATCAGGTGCGCGATCTTCTCCACGATCACCCGGGTCTTGCCGCTGCCCGCGCCGGCGAGCACGAGCATGGGGCCTTCGATGTGGGCGACGGCGGCGGACTGCTGGGGGTTGAGGCCGTGCATCGGGGAACTGCGTGGAGCGGCCGTGCATTCTACCCGCCGGGCGGGGTCCGCCGGCCGCGGCCCGGTCCGAGGTCCGCCCGGCCCGCGGGCCGGCCCGCGCGGACGGTAGAATCGCCCGATGGCCAAGCTGTACTTCTACTACTCGGCGATGAACGCGGGGAAGACCACGACCCTGCTGCAGTCGGCGCACAACTACAGCGAGCGCGGGATGCGGACCCTGATCCTGGTCCCGACACTCGACCACCGCGCCGGCAGCGGCACCGTGGCCTCGCGCATCGGCCTGTCGGCCAGCGCCACGGCGTTCGACCGCGGCGCAGACCTGCACGCGCTGGTCGGGGCGGACATCGCCCGCCACGGCCCGCTGCACTGCGTGCTGATCGACGAGGCCCAGTTCCTGGCCCGCGACCAGGTCTGGCAGCTGGGCGAGGTGGTCGACGCGCTCGGCGTGCCGGTGCTGTGCTACGGCCTGCGCACGGACTTCCGCGGCGAACTGTTCGAGGGCAGCCAGTACCTGCTGGCCTGGGCCGACGAGCTGGTCGAGATCAAGACCATCTGCCACAGCGGCAGCAAGGCCACGATGACCGTGCGCGTGGACGAACACGGGCGTGCGGTCAACGAGGGGCCGCAGGTCGAAATCGGCGGCAACGAGCGCTACGTCTCGGTCAGCCGCGCCCAGTTCAAGCGCATCACCCGCGGCGAGGACCGGGTCGAGCCCGTGCGACCGCCGGGCGGCTGATCGCGCGGCCCATGCAGTCGGCGTGCAGGCCCGCGATCTCGCGCGCCAGCGCGCCGCCTTCCGGCTGCGCCTGCGCCACCAGGGTTTCCAGCGACTGGAAGCTGGCCACGGCCAGGTCGCGTTCGCCAGGCGCGCGGCAGCGCACGTCCGCGGCGTAGGCGCGCGCCAGCCAGCCGGCCTTGCGCAGTTCGACGTTGTCCGGGTCGAGTTCGGCGAGCGCGTCGAGCCGGGTCAGCGCCCCGGGATCGCCGCCCAGGGCCTCGTGCCGGGCCAGCGAGATCTCCGCGCGACGGGTGTGCGAATGGCGCGCGCCATAGGCGCTGCGGGTGAGCGACTGCGCCTGGCGCAGCGTCTCCCGGGCGTCGACATGGCCGAGCGCCGCCTCGACCTCGCCGACCAGGCGCAGGGTGTCGCCCACCAGGCCATGGCGCGGGCCGAATGCCTCGCGCCGCAGCGCCAGCGATTCGCGCAGCAGGGGCAGCGCGTCGGCGTGGCGGCCGAGGCCGTGCAGCAGCATGGCCTGGTTGAACAGGCCGGCTGCCAGCGGCGGGCCGCCGCCCTCGCGCCAGATGTCCACCGCGGCCGACATCTCGCGCAACGCGGTGTCCACGTCGCCCCGCTCCCAGGCCACGATCGCCAGGCTGTTGCGGCTGCGGGCGACGTCGGAATGGCGTTCGCCCAGGCGGGCGGTCATCCAGTCCAGGGTGTCGCGGAACTCCGCCTCGGCCTCGGTGAAGCGGCCCAGGTCGACATGCAGTGCGGCCAGCTGCCGGCGCGCGTCGATGGTGGCGTGGTGGCTGGCCCCGCGCAGCTCCAGCGCCAGGGCCAGCGCCTGGCGGCAGTCGCGCTCGGCGGCCGGCAGGTCGCCGGCCTCGCGCTGCAGCGAGCACAGGTTGCGCAGCAGGTCGATCGCGAGCGGGTGCCGTGCGCCTTCGCTGCCGCGCAGCAGGGTCAGGGCCGAACGGGTGCCGTCGAGGGCGCGCGCGGTGTCGCCGGCGGCCGCGTGCAGCGCGGCCAGGTCGCTGAGGTTCTCGACCATGCCCGGGTTGTCGCCGAGCTGATCGCGGCGCAGGCCGAGCGAACGCACGTACAGCGCGCGCGCGTCCGACAGCCGTCGCGCCGCGGCGTGGCAGCGGCCGAGCTGGGTGTAGAACGCGGACACCGGCAGCGGCAGGCGGCGTTCGTGGTCGCGGGCCAGGCCGGCGAGCGGCTGCATCCGGGCCTCGCAACCGGAGATGTCGCCCTTGAGCCGCAGCACCCGGCCCAGATCGGTGGCCGAGCGCAGGCGCAGGCTGGCGGGCGCGTCGTCGAGCGATTCGATCAGCGCGGCCTGCCGCAGCAGCACCTCCAGTGCCTCGTTGTAGTCGCCCAGGCCGGTGCGCAGCCGCGCGACCACGCCCAGCAGCTCGGCGCGCGCCTCGGGCTGGCGCGCCAGTTCGCTCTCGATCCTGCGCTCGCCGTTCTCGATCAGCTGGCGCACGTCCACCGAGGCGTCCGAGGGCACGTCGCCGGCGGTCTCGAACAGCCCGACCACGAAGTCCTGCATCGCCTGCGCGCGGGCCGACTCCTGCAGCGCCTGGCGTGCCTGCCAGGCCACGATCGCCAGCGCGCTCACCAGCACCACCGCGATCGCCGCGGCGGTGGACAGCGCCCAGCGGTGCCGGCGCACGAACTTGCCGATCCGGTAGGGCAGGCTCTGCGGGCGCGCGTGCACCGGCTTGCCGTCGATCCAGCGCTGCAGGTCCAGCGCCAGCGCCTCGACCGAGGGGTATCGCTGCTCGGGCTTCTTCGACAGCGCCTTGAGCACGATGTTCTCGAGGTCGCCCGCCACCTCGCGCGCGCGGCGCCTGGCGCGGGTGTCGGGCGTGCCGTCTTCCGCGGCCGCGCGCTGCAGCACCAGCGAGGGCCGCTGCGGATCGTGGTTGAGGATCGCGTCCTCCCACTGGGCGTCGGTCGGGCGCTTGAGCTGGTATGGCTTGCGCCCGGCCAGCAGCTCGTACAGCACCACGCCCAGCGAATACACGTCGGTCATGGTGGTGACCGGCTCGCCGCGGATCTGCTCCGGCGCGGCGTAGTGCAGGGTGAAGGTGCGCAGGCCGGTGCGGGTCTGCTCGGGCGCGTGGTCGGGGGTATCGAGCAGCTTGGCGATGCCGAAGTCCAGCAGGCGCACGTCGTCCAGCGGCGTGACCAGGATGTTGGACGGCTTCAGGTCGCGGTGCACGATCAGGTTGGTATGGGCGTGGCTCACCGCCTCGCATACCTGCAGGAACAGCTGCACGCGGGTGGCCACGCCGGGGTCGCGCGCGCGGCACCAGTTGGTGATCGGCTCGCCCTCGACGTACTCGAGCGCGAGGTAGGGCTGGTTGTCGCTGCTGATGCCGGCATCGAGCAGGCGCGCGATGTGCGGGTGTTCGAGCCGCGCCAGGATCTGCCGCTCGCGGGTGAAGCGCAGCCGCAGGCCGGGGTCGGCCAGGCCCGGGCGCAGCAGCTTGAGCGCGACCCGGCGTTCGTACAGGCCGTCTGCGCGGCGCGCCAGCCAGACCTGGCCCATGCCGCCCTCGCCGAGCATGCGCTCGAGTTCGTACGGGCCGACGCTCGCGCCCGGCTGCACGCCGAGCGGAGGCGCGATCAGCGGTTCGGAGAGGAAGTCGTCGCCCTCGGCCTCGAGCGCCAGCAGCTCCTCGAGGTCGTCGGCCAGCTGCGGGTCGTCCTCGCGCAGCGAGGCCAGGCTGCTGGCGCGCGCGGCCTGGTCGAGTTCGAGCAGGGCGTCGAGCAGCGGCGACAGGCGCTGCCAGCGATCCGGATCCATCGCGCTATCCCCCCGCGCGCGGCGCGTCCGGGGTGCCGGTCCGCGGCGGGCGGGCGGCGGCGCGTGGCCCGTGGCCCGTGGACTGGCGTTCGCGTCGGGCGTTCTCCCCCGTCACGCCGTGCGTCCCGTCATGAATCCTGCAGCGACGCCAGCAGGAACATCCTGGCCTTCTGCCAGTCGCGGCGGATGCTGCGGTCGGACCGGCCCAGCAGGGTGGCGATCTCGGCCTCGGACAGGCCGCCGAAATAGCGCAGTTCCACCACCTGCGCGAGCCTGGCGTCGACCGCCGCCAGCCGGTTGAGCGCGACGTCCAGCGCCAGCATGTCCTCGTCCAGGCGCAGGCCGCCCTCGATGTCCTGGGGCAGGTCGGTCACCCGGTGCAGGTCGCCGCCGCGCTTCTGCGCCAGGCGCTGGCGGGCGTAGTCGATCACCACGCTGCGCATCGCCGAGGCGGCATAGGCGAAGAAGTGCGCGCGGTCGTCGAACTGGATTTCCTTGCGCCCGATCAGCTTCAGGTAGGCCTCGTGCACCAGCGCGGTGGCGTCGAGCGTCTGCCCCATCTGACCGGCGAGCTGGCGCCGGGCCATGGTGTGCAGTTCCTGGTACAGGCGGGCGAGGACCTGGTCGAGCGCGCCGCGGTCGCCGCCGCGGGCGGCGTCCAGCCAGAGGGTGATGTCAGCGGGGTCGGCCATGCATTCCTGTACCCGTGCGGTCAGCGTCCGGACTATACCGCGACGGCGCGTGCGCCGTGGACGGGTCAGCGCTGGCAGCGCGCGCACCAGACCGTGGCGCGCTGCCCGATCAGGCCCTGGCGTAGCGGCCGGCCGCAGCGCGGGCAGGGTTCGCCGCCGCGGCCGTAGGCCAGCAGTTCCTGCTCGAAATAGCCCGGCGCCCCGTCGGGGGCGAGGAAGTCGCGCAGCGTGGTGCCGCCCCGGGCGATGGCGTGGGCGAGGATGGCGCGGACCGCGTCGGCCAGTACGCGGTAGCGGTCGCGCGAAACCCGGCCGGCCTGGCGCAGCGGGGAGATGCCGGCCACGTGCAGGGCCTCGGCGGCGTAGATGTTGCCCACCCCGACCACGATCCGCTGGTCCATCAGGAAAGCCTTCACCGGCGCCCGCCGGCCACGGCTGCGGGCGAACAGGTAGTCGCCGTCGAACGCGTCCGACAGCGGCTCGGGGCCGAGGCCCTGCAGCAGCGGGTGGACCTCGCCCGGCGGTTGCCACAGCAGGCAGCCGAAGCGGCGCGGGTCGTTGAAGCGCAGCACCCGCCGCGAGTCGAGCGCGAGGTCGACGTGGTCGTGCGCGCGCGCAGGGGTCGAGGCCGGCAGCACGCGCAGGCTGCCGGACATGCCCAGGTGCAGCAGCGCACTGCCGGCGGCGGTGTCGAGCAGCAGATACTTGGCGCGCCGGCGCACGGCCTGGATCCGCTGGCCGGGAAGCAAGGCGGGGACCTCGGGCGGGATCGGCCAGCGCAGGTCCGGCCGCCGCAGCACCACCGCGCGCACGCGGCGGCCTTCCAGGTGCGGCGCCAGCCCGGCGCGGGTGGTCTCGACCTCGGGCAGTTCAGGCATCGACCGCCTCTTCGGGCACGAAGCGCGGCGACGCGCCGTCCTCGAAGCGCAACGGGGCGCCGTAGGCGCGGCTGAGCAGTTCCGGCACCAGCACCTCGTGGCGCGGCCCGTCGGCCAGGACCCGGCCGCCCTGCAGCAGCACCACGTGGCCGATCTCGGGGATCAGCTCCTCGGCGTGGTGGGTGACCAGCACCAGGGTCACGCCTTCGCGCGCCAGCCGGCGCAGGATCCGCAGCAGGCGGGCGCGCGCCACCACGTCCAGCCCGGCGGCCGGCTCGTCGAGCAGCAGCGCCATCGGCGCGTTCGCCAGCGCACGTGCCAGCAGCACCCGCCGGGCCTCGCCGGTCGACAGGGTTGCGTACTCGCGGTCGGCCAGGTGGTCGGCATCGACCCGTTCCAGGGCGGCGCGGGCCTGTTCCAGCCAGGCCGCGGGCGGCGGGTCGCCGTCCGGCGGCGCCAGGCGGGCCTCGAACGCGCCCAGGACCACGTCGAGCACTCCCAGTCCGGGCAGCCCGAGCAGGTCGTCGTGCATGGCACCGGTCACGATCCCCAGGCGCGAGCGCAGGGTCGCCACGTTCCAGCGCCACTGGCCGAGGATCTTCACCGCCGGGCGCCCGTCGAGATGCGCCATGGGATACAGCTGGCGGGTGATCAGCTGGATGAAGGTGGACTTGCCGCAGCCGTTGGGCCCGAGGATGGCGGTGTGCCGGCCCTGGGGCAGGCACAGGCTCACCCGGTCCAGGGCGGGGCGGCCGCCACGCAGGACGCGGGCCTGGTCGAGTTCGATCAGCGCGGGCGCGCCGGGGTCTTCGCTCATTTCTGTGACATGGGAATGAATCGCGGCCCCCGGCGAGGGCGCGGGGGCTGGCCTTGGCGCGGCCGGGGCCCCATGATGCCCGGGTTCCTTCCCCTTCGACACCGTCATGCCCGCGTCGTTCATCGAGTTCCTCGCCGGAGGCCTGCTGCAGTGGGGCTTCTGGCCGCTTGCGCTGTACTTCCTCGTCGCCACCCAGCTGACCATCTTCTCGGTCACGCTCTACCTGCATCGCAGCCAGGCGCACCGCGGGGTCGACTTCCACCCCGTGGTCAGCCACTTCTTCCGCTTCTGGACCTGGCTGACCACCTCGATGATCACCCGCGAGTGGGTGGCCATCCACCGCAAGCACCACGCCAAGTGCGAGACCGAGGAAGACCCGCACAGCCCGATGCACAAGGGCATCGGCAAGGTGTTCTGGCAGGGCGTGGAGCTGTACCGCGAGGCGCGCCGCATGCGCGGCGACATCGAGCAGTACGGCAAGGGCACGCCCGACGACTGGATCGAGCGCCACCTCTACACCCCGTACGCGACCCTCGGCCCGACCCTGCTGCTGTTCGTCTCGTTCGCCCTGTTCGGCTTCGCCGGGGTGGCGATCTGGGCGATCCAGATGGCCTGGATCCCGTTCTGGGCCGCCGGCGTGGTCAACGGCCTGGGCCACTGGTGGGGCTACCGCAACTTCGAGACCACCGACACCGCGACCAACCTCACCCCGTGGGGCGTGTGGATCGGCGGCGAGGAGCTGCACAACAACCACCACGCCTTCCCGAGCTCGGCCAAGTTCGCCCTGCGCCGCTGGGAATTCGACATCGGCTGGGTGGTGATCCGGGCGCTGGAGAAGGTGAAGCTGGCCAGGGTGCTGCGCGTGGCCCCGGCGCTGGACGTGCGCCCGAACATCCAGGTGCCGGACACCGACACCCTGCGCGCGCTGCTGGCGCACCGCTTCCAGGCCATGACCGACTACCAGCGCAACGTGCTGATGCCGGCCCTGCGCGAGGAGGCCCAGGCGGCCGGCGCGAAGCTGCGCTCGCTGCTGCCCCGGCGCATGCGCAAGGGGCTGGTGGACGACGGCCGCTGGCTGAGCCCGGAGGCGCGCGAGCAGATGCAGCAGTGGATCGCGCAGCGGCCGCGGATCAGCACCCTGGTCGAGTACCGCCGCCGGCTGGCCGCGGTGCTCGAGGCGCGCACCAGCAACGCCGGCGAAGCGCTGCAGAACCTGCAGGCCTGGTGCCGCGAGGCCGAGGCCAGCGGCATCCGCGCGCTGCAGGAGTACTCGGCGCGGCTCAAGGGTTACACCCTGCAGACCGCGCGCGCCTGACCCGTGGCGCCGGCGCCGCGACCGTCCCGGCAAGGTGCGCGTCGCGGCCCGCGGCGGCCCGAAACGCCGGCCGGATGGTGCCGGGCGGGCGCCGCGCTGGTGCTGGCGGTGCTCGTCCCGCCCGCGGCCGCGCAGGTCGCGGCGACCGCCGACTATCTGGCGAAGATGGACACCGACGGCGACGGCCGCGTGTCGCTCGCCGAGTACCAGGCCTGGATGAGCTACGCCTTCGACGGCATGGACCGCGACGGCGACGGCGTGCTGGCGCCGTGGGAGCAGCCTGGCGGGCGGGGCCGCACGATCACCCGCGCCGAACACCTTGCCAGGCTGGCCGACCGTTTCCACCGCCAGGACGCCGACGGCGACGGCTTCCTCGACGCGCGCGAACTCGCGGCGCCCCCGCGCTAGCGCGGCCCGGCGCGCCGCCGGGTCCGCTCAGTCCCGATCCAGGCCCAGCCGCTCGCGCACCTCGCGCGCCACGCGCGCGGTCTCGCGCAGGGGCTCGGCGGGCCCCCGGCCCTCGCCCGGGGCGTGGATGCGCCCGCGCGCGCGCAGCGCGTCGAGGAACCGGCGCAGGCGGCCATCGCAACGGCGCAGGTCGAACACCTCCACCGGCACGCGCGTGGCGCAGGCCTCCGACACCATGTTCACCGAATCGGGCGAGCAGACGATGCGGTCAGCCCAGGCCAGCAGGCCGGGGTAGGGGTTGGGGCCGTCCGCGGGTCCGCGCCAGACCAGGCCCGGTGTGTCCGACAGCGCCGCGCGTACCGCTTCCGCCAGGGCCACCGGCGTGCGCCTGGACACCGTCGCCAGCACGCTGCCCGAGCCACCGGCGGCCTCGCGCGCCAGGGCCGCGCACAGCGCCCGCACGCCGGCCGCGTCGTAGCGGGCGTGGGCGTTGGGGCCCCCCAGCAGGAGCACGGTCCGGGGCCCCGGCCAGCGGCCCAGCGCCGGGAACTCGCGGCGGGCCCGCGCCAGCCAGGCGTCGTCGACGGGGTTCAGGCTGCCCAGCAGGGTGATGATGTTGCCGCCGCGCCGGCCGTCGTGCTCCGGGACCACCAGCAGGTCCCAGTGGCGCCCATCCATGCGCGGATCCAGGACCTGCACCGTGCGCGTGCCGCGGGTGCCGAGCAGCCGGGTGGCCAGCGCCGCCTGCCGGCCGCAGCCGATCGCC
Organism: Luteimonas wenzhouensis; assembly: GCF_007859305.1. GTDB lineage: Bacteria > Pseudomonadota > Gammaproteobacteria > Xanthomonadales > Xanthomonadaceae > Luteimonas > Luteimonas wenzhouensis. The sequence continues at coordinate 17,469 of NZ_VOHE01000011.1, forward strand.
AGCCGTGGCGGCCGCGCCAGCAGGCGGGCGAAGCCGTCGCCGAAGCCGGCGACCGCGCCCGGCAGGGCGCGCGGCGCCAGCCAGCGCCAGGGCGCGCGGGGCTCGAGCACGAGGGCATGGAAGCCCGGCGCGAGCGCCCCGGCCAGCGCATCGGCTTGCCGCGCGTTGCCGGCCCGGCCGTCGCTGAGGGACCACGGGTGGGTCGAATCGACCGATTCGACGGCTGATTGTTCCATCAGGAAATGTAATCCGTTGCGGAGATCGAGGCTGAACGCCGCCGGTGGAACTCTACACTGGTCGCCTCCTTTCCCTTTCCCGACCGACGGAGCCATGACCGACACGCTTGCCGACGCCGCACTCGACCAGCTGTTCCGCAGCGCCCGGACCCACAACGCCTTTTCCGGCGAGATCGACGACGCCACCCTGCGCCGCCTCTACGACCTGGTGAAGCTGGGCCCGACCGAGGCCAATTCCTGCCCGGCCCGGTTCGTGTTCGTGCGTTCCCCGGAAGCCAAGGCCAAGCTGGCCCCGGCGCTGTCGGAGGGCAACCGCGACAAGACCCTGGCCGCGCCGGTGACGGTGATCGTCGGCCATGACCTGCGCTTCTACGACAAGCTGCCGGTGCTGTTCCCGCACACCGACGCCAAGTCCTGGTTCGAGGGCTCGCCGGCCGAGCGGCTGGAGCGCGTGGCGCTGCGCGGATCGAGCATGCAGACCGCCTACCTGATCCTGGCCGCGCGCGCCCTGGGCCTGGACACCGGCCCGATGACCGGGTTCGACAACGCCAAGGTCGACGAGGCGTTCTTCCAGGGCACCCCGGTGCGCTCCAACATCCTGGTCAACCTCGGCCGCGGGGACCCGGCCGCGATCTTCCCGCGCTCGCCGCGCCTGCCTTTCGACGAGGCGGCACGGATCGAGTAGTGCCCCACGCGCGGGCACGCCGCCCGCGCTGCAGTACGCTGGTCCCGCCGGGGACGCCCAGGGCGTCCCGTCCTCCAACCGTCCAGAGGCAATCCCATGCACATCCGTACCCGTCTCCTGCTTCCCGTCGTCCTGACCGCGGCCCTGGCCGCCTGCCAGCCCTCGCAGCCGCAAGCCGCGGCGGCCGCCGCGCCGGCGGCCGAACCCGCCGCCGCCGAAGCCGTCCCCGAAGCGGTCGAGGGCGTGTCGGGCACCTACGTGATCGATCCCGCGCACACCACCGTGATCGCGCAGTGGAACCACTTCGGCTTTTCCAACCCGGTGGCCAACTTCGGCGACGTCGAGGGCCGGATCGTCTACGACGCCGACGACGTGACGGCCTCCTCGGTCGAGGTGACCCTGCCGCTGTCGGGCCTGAACTCGTTCGTCGCCGACTTCGACACCCACCTGCGCAGTGCCGACTTCTTCGACGCCGAGCGCTTCCCGGTCGCGACCTTCCGCAGCACCTCGGTCCAGCAGGCCGGGCCAGGCAAGCTCACGGTCACCGGCGACCTGACCATCAAGGACAACACCCATCCGGTGGTTCTGGACGTGACCATGAACCGGTTCGCCGAGCATCCGATGCTCAAGCGTCCGGCCGCCGGCTTCGACGCCACCACCACCATCCGCCGCAGCGACTTCGGCGTGGGTGCGTTCGCGCCGAACGTGAGCGACGAGGTGCACATCCGCATCACCACCGAGGCGGTGGTGGCCGCCGACGAGGCGCCCGCCGCCGGCTGATGCCCGGCCGCCGCCCGGTCCACCGCCGGACGGCGGCCGCCGCTCGGGGGCGCGCACGGTGTGTGCGCCTTCCGGGCTAGAATGTCGTCGCTTTCCATACCCCGTGCCGACATGACCGCCACCCAGACCCAGCCCCTGCCAGCCAACGCCGAGCGCGAGTACCAGGTGCGCCGCGCGGACCTGCCGCTGAGCTGCCCGCTGCCGTCGATGGCGCTGTGGAACTCGCATCCGCGGGTGTACCTGCCGATCGAGTCCGAGGGCGGCCAGGCCGACTGCCCGTACTGCGGGGCGCACTTCGTCCTGGTCGACTGAGCCGGCCGCGGCAGCGCCCGTGCCGCCTCCGCTGACCGTCGTCCAGCTGCTGCCGGCCTTGGAGTCCGGCGGGGTCGAACGCTCCACCCTCGAGATCGCCGAAGCCCTGGTGCAGGCCGGCCACCGCGCGATCGTGGTGTCGGCCGGTGGCCGGCTCGTGCCGCGACTGCGCCACGTTGGCGCCGAACACGTCGAACTCGACATCGGCCGCAAGTCACCGCTGGTCCTGCGCCACGTGCCGGCGCTGCGGCGCCTCCTCCGGCGCGAGCGCGCCGACATCGTGCACGCGCGCTCGCGGCTGCCGGCGTGGGTCGGGTGGCGGGCGCTGCGCGGCATGCCCGCAGGCGCGCGCCCGCGCTTCGTCACCACCGTCCACGGGCTCAACTCGCCCTCGCGCTACAGCGCGATCATGGTCCGCGGCGAGCGCGTGATCTGCGTGTCGCGCACCGTGCGCGACTACGTGCTCCACCACTATCCAGACACCGACGCCGGACGCATCCGGGTGGTCCCGCGCGGCGTGGACCCGGCCCGGTTCCCGCGCGCGCCGCATCCCGACCCGCAAGCGCGCGCGCGGCTGGCCGCGCTGCATCCGGCGCTCGGCGGCACCGGTCCGCTGCTGCTGCTGCCCGGGCGCGGCACCCGGCTCAAGGGCCATGCCGATGCGATCGCCCTGCTGGCGGCGCTGCGGGCCGACGGGCCCGACGCGCGGCTGTGGATGCCGGGCGTACTGCAGGCCGGGCGCGAGGGCTACGCCGACGAGCTGCGCGCCCTGGCGCGCGCGGCCGGGGTCGAGGCGGTGCTGGAACTGGGCCCGGCGACCGACGCCATCGCCGCTGCCTACGCCGGCTGCGACCTGGTGCTGCAGCTCTCGCGCAAACCCGAGGCGTTCGGCCGTACCGTGATCGAGGCGCTGTCGGTGGGGCGCGCCGTGGCCGGATGGGACCACGGCGGCGTCGGCGAACTTCTGCGTGAACTGCAGCCTGCGGGCGCGGTGCCGCCGTTCGACATGGCGCAGCTGGTGCAGGCCGCGCGGGCATTGCTCGCGCAGCCCCCGGCGCTTCCCGATACCATGGACTACACCCTGCGGTCGATGCAGGACGCCACCCTCCATGTCTATGACGAACTCCGCGACGACCGCGACCACACCGCCCGCTGAGGCCCGCACCGGCTGGCGCTGGGCACCGCACTGGGTGCTGGCGTTCGTGGCGCTGTGGCCGGCGCCCGGCTATGCCGAAGCGGTGATGGTGCTGGGCGCGCTGGCGGCGATCACGCACCTGGTCGTCGGCCGCTTCCGCGGCGGCATGCGGTTGCTCAGCATGCAGGCCTGGGCCCTGACCACCGTGCTGTTCTGCGCCTACTGGCTGCCGCAGCTGGTGTCGGCGGTGGACGCGGTCGACCAGGGCCGTGCGCTGCGCGAATCGCTGGTCGACCTGCGCTACCTGCCGTTCCTGTGGCTGGCCGCCTCGGCGGTGGCCAACCCGGCCGGGCGCCGCATCACCTTCGCCGGCCTGGCGGTCATCGTGGCGATCTGGACGGTCGACGCGCTGGTGCAGGTGGTCTCGGGCACCAGTCCGCTGTTCTGGGGCATCGATGCGATCAAGCAGGCGATCAGCGGCCGGCCGATGTGCAGCGCCGAGCAGCACGCCATGGCCGACCGCCTGGGCGGCGTGCTGGGGCCGTGCAACCTGAAGCTGGGCGTGGTCCTGGCCAGCCTGTCTCCATTCCTGCTCTACCTCGCCGGCCGCCGGCTGGGTGCCGGCGGCTGGATCGTGGCGGCCCTGCCGGTCGGGGTGGTGGTGCTGTTCGCGGGATCGCGCGCGTCGTGGATCACCTTCGCCCTCGTGCTGCTGTTCAGCGGCTGGAGCCTGCTGGGCTGGAAGAAGCTGCTGGGAGTGTTCGCCGCCGGCGCGGTGTCGCTGCTGGTGCTCTCGTATGCCTCGCCGCAGGTGCAGCAGCGGGTGGCGCGCACCGCCCAGGCCTGGACCGCGGAAGGCGACGGCGGTGTGGACGCCGCCCTGTCGGGGCGCAAGCGGATCTGGGGCGCGGCGCTGTGCATGGCGCGCGAGCACCCGGTCAACGGGGTGGGCGCGCGCGGCTTCCGCGCCGCGTTCCCGGCCTGCGATCCCGAACCCGGCGAACCCGCGGCCTGGGGCGAGGGGCCGGCCTTCCACGCCCACCAGATCGTGCTCGAGATCCTCAGCGAGACCGGCGGCATCGGCCTGCTGCTGTGGCTGGCCGGCGCGGCCTTGGCCTGGCGCGCCTGGCGCTACGCCGACGCCCAGGCGCGCGCCCGCGCCCGCCCGGCGATGCTGGCGCTGGCGGTCACGGTGTTTCCGTTCAATACCCACCTGGCGTTCTATTCGACCTTCTGGGGCGGGGTGACGCTGCTGCTTGCCGCGCTTTACGCGGGCAGCCTGCTGGCGGGGCGGCAGCCGGCGGCTGCGCCGGCGCGGTAGAAGAGACGCGCGGCCAGGGTCGCCTCGGCGCCGCGGTGAAGGCGGTCGCGGCTGAAGCCGCTCCTATGCGGCGGGGACGTCGTAGGGCGAGGTGCCGTCAGGCTGGCGCTTGAAGCGCCGGTGGATCCACAGGTACTGCTCGGGCGCGGCGCGGACCATGGCCTCGATGCCGGCGATCACGCGCGCGGTGTCGGCGGCGGGGTCCTTCGACGGGAAGTCGTCCAGCGCCGGCCGCAGGGTGAGCGTGTAGCCGCCGTCGGGCCGGCGCCGGTGCTGGTACAGGACCACGGCCGCGCCCGAGAGCCGCACCAGCGAATGGGTCGAGGTCAGGCTGTGCGCGGGCTGGCCGAAGAACGGCACGTACACCGCGTCGCCGCGGCTCGGGTCCTGGTCGGGGGCGTACCACAGCAGCCCGCCCCGCTTGAGGTGCCGCACCGCCCCGCGTACGTCCTGCTTGGGGAACATGGCCGCGGCATAGCGGGCGCGGCCGCGCCGCACCGCCCATTCCATCGCCGGCGAGGCATGTGGACGGTACATGCCGGCCAGCGGCAGGTAGTCGCACATCAGCCGGCCGCAGACTTCCAGGGTGGTGAAGTGGCCGGAGACCACGATCACCCCGCGCCCGTTGGCGCGCGCGGCCTCGATATGTTCCAGGCCCTGGACCTCCAGCCCGCGGCGCAGCGGTTCGATCGGTCCCCACCAGGCACGCGCGAATTCGAACAGGCCGATGCCCAGCGCGGCGAAGTGGTCGCGCAGCAGCGCCTCGCGCGCCGCCGCGTCGAGCTCCGGGAAGCACAGCGCGAGGTTGCGCGCGGCGACCTCGCGCCGCTCGCGCAGGGCCACGCGCAGCAGCGTGCCGACGCCGCGGCCGATCGCGCGCTGCCAGGTCCAGGGCAGGTGCGCGGCCAGCGCCATCAGGCCGATGCCCAGCCACGCGGGCCAGTGGCGCGGTGACAGGGGCGGCGGCGGAAGCTTGGGGTCGGCGGACATGCGCCGATTGTAGTCGCCGCGTGCCGGCCGGCCGGTGCGCGGCCGGCGCGGCGTTGCCGGTATCCTGTCGCCATGTCGAGCGCCGATCCGACCGAACGCCTGCTGCGTGGCCTGTATTCGACGGCGCTGTACCTGCTGGTGCCGGTGACGGTCTACCACCTGATCTGGCGTGGCTTCCGCCAGGAGGCCTACTTCGAGCGCTGGGGCGAACGCTACGCCCGCTACGGCGCGCCGGCCGCGCGCACGCCGATCTGGGTGCACGCCGTGTCGGTGGGCGAGGTCAACGCGGTGGCGCCGCTGGTCGATGCGCTGCTCGCCGCCTACCCGGGCCAGCGGCTGCTGGTCACCACCATCACCCCGACCGGGTCGGCGCGGGTGCGCGCACTGTGGGGCGATCGGGTCAGCCACGTCTACCTGCCCTACGACCTGTCGGGCGCAGTGCGCCGCTTCCTGGCGCATTTCAACCCCCAGGTGGCGCTGGTGGTCGAGACCGAGCTCTGGCCGAACCTGCTGCTGTGCTGCCGCGACGCGGGCATCCCCGCCTACCTGGTCAACGCGCGGCTGTCGGAGAAGTCGCTGCGCGGCTACCGCGTGCTGCGGCCGCTGCTGGCCCGGGTGCTGGCCACGCTGCGCCGGGTGGCGGCGCAGTCGGAGGAGGACGCGCAGCGGTTCCGGGCGCTGGGCGCGCCGGAGCCGGCGGTGGTGGTGACCGGCAACCTCAAGTACGACATCGCGATCGACCGGGAGGCGGTGGGGCGCATGGCCACCGCGTTCGGCGCCCGCGCCGGCCGCCGGCCGGCCTGGATCGCGGCCAGCACCCACTCCGAGGAGGAGGCGGCGGTGCTCGCCATCCACCGCCGGCTGCGCGCGCGCTGGCCCGACCTGCTGCTGCTGTGGGCGCCGCGCCATCCCGAGCGCTTCGTCGGCGTGGCGCAGCAGGCGCTCGACGCCGGCTGGCGGGTAGCCACGCGCCGGCTCACCCGCCTGCCCGACGCGGATGACGCGGTGTTCGTGATCGACACCCTGGGCGAGCTGCAGCAGTTCTACGCCTGCGCCGACGTGGCCTTCGTCGGCGGCAGCCTGCAGGAGGTCGGCGGCCACAACCTGCTGGAACCGGCCGCGGTGGGGGTGCCGGTGGTGACCGGCCCGCACCTGCACAACTTCACCGACATCGCCAACCGCATGCAGGCGGCCGGCGCGCTGGAGGTGGGCGCCGACGCCGACGCGGTGGGCGCGGCGATCGAGGCACTGCTGGAAGACGACGGCCGGCGCGCGGCGATGCGCGACGCCGGCCTGGCCCTGGTGCGCGACGGCCGCGGCGCGGTCCAGCGCACCCTGGCGCTGGTGGCCGCGGACCTGCCGCGGCGTGGCCAGGGAGCCTGAGCGGCGCGTTACTGCCGGACGTCGGCCGGCGCGGTCACGTCCTGGGTGAGCAGGCGGTTGAGGTCCTGCACCGTGCCCGCGTCGAGCGTGCCCGCGGCCTGCTCGAGCAGCAGCCGGTTACGCAGGTAGTTGTAGCGGGCCTCGGCGTACTCCTGGCGCGCGCTGAACAGGTTCTGCTGGTTGATCAGCACGTCGATCACGGTGCGGGTGCCCACTTCCAGGCCCACCTGCGAGGCATCGTACGCGCTCTGCGCCGAGACCAGCGCCAGGCGCCGGGCCTCGACCTCGCTGATGCCCGCCACCAGTGCCTGGTAGGCGTAGCGGGTGTTGCGCTCGACCGCGCGCCGCCCCTGTTCCAGGCGGTCCAGGGCGATGTCGCGGCCGGCGATGGCCTGGCGCACGCGCGACTGGGTCGCGCCGCCGGCGAAGATCGGCACGTTCAGGGTCAGGCCGATGCCGTGGCCCTCGCTGGACACCGCCACCTCGCCCGGCTGCGGCGAGTACCAGCGCGCGCCGTTGCTGTAGGTCACGCCCAGCCCCAGGGTCGGCAGGTGCGCGGCGCGCGCGCCCTGCACGCCGTGCTCGGCGCCCCGCACCGCGTACTGCGAGGCCACCAGGCTGGGATTGGACTCGAGCGCGCGCTGCACCCACGCATCGGCGTCGCCGCCCGGCGGCAACTCGGGCTTGAAGTCCTCCGGCAGCGCGCGCAGCGCGTAGATCGGGGTGCCGGTGATCTCGGCCAGCGCCTGGTAGGCGTCCTGCAGCGCGTTGCGGGCGAGGATGGTGCGGGCACGGGCGGCGTCGTACTGAGCGCGCGCCTCGTGCACGTCGGTGATCGGCGCCAGGCCCACTTCCAGCCGCTTGTCGGCGTAGTCGAACTGCTTCTGGAACGCCGCCTCGGCCGCTTCGGCGGCATTGAGGGTCTCCAGCGCGACCAGCACGTCGAAGTAGGCGTTGGCGGTGCGCGAGATCAGCTCGTCCGATGCCGCTTCCAGGTCGTAGTCCGCGGCGCGGCTGTAGTCGCGCTCGGCCCGCAGGTTGGAGATCGCGCTCAGGTCGATCAGCGACTGGTTGAGCTGTGCGTTGTAGCTGCGCCTGCGGGTGGAGCCGGTAACGCCCGCGGAATGGTCGCGGTCGAGGCTGGCCGAGCCCGAGATCTGCGGCAGCAGCTGCGCGCGCGCCTGCACCGCGCGTTCGCGGGTGCTCAGGCGCTCAGACTCGGCGATCGAGATCTGGGGATCGTTGGCCCGCGCCAGCTCGTAGGTCTGCATCAGGTCTTCGGCGAACGCCGGCGCGCTGGCCAGGGCGAGGGCGAGGGAAAGAACCAGGGGGCGGCGGAGCATCGGGAATCCTTGGCGTATGGGGGCTTGACGGATCAGAACCGGAACTCGGGCGGCGGCGCGGCGCCGAACAGGTACGGCAGTTCGGTTTCGAACAACGACTCGATGCGGTGGTCGTCGACGTCGCTGTGCAGCAGCACCGCTTCCATCGCGGGCACGCGGCCGCGGACCACGAACATCCGGCCACCGGGACGCAGCCAGCCGCTGAAACGTGACGGGATGGCGTCGACCGCGCCGGTGACGCAGATCGCGTCGAAGCTGCGGCCGGGGTCCCAGGCGAACACGTCGCCCACCACCACGTCGACGTTCGCCAGGCCCTGCGCCTGCAGGCGGCCGTGCGCGGCCTCGGCCAGGTCGGCGTGGCGTTCGATGCTGACCACTTCGCGCGCGAGTTCGGCCAGGCACGCGGTCAGGTAGCCGCTGCCGGTGCCGACCTCGAGCACCGATTCGGTGCCTTCCAGCGCCAGCGCCTGCAGCGCGCGCGCCTCGACCACCGGCTTGAGCATCGTCTCGCCGTGGCCCAGCGGCAGTTCCAGGTCAGCGTAGGCCAGCGCGCGGTGGCGGTCGGCGACGAAGGCCTCGCGCGGCATGCGGCCGAGCACCTCGAGCACCCTCGGGTCGAGGACCTCCCAGGGGCGGATCTGTTGCTCGACCATCAGCTCGCGAGCCTTGGCGAAATCGAACGTCATCGTGCTGTCCGGTAAGAAAATGGCAGGGAAGGCGATTCTACTGGCCGGATCGGGTGATTTGTGGCCATGATCGCCACACCGGCCCTCCCGGCTGAGTGCCGGAAGTCACCGCGACCGATGGCGCGGCCCGGCTCACCGGCCGGCCGCGGCCGGCCGGGTGGCGTAGGCGCGCAGGAACATGTCCACGGTGGCCTGGATATGCGCCTCCACGCCGGCAGGGTCGGGACGCTCGCACAGGCCGCAGGCCATGCGCGTATGCAGGTCGCCCTTGAGCAGGGCGAAGAACTGCCGCGCGGCGCGCTGCACGTCGGGCAGGTCCAGTTCTCCGCGTGCGGCCCGGGCCGCCAGGAAGGTGGCGAAGGCGCGCTGGGTGCGTTCGGGCCCGGCCTGCCAGAACATCCGGCACAACCGCTCGCCGCTGCCGGGGCTCATCATCAGCCGGTGGGTGGCCAGCGCCTCGTCGCTGGTGATCAGGGTGAAGAACGCGCGCGCGATCCCGGCCAGCTGGGCCCGCAGCGGCGCCTCGGGGTCGGGCACGAACAGGTCGTCGGGCATCAGCGAGGCGCAGACCACGCGCACCGTTTCCCCGAACAGCGCCTCCTTGTCGCCGAAGTGGCTGTAGACGGTCAGCTTCGACACCCCGGCCTCGGCCGCGATCTGGTCCATGCTCGCGCCCTCGAAGCCGAGGCGGGTGAACATGCGCACCGCAGCGTCGAGGATCGCGGCGCGCTTGGCGAGGTCCTTGGGGCGGCCCGGCCCGGGAGCGGGGCGTTGCGGTTCGGCCGGCTTGGACGGCTTGGCGGACATGGGGTAATAGTAGACTAGGCGGTTCGCTATTTATACTATACGCGCCGGTACACTAATTGGTTGGGCGCACGCCATGGACGCATCCCGCCGCTTCGGCCCGCTGCTGTTCGCCGTCGCCTCGTTCGGCCTGCTGGCCGCCTGCGGCGGCCACGACGCAGCGCCCCCCGGGCCGCGTCCGGTGCTGGTCGAGCGCGCGGGTGCCGCGGACGGCGCCTCGGTCGCCAGCTATCCCGGCGAGGTCCGGGCACGCGAGGAAAGCCCGTTGGCGTTCCGCATCGGCGGCAACCTGGTGCGGCGCCACGTCGATGCCGGCGAGGCCGTGAAGCGCGGCCAGCTGCTGGCCGAACTCGATCCGGGCGACCAGCGCCTCGCCGTGCAAGCCGCACAGGCGCAGCTGTCGGCGGCCAGTGCCGAACTTGAACGGGTGCGCGCCGACCGCGAGCGCTACGCCGCGCTGGTCCGCGACCAGCTGGTGAGCCAGTCGGCGATGGATGCGCAGGAGGCGGCGTGGAAGGCCGCCGAGGAGCGCGTGCGCGCGGCCCGCGCCGAGCTCGAGGTCGCCCGCAACCAGGCCGGCTATTCGCAGCTGCTAGCGCCGCGCGACGGCGTGATCGCCAGCCGCCAGGCCGAGGCCGGCCAGGTCCTGGCCGCGGGCCAGACCGTGTTCACGCTGGCCGCCGACAGCGGGCGCGAGGTGGCGATCGCGCTGCCCGAGTCGCGCGTGGGTGACGTCGCGATCGGCCAGCAGGCCGAAGTCGAGCTGTGGAGCGCGCCGGGCCGCCGGCTGCGCGGCAGCGTGCGCGAGATCGCCGCCGCCGCCGATCCGCAGGCGCGCACCTACGCTGCGCGCGTGGCGCTGCGGCCGGAGGACGCGCAGACGGTGCAGTTGGGCCAGAGTGCGCGCGTGTACCTGGGCAACGGCAACCGCGGCGCGGCCAGCGTGCCGCTGTCGGCGCTGCAGCCGGGCGAAGGCGGTGGCCACGCGGTCTGGGTGGTGGATCCCGCGGGGCCGACCGTCCGCCTCAAGCCGATCGAGGCCGGCCCCCCGGGCGAGGCGCGGGTGCCGGTGCTGTCCGGGCTGGACGCCGACGACTGGGTGGTGGTGGCCGGTGGCCACCTGTTGCGCGAAGGCCAGCCGGTCTCGCCGGTGGACCGCGACAACCGGCCGGTGGCCATGCCGCATCCGGCGGGGCGCTGACCCATGCGCTTCAACCTGTCGGAGTGGGCGCTGCGCAACCGCGGGCTGGTGCTGTACGCGATGATCGTGGTGGCGATCGGCGGCGTGCTGTCCTACCTCGACCTGGCCCGTTCCGAGGATCCGCCGTTCACCTTCAAGGCGATGGTGGTGCGCACGCTGTGGCCGGGCGCCACCGCCGAAGAGGTCTCGCGCCAGGTCACCGAGCGGATCGAGAAGAAGCTGATGGAGACCGGCGAGTACGAGTTCATCCGCTCGTACTCGCGGCCGGGCGAGTCGCAGGTGATCTTCATGGCCCGCGACTCGATGCGCTCGCGCGACGTGCCCGAGCTCTGGTACCAGGTGCGCAAGAAGGTCGGCGACATCCGCGCGACCCTGCCCGAGGGCGTGATCGGCCCGTTCTTCAACGACGAGTTCGGCGACACGTTCGGGAACATCTACGCGCTCACCGGCGAGGGTTTTGACTACGCCGTGCTCAAGGACTACGCCGACCGCCTGCAGCTCGAGCTTCAGCGCATCGACGATGTCGGCAAGGTGGAGCTGATCGGGCTGCAGGACGAGCGGATCTGGATCGAGGTCAGCAACACCCGCCTGGCCACGCTCGGGATCCCGGTCGAGGCCGTGCAGCAGGCGCTGGCGCAGCAGAACGCGGTGGTGCCGGCGGGCTTCTTCGAGACCCCGACCGACCGCGTCCAGCTGCGCGTGGACGGCGCGTTCCGCTCGGTGGAGGACATCCGTGCGTTCCCGATCCACGCCGGTGATCGCACCATCCGCCTGGGCGACATCGCCACCGTCACCCGCGGTTTCTCCGATCCGCCCGCACCGCGCATGCGCTACATGGGCCAGGACGCGATCGGCCTGGGCGTATCGATGCGCGAGGGCGGCGACATCCTGCGCCTGGGCAAGGCCCTGGACGCGGTGTTCGCGCGCCTGCAGCAGACCCTGCCGGTGGGGATGGCGCTGCACCGGGTGAGCGACCAGCCGGCCGCCGTGCGCGACTCGGTGGGCGAGTTTGTGAAGGTGCTGGCCGAGGCGGTGGCGATCGTGCTGCTGGTGAGCTTCTTCTCGCTGGGCTTCCGCACCGGCCTGGTGGTGGCGGTGTCGATCCCGCTGGTGCTGGCGATGACCTTCACGGTCATGGAATGGTTCGACGTCGGCCTGCACAAGATCTCGCTCGGCGCGCTGGTGCTGGCGCTGGGCCTGCTGGTCGACGACGCGATCATCGCGGTCGAGATGATGGCGATCAAGATGGAGCAGGGCTTCGACCGCTTCCGCGCCGCCGGCTTCGCCTGGTCCAACACCGCCTTCCCGATGCTCACCGGCACCCTGGTGACGGCCGCCGGCTTCCTGCCGATCGCGACCGCGGCCTCGGGCGTGGGCGAGTACACGCGCTCGCTGTTCGAGGTGGTGACGATCGCGCTGGTGGTCTCGTGGATCGCGGCGGTGCTGTTCATCCCGTACCTGGGCGAGAAGATGCTGCCCGACCTGTATCCGCCCGGGCGCACGCCGCCGCTGCGCGAGCGGCTGTCCCGGCTGCGCCCGGGCGCCCGGGCGCGCGTGTCACCAGCCCGACCCTCCCCCGCGGACGCGGCAGGGGACCACCCGGGATCCGGCGCGGAGATGGCGCACGATCCCTACCAGACCCGTTTCTACCGGCGGTTCCGGCGCCTGCTGGACTGGTCGCTGCGCCACCGCTGGGTGGTGATCGGCGCCACGGCGGCCGCGTTCGCGCTGTCGCTGGCACTGTTCCGGTTCGTGCCGCAGCAGTTCTTCCCGGAGTCGACCCGGCTCGAACTGATGGTGGACATGGAACTGGCCGAGGGCAGTTCGCTGCGCGCAACCGAGGCCCAGGCACGGCGGCTGGAGCGGATGCTCGACGGCCACGAGGGCGTGGACAACTACGTGGCCTACGTCGGCACCGGCTCGCCGCGCTTCTACCTGCCGCTGGACCAGCAGCTGCCGCAAGCCAATTTCGCCCAGTTCGTGGTCCGTGCCCGCGACCTCGAGGCGCGTGAGGCGCTACGCCGCTGGCTGCTCGACGAGGTGGTGCCGCGCTTCCCCGAGCTGCAGCTGCGCGTGACCCGGCTGGAGAACGGCCCGCCGGTGGGCTACCCGGTGCAGTTCCGTGTGTCCGGCGAGCACATCGGGCGCGTGCGCGAACTCGCCACCCGGGTCGCCGATCGGCTGCGCGACAACCCGAACCTGGCCAACATCCACCTGGACTGGAGTGAGCCGAGCAAGGTCGTGCGCCTGCGCATCGACCAGGACCGTGCACGCGCGCTGGGCATCAGCTCGCAGCGGGTGGCGCAGTTCCTCTCCGGCTCACTGAGCGGGCTGCAGGTGAGCACCTACCGCGAGGACAACGAGCTGATCGGGGTGCTGCTGCGCGGCAGCGGGGACGAGCGCTCGCAGCTGGACCTGGTCGGCAGCCTGGCGATCCCGGGCGGCGCCGGCGGGCCGGTGCCGCTGTCGCAGGTGGCCACGCTCGAATACGGCTACGAGGACGGCATCATCTGGCACCGCGACCGCCTGCCGACGATCACCGTGCGCGCCGACGTGCGCACCGCGCTGACGCCGCCGACGGTGGTAGCGCAGCTGCTGCCGACGCTGGAGGACATCCGCGCATCGCTGCCGCCGGGCTACCTGCTCGAGACCGGCGGCACCGTGGAGGATTCGGCGCGCGGCCAGGATTCGATCAAGGCCGGCCTGCCGCTGTTCCTGCTGGTAGTGGTGACGCTGCTGATGCTGCAGCTGCGCAGCCTCTCGCGCTCGATGCTGGTGCTGCTGACCGCGCCGCTGGGGCTGATCGGGGTAACCCTGTTCCTGCTCGCGTTCCGGGTGCCGTTCGGCTTCGTGGCGATGCTGGGCACGATCGCCCTTGCGGGGATGATCATGCGCAACTCGGTGATCCTGGTCGACCAGATCGAGCGCGACATCGCCGCCGGCCACGCGCGCTGGGACGCGGTGATCGACGCCACCGTGCGCCGCTTCCGCCCGATCGTGCTCACTGCGCTGGCGGCGATCCTGGCGATGATCCCGCTCTCGCGCAGCGCGTTCTTCGGCCCGATGGCGGTGGCGATCATGGGCGGCCTGACGGTGGCGACGGTGCTGACCCTGGTGTTCCTGCCAGCGCTGTACGCGGCCTGGTTCCGCGTCCGTCGCGACGAACCGGCGCCGGTTCCCGCGCGGTAGCCGCCGCGGCCCCCCCCGGGCCCGGCCGGTCCCGCTCCTTCGGCGAACGGGGGAGGGCGCACGGGCGCATCGCCCGGACGCGGCCGGGAACCGCCTCAGGGGCGGCAATGACCGTCGACGCAGGTGCGCGGGTGGGCGCGCCTGGCCGCGGTGCGCCGCGCGTCAGGACGTGCCCGGCTTCGCCGCCGCATCCAGCAGGGCCATGAACGCCCGCGCCGCGTTCGACAGCGTGCGGCCGCCATGGGTGACATAGCCGAGGCGGCGCCGCAGTCGCACGCCCGGCACGCGCAGCACCACGGTTGAATCGTCGAGCATGGTGTGCGGCAGCACGCTCCAGGCCAGGCCCACGCCGGCCAGCATCTTCAGCGTCTCCATCGCGTTGGTGGTCATGTGCAGGCGCACCGACAGCCCGTCGGCGGCGAAACGTTCGGCCACGATCCGATGGGTGAAAGTGCTCGGATCGGGCAGCACCGCCGGATGCGCGGCCAGGTCGCGCAGGCTGGCGCGGCGGCGCGCGGCCAGCGGGTGGTCCGGCGCGACCACGAACTCCAGCGGGTCGTCCCACACCGGCACCGCGTGCAGCGGCGGCGCGGCCGGGCCCAGGGTGGTGATCGCCAGTTCCAGCCGCCCGTGCAGCACTTCCGACCAGGCATGCTCGGAATCGAGGAAGCGGATGTCGACCGCGGCCTGGGGGTGGCTGCGGATGAAGCCGCGCAGCAGCGGAGGCAGCCGATGCAGGCCGATGTGGTGGCTGGTGGCGAGGGTGAGCCGGCCGCCGACCGCCTGGTCGAGGTTGCCCAGCGCGCGGCGGGTGTCGTCCATCTCGGCCAGGATCCGCCGCGCCCGCGGCAGCAGCGCGCGCCCGGCCTCGGTCAGCGCCACTTCGCGCCCGACCCGGTCGAACAGGCGCCGTCCCAGGTGCTGCTCGAGCGCGGCGATGCGCTTGCTCACCGCGGGCTGGGTCAGGCGCAGCCGTTCCCCGGCGGCGGAGAAGCCGTTGCTCTCGGCCACCGCGACGAACGCCTCCAGTCCGGCCAGCTCCATGAAGTCGCCCTGGTTATGGGAGGGATGAAAAATATGAATTTGAGTTATTCATGGCAAGTGCCTAGCATCGGCCTTCGATCCACCGGTGTGCCGCGGAGCGGGTGATGGCAGGCAAGACGCTGTACGACAAACTGTGGGAGATGCACGAGGTCACGCGCCGCGACGACGGGTCCTCGCTGATCTACATCGACCGCCACATCCTCCACGAGGTCACCTCGCCGCAGGCCTTCGAGGGCCTGCGCCTGGCTGGCCGAAAGCCGTGGCGGGTGGACGCCAACATCGCCACGCCCGACCACAATGTCCCCACCACCCGCGCCGAGCGCGCCGGCGGGCTGATGGCGATCGCCGACCCGGTGTCGCGCCTGCAGGTGCAGACGCTGGACCGGAATTGCGAGGACTTCGGCATCCTCCAGTTCCGGATGGACGACGCGCGCCAGGGCATCGTCCACGTGATCGGTCCCGAGCAGGGCGCGACCCTGCCCGGCATGACCGTGGTCTGCGGCGACTCGCACACCTCCACCCACGGCGCATTCGGCGCCCTGGCCCACGGCATCGGCACCTCCGAGGTCGAGCACGTGCTCGCCACCCAGTGCCTGGTGGCCAAGAAAATGAAGAACATGCAGGTCCGGGTCGAGGGGACCCTGGGCCCGGGCGTGACCGCGAAGGACATCGTGCTGGCCATCATCGGCAGGATCGGCACCGCCGGCGGCAACGGCCATGCGCTCGAGTTCGCCGGCAGCGCGATCCGCGACCTGTCCATGGAAGGGCGGATGACGATCTGCAACATGGCCATCGAGGCCGGCGCCCGCGTGGGCCTGGTGGCGGTGGACGAAAAGACCATCGAGTACGTAAAGGGGCGCCCGTTCGCGCCCAGGGGCGAGCAGTGGGACGCGGCGGTGGCGCTCTGGCGCACCCTGGTCTCCGACCCGGACGCGCATTTCGACGCCGTGGTCGAGCTGCGCGCCGAGGACATCAAGCCGCAGGTCAGCTGGGGCACCTCGCCGGAGATGGTGGTCGCGGTGGACGAGGCCGTGCCCGACCCGGCGCGCGAACCCGACCCGGTGAAGAAGGATTCGATCGAGCGCGCCCTCAGGTACATGGGCCTCCAGCCCAACCAGCCCATCACCTCGATCCGCCTGGATCGCGTGTTCATCGGTTCGTGCACCAATTCGCGCATCGAGGACCTGCGCGCGGCCGCCGCGGTGGCGCGCGGGCGCAAGGTGGCGCCCAGCGTCAAGCAGGCCCTGGTCGTGCCGGGCTCGGGCCTGGTCAAGGCCCAGGCCGAGGCCGAGGGCCTGGACAAGGTGTTCATCGAGGCCGGCTTCGAGTGGCGCGAGCCGGGCTGTTCGATGTGCCTGGCCATGAACCCGGACAAGCTGGGCAGCGGCGAGCACTGCGCCTCCACTTCCAACCGCAACTTCGAGGGGCGCCAGGGCGCCGGTGGCCGCACCCACCTGGTCAGCCCGGCGATGGCCGCCGCCGCCGCGGTGGCCGGCCACTTCGTCGACGTGCGCGAACTGGTCCAGGCCTGAGGAGACCGCATCGATGAAAGCCTTCACCACCCATACCGGCCTGGTCGCCCCGCTGGACCGCGCCAACGTCGACACCGACCAGATCATCCCCAAGCAGTTCCTCAAGTCGATCAAGCGCACCGGCTTCGGCCCGAACCTGTTCGACGAATGGCGCTACCTGGACGTCGGCGAACCGGGACAGGACTGCAGCAAGCGGCCGTTGAACCCGGATTTCGTGCTCAACCTCCCGCGCTACCAGGGCGCCAGCGTGCTGCTGGCGCGCGAGAACTTCGGCTGCGGCTCCTCGCGCGAGCACGCGCCGTGGGCACTGGACGAGTACGGCTTCCGCGCGATCATCGCCCCCAGCTTCGCCGACATCTTCTACAACAACAGCTTCAAGAACGGCCTGCTGCCGATCGTGCTCGAGGCGGCGGAGGTCGACGAGCTGTTCGCGCAGTGCGAGGCCAACGAGGGCTATGCGCTGACGGTGGACCTGGAGGCGCAGACGGTGACGCGCCCGGACGGGGCGCAGCACCGTTTCGAGGTCGACGCCTTCCGCAAGCACTGCCTGCTCAACGGCCTGGACGACATCGGCCTGACGCTGCAGGAGCGCGACAGGATCCTCGCGTTCGAGGCCCGCCACCGCACGGCCCAGCCCTGGCTGTTCGCGGCGGGCCGCTGACCGTCCCTGGCGATGCCCGGCCCGGGCATCGCCGCGGCCGTTTCCCGGTGCGCAGGACGGTCTCGCCGCTCGCCGGTTTCAGCTACGGCTACCCGGACCTGCTGTTCACCCCGCGGCCGGCGAACCAGCACGCCGCTGCCCATGCCGCCCGCACGAAACGGACGCCGCCGGGGCTGGCGTCCGGGCGCTTGGGCGCGGTCAGTACACGCCCTGGGCCAGGATCGCGTCGGCCACCTTGACGAAGCCGGCGATGTTGGCGCCGTCGACGTAGTTGACGCTGCCGTCCTTGCGCCGGCCATGGCGCACGCAGTTGCCGTGGATGTCCTTCATGATCGCATGCAGCCGCTCGTCCACCTCGGCGTGGTGCCAGGACAGGCGCAGCGCGTTCTGGCTCATCTCCAGGCCGGAGGTGGCCACGCCGCCGGCGTTGGACGCCTTGCCGGGCGCGTACAGCGTGCCCGATTCGAGGAACACGTCCACCGCCTCCAGGGTGGAGGGCATGTTCGCGCCCTCGGCCACGCAGATCACGCCGTTGCGCACCAGGGTGCGGGCGTCGTCGCCGTCGAGTTCGTTCTGGGTGGCGCAGGGCAGCGCGATCTCCGCCGGGATGTGCCACGGGCGCTTGCCGGGGAGGTACTCGAAGCGCGGATCGTCGCCGAGTTCGGCCAGCCGGCCGCGGCGTTCGTTCTTGAGCCGGACCACCTCGTCGATGGCTTCCATGTCGAAGCCGTCGCGCGCATACAGGGTGCCGCCCGAGTCGCTGAAGGTCAGCACCTTGCCGCCCAGGTCGGTGGCCTTGATCGCCGCGTACTGGGCGACGTTGCCCGCACCCGAGATCAGCACGCGCGCGCCCTGGGTCCCCCGCCGGGCATGGTTGAGCATCTGCTCGACGAAGTAGACCGTGCCGTAGCCGGTGGCCTCCGGGCGCATCAGGCTGCCGCCGTAGGCCAGCGCCTTGCCGGTGAACACGCAGCCCGCCCGGTTCGACAGCTTCTTCATCATCCCGGCCATGTAGCCGACCTCGCGCGCGCCCACGCCGATGTCGCCGGCCGGCACGTCGGTGTCGGGGCCGAGGTGGCGGTGCAGTTCGAGCATCAGCGCCTGGCAGAAGCGCATGACCTCGCCCTCGCTCTTGCCCTTGGGGTCGAAGTCGGCGCCGCCCTTGCCGCCGCCCATCGGCAGCGTGGTGAGCGCGTTCTTGAAGGTCTGCTCGAAGGCCAGGAACTTGAGGATCGACAGGTTCACCGTCGGGTGAAAGCGCATGCCGCCCTTGTACGGGCCGATCGCGGAACTGTGCTGCACGCGCCAGGCGCGGTTGACCTGGACCTGGCCGCGGTCGTCCACCCAGCACACCCGGAACTGGATCACCCGCTCGGGCTCGACCAGGCGCTCCATCAGTCCGTCGCGGGCGTAGTCGGGATGGCGCTCCAGGAACGGCCACAGGCTGGCCGTGACCTCCTTGACCGCCTGCAGGAACTCCGGCTGCCCGGGATCGCGTTGCTCGACGCGGGCGAGAAACTCTTGCCTCGAAAGCGGCATCTTGCTCCCCTGGTTGTCTCGTCGGCGCCCGGCGCGGCCGCGCGCCGGGCGGGTGGGTCAGGCCAGGCGTTCGATCACCGCGGCGGCGGCGCGCGCGGTGTCGACGGCCGCCCCCTGCGCGGCCAGGTCGGCGGTGAACACCTTCGCGTCCAGCGCGCCGTGGACCGCCGCCTCCACCGCGGCGGCCTCCGTCTCCAGGCCCAGCGAATGGCGCAGCATCATCGCCGCGCTCAAGATCGTGGCGTAGGGATTGGCGACGCCCTGGCCGGCGATGTCGGGCGCCGAGCCGTGGATCGGCTCGTAGATCCCGACCCTGGCGGCGCCCAGCGAGGCCGAGGCGAGCAGGCCCAGCGACCCGGCCAGCATCGAGGCCTCGTCGGTGAGGATGTCGCCGAACATGTTCTCGGTGACGATCACATCGTACGCGCGCGGCTTCGACAGCAGGTGCATGGCCATCGAGTCGACCAGCTGGTGCTCGAGGGCCACGTCCGGGAACTCGTCGCGCACCACGCGCGTGGCCACGTCGCGCCACAGGCGCGAGGTCTCGAGCACGTTGGCCTTGTCGACCGAGGTCAGGTGGCCGCGGCGCTGGCGGGCCAGTTCCGCCGCCACCCGCACCACGCGCTCGATCTCCGCGACCGTGTAGCGGCACAGGTCGGTAGCGTCGGCGTCGCTGCGGGTCTTGTCGCCGAAGTAGATGCCGCCGGTGAGTTCGCGCACGACCACGATGTCCACGCCTGCGAGCAGCTCGGACTTGATCGGCGAGGCGCCCAGCGCGGCCGGGTGCGGACGCACCGGACGCAGGTTGGCGAACAGCCCCAGCGCCTTGCGGATCGCCAGCAGGCCCTGCTCGGGACGCACCGTGGCGTTGGGGTCGGACCACTTCGGCCCGCCCACGGCGCCGAGCAGGATCGCGTCGGCCTTGCGCGCGGCCTCGAGGGTGGCGGCCGGGAGCGGCTCGCCGTGGCGGTCGATGGCGATGCCGCCGATGTCGTGCTCGGCGAACCGGAACTGGTGGCCGAAACGCCGGGCCACCGCCTCGAGGACGGGCACGGTGGCGGAAACGATCTCGGGGCCGATGCCGTCCCCGGGCAGTACGACGATGTCAGCTTGCATGGAGTCGAAGGTTGGCGTGGAGGGAAGTCGGGTACTGCCGGCCGACGCGCATGCGCCGGCGGACGCGCGGCGCGCATCCGCCGGATGCGTGGGATCCGCCGCTCAGGCGGTCGCGCGGGCGTCGGCCGTCGGGGTGCGGCCGGGGTTGCGGCGCAGGATGCGGTTGGCGACGTCCAGCCAGGCCAGCGCGCTGGCCTCGATGATGTCGCGGCTGATGCCGCTGCCCTGGTACTCCACCCCGTCGTGGTGCACGCTCAGCGTAGCCTCGCCCTGGGCGTCGGCGCCCAGGCCCACGCTGTGGACGCTGTAGCTTTCCAGGGACAGCTTCACCCCGGTCGCGTTGGCCAGCGCCGCGAACAGCGCGTCGACCGGGCCGTCGCCCAGCGCGCTCTCGCTCACCTTGCGCCCTTCCGGGTCGGACAGCTCGACCTGGGCGCTGGCGCGCTGGCCGCGGTCGCTGATGGTCATCGAGGACAGGCGGAAGCCCTGGCCGGTCACGCCGCCGTTGATCAGGCGCTCCAGGTCGTCGTCCTCGACCACGCGCTGCTGCTCGCACAGCGCCTTGAACTGGGCGAACACCTGGTCGAGCTGTTCGTCTTCCATGGTGTAGCCCAGCGCGCGCAGGCGGTGCTCGAGCGCGGCGCGGCCGCTGTGGCGGCCGAGCACCATCTTGGTGTCGGGCCAGCCGACGTCGGAGGGGTTCATGATCTCGTAGGTGTTGCGGTTGCGCAGCATGCCGTGCTGGTGGATGCCGGACTCGTGCGCGAACGCGTTCTCGCCCACGATCGCCTTGTTGCGCTGCACCGGCATGCCGATCAGGCGCTGCAGCAGCTGCGAGGTGGGGACCAGGCGGCGGGTGTCGACGCGGCTGTCGATGTTGTAGAAGGCGTTGCGCACCTTCAGCGCCATCACCAGCTCCTCGAGCGCGGCATTGCCGGCGCGCTCGCCGATGCCGTTGATCGTGCATTCGATCTGGCGCGCGCCGCCCTCCATCGCCGCCAGCGAGTTGGCGACCGCCAGGCCGAGGTCGTTGTGGCAGTGGGCGCTGAAGACCACGTCCTTCGCGCCCGGGATGTTGGCGATCATGCGCTCGAACAGGCCGCGGATCTCTTCGGGCGTGGTATAGCCGAGGGTGTCGGGCACGTTGATCGTGGTGGCGCCGGCGGCGATCGCCACGCCCACCGCCTCGTGCAGGAAGTCCTCCTCGGTGCGGGTGCCGTCCTCGGGCGAGAACTCGACGTCGTCGACGTAGCGCCGGGCGAGCGCGACGTGGGTGGCGATCGAGTCGATCACCTGCTGCTTGCTCATCCGCAGCTTGTGCTCGCGGTGCAGCGGGCTGGTGGACAGGAACACGTGGATGCGCGGCTTCGCGGCGCCCTCGAGCGCGCGCGCGGAGGCCTCGATGTCAGCCGGCAGGCAGCGCGAGAGCACCGCCAGGGTGGTCCCGCGCAGCTCGCGCGCGATCTGCGCGGTAGCGTCGCGGTCGGACTGCGAACTGGCGGGGAAGCCGGTTTCGATCACGTCGACGCCCAGCTCGGCCAGCGCACGCGCCATCACTACCTTCTGCTGCGGGGTCATGCTGCAGCCCGGGGACTGCTCGCCGTCGCGCAGGGTGGTGTCGAAGATGCGTACGAACTCGGGATTGGTGTTCATGCGAGGAGTTCCTCGGGAAGTGCTTTTGCGATGTTACCCGTCGCGGCTGAAGTCCGCGGCCGGGGCGTTGCGTCGTCGGGGAGCAGGCCGGCGGGAAGCGGGGACTGCTTCGCCGCCGGCATGGGAAGTCGCTCGCGCACGCGCCGGCGCGGCTTGCGCGGCGGCCGCGGGCGGACCTCCGAGAGCAGGGTGGCCAGGACCGCCGCGTCGAGGTTGCCGCCGGAGACCACCGCGCACTTGCGTCGCCCGGCCACGCGCTTGCCGGCGGCCAGCGCCAGCGCGCCGGCGCCCTCGGCGATCACGTGTTCCTCCAGCGCCAGCCGCACCAGGGTCTCGCGCAGCTCGGCCTCGCGCACGATCACCACGTCGTCGAGCAGTTCGCGCAGCAGGCGTTCGGTCAGGTAGCCCGGCTCCTTGACCCGCACGCCGTCGGCCAGGGTGGGGCGCGGCTCGACCGGAGCGCGGTCGCCGCGCAGGGCCCGGGCCATGGCATCCACGCCCTCGACCTGGGCACCGACGATGCGCACGCCCTGCGACTTCAGCGCCAGGGCCACGCCGGACGCCAGGCCGCCGCCGCCGATCGGCACCAGCACCACGTCCGGGTTCATCGCCGCGATCTCCAGGCCCACCGTGCCCTGGCCGGCGATCACGTCGGGGTCATCGAAGGCCGAGAGCAGGCGAAAGCCGTTCTGCTGCGCCAGTTCCCTGGCGAAGGCCTTGGCCTCGTCGTAGGTGTCGCCGTGCAGGCGCACCGTCGCGCCCCAGTGGGCGACGCCGGCGACCTTGGTGTCGGGCGCGGTGCGCGGCATCACCGTGATCGCCGGGATGCCGAGGCGGTACGCGGCCCAGGCCATGCCCTGGGCGTGGTTGCCGGCCGAGGCGGTGATGACGTAGCGGTCGTCGCCGCGTTCGCGCGCGGCCAGCAGCGCGTTGAGCGCGCCGCGGACCTTGTACGACCCCGTGCGCTGCAGGTTCTCGAGCTTGAGCCAGGTGCCGAAGCGTTCGGCGTAGTGGGTCGGGGTGACGTCGAGGTACCTGCGCAGCCGGGCCTGGGCCGCCAGCACGTCGCTGGCGGTCACCTGGGTGGCGGCGGCTACGGCGGGATCCATCAGACTTCCGTCAGCCAGTGGCGCCAGGCGTGCTCGCGCCCGCGGACCACGCGGCCGTAGAGTTCGGCGAGCTCGCGCGTGACCGGGTTGTCGCCGTAGCGCCGGTCCTCGATCTGCGCCACCGGCGCGACCTCGGCGGCGGTGCCGCAGGCGAACACCTCGTCGGCCTCCAGCAGCTCGGCCAGCGGCACCGGGCGGGCCTGCGCGCCGGACAGGCGCAGCAGGGTGTCGCGGGTGATGCCGTCCAGCGCGTCGTCGTGGGCGACCGCAGTGACGCGGCCGTCCTTGACCATGAACACGTTGGCGCCGGTGCATTCGACCACCAGGCCGCCACGGTCGGTGAACAGGGCCTCGTCGAAGCCGCGCGCCTTGGCCTCGCGCTTGGCCAGGATCGAGTTGACGTAGGCGCCGCACAGCTTCAGCGGCGGCAGCGAGTCGGACGGGTTGCGGCGCCAGCTCGAGACTCCCAGCCGCGCGCGGGTGCCGTTGAGGTGCACCTGGGTGGCGGTGGTGGCGACCATCATGTGCGGCACGTGGCCCTCGACGTCGAGCCCGAACCCGCCTTCGCCGAACCAGGCCAGCGGACGGATGTAGGCATCGCGGTGGCCGTTGGCGCGCAGGGTCGCGAGCACCGCGCCGGTGGCCTGGGCCGGGTCGAACGGCAGGCCGAACGCCTCGGCGCCGCGGCGCATGCGCTCCAGGTGCTCGGGCAGGCGGAACACGGCCGCGCCGCCGTCGTCGGTGGCGTAGGCGCGGATGCCTTCGAACACGCCGCTGCCGTAGTGCATGGCATGGGTGGTCAGCCCGGCCTGGAGGCCGTCGGCAGGGACGAGTTCGCCGTCGAACCAGGCCAGCGCCACGGCGGTGGCGGCCTGCGGGTGGGACGGGGCTTCGGCGATGGAGGTGACGGTAGCGCTCATGGTCGGTATCCGGTGGTGGGGCAGCGGTCTGGCCTGGTGCGGGGCGTCCGCGTTACGGGCAGGGCTGTACCGATACCGAGACGCAGTCGTAGAGCTTGGCCAGCTGCTGCTGCAGCGAACTGTCGGAGCGTTCGCCCTCGACCGTCATCCGCAACGTCCAGTGGCCATCGGGGTCGGCGGCGCCGTCGACCGCCAGCGGGCGGAAGCCGCGGCGTTCGGTGGTGCCGAGCACGCGCGCCAGCACGCCTTCGGCACGGCGCAGGGTCAGTTCAAGCTGATAGCGCATTGTTGGGCTCCTGGGAGGCGGACGGCGTCGACGCGGACGGGGTCGTGGCCGGTGCGCCGGTGTCCAGCGTGCCGGCGTCGTCGGGGTCCATCATCTGCGCGTTGTTGTGGTTGGGCGGCACCAGCGGCCAGACGTTGGCGGCGGTGTCGATGGCCACGTGCAGCAGCGCCGGGCCTTCCGCGGCCAGCAGCGCCTTGAGCGCGTCCTCGACGTGCGCGGCCTTGTCCACGTGCAGGGCCTGGATGCCGAAAGCACGCGCCACCTCGGCGAAGTCCGGGTTGTCGGACAGGTCGATCTCGGAATAGCGCTTCTCGAAGAACAGCTCCTGCCACTGGCGGACCATGCCCAGCGCGGAGTTGTCCAGCAGCACGATCTTCACCGGCAGGCGGTAGCGGCGGATCGTCGCCAGCTCCTGGATGTTCATCATGAACGAGCCGTCGCCGCTCACGCACACCACCAGCGCGTCGGGGTTCTCCGCCTGCGCGCCCATCGCCGCCGGCAGGCCGAAGCCCATCGCGCCCAGCGAGCCGCTGGTCAGGTGCTGGCGCGGATGCTGGAAGCGCCAGTGTTGGGCCACCCACATCTGGTGCTGGCCGACGTCGCACGACACGATCGCGTGTGGCGCCAGTTCGCTCAGGCGCTTGAGCAGGGCGGGCGCGTACACCGCCTCGCCGGGCGCGTCGTAGCGTGCCGCGTGGCGCGCCTTGCGCTCCATGCAGGTGTCGCGCCAGGCCTTGCGCGCGGCCGAGTGCCGGCCCTCCATCTGCGCCGCCAGCGGCGCCGCCAGGCGCGACAGGCTTTCGTTCAGGTCGCCGGGCACCGACACGTCGGCGTGGCGCAGCTTGCCGATCTCGCAGCCGTCGCCGTCCAGGTGGACCACGCGCGCGTTCGGGGCGAACTCCGCGAGCTTGCCTGTGGCACGGTCGTCGAAACGGGCGCCAACCACGAACAGCAGGTCGCATTCCTGCACCGCCATGTTGGCGGCGCGGCTGCCGTGCATGCCGAGCATGCCCAGGTTGCTCGGATGTCCGGCGGGCAGTGCGCCCAGGCCGCGCAGGGTCAGCACGGTGGGCAGGCCGGTGAGGTCGACGAACTCGCGGAACGCCTCGACCGCGTCGCCCAGGACCACGCCGCCGCCGGCGTACACCACCGGCTTCTTGCACTGGGACACCAGCGCGGCGGCCTCGTGCAGCGCGGCGTCGGGCGGACCGGGGACCGGCTCGACCGGCACCGGCGAGTGCACCGGCAGGTGCGAGGCGTCGGCCTGCTGGATGTCCTTGGGCAGGTCGATCAGCACCGGCCCGGGGCGCCCGCTGCGGGCGATCCGGAACGCCTCGGCGAACATCCGCGGCAGGTCGTCGACGCTGCGCGGCAGGAAGCTGTGCTTGACGATCGGCATGGTCATGCCGAACACGTCCAGCTCCTGGAACGCGTCGGTGCCCATCAGGAAGGTCGGCACCTGGCCGGTGAGGACCACCATCGGCACCGAGTCGAACATGGCGTCGGCGATGCCGGTCACCAGGTTCGACGCGCCCGGGCCGGACGTCGCGACGCAGACGCCGACCCGCCCGCTGGCGCGCGCGTAGCCGTTGGCGGCGAACGCCGCCCCCTGCTCGTGGCGCACCAGCACATGCTTCAGCGACGCGCCGTGGAGCGCGTCGTAGAACGGCATGATCGTGCCGCCGGGGTAGCCGAAGAGCGTATCGACGCCCTCGGCCTCGAGTGCCTGCACCAGCCAGTGCGCACCGTTCATCACGCGGCCTCTTTCTGGTCCCTGGAGTTGTCCAGCCACACCATCTTCTCGCGCAGCTTCCTGCCGACCTGCTCGATCTGGTGCTCGAGGTCGGCCTGCTTGTACTTCCTGTAGTTCGGCAGGCCGGCTTCGTACTCGGCCACCCAGTTCCTGGTGAAGGTGCCGTCCTGGATGTCCTTGAGCACCTCGCGCATGCGCTGCTTGACCGACTCGTCGATCACGCGCGGGCCGCTGACGTAGTCGCCGTACTGCGCGGTCTCGGACACGAACTCGAGCATGCGGGTGATGCCTCCCTCGTAGAACAGGTCGACGATCAGCTTCAGCTCGTGCAGCACTTCGTAGTAGGCGATCTCCGGCTGGTAGCCGGCCTCGACCAGCACCTCGAAGCCGGCCTGGACCAGCGACGAGGCGCCGCCGCACAGCACGGCCTGCTCGCCGAACAGGTCGGTCTCGGTCTCTTCCTTGAAGGTGGTCTCGATCAGGTTGGCGCGGGCGCCGCCCAGGCCGTCGGCGTAGGCCAGGGCCAGTTGCTTGGCGTTGCCACTCTTGTCCTGGTGGATGGCGTAGATGCAGGGCACGCCGCGCCCGATCTCGTACTCGCGGCGCACCAGCGCGCCCGGGCCCTTGGGCGCGACCAGGATGACATCGAGGTCCTCGCGCGGAGCGATCATCCCGTAGTGCACGTTCAGGCCGTGCGCGAACAGCAGGCACGCGCCCTGCTTCATGTTCGGCGCCAGCGCCTCCTCGTACACCTTCCGCTGCACCATGTCGGGGGTCAGCACGGCCACGAGGTCGGCGTCCTTCACCGCCTCGGCGGGCGTCTTGACGGTGAAGCCGTCGGCCTGGGCCTTGGCCTCGGTCGGGCCGCCCGGACGCAGCCCGACGGTCACGTCGAAGCCCGAGTCGCGCAGGTTCAGCGCATGCGCGCGGCCCTGGCTGCCGTAACCGACGATGGCGATGCTGGGCTTGGGAAGGGTGGACTGGGTCATTTGGGTTCTCTTGCGGTGACGGTGTGTTGGTTGAAGGCTGGCTGGGCAACAAAAAACCCCGCCCTTGCGGTGCGGGGTTCTGCGATTCGGCGCCTTTTTCTTACGCGCCCGATCGACCCGCACCTGTCGGCGAGGTAATAAGGGCGAGTACGAGAATGGACGACGCGGCGGCGGCGTCGAGGGCATTCACGGCGGTGGTGTGGCGATGCAGCATTGGCGCAAGCTAAACCGCCGTTTCAGCGCTTGTCAAGCGCGCGCTGCGCGGGGCTGTGCGGCGATTCGGTTGCCCCGGAAATCGTTGCAACCGTAACGGAGAAAACTGCCGACAATGCGGCTTTGACGCGGCGCGTCATTCCCCCACCTGGTTCCATGCCCGAATACCGCTCGAAAACCTCCACCCACGGACGCAACATGGCCGGCGCCCGCGCCCTCTGGCGCGCCACCGGCATGCGCGACGCGGATTTCCAGAAGCCGATCGTCGCGATCGCCAACTCCTTCACCCAGTTCGTGCCCGGCCACGTGCACCTCAAGGACCTGGGCCAGCTGGTCGCGCGCGAGATCGAACGCGTCGGCGGGGTGGCGAAGGAGTTCCACACCATCGCCGTCGACGACGGCATCGCGATGGGCCACGACGGCATGCTGTATTCGCTGCCCAGCCGCGAGATCATCGCCGACTCGGTCGAGTACATGGCCAACGCGCACTGCGCCGACGCGCTGGTGTGCATCTCCAACTGCGACAAGATCACCCCGGGGATGCTGATGGCCGCGCTGCGGCTCAACATTCCGACGGTGTTCGTCTCCGGCGGGCCGATGGAGGCGGGCAAGACCCGGCTGGCCGGTCAGAAGCTCGACCTGATCGATGCCATGGTGATGGCCGCGAACCCGGACGCGAGCGATGAACAGGTCGCGGCGGTGGAGCGCAGCGCGTGCCCGACCTGCGGCTCGTGCTCGGGCATGTTCACCGCCAACTCGATGAACTGCCTGACCGAGGCCCTGGGCCTGGCGCTGCCGGGCAACGGTACCCTGCTGGCGACCCACGCCGACCGCGAGCAGCTGTTCCTGCGCGCCGGCCGCACCGTGGTCGAGCTGGTGCACCGCTGGTACGGCGCCGGCGACGCGACCGCGCTGCCGCGCGGCATCGCCACGTTCGAGGCGTTCGAGAACGCGATGGCGCTGGACATCGCGATGGGCGGCTCCACCAACACCATCCTGCACCTGCTGGCCGCGGCCCGGGAAGCGGAGGTGGCGTTCACCCTGGACGACATCGACCGGCTGTCGCGGCGCGTGCCGCAGCTGTGCAAGGTGGCGCCGAACACGCCCGACTACCACGTCGAGGACGTGCACCGGGCGGGCGGGATCATGGCGATCCTGGGCGAACTCGCCCGCGGCGGCCTGCTCCATACCGGCGTGCCGACCGTGCACACGCCGACCCTGGCCGAGGCGATCGAACGCTGGGACGTGGCCCGCAACCGCGACGAGGCGGTGGCCAGGTTCTTCCGCGCCGGGCCGGCCGGCATCCCGAGCCAGGTCGCCTTCAGCCAGGACACCCGCTGGCCCAGCCTCGACACCGACCGCGCGTCGGGCTGCATCCGCAGCGTCGAGCATGCCTATTCGGGCGATGGCGGGCTGGCGGTGCTGCGCGGCAACGTCGCGGTCGACGGCTGCGTGGTCAAGACCGCCGGCGTGGACGAGTCGATCCACGTGTTCGAGGGCCCCGCGCGGGTGTACGAGAGCCAGGACGCGGCGGTGCAGGGCATCCTCGGCGACGAGGTGCAGCCGGGCGAGGTGGTGGTGATCCGCTACGAGGGCCCGCGTGGGGGCCCGGGCATGCAGGAGATGCTGTACCCGACCAGCTACCTGAAGTCGAAGGGGCTGGGGAAGCAGTGCGCGCTGCTGACCGACGGCCGCTTTTCCGGCGGCACCTCGGGGCTGTCGATCGGCCACGTCTCGCCGGAGGCGGCGGCCGGCGGCACGATCGGCCTGGTCCGCGACGGCGACCGGATCCGGATCGACATCCCGGGGCGCAGGATCGAGCTGCTGGTCGCCGAGGACGAGCTCGCGCGGCGCCGCGCCGCCCAGGACGCGGCCGGCTGGAAGCCCGCCCAACCCCGGCAGCGGCGGGTCAGCGCGGCGCTCAAGGCCTATGCGCTGCTGGCGACCAGCGCCGACAAGGGCGCGGTCCGCAACCTGGCGATGCTCCAGGACTGAGCGGAAGGAGGGCCGGCGGGCCGCCGGCGACGGCGGGGCCGCGCTGGTGGCGACGGCCCGGCCGGGTCCGACGGGTCGCGCAGCGCGGCCCGTCGCCCGGCGCGCGTCGCGGCTAGCCTTCCCAGGCCGGCAGCTTCTTCTTCACCGGCACGTTTTTCAGGGTGACGTAGGTGGGAATCCCGTCCTTGCCGTAGGGCGGCGGCGCCTCGCCCCGGATCAGCGGCTCCAGGTAGGTGCGCGCCTTGTCGCTGATGCCGTAGCCGTCGCGGCGGATGAAGGACTTCGGGAAGGTCTTCTCGTGGTTGGCGACCTTGTGCAGCGGGGCGCTGCCGATCTTCCAGCGGTACGGCCGGTCGGAGGTGCGCACGATCACCGGCATGGTCGCGTTGCGGCCCTCGAGTGCGAACCTCACCGCCGCGCGGCCCACCGCGATGGCCTGGTCGACGTCGGTCCTGGAGGCCAGGTGGCGGGCGCTGCGCTGCAGGTAGTCGGGCAGGGTCCAGTGCACCTTCAGTCCAAGCTGGTCCTTGACCCGGCCGGCCAGGTACGAGGCCACGCCGCCGAGCTGGGTATGGCCGAAGGAATCCTTGCCGCCGCCCGAGTCGGCCACGAAGCGCCCGTCGGCGGTGCGGATGCCCTCGCTGGCGACCACCACGCACCAGCCCACCCGGTCGACCACCTGGCGCACCCTGGCCAGGAAATCGGCCTCGTCGTAGGGGCGCTCGGGGAACAGGATCAGGTGCGGCGCCTCGTCCGGGCCCTTGCCGGCCAGCCCGGCGGCCGCGGCGAGCCAGCCGGCGTGGCGGCCCATGGCCTCGTAGATGAAGACCCGGGTCGAGGTCTCGGCCATCGCCGCCACGTCCAGCGCCGCCTCGCGCACCGAGACCGCGGTGTACTTTGCCGCCGAGCCGAAGCCCGGGCAGCAGTCGGTGACCGCCAGGTCGTTGTCGATGGTCTTGGGCACGCCGATGCAGGTCAGCGGATAGCCGAACCGGGCGGCCAGCTTCGAGACCTTGTTGGCGGTGTCGGCCGAATCGTTGCCGCCGTTGTAGAGGAACCAGCGCACGTCGTGTGCCCGGAACACGTCCAGCAACCGTTCGTACTTCGCCGCGTCCTCCTCCACCGACTTGAGCTTGTAGCGGCAGGAGCCGAACGCCCCGCCGGGGGTGTGGGCCAGGCCGCGGATGGCGGTCGCGGTCTCCTTCGAGGTGTCGACCAGGTCCTCGCGCAGCGCGCCGAGGATGCCGTTGCGCGCGGCCAGCACCTTGATCCCGCGGGACCGGGCCTCGGTGATGACGCCGGAGGCGGTGGCGTTGATGACGGCGGTGACGCCGCCGGACTGGGAGTAGAGCAGGGTTCCTTGGGCCATGGGCACCTTCCCGGAAGAAGTCGGTGGATGGGGTGAGATGGTTTAAAGTGGCGGCTGATCCGCGGCGCCGGCCGAGTGTAGCAATGCCGGGCGGCCGCTTCCGGCCTTCGTTCTGTGGGGATTCGTCGATGCGATTGGTACTGTTGGGAGCGCCCGGCACGGGCAAGGGAACCCAGGCGGCGCGGTTGAAGGAATACCTGCGGGTACCGCACATCTCCACCGGCGACCTGCTGCGGGCCGAAGTGGCGGCGGGAAGCCCGCTGGGGCTGCAGGCGAAGGAAGTCATGGAGCGCGGGGAGCTGGTCAGCGACGACATCCTGCTGGGCATGCTGCGCGAGCGCTTCTCGCGCGAGGACACGAAGGCCGGCTTCATTCTCGATGGTTACCCGCGCAACCTTGCCCAGGCCGCGGCGCTCGACGAACTGCTGGGCAACCTCGGGCAGAAGTTCGACGCGGCGGTGCAGCTGGCGGTGGACAACGAGCAGATCATCGAGCGCCTGGCCGGCCGGGCCAAGGCCGAAGGCCGGGCCGACGACAACCCCGAGTCGGTACGCAAGCGCCTGGAGGTGTACGACGCCCAGACCGCGCCGGTGATCGAGTTCTACCGCCAGCAGGGCCAACTGACCGTGGTCGATGGCGTGGGCACGCTGGACGAGGTGTTCGGGCGGATCATCGAGGCGATCTCCCCCGGGAAGGCGGTCGGCTGAGCCGTTCCTTCGGGCCGGGCCGCCGTGCGCACGGCCGCTCAGTCCCCCGGATGGCGGCTGAAGATGCGGTCGCGGCCGTCGGCCGGCACCAGGTGCACCGCGTAGGGCTGGACGATCCCGTCGGGGTGCTCCATCCCGGGCGATCCCAGTGGCATCCCCGGCACGGCCAGGCCGCGGGCACGCGGGCGTTCGCGCAACAGCCGGGTGATGTCGCCGGCCGGCACGTGGCCTTCGATGAAGTAGCCGTCGACCCGGGCGGTGTGGCACGAGGCCAGGGCGGGCGGCACCCCGGCGGCCTGCTTGACCGCGGCCATGTCCTCGACGTCGCGGGACTCGACGGCGAAGCCGGCCGCGCGCAGGTGCTCGATCCAGACGCCGCAGCAGCCGCAGCTGGCGTGCTTGTACACGACGACCGCCGGCGAGGCGGCCGCGTCCGCCGGGCCGGCGGGGGATCCGGCGGCGGTGCAGCCGCCCAGCAGCAGGGCCAGCGCGGCCAGGGCGTGTCGGAGACGGGGCATGCGGGGAGCGTCCGGGGGCTTTGCGATGGCACGAGTCTGGCGGGCAGTCCCGGCGGGCGCCTTGATCCCCGTCAGCCGCGCGTCGCTCCGCATTGGGTAAAGTGCGCGGCTGTCATGCCGCACGCAGGTCCGCATTGAAACTCCACATCCTCGGCATCGCCGGCACCTTCATGGGCGGCGTGGCCGCCCTGGCGCGCGAACTCGGCCACGAGGTCGAAGGCAGCGACCAGGCCGTGTATCCGCCGATGTCCACCCAGCTCGAGCGCCTGGGCATCGGCCTGAAGCAGGGGTACCTGCCGGACCACATCTGCGCCGACTGCGACACCGTGGTGATCGGCAACGCGCTCTCGCGCGGCAACCCGGCGGTGGAGGCGGTGCTCGACAGCGGCCGGGCCTACACCTCGGGCGCGGAATGGCTGCGCGAGCAGGTCCTGCCCGGGCGCGAGGTGCTGGCGGTGGCGGGCACCCACGGCAAGACCACCACCTCGACCCTGCTGGCCTTCCTGCTGCAGGCCGCGGGACGCGAGCCGGGCTTCCTGATCGGTGGCGTGGCCGAGGACTTCGGCGTGTCCGCGCGCCTGGGCGCGGCGGGGGACGGCGCCGGGCGCCCGCTGTTCGTGGTCGAGGCGGACGAATACGACACCGCGTTCTTCGACAAGCGCAGCAAGTTCGTGCACTACCGGCCGCGGATCGCGATCCTGAACAACCTCGAGTACGACCATGCCGACATCTTCCCCGACGTGGCCGCGATCCAGCGCCAGTTCCACCATCTGGTGCGGACCGTGCCAGGCAGCGGGCGGCTGGTGGTGAACGGCCACGACGCGCGCCTGCGCGAAGTGCTGGAGATGGGCTGCTGGACCCCGGTGGAGCGGTTCGGCTTCGACGCCGGCTTCGAGTGGCAGGCGCGCCGGGTCCAGGCGGACGGCAGCGCGTTCGAGGTCCGGCACCGCGGTCGCGCGCTGGGCACCGTGGAGTGGGCGCTGCTGGGCGACCACAACGTGCTCAACGGCCTGGCCGCGATCGCCGCCTGCGCGGCGGCGGGCGTGGACGTCGCCCCGGTGCTGCCCGCGTTGGCGCGGTTTCGCGGCGTGAAGCGGCGCATGGAGCTGCTCGGGCAGGCGCGCGGGATCACCGTGTACGACGATTTCGCCCACCACCCGACCGCGATCGCCACCACCCTGGCCGGCTTGCGGGCCAAGGTGGGCGCGGCGCGGATCGTGGTGGCGATGGAGCCGCGCAGCAATTCCATGCGCCTGGGCGCGCACGCCGACGCGCTGGCGCCGTCGCTGGACGATGCCGACGCCGTGGTGTTCCTGGCCCGTCCGGAACTCCCCTGGGACGCGCAGAAGGTGGTGTCGCGGGTGCGCGGCCGGGCGCGCGCCGTCGCCGACGCCGATGCGCTGCTCGCGGTGCTGCGCGAGACCGCCGGCGAAGGCGACCATGTGGTGTTCATGTCCAACGGCGGCTTCGACGGCGCGCCGCACCGCTTCCTGGGACTGCTGCAGGGGGACTGACCGCGCACGCAGGCCGCGGCACGGAAACGGGCGAGCCGGGAATGGGCGAGAATCGGCCCGAGGCCCCCGGATCCGAGCCATGCCCGAGACCCTGCCGCTGTTTCCCCTGCACGCCGTGCTGGTCCCGGGCGGTGCGCTGGACCTGCGTGTGTTCGAACCGCGCTACCTCGACCTGGTGCGCGAATGCGGCCGCACCGGTCGCGGGTTCGGGGTGTGCCTGATCGCGCAGGGCCGCGAGGCCGGGGCCCCGGCGATGCCGGTCGACTGCGGGACCGAGGCGGTGATCGAGGACTTCGGCGGCGGCCCGGACGGACTGCTGCAGCTGCGGCTGCGCGGCCAGCGGCGGTTCGGCGTGCTTTCCACCCGCGTGCGCGACAACGGACTGGTGGAGGCGCAGGTGGCGTGGCGCGCCCCCGACCCGGCCGACCGGCTGCGCCCGGAACACGCCCTGCTCGGCGAAGTGCTGCGCAGGATCCTCGAGCAGGTGGGCGACGGTGGCACGCGGGCGCCCGAAGAGCGCTTCGACGAGGCGGCCTGGGTCGGATGGCGGCTGGCCGAACTGCTGCCGCTGCAGCCACGGCAGCGCCAGCGCCTGCTGGAGGAGGACGATCCGGCGCGGCGCCTGGACGAACTGCTACGGCTGCTGTCCTGATCCGCCCTGGCCGGTGCGCAGCCGCAGCACCGGCACCTCGCCCTGCGGGTGCGGGGCCTCGCGGACGTCCAGTCCCGACAGCGCCTGGCGCAGCGCCAGGTAGGCCGCGTCGTCGTCCACCGCCGGCAGCCAGATCCCGAACAGGCCCGACAGCGGGCGCTGGTATTCGAGCGTCTGGGTGACGCCGATCCACAGCGCGGTGCCGTCGGCCAGCCGCGCCGGGGCCCGCCACAGGCGCAGGGCCAGCAGGCGGCCCTCGCCGGCCGGCCGCCGCAGCAGCATCGCCTCGGCCTCGGTGCCGAGCGTCGCCGGCAGCACCGGCTGCTGCCCTGGCGAGAGGTCGTCGTCGAGCAGGCCCAGGGTGGCGGTCCAGTCCGCCTGCGGCTGGACCTCCCAGCCCTGCGCCAGGAGGTGGTCGCGCAGCGGCTCCAGCGGCCCGGCGACCTGCAGTTCCAGGCTCCAGCGCCGGCTGGCGTCGCGCTCGCGCCGCTGCGCCGGCAGCCGTGCCCAGTCGCGTTCCCACCACGCGGCGGCGTCGAGCACCAGGGCCGGCAGCGGCGCGTGGAAGCGTTCGAGCAGCGGGTCGACCGCGCGCGGCGCATGCCACAGCGCGGCCGCGGCGAAGCTCAGGTAGAACACCGCCGCCAGCGGCCGCATCCAGAACGAGCGTTCCACCCGCCGCCGGTAGGCGATGCCCAGGCCGAGCAGCCACACGATCCCCAGCAGCATTCCGCCGACCACGTCGCTGAGCCAGTGCGCGCCCAGGTACAGGCGGGCGAACCCGAGCAGCGCCGCGACCAGGCCCGAGACCATGTACGGCCACACCCGGGTGCGGCCGGGCAGCTCGCGTGCGATCAGCACCGCGAAGAAGCCGAAGGTGATCGTGGTCATCGTCACCGACACCGAGGGGAAGCCGAAGCCGCTGGGCGCGGTCGGCGGCAGCGGCATCTCCACCAGGTGCGACAGCCCCGCGGTCAGCACCAGGCCGAACGCCAGCGCGGTCATCCAGTGCGCGGCCGCGCTCCAGCGCCGGCGCCACAGCAGCCAGGCCAGCGCCAGTCCGGCGGCCGGCAACAGCACCTCCCAGTCGCCGATCGAGGCCAGGCCGGCCATCAGCCGGTCGGCCAGCGGGTTGCGCAGTTCGTACATCAGCCCGAACACCGTCAGGTCCAGGGCCAGCGGCTCGTCGCGCATCCACACCGTCACCAGCAGCGCGAACCAGGCCCAGCCGATCGCCAGCAGGCAGGCGGCCAGGATCGCGAGCGAAGCCGACTCCGGGCGCTTGGGGTCGATCAGGGCCGCGGCGTAGCGGCCCATGCGCGGATGGGCCCGGGTCCAGGCCAGTGCCCGCGCCAGCAGCTGGTTGGCGTGGCGGTCGAACCAGCGGTAGGTGTAGAGCACGCCCGCCCAGGCCAGGCCCAGCACCAGCGCCAGCACCCCGAGCACCATCACCAGCCGGTCGGCGACCGCCGCCACGGCGTCGTAGGAGGCGCCGAAGATCCAGCCGGGGGCAAGGAACAGGCCGGCCCACAGGTAGCAGGCCAGCAGGCTCATCGGCACGTAGCGCCGCAGAGGCATCCGCAGCATGCCGGCGATGGCGGGCACGAAGGCGCGGATCGCGCCCACGAAGCGCGCGATCAGGATGCCCTTGGCCCCGTGCCGCCGGAATACCTGCTCGCCGCGGTCGAGCAGCTGCGGATAGCGCCGGAACGGCCAGTGGTCGCGCAGCTGCGGCCCCCAGCGGTGGCCGACCCAGTAGCCGATGCCGTCGCCCAGGAACGCGCCGATGGCCGCGCAGGTGATCGCGTAGGTGCCGTCGATGTGGCCCAGGCCGATCAGCGCGCCGATCCCGAACAGCAGCGGCAGCGCCGGCACCAGGATGCCGAGCACGACGACCGAATCGCAGAACGCGATCAGGAAGATGAGGCCGCCGGCCGCGATCGGGTGCGCGCTGATCCAGGCGAGCGTGGCGTCGAACCAGCCGGAGTCCATCGGCGGATTATGACAGCCGCGCCGTGGCCCTCGCCTACACTGTCGCCATGCAACGCGACGCCGCCACCGAGCTCCGCGCCCTCAAGGCCGACAGCTTCGGCCGCATCTCCCTGATGCAGGGGCCGGAGGACACCTTCGTGCGCCGCGACCTGGCCCACGTGCCCTGGTGGCTGCGGTTGCCGGCCTGGTGGCTGGCCCGGCGCGAGGCGCTGGCGCTGGAGCGCATCCGCGGCATGGCCGACGTGCCGCAGCTGCTGGGCTGGGACGGGCGGCGGCTCGACCGCAGCTTCATGGCGGGCGCGGCGATGTACCAGCGCCCGCCGCGCGGCGACGTGGCCTGGTTCCATGCCGCCCGGCGGCTGCTGCTGGAACTGCACCGGCGCGGCGTGGCCCACAACGACCTGGCCAAGGAGGCGAACTGGCTCGTGCTCGAGGACGGGCGCCCGGCGCTGATCGACTTCCAGCTCGCCAGCCGCGGCGATCCGCGCTCGCGCTGGATGCGGCTGCTGTTCCGCGAAGACCTGCGCCACCTGCTCAAGCACAAACGGATGTACTGCCGCGAGGCGCTCACCCCCGTGGAGAAGCGCATGTTGCGGCGCAATTCCTGGGTGCGCGACCTGTGGTTCCGCACCGGCAAGCCGGTCTACCGCTTCGTCACCCGGCGGATCCTGAAATGGGAAGACAATGAGGGCCAGGGGCCCAAGCCCTGAGGCCGCCCGCATCCAGGTGGAGCATCCATGAGCACGCTCTCCGGCAAGACCCTGTTCATCACCGGCGCCTCGCGCGGCATCGGCCTGGCGATCGCGCTGCGCGCCGCGCGCGACGGCGCCAACGTCGCCATCGCCGCCAAGTCCGCGGTGCCCAACCCCAAGCTGCCCGGCACCATCCACACCGCGGCCGAGGCGGTGGAGGCCGCGGGCGGACGCGCGCTGGCGCTGCGGTGCGACATCCGGGAGGAGGAACAGGTCCGGGCCGCGGTGGCGAAGACGGTCGAAACCTTCGGCGGCATCGACATCCTGGTCAACAACGCCAGCGCGATCTGGCTGCGTGGCACCCTCGACACGCCGATCAGGCGCTTCGACCTGATGCAGCAGGTCAACGCCCGCGGCACCTTCCTGTGCGCCCAGGCCTGCCTGCCGCACCTGCTGCAGGCGCCCAACCCGCACATCCTCACCCTCGCGCCGCCGCCCTCGCTGGATCCGAAATGGTGGGCGCCGCACACCGGCTACACCCTGGCCAAGATGGGCATGAGCTTCGTCACCCTCGGCCTCGCCGCCGAGTTCGCCGACCGCGGCATCGCGATCAACGCGCTGTGGCCGCGCACGCTCATCGCCACCGACGCGCTGAACATGATCCCGGGCGTGAGCCCCGACAACGGCCGCCGGCCGGAGATCGTGGCCGACGCCGCGCATGCGGTGCTGGTGCGCCCGGCAGCCGGCTTCACCGGCCGCTTCCTGGTCGACGACGAGGTTCTGGCCGAGGCCGGGATCACCGACCTGTCGCGCTACGCGGTCGATCCCGCCGGGCCGCTGCTGCCCGACCTGTTCCTGGACTGAGGCGACGCTGCGTTGCGCGCGCCGGCCGCCGCGACGCCGCGCGCGCTCCTTGTACGTTACTGGTGTCCGGCATTTGGCCGGACAGGATCGGTTTCCGGGGAAGCCGTTTGCTCCTTGGGGCAGCATTGACTGACCCCGTTTGTAGAGCGGCTCCCCGCCCCATTCGCGAG
>NZ_VOHE01000012.1 GCF_007859305.1 Luteimonas wenzhouensis
AAGCCGTGGCGGCGGTGATGCGCAAGCTGCTCACAGCCGTGTGGGCCTTGGTGCGCAACCCCGCACGCTACGACGGCAGCAAGCTGTTCGCGGTTGTGCAGGGTTGACTGCGAACAGAGTGTCTACAATGGCCACGGGTTGTCGGCGGGCGCAGGCCCGCCGACGGCCTCGACGGGTCGCCAGTGTCGACGGGGCGTGCTCGTCGCGCTCACGAGGCGCGTGACATGATCGCGCCGTCGCCGCTGCCCCCGGAGTGCCCATGCGCCTGTGTGCCACGGTCCTGGTCCTGTCCTTCGCCGCGCTTGCCGGTTGCGACGGCGGGCCCACCGCGCCTGCCGGGCCTCCACCCGCCGTGCAGCCGCCAGCGCCCGCCGGACCGGCCCAACCCGGCGAACCCGCCTCGCCGTCCCGGCCGTCCGCCGCTCCCGCCGGCCCGCTGCGCATCGACGGAGCCGCCGAAGGCGCCCTGCGCTTCGACGGCTTCGGCCCGGTCCGGTTCGGTGACGATGCGCAAGCCGTGCGCCAGGCCTGGGGCGGCGACCTGGGCGCTGCCGGGCCGGTGGAACCGGGCGGCTGCCATTACCTGATCCCCCAGCCCCTGGGCCCGGAGGGCTACCGGATCGCGTTCATGGTCGAGGGCGACCGGTTCGTGCGGGTGGACGTGGCCGATCCGTCGATCGAGGCCCCGGGCGGCGCCCGCGTGGGCATGGCCGGCGACGCGGTGCGCGCGTTGTACCCGGGACGGGTGGCCGAACAGCCGCACAAGTACGACCCCGACGGGCGGGTGCTGCGGGTAGCGGCGCCCGCAGGCGAGGGCGCGCTGGTCCTGGAGCTGGACGCCGACGGGCGCGTGGATGAATGGCGGGTGGGCATCCCGCCGCAGGTCGATTACGTGGAAGGGTGTTCCTGAGCCCGGCCGGGCGTCCGGCATAATCGCGGCAGGCCGCAGTCGGGGGAGACCAACGTGGCGGGTGCGCTGTTCCATCTCGTTGCCGGGATCGTGCTGCTGGCCCTGGGCGGCGATTCGCTGGTCAAGGCCGCCTCGACCCTGGCCCGGCGCGCGGGCGCCAGCCCGTTCGCCGCCGGCCTGGTGCTGGTCGCGTTCGCGACTTCGGTGCCGGAGCTGGCGGTCAACCTGTGCGCGATGGCCGCCGGCGAGCCGGCGCTGGCGCTGGGCAACGCGGTTGGCAGCAACATCGCCAACTTCGGCCTCACCCTGGGCGCGGCTGCGCTGTGCGCCCCGCTGCGGTTGCGCTGGCCGGCGCTGCCGCCGCTGCTGCTGTGCCTGGTGCTGGCCACCGTGGCCGCCATCCTGCTGGCCCAGGACGGACGGCTCAGCCGGATCGACGGCGCGATCCTGGTCGCGGCCTTCGCCGTGGTGCTGGGCGTCGCGTGGAGCATCGGACGCCGCCAGGCCCGGCTTGGCGAGGAGTTCGCCGACCTCTTCCCGGTCCACGGATCGACCGTGCCGAACCTGGCGCGGCTGGCGATCGCCGCGGCGCTGCTGTGGTTCGGGGCCAGCTGGGTGGTGCGCGGGGCGGTCGGGCTCGGCCCGGTGCTGGGCATGGAGGCGCTGGTGCTCGGCCTGCTGCCGGTGGCGATCGGCACCGCGCTGCCAGAAGTGGCGGCCGCGATCGCCGCCGCGCGCCGCGGCCAGGGCGACCTGGTGGCCGGGCACGTGATTGGCTCGAGCCTGGTGAACCTGCTGCTGGTGGTGGGCGGCATGGCGCTGGTGCGCGACGTGCAGGTGCCGGCCTCGTTCGTCCGCTTCGAACTGCCCGCGGCGCTGGTGCTGGCCGCGCTGCTGCTGCCGATGCTGCGTGGCGGGCTGGAAGTCAGCCGCGCCGAGGGCGCGGTGCTGCTGGCCGCGTTCCTGGCCTGGGTGGGCTTCGAGGTGGTGATGCTCTAGCCGGCAGGTGGCCGGCTCAGCCGTCGTCCAGCCCCTCGGCCTGTTCGCGCGCGCGCTGCTCGGCGCGCTCGTCGGCGTCGTCGCGGATGTGGCCTTCGGGCTCGGCCCGGGTCGACGGCGCCACCGGCCGCCGGTCCATCAGCGACAGCGCGGCGCGCGACATCAGGTGCGCGGCCACCGGCGCGGTCAGGAACAGGAACACCGTGATCAGCAGTTCGCGCGGGTGCAGGCCGGTGCCGTGGATCGACCGGTGCAGCACCGAGGCGGCGAGGATGCAGCCCACGCCCAGGGTGCTGGCCTTGGTCGGGCCATGGATGCGATGGAAGAAGCTCGACAGCTTGACCAGGGCGAAGCTGCCCAGGAACACGAAGAAGCAGCCCGCCACCAGCAGCAACAGCGTCGCGATGTCGATCGCCAGCCTCATTCCACGATGTCCCTGCGCATGACGTACTTGCTCAGCACCACGGTGCCGAAGAACCCGAGCATGGCGATGATCAGGGCGATCTCGAAGTACACCTCGGTTTCGTCGAGCATGCCCAGCAGCACCACCTCGGCGATGGTGGCCACATAGAGGGTGTCCAGGGCGAGGATCCGGTCGGGCGCGGTCGGGCCGCGCACCAGCCGCCACAGCGCCAGCAGCATGGCAACGCCGACCACCAGCATGCAGCCGGCGATCACCAGGTCGACCAGCCCGCTCACGGGAACACCCGCCGCAGCGGCGCTTCGTAGCGCTCCTTGATCAGGCGGACCATGCCCTCGGGGTCTGGCACGTCCAGGCAATGCACCAGCAGGTGCGAGCGGTCCTCCGACAGTTCGGCGGTGAGGGTGCCGGGGGTGATGGTGATCACGCTGGTCAAGGCCGAGATGCCGTGGATGTTGGTCAGTTCGAGCGGGATCCAGATGAAGCCGGGGGTGAGGTCCTCCTCGCGGCCGAGCACCTGCCGGGCGACGGTGACGTTGGCCACGATCACGTCCCAGAACAGCTTGATGCCCAGCGGCACCAGGATCCACGCCTCGCCGATGCGCGCGAACTCGCGCTCCAGGCGGGCGGCGATCTGCGGCATCAGCCAGGCCAGGAACCCGCCCATCAGCAGGGTACCCGGGCTGGTGCGTTCGGACATCAGCCACCAGAACAGGAAGACGGTGATGCTCTGCGGGATCGACGGGAACAGGCGGTTCAGCATGCTCGTCTCCTCATGGCGCGCGCCGCTGCGGGAGGGTGTCGCGCACCTGGTGCACGTACTCGGCCGGCTGCAGCAGCTGTTCGGCGGTGGCGGTGGCGTAGCGCAGCACCGGCGCAGGCAGCAGGCCCATCGCCACGACGTAGCCCAGCAGCAGCATGGTTGCCGCGAGTTCCTGCCCGCGCACCCGCGGCGGCTCCTCTTCCCACGGCTCGCGCACCTCCTGGCGGCCGGTGCGCCAGAACAGCCGCGAGCCGGTGCGGCTCAGGCCGATCAGCGCCAGCAGGCTGCTGCCCAGCACCGCGGCGTAGACCCAGCCGGTGTCCGCGTCGGGCACCTCGCCCAGCAGCAGGAACTTGCCGATGAAGCCCGACAGTGGCGGCAGCCCGACCAGGGCCACCGCGGCGAGCAGGTACACCACGCCCGTGACGGCGGGCATCGGCGGCGCGGTGGGCAGCACGCGGTCGCCGGCGCGGCCGCGCTCGCGCTGCACGATGTGGGCGATGAGGAACATCGCCGCCCCCGCAAAGCAGCTGTGCGGAAGGTAGTACAGGCCGGCGGCGATCGTGCCCGGCGTGGCCAGCATGAAGGCCACGAACAGCAGGCCCGAGGACATCAGCACCAGGTAGGCCGCGCCGATGCGCAGCCGCAGCGAACCGACCACGCCCAGGCTGGCCACCAGCATCGTCACCATGCCCAGCACCAGCATCGGCTGGCGCCCGAACCCTTCCAGCGGCCCGGCCGCTTCGCCGAACCACAGCGTGCCGGTGCGCAGCAGCGCGTACAGGCCGACCTTGGTCATCACCACGAACAGCGCGGCCACGGCGGCCGGCGCCCGGGCGTAGGCCTCGGGCAGCCACAGGTACATCGGCAGCAGCGCGGCCTTGGCGCAGAACACCACCAGCAGCAGCCCCAGCGTGACCCGCACCAGGGCCACGTCGCCGGGCGCCACCGCGGCCACGCGCACCGAAAGCTCGGCCATGTTGAGCGAGCCCAGCAGGCCGTACAGCAGCCCCAGCGCAATCAGGAACAGGGTCGAAGCGGCGATGTTGAACACCACGTAGTGCATGCCGGCCGCGATGCGCTCGCCGCGCGCGCCCGACAGCAGCAGACCGTAGGAGGCGATCAGCATCACCTCGAAGAACACGAACAGGTTGAAGATGTCGCCGGTCAGGAACGCGCCGTTGAGGCCCGCCAGCTGGATCTGGAACAGGGCGTGGAAGTGCAGCGCGCGCCGGTCCCAGCCGGCGCAGGCGTACAGCAGCGCCGGGATCGCGAGCAGGGTGGTGGTCAGCACCATCAGCGCGCTGAGCCGGTCGAGCATCAGCACGATGCCCAGGCGCGAGGGCCAGTCGCCCATCAGGTAGGCTTCCACCCGGCCCTCGTCGGCGCGCAGCACCAGCGCTACCGAGGCAAGCAGCAGCAGCGACAGTCCCATCCAGGCGCCGCGGCGCAGCACGCGCACCTCGTGGCGGCGCTCGAGCAGCAGCAGGATCGCGCCGGTCAGCAGCGGCAGCAGGATCGGGACCAGCACCAGGTGCTGCATCATGCGCCCGCGTCCTTTCCGTCCGGCAGCCCGCCCGGCGGCGGCTTGCGCTCGGGTTCACGGCCGTCGACGTGGTCGCTGCGCAGGTCGGCGTGGTTGCGCATCGCCACCACCACCACCACCGCGGTCATCGCGAACGAGATCACGATCGCGGTCAGCACCAGCGCCTGCGGCAGCGGGTCGGCGTAGTGCTCCGGGGTGGCGGCCGCGGCCGCGCGCAGGACCGGCGGCTTGCCCACCACCAGCCGTCCCGACGAGAAGATCAGCAGGTTGGTGGCGTAGGACAGCAGGGTCAGCCCCAGGATCACGTCGAACGTGCGCGCCCGCAGCAACAGGTACACGCCCGCCGCTACCAGCACCCCGATCGCGCTGGCCATCGCGAACTCCATCAGTCCATCGCCTCCGCTTCGAGCGTGCGCCGCCGCACCGTTCCCATCGTCGACAGGATCAGCAGCGCGCCCGCGAACACCACCACGTACACGCCCGTGTCGAACACCAGCGCGCTGGCCAGCGGCAGGTGCCCGATCACCGGCAGCTCCAGGTCCAGATGGCCACTGGCCAGGAACGGCAGGCCGAACAGGAGCGAACCCAGGCCGCCGGCGGCGGCCAGGGCCAGTCCGAGCGAGATGCCGCGCACGTAGTCGAAGCCGAAGGTCGACTCCACCGCGCGCGCACCCTGCAGCACGTACTTGATCAGCACCGGCACCGCGATCGTCAGGCCGGCGATGAAGCCGCCGCCGGGCGCGTTGTGGCCGCGCAGGAACAGGTAGATCGAGACCGTCAGCGCCAGCGGGAACAGCAGCTGGGTCAGGTCGGCCGGGATCGGCAGCTGCACCGGCGGCCCCGGGATCACCTCGTCCGGGCGCAGCCGCGCCCAGCGCAGCATCGCGTGCACCACCAGCGCGGCGACCGCGAACACGGTGATCTCGCCGAAGGTGTCGAAGCCGCGGAAGTCGACCAGGATCACGTTGACCACGTTGGCGCCGTAGGCCTCGGGCAGCGAGCGCGCGAGCAGTTCCGCCGACAGCGCCTGGTCGGGCTCGCGCACCAGCATCGCGTAGGCCAGGCCCGCGCAGCCGGCCCCGGCCACCACCGAGATCAGCGCGTCGCGCCAGCGCCGGAACGGCGTGCGCGCCTGCTTGGACTGCTTGGGCAGGTAGTTGAGCGCCATCATCATCATCGCGATGGTCACCATCTCCACCAGCAGCTGGGTCAGCGCCAGGTCCGGCGCGGAGAGCATCGCGAACGCCGCGCTGACCATCAGTCCGGTCGCGCCGATCACGATCAGCGCGGTCAGGCGCTTGCCGTGCCAGGCCACCGTGGCCAGGGTGGCGCCCACCAGCACCGCCCACAGCAGCCAGCCCAGTGGCGGCATCGGCCGCGGCCCCGGCAGGCCGGCCAGCAACGTGGCCTGCTCGCCGAGGAACGGCATCGCGCCGACCACCAGCACCACCACGATCATCCAGAACAGGCTGCGCCGGATGCCGCCGGCCGCGACCCGCCCGGTGTAGCGCCAGGCGGCGTTGAACAGCTTTTCGACGTTGAGGTGGAACAGGTGCCGGCCCCAGGTCCGCAGCATCGCGTCGTGCA
This sequence comes from Luteimonas wenzhouensis, assembly GCF_007859305.1. Lineage (GTDB taxonomy): Bacteria > Pseudomonadota > Gammaproteobacteria > Xanthomonadales > Xanthomonadaceae > Luteimonas > Luteimonas wenzhouensis. Next base: position 6,227 of record NZ_VOHE01000012.1, read on the forward strand.
GCGCGAACAGCCGGCGCAGGGCGAAGTAGAACAGCAGGCCGCCGACCACGCCGGCGATGCTCATCGCCAGCGGCAGGTTCCAGCCGTGCCAGACCGCGAGCGAGAAGTCCGGGGCGGCCGGGCCCAGTACCCCGGATACCGCGGTCTTGAGCACCGGCTCGACCGTCAGTCCGGGCAGGATGCCCACCGCCAGGCACAGCGCCACCAGGATCGCCACCGGCACCTGCATCCAGACCGGCGGCTCGTGTGGTTCGACCGGCAGCCCGCGCGGGCCGCGGCCGAGGAAGGCGTCGTGCACGAAACGCAGGCTGTAGGCCACGCCGAACACGCCGTAGAGCAGGGCGGCGATGCTGATCGCGATCCGGAAGCCGCTCGGGTCGCCGGCTTCCAGCGCTTCGGCGAAGAACATCTCCTTGGACAGGAAGCCGTTGAGCAGCGGGATGCCGGCCATCGCCAGCGAGGCCACGATCGCCAGCGCCGCGGTGTAGGGCATGTAGCGGCGCAGGTTGCCCATCCGGCGCAGGTCGCGGGTCCCGCATTCGTGGTCGATGATGCCCGCGGCCATGAACAGCGAGGCCTTGAACGTGGCGTGGTTGAGGATGTGGAACACGCCCGCCACCACCGCCATCGGCGTCGACAGGCCGAACAGCAGGGTGATCAGGCCCAGGTGCGAGATGGTCGAGTAGGCCAGCAGGCCCTTGAGGTCGTGCTGGAAGATCGCGTACCAGGCGCCGACCAGCAGGGTGATCGCGCCGATGGTGGTGACCACGTAGAAGAACAGGTCGGTGCCGGCCAGCGCCGGATGCAGGCGCGCGAGCAGGAACACGCCGGCCTTGACCATCGTCGCCGAGTGCAGGTAGGCCGAGACCGGGGTGGGCGCGGCCATCGCCTGCGGCAGCCAGAAGTGCAGCGGGAACTGCGCGCTCTTGGTGAACACCCCGGCCAGCACCAGGGCCAGGATCGCCGGGTACTGCGCGCTGGCGCGGATCGCATCGCCCGAGGCCAGGACCACGTCGAGCTCGTAGCTGCCGGCCACGCGCCCGATCAGCAGCACGCCGCCCAGCAGCGCCAGCCCGCCCATGCCGGTGATGGTCAGCGCCATCCGCGCGCCCTGGCGGGCGTCCTGGCGGTGGTTCCAGAACCCGATCAGCAGGAACGAGCTGATGCTGGTCAGTTCCCAGAACACCACCATCAGCAGCAGGTTGCCGGCCAGCACCACGCCGAGCATGGCGCCCATGAACAGCAGCAGGTAGCCGAAGAAGCGGCGGGCGCTGTCCTCCTCCGACAGGTAGTAGTAGGCGTAGAGCACGATCAGCGCGCCGATCCCCAGCACCAGGCCCGCGAACATCCAGGCCAGGCCGTCCAGGCGCAGCGACAGCGCCAGCCCCGCCTGCGGCAGCCACTCCACGCTCGACCCCGGCACCTGCCCGTCCATCACCCCCGGCGTGTGTCCGGCCAGCAGCGCCAGGCCCAGCAACGGGGCGGCGGCCGCCATCCAGGCGGTGGTCCGGCGGGAAGCGCCCGGCGCCAGCGCGATGGCCAGCGCCGCCGCGAATGGCAGGGCCAGGAGCAGGTTCAGCATCAGGAGTCCGGTGCGGGGGGACCACCGCGGCGCGTGCCGGGGCGGCACTCGAGTTTAGCCGACGCGGCCCCCTTTCTGCCCGCACGTTATCCTTCCGCGGATGACCACCCCCCCTCCCGAGGCGCCGCAAGCGCCGCCGTGGCGCCCGTCACGGCCGGGGCGGGCGCTGGTGCTGGGCGCCAGCGGCCAGATCGGGCGACCGCTGCTCGCGCGCCTGGTGCAGGCGGGCTGGCGGGTGGACGCGCTGTCGCGCCAGCCGCAGCCGCCGCTGCCGGGCGTGCACTGGTTGCGCGGCGACCTGGCCGGATGCCGCGAACTGCCCGGGGAGGTCGACCTGCTGCTCAGCTGCGGGCCGCTCGACGCCTTCGCCGCCCGCTTCGCCCGCGGCGACGTGGCCTGCCGGCGGGTGGTCGCCTTCGGCTCGACCAGTGTGGAGGCCAAGCGCACCTCTCCCGATCCGGACGAGCGGGCGCTGGCGGACCGGCTGCGCGCGGCCGAGGCGAGCCTGTTCGCGACTGCCGCCGGGCGCGGCGTCGCCGCCACCATCCTGCGGCCGACCCTGGTCTACGGCGCCGGCCGCGACGCCACGCTGACCCGGATCGCCGCCCTCGCGCGCCGGCTGCGCGGCTTCGCCCTGCCGGCCGATGCCACCGGGCGGCGCCAGCCGGTGCACGTGGACGACCTGGCGGACGCGGCGATGGCCTGCCTGGACGCGCCCGCCACCCACGGCCGCGCCTATGCGGTACCGGGCGGCGAGGCCCTGCCGTACCGGGAGATGGTGGCGCGCACGCTGGCCGCGCTGCCGGAGCGGCCGCGCCTGCTGCTGCTGCCCCCGGCGCTGTTCGGCGCGCTGCTCGGGCCGGCGCGGCTGCTGGGACTGGCCTCGGGATTCAACGATGCGGCGCTGGCGCGGATGCGGCAGGACCTGGTGTTCGACCCGGCGCCGGCCCAACGCGACTTCGGCTACGCGCCGCGCCCGTTCGCGCCCGACGCGGCGATGCTCACCCCTCCGGGGTGATCGGCGCCGCCGGCGCCCACCCGCTCACCAGCGCCAGCCCAGGGTCCGGTACAGCTTTGACAGTACCCAGGCCGGGCCGATCAGCAGGTAGCGAAGGTCGGTGAAGAAGCTCGGCTTGCGCCCCTCGAACCGCTTGCTGTGGCCGACGAACTGCGCGATCCACGCCACCACGAACACCGCCGCCGCCAGCCCGAGCAGGAAGCGCGTGCCCTGCAGGCGCTCGATCCAGAACGTCAGCCACAGCATCGCCACGAAGGTGGCCAGCATGCCGAAGCCGATCAGGCGCGAGGCGCGGTAATAGAACATCCACGCCGCGAAGCAGGCCAGGCCGGCCCACAGCCCCGACCGGAAGCCGCTGCCGGGCGGCACCGGGATGCACCACAGCAGCGCGATCACGCTCCACAGGATCAACGGCACCGCGACCACGTGGATGCGCTGGTTGGTCGGGTTGCGGTGGTCGGCCGAGTAGCTGGCGAACCAGCGGTCGATGGGGCGGTCGGAGGCCGGGTCGGTGGCGTTCATGGCTGTCCTCCGGGGTGCACGTCGTGCGGCGAGGATAGCGCAGGGCAGCGCGGGCATCAGCCGGCCGGGCTCAGTCGATCGAGATCCCCGCCAGCCGCTGCAGCGCCTCGGCGTAGCGGGCGCGGGTGCGTTCGATCACCTCGGGCGGCAGGCGCGGGCCGGGCGGGGTCTTGTCCCAGTCCAGCGTCTCCAGGTAGTCGCGCACGATCTGCTTGTCGTAGCTCGGCGGGCTGGTGCCGACCTCGTACTCGTCGGCCGGCCAGTAGCGCGAGGAGTCGGGCGTGAGCATCTCGTCCATCACGTACAGGCGGCCGTCGGCGTCGGTGCCGAACTCGAACTTGGTGTCGGCCAGCAGGATCCCGCGCTCGGCGGCATGGGCGGCGGCGTGCTTGTACAGGCGCAGGGTGGCGTCGCGCACCTGCTCGGCCAGTTCGGCGCCGGCGAGCTTGACCGCGGTGTCGAAGTCGATGTTTTCGTCGTGGGCCCCGACCGCGGCCTTGGTCGAGGGGGTGAAGATCGGTTCGGGCAGCTTCTCGGCCTGGCGCAGGCCGTCGGGCAGCGCGATGCCGCTGACCCGGCCGGTGCGCTGGTAGTCCTTCCAGCCGCTGCCAATGATGTAGCCGCGCGCGATCGCCTCGATCGGCACCGGCTTGAGCTTCTTCGTCACCACCGAGCGGCGCGCGTACAGCGCCGGGTCCACGCCCTCGGGCAGCACGCTGGCCACGTCGATGCCGGTGAGGTGGTTGGGCATCAGCGCGGCGGTGTGCGCGAACCAGAAGTTGCTGATCTGGCACAGCATCTCGCCCTTGCCCGGGATCGGATCGGGCAGCACCACGTCGAAGGCGCTGAGCCGGTCGGTGGCGACGATCAGCAGGCGCTCGTCGCCCAGGTCGTACACGTCGCGCACCTTGCCGCGGTGGCGCAGGGTCAGTCCGGGAAGGTCGGAGGACAGCAGCGTGGTCGCCAAGGGTGTCTTGCCTTCGTGCGGGCCGGCCAGTGTAGTGGCAATCGCGCCGGCAATGAACGCCCGGCGGTACACTGGCGGGCATGAACCGCTGGTACGGGAAAGTCCTGGGCTTCATCGCCGGATGGCTGCTGCTGCGCCACCCGGCCGGGGGCCTGATCGGCCTGCTGATCGGCCACGCCTTCGACGCCGGCTGGGTCGGCGGGGGCCGCCACGCCGCCGCCTATCGCACCCTGGGGCTGGAGCCCGACGCCGGCGACGCCGAGGTCGACCAGGCCTATCGCCGGCTGATGTCCCAGTACCACCCGGACAAGGTCGCCGGCGCGGCGCCGGAGCTGCGCGCGCAGGCCGAGAAGCGCGCCAGCGAGATCAATGCCGCCTACGACCGGATCCGCGACCGCCGCCGACGCTGACCCGCCGGGCGCGGCCCGGTCGCCGGCCGCCACCCGACCCACCGCAGGAATCCGCATGCAGCCGCCCGTCATCGCCCCTTCCATCCTCTCCGCGGACTTCGCCAGGCTCGGCGAGGAGGTCGACGCGGTCCTGGCCGCCGGCGCGGACTGGGTCCACTTCGACGTGATGGACAACCACTACGTCCCCAACCTGACCATCGGCCCGCTGGTGTGCGAGGCGCTGCGCCGGCACGGCGTCACCGCGCCGATCGACGTGCACCTGATGGTCGAGCCCGTGGACCGGATCGTCCCGGACTTCGCGAAGGCGGGCGCGACGCTCATCAGCTTCCACCCCGAGGCCTCGCGCCACGTGCACCGCACGATCCAGCTGATCAGGTCCGAAGGCTGCCAGGCCGGCCTGGTGCTGAATCCGGCGACGCCCCTGGACGTGCTCGACCATGTGCTCGAGGACCTGGACCTGGTGCTGCTGATGTCGGTCAACCCCGGCTTCGGCGGCCAGGCCTTCATCCCCTCGGCGCTGGACAAGCTGCGCCGCGTGCGCGCGCGCATCGACGCCACCGGCAAGCCGATCCGGCTCGAGATCGACGGCGGGGTGAAGCCGGACAACATCCGCGACATCGCGGCGGCCGGCGCCGACACCTTCGTCGCCGGCAGCGCGATCTTCGGCCAGCCCGACTACGCGGCGGTGATCGCGCACATGCGCCGGGAGATCGCCGGGGCGGGCGCATGAGCACCTGTGACCTGTGCGACCGGTTCGAGGATCGCGTCCGCGTGCTGGACCTGCCGCTGCGCGACTACGGCGGCCGCATCGCGTTCGCCGGCCGGGTCAGCACGGTCAAGGCGCTGGAGGACAACTCGCTGGTGCGCGAGGCCGTGGCCGAGCCGGGCGAGGGCCGGGTGCTGGTGATCGACGGCGGCGGCTCGCTGCGGCGGGCGATGCTCGGCGACATGCTGGCGGACAAGGCGGTGGCCAACGGCTGGAGCGGGGTACTGGTGCATGGCGCGATCCGCGACAGCGTCGCGCTTGCCCGCCTCGACCTGGGCGTCAAGGCGCTGGGCACTTGCCCGCTGAAGACCGACAAGCGCGGCCAGGGCCTGCGCGACGTGCCGGTGCGGTTCGGCGGCGTGGAGATCCGGCCCGGCGACTGGCTGGCCGCGGACGAGGACGGCGTGATCCTCGCCGACGCCCCGCTGGCCTGAACCCGGTACGCTGCGGCGCCGCCCACGCCTGCCCGCGCGCGGGAAGGACCGGCACCCCCGGCCCGCCGGGAGGACCGTCGGTGAACATGTCGAGCGAAGCCTCGGCGAGCCTCCCTCACCCGCCTGCGGGAGGACCGGGGTGGGGGCCGGGCGAAACGACGCAGCATCAGGCGCACCTGCCTCCATCCGACGCCGCCCAAGGCCACCGCGCCGCCTGCTTCACGCCTCCCTTCGCACCGCACCCGGATCATCCCGGCCTGCGCACCCTGCGCGAGTCTGGATCCGATGCCTCCAGCCCACTGGCGACTCATCCTCAACGGCAAGTCCGCCGGCGACGATGCGCTGCGCGACGCGGTGCAGGCGCTGCGCGAGCGCGGGCAACGCCTGGACGTGCGCGTGACCTGGGAGCGCGGCGATGCCGACCGCATCGTCGCCGAGGCGCTCGAGGACGGCGTCGGCGTGCTGATCGCGGCGGGCGGCGACGGCACCCTGAGCGAGGTCGCGACCGCGCTGGCCAGCCGCGACCGGCCCGCGGGCGCACTGCCGGCGCTGGGCCTGGTGCCGATGGGCACCGCCAACGACTTCGCCGCCGCCGGCAGCTTCCCGGAGACGCCGCTGCCGGCGCTGGAACTGGTGGCGGCCCGACCGGCCACGCCCATCGACCTGCTGCGCCTGGAGGCCGGCGGCGACATCCACTGGGCCGCCAACCTCGCCAGCGGCGGCTTCGGTACCCAGGTCACGGTGGACACGCCCGAGGGCATGAAGAAGCTGCTCGGCGGCCTGGCCTACCTGCTCACCGGACTGGCGAAGCTCGGCCGCATCGACCCGGTGCAGGCGCGGCTGCGTGGTCCGGGCTTCGAATGGGACGGCGGCTTCATCGCGCTGGGGATCGGCAACGGCCGCCAGGCCGGCGGCGGCCAGGCGCTGTGCCCGGACGCGCTGGTCGATGACGGCCTGCTCGATCTGACCGTCATCCCCGAACTCTCCGGCGAGATCGCCGCCACCCTGGGCACCGTGGCCAGCGAAGGCAAGGCCGCCGCGCTCGCCCGGGTGGCCACGCGCACGCGCCTGCCCTGGGTCGAGGTCGAGGCGGACGAGCCGCTGGTGCTCAACCTGGACGGCGAGCCGGTGGAGTCGCGCGCGTTCCGGATCGACTGCGCCCCGGGACGGCTGCGCATGTACCTGCCCGCGGACTGTCCGTTGCGTTCGCAACCACCGCCGTCCGTGTAAAACCGGCGCCAAAGCCGTTACATTACGCGCCATGGGCGCGTCCGCATCCACGCATTTCCCTGCTGCCGGCACGAGCTGGCGATGGTGGCACGCCGCCGCCATTGCCCATGCCCGCCCGTGTCCCGAGGAAATGCCGCGTGACCTCGCAAGAAGAATTCCAGCTCTCCGCCGCTGAAGGCCATACCCGCATCCCGGTCGTGCGCGAGGTCCTGTCCGACCTCGACACGCCGCTGTCGGTGTACCTGAAGCTCGCCGACGGCCCGCATACCTACCTGTTCGAATCGGTCGAGGGCGGCGAGCGCTTCGGCCGCTATTCGATCATCGGCCTGCCCGCGACCCGCGTGTTCGCGTTCCGCGGCCACACCCTGACCGTGAGCGAGCACGGCGAGGTGGTGGAGACACGCGAGGTGGCCGACCCGTTCGCCGAGGTCGAGCGCCTGCGCGCCGAACATTCGGTGCCGCGCCTGCCGGGACTGCCCGGCTTCACCGGCGGCTTGGTCGGATGGTTCGGCTTCGAGTGCATCGAGTACATCGAGCCGCGCCTGCGCGCCAACGCCAGGCCCGACGAACTCGGCACCCCGGACATCCTGCTGATGCTCAGCGAGGAGGTCGCGGTGTTCGACAACCTCAAGGGCCGGCTGTACCTGGTGGTGCACGCCGACCCGCGCGGGCCGCAGGCCTGGGCGCGCGCCAACCGCCGCCTCGACGCGCTGGCCCACCGCCTGCGCCACGGCGGCGCCGGCTACCCGGAGACGCTGCGTCCCGAGGCGCTGGACGAGGCGCACTTCGAGTCCGGCTTCACCCGCGAGGGCTTCGTCGCCGCGGTCGCGCGCGCCAAGGACTACATCGCCGCCGGCGACGCCTTCCAGGTGGTGCTGAGCCAGCGCCTGAGCGTGCCGTTCAACGCCCGTCCGGTGGACGTGTACCGCGCGCTGCGGGCGATGAACCCGTCGCCGTACATGTACTTCCTCGACGTCGGCCGGACCCAGGTGGTGGGCTCGTCGCCCGAGATCCTGGTGCGGCTGCAGGACGGCACCGTGACCGTGCGCCCGATCGCCGGCACCCGCCCGCGCGGCGCCACGCCCGAGGAGGACCAGGCGCTGGAGGCCGAGCTGCTGGCCGATCCCAAGGAGCGCGCCGAGCACCTGATGCTGATCGACCTGGGCCGCAACGACGTCGGCCACGTGTCCGAGCCGGGCAGCGTCGAGCTGGGCGAACGCTTCGTGATCGAGCGCTACAGCCATGTGATGCACATCGTTAGCGAGGTCACCGGCCGGCTGAAGTCCGGGCTGAGCTACGCCGACGTGCTGCGCGCGACGTTCCCCGCCGGCACGGTCAGCGGGGCGCCCAAGGTCCGCGCCCTGGAGATCATCCGCGAGCTCGAGCCGGTCAAGCGCAACGTCTACGCCGGCGCGATCGGCTACATCGGCTGGCACGGCGACGCCGATACCGCGATCGCGATCCGTACCGCGGTCATCCAGGGCGGCCGCCTGTACGTGCAGGCCGGCGCCGGCATCGTGTTCGATTCCGACCCGGAAAAGGAATGGGACGAGACCATGAACAAGGGCCGCGCCCTGTTCCGTGCGGTGGCCGAGGCGGCGAGGGGATTGTGAGGCGCTGCATGTCCCGCTGCCTGTCCATCGATTTCGTGCGCCGCCATCCATGTCCACCGCATCGCGTCCGACCGGGGTTCCTGCCGTGCTGCTGATGATCGACAACTACGACAGCTTCACCTGGAACCTCGTCCAGTACCTGCAGGCGCTGGGGGCCGAGGTGAAGGTGGTGCGCAACGACGAGCTGTCGGTCGGGCAGATCGAGCGGCTTGCGCCCGAGCGCATCGTGATCTCGCCAGGGCCGTGCACGCCGAACGAGGCCGGGGTCTCGGTCGCGGTGGTCGAGGCGCTGGGGCCGCGGATCCCGATCCTGGGCGTGTGCCTGGGCCACCAGAGCATCGGCCAGGCCTACGGCGGCCGGGTGGTGCGCGCCGGGCGGATCATGCACGGCAAGACCTCGCCGATCCGGCACGCCGGACAGGGCGTGTTCGCGGGATTGCCCGACGGCTACGAGGCCACGCGCTACCACTCGCTGGTGGTCGAGCGCGACTCGCTGCCCGGCTGCCTCGAGGTCACCGCCTGGACCGAACACGAGGACGGCACGTTCGAGGAGATCATGGGCCTGCGCCACCGCGCGCATCCGGTCGAGGGCGTGCAGTTCCATCCCGAATCGATCCTCACCGAGCACGGCCACGCACTGCTCAAGAACTTCCTGGAGCGCTGACCGCCCGCGCTCCCCCACGCACGACCACCATGGAACCCGCCCTCCCATGACCATCACTCCCCAGGAAGCCCTGCAGCGCACCATCGAGCACCGCGAGATCTTCCACGACGAGATGATCGACCTGATGCGCCAGATCATGCGCGGCGAGGTCTCGCCGGTGATGGCCGCCGCGATCCTCACCGGGCTGCGGGTGAAGAAGGAGACGGTGGACGAGATCGCCGCCGCCGCCCGGGTGATGCGTGAGCTCTCGCGCCCGGTGGAGGTCGCCGACCGCCGCCACCTGGTCGACATCGTCGGCACCGGCGGCGACGGTTCGCACACCTTCAACATCTCCACCGCCAGCATGTTCGTGGTTGCGGCGGCGGGCGGCCGGGTGGCCAAGCACGGCAACCGCAGCGTGTCCTCGAAGTCCGGCAGCGCCGATGCGCTGGAGGCGCTGGGCGCGGCGATCGAGCTGCAGCCGGAACAGGTCGCACGCTGCATCGCCGAGGTCGGCGCCGGCTTCATGTTCGCGCCGATCCACCACCCGGCGATGAAGGCGGTGGCGCCGGTGCGGCGCGAGATGGGCGTGCGCACGATCTTCAACATCCTCGGGCCGCTGACCAACCCGGCCGGCGCGCCGAGCGTGCTGATGGGCGTGTTCCACCCCGACCTGGTCGGCATCCAGGTGCGGGTGCTCAAGGAGCTGGGCACCGAGCGCGCGCTGGTGGTGTGGGGCCGCGACGGCATGGACGAGATCTCGCTCGGCGCGGCCACCCTGGTCGGCGAGCTGCGCGACGGCGTGGTGCGCGAGTACGAGATCCACCCCGAGGACTTCGGCATTGCGATGGCGGCCAGCCGCAACCTGCAGGTGTCCGGCCCGGAGGAATCGAAGGCGATGCTGCTCGGCGCGCTGCGCGGCGAGGCCGGGCTGCCGCTGGAGATCGTCGCGCTCAACGCCGGCGCCGCGCTGTACGTGGCCGGCGTCGCGGACGGCATCGGCGAGGGCATCGCCCGCGCGCGCGAGGCGATCGCCTCCGGGGCCGCCCTGGCGCGGCTGGAGTCCTTCGTCGCCACCACCCGGCGGCTGGCGCAGGACGGCGGCTGAGGCGGTTCCACGCGGGCCGCCGATGCTGCGAGAATGCCGGCCCGACCGCACACGACGCCCGCATGGAATCCAGCGCGTTCGCGACGCTTCCGCCGCCGCCCTACTACGCGGTGATCTTCAGCTCCGCCCGCACCGGCGCCGACGAGGCCGGGTATGCCGAGGCCGCCGGGCGCATGGTCGAACTGGCGCGCCGGCAGCCCGGCTTCCTCGGGGTGGAATCGGTGCGCGGCGCCGACGGCTTCGGCATCACCATCTCCTACTGGGAGAGCGAAGAGGCGATCATGGCTTGGCGCAACCACGCCGAACACGCGGCCACGCGCGAACGCGGGCGGGCCCGGTGGTACCGCCACTTCGAGCTCCGCGTCGCCCGCGTCGAACGCGCTTACGGCTGGGACCGCGGCGCCGCGGCCGACGGCGCGTGAGCGCGGGCGCGGGCATGCCACACGCCGGCCATGCGATCATGTCCGTCGCGTCGCCGCGCCCCGCTGCGGCGACGGGTTTCGAGGAGGACCAACGCCCGTGAACCGTCTCCTGCGTCCTTCGCTGCCGTGCAAGGACGACATCCTGCAGCGGATCCTGGCGCGCAAGGCCGAGGAAGTGGCCGCGCGCAGCGCTGCCCGGCCGCTGGCCGAAATGCGCGCGCAGGCCGCCGACATGCCGCCCGCGCGCGGCTTCGCCGCCGCGATCGAGGCCCGGATCGCCGCCGGCGACCCGGCGGTGATCGCCGAGATCAAGAAGGCCAGCCCGTCCAGGGGCGTGATCCGCCCGGACTTCGACCCGGTGGCGATCGCGCGCAGTTACGAGGCTGGCGGCGCCGCCTGCTTGTCGGTGCTGACCGACGTCGATTTCTTCCAGGGCGCCGACGCCTACCTGCAGCAGGCGCGTGCGGCCTGCGCGCTGCCGGTGCTGCGCAAGGACTTCACCATCGACCCCTACCAGGTGCACGAGGCGCGCGCGCTCGGCGCCGACTGCATCCTGCTGATCGTGGCCGCGCTGTCCGACGCCCAGCTGGCCGAGCTGTGCGGCACCGCCATGGCCATCGGCCTGGACGTGCTGGTGGAGGTGCACGACATCGACGAGCTGGAGCGGGCCATCCAGGTGCCCGCGCCGCTGCTGGGCATCAACAACCGCAGCCTGCGCACCTTCGAGGTCTCGCTCGACACCACGCTCTCGCTGCGCGATGCGGTACCGCGCGACCGCCGCCTGGTCACCGAAAGCGGCCTGCACACGGCCGCCGACGTGGCGCGGATGCGCGCGGCCGGCATCGACGCCTTCCTGGTCGGCGAAGCCTTCATGCGCGAGCCCGACCCGGGCCAGGCGCTGCGACGGATGTTCTTCCCGGCATGAGCACGGCGCAGACGCCGCGCGGCGACGCGCCGCTGGTGGTGTTCGACTTCGACCACACCCTGTACGACGGCGATTCGGGCAGCCACCTGTTCGCCTGGCTGATCCGCCGCAGCTGGTGGCGCACCGCGCTGGCGCTGCTGGCCACGCCGCTGCTGGGGCCGATGGTGGCGTTCCTGCCCACGCGCCGCTACGGCATTTCCGGCTACGTCTGGATCGGCACCGTCGGCATGCCCGGGCCGCGCACGCTCGAGGGCGTGATCGACCGCTACGTGGCCCGCCACGAAGCGCAGATCCGGGCGCGCCTGCTGCCGGTGGCGCTGGAGGTGCTGCACCGCCACCGCGAGGCCGGCGACCGGGTGGTGATCGCCACCGGCGCGCCGCCCGAACTGGCGCGCGCGATCCTGGCCTTCGTGGCCCACGAGGCGGTCCCGGTGATCGGCAGCCAGGTGGGTCCGCGGCTGGGCGCGATCGTGGCCGTGCGCCACTGTCACGCCGAGGAGAAGATGCGGATGCTGCGCGAGCGCGGCTATACCGGGATCGAGGTCGCCTACTCGGACTCCAGCGCGGACCTGCCGCTGCTGCTGGCCGCGCGCAGGCCGGTGGTGGTCAACCCCAAGCGCGGCAGCGTCGAGCGCTTCCGGCGCCTGCTGCCGCCCGGCACCCCGATCCTCAACTGGGGCTGCCGCAGCCGCGGCGGCGATCCGGTGGCGGCCCCGGAGGAAGCCTGAGGCGGCCGCGATGCGCGCGGAGTGCCGCGAACCGGCAGCCGTGCGGGCAAGGCGCCATCGGAGCGTGGTTGCGCGGGTCGCGGCTGACGCCGCTCCTGCAGGCCACGATCCCTTGTAGGAGCGGCTTCAGCCGCGACCATCACCAATCAGCTGGCCGTAGAAGCGACTCCAGCCGCGACCATCGCCAGTCGGCGGTCCATGCGCATGGCTTCAGCCCCGGCCGTCGCCCCCCGCAACCGCCGTCAGGCGTCCCCCAGCCGCTTGATGAAGCGCAGGGTCCCGTCGCTGAAGCCGCAGGCCTTGTAGAAGGCGTGGGCGTCGGTACGCTGCGAGCCGCTGGCCAGTTCCAGCCGGGCCGCGCCGCCGGCCCGGGCGCGGCGCTCGGCCTCGCGCAGCAGCTGCCGGCCCAGGCCCTGGCCGCGCGCCGAGGAGGTCACCACCAGGGCGGTGATCCGGCAGGTGACGGTGTCCAGCGGCAGGTAGTACATGAAATCCAGGGCCACCAGGCCCGAGACCACGCCGTCCACCCGCGCCACCACCAGCGCCTGGCGGTCGTTCTCGAGGATGCTGCGGATGCGCCGGTCGGCGTCCGCCCGGTCGCAGGGGTAGCCCAGTTCGGACAGCAGGGCGGCCACGTCGTCGGCGTCGACCTCGCTGGCGCTGCGCAGGTCGGCGTCCGGCAACTCGCCCGGCGGGCCGAAGTGGGCCACGCTCATCGCGTGCCGTAGAGCACGATGGTCTTGCCCCGGGCGTGCAGCTTGCCGTCGGCCTGGAGCTTCTTCAGCACCCGGCCGGCCATTTCCCGCGAGCAGCCCACCAGCCGGGCCAGCTCCTGGCGCGAAACCCGCAGCTGGGTGCCCTCCGGATGGCTCATCGCCTCCGGCTCGCGGGTCAGGTCGTGCAGGGTCCGGGTGATCCGGTCGGTCACGTCCAGGAAGGCCAACCGGCCGGCCTTGCGGCTGGTGTCGAGCAGGCGCCGGGACAGCTGGGCCCCGATCGCGTACACGATCGAGGTGGCGTCGTTGGCCAGGGTGCCCTCGAACAGCTGGTAGAGCCGCTCGTAGCTGATTTCGGCCAGTTCGCACGGGGTGCGGGTGCGCAGGATCACCTCGCGCACGTCCGATTCGATGAACAGGCCCATTTCGCCGACGAATTCGCCGTTCCCGAAGTAGCCCAGGACCAGCTCCCGGCCGTCGTCCTCCTCGGTGATGATGCTCACCGAGCCGCTGATGACGTAGTAGAGCGTGCCGGCGGGGTCGCCCGGCCGGAACACCTCGGTGCGCGGCGGGTAGCGGCGGCGGTGGCAGTGGGCGAGGAAGCGTTCGATGGTCGCGGGGGACGGCGCCATCGGGTGGGTAGGGCGGCGGTAGCTGCTGATGAGGGCCACAGGGCTCGGATTCATGCAGGGGGGAACGGGGGAAGCACGGAGATTAGGACGTCCCCGCCCCCGGGGCAAACTGTCTTGTCCCCCCCGCGACCGGGTTTGCCCCATAATTCCGCCCTTCGTCCGCCCGACCGGGGACCGTACCGACGTGGTCAAGCCTCTGCCTCGCCTGAAGCTCCAGGGCTTCAACAACCTCACCAAGTCGCTGTCGTTCAACATCTACGACGTGTGCTATGCGTCGTCGGAGGACGAGCGACGACGCTACATCGAGTACATCGACGAGGAGTACAACGCGGACCGGCTCACCCAGATCCTGACCGACGTGGCCGAGATCATCGGCGCCAACATCCTCAACATCGCGCGCCAGGACTACGATCCGCAGGGCGCCTCGGTGACCATCCTCATCTCCGAGGAGCCGGTGATCGACAAGCGCGACGCCAAGGGCGTGATTTCCGACGCGGTGGTCGCGCACCTGGACAAGTCGCACATCACGGTGCACACGTACCCGGAAACCCATCCGGACAACGGCATCGCGACCTTCCGCGCCGACATCGACGTGGCCACCTGCGGCGTGATCTCGCCGCTGAAGGCCCTGAACTACCTGATCGAGAGCCTCGAGTCCGACATCGTGGTGATGGACTACCGCGTGCGCGGCTTCACCCGCGACATCAAGGGCAAGAAGCACTTCATCGACCACAAGATCAACTCGATCCAGGATTTCCTGCACAAGAACATCAAGGCCAGGTACGAAATGCTGGACGTGAACGTCTACCAGGAGAACATCTTCCACACGAAGATGCACCTGAAGGATTTCGACCTGGACCAGTACCTGTTCGAGGAGAAGGCCCGCAACCTCTCCTTCAAAGAGCGGATGAAGATCGAGGCGCGGCTCAAGCGCGAGATCGAGGAGCTCTACCACGGCCGCAACCTGGTCGACTGACCGGCGTGCCGGCGGCGCTCGCCCCGCGGCCGCGCCCCGGTCGGGCCCGCGGTGACGGCGCCCGGTCGCACCCGCGGCGGCCCCGGGCGGCCGTGGTGGCCTGCGCCTTCGGGTTCTTCGCGCGCCGGGCTAGAGCCGGTAGGCCACGGTCTTCATGAATTTCGAGGCCGCCGCCATCAGGCCCGGGATCGGCGGCGGCAGCACCCGGGCGCCGGCCTGTTCGGCGTTGTCGGCGTGGCGGGCCTCGTCGATCTTCATCTGCCGCAGGATCTCGCGGCTGCGCTGGTCGCCCTCGGGCAGCGATTCGAGGTGCTCGTCGAGGTGGGCCTCGACCTGGCGTTCGGTCTCGACCACGAAGCCGAGGTTCCAGCCGTCGCCGCGCAGGCCGGCCAGCACGCCCAGGGCGTAGCTCCCGCCGTACCACAGCGGGTTGAACACGCTGGGACGGCTGTCGAGCTCGCGCAGGCGCTCGGCGCACCAGGCCAGGTGGTCGGTCTCCTCCTGCGCCGCCTCGAGCAGGTGCTCGCGGGTGGATTGTTCGCGCGCCACCGCCGCCTGGCCGTAGTACAGGCCCTGGGCGCAGACCTCGCCGACGTGGTTGATCCGCATCAGCCCGGCGGCGTGCCGGCGCTGGGCCGGATCGAGTTCGGCCCGGGGCAGGTCCCCGGCCGGGTTGGGGCGGCTGGCGAGCGGCTGGCCGAACACGGTGTCCAGGGCGCGCTGGGCCTCGACCAGCAGCCGGTCGACCGGGTCGAGCCGGCGCTGGCTGCGCCGGGCCGGGGCGGGAAGGGGGACAGGCAGGCGGGATGCGGGACTGGACATCGGGGCAGGGTCGGGGGGGGGGGGGGAGGTATCATGGTGGCGCGCCGGCCCCGTCGGCGCCAGCGCCCCGCCGGGCGGCTTGCGCAGGCCCGGGCGGCGGGCTAGAATTCCGCTTCTTTGTTCGCAATCCACAACGCGTGGCGAAGTTCCGGGCGCCCTCCTCTCGCGAGCGGCCCCCGCAACCAGCCCGACCAGGCACCGCCCGCCCGGAGTCACCTGATGAAGACCTTCACCGCAAAGTCCGAGACCGTCCAGCGCGACTGGTACGTCGTGGACGCCACCGGCAAGACGCTGGGCCGCCTGAGTTCCGAGCTCGCGCGCCGCCTGCGCGGCAAGCACAAGCCCGTCTATACCCCCCACGTGGACACCGGCGACTACATCGTCGTGGTCAACGCCGAGAAGATCGCGGTCACGGGCAAGAAGCTGTCGGACAAGCTCTACCACCGTTTCACCGGCCACATCGGCAACCTCAAGACCGAGACCCTGGCCCAGGCGCTGGAGCGCCATCCCGAGCGCGTGATCGAAACCGCGGTCAAGGGCATGCTGCCGAAGAACCCGCTCGGCCGCGCCATGTACCGCAAGCTCAAGGTGTACCGCGGCCCCGAGCACCCGCACGCCGCCCAGCAGCCCCAGCCCCTGGATATCTAACGATGGCTATCACCCAGAACTACGGCACCGGCCGTCGCAAGTCCTCCACCGCCCGCGTGTTCCTGCGCAAGGGCAGCGGCAACATCACGGTCAACGGCCGTCCGCTCGACGAGTTCTTCGGCCGCGAGACCGCGCGCATGATCGTGCGCCAGCCGCTGGAACTGACCAACAACACCGAGAACTTCGACATCGTCGCGACCGCCATCGGCGGCGGCACCACCGGCCAGGCCGGCGCCATCCGCCTGGGCATCGCCCGCGCGCTGGTCGAGTACGACGAGTCGCTCAAGGCCGAGCTGCGCCGCGCCGGGTTCATGACCCGCGACGCGCGCGAGGTCGAGCGCAAGAAGGTCGGCCTGCACAAGGCCCGCCGCGCCACCCAGTTCTCGAAGCGTTAATGCGGTACCCGCGCCATCGCCCCGCGATGGCGCTACAATCGGTCCCATAGCCCCGTCGCCAAGTGGTAAGGCACCTGACTCTGACTCAGGCATTCGGTGGTTCGAATCCATCCGGGGCTGCCACCTCCAGGCCGGGCCGAGAGGCCCGGGCCCGCGAAGAAGCCCGCCGCGAGGCGGGCTTTTTCGTGGCTGCCCGCCGGGCCCGCCGCGGCGGGCGGTCCGGGCCGCACGCTAGAATCCGCCAATGACGGTCCTGCTTTCCCCGCCCCTGACCGATGCCGCCGGCCTGTGCACCCAGGTGCGCGTCCACGGCTTCGCCGTGCTGCCGGCGCAGGCGCTGGCGCAGGCCGCGCAGGTCCCGCTGCACGAACTGGCCGCGCTGGAGGCGGGGTGGGACGACCTCCCGCCCGACGGCTACCTGCGCGACGGCGGCCGCTACCGCCGCCGCCGCCATTCCTGCTTTGTGGTCGAGGCCGGCCAGGTGCGCCAGGCGCCGCATCGCGCGCACTGGCAGCCGGTCGAGTACAACGCCCTGCACGGGGGCATGTGGCGCATGTTCGAGCCGGTCGCCCCGGCCACCGTGGCCTCGCCGGCGTGGCCGGCCCTGTTGCGCGCCCTGGCCGGCTGGTGCTCGGCGCTCGCGGGCGAACGGCCCTGGTACGTGGAGGCCCACCAGTTCCGGATCGACACCGGCGATGGCATCGGCCGGCCCACCCCCGAGGGCGCGCACCGCGACGGGGTGGATTTCGTGGCCGTGATCCTGGTCGGCCGCCATGGCATCAAGGGCGGCGAAACCCGGGTGTTCGACGCCAACGGCCCCGCCGGCCAGCGCTTCACCCTGCTGCAACCCTGGTCGCTGCTGTTCCTGGACGACGCGCGCGTGATCCACGAGTCCACCCCGATCCAGCCGTTGGCCGAGGACGGCTACGGCTACCGCGACACGCTGGTGCTCACCTTCCGCGCCGGGGGGTTCCAGGGCGACGACTGAGCACTGGCACCGGCCGGCCCGCCCCCTGGATCGGTACAATTGCAACCATCGCGCGACGCCGCGCCTGCACATGGAGCCCCGATGAAGCTTGGATCACTGAAGGAAGGCGGCCGCGACGGCACCCTGGTCGTGGTCTCCCGCGACCTGTCCCGCGCGGTCCGCGCCACCGGCATCGCGCCGACCCTGCAGCGCGCGCTGGAGGACTGGAGCAACGTCGCCCCACGGCTCAACGCCCTGGCCCAGTCGCTGGAGGAGGGCGATGCCGACGGCGTGTTCGACCTCGACGTGCAGGTCCTGGCCGCGCCGCTGCCGCGCGCCTACGAGTTCCTCGACGGCAGCGCCTACCTGCCGCACGTCGAGCGCGTGCGCCGCGCCCGTGGCGCGCAGGTGCCGGAGAGCTTCTACACCGACCCGCTGATGTACCAGGCCACCAGCGCCGGCTTCCTCGGCCCGCGCGACCCGGTGCGGGTCACCAGCGAGGACTACGGCATCGACCTGGAAGCCGAGATCGTGGTGGTGACCGACGACGTGCCAATGGCGGTGTCGCCGGAGCAGGCCGCCGGCCACATCCAGCTGATCGGCCTGGTCAACGACGTCTCCCTGCGCAACCTGATCCCGGGCGAGCTGGCCAAGGGCTTCGGCTTCCTGCAGTCCAAGCCGCGGTCGGCGCTGGGCCCGGTGTTCGTCACCCCCGACGAGCTGGGCGAGGCCTGGCGGGACAACAAGGTGCACCTGCCGCTGGTCACCCACATCAATGACGAATGGTTCGGCGCCCCGGAGGCGGGCGTGGACATGCAGTTCGACTTCGCCCGGCTGGTGGCCCACGCCGCCCGCACCCGCCCGCTTTCGGCCGGGACCCTGGTCGGTTCGGGTACCATCGCCAACCAGGACACCGCCACCGGCGCCTCCTGCCTGGCCGAGCGCCGGACCGTGGAAGCGCTGGAGCGGGGCGAGCCGGTCACCCCGTTCCTGTCATTCGGCGACCGGGTCCGGATCGAGATGTTCGATCGCGACGGCCGCAGCATCTTCGGCGCGATCGAACAGCGCATCGAACGCCAGCCCGCCTGACGCGCTGGCCGGCCGGCGCGATGGAGGGCGTTCCTTCGCCTGGGGTCCCGGGCCGGAGCGCCGGGAGGGGCGCGCCGGCCGGAGGACAGGGATGGGAGCAGCAGGCGGCGGCAGGCAGGACCGGAAGGTGCCGGTCGCGTGCGCGCCGGGCGATGCGCAGGCGCCCGCGCAGGGCGGGGAGACTGGCCAGGGGGAGCCGGAGTGAACGAAGAATTGCGGCTGTACTCGTACTGGCGATCGAGCGCGGCCTACCGCGTGCGCATCGGCCTCAACCTCAAGGGCCTGGCCTACGAGACGGTGCCGGTGCACCTGCTGCGCGACGGTGGCGAGCAACTCGCCCCCGGCTTCGCCGCCACCAACCCGCAGAAGCTGGTGCCGGTGCTGCAGCACGGCCAGCGCCTGTTCCGCCAGTCGCTGGCGATCCTTGAGTACATCGACGAGGTCTGGCCCGATCCGCCGCTGCTGCCGATCACCGCGCGCGAGCGCCAGCGGGTGCGCTCGCTGGCGCAGCTGGTCGCCGCCGACATCCACCCGCTCAACAACCTGCGGGTGATGCGCTTCCTCGAGCAGGAATGGAACGTGCCGCAGCCCGAGCGTGACGTGTGGATCCGGCACTGGATCGGCGAGGGCTTCAATGCCCTGGAGGCGCTGCTGCGCGACCACCCGGCCACCGGCACCTTCTGCGACGGGCACGTGCCCACGATCGCCGACTGCTGCCTGGTGCCGCAGGCCTACAACGCGCGCCGGTTCGGAATGGACCTTTCGCGCTGGCCCACGATCGCGTCGATCGAACGGGCCTGCCTGGAACTGCCCGCGTTCCGCGACGCCGCGCCCGACCGCCAGCCGGACGCGCCGCCATCGAACTGAGCCTCGCGCGCAGCGCCCGTCAGTGCGAGGGGCCGAACACGTCCGCGTAGGGATCGTGTTCGCCCTGGGCGCCTTCGGACAGGCGGAACTTCAGGTCCAGCCCCTCGCGCGAGTCGGCCGCGCGCAGCGCGGTCTCGCGATCGATCCGGCCTTCCTTGTACAGCCGGTACAGGCACTGGTCGAAGCTCTCGATGCCTTCCTCCAGCGACTCCTCCATCGCCTGCTTGATCTCGTGCACCTGGCCGCGGCGCAGCAGGTCGCGAATCATCGGCGTGTTGATCAGCACCTCGGTGGCCGGCAGGCGGCGGCCGTCCACGCCCACCACCAGGCGCTGCGAGACCACTGCGCGCAGGTTGAGCGCGAGGTTCATCAGCACGTTCTTGTGCGCGGCCTCGGGGAAGAAGTTGAGGATGCGCTCGATGGTCTGGTCGGCGTTGTTCGAGTGCAGGGTGGCCAGGCACAGGTGGCCGGTCTCGGCGAAGGCGATCGCGGCTTCCATCGTGGTCGCGTCGAGGATCTCGCCGATCAGGATGACGTCCGGCGCCTCGCGCATGGCGTTCTTGAGCGCGTTGTGGAAGGCGTGGGTGTCGAGCCCGACCTCGCGCTGGTTGACGATCGACTTCTTGTGCTTGTGCAGGTATTCGATCGGATCCTCGATGGTGAGGATGTGGCCGGAGGTGGTGCTGTTGCGGTAGTCGATCATCGAGGCCAGCGAGGTCGACTTGCCCGAGCCGGTGGAGCCGACGATCAGCACCAGCCCGCGCGGGGCCATGATGATGTCCTTGAGCACCTGCGGCAGCTGCAGTTCCTCGATGGTGGGGATGGTGCTGCGGATCGCGCGGATCACCATGCCCACTTCGCCGCGCTGCTTGAACACGTTGACGCGGAAACGGCCGGAGTCGGGCATGGAGATCGCCATGTTCAGTTCGAGGTCGCGCTCGAACTGCGGCACCTGGCCCTCGTCCATCAGCGAATACGCGATCTTCTTCACCATGCCGGGCGGAAGACCGGTGTTGCCCAGGGGATAGAGCTTGCCCTCGACCTTGATGTAGACCGGTGCGCCGGTGGTCAGGAACATGTCCGACGCGTTCTTTTCCGTCATCAGCTTCAGGAAATAGCCGATGTCCATGTACCAATCCCCAATGAGCCGCCCGGACCGTTGCGCATCCGGCGTAGGCTGCCGACAATGGCCGAGCACCGGTAAATGCCACGGCCCCCCTATGGCGTCAAGCTTCGCACAATTCCGCGGCACCCTGCAGGCGCTGGCCTGCGGATGCGTGCTCGCGCTCACGTCCTGCGCCTCGACGCCGCCGCCCACCGGCGACATCAACGCCGCCCAGCAGGCGGTGGCGCGCGCCTCCGACGCCGACGCCGAGCATTACGCCGGCGAGGAGCTGGCGCGTGCGCAGCGGCTGCTGGCGATGGCCCAGGCCGCGCTCTCCGAGCGGCGCGAAGCCGAGGCCGGGGACCTCGCCCGGCGTGCCGCGGCCCTGGCGGACCTGGCCCATGCGCGCAGCCGCGAGGCCGCCACCCTGTCCGAACTCGAACAGCGCCAGGCCGAGATCACGCGGCTGCGCCGCAGCCTGCAGATGGAGGACGCGCGATGACCGTGCGTGCCCTGGTCGCCTGCTTCCTGCTCGCCCTCGCGCTGCCGCAGGTGCGCGCGGCCGATGTCCCCGGCGGCGTGGCCGCGCTCCAGCAGCGCCTGGTGGCGCTGGACGCCGACCCGCTGGCCGCGGGCGTTGCTCCGCTCGAACGCCTGCAGGCGCGGCAGGCGGTGGAGACCCTGGCCGCGGCCCGCGCGCGCCAGCGCGAGGGCGCGCTGCAGGTGGCGCAATGGCGGGTGGAGACCGCCGAGATCGCCACCCGCACCGAACTGGCCCGGCGTGAGCTCGACCGGCTCGAGCGCGAACGCGCCGAGCTGCTGCTCGAAGCCAGCCGCCGTGAGGCCGCCCGTGCCCGGCAGGAGGCCGAGCGGCTGCGGATCCAGGCCCAGATCCAGGCCGAGGAGGCCGCGCGTCTGCGCGAGGCCGCCGAGGCCGAGTCGATGGCGCGGCAGGAGGCCGAATCGGTGCTCGAGGGCGTGTCCGCCCGCGAGGCCGCGCGGCTGCGTGCCGCGCGCCAGCGCGCCGAGGAGCTCAAGCGCCAGGAAGAGGAACTGCTGCGCAGCCTGGAAGCCGGGGACACGCCCGAGCCGCGCTGAGCGGCGCGCCCCCGGGCTGCCGGCAAACCATCGGTCTGCCCGGCCGATCCCGGCGGCGTTGCACCGGCGACAGGCCGGCTGGCGCTGGCCGCGGTTCGCTCCAGGTCGCGTTTGGGGACGCCGGGCCGTGGTGTCAATCATTTGTTAAATCAACGACTTGCGCGATTCCGGGCGGCTTCCCGCTGCTCGCGCCTGAACGGCCGGCGGGGCAGGTTCCCGAACCGTGACCACCGCCCGCCGGCGGCGGCCGCCAGGGTCCTTGCCGGCCCCCTGCGGGTGGAGTAGGGTCGAATCATCCGGGCGGCACGCGACCCCCTCGCCGACCGGAGACAGCCAGACCCGACGCCATGACCGACCCCGTCCAGCTCCATCCCCCCGCCGCCGGCACAGTCGCCGCCGGCGAGGGCGCGCGCAGGACGGTTCGTGCGTGGCCGCCGGTCTGCCAACCCCAGCCAACGCCCCGTGCCCCGAAGGCCGGGGCGTTCGCATTTGCGCAGGAGGAATTCCATGTTTGAAGGGCAACCGCAGGCCGAACTCGACCGGCTGATCAAGGGCAACCCCGAGTTCAAACAGCTCTACCAGCGCCACAAGGAACTGGACAAGAAGGTCCTCGACGCCGAACTGGGCGTGCTGCCGATCGACGACACCACGCTGGCGCGGATGAAGCGCGAGAAGCTCGCCGCCAAGGACCGCCTGACCCAGCTCTACGCCACCCTTCGCCACTGAAGCCGCTTACCGGGTCACGGGCGGCGGCGGCCTCCTCGTCGGTCGCCGCCGCCCGTGCGCCATTCGCGCCGTCGCACCGCCGGCGCGCGGGCCGGTGCCATAATCCACGCACCTTCGCTGGCCCATTCCACGCATGACGATCCATTCCTCCGTGCTCGAGCTCATCGCCGAGACGCCGATCGTGCGCGCGCAGCGCCTGGACACCGGCGTGTGCGAGCTCTACCTCAAACTCGAAAGCCAGAACCCCGGCGGTTCGATCAAGGACCGCATCGGGCTGCGGATGATCGAGGCGGCCGAGGCCCGCGGCGACATCCGTCCGGGCGACACCCTGGTCGAGGGCACCGCCGGCAACACCGGCATCGCGCTGGCCCTGGTGGCCCAGCAGAAGGGCTACCGCCTGGTGCTGGTGATCCCGGACAAGATGAGCCGGGAGAAGATCTTCAACCTCAAGGCCATGGGCGCCGAAGTGGTGCTGACCCGCTCCGACGTGCCCAAGGGCCATCCCGAGCACTACCAGGACCTGGCCGCGAGCATCGCCGCGCGCACCCCTGGCGCCTACCACATCAACCAGTTCGGCAATCCCGACAACCCGGCCGCGCACGAGCACGGCACCGGCCCGGAGATCCTGCGCCAGATGGCCGAGGTCGGCGGCGTGGACGCGGTGGTGGCCGGCGTGGGCAGCGGCGGCACCATCACCGGCCTGGCCAACTGCTTCGCCAGGCATGCGCCGCACGTGGAGCTGATCCTGGCCGACCCCGCCGGGTCGGTGCTGGCCGGGCTGGTGCGGACCGGCGAACTGGGCAAGGCCACCGGCAGCTGGCTGGTGGAGGGCATCGGCGAAGGCTCCAGCCCGCCGTCCGTGGCCGACTTCAGCCGCGTGCGCACGGCCTATTCGATCGACGACCGCGAGAGCTTCCTGGCCGCGCGCGAGCTGCTGCGCAAGGAGGGCATCCTCGGTGGCTCCTCCACCGGCACGCTGCTGGCCGCGGCCCTGCGCTGGTGCCGCGAGCAGACCACGCCGAAGAAGGTCCTGGTGTTCGTCTGCGACACCGGCAACAAGTACCTGAGCAAGCTCTACAACGACTACTGGATGCTCGACAACGGCTTCATCGAGCGCGAGCAGCACGGCGACCTGCGCGACCTGATCCTGCGTCCCTACCAGCAGCGCGACACCGTGGTGCTGGCGCCGGGCGACCTGCTCATGACCGCCTACCAGCGGATGAAGCTGTACGAGATCTCGCAGCTGCCGGTGATGGACGGCGACCGGATCGTGGGCATCCTCGACGAAAGCGACGTGCTGCTGCACGTCTACGGCGACGAGAAGCGCTTCCGCGACCCGGTCTCGACCGCGATGGTGCGCAAGCTCGACATCCTGGACGTGAAATCGCCGGTGGAATCGCTGCTGCCGGTGTTCGACCGCGGGCACGTGGCGATCGTGGTGGATGGCCAGAAGTTCCTGGGCCTGATCACCCGCATCGACCTGCTCAACTACTTGCGGCGTCGGGTGTACTGATCCATCGTCGGCTTTCGGCCCTTGTCGCCGCTCGACGGGGCCCGCAAGCTGTCGGCGGAATGCGATCGGCGTGCGACCCGCCGCAGGTTCCCGGTCCCGCCGCCAGCGGCGGGCGGGACCACGGGTGCGGACTGCGGGGATGGGAGCCTGGGCGCGCGCGGGCCAACTGGTGTTATGGAGGAATAATGGATCTGGTTGTCGTCGGAATGAGTCATATCGAGGCGCTGGCGCACGGTTGGGACAAGATCTCCCATGAATATCCCGGCGTCCGCGGGCGCGCGTACAACCTCCGGCGTTTCCTCCGCAAGGCGTCCGACCAGGAGATCCAGAAGTTCCGCTTCCCGGTCAGCGAGCGGGAAGCGCGGTTGCTGGACGAGGCGAGACGGAACCCGCCGGCGGAGGGGACTTGCGTCGATGGCTACATCCGCTCGACCGACATCGCGGACTGCTTCAGGGAATTCATCGCCGATGCCGACGCCGTGGCCTTCCTCATCGACGGCAACGAGCACAATATCGTCGGCCTGGTCGACATCCATCCGATGGATGTCGCGCTGAGGATCACCGAGAACGCGATCCGGCAGACGCTCGGTACCTGGCTCGACCTGCTCCTGCCGATCTCCCCGCGCAACGCGACGTTGCTGCTGCCGCCACCGCCGAACGGTTCCGAGGCGCACATCGTCAAGCGGGCGGACCGGGCGTTCCAGGACAAGCTGGTGGACCACCGCGTCCGCAATCCCCGGGACAGGCTGGCGATCTGGAAGCGCCAGTGCGAGGTGGTCCGTGAAGTCGCCCGCAACCGGGGCGTGGGCGTCGTCGAACTCCCGGCCGATGTCTTCTCCGCGGACGGGCTGCTGGCCGAGGACTGCTACGGCAACGATGCGACGCACGGCAACGACCACTACGGCGCCAAGGTGATGCGCGAAGTCGTGCGCGCCATGGCGGGGGGCGCGGCGAAGGAAGCGCATCCCTATGCCCGCCTGGCCGACTCCGCCTACTGGCGGCAGGCTGTGAGCGAGCCGTCGCCCGCCGACATCGATCCGCTGGTCGACCCGGTGTTCACGATCTCCCCGGGCGACAGGGTCGCGACGGCGGGCAGCTGCTTCGCCCAGCACATCTCGAAACGCCTGCGCGCAAGCGGCTACAACTATTTCATCGCCGAGCCGCCGGCCGCCGGCGTCGACGGCGAACGCCTCGGGTTCTACGATTTCAGCGCACGGTACGGCAATGTGTACACGTCGCGCCAGCTGGTCCAGCTGTTCGATCGCGCCTTCGGGTACTTCGTTCCGCGGGAGCGCGTCTGGACCCGCCCCGGCGGCGGCTACTGCGATCCGTTCCGACCGCGCATCGAGCCGGACGGATTCCCCGACAGGGAGGCGGTGCTGAGGGATGCGGACCGGCACCTGGAGGCCGTCAGGAGGATGTTCCTCGAGCTGGACGTGTTCGTGTTCACGCTCGGGCTGACCGAATGCTGGCGGTCCCGCCTGGACGGCGCGGCGTATCCGCTGGCGCCCGGCGTGGCGGGCGGGCAGTACGACCCGGCGGTGCACGAGTTCGTCAACCTCGGGGTGGGCGACGTGGTCGCGGACATGGACGACTTCCTTCGCAAGCTGAGGCTCGTCAACCCGGGTGCCAGGGTCGTGCTCACGGTGTCGCCGGTGCCGCTCGTGGCGACGTACGAGAAGCGGCACGTGCTGGCCTCCACCGTGTACTCGAAGTCGGTGCTCCGCGTCGCCGCGGAAGAGGTCGCGCGCGGCCACGACAACGTCCAGTACTTCCCGTCCTACGAGATCATCGTGGGACCCCACGCCGGCGGTCGCTACTTCGAGCAGGACCGCCGCGGGGTGACGCAGGCCGGCGTCGACCATGTGATGAAGGTGTTCATGTCGCGGATGACGGCCCAGGCCGCGGCCGGCCACCAGCCGGAACCGGCGAAGCCATTGCGGGGCATCGAGGAATTGCAGGAAATCCGCACCATGATCGAGGCGTCCTGCGACGAGGAAATGTACGCCAAGCCCCCTGGCGACGGCGGCCGGGGGTGACTCCGGGAGGGGCGGTTCGGGCCGCTTGAGCGGCGTCGGCTGGTAGAATGCGGCCGCTCCCAGGAGACAGGCATGTCAGACGACCACCACCGTGCCGGCAAGGGTTATTGCCTGGCGACATTGGCGATCCACGCCGGCCAGGCGCACGATCCGTCGACCGGCGCCGTGATGCCGCCGATCTACGCCACCAGCACCTACGCCCAGTCCAGTCCGGGCGTGCACCAGGGCTTCGAGTATTCGCGCACCCACAACCCCACGCGCTTCGCCTGGGAGCGCGGCGTCGCGGGCGTGGAGGGCGGCAGCCGCGGCTTCGCCTTCGCCTCGGGCCTGGCCGCCACCGCCACGATCCTGGAGCTGCTCGACAGCGGCGACCAAGTGCTGGCGATGGACGACCTCTACGGCGGCAGCTACCGCCTGTTCGAACGCGTGCGCCGGCGCAGCGCGGGGTTGGACTTCGGCTTCGTCGACATGACCGACCTGGCGGCGTTCGAGGCCGCGTTCACGCCGAAGACGAAGCTGGTCTGGGTCGAGACCCCGACCAACCCGCTGCTCAAGATCGTCGACATCGCCGCGGTCGCGGAGATCGCCCACCGCCGCGGCGCCCTCGTCGTGGTCGACAACACCTTCGCCTCGCCGATGCTGCAGCGCCCGCTCGCGCTCGGCGCCGACATGGTGATGCACTCGGCCACCAAGTACCTCAACGGCCACTCCGACATGGTCGGCGGGATCGTGGTGGTGGGCGAGGACACCGACCTCGCCGAGCGCATGGCGTTCCTGCAGAACTCCTGCGGCGCGGTGCAGGGGCCGTTCGACAGCTTCCTCGCCCTGCGCGGGCTCAAGACCCTGCACCTGCGGATGCAGGCGCACTGCGCCAACGCGCAGGCGCTGGCCGAGTACCTGCAGGCGCACGAGGCGGTGGCGGACGTCATCTATCCCGGCCTGCCGTCGCATCCCCAGCACGCACTGGCGCGGCGGCAGATGGACGGCTTCGGCGGCATCGTCTCGGTGCGGCTCAAGGGCGGCTTCGAGGCCGCCAGGCGGCTGTGCGAGCGCACCCGCCTGTTCACCCTGGCCGAGTCGCTCGGCGGCGTCGAGAGCCTGGTCAACCATCCGGCGGTGATGACCCATGCCTCGATCCCCGAGGCCACCCGCGCTCGGCTTGGCATCGGCCCGGAGCTGGTGCGCCTGAGCGTCGGCGTGGAGGCGCTGGAGGACCTGCGCGCCGACCTGGCGTCCGCGTTGTCGTGAGCGGCGCCATGCAGGTCCAGGCGGACGCCGCGGGCCGGGATTCTCCGCAGGCCCCGGGACAGCTGTGGCGCGAGCTGGCGGCCAGCTTCCGCAACCCCGAGTTCTGGCTGCTGTCGAGCTGGCTCGACATCCTGGTGCGTTCGCGGCGTTCCTACCTCGGGCCGCTGTGGCTGCTCGCGCCGACCGCCACCTACGTGTTCGGCGTGGGCGCGTTCTTCGCCGGCATGCACGGAACCTCGATGCAGCAGTTCGCCGCGCACGTGGGGCTGGGCGTGATCGTGTTCCGCACGCTCATGAACGCGCTGGTGACCAGTTCGGGCGTGTTCACCTCGAGCCAGTCGTTCATCATGGACGGGCACACGCGCCTCACCGACTACGTGCTGCAGTCGATCGCACGCACCGCGTTCGACCTGCTGGTCAGCCTGCCGATAATCGCGGCCGCGCTGGTGATGCATGGTGGCGTGGACGTCGGCGGCCTGCTGCTCGCGGTGCCCACCCTGGTGCTGATCTACCTCAACGTGTTCTGGATCGGCGTTGCCTTCGCGCTGGTGGGCGCGCGCTTCCCGGACCTGGGGCAGGTGCTGGTCAACGTCTCGACCTTCCTGTTCTTGCTCACCCCGATCATCTGGTACGCGAGCTCGGTGCCGCCGGGCAGCATCCGTGCACGGCTGATGGTGCTCAACCCGCTGTTCCATTTCGTGGAGCTGTTCCGCGCGCCGATCCTCGAAGGTGCGGTACCGATGCAGAGCCTCTGGGTCGTCCTGGCCATGACGGTGGCGGGGCTTTCGCTGGCGACGCTGCTGTATCGCCGCTACGCACGCTTCGTGCCGCTGTGGATCTGACCCGATGCAAGCAAGGATCCGCACTCGCCAGCTGACCCTCGACGTCCCGACCTTCCTGCAGCGGGAGCGGCCCGTCTCGGGTTGGGCGGGCATGTTCCTCAGCGCCGCGTTCGAACCGCCCAGGCGCTCGCTGGTGCGACTGCTCGACCGCATCGACCTCGACATCCGCGACGGCGACCGGGTCGCCCTGCTCGGCCGCAACGGCGCCGGCAAGAGCACGCTGCTGCGCGTGCTCAACCGCGTCTACCAGCCGACCAGCGGCACGGTCGAGGTGCAGGGCAGCTGCCAGGCGCTGCTGAACATGTCGCTGGGCTTCAACGGCGAGGCCACGGTGCGCGAGAACGTGTACCTGCGCGGCGTGGCGATGGACCTGCGTTCGTCGTTCCTGCGCCGGCACATGGACGAGATCCTCGAGTTCGCCGGGCTGCAGGACAAGGCCGGCCACCGCCTGCGCACGCTCTCCTCCGGCCAGCGCCTGCGCCTGGGCTTCGCGATCTCCACCTCGGTCCAGCACGACATCATGCTGATGGACGAGTGGGTCGGCACCGGCGACGCCAACTTCATGGCCCGGGCCACCGCGCGCATGCAGGACCGGGTGAGCGGCAGCCGGATCGTGGTCCTGGCCAGCCACAGCGTCGGCCTGCTGCGCGAGGTGTGCAACAAGGGCGTGGTGCTGGAGGCGGGACGGCTGGTGTACGCCGGCGACATCGTCGAGTCCCTGCGTGCGTACCACGAACTGCTGGCGAAGGTGCGCGACAACCAGCCGATCGAGTTCGAGGATGCCGACGCGGGCCCGGTGCAGGTGATGGGCGCGGTCGAGGAGATCGCGCTGGCCGCCGGCGGCGGGCAGGTCCTGCTCAAGGGCTGGATGGTCGACAGCCAGGGCCGTGTCCCCGACGGGCTCGTGCTGGACTTCGACGGCTGCCGCTACGCGGCCAGCCTCCGCGAGCGCACCCGCCGCCCCGACGTGCAGCGGCATTTCGGCCTGCAGGACGACGCCTGCGGCTTCAGCGCGACGGTCGAGGTGCCGCCCGCGACCACCCTGGCCGACCTCTCCGGCGCGCGCGTTCTTGGCGGGCACACCGCTGCGGAGGCCGGTGCGCCGCTGCGGCTCGCGCCGGCGGTCCAGGCCGCGATCGCCCGGGCGGTGCGGGCATGACCACCGCCATCCCCCTTCCGCTGGCAGGAACCCCCTGACGCCATGGCGCAGTACCAGTCATTCCCCGACGCGAGCGGGGCCTCGCGCACCCTCGACAAGCTCAAGGCGCTCAAGCTGCCGGTGCTCGAGGGCCGCAGCTTCCTCGACATCGGCTGCAACGAAGGCTTCTTCTGCGGCTTCGCCCGTCACCTGGGTGCGCACCGCGTGGTCGGGCTCGACCGCTCGGCGCTGTTCATCGAGCGCGCCCGCGCGCGCTTTCCCGAATGCGAGTTCGTGCAGACCGACTGGGACCACCTGCCGGACGAACGGTTCGACGTGATCCTGCTCGCCTCGGCCCTGCACTACGCCGACGACCAGCCCGCGCTGATCGCGCGGCTGGTGGAGCGCCTGACCGAGGACGGCACCCTGGTGCTGGAGATGGGCATCGCGAGCGGCCCCGGCAGCGAGTGGGTGGAAGTCGAGCGCGGCATCGACACGCGCCTGTTCCCGACCATGAAGAAACTGCACGAAGTGCTGCGCGGCCATGCCTGGAAGTGGATGGGGCGCAGCGTGGCGCAGGCCGGCGACCCGGTGTCGCGGCACGTGGTGCACGTGAGCCGCCGCCGGCCGGTGGCCTACCTGCTGATGCAGCCGCCCGGCTACGGCAAGAGCAGCCTGGCGTCGGGCCTGTTCCCGGCCGCGCAGGTGCCGGTGGTGTCGGGCGACCAGTCGATCGCCGGCATCGCCCGGGGCACGATCGCGGTCGGCGAGCGGCTGCACGAGACCGCCGCACGCGACTATTCGCCGTTCCACATCGATGCCGTGGTCGGCCGCATCTTCGACGCGGGCCTCGGCGCGGAGCTGGTGGACGTGTGGGCCGGGCTGGCGGGCGAGCGCGACTTCGCCCTGGACATGTTCATCCCCACCGAGTACCAGGCCGAGGTCGAAGCCGGATTCGCGGCGCGCGGCTACCTGCCCGTGCGGCTGCAGTGGGAACGGGTCGGCCCGCCGCTGCTGGGCGAGGACCGGCTCGCCGTCGAGGCGGACGCGTACTACGCGTCGCTGCAGGCGGCCGGGCGGCCACCCGAGCTCGGCGAGCCGGACCGGCCGCTGGCGTCGCGCGGTTTCGTCGACGACGTCAGGGTCGGGCCCGACGGAGTGAGCATCAGCGGCTGGGTGGTCGACGAGGCGGGCGGCCTGCCCGCCGCCCTGGTCGTGCGCGTCAACGGCCATGAATACCGGGTGGACGCGCCGGAGCCGAAGCCGCGGCCGGACGTGCAGCGCCACCTGCGCCTGCCGCATCCGCAGGTGGGATACTTGCTGCAGCTGGACGTCCCCGGCGTGCGCGCGCTCTCCGATATCGGGCCCGACTTCGCGGTCCTGCTCCCGGACGGCGCCCGCGTGCGGCCCACCGCGCGCGTGCGTGCCCTGCTTTCGGGCAAGCGGGGGCGGGCATGAGCACCCGCGCCGGCGACCGGTCCGGCCGCATCGCCCGGGCGGCGGAAGGCGAGGCTTGAACACACCCATGACACGCGGATGACGCAGATGGTGGACGCACATTCGACGCCCGGCGACGCCGGCGCGGACTCCCCGGAAGTCGCGCGGCTGCGCGAGGAACTGGCGCTGGTGCAGCGCGAACTGGCGTGGGTCCAGGCGAACGCCGAGGCCCGCGAGGAGCGGCTCGCCGCCCTGGCCACGGCCGACCGCGAGTGCGACCAGCTGGCGAAGATCCTCGCCAGGCACCTGTCGCGACCGGCCGCCGCGCCCCCGACCGTCGGCGGAGTGCGCGGATGGCTGGTGCGCAAGCTGGTCCCGGGCCTGATCCCGCCGCCGCCACCGCCACCCGATCCGCGCCTGGCGCAGATCGAGAAATCCGGCCTGTTCGATCCCGCCTGGTACCTGCGCCGCTATCCCGACGTGGCCACGGCTGGCGAGCATCCGACCGTGCACTACTACTACCTGGGGGGCGAGGAGGGCCGTTGGGCCGGGCCGCGCTTCGATACCGGCTTCTACCGGGCGCGCTACCCCGACGTGCGCGAGAGCGGCCTGCATCCGCTCGTGCACTACCTGGAGGTCGGCAAGGCCGAGGGCCGCCTGACCGTGCAGCCGGCCTGGGAGCCGTCGACCCAGGACGCGGAGGCCTGAGGTGCCCGCGTGTTGACGCCACCGGCGCCGACGCCCACGGCGGCCGATCCGGTCGCCGAGTTCCTGCGCGCCAGCGGACTGTTCGATGCCGACTGGTACCAGCGCGCCTACGACGACGTCGCCGCCAGTGGCCTGGACCCGCTCGAACACTACCTCGCCATCGGCCTGGTCGCCGGGCGCTCCCCGAACGCACGCCTGCACGCGCTGCACGCAGGCCACGCGGTTCAGACCGAGGATGGCGAAGACGCCGCCGCTTCGCCGCCGCTGCCCGACGAGGCCGAGCGCGCCCGCATCGACGCGGCGCTGCTCGGGGCCACCGGCGCGTTCGATCGCGACTACTACCTCGCCAACAACCCGGACGTGGAACGCGCCGGGGCCGATCCGCTGCTGCACTTCTGCCGGCATGGCTGGAAGGAGCTGCGCAATCCGGCGCCGGACTTCGATGTCTGGTGGTACTGGATGACCCACCTCGACCCGACGGTCGAGGCGATCAACCCGCGGGTCCACCAGGTGCTGTTCTCACGTGCCCGTGCGTTGCCCGGCAGGCCCGGGATCCGTCCGCCGGCCCCGGCCGAGGCGCTCGCGCCGGGCGCGCGCCGGATCTGCCTGTTCGCCGGATACGACCCGGACGGGCTGGTCGACGACTACGTCGTACGCTTCGTGCGCGAACTGTCGCGGCACGCCGACGTGTACTACCTCGCCGACTGCGCGATGGCGCCTGGCGAGCTCGACCGGCTGGCGCCGTACACGAAGGGCGCGTGGGCCGAGCGCCACGGCACCTACGACTTCGGTTCGTGGTCGCGGCTGGCGCGCGAGCTGGTCGGCTGGGACACGGTGGCCGCGTACGACGAACTGCTGCTGGTCAACGACAGCTGCTACCTCGTGCGCCCGCTCGACGATGTGTTCGCGAAGATGGATGCGACGCGGTGCGCCTGGTGGGGGCTGCAGGCGACCAAGGGCATCGCCGCGACACGCGACGTGGCCTCCAACCGGTTCGCGGAGAAGATCCCGATCGCGCGCGTGCGCGACGAGCTGGTCGCGGAGTATGAGCGCGACTACACCTACGACTTCCTGGTCGGTTCCTACTTCCTCGGCTACCGGCGGCCGGTGATCGACGACCCGCTGTTCCGCCGCCTGCTGTCGGGCGTGGTGCCGCAGCGGGGCAAGAAGGCGATCATCCAGAAGTACGAGATCGGCCTGACCCACCTGCTGGTCTCGCGCGGGCATGCCTTCTCCACCTTCTGCGACTGGCTGCATCCCTTCCACCCGATCTTCTCGGCCAACCACTTCGCGCTGCTGGGCGAGGGCTTCCCGGTGTTCAAGCGCTACCTGCTCTCGGACAACCACTACCAGGTGGCCGACCTGTCGCGCTGGAAGGATCGGGTGCTGGAGGCGGTGCCGGACGCGCCGGTGGAGGAGATGGAGCGCAACCTGCTGCGCGTTGCGGACGCGGACAAGCTCGAGCGCAGCTTCAGCGTGGTCA
>NZ_VOHE01000013.1 GCF_007859305.1 Luteimonas wenzhouensis
GGGAGCCGCTCTACAAACGGGGTCAGTCAATGCTGCCCCAAGGAGCAAACGGCTTCCCCGGAAACCGATCCTGTCCGGCCAAATGCCGGACACCAGTAACGTACAAGGAGCGGCTTCAGCCGCGACCCACGGGCCTCCACCCGTCCACCGGTTCCCCGAAGCCGCCCCTGCAACGCGACCCTGGACGTGTCTCCGCAGGAGCGGCTTCAGCCGCGACCCACGCAGCATCCACCGCTCACACCGGCTCCCGCCCGCCGTCCACCGCCACCACGGTGCCGGTTGTGTAGCCGGCATCGCGCAGCAGCCACAGCGCGGTGTCGGCGATCTCCTCCACCGTGCCGGTGCGGCCGAGCGCGGTGCGCGCCAGGATCCGTGCCTGCAGCGCCGGGTCCGGCGCGTCCTCGGGCCACAGGATCGCGCCGGGCGCGAGCGCGTTCACCCGCACCTCCGGCGCCAGCGCCACCGCCAGCGCCCGGGTCATGGCCTCGAGCGCGCCCTTGCTCACGCAATAGGCCGGAAGGTCGGCGCGCGGCTGGCGCGCGTACACGTCGCTGATGTTCACGATAGCGCCGCGCGCCTCGCGCAGGTGCGGGGCCGCGGCCTGCGCCAGGAAGAACGGCCCGCGCAGGTTGGTGGCCAGCAGCGCGTCCCACTGGTCGGGCGTCACGGTGCCGAACGGGGTGGGGAAGAAGGCCGCGGCATTGTTCACCAGCGCGTCGAGCCGGCCGAACCGGCCCACCGTGCGCGCCACCAGCTCGGGCAGGGCGTCGAAGCGCGCCAGGTCCGCCTCCACCACCAGGCTGCTGCCGGGGCGCGCCTGCTCGAGGTCCGCGGCCAGCGCGTGCGCCGCGTCCGCCGAGTGGCGGCAGTGCACGGCCACCGCGTAGCCGGACGCGTGCAGCCGGCGCACGATCGCGGCGCCGAGGCGGCGCGCGCCGCCGGTGACCAGGGCCACGGGAATCGGTTGCGGCATGGCAGGCTCCGGATTGCCGTTATCCTGTCGCATTGTCGCCGTTGCCGCCGCCCATGTCCGATTCCCCGCTTCCCGACGATGCACTCGCGCACAGCGCGCGCCTGCAGGCGCTGATCCGGGAACAGATCGCCGCCGCCGGCGGCGCGATTCCGTTCTGGCGCTTCATGGAACTGGCGCTGTACGCGCCGGGCCTGGGCTACTACAGCGCCGGCGCCACCAAGTTCGGCGCCGCGGGCGACTTCGTCACCGCGCCCGAGCTGGGCCCGCTGTTCGCCGAATGCGTGGCGTTGGCGCTGGCGCCGTCGCTGCGCGCGCTCGGCCGCCAGGCGCGGTTCCTCGAGGTCGGCGCCGGCAGCGGCCGCTTCGCCGGCGATGTGATCGCGCAGCTGCGGGAACTCGACGCGATGCCGGCGCGCTACGCCATCCTCGAACCCAGCGCCGACCTGCGCGATCGCCAGCAGGCGCACCTGCAGGCCATCCTCCCGGCCGCCGACTTCGCGCGCGTGGAGTGGCTGCAGGGCCCGATGCCGGACGACTGGAACGGGGTACTGTTCGCCAACGAGGTGCTCGACGCCCTGCCCACGCCCCGGTTCGCGATCCAGGGTGGCGAGGTGTTCGAGGAGCACGTCGCGATCGACGGCGATGGCTTCTGCATCGTCGAGCGGCCCGCGGATGCCCTGCTCACCGCCGCGGTGCGCCACGTCGAGAGCCAGCTCGATGGCCCGTTCGCGGACGGCCATCGCGCCGAACTGCTCCCGCAACTGCCGTACTGGCTGCAGGCGGTGGCCGGCGGCCTGCGCTCGGGCGCGCTGCTGTTCGTCGACTACGGCTACCCGCGGCGCGAGTACTACGATCCGCGCCGCCGCGACGGCACCCTGCGCGCCTTCCACCGCCACCGCCTGGTCGAGGACGTGCTCGCGCGCCCGGGGCTGCAGGACATCACCGCCTCGGTCGATTTCACCGCACTGGCCGAAGCCGGCACCGGCGCCGGCTTCGACCTGGCCGGCTACTGCACCCAGGCCAGCTTCCTGATCGGCAACGGCCTGGAGCAGCGGCTGGCCGCGCACGAGGCGCGCGCCCACGACGAGGCGGCGCGCTACGCGCTGCGGCAGCAGGCCAAGATGCTGACCGTGCCCGGCAGCATGGGCGAACGCTTCCAGGTGATGGGCTTCGCCCGCGACGTGCCGCTGGAAGCGTCGTTCCTGCTCGGCGACCTGAGCTACCGCCTGTGACCCGGCGTCCGCCCTGGCGCCCGGGCAGTTCGCTCAAGCCGCTGCGCCACGCCTGGCTGTGGGCGGGCCTGTGGTGCCTGGGCATCGCCGCCGTGGTGGTGCTGTCGCTGATGCCGCCGCCGCCGATGCCCGACTTCGAGCACAGCGACAAGTGGTCGCATTTCCTCGCCTACGGCGCGCTGGCCGCGGGCGCGGTGCAGCTGTTCCGCAACTGGCCGGCGCTGCTGGGCGCCGGCCTCGGCCTGGTGTTGCTCGGCATCGGCCTGGAATACGCCCAGGGCAGCCTCACCGACACCCGCATGGCCGACGGCGACGATGCCCTGGCCAACACGCTTGGCGTGATCGCCGGGCTTGCCACGCGGCTCACGCCGCTGCACGACCTGCTGCTGCGCCTGGACGGCCGCCGCGACGGCTGAGCCGGCGCCCGGGCGGGCGCCGGCCACGGGGCATCAGCGCGGGACCAGCGCCACCCGGTCCAGCACCCACATCGCCGGGCGGGTGTCGCCGGTGGTGGTGAAGCACAGGTCGGTGCTGCCGCCCGCGTCGTCGGGGAACGCGGCCTCCACCTCGACGAAGCCGTCGGCCCCGGTGCGCTCCGGCAGCGGGATGCGGGCCACGGTCGGGCCGTTGCAGCCGCCGGTCTGCACCAGCAGTTCGCCGTGCGGCGTGTCCGCCGGCATGAACTTGCGATGCGGCTCGTCGTGGGCGAGCTGGAAGTAGTACGGCATCCGCCCCAGGCGCACCTTCACCGCGGCGATGCCCTCCAGGTCGGCCTCCGGCCACAGCCAGCACGGATAGAAGATGGTCACGTTGAACAGCGCGCGCTCGCCGTCCACCGGGCCGTCGTCCTCCAGCCGCAGCAGCAGGCGGCCGGTATCGGGGCAGGTGGCCAGCTGCTCGTCGCTGCGCACCAGCAGGCTGGCCGCGTCGTAGACGTGGCGCGTGGCCGGGGCCAGCGGGCGCGGGCCGTCGAACGCGGCCGCGCGCACCTCCAGCGGCAGCGCGGCCTGGATCGGCGATTCATACAGCGGCGAATCGCCGTCGGGATCGCTGCCGTCGGTGGTGTAGCGGATCGGATAGCCGAGCGGGTTCTCCAGCGCCACCTCCACCGTGCCCGCGGCGCGGTCGGCGCTGGCCGTGGCCTGGACCTCGAACGGCGTGCGCGCGTAGGCGATGCCGAATGCCTCGTAGCGGCGCAGCTGCACCGGCAGGCGGGCGAGGAAGCTGTCGAAATCGCGCGCTTCGGCCGGCGACCACGCGGTCTCGGCCAGCGCCGCGATGCGCGGGAAGACTGCATGCTGCACCCGGTCGAAGGTGCGCATGTGCTCGGTCCAGACGTTGGCCTGCACCCCGAGGATGTGCCCGCGCTGGGCGGGGGCGAGCACCGCCGGCACCGGCTCGAACTCGTACACGTCGCGCAGCGTGACCTGCACCGGCCGGCCGGGCGGCTCGTTCGGCGACGAGGTCTGCAGGTAGTCCAGGTACAGCTTGTCGACCGGCGCCATCACCACGTCGTGGCCGGCGCGCGCGGCGGCGATGCCGCCCTCGATGCCGCGCCAGGACATCACGGTCGCGTTCGGCGCGATCCCGCCGTCGAGGATCTCGTCCCAGCCCAGCAGCCTGCGGCCCTTGCCCGACAGGTAGGCCTCGATGCGCTTGATGAACCAGCTCTGCAGCGCGGTCTCGTCGGCGATGCCGAGCTCCTTCATCCGCGCCTGCACCTTCGCCGAGGCCTGCCACTGGTCCTTGACCGCCTCGTCGCCGCCGACATGGACGTAGGGCGCGGGGAACAGCGCCATGATCTCGTCGAGCACGTCCTCGATGAAGGCGAACGTGTCCTCGTCGACGTTGAACAGGTACTGGTGCACGCCCCATTCGTTCGACACCGGCGGGGTGTCGCCGAGCGAGCCGTACTCGGGATACGCCGCGACCACCGCCTGCACGTGGCCGGGCATGTCGAACTCGGGCACCACCATGATGTGGCGTTCGCCGGCGTAGGCGACGATGTCGCGGATCTGGTCCTGGGTGTACCAGCCGCAGTACGGGCGGGTCTGGCCGGTATCGGGGTCGGTGCCGGCCTCGCCGGCCGGGATCCGGCAGCCGCCGACCTCCATCAGCTTCGGGTACTTCGGGATCTCGATCCGCCAGCCCTGGTCGTCGGTCAGGTGCCAGTGCAGTACGTTGAGCTTGTGCCGGGCCATCGCGTCGATCAGCTGCTTGATCTCGTCGACCGACTGGAAGTGCCGTGCCGAGTCGAGCATCAGCCCGCGCCAGGAAAAGCGCGGCGCGTCCTCGATCCGCAGCGCCGGGATCCGCACCGCCTCGCCCTGGGCCGAGGACAGCAGCTGCCACAGCGTGACCGCGCCGTAGAACAGGCCGCGCTCGTCGCTGGCGCGCACCTGCGCGCCCTCGCGGGTGACCTCGAGTTCGTAGCCTTCCGGCGCGTCGGGCGAGGCCGCCGGGTCGATCGCGAACACGATCGCGGCCTGCGCGCCCTCGCCGGCCAGCGCCGGGGTGAAGCCGTGGGTGGCCGCGACCATGCCGGCGAAGTGCCCGGCCACGCGCCGCGCGGCCGCGTCGGCCGCGCCCAGGGCGACGCCGGCGTCGAAGCGGAAGCTGCCCTCGCGCTGCTCCAGGCGCGCGGGCAGCGGCACCAGCATGGGCCTGGAGGCCGCCTCGGCCGGTGCGGCCGCCTCCTGCGCCGGAGGCGGCGGGCTGCGATCGCCGCAGGCCGCCAGCGCGATCGCGGCGCCCAGGACCATCGCGAGATGTCGCACGCGTGAAGACAGCTGGATCATCGGTTCATCCTCGTCTTGCTCCTGATGTGTGCGGGGTCGCCGGCCGGCCGCGGCGGAACCGCCATGGCGCCCGGCCTGACGATAGCGAAAAAAGACGGGCCCGGAACGGCTCCGGGCCCGGAGGGAGGACGGCATCCGTCGGGAGGGTGGCCGTCGGTCAGAACTGCATCCGCAGCGAGGCCATGTAGCGGCGCCCGGTGCGGTACAGGCCGCGCACCAGCTTCTCGGTGTTCGGCACGCCCTCGACCTGGGCGTAGGTGTAGTACTCCGAGTCGAGCAGGTTCATGCCGTCCAGGGTCAGGCTGAGGCGGTCATTGATGCGGAAGCCGATGCTCGCGTCGAGCGACTCGTAGTCGTCGGTGACCAGGAAGTTGCCGCGGTCGACCTGGGTGTAGTACTTCGAACGCCAGGAGTAGGTGACGCGCGCGCTCCAGCGGTCGTTCTCGAAGAACGGGCTGATGTTGTACTGGTCCTTCGAGGTCCACGGCATCGGGTCGCCGTTGCTGGCCTCGGCGTCGGCGTAGGTGTAGTTGGCCAGCAGGCCCAGCCCGCCCCACAGCGCCTGCTGGTAGGCCAGCGAAAAGCCCTTGATGGTCGCCTCGCCGGCGTTGTCCGGGCGCGAGACGGTGAAGTCCATCACCTCGCCGTTGCTGACGTTGAGGTGCTGCTCGGTGCGGGTGGTGTGCAGGATGTAGTTGCCCACCTCCTTGTGGAACACGGTGCCGGCCAGGATCGCGTTGTCGGCGAAGTACCACTCCGCGGAGAAGTCGAGGTTGGTGGAGCGGTACGGGTCGAGGTCCGGGTTGCCGCCGCCGCCGGTGAGCGTCTGCGGGCCCAGCCACAGGTAGGTGGACATGTCGCCGAAGTTGGGCCGCGAGATCACCTTGGCCGCCGAGAAGCGCAGCACCAGGTCGTTGGCCAGGTCATAGACGACGTTGAGGTTGGGCAGGAAGTCTTCGTACTTCTTGCGCACGCTCACCTGCGCGTAGGCGTCGGCGGTGCAGGCCGCGCCGGTGGTGCACTGCCAGCCCATGCTGTCGGACTCGGTGCGCACGAAACGCACGCCGACGTTGCCGCGCAGCCCGTTCCAGCTGTAGTCGGCCTGCACGTAGGCCGCGTCGACGTCCTCGGTGACGGTCCAGGTGTTCTGCACGAACGACGGGTCGGCGAACACGTCGGGCGTGGGCATGGTCTGCCAAGGCGCCAGCCAGTCGCCGCTGAGGATCCAGTCGGCCAGCGCCCAGCCGTCGATGGTGAAGCGGTTGGACAGGTCGCCGGTGTCGCCGAAGCCGCTGAGGTAGTTGGACGGCAAGGGGCGTGGCGAGAACCGGGCCGTGGTGGCATCGCCGTAGCCGGCCACCGCCGCCACCGCCACGCCGGCCATCGTCTGCCCGGTCTCGTGCTCGCGGCGCTTGAGGCCGAAGCGCACCTGGTACACCGGCGAGTCGAGGCGGATGCCGAAGTCGACCTGGCCGTAGGTCTCCTCGTCCCAGGTCGGCTTGGTGACGATGTTGCCGCCCCAGCCGGTGTTCCAGCCGGCCGGGTCGTTCGGGTCCGCGCCCCAGCCGCCGTCGATGCGGAACGCGTCGGGATCGGTGAACGGGCTGCCCGGCAGGTTCGGGCTGGTCGCCGGCGCCGAACCGTAGTTGTAGCCGCCGAAGTCCAGGCGCGGGGTGCCGGTGAGGTCGTAGCTGTAGTCGGCCCAGTTCAGGAACTCGCCGAACACCTGGCGCCCGGTGCCGCCGGTGGCCTTGGTGGTGCCCGCGTGCGCGGAGGCGAACCAGCGCTCGTCGTTCCAGGTCGCCTTGAGGTCGTAGGAGTCGGTGTCGACCGTCGCCTGGCGGTTGATCAGGTCGTAGACGGTCAGCGCGTTGGTGAACGAGGCGCGGGTGATCACCCCGCCCTCGACCTCCAGGTCGCGCAACCGCATCAGGCTGTTCCAGGCGTTGCCGTTGAAGGCGAACATCGAATGGCTGATGTTGTCGTAGTGCGCGGTGACGTCGAGCGCGTTGAACTCGATGTCCAGCTTCTCGTGCGGCCGGAACTGCAGCGCCACCGAGATGGTGTCGCGCTCGCGCTGCTGCTCGAAGTAGTGCGCGCTGATCGAGTTGGGCGCGATCGCGTCCGGGTTCGCCCGCAGCGTGGCCTCGCACGCGCCCGAGCACGGCCCCGGCACCTCCACGCCCGCGCCCCAGTCCATGGTCGGGTCGAACGAGCCGCCGCCGCCCTGGCCTTCGGCGTAATCGCGGCCGGTGACCGTGCCGTAGGACTCGACGCCGTCGCGGCGGATGCCTTCGTCCGCGCGCTGCGCGGCGACGATCACGCCGAAGTTGCCGGCCTCGTTCTTCCAGCCGAACAGGAGCGAGGCCTGCGGGTCGCCGCCCTCGATGCGGTCGTTGTACAGGTAGCCCACGTGGCCGGCGATGGTGGTGCGCTCCAGGTCGAGCGGCTTGCGCGTGTGCACGATCACGGTGCCGCCGATCGAGCCCTCGTCGATGTGCGCCTCGGGCGACTTGTACACCTCCACCCTGCCCACCAGCTGCGGGGCCAGCAGCGAGTAGTTGAAGGTGCGGCCGGGCTGGTCGGTGATGAACCAGTCGGCCGAGGCCACGGTCTGGCCGTTGAGCAGGGTCCGGCTGAGCGCCGGATCGGTGCCGAGGATGCTGATCTTCTCGCCCTGGCCGAAGGCCTTGTCGATGGTCACGCCCGGCAGCGTGGAGATCGCCTCGGCCACGTTGGTCGAGGGGAACTTGCCCACGTCCTCGGCGGTGACCACGTCGATGATCGCGTCGCTGTTGCGCTTGGTGTCCAGCGCCTGCTGCAGGCTGGCGCGGATGCCGGTGACGACCACGCGGTCGAGTTCGGTGGCCTCGTCCGCGGCCGCTTCACCGGCGGCCTCCTGGGCGTGGACCGGCATCGC
The DNA here is from genome assembly GCF_007859305.1 of Luteimonas wenzhouensis. Taxonomy (GTDB): domain Bacteria; phylum Pseudomonadota; class Gammaproteobacteria; order Xanthomonadales; family Xanthomonadaceae; genus Luteimonas; species Luteimonas wenzhouensis. The sequence continues at coordinate 7,924 of NZ_VOHE01000013.1, forward strand.
GATCCCGAGGCACACGGCGATCGCGGTCGAGAGCATGGATTTACGGTGTCTCATCGTGGTTCTCCCCATCACGTGTTTGGCTTGCGGTGCTCGCCGTGTTGCGGCGTCGTGGTGTCCGGGCGGCGGCCTCCGTGCACGCGTCGTCTTCCTGCCGGATCCGGTCGAGGTACCAGCTGGCGGCGCCGATCACGCCCAGCTGCCCGTGCTCGACCAGGGTCACGGGAATCTTCTGCAGCGCCTCGCGCATCGGCCCCTTGTCGAGGAAGCGGGCGACGAAGCTGCTGCGTTCGAGGAAGTCGCGGATCTGCGGCAGGATCCCGCCGGCCAGGTGCACGCCGCCGTGGGCGCCGTAGAGCAGCGCCATGTCGCCGACCGCGCTGCCGAGCAGGCCGCAGAACAGGTCCAGGGTGTCGTGCGCGAGCGGGTCGTCGCCGGCGCGCGCGGCGGCGCTGATCGCGTCGGGCGTGGACCGCGTGGGTGCGACCCCGCGCACCCGCGCCAGCGCCTGGTGCATGCGCAGCAGCCCGGGGCCGGATAGCGCGTGTTCCATCGGCACGTGGCGGCGTTCGCGCAGGAACTCCTGCAGCACCGCGAGCTCCAGCGGCGTGGACACCGTCAGCGCGGCCTGGCCGGCCTCGGTGGCCAGCACTACCGCGCCGCCGCGCGCCGGGATCCGCACCGCCGCGCCCAGGCCGGTGCCCGGGCCCACGACCAGGGTCGGGCCGGGCATCGCCCGGGCCGGGCCGGACAGCCGCAGCAGCGAATGCGCGTCCGCGGCCGCCACCGCGTGCGCCACCGCCTCGAAATCGTTGACCAGGCGCAGGTCGTCGAAGCCCAGCTGCTCGCGGATGCGCGCCGGCACCACCGGCCAGGGGAGGTTCACCGACAGCAGCGAGCCGTCGTCCAGCGCGTGCCCGGCGCAGGCGATCACGCCGCGGTCGATCGCCAACCCCGGCCCGAGCGTGCCCAGGAATGCCTGCAGCACCTCGCCGAGCCCGGCGAAATCGGCGCAGGCGTACTTGCGGTACTGCAGGAAGCCCGACGGGTCGTGCCCGTCCACCAGGCCGACGCGCACGTGCGTCCCGCCCACGTCGGCGGCGATGAACGGCGCGCCGGCGGAAGGGGCGCCGGTGGGGGGCAGGGGGCTGGCGGGTGCTCCCACGTGGACTCCTGTGGTTCGCCACTGGCCGGATGCCAGGGCACGCGCCGAGTGTTGGAACCGGTGACAACGATGTCAAGCAGGCCGATGGCGGCGCCGGGGGCGGGCCAGGAATTCAACCCATGTACAGGACGATCATGGAGAAAATTCATGGATTGTGTCTGCCAGTCTCAGCAAAACCGCCGCCTGGCGCGCCGTGTCCCGTCGGTGTCCACGGCATCCATGCTGCAGGACAACACCCCTGCTGCGCGGGCCTTGGCCGGCGCGGGTGCGCATGAAGTAGCTTTCCGGCGGAAAATATGACAACGTTAGTCGCCGTGTCCGGACAGCGGACAAGAATCCTCGGGAACGGAGATGGGTGAGGAGACCGCCAGCCAGCGCAAACCGACGATCCGGACGGTCGCCCAGCGCGCCGGGGTCTCGCTCAAGACCGTCTCGCGCGTGATCAATAACGAGCCCTCGGTGCTGCCCGCGACCCGCGCCCGAGTGCTGCAGGCCATCGCCGAGCTCGACTACGAGCCCGATCCCTCCGCGCGCAACCTGCGCAGCTCCAGCGCCTACGTGATCGGCCTGGTGTACGACAACCCGAACCCGTACCACATCATCGGCATGCAGAACGGCGTGCTCGCCGCCTGCCGCGAGACCGGCTTCGGCCTGCAGATCCATCCCTGCGACGCGACCTCGCCGCTGCTGGCCGAGGAGCTGGTGGAACTGGTGCAGCGCTCGCGCCTGGCCGGGCTGGTGCTGACCGCGCCGATGTCCGAGCGCATGGACCTGGTCGAGGCGCTGGCGCGGGCCGGGGTGCGCGCCACCCGCATCATCGCCGCGGCCGAAGACCCCGCCGACGGCTATCCCTGCGTCTATGTCGACGACCGCGACGCCGCCTACGAGATCACCGAGCACCTGATCCAGCTCGGCCACCAGCGCATCGGCTTCCTCTGGGGCGGCCAGGAGCACCGCTCCAGCTCCGAGCGCTACCTGGGCTACGAACAGGCGCTCAAGGACTACGGCATCACCCTCGACAAGCACCTGGTGATCCCGGGCGACTACACCTTCGACGACGGCTTCCGCGGCGCGCGCCGCCTGCTCGCGCTGCGCGACCCGCCCACCGCCATCTTCGGCTCCAACGACGAGATCGCGGCCGGCGTGCTGGCCGCGGCCAAGTCGGCCGGCATGAACGTGCCCTACGACCTGTCGATCGCCGGCTTCGAGGACAGCCCGTTCTCGCGCCAGTCCTGGCCGGCGCTCACCACCGCCAAGCAGGCCACCGAGGAGATCGCGCGCCACGCGGCGCGGATGCTCATCGCCAGCCTGCGCCCGGACGCGCCGCCGGTGCCCAACCAGGGCTTCGTGCCGCAGCTGGTGGTGCGCGGATCGACCGCGCCGGTGCGCCCGCGCGCGCCGTCGCCTGCCAATGGTGAACCATGAACCCCATGCATGACCCCGGCCCGCCCGCGACGTGCGCCGGTTCCACGCGCATGTTCCGGGAAGCCGCCGAGGCGCCCGACGTGCTCGCCGCGCAACTCGCCGCCAACCGCGACGTGCTGTCGGCGCTGGCCGCGGAACTGCAGCGCAGCCCGCCGCCGTTCGTCGCCACCTGCGCGCGCGGCAGCTCCGACCATGCCGCCACCTATGCCAAGGCCCTGCTCGAGACCCGCCTGGGCATCGTGACCACGTCGGTCTCGCCCTCGGTGGGGTCGGTGTACAGCGTGCCGCAGCGCATGCGCGGCGCGCTGTTCCTCGCCATTTCCCAGTCGGGCAGGAGCCCGGACCTGCTGCGCAATGCCGAGGCCGCGCGCGAGGCCGGGGCGCGGGTGGTGGCGATGGTCAACGTCGCCGACTCGCCGCTGGCGGCGCTCGCCGACGTGGTGGTGCCGCTGCACGCCGGCCCCGAGCGCAGCGTGGCGGCGACCAAGAGCTACCTGGCCTCGCTCTCGGCGATCCTGCAGCTGGGCGCGCTGTGGAGCGGCGACGCAGCGCTGCTCGACGCGCTCGAGCGGCTGCCCGGGGCGATGCGCCGCGCCTGGGACTGCGACTGGTCCGACGCGGTGGACGGCCTGGTGCCGGCGCGCAACCTGTACGTGATCGGGCGCGGCCTCGGGCTCGCCGCCGCGCAGGAGGCGGCGCTCAAGTTCAAGGAAACCTGCGGCCTGCACGCCGAGGCCTACAGCGCGGCCGAGGTCAAGCACGGGCCGATGGCGCTGGTGGGCGAGGGCTTCCCGGTGCTGGTGCTCGCCCAGCCCGACGCCACGCTCGACGGCACGCGCGCGCTGGTCGCGGAGTTCCGCGCGCGCGGCGCCCGGGTCTGGGCCGCGCTGCCCGGGCCCGAAGGCAACCTGCCCGTGGCCGCGCCGCCGCATCCGGCCTGCGCGCCGCTGCTGCTGGTGCAGTCGTTCTACCGCATGGCCAACGCGCTCGCGATCGCCCGCGGCCACGACCCGGACCAGCCGCCGCACCTCAACAAGGTCACCGAGACGGTCTGATGGCCACCGCGCTGGTCAACGGCCGCGTGCTCGGCGACGCGGGCTTCCTCGAAGGCCACGCGGTGCTGGTCGAGGGCGGCCGCATCGCCACCGTGGCCGCGGCCGGCGATCCGCGCGTGCGCGATGCCGACGCCGTCGACCTCGAGGGCGGCTGGCTGCTGCCCGGCTTCATCGACGCCCAGGTCAACGGCGGCGGCGGGGTGCTGCTCAACAACACGCCCACGGTCGAAGGCGTGCGCGCGATCGCCCGCGCGCACCGGCGCTTCGGCACCACCGGCCTGCTGCCGACGCTGATCAGCGACCGGGTCGGGACCATGCGCGAGGCGATCGCGGCCGTGCGCGAAGCGATCGCACGAGGCGTGCCCGGCGTGCTCGGCATCCACCTCGAAGGGCCGTACCTGGCGCCCGCGCGCAAGGGCACGCATGACGCGTCGGTGTTCCGGGTGCCCGATGCGGACGAGGTCGCGCTCGCCACCTCGCTGGGCAACGGCGTCACCGTGCTCACCCTCGCGCCCGAACGCGTGCCGGCCGACACGATCCGCGATCTCGTCGCCCGCGGCGTCATCGTCTGCGCGGGGCACACCGCGGCGGACTACGCGGCGACTCGCGCGGGCCTCGACGCGGGCGTGCGCGGATTCACCCACCTCTACAACGCCATGACCCCGATCGCGGGGCGCGAGCCGGGCGTGGTCGGCGCCGCGCTCGAGGACCAGGGCAGCTGGTGCGGGATCATCGTCGACGGCGTGCACGTGCACCCGGCCAGCCTGCGCGTGGCGCTGGCGGCCAAGCCGCGCGGCAAGCTGTTCCTGGTCACCGACGCGATGCCGATGGTCGGCGCCGGCAGCCCCTCGTTCGAGCTCTACGGCGAGACCATCACCGCGGTCGATGGCGTGGTCCGCAACGCCGCCGGGGCGCTGGCCGGATCGGCGCTCGACATGGCCACGGCCGTGCGCAACTGCGTACGGCTGCTCGGCCTGCCGCTGGAGGAGGCCGCGCGCATGGCCGCCACCTATCCGGCGCGGTTCCTGCGCATCGACGGCGAACGCGGGCGCATCGCGCCCGGCCTCGCGGCCGACCTGGTGCTGCTCGACGCCGCGCTGCAGGTGCGCGCCACCTGGATCGGCGGCGACATGGAGCGGCACGCGGCGTGAGCGGCGCCCGGCGCTTCGACTCGGTCGACGCGCTGCGCGGGCTCACCGTCGCGGCCATGCTGCTGGTCAACACCCCGGGCGACTGGGGCCATGTCTACGCGCCGTTGCTGCACGCACCCTGGCACGGCTGCACGCCGACCGACCTGGTGTTCCCGTTCTTCCTGTTCGTGGTCGGCGTGTCGATCGCGCTCGGTGTGGCGCCGCGCGCGGAGGCGGGCGCGGCCACGGCCGCGCTGCATCGCGCGATCGCCGTGCGCGGGCTGCGCATCGTCGCGCTCGGCCTGCTGTTGCACCTGGTCGCGTGGTGGGCCTTCGACACCCCGCACTACCGCGTGTGGGGGGTGCTGCAGCGGATCGGCCTGTGCTTCCTGGTCGCCGCGCCGCTGGCGCTGCACCTGAAGCCGCGCACGCAGTGGGCGCTGGTGGCCGCGCTGCTGCTCGGCTGGTGGGTGCTGCTCGCGCCCGCTGGCTACGCGCCGCTGCACAATCTCGCCGACCGCATCGACACCGCGCTGTTCGCGCCGCTGCTGTACCGGTACGACCCGGGGACCGGCCTCGGCCACGATCCGGAGGGGCTGGTGTCCACGCTGCCGGCGATCGCCACGGTGCTGCTCGGCGTGCGCGCCGGCGACTGGCTGCGTCGCGGCCGGCCGCAGCGGCTGCTGGGGATGGGGATCGCGATGCTGGTGCTCGGCGCGCTGTGGTCGCTGGCGATGCCGTTCAACAAGGCGCTGTGGACCTCGTCCTACGCACTGTGGACCGCCGGCTGGGCGGCGCTGGCACTGTGGCTGCTGCACCTGCTCATCGACCGCCGCGGCTGGCCCGCCGTCGGCCGCAGCTTCGGCGTCAACGCGATCACCGCCTATGCCGGTTCGGCGCTGATGGTGTGCCTGCTCGCGGCCAGCGGGCAGTGGGGCGCGGTGTACGGGTGGGCGTTCGCGGGGTGGATGACGCCGCGGTTCGGGCCGTACGTGCCGTCGCTGGCGTTTGCGCTCTGTTTCGTCGCGCTGTGGTGGGGGGTGGTGCGGTGGATGGATGCGCGGGGGTGGCGGGTCAGGATCTGAGGGGGCGTGGATGCGATCTGCGTGCGGGCGGGGGGTGGTCGCGGCTGAAGCCGCTCCTACAGGGGGCGGGGGGTGGCGGGTGCGGGGCTGCGCCGGTGGGTGCGGTGGAAGCGGCTGGCGAGGTCGTCGACGCAGGTGTAGAGCACGGGGATGACGAGCAGGCTGAGCACGGTCGAGGTGGTCAGGCCGCCGATGACGACGATCGCCATCGGGGCGCGGAACGAGGGGTCCGCACCGAAGCCAAGCGCGATCGGCAGCATGCCGGCGCCCATCGCCAGCGTGGTCATCACGATGGGCCGGGCGCGCTTGCGGCAGGCGTCGAGCAGGGCATCGAGCCGCGACAGGCCGTGGTCGCGCCGCGCCACGATCGCGTACTCCACCAGCAGGATCGAGTTCTTGCTGGCGATGCCCATCAGCATCACCATGCCGATCATCGCCGGCAGGCTCAGGTGGTGGCCGGTCGCCACCAGCGCCAGGATCGCGCCGGGGATCGACAGCGCCAGCGCGCCGAGGATGGTCAGCGGCTGCAGCCAGGTGCCGAACAGCAGCACCAGCACCACGTAGATGCAGGCCACGCCGGTGCCCATCGCCAGCAGGAAGCCGCGGCCGCTCTCGTTCGAGGTCTCGGCCTGGCCGATGTCGGCGCGGGCGAGGCCGGGCGGCAGTCGCGCCAGGCTCGGCAGTTGCGCCACGCGCCGCTGCACCGCGCCCAGCGCCTGCCCGTCGAGCTCGATCTCGAAGTTGACGTTGCGCCGCCGGTCGAGGCGGTCGACCTGGGCCGGTCCGCTGGCGATCTCCAGCGTCGCCACCTCGCGCAGCGGCACCGGGCCACGGGCGCCGGGCACGGTGAGCTGGCGCAGCAGGTCGAGGTCGCGCGTGGCCTCTTCGGGCAGGCGCACCACGATCGGCACCTGGCGCTGGTCGAGGTCGAGCCGCGGCAGCAGCTGCTCGTAGTCGCCCTGGGTGGCCACGCGCACGGTCTCGGCAATGGCCTCGGTGCTGACGCCGAGGTCGGCGGCGCGCGCGGGGTCGGGGCGCACGATCACCTCCGGCCGCTGCAGGCTGGACCGGGTCGTGACCTGGCCGATGCCGGGCAGGGTGCGCAGCTCGCGTTCCACCACCGCCGCGTGCCGCGCCAGCAGGTCGGCGTCCTCGCCGGAGAGGGCGAGGGTGTAGGTGTCGCTGCTGCCGACGCGGATGCGCGCGCCGGGCACGTCGCGCAGGCGCGCGCGCAGCTCGCGCTCGACCTGCTGCTGGGTCACCCCGCTGCGTTCGCCGCGCGGCGCCAGGCCGAGCGTGAGCCAGGCCATGCGCGCTTCCGGCACGCCGCCCGGGGAGTCCTCGCCGCCGCTGCCGCCGCCGATCGCGGCGTACACCCGGCGCACGTGCGGATGCCCGGCCACGGCGCGCCGCGCCTGTTCGGTCACCGCGCGGGTGCGCTCGTACGGGCTGCCCGGCGGCAGCTCGATCGTGACCTTCACCTGGCCCACGTCCTCCGGCGGCATGAAGCTGGTCTGCAGCGTGCCGGTCGCCAGCGGCAGGCAGGCGAGCACGACGAACGCCGCCGTCGCGGTCAGCGCCGTGCCGCGATGGGTGAGCGCCCAGCGCGCCGCCGCGAGGCAGGCCGGCATCCATGACGGCTCGCGCGCCACCTGCCTGGGCGCCTTCAGCAGGTACGCCGCCATCATCGGCGTCAGCAGCCGCGCCACCACGAGCGAGAAGAACACCGCGATCGCCGCGGTCCAGCCGAACTGGCGGAAGAATTTCCCGGCCAGGCCGTCCATGAACGCGGTCGGCAGGAACACCGCGACCAGGGCGAACGTGGTCGCGATCACCGCCAGCCCGATCTCGTCGGTCGCCTCGCGCGCCGCCTGCAGCGGCGACTTGCCCTCGGCGAGGTGGCGCATGATGTTCTCGATCTCCACGATCGCATCGTCCACCAGGATCCCGACCACCAGCGACAGCGACAGCAGGGTGATGATGTTGAGCGTGAACCCCATCCACTGCATCAGCACGAAGGTCGGCAGGATCGACAGCGGCAGCGCCACCGCGCTGACCAGGGTGGCGCGCACGTCGCGCAGGAACAGGCCCACCACCAGCACCGCCAGCACCGCGCCCTCGAGCAGCAGCGACAGGCTGCCGCGGTAGTTCTCGCGCACCGGATCGACGGCGTTGAACGCCTCGGCGATCTCCAGCTCCGGGCGCTCGCGCGCCAGCCGGTCCAGCGCCTCGCGCACCCCGTCGGCCACCGCGAGGTCGCCGGCGCCGATCGTCCGCACCACCTCGAAAGCCACCACCGGACGCCCGTCGAGGAACGCGCCGCTGCGGCGCTCGGCGCGGCCGTCGGTGACCGTGGCCACCTGGTCCAGGCGCGCGATCCGCCCGTCGGACAGCGGCAGTTCGAGCGCGCGCAGCGCGTCCGCCGACGGCACCTCGACCCGCGTGCGCACCGTCTGCTCGCCGCCGCCCAGCCGGGCGCGGCCGCCCGGCGCCTCGCGCTGCAATTGCAGCAGGCGGCGCGAGACATCGGCCGCGCTCACCCGCAGCGCCAGCAGCTGGTCGGGATCCAGTTCCACCCGCACCTGGCGGTCCACGCCGCCGATGCGGCGCACCGCGCCCACGCCCGGCACCGCCAGCAGGCGCCGGGTGACCAGGTCGTCCACCAGCCACGACAGCGCCTCCTCGTCGATGCGCTGCGAGGCCACGGTGTAGGTGAGGATCGGCGCGTTCTTGAACTCGATCCTGCGCACCACCGGGTCGCGCAGCGCGGGCGGCAGGTCGCTGCGCACGCGCGCCACCGCGGCGCGGGTGTCGTCGAGCGCCTGCTGCGGATCCTTCTCCAGGCGGAACTCGGCGGCGATGGTGGCCACGCCGTCCTGCACCGTGGTGTGCAGGTGGCGCAGGCCGGTCATGGTCGCCATCGCGTTCTCCAGCCGCCGCGCGACCTCGGTTTCCATCTGCGCCGGCGCGGTGCCGGGCAGGCTGGCGGTGACCACCACCATCGGCAGATCCACGTCGGGGAAGTGCTGCACGGTCGCGCCGCGGAACGCGAACAGGCCGGCCAGCGTGAGCAGGGCGAACAGCAGCGTCGCCGGCACCGGGTTGCGGATCGACCACGCGGAGACGTTGATGGCCATGGCGGTCAGCGCGCGTCCGCGACGGCCGCGTCGCCGACCACGCGCACCGCCACGCCGTCGGCGAGGAAGGCCACGCCCGATTCCACCACCCGCTCGCCGGGGGCGAGCCCGGCGCGGATCTCCACCCGGTCGCCGCGGCGCGCGCCCGGTTCCACCTTGCGCTGGCGGACCGTGTCGCCCTCGACCAGGAACACGTGGCTGCCGCCGTCGCGCATCAGCAGCGCGCTCTCGGGCAGGGTCAGCACCTCGCGCGTGCCCAGCAGCAGTTCGCCGCGCGCGAACTGGCCGGCGCGCACGCCGTCGCCGGCCGGGAGATCGACGTACACCAGCCCGGTGCGGGTTTGCGGGTCGACCTGCGGTGCCACCTGGCGCACGCGCCCTTCGAGATGGCCCGTGCCGCTGGCGATCCGCGCCACCTGGCCCGGCGCGACCCGGGCGAGGTCGGCGGCGGGCACCTCGGCGCGCCATTCCAGCCGGCCCTGGCGCTGCAGGCGCAGCAGTTCGGCGCCTTCCTGCACCAGCGCGCCCTCGACCGCGGCGCGCGCGCTGACCACGCCGTCGTCGGGCGCGAGGATGCGTGCGTAGCCCAGCCGCATCGCGTCGGCCTCCACCTGCGCCCGCGCCGCGGCCAGCCGTGCCCGCGCCGCGTCGCGCGCGGCCACGGCCTGGTCGATCGACTGCCGCGACATCAGCCCCGAGTCGCGCAGTTCGAGCGCGCGCGCCGCCGAGCGCGCGGCGTCGTCGGCCATCACCTGCGCCTCGCGCAGCGCCGCGCGACTGGCGTCGAGCTGGGCCTGCAGCGGCCCCGGGCCCAGCTCGGCCAGCAGCTGGCCCTTGCGCACCGTATCGCCCACGTCCACCAGCAGCCGCGACAGCCGCTGGCCGCCGATCTCCGCGCCCACCACCACTTCCTGCCAGGCGGCGATGCTGCCCACCGCGGGCAGGGTGGACGGCCAGGTCCGCGGTTCGGGCGCCACGGCCCGCACCGCCAGCGTCGGCGGCGGGGGCGCCGCCTCGTCCCCGGACGGATCGCGCAGCGCCAGCAGCAGCACCGCGGCCAGCGCCAGCGCCGTGGACATCACCGCCAGCCAGGCGCGGCGCCCGCCGGGGACGCCGCCGCGGACGGCGCGGCGGAGGCGGGGCGGTCGGGTCCTGCGGTCCATCGTCGGCTCCTGATAGTTCGTATTACGATCAAATACTGATACGCAATACGAACCATGTCAAGATGGCGCCCATGGCCCGCAAGCACCCGTCCACCCGCCAGCCCCCCGACCCCCGCGAAGGGCTGGTCGACACCCTGGTCACCGCCTCGTTCGTGGTGATGGCGGTGATCAGCCGCCTCGGCGCCGCGCACGACCTGTCGCTGTCGATGGTCCGGATGCTCGGCATCCTGCGCGACCGCCGCCCGCGCATGACCGAACTGGCCGACTACCTCGGCCTCGAGAAGCAGACGATGTCCGGCCTGGTCGCGCGCGCCGAGAAGCGCGGCCTGGTGGCGCGCGTGCCGAACGAGGACGACGCCCGCGCCACCGACGTGGTGCTCACCGACGAGGGCGCGCGCCTGCTGCGGCAGCTGCGCGCCGAGGGCCGCGCCGCGCTCGGCCCGCTGGTGGAGAACCTGGACGCGTCCGAACAGCAGCTCGCGCGCGACCTGCTGCAGCGCCTGTTCCGCGGCCGCCGCGACTGAGGCTCAGCGCCGTCGTGGCGCGGACTTGCCCGCCTGTTGCGCCGCCTCGCGCATGATCCAGTCGGCGACGCGCTCCACTTCCGGCCGGGCAGTGCCCGGCGCGCGCACCAGCCAGTAGGCGTAGCCCTGCGTCTCGCCGCGCCGCGGCGGGGCCAGCGCCACCAGGCGGCCGTCGTCGAGCATCGGGCGGATCAGCTCGCGCCGCCCCAGCGCCACGCCCTGTCCGGCCAGCGCGGCCTGGATCACCAGGTCGTACTGGTTGAACTGCAGCGACCCGCGCGGCCGCGCCGACTGCCAGCCGCGGCTCTCCAGCCAGTGGCCCCACTGCAGCCAGGGATAGCGTTCCTCGAACTCGAGCAGGGTGAGCCCGGACAGCGCCCGCGGCGAGCGCAGCGCGTCCACGCCCAGCGACGGGCTCGCCACCGGCACCACCACCTCGTCGAACAGCCGCGGGGAGCCGGGCGGCACGTGGCGCGCGCTGGCATAGCGGATCGCCAGGTCGATGCCGCTGCCGCTCACCGACGAGCAGATCATCGGCATCCTGCGCGAGGCCGAGGTCGGCGCCATGTCGATCAAGGCCCTGTGCAAGAAGCACAACCTGACCGAGCAGACCTTTTTCCGCTGGCGCAACAAGTTCGGTGGCCTGGACGTGCCCGACGCCCGGCGGCTCAAGGACCTCGAGTCCGAGAACGCCCGGCTCAAGCGGCTGGTGGCCGAGCAGATGCTGGTCATCGACGGGATGAAGGAGATCGTCCGAAAAAAATGATGACCCCGTCGGAACGACGCGACACGGTCCAGGTGCTGGTCCGTCGGGGTATCTCGCAGCGAAAGGCCCTTCGTTACCTGGGCCTGAGCCGCCGCATCGCCAGCTACGCCCCGCGCCAAGCCGCCAAGGACCAGGCGGTGGCCGAGCGGCTGCTGGCCGCGTCGCCGAAGGTGCCGCGGTTCGGGTATCGCCGCATGGCGGCCTGGTTGGACCTGGGCGAGGCCCGGGTGCGGCGCCTGTGGCGCC
>NZ_VOHE01000014.1 GCF_007859305.1 Luteimonas wenzhouensis
GGTGGATGCTCGAGTACAACGAGGAGCGCCCCCACGATTCCCTCGGCGATCTCACGCCCGCCGAGGTCCGCCAGCAATACGAGGAAAGTTCTACTTTTGCGTTGTGTGCTTGACGGGGAAGCTTACGGATCATCAACACGCGCCGCTGCCCCGCCTCCAGGGCGCGGATATCCACCGTGCTTCCGCAGCCGCACGAATCACTCATGATCATGTCTCCGAGTCGAGCGGGCGTCCGAGGATTTGCGGCCCGCTTCCAGGTCGGCGATCCTAAACCCCGGAGTCGCTACAGAGTCAAGCCCATGAAGATCGGAGAGGTCGCGGAGCGCAGCGGGTGCCATCCCGAAACCGTGCGCTACTACGAGCGCATCGGGTTGTTGCCTGCCCCGCCGCGCACGGCGGGCGGGTATCGCGACTACCGTCCCGCCGACGCGGATCGGCTGCGCTTCATCAGCCGCGGACGCGAACTGGGCTTCTCGCTGGAGGAGATCCGCAGCCTGCTGGGCCTGGCCGAAGACGACGGGTTGTCCTGCCAGGATGTCGACCGTCTTGCCCGCGGGCACCTGCTGGACATCCGGAACCGGCTAAACGACCTTCAGCGGATGGCCTCGGAGCTCGAACGGGTGATTGGCAGTTGCAGCGGCGGCGAGCGCGGCCAGTGCGCCATCCTCGACACGCTGCGCCACCCGCCATCCTAGGTCGGCACTCAAGCGTCCTCTTCGCCACGGGCATCCTGCAGGATCTCGATGCCCCCTTTCAGGGCGATCGCCGCCACTGCGAGCCCCACGACGAGGTCGGGCCAGGCCCGCCCGGTCCACAGCACCAGTCCGCCACCCACGAGCACGCCTGCGTTGGCGATGAAATCGTTGGTGCTGAAGGTCGTCGCGGCACGCACGTTCACATTGGCCTGCCGGATTTTCTTGAGCAGCCACACGCATGTCGCGTTTACCAGGCCGGCCCCCAGCGCCATCACCATCATCGTCGTACCAATGGGCTCGGCGTCACCCAGGAACCGACGGCCCACGTCGACCAGGATCCCAGCGGCGAACAGGATCAGCAGCCAGCCGGACACTTTGGCCGCCGACCGTTTCCAGGCTTGTGAGCGACTGAGTGCGAGCAGGGTGATGATGTAGACGGCGCTGTCGGACGCATTGTCCAGTCCATTTGCGATCAGAGCGCTTGAGCCGGCGGCGACGCCCGTGACCCCAAACCCCGCGGCAAGCGCGAGGTTCAGGGCGAGGACGATCAACAGGATCCGGCGCTGGTGCGCGTCGTGTATCTCGATCTTCTCTTCACTCAACTCAGTGGGCCTCCAGTTGCGGCTTCGCTGCGTCGCCGCGATGCAGAAGACGGTAAAGGGTGGGCAGGACAAGCAGGGTGAGCAGCGTTGAAGACACGATCCCGCCGATCACGACGGTGGCGAGCGGACGCTGCACCTCCGCGCCCGCGCCGACATTGAGCGCCATGGGGACGAAGCCGAGCGACGCGACCAGGGCGGTCATCAGCACGGGCCGCAGCCGCCCGAGGGCGCCGTTGAAGACCGCGTCGTCCAGCGACTGGCCTTGTTCGCGCAGGTTGCGGATGAAGGCGATCATGACCAGGCCGTTGAGCACGGCCACGCCGGACAGCGCGATGAACCCGACGCCTGCGGTGATCGACAGCGGGATGCCGCGCAGTGCCAGTGCGGCCACACCGCCCGTCAGCGCCAGCGGCACGCCGCTGAACACGATCACCGCATCCCTGGCCGAGCCGAATGCCATGAACAACAGGCCGAAGATGAGGACCAACGTCACCGGTACCACGACTGCGAGCCGCCGACTGGCCGAGATCAACTGCTCGAACGTGCCGCCGTAGTCGATCCAATAGCCTTCCGGCACGTTCACCTGCTGCCCGACGCGCTGCTGCAGCTCTTCGACGAAGGTGCCCAGATCGCGATCGCGCACGTTGGCGGTCACCACCACCCGGCGCTTTCCGTTCTCGCGGTTGATCTGGTTGGGCCCCAGCAGGCTTTCGACCCTCGCGACCTCCCGCAACGGTATGGTTCGCGCAGTTGCCCAACTGGGGTCCAGGCTCGATCTGTCCGCGTTTGCATCGTCGGACAAAGGGATCGGCAGGTCCTGAAGGGCCGCCGGATCGACGCGCATCTGTTCCGGCAACCGGACCACGATGTCGAACCGGCGGTCGCCCTCGAACAGCTGGCTGGCAACCTGGCCACCGACCGCGGTGGCAACGGTCTGCTGCACAACCCCGGGATTCAAGCCGAAGCGCGCAAGCGCCGCACGATCCGGCACGATCGTCAGCAGTGGCAAGCCGGTCGCCTGTTCGGTCTTGACGTCGGCTGCGCCCTCGACCTGCCTGGCAACGGCCTCGACCTGTTCGGCCACCTCGACCAGCGTGTCCAGGTCATCGCCGAACACCTTGACCGCCACGTCCGCACGCACGCCGGAGATCAGCTCGTTGGTCCGCATCTCGATCGGCTGCGTGAACTCGTAGTTGTTGCCTGGGAGCGTCGCCACCGCCGCCTCGATCTCGTCGAGCAGTACGTCCTTGGGCTTGCGTGGGTCGGGCCACTGCCCGCGTGGCTTCATCATCAGGAAGGTGTCGGCGACGTTTGGTGGCATCGGGTCGGTAGCCACCTCGGCCGTGCCGATCTTGCTGAACACCCGCTCCACTTCGGGAAGCTGCATCAGCCGCTCCTCCACGGCGAGCTGCATCTTCACCGACTGCTCCAGGCCAGTGCCCGGGATGCGGATCGCATGCATGGCGACGTCACCCTCGTCCAGGCTGGGAATGAACTCGCTGCCCAGGCGCGTGGCGACAAGCAGGGACACGGCAACCAAGACAAACGCGCCGGCAAACACCCAGTTCTGCCGACGGAGCGACCACGAGAGCAACGGCTTATAGCCGCGTCGCACCCACTGGACCAGCCGGTTCTCCTTCTCCTGGACCCGGTTGCCCATGAAGATCGCGATGGATGCGGGAACGAAGGTGAGTGACAAGACCATTGCACCGGTGAGGGCCAGCACCACCGTGATCGCCATGGGATGGAACATCTTTCCCTCGATCCCGGTCAGCGCGAAGATCGGCAGGTACACCGCGGCGATGATGAACATGCCGAACAGGCTGGGCCGGATGACCTCGACCGTGGCGGTAGCGGTCAGGTCGTTGCGCTCCTCGCGCGTCAGCGACCGGCCAAGCCGATGCTGCATCTCGCCAAACCGGCGCAGGACGTTCTCGATAATGATGACCGCGCCATCGACGATCAGGCCGAAGTCGAGTGCACCCAGGCTCATCAGGTTGCCGGACACGCCGCCGCGCACCATTCCGGTGATCGTGAACAGCATGGCCAGGGGAATGACGGCTGCGGTGATGAGCGCGGCGCGGAAGTTTCCCAGCAGCAGGAACAGGACCACGATCACCAGCAGGGCGCCCTCGACCAGGTTCTTCGAGATGGTCTGCATGGTGCGTTCGACCAGCGCAGTGCGGTCGTAGACCGCCGTCGCGGTGACGCCTTCTGGCAGGCTCGCGTTCGCGTCCTGCAGCTTCGCCGCCGCGGCCTGCGCGACGCTGCGGCTGTTGGAGCCGACCAGCATCGACACGGTGCCCAGCACGACCTCTTCGCCGTTCTGGGTGGCCGCGCCCGTACGAAGCTCCGGGCCTTCACCCACCTGCGCCACGTCCGCAACCCGGATCGGCAGGCCTTCGCGCCGGTCCAGCACGATGTTGCGGATCTCGTCGATCCCGCCGACCTGGCCGGGCACGCGCACCAGGTACTGCTGGCCGTTGCGCTCGATGTAACCGGCGCCCATGTTCTGGTTGTTGGCGGCCACCGCGTCGACGATGTCCTGCAGCGTGAAGCCGAGTGCGACCAGCTTGGACGGGTCCGGCGTGATATGGATCTGCCGCTCGAAGCCGCCCATCGTGTTGACTTCGGTCACCCCCGGGGTGTTGCGCATCTGCGGCCGGATGACCCAGTCCTGCAGGGTGCGCAGGTCGGTGGGGCTCCACTGGCTGCCATCCGGCTTGGTCGCGTCGGGCGCCGCATCCACGGTGTACATGAAGATCTCGCCCAACCCGGTCGAAATCGGGCCCATTTCGGGCTCCAGGCCCTCCGGAATCTGCGAGCGGATCTGCTGCAGGCGCTCGGCCACCTGCTGCCGGGCGAAATACAGGTCGGTGCCGTCCTCGAACACGACGGTGATCTGCGACAACCCGTACCGGGACAATGAGCGCGTGTAGTCGAGACGGGGCAAGCCGGCGAGTGCCGTCTCAATCGGATAGGTGATCCGCTGCTCGGATTCCAGTGGCGAGTAGCCGGGCGCCTCGGTGTTGATCTGCACCTGGACGTTGGTGATGTCCGGCGTTGCATCGATCGGGAGCCGGGTGAAGCTCCAGATGCCCACACCGATCAGCCCGAGGGTCAGCACCAGCATCATCCAGCGATGCCGAATCGAGAACCGGACGATCCGCTCCAGCAGACCGGCCTGGCGGACTGTGGTGTCAGTGGTCATGCGACGCGCCCTCCTTGCCGATGTCCGCCTTGATCAGGTAGCTCTCCGCGACGACGACCTCCTCGCCGCCGCTCAGGCCCGAGAGGACCTGCGCCCGCGTGGCATCGCGGGCGCCGAGTTCCACGTGTCGGGCCAGGTACGTCTCGCCTTCACGTACGAACACGGCGTCCTGGCCATCCATCGACTGCAGCGCGGTCAACGGCACCATCAGGTCAACCGGCTGCTGCGCGACGGTGATCCGCGCCTTGACTGCCGTTCCCGGCCGCCACTGGTTGTCGGCGTTGTCGATCGTTGCGCGGGCGACTGTGCTCTGGCTGGCCGTGGCCATGCCCGGGAGCACACGTTCGAGCGTGGTGTGGACCGTCTCGCCATCGCTCATGCGGGTGACCGCGACCGGCACGCCAGGCTGGATGTGCTGGGCGTCGGCGCCAAAAATGTGGAGGTCGACCCAGAGCTGCGAGAGATCGGCGATCTGGAACAGGGGCGCACCCTCGCTGGCCAGGCCGCCGACCGAGGCACTGCGCTCGACGACCACGCCGGAGATCGGCGCGGCAACGCTGTAGGTGCTCAGGCTCAGGTTGCTCTCGATCGTCGCCAGCGTCTGCCCGGCGCGGACCGGGTCGCCGACGTTGGCGCGCAACGAACGGATCGGGCCAGGGAAACGGGCGGTGACCTGCGCAACACGACCCTCAACCGGGGTCAGCAGGCCTTGCACCTCATGCTCGTCGGCGATCACGCCGGGGCCGGCCGGCTGGGTCTTGATACCGGACTTTTCAGCGATTTCCGCAGGGATGACCGTGCTGGCGACTTCATCCGCCTCATGGCCGTGTTCGTCGGCCTCCGTTCCGTGGTCGGCGGCGTCGTTCGCATGTGCGTCCTTGGCCGGCTGGTCCGGCTCGCCACCGCAGGCTGCGAGGACCAAGGCCAGCGCCAGTGCCGGAATCAGGTGGACAGGCTTCATGGGGTTGCTCCTTGGTTGTGTTGCAGGCCCGGGCCGGCGACGAATGCCTGGCCGGTCAGCCGCTGGATCTCGATCAGGGCGCGCTGGGCTTCCAGCGCCGCCGCCAGCTGTTGCTGCCGTGCGGCGGCGTGCTCCGCCTGCAGGCTCGACCACTCCAGATAACTGGCGGCGCCTGCGCGGTACGCGGTGGCGGCCGCGGCTTCGGCCTTGGCCAGACGTGGAAGCACGTCCTCACCTAGCCGCTGTGCTTCCAGGCGGGCCACCTCGAAGCGCCCGTGTGCCTCGGCCAAGGTCGAATAGAGGGACAACCCTGCTGCCTCGCGCTCGATCTCCAGTCCCGCCAGCTCAGCCTGCGCAGCACGAATCCCAGGCTCTGCACGGCCCCGTGCGCCGAAGGGGATGGAAACGCTCCCGACCAGACCGAAATCGTTGTCGTCGGACATGCGACGCACACCGACCTGCCAATTCAGATCTGGGGTCGCCTCGCTGCGAGCAAGCTGGAGCCGGGCCTCGCGCACACGCCGCTCGTCGACGAACCGGGCAAGCTCCGGTGTGCGCTGCAGCCAGGCGGCGAGCTCCGCAAAGTCCACAATTTCGGGCAGCGCCAAGGGGTCTCCTCCTGCGACCTGGAACGTCGGGCTGCGTTCACCCCAAAGTGCGGCCAGATGCTGGCGCGCGGCCATTTCGGCTTGTGCCGCTCGTGCCAGCTCGAGCCGCGCACGTGCTGCCGCCGCTTCGGCAGTCAGCACAACGGCCTCAGGCGAGGCTCCGGCCTCGTGACGACGTCGCGCCGCAGTGACGGTCTGGTCCCGCTGGTCAATGTCCATGCGGGCGATGGCGCCCTGGTGCTGCGCCGCTACGACCGCCAGGTAGCGTCGGGCGACTTCCGCCAGGAGGTCCAGGCGCCGACCCTCGCGCTCAACCGCCAGGGTGTCGATCCGGCTCTGGGCGAGTACGCGTCGGGCGTCCAGCTTTCCCCCACGCTCCAGCACGGAAGCCAATGTCAGCGTGACCTCTGCGCCTGACACGCCGCTCGCGGCGCCGCTGCCAAGCACGTTCTCGACCTCGACGCCGCCGAACAGCGCGGGACGCAGGGACGCCCGTTCCAGCTCCGCTTCCAGCGCGTCGCGGCGGGGACCGAACAGGCGAAGATCGGGATGGGTATCAGCCACGCGCTGGAAAGCGTCGCGCAGGGTCAGGGTGTCGCTCGCGTGCGTGGGAAGGACCACGGCACAGACGACGACGAACGCGACCTTGGCCGCGAATCGAAAATTCATGGATTGCTCCGAGCTAGGGGGACGACAACGGTCGGCGACTCGCCGACAGAGGGGTCACGCGTAGATCGGAGGCTTGAAAGGGCTCGACAGGTGCGCCGACGGCAAAAGGACGAGCTTCGTGGCCATCAGCTGGCCCGCGGGGGATAGCGCGGACAGTTGCGCTACCCCGGGCAGCAACGCTGCAGTGAAGCCGCAGCAATGCGCGAAGTGGACGAACATGTGCAGCGTTTCGGACTCCCCTTGACCCTGCTCGCCAGGCACGGCTTGCTCCCCATCGGAGATGCCGGTGCGCAGTTCATGCTGATGGGTCCCGGATGGGTCATGCGCAAGGGCGTGGATCTCGCCCACAGCTGCGATCACGGGCTGCAACAGGAGGCCAAACACTAGCAGCCCCAGGAGCACAGCCTGCGCGGCGATAGGCGGCGAACGGAAGCGAAACCGGGACATTGCGCGGAAGCTACCCGATCTACCGCTTGTTACACAATCGCCCAAGGCGTTCCGAGGCTTCCCTGAGATAAGCCAACAGGCGTTGTCGCTGTATTCATCCGGCGTTTACTTCGGGACGTATACTCAAGCGCATGCCTTTCCGCGCGCTCATGATGCGGTTGTTCCTGATCGTTGCCTTGCTGGCGAACGGTCCGGGCATCGCTGGCGCGTCCATGCACATGGAGCACGTGCGCGACTCCGCGGGTGACGCCATCCACATGACCACGGCGCAGACAGCGGCCGAGTCTATGGCTGCCTGCCAAGGGGGCGCAGCGGCCGTTCCGGTGGCCGACGATCACCATCATCCGCAGCTCATTGACCAGGTCGGGGCTGTATCGTCGTTGGACGATTGCTGCGAGACGGGCAATTGCTGCCCCTGCATGCACCATTGCGCAGCGGCGCTCGCCGGGTCGGCACTCGCCGACTTCACCATCCGGTACCGGCAATCCGCCGAACCGTTCCTGTCAGTGCACGCGTCCGCTGCACTGACCAATCTTTTCCGACCTCCGATCGGCTAAGTGTCGCCGCGCGCCTTTTAAGGCGCTGATGGACCCTGTTCGCTGCTCCGCACCGACAGGGAAACGCTCGCCTCGCGAGCCCTCGTCACTCTCCCGGAGTTCCCATGTCATCCGATCTTCTCGGCCGCGCCGAGGGGCTGTCCGCCCCGTCGCGCCGCCTCTTTGTCCAAGGCCTTGCCGCCGGAGGCGCCGTTGCAGCCCTCGGCCTATGGCCCCGCTCCAGCTGGGCCGTCAAGGCCGAAGGCGTCCCCAATGTGCTCTCGGGCACCGACTTCGACCTGACCATCGGCGAGACCCCGATGAACTTCACCGGTGCCACGCGTCCGGCGATCACGGTCAACGGCTCGATTCCAGCGCCGCTGCTGCGCTGGCGCGAAGGCACCACCGTCAACCTGCGGGTCCGCAATGCCCTGCCCCCCGGCTCGATCCATGGCAACCAGACATCGATCCACTGGCACGGCATCCTGCTGCCGGCCGACATGGACGGCGTGCCCGGGCTGAGCTTCAACGGCATCAACCGTGGCGAGACCTACCAGTACCGCTTCAACGTCGTGCAGGGCGGCACCTACTGGTACCACAGCCATTCCGGCTTCCAGGAGCAGGCCGGTCTCTACGGGCCACTGGTGATCGAGCCGCTGGAACCCGAGCCCTTCGCCTATGACCGCGATTACGTGGTCATGCTCAGCGACTGGACCGACCTCGATCCGAAGCGCCTGTTCGCCAGGCTCAAGAAGCGGTCTGACTTCGACAACTTCTCCAAGCAGACGGTCGGCGACTTCTTCGACGACGTGAAGCAGCACGGCCTGGCCGCCACGGTCGAAGACCGCAAGATGTGGGGCCGGATGCGGATGACGCCGACCGACCTGTCGGACGTCAACGGCAACACCTACACCTACCTCATGAACGGCATGACCTCGCTCGGCAACTGGACCGGGCTGTTCCGGTCGGGCGAGAAGGTCCGCCTCCGCTTCATCAACGGCTCCGCGATGACGTACTTCGACGTGCGGATCCCGGGCCTGAAGATGACCGTGGTCGCAGCCGATGGACAGTACGTGCATCCGGTTTCGGTCGACGAGCTCCGCATCGCCACCGCCGAGACCTTCGACGTCATCGTCGAACCCACCGGGCAGGATGCGTTCACCATTTTCGCCCAGGACAGCGGCCGTACCGGCTACGTCAGCGGCACGCTCGCCGTCCGGGAAGGCTTGCGGGCGCCGGTGCCCGAGGTCGACCCCAAGCCCCTGCTCACCATGGACGACATGGGCCACGGCGGAATGGGCGGCGGCGGTCACGACATGTCCTCGATGTCTAGCTCAATGGCTGGGATGGACCACAGCGTCCACGACATGTCGTCGATGGCCGGAGGCGCAATGGCCGGCGGAAGCATGGCCGGCATGGATCACGGGGCCGGTGGGATGCAGGAGCACCCCGACAGCGAAACCGGCAACCCTCTCGTGGACATGCAGACGATGGCGCCGGCGCCCAGGCTCGATGATCCGGGCATCGGCCTGCGCGACAACGGCCGCCGCGTGCTCACCTACGCCGACCTGCGGAGCACGTTCCGCGATCCCGACGGGCGTGAACCCGGCCGCACGGTCGAGCTGCACCTGACCGGCCACATGGAGCGCTTCGCCTGGTCCTTTGACGGAGTGAAGTTCGCTGACGCGGAGCCCCTGCGCCTCAACTACGGCGAGCGCATGCGGATCGTGCTGGTCAACGACACGATGATGTCGCACCCGATCCACCTCCACGGCATGTGGAGCGACCTCGAGGATGAATCCGGCAACTTCATGGTGCGCAAGCACACCATCGACATGCCACCAGGCACCAAGCGCAGCTACCGGGTGCGAGCGGATGCCCTTGGCCGCTGGGCCTACCACTGCCACCTGCTCTACCACATGGAAGCCGGCATGTTCCGCGAAGTGCGGGTGGAGGAATGAGCGCCATGATCGGTTCCAGCCGCCATCCCCTGGCCATCGGCCTGGCCTCCGCACTGTGGCTTGCCGCTGGGTTCGCGCCCGCGTGGGCGCAGGAGACAGACCACGCCTCGCACCATCCGGAAGCGAAGCCGGCTCCAGCTGCGACACCATCGTCACCTGAGCCTGTTGACCCACACGCCGGCCACCAGCCGACTCCGACAGACACGATGTCCGATGATCACGGGGCCATGGACCACGGCTCCATGAAACATGGGGCCGCGGACACTGCCGGCAGCGATCACTCCACGATGGATCACTCCACGATGGATCACTCCACGATGGATCACTCCACGATGGACCACTCGGGGATGGACCACTCCACGATGGACCACTCCGAGATGGATCACTCTGGCATGGACCACGCGTCGATGGGCCATCAGCCTGGTGCCAGCCAGGATCTTCCGGCGACCGCGGAGCCGCACGAGCCCATCCCTGTCCTCACCCCGGCCGATCGCGCCGCGGCATTCAAGAACCTCGACGACCACGTGATACACGGCGAATCGATCAACTCGTACTGGTCGCTTGACCGGCTCGAAGCGTGGGACGCGGATGAGGACGGCACCGGCATGGCTTGGGAAGCGAAAGCCTGGGTCGGCTCAGATTTGAACCGGCTTTGGCTCCGCAGCGAGGGCGAGCGTGCGGGCGGCTCCACCGAGTCGGCGGATGTGGAAGTCCTGTACGGTCGGGCCATCGCCCGATGGTGGGATGCAGTCGCCGGTGTCCGACATGACTTCGGCTTTGGCGGCGGCCCGTCGCGCACTTATGCCGCGCTCGGCGTCATCGGCCTTGCCCCGTACAAGTTTGAAGTCGAAGCGACCGCGTACCTGGGCGAGTCCGGCCAGGTCGGGCTTGGGGCGGAAGCCGAATACGAAATGCTGTTCACCAACCGGCTGATCGGCCAGTGGCTCGTCGAGGGCGAAGCCTGGAGCAAGGACGATCCGGCGGTTGGAATCGGCAGCGGACTGAGCAAGGTCGAAGCCGGTTTCCGCCTGCGCTACGAGTTCCATCGGCAGTTCGCTCCCTATGTCGGCGTCGTCTGGGAGCGTGCCTACGGCGGAACGGCGGACCAGCGTCGCGCACGGTCCGGGGACGTCGACGACACCCGGGTCGTGGCCGGCGTCCGAATCTGGTTCTGATGGGAGAACACACATGCAACCAAAGACACGCAAGCGTGTTTGGTTGATCGGGGTTCCGCTGGTTGTCGTGGCCGGTACGGCGGGCTTCATCTGGGGCGGCGTGTACAACGTCGCCGCCGATGACATGCACACGAAGCCCGTGCATTTCCTGCTCGAAACCGCACGCGAGCGCTCCATCGTGTCACGTGCGGGACGGCTGGACGTGCCGTCGGGCCTAGACGATCGCACACGGATCGTCCAGGGCGCGGGCAACTATGCGGCGATGTGCGCTGGCTGCCACCTGGCCCCGTCGATGGCCGAAACCGACTTGAGCCAGGGCCTGTATCCCACGCCGCCGGACCTCAGTAAGCACAAGGTCGACGTGGCCAAAGCGTTCTGGGTGATCTAGCACGGGATCAAGGCCAGCGGCATGCCCGCCTGGGGCAAGAACATGAGCGACGAGTACATCTGGAACATGGCCGCGTTCCTGCAGGTGCTGCCTACGCTCGACGCGACTGCGTACAAGGAGCTGGTCGACAGCAGCGAAGGCCATTCGCATGGCGGCGGCGAGACGCAAGGCCACCATGACGACGAAACGGCCGAGGACCACGTTGCCACCTCCGAGCCGGGCAACAACTCCATGCCGCATGCGCACCCGCTGGGTGTGGCCGATGATCACCACGGCCCATCACCCGGCGACACGGAAGTCGGCTTGGTGGACCACCGCCATCCCGACGGCAAGGTGGAGTCGCACCCTGCACCACGCACGCCCGAGGTCGGTGACGGCCATGCACACACCCATTGATCTCGTTGGAGCCCGCGCAATGAACGCAACAGCAATCTCCTTCACCCTGGCGCTGGCACTGGCCGTCGTGTCCCCCGCAATGGCGCAGGCGACACCGTCGCACGCACATCGCCCCGCTGCCGCGCCATCTGCGGACGTCGACGTCCCAGCCACTGCAGAGGCCGCGGTCGCCGTGGCGGAACGGTTCAACACCGCCCTGTCCAGCGGCGACCTGGCCACGGTCGAAGCCCTGCTCGCTGCCGACGTTCTCATCCTCGAGTCCGGAGGTGCAGAACGCAGCCGCGAGGAATACATGGGCCATCACGCAGTCAGCGATGCGGCGTTCCTCAAGGGCGCCCATCGCCAGCTGCTCCGTCAGCGTGCACGAACCGCTGGCGAGTTCGCGTGGGTCGGAACCGAAAGCGAGCTGCACGCCCAGCAGGACGGCCAGCCACTGACCGTCCAGAGCACCGAGACGATGGTGCTGAAGCAGACCACGGACGGCTGGCGGATCGTCCACATCCACTGGTCCTCGCGGACCAAGCGCTGACTGGAGAAGCCGAAATGAATGCTTACAGATTGAATCGACTGGCGTGGGTGGCTTTTGCGGTCGCCGGCTTGGGTGCCTGCACCCAGGCGGCTACACCCGCGCAATCCACCATCGCACCCGCTGCACAGGTCGTCTCTGAAACAGCCGACGCCACTCCCGCTGCCCTGCCACGCATGACCGTCCACAAGACTCCGACCTGCGGGTGTTGCGGTAGCTGGGTCGACCACGTGCAGAAGGCGGGCTTCACCGTGGATGTGCACGACATGGATGACCTGGGTCCGGTCAAGGAGCGCCTGGGTGTCCCCTATGCAAAGGGCTCCTGCCACACGGCCGAGGTCGGCGGATACGTCATCGAGGGCCATGTCCCGGCCGAGGACATCAAGCGCCTCCTCGAAGAAAAGCCGGACGCACGCGGCCTGGTCCTGCCGGGAATGCCGCTCGGCTCGCCGGGCATGGAGGTCCCTGCCGGGCGACAACAGCCGTACACGGTCGAGCTGGTCCGTCACGACGGAACCACCGAACCCTTCGCACAGCATTGATCCGTCGGAGCAACAGGGGCGGTGTTGCGGGCGCGCCGAGTCTCGTCCGCGAGGAAGAAGGAGAACCACATGACCCACCATTCCGCGGCACACCGGTCCCAGGCCATGAACGAGTGCATCGACAACTGCACGCAGTGTCATGAGATCTGCCTGGAGACCATCAACTATTGCCTGACCAAAGGAGGTGCCCACGCGGCCCCAGAGCACATCGCACTCCTTGCGACGTGTGCCGATATCTGCGCAACCAGTGCCGACGCGATGCTGCGCGGTGCCAGCGTTCACGACGTGGTTTGCAGTGCCTGTGCGGAGGTCTGCCGCCAGTGCGCCGATGCATGCGACGCCATGAATGACCCTGAGATGACGCGTTGCGCCGAAGTTTGCCGCCGCTGCGCGGAAAGCTGCAGCGCCATGGCGGCTTGATGCGTCGAGGATCCCGTCTGAGCGGCGGGATCCTCATCTCAAATATCAAAAGCCGACCAACCGTGGTTTCGGTGACAGCCCGACATCCAACGCATGTCGGGTCCAACACAGCACGGCCCCCAACGGGGCTTAGCATCACATTCGCAATGAGGATTAATCACTATGAGATCATCAAACGTCCTTCGCTCCTTCGCGCTCGTCCTCGCGATTGCGGCTGGGCAGTTCTCCCTGCAGATCGCGCACGCCCACGCCGCGCTGCAGCAGTCCACACCGGCGGCAAATGCGGTGGTGGCCTCGCCAGGCCAGATCGATCTCGTATTCAACGAAACATTGATTCCGCGGGCGTCGCGTCTCAAGTTGCTCATGAAGCACGGCAGTTCCACCATGCCGATCGAGAATTTCACGACCGAGATCGTCAACAACGGCAAGACCCTGCGTGCCAAGTTGCCTGGACCGCTGGCTCCGGGCGTCTATACCGTGGAATACCGCGCCGTCGGTGGCGACAACCACCCCATGACGGGCAGTTTCAGCTTCACGGTGCGCTGAGGAGCCACAAATGTTCGACTTGTCGGCTTATGCACTGAGATTCCTGGAATACCTTGTTCTCATGGTGCTTTTCGGGGTTCCACTGTTCGGTTGGTACGGTTCGCGTCGATCGGCACTCGCCGACGCCTTGGCCGGGTGGCCACTCATGGGCGTTCTGTTGGTGAGTGCCACCGTCGGTCTCGTGCTCACCGGGGCCGATGTCGTCTTCAAGACCGCGGGCATCATGGGAATTCCGGTCGCCGACGTTGATCGCGGATCGCTTGGCTGGTATCTGCTCGAGTCGTCCGCGGGCCGGGCAGCGATTGCGAGAGGCGCGCTGCTGCTCGCCCTGATGTTTGTGCTCGGATGGCACCGTCGCCGCGGGCAGGTGGAGCCCGCCTTCCCGCTGGCGGCGACGCTGGCGGGCGGCGCACTCGCTTCTCTGGCATGGAACGGCCACGCGGCCGCTGGTGAGGGCGTGGCAGGCGCGGTCCGGCTTGCTGCGGGCCTTGTCCATCTTCTTGCGGCAGGCGGCTGGATCGCAGCGGTCCTGATGTTCCTGGGGATGCTCCTGCGCGGCAAGGAGGCCTCCGGCAGCGGGCGTCTGCGATCAACGCATGACTTTCTGCATGGATTTTCGACGCTGGGAACGATTTTCGTTGCTGCGCTCGTCGTGTCCGGCATCGCGCACTACGGGGATCTCACTGCGTGGTCGTTGTCGGCCCTGTTTCAGAGCACCTACGGGAAGTTGCTGCTGTTCAAACTGGCCCTGTTCGCTGGAATGCTGGGTTTGGGAGCGCTGCACCGATGGACGCTGGTGCCGCGCCTGGGACGGGCGCTGACCAGCGGAGATCCCGCGCAGGAGGTGCGGGCTTTGCGGCAGAGTGTTACGGCTGAGGCCGCGCTGGCCATCTTGATCCTGGTTGTTGTTTCAGTGCTCGGGACGCTCAGCCCCGAATAGCTGTGTAACCCCCAATGGCACACTGCCTTGGCAGTCCATCCCCACTAAAGCGAGCATCGGCATGAACTCACCGTCGTCCCATGACCATCACTCCGCAGGCGCTGTCCCTGTCGAGACTGCAGATGGACGGGTAACCGACCCGGTCTGTGGCATGCAGGTAGATCCCGCCACCACGCCGCATCATGCGGACCACGCTGGCGCCCATTTTCACTTCTGCTCGGAGCGATGCCGCGCGAAGTTCGTGGCTGATCCCGAGCGCTACCTGACGTCCCGGGACGAACCCGAGGTGGCACGGCCCGGCGCCATCTACACCTGCCCGATGCACCCGGAAGTTCGACAACAGGGTCCAGGCAACTGTCCCTTCTGCGGCATGGCGCTGGAGCCGGAAATGCCCAACCTGGAGGACGACGACAATCCGGAACTTCGCGACTTCTCGCGCCGGTTCTGGTGGACGCTTCCGCTGACGGTGGTGACGCTCGTGCTGGCCATGTTCGGCCAGTACCTCCCGCGTATCGTGCTGGGCGGCGTGCAGATCCTGCCGCTGTCGATCGACCTGCAAACCTGGGTCGAGCTGGTCCTGACCACACCGGTCGTGCTGTGGGCCGGCTGGCCGTTCTTCGAGCGCTGCGTGCAGTCGATCCGCAACCGCAGCCCGAACATGTTCACCCTCATCGGGATTGGCGTTGCGGCCGCCTTTGGCTACAGCCTGGTCGCCACGCTGGCACCCGGCTTGTTCCCGCCGTCGTTTACCGAGCACGGGCGCGTCGGTGTGTATTACGAGGCGGCAGCGGTAATCGTATCGTTGACGCTCCTGGGCCAGATGCTGGAGCTGCGGGCACGTTCGAAAACCTCCGCGGCGATCAAGGGCCTGCTCGGTCTCGCGCCCAAGGAAGCACGGCGGGTCAACCCCGACGGTACCGAGGAAGACATCCCGCTGACCCACGTGCATGTCGGCGATCACCTGCGCGTGCGTCCTGGCGAGAAGGTGCCGGTGGATGGCGAAGTGGTCGAGGGCCGCTCCAGCGTCGACGAATCGATGCTCACCGGCGAGCCGATCCCGGTCGAGAAGACCGCGGGCGACCAGGTCATCGGCGCGACCCAGAACGGCACTGGCGCACTGGTGATCCGCGCCGCCAAGGTGGGTTCCGATACGGTGCTGTCGCAGATCGTGCAGCTGGTCGCGCAGGCGCAGCGCTCCCGCGCGCCGATGCAGCGGATGGCTGATACCGTCGCCTACTGGTTCGTGCTCGCAGTGCTGGCGATCGCGGTGGCCACCTTCTTCATCTGGGGCTTCTTCGGCCCGGACCCGGCCTGGACCTTTGCCATCCTGAACGCGGTCTCGGTGCTGATCATCGCCTGCCCCTGCGCGCTGGGCCTGGCGACGCCGATGTCGATCATGGTCGCCACGGGCAAGGCGGCGCAGGTGGGCGTGCTGTTCCGCGATGCCGAAGCCATCGAGCATATGCGCCGCATCGACACCCTGATCGTCGACAAGACCGGCACGCTCACCGAAGGGCGCCCGGCCTTCAAGGAAGTCGTGGCCTTCGAGGGCTTCGACGCCGACCAGGTGCTGCACCTGGCGGCCAGCCTGGACCAGGGCAGCGAGCATCCGCTGGCCGATGCCATCGTGGTCGAGGCCCGACGCCGGAACTTCGAGTTCGACCGCGTGGAGGACTTCGACTCGGTGACCGGCATGGGTGTGCGCGGAACCGTAGCGGGTCACGCGCTTGCGTTGGGCAATACCGCACTCATGGATGATATGGGCGCCGATCCCGGTGCGCATCTCGACGTCGCCGAGCGTCTGCGCCGCGAGGGTGCTAGCGCCATGTTCCTCGCCGTGGACGGTCGCTTGGCGGGTCTGATCGCGGTCGCAGACCCGATCAAGGCGTCGGCCGCGACCGCCATCAATGAGCTGCACGCCGCCGGGCTGCGCATCATCATGGCCACCGGTGACGGGCTCACCACCGCACGGGCCGTAGCCACCGAGCTAGGCCTGGACGAAGTGCATGGCGAGGTCCGCCCCGAGGACAAGGCCGAACTGGTGCAGCGCCTCAAGGGCGAAGGCCGGCGGGTGGCGATGGCCGGCGACGGCATCAACGATGCTCCCGCGCTGGCCGCCGCCGACGTCGGCATCGCCATGGGCACGGGCACCGACGTCGCGATGTCCAGCGCCCAGATCACCCTGGTCAAGGGCGACCTGCGCGGCATCCTGCGCGCCCGCAAGATCTCCCAGGCCACCGTGGCCAACATGAAGCAGAACCTCACCTTCGCGTTCCTGTACAACGCGCTTGGGGTGCCGGTCGCGGCCGGGGTGCTCTACCCCGCGTTCGGGATCCTGCTGAGTCCGATGGTCGCGGCGCTGGCAATGAGCTTGAGTTCGGTATCGGTGGTGGCCAATGCACTTCGCCTGGCCAAGTCGGCCGCCGTACCGCCCTCGCCGACGGCACCCGTGCGAGACCGTACCTTGGGCCTCGCCAGGGATTGACTTGAGTCAATTGCATCGGTCCTGGTAAGTGAATCGCCCCGCCTTTCCCGGAGGCTCCAAACCTTGAGAGGATGGAGCCATGAGCAACAAATTGACGAGGTACGCACCCGAGGTGTGTGAACGGGCGGTGCGGATGGTCCTGGATCACCAGGGCGAGCACAGCTCCCAGTGGGCGGCGATTACGTCGGTGGCCGGGAAGATCGGCTGCAAGGCAGAGACGCTGCGGACGTGGGTCCGTCGGGCCGAGCGGGACAGTGGGCTGCGGCCGGGGCTGACGACCGACGAGCAGGCGCGGATCAAGGCCTTGGAGCGCGAAGTGCGCGAGCTGCGCCAGGCCAACGAGATCCTGCGCAAGGCGTCGGCGTTTTTTGCCCAGGCGGA
This sequence comes from Luteimonas wenzhouensis, assembly GCF_007859305.1. GTDB lineage: Bacteria > Pseudomonadota > Gammaproteobacteria > Xanthomonadales > Xanthomonadaceae > Luteimonas > Luteimonas wenzhouensis. Next base: position 17,490 of record NZ_VOHE01000014.1, read on the forward strand.
GCTCGACCGCCGGTACAAGTCCTGAAGGACTTCATCGATCGCAACCGCGATGCCTACGGGGTCGAGCCGATCTGCAAGGTGCTGCCGATCGCCCCGTCGACGTACTACGACCACGCCAGCCGCCAGGTCGACCCGGCGCGCCAGCCCCCACGCTGGCACCGGGAGCAGGCGCTGGCGTCGCAGATCGACCGGGTCTGGCAAGAGAACCGCCAGGCCTACGGGGCGCGCAAGGTGTGGCGGCAGTTGCACCGGGAAGGCGTGAAGGTTGCCC
>NZ_VOHE01000015.1 GCF_007859305.1 Luteimonas wenzhouensis
ACTGCTGGGGTCGATCGGCAACATACCCCCGGCAGAAGCGGAGGCGGCGTACTACGCTGGCAACACGGGTCACGCCATCGCGGCGTGACTCAAACGAAATGGCCTCCGGAGAAGCCGGGGCGATTCAACCAGCACTGACCACACCAGTCGGTCCCCGAGCAGGTCCAGGTGCTGGAAATGCAGCAGAGGACGGCCATCCAGTTGCCACGCACCGACCAGTCGGACCGTGCCGGTCGACGACACGCCCAGCGACACCAGGTAGCGTTCGATCGCGCGGCGTTTGTGTTCCGGCACGGCCTTCCACGCGGACTCGAGCGCCCGCGCCGATTGCGAGCGCGCGGCACCGAAGGCGACCAGGCCGCCCTCGGCACCTCGCGCGATGTCCGCGCCGAGCGCCAGCAGCAAGCAAGCCAGCAACGGCGACCACCACGGCATTCCTGGCATCGGTGGACTCCATTGGCGACGATCCACTCCTGGCGCACCGGATGGCATCCCGCCCGGGCGCCGGTCTCCGCTCAAGGCGCACCGTCCCGCGACAGGTTCTCGAAGACCAGCAGCCGCGGATGCTCCTTCGCGCGGCCCTTCGGCGGCGCCGGCCGGGTGTCCTCGTTGACCGGCATGCCCAGCATCTCCTGCAGCAGGTCCATGCGGAAGGCGCCGGCGAGGATGTCGAGGCGGCCATCGCCGTTGGCGTCGGCCAGCCACAGCGAGGTCAGGCCGGCCGGTTCGCTGGCGATGCCGTGGGCGGTGAAGTTCTGATGGCCGTCGTTCTCGTACCAGACCAGGGTGTGGCGGGCGGGATCGCGCCAGTAGTTGACCCAGCTGCTGGCCACGATGTCGAGGTCGCCGTCGCCGTCGATGTCCCCGACCGCGGTCGCCACCGCGCCGTAGAAGCGGCCGATGTCGTGCGCGGCGAACTCCATGTTGCCCAGGTTCTCCAGCCACTGCACGCCGTGGTAGGGCTTGGGGTCGGTCTGCAGGTCGAAGGCGTCGCCGTTGGTGAACAGCAGGTCGATGTCGCCGTCCCGGTCGAGGTCGACCGCACGCAGCGAGGTGGAGCCGAACATCGGGTGCGGCGCGCGCGCCAGTTCGACCTGTTCGAACCGGCCGCCGCCGAGGTTGCGGAACGCCAGCACCATCTCGTGCTCCTGCGACACCAGCGTCACCAGATCCAGCAGCCCGTCGCCGTCGAGGTCCACCGGTTCGATGCCGAGCGCACCGGCGAGCGGGACCAGCGGCCTGCGGTACATCGCGCCGTCGCGGTTCTCCATCCAGAAGATCGCACCGATGTTGTTGGTGCCGAACACGGCCACGGCCAGATCCATGTCGCCATCGCCGTCGAGGTCGGCCGCGCGCACGTCGGTCACGCGGCCGAGGCCTTCGACCAGGTCGCGGCGCAGGAAGCTGCCGTCCGGCTCGCCCAGCAGCACCACGACCTTGCCCACCGGCTCGCCGGTCGGCCGCATCTCGCCCATCTCGGCCACCACCACGTCCAGGCGCCCGTCGCCGTCGAGGTCCACGACCTGCGCATGCGCCGGCGCCACGAACTCGCCGAGCACCTGTTCGTGCCACTTGCCGTCCCGCTGCCACAACCGCAGCACCGCGCCGCGTCCGGCGTCCGAGACGACCAGGTCGTTGGGCACGCTGCCGAAGCCCGCGGCCACGTGGGTGACCAGCGGCGTGGGCGACGTCGCACCGATGGCTCCGGCGCGGAAGCGCACCTGCGACGTGGACGGCGGCAGGTACGGCAGGCGCGGAAGCTCGGCGGGCGCGCTTCCGTAGTAGAACGCCTTGATGTGCGGCAGCGCTTCGGCCGGAATGAAACCCTCGCCGCGCAACTTGTCCGCCAGCTCGGCCATCGTGTCCACCGAACGCGGCCAGGCGCGCTTGGGCATCACATCGGGCGGCGGCACCAGGTGGCAGGCCCCGCAGTAGGTCTCGACCAGGGCCAGCGCCTCCTGCACCGTCACCGGCTGCGGCGGCGGGTCCTGCGCCCGCCCGGGCGCGGGCGCCAGCAGGCCGATCCAGGCCAGCGCGGGCAGCAGTGCGGCACCGGCGACGAGTCCAGCGAGCACCGGCGCGATCCGTAGGCGTGGCTTCATTCCAGGCTCCATTGCAGCGACAGTCGCAGGCGACGGCCGGGCGTGTCCAGCCCGATGATCTCTTCGCCGCGTGAATCGGTGGCGTCGTCGAGCGACAGCAGCAGCATCGCAGGCCCGACCGGCCGGCGTATCGCCACGTCGAGCGTGGTCGCCCGGCCGAGCCAGCGGTCGCCGGTGGGGATCGCCGAATCGAAGCGGCGACCGAGGTGCTGCAGGCGCAGGGACAGCTCGGCCCCGCCGACGGGCACGAGCAGGTCGGCCCCCGCCTGGAGCCTGGGGCGATGGCGGAGGATCGCCCCGCCCGCCGGATCGCGGACCCGCATCCAGGTGCCGTCCAGGCCGAGGCGCCAGTCGTTGCCGAAACGGTGGGAGCTGCGCCATTCCAGGCCGTCGGCCTCGATGCGCGCCCGGTTCACCAGCCGTGGCGGCGGCCCGGCGTCGAAATCGACCAGGTCGCGGTAGCGGGCGCTGAACAGGGTGAACCGGCTTGGCCAGGCCGCATCGTCGTCGGTGGCGACGTACGCCTCGCGGTGCTCCGCCCGCTCCTGGCGAAGCGAAGGATTGCCAACCAGCGGATGGCCGAGCGCGTAGAAGCTCGGTGGCCGCGAACTGCGCGAGTACGACGCGCCCCAGTGCCAGCCGCCGGCCAGGCGCCGCTGCAGCGACAGCATCGGCTGGCTGGCGTGGACGTGGCCGGTGTCGCCGTCGCTGCGCCGCTCCAAGCGCAGGCCGCCCTGCGCGGTCCAGCCGGCGTGGCGCCAGCGCAGTTCGGCGAAGGCGGCGCCGGTATTGCGCTCCATGGCGAACGCCACCGGCGCCCGGAAGACTCCGTAGTCGATGCGGCCGTCGTAGCGGCCACGCTCGCGCTGGTGGAGGATGCCCACGGCAAGTTCGCCGCGCGCTCCCAGCGGGCTTCTCCACGTGGCTTGGAGTTCGTCGCGACGGTAACCGGTGCGGGCGGCCAGCGCCGGCAGCCCGACCGGATCGCGCACGCCTCCGGCCACGCCGGGCGAATCCTCCGCGCCGTCCCGGGCGAACCATGCCCACTGTGCCTCCACGGCACCCAGCGCAGGACGCCACTCGGCCTGCAGCGAGACGTGTCGGGTGCGCGCCTCGCGTTCTTCCAGCTCGCGCAGCACTGCGTGGCGCGGCCCGCCGCTGTCGTCCGGGAAGCCGCGGGCGACGCTGTCGCCATAGCCCGCGGCCGCGCGGATCGACAGCGCCGGCCGCAGCTCGCCCGCCCACGACGCGTCCAGCGCACGCAGGTCGTGGCTGCCGATGTCCCCGTCTCCGTCCGAGCGGTCGCTCGCCGCCAGGCGCCAGCCGTCGCCCGAGAGCGCCGCATGGACCGCACGCAGCCCGTCAGCGCCGACCGCCGCGTCCGCCGACGCGCCGGACGCCGTCCGCCGCGTGTGCACGTGGACCACGCCGGCGATCGCCTCGGCATGGGCGACGCTGGCGGCACCGCGCACGATCTCGATCCGCTCCACCTGCTCCAGAGACAGCGTGTTGAGATCCACGGCGCTGCCGCGCGAGGACAGCGGATCGTTCTGCCGCACCCCGTCCACCAGCACGACCACGTGGCTGGGATCGGCCCCGCGCAGGTAAAGGGCCCCGAAGCCGCCGCCGCGTGCGCTGCGGTCCAGCACCAGGCCGGCCTGCGCGGCGAGCACCTCGGCGAGGCTGCGTCCGCGCCAGGGTGCGAGCTGGTCCGGCCCCAGGACGGTCACGCTCTGGACCGCGTCGCCTGCGGTGGCCGGCAGCATCGTCGCGGTGACACGTACCGCATCGAGTTCCCGCGCCTGCGACTGCTCCTGCGCATGCGCCTGCGCCCATGCCGCAGCGACCGCGCCCAGCGCCAGCACGGCCCTCGATCCCCTCGCCGATCTCGACATCGTTGTTCTGGATGCGTCCTGTCCCGGATCCCGGCTCCGGGCTGCCTTCGCATTGTCGCCTGTCCGCATCGCCACACGGTGCCGTGCACGCTCGCGCGGCGCGTTGATGCAGGTCAATGCCCGGTGGGAGGCCGCCGGAGCGAGTCGGCGCCACGCCGACGGCATCGGTCGAACCGGGGCGCCAGCGGGTCAGCGTCGGGCCGGAGGGCGCGTTCGGCCACGGCGCCGACCAGCTGCGTCCCGCGCCAGGCAGGCGATCACGCGGGGGTTCGACTCCGGTGTCGATCCGGCCAGCGGTGGTTCGTCGCAGGTACAGAAGGGCCACTGCCCTCTTCCCCCGCAGGAGGTCGTCCATGCGTCGACAGCGCGTGCCTCGTCCCTGGTCCGCTCCCGGGCCACGGGGGATCGGCCATGGCTGAACCGGGGACCGGCGACCGGCGCCCGGTCATCACCGTCTTCGCGGACTCCCCCGATGGCGGCCGCGGCCTCGCGCGCGACATGCGCGTGCGCTGGGCGCTGGAGGAAGTCGGGGAACCCTACGACGTGACGCCCTTGACGTTCGCGGAACTCAGGCAACCCGCGCACCTTGTGCTGCAGCCGTTCGGCCAGATCCCGACCTTCCAGGGCGATGGCGTCGCGCTGTTCGAATCCGGCGCCATCGTCCTGCACCTCGCCGAACGCCATCCCGGCCTGCTGCCGGCCGACCCTGCCGCCCGCGCGCGCCATCGCCTGGCTGTTCGCCGCCCTGTGCACGGTGGAACCGCCAATCGTCGAGCGCGAACAGGCGCCGTACCTGGAGCGCGACCAGCCCTGGTTCGCGGCGAGGCTGCCGCTGCTGGACGAACGCATCCGTGCACGCCTGCGCCAGCTCGCCGGGTATCTCGGCGAGCGGCCATGGCTGGACGGCGGGTTCAGCGTGGGCGACCTGATGATGGTCATGGTCCTGCGCCGCACCGAAGGCATGGAACTGCTCGAATCCTTCCCGAACCTCGTCGCCTACGTCGAACGCGGCAAGGCGCGCCCGGCCTACCGGCGCGCCTGGGCGGCCCAGCGCGCGCTGCGCACGCGCAACGCCACCGACCCGTCGATGACCCGACCAGCCCGCGGCGCACCACGGCCCGCGCGCCACCACCAGGAGAAGACGCCATGAAGATCGTGACCAGCCTCAGCTTCCGCGGGCAGTGCCGGGAGGCGTTCGAGTTCTACGCACGGGTGCTCGGCGGCAAGCTCACCGTCGCCGTGCCCTATGGCGAGATGCCCGCGGGCGACACGCCGGTGGACGAGCGCTACAAGGACTGGCTCATGCACGCCTGGCTGGACGTCGGCGACCAGTCGCTGATGGGCGCGGACATGGACGAACAGTGGGCGCCGGACATCGCCAAGCCGAAGAACGGCTTCGACGTCACCCTGCACACCGACAATCTCGACGACGCCCGCCGCTGGTTCGACCAGCTCTCCGAGGGCGGCACGGTGGTGATGCCGTTCGCCGAGACGTTCTGGTCGCCGGGCTTCGGTTCCCTGGTCGACCGTTTCGGCGTGCCGTGGATGGTCAACACCAATCCATCGCCGGACTGGAAGCCAGGCCACGGCTGACCGCCGGTGCCGGGACGCCGTGCGTTCCGGCCGCATCCACCCGTGGCCCCCGACGGGGGCACGGGCGGGGTGCCCGCGGACATCGCCGAATCAGCGCCGTGCGACCACCCTGCGTGCCGCTGCGCCGAACAGCAGCGCGGATGCGAACCAGGGCACGGCGAAGCACGCGGTCAGGGCCAGCTCCACGGGCCGGAACCCCATCGGCACCGCGACGCCCACCACCAGCAGCTGGGCGACCCCCGCCACCGCCATCGCCCGGGCCATGCCCGCCGGCTCCAGCCGGGCGATCGTCGCGCCCGCTGCCGCCACCAGCAGCACGCCGGCGAACCCCAGGTTGATGGCGTCGTGCTCGCCGCCCAGCATTCCCACCGCCAGGTTGACCCAGACCGTGAGGAAGCCGGTCAGGACCGCGAGCGCGAACGCCAGGCGGTACACCGCGTTCGCGCTGGCCCGCGCGCCGAGTTCGTACAGCCCGCAGGCCAGCGCCAGCAAGACGCCCATCGCCACGAAATCAAGCGCCGTCCAGTCCACCCCCGCCGCAGGGAAGAAGCGCATCGCAATCGCGGGGACCAGCAGCAGGCCCACCGCTGCGCCCCAGATCCAGGGCCGCAGCCGGTTGCGCGGCCCGGCGTCGCCCTTCAGTGCTCTGCTCATGGTCTTGCCTCCCGGCCAGGACGGGCCGGCAGCCGGCCCACGGACACGATCAGGCCGGTCTCCCCGTGGAACCGCGGCATCGATACCGGGATCCCGGTGCGCTTCGCCACATCCCCGACGCCCATGACCGACCCCTCGATACCAGGTCCACCCAAGGCGGCACAGTGCGCCCATCGCGGCCGCATTGCAACGACGCGACGGCGCATGGATCCACACGCCCGCAAGCGCGCGGCGCGGACGCCGGGCATGTCGGCCGGTTCCAGGAACCGCCGGGGCTCGTGCGCACGCCCAAGCGCCAGCGCCAGGGCGGGGCAGCGCCTTGCTTCACGCCGGATCGCACGCCGGGCTGTACGACAGGCGCGCCAGCGGCTGGCCATTGGCTTCGCGGACGAGCTGGCCGCTCTCGGCCGCGGTGCGGCGCTTGATCGCGATCCATTCCCCGTCCGCGAGGAAGGCTTCCCAGCGCGCTTCCATGGTGGCCTCGTCCGGCCAGGACAGCAGGTAGACGAACTGCAGCCGGTCGCCGGTATCGCTCTCCCACATGTCCAGCACGGTGAAGCCGTGACGCTGCATGATGCGCAGCGCGTGGTCGCGGAAGCGGTCGTGGAACGGGCCGCGGTTGTCGCGGTTGATCTCGTAGATGCGCAGCTGCTGGAGGCCGTCCTGGCGTTCGCACAGGTACCGGTCGGCCGCGGCTGCCGGCGCGGACCACGCCAGCGTCGCGGCCACGACGACAGCCAGGAAAGCGCCAAGGGGCCTGCGCGGGTGGGAGGTGATTCCGCGCCTCACTGCACGCCTCCCGGCGGATCCACGAACCGCGTCTGCGCGCCCTGCCGCTCGAAGGTGACATTGACCGTGCGCCCGACCGCACGGGTCCGGTGCACGGTCCCCGCCGGCACCACCAGGCACTGCCATGCGTCAAGGACCGCTTCGGGCCGGTCGGCGAACTCGATGTGCAGCTCGCCCTCGACCACCAGGAACAGCTCGTCGGTCCCGGGATGCAGGTGCCAACGGTACTCGCCCTCGAACACCGACATCCGCAGGCAGGAGTCGTTGACGTCGACCACTACCTGGTTGCGGTAGCGCTCGTGCACGCTGCGCTGCAGCGCCTGCAGGTCGACGACCGCGCGCGCGGGGAAGCCGGCGCGCTCCGCGGCGTACTGTTCGGCCGATGGAAGCTCTTGCGACATGCGATGTCTCCTATGGTCGGCCGGCCTGCTCCTGTCCTTCCGGCGGGAACGGCTGGACCAGCCGGAATGCGATGGCCAGCGGAATCGGAGGGATGCTGCGGACTGCACGCTCCATGGATGCGCTCCTGCCTGGTCGCGGTGCCCGGAACCGGCGCGAGGCGCCTCGCGGCCGCATCAATGCCCCGGCCACGCATTCCGCAACGGGTGCGTGCGCCGGCTCCGACATGGATCGCAGGCTAACGCCTGCGCATGGACGAGCTCCATGCGTCAATGGTCATCATCGTGTGACGCGCGTCCGTGCGCGACGTTGTCATTCCGTTAGGGGCGCCGCCCACGCCCGCGGGAACGCAGGGGCCCCGCCTGCCTGCCTTCACGCCCGGGGGCCCATGGGCGATGCGCGTACACTGGACCGCCGACACCCAAGGATCCCAGTGGCCAAGCCGAACTACTCCTACGAGAAGCGCCAGCGCGAGCTGGCCAAGAAGAAGAAGCAGGACGAGAAGGACGCCAGGAAGCGCGCCGCGCGCCAGGCCAAGTCCGGCGAAGGGGATCCTCCGCCGCAGCCATGACCGGGGAATCGCCACGCCCGCCCCAGGTCTGGGTCGACGCCGATGCGTGCCCCGTGCCGGTGCGCGACATCCTGTTCCGCGCCGCCGAGCGCGCCGGCGTGCCGGTGACGCTGATCGCCAACCAGTGGCTGCGGACCCCGCCCTCGCGCTATATCCGCTCGCTGCAGGTGCAGGGCGGGTTCGACGTCGCCGACGACGCGATCGCCGAGCGCGCGGGCCCGGGCGACCTGGTGGTCACCCAGGACATCCCGCTGGCCGCCCGGGTGCTGGCCAACGGCGCCGAGGCGGTCAACCCGCGCGGCGAACGCTTCACCCGCGACAACATCGCCGAACGCCTGGGCATCCGCAATTTCATGGAAGAGCTGCGCGGCGCCGGCGTGCAGACCGGCGGCGCCGCCCCGTTCAACGCCCGCGACCGGCAGGCGTTCGCCAACTGCCTGGACAGCTGGATCGCGCGGCGCAGGCAATTGCGTCGGGCAACACCAGACGGCGGTCCGTGATCCCGGTGGCGTCAGCCTGCCTTGACCCCGCCTCCCGGGCGGACGCCGCGGCCCTCGCATAGGCCTCCAGGATCGATCGCTTCCGCGCGTCCAGGTCCTCGCGCGGATACCACCGGCCATCGGCCATGACGCCCAGGGGGGCGGCCAGGGGCGCGAGGTCCGCGAGCGGATCGGCCGCCACCAGCAGCAGGTCCGCACGCGCGCCTTCGGCCACCACGCCGGAGACCGGAAGCTCCGGCCGGTGACGGCGGACGAACTCGCCGGGCACACGCGTGGCCGTCGCCAGGGCGGCCTGCGGATCCAGCCCCGCCTCGACCAGCGCCGCCAGATTGCGATGCAGCGCGTATCCGGGCAGCAGCCCCGGGATGTCCGGCGCGTCCGTGCCCGACAGCAACGGCACACCCGCCTCGTGCATCGCCCGGACGAACCGCCGCAGGAAGCGCAGCCTGTCCTCGAGGCTGCCGCTGCGCCGCGCATACCCCTGCAGCGGCCACGACACGCGCAGCTCCGGATGCAGGTAGCGCGATTCCGGACTCCGCAGGAAGGCCTCGACCACGTCCGGGCGGCCCCACTGGCGGGCGATCGTTTCGTAGGTGACCAGGTCGGCGACGACGGCCGCTCCGTGCCGGCGAAGCAGGTCGACCGCCAACGCGATCCGGTCTTCATCGGGCGCGGCGTTCGGGTCCTCGCCCGCCGGGATCGGGAAGAACGTGTAGAAGAATTCCTCCGCATGGGCGACCAGCGACTGTCCGGCCTCGAGCTGCGCGTGCAGTCCGACGTCGGCCACCCCATGCCCGACAAGCCCGATGCCCTGCTCCCCGGCCTCCGCGGCAAGCGCGGCGAACGCCGCCGCTGGAAGGGTGTTGTAGACCTTGATGAACCCGTAACCGTTGCTGCGGGCGATGCGCACCGCCGCGCGCGCGTCGTCCGCGTCGGCCACCACCAGGTGGCCGTATCGCGGCGAACCGTCCACCGCCAGGGCCACGAGCGTCCGCGGCCCGGCGCGTTCCCCGGCCTCGATCGCCGCGCGCGTCCTGCCGACGAAGTGGTGGGGCGCCTCGCCCATGTGCAGCGTGGTGGTGACGCCCAGCGCCAGCTGCAGTTCCAGGTCCTGCTGCCGGTGGACGTGATTGTGCATGTCGGCCAGCCCCGGCAGCAGCCAGGCACTGCCGCGTCCGTCGACGATGCGCGCCCCGTCCGGCACCGCGACCGACCGGCCGATGGCCACGACCACCCCGTCCACCACCACCACCGTCTGGTGGTGCAGCGTGCCCTCGCGATCCATGGACAGCACGTTGACGTCGACGAAGGCGGTCGTGTCCCGCGGCGGCACCGGGGGCGACTGGGCGCCCGCGGATCCGATGGCCACGAAGGCCAGGCAGGCGACGAAGAAGGATCGGAGTGTGCGTCTGGATCGCGAAGGCAAAGGCGTTCCCGGTAGCGATGGAGCGGGCCGCCCAACCCGAGGCGTCAACGCCCGTCGCACGGTAGCACGGGTGCCGGTGCCGCCGGTGTGTCGATCGTCATTGCAGCGGGGGCCTGCCGGCAGCCGTCAGGCCGGCGGCCTGGCGAAGTACATGCCGTGGTAGGCGTCGATGGACGCCCAGCGTTCGAACGGGACGCGGATATGGCGCTCCGGCAGTTCCCAGCGGTCGCGCAGTTCGTAGCCCAGCGCCGCCATCTCGTCCACGAATGCCGGCAGGCACATCACCCGGTACGGGCAGATCGCGATGCCCAGGTTCTGGAGCGTGAAGTAGGCGCGCTCCGGGTGCATCGGCACCAGGTTCACGATGACCCGGCCCGGCGGCCGCGCCATCCGGCCGAGCAGTTCGGGCAACGAATAGTCAAGGTACTGCAGCGCCCCGGTGCTGACCAGCAGGTCGCGGCCGTCAGCCTCCGCGGCATCGTCGGCGAACCGTAGCGCGCCCAGGTCGTCGTGCCCGGCCGCCCAACGCCGGCCCGCCTCCATGACCCGGGGCACGTCGTGCACCCGCCAGCGCAGGCCGGGCGGATAGTCCACGTACCGGCGGAAGCCATAGTAGGCCTGCCCCAGGTGCCCGCCGAGGTCGAAGACATCGCGCACCCCTTCGGCCAGCAGGCGCGACAACCAGTACACGACGGGATAGTCGCAGGCCCGCACCTGCTCGAACTCGCCCCGGTACATCGTCGTGGCGGCATCGATGTCGTAGGTGTTCGACAGGCTCCGCGGCGCCGCCGCCAGAGCCTCGGCGTGGCTTGCGTACACGCCGTGGTAGGCATTGCCATGCCGGTATGGCCGTGAGAAGTAGCGGCGGTACAGCGGACGTCCCGGTACCCGGAGGCCGGGCAGCTCGGCCACCCTCACCAGCAATCGCTCCAGGGGGGTCATCGGCGATTCTCGCGCTGTTGTCTGCCAACAACGCGGGCCGCAACCGGCGTCGGCCACGCATCGGGTGGCCGCCGGCACGCCCGGGCCGGCCGCCCGGCCGGGCGACCGTCGCGGTCAATCGCCGGTCGAGGTGATCTTGAACTCCAGCACGCCCTCGCTGGCCGCGAGCGCCTCCGACAACCGCGCGGCGCTCGCGCGGTTGGTGGTGCGCAGCACCATGGTGTGGCGCACCGCCCGCTCTTCGCCGTCGAAGCGGTAGCTCAGGTCGGCGATGCTGAACCCATGGGCCTCGATCAGGGGCCGCAGCGCCTCCTCCCCCGCCCCCGATGCGCGCTCGAACCGGATCTGGACGTGGTAGTAGGCCTGCGCCGGCAGGCGCGATTCCAGCAGCCGGAACAGCGACAGCGTGACCAGGGTCAACGCCACCGACACCACGAGCGGGAAGTAGAAACCGATCCCCGCCAGGATGCCGATCGCGGCCGTGATCCAGATCGAGGCCGCGGTGGTGAGCCCGCGGACCGAGATGCCTTCCTTCATGATCACGCCGGCGCCCAGGAAGCCGATGCCGGTCATGATGCCCTGGGCCATCCTCGTCGGATCCAGCCGCACCATTTCGCCGGCGGTCCTGACCCACTGGTCTTCGTATACGGTCACCAGCATCAGGAGACTGGACGCGGTACACACCAGCGTGTGCGTGCGAAAGCCCGCCGGGCGCCCGTGGTAGGTGCGCTCGTACCCGATCAGCGCGCCCGCGAACAGCGCGGCGACCAATCGCAGGAGCATCTCCAGATCGTCTGCACCCATGCGCACCTCCGCGTCCAGGACCGCCCGTGCCGTGGCCCGGATCACGGTAAGCCGGCCTTCGGGCCGACGCAATGCCCGCCCCCGCCGGCCGCGGCGGCCGCCGCACGGCAACGGGCTTTCGCGGGAGGTAACATCGCAGCCCTCCCCCCAAGGACGACGCGCATGCCCCGGAACGCCGCGGAACGACAGCCCGCTATCGGCAGGGCGCGGTGGGTTGCGACCCTGTGGCTGGCGATCTCCCTGTCCGCCCTCGCCGGGGAGGACCGCCACGCGTGGCCGGGGGGCAGCGCGATGCACGCGCTGTACCTGCAGGGCGAACGGCTGGAAGACATCCGCGCCGAACTCGGGCAGGCGCACGCCGGCCTGCTGGATGCCTTCGGCGACGACCCGGCCGCCCCCCTCCCCGCTTGCGCGCGCGGTCGCAAACCACCAGGCAAGCTGGCTTGCCTACGTGCATGCCGACTGTGAACTCGCCGGGACGCTGACCGGCGCCGACGGCCACTGGCCCGTCGTCCACGGCCTGGGCTGCCAGATCGAAGCAATGGCCGATCGGCTCGAAGTGGTCCGCGCCGCCACCGCCTGCATGCACGGACTCGCCCCCGAGGCCTACCGCTTCGAGCGGCTCGAATGCCTCGGGAACCTGGTGGCGTGGTCGCAGGAAGGCAACTGACGCGATCGCGCTGGCGCATCGAAGCGCTGGCGGGGCCGCCCGGGCAGGCACCCGGGCACGGCCCGCCGCGATCACGCGCGCTCGAACTGGTAGATCTCCACGCTCACCGGGGCGATGGTCAGCGAGCCGGCCGTGGCGTCGAACGTGGACTCCTTCGCACCCACCGTCTCCGGCTCCCCGAGCGGATTCTTCGCATCCGGGCCGGGGCCGGTGAACTTCCAGCAGCGCCCCGCCGGCTTCGGCCGGAAGCCCTCCAGCGCGAGCGCGAAGCTGTGCGGCTCCTCGGTGCCGTTGACCACGGCCAGGGCCAGGGTCCGGCCGTCGGCCGTCAGCGCCGCGGACATGTCCAGCGGATACGTGTCGCCCCCGGTGTTGACGCTGGGCTGGTCGCCGCCGACCGGGTACTTGGGCGGCGGCGTGGGCGAGTTGCCGTTGACCGCCACCGGCACGGTGCCGAAGCGCTCCTGGTAGAACTGGAACATCCGCCCCTTGATGCTGATCTGCGAGCGCGTGCGGTCGAAGTTCATCCACGCGGTGGCCATGGTGTAGCCGGCCATCTCGATGAAGTCGGTGTGGCGGAAGAACTCGTGGAACGCGGCGGCGATCGCCAGGGCACCCTTGAGGTCGTCCTCGAAATGGAAGGCCCACTCGTCGAAGAACACCTTGACGCTGCCCTTCTCCAGTTCCGGGAAGTGCTTCTTGTACTCCTCCCACGCGTCCACCATGGTGCGGATGCGGTCGGGCATCTGGTGCACCCATTCGTTCAAGGTCTGGTTGACGTCGACGAGCTTCCCGGTGGCCAGGTCGAACCGCTTGTTCGCCGGCGGATAGGCGTGGGTGCCCAGCGCGTCGAACTTGCCCCAGCTGTTCTTGAACATGCCATAGGCCCAGTCGCGCTCGGAGCCGACGTGCACCTGCGGCTGGCCGGCGATGAAGATGCCCTGCCCGGTGGTCATCTCGTCGACGAAGCCGCCGGGGGCCACGATGTAGATGTCCGGGTCGACCTTGCGCATCGCGTCCACGAACATGTTGTGCTTGATCGTGTACTGCTCGCGCGCCATGTGCCCGAACTGCCAGTGGCCGTACATCTCGTTGCCCACCGCCCAGTACTTCACGCCGTAAGGCTCGGCACGGCCGTTGGCCGCCCGCTTCGCGCCCCACTCGGTGTCGGCGCTGCCGTTGACGTACTCGACCAGCTGGGCGCCGGAGCGCGGGTCGCCGAACCCGGTGTTCACGCACCAGAACGGCTCGCATTCGATCAGCTCGCACAGCTGCAGCAGCTCGTCCACGCCCACGTCGTTGGGCTGCACCGCGTTCCACACCGGATCCAGGATCGGCGGGCGCCGGTCGGGGTCGCCGATGCTGTGCTCCCAGTCGTGGGCGGAGATGAAGTTGCCGCCCGGCATCCGCAGGATGTGGCAGTTCATCTGCTTCATCAGCGCCACGGTGTCGGCGCGGAACCCGCGGACGTTGTCGGCCGGCATCAGCGACACCGCCCCCACGCCGAAGCGGCCGCGGCCCTGGCCGACGATCTCCAGGCGGGCGTCGGTGGTGTCGATGCCGGGGTCGAAGCTGAAGCGCTGCGTCCCCCACTGCGACGACGCGCGCACCCGGGTCGAGAGCGCCTCGCGGCCTTGGCCGGGGACCAGCCGGACCGTCACCGTCACGCCCGGGTCGGCCCACAGCACAATGCGCCCGTTGTAGGCGGTGCCGGACTTCAGCGCCAGCCCGTGCTGCACCATCCCCCGCTCCTGCGCACCGTCGAGGGTGACGACCGGGCTGTGCTCGCCCACGTACGGGCGCTCGGTATCCAGCGCGATCGCCGACACGGGGCCGATGGCCACCCACTTCTCCATGTAACCCATCGCGCCACGACGGTCGTCCGGCTTCCTGTCGCGCTCGGCCAGGACGCCGTAGTAGAACTTGCGGTCGTCGAGCGTCTCGCTCCACAGGCTGTGGTTGATCAGGTTGCCGATGTGCTCGATGAAGCCGCCGTAGATCATCGGCGAGATCGGCGGACGCGTGGCTCCGGTATCGATCGTGGCCCGGATGCCGCCGGGCGCCGCGAACACCGGCGGAATCCAGGCCGCCGCGCCCAGCGCCGCCGAGCCCAGCAACAGGTTGCGCCGCATCAGGTCCACCTTGTGTCGATCCGCCATCCTTCATCGCCTCCAGCATGGTTCGGGTTGCCGCACGCGCGGAGCCGGGCCGATGCCGTGCACGTCCAGGGGCGCCGGCGCGCGCCGGCACAGCATAGCCGCGGCGGGCGGTGACGCTTGCCGTTCCAGCCATGCGGATTGGGCACCGAGACATGCCAATACGGACATGGCAAGAGACGGATCCGGGCACGGCGGCCCGCGTCGTCCGGGGCGAACCACGCACGGCAGCTGGCGCCCTCCCCCATGGCCATCAGGCGGGCCCTCCCGCCGGTTGACGCGAGTCATCCGGCGTCTGCTAGATTTCCGGGCGGCCCACGCGTGGGCAGGGGGAACCAGTCCGGACTCGCCAGGGGAAGCCGCCGAAGACGGGATGCGGCGTACTGCGGCCGCTGTCGTTGTCCGATCGTGGTCCAGGGGGAATCGTGGGGCGAATCAGACTTCTCGGGGTGGAAGAAAGGGGACGGAGGGAATTAAGGGATTGGGAGTTTCCTGACGCCCCCTGCTCCCAAAAACCGATCGCCGGCAGGCCGGCGCTGCGGCACCTTCGAGGCACATCCCAAGCCTCGACCGCGATGCCTCGCCAGCCCAGACTCGAACTGCCCGGCGTCCCGCAGCACGTCACCCAGCGCGGCGTGAACCGCTGTGCCATCTTCCTCGACGACGAGGACCGTCACCACTACCGCCGTGTGCTTCGCGAGGCGTGCCGCCGGCACGGGGTCTGCGTCCATGCCTTCGTCCTCATGGACAACCATGTCCACCTGCTGCTCTCAGCCGTGCAGAGGGGCGTGATCTCCCAGGCGCTCCGCCGCGCCGGCCAGGCCTATGTGCAGGCGTTCAACCTGCGACACGGGCGCTGCGGCACGCTCTGGCAGGGCCGCTTCAAGTCAAGTCTGGTGGATTCGGACGCCTACGCGCTGCGCGTGATCCGCTACATCGAGCTGAATCCGGTGCGGGCGGCCATGGTGGAACGCCCTGACCACTACAGGTGGTCCAGTGTCCACACCCACCTGGGCACGGCACAGGATCCTCTCCTGACCCCACATCCGGTCTACCTCGCCCTGGCTGCGGACCGTGCCGGCTGTGCAGCGGCGTGGCACCGCTGGCTCAACGCCCCGCTCGATCCGGAAGAAGTTGCCCGAATCCGGGCCTACATGGCACAGGAGCGCGCGCTTGGCGAGCCCCGTTTCCAGGCGATGGTGGAGAAAGCGCTGGGCCAGCCCGCGAGCCTGCGACCGCGTGGACGGCCGCCGCTTCGACGGCCCAACGGGAGCGCGGCGGGAAGCTAGTGCCCGCTGTCGCTCGAGTTCCGCTCGGGGCCTTAATTCCCTCCGTCCCCTTTAGCTCGAGGGGGCGCTCAGTCCGGAGACCCAGGAGGCGCTACGCGCCCACACCCCGGCAGAACAAGGCGTTCGGCAACGACCGCTTTCGACAGCAGATCGAGACACTGGTCGGCAGGAGCATGGAGGTCAGGTCACGCGGCCGGCCGAGGGCGGCACCGCCCGGAAAATGAACCTGACCCATTTTCCTCTCATTTACCTCTTTAGCTCTACGCTCTAACAGCTTGCGAACGCCTTAGACATCTGGTCGAGATCAATCAAGAACTCGCGCAACGAGCCCACGTCCTCCTGACTATTCACCAGGGGCCTCGTAGGGTGCATAACCGCATTTCGATATTTCAACGCACGATTCTTGAACAAAGAAAGTTTCCTCTTGCTCAACGTGCTGCGGGCCACCAGACTTGGCGTGTCCTCAACGACCTTCAACAGCTGGCCCAAAGTCGCTCCTGAGGTCGCGCTGACGTCCAGCCCGTCCCGCTTCAGGCACTCCCAGTGTCCAACGATCGATGTCCGACTGTCACCGACTTTGCCGATCCACTCCCATGGATCATCGAATTGTTCGTCAATAAGTCTTGCGATTCGCTCCTCAAGGAGGGCGAGCATCGGATAGATGATTGCCCTAAAGCTGTGCCGATTCATGTCCGAGATGGTGACAATACCTTCAACTGCCCCGTCTACGCCAACAACGCCCACGATTCGATCCGAACCCAACTTTTCTAAAATGACATCGACGGGCGCGACCCGGTCGACAAAAGAACACTTGAGATAACTATCTCTGTGGCAGACAGCTTCTTTCGCGATAGCTAATTCGCGAAGCCGTGTGAGCGGAAGGAACCCTCGTACCCGACCCGCTTCAACAAGAGGAAGATCATCGAACCCATGAGCTTCCGCCTCACGCAAACACTCGTCACTTACGGGGCCGGCTGCAACGGTTAAGCACTGCTCGATAGGAACGAGCACCTCGGCGAGATCCGCACTAACACCTCGACCGCAACTAAGCTTTTCTAAAGTCATACGCTCGGAATCAAACTAGATCACTGCAGTTATCGACGCAAGCTGCCGCGCCCGGGACGCAACTCTACATCAGAGAACCGACAAATGCGGCAGGTGAGAAACAAGCCCGTCCCTCTCTTCCGACAGGCCAGCGTCAGCGCCCCGAAAATGTACCCCAACCCCCTTCTTCCGGAGGCGGCAGCGGCCGGAGCGTAAGCTTCCCCGTCAAGCACACAACGCAAAAGTAGAACTTTCCTCGTATTGCTGGCGGACCTCGGCGGGCGTGAGATCGCCGAGGGAATCGTGGGGGCGCTCCTCGTTGTACTCGAGCATCCACC
>NZ_VOHE01000016.1 GCF_007859305.1 Luteimonas wenzhouensis
CCTTCCAGCCACCCAGCTGGGACATACAATCCACTTCGGCCACGGCCGGCCCCGTTTTGTTGCCTCGAGAACAACAATTCTGCCGGGTCGGCCGTGCGCCTCTCTCCCCTCAGTTGGGAGAAGAACCTAAATTTTTGCACGTATGTCGGCTGAACCCCGGTCACGCCGGGGATGTTGCCGCCGATCATCAGCACCACGCCGAACTCGCCCACGGTATGGGCGAAGGTCAGCACCGCCGCGGTCAGGTAACCGGAACGGGCCAGCGGCAGCGCCACGGTAAGGAATGCGTCAAGCGGCGAGGCGCGCAACGTCGCCGCGGCCTCGAGCGGCCGCTCGCCGATGCCCTCGAACGCGGCCTGCAGCGGCTGCACCGTGAAGGGCAGGGAATAGACCAGCGAGGCCAGCACCAGGCCGGGAAAGCTGAAGGCCAGCGGCGCCAGCCCGGACAGCGTGGCGAGATGACCGAGCGGCCCCTGCGGCCCCATCGCCAGCAACAGGTAGAAGCCGATCACGGTCGGCGGCAGCACCAGCGGCAGCGCCACCAGCGCCGCCACCGGCCCCTTCCACAACGAGCGCGAACGCGCCAGCCACCAGGCCAGCGGCGTGCCCAGCACCAGCAGCAGCGCGGTGACCGTGGCGGCCAGCCGCGCCGTCAGCCACAACGCCTGCCAGTCGCCCGCGGAAAGCCCCATGCCGTGTCCTGCGCCGGATACCGGGGCCGATGATGCCCGAGCGCCGGTCCTGCGGCGAGGGAGGCCACCGGCGGCGAAGCCGGCACGGCGGCACTTCAGCCGGGAATCGTGGACGCCTTCGCCGCCGCCATCCGGTATGCCAGGCGCGCGGCGACACGCGCGGTCATGCCGTCACGGTCGAACGGCGGCGACAGTTCGGCGATGTCGCACAGCGCCACCCGCCCGGTCGCCATGACCGCCGCGATCACGTCTTCGACAACATCGATCCCGACGCCGCGCGCGCTCGGCGCACTGACGCCCGGGGCGATGCACGCAGGCAGCACATCCAGGCACAGGCTGAGGTAGATGAACTCGGCGGGCTCCAGCCAGGCCAGCAACTGCCCGATCCGCTCGCCCGCCGAGGCCGGCGTGAGTTCGCGATCGAGCAGATACCGCGCGCCTACCCTTTCCACGGTGTCGAACAGACGCCGGGTGTTCGCGGACTCGCTGATGCCCAGGCAGATGTAGTCGAGTTCGATCCCGTGGTCCGCAGCGTGGCGGATGGCCTGCAGGAAGGGGGTGCCCGAGTTGGCGCGCGCGCTTTCGCGCAGGTCGAAATGGGCATCCAGATTCACGATCGCGATCCTTCTGCCCCTCGCCAACGCACTTCCGGCGAGGCCGAGGTAGCTCGCATATCCGATCTCGTGGCCGCCACCCAGCCCGATCGGGAAATGGCCGTCGTCGAGCAGCATGCCGACCCGCTCCGCATGCCGCTCCTGGGCACGCTCCAGATCATCGCCGACGCAGCCGACATCACCGGCATCGTAAAGGGGCAGGGCGGCGATCGCCGGCAGGTTGGACAGCGCGACCCGCAACGCCTCCGGCCCGGCGGCGGCTCCCGGCCGGCCGCCGTTGCGCCGGATGCCCTCGTCGCAGGCGAAACCGGCGAGCGCGATCCCGCGGGCCTGTCCCGGCCCGGGTTCCCGCACGACCTGGTGCCAGCGGAAGGCGGCTTCGTCGCAAGTCGAATCGATGCGTCCCTGCCAGGCCTGGCTCAACATGCCGCCCCTTCGAACAGGTCGGGCACGAACGGGACGTAGCTCCCGTCAGCGACGAGCCTGTCGGCCAGTTCGATGTCCTCGGCGAAGAATCGATCCTGCTCGTACCTGGGGACGGCCTGGCGGAGCAGGGCATGCGCCATTTCCAGTCGCTCCGACGAGCGCAGCGGGCGCCTGAACTCGATGCCCTGGCAGGCCGCGAGCAGTTCGATCGCGACGATCCTGCGTGCATTTGTCGCGACGTCGAGCGCCTTGCGCGCCGCGAAGGTCGCCATGCTCACGTGGTCTTCCTGGTTGGCGGACGTCGGCAACGAATCGACGCTGGCCGGGTGGGCGAGGGTCTTGTTCTCGCTGGCCAGCGCCGCGGCCGTGACATGCGCGATCATGAAGCCGGAATTGAGGCCTGCCTCCGCCACGAGGAATGCCGGCAGCCCGGACATGTTGTTGTCGATCAGCAATGCGATGCGCCGTTCCGACAACGCACCGACCTCGGCCATGGCGATGGCGATCTGGTCGGCCGCGAACGCCACCGGCTCGGCATGGAAATTGCCGCCCGACAGCACCTCGCCGGTGTCCGGGAACACCAGCGGGTTGTCGGACACGGCGTTGGCCTCGGTCAGGAGCGTGGCCGCCGCCTGCGAGAGCAGGTCATGGCACGCGCCCATCACCTGCGGCTGGCAGCGCAAGCTGTAGGGATCCTGCACGCGCACGTCCTCGTAGCGGTGCGATTCGCGGATCGCGCTGCCGGCCAGAAGCTCACGGTACAGGCGCGCCACCCGGATCTGCCCCGGCTGGCCACGCACTGCATGGATGCGCGGGTCGAACGGCGTGTCCGAGCCCCCGGCAGCGTCCACGGCGAGGGCGCCGGTGACGACAGCCGCCGCAAACGTCCGCTGCGCGGAGAACAGCGCGATCAGGGCGATGCCGGTGGAGGCCTGCGTGCCGTTGAGCAGGGCCAGCCCTTCCTTCGCGGCAAGGCGGATGGGCGCGATGCCGGCACTGCGCAGCGCATCGCCGGCCGGCACGATCTCGCCGTTCACGCGCACCTTGCCTTCGCCCATCGCGGCCAGCGTCAGATGCGCCAGCGGCGCCAGATCGCCGGATGCGCCAACCGATCCCTGTGCCGGGATGCACGGCCAGATCTGCGCGTTGTACATCGCGACCATGGTCTGCAGCACTTCCCAGCGCACTCCGGAATGGCCACGTGCGAGGGATGCGATCTTCAGCGCGAGGATCATGCGCACGGTGGCGTCATCGAGCAGAGGCCCGACACCGACCGCGTGCGAGCGCACCAGGTTGACCTGCAGCTGTTCGAGCTGGTCGTCCGGAATGCGGACCTTGGTCAGCTTGCCGAAACCGGTGTTGATGCCGTAGGCGGGCTTGCCGCAGGCGATGATTCCGTCGATGGCCGCCGCCGATGCGCGGACTTTCGCCTCGCATTCCGGCGCCAGCGCGATCGGTTCGAACGAGGCCGCGATTGCGCGCAGTTGCGGCCAGGACAGCTTCCCGGGGGTGATCGTCAGCATGGCGGGGGTCAACCGGTGATGGCAGGCAGCTTCAGGCCGTGCGCGCGGGCGCACTGGAGGGCGATGTCGTAACCGGCGTCGGCGTGCCGCATCACCCCCGTGGCCGGATCGTTCCAGAGAACACGCTCGAGGCGCCGTGCCGCGGCGTCCGTACCGTCGCAGACGATCACGACGCCGGAATGCTGGGAGAACCCCATGCCGACGCCGCCGCCGTGATGCAGGCTGACCCATGTGGCGCCGCCGGAAGCGGCCAGCATGGCGTTGAGAAGCGGCCAGTCCGACACCGCATCCGAACCGTCCCGCATCGCCTCCGTCTCCCGGTTCGGGCTGGCCACGGAACCGCAGTCTAGGTGGTCGCGGCCGATGACCACCGGCGCCTTCAGTTCACCCGTGCGCACCATCTCGTTGAAGGCGAGGGCGGCGCGATGCCGCTGTCCGAGCCCCAGCCAGCAGATGCGCGCCGGCAGACCCTGGAAGGCGATGCGCTCGCGCGCCTGGTCGAGCCACCGGTGCAGGTGTCCGTCGTCCGGGAACAGCTCCTTGACCTTGGCATCGGTGCGGTAGATGTCCTCCGGGTCGCCCGAGAGGGCGACCCAGCGGAACGGCCCCTTCCCCTGGCAGAACAGGGGACGGATGCAGGCCGGCACGAAGCCGGGGAAGGCGAACGCATCGGCCACGCCCTCGTCCAGCGCGACCTGGCGGATGTTGTTGCCGTAATCGATGGTCGGCACGCCCATGCGGTGGAAGGCGAGCATTGCCTGGACGTGGGTCGCGCAGGAGGATGCCGCGGCCTTGCGCAGCGCCTCGCGCTGCTCGGCGTTTCCGCGGCGCGCATCCTCCCATTGGGCGACCGTCCACCCCGCAGGCAGGTAGCCGTTGACCAGGTCGTGCGCCGAGGTCTGGTCGGTGACGGCCGCCGGCACCGCCACACCCTGGCGTGCCAGTTCGGCGAAGCGGGGCATCAGCTCCGCCGCATTGCCGAGCAGCCCGACCGAAACCGGCCTGTCCGCGCTCCGGACGATCGCCAAGGCCTCCTCGATCGTGCGCGCCTTGTGATCGACATAGCGCGTGCGCAGCCGGAAATCGATCCGCGACTCCTGGCATTCGATCACGATGCAGCTCGCACCGGCGAGGACCGCAGCCAGCGGCTGCGCGCCGCCCATCCCGCCCAGGCCGGCGGTCAGGATCCATTTCCCCGACCAGTCGCCGCCATGGTGCTGTCGCCCGAGCTCCACGAAGGTCTCGTACGTGCCCTGCACGATCCCCTGGGAGCCGATGTAGATCCACGAGCCGGCGGTCATCTGGCCGTACATCGCCAGGCCCTTTCGGTCGAGCTCGTGGAAGTGGTCCCATGTCGCCCAGTGCGGCACGAGGTTGGAATTCGCGATCAGCACGCGCGGCGCGTCCGCATGGGTGCGGAAGACGCCGACCGGCTTGCCCGACTGGATGAGCAAGGTCTCGTCGTCATCCAGACGGCGCAAGGCCTCGAGAATCGCGTCGAGGCACTCCCAGTTGCGCGCGGCGCGGCCGATGCCGCCATAGACGACCAGATCCTCCGGCCGCTCGGCGACGTCGGGATCCAGATTGTTCTGCAACATCCGGAATGCGGCTTCCGCCTGCCAGTTTCGGCAATGCAGGGCAGTGCCGTGCGGAGCCCGCAGCACGCGCGGACCGGAGATCCGGGCGATATGAGAAGTTCCCATCGGTGTCTTGTCAGGGTGATTGTGTGTCGCCCACCTGGAACGCACCGACGAACCGGTACCTCCCGGCAGGATGGCTGAGACGGACATAGCTGGCGATCTGCCCACGGGACCAGGTGCGCCGCCGCAGCACCAGCACCGGATCCCCGGGATCCATGTCGAGCATCCTCGCCAGGCGGCGGCTTGCGGTTTCCGCCTCGATGACGTGCTCGGTGCGCTGCAGGGGGGCGACCTGCATCAGGTAGTCGTGCGGGATGTCGCGCACGAAATCGATCTTCAGGTAATCCGGCGCGCACGCCGGGTTCACGAAGCGGTCCTCCAGTTGCAGGGGGACGCCGTCCGCAAGGTGCAGCAGGCGGGAGTGGAACAGTCGCGCTCCCGCATCCAGCCCGAACTGACGTGCGGTTTCCGGCCTGGCCGACACTTCCTCGCTGATCAGCACCCGGACGGAGTGGACCTGCCCACGCGCCACGATCTCCTCGCGGATGCTGCGCACCTGGAACATCGTCGCCTCGGCCTTGGGGCCGGCGACGAACGAACCGACGCCCTGGATGCGCGTGATCACGCCTGCGCTCGTCAACTCGCGCAGCGCACGGTTGACCGTCATTCGCGAGACACCGAACTCAACGACGAGCTCGTTCTCGCTCGGGACGCGGCTCATGGGCGGCCAGTCGCCGTTGATGATGCGCCCGAGGATGTAGTCCTTCAGTTTCTGGTACCGCGGCTTGAGTCCTTCCATGACTTCAGTATGTCATGTCTATACAGCCAATGGAGGTGCGGCAGCCGAAAGTCACGCACGCCGTCACACTATGGCCAAAGGACGTTGACTTTCCGTTTTCGGCGTGGTACTTGGCGGTATAGACAACCTCACCCAGGGACCGAGGCCACAGGCCCGCATGTCACTGCCCGCACTCCTGCTGCGCCTGCTGCTAGCCGTGACGCTCTGTCTCGACGGCAGCCTGTCGCTGTGGATGTCGAGCGCGATGGCGGCGGAACGGGCCGGCATGGCGTCGGATGCAGCAGGACAGCGCGGAACGCCGCTGGGCGAGGATTGCGAGCGCGCACCTGCCACGGATGACGATGCCGGGAGCGTCCCGCACGAGGATTGCGATTGCCGGGCCGGCTTCGGCACTGGATCCGGTTGCGGCTGCGTCTGTGTCTTCCCTCTTGCGGCCATCCAGCACCCCCTGCTGTTTGCAGCCAGGCAACGGGTATCGTCGCCACCGCCCGGCTTCGTTCCGGTCGAGGTGCCACGAAGCGCCGTCTCACCCGTCTTTCGACCTCCTATCGGGTGAATTGAGGTTCACCGGCCGCCGCCATTCCTGGCGGCGCGCCCCCCTGTCATTGCGTACCGGCACGCCTCGCTGCGTGGCAGCAACGCCTGCGCATCACAACAGAATCGCCCACATCCTTGCCTACGGAGTCCGGCTTCATGTTCCACAACCGCTCGATCCTTGCCATCGCGATCGGTTCCCTGCTGTACGCGGGAGCCACAGGTACATCCATCGCCCAATCCGCCACCACGGAAACGGAGTCGGACGAGATCCGCTCCATGGATGCTGTGACGGTCACCGGCAGCCGCATCAAACGCGCCCAGATCTCCGGCGTCGGTCCCGTCACGGTCATCGACGCCGAGGCGATCGAACGCTCCGGTGCGATCTCGGTCGAAACGCTGCTGCAGCGGCTCCCGGCTTCCGCCGGATTCGCCGGCAACCAGACCAACGCCTACTGGGCCGACAACGGCTACGGCACGACGCAGGTCAACCTTCGTGGCCTCGGCATCAACCGCACCCTCGTGCTGCTCAATGGCCGCCGCGTGGTCAACGGCGGCACCGGCGCCAACAGCTCGGTCGATCTCAACGTCATCCCCGTCGCGCTGATCGAACGGGTCGAAGTCCTCAAGGACGGCGCGTCGGCCATCTACGGCGCAGACGCCGTGGCCGGCGTGGTGAACATCATCACCAAGAAGGGGTTCGACGGCGCCGAGGCATCTGTGCGTTACGGTCAGACCTTCGAGGGCGACGGCGAGGAAACCGCGTTCGACCTTTCGTTCGGCGTCACCGGCGAGCGCGGATCCCTGATGGGCGCGATCAACTACACCGACAGCGGGGAGGTCAACATGGCCTCGCGCGCGCCGTGCGGCCTCGGGGAGTCGAACGGGAAGCTCGTTTGCGTCGGCAGCTCTTCGACCATCGGCGGCCACGCCGTGCTGGCCGACGGCCGGCGCATCAACTTCAACCAGGATCCGAACGGCGACGGCGATTTCTACGAGACGTATTCGCCCGCCAAGCACAACTTCAACTCGAACCCGTACCTCAACGCGGTCAATCCGATCCAGCGCCTGAGCTTCAGCGTATTCGGCAACCTCTCGCTCAACGACAGCACCACGCTGTTCACCGAGCTCATGTACACCAACCGGCAGTCTGACCAGCTCGCCACTCCTGGCACCATCGGCCTGTACCGGCCGATCCGGATCTCGGCAAGCCACCCCACCAACCCCACCGGGCAGGATCTTCTGCTCCAGCGCAGGCGGCTGCTCGAAGCCGGCCCTCGCCATTTCTACCAGGACGTGGACACGTTCCGCACCGTGATCGGAATGGAAGGCCAGCTGGGCACGAGCTGGGACTGGAGCATGGCACTGAACTGGGGCCGCAACACCGGCATCGACGGCTCGACCGACGTCGCCAACCTGGACCGCGTGGACCAGACGCTGGATACCACCGTCTGCAGCAACGCGCCCGGCGCGGCCATCCCGTGCGCGGACTACCTGGGGTACGGCGATGTCACCCAAGAGGTACTCGACTACATCATGTTCACCTCGCGGGACAGCGGCGGCAACGAGCAGAGAAGCTTCTCCGCCAACCTGAGCGGCGAGCTGTTCGAACTCCCCGCCGGCTGGGTGGGACTCGCCACGGGGGTGGAGATCCGTGAAGAACGCGGGTGGCGCGATCCGGATCCGCTCACCGTCCTCGGCATCGCCAACACCAATCAGCAGGATCCCATCGCCGGCGAGTACCTTGCCAAGGAAGCGTTCGTCGAACTGGCGGTACCCCTGCTGCAGGGGATGGCGTTCGCCGATTACATGACGCTGAACGTCGCGGGGCGCTACTCGCATTACGACATGTTCGGCGCCGACACGAACTACAAGGTCGGCCTCGACTGGCAGATCGTCCCCTCGCTGAAGGTCCGGGCGAACTACGCCACCGCGTTCCGCATTCCCAATGTCCCCGAACTCTTCGGCGGCGTCTCGGAAGGGAACCTGACCACGACGGATCCCTGCAGCGGCTGGAGCAGCCTGCCGAGTACGTCGGTGCTCTACCAGAACTGCCAGGCCTCCGGTGTTCCCGTCGGCTATCGCCAGCTCGGCAACACCGTGCTGACGACGGTCGGCGGCAACCCGGACCTCAAACCGGAAGACGCGGAAACGCTGACCGTCGGCGCGGTCTGGACGCCTTCCTTCGCCCCCGGGCTGACCCTGACCGCGGACTACTTCAGCATCAGGATCGACGATGCGATCCAGCGCATCGACGGCTCGACCAAGCTTGCGGTCTGCTACAACACGCCGGGCCTGGCGCACCCGTTCTGCAGCAGCGAGCATTTCACCCGCAACCCGCTCACCGGCGAGATCGACTTCCTTTCCGCGCAGCCGGTGAACACCGCCAGCGAACGCGTCTCCGGAATCGACCTCGGCGTCCTCTACGAGTTCGACCTGGCCGGCTTCGACGCGACCGCCAGCTGGGACGTCTCGTACCTGCGGAACTACGACGTGCGGCCGTTCGTCGGGGCCGACGAGATCAACTACGCAGGCAAGATCACGGGAGGGCGGGGCAGCTACACCCACTGGCGTTCGTTCGGATCCCTGACGCTCTCGCGGGAGAAGTGGTCCGGGTCCTACAGCATCCAGTACATCGGCCCTGCGGACGACATCAATGCCTCGCCTGGCGACATCGGCGACCACGCCCCGAGCGTTGCCTACCACAATGTCCAGGTGAAGTACGAAATGAACGATGCGCTCGCGGTGTCCTTCGGCATCGACAACCTGTTCGACAAGGATGCGCCGTTCATCCAGAGCTGGACGGACGCGAACACGGACACGATGACCTACGACCTCCTCGGCCGTCGCTGGAACGTCAAGGCCACCTACAGGTGGTGAACGAACAGCCCCCGCCGGCGGCCGCCGGCGGGGGCTTCGATATCTCCGCCGAGAACACAGCACGCAGGTATTGAATGAAACCGGCATTCTGGGCGCGGCGCGCCCACAAATGGATCGCCCTCGTCATCGGCGTGCAGGCCCTCCTGTGGATGGCGAGCGGCCTGTACATGACCTTCATCTCGATCGACATCATCCATGGCGACCACCTCGCGCATGACTCCAGCGGCACCTTGTCCGCGTCCGCCCGCCGCCTCGACCATGACGCGCTGATGTCACGCTACCCGGACATGGCCGGGTTCCGCCTGAAGCGCCTGCTCGGCCGCGAAGTCTACGAAGTGACCGACCGTGGCGGGACGGTGCTGGTCGACGCATCCACGGGCGAACAACTGAGCCCGATCGGCGAGGCCATGGCCCGCAGGATCGCGTCGAGCATGTATCAGGGCGAGGCCGGGATCGCCAGCGCCGAGCTCATCACGGAAGCGCCCCAGGAAGTCGCCACCCGGCCTGTGCCGATGTGGCGCATCGAATTCGCCGACGACAGCGAAACCACGCTGTATCTCTCCCCGCACACCGGTGATCTTCTCGCCAGGCGCCACGACCTGTGGCGGTGGTTCGATTTCCTCTGGATGCTGCACATCATGGACTACGACGAGCGCAGCGACGTCAACAACATGCTGCTTCGCATCGCCGCCTCGATCGGCACCCTGTTCGCGATGAGCGGCCTGTGGCTGCTCCTGTACAGCTTCAGCAGGAGGAAGCCGGCATGACCCCATGGATCCGCAGGCTTCACAAATGGGTCGGGCTGCTGATCGCGCTGCAATTCGTCATCTGGATGGCAAGCGGCCTGGTCATGAACCTGCTCGACCACGACGTGGTCGAGGGGGCGCATCACAGGGCGGAACACGCCCATGATCCGAAACCGTGGCCGCCGGGGGTCCTCACGCCATCGCAGGTCATTGCGAGCGCCGGCCAGCCCGTGGTCCGGATCGAGACGGCATGGCTGCTGGACCGTCCCGTGTACCGACTGACCGGAAAGTCCGCGCCGTGGCTTGTGGACGCCGCAACCGGCCAGCAGGTACGGATCGACGCCGCGACCGCCGTGTCCATCGCCGTCGCGGATTACGTCGGCGACGGCTTGCCGGGGACGCCGGATCTCCTGGAACAGGCCAGCATCGAGGTTCGCGGCCATGACGGGCCGATCTGGAGAGTGCCGTTCACCGACACGGAGAACACCACCCTGTACGTGTCCGCGTCGGACGGCCGCATTCTGGAGCGCCGCAACGACAGCTGGCGGCTGTTCGACATCGCCTGGATGCTCCACATCATGGACTACACCGGCAGGGAGAATTTCAACAATCCCCTGGTCGTGATGATGGCCTCGGGCGGCGTCTGGATCGCATTGTCCGGACTCTGGCTGCTGGTCACCAGCCTCCGCCTTTCCGAATTCGTGCCCGCCCGCTGGCGCCGTCCCCGTGAAGTCGGTGTATTCGATCAGGGAGGAACCAGGCTGCGCACCGTGACCTGTCCCGCCGGCGACAGCGTGTACGTGGCGCTTGAACGCCACGGCCTGCAACTCCCGTCCAATTGCGGTGGCGGGCAGAGCTGCGGCCTCTGCGAAGTGCGCGTCCGCGGCGTGGCGCCGGCGGCGACCAGCGCCGACCGCGAGCACATCCCGGAAGGACGGCTGCGGGCGGGGCATCGGCTGGCCTGCAACCTGGCCGTCAGCCACGACCTCCAGATCGAGGTGGCGGGCGGCGCCGCCTTGTGGACGGAACGCTCTGCCAGGGTGGAGCGGATCCATGCGGTCACGCCGTTCCTTCGCGAGATCGTCCTCGCTCCCGAGAAGCCGGCAGGCCGAGAATTCAGTCCCGGAGCCTACATCCAGGTCCACGTTCCGGAGTACTCGCTGCGTCCGGAGGATCTGCACCATCCCGATCACCACCGGGAAGACTGGGCCGCACTCGACCTGCCGGAGCACCTGACGAACAAAGCGCCGGTGCGACGTGCCTATTCGCTCGCGATGCCCGTCGACAGGGCGGGAGGTGGAATCACGCTGCTCGTGCGGTTCAGTCCCGGCCGGCAGGACAGGAAGCATCCCGCCGGGAAGGGATCGTCGTATCTCTATTCGCTCAAGCCGGGGGACGTGGTCCGTTTCAGCGGCCCGTTCGGGGATTTCTCCCTGAAGCCCGGCGAACGGGAAAAGGTCTTCATCGGCGGCGGGGCAGGGATGGCGCCGCTGCGGGCGATGATCCTTTCGCGGCTCGGCAATGGCGCCGCGGAGCGGATCCATTTCTGGTACGGAGCTCGATCCCTGCGCGAAACCCCGTATTCCGACGAAATGGCGGAACTCGCGCGCCAGCACCCCAATTTCAGCTGGCACCTCGTCCTGTCGGAGGATGCAGGACATGGAACGGGACAGGTCCCGGGACTCGTGCATGAAGCCGTGCACGAGCACCTGTTGCGCTCCCACCCCGCGCTCCATTCCTGCGAGTTCTATCTCTGCGGCCCGCCCGCCATGCTGTCGGCGACGCGGCAGATGCTGAAGGCGCTCGGCGTATCCGAAGAGGCGATATCGTTCGACGATTTCAAGATCTGAGCGGAACCCGCTCCGTGTCCGCGGCGGTACGACGGCAGCCCTGATGTGCTGCCGTCGTCACCGGCGCCTCAGCGGGCAGCGGCCGGGCGGGGCAGGGCGAAGCCATGCCGGCGCAGCAGCGCCTGCGGGCCCTGCACGAACCCGGCAAACTCCCGTGCCAGCGGATGCGCCGCGCCGCGACGGGTGACGATGAAACCCTGCTCGAGCGGCGCGTGCAGCCGCTCTGGCACCGGCGCGTGATTGCCATGCCGCGACAGTTCCGGGGTCAGCGCCAGCGACAGCGCGACCAGTCCCACGTCGGCATTGCCGCTGCGCACGAACTGCGCGGTCTGCGCGATGTTCTCGCCGTACACCAGCCGCGGTTGCACCCGCTCCCAGATGCCGGCCGCGCGCAACGCTTCCTCGGCACGGCGGCCGTAGGGCGCATGGCGCGGGTTGGCGATGGCGATGCGCCGGAAACGCGGGTCGGCGAGATCCTCGAGCCGCAGCCGGCGCACGTCGTGGCGTGCGCTCCACAGCACCAGCCGCCCGACCGCGTACGGCCGCACCGGGGATGCGGCCAGCCCGTGCGCGGCCAGGTCGCGCGGATAGGCGATGTCGGCGGAGAAGTACAGGTGGTACGGCGCACCGGCGACGATCTGCGCATGGAACTTGCCGGAGGAACCGTAGATCGGCTCGACCGTGCAGCGCGGCCGCGTCGCGCAGAACCGCGCCACGATCGCGTCCATCGCCGGCTTAAGGTCGGCCGCGGCGGCGATGCGCAGCGGCTCGGCCGCCGCCGGCAGCGCCAGCAGCAACGAGGCGAGGGCAGGGAGCAGGCGGCGCAGCATGCGCCGGGGCAGAGGGCTCATCCCCGCTCCAACCGCACCAGGTCGCCGTCGCGGTCCACCGCCAGGAACTGCGCGACCCGCCCGGCCTTGATCGCCTCGACCATCATCCGCAGCGGCTGCACCGCCTCGTCGGCGTTGGGCGCATGGCCGCCGCGGCCGGACAACGCGCCCACGAACAGGATGTCCCAGCCGATCCCGGTCCGGCGCGACTCCTCGCACAGCGCGTCGAAGCTCTCGATTTCCTCCGGCCGCTTGTCCACGCACAGCACCGGCGCCAATGCGCCGCCCTCGCCGCGCTCGAACGCCGCGCGCTCGGCGGGCGTGGCATCGTGCGGCAGCTCGGCAGCGGCGAACACCAGCAGCAGCCGCTGCGGCTCGGGTTGCCCACGCGCGGCGGTCAACAGGTCGCTGAAGTTCGTGATCCGCATGCCATCCTCGTTGCCGGTACCGTCGCCCACGCCGGGGCGGGAAACCCGCACATTCTTACGCGACCGCCCGCGCCCGCGCTTGATCCGCGTCAGGAAAGCGCCGGCGCCGCCTCCGCCGCCAGGCGCTCCCACAGCGCCTCCATCCGCCGCGCCACCTCCGCATCCGGCACGATCGGCTCGCTCCACGCCCGCGTGGTCTCCCCGGGCAGCTTGCGGGTGGCGTCCAATCCCATCTTCGACCCGAGGCTGGGCACCGGGCTGGAGAAATCGAGGTAATCGATCGGCGTGCGGTCCACCAGCAGCGTGTCGCGCACCGGATCCACGCGCGTGGACACGGCCCAGATCACCTGCGCCCAGTCGCGCACATCAATGTCCTCGTCGGTCACGATCACGAACTTGGTGTAGGTGAACTGGCGCAGGTAGGACCGCAGGCCCATCATGATCCGCCGCGCATGGCCCGGATACTGCTTGCGGATGCTCACCACCGCGACCCGGTATGAACAAGCCTCCGGCGGCAGGTGGAAATCCACGATCTCCGGGAACACCTTGCGCAGGATCGGCACGAACAGCTCGTTCAGCGCCAGCGCCAGCACCGAAGGCTCATCGTGCGGCGCGCGGCCCATGTAGCTGCCGTGGTAGATCGCGCCGTGGCGCAGCGACATCCGCTCGATGGTGAACACCGGGAACGCGCCCTGCGCGTTGTAGTAGCCGGTGTGATCGCCGAACGGCCCTTCCAGGGCCGTGTCTCCGGGGTGGATGAAGCCCTCGAGCAGGATCTCCGCGCCGGCCGGTGCATCCAGCCCGGTCAGCGTGCTGTGCCACACCCGGGTACGGTCGCCGCGCAGCAGGCCGGCGAACTCGTATTCGGACAGCGTGTCCGGCACCGGCGCGACCGCGGCCAGCATCGTCGCCGGATCGGCGCCGATCGCCACCAGCACCGGGAACGGTTCGCCCGGGTGCGCCGCCTGCCAGTCGGCGAAATCGAGCGCGCCGCCGCGGTGCGGCAGCCAGCGCATGATCACGCGGTTGCGGCCGATCGGCTGCTGGCGGTAGATCGCCACGTTCTGCCGCGGCTGGCGCGGGCCGCGCGTGACCACCAGGCCGAAGGTGATCAGCCGGTCCACGTCGCCGGGCCAGCAGCGCTGGATCGGCAGGCGGCCGAGATCCACCTCGTCGCCGGCCAGCATCTCGTCCAGGAACGCGGCATCCTCGACCCGGCGCGGCGCCACGTGCGCGAGCTGCGCCAGCTCCGGCCAGGTCGCCAGCGCCCCGCGCAGGCTCGACGGCCAGCGCGGCTCCTTGATCGCGGCCAGCAGTTCGCCCAGTTCCCGCAACGAGCCCAGCGGCCGCCCGGCCAGCGCCGCCTCGATCCGCGTGCGGTGCCCGAACAGGTTGCCGAGCAGCGCCTGCGCCGAGCCCTTCGGCCGCTCGAACAGCAGGGCAGGGCCCTGCCGCTGCAGCACGTGCCGGCACAGCGCGGTGCTCTCCAGGTCGGGATCCACCGGCTCGGCCACGCGCCGCAGGCGGCCCTGGGCCTGCAGCCGCTGCAGGAACCCGCGCAGGTCGTGGAACGCCATGCCGCCGTGCGTCACGCCGCCGCTGCCGCGGACACGCTGCGCGTGGCGGGCAGGGCGGCCCGCACCCATCCGGCGAGGAAGTCGAAATAGCGCGCGATGTAGCTGATCCCGTTCTCGCTGTCCTCCAGGAACGGATTCATCAGCGTATGCCGCAGGATCACCAGCCGGTCCGCGCCCTCATGGTCCGGGAGCAGGGTGGCCGGATCGAGGCCGAGTGCCTCGAGCACCCGGGCCATGTCCGCCTCGCCCAGCGCCTCCGCACGCAGGGTGGTCATCGAACCGTAGAACTCGCGGGCCTGCACCGCCTTGTCCGGATCGCAGCGCAGCGCATCGTGCAGGCGGCGCATGAACGCGTTCATCGTCGCCACGTCGCGGTTGCCTTCCGGATTGAGCGCCAAGCACACCAGGTTGCTGTCGGGGGCGAACGGGACGCACACGCGCAGCTCGCCGGCCATCCTTCCGGCGAACTCCTCCGCGCGGCGTATGAAGGCCTCGGTCGAATGGATGGTGACGCCGGTGATGCGGCCGAAATGGGCATGGTCGAGCGGCAGCACCTTGTGCGTCACGTACACCGCAGCCGCCGCGGCGCCAGCCTTGGAGCCTTCCAGGATGAAGCGGCCGAGCTTGCGGTAACGGGCGAAATAGTCGCCGTCGTCCTCGCCGGAGAAGACGTAATCGGCCTCTTCCACCAGCAGCGGCATCGCGCGCTGGTCGCGGCACACGAAGGCCCCGGCGCCGTAGGGCAGGTAGCCGAGCTTGTGCGGGTCCACGGTGACCGAATCGCTGCGTCCCAGCGCGGCGACTGCGGCATGGGTGTCCGCGCTGGGGAAATGGGCGAATTCCCGGCGCATGTCCTCGAGCGGGCGCAGGCTCCCGTCGGGCTCACGGAACAGCGTGGCCAGATAACCGCCCCAGGCGGCATCCACGTGCACCGAGAAGCCGAATCCGGCCTCGGCGCAACGGTCGCGGCAGGCCACCACCTCGTGCACCGGATCCACCGTGCCGAACTCGGTGGTGCCCAGCACCGCCACCGCCATAAGCACCGGCCGGCGTTGCGCCTGCAGCCGGGCCAGCATGTCGGCGAGCGCCGCAGGGTCCAGGCGCATCCCGCACTCGGGCACCTGCAACAGCTGCTCGCGGCCCAGCCCGAGCAGCTTCATGCCCTTGCTCCACGAGTAATGCGCCGTCACCGGCGCCAGCACCACCGGCGGCGACAGCTGCGGATGGCGGGCGAAGAACTCGACCATCCCCAACTGTTCGATCCGCTCGCCCTCCACCCGCCGCAGCCAGCCGCGGCGCGCGATTGGAGCAAGACCCTCCAGCCACCGCTGCCAGCGCTGCAGCAGCTCGATCCCCGCCTGCGGTGCCAGGTTGAATGCCGCCCAGTCGTCCTCCGGCAGCGCCAGCTCCGGGGGTGCCGCGGCGCGCAGGGCGACCGGAAACGCCTTCAGCGCCAGCGCCAGCCGCAGGGCCTGGTAGTTGGCCACGGTGCCCCCGGAAGTCAGGTGGCCGAAGGCGCATTCCGGCAGGGCCGGATCGTCGCAATAGCCCAGCATCCGCGCCAGTTGCAGCCCGGCGCGGATCTCCAGGTCAATGGTGACGGGCGCGGCGTCCTCGCTGACGTTGTTCGGGTTGTACGGCAGGGTCAGCAGCTGCGCCGCCAGCCCGGGCAGCGCCAGGTCGGACACCATGTGCCCGAGGTAGCGCGGGCTGTGGAACGGCACGGAGCGCTTGAGCGCCGCCGACAGGCTGTGCAGCTCCCGCCGCAGCCGCGCCTCGAAGGCCAGGAACTCCGGATGCTGCGCCGCGTGGGTCGGGATCGCTGGTGGATCCTCGGGGTGGAAGTTCCGCCGCCAGTACACGTGGTCGCGCAGGAACTCGACCGCCAGCTTTTCCAGCAGGCCGTCGTTCTCGCCGTACGGACCGAGGAAGCACGGATACAGCGCAGGATCGCTCATCGGCAGGCACCAGCTCGTGGAAGACGGACGGGCCATGCCGCAGCGACGGCGTCATGCCCCGAAAAAGTCTGGTTCTTCACCCAAGTCCGGGGAAGGCCGCCCGGATCTTCAGGAAGAAGTAGGCGTCGTCCCGGTAGCCGTAGGCCACCCGCTTGATGACCCTGATCTTGTTGTTGATGCCTTCGACCAGATTGGTTCCCAGCGGCCAGCGGCAGTGGGCCAGGATCCCCGACAGGTAGGGCTCGAGCCGCCGCACGAACACGCGCAGCGGCTCCAGGCCGCTGCGCAG
>NZ_VOHE01000017.1 GCF_007859305.1 Luteimonas wenzhouensis
GGGAGCCGCTCTACAAACGGGGTCAGTCAATGCTGCCCCAAGGAGCAAACGGCTTCCCCGGAAACCGATCCTGTCCGGCCAAATGCCGGACACCAGTAACGTACAAGGAGCGGCTTCAGCCGCGACCAGGCCCGCGCGACCCCGGCCAGCATCCAGGATCCCCGTAGGATCGGCTTCAGCCGCGACCGGCGCCATGCGGCCCCAACCAGCATCCAAATGCCCCGTAGGAGCGGCTTCAGCCGCGACCGGCGCCCACGATGCATGCCATGACAACGGGTCGCGGCTGAAGCCGCTCCTACAGGGGACACCCGGGGGGCGGTCAGCCCTCCAGCTCCCGTCGCAGCCACGCCCGCGCCATGCGCCAGTCCCGCTGCACGGTGCGCTCGGAGACCCCGAGCAGCGCGGCGCTCGCCCGTTCGCCCAGGCCGGCGAACACGCGCAGCACCACCACCTGCGCCTGCCGCGGCGCGATCGCCTCCAGTTCCGCCAGCGCCGCCGATACCGTGCCCGGCGCGGCAGAGGATTCCTCCGCCACGGCAGCCTCGTCCAGCGGCACGCACAGCTCGGCGGGCACGCGCTTGCCGGCATTGCGGCGGCGCGCCGCGTCCACCAGCACCTGGCGCATCGCCCGGACCGCCACGCCCAGCAGGTGGCGGCGATCCGCCAGCTCGGGGAGCCGGCCGGCGCCGAACAGCCGCAGGAAGCCTTCGTTCACCAGCTCCGTCGGCCCCAGCGTGCGCTCGCCGTACTCGGCGGCCAGCTGCTCCCGGGCCAGCCGATGCAGCGCGTCGTACATGGCGGACATGACCCGCGCCAGCGCCTCCGGATCCCCGGCGTGCACCGCCGGGAGCAGGCCGGTCACGTCCACCGCATCACTGGCGCCCGGTTCCTGTCGGGCCACGGCCCTGGCTGCCCTGGCAGTCATCCGCACTGCGTGCCTCCCGCCGCACTGCCGGTCCGGCACAAGCCGTCGGCGCTGGCCCGGCGCAGGCCGGACGCCGCGACGTCCGCATGCCGCGCCGCCGTGTCCAGCGCCGCGCGGAAACGGTCGGCCGCTTCCGCGTCCGCCCCCCGCGCCAGGGCGATGTCGCCGAGCACGTTGAGCGCCCGGATGCGCCCGTTCACTGCCCAGGCCGCACCGGTCCCGGCGCGCGCCTCCATCCTCTCAAGCCACGGCTGCAGCAACCGCTCCGCCTCCTCCGCACGGCCCAGCCGCTGGTATTGCGCGGCCAGCAGCGACAGCACGTTGAGATGGAAGTCCGGCGCAACGTCCGCGAACCCCCTGGCGATCTCCTCGCCGCGCACGAGCATCGCCAGCGCCTCCTCGCCCTGCCCCATCTGCGCCAGCGCCCTGCCCGCATAGGTGTACAGGGCCCCCAGCCCGGGCGTGGGCCGGTCGTTCATGCGCTCGTAGTCCGCGATCTGTTCGCGATACGCCCTGACCGCGCCCGCGGGGTCGCTGCGGATCCGCGCCAGGCTGTCGGTGAAGCGGTAATAGATCAGCGCCGGATCCTCGGGGCCGTACATGTCCTTCGCGATCGCCAGCGCGCGCCCGGCGTGGCGCGCGGCAACCGCGTCCTCGCCGGCGGCCACCTCGACCATCGACAGCACCGCCAGGGCCTGGATCAGCAGCTCGCGGTCGCTGCCCGGCGCGGTCTCCAGCCCGGCCACGATGCCCACCAGTTCATCGCGCAGCGCGGGCAGCGGCGTGTCGCCGACCGTCAGGTGGTCGTAGAGGAGATTGATCCGCACGCGGAGGATCTCCGTGTCGGCGGCCCCGGCCCGTCGCAGCAGTTCGATCGCTTCGCGGCCGGCATCGATCGCCGACGCGGTGTCCAACGCCATCGAATACGCGCGCCGCAAGGCCGCCTTGGCCCTGCCGCGTTCGAGCATCGGCGCGCCCGCCTGCGCCAGCAGCGCGTCGGCCTCGCGCAGCAGCGGGATCGCCCGGTGCCCCATGTCCAGCGCCGTGTACCCGCGGCCGATGGACAGCAGCAGCGCGGCGTGGGTCGCCGGCGCCAGCGCCGGGCCCGAACGCAGCCGCTCCACCCCCAGGTCCAGCGCTTCGGCCACCGTGATCCGGTTGCCGCGGGTACGGCTGGGGTCGGCGTCTTCGAACAGCCCCTGCATGAACTCCACCATGGCCTGGGCCCGGTCGCGTTCGCGCTGCGCGGCCCGCAGCTGTTCCTCGCGTGCGGCGGCGAATCCCGCCAGCAGCGCCACGAACGCCACGCCCACGGCCACGCCGGCCCTGTGCCGGCCCACAAAGCGCCGCAGCCGGTACCACCAGCGCCCGCGCCGCGCATGCACCGGGCGCGAGGCGAGGAACCTGCGCAGGTCCGCCGCCAGTTCCGCCACGGACGCATAACGGTCGCCCGGCGCGGTGCGCATCGCCTTCATCACGATCGCGTCCACGTCCTCCGGCACCGCCCTCTTCCGACCGGGGGCGCGACCCGGCGGCGCAGGCTCGCCCGACAGGATCGCGTGGCCCATCGCCAGCGGCGCGGCCGAGGCGGGGAACGGCCGGACGCCGCTGACCAGCTCGTACAGCACCACGCCCAGCTGCCAGACGTCGCTGGCCGTGCTCAGCGGCTCGTTGCGGATCTGCTCGGGACTGGCGTAGGACAGGGTCAGGGCGTGGTGCGCGGTGCCGGTGGGCGCATCGGCAGCGCCGTCCAGCAGGCGGGCGATGCCGAAATCCAGGAGCCTCGGCTCGCCGCCGGCATCGACCAGGATGTTGGAAGGCTTCAGGTCGCGGTGGATCACCAGGTGCCGGTGTGCGTACTCCACCGCGTCGCATACCTTCAGGAACAGGCGCAACCGCTCCGCCAGCGGCAACGCACGGGCATCGCACCAGCGGTCGATGCGCTCGCCCTCCACGTATTCCATCGCAAGGAACGGGCGTCCGTCCTGCAGCCGGCCGGCATCCAGCAGGCGGGCGATGTGCCGGTGCGACAGCCGCGCCAGGATGCGGGCCTCGGACGCCAGCCGGCGCGCCGCGTCCGCCTCCGGCCAGGCGCCCGGGTGGAGCAGCTTCAGGGCCACCTGCTGGTTGCCACCGGCGAAACGGCGCTCGGCCAGGTACACCGCGCCCATGCCGCCACGGCCCAGCAGGTGCAGCAGCCGGTAGTCGCTGCCGGCGGCGGCCTCGATGACGGCGCCGCTCAGGTCCTGCGGCGGCGGGGGCGCCGGATCCTCCTCCTGCGTGGCCCGCAACAGCCACTCGACCTCGGCGCGCAGCGCGTCGTCACCGGCGCACTCGCGCGCGACCAGGGCCTCGCGCGCGGCCTCGTCCAGCCCGTCCGTCGCCTCCACGATGGCGACGGCCCGCCGGTAACGCGTCCGTCCGTCCACCACCCAGGTTCGTCCTCCCCCTGTGCAATCGCGGCCAAGTATAGGCAAGGTGCCCGGCCCCGGATGGCGGGTTTCGGCGCCGTCCTGCGCATTGAGTCAGAGGTCACGGGGACATGCGCCCCGATCCCGATCCCCGTTTGCAGGACTTGCCATGAACCGCATCTATCGTCTCGTCTTCAACCGCGCTCTGGGCCTGATCCAGGTGGCCCCGGAAACCGCCCGCGCGCGTGCAGGTACAGCAGCGCAGGCCGGCCGCATCGGCCGCAGAAGCGCGGTCGGCATCGCGCCGCTGTCGCTGCTGGCGCTGGGCCTGATGATGGCGGCGTCGACCGTGCGGGCGGACTCTTGCGATTGGCACGGGGACGCGCAGGATGGTGACTGGTTCAACCCGGACAATTGGTATTGTCACGAAAGCGGCCACAGTCGTGTTCCCACGTCCGATGACCACGTAAGTATCGATCGTCCTGATGACGACGTCGCCATCGACGGCGCACGTGCCGAAAGCGCTGGCCTCCATCTTGGAGGCGGGCAATTGACGATCCGCAATGGCGGCACCCTGCAGACCGGCACCGCCGGCTATCACAATATCGGCTGGAACCTCGATCCGGCCACGCTCACCGTCACCGGCAGCGGCTCGGCCTGGAATGTCGCAGGCGGCCTCATCCGCGTTGGACGCAATTCCAGCGGCACGCTGGTCCTGCGCGAGGGCGGTGCGCTCAACGCCGGCAACAGCACGCTCGTGCTGGGAGAAAGCGAGGCATATAACGCGACGCCCGGTCTGGGCACCCTGGTGATCGGCGCCGCAGCCGGCGAGCAGGCCGTGGCGCCCGGCACGATCGAGGTCGCCGCCATCGAGATGGGCCGCCAGAACGGCAGCGCCGAGGCGGCCGGCCGGATCGTGTTCAACCACACCGACACCAGCGGCGCCTACACGTTCGCCACCAATATCACAGGCACCGGCGCCATCGAGCACTATGCCGGCACCACCGTCCTGAGCGGCACCAACACCTACACCGGCGGCACCCACCTGCTCGGCGGCACGCTGTCGGTGTCGTCCGACTCCGCGCTGGGCGCGCCCTCCAGTGCGCTGCATTTCGACGGCGGCACGCTGCAGGTGACCGGCAGGGATTTCGGCGCCACCACGCGCGCGATCACCCTGGGCGAAGGCGGCGGCGGCTTCGACATCGCCGATGCCAGCCACCGCTTCACGCTGGCGCAGGACATCACCGGAGACGGCGCCCTGGTCAAGCACGGCGCCGGCACGCTGGTGCTCACCGGCAGCAACGACCACGCGGGCGGCACGCGCATCGAGGGCGGGAGGCTGGTCGGCCATGCCGGCAGCTTCGGCAGCGGCGGGATCGAGATCGGCACCGGCGCCTTCCTGCGCCTCGACCAGGCCACGGACGCCATCCTGTCCAGCCAGGTCTCCGGCACCGGCCACATGATCAAGGAAGGCGCCGGCACCCTGGCCCTCGATGGTGGCGAGCACCGCCTGGACAACCTGTACCTCGGACGCTACGAGTCGGTGGGAACCTGGGCGCCGGTGGACGACGGCGGCACCCTCCAGCTGCGCGATGGCGCCACGCTGCAGGCCACGGGCGGGCTGTACATGAACCGGGTGCGCACCCGCGTCACGCTGGAACTGCTCGGCGAAGGCACCAGCGCCACGTTCGGCGCCAGCGCGCTGATCGGGGACACCGGCAGCGAGGCCCGGGTGGTGATCCGCGACGGCGCCCGCCTCGAGAACGGCATCGCCGTCGTCGGCAACCGGAACGACTCGCAGGGCTTCGTCACCGTCACCGGAGAAGCTTCCCTCTGGCGCAGCAACGAATTCCTGCATGTCGGTGGCAACGGCCAGTCCGGCAGCGGCAGCCTGCGGGTAGAGCACGGTGGCCGGGTGGAGAGCGGCATCGTGCGGCTGGGATACGGGTCCGGCGCCACGGGCGACGCGGTGGTCACCGGCGCTGGCAGCCGCTGGGACACGCAAGGCGAGATCCGGCTGGGCGAGGCCGGCAACGGTACCCTGCTCATCGACGACGGCGCGGTGGTCACCTCCCGCGTCGGTACCAGCCTGGCCACCGGGCACATCGCGTCCTACAACGCTCCGTCTTCCCGCGGCAGCGCCACCATCCGCAACGGCGGCGCCTGGATCCATGAAGGCGGGGTCGTGGTCGGCCAGTACGAAGGCAGCGAAGGCAGCCTCACCCTGGCCAGCGGCGGTCGCGTGCAGACGGGCACGGGAACGGGCGGCGCAGCCGAACGGAACATGATCCGGCTGGCCGGCCATGCAGGCTCCCGCGGCACGCTCAACATCGGCGCTGCCTTCGGAGAGACTGCCGAGGCCGCCGGCATCCTCGACAGCGAACGGGTGGAGTTCGGTGCCGGCGAGGCGACGCTGGTGTTCAACCACACGGACGACATTGCCTTCGGCGCCGTACTCCTGAGCACCGATACCGGCACGCACGCCCTGCACCACCTCGCCGGTACCACCACCCTGGCCGGCGACAGCTCGGGCTTTGCCGGCGCCACCACGGTGGCGGGCGGCACGTTGCTGGTCGATGGCGCGCTTGGCGGCCACATCACGGTGCAGGACGGCGGTACGCTCGGCGGCAGCGGCACGGTCGCCGACACCCGCGTGCGGGCCGGTGGCACGCTCTCGGCGGGCAACAGCCCGGGCACGCTGCAGGTGGATGGCGACCTGGCGCTGGAAGCCGGTTCGCGCGCCGTGTTCGAGCTCAACAGCCCCGGCGTGGCCGGTGGAACGGGGGCCCGCGGCAACGACCTGGTGGAGGTGGCCGGCGATCTGTCGCTGGATGGCCAGCTCGACGCCCGGGTAGCCGCGGCCGGCCATTACCGCCTGTTCCATTACGGCGGCGCCCTGACCGGCACGTTCGCCGGAGGCACGGTGACCGGCACCGCGGGCTTCCAGGCCGCGTCCGGCAACCCCGACCTGCGCTACGACGTGGCCGGACAGGTCAACCTGGTGGTCCTGGGCGCCGGCCAGACGATGCAGTTCTGGGATGGCGGCGACACCGCCGGCAACGGCACCGTGGATGGCGGTGACGGCCTCTGGCAGGGCTTCGGAACCAACTGGACCGACGCCGACGGCACTGCCAATGCCGGCTGGGGCGGTTCGGTGGGCGTGTTCGCCGGCACCGCGGGCACGGTGACCGTGCAGGACACGCAACGGTTCGACACCCTGCAGTTCTCCACCGACGGATACCGGATCGAGGGCGACGCCCTGCGCATGGCGGCGACCGCGGGCGGCAGCTTCAACGTCGATGCCGGGGTGACGGCCACGGTGGCCTCGCGCATCGAGGACGGCGCCGGCAGCGTGCTGCGCAAGGCCGGTGGCGGCACGCTGGTGCTGGAAGGCGACAACGCCTACACCGGCGGCACCCACCTGCTCGGCGGCACGCTGTCGGTGGCCTCCGATGCGGCCCTGGGCGCGGGCGCCGGTGCGCTGCATTTCGACGGCGGCATGCTGCAGGTGACCGGCAGGGTTTTCGACGCCACCACGCGCGCCATCACCCTGGGCGATGGCGGCGGCGGCTTCGACATCGCCGATGCCGGCCACCGCTTCACGCTGGCGCAGGACATCGCCGGCGACGGCGCCCTGGTCAAGGACGGCGCCGGCACCCTGGTGCTGGAAGGCGACAACGCCTACACCGGCGGCACCCGGGTCCTGGCCGGCACCCTGGTCGGCAGCGCCGGCGCGATCGCCGGCGACCTGCACAACGGCGGCACCGTGGTCTTCGAGCAGGAGGACGACGCCGTGTTCGCCGGCGCGATCGCCGGACTCGGCGACACCGGCGGCGGCATGGTCAAGCGCGGCGCCGGGTTGCTGGAACTGGCCGGGCATTCGACGCTGGCCTGGACCG
This sequence comes from Luteimonas wenzhouensis, assembly GCF_007859305.1. Classification (GTDB taxonomy): domain Bacteria; phylum Pseudomonadota; class Gammaproteobacteria; order Xanthomonadales; family Xanthomonadaceae; genus Luteimonas; species Luteimonas wenzhouensis. Next base: position 7,236 of record NZ_VOHE01000017.1, read on the forward strand.
TGGAAGCCGGGACATTGGCCGCGTCCGCGCAACGGTTCACGGGCGACCTCGCGATCGCGGGCGGCGCCGGCTTCCGCTTCGACCAGGAGGCCGACGGCACCTACGCCGGCACCCTCTCCGGCGACGGGGCGTTGCGCAAGCAAGGCGCTGGCGGCCTGACCCTGGCTGGCGACAGCTCCGGCTTCACCGGCACCACCACGGTGTCCGCCGGCACGCTGCGGGTCGACGGCATGCTTGGCGGCCGCGTCTCGGTGGAGGACGGCGCCACGCTCGGCGGCGCCGGCACGGTCGGAGGCGACGTGACGGTGTCCGGCGGCACGCTGTCGGGCGAACAGGGCCAGACCCTGGAGATCGGCGGCGACCTGGCCCTGGATGCCGGCAGCCGGGTGGCGGCGGCCCTCGGCGCGTCCGGCGCGAGCGCGCTGTTCCGGGTCGACGGCGACCTGTCCCTGGATGGCACGCTGGACATCACCGATGCCGGCGGGTTCGGCGCCGGCATCTACCGGCTGTTCGACTACGGCGGCACGCTTGGCGGCAACGGGCTGGCGTTCGGGGAGATGCCGGACGGCGCCGATCCGGGACGCCTGCTCCTGCAGACCGCGGTCGCGGGCCAGGTCAACCTGGTGTCCGCGGTCGGCGCACGGCTGGTGTTCTGGGACGGCGGCGACCCGGCCCGGCACGACAATGGCGCGGTCGATGGCGGAAGCGGCCGCTGGCAGGCGGGCGGCCGCAACTGGACCGATGCCAACGGCATCGTCAACGGCCCGTTGTCGCCGGTGCCGGCATTCGCCGTGTTCCAGGGCGAAGCCGGGGTGGTCACGGTGGATGCGCCCGTCGCCGGCATGCCGCTGGCCGGGCTGCAGTTCGCGACGGATGGCTACCGCGTGGAAGGCGATGCCCTGCGGCTGGAGGGCATCGATGGCCGCAGCGTCGTCCGGGTGGGCAACGGCGGCAGCGACGGCGCGGGGTTCACGGCCTTCCTGTCCTCTGCCCTGCACGGCGACGCCACCCTGGTGAAGACGGACCTGGGCACGCTGGTGCTGGAAGGCGACAACGCCTACACCGGCGGCACGCGGATCGAGGGCGGCACGCTGTCGGTGTCTTCCGACTCCGCGCTGGGCGCGACATCCGGAGACATCGTGTTGGCCGGCGGTGCGCTCCACGCCGCAGAGAGCTTCGACAGTGGCCGCGCGCTGACGCTGGAGTCGGACGGCCGCATCGCAACCGCCCGCGACGCCACCCTGACCCTGTCCGGATCCATCGGCGGCGACGGCGTCCTGGTCAAGGACGGCGCCGGCACGCTGGTGCTCACCGGCACGAACCGCTACCGGGGAGGCACCCGGGTCGAGGCCGGGGCACTGGTCGGCCATGCCGCCGGCTTCGGCGATGGCGACATCCGGGTGGACGACGGCGCTTCCCTGCGCTTCGACCAGCACACGACGGCGTCGCTCGCCGCTGCCCTCTCCGGTGCAGGCGACATCGTCAAGGAAGGCGAAGGCGGCCTGGGCCTGACCGGCAACAGCGCCGGCTTCACCGGCACCACCACGGTGTCCGCCGGCACGCTGCGGGTCGACGGCCTGCTCGGCGGCCGCGTCACGGTGCAGGACGGCGCCACGCTCGGCGGCGCCGGCACGGTCGGCGACACTACGGTGCAGGCGGGCGCCACCCTCGCCCCGGGCAATTCGATCGGTACCCTGCGGATCGATGGCGACCTGGTCTTCCAGGCCGGTGCGCGCTACGAGGTCGAGGTCGATCCGGCGGGCACCGGCAGCGACCTGGTCGAGGTGACCGGAACCGCCTCGCTCCAGGGCGGCAGCGTGGTCCACATCGGAGCCAATGGCGGGTACCGCCTCCGCTCGACCTATCGCATCCTCTCGGCGGGATCGCTGCAGGGCACCTTCGACACCGTCAGCTCCGACTTCGCCTTCCTGGCCCCGGAACTGGCCTACGACCACCAGGCCGGCACGGTGGACCTGACGCTCGTGCGCAACGACCGCGACTTCGCCTCGGTGGCGTCGACCCGCAACCAGAAGGCCACCGCGGCCGGCATCGAGAGCATCGGGGTCGAGGCCGGCCATGCGGTCCATGACGCGATCGCGCAGATGCCCGACGACGCCGCGCTGATCCGCGCCGGCTTCGACGCGCTCTCGGGCGAAGCGCATGCCTCGGCCCGCGCGCTCCTGCTGGACGATGCCGGCTGGCTGGCGGACGCGGTCACGCGGCGCCACGCGGGCGCGGCCGCGACGGGCGAACTGACCCCGGCCACCACGCTCTGGCTGGATGCCGGCGGTGGCCAGGCCCGAACCGGCAGCGACGGCAACGGGGCCCGCTGGCAGGGCAACGCCCACGGACTGGCGGTGGGCGCGGACGTCGAGGTCGGCCCGGGCCGGATCGGCCTGGCCGCCGGCAAGCGCCGCACCAACCAGCAGGTCAGCGACCGGAGCTCCCGGAACCGCATCGACAGCCGCCACCTGGCGCTCCACGCGGCCGCGACGCTCGGGCCGGTGCAGCTCGCCGGCGGCGTTGCCCGCGGCAGGTACACGCTGGAACTGGACCGCCGGGTGGCGCTCGCCGAGATCGACGAAACGCTGGCGTCGTCGTCCGACGCCGAGGCCGATGTGCTGTTCCTGGAAGCCAGTCTGGCCGAGCCTGCCCGCGGCGTGGCCCCCTGGCTGGGCATCCGCCAGGTCCGCCTCGACAGCGACCCGGCCCGGGAGTCCGGCGGCAGCGCCGCGCTGTCGGTGGCCGGGGGACGCCACGACCTGGGCAGCGCCACGCTGGGGGTGCTGGCCGACCGCCGGCTTGGCGATGGAAGCCGGCTGCAGGCCCGCCTGGGCTGGCGCCACGCCTGGGGCGACCTCACGCCATGGGCCACGGTCGCGTTCGATGCCGGCGATGCGTTCACGGTGTACGCCCCGGCCATGGCCCGCAACAGCCTGGTCTACGCCCTGGACCTGGGGCTGGCCACCGGCCCGCGCAGCCGTCTTGCCCTGGGCATGGCCGGCCAGGCCGGCGACGGCAGCCGCGCGTGGGGCGCGCAGCTGCAGTGGCAGGCGACGTTCTAGGGCCGCGTGGACCAGGTCGATCCTGGTCCTCGACCACCGCGACGACGCGCACGCCCGCGCGATCGTCGCCGCATCGGGCGGCGGGCCGACCGTCCGGCCCGCCCGGCGATGGACGAACGTGGCGGGTCAGCCCTGCAGCGCCAGCGCCGCCATGTGCCGGCGGTAGTGGCGCAGTTCCCCGATCGAGTCGTGCACGTCGCTCAGCGCGGTGTGCGCGGAGGCCTTGCGCACGCCGGCCAGCACCTGCGGCGCCCAGCGCCGGGCCAGTTCCTTGAGCGTGCTCACGTCCAGGTTGCGGTAGTGGAAATAGCGCTCGAGCTGCGGCATCTGCCGGTGCAGGAAGCGACGGTCCTGGCAGATCGAGTTGCCGCACATGGGCGACTGCCCAGCCTCGACCCACTCGCGCAGGAAGGCGATGGTCCGGGCCTCGGCCTCGGCCATCGACACGCCCTCCTCCAGCACCCGCCGCCACAGGCCGGACTTGCCGTGCTGGTTGCGGTTCCACTCGTCCATCGACTCCAGCGCCGACAGTGGATGGGCGATGGCCAGGCTCGGCCCTTCGGCGAGCACGTTGAGTTCGGAGTCGGTGACCACGGTGGCGATCTCGAGGATCGAGTCGCGGTCGGTGTCGAGCCCGGTCATTTCCAGGTCGATCCAGACGAGGCGGCCGTGGCCGCCGGGAAGGTCGTTCGCTGCCATGCGCTCGCGGTCGCTGCCGGGACACGGCATGATAACCCGCGCCCCCGCCTGCCCCGACCCTGATGCCGTCGAACGCCTCCCTGGCCCACTACGCGATCCTGACCGCGATGCTCGCGCCCGCGTTCTTCCTGACCGCGACCGCCGCGCTGCTGACCTCGGCCAACGCGCGCCTGGCGCGGATCATCGATCGCGCCCGCGTGCTGCTCCGGGACCTCGCCGCCTGCTCCGATCCCGAGACCCGCGCCCTGCTCGAGCAGCGGATCGTGGTCCAGCGCCGGCGCAGCGTGATCATCCTGCACGCCAGCCAGCTGCTGTACGTGGCGATCAGCTGCTTCGTCGCCACCAGCCTGCTGGTGGCCGGCGATGCGTTCTTCGACCACGTCTTCGGTCCGCTGCCCACGATCATGGCCGCGCTCGGGGTGCTGGCCATGTTCGGATCGAGCCTGCTGCTGGCCAGCGAGGCCTCGATGGCGGTGAAGGCGGTGAACGACGAGATGGACGACGGCCACCGTTTCGCCAACCGCCCCGCCCTCGCCGCCTTCATCGCCGGCGATGCGGCGAAGAAGCACGGACGCGACGGCGACAGCGCCGGCTAGAGCGGCGGCTTGCCGCGCTTGGCGCGGAAGTAATTGCTGAGCCGGCGCCCGGCTTCCTCGCCCAGCACGCCACCCGTCACCTCGACCCGGTGGTTGTGGCGCGGGTCGCCCAACAGGTCGAATACGCTGCCGCAGGCGCCGGTCTTGGGATCGGCCGCGCCGTACACCAGCCGCGCGATGCGCGCGTGCACCAGCGCCATGGCGCACATCGCGCACGGTTCCAGGGTCACGTACAGCGTGCAGCCGAGCAGGCGGTAGTTGCCGAGCCGGCGTCCGGCCTCGCGCAGGGCCAGGATCTCGGCGTGGGCGCTGGGGTCGTGGTCGCCGATGTTGCGGTTCCAGCCCTGGCCCAGCACCTCGCCTTGCGCCGACACCAGCACCGCGCCGACGGGGATCTCGTCGTCCTCGCGCGCCGCGCGCTCGCCCAGCTCCAGCGCCAGGCGCATGAAGCGCTCGTCCGCGGCCGGGTCCACCGGCAGCGGCGCCGGCTCGCGCGCGTCGAGCAGCTTCCACATGATCCGCGTCGGCGCCAGGCCACCGAGCGGCTTGTAGGCGTACTCGGGGATGTCGCCGGTGGTGCGGTAGCCGAGGCGGCGGTAGAAGCCGGACGGGCCGTCGACCAGCGAGGCATCGAGCGTGAGCAGCCTGCGCCCGCGCGCGCGTGCCGCGTCCTCGAGCGCCGCGACCAGGGCCGCGCCCACGCCCGCGCCGCGCGCCGCGTGCGAGGTCATCACCTTGGTCAGCTCGGCGCGGTGCGGCTGGCTGGGCGCGGACACCAGCACCAGCGAACCCGTCCCCAGCAGCGTGCCCTCGCGCCAGGCGCACAGGACGATGCGCCCGCCCTGCGCCACCTCGCGCAGCGAGGCCTCCCAGAACGCGCGCGCCTGGGCCGGATCGAGCGGATGCATGAACCCGACCGAGCCGTTGCCGGCCACGGTCTCGACCAGCAGCGCGGCCAGCGCCTCGACGTCCGCCGGCGTGGCCGGGACGATCCGCAGCGGGGACGCCTCGCCCTGCATCACCAGCGCTGGTGGACGTGCGGGCGGATGTCCTCGTCGTAGATCCGCTGCACCGCCTCCATGGTCGAGGCCGGCAGCGGCGGCAGCCCGGCGGCGGCGATGTTGGCCAGCGCCTGCTGCGGATTCTTCGCGCCCGGGATCACCACCGACACCGCCTCGTCCATCAGGATCCAGCGCAGCGCCAGCTGGGCCAGGGTCGCGCCTTCGGGCACCAGCGGGCGCAGCTTCTCCACCGCGGCCAGGCCGACCTCGTAGGGCACGCCGGAGAAGGTCTCGCCCACGTCGAAGGCCTCGCCGTGGCGGTTGAAGCGGCGGTGGTCGTCCTCGGCGAAGGTGGTGTCCGGGCCGAACTTGCCGGTCAGCAGGCCGCTGGCCAGCGGCACGCGCACGATCACCGCCACGTTGCGGCGCTGCGCCTGCCGGAAGAACAGCTCCGCCGGGCGCTGCCGGAACATGTTGAAGATGATCTGCACGCTGGCCACGCCCGGGTACTCGATGGCCTTGAGGGCCTCCTCCACCCGCTCGACGCTGACGCCGTAGTGGCGGATCTTGCCCTGCTCCACCAGGCGCTCCATCGCCTCGAAGATCTCCGGGTGGTAGTAGGCGTCGGTCGGCGGGCAGTGCAGCTGCACCAGGTCCAGCGTGTCGGCCTCCAGGTTGCGCAGGCTGCGCTCGATCCAGGCCGACAGGTTCTGTGCGGTGTACCCCTCCACCACCTGCTTCGGCAGGCGGCGGCCGGCCTTGGTGGCCACGAACGGGCGCGGGCCGCCGCGCTCCTTCAGCACGCGGGCGATCAGCCGCTCGGAATGGCCGTCGCCGTACACGTCGGCGGTGTCGATGAAGTCCAGGCCCGCGTCCAGCGCGGCGTGCAGGGCCGCCATGGACTCGGCATCGTCGGTCCGGCCCCAGGCGCCGCCGATGGCCCAGGCGCCAAAGCCGATCTCGCCGACCTGGCGGCCGGTACGTCCGAACACTCTCTTTTGCATGGGAACCTCTCGGGGGAAGGCAGACGCGCGGGCGCCGGCGGACACCGGCGGGGCCTGCCGCCGGGCCATGATGCAGCACCGGGCCGGTGCCACCCAAGCCGGCGGGGCGGCCCGCGGACCGCCTCAGCCCGCGGGCCGGCAACGGAGCAGCACCACGCCGGAGCCGAAACGCTCCGCCGACACGGTGCGGAAGGCCTGGCCCGCCCACAGGGGCGGCAGCCGCGGGCCGCGCGTGGCAAACAGCGGCTGCAGGAGGATGTGCACCTCGTCGAGCATTCCCGCCGCGGCCAGCGAAGCGGCCAGTCCGGGGCTGCCAAACAGGACCACGCTCCCGCCGATGCCGGCCAGCGTGGCGCGCAGTGCCTCCAGGCCGGCGACCCGGGTAGTGCCGGGCCAGGCCGTGGCCGGTTCGCGGCCGGACACGACGATCCGGGGTTTTGCATCCAGCACCCGGGCCAGCTCCAGCACCTCCGCCGGCAGGTCGCGACGGTGCAGCGCCCGTGGCCAGAAGGCGGCGAACAGCTCGTACGTGGCCCGGCCCAGCAGCAGCGCCGCGGCCGAGCGCGCCAGCGCGGCGGCATAGCGGTGGTGTTCGGCGTCGGCGACCACGTCCCCGTGGTGGCAGGTGCCGGAGAGCGTGGCGTTGATCGAGCAGATGATGCGGGGCATGGCGCGGACTCCGTCGGAGCTCACTCCCCCGGCAGGACGATCCAACGGCCGGGCGGTCGACACGGTGACCGCGCCGCCCGCGGGCCACACCGCCCGGCAAGCCGCTAGGATGTGGAGGCAGTCATGGCGCCGGCACGGGGCCGCGCCCTGCGCCGGGGAAGCACGCATGCCGCCAGAGGGAATGATGCACGCGATGGTCCTGCACCGGCCGGGTCAGCCGCTGGTGCGGGAGACACGGCCGCTGCCCGCGCCCGGGCCGGGACAGGTGCGGCTGCGCGTGCTGGCCTGCGCCGTCTGCCGCACCGACCTGCACGTGGTGGACGGCGAACTGCCCCACCCCGCCCTGCCGCTGGTGCCCGGGCACGAGATCGTCGGCGAGGTCGACGCCACCGGTCCCGGCGTGCACGGCCTGCACCCCGGCCAGCGCGTGGGCGTGGGCTGGCTGGGCCAGACCTGCGGCCACTGCGCCTACTGCGCCGCCGACCGCGAGAACCTGTGCGATGCCCCCGGCTTCACCGGCTACACCCGCGACGGCGGCTTCGCCACCCACGCCATCGCCGACGCCGCGTTCTGCCTGCCGCTGCCGGCGGACGCGGACCCCGTCCACACCGCCCCGCTGATGTGCGCCGGCCTGATCGGCTGGCGCGCGCTCAAGGCGGCCGGCCCCGGACGCGACCTCGGCCTGTACGGCTTCGGCGCCGCCGCCCACCTGATCGCCCAGGTCGCGATCCGCCAGGGCCGCTGCGTGCATGCCTTCACCCGCCCGGGCGACACCCGTGCGCAGGACTTCGCCCGCTCCCTCGGCGCCACCTGGGCCGGCGACTCCGACCGCCTGCCCGACCGCCCGCTGGACGCCGCCATCCTGTTCGCCCCCGTCGGCGACCTCGTCCCCCGCGCCCTCGCCGCCGTCCGCAAGGGCGGCCGCGTCGTCTGCGGCGGCATCCACATGACCGACATCCCCGCTTTTCCGTACAGCCTGCTGTGGGAGGAACGCGAGCTGGTGTCGGTGGCCAACCTCACGCGGGCGGATGGGCGCGAGTTCCTGGGGCTTGCAACGCGCGAGCCGCTGCGGGTGCATGCGGTGCCCTATCCGTTGGCCTCCGCCAACGAGGCCTTGGCTGATCTGCGCGAGGGGCGGCTAAGCGGGGCTGCGGTACTACGACCATGACCAGAGCGGCCTGCCCGGAAACTGGTCGCATACAATTTCGGTCGTCGGCGACAAGAGCTCGAAGCGATGCTCCAGCCCCACCTGATGCGCAAGGTGAAGCGCAACCCACCTACGAATATGCAGCCCGCCAGAAGCCGCTGATTCTGGAAGGCAAGCCATGACCAAATCTGGAAGGTAACCCGTGCCATTGACCCTGCCCCAACTGGAGCGCCACCTCTTCAAAGCCGCCGACATCCTGCGCGGCAAGATGGATGCCTCCGAGTTCAAGGAGTACATCTTCGGAATGCTGAATCGCCCCGGCTTCTCCGGAGGCCATTTCGTTTGAGTCACGCCGCGATGGCGTGACCCGTGTTGCCAGCGTAGTACGCCGCCTCCGCTTCTGCCGGGGGTATGTTGCCGATCGACCCCAGCAGT
>NZ_VOHE01000018.1 GCF_007859305.1 Luteimonas wenzhouensis
AGCCCACGGTGGCCGACGCCATCCTGGATCGCCTGCTGCACAACAAGCACACCATTGAGTTGAAAGGCGACTCGATGCGCAAGCACGCAGTTCGTTGATCTGATCATCGTTCCCGGCGAGCGCCGGGAACGATGGTTCTGACCGGGCAGCGGCGATGCCTCCTTGGAGGCGGATACTGATCCCCTTCGACGGAACGGCTGCCGGCCGCCAGGTCTACTGCGCCCGGACCTCGCGCTCGTACCACGGGCGAGTGTTGTTGACGATCTTGACCACCGACAGCATCACGGGCACTTCGATCAGCACGCCCACCACGGTGGCCAGCGCCGCGCCCGAGTGCACGCCGAAGAGGGCCACAGCCGTAGCGACCGCAAGCTCAAAGAAATTGCTGGCACCAATCAGCGCCGACGGTCCCGCCACGCAGTGGGCGACGCCCAGCCTGCGGTTGAGCAGGTAGGCCAGGCCGGAGTTGAAGTAGACCTGGATCAGGATCGGCACCGCCAGGATTGCGATGATCAGGGGCTGCTCGACGATCTGCCTGCCCTGGAAGCCGAACAGCAGCACCAGCGTCGCCAGCAGTGCCACCAGCGAGACAGGCCCGAGACGAGCGAGCACCCGCTCCAGCCGGGCCTCGCCGCCATGTGCAAGCAACCAGCGACGGAGGAAGACTGCGACCGCGACCGGCACCAGGATGTAGAGGCCGACTGACAGCGCCAGCGTGTCCCAAGGTACCGTGATCGACGACAGCCCCAGCAGCAGGGCTACCAGCGGTGCGAACGCCACCACCATGATCGCGTCATTGAGCGCGACTTGGCTGAGCGTGAAGTTCGCGTCGCCACGGCACAGGTTGCTCCACACGAACACCATTGCGGTGCATGGCGCGGCAGCCAGCAGGATCAGCCCTGCCATGTAGGAGTCGATCTGGTCCGCCGGGAGCCAGTCGGCGAAGACATGCCGCAGGAAGAACCAGCCCAGCAGGGCCATTGAGAACGGCTTGACCGCCCAGTTGACGAACAGGGTGACGCCGATGCCGCGCCAGTGCCTGCCCACTTCCCGCATGGCGCCGAAGTCGACCTTCAGCAGCATGGGGATGATCATCAGCCAGATCAGTGCGGCCACCGGCAGGTTGACATTCGCGACTTCCATGCCGCCGAGGGCTGCGAACGCACCCGGCATGAAATGTCCCAAGCCGGTGCCGACCACGATGCACAACGCCACCCACAGGGTCAGGTAACGCTCGAACAGCCCCATGCGGGGCGTTGCCTCAGCCATGGACGGACGCCTCGTCTTCAGGCTGTACGAAACCGATGCGATCGAGCGAGTCCTTCAGGGCGGCACGGTCGTCCCAGACCTCGGCCGGCAGTGCCAGCAGTGCCTGCAGGCGCGCCTTGACGATGCGGTGGGCCTGGCGGAATGCCTCCCGCTTGTCCTCATCATCGCCTTCCACGGCTGCCGGGTCTGGAAGCCCCCAGTGCACGCGGAGAAAGTCCCCGAGCACGACGGGGCAGGTTTCGGCCGCGGCCGAATCGCAGACGGTCACCACCAGATCCATCGGTGCCGCGTCCGGCGTTGTGAACTCATCCCAGGACTTGCTGCGCAGGCCTGCGGTGGCAATGCCTTCGGCCGCCAGCTGGGCAAGCGCCCAGGGATTGACCGTGCCGGCCGGCTGGCTGCCGGCGCTGAAGACCTCGAAGCGGTGGCCGGCCCAGGCGCGGAGCGTGGCCTCGGCCAGCACGCTGCGCGCGGAGTTGCCGGTGCACAGGAAAAGGACGCGACGCTTCATCGGGACGGTTCCTCGAGTGACAGGTGGGAGGGGGTCAACAGGCGCAGGCGGCCGCGACATCAGGGGGGCAGCTCTCGTCCGAGGAGCCCGCGCAGCAGTTGTGGGTCAGGTAGGCGACCAGTGCGTTCATGGCCTCGAAGTTGGCGCGGTAGCAGACGTTGCGCCCCCGGCTCTCGCTGCCGATCAGGCCGGCGTGGACGAGTTCCTTCAGGTGGAAGGACAGGGTTGCGCCGGGGACGGCCAGCGCTTCCGCGATTTCACCGGCCATGCGGCCGTCGGGCCCGGCCTCGACCAGCAACCGGAAGATCGCCAGCCGGGTGGCGTGGCCCAGCGCCGTCAGCGCAGCGATTGCCTGATTCGTTTCCATCATTCTAGAATAGTCGAATGAATAACGAACGGCAATCATCCGCGCTCCTCGACCTCCCCCATCTGGCCGCCGACCTGCTTCCCGGCCCTCGCCATGACGCACTCGGTGCAGACACGGGCCAGCCGGCGCCGCGCATCCTCCTGCTGTACGGCTCGCTGCGGCCGCAGTCCTACAGCCGCAAGCTGGCCTTGGAGGCCGAGCGCATCTTGCGCCACCTCGGCGCCGAAACGCGGGTGTTCGATCCACACCATCTGCCGCTGCTGGACAGCGTTGGCAAAGACCATCCGAAGGTGCGGCAACTGCGCGAATGGTCGCAGTGGTCGGAAGGTCAGGTCTGGGTTTCGCCCGAACGCCACGGCACGATCACCGGCGTGTTCAAGAACCAGATTGACTGGCTGCCCCTCGAGGATGGCAGCGTGCGTCCCACCCAGGGGCGGACGCTGGCGGTGATGCAGGTGTGCGGCGGATCGCAGTCGTTCAACGTGGTCAACACTCTGCGGGTGCTGGGGCGGTGGATGCGGATGGTGACGATTCCCAACCAGTCCTCGGTCGCCAAGGCATGGCAGGAGTTTGACGACGCGGGACGTATGCGCGCCTCTCCGTTCTACGACCGGGTGGTGGACGTGATGGAGGAGCTGGTCAAGTTCACGCTCCTGGTTCGCGGGCGAAGCGCCTATCTGGTCGATCGCTACAGCGAGAGGAAGGGTGCCGATGAAGCTCGTCGAGTGGCCAGAGAAGCAGGAGTGCTGGAAGATCTCCCAGCAGCTTCTTGACTGGCGAGCCTGCTTGATCCGCTGCTGATGGTCAGCAAGGTCGGTTGAGCGATCACCCCGCACTGTTCTCAGTGATCAATCTCATTGGTACCCGCA
>NZ_VOHE01000019.1 GCF_007859305.1 Luteimonas wenzhouensis
GACTTCATGCTGACGGGGCGTCCCTCGGTGAGCTTCGCCTACGACCTGGCGCACTACGCGGGGACGGAGCGCGGCCTGTTCTACGACCTGGAGCACGTGTTCCCGGGGCCCGTGTGCAGGGACTTCGCCGCCCTGTGCACGGTGCTGGAACGGTTCGGGGACGGGCGGCTCGAACCGCCCGCCGACCTCGACCTGCGCCGTCGCACGTTCTTCGACCACCTCGACGACGGCAGCGCCTGGCGCGTCGTCGGCCGGGTCCGGGCGCTGGCCCTGGAGGGCGCCACGCCCATGGTACGGTGCTGACGATGGTGTCCCGCGCCCTCCCCGGCCCCGCCGACCTGGCCTCGAGGCTGCTGGCTTCGGGCCTGTTCGACCGCCGCTGGTACGCCGCCTGCGCCGGGCTCGACGACGCGCCGCTCGACCAGGTCGTCGGCCACTACGTCTCGGTCGGGCTCCCGTCCGGCCGTGGACCCAATGTCGACGCGGACCGGCTGCTCAACGCGCCGGCGCCGCCGGGGTCGACGGCCGAGCGCGAGGCGATCGCGCTGGTCCGCGATTCGGGGCTGCTCGACGTCGCGTTCTACCGCGGGCACAACCCGGACGCGGCCCGCGCCGGCATGGATCCACACGTCCATTTCCACCGCCACGGACGCAAGGAGCTGCGCAACCCGTCCGCGGCCTTCGACACCTGGTGGTACCAGAGCGCGTATCTCCCGCTGGCGGGAGACACGGTCGATCCGCTGCTCCACCACGTGCTGGTGGGGAGGAAGCTGGGCCTGGATCCGGCGCCGGCTCCCCGCCGGCCGGGTCCCGGTGCCTGCTGGCCGGGCGCCGGCGCGCGCCGGATCTGCCTGTTCGCCGGATACGACCCGGACGGGCTGGTCGACGACTACGTCGTGCGCTTCGTGCGCGAACTGTCGCGGCACGCCGACGTGTACTACCTCGCCGACTGCGACCTGGCCCCGGGCGAGCTCGACCGGCTGGCGCCGTACGCGAAGGGCGCGTGGGCCGAGCGCCACGGCACCTACGACTTCGGTTCGTGGTCGCGGCTGGCGCGCGAGCTGGTCGGCTGGGACACGGTGGCCGCGTACGACGAACTGCTGCTGGTCAACGACAGCTGCTACCTCGTGCGCCCGCTCGACGAGGTGTTCGCGAAGATGGAGGCCACCGCCTGCGACTGGTGGGGGCTGCAGGCGACCCAGCGGACCTGGACCGGCGCCGACGGCGCGTCGCCGCCGACCGTCGAGTCGGTGGTGGAGGGGCTCGCCGACGCGGGGCCTTCGGCCAGCCACCTCGACAGCCTGCACGTGAGCTCGTACTTCGTGGCCTACCGCGGCCCGGTGGTCCGGGACGACGGTTTCCGCCGGCTGCTCGACGGCGTGCGCGCGGAGCAGGACAAGTCGCGGATCATCCTCCGCTACGAGATCGGCGCCAGCCGCTACCTGCTCGGCGTCGGCCACCGGCTGGCGACCTTCATCGAGCACCTGTATCCCTACCACCCGATCTACAACGAGTACGCGTTCGAACTGCTGCGCTACGGCTTCCCGCTGTTCAAGCGCACCCTGCTGGGCGAGAACCCGAGGCGTTGCGCCGACCTGTCGCGCTGGAAGGATCGGGTGCTGGAGGCGGTGCCGGACGCGCCGGTGGAGGAGATGGAGCGCAACCTGCTGCGCGTTGCGGACGCGGACAAGCTCGAGCGCAGCTTCAGCGTGGTCA
>NZ_VOHE01000002.1 GCF_007859305.1 Luteimonas wenzhouensis
CCCTGCTTGAGCACGGCAATGATCTGGGTCTCGGTGAACTTCGACTTCTTCATACAACCTCCTGGCGGGGAAAAGATGCCAGAAAGTTCTACTTATTGGGTGTCTACCGACCGGGGAAGCTTACGCATCGACCAGGTGTGGTTCGGCCCCGACGGCAGCTGCAGCGGACGGCGCTCGACGGCCACGCGATCGCGCTTGCGGCGCTTGCGCACCGCCAGGCCAGCGTTGCGGTACAGCCGGTAGATTCGCTTGTGGTTGGCGATCCAGCCCTCCCGTTCCAGCAGGATGTGCAGCCGTCGGTAGCCGAACCGGCGACGTTCGCCCGCCAACGCAACGAGCCTGGCCTGCAACGGCGCGTTCGCCATGCGCGGCTGGTAGTGCAACACGCTGCGTGACGAGCCCAGTGCCCGGCAGGCCCGCCGCTCCGACAGGCCCAGCTTCGCCCGCACGTCCGCGACGGCAGCCCGTCGCGTCGGCGGGCTCAGTATTTTCCCCGCGCCACGATCCTCAGCGCTTCGTTGTCCAGCATCGACTCGGCCAGCAGCTTCTTGAGCCGCGCGTTCTCCGCTTCCAGTGCCTTCAGGCACTTGGCGTCGGGCACATCCATGCCGCCGAACTTGCGCCGCCACAGGTAGAACGACGCGTCACTGAAACCGTGCTTGCGGCACAGCTCCTTGACCGGCGTGCCGGCGGCCGTCTGCTTCAGGAAGCCGATGATCTGTTCTTCGGTGTATCGCTTCTTCATGTCCGTCCTCTTGTGAGACGGACTCTACTAAGATCAGACTGGCCCGGATATCGGGGGGCAGGTCAGGTCTTCTGGATGCGGATATCGCTCATGCCAGCTTGGTCTCAACAATCAAGCGCAACACCTGGATGAGAGTTCCGCCATCTCTTCGGCCAGCGCTTCCTCCGGAGTTTTCCCTTCAAGGCACATTCCCATACGGTCAACACGCGCCATCCGTCCGCCAGCAGCAGATTCACGTTCCTCTCGTCACGCGCCCTGTTAGCCGAGAACTTCTCCGCCCAGAACTCCTTTCGGGTCGTTGGTGCCGTCGAATACTTGCAGCCATGCACGTGCCAGAAGCAACCGTGCACGAAAACCACGGCATTGAAGCGTGGGAACACCAGATCCGGCGATCCCGGCAGCTTTCGATCATGCAGACGGTATCGCAGGCCCAATCGGTGCATCGCCTTGCGCAGACGCATTTCTGGGCCGGTATCACGTTGTCGCACGGACGCCATGATACGAGAGCGCACCGACTTGCTCACCGTGTCCACCACAATCACACCCTCTCGACGATGCCGGTGGTGACCAACGCGTCAAGATGACGATCGAGGTTGTCGGGGATGGTGCCTCCCCGGATCAGCACACCCAGTTCCATATTGCGTTCCATGGCGGCGGTGCTGAGGTTGGCACTCGTGATGAACGCCACCGCACCATCGGCCACCGCGCATTTCGCGTGAACGGATCTCGAGGGCCAACCGCTCCCCGCCTTGCCCGCATCGGGCTTCCACACGAAGATGTTCACTGAAGGCAACGCGTCCTTCATCGCCTTCACCGAATCGAACGTGACGGCTCCACCGTGAGCCGTGGACGACTCGAGCAAGACGTCCACCTGTACGTGACGACCCACGGCGGTACGCAGGGCCCGCGTTATCGAAGGCATTTCGTACGCGACGAAACTGACCAGGAAGAGCCTATAGCGTGCCGAATCGATGACCTCGCAGAGCACCTGCTCCGTATGCCGCACCGGGACCAGTCCGGTGGATGGTCCGGTCCAGACGAGTTCGGTCGAACCAAGACTCGCCGCCATAGAGGCCGTGGCCGAAGCGGCGACGAGCGCGGCGGCGACTTCTGCCGACGAAACCTTGGACGCTTCTCGCCACGCTTGTTCCAATCGCGCAGCGAGATTCTCGTCGGTGTTGGGGCCGAAGCTCGTCTTCACGAAACCGAACTCCTCGACCGACTTCAGCGAGCCTATCTTCTTGGCGACGGCCGCCAGGCGACGAGGATGCAGCTCTAGCCCGAGTTCAGCCACCACCCGCCAGAGCTCATCCATCCCGTTCCCCCTGTAGCGGGAAGAAGGCCGCATCCTTGCAATCGAAGGTACCCACCAGCAGTGCTCGGTCGAGATAACGATTTCCACGTTCGCATGACGTTTCCGCTACGAACGCACAAGCATGGCAAGAAGCGGCGTGCAGAGAACGATCGGCCGCCGGATCGTGCTCCGAGCACAGAGGATCCGACGAACACACCCCGGCACGGACCAGGGCCTGCTCGATCAGCGATCCGAGGTTTTCCGGCTTGCCCAGTTCGACGAGCCCGCCGAGCGTACCGTCGGAGTCGGCGGCCGCCGTGTAGAGAAGAACGCCCGCCATGGGCGAAGCCGGATCGGCGCTCGCGTAGATGCGCTCGCGGATGCTCGCCGCGTTGTAGCCACACTCCAAGGCCAGCTCTCGAACGAGGAGGTGGGCGAAGGTATGCAGCATCGCGTAGCGAATGCCTGGATATCCTTGGTCCGGCGACAGGCCACGAGCGTTACGCCATCCACGATGCCCTGCAAGAAGCATCCGGTCCCGATCGAGGACTACCTGCTGACTTTCCCATGCCCTGACCGCATCCTCGCGAAAACGAATGAAGATCCCTTCGCCATGTACCTCGGTGGCCGGAACCCACTCCGGCTTGCTCCTGCACAAATCGGCCATGGGAGGGCGCTCGTCGGGATCGGTCGCCTCTTCGGGCGCTTCGACGCGCGTATAACCGACCAGCGCGTTGACCTCACGTAGCCTCTTCAAGAGGAGGACGTCGTCGATCAGTCCAGCGAAAGCACTTGGAATCTCGGTCTTCTCGCTCATGAAATGAGGCCAGTCCGATGGTGGATTCGGGCTTGCCAACACGTCCCACTCCGGCCGCTTGATGTCGCCCTCCGAGACGGTGGTCGTACCCGTCTTGCCGGCGCGCTTCTCTTCTATCGCTTTCCATATGTCCCTTGGATCGTACCGGTCGATCCCCGGTAGGCTCCCACTGGCCGCCAGGGTATCGACGACGATTTCGACCGCTTCCACCGACTTCACCTTCTCGAAATACTTCCACCCGTCGGCGACGAGTTGCGACAGCTGATCGCCTTCCATCGGAATCGCCAGCACCGAAAGCGTGATCGGAAACCAGCTGTTGGTCGCCCCGAGGAGTACGGCGCGGGCAAGCTCTTCGCAGCTGTCGTCGTAGATGTCCAGGTGTGGATTACGGCCACGGCAGGCGGGGAGGTTGTCCTGCCCCTCCTTCCCGAATGCGTGGACGAGCGAACGCGCGGCGTCGCAACCGTCACACGTCACCCACAGGTTTTCGGTTTGCAAAGACGCCCCGCGTTCGAAGAAGCGAAGCGGCCCCTTGCACTCCGAAGGACCACCGTGGACGAACCAGCGCCAGGGGAAATCGTCCAGATGGCCGTTCCGACAGGCGAGCAGGAAACGCGCCGGGACGGCATCCGACTTCCCCCCTTTCTCGCAGTTGGCATGAACGAAATGAGTCTGATCGGGGCGATAGGGGTTAGCCTTGATCTCGAACAACCCGGAATCGTACTCGGCCAGCAGGCCACAACGGACGCAACGCAGCCAGCGTGGAAACGGCCGGACCGGCACTCCGATACGCCCCTCGGCCGAAAACGGGCTGACGCCTTCCTCGCGCAGGAACGGCGGCATGCGCAATCGTTCGACCTGGTGCCCGAGAATCCGGCGCACGGCCGCCAGCAATCGCGCCTCCTCCACCGGAGGACAGCGATCCGTGTCCCACCGGTCCAGTCCCATGGTGATCACGGAAAGATTGGGCAGATCGACGAGTGCGCCGGGGCCGTAGGTCCATAACAATTGACTCGGTCTCACTTGTCCCACCGGAATACCACTCATGCCGCACCTCCTCGATCCGCGTCTTTCTTGACTCTGACCCTCCATGAGGGCGGCTCTGGCAACTTCATGTCGTCCATCACCAACTGGACGCCGGGCTCGACCTCGCGCATCGACATCGGAACCGTCAACTCGTCCCACGCCCGAGCTCCGGGCTTCTTGAGAAGACCGGCGACGTCACCCTGGCGTCGTTCGGTCTCGTAGCCGAGTCGCCGTCCCCCTTTCGTCGCCTCCTTGACCCAGCGGTCGAATCGATCCGCCACCATGGTCGCGGTATGGGTCTCGATCGCCTTCTTGCCGGTGACCAGCCAGGCACGATCCGCGATCGCCTTTCGAACCGCTCCCACCTCCGGTTTTCCCGTGCTGTCCAATCGCTCCGCGCCGAGGTTCGGGTTCAGTTCGTCCTTGTCCAATCTCAGCAGGCTCACCATGGTCCCGGTGAGTCCACGATCCATCGCGCGGGGCGCGAATGGTGTCACCGACTGAGCCTCCACGTGCTTGTAGAAGGTGGCGTGGTAGTGCTCGAACGTCTCGTAGTGCGAGAGGTCGCGGGGCCTCGCCCAAGTCAGCACCGTGCAGACGAGCCCCGGGAAGGCACGCCCGACGCGACTCGTCGCCTGGATGTATTCGGCTGTGTTCTTGGGTTGGCCGTTGACCACCATCAACCCGAGACGGTTGACGTCCACCCCAACCGAGAGCATGTTCGTGGCCAAAACGACGTCGATGGCCCTGGTCTCGTCCTTCTGCCAAACCGCCTTGAATTTCACCTCCAGCTGATCGAGCTTTCTCGGAATGTCCTTGTTGGACACGCGCGACGTGAGCTCGTCCACGTTCCGCACCGACCGTTGCGCCAGCCCCGGACGCGCGACACGACTCATCTGCACTCGGTAGGCGCGAGTCTGTACGTCGTCCTCGGCGAGGCGTCGCATGCCGCCCAACTCGCGCAAGGAGTTGAAGTAGCCGACGACCGTCATGTACGGGTCGGCCGCGTGGCCGAAGCGCTCGAACAGAGCCTGAGCCGCCGTCAGCAGAGCCACGTAGACGCGAATCAGCACGGCGGGCCTCGAACTGCCGGGTGAACATATCCCCAGGTAACGGCGACCCGGCTTGCTCTCGATCGGCCGCTGGACGGAGAAGAAGTTGTCTTCCACGTCCAGTCCGTGCGGCGGGAAGACGGCCACCTGGCGCAGGAACACGTTGTTGACCTGCTCCGCCGCCTTGCGAACGGTCGCCGTGGAGGCGATGACTTTCGGCCGGACGTCCTTGCCGTCCCACTTCCAGGTACAGAGCTCGTCCACGGCCGTCTCGTAGAGCCCCACCATGGTTCCCAGCGGGCCGCTGATCAGGTGAAATTCGTCCTGGATGACGAGATCGGGCGGTCGGATAGGCGTGATCGTTCGCGCAGTGGTGGCGGCGAGCGCCCCCTTCTTCTGGTGGTTGCCGGTACAGTCCGCCTCCGGCCAGAGCAGCCCGTGTCGAGGACATTCCGTTGTTGCCCTGCCGAACAAGGTGCGGACCTGTCCACGCCAGGCCATCATCGCGAACTTGTCCACGGTCGCCACCATCATGCTCGGCGGGCGTCGGTAGATCTCGTCGTCCACCACCTTCACGGGCAATCCCTGGTGGTTGGACCTGGCGTGGCTGAAGTCACAACGCCCGAGCTTGTCGCCGCAATAGACGACCGTCCTGCCGCTATCGCGATCCACGCGGATGTCACGCCCAGGAGCGATCTCGGAACCGCACCAGGGGCAGAAGGTGAGCTGGGCCGGCGTCGAGCCAGTACCATACTTGCCGGCTCGCTCCTTCTCGATGGCCGCGTGGCTTTCCTCGGTCGTGTTCGGCGTCACGCGCTGACCGACCCAAAGGCCGATGGTGAAAGGCTCGTCGCCCCATTTCTTCGGGTCGACCCGTCGCAGCACCTCCATCGCGCAGATCAACGCGGTGGCTCGTTGGAACTGCTGCAGGGTGAGCAGACGCAAGGTGTATCGCATGATCACGGCCAGACCGCGTCTCGCGTCGTAACCACCGACAGTCCCCTGTAGCCTGCGCACCGCCATGGTGAAAGCCGCCACTCCGAGGTAGGCCTCGGTCTTACCACCACCGGTGGGGAACCAAAGCAGATCGGCGTAGGCCTCGAGCGGCTCGGTCCGGTCCCGATGATGGGGATCGGCGAGGGCCGGAATGGAAAGCAGAACGAAAGCCAACTGGAATGGACGCCATGATGGCTTCTCGCGCTTCTCCAATTCGGAAAGATCGGGCGCTCCGCCACGACGGCGTTCCAGCGAATAGACGCTGCGGAGGCGCTGCATCGACATGGCCCGATTCGCGAAGCGGAAAGCCTCGAGCGCTCGGTCGTCCGAACCGAGCACCTGTACGCCTTCCCTCAGGCGCTCCAGCACCGCCTGACACCGGCCCATCGCATCCGACGCCACCTTGTCGTATCCGACGACGTCGCCACCGATCCGGGCACGTTGCTCGGCAATCCAGACGGCATAGTCATCGACGAGAGCGGTGAGCGCGTCGACGAGATCGGAGCGATCCATGGTCGCCAGCCGATTCATGTCGAGCCAACCTTCCTCCACCATCCGTCGCATGGCCGGCCGGTCCTCGGGTCGGGAGCCAGGTGTCTCCGTGACACGAATCTCGTAGCGCGGCAGAACCTCCGTACGTACCTCGACGGCATGCTCGACGTCGTCCGAAGCAGTCTCGGAATGCACGGAAACGCCGTGTCCAACGGCGAATTCCACCCGGCGCCGGTAAATCATCTCCAACGCCAACCTTTCCTCATCCGGATGGGTGGCTTGTAGGTTCGGCTTGCGACGAAAGACAGGGCGTCGCTCTGGATCGCGAACGACCAGCTCGGGCTGGAAAATCCACGCTGCATCCTGGTTCTGGTCGGGAAGCTCCTGGGTGTTGACCAAGAACAGTGTCACCAGGCGGTCCCCGTTCGGGAGTGGCGAACGTACGGTTCCTTGGATCACCACGGCGGGGCACTCGCCGTCCGGAGCGATCGGGGCGATTTCGCCATCCCGCATGGGAAGGACCAGCCTGCCGCCCGAGGGGATACGCTTCCAGGCCCTCAGGGGCTTGCTCGTCTTCTCGTCCAAGTGCCGCTCGCTTTCGCCGCGCTCGTAGCGCCCCCAGCGGGCTTCGACTTCCAGTGCCGTGACGTCCGCGTCGACGCAGAACGTGATGCCGAACGACGACGGCACCAGCGACTGGTTGGTGGATGCGTCTATCTCGCGCGGCCCTTCCTCGGCCTCGACACGACCGCTGGTGCCCGCGAGGTCGTCTTCCTCCTCGACCCGACTGTCGCGGGGCGCGAGTTTCCCCACCAGATAGCGGTCACGCACGCTCATCTCGACGATCTCTTCGCGCGGACCGTCGGCGGGGCCGAGCAGGTCGTCGGTGACCGCCGCTTCGAGGAGTTCCCGGACATAGGCCTGCTCGTCCGGCGTGTCGCCCACGATCGTGGGAAACGCCGACCAGTCGAGACCGGTGGTGGTCTTCAAGGCGCTCGCGAAGACCGACCAATCGAGGCGGCCAATCGCACCGGCAGAGGTAGGCAAGGCGACGCCGACGGAAGCGTGGGCGATCGGCGACGGCAGACGGACCACACCGTCGAAATGGAACACCACCTCGTCGTGCATGGTACGGACGCGATAGACCCTTGCGAAAGCGACGGCATTGCCCATCGGCCCGTCGGCGATCAGGAAACCGTCACCTTCCCCGATCGCGGCGAAGTCATAGCTCTGCCCCTGCACACGCAGCGAGAACGTCTCGAATCTCGCCTCAGCGCCGAGGCGAACGAGCCATGCATTCGGAAGCCCACCAGTACCGGCGGTCGTATCGTTCTTGTCCATTTCATCCATAAGTCACCAACCTCGTCGGCGTTCGACCGAATCGATACGCCTCTCGATTCAAAAAGGGTTTCACACCCGCTCATCGGTCGCCATAAAGCTCCGTATGGTCGACACGCTCTTTCACGGTTCGCGTTATCGGTTCAATGTCGCGATGAGGAACGACGCGAGCAATGTTTTCCGCATCCTCTGTCAAGCCGATCGCGACGGTGAGCCTGCCCCCGATTTCGGTACCGAACTGTGGGAACTTCGCGCCGAGCGGATCCATCTCGATGAACCGGAATCGGCTCGACGAACCGATCCGTCGTAACAGATCGAGCTGTCCCGCTTCGATGGCCCGGCGATAGAGTTCACAACCGGATCCGCCGCCGGTCACGAATATCGGCAGCCCTTCGCGCCATACAGAACCCTTGGGATACTCCCCAAGCCGAGTGCGCTGCTCCGTAACTCCTCGTGTATTGGTACGGGTGCCGTCGATCACGTTCGCGATGCATTTCGCGACTTTATTCACGAACTCCGAATCGATGGTGTCTACCTCGTTCGGACGCCTGCCGTATCGCTTCGCGAAGCCATCGGCAGGCTCGACCGGCGCTGCATCGTCCCATGCGAAATCGAGGTCGAGCTTGGAATGACGATTGTGGTACAGGTAGTGGGTTCCGAGCAGACGCACGGCGGAGAAAAAGATCGGAACTCGCGGCGAGGAATCCTGATTGTTCGGCAAGACGACGTTGAACGTCGCCACGTCGAGAGTCGCCGCACCGATGTCGATCAGCGCGTGCAATCCTTCACTCACCTGGGGCGATACGAGGTAACCGGCGATCTGCGCCACGAACTCCGGCACGACACCCGGCTCCGTCTCGAGGCCGACGTCCGCTTCGTCATTCCTCCACGCGGCGGCGATGTTCGACTCGCGGAGATCGTCCACTCCCGCCAGCCGCCAAGCGATCCGAGCGATGCGTCGGAACAGTTCGACGACCTCCGGTCTCTCGTGTGGCTCGGTGGGGCATCCGAAGTTCAATTCCCAACGAAGCGAACGGGCCACCAGTTTCCGCCCGACTTCCGGGTGCCGATACAGGAACGCTCTGGCGTAGCGGATGACCAGGGCGAGATATGCCAGGGTGGCCGTTGGACACTCGTCGGAGCCGGCCATCTCTATGACCGGGAGCTTGAGATTCCCCCGGATATCGGAATCGGCAAGTCGCCGCCAACAGTACTCGCCATTCGATGTGCGGCAAACGAAGCCAGGCGTCACGTAGCGCCCGGTCGGCGACTCGTCGCCGGTGACCGCGGACCAATCGACGGGGACCAGATCGACACCCGCTCGAATCGCCACTTTCGTGAAGGCGGTTCCGAAATCCACGCCGATTCTGACGACCATGGGCGCAGCTCTCCCGCCCTGGTAATCGGGGTGCTGCAATGACCTGCCAGCGTCGCTCCAATCCGGCATGACCAGCGAGCGCCCCGCATCGATGCGTGGCCGAAAGACCGGCGTCGGCGCCGTCCGGTTCGAAGGCGTGGGTCGGTTCTCGGAAGAGGAACCAGCGTGGCTCGGGCCGACCGGTTTTTCGCCATCTACCCGCCCCCTCATCATACTGGCCGTCCCGACACCGGAGCGATTGCTCGCTCCACCGGACGCTCTCCCACCGGAAGGCGCGGGTTTCGAGTGAAGTGCGTCGTCGCGTCGATCGTGAGCCGGCGCTTCGGGAACGTCGGGTTTTCCATCCTGGCGTACCGTTACCTTCGACGTCACTCCGAACAGGGCTCGTTTGGCGTCCCGAAGTTGTTCTTTCCAGCTCTTCACGGCCTTTGCCCCTCCCGCACCACGTCCACGAGCAAGACGCAGATCTCACGCGTTTCCGCCGAAAAAGACTGGCTCTTCCTGGCCAGCGTCGCCCGGCGCGTCTCCATCCTCGCCAGGAAGTCCTCCAGCTTCTTGCGCTCCGCGTTCGCCAGCCCCTTGCGTCGCTTGCCATCCGGGCTGTTCCCATACAGCGAAGCGAAGGTCTCGTGACTCGCGATGCGTTTCTCGAATCCTTCACGTTTCTTGCGGACGTGGTCGTCCAGCAGCTGCGACAGCACGTCGGCACGATCACGGTTTTCGCGCCACTTCTCGTCCTTGAGTGCCCTGTAGCGATCTCTGAGAAATTCCTCGCATCGCTCCACGGCGGCTACCCCGGCCTCGGAAGCGACATCGACCGCTACCGTCGGCCAGTCGACGCCGGATTGCCTGACCGTGTCGAGCAGGGTTTCCGCTGCTCGATCGTCGCGGGACAAATCCCGATCGAGCGATACGGCAGCGACAAGAAGATGTTCTTCCTCCTTAACGCCCGAAAAACTCGCCAATCGGGCCATCAGGACGTATCGGCCCGCCGCGACGCCATTGGTGGCGACTCTGGACGCATAGAGCGGAAAGTGGGCCTCACCGTCTTCGGCCTTGTGCGACAGGAAGCGGACGATCGGGTGGAAGCGATGGACGATCTCTTCCCCGGGTTTCGGCTTCTCGGTGATCCTGTCGGTGAAGCGGCAACGCCGTGTCTGGCCGGTGCCCAGGCCGGTCTTCCCGACCAGATTCTCCTTTCGGACGAACTCGTCCAGCTCCGCCGCCAAGCCGGGGCTCAGGCCGATGTCGAAGGTGTCGGGCTCGCCGCGTGCCGCGACGAACCGGCAGCCTGGAACGCTCTTGAGGTAACCGTCCACGTATCGGATCAGGTCGTGGCGGGTGACGGTCCTTCCCTCTCCACGCGCCGCTTCGATCTGCGCCAGCAACTGCTGGCCATGGGCGACCAGTTGGATCGCCTCTCGCTCCAGCTCCTCTTGTTTGCGTTTGGCGTTCTCGATCGCGAGCGCCACTTCCTCGATCAGGCGCGCTTCTTCCGCAGCTGTCAGATGCTTGGAGAGCAGCACGTCTTCGAGGCGCCTGACCTTGCCCAGGATCTCTTCCGTTTCACCCAGTGTGCTCTCGAAGACACCGATGCGCTTGGCCAAACGGGTCAAGATCATGGCGTCGATGGTCTCCTTGTGCACGAAGTTCCAGACCAGGATGCGGTTCGACCGTTGCCCGATTCGATCGATACGGCCGATACGCTGCTCGATGCGCATCGGGTTCCACGGCAAGTCGTAATTGACCACGAGCCTGCAGAACTGCAGATCGACGCCCTCGGCGGCCACGTCGGTGCACACCAACACACGGCAGGTGCGATCTTCCCGAAAGGCGTTGACCACCATTTCCTTGTCGAACTCTGCGCCCCCCATCAGCAGCCCCGCCTCGACGTTCTCGGCGGAGAGTCGATCGACGAGATAGCGGGCCGTGCCACGGAAGGTCGTGAACACGATCGCCTTGTCCTCACGATCCTCGGCCAGGAACTTCTTCAAGGCATCCTTCAGCTTCGCGAACTTCGAATCCTGCCGGGTGAGTTCGCCAGGATCGAACTCGCGGAGCACCCGATCGGCCAGATACCGCCTGAGCCCCGACGACGCGTCCCTTATCCTGTCTTCGTCCTCGTCCGTCTCGTCCGACGCCACGGCCATGGCGTCCGCGTCCATCACGTCGTCGCGCCAGGTGCGCAGCAGTGCGGCGGGGCTGGACGCGACCATCCGCTGGGGCGTACTGAGGAGGAAGCCGTGCTCGATGCCGTTGATCAGCGCGTACTCCCGCGTACCCTCAGTGATCGCCTGGTAAAGCTCCGCTTCGACGGGCGACATCTCCGCCTCGAACACGGTGACGTCACGCAGGACCCGATCGGTCTGCACTTCGCGCTTTCGCGTACGGGTGACGATGTGCGCGATCAGGTTGAGCCGCTCGATCTTGGCCGCGAATTCGACGCGCCTCTCGTTCGTCCATTCCCCGACCGCCTCGGCTTCCTCGATCAGACGATCGACGCGCTCGGATCTCTCGAAGTAACGCGACGACTTAATCTGCTGAATCGCATCCACGATGCGCCGGGCGTCGCTCGACGGATTACGGACCACGTCGCTGGCGGCGATCACCGGACGATTGGCGAGGACGACGTTTCGGAAGTCCTCCGGATACTCGAAATGATCCGGGTCGAGCAGACGCAATACGTTGAACAGATCGTCCGAGTCGAGGTTGATCGGCGTGGCCGACAGCATCACCTGATGCGTGCTGACGTCGCGCAACAGGCTTCCGGTTCGCCACGCGCCCGTCTCTTCGTTGCGCATGTAGTGCGCTTCGTCGAAGATCACCAAGTCGAGCAGGGGCTCCCGGTCGGCGTGGCGATAGAGAAGGTCGGCGAGCCTGGCACGGGCCGACCGGCGCGGGGTGTCGCTCTGGGACGGATCCCAGCCGCTCGGAACACGGATGCCTTGGTAGCTGACGATCCATGCCCTTTCCCGGTGCTCGCTCGAATCGAGATCCTGCAAGAGTTCGGCCGCATCGACGACACGCGCGTCGAGACCGAAACGCGACGAGAGTTCGAGTCGCCACTTCTCCCTCAGCATCGCGGGGCAAACGACGAGCAACCGTCGCATGTCGTAACGGGCTCGCAGTTCGGTCCAGATCAGTCCCGCCTCGATCGTCTTGCCCAGGCCAACCTCGTCCGCTATCAACAGGCCGTTGACCGGCGAGTCCAGCAGGGTCAGCAACGGCTTGTACTGGTGCGGATAGAAATCCGTCTCCGTCAACCCCATGGCGTAGACGACGCTCGACAGCCGACCTGCGAGGTGGACGTGCGTGAGCAGCCGCCGCAGGTCGTCCACCCGCCCGTAGCGCCCCTCCCGGATCAGCTCGTGGACGTCGTCGTCGCCCGACTCGGCCTCGACCAGCTCATCCTCGTAATGCCAATCCAGGCGGCCGTTCCAGTTCACCCGGTACTGGAGGCCGGAGGCGCGCGGACGGGTCTGGTCGGTAACCGTGCCGATCTTGGCCGGATCGTCGATGTGGCGGACGAGTTGTCCTGGATTCCATGGCATGTCGGGCGTTCCTCGCTATTCAACCAATCGGTACCGGGCACCGCGCCGTTCCCCTTGGCGCTCGACGAGGCCACGCGCAACGAGATCGGCGATGAGGGTGTTCCATTGGCCATCGCTGAGTCCGGTGGCGGCGACGATGTCCGACTTGGCGTGCCACCCTGGGGAGGAACTCAGGAAGTCGAGGATGGCGTCCGCAGGCATCGCTGTGTAGCGAGCGCGTGATTCGGCGGCTTCAAGGTAGTCGCTCTCGTTCGCCGATGCGGCATAGACGACCGAATTGCCAACCGATGCTGTCGCAGCCGAAGGCATGCCCAAGTCGAGGGTGGCTTGTGTCGCTTCCTCCGCGCCATGACGTACGCGAGGTGCGCGTGCGGAGGAAGGGCGAGTGGCGTTTTCACGCAGCCCACGAGTGACTTCCTCCTCGTAGCGTTGCCGATTGAGGTCCGACAGGCGGCGCAGGACTTCCAGGCGTGCGGGCTCCGAAATGGTGAAGCGTACGCGGTCGTTCTCGGGAAGGTACGTGACTGAGTGGAAGCCGTGATCGAGATGAAGATCGTCCCAACCATAGGCAAGGGCGGTCGCCTCGTCGATCCGTACCTGCAGAGTCCGAAGTTCCTGAATGTGTTGGTCTGCCTCGTCTGGATCGTGAAAGCGTCTGTAGAGTCGGGTCAGGCCAACCCTCTCGGTCCGCATGATTTCAGATCGGAGTGCGTGGAAGGTATCGCCAAGCTCTTCCAAGCCAGGATCATGCACTCCAGGCAATGGAAACGTCTCGAATGCATCCGATGGGCTGTATCGAAGATCGCTCTTCAGCTTGGAAGAATGCTGCCAGGCGAACACGCCGTGGAGGCTCGACTGGAACAGCGCGAAGTCAGCGGCACTGCCGAACGCGAACGCCACGATCTGATCGGAAAATACCGTGGTGGGATCGACGAGCGCGAAAGCGAGGGTCTTGCTTACCCTCGCAACCACCAATACTCGAGCCAGCGGCCGTGCCGCCGGATCCCAATGGTCGGGATGCTGGCAAAACGTCGCTCCCCGTCCGATAGCGTGATACAGCCCCGGACGCACGTTCCAGTGCTGCCACCACATAGACATGATGTTTCGGTAGGACTTTTCCTTGCTCTTTTCCAGCCGCTCGGGGTAGACACGTTCCTTGACCCACGCGTAGGGCTCGCGGTAGGTCGCGGCCTTCTCCTCCGGCCAGTCCCAGAAGTTGATGACCCAACGACTCGCGCGCTGTTCCGGGTCCGAGTTCACGTCTTCGCCGTTGAGGTAGGGGAAGATCACCTCCGCGTTTCGTGGATCGGCATCGAGCATCCGCTGGGCTTCGTCGTGCGAAAGGACGAAGCCCATACCATTCACGAAAGAGCCGATAAACGCTTTCCCTTCGTTCGCTTTGAGCTTCTTCGGGCTCCATTCCTCCTGGTCGGACAGGAAGGCCGAAACGAACGAAACCGATCTACCGGACAGGATTCGTGCTCCAGTCCACTCGCCCCTGTGGACATGAACGCGGCTGGTGACCACGGCGGCCTTGCCCGGCCAAGGCTCGTTCGGATACGCCGCGTAGATGGTCGCACCGTTCCGTGTCATCCACTCCAGCCCACCCTGCCGGGTATCGCCCTCGGCGATGGTGTTGACGGCCAACAACCCGAAGTTGCCGCCGTCGCGGAGCAGCCCGAACGCTCTCCGGAAGAAATGCGCGACGAGATCGGTGTTCTTGCTCGCGGGCGGATGGATGGCGGCGAGGAACGTGTTGTACGTCGTGCCCAGCACCGTGCTGATGCGCTTTCCGCCGAGGAACGGCGGATTGCCGATGAAAGCGTCGAACCCACCGTTCTCCCGCGCGAACACCTCCGGGAATTCCAGCGGCCAGTGGCACGGCCTGCGGGGCGGTTTGCCCTGCGGCAGGTCCACCGCCAGGGCGTCCCGAGCTCGACGCACCACCGCGTCTTCTGCGTCCTCGTCGCCGTCGAGATACCCTTGGGCTTCGATTGCCAGTGCCTGCAACGCCGCCTCCAGCGCCGCGCCGCCGCCCGTCCGCAGCGCTTCGCCGACGAGGGCGTCGGCCACCCGCTCCGACGCTTCGAGCACCCGTCGCGCTTCGGCGTCCAATCGCGCCATGGCTTCCACGTCCCGGATGTCCCGGATTGGCGTCTCGCGCAGCCGCCTGCGGATCTCGATCGCGTCGCGCACCGCGCGCTCGACGTTGCGGCCGAACAGTCGCATCTGGCCCTCCCTACCGGAGGGCGTCATGGTCAGCTCCGTGAGCTGGTCGAGCCGGTGGATGCCGAGCAGGCTGTCGCCGCAGCGCAGGTTGTGGTCCAGAAAACCGAAGGGCCGGCCCTTGGCCAGGGTCGTGAGCCACAGGGAGAGCTTGGCCAGCTCCACCGCCAGCGGATTCATGTCCACGCCGTAGAGGCAGCGCTCGGCGACGAGACGACGGGCGATGGTGAGGCGGTCGTCGAGGCTCGTCGGCATGGGGTCGAGACCGCCCAGGTCGTCCACCGTCTCGCCGTTCACGGTGATCCGACGACCGGCCGCTTCTGCCTCACCCCAGGCCTCGACCAGCCGTTCCGCGAGCCAGCGGCAGGCCTGTACCAGGAAGGCCCCCGATCCCATGGCCGGATCGCAGAGCTTCAGTTCGAGCAGTTCGTTGTCGGATTTGAGGCGCCATTCCTCGCGAGGAAACCCCTCGGCCGGCCCGACGTAGGCGACCGGCTCCAAGGTCGTCTCGACGATGGTCTCGGTGAGCGATTTCGGCGTGTAGTGGGTACCGGTTTCGCGCCGGTCGGTGCCCAGCGTGACCGCGAACGCCCCCTCCCGGTAGACGAGCGGCTCGCCCCAGTTGTCCGTACGAAGAAGGTTCGCGAACGGACGTACACGACCGGCGAGCTCGGACTCGCCGCCGCAGGCCTGGAGGAGCTTCCCGAAGAGGGCGTCGTCGGGCTCGCGTGACAGCGCGTTGCGCAACGCGGCTTCCGACCGCCCCGTGGTTTCCAGCAGCAGCGCGATCAGCGCGGCTTCGCCGTCCAGCCTGGCGGACTCGAGCTCGGCCAGGGCGACGTTTGGGTTCTTGGCCTTCTGAGACCCCACGAGCCCCAGGGTGATCCGGGGGACTCGGCCCACGGTGTATTCGAGCAGGCCTTCGTAGACGTGGCCGATCTGTTCCACGTCCAAGGCCTTGTATGACAGAAGCATGGCGCCGCTTCGTTGCTCCAGAACCTGCAGGGCCTCCAGCAGCATCAGCACGGTGCGGTTGTCGATGGGGAGCGGTGACGCCGGGGTGTCGCGCCAGTTCGATCCCTTGGCCCGCCCCTCCAGGAACGGGAAACGGTCCGGGTCGAACAGGGAGCCGCCGAGCGCCGGCAGACGCAGGCTCTCGTGCTCCATCCCACCGTACACGGCTCGGAACACCGCGAGGAGTCGCGACCATGCGTCGTGGCGTCGTTCCAGCACCTCCGGCCCGTGACGGCCGGCCTCGTCGGCCAACTGCGCGCGCAGCGGGGAGACGGCGTAACAGCGGTCGTATACCGGGTCGCCCAGCAGGAGCAGGCCGCGCTCCTCGGCGCAGAGCACGAACACCAACCGCATCATGACCGTGAGGCCGGCTTCGTAAAGCTCCGCCGGTCGCACGTCGCGCAGCAGTTCGCGGTTGCGGTCCACGTCGGCCCGGTCGAGCGCCTGGACCAGCACCTCCACCGCCCGGCGCACCTGCTGGCCCAGGGTGTCGGTCACTTCTTCCTGGTACTCGAGCGATTTTTCCAGCAACGCCACGAGGGTCTCGTCCGCCGGACCGAAACAACGGCGGACCCCGAGGAGGGAGCTGAACGCCTGGAGCGTCACCGGCTCCTGGAACCAGAGGCGCGCGTACCAGGAGGCGTGTCCCGACGTCGCGCCGACCGGTGCGTTCACCAGCGTCCACCGCTCGCCATCGGTGACGAGCCCGAGCCGCACGCCCGTCGCGCGGCAAAGCAGCGTCATGCGCTTGATGGCCGATGCGGGCCACCCGTCGCCGACGAGGGGAGATTCGAGGCCGGTGCCGGGCGGGTGCACGGCGACGAGCAGGCGCGCTTCGCCGTCCGCCAGGACCGCCCAATCCGGCGCGATCGTGATCCCGTGTTCCGGCGACGTGTAGGAGAAGGAGCCGTCGAACTCCCCACGGGGCTTCAACACCTTGGGGTCGTACTCGAGCAACTCTTCCAGCACGAGCCGGACCCATTCTCGGTGCAGCGCTTCGAGTTGCGGGTCGGCCTCGTCCACGGCTTCCCGCCACTCCTCGTGGGCGCTCCGCAGGCGCCGACGATCCCTGGTCTCGACCGCTTCGATACCCTGGGGGAACACCGCGTCGAGGATCGGCACCGCGAGGAACGGGCCGGACCACTCGACGAGCGAGAGCCACTCGGTATGTCGGGAGACGCCGTTCATGCCGTTCCCCCTCCACGAATCGAAGACCGGGGTACTAGGAACACGACGGCCACCGGGAAAGTCCGATCGACGAGGCCGGCGTAGCGGGCCTCGATGGCGGCGGTCTCGCGTTCGCGCTCGGCGGGAATGCGCGCCAGCCGTGCGCGCAGTGCGTCGACGTCTCGGCGAAGTTGGTCGCGTTGCTCCGAGGGCCACAGTTCCATCTGCGCGGGAAGGGGCGCTTCGAGTTCGCGGCGAATGGCGCCTTCCAGCTCGGCGAGGACACCGGTGAGGTCCGCGATCTCGCCCGCCTTGCGACGCTCCAGGGTGTTCTCCAGATACTTCAGGCGGTCGCGGGAGCGCGCCTCCACGGCCAGTCGTATCGACTCCTCGTGACGGCGGAAGCGATCGGCCAGCGCCTCGAAGAGGTCCGCGGGGGGGTCGATCGGCCGGGCGTCGTCGAGTAGCTTCTCCAGCCGACCGATCTGGGCGATGCGCCGGAACGTTCCGTGTTCGATCTCGCCGCCCGCGAGCGTCAGCTCCTCGTGCAAGCGATGGTGGTTGCCACCCGTGATCACGAGACGCGACCAGACGGCGACGGCGGGGACGCGCAGGCCAGGATCGGAGACGGCCCGCACGGTCACGCGGTGAAGCTTCTTGAGGTCCTCCAGGGCCCAGATCTCGGCCCTCAGCAGGCGCAGACACATCTGTACCAGGCGGTGATTGAGATGCGCGAGCACCACGTCGTCGCGCCCCTTGGCGACCTCGTGGTCGAAGGTGATCGGTCGCCGCGCCCCCGTATGCGGATGCTCCAAGCCGGCCGTCGCCCGCCCCCAGGAACCGGGCAACCAAGGCACGTCGAACACGCTGCCTTCAGGTGCACCTGGCAAGGATGCGGGTTTCAGCGCTGGCAGATCGGCCAATTCCATCCCGACCCGCACCGCCCGAGAGATACGGTCGGGGGAGAGATGGAAGTCGTTCCGCGCCTCCAGCAACCGTTCGTGCAACTTGGCGACTCGCTCCTTCAGCTTGCGTTCGGCAGCGACGAAACGGCGGGCCCGCTCGGCCTTCTCCTCGGCGACTCGGGTATCCAGCCGGTCACGACGCCCGAGCATGGCCTCCTCGATCTGTTGCGCGATCACGGGACCGACGCTGCCGAGATCCTCGCGAATGGCGTTCACCTTGAGCACGGCCCGCATGAGGTATTCGTGGTCGCCTTCCAGTTCTCCCACGCTCGGATCGGCGGCGACGGTTTCGGCGGCGAACCCCTTGCCGACCGGGTGCCAGACGTAGACCCGGTCGTGCTTCTGGCCGTGACGGTCGATACGGCCGTTGCGCTGTTCCATCACGTTCGGGTTCCAGGGGATCTCGACGTGAATGAGGTAGTTGCAGTGGTTCTGGAGATCAATGCCTTCCGACGCTGCGTCGGTGGCCAGAAGGATTCTCACCGGCGAGACGTCGGGGTGTGCCTGGAACGCCGCCTTGATCCTCTCGCGCTCGTCCCCGTCCATGCCGCCGTGGAGGATGGCGATGCGGTCGCTCCCGTAACCGTGGCTCGCGAGGATCTGGTGCAGCCAGGCATGGGTGGCGCGATACTCGGTGAACAGGATGACGCGGCGGTCGTTCCAGTGACCGTCGGTCTTGAGGTACGCATCCAGCCAATTCAGTATGGCTCGCGCCTTCGAGTCCGGTTTGTTCTTGGCCGACTCCGCCCAACGTCCTAGCCGATCGAGCATATCGCGCTGCTCGGTCGTCAGGGTCGGGGCAGTCGCGCCCGCTTCGCGGGTAGCGTCATCCAGCGCCACTTCCAGCCGGCCGTCGTCGGCCCAGTCCTCTTCCGCGCGCAGGATGGCCTTCCGCAGGATGCGATCCTCCATCGCCTTCCCGCTCTTCGTGGCCGGGCCTCGCTCCAGACTCTCCCGATGCTTGGAGAGCGTGGCGGCGAAGGCCGCGGGCGAAGAAAACAGTCGTTTCTTGAGGAGTTTGTGGACGAAGTCCGCGCCGAACTCGGAACGGGTACCCCCCACGCTGCGCGCTCGGCTCTCGGTGTAGTCGCGGAGAAGTCTGTGCATCTCCCGCTCTTCGGGCGTGTACTCGACTTCCAGCGGCATCAGCTCGCGACGTGGATAGATCGGTTTTCCGTCCGCATCCACCAGATCGGTTTTCAGTCGTCTGACCATGACACGCTGGAGCTGCCGCTCGTCGGGCATGACGGACCGCGCGAACCTCTGGTCGTCGAGGAGTTCCAGCAGGGAGGTGAACGACACCTGATAGCCGTTGTGCGGCGTGGCGCTCAAGAACAGACGATGCTCGAAGTGGGGCGCTATGGCGCGGATCAACCGGGTTCGTTGGCTTTCGAGCGCGTACTGGGCGGCGGCCGCCGGAGCCACGTTGTGCGCCTCGTCGACGACGAGAACGTCGAACTTGCGCGGATAGGTGGCGTGTGGCGGCAAAACGTCCTTCATGAGCCGCAGCCCTTCGCCGCTCTTCATCCAATCCATCGACGTCACCAGACGGGGGAAAGAGGTCCACGGATTGGCGTGGATGCCGCGCTCGCGGCGCAGCCGGCGGATGTAGTCCGTGTCGACGATCCGAAACTCGAGACCGAACTTTTCGTGCATCTCCATCTGCCACTTCACCTGGAGCGAGGCGGGGCAGACGATCAGGACCGTCCGAGCGCGGTGGCGTACCAACAGTTCCTGGATGACCAAGCCGGCCTCTATGGTCTTGCCTAGACCGACGTCGTCCGCGATCAACAGGTTCACTCTGGCCATGTCGATCGCCCGGACGAGCGGATCGAGCTGGTAGTCCTCGATGGTCACGCCGCTGCGAAACGGTGCCTGGAGGAACGACCTGTCGGCGTTGGTCGCCGCGCCCCAACTCACCGCGTCGAGAAAGGCCTCCAGCCGATCGGCGTCGTCGTGCCCCGTGATTCTGGGCAACCCGGCTTTCTCGAGTACGCGCGCACCGGGCTCGATTTCCCAAACGACGTCGAGCTCCTCGCCGAGCGCGTCCTCGTCGATGGAGGTGAGGTTGACTAGATGCTGCCAGGAGGCAGCTTCGGTATCGCGATCGATGCTGGCGCCCTGGACGTCACCGACCACCCACTGTCGCCGGCGAACTTCCACGAGCTGGCCCGGCTCCGGGACCGCCGAGCTGAAGCCTTGCCGTATCTGGTCTGGTGCGACGATCGCGGACATACCTTTCCTGTCATGTGACGGCGCATCGAAGCGCCGAACGCCACATCGACCATCCGGATGGAATGCTCGACGCGGTTCCTCTAAACCCAACTTCAGCCGTATTCGACGACGTGCCGTAGGACGCTCTTGCCGATGGCTTCGCCCAACTTCACGGGGACGGCATTGCCGATCAGACGACCCACCGTCTTGCGATAGATGGGCTCGCCCCGTCTCGCGAATTTGTATCCGCGCGGGAAGCTCTGCAGGATCGCCCCCTCTCGCAGCGAGATGGCCCTGTCCTGCTCGGGATGCCCGAAGCGCCCGTTTCCGAAGCCGTAAAACTGAGTGGTCATCGTCGGCGCCGGTTCGTCCCACGACATCCGCCCGTACACGCTCGGATAGGTCTTGCCGGACCCCTTCTTGTGGCAGTCGGCCACGAGATCTTCGTCCCAGTCACGCCACGAACCGCCTGGACGCGATGCCTTGATTCGCTTCAGGTTGGTGGGTGATAGCGTGCATGCTTGGTGCAGCGGATCACGGTCGTGGGTTTCTCCCGCCTCGATCGGGGGAAGGTCGCCAATGGCCTGTCGGACCGTGACATGCCTCGCCGGCATGTGCGTGGGCGGAATCATTTCGATGGGGCCGAGGCGGGACGCGAGCAGCACGAGCCGTTGGCGCTGCTGCGGAACGCCGTAGTCCGCGCAGTGGACCGCCCGATAGGAAACATGAAATTTCAGTCGGCGCAGTTCTGCGACGAATTCGTCGAATATGTCCTGTTGTGCGAGACGCGGGACATTCTCCATCGTGACCAGATGGGGCTTGGTCTCGCGAACCAGTCGGGCGAACTGGCGGAGAAGATGCCAACGGTCGTCGGAGGCGTCGGTCTTGCCCTGGCTGTAGGTGGAGAACGGCTGACAGGGGGCGCATCCCGCTAGCAACCTGTACGGTGCGCCATTCATCGCGTCTTGCAGCTCCCTCGCGGAAACCCGATCCACAGACTTGAGCTCGAATCGCGCCCCGTTGTTGGCCTCATAGGGATAAGCGCACGCAGGATCGATATCCACACCCACGCGCACATCTATGCCGGCCTTTTCTAGCCCTCGCGTGAGCCCCCCCGCGCCACAAAACAAATCGACGGCGGCTATGGTCTTCTTCATGTTCGTTCTTCTCGATTCAATGCCACATCATCGCCCCCAGCCCTCGTTCGACGTGAATCAGCGCGATTTGCCCGGTTCGCCCTTGACGTCCCGTACATACCGCTCCGCCGCCTGGCGAACCACCCACGCCAGTGAAACCCTGTTGGCTTCGGCGATTCGCTCCAAGTCCGCATACACGTCGGCCGGAAAGCTGATGGATGCGCGCACGGTCCTAGATTCGTCGTTCCTTCGGCTGGCTCGCTTGGTCATCATGGTGTCCACCCAGTTTTCACCACTTTACACCAAGGTGGTGCATCATGGTAGGCGCAGCCAATGACAGGGGCCTATTCGATTCCGGAAGGTGGAATCGAACTGGCTGGCCGATCTGGGGCATCAGCCAAATGCCGATGTCGACAGGAACTGATAGGATTGCTGCTAACAGAAGCCGGGATTCCGCGCCTTTCCGCAGGAGTTCGCAGCGGCTCTAAGGCGCTGAGTTGCTGCGGTTTGGCGCAGGGTTCCGCCCCACCGATTCCCCGCAGGAGTCCGAACCATTCCGCACGAACCCGCAGGAACCCTCGCCAGCCCGCACGGTCTGATGGCAGGTCCTTGATTTTGAACAACCTGCTTGACCAGTCCGCACTTGCGGACTGCGGACTTTCGGTATGCCGGCAATCCGCTTGTAACCGTGGTCGGATGCCGCCGTGTTTCGAAACGTCGGTACTTGTCGACATCTACCGACGAAACGGAACAAGTGCCGACGCGGGAAGACCTTTCTGGATTGCCACTACCATCCACGCCGGCAGGTGAGTCCTGGTTTCGAGCACGGCGTTCCAGTCATCCCGCCCGATGCGCCCAACCAACTTGCCGACCGTGGTTTCGGCGAGGTCCGGGCCAAGCCATTCAAGGGCTCTGACGACATCACCGGCGAGACTATCGCCCAGCACCAACATCCACCTGGGGGCACGGCGGATCTCGATGACCTGCTTGCCGAGATTGAGCGTCCGCGCGCGGCCGTCGGTCAGGTAGATCTGTCGGGCGGGGACCTGCGTGGTCAGCCCCAGGGCACTGGCCGCAGCCGCGCCATGACGGACGATGGCGTGCCCCGTGATGCGCGCGAGGGACTGGACAAGTTTGTCGGCGGGCGGCGGGACTGGACCGAAGCGGCTGGCCGTCACGGCGACGTACATGCCGCGCGCCACGCGCCTCAAACGCCCATGCCGTGCCAAGCGAACCAACTGCCGCGACGCTTGATCGCGATTGACCAAGTGCTCCAGGTCCAGGCTCCTGAGCAAGGCGCCCTCCGGCTGCGCATCGATCCAGCGGCTGACGATCTCAGTTTGTTTGGCCATGGGCAACGACCGCAGACTGGCTGGTTGATATCTGCAGGCACGACTCCTCGTAGGCTTCGATGTCGACTTGGCGGTAAATCACCCGACCACAGAGTTTCAGGAATTTCGGCCCAATTCCCACGCTACGCCAGCGTTCGAGGGTGGCTTCGCTGATACTCCAGCGGGCGGCCAGTTGTTTTTGATTGAGGTGAACGACGTCCATCTTGGTCTCCTTCCGCATGAGTTGGCAGGAGTCCATGAAGGCGCTGTTCGGTCCGCCAGCCAAGTCAATTCAGAAGACGCGCGGTTACTACGGGAGATCGTTCAGCTCGTAGCTGGTACTGCGCCCGCCCGCATTCGATTTCCGCAGCACGCCGCGCGCGAGCAGGTCGTTGATGTCGCGCAGCGCCGTGTCTGGCGAGCACTTGGCGATCGCCGCCCACTTGCTGCTGGTGAGCTTACCTTCAAAGCCATCGAGTAGCCGGTTGAGCAATTTCACCTGTCGCTCGTTCAAAGGTGTGGCTGCCCAGTGCTGCCAGAAGCGTGCCTTGGTCAGCACGGCATCGAGGGTGTGCTGCGCCTGATCGACGGCGCGATGCAGGGTGTCGAGGAACCAGGCCAGCCACTCGGTGACGTCCATGGACCGCTTCTGGGTGCGCTCCAGAATATCGTAGTAGGCCTTGCGCTCCCGCTGGATCTGCGCCGACAGGCTGTAGAAGCGCTGCGGGCTGCCGTCGGCGCGCGCCAACAGCAGGTCGCCGATGGCCCGGGCGATACGGCCGTTGCCGTCGTCGAACGGGTGCAAGGTCACGAACCACAGATGGGCAAGCCCCGCCTTGACGAGCGGTGGCTCACCCGAGTCCACATTGACCCATTCGAGGAAACGACCTGTCTCGGTCTCCAGTCGATCGGCGGGCGGCGCCTCGAAATGCACGCGCTGGCGGCCGATGGGGCCGGAGACCACCTGCATGGGGCCACTGGCGTCGTCGCGCCAACTGCCGACCTTGATCCTGGAGAGGCCGGAGTAACCAGTGGGAAAGAGCGCCGCGTGCCAGCCGAACAACCGCTCGCGGGTCACCGGCGCCGCGCAGCTGACCGTGGCGTCGAGCACCATCTCCACCACGCCTTCGACATGACGATCGACTGGAGCCAACGCCCCGATGTCGACGCCCAGCCGGCGAGCGATGCTTGAGCGCACGGACTCGACGTTGAGCTGCTCGCCCTCGATTTCGCTGGTCTTGACCACGTCTTCGGTGAGCGCCGCCAGGCTGGCCTGATCGCGCAGCGCCATGCCCACGTCGGCCAGACGCCCCAGCAAGAGCCCTTGAGCACGACTCACATCCGCCATAGGGCCAGCGAGCGCCGCCAGGTCGAAGCGCCAGTCCGGCCAGTCACTGGCCTGCCAGATGTACTTGTAATCGCCGCTGTTCATGCGGAGATTATGGGCTTCATTCTCCGCATGCGCAAGTTATTCACCGCATATAATGCGGCGATAGAAGGTGCGATTCCCCGCACCCCGGGCTGCCTTACCCCGGAATGGGTGTGAATGGGTGTGCTCTTGGTCGGGGGACGGACGCGGGTTCAATTCCCGATTCCGGAATCGAACCGGACCAGAGAAGCATACGAACTTGAACGGCCATATCGGTGACCGATCCACGGGAAAAACCGCTTGATCGTCCGCTGCCTCTGGCCTGTCAACCCCCGCTTTTCGCAGCAGCCAGCAGGACTTATCAACTTGCCGGAACGCCGGTATCGCGTACTTTCAACGGTCGTTTGGCGCAGGCTGCCACCCCACCACCATCTTCAGACCGGAAAGGCCCGCGCAAGCGGGCCTTTCCGCGTGTCCGGTCCGGCCACGGCCGGGATCGCGACGACCCGGTACGATCCGTGACGCACCGCCGGCGGATGCGCCGGCCATCGCCCCCTCCGAACCCGTCTGAGCGAAGACTTGTTGGAGGCCAACGGGAAAGGCAGGGCCGCCTGCGCGGCCCTGCCCGGTCTGCGACCGGCGGATCCGGTCAGGAGCGCAGCGGGACGATCCGGATCTCGACGCGGCGGTTGAGCGCGCGGCCCTGTTCGGTGCTGTTGTCGGCCACCGGGTACTGGTAGCCGAAGCCGGCGACCTCGAAACGCTCGCGGCGCAGGCCCTGTCCGATGAGGTAGGCGGCAACGTTCTGCGCCCGCTCCTCGGAGATGCGCTGGTTCACGGCGGCGCTGCCGATGTTGTCGGTGTGGCCGCTGACCTCGATGATGGTCTGGTCGTATTCGCGCAGGGTCGCGGCGACGTTGTTGAGCGCCGGGTAGAACTGCGGCTTGAGTTCGGTACGGTTGAAGTCGAAGGTCACGCCGTCGGGCAGGTGCAGCTTGATGGTGTCGCCCTCGCGGTCAACCGAGATGCCGGTGCCGGCGGTCTGGCGACGCAGTTCGGCCTCCTGCCGGTCCTGGTAGGCGCCGATCGCGCCGCCGGCCAGGCCGCCCACGCCGGCGCCCACCAGCGCGCGCTGGCGACGCTCGGTGGCGTCGCTGCCGCTGAGCAGGCCGGCCACCGCGCCGATGCCGGCGCCGATGAGGGCGTTGTTGCGGGTGCGGTTGGGGTCGTCCGGCGCGTTGGTCTGGCCGGTGTAGGTGGCGCAACCACCCAGCACGAGCGAGCTGGCGAGGACGGAGGCGATGATCGGGTTCCTGTAACGCATGTGCCACTCCTGGGGGCGGGGACGACCCGCCGGTTGGGTTCGCCGCGCATTCCAGCATGGGATCCGGCAACGGATGGTGACGGCCGGCGCGGGCGCATCGGACGCGGATCGCCGCCGTTCAGGTTGGCGCACCTTCCTCCGGCGCGTCCCCTTGATCCTCCTCCCGCCGCGATGCCGCCAGCGCGCGCCAAGCCGCGAGCGCCGCCTCCCGCCCCTCCTCCAGCCCCACGACCGGGCGCGCGGGATAGTCCGGCGCCAGCCTGCGCGCGAGTTGCGGCGCGGTCCACGGCGCGTGCCGGGCGGGCATCGGCAGTCGCGCCAGTTCCGGCAGCCAGCGCGCGACGTAACGGCCCTCGGGATCGAACTTCACCGCCTGCGTCACCGGGTTGAACACGCGGAAATACGGGGCCGCGTCCGCGCCGGTGCCGGCCACCCACTGCCAGCCGAGCGTGTTGCTGGCCAGGTCGGCGTCGACCAGGTGCTGCCAGAACCAGCGCGCGCCCTCGCGCCAGTGCTGGCGCAGGTGCTTGCACAGGTAGCTGGCCGCGAGCATGCGCACGCGGTTGTGCATCCAGCCGCTCTCGCGCAGTTCGCGCATCCCGGCATCCACGATCGGCACGCCGGTGCGGCCCAGGCGCCAGGCCTGCAGCAGGCGGCGCTGCGGCGGTGCCCACTCGAACCGGTCGAAGCGCGGATTGAAGTCCGCGTCCGGCGTGTGCGGGAAATGGTGCAGGAGGTGGCAGGCGAACTCGCGCCAGCCCAGCTCGCGCACGAAGGCGTCGATGTCGGCGGACGTGGCGGCGCTGCGCTGCGTCTCGAGCGCGGCCACGATCCGCCACGGCGCGATCTCGCCGAAGTGCAGGTGCGGCGACAGGCGCGAGGTGCCGACCTGGTCGGGACGGTCGCGTCCCTGGCGGTATCCGTGCAGCGCACCCTCGATGAAGAGCTCCAGCGCCTCATGGGCACCGGCCTCGCCCGGCTTCCAGCCGTGGCGCAGCAGCGCGTCCGGGTCGCGCGCGGGCGGCAGCCGGAGCGTCTCGAGCCGGATGCCGTCAGGATCGCCCTCCAGGTCGGGGATCGAGGCGGGCGCGTCGAGCAGCCGGTGCGCGCGCCAGTGCGCCAGCGCGGCGCGCCAGAATGGCGTGAACACGCGGTACGGCCCGCCCTGCTTCGTCGCCAGTTCCCAGGGTTCGAACAGCAGTGCGCCGTTGAAGCTTTCCGCGTGCACGCCCTGTTCGCGCAGCGCGCGCTTGATCGCGGCGTCGCGGCGCTCGATCGCCGGCTCGTAGCGCCGGGTCCAGTACACGGCCTCGATGTCGCAGGCCGCCACCAGCGCCTCGATCACCGCCCGGCTCGGTCCGCGGAAAATGCGCAGGCGCGAACCGCGCGCACGCAGCGAGGCGTCCAGCGCCGCCAGGGAATAGTGCCGCCAGGCCTCCGCGGCCGGGCCCGGGGCCCAGTCGCCCTCCTCCTCCGGCTCGTGGATGTAGACGCAGACCGGCACCTGCCCGGCCGCGAGCGCGGCCGCCAGCGCGGGCTGGTCGGCCAGCCGGAGGTCGTTGCGGAACCAGACGAGGGCGTTGGCCATGCGCGATCCCGTGTCCGGTGGGCAGGTGGCGTCAGCCGGCGGAGGCATCCGCGCCCACGTACTCGCGCGGGATGCGTTCGTTGAGCTGGACCAGCACTTCGTAGGGAATGGTACCGGCGGCGGCGGCGACCTCCTCGACCCGGATCTCCTGGTCGCCCTGGCGGCCGATCAGCACCACCTCGTCCTCGTTGCAGGCGCTCGACGCGCCGATCGCCACCATGAACTGGTCCATGCACACGCGGCCGACGACGCGATGCCGCTCCCCGCTCACCAGCACCTGGCCGTGGGAGGACAGCGCCCGGGGCCAGCCGTCGCCGTAGCCGATCGGGACCGTCACCACGCGGGTGTCCGCCGGCGCGGTCCAGGTGGCGCCGTAGCTCACCGTGCCACCGGCGCGCACCACCTTGAAGTACACCACCTGCGACACCAGCGACAGCGCCGGGCGCACCGGGACCGCGGGTCGCGACGCCGCGTCGGGCAGGACGCCGTAGAGCAGGATCCCGGGCCGCACCATGTCCAGGTGGGTGCCGGAGAAATGCAGCACCCCGCCCGAGTTGGCCAGGTGCCGCACCGGCATCGGCGCCCCCACCCGCTCGAAGTACGCGCACGCCTGGAGGAAACGCTCGAGCTGGCGTGCGGTCATCGGGGAGTCCGGATCGTCGGCGCAGGCCAGGTGCGAGTAGATGCCGCGGATCTCGCACCAGCGAGAGGCCAGCGCGGCCTCGACGAACGGACCGGCCGAATCGTGGCGCACGCCGATGCGGCCCATGCCGGTGTCGATCTTGAGATGGATCGCCGCGCGTCGCCCGAGCGCCTCGGCCGCCGCCTCCACCTGGCGCAGCTTGGCGATGGAGGACACGGTGAGTTCGAGGTCGTGGTGCAGGAACAGCCCGACCTGCGGTCCGAAGATCCC
Source organism: Luteimonas wenzhouensis (assembly GCF_007859305.1). Lineage (GTDB taxonomy): Bacteria > Pseudomonadota > Gammaproteobacteria > Xanthomonadales > Xanthomonadaceae > Luteimonas > Luteimonas wenzhouensis. The sequence goes on from NZ_VOHE01000002.1 coordinate 27,937, forward strand.
GCCCAGCACGAGGATGGGCAGGGTGATGCCCGCCTCGCGCAGGGCGATGCCCTCCTCCACGAACGCCACGCCCAGGCGGGTCGCGCCCTGCGCCTGCAGGTGCCGCGCCACCGGCACCAGTCCGTGCCCGTAGGCATTGGCCTTGACGATCGGCATCACCGGCACGCCCGCGTGCGCTTGAATCGCGCGCAGATTGTCGGAGATCGCATCGAGGTCGACGCGGATTCGGGTCGGGCGCTGGGTGAAGGCGGTGGTCACGCGGGGTTCCTCGACCCCGTCCGGCAACGTGCCGGCGCGGGCATTCAGCCGATTCTAGCGGCCCTGCCAAGGGACTGACTGGCCGCGACTGCGGATTCGCGCTAGGCTGGATCCGGATCTCAGGACGAGACTCGTGAATGAATGGATTCGACGCGCGCGCCCGCGCGGGCGCCCTGCTGCTCTCCGCCCTCCTGCCCCTGATCGCCGCCGCCGGGTCCGGGCCGCAGCGCCTGGACGGCTACGCCCACTTCATCGACGGTGCCGCCGTCGATGTCGCTCCCGAAACCTGGGATGGCCGCTTCCGCTTCGCCGACGTGTACTGCACGACGTTCCCCCTGGCCGGCAAGGCCCGGCAGCGGGTGTCGGCGCTGTTCCACGGCAACGCGGTATCGCTGGTGAGGGTGGCGTACGACGGACCCTACGAGGTCTACGTGGCCACCTCGACCCTCCCGGCTGGCAGGACTCGCGAGGACGAACACCACCAGCAGTTGGCAGGCCTGCAGGCCGGCGCCAGTGTGGTCCCGGAACTGCTGCAGTACGACGTGGTCGAGCTCGAGCACGGCCCCGTCATCCGCACGCGGATGACCAACGTCACCTACCCCCGGGAGGGCGAGGATCCGTTCCCGCTGCAGATGCGCTTCTTCGACTCGCCCGGCGCGGTCCGGAGCATTGCCGAATCCCGGCTGGCGATTCGCGCGTACGACCGGGTGGAGGTGGTGGCGCTGGCCGCAGTGCCGGAAGGCGCCGGCGAACTCGAAGCCGCCCTCACCCGGGGGCTGATGGCCGGGATCGCCGACGCGGTGCTGGCATCCCTGCTCGAGTGCAGCGCCACGCTTCCACCGCCATGACGCCCGCCCGGGGCGCTACTCGAAGCTGCCGACCGAGTCGTGGGCGAGGTTGTCGAAGCGGGTGTACTCGCCGAAGAAGCGCAGCTTCACCGAGCCGGTCGGGCCGTTACGCTGCTTGCCGATGATGACCTCGGCCAAGCCCTTGTCCGGCGAGTTTTCCTTGTTGTAGTACTCGTCGCGGTAGATGAAGATGATCACGTCCGCGTCCTGCTCGATGGCGCCCGATTCGCGCAGGTCAGCCATCACCGGGCGCTTGTCGGTGCGGGTCTCGAGCGAGCGGTTGAGCTGCGAGAGCGCGATCACCGGCACGTTCAGCTCCTTGGCCAGGGCCTTGAGCGAGCGCGAGATCTCCGAGATCTCGGTGGCGCGGTTCTCGCTGTTGCCCGGCACCTGCATCAGCTGCAGGTAGTCGATCACGATCAGGCCCAGGTCGTGCTCGCGCTTGAGCCGGCGCGCCTTGGCACGCAGCACGTCGGGCGAGAGCGCCGGGGTGTCGTCGATGAAGATGCGTGCGTCCTTGATCAGCCGGATCGCGCTCGTCACCCGGCTCCAGTCCTCGTCCTCAAGCTGGCCGGTGCGCAGCCGGGTGGCGTTGACCCGTCCGACCGAGGAGATCAGGCGCAAGGCCAGCTGGCTGGCCGACATTTCCATCGAGAACACCGCCACCGCCTTGCGCGTCTTCATCGCCGCGTACTCGGCCATGTTCAGCGCCAGCGTGGTCTTGCCCATCGACGGGCGCGCGGCGAGGATGACCAGGTCGGTGGGCTGCAGGCCGGCGGTCATCTCGTCGAATTCGGTGTAGCCGGTCGGCAGGCCGGTGATGCCGCCGCCGCTGGCGAAGCGGGTCTGGAGGACATCGAAGGCCTCCTGCATCGCCTTGTTGACCGGGGTGAAGTCCTGGCGTCCGCGCGCGCCGGCCTCGGCGATGGCGAACACTTCCTGTTCGGCCTTGGCCAGCAGTTCGCTGCTGTCGCGGCCGTCGGGCTGGAAGCCGTCGTTTACGATGCCGGTGCCGACCTCGATCAGCTGGCGCAGGATCGCCTTGTCGCGCACGATCTCGGCATAGGCGCGGATGTTGGCCGCCGAGGGCGTGGTGGTGGCCAGCTCCACGAGGTAGGCGCCGCCGGCGACCTGTTCGCCCAGGCCCTGCGATTCGAACCACTCGCCCAGGGTCACCGCGTCGAACGGCCGGTTCTTCTCGGCCAGTTCGCGGATGGCGCGGTAGATCAGCTGGTGGTCGCGGCGGTAGAAGTCGCCATCGGCCAGCAGGTCGGCAACCTTGTCGAACGCCTCGGGCGCCAGCATCAGGCCGCCGAGCACGGCCTGTTCGGCCTCGACCGACTGCGGCGGGACGCGCAGCTGTTCAACGCGATTGTCGATGCGGCCTTCCTGGCGGAAACCGGGGCGTGCGGACATCAGCGGGGTGACTCCCAGGGACGGGCCGTCGGCGCGGCCGTATCGTTGTTGTGTGGCAGTCATCGTAGCGGCGGCGGCTGTGGAGGCGCGACGGAACAAGCTGTGGATAACACCGCCAGTTGTAGGCGCCCGTCGTCTCAGGCGATGAGATCGCAGCGCTGCACTGGTGTCTCCATCCGGGATGATGCGGATGCTATCCCGCTTCGAAAGCCGGTCCCGATCCGGGGCCATTCGGTCCACCGACGCCGCCACCCGTCCACCAGAGCGGGAGACGGCACGCTGCCTGGCCGCCGCGTGGCCGTGGCCCGCTCCGGAGGCGCGAACAGGACAACACGACGGAGCCGCGAAGGATCACGGTGCCCTGGCCTGCGCGGTCGCGGCTGAAGCCGCTCCTACAGGGCCCGACCAGGAACATCGGCTCGCCTCGCGACGGCTGCGCAGTCGGGAGGTTCGAGGGAACGCGCGCGATGGCGTGCGACGTCATCGGTCGCGGCTGAAGCCGCTCCTACGGGGGGGAACAGTCGGAACCGGGGCAACAAAAAAGCGGGCCGGGGCCCGCTCTTCTGTTGCACTGCCAAGGGTCCGGACGGCTTACTCGTCCGAAACGCCCTCGCCTTCCAGCACCGCCTTCATCGACAGGCGGATGCGGCCCTGCTTGTCCACTTCCAGCACCTTGACCTTGACCACGTCGCCTTCGCGCAGGTTGTCGGAGACCTTCTCCACGCGCTCGTTCGAGATCTGCGACACGTGCACCAGACCGTCCTTGCCCGGCAGGATCGTCACGAACGCGCCGAAGTCCATGATCTTGACGACCTTGCCCTCGTAGATGCGGCCAGGTTCCACGTCGGAGGTGATCTGCTCGATGCGCGCCTTGGCGGCCTCGGCGGCGGCGGCGTTGACCGACGCGATGACGATGGTGCCGTCGTCCTGGATGTCGATCTGGGTGTTGGTTTCCTTGGTGATCGCCTGGATCGTGGAACCGCCCTTTCCGATCACCTCGCGGATCTTGTCGGGGTGGATCTTGATCGTCAGCAGGCGCGGCGCGTACTCGCTCAGCTCGGTGCGCGGCGCGGTCAGCGCCTTGGCCATCTCGCCGAGGATGTGCAGGCGGCCCTGCCTGGCCTGGGCCAGCGCCACCTTCATGATCTCCTCGGTGATGCCCTGGATCTTGATGTCCATCTGCAGCGCGGTCACGCCCTTCTCGGTGCCGGCCACCTTGAAGTCCATGTCGCCCAGGTGGTCCTCGTCGCCGAGGATGTCCGACAGCACCACGAAGTCGTCGCCTTCCTTGATCAGGCCCATGGCGATGCCGGCCACCGGGGCCTTGATCGGCACGCCCGCGTCCATCAGCGCCAGCGACGAACCGCACACCGACGCCATCGAGGACGAACCGTTCGACTCGGTGATCTCCGAGACCACGCGGATCGTGTACGGGAACTCCTCCATCGTCGGCATCACCGCGGCGACACCGCGCTTGGCCAGGCGGCCATGGCCGATCTCGCGGCGCTTCGGGCCCATCATGCGGCCCGCCTCGCCCACCGAGTAGGGCGGGAAGTTGTAGTGGAACAGGAAGTGTTCCTTGTACTCGCCGGCGACCGAATCGATGATCTGCCCGTCGCGGGCGGTGCCCAGGGTGACGGCGACGATCGCCTGGGTCTCGCCGCGGGTGAACAGCGCCGAGCCGTGCACGCGCGGCAGCACGCCCACCTTGCAGCTGATCGGGCGGACCTGGTCGGGCGCGCGGCCGTCGATGCGGACGCGGTCCTTGAGCACCGCGTTGCGCATGGTCTGGTATTCCTGCTCGCCGAACTCCTTGGCCAGGTCGCCCGCCTCCCAGGCGTTGGCTTCGGCCTGAGGCGCGAGGGCGTCGAGGATGGTCTTCTTGATCGTGGAGATGGCGTCGCGGCGCTCGAGCTTGTCGCGCACCTGGAAAGCGTTGGCCAGCTGCTCGCCGATCGCGCTGCGCAGGGCCGAGATCAGGCTCTCGTTGGCCGCCGGCGGCTCCCAGTCCCACTTCGGCTTGCCGGCCTCGGCGACCAGCTCGTTGATCGCGGCGATCGCCACCTGCATCTGCTGGTGGCCGAACATCACCGCGCCCAGCATCACGTCCTCGGACAGCTCGTTGGCCTCCGACTCCACCATCAGCACCGCGTTGGCGGTGCCGGCCACCACCAGCTCCAGCTCCGAATCCTCCAGTTCGCTGGTGGTCGGGTTGAGCAGGTACTGGCCATTGCGGTAGCCGACCTTGGCCGCGCCGATCGGGCCGTTGAACGGGGCGCCGGTGAGCGACAGCGCTGCCGAGGCGCCGATCAGGGCAAGGATGTCGCCGTCCACCTCGGGGTTCATCGACATCACCGTGGCGATGATCTGGACCTCGTTGCGGAAGCCATCAGGGAACAGCGGCCGGATCGGGCGGTCGATCAGGCGCGAGATCAGGGTCTCCTTCTCGGTCGCGCGGCCCTCGCGCTTGAAGAAGCCGCCCGGGATGCGGCCGCCGGCGTAGAACTTCTCCTGGTAGTCGACGGTGAGCGGGAAGAAATCCTGCCCCTCGCGCGCCGTCTTGTTGGCCACCGCGGTGACCAGCAGAACGGTGCCTTCGCAGGAGACCATCACCGCGCCGCCGGCCTGCCGTGCGATCTCGCCGGTTTCGAGCGTGACCGTCTGGTTGCCGTACTGGAAGCTCTTGGTAACTTTTGCCACTTGGGTTTCCTTGATGACTCTTTCGATGGACCGGCCAGGACCCCTGTCCCGGTCGGGCGGCCGCGCCCGGCGTGGCCAAGAAAGAGCCGCGGCGCATCACTGCGCCGCGGCGGAGTTCGGCTTTATCGGCGCAGGCCGAGTTTCTCGATCAGGGCCCTGTAGCGCGCCGGGTCCTTGCGATGCAGGTAGTCGAGCAGGCTGCGGCGGCGGTTGACCATCTGCAGCAGGCCGCGCCGGCTGTGGTGGTCCTTCTTGTGGGTCTTGAAGTGCTCGGTCAGGTGCACGATGCGGGCGGTGAGGAGAGCGACCTGGACTTCCGGCGAGCCGGTGTCGTTGGGACCGCGCGCGTGTTCCTGGATGATCTTGCTGTTGTCGATGGACATGGTTGCCTCGTAGTCGCGAAACCCGCAGACCCGGCGCGGCGTCCTGGACGCTGCGACGCACCGCGTGGTTCGTCGTGGATGACCGGGGCGCCACCGTGCGGCGACGGCCTGGCCGGTTCGAAAAGTGCTGGAAAAAGCCGGGGAAGTGTAGCCGCTCCGGGACGTCCGGACAAGGTCAGGCCGGCGAGCGGGCACTCGCCGCGGCCCAGCTGAACAGGCGCTGCGCCCGCAGCGTTCCGTCCTCCACCCGCCCCAGGCCCAGGGCGCGGCCGTCGGGGCCGTACACCGCCACGCTGCCGGACGGGTGGAACGGGCCGTCCACCGACTGCCCGCGGCCGAGCCGCCGGGCCTGGGCGGCGTCGAGCTCGACCGGCGGCCACGACGCCATGCCGCGCTCTATCGGCAGCAGGCAGGCCAGCAGGCTGCGCTCGCCCCGCGTCGCCAGCGCCTCGAGCTCCTCCAGGGTCCACATCCGCGGCTCCCTGAACGGGTCCACCCACAGCCGCCGCAGCTCGGCCACGTGGGCCCCGCAGCCCAGCGCCTCCCCCAGGTCCCGGACCAGGGCCCGGACGTAGGTCCCGGAGCCGCACTCCACGTGCAGGCGCAGCTGCGGCGGCACCCCGTGGAGGTCGTCGAGCAGATCGCCGGCCGACTGCAGGGTGAACTCGTGCACGTCCACCTCCCGCTCCTCCACCTCCACCAGCTCCCCGCGACGGGCCTTGGCATAGAGCGGCTCGCCGCCGCGCTTGAGCGCCGAATAGATCGGCGGCCGCTGGCGGATGCGGCCGGTCAGGCCGCGCAGGGCGGCATCGATGTCGGGGATCCGCAGCGGCGGCACCGGCCGCTCGCGCAGCGGTTGGCCCTCGGCGTCGTCGGTATCGGTCACCACGCCCAGGCGGGCCACCGTGTCGTAGGCCTTGCGCGCGCCGAGCAGGCCGCCGGCGATCTTGGTGGCCTCGCCGAAGCACACCGGCAGCAGGCCGGTGGCGAGCGGGTCCAGGCTGCCGGTATGGCCGGCCTTCTCGGCCCGGAACAGGTGGCGCACCCGCTGCAGGGCCTGGTTCGAACTCAGCCCGCGCGGCTTGTCGAGCAGCAGGAGGCCGTCGAGCTTCCTGAATTTCGTCCGGGGTCGTGGGGACATCGGGTCAGTGTACGTGGCCGCTGCCGGGCCGGGCCGGGCAGCACGCGGCGCGCGCGGCGCGGGCTCAGTCGGCCGGCCCGGGCCCCAGGTCGCGCAGCAGGGCGTCGATGCGTTCGCCGCGGTCGACCGAGTCGTCGTAATGGAAGTGCAGCTCCGGCACGTGCCGGAGCTTGACCAGGCGCGCGAGCCGGAAACGGATCTCCGGCGCGGCCGCCTTCAGCCCCTCGAGCGCCTCGCTCGCGCGCTCGGACTGCAGCGCGGTCACGAAGACCCTGGCGTGGGCCAGGTCGCGGGTGACCTCGACGTCGGAGACCGAGACCGAGGGCAACCCGTGCTCGGCCACCGCCTCGCGCACCAGGGTCCCGAGCTCCCTGCGGAGCTGGGCCGCGACCCGGTCGGTGCGATGGAATGACCTGTTCATCTGGTTCGGCTCCCGGTTGGGCGCGGGGACCGGCCGGCGGGCCGGGTCCCACCGGGACCCACGGCCACGCCCTCCGGTGCCGCCGGCGCCTACAGCGTGCGCTGCACCTCGATGCGTTCGAAGCACTCGATCTGGTCGCCCGGCTTGACGTCGTTGTAGGCCCGCACCGCGATGCCGCACTCGGTGCCGCTGCGGACCTCGTCGACGTTCTCCTTGAACCGCCGCAGCGATTCCAGCTCGCCCTCGAAGATCACGGTGTTGTCGCGCAGCACGCGGATCGGCTTGTTCCGCTTGACCACGCCCTCGACCACCATGCTGCCGGCCACGGCGCCGAACTTGGAGCTGCGGAACACCTCGCGGACCTCGGCGATGCCGATGATCTCCTCACGGATCTCCACGCCAAGCAGGCCGGACGCCACCTGCTTCACCTGGTCGATCACGTCGTAGATGATCGAGAAGTAGCGCAGGTCCAGGTTGTGGGTCTCGATCACCTTGCGGGCGGCCGCGTCGGCGCGGACGTTGAAGCCGATGATGGTCGCCTTCGCGGTCGCGGCGGCATTGGCGTCCGACTCGGTGATGCCGCCCACGCCGGCGACGATCACGTTGATGCGGATCTGCTCGTTGGACAGCCCGGTGAGGGCCTGGCGCAGCGCCTCCACCGACCCCTGGACGTCGGCCTTGATCACCAGGTTGAGCACCTGCTGGGCCTCGCCCTGGCCCATCTGGGCCATGATGTCCTCCATGCGGTTGCCCGCGGCCTGCACCAGGCGCAGTTCGCGGCGCTTGGCCTCGCGCTGCTGGGCGACCTCCTTGGCCAGGCGCTCGTCGTCGACGACCACGAAGTCGTCGCCGGCGTCGGGCACGCCCGACAGGCCCAGCACCTGCACCGGGATCGACGGGCCGGCCGACTTGACCTGGGATCCGGTCTCGTCGAACAGCGCGCGCACGCGGCCGTACTGCACGCCGCACACGAGGTAGTCGCCGCGCTCGAGCCGGCCCTGCTGCACCAGCACGGTCGCGACCGGGCCGCGGCCCTTGTCCAGCGACGATTCGATCACCGTGCCGGAAGCGCGGCCGTCGGCCACCGCCCGCAGTTCGAGCAGCTCGGCCTGGAGCGAGATCGCGTCGAGCAGTTCGTCCACGCCCTGCCCGGTCTTGGCCGACAGCTCCACCATCTGGGTGTCGCCGCCGTAGGTCTCGGCCACGACATCGTGGGCGAGCAGTTCGTTCTTGATCCGGTCGGGATCGGCGTCGGACTTGTCGACCTTGTTGATGGCCACGATCAGCGGCACGCCAGCCGCCCGGGCGTGCTGGATGGCCTCGATCGTCTGCGGCATGACGCCGTCGTCGGCCGCCACCACCAGCACCACGATGTCGGTCAGCTTGGCGCCGCGCGCGCGCATCGAGGCAAAGGCCGCGTGGCCCGGGGTGTCCAGGAAGCTGATGACGCCCTTGTCGGTTTCGACGTGGTAGGCGCCGATGTGCTGGGTGATGCCGCCGGCCTCGCCGGTGGCGATCTTCGTGCTGCGGATGTAGTCCAGCAGCGAGGTCTTGCCGTGGTCGACGTGGCCCATGATGGTGACCACCGGCGGACGCGGGACGGCTTCGCCCTGCACGTCCTCCACGTGCGCCAGCAGCTCGGACTCGGCGTCGTCGGGCTGGGCGGCGACCGCCTTGTGGCCGAGCTCCTCGACCACCAGCACCGCGGTGTCGTGGTCGATGGTCTGGGTGATGGTGGCCATCACGCCCATCTTGAACAGCGCCTTGACCACGTCGCCGCCCTTCATGGCCAGCTTCTGGGCCAGGTCGGCGACGGTGATCGCCTCGCCGATCGCCACCTCGCGCACGACCGGCGCGGTGGGGCGCTCGAAACCGTGCGGGCCGGCGCCGCTGCGCGACTGCTCGACCTGGCGGCGGGTCCTGGTCCTGGCGCGGCTGCTGCTGCGGCGCGCGCGGTCGGAGGCGCTCAGGTGAAGCTGGCCGGCGAAGCGCGCGGTGGTCTCGTCGTCCTCCACCCCGGCGACCATCGCGTGCGAACCGCGGCTGGGCTTGTGCCGGTGCCCGCCGCGCTCGTCGCGCGAGGGCTGCTTGGGATGGCCGTGGCCGCCGGCCTTGCGAGGCGCCGGTTCCTCCCCGGCCGGGGCAGCGGCGGCAGCGGCGGCCTCGGCTTCCTTGCGCTGGCGCTCGGCTTCCTCTTCCTGCCGCTTGCGCTCGGCCTCCTCGGCCCGGCGCCGGTCCTCCTCGGCCAGACGCCTCTGCTCCTCAAGGTTGCGCTGGCGCGACTCCTCGAGCTTGCGCAGGATCTCGGCCTGTTCCTCGTCCACCGGGCCGGTGGCCGCGGCCTGCCCGGCATCGGCCTCGAGCTCGGGCTTGACCAGGGTGACCTTCTTGCGCACCACCACGTCGACGGTCGACTTGTTCCGCCCGCCGCCCACGGTCAGTTCCTGCTTGCGCGTGCGGCTGAGGGTGATCTTCTTCGGTGCCGCCGCCTCGGCTGCCTTCCCTGCCTTGCCGTGCGTCCGGCGCAGGAAGCCAAGCAGCTTGACCTTCTCGGTGCTGGTGACGACCTGGTCCGGGTCGCTGAACTCCATGCCGGCCTCGGACAGCTGCTCCAGCAGCTTCTCCACCGGCGTGTTGACCAGGGCGGCGAGCTTGCGGATGGTGGTTTGTTGCGACATTCGGTTCCTATGCTCTGTTTGGCGCCCCCTCGCCGTGAGCAAGGGAAACGCGGATTCTAAGCCCTGAGCGAAGCAGGGCGGCGTTCATCGGGTGGTCATTCGCCGCGCTCCAGGCGTGCGATCTCCTCGGCGCGCGCGGCCAGGATCAGTGCCGCGGCGCGTTCGGCGTCCAGCCCGTCGATGCCGAATTCGGCCACTTCGTCCGCGCCCAGGTCGGACAGTTCCTCGCTGGTGCGCACCCCGTGCGCGGCCAACGCGTAGGCGGTCTCGTCGTCCATGCCCTCCAGCGCCAGCAGGTCCTCGGCGGGCGCGTTTTCGTCCAGCTCCTCCTCCACCGCGAGCGCGTCGTTGAGCAGCGCGTCGCGGGCGCGGGCGCGCAGCTCCTCGACGATGTCCTCGTCGAAGCCCTCCACCGCCAGCAGTTCGCCCACCGGCACGTAGGCGATCTCCTCGACCGTGTGGAACCCTTCGGCCACCAGGATGCCGGCGATCTCCTCGTCGACCTCCAGCTTCTCCTGGAACAGGGCGCGCGCGGCGGCCTGCTCGGCCTCCGACTTGGCGGTGACCTGCTCCTGGGTCATGACGTTGAGCTGCCAGCCGGTCAGGCGGCTGGCCAGGCGCACGTTCTGGCCGCCCTTGCCGATCGCCTGGGCCAGCTTGTCCTCGGCCACAGCCAGGTCCATCGAGTGCTTGTCCTCGTCGACCACGATCGACTGCACCTCGGCCGGCGCCATCGCGTTGATCACGAACTGGGCCGGGTTGTCCGACCACAGCACGATGTCCACGCGCTCGCCGTTGAGTTCGTTGCTCACCGCCTGCACGCGCGAGCCGCGCATGCCGATGCACGCGCCGATCGGATCGGTGCGGTTGTCGTAGGCGATCACCGCGATCTTGGCGCGGTCGCCGGGGTCGCGGGCGCAGGCCTTGATCTCGACCAGGCCCTGGCCGACCTCGGGCACCTCGAGCTTGAACAGCTCCATCATGAACTCGGGGGCGGCGCGGCTGATGAACAGCTGCGGGCCGCGCGGCTCGCTGCGCACGTCGTAGAGGTAGCCGCGGATGCGGTCGCCGGCGCGCACGATGTCGCGCGGGATCGCCTTGTCCTTGGGGATGAAGCCTTCGGCGTTGCCGCCGAGGTCAACGTAGACGTTGCCGCGCTCCACGCGCTTGACCACGCCGGTCACCAGCTCGCCGACGCGGTCCTTCCAGGCGTCCACGACCTGCTGGCGCTCGGCCTCGCGCACGCGCTGCACGATCACCTGCTTGGCGGCCTGGGCGGCGATGCGGCCGAAGTCGACGTTCTCGATCTGCTCCTCGATGTAGTCGCCGACTTCCACGCCCTCGACTTCCTCGATGGCGTCCATCAGGCGGATCTGGCGGTCGGGCGACTCCATGACCGCGTCGTCGGCCACCACTTCCCAGCGGCGGAAGGTCTCGTAGCTGCCGTCCTTGGGGTCGATCGCGACGCGCGTGAGCACGTCCTGGTCGGGATAGCGCTTCTTGGCGGCGGTGGCCAGCGCGGCCTCGATCGCCTCCAGGATCACCGATTCGGGTACGCCCTTCTCGTTGGCGACCGCGTCGACCACCAGCAACAACTCTTTGCTCATCTGTGTCTGACCTCTGAAATACCGCTCGATCCCATCACCAGGACGGGGCCTGGGCCCCGCCCTTCGGCCGCGCCCGCCGACACCCCGGCCGGCGCGTGCCCCGAATCCTCAATGCCGCGCCGGCTTCGCCGTGCGGGCCTTGCGCCCCGGCTTCCCGGGCTTCGCCTCGCCGGCCGGCGCCAGCCCCAGCGCCTCCCAGTCCGGCACCAGGCGCGCCTTGTCGATGTTCCCGGCCTCGACCGCGAACGGCTGGCCGTCGACCTCGAACTCGATCCGCTCGCCCTCGACCGCGACGATGGTGCCGGTCAGCCGCCGGCGCCCCTCCTGGGGCAGCTTCAGCCCGACCTTGGCCTTCTCGCCGACGAAGCGCGCGAACTGGGCCGGCGTGAACAGCGGCCGGTCCACGCCCGGCGAGGACACCTCCAGCGTGTAGTTGCCGGAGATCGGATCCTCGACGTCGAGCCGGGCCGACACCTCGCGGCTCACGGCCTCGCAGTCGTCGATCGTCACGTGGCGTGCACCGGCCTCGGCGTCGGGCACGTCCAGGTACAGCCGCAGCACCGCGCCGCCCGGGGCGGGCAGGTACTCGATGCCAAGCAGCTGCAGCCCCAGTGACTCCACCGTGGGCGCGAGCAGGGTGCCGATCTGTGTCGCCTTGTCCGTCACGTCCTCGTCCGTATCGCGCCCGTGCGGCCCGGAAAAAAACAAGGGGCCCGACGGGCCCCTTGTCCAGAATGTCCGGCCCTGCGGCCGGAGTTCGGCGCCGAGGCGAGCAGCCGCCTCGACAAGCCCGGTTTCCCGGCGCCCACTGGAAGCCTCAGCGCTTCCGGCGGCCCGGTGAAACTGGTAGCGGGGGCAGGATTTGAACCTGCGACCTTCGGGTTATGAGCCCGACGAGCTGCCAGACTGCTCCACCCCGCAGCAGAGACGCGAGATTATGGCGACACTCGGCGGTTTTGACAAGCCCGGTCGCGCCACCGGGCCTGAACCGCCCCCTGGGTCTCAGGCGAACGCGGCCTGGCACCAGGCCATGATCGGGTTCCACGCCAGGCCCAGGCCAAGCAGGGCCAGGGCGTTGACCGCGAACACCGCCTGCAGGGCGCCGCCGCGCACCACGATCGGCTCGCCGGCCGGCTGTTCGAAGTACATCACCTTGATCACGCGCAGGTAGTAGAACGCACCGATCACGGCGAACACCACGCCCACGATCGCCAGCCACAGCAGGTCGCCAACCAGCGCCGCGCGCAGCACCGCGACCTTGGCCCAGAAGCCCAGCAGCGGTGGCACGCCCGCCAGCGAGGCCATGACCAGCAGCACCAGCCCGGCCATCCACGGGCTGCGCGCGGCCAGGCCCCGGAAGTCCTCGATCCGGTCGGCCTCGAAGCCGCGGCGCGCCAGCAGCACGATCGCGCCGAACGCGGCCACCGACATGATCGCGTAGCTGATCGCGTAGAACATGGCCGCCGCGTAGCCCTCCTCCCCGCCCGCGGCCAGGCCCAGGAACAGGAAGCCGACGTGGGAGATGGTCGAGTAGGCCAGCATCCGCTTGAGGTTGGCCTGGGCGATGGCGAACAGGTTGCCGACCGCCAGCGAAACCGCGGCCAGCGCGGCCACCAGCACCTGCACCTGCTCGTGCGCCGGGCCGAGGCCGACGGCCAGCAGGCGCCAGGCCATGCCGAAGGCAGCCAGCTTCGGCGCCGAGCTGATGAACACCGTGATCGGCGTGGGCGCGCCGTGGTAGGTGTCGGGCAGCCACATGTGGAACGGCGCCGCGCCGAACTTGAACGCGATCCCCACCACCACGAACACGGTGCCGGTCAGCAGCAGCACCCGATCCTCGCCGGCCAGGCCGGTGGCCGCCACGCGGATCTGGCCCAGGTCCAGGGTCCCGGTGGCGCCGTAGACCAGGCTCATGCCGTAGAGCAGCAGGCCCGAGGCCAGTGAACCGAGCACGAAGTACTTCATTGCTGCCTCGGACGCCAGCGGGCTGTCACGGTCGGTGGCCACCAGCGCGTACGAACACAGCGCCAGCAGCTCCAGGCCCACGTAGACCATGGTCAGGTTGCCGGCCGAGACCAGCAGCATCATGCCGGCCACCGCGAACAGCACCAGCACGGCCACTTCGCCCTTGTACAGTCCGCGTTCGCGCAGGAACGGCCAGATGTAGGCCATCGAGGCGGCGCTGATCAGCAGGATGGCGAGCTTGAGCACGTCGGCGCCGTCGTCGCGCACGAACTTCCCGGCCAGGGTGGTTTCCTGCCCGCTGCCGACCCCGGCCCAGACCATCGCGGCGGCGACCAGCATGATCGCGATCGCCAGCGCGTGGGTCACCACCCGGCGGCGGTCGTCCAGGAACAGGTCGAGCATCAGCAGCGCGAACCCGCCGAACACCACCACCAGCTCGGGGGCCAGCGGCGCGATCTCGGCGAAGGAACGGACGGGTGGCGCGGGAAACATGGCAGCGGTCATCGCGTGCGGGTCCTCAAAGCTTGCTCGCGGCGAGGTGGGTCGCCAGCTGGGCGATCGCCGGATCCATCAGCTCCACCAGCGGCCTGGGCCAGACGCCGATCAACAGGGTGCCGGCGGCGAACACGCCCAGCACGATCCATTCGCGGGCGTTGATGTCGCGCAGCTGCGCGACGTGGGCGTTGGCGACTTCGCCGAACATGATCCGCCGCACCATCCACAGCGTGTAGGCCGCGCCGATGATCAGCGTCAACGCGGCGACGAAGGCGATCAGCGGGTGGTGCTGGAAGCTGGCCAGGACCACCATGAACTCGCCCACGAAGCCGGAGGTGCCCGGAAGGCCCGAGTTGGCCATCGCGAACAGCACCATGAAGAAGGTGAACCAGGGCATGACGTTGGCGACGCCGCCGTAGTCCTTGATCATGCGCGTGTGCATGCGGTCGTAGAGCACGCCCACGCAGGAGAACATTGCGCCGGAGATGAAGCCGTGCGAGATCATCTGCACCATCGCGCCCTGCAGGCCGAGGCGCGCGGCGTCCTCGCCGCCGCTCACGTCGCGGATCAGGGCGAAGGCGATGAAGGTGCCCAGGGTCACGAAGCCCATGTGCGACACCGACGAATAGGCGATCAGCTTCTTCATGTCCTGCTGGACCAGCGCCACCAGGCCCACGTACACCACCGCGATCAGCGACAGCGCGATCAGCAGCCAGGCCCATTCGTGGCCGGCGTCGGGGGTGATCGGCAGGCTGAAGCGCAGGAAGCCGTAACCGCCGATCTTGAGCATGATCGCGGCCAGGATCACCGAGCCGCCGGTCGGCGCCTCGACGTGCGCGTCCGGCAACCACGTGTGCACCGGGAACATCGGGATCTTCACCGCGAACGCGGCGAGGAACGCGAGGAACAGCCACATCTGCTCGGTCGAGGTGAGCGGCAGCGCGTACAGGTCGGGCAACTGCCAGCTGCCGCCCTTCAGGTACAGGTACACCAGGGCGACCAGCATGAAGATCGAGCCCAGGAACGTGTACAGGAAGAACTTGATCGACGCATACACTCGCCGCGGGCCGCCCCAGACGCCGATGATGATGAACATCGGGATCAGCATGGCCTCGAAGAACACGTAGAACAGCAGCGCGTCCACGGCGCAGAACACGCCGACCATCAGGCCTTCGAGGATCAGCATCGAGGCGTAGTACTGGTTGACCCGCCGGTCGATGGAGGTCCATGCGCCCACCAGCACCAGCGCCGTGGTCAACGTGGTCAGGATGATCAGCGCGATCGAGATGCCGTCAACGCCCAGGTGGTACTGGATGTCGTAGGCGGGGATCCACGCGGCGCGCTCGACGAACTGCATGCCGGCCACCGCCGGGTCGAACGCGGTGAACAACGGCACGCTGAGCGCGAACACCGCGATCGCGACGATGAGCGAGGTCCAGCGTGCGGCCCGCGCGCGGTTGTCGCCGAGCGCGAGCACGGCGGCGCCGCCGACGATCGGCAGCCAGATCAGGAGACTGAGAAGAGGCCAGTTCTGCACGGGGTCAGGTCCAATGGCGAATCAGCACGGCCAGGAGCACGATCAGGCCGACGATCATCGCGAACGCGTAGTGGTAGAGGTAACCGGTCTGCATGCGCCGCACCAGCCCGGCGGTGAAGCCGACCAGGCGCGCGGCACCGTTGACGAACAGTCCGTCGATCAACCTGGTATCGACCTCGCGCGAGCCGCGGCCCAGCAGCAGGCCCCCGCCGGCGAAGCCCTTGATCCACAGGTCGTCCATGCCGTACTTGTTCTCGAGGATGCGGATCGGCAGGCGCAGCGCATGCGCCACCTTCGCCGGCAGCCCCGGGCGCCAGATGTACATCAGCGTGGCGAGCAGGAAGCCGGCCAGCACCAGCCAGAACGCCGGGGCGACGAAGCCGTGCAGGGCGAACGCGGTCGGTCCGTGCCACAGCGCTTCCTTCAGGCGCGCCATCACGTCGTGTTCGCCCAGCACCTGGATCGCGTTGCCGAAGAACGGCGCGGCGTCGTGGTGGCCGGTCCAGTCGGTGCCGAACAGCATCGGCCCGGCGGTGAAGAAGCCGACCAGGATCGAGGGAATCGCCAGCAGCACCAGCGGCACCGTCACCACCCACGGCGACTCGCGGGGCTCGTGCGGGCCATGGTGACCGTGGGCGTCGCCGGGGTGCGCGTCGTCGCCATGGTCGTCATGCACCGCGTGGCGGAAGCGCTCCTCGCCGAAGTAGGTCAGGTACAGCAGGCGGAAGCTGTAGAACGAGGTCACGAACGCACCCAGCAGCACCGCCCAGTAGGCGTAGCTGCCGATCCAGCCGGCGCGCCCGGCGCCGAGCTTGGCCGCCTCGATGATCACGTCCTTGGAATAGAAGCCGCTGAAGAACGGCGTGCCGACCAGGGCGAGCGTCCCGATCACGCTGGTCCAGAACGTGACCGGCATGTACTTGCGCAGGCCGCCCATCTTGCGCATGTCCTGCTCGTGGTGCATGCCGATGATGACCGAGCCGGCGGCCAGGAACAGCAGCGCCTTGAAGAACGCGTGGGTCATCAGGTGGTAGACCGCGGCCGAGTACGCGGACACGCCGAGCGCGACGGTCATGTAGCCCAGCTGCGACAGCGTGGAGTACGCGACCACCCGCTTGATGTCGTTCTGCACCATGCCGATCAGGCCGGTGAAGAAGGCAGTGGTGGCGCCGATGAACAGCACGAAGTTGAGCGCGGTCACGCTCAGCTCGAACACCGGCGACATGCGCGCGACCATGAAGATGCCCGCGGTCACCATGGTGGCGGCGTGGATCAGCGCCGAGATCGGGGTCGGGCCTTCCATCGAGTCGGGCAGCCACACGTGCAGCGGCACCTGGGCGGACTTGCCCATCGCGCCGATGAACAGGCAGATGCAGATCAGCGTCGCCGCCGACCATTCAAATCCGTTCACGACCTGGAGCGTCTTGCCATCGAGCACCTGGCCGGCGCTGGCGAACACGTCGGCGTAGTCGAGCGTGTCGAAGTACCAGAACACGGCGGCGATGCCGAGCAGGAAGCCGAAGTCGCCGACGCGGTTCACCAGGAACGCCTTGAGGTTGGCGAACACCGCGCTCGGACGCTTGAACCAGAACCCGATCAGCAGGTACGACACCAGGCCGACCGCTTCCCAGCCGAAGAACAGCTGCAGGAAGTTGTTCGACATCACCAGCATCAGCATCGAAAACGTGAACAGGCTGATGTAGGCGAAGAAGCGCTGGTAGCCGGGGTCCTCGGCCATGTAGCCGATCGTGTACACGTGCACCAGCAGCGAGACGAAGGTCACCACCACCATCATCATCGCGGTCAGCCGGTCGACCATGAAGCCGACGTGCGCGGAGTACTTGCCGACCTCGAAGAACGTGTACACGTTCTGGTTGTACGCGGCCGCGTCCTGGCAGACGAGCTGGTAGAGCACGTAGCAGGAGAACGCGCAGCTCAGCGCGACCCCCAGGATGGTCACCGTGTGCGCGCCGGCGCGCCCGACCTGGCGGCCGAAGAAGCCGGCCACGATCGCGCCCAGCAGCGGTGCCAGCACGATGATCAGCAGGTGGGTTGTGGAAATCGCCATGTCTGGTCCGTTACCTGTCTACGTATGCCGCCCTGTCCGCCTTCCCCGCCGGGCGTCGCGCTGGCGGCCTGCCGCCGCGCGCGCCCCGGTTCCGGTTGCCACCCGCCCGGCCTTGCCGCGGCCGGGCGTCCGCCCCGCGTCGCCATCATCCCTTCAGCGTGTCGATCTCGGCGACGTTGATCGTGCTGCGGTTGCGGAACAGCGTCACCAGGATGGCCAGGCCGATCGCGGCCTCGGCCGCGGCCACCGTGAGGATGAAGAACACGAAGATCTGCCCCGCCTCGTCGCCGAAGTGCCGCGAGAACGCGATGAAGTTGACGTTCACCGCCAACAGCATCAGCTCGATCGACATCAACAGGATGATGACGTTCTTGCGGTTGAGGAAGATGCCGGCCACGCTGATGCAGAACAGCACCGCGCCCAGCGCCAGGTAGTGGCCCAGTCCCAGGCCCTGTCCGAGGAATTCCATTACTGTCGCGCCTCCCCGCCGGTTGCGTCGTCGCCGTGCTTCTCGGCCGGCATGCTCACCATGCGCAGGCGGTCGGCCGCGCGCACCCGCGCCTGCTCGGCCGGGTTCTGGTGCTTGGTCCCGGGCCGGCGGCGCAGGGTCAGCGCCACCGCCGCGATCACCGCCACGGTCAGGATCAGTGCGGCGACCTCGAACGGGAGCAGGAAATCGGTGAACAGGCGCCGGGCCACCCAGGCCACGTTGTTACCGCCGGACGCGTCGACCGCGTCGACGCCGAAGGGCACCGTCCGCGCCCTGACCCCGATCAGGGTCAGCATCTCCACCAGCATCACCACCGCCACCAGCAGCCCCACGGGCAGGTAGCGCACGTATCCCTCGCGCAGCGGCGCCACGTCCACGTCCAGCATCATCACCACGAACAGGAACAGCACCATCACCGCGCCAACGTAGACCAGGATCAGGGCGACCCCGAGGAACTCGGCGCCGGCCAGGATCCAGGTGCAGGCCACGGTGAAGAACGTCAGCACCAGGAACAGCGCGGCGTGCACCGGGTTCCTGACGCTGATCACCGCGCCGGCCGAGGCGACGGCCACGGCGGCGAAGGCGAGGAAGGCAAGCAGGGCAAGATCCATGGTCGGTCGCTTATCGGTAGGCGGCGTCGGCCGCGCGGCGCTCGGCGATCTCCGCCTCGAGGCGGTCGCCGATCGCCAGCAGCTTCGGCTTGGTGAGGATGTTCTCGCCGCGGTTCTCGAAGTGGTATTCGTGGACGTGGGTCTCGACGATCGAGTCCACCGGGCACGACTCCTCGCAGAATCCGCAATAGATGCACTTGAACAGGTCGATGTCGTAGCGCGTGGTGCGACGGGTACCGTCCTCGCGCGGCGCCGAATCGATGGTGATCGCCAGCGCCGGGCACACCGCCTCGCACAGCTTGCAGGCGATGCAGCGCTCTTCCCCGTTGGGGTAGCGGCGCAGCGCGTGCAGCCCGCGGAAGCGCGGCGACTGCGGCGTCTTCTCCATCGGGTACATCAGCGTGTACTTGGGACGGAACAGGTACTTCAACGTCAGCCCCAGCCCCCGGAGCATCTCCAGCAGCAACAGGCTGCGCAGCCATGATACGAACTTGCCCATCACGCGCCCGCCTCGAACAGGCCGAAATACGCCATCAACGCCACCACCGCGATCCAGGCGATGCTCAACGGGATGAAGACCTTCCAGCCCAGCCGCATGATCTGGTCGTAGCGGTAGCGCGGGAACGAAGCCCGGAACCAGATGAAGCAGCTGGCGAAGAAGAACATCTTCAGAAACAGCCACCACCAGCCGTCGCCCAGCACCACCCGCAGCACGGGGACGTCGGGGATCCACGCGGCCGGGACCGGCGACAGCCAGCCGCCGAGGAAGAAGATCGCGGTCAGGATGCTGACCAGGATCATGTTGGCGTACTCGGCCAGGAAGAACAGCGCGAACGCCGACCCGGAGTACTCCACCATGTGCCCGGCCACGATCTCCGACTCACCCTCCACCACGTCGAACGGCGCGCGGTTGGTCTCGGCCACGCCGGACACGAAGTAGATGACGAACAGCGGCAGCATCGGCAGCCAGAACCACTCGAACAGGCCGGCGTCGCCCGACTGCGCCATCACGATCTCGCTCAGGTTCAGGCTGCCCGCGCCGACCATCACCCCGACCAGGGCGAAGCCCATCGCGATCTCGTAGCTCACCACCTGGGCAGCCGAGCGCATCGCGCCAAGGAAGGCGTACTTCGAGTTGGAGGCCCAGCCAGCCAGGACCACGCCGTAGACGCCCAGCGAGGTCATCGCCAGCAGGTACAGCAGGCCCGCGTTGGCGTTGGACAGCACCAGCTTCGCGTCGAACGGCACCACCGCCCAGGCGGCGAACGCCGGCGCGAGTGTGATCAGCGGCGCCAGCACGTACAGCGACTTATGCGCGCTGCTGGGGCGGATGACCTCCTTGAACAGGAGCTTGAACACGTCGGCAAAGGCCTGCAGCACGCCCCAGCCCACGTACATGGGCCCGTGGCGCACGTGCATCCAGCCGATCAGCTTGCGTTCCCAGACCACGTAGAAGGCCACCGCCACGATCACCGGCACGGCGATCGCGAGGATCTTCAGCACGATCCACAGCGCCACGCCGACCGGCCCGAGCGAGGCCAGCCAGTCATGCAGCGGCGCGGTCCAGGCCGACAGCAGCGTCGCGGTATTGGTCGCGCTCATGCCGCCTCCACCTTGACCCTGCCCGCGCCCAGCGCAGCGGTCGCGCCGTGCCCGGACTCGACCCAGGCACAGCCCGGCGCCACCCGCGGGTTCACGTTGACCGGCAGCGTGGCGATGCCGGCGGCGCCGGCCACCTTCGCCATCGCGCCGTCACCCACGCCGGCGGCGGCGGCATCATCCGGATGCAGGCTGACCCGCGGGCCCACGTTCAGCGGGTGGGCCTGCAGCGCCTGCGCGCGGCGCACCAGCGCGTCGACCCGGTAGATCGCCTGCGACACGGCCAGCTCCAGGCCTTCGCCGGACGCCTGCGCTGCGGCCTGGCCCGGCCGCGGCGACGGGGTGCGCGCCTGCATGCCCTGGCGCACGCCGGCCAGGTCGGTGAAATCGAACCCGGGCAGCTGCAGCGCACCGCCAAGGGCGCGCAGCACCGCCCAGCCCTGGCGCGCCTCGCCCGGAAGCCGGCCCGCGGCTACCGCGCGCTGGTCGCGGCCATCGAGGTTGGTCATCGTCGCGTCGTTCTCGAACAGGGTGGCGATCGGCAGGATCACGTCGGCCACGCGCCGGGTCGACTGGCAGGCGAAGTGGCTGAACGCCACTACCTGGGCCGCGCCCAGCGCCCTCATCGCGGCAGCCTGGTCGGCGAAGTCCAGTCCCGGCTCGATGCCGTACACCAGGTAGGCGCCGCGCGGCTGGGCCAGCATCGCCGCGGCGTCGAGCCCCGAGGGCAGCACGCCGTGGCGGGCCAGGCCGAGCGCGTTGGCGCCCTGCGGGATGCGGCACAGCGCCGCGCCGGTGGCGCGGGCGAAGGCGGCCGCCGCGGCGCGGACCGCGCTCGCGTGCGGGCCGTTCTCGGCCACCGCGCCCACGATCACGGCGACGCTGCCGGCGCCGCGCACGGCATCGGCCAGCTCCGCCGAGGCGAGCGCGTCGGCCATCCCCGACGGCGGCACGATCGCCTTGCTGGCGATGTCGAAGGTGAACTCGAAATCGACCGGGCCGACCACGTGCACCTTCGCGCCGCGGCGCCAGGCCTTGCGCACGCGCTGGTGCAGCAGCGGCACCTCGTGGCGCAGGTTGGAGCCGACGATCACGATCGCATCGGCGTTCTCGATGTCCGCCACCGGCATCGCGAACGGCTCGGCCACGGCGCCGTCGGACAGGTCGTGCTGGCCGATGCGGTGGTCGATGTTGCCGGTGCCCAGGCCCTCGGCCAGGCGCGCCAGCAGCGCACCCTCTTCGTTCGAGGTCGCCGGGTGGACCAGCACGCCGAGGTTGTCGGCGCCGTTCTCGCGCAGGATCTGCGCCGCCTTGGCCAGCGCCTCGTCCCAGCTCGCCTCGCGCCAGTCGCCGTCGTCGCCGTTGGAGGCCACGCGCAGCAACGGCTTGAGCGCGCGGTCGGCGGCGTACAGGCCCTGGTGCGAGTAGCGGTCGCGGTCGGACAGCCAGCACTCGTTGACCGCGTCGTTGTCGCGCGGCACCGCGCGCATCACCTCGCCGCGGCGCATGTGCAGGAACAGGTTGCTGCCGAGCGCGTCGTGGACGCCCAGCGACTCGCGCGCGATCAGCTCCCACGGGCGGGCGCGGAAGCGGAACACCTTGTTGGTGAGCGCGCCCACCGGGCACACGTCGATCACGTTGCCCGACAGCTCGGTGGTCAGCGGCTTGCCGTCGTAGGTGCCGATCTGCAGGTTCTCGCCGCGCCACATGCCGCCCAGCTCGTAGGTCCCGGCGATCTCGGCGGTCACGCGGATGCAGCGCGTGCAGTGGATGCAGCGCGTCATCTCGGTGGCCACCAGCGGCCCGAGATCCTCGTCGGCGACCACCCGCTTGCGCTCCACGAAGCGGCTGACCGAGCGGCCGTAGCCCAGCGACAGGTCCTGCAGTTCGCACTCGCCGCCCTGGTCGCAGATCGGGCAGTCGAGCGGATGGTTGATCAGCAGGAACTCCATCACGTTGCGCTGCGCCTGCAGGGCCTTGTCGTTGCGGGTGAAGACCTTCAGGCCGTCCATGACCGGGGTCGCGCAGGCCGGCGACGGCTTGGGCGCCGGACGGCCACCCACCTCGGTGTCGACCAGGCACATGCGGCAGTTGGCCGCGATCGACAGCTTGTCGTGGTAGCAGAAGCGCGGGATCGGGATGCCGGCCTTGTCCGCGGCCTGGATGATCATCGACCCCTTGGGCGCCGCCAGCTCGACCCCGTCGATGAAGACGGTGACGTGGTCGGGCGGCAGGTTCGGGTTCACCGGTTGCGCGCTCATGCCAGCGCCTCCGCGGGCCGGGCCAGCGTGCCTGCGAGCTCGTCGTCGACGTAGAAGCGCTTGTTCACGATGGCGTATTCGAATTCATGCCAGAAGTGGCGCAGGAAGCCCTGCACCGGCCAGGCCGCCGCCTCGCCGAAGGCGCAGATGGTGTGGCCCTCGATCTGCCCGGCCGCGGCGCGCAGCATGTGCAGGTCGTCGAGCGTCGCCTCCATGTTCGCGATGCGGGTGAGCATGCGGTACATCCAGCCGGTGCCCTCGCGGCACGGGGTGCACTGGCCGCAGCTTTCCTTGAAGTAGAAGCGCGCGATGCGCTGGCAGGCGCGCACCATGCAGGTGGTGTGGTCCATGACGATGACCGCGCCCGAGCCCAGGCCGGAACCGGCCTTCTGGATCGCGTCGTAGTCCATGGTCAGGCCCATCATCACCTCGCCCGGCAGCACCGGCATCGACGATCCGCCGGGGATCACGCCCTTGATGCGGTTGCCGTCGCGCATGCCGCCGGCCATCTCCAGCAGCTCGGAGAATGGGGTGCCCAGGCGGATCTCGTAGTTGCCCGGGCGGTTCACGTGGCCGGACACCGAGAAGATCTTGCAGCCGCCGTTGTTGGGCTTGCCCAGGTTCATGAACCACTCGGGCCCGTTGCGCACGATCGCCGGCACCGAGGCGAAGGTCTCGGTATTGTTGATCGTGGTCGGCTTGCCGTAGAGGCCGAAGTTGGCCGGGAACGGCGGCTTGTAGCGCGGCTGCCCCTTCTTGCCCTCCAGCGACTCCATCAGCGCGGTTTCCTCGCCGCAGATGTAGGCGCCGGCGCCCAGGGCGTTGTAGATGTCGATGTCCACGCCCGAACCGAGGATGTTCTTGCCCAGCCAGCCGTGCTTGTAGGCCTCGGCCAGGGCTTCCTCGATGTGCTCGAACGGCTCGTGGTGGAACTCGCCGCGCAGGTAGTTGTAGCCCACGCTCGCGCCGGTGGCGTAGCAGGCGATCGCCATGCCCTCGATCACCGCGTGCGGGTTGTAGCGCAGGATGTCGCGGTCCTTGCAGGTGCCCGGCTCGGACTCGTCGGAGTTGCAGAGGATGTACTTCTGCATCTCGCCCTTGGGCATGAAGCTCCACTTCAGCCCGGTCGGGAAGCCCGCGCCGCCGCGGCCGCGCAAGCCCGACTGCTTGACCATCTCGATCACGTCGGCCGGCGGGATCTTCTCCGTCAGCACCTTGCGCAGCGCCTGGTAGCCGCCGGTCTTGAGGTAGTTCTCATACGACCACGGCTTGTCGAAATGCAGCGTGGTGTAGACGGCCTGGTGTTCCTTCGGCGCGGGGCCGACGGGGCCGTAGCCTTCCGAGTAGTGCGAATGACCCGCCATTTACTTCAGCCCGTCCAGCAGCTCGTCCACCTTCTCGGGGGTGAGCTTCTCGTGGTAATGCCCGTTGATCACGACCACCGGCGCGCCGCAGCAGGCGGCCACGCACTCCTCCTCGCGCTTGAGGTAGACGCGCCCGTCGGCGGTCGACTCGCCGAGCTTGCAGCCCAGCTTCCTCTCGGCGTGCGCGACCAGCTCCTCGGCGCCGTTGAGCCAGCAGCTGATGTTGGTGCAGAAGGCGACGTTGTTGCGGCCGACCTCGCGGGTCTCGAACATCGTGTAGAAGGTCGCGACCTCGTACGCCCACACCGGCGGCAGGTCGAGGTACCTGGCGACCGCCGCGATCAGCTCGTCGGTCAGGTAGCCCTGGTTCTGCTGCTGCGCGGCGTGCAGCGCCTGGATCACGGCCGAGCGCTTGCGGTCCGGCGGGAACTTGGCCACCCAGTGGTCGATGTGCGCGCGGGTCGCGTCGCTCAGCACGACCATCGGGTCGACGTTGCGCGCGTTCTCGAAGTTGCCTGTCGCTTTCATCGCCTGCCTTACCTGTCGATTTCGCCGAACACGATGTCGTAGGTGCCGATCATCGCCACCACGTCCGACAGCATGTGCCCCTTCACGATCTCGTCCATGGAAGACAGGTGCGCGAAGCCGGGCGCGCGCAGGTGCACGCGGAACGGCTTGTTGGCGCCGTCGCTGACCAGATAGCAGCCAAACTCGCCCTTGGGCGCCTCGACCGCGGCGTAGGTCTCGCCGGCGGGCACGCAGTAACCTTCCGAGAACAGCTTGAAGTGGTGGATCAGCGCTTCCATGTCGGTCTTCATCTCCTCGCGCGAGGGAGGAGCGACCTTGTAGTTGTCCACCATCACCGGGCCGGGGTTGGCCCGCAGCCACTTCACGCACTGCTCGATGATCCTGGTGGATTCGCGCATCTCGGCCATGCGCACCAGGTAGCGGTCGTAGCAGTCGCCGTTGACGCCGACCGGGATGTCGAACTCGACCTGGTCGTACTTCGCGTACGGCTGCTTCTTGCGCAGGTCCCAGGCGACGCCCGAGCCGCGCAGCATCGGCCCGGTCATGCCCCAGGCCAGCGCCTGCTCCGGCGGGATCACGCCGATGCCGACGGTGCGCTGCTTCCAGATGCGGTTGTCCGTGAGCAGGGTCTCGTACTCGTCGATGCGGGACGGGAAGTCCCTGGCGAACGCCTCGAGGTAGTCGAGCATCGAGCCCTCGCGCCACTCGTTGAAGCGCTTGAGCTTCGCACCCTTGCGCCACGGCGACTCGCGGTACTTCGGCATGCGTTCGGGCAGGTCGCGGTAGACGCCGCCCGGGCGGTAGTAGGTCGCGTGCATGCGCGCGCCCGACACCGCCTCGTACACGTCCATCAGCTCCTCGCGCTCGCGGAAGGCGTACAGGAACACCGCCATCGCGCCCAGGTCGAGGGCGTTGGACCCGACCCACATCAGGTGATTCAGGATCCGCGTCACCTCGTCGAAGAGCGTGCGGATCCACTGCGCGCGCTCCGGCGCCTCGATCCCCATCAGGGTCTCGATCGCGCGCACGTAGGCGTGCTCGTTGCACATCATCGACACGTAGTCGAGGCGGTCCATGTAGCCGATCGACTGGTTGAACGGCTTGGACTCGGCCAGCTTCTCGGTGCCGCGGTGGAGCAGGCCCACGTGCGGGTCGGCGCGACGCACCACCTCGCCTTCCATCTCCAGGATCAGCCGCAGCACGCCGTGCGCGGACGGATGCTGGGGCCCGAAGTTCATCGTGTAGCTGCGGATCTCCTGACCGGCACCAGCCTGCTGCTGGGGATCCTGCGGTACTGCGTTCATCGGTCGCCTCCGGCGCGGCGCGCCATCTGCTCGGCGGCCGCGGTCAGGTAGCGCGCGTCGTCGCGGATCACGCGCGGCACGTTCACGCGCGGCTCCACCGAGGTCACCGGCTCGTAGACCACGCGCTTTTTCTCCGCGTCGTAGCGCACCTCGACGTTGCCGATCAGCGGGAAGTCCTTGCGGAACGGATGGCCGATGAAGCCGTAGTCGGTGAGGATCCGGCGCAGGTCGGGGTGGCCCTCGAACACGATGCCGTACAGGTCGAACGCCTCGCGCTCGAACCAGTTGGCGACCGGCCACACGGGAGTGAGCGAGGACACCGCCGGCAGGTCGTCTGCGGGCGCGAAGCAGGTCACGCGCAGGCGCCGGTTGTGCTGCACCGAGAGCAGCTGGGCGACCGCGGCGAAGCGCCGCTGCGGCACCGGGATCGCGCCCACGCCGTCCGGATCGTCGAGCTGCTGCGAAGGCGACTCGCCGAAGCGGAAGCGGCCCGGGCCCTTGCCCTCGACGCCGCGACTGAAGCCTTCGGACGAGGCCTCGGTATCCCACTCGTCGGTGCCGTAGCCCAGGTAGTCGACACCGCACAGGTCGATCAGCGACTCGAACCCGAACTCGTCACGCAGCGCGCGGCAGGTGTCGAGCCAGTCCCCGGCAGTGGTGATGCCCACTTCGCCGCGCGGCATCGCGACGGTGACGTCCGCGCCGGGGAAGCGTTCGCGCAGCCGGTCGGCGAACGCGGTGGCGGTTTCCCTGGAGACCTGCTCAGCCATTGCGCAGCCCCGTCTTCTCATCGCCGAAGTTGGTCGCGCGGCGGATCTTCTTCTGCAGCTGCAGGATGCCGTAGACCAGGGCCTCGGCCGTGGGCGGGCACCCCGGCACGTAGACGTCCACCGGCACCACGCGGTCGCAGCCGCGCACCACCGCGTAGGAGTAGTGGTAGTAGCCGCCGCCGTTGGCGCAGCTGCCCATCGAGATCACCCACTTCGGGTCGGGCATCTGGTCGTAGACCTTGCGCAACGCCGGGGCCATCTTGTTGACCAGGGTGCCGGCCACGATCATCACGTCGGCCTGGCGCGGCGACGGGCGGAACACCACGCCGTAGCGGTCCAGGTCCAGGCGCGCCGCGCCGGCATGCATCATCTCGACCGCGCAGCAGGCCAAGCCGAAGGTCACCGGCCACATCGAGCCGGTCCGCGCCCAGTTCAGGAGCACGTCGGTGCTCGTGGTGAGGAAGCCGTGCTCGAGCAGCGGGTTCTCGCCCTCGGGGCGCAGGATGTCGTCGAGCCGGCCTTCCGGCAGCGGGTTGCTCGCCGAGTCGGCCAGGCCGCGGATCGCCCGGATCACTCCCATTCAAGCGCTCCCTTCTTCCACACGTAGATGAACCCGAGCAGCAGCATGCCGACGAAGATGCCCATCTCGATCAGGCCCAGCGGCCCGAGCTCGCGGAACACCGTCGCCCACGGCACGATGAAGATGATCTCGAGGTCGAAGATGATGAACTGGATCGCGATCAGGTAGTAACGCACGTCGAAGCGCATGCGCGCGTCTTCGAACTCGGAGAAGCCGCACTCGTACGGCGAGAGCTTCTCGGGCGTGGGGCGCTTGGGGCCCAGCAGGTTTCCGAGGATCAGCAGGGCGATGCCGATACCGGAAGCCACGATCAGGAACAGCAGGGTCGGCAGGTATTCGGCCAGCACTCGTTGTTCTCTCGACTACTTGCCGCGTCGCCGCGGCCGTTGCTGGCGCGCCGCCGGGGCGACGCGCCGGAAAAAAAGGATTGGTGCCCAAGGGGGGACTCGAACCCCCACGACCGAAGCCGCTACCACCTCAAGGTAGTGCGTCTACCAATTCCGCCACCTGGGCAAAAAATCCAATGCCGCCGCATGCATGCGCTTCGCGGCAGCGCGCAATTGTAAGCCTTCCTACGGCGTTTGAGCAGCAGGGTCGGACTCGCCTTCGCCTGCAACCGGCTCACTTTCGGAAGGCGCGGCCGGAACGGCCTGTTCCTGCGCCGGAACAGCCGGCACATCGGGCGCGGCGGCCTCCGGCACGGCGGGCACCGCCAGCGCGCCCGGCGCCGCCGGCGCGGCCGGCACCTGGGACATCACGCCCAGGTCGGCCCCGGCCGTCGGGTCGGTGGCCTGACGGGTCGCGTACCAGGCCATGAACAGCGTAATCCCGAAGAACGCGATCGCGAGCCACTTGGTGGCCTTGGTCAGGAAGCTGGCCGACCCGCGCGCCCCGAACACGGTGGCCGATGCGCCACCGCCGAAGCCCGAGCCGGCGGCGGCCCCGGCGCCGCGCTGCATGAGGATCAGCGCGATCATCGCGATCGCGACCAGGACGAAGAGGACGTTGAGGGTGACCAGCAGCATTGCGACGTACTCGGGGGAAGGCTTGCGGGTCCGGCTCAGCGGGCCGCCGCGCGGACGATGCCGAGGAAATCCCCGGCCACCAGCGAGGCGCCGCCGATCAGGCCACCGTCGATGTCCGCCTGGGCGAACAGTTCGGCGGCGTTGGCCGGCTTCACGCTGCCGCCGTAGAGGATCGGCAACGAATCCGCGATTCTAGCATCCCGCCCGGCCACCTGGCCACGGATGAAGGCGTGCACCTCCTGGGCCTGCTCCGGGGTGGCAGTGCGGCCGGTGCCGATCGCCCAGACCGGCTCGTAGGCCACCACCGCGCCGGCGAACCGGGCCACGCCCGCCAGCTCGAGGACCGGCTCCAGCTGCGAGGCGATGACCTCGCAGGTCCGCCCGGCCTCGCGCTCCTCCAGGGTCTCGCCCAGGCACAGGATCGGCACCAGCCCGGCGTTGGAGGCGGCGAGGAACTTCCGGGCCACCAGCTCGCTGCTCTCGTGGTGGTAGCGGCGGCGCTCGGAATGGCCGACCAGGCCGTAGCGCGCGCCCACGTCCACGAGCATGCGCGCCGACACCTCGCCGGTGTAGGCGCCCTCCTCGTTGTGGCTGACGTCCTGCGAGCCGAACGAGACCGGATAGGCCTCGAAGTCCTCGATCAGGTCGCCCAGGTAAGGCAGCGGCGGCAGCACCACGACGTCCACGCCGTCCACCGGCAGCGCCGCGACCACCTCGGTGAGCAGCGACGTCGCGAAATCGCGGGTTCCGTGCAGCTTCCAGTTTCCGGCGACGATCCTGCGGCGCATCCACCGACTCCGTAATCAAGGACGAGGCGCGGAGGATAGCCGATCCGCTCCCTGCCCGGCCTGTGTGGCGAGTTCAGTCCAGGGCCGGCGCGGACCAGGCGCGGTGGTCGTCGAGCCGCGCGGCATGTCCGGCCGCGGCGCGCAGCGGCAGGTCGGCGGCCTCGCGCCGCAGCAGGTGCCGGCGCAGCGCATCGCGCGCCGGGCCGGTCCACTCCTCGCGCCAGGCGCAGTGGCGGCCGTCGGCGACATCGCCGTGGTAGCCCAGGTTCCCGGCCGCGCCCAGCGCCGCGTAGACCTCGGCCGCCGCCAGCGCCGAGAGCTGGCCGTGGCGGGCCCCGAGCCAGTCGACGTGGGGGTTGTCGAGCACCAGCAGGCCGCGCGGGGCGACCAGCGCGAGCACCGCGTGCTGATCGATCGCCAGCCGCCAGGGGGCCTGCGCGAACGGCGCGAAGCCGTCGCCCAGCCAGGGCTGTTCGCCCCAGGCGCTGGCCGGCGACTGCGCCCCGCCCTCGCCCGCGGCACGCCAGACCGGCACCCCGCCGGTCCCGGACTCGATCGGGATGGTGAGCGCGATGCGCGGGTCGAACGCGCCCGCCGCCAGCGCGCCCTTGCCCCAGCGCGAGCAGCCGGTCACCGCCACCGCGTCCGCGCGCAGCAGCGCATCGTGGGCGGCGATCACGTCGACCAGGCGGCTCACGCCCCAGGCCCAGGCCATGAGCGTGCCCGTGGCGTCCATCGCCCCGTCATGGAGCGTGTAGAAGGCGCCGCGGCGCTCGCGCGAGGTGCCGGTTTCCGCGCCCACCTGGGTGGCATCGAAATCGATCCGGGCGATGCCCTCGGCCTCGAGCAGGGCGTCGTCGACGCCCGCCACGCCGCCGACCACGATGATGGCCGGATGCGGGCCCGGGCCCGGTGGCAGGCGCAGCCGGGCCCCGAACTCGGCTTCGCGCCCGCCCTGCACCACCCGGACCGTGATCCGGCCGCCCTCGATCCGGCCCTCGACCCGCTCCGGTCCGGGCCCGCGCGTGCCGTACACCTGGGCCTGCGCGGTGGCCTGGAGCGTGCGCCGCTGGCACGGCCACTGCGCGCGCGACGCCACCCGGCTGCCGTCGGGCCGCAGGAACGGGTCGGGGAGCCCGGCCTGGTCCACGGGCGCCAGCACCGCGCCGCAGCCGGGGTCATCCATGGCGTCGGCGCCCGTGGCCATGCCCGCTCCGGAGCCGCCCGCGACGGCCGGCGGCACCAGGGCCAGCAGGACCACCAGCGCCGGAAGGGTTCGGAACCTGGCCATCGCGTCGTCTCCCTCGGGCATGCAGGCCGGCATCATGCCAGCCCGCACGCCATGCGACGCAACGCTCCGTGCCTATTTCAGCTTGATCTCGCGCAGCCGCTGCTCGAGGAACGCGTGCGCGGTGATCGGCTCGGGATACCGGCTCGGGTTGTCCGGTGTGATGCACGAGGGCAGCACGTCGATCAGGAAGTCCGGGTTCGGGTGCAGGAAGAACGGCACCGAGTAGCGCGGCTTGCGCGCTTCCTCGCCCGGCGGATTCACCACCCGGTGGATCGTCGACGGATACACGTGGTTGGTCAGGCGCTCGAGCATGTCGCCGATGTTGACCACGATGGTGTCGCCCTCTGAGGTGAACGGCACCCACTCGCCCTTGTGCGACTGCACCTCCAGGCCCGCGGTGGAGGCGCCCACCAGCAGGGTGATGAAGTTGATGTCGCCGTGCGCGCCGGCGCGCACGTTGGGGATGTCGTCGGCGGTGATCGGCGGATAGTGGATCGGGCGCAGGATCGAGTTGCCGAAGTCGGTCTTGTCGGCGAAGTAGTCCGCCGGCAGGCCGATGTGCAGCGCCAGCGCCGACAGCACCCGCGAGCCGAGCGCGTCGAGCGCGTTGTACAGCGCCAGGCCGTGCTCGCGGAACTCCGGCACCTCGGCCGGCCACACGTTCGGCGGCATCACGTCGCGGTACTTCGAGTCGCGCGGCAGCTCGCGGCCGATGTGGTAGAACTCCTTGAGGTCGTAGTGCTTCGAGCCCTTCGCCGTCTCCACGCCGAACGGCGTGTAGCCGCGGGCGCCGCCCTGGCCGGGGATGTGGTAGCGGTGCTTGACCTCCTCGGGCAGCGCGAAGAAGCGCCGGAACGCCTCGTAGGCGTCGTCGATCAGCGACTGGGGGATGCCGTGGTGGCTGATGCCCGCGAAACCCCACTCGCGGTAGGCGGCGCCCAGCTCGGCCACGAAGGCGTCGCGGTCGCTGTCGTAGCGGCGGATGTCGAGGGTCGGGATCCTGGAACTCATGGTGGTGTCCTGCAACTGCCGGCGCGCATGCCAATTGGGCCACGGCGCCGCGCCGGACGCCGTGAAAACGTGCCCGCTCAGGCTTCGGCGGCGGCCCTCACCGCGGCGGCCAGCTGGTCGAGGGTCGACTGCATCAGCGCCTCGTCGTCGGCTTCCACCGTCACCCGCACCACCGGCTCGGTGCCCGACGGGCGCAGGAAGGCGCGCCCGTGCCCGTCCACCGCCGCCTCGGCCCGCGCCAGCGCTTCCAGCACGGCCGCCGACTCGGCCGGCCGCGCGCCGTTGGCATAGCGCACGTTCACCGTCCTCTGCGGCAGCTTGCGCACGCCGGCCAGCGCCTGCTGCAGCGTGGTGCGGCGCCGGCGCAGCACTTCGAGCACCTGCAGCGCGCTGATGATGCCGTCGCCGGTGGTGGCCCGGTCCAGGCACAGCAGGTGGCCGGACGCCTCGCCGCCGAGGATGCCGCCATGCTCGAGCAGGGCCTGGTGCACGTAGCGGTCGCCGACCCGGGTGCGCAGGAACCCGATCCCGGCCTGGCCGAGCGCCAGTTCCAGGCCGTAGTTGCTCATCAGCGTGCCCACCACCGGCCCGCGCAGGCGGCCGGTCTCCTTCCAGTCGGTGGCCAGCACGTAGAGCAGGTCGTCGCCATCGCGGACCACGCCGTCGCTGTCGACGAACAGCAGCCGGTCGCCGTCGCCGTCGAAGGCGATGCCGCAGTCGGCGCCGGTGGCGCGGACGTGTTCGCACAGGCCTTCCGGGTGCATCGAACCGACGCCGGCGTTGATGTTGGTGCCGTTGGGCTCCACCCCGATGGTGTCGACCTGGGCGTCGAGTTCGCGCAGCACCAGCGGGGCGATCTGGTAGGTGGCGCCATGGGCGCAGTCGACCACGATCCGCATGCCGGTGAGGTTGAAGCTGCGCGGCACCGAGTTCTTGCATGCCTCGACGTAGCGCCCGACCGCGTCGCGGGTGCGCACCGCCTTGCCCAGGCGTTCGGACGCCACGGTGGTGAACGGCCGGTCCAGCGCCGCCTCGATCGCGAGCTCGGTGGCGTCGTCGAGCTTCTCGCCCTCGGCGGAGAAGAACTTGATGCCGTTGTCGTAGTGCGGGTTGTGCGAGGCCGAGATCACGATGCCGCCGTCGGCGCGCATCGAGCGGGTCATGTGCGCCACCGCCGGGGTCGGCATCGGGCCCATCAGCTGCACGTGCACGCCGGCCGCGACCAGTCCCGCCTCGAGCGCGGCTTCGAACATGTAGTTGGAGATGCGCGTGTCCTTGCCGATCACCACCAGCGGCTTGCGGCGGTCGCCGCGCGCCTCGGCGGCCTCGCGTAGGGTGTGGCCGTAGGCATTGCCCAGGCGCAGCACGAAGTCGGCCGAGATCGGGCCCTCGCCCACCCGGCCGCGGATGCCGTCGGTTCCGAACCAGCGCCTGCTCATGCGGCCTCGTCCCTGGGCATCGGCTGGCGCAGCATCATCGCCATCAGGGTGGCGATGCGGTCGCGCAGCTGGCGGCGGTCGCAGATCTGGTCGATCGCCCCGTGCTCGAGCAGGAACTCCGAGCGCTGGAAGCCCTCGGGCAGGGTCTCGCGCACGGTCTGTTCGATCACGCGCGGGCCGGCGAAGCCGATCAGGGCATCAGGCTCGGCGATGTTGACGTCGCCCAGCATCGCGAACGAGGCCGAGACGCCGCCGGTGGTGGGATGGGTCATCACCGAGATGTAGGGCAGCCCGGCCGCGCGCAGCTTGCCCAGCGCGGCCGAAGTCTTGGCCATCTGCAGCAGCGAGAACAGGCTCTCCTGCATCCGCGCGCCGCCGCTGGCCGAGAAGCACACGTAGCCGGCACCCAGCTCCAGCGCGCGTTCGGCGCCGCGGGCGAAGCGCTCGCCGACCACCGAGCCCATCGACCCGCCCATGAAGGCGAAGTCGAACGCGGCCGCCACCATCGGCATCCGCTTCAGGCTGCCTTCCATCACCACCAGCGCGTCGCGTTCGCCGGTGGCCTTCTGCGCGGCGCGGATGCGGTCGGAGTACTTCTTCTGGTCGCGGAACCGGAGCACGTCGGTCGGGGCCAGCTCGCCGCCGATCTCGCGCAGCCCGTCCGGATCCAGGAAGGCCGCGAGCCTGGCCCGCGCCCGGATCGGGCGGTGGAACGCGCACTTCGGGCAGACCTCGAGGTTCTCTTCCAGTTCCGGTCCGTACAGGACCGCGCCGCAGCGCTCGCACTTCTCCCACAGCCCCTCGGGCACGCTGCGCTTGCGGGTCGCGGCGCTGTCGGTGCGGATGCGCGGTGGCACCAGTTTCTTCAGCCAGCTCATGCCAGGTCGGCTCCCATCGCGGCAAGGGCCGCCAAAGCGGCGCAGTTTAGCGCACGGGACGCCGGGCGCTGCGCGCGGCTGCGGGCTCAGTCCAGCGCGGCACGCAGCGGCGCCAGGAATGCCGCCGCACGGCGCGCCGCCTCGGCGGCATCGGGCGCCTGGGCCATCGCCGCCACCAGGGCGCTGCCGACCACCACGCCGTCGGCGTCGCGGGCCATGGCCGCGGCGCTGGCGGCGTCGCGGATGCCGAACCCGGCGACCACCGGAACCGGGCTGTCGGCCCGGATCCGGCGCATGTGCGTGGCGGCGGCGGCCGGGTCGAGCCGCTCCGACGCACCGGTCACCCCGGCGAAGCTGACGTAGTAGAGGTAGCCGCGGGCGTTGGCCAGGAGCAGCGCCAGGCGCGCGTCGGGGGTGGTCGGCGAGGCCAGCAGGACCAGGGCCACGCCGTGCGCGGCGAAGGCCTCGCGGAACTCCGGCGCCTCCTCCGGCGGCAGGTCGACCAGCAGCATGCCGTCCACCCCGGCGTCCGCCGCCTGGCGGGCGAAGCCCGCCGCGCCGCGGATCTCGACCGGGTTGAGATAGCCCATCAGCACCACCGGCGTGTCGCCGTCGCGGTCGCGGAACCTGCGCACCGCCTCCAGCACCCAGGCCATCCCGGCCCCGCGCGCCAGGGCGCGCTCGG
Source organism: Luteimonas wenzhouensis (assembly GCF_007859305.1). Lineage (GTDB taxonomy): Bacteria > Pseudomonadota > Gammaproteobacteria > Xanthomonadales > Xanthomonadaceae > Luteimonas > Luteimonas wenzhouensis. Next base: position 62,078 of record NZ_VOHE01000002.1, read on the forward strand.
AGCTGCGCTGGATGGTGGGGCCGTCGGCCATCGGGTCGGAGAACGGCACCCCCAGCTCGATGACGTCGGCGCCGGCCCCGACCAGCGCATGCATCACCGGCACCGTGGCCTCGAGCGACGGGTCGCCGGCGGTAATGAACGGGATCAGCGCCTTGCGCCCGGCGGACGCCAGCGCGGCGAAAGTGCGCTCGAGCCGGCCCGTCGCCGGGCCCGCGCTGGTGGCAGGGGGGATGGCGCCGGCGGTCACAGCACGATCCCCTCGCGCGCCGCGATGGTGTGCACGTCCTTGTCACCGCGCCCGGACAGGTTGCACAGCACCAGGGCGTCGCTGGGCAGTTCGCGCGCGAGCTTGATAGCCTGTGCCACCGCGTGGCTGGATTCGAGCGCGGGCAGGATGCCCTCCGTGCGGGTCAGGCGGTGGAATGCATCCAGCGCCTCGTGGTCGCTCACGCCCACGTATTCGGCGCGGCCGGTGTCCTTGAGGAAGGCGTGCTCCGGGCCCACGCCAGGGTAGTCGAGGCCCGCGGAAATCGAATGGGTCTCGATGATCTGGCCGTCGTCGTCGCAGATCACGTAGGTGCGGTTGCCGTGCAGCACCCCCACCCGCCCGGCCGACAGCGAGGCGGCATGGCGGCCGCTGTCGATGCCGTCGCCGGCGGCTTCCGCGCCGACGATGCGCACCGAGGCGTCGTTGAGGAAGGCATGGAACAGGCCGATGGCATTGCTGCCGCCGCCCACGCAGGCGGTGATCGCGTCCGGCAGCCGGCCATACTCGGCCAGCATCTGCGCCCGGGCCTCGCGCCCGACCACGGCGTTGAAGTCGCGCACCATGCGCGGGTACGGGTCGGGGCCGGCCACGGTGCCGATGATGTAGAAGGTGTCGTGGACGTTGGTCACCCAGTCGCGCATCGCCTCGTTGAGCGCGTCCTTGAGCGTGGCCGAACCGCTGGTGACCGGGACCACCTTCGCCCCGAGCAGGGTCATGCGGTAGACGTTGATCTTCTGCCGCTCGATGTCGGTGGCGCCCATGTAGACCACGCATTCCAGGCCCAGGCGCGTGGCCACCGTGGCGCTGGCCACGCCGTGCTGGCCGGCGCCGGTCTCGGCGATGATCCGCTTCTTGCCCATGCGCGCTGCCAGCAGCGCCTGGCCGATGGTGTTGTTGATCTTGTGCGCGCCGGTGTGGTTGAGGTCCTCGCGCTTGAGCAGGATCTGCGCGCCGCCCACTTCCCGGCTCAGCCGCTGCGCGTGGTAGATCGGGCTGGGCCGGCCGACGTAGCGCTTGAGGTCCTTCTCGAACGCGGCGATGAACTCCCGATCGGCGCGCGCGGCGTCGTAGGCGGCGGCCAGTTCCTCCAGCGGCCCCATCAGGGTCTCGGCCACGAAGCGGCCGCCGTGGCGGCCGAAATGGCCGGCGGCATCGGGCCAGGCGTGGAAGTCCTGCGGGGCGGGGGTGCTCATGGAACGTCCGGGGCTGCGGTTATTGCCAGCTTATCGCACATCGACCCCCCTTAAAATCGATATTATCTGACATCAATTGTGATCTGGAATCACATATGGCCGACCCCGGACTGCCGTCGCTCAACGCCCTGCGCGCCTTCGAGGCGGCGGCCCGCCGGGGCAACCTGTCGCGGGCGGCCGACGAGCTCCACGTCACCCATGGCGCGGTCAGCCGCCAGGTGCGGCTGCTGGAAGAAGAGCTGGGCGTGGCGCTGTTCCACCGCGACGGGCGGCGCCTGCGCCTGACCGCCGCCGGGCGGCGCCTGGCCGAGGCGGCCGGCAGTGCGTTCGCCGGGATCCAGGCCACGGTGCGCGCGCTGCGACGCGCCGGCGAGTCCGGTACCCGCGTCATCGGCTGCCCGGGAAGCCTGCTCGCGCGCTGGATGATCCCGCGGCTGGAGCGGCTGCGCGCCGAGCTGCCCGGCCTGCAGCTGCACCTGTCGCCGCACGAAGGGGACTTCGCCCCCGCCCTGCCCGGGCTCGACGCGGCGCTGCTGATCGGCGCGCCGCCGTGGCCGCCGCAGTGGCGGGTGCACGTGCTGGCCCCGGAACGCGTCGGCCCGGTCGTCGATCCCCGCCACCCCGCCGCCGCGCGCCTGGCCGGACGGCCGCCCTCCGCGCTGCTGCAGGAGGACCTGCTGCATACCGCCTCGCGGCCCCAGGCCTGGCCCGGGTGGGCCCGGCGCCAGGGCCTGGATCCGGTCGCGCTGCGCCTGGGCACCGGGTTCGAGCACCTGTACTACCTGCTCGAAGCCGCGCTCGCCGGACTGGGCGTGGCGATCGCGCCACAGCCGCTGGTGGCGGCCGAGGTGGCGGCGGGCCGGCTGCTGGCGCCCTGGGGCTTCGTCGACACCGGCGCGCAGTGGTGCCTGTGCACGCGCGCCGGCGACGACCCCGAACTCGAGCGCCTGGCCGACTGGCTGCGCGCGCAGCTGGCCGCGACGGACTGACCGCGCCCTCAGCCGCAGTCGGCGCGACGCACCTCTTCCACGAACCGGCGCATGCGCGTGCCGTCCTTGATCCCCGGGGAGCCGCCCTCGAGCTCCACCCCGCTGGCCACGTCCACACCCCACGGGCGCGTGGCCACGACCGCGTCGTGGACGTTCTCCGGCGTCAGTCCACCGGCCACCAGGATCGGTTTGGTCAGGCCGCGGGGGACCTTCGACCAGTCGAAGGCGCGGCCACCGCCGCCGGGCTCGCCCGGCGCGTGCGCATCCAGCAGGAAGCCCGCCGCGCTGGGGAAGCGCGCGTGCAGGGCCAGCGGATCGGGCGGCTCGTCCGCGCCCATCGGCACCGCCTTGAGGTAGGGCAGGCCGAAGCTGCGGCAGAAACCCTCGTCCTCGTCCCCGTGGAACTGGAGCAGCGACGGGCGCACGGCCGCGACCACCTGGCGCACCTCGTCGGCCGGGTTGTCCATGAACAGCGCCACGGCATCGACCATCGGCGCCAGCGCCTCGCGCATCGCGACCGCCTGCCCGGGCTCGACCCGCCGCCGGCTGCGCACCGCGAACACGAAGCCCACCGCATCCACCCCCAGCTCCCCCGCCAGGCGCACGTCGCCCGGCCGGGTCATGCCGCAGAACTTGATGCGGGTGCGGAACGGTTGGAATGCCATGGGAACGCCGGGACAGGGGTGGTGCTAGAGCCTAACGCGTCGCCGGCGTCCTTGCAGTGGACGGGCTACGCGCCGGGCCGGGCGTCCGCGTCGTCCACCAGCACCTCTTCGGGCAGCGGCCAGCGGCGCGGGTAGCACGGTCCCAGGAACACCAGACCGCCCGCCGGCGCGGTCGGCCCGGCCCGGGTCCGGTCGCGGCCGGCCAGGACCTCGGCGATCCAGCTGTCCGGGCGCGTGCCCCGCCCCACCTCAAGCAGCGAGCCGACGATGTTGCGCACCATGTGGTGCAGGAATGCGTTGGCCTGCACGTCGATGGTGACCAGGTCGCCCTCGCGCACCACCGAAATGCGCTGCAGCTCCCGCCTCGCATGCGTGGCCTCGCACTCGGCGGAGCGGAAGGCGCCGAAGTCGTGCTCGCCCACCAGCGCCTGGGCCGCGCGGTGCATGGCGGCGGCATCCAGCGGCGACCACACCCACGCCAGCCATTGCCGCTCCAGCGCCGGGCGCACCTGGCGATTGAGGATCCGGTAGCGGTAGCGCCGGGCCACTGCCGAGAAGCGCGCGCTGAAGTCCTGGTCCACCGGCCGGCACCAGAGCACGCTCACCGAAGGCGGCAGGCGGGTGGTCGTGCCCAGGGTCCAGGCGCGCGGGTCGCGCACCGCGTCGCTGTCGAAATGCACCACCTGGCACCGGGCGTGGACGCCGGCATCCGTGCGTCCCGCGCAGACCGTGGACACCGGCGCGTCGGCCACCGAGGACAGCGCCGCCTCGAGCGCGCCCTGCACCGTGTCCGAATCGGGCTGGCCGGGCCTGCTCAGCCGCTGCCAGCCGCGGAACCCGCTGCCGTCGTACTCGACGCCTATCGCGTAGCGTTGCACACCGCTCAGGCCAGTTCGCGCAGCAGCTGCAGCGCCTCGTCGCGCGGGCCCGGGTCGCCGAAGTCGGCCACTTCCTGCAACAGGCTGCGCGCGGTGTCGGTGTCGCCGAGGTCGAGATAGGCGCGCGCCAGCTCGATCCTGTCCCGCCCGGCCGGCCCGGCGTCGAGCGGCGGCAGCTCGGCCCCCGAACGCGGCTCCACCCGCACGTCCCCGCCCGCGTGCCAGGTGGGCGAGGCCCCGGTCGCGGCCGGCGGCGCCGCGGTCCAGGTGGCCGCGCTGCGCAGGGGCGCCGGCGCATCCGCCAGCCCGGGCTCCGCCGGCACGGGCTCCGCCGGGACGGGCGCGGCGTCGGGCACCGGCACCGGGGCAGGCGTGCGCTGTGCGGCGGGCGCGCCCGGACGGCCTCTCCCGGCCGCCGAGGCGAAGCCCGGCACGGACCCGCGGCCGCTGGGCCTGGACGGACGCCGCGCCAGCAGCCAGGCCGCCAGCAGGGCCGCGGCCACCAGCGCCAGGCCGATCCACAGCCACGGCAGCCCGCCGCCATCGGCGCCGGCGGCATTGTGCTCGGCCAGGCGCTGCTGCGCGGCGGCCAGCTCGCTGTCCTTCATCTCGATCAGCTGGGCCTGCTGCTGCTGCAACTGCTCCAGTTCGGCCAGCCGCGACTTGAGTTCCTCCAGTTCGGCCTCGCGCGCGGCCAGCGTTTCGCGGGTCTGGACCAGTTCCTGTTGCTGCAGCATGTCGCCCTCGCCGCCGGCGGCGGTGCCGGTCTGTGTGCCTGTGCCGCTGGCGCCGTCGGCCATCGCGGGCACGATCTCCAGCCTGGCGTCGGCCGCGCCCGGTGCCGCGGGTGAAGCACCGCCCGACCGCGTCGGCGCTGCGTCCGCGCCGGCGGTACCGGCCGGATCGCCTGCGACCGCCTCGGGCTGCGGCACCGGGCGGCGCATCTCGCGCCAGCGCGCCACGTGCTCGCGCACGATCGCGTTGGCCTCGGCCACACTGGTCTCCGACCAGGCCTCGCCCGGCGGGATGCGCAACACCGCGCCCTGCCGGAGCAGGTTGATGTTGCCGCCGATGAAGGCCTCGGGATTGGAACGCAGCAAGGCCAGCATCACCTGGTTGAGACTGTGGCCACTGCCGGCCGCCAGCGAGGCGGCGATCTCGCTCAGGGTCTGGCCGCGCTGGACCGGTCCGTATTCGCCGCCCGGGGCGGCAACCGGGCGGGCGGCGGGCGCCCGCGGCGCCGCAGGCGCGGGCTGGACCGGCGCGGGCTCCGGCGCCGCTACGGGTTCTTCCGCCGCGACCCCGGCGGCTTCCTGCGCCGCGTCGTCGGTCCCGGCCGCGTCGGCCGCCGGCGCGGGACCGGCCGCCACCGCAGGGCGTTCAATCAGGTTCGACGGTGCCGGTTGCGGCGCCTGGATCGGCGGCTGGGCCGGCGCGGCCACCGTGTCGGGGGCATCGACGAGCGCCGAATACTCGCGCACCAGCCGGCCCTGGCCCCACTCCACCTCGACCAGGAAGTTGAGCACCGGCTGCTGCACCGGCTGCTCGGTGGTGATGCGCACCACCGGGCGACCGCGCGCATCGAGCGCGATGGTGAAGCGCAGGTCCGACACCAGGCCCGAGGGCGGATCAAGGCCGATGCGGCGGAAGGTATCCGGCGAAGCCAGCCGCGCCTGCAGGTGCTCGAGCTCGGACGGGTCGCTGGAGATGATCGGGATCTCCGCCAGCAACGGCTCGCCGGCACGCGAACGCACCTCGACCTGGCCCAGGCCCAGGGCGAACGCCGGCCAGGCGAGCACGGACAGCAGCAAGCCGGCGAACAGCGCCGCCAGGTGGCGGCGCGGGGCATTGGACGTGTGCTGCGACGCAGGCATGGCCGCGACTCTAGCCGCCCCGGCGCCGCCTCCGCAATCTTTCGCGCGCCCGCGGCGGCGCGGACGTGGCCCGCGCGTTGCGTCGGGCCACGATACCCTTCGCATGCGCACCCGCCCGCGCATGCAGGCACGGCATGTCTCAGCCTTCGGCGGCGACGAGCTCGGCCAGCTGCACCGCATTGAGCGCGGCGCCCTTGCGGATGTTGTCCGAGACGATCCACAGGTTCAGGCCGCGCGGGTGCGAGATGTCCTCGCGGATGCGGCCCACGTACACCGCGTCCTTGCCCGAGGCATGGGTGACCGGGGTCGGATAGCCGCCGGGCTTGCGGTCGTCCACCACCTCCACGCCGGGCGAGGCCGCCAGCAGTTCGCGCGCCGCCTGCGCGGTGACCTTCTCGCGGGTCTCGATCGCCACCGCCTCGGAGTGGCCGTAGAAGACCGGCACGCGCACCGCGGTCGGGTTCACCTGGATCGAGTCGTCGCCGAGGATCTTGCGGGTCTCCCAGACCAGCTTCATCTCCTCCTTGGTAAAGCCGTTGTCCAGGAAACTGTCGATGTGCGGGATCAGGTTGAATGCGATCTGCACCGGGAACTTCTCCGGGTTGATCGCGTTGAAGCCCAGCAGCTGCGCGGTCTGCTTGCCCAGCTCCTCCATCGCGCTGCGGCCGGCCCCGGACACCGACTGGTAGGTGGCCACGTTCACCCGCTCGATGCCGTACCTGCGGTGCAGCGGCGCCAGCGCCACCAGCAGCTGCATGGTCGAGCAGTTGGGGTTGGCGACGATGCCTCGCGGACGGTTCCTGACCTGCTCGGGATTGACCTCGCTCACCACCAGCGGGACGTCGTCGTCGTAGCGGAAGGCCGAGGAGTTGTCGATCACCACCGCGCCGGCGGCGGCGAACTTCGGCGCGTACTGTTTCGAGGTCTCGCCACCGGCCGAGAACAGGGCGATGTCGATGCCGCTCGGATCGAAGCTGGCGAGGTCCTGGACCACGAGCTCCTGGTCGCGGAACTCGACGGTATTGCCCGCCGAACGCTCGGAGGCCAGGGGCACCAGCGTGCCCACGGGGAAGTTGCGCTCGGCCAGGATCGACAGCATCACCTCGCCGACGGCACCGGTGGCGCCGACGACAGCAACGTTGAAACGACGGGTCTGTGGGGTGTTCATGGAAGGTCCGCGTGAAAGGTCGAAGGATGGGGCATGGGCATGGGAGCGCGGCGCGCACCTCGGGCGCGCGCCATCGCGGCAGGGTTCGGGGGAGCCCGCGCGGACACGGCCGGGCCTGGGGCTCCCCTATCGTTTGGCGGTCGCTTTGGCGGCGATCGGGGTCGGCGGATCACCGGCACGCGGGCCGTGGCCGAGGGCGGCGACGAGGTTGTCCACGGCCAGCGCCGCCATCGCCCGGCGGGTGGCGTGGCTGGCGCTGCCCACGTGCGGGCTCAGCACGATGTTGCGCAGCGCCAGCAGCCGCGGGTTGACCCGGGGCTCGCCCTCGAACACGTCCAGCGCCGCCGCGGCCAGGCGGCCTCCGGCAAGCGCGTCGGCCAGCGCGTCCTCGTCGACCAGGCCGCCGCGCGCGACGTTGGTCAGCGTCGCGGTCGGCTTCATCTTCGCGAGGGCAGCGGCGTCGATCACGTGGCGGGTCTGCGGCGAATACGGCAGGACCAGCACGAGGTGGTCCGATTCGCGCAGCAGTGTATCGAAGTCGACGTAGGCCGCACGACAGTTGCTTTCGATACCAGCCGGCAGGCGGCTGCGGTTGTGGTAGAGCACGCGCATGCCGAAGCCATGCGCGCCGCGCCGGGCGATGGCCTGGCCGATCCTGCCCATGCCGAGGATGCCGAGCGTGGCGCCGTGCACGTCGTGGCCCAGCAGGGTGTCGAACGACCACTGCCGCCACCGGCCCTCGCGCAGCCAGCGCTCGCCCTCGGTGATCCGCCGTGCCGCCGCCAGCAGCAGGGCGAAGCCGAGGTCGGCCGTGGTCTCGGTCAGCACGTCGGGGGTGTTGGTGGCGACGATGCCGCGCGCGTGCAGCGCCTCCACGTCGAGGTTGTCGTAGCCCACGCCGACGTTGGCCACCGCGCGCAGTCCGTGCGCCTGCGCGATCTCGGCCGGGCCGATGCGCTCGTTGAGGGTCACCACCGCGCCCGCGACGCCGCGCAGCTTCTCCGCGACCTGCACCGGCGTCCACGCAGTGACCTCCGCGGTCGCATCCACGTCGAAGTACTCCCCCAGCCGCCCGACGATGTCGTCGAACAGCGGCTGCGATACCCAGACCCTGGGCCGCGGCTCAGCCATCCCTGGCCGCGGGGATGCGGGGCGCCACCTCGCCCACGTCGCCACACTGGGCGCGGTGGCGAAGCGCCTGGTCCATGAGCACCAGCGCCAGCATCGCCTCGCAGATCGGCGTGGCGCGGATGCCGACGCAGGGATCGTGGCGGCCGGTGGTGATGATGTCGACCACGTGGCCGTCCACGTCCACGCCCTCCACCGGCAGGCGCAGGCTGGAGGTCGGTTTGAACGCGACCGAGACCACCACCTGCTGCCCGGTCGAGATGCCGCCCAGCACGCCGCCGGCGTGGTTGGACGCGAATCCGTCCGGGGTCATCACGTCGCGGTGCTCGGTGCCCTTCTGGGCCACGCTGGCGAAGCCGTCGCCGATCTCCACGCCCTTGACCGCGTTGATCGACATCATCGCCGCGGCCAGTTCACCGTCGAGCTTGCCGTACACCGGTTCGCCCCAGCCCGGCGGCACGCCGTCGGCCACGGCCACCACCTTCGCGCCCACCGAGTCGCCGGACTTGCGCAGCGCGTCCATGTAGGCCTCGAGCTCGGGCACCTGTTCGGCGCAGGGCCAGAAGAACGGGTTGCCTTCGACCGCGTTCCAGTCGTGCGAACGCGGCACCACGTCGCCGATCTGGACCAGGCAACCGCGCACGGTCACGCCGCGCCGGGCCAACCACTTCTTCGCGACCACCGCCGCGGCCACCCGCATCGTGGTCTCGCGCGCCGAGCTGCGGCCGCCGCCGCGCGGGTCGCGGATGCCGTACTTCTGCCAGTAGGCGTAGTCGGCATGGCCCGGGCGGAACTGGCGGGCGATGGCGTTGTAGTCCTTGCTACGCTGGTCGGTGTTGCGCACCAGCAGCGCGATCGGGGTACCGGTGGTGACGCCCTCGTACACGCCGCTGAGGATCTCGACCTGGTCGGCCTCGCGCCGCGCCGAGGTGTGGCGGGTCTTGCCGGTGGCGCGCCGCGCCAGGTCGTGGACGAAGTCCTCGGGGGCGAGCGCGATCCCCGGCGGGCAGCCGTCGATCACGCAGCCGATCGCCGGCCCGTGCGACTCGCCGAAGGTGGTCACGCGGAACAGATGGCCAAAGGTGTTCAACTCGTCCCCTTCCGGTTCAGAACAGGCCGCCGGTCGCCGGCGGCGTCGCGGCGGCCGATGATGCCCCAGTCCCGCGCGCGTCCGCCAGTTCGCGGATCCGCGCGTGGTGCGCGACCAGGTCGTGGCGCTCGACCACGAACACGCCCATCTGCCCGACCTTGAACTCCACCCAGGCCAGCGGCAGTTCGGGCAGCAGCGCGGTCAGCGCGCGTTCGGCCTCGCCCACCTCGCACACCAGCAGGCCGTCATCGGTAAGGTGCAGCGGCGCGTCGCGCAGCATGCGCAGGACCAGGTCGAGCCCGTCGTCGCCGGCGCGCAGGCCGAGCTCGGGCTCGTACGAATACTCCTGCGGCAGCGCGTCGGTCTCGTCGTTGGTGACGTAGGGCGGGTTGCTGACGATCAGGTCGTAGTGCTCGCCCTGCAGGTCCGAGAACAGGTCGGAGCGGAGGAAGCGGGTGTTGCGCACCAGCAGCCGGGCCTCGTTCTCGCGCGCCAGCGACAGCGCCTCCTCACTGATGTCGGCGCCGTCCACGTGCCAGTCGGGGTTGTAGTGGGCCATCGCGATCGCGATGCAGCCCGAGCCGGTACACAGGTCCAGCGCGCGGCGCACGTCGCGCCCGCCCAGCCAGGGTTCGAAGCCGGACAGGATCAGCTCGGCGATCGGCGAACGCGGGACCAGGGCGCGGCGGTCGGCCTTGAAGCTCAGGCCGGCGAACCAGGCCTCGCCGGTCAGGTACGCGGCCGGCACGCGCTCTTCGATGCGACGCAGGAACAGCGCCAGCACGTCCTCCTTCTCGGCCAGCGTCACCCGCGCCTGGCCGTACACCGGCGACAGGTCGTGCGGCAGATGCAGCGCGTGCAGGGTGAGCTGGGTGGCCTCGTCCAGGGCGTTGTCGTAGCCATGGCCGAAGGTGAGGCCGGCGGCCTGGAAGCGGCTGGCGCCGTAGCGGATCAGGTCGATGATCGTGTGCAGCTCATCGGTCATGGCGCGGGTCCGGAACATGGGCGGCGGGGCGGTGGGTCGGCAATCCGCCCTCGTGCGCCCGCAGGCGGCGGCACGCTCGGACGGCGGCTGCCCGCCGGACGGTCGCATCGCCGTGCGCGGGCCCTGGCGGACCGGAAAGTATAGCGGCGCCGAGGGTATGATGGCCGGCCCCGACACGGATCCACGCATGTTCAACCGCCCCGTCGTCATCGTGCTGCTGGTGGCCCTGGCCGCGGGCCTCGGGCTGCTGGCCTCGCGCCAGTTCTTCGCGCCCGCGCCGGCGCAGCAACCGGCCCTGCGTGCGGTGAAACTGTTTCCCCAGCCGCGCGAGCTGCCGCCGTTCGAGCTGCGGCAGTCCGACGGCACCCAGCTGCTGCCGGGCGAGCTGCACGGCCACTGGACCCTGGTGTTCATCGGCTTCACCTTCTGCCCGGACGTGTGCCCGATGACCCTGGCCCGGCTGGCGCAGGCGCAGCGCCAGTGGGAGGCCCTGCCCGACTCGATCCGGCCGCGGGTGCTGTTCGTCTCGGTCGATCCCGAGCGCGACTCGCCCGACCGCATCGGCGAGTACGCCCACGCCTTCCATCGCGACACCCTGGCCGCCACCGCCGACATCCCTGCCCTGGAGGCGTTCACGCGTTCGCTGTCGATGGTGTTCGCCAAGGTGCCGCCGCCCGAGGGCGCGCCCGAGGACCAGTACTCGATCGACCACAGCGCCTCGATGGCGTTGCTCGATCCGCAGGGGCGGATGGCCGGGGTGGTCACCGGCAGCGCGGTGGACGATCCGGACGCCATCGCCGCCGACCTGCTCGCGCTGACCGGGGCAGGCGCCCGGTGAGCCCGGTCACCGCGCTGACCTGGGTGCTGCCGCACCGGCTGCTGTCGTCGCTGGCGCGTTCCCTGGCCTACTCGGACTCGCCGCGGATCCGGCGCTGGCTGATCGACACCGTGGTCCGGCGCTTCGACGTGGATCTCGACGAAGCCGCCGAATCCGACCCGGCGGCCTACCCCACCTTCAACGCCTTCTTCACCCGCGCGCTCAAGCCCGGCGCGCGCGTGCCCGACCCGGACCCGCGCGCGCTGCTGATGCCGGCTGACGGGCGCATCAGCCAGTGCGGCGCGATCGAACGCGGCCGCATCTTCCAGGCCAAGGGACGCTCGTTCACCGCCGCCGAACTGCTCGCCAGCCAGGCCGCCGCCACGCCCTATGCCGACGGCCTGTTCGCCACAGTCTACCTGTCGCCGCGCGACTACCACCGCGTGCACATGCCCTGGACCGGACGCTTGCTCGAGACCGTGCACGTGCCCGGGCGGCTGTTCTCGGTCGGGCCCGACGCGGTCGCGTCCGTGCCGCGGCTGTTCGCTCGCAACGAACGCCTGGTGTGCCACTTCGAGACCAGCTTCGGACCGATGGCGGTGGTGATGGTGGGCGCGCTGCTGGTCTCGGGCGTGGAAACAGTATGGAGCGGCGAGGAAATCCCCGCCTACGGCAACCGCGTCACCACCAGGACCTGGACCAGCGAGGACATCGTGCTGGAGCGGTTCGAGGAAATGGCCCGCTTCAACTACGGCTCCACCGTGATCGTGCTGCTGCCGCCGGGCGTGGCCACGCTGGAAGCGGGACTGCAGGCTGAACGGCCGGTCCGCCTTGGGCAGGCGCTGGCCCGCCTGCGGGGGTAGATTCATCGCAAGGCGCCGGCGGCGTCCAATCGTCCACCGGCGCGGTGCCTTCCCCCGCACAGGAGCCGGACATGAAACCCATGCTTGCTACCACGGCCGCCCTGGCCCTCGCCGTTTCCGGCTGCGCCAGCAGCCCGCGCATGGACGCGGCCGAGCGGCTGTCGCTGTACCGCGCCCATGCCGGCCACCCGGTCAATTCGATCCTGCACCCCGGCCGCTTCACCGGCTGGAGTCCCCTGGGCGCCGATGCGCTGGTGCTGCGCACCCGCCCCAACCAGGCCTACCTGCTCGAGCTCTCCGGGCCCTGCTCGGACCTGCCTTTCGCCCACGCGATCCGCATCTCCAGCCGGGGCGGCACGATCGCCTCGCGCTTCGACTCGGTCACCCCCGCAGGGCCGGGGATCTCCTCGATCCAGGTCCGCTGCCATATCCAGAGCATCCGGCCGCTGGACCTGGCCGCGCTGCGCCAGGCCGAACGCGACGCGGAACAAGCGCTGCGCGAAGCCACCGCGGTCGAGCGCGAGGACGACGGCGCACCGCCACGGGAATGAAGCGCCGCCGGCGCGGGCGCACCGCTAGCGGCAGACCGCCAGGTCCAGCGTCTGTCCCGCGCGCAGCAGGTACTTGGGCGGCTTGATGCCGTTGGCCGCGGCCAGCTGGCGGGTATCGCAGCCGTGGCGCCGTGCGATCGCCGCCAGGTTCTCGCCCCGGGCCACCCGATGGGTGCGCGGCGCGGGCGCGGGCGCGGGCGCGGGGGCCGCGGGACGCTGGCGCACCGTCCCGTCCGGCAGGGTCACCGTCTCCACGTCCCCCACCCGTACGATCGCCGAACTGGCGTCGCTCTCCACCAGGGTCCGCGCCAGCTCGGCGCGCGCCCCGCGCGTGCACCACCGCTCGTACAGCCCTGCCATGCGCACCGTGGCGTTGAGCCGGGTGCCGGCCGGAATCAGCGCGTCGGCCTCGTACTGCGGGTTGAGGTTGCGCAGCACGCGCATGTAGCCGTCGCGGGTGCCGCCATTGCCCAGACAGATGGTCAGTTCATAGATCGAGGCCGGGCGCTGGAGCTGGATGAAGGCCGGACGCGCGTCCACGCGCGGGAAGGTCAGCCCGTACTCCTTCGGGTGCAGGAACAGCCAGGCCGCCGCGATCACCATCGGCACGTAGTCCTTGGTTTCGGGCGGGAACTGGTTGTAGACGTCGGCGTCCCAGAAGCTGCGCCCCCCGTACTCGCGGTGCACGCGCCGGGCCCGGCCCTCGCCGCCGTTGTAGGCGGCCAGCCACAGTTCGATCTGGTTGCCGAGCTCGGCGTAGCGCTCGGCCAGGTACATCGCGGCGGCGTCGGCCGACGCCCGCGGGTCGTAGCGGGTGTCGAAGCCGCTGCCGTCGGGACCCAGGCCGAAGCGGCGGCCGGTGGCCGGCATGAACTGCAGCGGCCCCACCGCGCCGGCGCGCGAGCGGGCGTGCACCCGGCCGTTGGACTCCTTGGCCAGGATCCCGAACAGCAGCGCCTCCGGGAGGCCACGGCGCTTGAACGCCGGGGACATCAGGTGCTGCATGTACTGGTAGTTCTCGTGGCTGGTGATCAGCGACACGCGCATGTCGGTCAGCCAGCGGCGGATCGCGGCCTGCACCGCCGGATTCATCTTCACCAGTTCGAGGAAGCGGCGGTCCTCGGCGGCCAGCAGTGCGGCGGCGCTGGCGCTGTCGGGGACCCCGGCGCCGGCCACGCCGGGGTCGTCGATGAGGGTGGCGTCCTCGTCCTCGCCCTCCCCGGGCACGGCCGCGGCGGCGTCGGCCTGGGCCTTGAGCAGGCGCTTGAAGCTGGCCAGCAGGCCGGCGTTGTTGCAGCCCTTGATCCGGCCGCACTCGACCAGCACGTCCTCCATGTCCTCGAGCGCGGCGTTGCTCTCGTCCACGCCGGCCGGATCGTCGTTGCCGATCTTCACCAGCGCCTCCCGGTAGCGGGTTTCGGCCGCGAGCATGCGCTCGTTCAGGGCGTCGATCGCGGCCTGAGCGCGGCGCGACTGCGCGTGCGCCGGCAGCGAAAGCGCGGCGGACAGGAGGACGGCCGGCAGCAGCCAGCAGATGGAACGCACGAGGATGGACATCAACCACCGGGTGGGACCGAAGCGGCCCGCAGGGTATCCGCTGCACCTCGGGGGAACAAGGAAACCGGGGCGGCATCTGGGAGGCCCGGCCGCCTGCGCCTAGAATCTGCGACGTCCCACACGGATCGAACGCATGGAACCCATCCTGGTCGGCAAGGCGGTCACCACGCCCGACGGCGGTCCCGTCCACCTGCTGCCGAAGTACGGCAACCGCCACGGCCTGGTGGCCGGCGCCACCGGTACCGGCAAGACGGTCACCCTGATGACCCTGGCCGAGGGCTTCTCCCGGATCGGCGTGCCGGTGTTCCTGGCCGACGTGAAGGGGGACGTCGCCGGGCTCGCGGTGCCCGGCAGCAGCAACGAGAAACTGCAGGCGCGGATCGGGCAGATCGGGATCCCCGACTGGGCCCCGGCCGCCAGCCCGGTGGTGTTCTGGGACCTGTTCGGCAAGCTCGGCCACCCGGTGCGGACCACGGTCAGCGAGATGGGGCCGACCCTGCTCTCGCGCATCCTCGAGCTCAACGACACCCAGGCCGGCGTAGTCGACATCGCGTTCAAGCTCGCCGACGACCGCGGCCTGCTGCTGCTCGACCTGGACGACCTGCGCGCGCTGCTCAACCTGCTGGCCGAGGAGCGCAAGACGGTGTCGGCCGAGTACGGCCTGGTCAGCGCGCAGTCGATCGGCGCGATCCAGCGCGCCCTGCTGCGCCTGGAGCAGGAAGGCGGCAACCAGGTGTTCGGCGAGCCGGCGCTGGAACTGTCCGACCTGATGCGCACCACCCCCGACGGCCGTGGCGTGATCGGGATCCTCGCCGCCGACCAGCTGGTGCTGCGCCCGCGCCTGTACTCGAGCTTCCTGCTGTGGCTGCTCTCGGAACTGTTCGAGAGCCTGCCCGAGGTCGGCGACCTGGACAAGCCGCGCCTGGTGTTCGTGTTCGACGAGGCCCACCTGCTGTTCGACGACGCGCCACCGGCGCTGCAGCGGCGGATCGAACAGGTGGTGCGGATCATCCGCTCCAAGGGCGTGGGCGTGTACTTCTGCTCCCAGTTCCCCGACGACGTGCCGCCCGACATCCTCGGCCAGCTCGGCAACCGGGTGCAGCACGCGCTGCGCGCGTTCACCCCGCGCGACCAGAAGGCGGTGCGCACCGCGGCCGAGACCTTCGTCGCCAATCCCAACCTCGACGTGACGCGCGCGCTCGGTTCGCTCGGCGCCGGCGAGGCGCTGGTGTCGACCCTGCAGGAGAAGGGCATCCCGATGCCGGTGGAGCACACTCTGGTGGCGCCGCCGCGCTGCCGGATGGGCGCGATCACCGAGGCCGAGCGTGCGCAGGTGCGCGCCGCAAGCCCCGTGGGCGCCAAGTACGACAAGGCGGTGAACCGCGAGTCGGCGGCCGAGATCCTCGCCCGCCGCGCCGAGGCCGCGACGACCCACGCCGGCGCGCCGCCGGCCAAGGGCGGCAAGGACGCGGCGCCGGAGGAAGAAGGCGGCATGGGCCGCGCGGTCAACGAGTTCCTGTTCGGCACCAAGCGCCGCCAGGGCGTGGTGCAGGCGGCCGGCAAGCAGGCTGCGCGCACGATCACCAACCGGATCGTGCGCGGACTGCTGGGCAGCATCCTGAAGTAGCGGGCCGTCGCATGCAGTGCCGTTCCACCCTGCCCCATGCCTCCGCCAACGGACAACGCTGAGCCATGGGTCGCTGGCGTCCACCCCCCGAGAAGAGCACCGCGCTGATCACCCGCGAGGGCCACGCGCGGCTCAAGGCCGAGCTCGACGACCTGTGGCGCGTGCAGCGCCCCGAGGTGGTCAAGGCGCTGGCGGCCGCGGCGGCCGAGGGCGACCGTTCGGAGAACGCCGAGTACACCTATCGCAAGAAGCAGCTCGGCGGCATCGACCGCCGGGTGCGCTACCTGAGCAAGCGCCTGGAGGCGCTGCGCGTGGTGGACACGGTGCCGTCCGACCCGGAAGCGGTGTTCTTCGGCGCGTGGGTGGAGGTCGAGCACGCGACCACCGGCGAGACCGCGCGCTACCGCATCGTCGGTCCCGACGAGACCGACCCGGCGCGCGGCTGGATCAGCATCGATTCGCCGCTGGCGCGTGCGATGCTGAAGAAGCGCGTGGACGACGAGTTCGAGGCCCGGTTGCCGGCCGGGCCGGAACGCTTCTTCATCATCGACGTGCGCTACGACGGCTGAACCGCGTCGCGGGCGCAATCAGTCCAGCACCCTGAGCGCAGGCACGGCTTCGCCGTACAGGTCGTGCTCGTCGCTGCCCATGATCTCGACATCGACGAAATCGCCGGGCTGCAGGCCGGCCTCGAAGCCATTCTGGATCTGCACCACGCCGTCGATCTCGGGTGCGTCGGCCATCGAGCGCGCGATCGCCAGCTCACCGTCGACGAGGTCCACCAGGCAGCGCTGCACGGTGCCGACCTTGGCCTCGAGCTTCTGCGCCGAGATCTCCGCCTGCACCTCCATGAACCGGGCCAGGCGCTCCTGCTTCACCTCCTCGGGCACCGGGTCGGGAAGCGCGTTGGCGCTGGCGCCCTCGACCGGCGAATAGGCGAACGCGCCGACGCGGTCGAGCCGCACCTCGCGCAGGAAATCCAGCAGTTCCTCGAACTCGGCCTCGGTCTCGCCGGGGAAGCCGACGATGAAGGTGCTGCGGATCGTGAGTTCCGGGCAGATGTCGCGCCAGCGGGCGATCCGCTCACGCACCCTGTCGACCGCGCCGGGCCGCTTCATCAGCTTCAGGATCCGCGGGCTGGCGTGCTGGAACGGGATGTCCAGGTACGGCAGCAGCCGGCCTTGCGCCATCAGCGGGACCACCTCGTCCACGTGCGGGTAGGGATAGACGTAGTGCAGGCGCGTCCACACGCCCAGTTCCGCCAGCCCCTCGCACAGCGCCTTCATTCGCGTCTGGTACGCCTTGCCGCGCCATTCGCGTTCGGCGTAGCGCAGGTCGACGCCGTAGGCCGAGGTGTCCTGCGAGATCACCAGCAGTTCCTTCACCCCGCCTCGCACCACCAGGCGCTCGGCCTCGCGCAGCACCTCGTCGACCGGACGCGAGACCAGGTCGCCGCGCATCGACGGGATGATGCAGAAGCTGCAGCGGTGGTTGCAGCCTTCGGAGATCTTGAGGTAGGCGTAGTGCCTGGGCGTGAGCTTGATCCCCACCTCGCCCTCGGCCGCGCGCCGCGGCAGCAGGTCGGTGAACGGATCGTGCCTGGGCGGCAGCGCCTGGTGCACCGCGCCCATCACGCTGGCGTAGTCCTGCGGGCCGCTGATCGACAGCACGTCGGGGAACTGTTCGCGGATCAGTTCCGAGCGCTTGCCCAGGCAGCCGGTCACGATCACCTTGCCGTTCTCGGCCATGGCCTCGCCGATCGCGTCGAGCGACTCGGCCACGGCCGAATCGATAAAGCCGCAGGTGTTGACCACCACCACGTCGGCGTCCTCGTAGGTCGGCACCAGCTCGTAACCTTCCACCCGCAGCTGGGTGAGGATGCGCTCGCTGTCCACAAGCGCCTTGGGGCAGCCAAGTGACACCAGGCCCACTCGCGGCGCACGTTCGGCGGATTTCATCGGGTCTGCAGTCATGTCCGGGCGGGGGCGGCGGGCCGGTCCACGCGCCCAGCCGGGCTGGGGGCATGGAGCGGCCGGGAGATCGGCGGGGCGTCCGGGCGCGGACGCCCGGGGGAGGCAGGGGACGCCGCGCGGCGTCACGGGGCGCAAAGTATAGCGTCGGCTAGAATCGGGCTCCCCTGCGATGGAGCCGACGCGATGGGCCGCGACACCGTCATCCACGGGCCGGAAGGCGCCATCACCGCCTGGCGGGCCGACCCGCCCGACCGGGCCGCCGCGCTGGGCGCGGTGCTGGTGGTCCAGGAGATCTTCGGGGTCAACGAGCACATCCGCAGCGTCGCCGAGGGCTATGCCGCGGCCGGTTACGTGGCGCTGGCCCCGGCCCTGTTCGACCCGGTGGCCCGCAACATCGAGCTGGGCTACGACGAGGCCGGGTTCGCCCGCGGCCGCGAGCTCGTGGGCCGGCTGGGCACCGAGCGCGCGGTCGCGGTGCTGCGGGCCGCGGCCACGCAGCTCCAGGGCGAGGGCCTGAAGGTGGCGGCGGTCGGCTTCTGCTGGGGCGGGAGCATGGCGCTGCTGGCCAACACCCGGCTGGGGCTGCCGGCGGTCGCGTACTACGGCGCGCGCTCGCAGGACTTCCTCGGCGAGCCGCTGCGCGCGCCGATGCTGTTCCACTTCGGCGGCCGCGACGCCAGCACTCCGCCCGAGTACATCCAGGCCCACCGCGACGCCTGGCCCGAGGCCACCATCCACGTCTATCCCGAGGCCGACCACGCCTTCAACCGCGATGTCGATCCGCGCCATTTCCACCCCGCCAGCGCCGCGCTCGCGCGCAAGCGCACGCTGGCGTTCCTCGGATCGGCACTGCGCTGAGGAGGAGCCCGCATGACCCGGCACGCGCATGACCCGGGCCCCTGGTCGCTGCATCCGCAGCTGGCCACGGACAGCCATCCGCTGGCCACGCTGGAACTGAGCGAACTGCGGCTCATGGACGACGCCAACTATCCCTGGCTGGTGCTCGTGCCCCGCGTGGCCGGCGCGCGCGAGCTCATCGACCTGGAACCGGCGCAGCGGCGCCAGCTCACCGACGAGATCGACCTGGCCTGCCGCGCGCTGCGCGACGCGGTCCGTCCGTTCAAGCTCAACGTCGCCGCGCTCGGCAACCTGGTGCCGCAGCTGCACGTGCACGTGATCGCCCGCTTCGAGGACGACCCGGCCTGGCCGGCGCCGGTCTGGGGCCGGGTGACCGCCCGCCCCTACACGCCCGAGGCGCTCGTGGACCGCGTCCGGGCGCTGGACGCGGCACTGCGCGGGCAGGCGTGAGCCGGATCGGGATCGAGCCGCTCGGCGAGGACGCGCTGCTGCTGCGCCTGGGCCGTCGCATCGACCCGGCGGTGAACGCCCGCGTGCACGCGCTGGCGCGGCGCATCGAGCGCGAGGCCCCGCCGTGGCTGCGCGAGGTCGTGCCCGCCTACGCCAGCCTGGCCGTGTTCGTCGACGGGGCGCACGCCGGGAGCGACGACGGAATCGACGCGGTCGCGCAGTGGCTGCGCGCGCTCGCCGACACGGA
This sequence comes from Luteimonas wenzhouensis, assembly GCF_007859305.1. GTDB lineage: Bacteria > Pseudomonadota > Gammaproteobacteria > Xanthomonadales > Xanthomonadaceae > Luteimonas > Luteimonas wenzhouensis. Next base: position 81,259 of record NZ_VOHE01000002.1, read on the forward strand.
CGCCGACTCGGAAGACGACGCCGTCGGCGTCCTCCCTGCCGTCGAGATCCCCGTCTGCTACGACCGCGCGTTCGCGCCCGACCTCGACGAGGTCGCCGCGCAGGCCGGGCTCGCCCGCGACGAGGTCGTCGCCCTGCACGCCGGTGGCGACTACCGCGTGGCCATGATCGGATTCGCACCCGGCTTCCCCTACCTGCTGGGACTCGACCCGCGCCTGGCGGTACCGCGCCTGGCCCGGCCGCGCACGCGGGTGCCGGCGGGCAGCGTTGCCATCGGCGGCGGCCAGACCGGGATCTATCCGCGCGAAAGCCCCGGCGGCTGGCGCGTCATCGGGCGCACGCCCCTGCGCCTGTTCGACGCCGCGCGCACGCCACCGACGCTGCTGCAGGCCGGACAGCGCGTGCGTTTCGTCGCGATCGACGCGGCGCGCTTCCACGCCCTCGCGGGGGCAGGCGCATGAGCACGCGCGGCATCGAGGTGCTGGCCCCGGGTGTCTGCACCCTGCCCCAGGACACGGGCCGGCCGGGCCTTCGCCACCTCGGCATCGCGATGTCGGGGGCGCTCGATCCCTGGGCGCTGGCCCTGGCCAACCTGCTCGTCGGCAATCCGGGCGATGCGCCGGCGCTCGAGATCACCCTGTCCGGTCCGCGATTGCGCTTCCACGTTCCGGCGCGCATCGCCCTGTGCGGCGCGACCATCGAGGCCAGCGCGGATGGCCAGGCGATCCCGATGGCGCGGCCGGTGGATGTTCCTGCGGGCTGCGAACTCCGGCTCGGCCGCTGCCTGGACGGCGCGCGCAGCTATCTCGCGGTCCTGGGCGGCCTGCGCCTGCCGAGCGTACTCGGCAGCGCGAGCACCGACCTGCGCGCCGGCTTCGAGGGGCTTGCCGGCCGACCGCTGCGCGCCGGCGACCAGCTGCCCCTGGCGGGTCAGGTCGACGCGCCGTGCCTGCACGTGCCGACCTGGTGGATCGACACCGCGTTCGACGATCGCCCCCGGCCCTCGCCCGACCGCGTGGTGCGCGTGATTCCCGGGCCCGACGCCACCACCGGCGAACGTTCGCTGCACGGCCAGGCGTGGAAGATCGCGCCCGACAGCAACCGGCAGGGCCTGCGCCTGCAGGGCCCCGCGCTGGCGCTGGCCGATCCGGGCGAACGCGTCTCCGAGCCGGTCGCGCCCGGCTGCGTGCAGCTGCCGCCCGGCGGCCAGCCGATCGTGCTGCTGGCCGATGCGCAGACCCATGGCGGCTATCCGCGCATCGGCCAGGCCATCCGCGCCGACTGGCCGCTGCTGGCGCAGCTCAGGCCCGGCGATGGCGTGCGCTTCGCTCCCTGCACCGCCGCCGAGGCGCGCGCCGCGCTTGCCCGGCAGCGCCAGCGCCTGCATAGAATCGCGCTGGCCTTGGAGGCAAGACGCGCACGTGCCTGACCGCATCGACTTCAACTGCGACCTGGGCGAGGGCTGCGGCGACGACGCCGCCATCGTGCCCTGGATCTCCTCGGCCAGCATCGCCTGCGGCGGCCATGCCGGGGACGAGGCGAGCATGCGCGAGACCGTCGCGCTGTGCCTGCGCCACGGCGTCGCGATCGGTGCGCATCCCTCGTTCGAGGACCGGGCGCATTTCGGCCGCCGCGAGCTTGCGCTCGCCCCCGGCGAGGTCCACGCGCTGGTGCTGGCCCAGGTGCGACGGCTCGCGGCCGCCTGCGAAGCCGCGGGCGCCCGGCTGCGCCACGTCAAGCCGCATGGTGCGCTGTACAACTTGGCCGCGCGGGAGCTCGACACCGCGCGCGCCATCGCCGACGCGGTGCGCGAGGTCGATCGCGGACTTCGCCTGTACGCGCTCGCGGGCTCCGACCTCGCGTCGGCAGGACGCAGCGCCGGCCTGCAGGTCGCCGAGGAAGCGTTCGCCGAGCGCGGCTATGCCGCCGACGGCCGGCTGGCGCCCCGCGGCCAGCCCGGGGCGGTGATCGAGACGCTCGAGGGCGCGCTGGCCCAGGTGCGCGGCCTGGTGCGCGAGCACGCGGTGCACGCGCTCGACGGCAGCCGCATCGCGCTGCGCGCCGACACGCTCTGCCTGCACGGCGACCGCCACGACGCCGCCGCCTTCGCCCGCGCCCTGCGCGAGGCGCTGGAAGCCGAGGGCATCGTGGTCCGCGCCCCGGGGGACGCGCCGTGAACTACTGGCCGCTGCTCGGCATCCTGGTCGTCGTCGCCGGCTTCGCGCTGCGCCTCAATCCGGCGCTGGTGGTGGTGGTCGCCGGCATCGCCACCGGCCTGCTCGCGGGGCTCGCGCCTGGCGACGTGCTGGCGCTGATCGGCGAAGCCTTCACCCGCCAACGCTACCTGGCGCTGTTCCTGCTCACCCTGCCCGCGATCGGACTGCTGGAGCGGCACGGCCTGAAGGAACGCGCGCAGCAATGGATCGCGCGCCTGCGCGGCGCGACCGCGGGACGCGCGCTCGCCGCCTACCTCGCCGGGCGCCAGCTGCTCTCGGCCCTGGGCCTGGTCGACCTCGGCGGCCACGCCCAGACCGTGCGCCCGCTGATGGCGCCCATGGCCGTCGGCGCGGCCGAGCACCTGCACGGCCCACTGCCCGAGGAGATGCGCGAGCGGATCAAGGCGATGACCGCCGCCAGCGAGAACGTCGGCCGATTCTTCGGCGAGGACGTGTTCATCGCCTTCGGCGCGGTGCTGCTGATGCAGGGCTTCTTCGCCGGACACGGCATCGACCTCGAACCGCTGCACATCGCCCTGTGGGGCATCCCGACCGCGATCTGCGCGTTCCTGATCCACGCCGGCCGCCTGCTGCGCATGGATGCACGCCTGGCCCGCGAGGCCGCTGCGCTGCGCGCCCCGCGCGACGGCGGGGACGGTGCATGATCACGCTCGACCTCGTCTACTGGCTCGCCGGCGCCTACCTGCTCGCGGTCGCGGCGCTCGGCCTGCGCGACCGCCACAATCCGCGGCGGCACACCACCGCGCTGTTCTGGGGCCTGCTGGGCGCGATGTTCCTGGCCGCCGACCGCCTGCCGCCGGCGCTGGTCGGCGCGGTCGTGGTGCTGCTCGCCTGCCTGGCCGGCTTCGGCGGCCTGGCGCGCGGGCGCTACGAGGAAACCTCGACGGCCGACCGCGAGGCGGAGGCGCGACGGCTTGGCAACCGCCTGTTCTGGCCCGCCCTGCTCATCCCCGCGGTCTGCGTGCTGTTCGCGGTGGTGCTCAAGGACCTGCGCATCGGCGAACGCTTCCTGCTCGGGCGCGAGCACACCACCCTGGTCGCGCTCGGCATCGCCTGCGTGGTGGCGGCGATCGCCGCCTGCCGGCTCACGCGCCAGTCGCCGTGGAGCGCGGTCGAGCAGTCGCGCCGCCTGATCGATGCGGTCGGCTGGGCCGCCCTGCTCCCTTTGCTGCTGGCCACGCTGGGCAGCGTGTTCGCCGCGGCGGGCGTGGGCGACGCCGTCGCCGGACTCGTGCGCATGGCGATCCCGGTCGACAACCGCTTCGTGGTGGTCGCCGCCTACGCGATCGGCATGGCCCTGTTCACCATCATCATGGGCAACGCCTTCGCCGCCTTCCCGGTGCTGACCGCGGGCATCGGCCTGCCGCTGCTGGTCCAGCGGCATGGTGCCGACCCCGCCTCGCTGGCGGCGATCGGCATGCTCAGCGGCTACTGCGGGACCCTGCTCACGCCGATGGCCGCCAATTTCAACCTCGTGCCCGCCGCGCTGCTGGAGCTGAAGGATCCCAACGCGGTGATCCGCCAGCAGGTCGCCACCGCGCTGCCGCTGCTGGCTTGCAACATCGCGCTGATGTACTTCATCGTGTTCCGGTGAACGCGAAGCGCCATTCCAAGCGCAAGGTCCTGCTGACGGGTTTCGGCCCGTTCGGCGACGCCCCGCGCAATCCCAGCCTGGAGGCGGTGCGCGCGCTCGACGGCCGGGAGGTCGCCGGCCACGTCCTCGTCGCGCGCGAGCTGCCGGTGGAGTTCGGCGTGGCGCGCGATGCGCTCAGGCGCGCGATGCGCGAAGTGCGACCACGCCTGGTGCTCTGCACCGGGCTTGCGGCCACCCGGACGGCCGTGTCGCTGGAGCGCGTCGCGATCAACGTCGACGACGCGCGCATTCCCGACAACGCCGGCCGCCAGCCCGTCGACGTGCCGGTGGTCCGCGGCGGCCCGGCCGCGTACTTCTCGACCCTGCCGCTGAAGTCCATGCTGCGCGCGCTGCAGGCCGAGGGCATCCCGGCCGAGGTCTCGCAGACCGCGGGCACCTTCGTCTGCAACCACGTCTTCTACGGCCTGATGCACCAGCTCCGCAACCGCGGCGGCATCCGCGGCGGCTTCGTGCACGTGCCGCCGGTGGACGGCGATGGCCCGTTCACGCCGGCCCTGCTTGAACGGGCGCTCGGGCTGTGCATCAAGGTGGCGCTGCGCACGCCGGTGGACGTGCCGCTCGCGGCCGGCGCGGTCGACTGAAGCCGCCGCCGGCTCAGGTGCGCGGCAGCGTGACCCCGGTCTGGCCCTGGTACTTGCCCCCGCGGTCCTTGTACGAGACCTCGCACACGTCGTCCGGATCGGACTGGAAGAACAGCATCTGGGCCACGCCCTCGTTGGCGTAGATGCGCGCCGGCAGCGGCGTGGTGTTGCTGAACTCCAGGGTCACGTGGCCTTCCCACTCCGGCTCGAGCGGGGTCACGTTGACGATGATCCCGCAGCGCGCGTAGGTGCTCTTGCCCAGGCACACCACCAGGGTGTCGCGGGGGATGCGGAAATACTCGACCGTCCGCGCCAGCGCGAACGAGTTCGGCGGGATGATGCACACGTCCGCCTCGATATCGACGAAGCTCTTCGGGTCGAAGTGCTTCGGGTCGACGATCGTCGAGTTGATGTTGGTGAACACCTTGAACTCGCGCGAGCAGCGCACGTCGTAGCCGTAGCTGGAGGTGCCGTAGCTGACGATGCGGCCGCCCTCGGCCTCCTTCACCTGCCCGGGCTCGTACGGTTCGATCATGCCGTGCTGCTCGGCCATGCGCCGGATCCAGCGGTCGCTCTTGATGCTCATGCGGTGTTCCCTGCGGCCCACGCGGCCAGTCGCGGCATTGTAGGGGGCGCCACCGCCGGCCGGAACCGCAGGGCCGCGGTGGCGCCGGGCGCCAGGCTCAGACCAGCGAGGCGGAGATGCCGCGCGGCGCGCGCGGACGCTTTTCAAGTTCCTCGAGCAGCCTGCGCGCGGTGTCGCGGTAGGCCCGGGCCGCCGCGGACTGCGGCGCCGCGGCGACGATCGGCACCCCGGCATCGCCCTGCTCGCGGATCCCGATCTCCAGCGGCAGCGAGCCCAACAGGGGCACCCCGTACTGCGCCGCCATCCGTTCCCCGCCGCCCTGCCCGAACAGGTGCTCGACGTGCCCGCAGTTGGAACACACGTGCTGGGCCATGTTCTCCACCAGTCCCAGCACCGCCACGCCCACCTTCTCGAACATCCGCAGCGCCTTGCGCGCGTCCAGGGTGGCCACGTCCTGGGGCGTGGTCACCACCACGGCGCCCGCGACCGGGATCTTCTGCGCCAGGGTCAGCTGGATGTCGCCGGTGCCGGGCGGCAGGTCCACCACCAGGTAATCCAGGCCGTCCTCGCCGCCCCAGCGGGTGTCGCCCAGCAGCTGGGTCAGGGCCGAGGTCGCCATCGGCCCGCGCCAGATCATCGGCGTGTCCTGGTCCACCAGCAGCCCGATCGACATCGCCTCGATCCCGTGCGCGCGCATCGGCTCGATCGTCTTGCCGTCGGGACTGTCGGGGCGCCCGGACAGCCCGAGCATGGTCGGGATGCTCGGCCCGTACACGTCGGCGTCGAGCACGCCCACCCGCGCACCGTCCGCGGCAAGCGCCAGGGCGAGGTTCACGGCGGTGGTCGACTTGCCGACGCCGCCCTTGCCCGAGCCGACGGCGATGATGTTGCGGATGTCCGGCAGCGGCTTGAGTCCGCCTTGCACCGCGTGCGCGTGGATGGCCATGCGGGGATTGGAACCGGTTGCGGGGGCGCTCCAGTCTAGCGCGCCCGCTTCTCCGCGATCCTGCCCGCGCCTGTGGCGACGCGTCTTCACGCGCCCGGACCGGCGTCGATTGCCGCCTGGAGGGTCGCAAACGCTATGATCTGCACCGGCGCGTCCGCCAGCCAGCGGGGGCGTCGCCGTCGCCCGGCCACGGAGCCGGCGCGTTTCCTACGATCCTGATCCACGTTTCCGGGGGCATGATGAGACTTTCCAGATTCCTGCAGGCGGCAGCCCTGTCGCTTGGCCTGCTGTCGACGGCCGCGCCGGCCGTGGAACCGATCCCGATCGACGCGCTGGCGCGACTGCCGAACATCGACTACGCGTCGATGAGCTCGGACGGCAAGACCCTCGTCGCCATCGTCGCGATGCCCGGTTCCGACAACAAGGACACCGGCGTCGCGACCTGGGACCTGGACAACCTCGATCGCGGCCCGATCATCACCCCGTCCGGCGACCGCATGAAGTTCATCGCCGCCTCGGCGATGAAGGCCGACCGCATGCTGGTGATCGGACGCCAGGAGTGGACCGGGCAGCTCGCCGACTGCGGCGAAGGCCGCAGCACCGGCGCCACCAAGACCTTCGTGACCAAGGTCTACCTGGCCGATACGGGGCACCAGAAGTTCAGCGAAGCCTTTGCCGAGAATACCCGGCGGCTGGGCGTGTCCGAAGACATGCAGCGCTGCCTCGAGATCCAGGGCACCGCCGCACTGGTGAACACGCTGCCGCTGGACCCGGAGAACGTCATCATCCAGCAGCTCAACTCGGCCACCCTGGCGGCGAACTACTACCTGTACAACCTGCGGACCGGCAACACCTCGCTGCTCTACCGCGGCGGCGGCCGTTCCAGTCCGGGCCTGTTCAACCCGCGCGACGGCTCGCTCCTCACCCGCACCGAGATCGAACCGGTGGGAGCGGATTACGAGCAGCGCGTGCTGATCAAGAACCCCGCCAATGGCGAGTTCGAGGTGCACGGGAACCTCACCCGCAAGGTCAGCGAGCGCCACACGGTCAACATCGTCGGCCTCGACGAGGAGACCGGGAAATTCTACGTGCTGACGGACCTGTTCTCCGACCTGGTCCAGGCCTGGATGTACGACCCGGCCGCGCGCAAGTTCGACGACGAGCCGCTGCTGGCCCACCCGGAGTTCTCGATCGCCAGCCTGATCCTCGGTACCCAGCCCAGCAACTTCAACAAGGTGCTCGGCTTCGTGGTCGACGGCCCCGTGCGCGAGGCCACCTACATCGAGCCGACGATGGCGGCGATCCACGCCGCCCTGAAGCAGGCCTATCCCGGCCAGAACGTCGGCATCACCGGCTACAACGACGACCTCTCGCGGGTCCTGTTCACCGCCAGCGGCCCGCAGAACCCGCCGACCTACGGCGTGCTGCTCGACCGCAAGCAGGTGGTCGAGCTGGGCAACCAGCGTCCCTGGATCAAGCCCTCGTCGATCGGCGAGCAGCGTTGGGTGACCTACGAGGCACGCGATGGCCTGAAGATCCCCGCCATCCTCGACCTGCCCGCCGGCTGGAAGCCGGCTGACGGCCCGCTCCCGGCCATCATCCACCCCCACGGCGGCCCGTGGGCGCGCGACTACGGCGGCTGGGACGCGTCGGGCTGGGTGCCGTTCCTGACCTCGCGCGGCTACGCCGTGTTGCGTCCGCAGTACCGCGGTTCCGCCGGCCTGGGCCGCAAGCTGTGGCTCGCCGGCGACGCCGAGTGGGGCCAGAAGATGCAGGACGACAAGGATGACGGCGCCGCCTGGCTGGTCAAGGAAGGCATCGCCGATTCCGACCGCATCGCGATCTTCGGCTACTCGTATGGCGGCTTCGCCGCCGCCGCGGCTGCGGTCCGGCCCGACAGCCCGTACCAGTGCGCGATCTCGGGCGCTCCGGTCACCGACCTGACCAAGATCGGCCGGGCATGGAGCGACAACCGGGTGCAGCGCATCCTCCAGGGCCAGACGGTCAGGGGCATGGACCCGATCCGCAACACGGACAAGGCGAACATCCCGGTCCTCCTGTACGTCGGCGACCGTGACGTGCGCACGCCGTCGCAGCACGCGAGCAGCTTCTACGCTGCCATCAAGGACAAGGTGTCGGCCCGCTTCGAACTCATCCCGGACATGCCCCACAGCATGCCCTGGTACTATCGCCACCAGGAGACCACGCTGGGGCTGATCGAGCAGTTCCTGCGCAAGGACTGCGGCCCGGGCGGACTCTAGATCCCGCGCCTCCTGCGAAGACCGAAGGGCCCCGGGACGACCGGGGCCCTTTCTTGTTTGTGCCGCCGACGGCGATCCGACGACGCCTGACCGGACACGACGGGTGCGGCGGCGTGGACGCGAAGCGGGCACGCTGATCGCCCCGGCACGCCGTCCCGCTGCGCCCAGGCGCGCATGGACCACTGTCCGGGGCGGACCGCAATTGCCTGTCCACGGCCCTTCGGTCTGGCCCTTCGTGTGCTGGTTGTTTGCCTGAATGGTTCGCAAGGTAAGTAAATATTGCGTGAACCTGACGTCAAGCCATATACTCGGTTAACGGGGACGTAACGTTGCGTTCGTCCGTTGATCAACTCCATGGGGCTCCTCCACATGCGTGATACCAACAAGCGCAGTAATTTCAAGAAGTTGCCGCTGTTCGTGGCAGTCGCAGCCTGCCTTTACGGTCCGGCAGCCATCGCCCAGGAAGCGGACGAATCCGAGTCCGCCGAAGCCACCACCCAGACCCGCCCCGCGACCGAACTCGACCGCATCACGGTGACGGGCTCGCTGCTGCGCCGGGTCGAGTTCGACTCGGTGTCGCCGGTCCAGGTGATCACCGCGGACACGAGCGTGGCCGTCGGCCAGGTCGACACCGCGGAGTTCCTGCAGAAGTCGAGCGTCGCGGCCGGCTCCACCCAGATCAGCCACCAGTTCGGCGGCTTCGTCGTCGAAGGTGGCACCGGCGTGCAGACCGTCTCGCTGCGCGGCCTGGGCGAGAACCGCACCCTGGTCCTGCTCAACGGCAAGCGTCCCGGCCCGGCCGGCACGCGCGGCCAGGTCGGCGCGTTCGACCTCAACGTGATCCCGTCGACCGTCGTCCAGCGCGCCGAGATCCTGAAGGACGGCTCCTCCTCGATCTACGGCTCCGACGCCGTGGCCGGCGTGGTCAACCTGATCACCCGCAAGAACATCGACCGCCCGGAAATCTCCGTCAGCACCCGCACCCCGTTCGCGGGCGGCGGCGAGAGCTTCACCGTTTCCGGCGCCACCGGCTGGAACTTCGACAACGGCAACGTGGTGCTGGCGGGCGAATACTTCGTCCACAAGCCGCTCACGATCGGTGACCGCCGGTTCTTCCGCTGCCCGGACGACCTGGCGTGGGACCAGAACGGCAACCGCATCGACCGCCAGGACCGTTCCATCATCGGTGACACCAGGCTGGGCGGCTGCAGCGCAGGCAATCTGTACGCCAACACCATCATCGACGCGGCTTTCGGCACGCGCTACATCCCGTCGCCGGATGGCGTGACCATCGGTCCGTTCCCCGGCTACCGTCCCCGTACCAACGGCACCTATGCCAATGGTGGCCAGGCCTACTACGAGGACGTGCTGAACTTCGACTTCATCAACGACTCGCACGTCATCAACCGCCAGGAGCGCAAGAACATCTACGCGTCCGCGGACTTCTCGTTCGGCAACGTGAACTGGAACACCGAGTTCCTGTACAACCGGCGCGAAACCGACGTCCGCGGCGTTCGCCAGTTCTTCCCGCTGCTGGGCGGCGCCACCGCGGTCATCCCGGGCTACGAGTACGCGAACAGCCCCGACTTCGTGACGCCGACCGACTCGGGCCTGGCCCAGGTCGTCATGCCGTTCACGATGGACCAGAACGTCAACGTCGATTACTACTACCTGAGCACCGGCCTCGACGGCCTGTTTACCTCGACCGACACCTGGGCGTGGCAGGCGAACGCGTCGTACTCACGCTCCAGCGGCGACTACGGCATCCTGACCATCGTGGGTTCGCGCTCCGGCGACGTCAGCTGGGACGACGACGCCCCCACCCTGAACTACTTCGATCCATGCTTCTTGAGCGGCGAGTGCATGGACCAGCTGATCAACGAAATCGCCGAGTGGGACTGGGGCAACACCGTCTACGACCAGTTCGTGTTCAACGCGGTGGTCACCGGCGAGATGTTCAACCTTCCGGCCGGCCCCGTTGGCGCCGCGCTCGGCGTCGAGTATCGCAAGTTCAGCATCGACGACCAGCCCGGCGCACTGGAACTCGCCGACGACCGCTGGGGCCTGACCTCGGCCCAGCCCACCAAGGGCGACGACACGGTCAAGGAGATCTTCGGCGAGATCGAGGTGCCGATCCTGAAGGGCGTGCCCGGCTTTGAGGCGCTGGTCGCGAACGTGTCGGCCCGCGTCTTCGACTACGACTCCGTCGACGACCGCGACAGCGTCTGGAAGGCCGGCCTGAGCTGGCAGATCGTGCCCGCCCTGCGCGTGCGCGCGACCAAGGGCAGCTCGTACCGCGCCCCGGGCCTGTACGAGCTGTACCTGGGCAACCTGTCGAGCTTCACCTCGCAGCTGGGCCTCGACCCCTGCATCGACTGGGGCAACAGCACCAACGACAACATCCGCAGGAACTGCGGCGCGGCCGGCATCCCCGCCGACTTCACCGGCGGTCCGTCCTCGGCGCAGGTGTTCCGCGGTGGCGGCGCCGGCTTCCTGAAGCCGGAAACGTCCGATGCCTTCACCACCGGCATCGTGTGGACCCCGACGTTCGCGCCGCTGAGCATTGCCCTGGACTACTTCGAGATCCAGGTTAACGACCAGATTGCCACTCTCGGTGCGAACGCCATCCTCGGCAGCTGCTACGCAGCAGACGTCTATCCGAACGCGTTCTGTGACATGTTCGAGCGCAATGCGCCCGACGCGGGCGTGGCGCCCAACGCGATCACCGAGGTCTACGCGACCTACGTCAACATCAACAAGCAGAAGGTTCGCGGCTACGACCTGCTGGCGCGCTACGAGAACGACTTCGCGTTCGGCAGCCTGGAGGTCGAAGGCAACTTCACCTACACGCTGGAAGACGTCACCCAGCTGTTCGACGATCCGCGCGCGGGCGGCAGCTCGATCAGCGACTTCGTCGGCCACTTCGGCCGTCCGGAGCTGGTCGGCAACCTGCGTACGTCGCTCAAGCGCGGCGACTGGACGTACACCTGGTTCATGGATTACGTCTCGTCGACGAAGCACCTGACCGACTCTCCGACCTTCACCTACTTCGGGTGGGAGAATGCGGTCCGCGACATCGTGGCCGAGTCCCGCCTGTACCACACCGCCTCGCTGCGCTACGAGCAGCCGAAGTGGTCGCTGCTGGTCGGCGTGCGCAACGTGTTCAACGACGAGCCGCCGACCATCTCGGGTGGCCTGACCAACACCTCGCGCTACGGTAACGTCCCCGCGTTCGCCACCCAGTACGACTGGTACGGACGCACCCTGTTCGCCCGCCTGAACTACAAGTTCTGAGCGCAAGCAACTGCAGGCAACAACGGAAACGGCGCGCAAGCGCCGTTTCTGTTCTCTGCGCGTCCCTGCCGCGGGTCTCCCATGACCTCCGGCCCGTCACGGCGACGGTCCTTGTCGTCGAACATGGTCCCTTGGTCCTAGCCGACATCAACGATGCGAGACGCCAAGACGCTCCTCCTGTCCATCCTGCTGCTCGCGATCGCCGTAGGCCCGCCTGCCATCGCCCGCAACCGGACCGACCCGACGATCGACCCGTTCCTGGTCGCGGCCGGGTTCCTCGACGGCCATCCCGACCTGCTGCACCGCACCCGCGGCCTCGACGCGTACGGCGAGAAGGACCACCCGCGCGCGTTCGCGGAGTTCAAGCGTGCCGCCTGGTACGGCGACAAGCCATCGCAGGCGATCGTCGGCGAAATGCTCTGGATCGGCCTGGGCACGGAACTCGACCGGGCCGCGGCCTACGTGTGGATGGAGCTCGCCGCCGACCGCGGCTACACCAGCTTCGTCCGCAAGCGCGACATGTACTGGTCGCAGCTGCAGGAGCACGAGCGCGACCGCGCCCGCGCCCTGGGGCCGTCGATCCGCGCCGAGTACGGCGACGACGTCACCGGGCCGCGCCTGGCGCAGGTGTTCAAGCGCGAGCTCAGGAAGATGACCGGCAGCCGCCTCGGCTCCCAGACCAGCCAGGTCCAGGTCCACGTCCCCGGCGTGGGCACGATGGACGCATCGCAGTACTACCGGCCCGAATACTGGGACCCGGTGCAGTACCGCCAGTGGCAGGACCGGATCTGGACCAACGTGCGCATCGGCCAAGTGAGCGTGGGCGCCGTGGAGCAGGTACGCGAGGCGACCGACGCGGGACCGGCGGCCGAACCGGCGCCGACCGGGGAACCCGCGGATCGGCCCGGATCCCCGCCCTGACGCGATTCCCGCGGGACGCGCGATCATCCATGTCGCCGCCCTGAACGCGGCGACGCCCGCCCGGCCGGCGCGACCCGCGATGCGTTACAAGTGGTATGCCGGCCCGGCCGGCCACCCGTCTTCTTCGTTCGGTTCCTTTTCGGGAGTACAGATCCAGATGCACAAGATCCTCTGCCGCGTCGCCGCGGGCGCCCTGCTGGCCGTCGCGCTGCCGGCCCTGTCCGCCGATCCGGCCACCGGCCGCTGGAAGACCATCGACGACCAGACCGGCCAGGCCAAGTCGATCGTGGAGATCACCCAGGCCGCCGACGGCACCCTCACCGGCCGGATCGTCGAACTGCTCAACCCGAGCCGGCCGAATCCGACCTGCGACAAGTGCAAGGACGATCGCCGCAACCAGCCGATCACGGGCATGGAGATCATCCGCGGCATGAAGCCCGAAGGCGGCGGCGAGTACGCCGGCGGCACCATCCTCAAGCCCGACGAGGGCAAGGTGTACAAGTCCAAGATGGAGCTGATCGACGGCGGCAGCCGGCTCCAGGTGTCGGGCTGCGTGGCCTTCATCTGCAAGTCGCAGGTGTGGATCCGGCAGTAGCCGCGCGTCCCGTCGTTCCGGGGCCGCGAGGCCCGCGCACGGCCGGCGCCGCGCCGGTCGTGCCGCATGCGGCATGCGATAATCCGGGCTCCCCGCCGATCCCGTCGACATGCACCGCCCCGCCATCGTCACCAGCGCCCTGCCCTACGGCAACGGCCACCTGCACATCGGCCACCTGGTCGGCTACATCCACGCCGACATCTGGGTGCGCGCGCGCCGCCTGGCGGGCGGCACCGTCCACTTCGTCTGCGCCAACGATACCCACGGCACGCCGATCATGCTCGCCGCGGAGAAGGCCGGCGTGGCGCCCGAGGAATTCATCAAGGGTACCCAGGCCAGCCAGGAGCGCGACTTCGCCGACTTCCGCGTCGACTTCGACTGGTACCACTCCACCCACTCGCCCGAGAACCGGGAACTGACCGAGCGCTTCTACCGCGCGCTCGAGGCAGGCGGCCACATCGAACGCCGCTCGATCGAGCAGCTCTACGACCCGGTCAAGGCGATGTTCCTACCCGACCGCTACGTCAAGGGCACCTGCCCCCGTTGCGGCACGCCCGACCAGTACGGCGACAACTGCGAGGCGTGCGGCGCCACCTACTCGCCCACCGAACTCAAGGACCCGCGCTCGGTGGTGTCCGGCGCGACGCCCGAGCTGCGCGCATCGGAGCACTTCTTCTTCAAGGTCGGCGACTTCACGACGGTGCTGCGCGACTGGCTGGAGGGCGAGGTCGCCGTCCCGGGCGTGAAGGCCAAGCTGCGCGAGTGGATCGACGCCGAGGGCGGCCTGCGCGACTGGGACATTTCCCGCGACGCGCCCTACTTCGGGTTCGAGATCCCCGGCCACCCTGGCAAGTACTTCTACGTCTGGCTCGACGCGCCGATCGGCTACTTCTCCAGCCTGCTCGCGCTGGCCCGCAGCGGCCGCAAGGCCGGCTTCGACGAAGCCGCGTTCGAGGAGCTGCTGCGGCCCGGCGCGCACGCCGAACTGCACCACTTCATCGGCAAGGACATCGTCAACTTCCACGGCCTGTTCTGGCCGGCGGTGCTGCACGGCAACGGCCTGCGCCTGCCCGACCGGCTGCACGTCAACGGCTACCTGACGGTGGACGGGGCCAAGATGAGCAAGTCGCGCGGCACCTTCGTGATGGCGCGCACCTACCTCGACAGCGGCCTGGACCCGGAGGCGCTGCGCTACTACTTCGCCACCAAGTCCTCCGGGGGCGTCGACGACCTCGACCTGAACCTGTCGGACTTCGTCGCCCGCGTGAACAGCGACCTGGTCGGCAAGTTCGTCAACATCGCCAGCCGCTGCGCGAAGCTGCTCGAGACCGGATTCGGCAACGTGCTGCCGCCCGGCACGCCCGCCGGCACCAGCGTCGGCTGGGACGCGCAGGCGCGCGCGATGCGCGAAGGCGTGCGCAGCGCGTGCGCGTGCGCGCCCGGCGATTACGACCGCGGCAACTTCGCCGCGGTCGCCCGCAACGCCATGGCCGCCGCCGACAGCGTCAACGAATACATCGCCCAGACCGCGCCGTGGTCGCTGGCGAAGGATCCCGCGCGCCGCGCCGACCTGCACCTGGTGCTGGCCACCGCGCTGCAGGCCTTCGCCGACATCGCCGGCATGCTCAAGCCCATCCTGCCCGGCATCGCCGCGCGTGTGGAGCAGTACCTGGGCGGCGTGGAGCTTGCGCCGGGCCGCTTCGTCGAACTCGACGGCCGCACCCTCGCCGCCTACACCCCCCTGTTCACCCGCATCGACCCCAAGCGCATCGACGCCATGACCGAAGCCTCCCGCGACACCCTGTCCACGAAGCCCGAGGCCGCCGCGGCCGCCAAGCCCGCGGAGGCGCCGCAGTACGTCGGCATCGATGATTTCGCCAGGCTCGACCTGCGCGTGGGCAAGGTGCTCGAGTGCGGCTTCGTCGAAGGATCGGACAAGCTGCTGCGCTTCGTGCTCGACGCCGGGGAGCTCGGCCAGCGCCAGATCTTCTCGGGCATCCGCGCCAGCTACGGCGAGCCGGAGAAGCTCATCGGCCGCCACGTGGTGTTCATCGCCAACCTGGCCCCGCGCAAGATGCGCTTCGGCCTGAGCGAGGGGATGATCCTGTCCGCCGGCTTCGACGGCGGCGCGCTCGCCCTGCTGGACGTGGACGACGGCGCGCAGCCCGGGATGCCGGTGCGCTGAGCCGGCCGATGCCGCTGGCGCCGTTCGACGTCGGCCTGTCGTGAGCGCGCCGCGACCGGACCTGGTCGAACGCCTGGACCGGCTGCTGCCGCAGACCCAGTGCGGCCAGTGCGGCTTCGACGGCTGCCGCCCCTACGCCGAGGCCATGGCCCGCAGCGAAGCGGACATCGACCGCTGCCCGCCCGGGGGCGATGCCGGCGCGCGCGCCCTGGCACACGTGCTCGGCGTGGCACCACGGCCCTACGACCGCGGCCGCGGCGAGCACAAGCCACCTCTGGTCGCGCGCATCGTGGAGGCCGACTGCATCGGCTGCACCCGCTGCATCCAGGCCTGCCCGGTCGACGCCATCGTCGGCGGCAGCAAGCTCATGCACACCGTCCTCGCGCCGCTGTGCACCGGCTGCGAGCTGTGCCTGCCCGCCTGCCCGGTGGACTGCATCGAGATGCTCCCGGCCGAGGGCCAGGACGCGCCGGCGGGCTGAAGCGCATGCCGGCGGCGCGCCGCCGGCATGCGCCGGGCGCGTCCGGCTACCTGCGGCAGGCCGAGCAGATGCGCTCGACCTCGTAGCCCCTCGCGCGCAGCTTCTCTACCACGCCATCCTCGCCCAGCAGGTGCAGCGCGCCCACCACCACGAGGGTATCGTCGGTGCCGGGCCGCTGCAGCTTGCCTTCGAGCCGCTCCACCCAGGCGTCGTTGCGGGCCACGTTGATCCGGTAGTACAGCTTCGGGAACTGTTCGCGCATGGCCACCGCCATGGTCGCCCACAGGGTGTCGGCATCGCCGCGGCGCCAGGCCGCGTGCAGCTTCTCGATTTCCCCGGTGCCACGCTCGGCGCCGGCGAGTGCCTCCTGCAGGAACTGCACCTGCTCGTCGGCGTCCATGCCATCGAGGAACGCGATCTGCTCGGCGCCGCTCTCGAGGCCGCCGGTGGCCTTGCCCGCCTGGACCGCGCGCTGCGCCAGGTGCGCGTCGAGTCCGAGCGAGGGATCCAGCCCGGCCTTGCCCATCTCCACGATCGCGACCATCATCCCGGCGAACCACGGCTCGAACATCTGCATGGCCTGGGGCGTGAGCTGCAGCGCCCGCAGCCGGTCGGCGTTCGCCTCCATCCAGGTCGCCAGCGCCTGGCGGGTTTCCCCGGGAAGCTGGCTGTCGAGCACGGTGCCGTCGGATCGCAAGGCGGCCTGCGCCATCTGCAGGCCGAGCGCCGGCGACCCCAGCTCCTCGGGCGGGATCTCGAACACCACCTTGTCGGCATCGGCCAGGGCCATGTCGACGTCGCGCGCCAGGGGATAGTCGCCGGGCTTGAGCAGGTGGAACGAGCCCAGCAGGTACACCGCATTGTCGCTGTCGGAGACCTTCCACAGCAGCGGGACCGGCGCCTCGCGCGCGGCCTCGGCATGGACCACGCCGGCGAACGCGACCAGGACGGCCGCCAGCATCCAGCGGACCAGGCGCGATGGTGTGCGGATCGGATGCATCGATGCTCCTCGGGGATCGGGACGGTTCGCAACCCGGACGCACGCCGGGCACCGATGTGACGCGAGCGGCCGCTGGATGCGGACGCGACTCATGGCCGGGCGTACCGCTTCTCGCCCGCGGTCACCGCCAGGTCGAGGCGGTTCTCCGCCGGCGGCAACGGACAGGTGGCGAAGTCGCTGAACACGCATGGCGGGTTGTAGGCGCGGTTGAAGTCCACCACCACGCTGCCCTCGGCCGCCGGCGCCGCGGTCGACAGGTAGCGTCCGGCGGCGTAGCTCTCGTGCCCGCTGGTGCGGTCGGCGAAGACCAGGAACAGCCCGCCGTCCTCGCCCTCGAGCGCCTCGAGCCGGTAGGGCACGCCGTCGCGCTCGAACTCCACCACGCCGGGGTTGGGCTGGGCTTCCTGCTGGCCGAGGATGTCCACGATCTGGATCGTGCGCCCCGGCGGATGCGGCACGAACCGCGCCTGGATCCGCCAAGACGGATCGGCTGGCCAGTAATCCAGCTCCCCCATCCGGACCAGCGTCTCCGCCTCGGCATGCTTGACCCGCAGGGCCTTGCGCCCGCCCCGTTCGATCAGGGTCACCAGGCCCCTGCCGTCGTCGAAACCGATCACCGTCGGCGTCGGCGACGATTCCGGGAACAGTTCGAACCGGCCCTGTGCGGGCTCGCCGTCGACGGTCAGCCGCGCGTCCGCCTCCGGGGTGAAGAACACCTGCCCGCGCTGCTGCTGCAGCAGGCCCATGCGCTCGGGGCCCTTCGCCAGCCGGATGCCGGCGGTCGGCCCGCTGCCCACGTAATGCGCCGGCAGTTCGATCCAGTGCAGGCCGACGAGGCTGGCCCAGCCGTCGGGGCGGCGCAGGTCGGCCCGCCGCTCGGCGCGCCAGGCCTCCTGCGCGGCCACGAACGCGGGATCGGCCGCCACCGCGGCAGCGGCAACGTCGCCGCCGCCGGCCTCCCCTCCCGACGGCGCCGCGCCACAGCCGGCCAGGGCCAGTCCAACCAGTACCCACGCACACAGTCGCGCCATTTCCATGTTCAACGCCCCCTCATGAACCAACGGTCGATCTCCGCCAACGGGAAGTGGGCCCAGGTCGGGCGCCCGTGGTTGCACTGCCCCGAACGCTCGGTCTCCTCCATCTGTCGCAGCAGTGCGTTCATCTCCGGAATCGTGAGCCGGCGGTTGGCGCGCACCGCGCCGTGGCAGGCCATGGTCGAGAGCAGCGCGTCGCGCGCACCGCGCACGCGCAGGCTTTCGCCGTGTTCGCGCAGGTCGGCGAGCACGTCGCGCAACAGCGCTTCGGTATCGCCATGAGCGAGCAGCGCCGGCACGCTGCGCAGCAGCAGCGATCCCGGACCGCTGCGGTCGACCTCGAAGCCCAGCTCGGCCAGGGTCGCGGCCTCCTGCTCGGCCACGTCGGCCTCGCGCTCGGACACCGCCACCGTCTGCGGCACCAGCAGCGGCTGCGCGCGCAGCCCCTCGCTGTCATGCGCGGCCTTGAGCCGCTCGTAGCCGATGCGCTCGTGCGCGGCGTGCATGTCGACCACGACCAGGCCATCGGCGGTCTCGGCCAGGATGTAGATGCCGTGCAGCTGGGCGATGGCATAGCCCAGCGGCGGCACGCCGGCGGCCGCGTCGGCGGGCGGCAGCGGCACCGGCCCGGGGCGCGGCGGCGGCGGCGAGACGCCGCCGTACAGCCCGGCATAGGCCGCGCGCGCCTCGTCGACCTGCAGCGGCATGCTCGCCTGCGGCGCCATCGCGTTCCAGGCCGCCGTCGCCCCGGCCGACGGCGCGGGCCTCGCATGGGCGGGCGCGGCGGTGGCCTGCGCGGTCGCCGCCGCAGGCTCGGCCGAGCCCGCGCGGGTATGCGCGAGCGCGTCGTTGACGGTGCGGTAGACGAAGTCGTGCACCAGGCGCTGGTCGCGGAAGCGGACCTCGTGCTTGGCCGGATGCACGTTGACGTCGACCCGGGTCGGGTCGAGTTCCAGGAACAGCACCCACGCCGGCTGGCGCCCGTGGTAGAGGACGTCGGAATAGGCCTGCTTCATCGCGTGGGCCACGCTGCGGTCGCGCACGCAACGGCCATTGACGAACAGGTACTGCTGGTCGGCGCTGGCGCGCGAATACGCCGGCTGCGCGATCCAGCCGTGCAGCCGGAGGCCGGCGGCGGCATGTTCCACGCGCAGCGCGTGGCGGGCGAACTCCTCGCCCAGGGTCACGGCCAGGCGCTCGTCGGCGAACAGGCCCTCGCCGGCGCCGGCCAGCGCGCGATAGCGCCGCGACGGCTTGCCGTTGTGGGACACCCGCAGCTCCACGTCGGGCCGAGCCAGCGCCAGCGATCGCAGCCACTCCTCGACATGGCCGAGTTCGGTGCGCTCGGCGCGCAGGAACTTGCGCCGCGCCGGCACGTTGTAGAACAGGTCGCGCACCTCGACCACGGTGCCCAACGGCAGCTGCTTCGGCACCACCTGGCCGACCCGGCCGCCGTCGACCTCGAGCGCGACGCCGTGCGCATCCCCGGCGCGCCGGGTGCCGATCAGGAAGCGGCTGACCGAGGCGATCGAAGGCAACGCTTCGCCGCGGAAGCCGAGGGTGGAGACCGCCTCGAGGTCGTTGAGGCTGGCGATCTTGCTGGTGGCGTGGCGCGAGACCGCGAGCGGCAGGTCGTCCGCGGCCATGCCGCCGCCGTCGTCGCGCACCCGGACCAGCCGCACCCCGCCTTCCTCCAGGTCGATCTCGATCCTCCGCGCGCCCGCGTCCAGCGCATTTTCCACCAGCTCCTTGACCACCGAGGCGGGACGTTCCACCACCTCGCCGGCGGCGATCTGGTTGACGAGGGTGTCGGGCAACTGCTGGATCGGCATGCCTGCATGATACCGGGCAGGCGGCGCCGGACCCGGACTCCGTGGACGCCGGTCGGCCAGGCCGCGGTGTCCGGCGTGAACGCCACGGACGCTCCTGCGAACGCGGCCGGCGCGGGCATCCTGGCCCACCTGGAACCCGGGCGGCGCGCGGTCGAACGCAAACGCTGGCACGACGGGCCGATGCCGCCGCCAGGAGCCGGTCGCGACGGACGCCGCGCCCGGTCCCGGGAACGTCGGGACGTTGGACTCAGGGACTGCCGCCGGCCGTGGCCACGCGGTTGGCGGCGGCGCGGGCGGCATACAGCGTGCCGGGCGGCGGCTGGCTGGAGAAGTAGGTATCGACCCCGTCCAGGATCGCGCGCGCCACGGTGCGCTGGAACGCCGGGTCGACCAGGCGCTTCTCCTCTTCCGGATTGGACAGGAACGCGGTCTCCACCAGCATCGCCGGCATGTCGGACGTGCGCAGCACCGCGAAGTTGGCGCGCTCGATGTGGGGCTTGTGGTTGTTGCCGATGCGCTTGAGGCCCGCGAGCACGTGGTTGCCCGCGTCCTCGGAGGCCTTCATCTGCCCGCTCTGGGTCAGGTCGAGCAGCACGCTGGTGAGCACGCTGTCGTTGGACGGCGCGCGCACCCCGCCGATCAGGTCGGCCGCGTTCTCCTTCTCGGCCAGCCAGCGGGCGCGCTGCGAGGATGCGCCACGCAGCGAGAGCACGTACACCGACGAGCCCTTGGCGTTGCGGTTTTCGGCCGCGTCGGCGTGGATCGAGATGAACATGTCCGCGCCCGCCTGGCGCGCGATGCGGGCGCGGTTGTTGAGCGGGATGAACACGTCGCGGTCGCGCACCAGGTGCGCGCGCAGGCCGGGCGTGGCGTTGACCTGGCGGGCGAGTTCGCGCGCGATCGCCAGGGTGACGTCCTTCTCGCGAATGCCGGTGGGGCCGATCGCGCCCGGGTCCTGGCCACCGTGGCCGGCGTCGATCGCGATCACCAGCGGCCTGCCACCGCTGACGGCACGCGGCGCCTGCGCAGGCGGCGGCGCCTCGGCGCTGGCGGTCGCGGCCGGCCGGGCGGACTCGGGCGCCGGCGCGGCGGGGGTTGCCACCGCCTCCCCTTCCGGCCGCTGCATGGCCGCACCACCGGGCGCGGACTGTGCAGCCGCTGCCGCGGCCCGGAGCTGGCCGGACTCGCGAAGCTCCGCCAGCAGACGGGCGGTGGCGGCGGCCGAAGCCTCGGCCTGGTCGACGCCTGTCCCGGCGGTGGCGCTGGCGCCCCGGGCCTCGGCGGAGGCGGAGGCCGGGGCGGCCGGCGTGGGCGCGGCGGCCGATGCGGTCGCGGACTGCGCACCCGCCCCGGCGGTCGCCGGCGATGGCGAGCTACTGGCCGCGAGCTGGGCGATCGGATCCGGATGGCCGTCGCCCGGCCATTCGATCACCAGGCGCAGGCCGCCGGGACCGGTCTCGAAGCGGGGCTTGAGGGCCCGTACCGGGGCGGCCAGGTCGAACACGATGCGGGTGGTGCCCGCCACCGGCTGGCCGGTGCGGACCCCCTTCACCACGCCCACCGCCGGCGGCAGCGCGAGCGCGGCCGCGGTACGGCTCCCCGGCAGATCGACAACCAGGCGGGCAGGGTCCTGCAGGTGGATCAGGCGGTACTCGGCTTCGCCGTCCACCTGGACCTCGGCGCGGGTCCCGGTCGGACCGCTGCCGAGCTGGACGGCGAGGATTTCGGCGCCATGCGCGAGGTTCCAGGCCAGGGCCGCCAGCAGGGCCAGGCCGAGCAACAGCTGTTGAAGGTGGGCTCCCCGCGCGCGCATGGGCCGTAGTCAATCACTGATGGACCTCATTTGCAACGCACTTTCCCTTTCAAATCGGCAACCTGCCGACCTTTCCTATGGCTGCGGTTCAGCTGTCGGCCGCAAGTCGGGTCCATCTCCCAGCCGGTCCAGCCACCGGGCGCCATCTCCGGTGCCCGGCGCCAGCCTGGCGCGCCGGCCGGCCCCGTCCAGTTCGAGGTGCACGTGCAGGTCCGCGGCGGGAAGCGCGTCGCCCCCGCGTTCGGGCCATTCCACCAGCCACAGCGCGGCCCCGGACTCGTCCAGGCCGAGGTACTCCAGTTCCCCGGGGGCGCCGATGCGGTACAGGTCCAGGTGCAGCGCCTCGGCATCCTGTCCCAGCGGGTAGCGCTCCACCAGGGTGTAGGTCGGACTGCGGATCGTGCCGTCCACTCCGAGCGCGCGCAGCCAGGCACGGGCCAGGGTGGACTTCCCGGCCCCCAGTTCGCCATGCAGGTAGACCACCGCCCCGTGCGGCGCGGTCCGCGCCAGCCGCTGCCCGAGGGCGGCGGTTGCCGCCTCGTCCGCCAGCGCCAGCACGCTCATGCGCGCGGCCCGTCGTTCGCCAGCGTGCGCAGCCAGGGCAGCAGGTCGGTGGGCAACAGCCCGGCCTCGCCGTCGCGCGCGGCGTGGTCGCCGGCCACCGCGTGCAGCAGCGCCCCGAGGCAGGCGGATTCGAACGCCGGCATGCCGCGGGCGCGCAATGCGGCGATGCAGCCGGTCAGCAGGTCGCCCATCCCGCCCACGGCCATGCCCGGGTTGCCCGCGGCGACCACCCGCGGCGCCTGGCCCGGCGCCGCCACCACGGTGCCTGCGCCCTTGAGCACCACCACGCAGCCGAACCGTTCCACCAGCCGGGCCGCGGCGGCGTAGCGGTCGCCCTGGACCTGCGCCGTGTCCACCGCGAGCAGGCGCGCGGCTTCCCCCGGATGCGGGGTGAGGATGGCGTCGGCGGGCAGTTCGCGCGGATCGCCGGCGAGCAGGTTCAGGGCATCGGCATCGAGGACCAGCGGCCGCTCCGAGGCCAGCGCCTGGGCATACAGCGCGCGGCCCCAGGGCCCCTGGCCCAGCCCGGGTCCGACCGCAACCACGTCCGCCCGCGCCAGCAGCGGCGCCAGCGCCGCTGCGCCGTCGACGCCCCGGGTCATCGCTTCGGGCCGGCGCGCGAGCAGCGCCGGGACATGGGTCGAACGGGTCGCTACGCTGACCAGGCCGGCCCCGCAACGCAACGCCGCCTCGGCGGCCAGCAGCACCGCT
Source organism: Luteimonas wenzhouensis (assembly GCF_007859305.1). Lineage (GTDB taxonomy): Bacteria > Pseudomonadota > Gammaproteobacteria > Xanthomonadales > Xanthomonadaceae > Luteimonas > Luteimonas wenzhouensis. The sequence continues at coordinate 103,953 of NZ_VOHE01000002.1, forward strand.
CCACCCTGCCCCAGGTCGCCCCCCACGCACAGCACGTGGCCGCTGTCGCCCTTGTGCGCGATGCGGGAGCGGCGCGGGATCCAGCCGCGCAGGTCGCCGGCGGCCAGGCGCCAGGCCGCCACCGGCACCTGCGCCAGCGCGGCATCGGCGCCGAGCGTGGCGAGCGCCAGGGTTCCCGTGCACGCCAGTGCCTGCCCGGTATGGAGGCCAGGATGTGGACCGAGCAGCTGCAGGGTATGGCTGGCGCGCACCACCGCGCCCGGTGCGCTGCCGCGGTCGGCATCGAGCCCGCTGGGCACGTCGAGCGAGAACACCGGCAGGCCCGAAGCGTTGATCGCCTCGATCACCGCCGCCGACGCTTCGTCCGGCGCGCGCGACAGGCCGATGCCGAACAGCGCATCGACCACCACCTGCGCGCCGCCGAAGCCTCTGGCCAGGCCTGCGACCCGCCCCCCGGCCTCGCGGTACGCCTCGAAGGCCCGCCGGGCGAGTTCGCTGCGCGGGGCATGCGCATCGATCCGCAGCACGCGGGCGTCGCGCCCCGACTCATGCGCGTGCCGGCACAGCTCGTAGCCATCGCCGCCGTTGTTGCCGGGGCCGCACACCACCACGATGCGCTGCACGCCCTGCCAGCGCGCCAGCAGTTCGCGCCAGGCGGCCTGGCCGGCCCGCGCCATCAGCTCGAAACCGTCCCCCGTGCGCCCGGCCATCCGGGCTTCCAGCGCGCGCAGCGCTGCCACGTCGTACAGCGGCGTCCCGCGTTGGCCGGAAGGGGTGTCCATTGCGCTGGATTCTATACTTCGCGCGTGCCGATTCCCGCTGCCAGTGCCGACATCCGCGACCTGCGCGCCACCGCGCGCTGGGTCCGGGAACTCGCTCGGGACGCCGGCTTCCAGCGCTGCGGCATTTCCGGGGTCGACCTGGAGGGGGACGAACGCCACCTGCGCGACTGGCTGGCCCAGGGCCTGCACGGCGGCATGGGCTGGATGGCCCGGCATGGCGACCTTCGTGCGCGCCCCGCCGAGCTGGTGCCCGGCACGGTGCGGGTGATCTCGGTCGGGCTGGACTACGGCCAGGACCCGGACCAGGCCTGGGCCACCCTGGCCGACGGGGAGCGCGCCTACGTCGCCCGCTACGCGCTCGGCCGCGACTACCACAAGCTCATGCGCCGACGGCTGCAGCGCCTGGCCGACCGGATCGCCGAACGCATCGGCCCGTTCGGCCACCGGGTGTTCGTGGATTCGGCGCCGGTGCTCGAACGCGCGCTGGCGCGCGACGCCGGCCTGGGCTGGATCGGCAAGCACACCTGCCTGATCGACCGCGATGGCGGCTCGTGGTTCTTCCTCGGCGAGATCTACGTCGACCTGCCGCTGCCGGTGGACGAGCCGGCCAGCGCCCACTGCGGCACCTGCGTGCGCTGCATCGAGGTCTGCCCGACGCGCGCCATCGTCGCCCCGCACCGGCTCGATGCGCGGCGCTGCATCTCCTACCTCACCATCGAGCACGAAGGTCCGATCGACGAGGAACTGCGCCCGCTGATCGGCAACCGCATCTTCGGCTGCGACGACTGCCAGTTGGCATGCCCCTGGAACAAGTTCGCGCGTCGCACCGACGAACCGGATTTCCGTGCCCGCAACCGCCTCGACGAGGCCACGCTCGACGAGCTTTTCGCCTGGAGCGAGGAGGAATTCCTGTGCCGCACCGAAGGCTCGGCAATCCGCCGCAGCGGCTACCGGCGCTGGCTGCGCAACATCGCCGTGGCGCTGGGCAACGCGCCGACCACGCCGCGGGTGGTGGCGGCGCTGCAATCACGTCGCGACCACGAGGATGCGGTCGTGCGCGAGCACGTGGACTGGGCGCTGCGCAGGCACGAGGCGCGCGGGGTCGCGCCCGGAACGGTGCCAGCGACCCGCTGAGCCGCCGGGCCAGGCACGGAGGCGTCAGCCGCGCGCGCGGATTTCATCCAGCAGCGCGCGGGTGACCGGGTCCTGCGCGCCCTCGCCGCCTTCGAGCGCGGGCAGCAGGCGGTTGGCGACCTGCTTGCCGAGCTCCACGCCGAACTGGTCGAAGGCGTTGATGCCCCAGGCCACCGACTGCAGGTACACGCTGTGCTCGTACAGCGCGATCAGCATGCCCAGCGAATGCGGGGTGAGCGCGTCGAGCAGCAGCAGCGTGCTCGGACGGTTGCCGGGGTAGGCGCGGTGCGGATCGTCGCTGGCCTGTCCGTTGGCCAGCGCTTCGGTCTGCGCCAGCAGGTTGGCCAGCAGCGCGCGGTGGTTGTCGTCGTAGCCGTCCTCGCTGCGCACCACGCCGATGAAGTCGGCCGGCACCACCTGCGTGCCCTGGTGCAGCGCCTGGAAGAAACTGTGCTGGGTGTCGGTGCCCGGACCGCCCCACCACACCGGCACCGTCTCCTCGCCTACCGGCGCGCCGTCCAGCCGCACCGACTTGCCGAGGCTCTCCATCACCAGCTGCTGCAGGTAGTTGGGCAGCAGCTTCAGCCGCTCGTCGTAGGGCAGCACCGCCTGGGTGGCCAGGCCGAGTGCGTTGCGGTTCCACAGCGCGGTGAGCGCGTGCATGACCGCGAGGTTCTCCCGCGGCGCGGCGCTGCCGGCATGCGCGTCGAGTTCGGCGGCGCCGGCCAGCAGCTCGCCAAAGCGCTCCATGCCGATCGCCAGCGCGATCGGGAAGCCCACCGCCGACCACAGCGAATAACGCCCGCCGACCCAGTCCCACATCGGCAGGATCCGCTCCGGCGCGATGCCGAACGCGGCCGCGCGCTCGACGTTGGCGCTCACGCCGTACACCCGGCCGTCGTCGCCCAGCCACTCGCGCACGATGCGGCCGTTGAGCAGGGTCTCCTGGGTGCCGAAGGTCTTGGAGATGAGGATCGCCGCGGTCTTCGCCGGATCCAGCCCGGCCAGCACGCGGCGCGCGGCGTTGCCGTCGACGTTGGACAGGAAATGCACCCGCGGCGTCGCGCCCGGTTCGGCCAGCGCATCGACCACCAGGCGCGGGCCGAGGTCGGAACCGCCGATGCCGACGCTGACCACATCGGTCACGCCGCTGTCGACGACCTGCCGCACCAGCTCGCCCATCCGCTCGCGCGCCTGGCGCGCCTGGGCGCTGCACTCGCGCGCATACGGCGCCTGCGAACCGTCGCCGCGCAACGCGCTGTGCAGCGCCGCGCGCCCTTCGGTGGGGTTGACCTGCTCGCCGTCGAGCAGGCGGCGCATGGCGCCCGCGAAATCACGCGCCTGGGCCAGCGCATGCAGCGCGTCGAGCGCGGGCGCGTCGTAGCGCTGGCGGGCGAAGCTGGCGTACAGCGGACCCACCCGCAGCGCCAGCAATCGCGCACGATCCGGATCCTCCTCCAGCAGGCGCGCGATCGGGGTGGATTCGAGTCGCCGGGCGTGGGAACGGAGGGTCGCGAAGTCCGACATGGTCGTGTGCCTGCAGTCTGGGTGGGGGAAGTCGCGGCACGGCGAAACCGTTGCCGCCGAAACGGGCGCCAACGACCGCGCCCGCGAACAGCGGGCAAGTATAGGAGCGAACGCGGCCGCCCGCAGCGGCCGCTCAGCCCAGCTCGAACTCGAGGTTGTCGATCAGCCGCGTCCGGCCCAGCCGCGCCGCGACCAGGGCCACGTAGGTGCCGGGTCCGACCGTGGCGCCGACCTCGGTGAGGTCGGGCCGGCGCACCACCGCGTAGTCGACGTCGAATCCATCCTCGCCCAACGCGGCCCGCGCCCGCGCTTCGACGTCGGCCGGCGCCGTGCCCGCGCGCATCGCCTCGCGCATCGACTTCAGGACCTGGTGCAGGCGTGGCGCAAGCGCGCGTTCGCCTTCGTCGAGGTACTGGTTGCGCGAGCTCATCGCCAGGCCGTCGGCCTCGCGCACCGTCTCGCCCGCCAGCAGTTCGACCGGGAACGCGAGGTCGCGCACCAGGTAGCGGATCACCGCCAGCTGCTGGTAGTCCTTGCGCCCGAACGCGGCCACGTCCGGCTGCACCTGGTTGAACAGGCGTGCGACCACGGTGGCGACGCCGTCGAAGTGCCCCGGGCGGTGCGCGCCTTCGAGCACGTCGGTGACGCCGGGCACCCGGATGCGCACTTCCTGGCCGGCGCCATAGGGGTACATGGTCTCGACCGACGGCATCCACAGCAGGTCGCATCCGGCGGCATCGAGCCCTTCGGCATCGCGCTCCGGGGTGCGCGGATAGCGCTCGAGGTCTTCGTTCGGGCCGAACTGGGTCGGGTTGACGAACACGCTGGCGACGACGCGGTCGGCATGCGCGCGCGCCAGCCGGACCAGAGAGAAATGCCCCGCGTGCAGGTTGCCCATGGTGGGCACGAAGCCCACGCGCAGCCCCTCGCGCTTCCATTCCCGGACGCGCGCGCGCAGGCGGTCGATCTCGCCGGTGGTTTCGATCATGCGAAGGCGCCGTCAGTCGTAGGCGTGTTCGGGACCAGGAAAGCTGCCATCGCGCACGGCCGCCACGTAGGCGCGCGCCGCGCCCGCAACCGAGCCGCCCCCGGCGAGGAAGTCCTTCACGAACTTCGGCCGCCGGTGGCCGCTGTCGAGGCCGAGCATGTCGTGCAGCACCAGCACCTGGCCGTCGCAGTGCGGGCCGGCGCCGATGCCGATGGTCGGGATGGGCGAGGCGCGGGTGATCTCCGCGGCCAGCGCCGAGGGCACGCATTCGAGCACCAGCATCGCCGCGCCGGCCTCCGCCACCGCGAGCGCGTCGGCACGCAGCTGCTCCGCCGCCGCCGCCTCGCGCCCCTGCACCTTGTAGCCGCCGAAGCGCAGCACCGACTGCGGGGTCAGGCCCAGGTGCGCGCAGACCGGGATCTCGCGCGCGCACAGGAACCGGATCGCGGCCAGCTTGTGCGCACCGGCGCCTTCGAGCTTGACCATGCCCGCGCCGGCCTGCAGCAGGCGCGTGGACGCGTCCAGCGCGCGCTCCGGGGTCGCATCGGCCTGGAACGGCAGGTCGGCCAGCAGCAGCGCGCGGCGCAGGCCCCGCGACACCGCGGCGACGTGGTAGGCCATGTCGTCCACGCTCACCGGCAGGGTCGAGTCGTGGCCCTGCACCACCATGCCCAGCGAATCGCCCACCAGCACGATGTCGACGCCGGCGGCGTCGAACACGCGCGCGAAGCCGGCGTCATACGCGGTCAGCATCGCCAGCTTGCGGCCGGCCTCCTTGGCCTCGGCCAGTTGCGGGACGGTGACGGGCTTCTCTGGGGGGGCGGGCTGTGTCATGGCGCTAGGGTATCGCTTCGATGCCGGTGGCATCCAACTTCGACAGGGCGGCGGCCACGGTGCCGTGGCCGGGGATGCGCGCCCCGGGCGCGACCTCCGCCAGCGGCACCAGGGCGAAGGCGCGTTCGTGCAGGTGGGGGTGCGGCACCTGCAGCCCGGGGGCGTCGATCACCGACTCCCCGTACAGCAACAGGTCCAGGTCCAGGGTGCGCGGGCCCCAGCGCGGGCCGTCGCCGCGCGCGCGGCCGAAACGCCGCTCGATCGCAAGCAGCGCATCGAGCAGGGCGCGCGCCGGCAGCGAGGTCTCGACCACGGCCGCGGCATTGAGGAAGTCCGGCTGCGCGGCGTGGCCCCAGGCGGGCGTGCGGTACAGCCGCGAGGCGCGCAGCAGCCGGGTGTCGGCCAGCCCGTCCAGCGCCTCGAGGGCAGCGGCCAGCGTGCGCGCCACCTCGCCGAGGTTGCCGCCAAGGCCGACGCAGGCCTGCGTCCGGTTCATTCCCCGGCGGCGTGGCTGCGGCGGCGGCGGCGACGGCGCTTGCGCGGCGCGCCCCCCTCCTCCACCGAACCGTCGTCCGGCCGCGTGGCGATCGCCGCGTCCGGATCGCGCTGCGCCTCCTGCCAGAACGCGATGTCCTCCTCGTGCGCGGGCGAGGCGGCCCGGCGCAGGACCAGGAAGTCGAAGGCCGCGCGGAAGCGCGGATGCGCGAGCGTGCGCAACACCCGCTTGCGCTGGCGCTGGGAGAAGCGCGCCTGCATCAGCCAGATCTCCTGCATCGGCAGCGAGAACCGCCGCGGCAGCGCCACCCGTTCAAGCTGGTGCAGGGTGACCCGGTCGGCGGCGCGGCGCTCGGCCTCGGCCGCGTGCAGGCCCTGCGCCTGCAGGGCCATCAGGGTGCGGCAATAGGCCGGCCACAGGAGCACCGCGAACAGGAACGCCGGCGACACCGGCTCCTCGCGCGCCACCCGCTGGTCGGTGCTGCGCAGGCCCTCGAGCAGCATCCGCCGCAGCGCCCCGCTGCGGTTGGCCGCCAACGCCGCGGCGGTCTCGGGGAACAGGACCGGCAGCAGGCCATGGCGGTCGAGCCCCTCGAAGCTCTGCTCCGCGTGGCCGGCGAGGAACATCTTCAGGCACTCCTCGAACAGCCGCGCCGGCGCCGCCTCGGCCAACAGCGGGGCCAGCCGCGGCAGCGGCTGCGCGGTGCCCGGGTCGATCCTGAAACCGAGCTTGGCCGACAGCCGGACCGCGCGCAGCATCCGCACCGGATCCTCGCGATAGCGCGCCTCGGGGTCGCCGATCAACCGCAGCACGCGATTGTTGACGTCTTCGAAGCCGCCGACGTAGTCGCGTACCGAGAAGTCGGCGATGTCGTAATACAGCGCGTTGGCGGTGAAGTCGCGGCGGACCGCGTCGTCCTCGATGGTGCCGTAGACGTTGTCGCGCAGCAGGCGGCCGCCGTCGACCACCTGGCGGTCGCCGCTGCCGTCGTCGACATTGGCGCGGAAGGTCGCGACCTCGATGATCTCGCGGCCGAACACCACGTGCGCCAGGCGGAAGCGGCGGCCGATCAGGCGGCAGTTGCGGAACAGCTGCTTGACCTGCTCGGGAGTGGCGTCGGTGGCCACGTCGAAGTCCTTGGGCGACAGTCCAACCAGCAGGTCGCGCACCGCGCCGCCGACCAGGCAGGCACGATGACCCGCCTCGTGCAGCCGGTAGAGGACGCGCAGGGCGTTGGGACTGATCGCCCGGCGCGAAATCGGGTGCTGGTCGCGCGGGATGATCCGCAGCGCGCTCGTGTCGGGCGGGTTGTGGGTCGGCATCAGGCCAGGGAAATTCCGTTCGGCACCGCTATCCGGCGGCCGCAAGGCTGCTATACTAGCAAGCCGCGCAGGGCCACCGGCCATCCGCCGGGCGCCCGGCACCGGTCGCCCATGCGGTCCGCCCGCCCGCGCGCGGCCACCACGCTCCCTTCGTCTAGCGGTCTAGGACGTAGCCCTCTCAAGGCTAAAACACGGGTTCGAGTCCCGTAGGGAGCGCCATCTTCCAGCAGGCCCGCGCAAGCGGGCCTTCCTTTTGGCCGCGCGGCGCGCGCGGATGCGAATGCTTCGCAGCGCCCGGCGCGCGGCTGTTCTAGAATCCCGAGGCTCCCCCGGCTCCACGGAACCTTCGCGAAATGCCCTTCGTCGTCACCGAAAACTGCATCAAGTGCAAGTACACCGACTGCGTCGAGGTGTGCCCGGTCGACTGTTTCCACGAGGGCCCGAACTTCCTGGTGATCGATCCGGACGAGTGCATCGATTGCACCCTGTGCGAACCCGAGTGCCCGATCAACGCGATCTACCCCGAGGACGACGTGCCCGCCGGGCAGGAGCACTTCGTGGCGCTCAACGCCGAGCTGTCGAAGGAATGGCCGGTGATCACCGCGCGCAAGGACCCACCGCCCGACGCCAAGGAGTGGGAAGGCAAGCCGGACAAGCTCAAGCTGCTCGAGCGCTGACCCCGAAGGGTCCGCCCAGCGTCGCCGGCCCAGCATCCGGGCCAGGGTGGCGTCGCGATCGACGAGGGGGGCTTGGACGTCCCCGGCCAGGCGCAGCGGCAGCACCGCCACCAGCCCGTGGCCGATCCATTCGTCGGCGGTCTCACCCAGCGCTGCGAGGGTCGCGTCCCGGCGCGGTCCAAGCGCGATGACGAGAACGGCCGCCGGACGGGACGACCGTCGGGAACCGGTGGCGGCGGCCGGGGGACGCCAGGCGTCGATGCGGCGCGGCGCGCACCCGCCTTCGGGTTGCGCGCGGCAGCGCTTGCTGATCGGCACGGCGTGCCCGCCGCGCAGCACCACCGTGCCGTTGCCGGCCGCGGCCGGATGAACCCCAGCCAGACGCGCCACTCACGCCGCGGCCGGGCCGCGGACCAGGCCAGGCCCAGACGCGGGGCGCCCTGGCGACGGGAGGATCCCGCGGCGCGGGGCCTGGTCCGGCCCCCGGATCAGGGCGCCAGCGCGGCGCGCAGGGCCTCGATCAGCCGCTGCGGCGGCTCGCCGGCCGCCGGCAGTCCGCGCGGATCGACCGCCGCCACGTAGGCGCCGTTGTCGGTACGGGTGACCCGCACCAGGAACTTGGCGTCCTGGTAGTCGACGTCGTAGGTGCCCAGCAGCTGGGCGCGGTTGACGATCGTCAGGCCCGGCGTGGCCGCCAGCACCTCGCCCACGCGGGTGAACACCGAGTCCAGGTCGCCGGCCACGGCGAAGCCGTTGGGTTGCGGGGTGGCCGGGGCGGCCATCGACGAACGGGTCACGCTGCCGGTTTCCGGCACGAGCATGGCGCCGGAAGTGTCGGGGCGGTCCAGGTCGGGCGGGACTTCCAGCGGCCGGGTCTCCGGCGGCCCCGCGTACAGGTCGCTGCCCTTGCGGAACCACTTGCAGCCGCTGGCGCCCAGCACGGCGGCGGCGACCAGCGCCACCGCGAGCAGGCGGATCAGGGAACGGGAATGACGCATCGGGTGTCTCCTGCGGGAAAAAGGTCAGGCCGCGAGCGGATCGCGGAGGCTGCGTTCGATCGCTTCGGCCGCGGCGGCCATCCGCGCGGCGGCGGCGTGGTGGGCGTCGGACAGGGGCGTGAGCGGCAGGCGCAGGCCGGTGCCGAAGCCCAGCCGCTGCAGCAGCGCCTTGACCGGGATCGGGTTGGGCTCGACCGACGCGAACGCATACAGCGGTTGCAGGCGCGCGTCCCAGGCCAGCGCTTCTTCGCGGCGGCCGGCCAGGGCCAGCTCGCACAGGCGGCGCATCGCGCCGGGCACCACGTTCGAGACCACCGACACCACGCCGTCGGCGCCCCCGAGCATGGCCGCGGCGGCACTGGCATCGTCGCCGCAAAGCACCGCGAAGCCGTCGCTGCGCAGCGCCAGCCACTCCTGCAGCCTGCGCGGGTCGGACACCGCCTCCTTTACACCTGCGATGCGCGGATGGCCAGCCAGGCCGGCGACCGTGGACGGCTGCAGGTCGCAGCCGGTGCGCGGCGGCACGTTGTACATGACCACCGGCAGCCCGCCCTCGTCGGCGACGGCGCGGAAGTGCGCCAGCAGCCCGGACTGGGTGGGACGCGCGTACGGCGGCGTGACCACCAGGGCGGCGTCCGCGCCCAGCGCGGCGGCGCGGCGCGTGGCCTCGATCGTGCGCGCGGTCGCGGTGTGGCCGGTGCCGGCCAGCACCGGAACGCGCCCGCCGGCCACCTCCACCGCGGTGCGCAGCAGCGCTTCGTACTCGGCATCGCGCAGCGAAGCCGCCTCGCCCGTGGAGCCGGCCACCACCAGCGCCCCCGTGCCGCCGGACAACTGCGCGAGCAGCAGGCGTCGCCAGGCGTCCAGATCGAGTTCGCCCGCCAACGTGAACGGCGTCGCCAGCGCGGTGATGCTGCCGGAAAGTCGCAAGTGGGAGAGTCTCGTGCGGTGGCCGCGCGCAAGGCGCGGGACTATGGGGATCGGGCGAGGGCATGTTACTTGCGGCCCGGAAGCACGGGCAAGTATGCTGGCCCCGGCCCCGGCCCCCGGCTGGGCCGCCGTTCACACCGCATTCCACGCCAGATCCCGCCCGTCGCGGACGCCGCCTTGACCGACCCAGACAACGCATCCCGGCCTTCGCCGAACGAGAACTACCTGCTGATCAACGCCTACACGACGCACCCGGCCTCGCCGCTGCTGGCCGTGTCCAGGCGCATCGCCGACAGTGGCTGCAACCTCGTCGACACACGGCTGTCCACGGTCGGCCGCGACGTGTCCGTGACCGCGCTCGCCACCGGCTCGTGGGATGCCGTGGCCAAGCTCGAGGCGATGCTCGCGCGGCTTGAGCGCGAGGAGGACCTCAAGCTGGTCTGGTACCGCACCGGCCCCAAGCCGGTGCAGTCGAACCTGCTACCCTACATCGTCGAGGTGGTGGCGGCCGACAAGCCCGGGATCCTGTTCCAGCTGGCCGATTTCTTCGACCGCCAGGGCATCACCATCGAGAGCCTGCACTGCTCGCGCTACCGCGCGATGCAGACCGGCGCGGACATGTTCTCGGCCCAGGTGACCATCGGGGTGCCGGCGAACATGCACATCGCCGCGCTGCGCGACGATTTCCTCGAGTTCTGCGACCACCTCAACCTCGACGCGATCATGGACCCGATGAAGTTCTGAGGTCCCGCCCAGGACTCCACGACCCCGGAGCGACCCACAGCAGCATGACCGCCGTCGGCAAGATCCTCCCCAAGTCCACCCTCTCGATGCCGCTCGCGCTTTCGGGCGGCGCCACCACCACCCTCGCCGACTACGCCGGCAGGTGGCTGGTGCTGTACTTCTACCCCAGGGATTCAACCCCGGGTTGCACCACCCAAGGGCAGGATTTCAACGCGCTGCTGCCCGAGTTCGAGCAGCTCGGCGCGGCGGTGCTCGGCGCCTCGCGCGATTCGGTGAAGTCGCACGACAACTTCCGCGCCAAGCAGGGCTTCCGCTTCCCGCTGGTAAGCGACCCGGACGAGACACTGTGCCGCGCGTTCGACGTGATCCACGAGAAGAACATGTACGGCCGCAAGGTGCTGGGCGTGGTCCGCAGCACCTTCCTCATCGACCCTTCCCACCGCCTGACCGCCGAATGGCGCGGGGTCAGGGTCCCCGGCCACGCGCAGGCCGTGCTCGACGCGCTGAAGGCCGCACGCAACACGTGAGCCTCCCGCATCCCGCCACGCCCCGCCGCCCTGCCCCGCAGGCCGCGGCGGCGCGCGGCCGTCCCCGCTCCACCGCCAATCGGAGGCGATCCGCCCGATGATGACCCAAGGCAAGCGCGTGTACGTGCTGGACACCAACGTCCTCATGCACGATCCGACCGCCCTGTTCCGGTTCGAGGAGCACGACGTGTTCCTGCCGATGCAGGTCATCGAGGAGCTGGACAACGGCAAGAAGGGAATGTCGGAGGCGGCGCGCAACGCGCGCCAGGTCAGCCGCTTCATCAACGAGCTGATCGAGTCGCAGGGCGCCGACAGGATCGCCACAGGCCTGGTGCTCGAGCGCCCGCGCTCGCTGCAGCTGCGCGGCGCGGCCAGCATCGGCAAGCTGCGCTTCCAGACCACGATGCCGGCCGAGGACAAGACGTCGTTCGGCGCGGTGGCGCCGGACAACCGGATCCTCGGCGCGATCCTGCAGCTGCGTCGCGACGAACCCGAGTACCCGGTGGTGTTCGTCTCCAAGGACATCAACCTGCGGATCAAGGCGGCCATCGCCGGCATCGTCAGCGAGGACTACGAGAACGACCGCGCGCTCGACGACTTCAGCCTGCTCTACACCGGCGCCACGCCGCTGCCGGAGGACTTCTGGACCCGCCACGGCAAGGACCTGCGCTCGTGGACCGACCGCGGTCGCACCTACTACGAGGTGGCCACGGCCCAGGACTGCGACTGGTACCCGAACCAGTACCTGTACCTGCCGGGCGACGACCAGTCCGAGTTCCGCGTGGACCGGGTCGAGGACGGCAAGGCGGTGCTGCAGATCGTCGACGACTTCCGCGGCAGCCAGCACGCGGTGTGGGGCATCAGCGCGCGCAACCGCGAGCAGAACTTCGCGCTCAACGCGCTGATGGACCCGGAGATCGACTTCGTCACTCTGCTCGGCACCGCCGGCACCGGCAAGACCCTGCTCGCGCTCGCCGCCGGCCTGGCCCAGACCATGGACCAGCAGCGCTACCGCGAGATCATCATGACCCGCGCGACGGTCAGCGTCGGCGAGGACATCGGCTTCCTGCCCGGCACCGAGGAAGAGAAGATGACGCCGTGGATGGGCGCGCTCACCGACAACCTCGAGGTGCTCACCCGCGACCAGGAAGGCGGCAGCTGGGGCCGCGCGGCCACCAACGACCTGCTCGCCTCGCGGATCAAGATCCGCTCGCTCAACTTCATGCGCGGACGCACCTTCCTCAACCGCTGGCTGATCCTGGACGAGGCGCAGAACCTCACCCCCAAGCAGATGAAGACCCTGATCACCCGCGCCGGACCCGGCACCAAGATCGTGTGCCTGGGCAACGTCGAGCAGATCGACACGCCCTACCTCACCGAGACGACTTCGGGCCTGACCTACGCCGTGGACCGCTTCAAGAACTGGGCCCACAGCGCCCACGTGACCCTGCGCCGCGGCGAGCGTTCGCGGTTGGCCGATTACGCCTCCGAAGTGCTCTGACCCAGCATCGCCGCCCCCGATGCCACCCGCGGGAGCGGCTTCAGCCACGACGGGCTCGGCGGTTGCCGTGCTGGCACGGTCCCGGCAGAAGCCGCTCTTGCAGGACACGGCCGCCGTCGCGGCCCGGCCTGATCAACCGGTTGCGGCCTGCGGACCACGTCCGCGGAGCCCCACGCCCCTGGCGTTGACGACACCCTGCGCCGCCCCATGCACAATGCGGGCATGAGCCACAGCGCCGACGCCGCCCCCAAGCCCGCCCGTTCGGCGAGCCGACCCAGCCTGCGCGAGCGCTTCGACGCGATGCGCAACCTGCCACCGTTCCTGCGCCAGATCTGGGCGACCAGCCCGTGGCTGACGATGGCCAGCATGGGCCTGCGCCTGGTGCGCGCGTTCATGCCGGTGCTCACGCTGTACATCGGCAAGCTGATCATCGACGAGGCGATCCGGCTGGTCGGGCTGGGCCTCTCGTTCGACTCCATCGGCGAGGCCTGGCGCAGCGGCCAGCTCGACCACCTGGCATGGCTGCTGGCGATCGAGTTCGGGGTGGCGATCCTCTCCGACCTGCTCGGCCGGCTGGTGAACTACGCCGACTCGCTGCTCTCGGAACTGTTCACCAATGCCACCAGCGTGCGCCTGATGGAGCACGCCGCGACCCTGGACCTCGAGGACTTCGAAGACCCGGAGCTGCAGGACAAGCTCGACCGCGCCCGGCGCCAGACCATGGGCCGGATGAACCTGATGGGCCAGCTGTTCGGGCAGGTGCAGGACGCGATCACCGTCGTGAGCTTCGCCATCGGCCTGCTGGTGTACGCGCCGTGGCTGATGGTGCTGCTGGCGATCGCGCTGGTCCCGGCGTTCCTCGGCGAGGCCCACTTCAGCGCCCTGGGCTACTCGCTCAACTTCCAGTGGACGCCGGAACGGCGCCAGCTCGAGTACGTGCGCCAGACCGGCGCCAGCGTCGAGACCGCCAAGGAAGTGAAGATCTTCAACCTGCACCGCTTCCTGGTGGACCGCTACCGGACGCTGGCGCAGAAGTTCTACCTGGCCAACCGTGCGCTCGCGCGCCGGCGCGCGTTCTGGGGCACCCTGCTGGCCGCGCTCGGCACGCTGGGCTACTACGTGGCCTATGCCTACATCGCCTGGCGCACGGTGCGCGGCGACTTCACCATCGGCGACCTGACCTTCCTGGCCGGCAGCTTCCGCCGCCTGCGCCAGCTGCTCGAGGGCCTGCTGATCGGATTCTCCCAGGTCGCCAGCCAGGCGCTGTACCTGGACGACCTGTTCTCGTTCTTCGAGGTCGAGCCGGAGATCACCTCGCCGGCGGACCCGCGCCCGTTCCCGAAACCGATCCGCCAGGGCTTCGTATTCGAGGACGTGGGCTTCCGCTACCCCGGCGCCGAGCGCTGGGCGGTACGGCACCTGGACTTCGAGCTGCGCGCGGGCGAGGTGCTGGCCCTGGTCGGCGAGAACGGCGCGGGCAAGACCACGCTGGTGAAACTGCTGGCACGGCTCTACGACCCGGACGAGGGCCGGATCCTGCTCGACGGCCACGACCTGCGCGAGTACGACCTGGACGAGCTGCGCGCCAACATCGGGGTGATCTTCCAGGACTTCGTGCGCTACCACCTGACCGCGGCCGAGAACATCGGCGTCGGCCAGATCGACCGCATGGACGACCGCGCGCGGATCGAGGAAGCCGCGCGCCGGGCGATGGCCGACGAGGTGGTGGAGGCCCTGCCCGACCGCTACGACCAGCTGATCGGGCGGCGCTTCAAGACCGGCGTGGACCTGTCCGGCGGGCAATGGCAGAAGATCGCGATCGCCCGCGCCTACATGCGCGACGCGCAGGTGATGATCCTCGACGAACCCACCGCGGCGCTCGACGCGCGCAGTGAATACGAGGTGTTCCGGCGCTTCAAGGAGCTGTCCGACGACCGCACCGCGGTGCTGATCTCGCATCGGTTCTCCAGCGTGCGCATGGCCGACCGGATCCTGGTGCTGGCCGACGGCCGGGTCGAGGCCAGCGGCACCCACGAGGAGCTGATGGCCCAGGGCGGGCGTTACGCCGAGCTGTTCGAGCTGCAGGCCGCGGGCTACCGCTGAGCCCCGGCACGGGCCGCCCTGCAGGCGGCGCCAGCCGCCATCCGGACCCATCCTTGCGACCACGCAGGCCACCTCAGAGGGGCAGCTGCCCCTGCGCATCCTCCGGCGCGCCGTAGTCGAGGCGTCCGTCGACCAGCCGTGCCGCCGACGTCCACGGGTGCTCGCGCATGTCGCCCGGCGCCAGCAGGTGAACCACCGTCCAGCCGCGGGCCCTGGCGTCGTCGGCGATCAGGCCCCGGTGGCAGGTCCACCACGTCGCCTCCGCGCACATCACCGCCGTGGCCGCCTGCCGCGCCAGCGCGAACAGGCGTTCGCGCGCGGCGGCGTAGGCCGGGGTGTCCATGTAGTCGGCATAGCCGCGGAAGCCGGCGTTGCGCCAGGCGGTGTGTGGCGAATCCGGGCGCGGCCGGCGCCGCCCGCCCAGCCCGGGCATGTGTACGTAGCCGATCCCCGCTCCGGCCAGGCCCGCGGCCAGCGCTTCGGCCCCGAACTGCGGGTGCCGGCGCGAGCCGGGGAAGCGCCGCACGTCGGCCACGCAGGCGATCCCCGCCTCGCGCAGCATGCCCACGAACTCCCCGAGCGTGCGGGTGGAATGGCCGATCGTCCAGAGCCTGTCCATGGACACAGCCTGCCATCGGCGGCGTGGACAAGATGCCCACGCGGCCCCGCGCCGGCCGCCGGCGCGCGCCGGATACAATATCCGGTTGTAACCCCACCAGACCCCTCCCCATGTCCTCCGCCTTCGGCACCGAGACGGTGCTGGACGTCCGCCACTGGACCGACAGCTACTTCAGTTTCACCACCACCCGCGACGACGGCTTCCGGTTCGAGAACGGCCAGTTCGTGATGATCGGGCTGGAGGTGGACGGCCGGCCGCTGATGCGGGCGTACTCGATCGCCAGCGCGAACTGGGAGGAGCAGCTGGAGTTCTTCAGCATCAAGGTGCCCGACGGCCCGTTGACCTCGCGCCTGCAGCACGTGCGCCCCGGCGACACCCTGCTGATCGGACGCAAGCCGACCGGCACCCTGCTGATCCACGACCTGCACCCGGGCCGCAACCTGTACCTGCTGGGCACCGGCACCGGTCTGGCGCCGTGGCTGTCGATCATCAAGGACCCGGAGACGTACGAGCGCTTCGAGCGCGTGGTCCTCGCCCATGGCGTGCGCGGCGCGGCCGACCTGGCCTACCGCGACTACATCCTCAACGAACTGCCGCGGCACGAGTTCCTGGGCGAGCAGATCTCGCGCCAGCTGCTGTACTACCCGGCGGTGACGCGCGAGCCGTTCCAGTGGCAGGGCCGCGACCAGCGCGGTCGCCTGACCGAACTGCTCGACAGCGGCCGCATGGCCGCCGACCTCGGCCTGGACCCGCTCGATCCGGCACGCGACCGCGCGATGATCTGCGGCAGCCCGCAGATGCTGGCCGACTTCCGCGCGATCCTCGACCGCCGCGGCTTCAACGCCGCGCCGCGCATCGGCACGCCGGGCGACTACGTGTTCGAGCGCGCGTTCGTCGAGAAGTGAGCCGGCGCCCCGCCACGCACCCGCCCGGCGTAGAATCCGGATCCACGAGGAGGATGCAAGCGATGAAGATCCTGGTCCCGGTCGACGGCAGCGACGCCAGCACCCGCGCGCTCCGGCACGCGCTGGCCCTGTGCAAGGCATTCCGCAGCGGCAAGCTGCTGGTGGTGGCGGTCGACGATTCGCTGTTCCCGGGCGCCGAGCGCAAGATGGGCGCCGAGGCCGCGGCGGCCCACCACGCCGAGAACTTCGAGCGCATGCTCGGCCCGGCCAGGAAGCTGCTCGCGCGGCGCAAGGTCAAGGCCGAATTCATCGAACTGGTGGGCGACGTGGCCGCCAGCATCCTCGAGGCGGCAGCCGCGAAGAAGGCCGACGTGATCGTGATGGGCTCGCGCGGCGCCGGCGGCATCAAGGGCGTGCTGCTGGGTTCGGTGTCGCAGAAGGTCCTGGCCGGCACGCCGGTGCCGGTGACCATCGTCAACTGACCGCGTCGCGGCCGCTTCCGGCCGCCTGCGGCGGAGCTCCCAGCGCGGCCTCGATCGGCCCGCGCAGCGCGTCGGGCGCCACCGTTGGCGCGTGCCGCGACCGTACCCGGCCGTCGCGGCCAACCAGGAACTTGGTGAAGTTCCACTTGATCGCATCGATCCCCAGCAGGCCGCCCTTCTCGCGCCTGAGCCAGGCCCAGAGCGGGTGCGCATCGGGGCCGTTCACCTCGACCTTGGCGAACATCGGGAAATCGACCCCGTAGTCGAGCGTGCAGAACGCCCGGATCTGCTCCTCGTCGTCCGGTTCCTGGTGGCCGAACTGATCGCAAGGGAAGCCCAGCACCACCAGGCCGCGCTCGCGATAATCGGTCCACAGCCGCTGCAGGCCGGCGTACTGCGGCGTGAATCCGCACTTCGAGGCGACGTTGACCACCAGCAGTACCTTGCCGGCGAACTCCGACAGCGGCCGCGGACGGCCGTCGATGCCGGTGGCGGTGAACTCGAATGCGCTCGTCACCGCACCGCCCCTGGCACTGCGCGCAACGGCCGGGCGAACGGCCGCACGCCGAGCTCGGCGTGGATCTCCGCCGGGTAGTAGGCGACGTCGCCCCGGATCACCGTGGCGACCTTGCGGATGTCGCCGATGTCGACGGTGGGATCGCCGTCCACCAGCACCAGGTCGGCGACCTTGCCGGGCGTGATGCTGCCGAGGGTGTCGAGCACGCCCGAGTACCTGGCTCCGTTCCAGGTCGCCACCTGCAGCGCCTGGGCCGGGCTCAGGCCGGCGCGCACGTACAGGGCCAGCTCGTGGTGCAGGGTAAACCCGGGCACCTCGTCGGTGCCGGCGACGACCGGCACGCCGGCGCGCCAGGCGCGGCCCACGAATTCGACCATGCGCTCGAACGACGCGCGGTACCGCGCCCCGGTGGCGTCGTCGGGGATGTCCATCTCCGCGGCGCGGCGGCTGCGCTGCACGTCGGGCGGCAGATGGTCCTCGATCCCGGCGAAGATCGGCGTGATCTGGCCTTCGCGCTGGTGCAGGAACTCGAACGTGGCCAGGGTCGGATCGATCACGATCTGCTTTTCGGCCAGCAGGGCGATGAAGTCCTGCACCGGCTTCGAGTCGAGGTCCAGGTCCGCGGCCTCGCGCGCAGGCAGGTAGAAGCGCTCCAGGGTGCGGGTGTCGGTGTCGGGCTTCACCAGGAAGTTCAGCACGATCTGATTGATGTGGTTGAGCTCGTCGAAGCCGGCGTCGAGCGCGTCCTGCGCGCGCAGGAACACCGGCACGTGCCCGCTCACCCGCAGGCCCCGGGCGTGGGCGCGGGCCACGGTCTCGGCGAGGATCTCCTTCGGGAACGAGTTGTAGACCTTGAGTTGCCGGTAGCCATGGTCGGCGTACCAGTCGACCGCCCTGGTCGCCGCGTCGAGGTCGGCAACCACGAAGCCGATGCGCGCGGACTGCTCGCTCTCGCCCTCGAGGAAGCCGGCGGGCACGATCCGGGGCATCAGCAACGTGCCGTCCGCGGCCTCGGCGATGATCTGCTGCACGGTCCCGTTGTCGTTGCCCATGTCGCGCACCGAGGTGACGCCCGCGGCCAGCTGCAGCCCGCCGCTCCAGCGGCTGACGTGGGCGTGCATGTCGAACAGGCCCGGCAGCAGCACGCGCCCGCCCGCGTCGATCACGTGGTCGGCGGCGTCCGCGTCGGTGCCCGCCGGGACCACCGACTCGATCCTGCCGTCGCGCAGGCGCACGTCGGACGCTTCGCCCAGCCTCGCGTGCTCGCTGTCGAACACGCGCGCATTGCGGACCAGGGTGGTGCCCGGCAGGCGGTGCGCCAGCCGGCCGTGCATGGCCACCAGCGCCTCGGACTCGGCCCGCTTCTGCACCTCCTCCAGCGCATCGGCGTTGGCCTCCCAGCCCTCCTCGATCATCTGCACGAAGCCGGGATGGATGTAGGCGAACAGGCGCGGCCGGGCCTCGTCCGTCGCCCAGGCGAAGCTCGGGGCGAAGCCGATGCCGGTGATTGCCAGCAGCTGCACGCTGCGGCGGTCGCCGCCCTTGCGGACCTGGGCTTCGGCCACCTTGCGCGCGCCGAGAACGCCGCTGGGAATGAGCGGCAGGCGGCCGTCGGGACGCGCCGCGAGCGCCGCCAACGACACCGATGCCGCCGCCGGGCTTCCGCCCAACGGGGAGTACTGCGCGCCCGCCTCGACCCGCTGCTCGCCCCGGTCGGAGGTCGAGGTCCACCGGGCGACGCCGTCGGCCAGGGTAAAGGCCTCGTCCACCGGCGCGCCGAAGGTGGACGTGCCGATGACGCGATAGCGGCGGAACGTCCCGTCGGGATTGAGGCTGAATTCCTCCCTCAGCTCCGGCCCGCGGCCGTTGTCCTTGAAGACGAACTCGGTGCGCGTGACGCCGTCGTCGCCCTCGGCCACCACCTGGTACCCGGCCCGCTTGCCGCCCTCCACCAGCACCACGTAGCGCAGACCGTCCGCCGCCCCGGCGGCGCCCGCCGCCGCGATCGCGAACGCGAACGCCAGCCCCGCACCAAGCCGGGGGAACGTGCCTCGGGCCATGGATCCTCCCCTCGCCGCCTGCGGCGCGACGGCCGGCACATCCGGCCCCTGGGCCGAGTCTAGCGCCCGCGCGGCGCCGGAACACCATGTGCCGTTCGTCATGCCCTGGCCTCCACCCGCCATGGGCTACCCTTGGATCCATTCAAGTTTCCGAGGATCGACCGATGAAACACCCGCTCGCCGCGGCCCTGGCCGTCGCCCTGGCCGCCGTCGCATCCGCGCCCGCCTCCGCCCAGGATCCCCAGCCCGCGCCCGTGAACGCCGACTCCGCCCCCCAGGCCCGGTCCGACAACCCGCTTCTGGTCGACAGCCCCCTGCCGCTGGGTTACCCCCAGTTCGACAAGCTGCGTGACGAGCATTTCGCGCCGGCGTTCGAGGCGGGCATGGCGCAGGAACTGCAGGAGGTCCGGGCGATCGCCGGCCAGCGTTCGGCGCCGACCTTCGAGAACACGATCCTGGCGCTGGAGAAGTCCGGCCGGCTGCTGTCCAACGCCCGCCGCATCTTCGCCAACCTCAACGGCACCGACACCAACGACGCCCGCAAGCAGATCAACAACGAGTACGCGCCGAAGTTCGCCGCGCACCGCGACGAGATCATGCTCGACCCACAGCTGTTCGCGCGGGTCAAGGCGGTCTACGAGCGACGCCACGAACTCGGCCTGGACGAGGAAGGCGTGCGCCTGGTCGAGGAGTACCACAAGCAGTTCGTGCGCGCCGGCGCCGAGCTGGGCGACGCCGACAAGGCGCGCCTGAAGGAGATCAACTCGCGCCTGGCGGCGCTCGCCACCCGGTTCTCGAACAACGTGCTCGACGAGGTCAACGACTCGGCGGTGCTGGTGGACGACGCGTCCGAGCTCGCCGGCCTGACCGACGCCCAGATCGCCACCGCAGCGGCCGCCGCCAAGGCCCGCGGGCACGAGGGCAAGTACCTGATCACCCTGCTCAACACCACCGGCCAGCCGCCGCTGGCGCAGCTGGAGAACCGCGCCCTGCGCGAGCGCGTGCACAAAGCCTCGGTCGCGCGCGGCAGCCGCGGCAACCAGTGGGACAACACCGGTATCGTGGCCGAGGTGCTGAAGCTGCGCAGCGAGCGCGCGCGCCTGCTGGGCTACGACACCCCGGCCGCCTACACGCTCGCCGACGAAACCGCGGGCACGGTGGAAGCGGTCAACGACATGCTCGGCCGCCTGGTGCCGGCGGCGGTCGCCAACGCGCGCCGCGAAGGCGCCGCGCTGCAGGCGATGATCGACCGCGAGCAGGCCGCGAAGGGCGAGCCGTCGTTCCAGCTCGAACCCTGGGACTGGGCCTACTACACCGAGAAGGTGCGCGCGGCCGAGTACGACTTCGACGACAACCAGCTCAAGCCCTACTTCGAGATGCGCAACGTGCTGGAGAACGGCGTGTTCTTCGCCGCGACCCGGCTGTACGGCATCACGTTCAAGGAGCGCACCGACCTGCCGAAGTACCACCCCGACACGTGGACCTACGACGTGTTCGACAAGGACGGCAAGCAGCTGGCGATCTTCATCTTCGACCCGTACGCGCGTCCGTCCAAGCGCGGCGGCGCCTGGATGAACTCGTACGTGGGCCAGTCGGAGCTCGAGGGCACCCTACCGGTGGTCGCCAACCACCAGAACGTGCCCAAGCCGCCGGAGGGCGAGCCGACCCTGCTCACCTGGGACGAGGTCACCACGATGTTCCACGAGTTCGGCCATGCGCTGCACGGCATGTTCTCGGACGTGAAGTACCCGTACTTCTTCATGAACGTGCCGCGCGATTTCGTGGAGTTCCCGTCGCAGGTCAACGAGATGTGGGCCGACTGGCCCGAGATCCTGGCCAACTACGCCAGGCACTACCAGACCGGAGAGCCGCTGCCGCAGGCGTTGCTGGACCGCAAGATGGCCTCGGCCACGTTCAACGAGGGCTTCGCCACCACCGAGTACCTCGGGGCGACGATCATCGACCAGTACCTGCACCAGCTGCCGGCCGACCGGCTGCCGGGCGCGGCGCAGGTCATGGAGTACGAAGCGCAGGCGCTCAGGCAGGCCGGGCTGGACTACGCACCGGTCCCGCCGCGCTACCGCACGCCCTACTTCAGCCACATCATGGGGGGCTACGCGGCGGCCTACTACGCCTACATCTGGTCGGAGGTGCTGGACGCGAACACGGTCGAGTGGATCAAGGCCAACGGCGGGCTCAAGCGCGAGAACGGCGACCGCCTGCGCGAGACCCTGCTCTCGCGCGGCGGGGCCAAGGACGCCAGGCAGCTGTTCGTGGACTTCACCGGCCACGAACCGCGGATCGAGCCGCTGCTCAAGAAGCGCGGGCTGGACGCGGCGCCGTCCGCGGACTGAGCATCCGCGCCGGGGAGGCAACGCGACGCCGCCGGGCAACCCCGGCGGCGTTTGCGTTTCCGGCGCCGGCAGCCCGCGCCTTCGCCATGGTCTCGTCACCAGGCGCGGCGCGATCGCCCCTGGAGCGGCCCGCGGCCGCCGGTTAGCATCGCCCCATGCCCGCGCCCGCCGCACCTTCCGTCGCCACCGCGGCCGCTTCCCTGCGCGACTGGCTCGGCCGCCACCAGCGCGTGTTCGTGCTCACCGGTGCCGGCTGCAGCACGGCGTCGGGCATCCCCGACTACCGCGACGCCAACGGCGACTGGAAGCGCACCCCGCCCATCACTCTGCAAGCGCTGGTCGGCAGCGACGCAGCCTACCGGCGCTACTGGGCACGCAGCAGCGTGGGCTGGCCGCGGTTCCTGGCCGCGCGGCCGAACCGCGCCCACCATGCGCTGGCGGAGTTCGAGCGGCGCGGCCGGGTGAGCCTGCTGCTGACCCAGAACGTCGACGGGCTGCACCAGCGCGCCGGCAGCCGCGACGTGCTCGACCTGCACGGGCGCCTGGACGCGGTGGTGTGCCTGGGCTGCGGGGAGCGCACGTCGCGCGAGGCGGTCCAGGGACGGATCGAGGCCGCCAACCCCGGCTGGCATGCCGGTATGGCACGCGCCGCGCCCGATGGCGACGCGGACATCGCCGACGAGGCGGTCGCCGGCTTCCGTGCACCGCGCTGCGCCCGCTGCGACGGCCTGCTCAAGCCCGACGTGGTGTTCTTCGGCGAGGCCGTGCCGCGCACGCGCGTGGAGCAGGCACGACGGGCCCTGCACGGCTCCGATGCGATGCTCGTGGCCGGCTCGTCGCTGATGGTCTGGTCCGGCCTGCGCTTCGTGCGCGCCGCGGTGGACCTGGGCCTGCCGGTCGCGATCCTCAACCGCGGTCGCACCCGCGCCGACGACCTGGCCGGGCTGCGCATCGACGCGGACATCGCCACCGCACTGGAGGAGGCTTTGGCATGAACCGCTTCCATCGCCTGCTTGCGGCGCTGCTGCTGGGCCTGGCCTGCGCGCCGGCCGCGGCCCGGCACTGCGTGGCCGGGTTTCCCGAGGTCTATGGCCCGCTGTTCGCGGACGCCCAGCGTGCCCTGCCCGATCCCAAGGCGATGGTGGACGCCATCCCGAGGGCCGCGCCCGCGGCGATCGCGGCGGAGTACGCCGCGCGCCGCGACGCGCCGGGGTTCGACCTGGAGGCGTTCATCGCGGAGCGTTTCGAGCTTCCGCGCCCGGCCGGCGGCGACTACCGGACGGATCCGGCGCACGATGTCGTCGCGCACATCGACCGCCTGTGGCGCGAGCTCGAGCGCCAGCCCGCGCCGGGCGACGCGCGCAGCTCGCTGCTGCCCCTGCCGGCGCCGTACGTGGTGCCGGGCGGGCGCTACGACGAGATCTACTACTGGGATTCCTACTTCACGATGCTCGGCCTGCTCGAGAGCGGCCGCATCGACCTGGTGCGCTCGATGGTCGCCAACTTCGCGGCCATGATCGAGCGCTACGGCCACGTCCCCAACGGCAACCGCACCTACTACCTGAGCCGCTCGCAGCCGCCGTTCTTCGCCGCGATGGTGGTCCTGCTGGCCGACCACGACGGGCCGGGCGTCCTGGCCACCTACCTGCCCGCGCTCGAGCGCGAGTACGCGTTCTGGATGGACGGCGCCGAGTCGCTGGCGCCGGGCGCCGCGCACCGCCGCGTCGTGCGCCTGGCCGACGGCACCCTGCTCAACCGCTACTGGGACGACTGCGACACCCCGCGCGACGAGAGCCACATCATGGACGTGGCCACCGCCGCGGCCTCCCCGCGTCCCGCGCCCGAGGTCTACCGCAACCTGCGGGCCGGGGCCGAGAGCGGCTGGGACTTCAGCTCGCGCTGGCTGGCCGATGGCCGCAGCCTGCACACGATCCGCACCGTGGAGCTGCTGCCGCCCGACCTCAACAGCCTCCTGCACGCCCTCGAATCGACCTTGGCGCGGGCGCACGCGGCAGCGGGCGACGCCGACGCGTCCGCCGCGTACCAGGCGCGTGCGGCCAGGCGCGCCGAGGCGGTCCGGCGCCTGCTCTGGGACGACAACGAAGGCGTGTTCACCGACCACCTGTTCGAGGGCATGGCCTCGACCGGCCAGGTGACGCTGGCCACGGTGTATCCGCTGTACTTCGGCATCGCCGACGAAGCCCAGGCAAGGTCGGTGGCGCGCGTCCTGCGCGAGCGCCTGCTGCAGCGCCACGGTCTGGCCACGACCACGGTGCGCAGCGGCGAGCAGTGGGACCTGCCCAATGGCTGGGCGCCGCTGCAGTGGCTGGCGATCCGCGGCCTGGAGCGCTACGGCGAGCATGACCTCGCGCGCGAGGTCGCCACCCGCTGGATCCGGCACAACCTCGAGCTGTTCGCGCGCCAGCGCAAGCTGGTCGAGAAATACGACGTGACCGGCGAAGCCGAGGCCGGCGGCGGCGAATACCCGCTGCAGGACGGCTTCGGCTGGACCAACGGAGTGCTCCGCGCCCTGCTCGCGCGTTACCCCGACACCGTCGCGCCGCGCTGATCAGCGTGGCGCGACGTAGCCCCCCGGCACCCCGCCGGGCGAGAGGACGATCTGCCACAGCTGGATCAGCCGCGCACGGAAGCAGGCCATCGACCCGGCCAGGTAGTAGCGCCACATCCGCCGGAAGCGCTCGTCATAGCGCGCCGGCAGCCGCGGCCACGCCTGCTCGATGTTGTCGCGCCAGGCCTGCAGGGTGCGGTCGTAGTCGGCGCCGAAGTTGTGCCAGTCCTCGATCACGAAGCGACCTTCCAGCGCCCTGGTGATCTGCGCGGCCGAGGGCAGCATCGAGTTGGGGAAGATGTACTTGGCGATCCAGGGGTCGGTGTGGGTGCGGCTGGTATTGGCGCCGATGGTGTGCAGCAGGAACAGCCCATCGGGCGCCAGGCAGCGCCTGGCCACGTCGAAGTAGGTGGCGTAGTTGCGCACGCCCACGTGCTCGAACATGCCGATCGAGACGATCCGGTCGAAGCGTTCGTCAAGCCCGCGGTAGTCCTGCACCCGGATCTCCACCGGCAGCCCGGCGCACAGTTCGCGTGCATGCGCGGCCTGCTCGCGCGAGATGGTCACGCCGACGCCCGAAACGCCGTAGCGTTCGGCCGCGAAGCGCAGCATCTCGCCCCAGCCGCAGCCGATGTCGAGCAGGCGCATGCCCTCGCGCAGGCCCAGTTTCCGGCAGCACAGGTCGAGCTTGGCCTCCTGTGCCGCGTCCAGGTCGGCGGCTTCGCGCCAGTAGCCGCAGCTGTAGACCAGGCGCCGGCCGAGCATGGCCGCGTACAGGTCGTTGCCCAGGTCGTAATGGCGCTCGCCCACGGCCAGGCTGCGGCGCCCGGCCTGCAGGTTCACCAGCCGCGCCAGCAGGGCCAGGCGCACGTCGGCCAAGCGGACCACGCGGCGGTCGAGGCCCGCCTCCAGCAGGCGCTGCAGGAAAGCATCCAGCGACCCGGCTTCCCAGCCGCCATCCATGTAGGTCTCGCCGAGCGCGAGCGAGCCGCCGGCCAGCAGGCGCGCCGGCACCCCCGGATCGAGGATGCGCATGTCCCACGGCCGGTCGCCGTCCAGGCGCACGCCGGCGTCGGCGAGCAGCGATTGCAGTCGTGTCCGGAACCGGTCCTGGCCCATGCGTCCGCCCCTTGTGCCGGCCAAGCGGCGCCGGCACCTGCGCGGACCAGTCTACTGTGCCGCCCCGGGGTCGGCGAACAGCCGGCGGTACTCGGCGGCCACGTGCGGCAGCAGCACCCGGGCCGGCACCTCCACCACCTGGACGCCGTCCGAGTACGGGCCCACCTGGTAGGGCGGGAACACGAAGCGCAGCGCCGAGACCCGCCCCTGACCATCGAGCACGGGCTCGAACTCGGAGAAGCTGTCGGCTTCCGGCGCCGTGCCCTCGTCGATCATCCGGCCGGCCGCCCGCACCACGCGCATGCGCTCGACGGGCTCGAGCTCGTCGGCGTCCACCCGCTGCGACAGCGCCGCGTGCAGCTGTTCGCGCGCGTAGGCGGCGATGCGGTCCCAGGCCGCGGGGTCGGGGACCAGCGCATCCGCGGTGAGCAGGCGGTCCTCGCGCGGCAGCCACACGAAGCGGGCGATCAGCGGCGCCCCGTGGGCCCCGCCGGTGAACGTGCTGCCATCGGCGGCGACCGCGAAGATCTCCGGGGTGTCGGCCACCACCTTGTATTCGAGGGCGAGGTCGTACAGCAGGCCCCCCGGCTCGTCGCCCATGGCCGCGACCGCATCCAACAGGTCCTGCCGCGCGGCCTCGGAATAGTCCCTGAGTTCGGCCGCCAGTCCCGGGTAACGATTGACCTCGGGCGGATAGCTGATGCCGATGATGTAGCGCGGGTCGGTCTCGACCACGTCCTCGAGCACCACCGGCTCGCGCGGAGCCGGGACCGTGGGTGCCTGCACCATCGGGGGAGGCGCCGGAGCGGCGGGGGGCGGCGGGGCCTCGTCCCGGCATCCTGCCAGGGCCACCAGCAGCAGCAGTGCAACCGCACGATCAAGCCGGTCCATGTTCCCGCGTTCCCCGTGTCGAAGCCTCGGAAGGCACGCAAGCATACGCGCATCTAACGTTTTTGTAACAAGCCCCCGGTGCACGCGAGGTCAAGACGCCGCACCGGCGCCAACGGCGGCCGGCAGGCCCGGAATGCAGGCAAGAAAAAGCCCCGGGCTCTCACCCGGGGCTTTCTTCAAACTGGCTTGAAGGCTGGGTCGCTCAGAGCGCCTGCACTTCGTCGGCCTGCAGGCCCTTCTGGCCCTGCACGACCTTGAAGGACACCTTCTGGCCTTCCTGCAGCGACTTGAAGCCCGTGCCCTGGATCGAGCGGAAGTGGACGAAGAGGTCCTGGCCGTTCTCCGGGGTGATGAAGCCGAAGCCCTTGGCGTCGTTGAACCACTTGACGGTTCCGGTCTGACGTTCGGACATGTTGTTACTCCTTGATACGAACAGTGGGTGGATACCAGGTTCCCTCTGGGAGCCCTGGACTGTGTCCAGCAAGGGGTAACGCGAACGATGGAGCGGATCGCCTGGAGCGGCCGCCCGGGGGGCGGCTTTGCCTCTGTGATCTACCGCATCGGAGTCACGATGTACCGTGATCCCGGCCTTGAACAGTGCGCGCACGATAGCGCACTTTCAGGTCCAAGTGTGAATGGCCCGCGTACGCGTGGCGGCCCGCCCCCTGCCAGGGGGCTTTCCCGGCACGGATGCTGCAGTGCGGCAGCCGGTCCGCGCGGCGCCCCTGGCAGCGCACCCGGGACCGCACACCGGGGCGGCGCGCTCAGGACGGGTCCGGCGCGCCCACCACCAGCGCCGCGTACTCCGGATGTCGCCGGATCCATCCGGCGGCGTACGCGCAGCGCGGCTCCACGCGCAGGCCGTGCGCACGCGCGTGCTCCAGCGCCGCCTCGACCAGCCGGCCGGCCACCCCCTGGCCGCGCAGCGCCTCGGGGACGCCGGTGTGGAGGATGACCATGCGCCCGCCGGACATCCTGTACTCCAGCTCGGCGCGGCCGCCCGGCAACGCCGCCTCGAAACGGTGGCCTGCCAGGTGTTCGATGCGGATCGGTTCCATGAGCGCCTCCGGACGCCGTGCCCGACCCGCATTCTGTGGCACCGGGTCCCCGCGCGCCGTCAACAGGGGCCGTTTCCCGCCGGCGGGTGACGCTGGGCGTCCGAAGATTCTTGAGCTTCGTCACGTTTCCGGCTGGCATGGAACCTGCTTCGGTTCCGTCGACGGCAACACCCATCCCGGAGGGGGACACCATGATCGATCCTCAGGCCCAGCACGAGGCCATCGCCCGCCTGTTCGAACTGGTCCGCGCCGGCGACGTCGACAGCCTCGAGTTCAGCCAGCTCGATTCGCTGGTCTACAGCGGGCTGGAACGGACCTACCAGGTCAACGACGAGGACCACGACGCCCACGGCGTCGTCCGCACCACCGCCAACTGAGCGGCCACCCCGGGCGCGCCCCCGCGGCGCGCCCGCGCATCCGTCCCGCCGCCACGCGGGCGAGGGCCCGCCCCGTCGCCGGCGGCGGACCTCAGAACGACGGACTCAACAGCCTGGCCAGGAAGGTGGTGGCCACGCGCGGCTCCATCATCACCGTGAACAGCACGCCGTAGGCCGCGCCCCACAGGTGCGCGCTGTGGTTGACATTATCGCCCCCGCGCCGGTCCATCCAGATCGAATAGCCGATGTACAGCACCGCGTACACGATCGCCGGCACCGGCAGGACGAACACCAGGATCAGGCTCCAGGGCGCGAACAGGATGTAGCTGAAGAGCACCGCCGACACCGCGCCCGACGCGCCCAGGCTGCGATAGCCGGCGTCGCCCTGGTGGCGGAAGTAGGTCGGCATGATCGCCACCACGATCGCCGACAGGTAGAACAGCACGAAGCCCAGGTGCCCGATCCGCCCCACGAACACCGGCTCGATCGCGCGCCCGAAGAAGAACAGCGTGATCATGTTGAACAGCAGGTGCTGGCCATCGGCATGGATGAAGCCGTGGGTCACCAGGCGGTCGTACTGGCGGTGACGGGCGATCGCCGGCGGCCACAGGATCAGCCGCTCCAGCAGCTTGCGGTCGCCGAACGCGCGCCACGACACGAACACGGTGGCCGCGACCAGCAGGTAGGTGACGATGGGCTGTCGCATGGGCGGCTCCGTCAGGTGGCGACGCGGTAGTTGTCCTGCATCGGATAGCGCCGCGCGTACAACGCGAACGCGGCCGCGGCGACGAAGGCGAACGCGGCGAAGAAGAACATCAGGAACGCCGGCTCGCTCATCCCCGACTGCGCGATCAGCGCGCGGAAGCCGTCGTTGCGCACGCCGGCGTTGGTCAACAGCACCCACAGGCTGCCGAAGGTACTGGTGAGGTACCAGAACGCCATGATCACGCCCTTCATCGCGTGCGGCGCCTGGCTGTAGGCGAATTCGAGCGCGGTGGCCGAGACCAGCACCTCGCCGAAGGTGAGCAGCAGGTATGGCAGCGCCTGCCAGGTGAGCGACACCTCCGCCCCGCCGTCGATCCACAGCTGCAGCACGCCGGCCACGATCCAGGCCACGCCCGAGAAGGCGATGCCCCAGCCCATCCGCCGCAGCGCCGTCACCTGGAAGCCCATCGCGCGCAGCGCGGGGTACAGCACCAGGTTGTTGAACGGGATCAGCAGCATCACCAGCAGCGGGTTGAGCGCCTGCATCTGCGCCGCGTCCTTCACCAGCCAGCTCGGCCACCACCACTGGTCGTGCGGGATCACCATGGCGTTGCCCTGGATGATCCAGGTCGAGGCCTTCTGGTCGAACAGCGACCAGAACGGGGTCACCAGCGCGAACACGATCAGGATCCGCAGCACCGCGCGCACGCCGTCCACGGCGGCGTCCGGGTGCAGGCCGCGGGCGCGCTCGAGCTGCAGCGAGGCCCCCACGCCGACCGCGGCGATCAGCACGCCCAGCGCCAGGCAGGCGGTGATCACGAAGCCGAACGCCTCCGGCCACGGCACGGCGATGCCCAGCGCCTGCAGCGCCCACAGCGCCAGCATCAGCGCCGCGACCGCGATGCCGGTCCACGCGATCGCGGTCCCGCCCTTGCCGTCGCCGCGCCCGCGGGGGCCCAGCGCGGTGCGCACCACCGCCATGAACGAATCCGGGTCCGCGCCCGAGGGCGGCACGTTCACGTACTGCCGGCGCCCGGCCCAGAAGATGACCGTGGCGATGAACATCAGCACGCCCGGCACGCCGAACGCCACAGCGGGCCCGAAGTGGCGCAGCAGCAGCGGCGCGAACAGCGAGGCGAAGAACGAGCCGAAGTTGATGATCCAGTAGAACGCGTCGAAGACGACCTTGGCCTTGTCCTTGTTCGTCTGGTCGAACTGGTCGCCGCAGAAGCTCACCACCAGGGGCTTGATGCCGCCCGAGCCCAGCGCGATCAGGAACAGGCCGGTGAAGAACCCGGTGCGGTTGCCCTCGAACATCGCCAGGCACGCATGCCCCGCGCAGTAGATCAGCGAGAACCACAGGACAGTGTTGTACTTGCCGAAGAACCGGTCCGACAGCCAGCCGCCCAGGAGCGGGAAGAAGTACACGCCGATGACGAAGCTGTGGAAGACCTCCTTGGCCATCGCCTCGCGTTCGCTGCCCTCGGGCAGGTACTGCAGCAGCACCGAGCTGATCAGGAACGGCACCAGGATGTTGCGCATCCCGTAGAAGCTGAACCGCTCGCAGGCCTCGTTGCCGATGATGTACTTGATCTGGCCGGGCATGCGGCCGCGCGAATCGTGGGCGGTGGCGCCTTGGGTCATGGGCGTCGGATCCGGATGTCGAAGGCGGGCAGGCTATCCGATCTGGCGCCGCCATGCCCGTGCGGGCAGTCCCTTGACACCTGTGCCGCCGGCGGTTCCGCTGGCATCATCCCGGACTCCCGCCCGCCCGGATCCCGCATGAAGCCGCTCCTCGCCGCCGTCGCCGCCCTGCTCCTGTCCGCGCCGCTCGCCGGCTCGCCGCCCGGGCCGCTGCAAACGGTGGCCGAGCGCAGCGGCTTCCTGCGCACCGGGCGCTACGACGAGACCGTGGCCCTGTGCGCGGCGTTCCAGCGGCGCCACCCCGACGCGGTGCGCTGCCTGGATTTCGGCACCACGCCCGAGGGCCGGCCGATGAAGGTGCTGGTGGTCTCGCGCAGCGGCGCGCTCACGCCCGAAGCGGCGCGCGAGCGCGGGATCCCGGTGGTGCTGATGCAGGGCGGCATCCACGCCGGCGAGATCGACGGCAAGGACGCGGGCTTCCTCGCCCTGCGCCAGGTGCTTGAGGGCGAGGCCGCCCTTGGCGTGCTCGACCGGCTGGTCTGGCTGTTCGTGCCGGTGTTCAACGTCGACGGCCACGAACGCTTCGGCGCCTGGAACCGCCCCAACCAGCGCGGGCCGGAGCAGATGGGCTGGCGCACCACGGCGCAGAACTACAACCTCAACCGCGACTACGCCAAGGCCGATTCGCCCGAGATGCGCGCTATGCTGCGCCTGGTCGGGGAATGGGACCCGATCGCCACGATCGACCTGCACGCCACCAACGGCGCCCGGTTCGAGCACGACATCTCGATCCAGGTCGAACCGCTGCACGGCGGCGATGAGGGCTTGCGCGCGGCGGGCCGCTCGCTGCGCGACCGCACCATCGCCGACCTCGAGGCGCAGGGGTCGCTCCCCCTGCCCTACTACCCCTCGTTCGAGGACTACGAGAACCCGGCCTCGGGCTTCGAGGACGGCGTGTCGCCACCACGCTTTTCCACCGGCTACTTCCTGCTGCGCAACCGCCTGGCGATGCTGGTGGAAACGCACTCGTGGAAGGAATACCCGGTGCGGGTGCGGATCACGCGCAACACCATCGTCTCGGTGCTCGAGCAGGTCGCGCGCAGCGGCCGCGAATGGATGGCGCTGGCCCGGGCGGCCGACGCGCGCGACCTCGCCGGCCAGCCCGTGGCCCTGGACTACACGGCGGCGGAGGAGAGCCGCATCGTCGAGTTCCGCGGCTACGCCTATACCCGTACGCCGTCCGAGGTGTCGGGCGCGCTGATGACCCGCTACGACGAGACCACGCCGCAGGTCTGGAAGGTGCCGCTGCGTGACGTGGTGGTGCCGAAGACGGTGATCGAGGCGCCGCGCGCCGGCTACCTGGTGCCGGCGGCGCACGCCGCGATGGTTGCCGACCGCCTTGATGCGCACGGGGTCGAGTACCGCCGCGTGGGCTGCGATGCGCAGGCCGCCTGCGGCCTGCAGCCCGCGCGCGAGTCCCCGGTGCAGGTGTTCCGCGCCACCGCCAAGCGGTTCACCGCGTATCCGGTGGAAGGCCACCAGCGCCTGTCGCTGGAAGGCCGCTGGCAGGACGAGATCCGCGCAGTGCGGCCCGGCGCCCTGTTCGTTCCGATCACCCAGCCCAGGGCGCGGCTGGTGATGGCCCTGCTCGAACCGCAGGCGCCGGACTCGCTGCTGCAGTGGGGCCTGTTCAACAACGCCTTCGAGCGCAAGGAGTACATGGAGGCCTACGTGGCCGAGGACGTCGCCCGGCAGATGCTGGCCGCCGATCCGGCGCTGCGGGCCGGGTTCGAGCAGCGGCTGCGCGAAGATCCCGCCTTCGCCGGCGACAGTGACGCCCGCCTGGAATTCTTCTACCGCCGCCACCCGTCCTGGGACGAGCAGCTGGACCTGTATCCGGTGATGCGGGTCGACCGCGCGCCCGATTGACGCCATGTGGCGCGTCCACCGGGGCGCGGGGACACCCGTGGCCCGGTGCCGGACCGCGGCCCCCGGGCGGCACTCCGGCGCGCCTTGCACCGGTTCCGGCGAAGCGGGACAGTGGGCGTCCCCTGCCGCGGAGGCCCCGCCATGCGCATCCCCCTCGCCTGCCTCGCCATCGTGCTGCTTGGCGCCTGCCGCCAGGCACCCGCGCCCGCCGGACCGGAGCGCCCGGCGGAGGCGCCGTCGCCAACGCCGGACACCGTGGCGGCCAACTTCCGCTGCGGCGATCTCCTGGTCGGCACCGTGTTCGACAACGCCGCGGGCAACGTCACCCTCGGGATCAACGGCAGCCGCACGGTGCTGCCGCAGGCGGTCTCGGCCTCCGGCGCGCGCTACGCCGACGAGGCCGGCAACGAGTTCTGGAACAAGGGCGACGAGGCCACGCTCACGCTCGATGGCACGAGCCACGCGTGCATCACCACCGAGGAAGTGTCCCCCTGGGACGAGGCGCGCGCACGCGGCGTGGCCTTCCGCGGCACCGGCACCGAGCCGTTCTGGGCGCTGGAAGTGGACGGCGGCGACGTACCGGCGATGCGCCTGGAGCTGGACATGGGCGAACGCCAGCTGCTGGTCGCCGGCGCCACGCCGCTCGCCGACGGCGAAGGCTGGTCGGGCACCGCCGACGACGGCAGCGCCGTCACCCTGCGCGTCACCCACGGCGACTGCAGCGACGGCATGAGCGACTTCACCTATCCCGCGGCGATCGAGCTCCAGGTCGGCGCGCAGCTCTACCACGGCTGCGGCGCGTTCCTCGACCGCTGACGTCCGCCGGCGGCGGACCGCGGGCTCAGGCGCCCGGCCTGCCGCCGCCGCGGATGATCTCGATCAGCGCATTGAGCGCGTCGGTCGCGGTGAAGATGCCCACCAGGCCACCGTCGGCATCGTTGACGATCACGCTGCCGACCTTGCGCTCGGACATCAGGAAGGCGACTTCCTCCAGCGGACGGTGCGCGCCGACGCTGACCGGCTCGCCGGCCATGATGTCGGCGGCGGTGAGCAGCTGCCTGCGGTCGTCGTCCAGCCCCATCGCCAGGCGCACGTCGCGGTCGCTGACCACGCCGACCACGGCACCGTCGCGCACCACCGGCAGGTGGCGGATGCCGTGCGCGTCCATCAGCCTGCGCAGCTCGTCGATCGACATGTCCGGGCCGGCGGTAACCGGATCGGGTGTGGTGAACTCCTCGACGGGAACCCGGATGGGGGACATGGCGGCGCTCCTCTGGCGGCGGCTGGTGACGACCCCCATTGTCCCCCGGCGCGGGCGCCGAGGCGAGCACCGCGGCCGGACTCAGGAACTGCAGGACAGCATCGAGCACCCCGGGCGGTCTCGCGCCCAGTCGGGCCGCCGCACGGCGTAGGCCTCGCGCCCGGGCTGGTCCCCGTACGGCCGCCGCAGCACCTCGAGCAGCCCGGTGATGCCGGAAGGATCGCCGGCAGCGGCGCGGTCGATCGCCTGCTGCGCCAGCCAGTTGCGCAGCACGTAGCGGGGATTGGCGGCCAGCATCCGCCGCCGGCGCGCGTCCGGGTCCTCCTGCCGGGCCCGCGCGGCGTAATCCCGGAGCCATGCGCCGAAAGCCTCCGCGTGCGCGTCGCGCAACGCCGGGTCGTAAAAGGCGCCGTCGAAGGCGTCCAGCGCGGGCGCGCCCAGGTCGAGGTCGACGAGGGCGCGGAAGAACAGGGTCATGTCCACCTGCGCCGCCTGCAGCAGCCCGCACAGCGCGCGCATGAGTTCCACGTCCGCGTCGCTGCACGCAGCCAGCCCGAGCTTCGCCGCGGTGGCTGCGCGGTCGGCCTCCACGAAGGCCTCGGCATAGCGGTCGAGGCCGGCCTGCAGCGGCGCGGCGTCGCCGAACAGCGGCGACAGCGCCTGCGCCAGCCGGGCCAGGTTCCAGTGCGCCACCCGCGGCTGCCAGCCGAAACGGTAGCGACGGCCCTGCGCGTCGGTGGTGTTGGGCGTCCAGTCCTGGTCCAAGGGCTCGATCCAGCCGTAGGGACCGTAGTCGATGGTCAGGCCGAGGATCGACATGTTGTCGGTGTTGAGCACCCCGTGCACGAAGCCCACCCGCATCCAGTGCGCGACCATGCGCGCGGTGCGCTCGCACACCTCGGCGAACCAGGCGGCGTAGAGCGCCTCGTCGAACGCACCCGCCTCGCGCAATGCGTCCAGCGGCTCGCCGGCGCGCTTGCCGAGCAGGTGCGGGAAATCGCGCCGGATGCAAAAATCGGCCAGGCGCCGCAGCAGTTCGAAGTCGCCGCGCGAGTACGGCAGTTCGAAGTGGCCGAAGCGCAGGAACGAGGGTGCCACCCGGCACACGATCGCGCCGGGTTCGGCCTCCGGGTGGCCGTCGTAGAACATGTCGCGCACCACGGCCTCCCCGGTGGCCACCAGCGACAGCGCGCGCGTGGTTGGCACGCCCAGGTGGTGCATGGCCTCGCTGCACAGGAACTCGCGTACCGAGGAGCGCAGCACCGCACGACCATCGGCGGTGCGCGAATACGGCGTCAGGCCCGCGCCCTTGAGCTGGAGCTCGTGGCGTCCGCCCGAGACGGTGATGCATTCGCCGAGGGTGATCGCCCGCCCGTCGCCGAGCTGGCCGGCCCAGTGGCCGAACTGGTGCCCGCCGTAGTTGGTCGCGAACGGGTCCATCCCCGGCATCAGCGCGTTGCCGGCGAACACCGCTGCGAACTTCCCGTCCACGACCTGCTCCGGCGCGAAGCCAAGCTCGTCCGCCACTTCGCGCGAATGGGCAAGCAGCAGGGGGGCCGGCACCGGCGTGGGCGCGACCCGCGACCAGACGGCTCCCGTCACCTGGCGGACGCGCGGACCGGCCTCCGGGTCGCCGGGAAGCTGGCGCAGCAGGGCGTTGTCGAAGTGCAGGCGCGGAAGTTCCATGCCGCCAGCGTAGCGCGCCGGGCGTGGCGCCGGCGTCGGACAACCAGCCAACCTTAGCACCGCGCCCCCGCTTGCCTCCAGCCGGGTCGGAGGGCTGTCATCAAGGCATGGTCGACGGGAGGAAAGGCATGGCCGCAGCCTGGAAGCATGCGCTGGACGGACAGTTGGCCGGGCTGTCGGGCGCGGAGCGACGCAGCTTATTCGCCTATGCCTACCGCAACACTGCGGCCAGCCGCACCGCGCTCACGTTCGGCCTGCCGCTGCTGTTCGTCATCGGCTGGACGCGGGACTACGCGGTGTCGCCCGCGCTGGCCATGGACAGCCTGCCCCGCCGCCTGCTCCTGTTCTGGCTGCTGGTGGCCATGGCGCTGGTGATGCGCTCGCGCCTGGGCGCCGTCTGGCGCGAAACCGCCCTGGTGGCCTATGCCTGCGTGTTCAGCGCGGGGATTGCGATGACCACGCTGGCCGAACCCGAGCGGATGAGCCTGACCCACGTGGCCGCGGTGCTGACCACGATCATCATCCTGCCCTTCGCCCTGCACCGGGCGACCGCGGCGGCAGTGGTGGTCGTGTTCTCGCTGCCGCTGTTCGCCATGCTGCGGGTGCTGGATGCTGACACCTCGCTGTTCGCCGCCTACGCCGGTTTCCTGCTGGTGGGCGTGGGCATCGGCCTGGGCCACCGCCGGGTCTGGCTGGACACGGCGCTGGACGTGTTCCGCCTGCGCAAGCGCCTGCTGGCACGGATCCACGTCGACTCCCTGACCGGGCTGCTCAACCGCGAGGGCTGGGAGACGCGCGCCGCCCGCGCCTTCGACCAGGCGATGGCGGCGCGGCGGCCGGTGGCCCTGGCGTACCTCGACCACTTCAAGCGCACCAACGACACCTTCGGCCATGCCGTGGGCGACCAGCTGCTGCGCGCGATCGCGGCCACCCTGCGGTCGCACTGCAGCGCTGGCGAGCTGGTGGCCCGGGTCGGCGGCGAGGAGTTCGTCGTCCTGCTGCCGGGCGCCGACGAGGACGCCGTGTTCGCGTTCGCCGAGCGCATCCGCCACGCGGTGGCCGCTCTGCCCGGCCCGTTCTCGAGCAGCGTGAGCTGCGGAGTGGCCCGCCACCGTCCGGGCGAAACCCTGGAGCAGCTGGTCGCGCGCGCCGACGCGGCGATGCTCGAAGCCAAGCGCCGCGGGCGCAACATGGTGCTGCGGGCGGAGTCGCGGGTGCCGACGTTCAGCGAGGACGCCGGCTCCGGGGCGTAGAATGGGCGCCCTCTCCAGCGTGGCGCCATCGGCGCGATCCTGCCCATGAGCGTCCCGACGCCGCCCGCGTCCTTCTCCGATTTCGCCCTGCCCGCGCCGCTGCTGCAGGCGCTGGCCGACATCGGCTACGAATCCCCCTCGCCGATCCAGGCCGCCACCATCCCGCCGCTGCTCGAAGGCCGCGACGTGCTGGGCCAGGCGCAGACCGGCACCGGCAAGACCGCCGCCTTCGCGCTGCCCGCGCTGGCACGGCTCGACCCTGCCGGACGTAAGCCGCAGGTGCTGGTGCTGACGCCCACGCGCGAGCTGGCGATCCAGGTGGCCGAGGCCTTCCAGAAGTACGCCACCCACCTGCCGGGCTTCCACATCCTGCCGATCTACGGCGGCCGGGGCTACGGCCAGCAGTTCTCGGCGCTCAAGCGCGGCGTGCAGGTCGTCGTGGGCACGCCCGGGCGCGTGATCGACCACCTCGGGCGCGGCTCGCTGGACCTGTCGCAGCTGCGCACCCTGGTGCTCGACGAGGCCGACGAGATGCTGCGCATGGGCTTCATCGACGACGTCGAGGCGGTGCTGAGGAAGACCCCGCAGACGCGCCAGGTCGCGCTGTTCTCGGCCACCATGCCGGGCCAGATCAGGCGCATCGCGCAGACCTACCTGAAGGATCCGGTGGAGGTGGCGATCAAGTCGCAGACCACCACCGCGGCCAACATCCGCCAACGGGTCTGGATGGTGAGCGGCACCAACAAGCTCGATGCGCTCACCCGCATCCTCGAGGCCGAGCCTTTCGACGCGATGATCATCTTCGCGCGCACCAAGCTGGGCACCCAGGAACTGGCCGACCGGCTCTGCGCGCGCGGCTTCGCCGCCGCCGCGATCAACGGCGACCTCGACCAGAAGCAGCGCGAGAAGACGATCCAGCAGCTCAAGGACGGCCGCATCGACATCCTCGTCGCCACCGACGTGGCCGCGCGCGGCCTGGACGTGGAACGCATCAGCCACGTGCTGAACTACGACATCCCCTACGACACCGAGAGCTACGTGCACCGGATCGGCCGCACCGGCCGCGCCGGGCGCAGCGGCGAGGCGATCCTGTTCGCCGCGCCGCGCGAGCGCGGCATGCTCGGCGCGATCGAGCGCGCGACCCGGCAGAAGATCGAGCCGATGCAGCTGCCGAGCGTGGAGACGGTGAACGAGCGCCGCGTGGGCAAGTTCATGGACCGGATCACCGGCGCGCTGGGCAGCCCCGACATGGCGCTCTACCGCGACCTGGTCGAGCGCTACGAGCGCGAGCACAACGTGCCCGCTGCCGAGATCGCGGCCGCGCTGGCGCGCGTGGTCCAGGGCGACGCGCCGCTGCTGATCGCCGCCCCGTCGCCGCGCGGCGACCGCGACGACGGCCGCGGTCCGCGCGGGCGCACGAGCCGAGTCGGGCGCGAGGACGGCATGCGGCCGGCACCGGCGCCCCGTGCCCGCGCCCGCAACGATGCCGAAGCGGTGTTCGAGGACGACGGGCGGCCGCCGCGGACGCCGCGCGAGCGCCCCGCCCGCGGCGCGCGCACCGACGGTGACCCGGGCTTCCCGATGGAGACCTTCCGCATCGAGGTCGGCCACGTGCACGGCGTTCAGCCGGGCAACATCGTCGGCGCGATCGCCAACGAGGCGGAGCTGGAAAGCCGCTACATCGGCCGCGTCGACATCCGCGAGGACCACAGCTTGGTGGACCTGCCGGAAGGCATGCCGAGGGAGGTGCTCGAGCACCTGAAGAAGGTCTGGGTCTCGGGCAGGCAGCTGCGCATGCGCCGGGCCGACGCCGCGCCCCCGGGACCACGTACCGGCAGGCCCGGCAAGCCGGCCGCCCCCCACCGCGCCAGGCCGCGCCGGCCGGGCTGAGGGCGTCGCCCTTCGGGCAGGGGCGGGCCGTCTCAGCCGCAACCATCGCTCCACACGCGACCGGGATCCTCCCTAGAATCGTCCCATGTCGCGCCTCCTCGTCTTCCAGCACGTGGCCGCCGAGCCGCTGGGCACGCTCGATCCGCTGATCCGGCGACGGGGCCACCGCATACGCTTCGTCAACTTCGAGCGCGAGCCCGACGCGCAGCCGGACGTGGACCGCTACCGCGGCCTGGTGGTCCTGGGCGGACCGATGAACGTGGAGGACCAGGCCACGCGCCCCCACCTGCGCACCGAACTGCGGGCGATCGAACGCATGCTCGGACAGGGCAAGCCGGTGCTGGGCATCTGCCTGGGGGCGCAGCTGCTGGCGCACGCCCTGGGCGCACCGGTGCAGCGCCACCGCGTGCCCGAGATCGGCTGGTACCGGCTGCAGGCAACACAGGCCGGCCGCGACGATCCGGTCCTGGCACCGCTCGGCGACGACGCGCCCGTGTTCCAGTGGCACGGCCAGCATTTCGAGATCCCGCGCAGCGCGGTGCACCTGGCCCGCAGCGAGACCTGCGAGCAGCAGGCCTTCCGCTGGGGCGAGAAGGCCTACGGGTTCCAGTTCCACCTGGAGATGGACGAGCCGCTGATCGAGCGCTGGCTGGCGACGCCCGGCTACCGGGCCGAACTCGAGCGGCGCGAGGGTCTGCACGACGAGGCCGCGATCCGTGCCCATACCCGCGAGCACATCGCCGCCATGCAGGCGCGGGCCGACGCAGTGTTCAACAACTTCCTCGACCTGGTCGGCCGCCCGCAGCGGCGCATCGCCTTGCCCTCGCGCGAGTTCGGCTGAGCCGTGCGGTGCCCGGGCCGCCCACCGCCGACCCGGACGATGACACGACCG
Source organism: Luteimonas wenzhouensis (assembly GCF_007859305.1). GTDB lineage: Bacteria > Pseudomonadota > Gammaproteobacteria > Xanthomonadales > Xanthomonadaceae > Luteimonas > Luteimonas wenzhouensis. Next base: position 142,727 of record NZ_VOHE01000002.1, read on the forward strand.
CCTGCTGCACCGCCCGGACCCGCTGCTGCTGCGAAGCGGCTAGCGCTGCGGGGCATCCGCCGCCGCGGGCGGGGCCTGGCCGGCGTCCGCGGGCGGCGGCTCGGGCAGGGGCTCGACCGCGGACGCGGGCCCGGGCAGCGGCTCGGGCGACGGCGGCAGGATCCGGTCGACCAGCCCGTCGACCACCCGGTCGGCGACCTCGCCCGCGATCCCCGACGGATGCAGCACCTCCTCGACCCGCCGACCGCCGAAGTCCGGCCCCAGCACGTAGAACAGTTCGGACACCGTCGGCCAGCCCAGCCAGGGCGCCAGCAGCCAGTAGGCGCCGGCCAGCGCCAGCACGAACATCAGGATCTTCAGCAGCGCGCCCACCAGCTTGTAGGCCAGGTAGGCACCGACCAGCAGCAAGGCCAGCCCGAACCAGCTCATGCCGCCTGCGCCCGGGCCGCCGCGCCGTCGACCAGCGGCCGCAGCTGCGCATCCAGCGCCACCCGTTCGTCGAACACGAAGCAGCGGCCTTCGTAGCCCGTGCCGCCGACCGATTCGAAATAGCCCAGGATGCCGCCGTCGAGCTGCAGCACGTTGTCCATGCCGCTGGCACGCATCCACAGCGCCGCCTTCTCGCAGCGGATCCCGCCGGTGCAATAGCTCACGACGGTGGCGTCGGCCAGGGCCTCGCGGTGCGGCTGCAGCGCGTCCGGCAGCTCGGTGAAGTTGTCGATCGGCAGCAGCAGCGCGCCGGCGAAGGCGCCATGGGCGGTTTCCTCGCGGTTGCGGGTGTCCAGCAGCACCACGCGCCGGCCGGCGTCGTCATGGCCCTGCGCAAGCCACCGCGCCAGGTCCGCGGGCGCGACGGCGGGTGCGCGCCCGCGCAGCGGGGAGGCCTGCGCGCGCCGGAAGCTGATGATCTCGCGCTTCAGCTTGACCTTGAGCCGCGCGAACGGCACCGCCCTGCTCCAGCTGTCCCTGGCCACGATCGCGGCGAAGCGCGGATCGGCGCGCAGCCGGCCCAGGAACGCATCGACCGCCACGTCCGCGCCGGCCAGGAACAGGTTGATGCCTTCGGGCGCCACCAGCACGGTCCCGCGCAGGCCGCCCTCTTCCGCCCAGGCGCGCACGCGCGCGGCCACCGCTGGCGGATCGGCGACCTCGACGAAACGGTAGGCGGCGATGTTGCGGACCATGCGGACGTCGCTGCGGCAGCCGGACCGGGCGGAGCGCCCGCCCGGTATTGTAGCGGCGCCGGCCGCCGCGGCCGGCGCACCGTTCAGCCGCGCGGCTCGTGGTAGTCGCGCACGAAGCGGTCGAGCAGGCGCACGCCGAAGCCGGTGGCGCCCTCGGGCACCGTGGGCCTGGCGCTGGAGGCCCAGTCGGTCCCGGCGATGTCCAGGTGCGCCCACGGCAAGCCGCGTTCGACCCACTCGCCGATGAAGTAGGCACCCGCGCCGGCGCCGGGGGAGCCGCCGCCGTTGCGCAGGTCGGCGATCGGCGACTTCAGGCGCTTGCCGTAGTCGTCGCGCAGCGGCATCCGCCACAGCTCCTCGCCGCTGGCCTCGCCGGCCGCGAGCAGCTGCCCGGCCAGGTCATCGTCGCGCGAAAACAGGCCGGCGTAGTCGCCGCCCAGCGCGGAGACGATCGCGCCGGTGAGTGTGGCCACGTCGACCACCAGCTTCGGGCGGTCCTGCCGCTGCACGTACCACAGCGCGTCGGTGAGCACCATGCGGCCCTCGGCGTCGGTGCTCATGATCTCGAAGGTCTTGCCGGACGCGGTGCGGATCACGTCCCCCGGGCGCGACGCCTTGCCCGAGGGCATGTTCTCGGCCAGCGCGGCCACCGCCACGGCGTTTACCGGCGCCTTGCGGCCGGCCAGCGCGATGACGGTGGACACCACGGTGGCGGCGCCGGTCATGTCGCCCTTCATCTGCCACATGTTGCTGTTGGGCTTGAGCGAGATGCCGCCGCTGTCGAAGGTGATGCCCTTGCCGACGAAGGCCAGGGGGGCCTCGCCTTCGCCACCGCCCTGGTAGCGCACCACCAGCAGCCGCGGCGGACGCGCGCTGCCCTGGCCCACGGCCAGGATCGCGCCCATCCCCAGCCGGCGCATGGCCGCCTCGTCCAGCACTTCGATGCGCAGCGGCAGGCCCGCGGCGGCGGCGCGCACGCGGGACACGAACTCCTCCGGCCACAGCGCGTTCGCCGGTTCGGTCGACAGGTCGCGGGCGAAGGCCACCGCGTCGGCCACCGGCTTCCATTCCGCGTTCCAGGCCGCGGCCGCAGCGGCGCCTTCGCGGGTGCGGATCGCGAGTACGCCCGCGCCGGCGTCGTTCCCGCCCTCCTCGTCCTGCTTGGAACGGTACTTGTCGAAGCGGTACTGTCCGAGCGAGGCGCCGAAGGCCAGGTGCGCCGCGGCCTCGGCCTCGTCGCCGTCCCAGACCAGGTCGACGCGCCCGGCGCGGCTGCGCGCGGTCGCGCGCGCCACGCGGCCACCGATGTCCTGCAGTGCGGTCGGCGACAGCGGCTCCTTGCCCGTGCCCAGCACCAGCAGGCGCTCGTAGCCGGCGAAGCCGCGCAGGTCGAGCATGCTGTCTTCCTTGCCGCGGAACCCCTCGAGCCCGGCCATGCGCCGCAGCGCCCCGCCGCTGCGGGCATCGATCGCCGCGAAGCTCCCCTCGTCGGGCAGGCCCTCGGCCACGGCGATCGCCACCGTGCCCTGCTCCGGCAACGCGTGCGGTTCGAACGAGAGGTTGCGCTGCGCCAGCGCGACCGACGGCCATGCCAGTGCCAGGAACAGGGAGAACACGGACAGCAGGAGTCTGGACATCAGGTGCCCCGGAAGGATCGGAAGGGAGCGCGGCAGGCCGATGTCGCCGTGCGACGGCCCCGCATCACCCGACCTTAGCCCGCGCCCCGGTCCGCGGGACATGCCGAAAGTCATGCGCGGCCGCGGATCATCGCCGCGGCGAAGTCTCAGCGCCAGATCAGGAACGCCGGCAGCGCCATCAGGCCCAGCAGCAGGGCGATCGCCAGCAGGACCAGCGCCACGCGCAGCGGCTGCGCCCGGGCGATGCCGAGGAAGGTCTCCGCAGTGCCGTCGCGCAGCGCCTGCGCGCGCTCGGCGCGGGCGCGTTGCGCGCGTTCGGCCTGGTAGCGGGCCATGCGCTGCTTCGCCGCGGGAAACTCATCGTCGTCGCGGATCCAGATGCCGCCGGCGGAAATGCCCAAGGGGCCCGGGCGGGTCTCGTAGTAGCCGATCCGCGCCGCGTCCAGCAGCGCACGCACCTCGTCGGCTTCGTCGTCGGGCACGTGGCGCAGGTTGAGCAGCAGCTTTGCCATGGCCCGATGATATCCGCCCGACGCCGCCCCGGGTCAGCGTTTGCCGGTGACGCAGCGCCGCAGGTTCGCCCGCGCCTGGGCGTCGAAGCGCTCGTGGAAGAAGTCGCTGAGGTAGATCCGCGGCCGCGCAAGCAGGCCCTTGAGGAAGCGGCGGCGCTGGATCCGGAACAGCCACCCCGGGACCTGGCCGCGGTACTCGGCGGCAATGGCGCGGTCGTAGGCGTCGAACACGGCCGGATCCGCGCCGAGGATGGCCATATCGCAATCCAGGAAATGGCAGGTGTCGGCGGCCAGGGGCGAGCTTCGGAAATCGCCGGGCGAGAGCTGGCCGTGGCGCGCGGTCAGCTCGATCAGCTCGGCGACGCGGTCGGCATCCACCTCCGCCTCCGGCAGCCAGCGCGCGATCTCGGCGCGCGCCAGCGCCGCCGAGCGCGCCTCGTTGTCCTTGCGCCCCGGCACGTACACCGCATCGTGGTAGAGCACGGCCAGGCGCACTTCCCGGGGCTGGAGCCAGCCCGGGCCTTCGGCAACCGCCTGGTAATGGCGCAGGACGTCGCCGACGTGGCCGAAGTGGTGGTAGGCGCGCGGCGGCCGCGCATAGGCGCCCTCCAGCGCATGCAGCATGCCGTCGGGCAGGCCGGCGGTCCCGTTCAGGCCTGCCACGGCCGCACCACCAGCGCCGCCCCGACGACCACCAGCAGGGCGCCGGCCACGCGCGCCATGTCGACCGGCCGCTGCGCCCCGAGCACGCCGAAATGGTCGAGCGCCATCGCGCCCAGGACCTGTCCCAGCACGATCAGGCAAAACAGCGCGCCCGCGCCGAGCCTGGGCACCAGCACGGTCGCCGCCAGCACCATGCTCGCGCCGATCACGCCACCGGCCCAGATCCACGCCGGGAACGAGGACAGCGGCTGCGGCGGCAGCAGCGGCGTACGCGTCGCCACCAGCACGCTCCCGAGCAGGCAGGTGCCGACCAGGAACGAGACGAACGACGCGTACAGCGCGCCGTGGGTGAGCGCGCCCAAGCGCGCGTTGATCAGCGCCTGCAGCGGCAGCACGCTGCCGACGGCGACGGCGATGGTGATGCCGAGGAGGGTCCAGGTCTTCACGCGGGGGCCTGCTTGCGGAGTCGCGGACAGTCTATTCCCGCCGTCGCGACGCGGATCGTGAATGGCGGCCACCAGCCGACGTGGCATGCGGCGGGAACGTCGTCCGCGCCCCGGCGTGGCGGCGCCGATGAGGGTACGCACTGCGGCGACGGAGCCGCTGAAACCGGTCCTACGGCCGTTCGCGCGGTGGGTCGCGGCGCACGGTGAGCAGCGCCAGCAGCGTGAGCACGCCCATCGCGGCCAGATACCAGCCCACCGAGGCCAGGCCATAGCGCTCGCCCAGCCGGGTGGCGATGTACGGCGCCGGCGAGGCGCCGAGGATGCCCGCGGCATTGAACGCCAGCGAAGCGCCGGTGTAGCGCACCGCGGTCGGGAACATCTCGGCCAGGATCGTCCCGCACGGGCCGTAGGTCAGGCCCATCGCCCCGAACCCCAACGCCAGGAACGCGAGCACGCCCCAGCCGCTCCCCGACCCGAGCAGCGGCGCGAACGCGAAGCCGAACGCGATGATCAGCACCGTGGCCACGATCATCGCGTTGCGCCGCCCGTGGCGGTCCGCGTACCGCGCGGACAGCGGGATGGTGAGCGCGAAGCACAGCACCCCGAGCATCTGCAGCAGCAGGAAGTGCTCGCGCGAATAGCCGAGCTTCGAGGTCCCCCAGCTCAAGGCGAACACCGTCATCAGGTAGAACAGCACGAAGGTCGCGACCAGGGCCACCGTGCCGCTGGCCAGGGCGAAGGGATGGTGGCGGACCACCGCGGCCATCGGCAGGCGCACCCGCTCCTCGCGCGCGACCGCGCGCTGGAACTCCGGGGTCTCGGTGATCCGCAGCCGCACCCACAGCCCCACGGCCACGAGCACCGCGCTGGCCAGGAACGGGATCCGCCAGCCCCAGGCCAGGAACGCCTCGTCGCGCATCCAGTGGGTCAGCGCCAGGAACACGCCGGTCGAGAGCAGGAACCCGATCGGTGCGCCCAGCTGCGGGAACATGCCGTACCAGGCGCGCCTGCCGGGCGGGGCGTTCTCGGTCGCCAGCAGCACCGCCCCGCCCCACTCGCCGCCCAGGCCCACGCCCTGCCCGAGCCGGCACAGCGCCAGCAGCAGCGGCGCCGCGATCCCGGCCTGGGCATAGGTCGGCAGCAGGCCGATGACCACGGTCGAGATGCCCATCGTCAGCAGCGCCGCCACCAGCGTCGCCTTGCGTCCGACCCGGTCGCCGAAGTGGCCGAACAGCGCCGATCCGAACGGCCGCGCGATGAACGCCAGGGCGAAGGTCGCGAACGACTGCAAGGTCGCGGTGGTCGGGTCACCGGGCGGGAAGAACAGCTGCGGGAACACCAGCACCGCCGCCGTGGCGTAGATGTAGAAGTCGAAGAATTCGATGGTGGTGCCGACCAGGCTGGCCAGCAGCACCCGGCGCCGGTGGGCACCGGCGGGCGGGGCGACGGGCGCCTGCGCCGCCGCCACGCTCATCGCGTCCTCCCTCCCCGCGACGCCATCACTTCCTCGTGTCCCCGCCCGGCAGCGCGTAGTCGATCGCGTACGGCGGCGGCTCGCCACCCGGCCCTTTCAGGTAGTGGTCCATCCACTGCATCAGCCGCAGCGAGTAGTCGTAGCGCGAGGCCGCGCGGGCGTTGCCGTGGCCCTCGCCGGGATACAGCACCAGCCGCACCGGCGCCTGCCCGGCCAGCTTGAGGTAGCGGTAGAACATGTACGACTGCATCGGCGGCACGCGCGGATCGGCCTCCCCGTGCAGGATCAGGGTCGGCGTCCTCGACTGCTTCGCGTAGGTGATCGGGCTGGTCTTGCGGAACAGTTCCGGGTCCTCCCACGGCCAGGTGCCCATGTGGACCAGGTACTGCTCCCAGGGGATGTCGCCGGTGGTGACCAGGCTGGCCTGGTCGGAGATGCCGACGAACATCACCGAGGCGGCGAAGCGCTCGCTGTAGTAGGTCGCGCCCCACGCGCTGGCGTAGCCGCCGTAGGAACCGCCGGTGATGCCGACCTTCGATCCGTCCACCAGGCCGGTGGCGATGAGGTGGTCGACACCGTCGACCACGTCGTCGAACTCCTCCATGCCGGGACGGCCGAAACCCTTCTTGGAGAACTCCACGCCGCGCCCGGTGCTGCTGCGGTAGTTGGGCAGGAACAGCGCGTAGCCGCGCGCGGCGGCGTGGTGCAGCGGCTGCGCGTAGGACGTCAGCCAGCCGTTGGTGTAGTGCGACTCCGGCCCGCCATGCACGACCACGATCAGCGGCACCCGCTCGTTGCCGCGGCGCTCGAGCGGATGCACCAGCAGGCCTTCGATCTCCAGTCCGTCGCGGGCCTGGTAGCGGATCACCTCCTGGCGCGCCAGGCGCACGTCGGCCAGCCACGGGTTGCTGTCGGTGAGCCTGCGCGGCGCGGACTCCCCGGCCGCCAGCAGGAACACCTCCGAGGGATGCTGCGGGGTACTGGCCAGCAGCGCGATGTCGCCGCCGCGGCTGCGGTCGAAACCGCTCCACACCGGCCCCTCGGCCGGCAGCAGGGTCCGCTGCGCGCCGCCGTCGAGGCCGACCTCGCCCAGCCGCGCCTGCACGCCCTCGAAGCTGATGAACTGGATGGTCGAGGCGTCGCGCCACTCGACGTCCACCACGTGGCCGGACAGGCCGGGCAGCAGGTCGCGCCAGGCGCCGCCGTCGCGCCCGGCCACGAACAGGCGGCCCTGCTGGGCGTCGTGCGCGTCCTCGGCCGAGATGAAGGCCAGGTGCGCGCCGTCGGGGCTCCACGACAGGCCACCGACCTTGCCGGGATTCTCGACCCCGCCGAGCACCCGGCCCTCGGGCGACACGATCCTCACCCGGGTAAACACCAGCGTGTCGTCGGTCAGCTGGCGGGGCGCGACGAGCAGCGCCAGGCGGTCGCCCGCCGGGCTCCAGCGCACCGACTGCACGCTGCCTTCCACCTCCACCCGCCGCGGCGCCGGCGCGCCCTCGCCGGTGCCGGCGATCCACAGCTGCACCGGACGCCAGTCCTCTTCGTAGACCTTCTGGCTGAAGCCCTTCTTCTTCAGTGCCCTGATCTCGTCGCTCTCGGGCTGCAGCGCCAGCAGGGCCACCTGGCGGCCATCGGCAGACAGGCTGAACCCGCGGATGTCGGACTTGAGCGTGGCCACCACCGAGGACTCGCCGCCGTCCACCGGGATCCGGTACAGGCTGCGCGCCTCGTCGCCCTGGCGCTTGGCGAGGTAGTACAGCGAACGCCCGTCCGGCGACCACTCCAGCCCGCCGACGTTGACCTGGCCGGTGACGTAACCGCGGTTGGCGCCGTCGCGCGAGACGACATGCAGCTCGCCCCACGCCGGCCCGTCGTCGTCGACCCCGACCCGGCGCGGCACCGACAGCACGTAGGCGATGCGGCCGCCATCCGGGCTGACCGTCGCCTGGGTCACCGTGCGCAACGTCGCCAGCTGTTCCAGCGTCATGCCGCCGTTGGCGGCCAGCACCGGCAGGGCGAACACAAGCAGCAGCAGGGCCGCGGCCCGCAGCATCGGATGGCGCATCATCGAACCCCTTCGCGACATGAAGCCCGCACTTTCGCCGGCCGGCGGCGCCATGGCAAGCACCCGGCTCAACGCGCGTTCCAGGCCGCGGCAACGCGCGCGAAGGTCCCGGCGAGCTGCCGCGCCGCGCCGCGCGGCACCTGCGCGACGCGCGAGCGCAGGTCGATGCGGCGCTCCGGGAACGGGTCGCCGTCCCACGCGAACGCGACCCGGTTGCTCTGCCGGCGCTCCTCCAGCATCCACGTCCGGTCGCGGCCGAAGGCGCGCGCCAGCCGCTCCAGATGGGCGTGGGCGTTGGTGGCGTACAGGTTGCTGGCGAACACCCCGCCGGGCGCCAGCGCGCGCCGGCAATCGTCGTAGAACGCCTGGGTCGACAGGTCCGCCGGAATGCCGGTGCGGTCGTAGCCGTCGACCAGCAGGATGTCGAAGCGGCCCGCCGACTCGCGCACGAACCGGGCGCCATCGGCCAGGTGCACGCGCAACCGCGCGTCGTCGTCCGGCACCCGGAACCGACGCCGCAGCGCGATCACGTGGGGATTGATCTCCGCCACCTCGACCCGGGTCGCCGGCAGGTGCCGGTGGCAAAACTTCACCTGCGAGCCGCCACCCAGCCCGACCATCCCGATCAGCGCCGGGCGCGGGCACCACAGCAGGCTGGCCATCATCGTCCGCGTATAGTCGACCGCGAGCTGGCCGGGCCGGAACGTGCGCATCCGGCTCTGCGACACCCCACCTTCGAACTGCAGATCCGTATAGCGCCAGCCCATCCGCACCACCGGCCGCGGGTGCGCGCCACCGCCATCTCCCTGTCCGCCGCCCCCTGCCTGTCCGCCTGCTTCCACCCGCACTCCACGCGATCGACCGGCGCAAAGACTAGCGCGAAGCGCGCGCCACGCAGCAATGGCCCTGTGGTTGACGCGGGCCCGCCCGCCAGCAGACGCCGGTTCAGGCCCGGCACACGCCCGGCGCCGGAGCCTGAACGCCGCGGGCGTGCCTCAGAGCGGGTTCATCCCTGCGCGCCCCACACTGTCTCCACGCCGACGCGGTCCGTCGGCAGGCCATCCCCATGTCCCAGCCCTCTTTCCGTATGGCGCGTGGCGCCCTCGCCGTCGTCCTCGCGCTGGCCATCCTTCCCGCCCTGGCGCAGGACGGCGATCGCGGCAGCCGCGATCCACGCACCCAGCGCAGCGAGCCGGCCCGCCCGCAGGCGGCGCGGCCGGAGCCCGCCGGCGCCGCCCGCCAGCGACCGCAGGCGCGTCCGCGCGCCGACACACCCCGACCTCGGGCGCAGCCTTCCCCGCGACGTGAATCCGCGACACCGCCTCGCTCGCCGGCCCGGGGCCAGGCGGGCCCGCGTCGCGCCACCGGCGTGCCCGGACAGGCGCAGCGTTCCTCGTCCGGGGCGTCGGGCGCGAGTGCCTCGCGGCCGCGGGTCGGGCAGGCGCCACGGAACGTGCAGCCGCCGCGCGCGGCCGGCAGCAACAGGCCGTCCCCGGCGTCGCGCGAGCGGCCCGCGGCGCAGGCCTCCGCGCGCGAGCAGCGCCAGCCGCCGCGGGTGCAGGCGCCGCCGCGGTCGGCGGGCGGCGCGCCGGCCCACCGCGACGCATCGCGCACCCGGGCGCCGGCAGGCCCCGGGCCGCGCGTCCGGCCCACGTCACGCGACCAGCAGGCCGCACCCCGCCAGCCGCCCCCGCGCGCCCAGGCCCGCGATCCACGCCGGTCCGAGGCGGACCGCGGCCGGATCGACCGCGAACAGGCCCGGATGCGGATCGAATCCGGGCGCCTGCGCGCCGAACAGTTCCAGCGCGAGCGCGAACGCCGGCTGCTTCAGGCCGAACGGCGCAGTGCCGAACGCGCCCGGTCGCTGCAACAGCAACGCCGCATGGCGCGGTACCGCTACGAGCGCGACTACCACGCCCGCCTGCGCGCGCAGGAACGCTACTGGCGCGAGACCCGCTGGGACTACGCGCGCGACCCGTTCTACTCCTCGCCGCCGAGCTACCGCTACAACTACGGCGGCCGCTGGTACCAGACCAACCACTACGGCGCCCAACTGATGCGCCAGGCGGTCCAGCGCGGTTACCGCGAAGGCCTGCAGGCCGGACACGCCGACCGCGAGGACGGCTGGCGCTACGACGTGCGCGGCAGCTACGGCTACCTGGACGCAAGCGACGGCTACCACGGCCGCTACCTGGACTACGACCAGTACGCCTACTACTTCCGCCAGGGCTTCGAACGCGGCTACGAGGACGGCTACCACGCCCGGTACCGCCATGGCGGCCGCAACAGCCGCGGCGAACTGACGGTGCTGGCGGCGGTGCTGGCGACGATCCTGGGCCTGCAGGCGCTGGACTGACCGGCGGGCGCCGCCAGGCCGCCAGCGGAACCTTCCGCAGTGCAGCATCGGCGTACACTCGGGACGGTTGCCATGCGCTGAGGAGGCTGCCATGTTCACCTGGCTGCTCGCGGCCGCGCTGGCCGCATCGTCGCCCGCGACCGCAGTGTCGGCCCCGCCGGTCGCGCCAGGCCCGCCGCCCATGCCGGAGACACTGCCGGCCGAGGTGGTGGTGCCCTCGCCCGAGGAGGTGATGGCGCTGCCCCCGGGCCTGCTCGAGGCGCTGCGCACCCAGGTCATCGAGCGCACCCCACGCGGCATGGGGCGGCTGGAGCGCCTGGTGGCGTTCATGCACCGGCCCGACGGCCTCGACATCCGCTACCGGCACGATGCCGACCTCACCGTCGCCCAGGTCTGGGAAACGCGCCAGGCCAACTGCCTGTCGTTCACGCTGCTGACGATTGCGATGGCGCGCGCGGCGGGCCTGGACGCCTACGGGCAGGAGATCGCCCGCACCCTGTCCTGGTACGCCGAGGGCGACACCCTGTACTTCAGCAACCATGTCAACGCCGGGGTGCGGATCGGCCCGCACGAGTACACCGTCGACGTGGGCAGCGACAGCGTGATGACGCGCGACCCGCCGCAGCGGGTGGACGACTCGCGGCTGATGGCGGTCTATTACAGCAACCGCGCCGCGGCGCTGCTGTCCGAGGGCGACAACCACACCGCCGGACGCTTCATCGAGGCCGCGCTCACCGTGGATCCCGGCTACCCGTCCGCCTGGAACAACGCCGGGGTCCAGCGCCTGCGCATGGGGATGCCGGAGGCCGCCGAGGCCGCGTTCAGGCGCGCGCTGGAGCTCGACGGGTCGCACGACGGCACGCTGATGAACCTCGCCGCCCTGTACGCCTCACGCGGCGAGCACGCCAGGGCGGGCGAGTACCGCCGGCGCCTGGAACGCCTGCGCCAGCGCAACCCCTACCACGTGTTCATCCAGGCGGTGGAGGCCGAGCGCCGCGACGACTACGAGGCCGCGGCACGCCACTACCGCCGCGCGATCTCGATGCACGAAGCAGAACACCGGTTCCACTTCGGGCTGGCGCGCGCGCTGCTGCACCTGGGGGACGCTTCCGGCGCCGGGCGTGCGCTCAGCCGCGCGCACGACCTGAGCAAGGGCGCGATGCAGGCGACCTACGCCGCCAAGCTGGACCTGCTGCGCCGCAAGGGGCTCTGACTCAGCGCAGCTGGCTGTCCTTGCTGCCGCGCCGGTTGTAGCCGCTGTGGGCCTGCTGCTCCTCGCGCTCTTCGGCCTCCTGGCAGCGGATGCACAGGCGCACGCCCGGCATCGCCTTGCGACGGGCCTCGGGGATCGGCGCGTCGCATTCCTCGCAGCGCTCCCGGCCGGGCCCTTGCGGCAGCTGGCTGCGGGCGCGCTGGATCGCGTCCTTCACCGTTGCCTCGATCTGTTCGTGCACCGCGCCGTCGCCTGCCCAGCCCGTTGCCATCGCGTCCTCCGTCAAATACCCGCGGATGCAGCCGTTCTACCGCATCCGGCGTTCAGATCCCGTCCGGCCAGTCGATCGCCGGCGCGCCCGCGTCGCGGCGCGGTTCAGGCACCGCGGCCACCGCCTGCCAGACCTCGAGCGCGTCCACCGTCGCGGCCACGTCGTGCACCCGCACGATGCGCGCGCCGCGCTGGGCGGCGACCAGGTGCGCCGCGACCGAACCATGCACGCGCTCGCGCGGATCCCCGCGGCCGGTGAGTTCACCAATCGTGCGCTTGCGCGACAGCCCGGCGAGCACCGGCACGCCCAGCTCGGTGAAGCGCTCCAGCCGGGCCAGCAGCTGCAGGTTGTGCGCCGTGGTCTTGCCGAAGCCGAAGCCGGGATCGACCACGATCCGCTGCTTCGGGATCCCGGCCATCTCGGCCGCGAAGATCCGCTCGGCCAGGAACCGGTGCACGTCGCCGACCACATCGTCGTATTCCGGCGCGTCCTGCATGGTGCGCGGCTCGCCCAGCATGTGCATCAGCACCACCGGCACGCCCAGTTCCGCGGCCGCGTCGAGCGCACCCTCGTGGCGCAGCGCGTAGATGTCGTTGACCATCCCGGCGCCGGCGGCGACCGCCGCGCGCATGACCTCCGGGTGGTAGGTGTCGATGCTGACCGGCACACCGGCCTCGCGCGCCAGCGCCTCGACCACGGGCAGCACGCGCCGCAACTCCTCCTCCACCGTCACGGCCTCGGCACCGGGCCGGGTCGATTCCCCGCCCACGTCGAGGATGTCGGCACCCTCCTCCACCAGCTTCAGCCCGTGGGCGACCGCGGCCGCCGGGTCGAAGTGCGCGCCGCCGTCGGAGAACGAATCCGGGGTGACGTTGACGATGCCCATCACCCGGGTGCGGTCGAGGCGCAGGATGCGGCCCGCGCAGTCGAGTTGGGGAGCGGTGTCGAACATGGAGGGCTGGCCGATGGTGGTTCGCGGTTATCGTGCCGCCGGCGCGGGCACGGTGCAAAGAGAAACGGCGCCGGGGTCGCCGGCGCCGTCCATGCGAGCCCGCGCGAGGCGGGGGCGGCGGATCAGGTCTGCTCCGCCGGGCCTCCGATCGGGGGCAGCGGGCGCGAATCGCCGTCGCCGCCCTTGTCGCCACCCTTGCCGGACTCGACCCAGCCCATCGGCGGCGGCGGCTCTCGGCCTTCCATGATGGCGTCGATCTGCGGCACGTCGATGGTCTCGTACTCGAGCAGTGCCTTGGCCATCGCGTGCAGCTTGTCCATGTTCTCGGTGAGGATCTCGCGGGTGCGCGCGTAGGCCTTGTCAAGGATGCCGCGCACCACCTCGTCGATCCGCCGCGCGGTGTCGTCGGACACGTTCTTGTGCTGGGTCACCGAGCGGCCGAGGAACACCTCGTCCTCGTCCTCGCTGTAGGCGATCGGCCCCATCTCGTCGGACAGGCCCCACTTGGTGACCATGTTGCGCGCCATCTTGGTCGCGCGCTCGATGTCGTTGGACGCGCCGGTGGTGACCTTGTCCGGCCCGAACACCAGTTCCTCGGCCACCCGGCCGCCGTACAGCGAGCACAGCTGCGACTCGATCGCGGTGCGGTTGTACGAATACTTGTCGCCCTCGGGCAGGTACATGGTCACGCCCAGCGCGCGGCCGCGCGGGATGATGGTGACCTTGTAGACCGGGTCGTGCTCGGGCACCAGGCGGCCGACGATGGCGTGGCCGGCCTCGTGGTAGGCGGTGAGGGTCTTCTCCTCCTCGCTCATCGCCATCGAGCGGCGCTCGGCGCCCATCAGGATCTTGTCGCGGGCCTGGTCGAAGTGGTCCATGCGGACCTCCTTCGCGTTCTCGCGCGCGGCGAACAGCGCGGCCTCGTTGACCAGGTTGGCCAGGTCGGCGCCGGAGAAGCCGGGCGTGCCGCGGGCGATCACCATCGGCTCCACGTTCTCGGCCAGCGGCACCTTGCGCATGTGCACGCGCAGGATCTGCTCGCGGCCCTTCACGTCCGGCAGGCCGACCACCACCTGGCGGTCGAAGCGGCCCGGGCGCAGCAGCGCCGGGTCGAGCACGTCGGGACGGTTGGTCGCGGCGATCACGATCACGCCCTCGCCGCCCTCGAAGCCGTCCATCTCCACCAGCAGCTGGTTGAGGGTCTGCTCGCGCTCGTCGTGGCCGCCGCCCAGGCCGGCGCCGCGGTGGCGGCCGACCGCGTCGATCTCGTCGATGAAGATGATGCAGGGCGCGTGCTTCTTGGCCTGCTCGAACATGTCGCGCACGCGGCTGGCGCCGACGCCGACGAACATCTCGACGAAGTCCGAGCCGGAGATCGAGAAGAACGGCACCTTGGCCTCGCCGGCGATGGCCTTGGCGAGCAGGGTCTTGCCGGTGCCGGGCGGGCCGACCATCAGCACGCCGCGCGGGATCTTGCCGCCCAGGCGCTGGAACTTGGACGGGTCGCGCAGGAACTCGACCAGTTCGGCGACTTCCTCCTTGGCCTCGTCGCAGCCGGCGACGTCGGCGAAGGTCACCTTGGTCTGGTCCTCGCTCAGCATCTTGGCGCGCGATTTGCCGAACGACATCGCGCCCTTTCCGCCGCCCTGCTGCATCTGCCGCATCATGAAGAACCAGAAGCCGATGATCAGCGCCACCGGCAGCAGGTTGATCAGGATGTACACCAGCGACGGCCCGCTCGATGGCGGCGCGGCCTGGATCTCGACCTTGTGGTTGATCAGGTCGTTCATCATGCCTTCGTCGCGCCGCGGGGCGATCACGGTGCCGGTCTCGCCGCCCTTGGTGACGAACTCGATGGTCTTCTCGTCCTCGGCGATCTTCACCGACCGGATCTGGTCGCGCCGGACCTGCTCGATGAACTGCGAGTAGCGCACTTCGCTGGTCGCGCCCGTGCCCGGGCTGAAGCTGTTGAACACCAGCATCAGCACCACGGCCACCATGGCCCACAGCAGGAGGTTTTTCACCAGGTCGTTCATCGGGTCTTCCGGGCTTCCAATGGGGCCATGCTACTTGATTGCCGCCAGCTTGCCCTGTGCCAGGGCATAGACTTCAGGCGAGCGCCGGCGCGAGGCCGCGGGCTTGCGGATCGCGACCCTGGCGTAGCGCCGGCGCAGGTCGCGCACGTACCCGTCGAACCCCACGCCCTGGAACAGCTTGATCAGGAACGTCCCGCCGGGCCGCAGGTGGCGGTCGGCGAATTCCATGGCAAGTTCGGCCAGGTGCATGGCGCGCGGCTGGTCGACCGCTTCCATACCGCTCTTGTTGGGGGCCATGTCCGACAACACAAGGTCCACGGGCTGGCCGCCGAGCATCGTCTCAAGGCTGGATAAGACCGCATCCTCCCTGAAATCGCCATGAAGGAACTCGACCCCGGCCAGCGGCGGCATGTCCAGGATGTCCAGCGCCAGCACCCGGCCCGGCCGCGCCGGGTCGAGGCGGTCGAGTTCCTGGCGGACCCACTGCGACCAGCCCCCGGGCGCCGCGCCCAGGTCCACCACCACCATGCCGGGCTTCAGCAGCCGGTCGCGCGCCACCAGTTCCTCGAGCTTGAAGGCCGCGCGCGAACGCAGTCCGGCGGCCTGCGCCTTCTTCACGTAGGGGTCGGAGAAATGTTCCTTCAGCCAGCGACGGCTGCTCTTGCTGCGGGCCACGGCCTGCTCCGTCTCGTGCCGGCGGCGCGCGACCGGACCGATCCCGGGCGCGGCGCTCCCGCCAGGCGCGGCCCCGGAAGGGGACTGCGACGGGCATGATACCCTGCCATGCCTTTCCTCCGTGTCCCCGCATTCCGATGACGATCGCCCTGACCGCCGCCCAGACCCGCTTCCTGCGAGGCCAGGCACACGACCTCAAGGCGATGTTGCAGGTGGGCGGCAAGGGGGTAACCGACGCGCTGCTGGCCGAGGTCGACGGCGCGCTGGAGCACCACGAGCTGGTCAAGGTCAAGGTCGCCGCCGGCGACCGCGCCGACCGCGACCGTCTGGTCGACGAGATCGCCAGCCGCTGCGGCGCGGCGCTGGTGCAGCGGATCGGCCACGTCGCGGTGCTCTACCGGCCCTCGAAGGACAAGCGCCAGATCGTATTGCCGCGCGCCTAGGCGATCGCCATGCAGTTGATCCAGGAACGTCCCGACTTCGACTACTTCATGCGCGGCGCGGACGGCCGCGGCGCGCTGGTGAACGATCGCCGGCTCGAACGCAGCTTCATCGTGGCACCCCACCGGCTGGTCGAGGACTGGCCCGTTCGCGATGTGCGGACGCTGGCGGTGGCCGGCCTCGAGGCGCTGTTCGCGCTGGAACCGGAACTGATCGTGCTCGGCTGCGGCGACGTGCAGGCGTTCCCGCCGCAGGACACCCTGGCCGCCTGCCTGGCCCGCGGCATCGGGCTGGAGTCGATGACCAACGCCGCGGCCGCCCGCACCTACAACGTGCTGGCCGGCGAAGGCCGCCGGGTGGTGGCCGGATTCATCCTCGCCGGCTGAGCAGCCGGCACCCGCCTCAGCGCCGCGGCAGGGACTGCAGCGGGTCGACCGGCTTGCCTTTGTAGCGGGCGAACGGGCGCCGCCAGCGATCCACCGGATCGCGCGACCGCGAGCGCCCGGCGCGCTGCGCCGGGCCGGGGATCCGCCCGTTCCGAAGACCGGGCGCGCTCAGCGCCGCGGCAGGTACTGCAGCGGGTCGACCGGCTTGCCGTTGTAGCGGATCTCGAAATGCAGCATGTCGCGGGCCGCGCCGGTGCTGCCCATTTCGGCGATCTGCTGCCCCGCCTTGACCCTCGCGCCCTCGTTCACCAGCCGGGTGCGGTTGTGGCCATAGGCCGACAGCCACTGCTCGTCGTGCTTGACGATCACCAGCTCGCCGTAGCCCACCAGTCCCGAGCCCGAGTACACCACCACCCCGTCGGCCGCTGCCCGCACCGGCTGGCCGCTGCGGCCGACGATGTCGATGCCCTGGCGGGTGGGGTCGCCCGCGGCGAAGCGGCTGGCCACCTGGCCCTCAGTCGGCCAGCGCCAGGCCACGTTGCTGGTGACCGGCGGCGGCGTGGTCGGTTGCGGCGGCGCCTGGGTGGGCCGCACGGTGGTGCGCTGGCCCCCGGTCGCGGGCGGCCGCGTGCCCGCCGTGGTAGTGGAGGCGCGCGCCGTCCCCTGCCGCGGATACAGCCACAGCCGCTGTCCGGGATAGATGGTGTAGGGCGGCGAGATCCCGTTCCACAGCGCCAGGTCCATCGGGCTGATGCCGTTGTTGACCGCCAGCCGGTACAGCGTGTCGCCGCGCTTGACCACCACGCTCGCGCCGGGCTTCGGGGTCGACACCCTGGGCGGCGCGGAAGAGGACGTGCGCACCACCTTGGTGCTGCAGGCCGCCGCCGCCAGCGCCAGCATCGCCAGCAGGGCCATCGTCCACACGCGGGTTCGTTTGCTCATGGTTGCGTGTCGTCCTTCCGGTCCGGGGCCACGGGTGCGCCGGGCATCATCCCGTAAACCGCTTGAACAGTTCCTGCGCCACCAGCCCGCCGCCGCCGATGAGCACGCCGAAGTACACCATCGTGCCGATGTTGGCGAGGTGACCGAGCAGCACCGCCCCGCCGTCGCGCTGGATGAAGCCGATCGCGTAGGCCAGCAGGGCGATGGCCGGGATCGTGTTGCTGAAGGGCACGAAGCCAAACGGCGCCATCAGCAGCAGCGCGGCGAGGATGAAGGCGAGGTTGTTGAAGGCGTCCTGGGCGCGGCCATCGACCAGCGGCGACAGCCGGTGCGGGCGGCTCAGCCGCTCGAGCCGGTGCACCCAGCGCAGGCCGCCTGCCAGCGCCGGTCGCAGCCGCGCCGAAGGCAGGCGGCGGTCGCGCACGCGCGCGGGGAGCCAGAGCTGCCGGCGCAGCAGGCGGCTGACGCCAACCAGCACGATCGCCGCGCCGAACACCGTGCTCACCCCCGGGATCGAGACCGGGATCAGGAACACCAGGGTCAGCAGGATGGTGACCAGCAGCAGGCCTTCGTCGCCGAACAGGTCCAGCAGCTCGCCCATGCTCACGTGGTCGGGCGGCATGCGCGCGATCATGCCCTCGATCTGGGCGCCCAGGCTCTGGCCGTGGCCGGGGGGCGGGGCGGAACCGGCCATGCGGCTCAGTCGACCGTTCCCGAGAGCAGCGGCACGAACACCACCGGCCCCAGGTCGCGCCGCGAGAGCGAGCCGTCCGCTTCCCGGCGCAGCATCAGCAGCTGCTGCGCGCCCGAGGCGCCCACCGGCGCGACCAGGATGCCGCCCGGCGCGAGTTGCGCCGCGAGCGCATCCACCAGCGCCGGCGCGCCGGCGGTCACCAGGATGCCGTCGTAGGGGCCGTTCTCCGGCCAGCCGATGCGGCCGTCGTCGTGGCGGCTGCGCACGCTGAGCCCGAGCGAGCGGAAGCGCTTGCGCGCCACCCGCAGCAGGTCGCCGATGCGCTCGACCGTATGCACCTCCAGGCCCAGCGCCGCGAGCACCGCGGCCTGGTAGCCCGAGCCGGTGCCTACCTCGAGCACCTTGCGCGGGGCGTGGCCGCCGGTGAACAGCGCCTCGGTCATGCGCGCCACCACCCACGGCTGGGAGATCGTCTGGCCATGCCCGATCGGCAGCGCGGTGTCCTCGTAGGCGCGGGTGGCCAGCGCCTCGTCGACGAACAGGTGGCGCGGCACGGTGCGGATCGCGTTGAGCACGCGCTCGTCGGCGATGCCGTTGCCGCGCAGGCGCTCGATCAGGCGGTCGCGCACGCGCTGCGAGGTCATTCCCACGCCGATCGCCTCGGGCTGCAGGCGCAGGCGCGGGGTCATCACGACTGCGCCCCCTTTAGCTCGTCGGCCAGGCTGCCGACCCAGCTGGCGACCTGTTCGAGCGCCTGGTAGCGGGTGAGATCGACGTGGATCGGGGTGATCGAGATGCGGCCGTAGCGCACCGCGTGGAAATCGGTGCCGGGGCCGGCGTCCATCTCGGGGCCCGCGGCGCCGATCCACCACCAGCTGCGCCCGCGCGGGTCTTCCTGGCGGGTGCACGGCTCGGCGCGGTGGCGGTTGCCCAGGCGGGTGACCTCGAACCCGGCGATGTCGCTCCAGTGCCGATCGGGCACGTTGACGTTGAGGATAGTGTCGGCGGGCAGCGGGTCGGCCTTGAGGCGCTCGACGATCTCCACCGCCGCGCGCGCGGCGGTCTCGTAGTAGCGGCCGTCGTGGTTGACCGTTGCCAGCGACATCGCGATCGCGGGCAGGCCCAGGAAGCGCCCTTCCATGGCCGCGGCCACGGTGCCCGAATAGATCACGTCGTCGCCGAGGTTGGCGGTGTTGTTGATGCCCGAGACGACGATGTCGGGCTCGAGCTCGAACATGCCGGTGATCGCCACGTGCACGCAGTCGGTCGGCGTGCCGTACACGCGCCAGACCGTGGACTCGATCTGCTCGACGCGCAGCGGCATGTCCAGGGTCAGCGAGTTGCTGGCGCCGGAGCGGTCGCGGTCCGGGGCGACGATCAGGACCTCGTGGCCGGCGTCGCGCAGGCCCTGCGCGAGGATGCGGATGCCGGGGGCATCGACGCCGTCATCGTTGCTGACCAGTACGCGCATGAACCTCTGGGACCACCCTCGCTGCGGAAGTCGTACGACATGATACCGGATGCCGCGACGGCGTCGCCCGCGGGCGGCGGAACGCGGCATACTGCCGGCGATGGCGAAGAAGCCTCCACCACCGGACGAAGCCCACGCGCCGGGCGAGGACGACGATGCGGCGCTGTTCCGCGCCGCGATCGGCCCGGTGCGCGAACTGCCGCCCGTCGAGGCGCGCCCGGCGCGTCCTCGGCCGCGCCCGGGCACGCGCATGGCCGAACTGGGCGATGCCGATGCCCGGGACGAGTTCCTGCGCCTGCTCGACGAAGCGCCGGTGGAAGCCGGCGACACCCTGCGCCATCGGCGCGACCAGGTGTCGGCGCGCGTGCTCAAGCGGTTGGCCCAGGGCGAGTACGCGGTGCAGGACGAGATCGACCTGCACCACGCCACCGCCGCGGCCGCTGCGACGCTGCTGCGACGGTTCCTGCGCGACGCGCGCGACGCGGGTGCACGCTGCGTGCGCGTCATCCACGGCAAGGGCCTCAATTCCGAGGGCGTGCCGGTGTTGAAGAACCTGTGCGATCGCCTGCTGCGCCAGCGCGCAGACGTGCTGGCTTTCCATTCGGCGCCACCGGCGCAGGGCGGGACCGGGGCGGTGCTGGTGCTGCTGCGTTCGCGCTGAAGCCGGCGCAGGCGATCGTGCGCGCCGGCCGGCAAGGCTCGCGCGGCGCTGCCGCGACCGGGGCACCGGCCGGCCGCGACGTGGCTCTCCTCCCGTGGACGACCCTCAACCCCGGCCGGCGTTCCGCCCTGCGCCGGACCGGCCACGCGGACCCGCCGCGTGGCTAGTCTGGTGCCGCGCCTTCTCCCGCGACGTCCTCCACCTCGCCCAGTTCGGCGAGCACGCTGGTCGCGTAGCTTCCGGGCGGCAACGCGAACTCGAGGCGCAGGGTGGCGGGGTCCGGCCACGACCACGACAGGTCGCGCACGCACAGCCGGGTCGCGCGCCGCTCCTGGCGCAGCCCGGCCGCCTCCAGGCCTTCGCGCAGGCGCCGCAGGACCGGATCGTCCAGCGCGGCGAGCTCGAGTGCCCGCGCCGCCCCGGCGCTGCGCAGTTCGCCGCGGCCCCACAGCGGCGCGGTCGGGTGGATGTCGAAGGCCTCCAGCCGCGATTGGAGCTGCGCATCGGCCGCCACCGGGCCGAACACGCTGCGGCTGCCGTCGAGCATCCAGACCTCGCCATCCAGGCCGCGGTCCCAGCACCCCGCCGCCACCCGTGCCGCCAGCACCCGGTTGAACAGTTCCGAACGCGCCGCCGACAGCAGCATCGAACGCTCCTCGCGGCGAACCCGCCGGCCCGAGAACATCGCCAGCGCCCTGGCCACGTTGCCGCCGCCGCGGCCGAAACGCTGGCTGCCGAACGCATTGGGCACGCCGCGCGCGCGGATCGCCTGCAGCCGCACCTCGATCGCGGCAGGCTCGCCCTGCACCCGGCGCAGGGCCAGCACGAAGCGGTTGCCGGCCAGCGCGCCACGCGCAAGCTTGCGCACGTGGCGCGCGGCGTGCAGCACGCGCAGTCCCCCGCCGGTATCCGCTTCGCCGAAGGCGAGCTCCTCCAGCGGCGGGGCTGCGCGGCCGGGCAGGTGCACCGTGAAACGCTGGCGAACGACGGCGTGGCGGTCCTTGGTCCCGGCATAGCCCACCGCCGACTCGGGGACGCCCGCCCAGCGCGCGATGCGCCGGGCGACGAAGGCGGTATTGAGCGCGCGCTTCTCCACCGCCAGCAGCAGGTGCTCGCCACCGCCGCTGGCGTCGAACGCATCGAGTTCCTCCACCCGGAAGTCCCCGGGCGTCTCGCGCAGGCGCGCACGCAGCACCGGGCCGCCATGGGCGCGCGGCGCCGGGCCGGAGGCTTCGCTCACGCGGCCACGAGCAGGCACGCGGCGAGCGCGGCGATGCCCTCGCCGCGGCCGATGAAGCCCATGCGTTCGTTGGTCGTGGCCTTGACCGAGATCGCGTCCAGCCCCACGCCCAGGTCCGCCGCGATCGTCTCGCGCATCGCCTGCGCATGCGGGCCGACCTTCGGCCGCTCGCACACCACGGTCACGTCGGCATTGCCCACCCGCCAGCCGCGCTCGCGCAGCAGCGCGTTGCAGTGGCGCAGGAACACCCGGCTGTCGGCGTCCTTCCAGCGCGGGTCCGAGGGCGGGAAGTGGGTGCCGATATCGCCCAGCGCCAGCGCGCCGAGCATGGCGTCGCACAGCGCATGCAGCACCACGTCGCCGTCGCTGTGCGCGGCCAGGCCGCGCTCGTGCGGCACCCGCACGCCGCCGAGCATCACGTGGTCGCCTTCGCCGAAGGCATGGACGTCGTAGCCCTGGCCGATGCGCATGTTCACGGCAGGAACAGCTCCACCAGGCGGTTCATGTCGACGTGGCGGATCAGGCCCTGGGCTTCGGCCGCCACCCGGGGTTCGGCGAACAGCCCCTCGCCCGCCATCTGCCCGATCCGGCCAAAAGCCTCGCCGATCGCCGCATCGGCCGAACCGTCGCGGAACGCTTGCCGCGCCTGGTCGGCGCAATCGACGGTGAGCAGGCGCACCATCAGCTCGCCCATGGCGCGGTTGGCCTGTTCGCGGCGAGCGTCACTGACCCGGGCCAGGTCTTCCAGGTCCGGATGCAGCGCGATCGCCGAGAACATCCACTGCACCAGGGTGCGACGGTCGCCGGGACCGGTCGCCGTCACCACGCACGACTGCAGGTCGCCGGGCGCCTCCCGTACGCCGGCCGCGCTCCACGGTGTCGCCACGCAAGCCAGCGCCAGCAGCCCGCCCAGGATGTGTTTCATGCTCCGTCTCCCTCTGCCTGGCGCCGTGCCAGGATGAATTCAAACCGCGCCAGATCGCTGGCGGTGGTGATCTTGAAGTTGTCCTCATCGCCCTCGACCAGCAGCGGGCGCATGCCCTGGCGCTCCATCGCCATCGCCTCGTCGGTCACCTCGACCCCGGCTTCGCGCGCCGCTTCCAGCGCCCGCGTCAGCTGCAGGCGCCGGAACAGCTGCGGGGTGAGCGCGCGCCACAGCCGTTCGCGCGGCTCGGTACCGTCGATGCCGCCGTCGTCGCCGGCGCGCTTGAGGGTATCGCGCACCGGCGCGGCCAGGATCGCCCCCACCGGGTCGGCGCGCCCGCGTTCGAGCAGCGCCGTCAGGTCGGCGTGGCGCAGGTTCGGCCGCGCCGCGTCGTGCACCAGCACGAATTCGTCCGCGCGCACCTCGTGCGGCAGCGCGAGCAACCCCGCCAGCACCGAGCCGGCGCGGGAGTCGCCGCCCGTGCAGGCCAGCAGCGGCTTGTCGTGCAGGCGCTCCCAGCCCGGCCAGTGGCGATCACCCTCGGCCAGCACCACCACCGCGCCGCGCACGCCCGGGTGCGACAGCACGGCGTCCAGGGCATGGCCGAGCAGCGGCCGTCCGGCGACCTCGACGTACTGCTTGGGCAGCTCGCCACCGAAGCGGCTGCCGCGGCCGGCGGCGACCACGATCGCCCAGGCCCCGCGCGCCGGGTCCGGGCTCACGGCCGCCCCTCCGGGTCCGGCTCCGGCTGCGGACGGTCGCGCTGGTCGTCGACCACGCGGTAGAACACTTCGCCCGGGCGGATCATGCCCAGCTCGCTGCGCGCGCGCTCCTCGATCGCGGCCTCGCCCGACTTGAGGTCGGCCACTTCCGCCGCCAGCGCCGCGTTGCGCTGCTGCAGGCCCTCGTTCTGCCGCGCCTGCTGCGCCACTCGCGCCTGGAGCTCCTCCACCGCGCGGGTCCCGCCCTCGCCGAACCAGAGGCGGTACTGCAGCCAGCCCAGCAGAACCACCAGCGCCAGCAGCAGTACGCGCAACCAGCGCATGGCCCGGGGGTCAACGCCGCAGCGAGACGAAGGCGTCGCGGCCGGCGTAGGCCGCGCCATCGCCCAGCTGCTCCTCGATCCGCAGCAGCTGGTTGTACTTGGCCACCCGGTCGCTGCGGCACAGCGAACCGGTCTTGATCTGGGTGGCGGTGGTGGCCACGGCAATATCGGCGATGGTGGTGTCCTCGGTCTCGCCCGAGCGGTGCGAGACCACGGCCGCGTACTTCGCCGCGTCGGCCATGGCGATGGCCTCGAGGGTTTCGGTCAGGGTGCCGATCTGGTTGACCTTGATCAGGATCGCGTTGGCGGTGCCGCTGTCGATGCCTTCCTTGAAGATCTTCGGGTTGGTGACGAACAGGTCGTCGCCGACCAGCTGGACCTTGCCGCCGATGCGGTCGGTGAGCTGCTTCCAGCCGTCCCAGTCGTCCTCGGCCATGCCGTCCTCGATGGTGACGATCGGGTACTGCGCGGCCCAGTCGGCGAGGAAGTCGACGAACTGTTCGCTGGTCAGGCGCTTGTTCTCGCCGACCAGGCTGTACTTGCCGTTGTCGAAGAACTCGCTCGAGGCCACGTCCAGGCCCAGAAGGATGTCGTCGCCGGCGCTGTAGCCGGCCTTGCCGATCGCCTCGAGGATGGTGTCGAGCGCCTCGACGTTGCTGCGGAAGTCGGGCGCGAAGCCGCCCTCGTCGCCCACCGCGGTGCTCAGGCCATGGCCCTTGAGCACCGACTTGAGCGCGTGGAAGATCTCGGTGCCCGCGCGTAGCGCCTCGGAGAACGAGGGCGCGCCCACGGGCAGGATCATGAATTCCTGGAAGTCGACGTTGTTGTCGGCATGGGCGCCGCCGTTGATGATGTTCATCATCGGCACCGGCAGCACCGGCTTGCGGTCGCCGCCCAGGTGCTTCCACAACGGCAGCTTGCGCGAGGCGGCTACCGCGTGCGCGTTGGCCAGCGACACCGCCAGCAGCGCGTTGGCGCCCAGGCGGCCCTTGTTCTCGGTGCCGTCGAGGTCGATCAGGCGCTTGTCCAGACCGGCCTGGTCGGTGGCGTCGAACCCGGCCAGCGCCTCGGCGATCGGGCCATTGACGTTGGCCACCGCCTTGCGCACGCCCTTGCCCAGGTAACGGGTCTTGTCGCCGTCGCGCAGTTCCACCGCTTCCCTGGCGCCGGTGGAGGCGCCCGATGGCACGGCGGCACGGCCGAAGGAGCCGTCGGCGAGGGTGACCTCGGCTTCCAGGGTCGGGTTGCCCCGGGAGTCGAGGATTTCGCGGGCGTGGATCTTGGCGATGCTGGTCATGTAGGCACAAACATCCGGTGGGTGGAGTCGGTCGCGAGTTTAGCGGAGCGCGGCGCGTCCTGCCGGCCCGGGCCGCCGGGCGGCCGCGCCGGCGGATCGTTGCCGGGGAAAGCGTTGCCGCGGCTGGGGACGCCGGCCGGGCCGCCTCCCGCCCGGCCGCGGGGCCCGGCTAGAGCGACTGTTCGGCGAAACCGCGGCGCTTGGTGACCGCGTCGAGCTCGAGCAGGGTTTCCAGCAGCTCCTGCATGCGGCCCAGCGGCCAGGCGTTGGGGCCGTCGGACAGCGCCTTCGACGGATCCGGGTGGGTCTCGGCGAACAGGCCCGACACCCCCACCGCCACCGCGGCGCGCGCCAGCACCGGCACGAACTCGCGCTGGCCGCCGGAACTGGTGCCCTGGCCACCCGGCAGCTGCACCGAGTGGGTGGCGTCGAACACCACCGGGCAGCCGGTCTCGCGCATCACCGCCAGCGAGCGCATGTCGCTGACCAGGTTGTTGTAGCCGAAGCTGGCGCCGCGCTCGCAGACCAGGATCTGCTGGTTGCCGGTCGACTTCGCCTTCTCCACCACCGGCTTCATGTCCCAGGGCGAGAGGAACTGGCCCTTCTTGATGTTGACCGGCTTGCCGGCGCTGCAGGCCTTGCGGATGAAGTCGGTCTGGCGCACCAGGAACGCCGGGGTCTGCAGCACGTCGACCACCGCGGCCACCTCGTCCATCGGGGTGTACTCGTGCACGTCGGTGAGCACCGGCACGCCCACCTGGCGCCTGACTTCGGCCAGCACCCGCAGGCCCTCCTCCATCCCCGGGCCGCGGAAGCTGCTGCCCGAGGTGCGGTTGGCCTTGTCGAAGCTGGACTTGAAGATGAAGTTCATCCCCAGCCGGCCGGTGATCTCCTTCAGCCGGCCGGCGACGTCCAGCTGCAGCTGCTCGGACTCGACCACGCAGGGGCCGGCGATGAGGAAGAGGGGCTGGTCGAGGCCAACCTTGAATCCGCACAGTTCCATGGCAACACCTCGGGTTGTGGCGGCCCGCGACGGAACGCGGTCCGGACAGGGGACGGCGCGGGCGCGCCGGGTCGTCCCGCACCGGCGGGACCGCCAGGACTCAGGCCTTGGCTTCCTTGAGCAGCTTGCCCCCGGCCTTGTGCTCGCGCGCCGCGCGCACGAAGCCGACGAACAGCGGATGGCCGGTGCGCGGCGTGGACAGGAACTCCGGGTGCGCCTGGCAGGCGATGAACCAGGGATGGTCCGGAAGCTCCACCATCTCCACCAGCAGGTCGTCCATCGACTTGGCCGAGATCACCAGGCCCGCGTCCTCGAGCTGGGTCCGGTAGCGGTTGTTGAACTCGTAGCGGTGGCGGTGGCGTTCGCCGACCACGTCCTTTCCGTAGAGCTCGCGCGCCCTGGTGCCGGGCTTGATCCGCTGCTCCTGCAGGCCCAGGCGCATGGTGCCGCCAAGGTCGGACTTCTCGTCGCGGCGCTCGACCTCGCCGCTGCTGGTGCGCCACTCGGTGATCAGCCCGATCACCGGATGCGGCGTCTGGCGGTCGTTCTCGGTGCTGTTGGCGCCCTCGAGCCCGGCCACGTGGCGGGCGAAGTCGACCACCGCGGCCTGCATGCCGTAGCAGATGCCGAAGTACGGGATGCCCTGCTCGCGCGCGTACTGCGCCGCCAGCACCTTGCCCTCGAAGCCACGGTCGCCGAATCCGCCCGGGACCAGCACGCCGTGGACCCCGGCCAGCACGCGCCCGGCGCCGTCGCGCTCGATGTCCTGGGACTCGATCCAGCGCAGGTTGACCCGGGTGCGCTGGCGGATGCCGCCATGGCGCAGCGCCTCGCCCACCGACTTGTAGGCGTCCTTGTGGTCGACGTACTTGCCGACCACGGCGATGTCGACCTCGTCGATCGGATGCTCGCTGGCATCCACCACCGCCAGCCACTCGGACAGGTCGGCCGGGGCGGCCTTGTCCGCCAGTCCCAGGCGCTCGACCACCAGCGCGTCCAGGCCCTGCGCGTGCAGCCACATCGGCAGCTTGTGGATATTGTCCAGGTCCACCGCCGAGATCACCGCCTTCTCGGACACGTTGGTGAACAGCGCGATCTTGCGCCGCTCGCCGTCGGGCAGCGGCTGCTCGCTGCGGCAGACCAGGATGTCTGGCTGGATGCCGATCGAGCGCAGCTCCTTGACCGAGTGCTGGGTCGGCTTGGTCTTGAGCTCGCCGGCGGCGGCGATGAAGGGCACCAGGGTCAGGTGCATGAACATCGCCTTGTCCGGGCCGCGCTCGGCGCGGATCTGGCGGATCGCCTCCAGGAACGGCAGCGACTCGATGTCGCCCACGGTGCCGCCGATCTCGACCAGGGCCACGTCGAAGCCCTGGGTGGCGGCGTCGATGCAGCGCTTGATCTCGTCGGTGATGTGCGGGATCACCTGCACGGTGGCGCCGAGGTAGTCGCCGCGGCGCTCCTTGCGGATCACCGACTCGTAGATCTTGCCGGTGGTGATCGAATTCTTGCCCGACAGGCGGACGTTGATGAAGCGCTCGTAGTGGCCCAGGTCCAGGTCGGTCTCGGCGCCGTCGTCGGTGACGTAGACCTCGCCGTGCTGGAACGGGCTCATCGTGCCCGGGTCGACGTTGATATAGGGGTCCAGCTTCATCAGCGTCACCCGCAGGCCGCGGGCTTCGAGGATCGCGGCCAGCGACGCCGCCGCGATGCCCTTGCCGAGCGAGGACACCACGCCGCCGGTGACGAAGACGAGGGGAGTGACGTAGCCGGGGGAAGTCATGGGGAGTGGGCACCCGCTGGAAAGCCCCATTCTACAGGCTGGCGCCCCGCCCCGCCCCCTTGACGGAGCCGGCGATGCCCGTTCCCGGCCCCGCGCGCGGGCGCTCAGGCCGCCTCGTAATGCCGCTCGAAGGTCCGGCAGACCACCTCCATGGCCTGGCGCCAGCGCGCCAGCAGGGCTTCGTCGGCCTCCGGGTCGGCCTCGGCCACCACCTTGAGCAGGCTCTCGATCCAGTACGGGTACAGGGCCGGGTCCACCGGCGCCCGACCCCGGCGGGCGTGGACGCAGGCCATTTCCGCGGTGGCGCGCCGCGACAGCGGGCTGCCGGCGGCATGGAAGATCGCCACGCTGATGCCGCGGCGCAGCGCCAGCCGCTGGCGGCCCATGTCGGTGGTCGCGAACAGCTCCCGGACCTTCGGGTGGCTGGCCATGAACACCTCGTAGAATCGCTCGATGAAGTCGCCCTGCCTCAGGCAGCGGCCGTAGCTCTGCTGCAGGTCCTGGTACTGGTCGGACATCTGTCTTCCGGATCGCCCCTGCGTGGAGCCGGCAGGATCGCCACGGCGGGCGCCACCGGCATTGATCCGCCGCAATGACACCGCGCGCGTCCCGGTTCCTGCGACCGCGCCGGGGCATCCTTGACCACCCGTGCCCCGGCCCGCATCCTGCGCGCCTCGCAGTCGCCCCCGCCACCGATGAATTCACGCTACAACGCCGCCGACATCGAAGTCCTCTCCGGCCTGGACCCGGTCAAGCGCCGGCCGGGCATGTATACCGACACCTCCCGGCCCAACCACCTGGCCCAGGAGGTGATCGACAACTCGGTCGACGAGGCGCTGGCCGGGCATGCGCGCGAGATCGCGGTCACGCTGTACCGGGACGGCAGCTGCGAGGTGGCCGACGACGGCCGCGGCATGCCGGTGGACATCCACCCCGAGGAGAAGATCCCCGGGGTGGAACTGATCCTCACCCGCCTGCACGCGGGCGGCAAGTTCAGCAACCGCAACTACACCTTCTCCGGCGGCCTGCACGGCGTGGGCGTGAGCGTGGTCAACGCGCTGTCCACCCTGGTGGAGGTGCACATCAAGCGCGACGGCCGCGAGCACCGCATCAGTTTCCGCGACGGCGAGCGCGCCACGCCGCTGGAAGCGGTGGGCACGGTGGGGAAGAAGAACACCGGCACCCGCCTGCGCTTCTGGCCGGACCCGAAGTACTTCGACAGCCCGAAGTTCAACCTGCGTGCCCTGCGCCACCTGCTGCGGGCCAAGGCGGTGCTGTGCCCGGGGCTGACGGTGACCCTGTTCGACGAGGCCACCGGCGAGCGCGACAGCTGGCGCTACGAGGACGGGCTGCGCGACTATCTCAAGGGCGAGCTGTCCGGGCGCGAACTGCTGCCGCCGGAGCTGTTCGTGGGCCGCCAGGAGAAGGACACCGAGGTGGTGGACTGGGCGGTGGCCTGGGTGCCGGAGGGCGACCTGGTCCAGGAGAGCTACGTCAACCTGATCCCCACCGCCCAGCACGGCACCCACGTCAACGGCCTGCGCACGGGGTTCACCGACGCGCTGCGCGAGTTCTGCGACTTCCGCAACCTGCTGCCGCGCGGGGTGAAGCTGGCGCCGGAGGACGTGTGGGACCGGGTGTCGTTCGTGCTCTCGCTGAAGATGGCCGACCCGCAGTTCAGCGGCCAGACCAAGGAGCGGCTGAGCTCGCGCCAGGCTGCCGGGTTCGTGGAGAACGCGGCGCATGATGCGTTCTCGCTGTGGCTCAACCAGCACGTGGACTTCGGCGAGAAGATCGCCCAGCTCGCGATCGAGCGCGCCAGTGCGCGCCTGAAGACCGAGAAGCAGATCGTCCGCAAGAAGGTCACCCAGGGGCCCGCCCTCCCCGGCAAGCTGGCCGACTGCATCAGCCAGGACCTCTCGCGCACCGAGCTGTTCCTGGTCGAGGGCGACTCGGCAGGCGGCAGCGCCAAGCAGGCGCGCGACAAGGACTTCCAGGCGATCCTCCCGCTGCGCGGCAAGATCCTCAACACCTGGGAGGTCGCTTCCGGCGGCGTGCTCGCCTCGCAGGAAGTGCACGACCTCGCGGTCGCGATCGGCTGCGACCCGGGCAAGGACGACATCAGCGGGCTGCGCTACGGCAAGGTGGTGATCCTGGCCGACGCGGACTCCGACGGCCTGCACATCGCCACCCTGCTCTCGGCGCTGTTCCTCAAGCACTTCCCCGCGCTGGTGCGCGCCGGCCACATCTTCGTGGCGATGCCGCCGCTGTTCCGGATCGACGTAGGCAAGCAGGTGTTCTACGCCCTGGACGAGGAGGAGAAGCGGCTGCTGCTGGAGAAGATCGGGCGCGAGAAGATCAAGGGCCAGGTGAGCGTGACCCGCTTCAAGGGCCTGGGCGAGATGAATCCGGCGCAGCTGCGCGAATCCACCATCCACCCGGACACGCGCCGTCTGGTGCAGCTGACCATCGACGACGACGTGGAGACGCGTGGGCTGATGGACATGCTGCTGGCGAAGAAGCGGGCGAGCGACCGGAAGGCGTGGCTGGAGCAGAAGGGAGACCTGGCCACGCTCGAGGTGTGATGCGGCCGCGTCATTGACGTTTCCCGGGGCGACGGCAGCATCCCGGTTCCGGCGCGCGGTCCCGCCGCATCGACGGCACTGCGCAGAGTCTGGTTCCGGGCTCACTCGCCCACGTGCACGCGCCACCGCAGCACTGTCCCGTCCTGCCGATCGGGCCGCGTACCCGGCCGGTCGGCGGCATAGGGCTCGCCGCTGTGCGGGAGGATGCCCAGGTAGCGATGGGTCTTCATCGACAGCAGCATGAACTCGCCGCGCAGCAGGTCCTGCCACATGAAGCGGCTGTCGACCGGATGCTCGGGCAGCAGGCGCACGTCCGCGGACAGGCCGATGCCGACCACGGTCAGAAAACCGCTGCCGTCCATCGCTTCCAGCGCCACCTGGCCACCACCGCGGTCGTGCACGCGGAAGCGGGCGGCCGGCGACTTCGCCTTCTCCTC
The DNA here is from genome assembly GCF_007859305.1 of Luteimonas wenzhouensis. Classification (GTDB taxonomy): domain Bacteria; phylum Pseudomonadota; class Gammaproteobacteria; order Xanthomonadales; family Xanthomonadaceae; genus Luteimonas; species Luteimonas wenzhouensis. Next base: position 173,121 of record NZ_VOHE01000002.1, read on the forward strand.
GCCGGGCGGCAGCGGCTGCACCACGCCCAGCGGATGTACCGTCGCCACGCTGCCGTCGCCCAGGTTCTCCAGCACCACCACCTTGCCCAGCGGAATGTTGCGCGAACGGTCGGCGAGCGGCTCGACCAGCTCGAAACGGTCGAAGTCCGCGTATCCGCCTTCGCGATCCTCCCGGTTGAAGGCGAACAGCGCGTAGCGCACGCCCTGGAAGGTCTTGAGCTGGTACGGCAGGCGCACCGGTTCGCCGATGTCGTGGAACTCGCGCCCGTCCTCGCTCCAGGAGAACCAGGCCAGGTCCTGGTCGTGGTCGCCACGCACGCGCAGGTGCACCCGCGCCTGCTCCAGCGGCACGTCGACGCGCCGGTCCCCGTGCTGCGCATACCAGCGCAGGACGTGCCGGCCGTCTTCCCGCGCCACCGCCAGCCATGCGGCCGGCATGTTAAGCAGGCCGAGGCCGGCGATATCCCCCGGCTGCAGCCCCGAAGCATCCATCACGACGGTGGCGGTCGCCTCCGGCCCCACCACCCGCTGGGTCAGCGTGTTGCGCGCATGCAGGAAGCCTGCCGCGGGCAGGGTATGCAGGCGCAGGTATCCCGGGCGCTCGCGCAACGACCACTTGCCCGCCCGCGGCTGGTGGTTCCACTGCCACACCGGCTGCAGCTGCGCGGCGGAAAACTCGTCGCTGCGCGCGTACGGCGCACGGGGCCGGACATCCGCACCCACCTGCGGCTTGGCCCAGGTCCGCGGCGAGCGGCCGAGGTTGCCGGGCAGCCCGAAGTACGGCCAGCCTTCGTGCCAGGTCACCGGCGACAGGAAGGTGGTGCGGCCGATGGACTTGAGGTCCATCATCGAAAAACCCCACCAGCTGCCGTCGGGCGCCTGCACGATCCCGCCCTGGTGCAGCGGCACCGCGCCGAGTTCGTTGTCGCCCGGCTTGCGGTGCGAGAACCGGGCGCCGTCGGCCGGGATCGGCGAGCGCTGGCCCACGCTGTCCTCCCACCAGCCGCGCTGGAAGCCCATGGTTTCGCTGGCGCTAATGGCGACCGTCTCCCAGGGGCCGTCCAGGCGGTCGGCGCGCGCGGCCTGCATGCGCCCGACCGGGGCGTAGTTGGCGCTGATGATGTAGTAGCGCCCATCGATCTTGTAGAAGTGGTGGCCCTCGCCCATGCCGTGGCCGGCCGGGATGATCACCCGCTCGCTGCCCTCGACCACGCCCGACAGGTCCGGCTTGAGCTCCACCAACCGCACCTCGTTGTAGTTGAACACCGCCCACACCCGGCCGTCGTCGTCGAACAGCACCGACAGGTCGTGCAGGTTGCGGTCGATCACCGTGTGCGCCCACGGCCCCGCCGGATCCTCGGCGGTGAACACGTGCAGCCCGCGCTCGTTGATGTTGGCGAAAATGTGGAAGCGGCCATGGTGATGGCGCAGTACCGGTGCCCAGATGCCCTGGCCGTACAGGTCCCTGCCTTCCTCCAGGCGGTATTCGGGGCCCGGAGGGAATTCCGCCAGCGCGTACGACACGAATTCCCAGTTCACCAGGTCGCGCGAGCGCAGCACCGGCAGGCCCGGCACCGCGTGCATGGTGGTGCCGGTCAGGTAGAACCAGTCGCCGACGCGGATCAGGTCCGGGTCGGAAAACTCGTCGTAGAAGAGGGGGTTGGTGTAGGTGCCGTTGCCGTTGTCGGCGGTCCACGTGGCCGTCGCCGCGCGGGCCGGTGCGCCGACGGCCAGCAGGAACAGCATCAGCAACAGTCGCGCCCACACCATCGATCACCTCCCCGCGCGGCGCGGCCCGCGCCGCTGCGTCAGTCCAGCTGCAGCACGAATCCGCCGGCCTCGGGCACTTCCAGGTCCAGCGGCGCGTCCGGCGCCAGCTCCACCTGCCGCAGGGCGAAGCCAGGGGCATCGCCGCCGTCGGTGACCAGCGCGCCGCGCAGGGTGCCGCCGCCCAGCGCTTGCGCATCCAGCGTGATCGTCCGCGGCCCGGGTCCGGCATTGATCCCGGCCACGTACCGGCGGCCGCCGCCCTCGCGCATGAACACCGCGTACTTCCCCGGGTACCCGTCGAGGAAGCGGCTGTCGTCCCACACCTCCGGCAGGCCTGCGAGGACACCGCGCACGTAGTCCGGCACCTGGGCCATGCCCTCGGGCGTCTCGGCGTAGTGCTGGATGCCGGAGACGAACAGCACCGACTGGGCCAGCTCGAACGCCGGACTGGTGCGCCGTTGCACCCGGTCGTTGAGCTTCGCCATCGCCACCGGGGTGAAGTCCATCGGGTCGAACACGTTGCGCGTGAACGGCAGCGTGGCCGCGTGCACGGCCATCCGGTCGGCATTGGCCTGCTCGAAGGTGGCGAACTCCAGGCCGCGCACCGCCTCCATCGTCTGCAGGTGCGGCCAGGTGCGCTGCCAGCCGCGCGGCAGGGTCGAGCCGTGGAAGTTCATCTGGAAGCCGTAGGGCGCCGCGTCCGCCAGCAGGTCCAGGTAGTAGGCGATCATCGAGGCGCCGTCGCCGCCGAAGAAGTCCACCTTCAGCCCCGCCACGCCCATGGCCTTGAGCCGGTCGAACTCGCGCATCCGACTGGCGTGGTCGAGCAGCCGGCTTCGGGGCGTCTGCGGCGCTTCGTTCCAGTCGCCGGCCGAGTTGTACCAGACCAGGATCGACACGCCCTTGCCGCGCGCGTACTCCACCAGTTCGGCGAGCTTGTCCTCGCCGATCTGGGTGTCCCACAGCCCGTCGACCAGGGTGTAGCGCCAACCCATGCGCGCGGCGTAGTCGACGAACTGCCGCTGCACCTCGAACACGGTGTGGTCGTCGCCCAGCAGCGGCCAGCTCCACGACGCCTTGCCCGGCACCGAGGGCGCGGCCACCGCCGGCGGGTCGGCCAGGTCGGTGCCGAGGGTGGAATCGGCCACGGTGGCCAGGTCGCCCACCGCCACGATGCGCCAGGGCGAACGCCAGGGGAACGATTCGATCCACGGCAGCGCCGGCTTGCCCGGCAGCGCCTCGCGTTCGTCGGGAAAGGCGAGCACGTATTCGCCGGGACGCGCGCCGTCGTCCAGGCGGCTGCCGGCGTCGCCGCGACGCAGGCTGCCCTCGCTGAGCAGGATCCAGTCCTCCCCGCTGCGGAACAGCGCCGGGAACACCCAGCCATGGCCCATCGGGCTCGGCGTGCCCACCGGCACGTCCTGCAAGTAGTCCTCCTCGTAGGACGGGTTGGTGCGCCCCCAGCCGGTCTTGGGCTCGGCCAGCGGCTGCAGCCAGGCGTGGGCGGTGGACGGCAGGCGGAAGGTCGCCGCATCGCGCGTCCAGGTGCGCAGGCCCGGTACTTCGCGCTCGAGCTCGTAGCGGAAGGCGGCGCCGTCGTTCGAGACCTGCCAGGCCACGACGAGTTCGTTTCCCTGCGCATCGCGCCAGCGGAACACGCGGCGATTGGCGCGATATGCGTTGTGGCGACGCTTGCCCGACAGCAGCTCGTAGTCGTCGGCCACCGGCTCCACCGCATCGGCCCCGGCGAAGGCCAGGGCCCGCGACAGGTCCACGCCCTCCCCCACCATGCCCAGCGGCGAGGGCGCGACCACCTCGCGGCCCTGGCGCAGCAGCCGCCAGGTGGGCCTGCCTTCGGCGTCGAGCGACATTTCCACGCGCAGGCGGCCGTCAGGGCTGGCGACGTCACCAGGCGCCACCGCGTCTGCGGCGATCAGCGGCAGGCAGGCACCCAGCAGGGCCAGCGCGGCGAGGACGCGCAGGGCGCGCGCCTCCAGGCGGCGGCGTGGCACCCGCTCACCCATGACCGCCACCGCCCGCGGGACCGGTGCGCGCCAGCAGCCGCTGCAGCAGGCAGAACGCCAGCAGCAGCACGCCGATCGCGATCCGGGTCCACCATGAGCTCAGGGTGCCATCGAACGCGATCAGGGTCTGGATCAGGCCCAGCACCAGCACGCCGAACACCGTGCCCAGTACGTAGCCGCTTCCGCCGGCGAGCAGCGTGCCGCCGATCACCACGGCGGCGATCGCGTCCAGTTCCAGCCCCGTCGCGTGCAGGCTGTAGCCGCTGAGCATGTAGAACGTGTACACCACCCCGGCCAGCGCCGAGCAGAAGCCGCTGAGCGCGTACACCTGCACCAGGGTGCGCTCGACCGGCAGGCCCATCAGGTGCGCCGACTGCACGTTGCCGCCGATCGCGTACACGGTGCGACCGAAGCGCGTCTTCGCCGCCAGCAGCGCGCCCACGGCCACCACGAGCAGGGCGATGAGCGCGCCGGCCGAGATCGAGGTGCGCCCGCCCAGCGGGATGCGCAGGCTCGCCACCGCCACGTGGAACGCGTGGTCGATGCCGATCGAGTCCACGCTCACCAGCGTGGCCGCGCCGCGCGCCAGGAACATGCCGGCCAGCGTCACCACGAACGGCTGCAGTCGGTAGCGTTCGATCAGCACCCCCATCAGCGCGCCGAACCCGGTGCCCAGCACCAGCACCGCGCCGATCGCCGGCAGCGGATGCCAGCCGTGGTGCTGGACGAGGCTGGCCAGCAGCACGGTGCTGAAGGCGATCACCGCGCCCACCGACAGGTCGATGCCGCCAGTCAGGATCACGAAGGTCATGCCGACCGCGACGATCAGCAGGAAGCTGTTGTCGATCAGCAGGTTGAGGAACACCTGCGGGCGCAGGAAACCGTCGTACAGCACGCCGCCGGCCACCGACATCGCGACGAACAGCGACACCGTGACCGCCAGCGACGCGTAGCGCGGATCGCGCCACAGGCGCGCCACGCCGCCGCCCCGCAACAGCGCGCGCAGCGACACCGCGCTCATGCGCCCCCCCTCGCCGGGCGCCGCGCCAGCGCCCGCACCCTGGCGCGGAACTCCGGCGACTGCAGCAGCAGCACCGCCACCACCAGCAGCGCCTTGACCACGTAGTTCACCTGCGGCGGCACCCCGATGGCGTAGATGGTGGTGGTCAGGGTCTGGATGATCAGCGCGCCGACCAGGCTGCCGGCCAGGCTGAAGCGCCCCCCGGCCAGCGCGGTGCCGCCCAGCGCCACGGCCAGGATCGCGTCGAGCTCGAGCAGCTGGCCGGCGTTGTTGGCGTCGGCGCTGGCCACGTTGGAGCTGACCAGCAGGCCCGCCAGTCCGGCGCAGAAGCCGCTGAACACGTACAGCCACAGCGTGATCGCGCGGGCACGCACCCCGGCCACGCGCGCGGCGGCGGGGTTGTGCCCGATGGCGCGGATGAACATGCCCAGGGCGGTGCGGTCGAGCAGCAGCGCCAGGACCACGAACAGCGCGCCGGCGACGTACAGCGGGAAAGGCAGCCCGAACAGGAAGCCTGTGCCGAGGAAGGAGTACGGCGGGTAGTAGATGGTGAGGATGTTGCCGCCGCTGATGAGCTGGGCGACACCGCGTCCGGCCACCATCAGGATCAGGGTGGCGATGATCGGCTGCATCCCGACCTTGACCACCAGCACCCCGTTCCACAGCCCGCACAGCGCCGCGGTGGCCAGCGCCGCGCCGATCGCGGCGAACAGCGGCGCCAGGCCCGTCCCGCCGCCGGCGGTCATGCGGCCGATGGTCCAGGCGGCGACGGTGGCGGCGATCGCCAGGACCGCGCCCACGGAAATGTCGAGGCCGCGCGCCGCGATCACCAGGGTCATGCCCATCGACACCAGCACCAGCGGCGCGGCGCGGTTGGCGATGTCGACCAGGTTGCCGTACAGGCGTCCGTCGCGCCATTCCAGCGCCAGGAAGCCCGGGTTGAGCAGGCCGTTGCCGAGCAGCAGCAGGGCCAGCGCCAGCAGCGGCCAGAACAGCGGATGCGCGAGCATCCTGCGATGCAGCGGCAGCGGCGCCTGCGCGTCTGGATCGGTCGTTGCCATCAGGCGTGTCCCGCGATCAGGTCGAGCACCCGGGCGCCCTCGCTGCCGCCGGGCAGCTCGCCCGCCTTGCGCCGCTCGCGCAGCACCACGATGCGGTCGCCCAGCCGGGTGAGCTCCTCGAGCTCGGCGGAAATGAACAGCACCGCCATGCCCTCGCGCGCCAGGCGCACCACTTCGCCCATGATTTCCTGCTTGGCGGCGATGTCGATGCCACGGGTCGGCTCGTCCAGGATCAGCAGCTTCGGCCGGGTGGCCAGCCAGCGCGCCAGCACCACCTTCTGCTGGTTGCCGCCGGACAGCGCGCCCACCGGCGTCTCGATCCCGGCCGTGCGCACGCCCAGCAACTCGACGTAGTGGCGGGCGAGTTCGTCCTGCCGGGACCGCGGCAGCGCGCGCCACCAGCCGCGCCGGGCCTGCAGGGCCAGCACGATGTTCTCGCGCACCGACAGTTCGGCAACGATGCCCTCGGTCTTGCGCTCCTCCGGGCACAGGGCCAGGCCGCGCTCCACCGCGTCGGCGGGATGGCGCAGGTCCACGCGCGCGCCCTCGAGCAGCAGCGTGCCTTCGTCTGCGCGATCCAGGCCGAACAGCAGCCGCGCCAGTTCGGTGCGGCCCGAGCCGAGCAGGCCGCCCAGCGCCACCACCTCGCCCGCGCGCACCTGCAGGTCCACCGTATGCAGGGCGCCGCGGCGCGCCAGTCCGCGCGCCTCCAGCACCACCGGCGCATCGGCCGGGATGTCGGCATGGTCGGCGCGCCCTTCGGCCAGCGCCACGTCGCGCCCCACCATCGCCTTGACCAGCGCCGCCTGCGGCAGCTCCCCGGGCGTGTACTCGCCGACGAGCGTGCCGTTGCGCAGCACCGTGATCCGGTCGGAGACCGCGTACACCTGGTCGAGGAAGTGGGTGACGAACAGGATCGCCATCCCCTGCTCGCGCAGCCGGCGCATGACCGCGAACAGCTCCTGCACCTCGCCCTCGTCCAGGCTCGAAGTGGGCTCGTCGAGGATCAGCACCTTCGCCGACACCCCCAGCGCGCGCGCGATCGCCACCATCTGCTGGATCGCGACCGGGTACGAGGCCAGCGGCCGGTCCACGTCGAGGTCCAGGTGCAGCTGCGCCAGCAGCTCCCGCGCGCCGGCGCGCACCCGGCGCCAGTCGATCAGGCCGAAGCGGCGCGGATAGCGGCCCGCATGCAGGTTCTCCGCCACCGACAGGTTCGGGCAGAGGTTGACCTCCTGGTAGACGGTGCTGATGCCCTCGCGCTGCGCCTCGAGCGGGCTGGACGGGGCGATCGGGCGCCCGTCCAGTTCCACGGTGCCGGCGTCGGGGCGCTCGACCCCGGTGAGCAGCTTGATCAGCGTCGACTTGCCGGCGCCGTTCTGGCCCATCAGCGCGTGGATCTCGCCGGCGCGCAGGCACAGGCCCGCGCCGTCGAGCGCCACGGTGGCGCCGAAGCGCTTGCGCAGGCCCTGCGCGTGCAGCACGTGGCTCACCGCCACGTCCCCCGCGGATGCGGCTGCGCGCGCCGGCACCGGGCCGGCGTGCGGGTCAGGCGACAGCGACGCATCGGGGCCGGGCTCAGTACTTGCGGTTGGGCAGTTCGGCCTCGGCCTGGTCCTGGGTGAACACGCCCTCCTCCACCACCACGCGCCGGGGCACTTCACGCCCGGCGTGCACGTCGCGGATCAGCTGCGCCAGCTGCGGGCCGAGCAGCGGGTTGCATTCGACCGTGGCGTTGAGCTTGCCGGCCTTCATCGCCTCGAACGCGCCGCGCACGCCGTCGATCGACACGATGCGGATGTCGGTGCCGGGCTTGAGGCCGGCTTCCTCGATCGCCTGGATCGCGCCGATGGCCATGTCGTCGTTGTGCGCGAAGAGCACGTCGATGTTGCCGCCTTCGGCCTTGAGGAAGGCCTCCATCACTTCCTTGCCCTTGGCCCGGGTGAAGTCGCCGCTTTGCGAGCGCACGATCACGAAGCGGTCGTCTTCCCCGATCACTTCCTTGAAGCCGCGCATGCGGTCGTTGGCCGGGGCCGAACCGACCGTGCCCTGCAGTTCGACGATCCGGATCGGGCCCGGCTTGCCCTCGCTGTCCTCGATCACCCAGCGCGCGGCGCGGCGGCCTTCCTCGACGAAGTCCGAACCGATGAAAGTCGCGTACAGCGACTCGTCGGACACCTTCACCGCGCGGTCGGTCAGCACCACCGGGATCCCGGCGGCCTTCGCCTCCTGCAGCACCGTGTCCCAGCCGGTCTCGACCACCGGGGAGAAGGCGATCACGTCCACGCCCTGGGCGATGAACGAGCGCAGCGCCTTGATCTGGTTCTCCTGCTTCTGCTGCGCGTCGGAGAAGCGCAGGTTGAATTCCGGCGGGGCCAGCGCCTCCTTGACCGAGCGCGTGTTGGCGGTGCGCCACTCGCTCTCGGCGCCGACCTGGCTGAAACCGACCGTGATCGAGTCGCCGGCGCCGCCTCCCTCCCCGCCGCCGCAGCCGGCGAGCATCGCGGCGCACAGCAGCGCCAGCACTCCAGAAACCTTCCGCATCATCTCCTCCCGTACGCCATCTTGATGTTTGCGCTACCAAGCATGTTGCCATGCGCCGGGGCGTGCCGGCACCGGGCCCGCCCTCAGGGGGCGATGTAGGCGGTCTTGACCGTTGTGTAGAACTCCACCGCGTAGCGGCCCTGCTCGCGCGGGCCGTAGCTCGAGGCCTTGCGGCCGCCGAAGGGCACGTGCGGATCCACCCCGGCCGTGGGCAGGTTCACCATGACCATGCCCGCCTGGGCGTGGCGCCTGAAATGCGAGGCGTGCCTCAGCGATGTGGTGCAGATCCCCGCGCACAGCCCGAACGGGGTGTCGTTGGCCAGCGCCAGCGCGTGCTCGTAGTCGTCGGCGCGCAGCACCGCCGCGACCGGGCCGAAGATCTCCTCGCGCGCGATCCGGTGCGACGGCTGGGCCGCGAACAGGGTCGGCGCCAGGAAGTGGCCCTCGGTGGCACAGTCCACGCGCGCGCCCCCGGCCAGTAGCTCGCCGCCGTCCTCGTGCCCGGCCCGGATGTAGGACAGGTCGGTCTCGAGCTGGGCGCCGCTGGCCACCGGCCCGATGTGCACGGACGGATCGAGCGGATCGCCCACCTTCAGCTGCGCGAGGCGGGCCTGCATCCGTTCGACGAAGGCGTCGTGGACCGCCGACTCGACGATCAGCCTGCTCGAGGCCGTGCAGCGCTGGCCGGTGGAGAAGAACGCGCCATTGACCGCGCATTCCACCGCCGTGTCGAGGTCGGCGTCGGCCAGCACCACGAGCGGATTCTTGCCGCCCATCTCCATCTGCACCTTCAGCGCCCGCTCCGCGGCCTGCTTCAGCAGGGCACGGCCGGTGGGCACCGAGCCGGTGAAGGTCAGTGCGTCCAGCTTCGGGTGCGAGACCAGGGCCTGTCCGACCGTGCGGCCGCTGCCCAGGACCATGTTGAACACGCCGTCGGGCAGGCCGGCGCGCGAGAGGATCTCGGCGAGCGCCCAGGCGCAGCCGGGCACGATCTCCGCCGGCTTGAACACCACGGTGTTGCCGTAGGCCAGGGCCGGGGCGATCTTCCAGGCCGGGATCGCCAGCGGGAAGTTCCACGGCGCGATGATGCCGACGGTGCCGACCGGCTCGCGGGTGATCTCGATCTCGACGCCGGGACGGGTCGAAGCCAGCTTCTCGCCGGGGATGCGCAACGCCTCGCCGGCGAAGAACCTGAAGATCTGCCCGGCGCGCGTGGCCTCGCCGATGCTCTCGGCCAGGGTCTTGCCCTCCTCGCGCGCGAGCAGTCGGCCCAGCTCCTCCTTGCGGGCGAGGATCTCGCTGCCCACGAAGTCGAGGATGTCGGCGCGCTGCTGCGGGTTGGACAGCGACCAGGCCGGCAGCGCCGCGGCCGCCGCATCCACCGCCTGCGCCGTCGCCGCCGCGTCGAGCACGCCGTAGCGGCCGACCGGCGTGGCCAGGTCGGCGGGATTCTCGTCGGTGTGGCTGCCGCTGCCGTCGACCCACTGGCCGCCGACGTAGCTGCGGAAATGCTGTTCCATGTGGGGGCCCTCCCGTGCGCCTAGAGCGGGCGCACCCCGCCTGGCCGGAAGCCGGCCGGAACGCTGCGCAGCGTGTTGCGCAGCGGTGCGCCCAGCTCCGGCAGGTCGATCTCGAACACGTCGCCCGGCTGCGTGCGCACGCCGTCGGCGAAACTCAGCGTGGCGGTGCCGAAGAAGTGCAGGTGCACGTCGCCCGGGCGCCGGTGCGCGGCGTACTTGAAGTGGTGGTACTCCAGGTTCTCCAGCGAGTGGCACATGTTGGCTTCGCCGGTGAGGAACGGCTTCTCCCAGACCACGGCGCCGTCGCGCAGCAGGCGGCTGGTGCCGCGCAGGTCGCGCGGCAGCTCGCCGACGCGCAGCTCGGGGCCGATCGCGCAGGCGCGCAGCTTGGAGTGCGCCAGGTACAGGTAGTTCTGGCGTTCGGTCACATGATCGGAGAACTCGTTGCCGATCGCGAAGCCGAGGCGGTGCGGCACGCCCGCGTCGTCGATGACGTACAGGCCGACGAGCTCGGGCTCCTCGCCGCCGTCGAGGGCGAACTCGGGCGAGTCGAGTTCGGCGTCGGGCGCGGCCACGATCGAGCCGTCGCCCTTGTAGAACCACTCGGGCTGGGCGCCGACTTCGCCGGGCGCGGGCATGCCGCCTTCCACGCCCCACTGGAACATGCGCATCGAGTCGGTGAGGCTGCCCTCCTCCGCCTGCTGCTGCAGCTTCTGGTGCATGGCATCGCGCGCCGCGGCGCTGCCAAGGTGGGTCAGGCCGGTGCCGCTGACCATGCAGTGCGCCGGGTCGGGATGGTGCAGCGGAGGAAGCACGCGCCGCTCGGCGAGCAGCGTCGCGTACTCGAGCCGCGCCTGGACCGGGAGCGCTCCGGCCGCCTCGGCCAGGCTCCTCCCCGCGCCGATCGCGGCCCGGGCCAGGGCCCAGGTGCCATCCACGCCGCCGAGCACGCGCACGTGCCGGCCGTCCTCCTCGACGATGCCGACGCGCACGTCGGCCCCGTCCTTCAGCTGGATCAATCGCATCTGCTGAGCGGTCCTGCTAGGAATGCCACGCCCATTCTGCCGGGGCGAGGGATATCCATCCAATTCGATTCAGAGGGAAATCGATATGGATAGGGGCATACCGAGCCAGGCTGCGGACCGCCTGTTCCGTTCCGCCCGCGCGCTCCCTGCCCACCCGTTGGACGGCTCCCTCCCCGCATGCGGGGGAAGGTCGACCGCCCGGCAGCTGCCTCCCCCGCCTGCGGGGGAAGGAGGTCATCCCCGACCGCCGCTCAGGTCCAACCGGCGTCGACCACGAATTCCTGGGCGGTGATCGCGCGCGCCTGGTCCGAGGCCAGGAACAGCACCATCGCGGCGATGTCGTCCGGCCAGACCTTGTCCGGCAGGCACTGGTTGCGCTTGAGGTCTTCCTCGCCGGCCTCGTCCAGCCACAGTTCGATCTGGCGCTGCGTCATCACCCAGCCGGGAGTGACCACGTTGATGCGGATGCGGTCGGCGCCCAGCTCGCGCGCCAGGCCGCGGGTCAGCCCGTTCACCGACGACTTGGCGGTGGCGTACACCGGGTAGCCGCCGGTCTTGCACTGCCAGCCGGTCGAACCGAGGTTGATGATCGAACCGCCGCCCAGCCGGCGCATGCCCGGCACCACCGACTGGATCGCGAAGAACGCCGGCCGCTGGTTGATCGCCACGCGCCGGTCCCAGTACTCGGGCGTGATCTCCTCGAGCCGGTGGCGGTCGTCGCTGCCGACGTTGTTCACCAGCACGTGGAAGTCGCCGCCCAGCGCGCTGGCGCCGTCGGCGATGGCCTGCTGCAGCGCCGCCACGTCGGTCACGTCGCAGGCGCGGAACCAGGGGCGCGGCGCGCCCGCCGACTCGACCGAGCGCACCAGCTCCTCGCTGCACGCGGTGGCGATGTCGACGAACGCCACCCGCGCGCCCTGGCGCGCGAACGCCTCCACCAGCGCCGCGCCGATGCCGCTGCCGCCGCCGGTGATGAACACGCGGCGTCCGGCGAGGTTCGGGTAGCAGGCCTGTTCGCCGATCCGCCGGGCGTCGTGCGTGGATTGGGTTGTCGCCATGCGTATTCCTCGATGCGTGGCCGGCCATGCGGCCGGCATGGAAGGTGGCGTCCGCCCGACTATGCGGGCGACGCGTCGTCGCTGCCAAGGCCGGGCTGGTCGAGCCGGAGCGCCCGCGCGACCTCGTCCCAGCCACGCCCGCGCCCGGGACGGGCGAAGCGGTACCGGATCCTGCGCACGTAGCGCTGGCCGGGCGCGAGGATCGCCGGCGGGAACCCGGGCCGGTTCGGCGCGTCCGGGTAGTCCTGCGGTTCCAGGCAGATGCCGTCGCCCAGCCCCGGATGCTGGCGCGCCAGCCCCTGGCCACCGTAGAACTGCAGCGCGGGCGCGTCGGCGTCCAGGCGCATCGCCACCCCGCTGTGCGGCGAATACAGCGCCGCGGTGAAGCCGCGCGCGGCGTCGAGCACGAGACAGTGGTCGTAGCCGCCGCCGGCCTCGAGCTGCGGATGCGGCGCGGCGCCGGCGAGCGGGCGCGCAACGCGGAAATCGAATGGCGTCCCGTCCACCGGCGCCACGCCGCCGAGCGGGATCAGCGCCGCGTCCACCGGCAGGAAGTGCGACGCGGGGACCTGCAGCCACTGGGCCGCGGCCGGCACGCCGCGGTCGCCGGCGAGGTTGAAGTAGGGATGGTGGGTCGGATTGAACGGCGTCGGCGCATCGCACCGCGCCTCGAACACCAGGCTCAGTCCGTCCGCTTCGGCACGGTAGGTGGCCACCACCTCGAGGTTGCCCGGATAGCCTCCCTCGCCCGCCGGCGAGCGCAGCGACAGCGACAGCGCCTCCTCCGAATGCGAGGCGACGCTCCAGAGCCGCCGGCCGAAGCCCGTGGCGCCGCCATGGAGCTGGTTGGGTCCTTCGTTGGCATCGAGCCTGTAGTGCCGGCCGTCGAGCACGAACGCCGCGCCGGCGATGCGGTTGCCGTAGCGGCCGACCAGCTGCCCGAGATACGCCGGATCAACGGCGTAGGAGCGCGCGTCGGGGAGGCCGAGCACCACGTCAACCGCGCCCCGCTCGCCGGGAACGCGCAGCCGCGCGAGGATCCCGCCCAGGTCGAGGATTTCCGCCGACACCTGCGCCGGATCGCCGATCGCATATGCGCCGACCGCCGGCCCATCGTCGAGCCGTCCGAAGTTCCGGATGCCGCCCATGCCTGCTCCCGTGCGGCGGACCCTCCGCCGCGCGGCAGCTTAGGGGCGTCCCGGCAGGCCTGCCATCCCGCTTTTGGGATCGGTGCAAGGCCAGATCGAATGCCTCGCGGGGGTCCCGCAAAACATATCCGCTTTCATATTCATCTGGGCCATAAATTCATTAGAAGGTTATCAAACCCGAAACTATTCTCGGTTCGCGTCCCGGCCACACAACGCCACCAGACACGGCCGGGACGCCTCGCCGCGCAGCGCGCGACGGACACGAATCGAACGACAGCGTCCAGACGGAACCGGGAGGGGTTTGACAGTGACGACGCAGATTCGAGCGGCATCCGCGGATGCCGCCATGCCACGCCCCCACGCCGCGATCCCGTCCGGCCCGCGGCCCACGCGCCGCCGATGGCGCCGCCCGCCGACCCGGTCGTTGTTCCCCTGATCCCGCCGCGCCGCACGGCGGCGCGGGGTTTCCCGACATCCCGAGACATCGAGGCCCACATGAACCGTCCAACCCGCCGGCCCCAGCCGCATGCCCTGCGCCTTGCCGCGTTGCCCGCCGCGCTGGCACTCGCCATGGCCGCCCTGCCCGCCACCGCGCAGGACGCGCCGCGCACCTGCCCCACCGCCGACGATCCCGCCGCGCCCTGCGCGGACGCGGTCGCACTCGACCGCGTGGAGGTGCGCGGCCTGCGCGGCAGCCTGGTCGACGCGCTCACGATCAAGCAGGGCTCGATGCAGATCGTCGACGCGATCGTGGCCGAGGACATCGGCAAGTTCCCGGACAACAACCTGGTCGAGGCGCTGCAGCGCGTGACCGGCGTGCAGACCACCGACCGCGGCGACGGCGAGGTGTCCACGGTCTCGATCCGCGGCCTCAACGACGTCAACACCACCATCAACGGCCGCAACATCTTCACCGCCTCGGGCCGGTCGGTGGCGCTGGCCGACGTGCCGGCGAGCCTGCTGGCCAGCGTGGAGGTCTTCAAGACCCGCTCGGCGGCGCATATCGAGACCGGCATCGCCGGCACGCTCGACATCCGCACCCACCGCCCGTTCGACTTCGACGGACGCCGGTTCGTGGTCGCCGCGCGCGCGATCCACCAGGAGCAGAACAACGAGACCGACCCCAACGTCAGCCTGCTGGCGTCCAACACCTGGGACGTGGGCGGCGGCCGGTTCGGCGCGCTGGTCAACGTGTCGTACGCCGAGACCAACTATCGCGACCAGAGCGTGACCGCCGGCGCGATGGTGCCCTTCTTCACCGACAACCCGCCGGAGGGCTTCGTGTCCTACGAGCGCATCCCGACCATCATCGACGGCGCCGATGTGTGGCAGCCGGGACTCGAGGCCGGCCTGCCCTTCGCGCCGGGCTCCACGGTCCCGGTGCGCGGCCAGCAGTACGAGTACGTGCTTTCGCGCGACGCGGTGTTCGCCAGCGACCTCACCGGCAAGCGCGAGCGCCCCGCCGCCAGCGTCTCGCTGCAGTGGGCCCCGGACGACGCCTCGGAGTACGTGTTCGAAGCGTTCTACAACGGCTACCGCAACGAATCGTTCAACTCGCTGCTGTTCTCGTTCGTCGACTGGTGGGGCGCCCTGGGCGACAACCCCGGCCAGAACATCGAGCTGTACCCGGGCACCAACATCGTGCGTGCCCGCCGCGGCATCGGTTTCCCGTACAACTTCACCAGCGGCGACCTGTCCACCGGGCGGACCGACAGCTTCCTCTACGCCCTGGGCGGGCGCTGGGACGTGGGCGAACGGCTGAAGCTGCGCTCCGAGGTCACCTACCAGGACAGCGAGTACGAGACCGACTTCTTCGCCATGCGCGCCGAGCGGGTCACCCGCAGCGTGTGGGTGGACTTCAATGCCGGCGGGGGCAAGCCCGCGTTCGGCTTCGACGACGATCCGGAAACGCCGGGCATCGACGAAAGCGACACCGCCGATCCGGCGCAGTGGAACCTGGCCCAGCTCTACGACAACGCCAACTACGCCCGGGGCGACGCCGTCACCTTCACCTTCGACGGCGACTACGCCGCGGACTGGGGCCCGTTCCACAAGGTGTCCTTCGGCGTGCGCTACGACGATCGCAGCGCCAGCGAAGGCATGCGGGTCGGTCCGGACAACGCCTGCGACCTCGCCCTGCCCGACTGTTCGTTCGCCGCGCGCCCGGGACTGGTGCACACCAACCGGGGCTTCTTCGACGGCCGCTCCGACGTCCCGTCCTCGTGGGTCGTGCCGGATGGCCACTACATCCGCGCCAATGCCGACTTCTACCGGCAGCTCTATGGCCGCCCCACCGGCGACCAGCTGGTGATGACGGAGAACTTCAACGTCGGGGAGATCACCACCAACGCCTACGTGCAGGGCGACTTCGCCTTCGATTTCGGCGAGCGGACACTCGACGGCCAGGTCGGCCTGCGCTACGTCGACGTCGACACCGACATGCGCTTCGGCGAAGGCACCGCCTCGGCCAGCGCGTCCAAGGTGCTGCCCAGCCTGATCCTGCGCTACAGCTTCACCCCAGGCCTGATGGCGCGCCTGGCCTACGGCGAGACCCTGCGCCGGCCCGGGTTCGCCCAGCTCAACCCGAACATCATCTACACCGACGACGTCACCAACATCGGCTACGGCACGGCGACCGGCGGCAACCCGAACCTGCGGCCGACCGAATCGAAGAACTACGACCTCGGCCTGGAGTGGTACTTCGCCCCCGGCAGCGCCCTGTACGGCACCGTGTTCCGGCGCGAGATCGAGGGCATGGTGTCGGACTTCCGCCGGCGCGTGACCTACGAGGGCTACGACTACATCCTCACCCAGCCCGACAACGCCTCCAGCGGCGAACTGGAGGGCGTCGAGCTGGGCCTGGTGTGGTTCCCGGACAACCTGCCGGGGCTGCTCGACGGCTTCGGCATCCAGGCCAGCTACACCGCGCTGGACTCCAGCCAGCAGATCCCGATCACCAACACCGCGGGCGAGGTGGTGGGCAGCACCACCACGCCGATGTTCGGCATCTCCGACACCTCCTACAGCGTCGTGCTCGCCTACGAGCGTGCCCGCTTCGGCGCCCGCCTGTCCTACGTCTGGCGCGACGACTTCCTGCACCATTACGAGGCGCCGCAGTTCGCCAACCCGCTGGGCGTGTACTTCGACGCGGAGAAGAGCCTCGATTTCCAGATGAGCTGGGAGGCCAGCGACTCGCTCAGCCTGACCTTCGACGCCACCAACCTCACCAACGAGCTCTACCAGAGCTATTACCAGTACCCCGGCACGCACAACTTCGGCACCGCGCTCTACAGCCGCACCTTCGCCGTCGGTTTGCGTTACCGTTTCTGACCCGGCGCGCCGGGCGCCCGGCGCGCCCGGCGACGCACCCGACCCATCGACACCCGAGGCCGAGGAACCATGCTCAAGACCACCGTCCGAATGCTTGCGCTGACCACCGCCCTGTTCGCCGCGGGCCTGGCCCAGGCCCAGGAACCGGCGCGCGCCACCGCGACCCTGCGCGCCGACCAGCCCGGCGAGACCGTCAGCCGCTACATTTTCGGCCAGTTCGCCGAGCACCTGGGCTACGGCATCTACGGCGGCATCTGGGTGGGCGAGGACTCGAAGATCCCCAACACCCGCGGCTACCGCAACGACGTGGTCGAGGCGCTGAAGAAGCTCAAGGTGCCGGTGGTGCGCTGGCCCGGCGGCTGCTTCGCCGACGAGTACTACTGGCGCGACGGCATCGGCCCGCGCGGGAAGCGCCGGGTCAAGATCAACACCCACTGGGGCGGCGTGGAGGAGCCCAACAGCTTCGGCACCCACGAGTTCATGGACTTCGCCGAACTGCTGGGCACCGACGCCTACGTCTCCGGCAACACCGGCAGCGGCTCGCCGCGCGAGATGGCCGAGTGGGTCGAGTACATGACCTACGAGAAGGGCTCGTCGCTGGCCGAGGAACGCCGCGCCAACGGCCGCGACAAGCCGTGGAAGGTGCCGTTCTTCGGCATCGGCAACGAGATGTGGGGCTGCGGCGGCAACATGACGCCCGAGCATGCCGCCAACCTGCACCGCCAGTTCCAGACCTTCGTCAAGGTCCCGGCCGGGCAGCAGATCACCAAGGTCGCGGCCGGCGCCAATGGCGACGACTACAACTGGACCGAGGTGATGATGAAAATCGCCGGCAAGCACATGGATGCGCTGTCGGTGCATTACTACACGGTGCCCGGCGGCTGGCCGCCGCGCCAGTCGAGCTTCGAGTTCGACGAATCGGCCTGGATCCTCACCCTCGAGGGCGCGCTGAAGGTCGACGAGCTGCTGCGCAGGCACATCGAGGTGATGGACCGGTACGACCCGGAGAACAAGGTCGCCCTGTACCTCGACGAGTGGGGCACCTGGTACGCGCCCTACCCCGGCACCAACCCCGGGTTCCTGCAGCAGCAGAACACGCTTCGCGACGCGCTCGTGGCCGCGATCCACTTCGACGTGATGAGCCGCTACGCGCACCGGGTGAAGATGGCCAACATCGCGCAGATGGTGAACGTGCTGCAGGCCATGATCCTGACCGATGACGCGAAGATGGTGCTCACGCCCACCTACCACGTCTTCGAGATGTACCTGCCGTGGCAGGACGCGACCCACCTGCCGCTCGAGCTCAAGGCGCCCGAGTACCGCCATGGCGGGACCAGGGTGCCCGCGGTGCACGGCTCGGCGGTGCGGGCGCAGGACGGCCACGTGTACGTGGCGCTGAGCAACCTCGACGCCCAGCGCCCGGCCAGCGTCTCGGTGGCGGTGGCCGGCGTGCAGGCGACCGGCGTGTCCGGCCGCGTGCTGACCGCCGACGCGATCACCGCGCACAACACCTTCGACGCCCCCGACCGGGTGCAGCCGAAGGCGTTCGACGGCGCACGGATCGAAGGCGGCAACCTGGCGGTCGACCTGCCGGCCCGGTCGATCGTCGTGCTCAAGCTGCAGTAGCGGCCCCTTGCGGTCCTCCGGGCCACGCCCGGAAGACCGCGCGCCGGTCTAGGCGCCCGGCATGCCCGGGTGCTCGGCCAGGCCCATTTCCAGCCGCGCCCACGGCGGCCGGTGCGCGACGAACAGCGCGTCGCTGGGCACGAACCGGGATGGATCATCCAGCGAGCCGGCGTAGATCGTCACCAGGTCCGGATCGGACTCGGGCGTGCCGAACAGCAGGCTGCCGCATTCGCCGCAGAAGTTGCGCACCGCGCTACGCCCGCTGCCACCCGGCGTGCGCCCCGCCTTCACCGGCCCGCTGGCCTCGAACGACGACTTCGGCACGCCCAGCACCGGCACCCCGCCGCTGCCCGAGGCGCGCTGGCAGTCGCGGCAGTGGCAGACGATGGAGAACAGCGCAGGCCCTCCAGACCGGTACCGGACCGCACCACACAGGCATCCACCCGAGAGCATCGCGCACCCCGTCGCCAACACAGGCGCAAGCTTCGCCCGGATCGCGCCCGTTGTGAACAGGCGCCACCGCCCGCGGTCAAGCCCCGGGGAGGATCTCCAGCACCGTGTCCGCCGGCCGGCACAGGCGCGTGCCGACCGGGGTCACCACGATCGGACGGTTGATCAGGACCGGGTGCGCCAGCATCGCGTCGAGCAGCGCCTCATCGTCCAGGGCCGGATCGTCCAGCCCCAGCTCCGCGTACAGCGGCTCCTTCGCCCGCACCAGCCCGCGCACGCCCACGCCGGAGTCGCGCGCCAGCGCGCGCAGCCGGTCGCGATCGGGCGGATCCTCCAGGTACTCGATGACCGTGGGTTCGAACCCCCGTTCGCGGATCATCGCCAGGGCGTTGCGCGACGTGCCGCAGCGCGGGTTGTGGTAGATCGTGATGCCGCTCATTCGGTTCTCCGCGACTCGGGATGCAGGCCGATGCGCAGCGTCCGCATCCGGGCCGCACCTGCCCCGGGACATTGTACCCGCGCGGTTCCCGTCCTCCCCGGCGGGCCGGCGCGCGGCATCACGGCTCGCCCCGGCGCCTCGATCAGTGGCTGGCCGGGAAGACGTGGAGCCCGCCGTCCTCGATGGTGATGGCTTCGCCGTCGACCGCGGGCGGATCGCCGGCCACCGGCAGCAGCGCGGTGGCGCACCAGTGCTCGCGGTTCTCCAGCAGCGCGATGATGCGTTCGCCGTCGCCGTCCGCGTAGGCGATGCACGATGCGACGGCGTCTTCGTGCATCGCCCTGTCCGAGAGGCTGGCCTGGAGCCCGTCCAGCAGCTCCGGAAGCTGGTCCTCGCCCGCGTCCGCGGCGATCGAGACCTCCACGCTGCCGTCGCGCATCAGCATCAGCCCGAGCGGCGGCACGCTGCGGCCGTCGGCCAGCATCCGGTTGGCCCGCGCGATGAGCTGCGCGAGCAGCTCGATGAAGTGGTCCTGCGCGTCGTCCATGCCACCTCCCCGGAAGCGGTGCGTGGGGCGGTCGCGCGTCTTGCGTCCGCGGCCGCCGGGCGGTCCCGGAAGACCGGCGGAGGCCGCCATGCTCACGGCGGTCCGGACAGCCTGGCGGGAACGCGCCCGGCGCGATCGGCGTCGACCGGGCTGCACCGGATCATACGCCTTCCATGCGGACGGCCAGATCGCGGCCGGTCGACACGCACGTGCCCCGGAACGGCCGCTACCTGTCCAGCCCCGACTGGTCCACCACCGGCCAACCCTCGGCATCCCAGGCGAGCGGCAGCACCTTGAGCTTGGGCCGTCCGCCGTCCCCGGTATCGTAGGCGTGGAAGACCAGCCAGTCCCGGCCGTCGAAGGTGTAGGCGCTGTTGTGCCCAGGGCCGGGCCAGCGGGCGGTGCCGCGCAGGACTTCGGTGGCGCCGCCCTGGTCCATGCGCCGGCCGTCGCGGTCGAGGTAGGGACCGGCGAGGGTGCGCGAGCGGCCGACCATGATCCGGTAGTCGCTCTTCGCGCCACGGCAGCAGTGGTCGTACGAGACGAACAGGTAGTACCAGCCGTCGCGCCTGAACACGAACGGGGCCTCGACCGCGCCGGGTCCGGGGTCGGCGTCGTCGAGCAGGGCCGGACGCTCGCGCCTGGCCAGCGTGTGCCAGACCTGGGGCTCGGCGAGGCCGAGCCGGTCCTCGCGCAGCTTCACCAGCTTCAGCCCGCCCCAGAACGAACCGAACGCCAGCCATGGCGCGCCGTCGTCGTCCTCGACGAGGTTGGCGTCGATGGCGTTCCACAGGTCCCGGTGCGGGACCGAGCGCAGGACGATGCCATGGTCCACCCAACGGTAGCCGGGATCGGCCGGGTCGAGCGTGGTGTTGGTGGCGACGCCGATCGCCGAGGCGTTGCTGCCGCCGCTGGAGATCGAGTAGTACAGGTACCAGGTCCCGTCGTGGAAGGAGATGTCGGGTGCCCAGACATGGCCGTTGAACCTCGGCACGATGTCGTAGGCCCAGGCGGGGATCTCCGGGAACACCGGCGTCTCGGCCTTCCACGTCTCCATGTCGCGCGAGCTGTAGACGGTGATGCCCGGGCCGGTGACGAACAGGTACCAGGTGTCGCCCTGGCGGGCCATCACCGGGTCGTGGGCCAGCACGTCGGCCCAGTAGCCCTCGCGCGGCGCCGCCACTGGCGGGCTTTCCATCATGTCGTCGTTGTTCGGCGGCTGCTGCGCGAGCACGGGGCACGCCAGCACGACGGCGAACGCGATCGCGAGCCAGCGCGCGCTCACGACGACGCCTCCGGGATCTCCGCCTCGCGCAGCGGCCGGCCGAACACCGGCATCCCGTCGGCATCCCACTGCAGGGGCTGGATGCAGGTGTGGCGGTCGGGATTCCACAGCGGATCGCCCTCGATGCGGGTGTAGTTGCGGGCGTGGTAGACCAGCAGGTCCGTGCGGCCGTCGGGCGCCAGGACGAAGCTGTTGTGGCCCGGGCCGAATACCTCCCGCGCGGGATCGGACACGAACACGGGCGTGGGCGACTTGTGCCAGCTGGCCGGATCCAGCAGGTCCGCGCCCCCGTCCGCCCACAGCAGGCCCATCGCGTAGCGCTCGTCGGTGGCGCTGGCCGAGTAGCTCACGAACACGCGCCCGTGGCGCACCAGCACGGACGGCCCCTCGTTGACCATGAAGCCCTGCACCTCCCAGTCGAACTCCGGCCTGCTGAGCATCACCGGGGCGCCTTCGACATGCAGCCCGTCGCGCAGCGGCGCCAGGTACAGGTTCGAATTGCCGGGGATGTCCGGATGCTTCTGCGCCCACAGGTAGTAGCGCACGCCGCGGTGTTCGAAGCTGGTGGCGTCGAGGCAGAACGCGTCGATCCCGCTGTCCACCTGCCCGGCGAACGTCCACTCGCCCGACATCGGGTCGGCATCGGTGCAGCGCAGCGCGTACATGCGGTGCTGGAACAGCCCGTCCCTGGTGTCGCGCGACGGGGCCGCGGCGAAGTAGACGAACCAGGTTCCGTCGATGCGGTGCAGCTCCGGGGCCCAGACCAGCGAACTCGCCGGTCCACCGGGCGGCGGCGTCCAGAGCACCCGCTCCGGCGCGGAGGCCAGCCCGTCGAGGGTGCGCGAGCGGCGCAGCACCACGCGGTCGTACTCGGGGACGGACGCGGTGAAATGGTAGTGGCCGTCGTGCAGCGAGACGTGCGGGTCGGCGCGGTTGGGGATGAAGGGGTTCGTGATCCGCATGCGGGAACCATCCAGTGCTCAGGGGGCCGGCGCGTCGACCAGGATCCTGCGCTTGATCTCCTGGTAGTAGCCGTCGGTGATCCGGTAGAAGAACATCACCCCGCCCATCAGCGCATGGAACACGCCCGGGATCAGGGTCAGCATGAGCGCGATGCCGTTGAGCGCGGTCTCGCTCTGCGGCTGGTCGGGCACGTAGCCGAAGCCCGCGAGCAGCATGCCGACGATCGCCCCCGCCAGGCCCATCCCGGCCTTCTGGCAGAACGAGATGCCGCCCATCGCCAGCCCGGCCACGCGGGTGCCCGCCCTGGCGTGGCCGTAGTCCACCGACTCCACCACCGCGGACCAGAACACCGGCGCGTGCAGGTCGACCACGAAGCAGATGAGGAAATAGAACACGAAGGCCAGGGCGACGTCGCCGGGGCCCACCAGCAGGTACATCGCCAGGCTGAGCACGCCCACCAGCAGCTGCGTCCAGCGGAACATCGCCACCTTGCACCAGCGCTTGGTGATCCAGGTCGAGGCGACCATGGCCAGGATCGCGGCGACCACGCCGGTCGCGAGGAAGGCCGAGAGCAGCCGGGCGTCGCCGCCCAGGTAGTACTTGGCGTAGTAGGCCGCGACCGAGCCGCGCACCACGTAGCCAACGGTGCCGATCACGCACACCGCGCACAGCAGCAGCCACTGGTCGTTGCGCAGCAGCAGCCGGGCCTGCTGCAGCAGCGGCGTGCGCTCGACCTGGTGGCGGACGCGTTCGGTGGTGGTGAAGAAGCAGAACAGGAACAGGACCGCCGCCATCAGCCCCATCAGCCCCATCGCCCAGCGGTAGCCCTCGGCCAGCTGCCCCTGGCCCCAGCGCTCGGCCAGCAGCGGGACCAGGATCGTCACCAGGAAAGCGGCGACCTTGGCGAAGAACAGCCGGTAGCCGTTGGCCGACAGCCGTTCCTTCGGGTCGGCGGTGAGCACGCCGATCAGCGAGATGTAGGGAATGGTGACGATGGTGAAGAACAGCGTCACCAGCAGGTAGGTGGCGTAGGCCCAGGCCAGCTTCGCGCCGTAGGCGGCGTCGGGCGTGGTGAAGGTCAGGAACACCGAAATGCCGAACGGCAGCGCGAACACCAGGAAGTACGGCCGGTAGCGGCCCCAGCGGGTCTCGATGCGGTCGGTCAGCAGGCCCATCAGCGGATCGGTGACCGCGTCGAACAGGCGCACCACGACCAGCAGCAGGGCGACGTCGGCCGGGCGCAGGCCGTACACGTCGGTGTAGAAGAACGTGATGATCAGCATCATCGAGGAGATCACCACGTTCACCGCCATGTCGCCGGCGCCGAACCCGATCTTCTCCAGTACCGACAGCTTGTGGTCCTGCATCGCCCCTCCCGAGGGTGCCGCGGCCGGTCGGGGCGCGGTCGGCCCGGGCCGCGTCTGCGCGCGGTTCCGGACGGAACCATTCTGGCCACGCGGAGGGATATGCAACAAATAGGAAAATCGTGATAATCGATTGCAATGACGATATAGGATGCCTGCCGTGCCCAGTCCGCCCTGGTTCGTCCGCGCCCGCGTCAAGACCCGCCAGCTGATGCTGCTGATCGCGATCGAGGAGCACGGCAACATCCACCGCGCCGCCGAGTCGCTGAACATGTCGCAGCCGGCCGCCTCCAAGCTGCTCAAGGACCTCGAGGACCTGATCGGGGTGCAGCTGTTCGAACGCCTGCCGCGGGGCATGCGCGCGACCTGGTACGGCGAGAGCCTGATCCGCCACGCGCGCATCGCCCTGGCCAGCCTCGGCGAGGCCGGCGCCGAGATCGAGGCGCTGCGCGCCGGCCACGCCGGCAACGTCTCGGTGGGCGCGATCTCCGGCCCGGCCATGACCCTGCTGCCGCCGGTGCTGGCGGCGCTCAACCGCGAACACCCGGACCTGCGCGTGTCGGTGTCGATCGAGAGCAGCGACGTGCTGCTCGAGCAGCTGGCGCAGAACCGCATCGACCTGATGATCGGGCGCCTGTTCCCGCGCCATGACAAGCGCAACCTGCACTACGAGGCGATCTCGGAAGAGGAGGTCTGCGCGATCTGCCGCCCCGGCCATCCCATGCTCGCCGACGGCACGCCGTCCCTGGCCGACCTGGCGGCCCTGCCCTGGGTGCTGCCGCCCGAGGGCAGCGTGCTGCGCCACCGCTTCGAGCTCATGTTCCAGAACGCGGGCCTGGAGGTGCCGCGGCGGGTGATCGCCACCGCGGCCCTGGTGCTGGTGCCGCGGCTGCTCGAGGACGGCGACCACCTGGCGGTGGTGCCGGTGGACGTGGCCCGCCACTACGCGCGCCACGGCGCGGTCCGGATCCTGCCGGTGGACCTGTCCTGCGGCATGGACTCGTTCGGCTTCATTACCCGCACCGACTGGCTGCTCTCGCCCGGCGCACGGACGGTGCTGGCGGCGCTGAAGTCGGCAGCCGCGGACATCTACCCTGCACCGCGGCCGTCGCGGCCCGCCGCGGGACGGCGCCGCCGGGAACCGGCCGACGCATAACAACCCGCATATCGATATCGGGAGAATTGTTATTTTTCGGGCATGAGTACGCCCGGTAGGATCGCCGTGGAGCAGGTCGGGGCCGGTCCGGTCGGATCCGCCTCCGGCCATCCATCGTCCACGGGCAGGAAGGATCCCCGACCGCATGAGCGCCCCTCCCAGGAAACCGGGCCGTCGCAGCCAGCAGTGGTTTGGCCGCGACGGCAAGCAGGGCTTCTATTACCGCAGCTGGCTCAAGGGCATGGGTGTCCCGCACGAGATGTTCGACGGGCGCCCGGTGATCGGCATCTGCAACACCTGGTCGGAGCTCACGCCCTGCAACAGCTCCTTCCGCGAGCTGGCTGAGTACGTCAAGCGCGGCGTGTACGAGGCCGGCGGCTTCCCGCTCGAGTTCCCGGTGATGTCGCTGGGCGAGACCCAGATCCGCCCGACCGCGATGCTGTACCGCAACCTCGCGGCGATGGACGTGGAGGAATCGATCCGCGCCAACCCCATCGACGGCGTGGTGCTGCTGATGGGATGCGACAAGACCACGCCGGCGCTGCTGATGGGCGCGGCCAGCGTGGACCTGCCGACGATCGGGGTTTCGGGCGGCCCCTCGCTCTCGGGCAACTGGCGCGGCAAACCGGTGGGTTCGGGCACCGGCGTGATCGAGATGTCGGAGATGGTGCGCGCCGGCACCCTCAGCCAGGACGAGTTCAACGAGGCCGAGGCCTGCATGCAGCGTTCGAAGGGCAGCTGCATGACCATGGGCACCGCGTCGACGATGGCGTGCATGGTCGAGGCGCTGGGCATGTCGCTGCCGGAGAACGCGGCGATCCCGGCGGTGGACGCGCGCCGGTTCCGCCTCGCCCACCTGTCGGGCCGGCGCATCGTCGAGATGGTGCGCGAGGACCTGCGCATGTCGAAGGTACTCACCCGCAAGGCCTTCGCCAACGCGATCCGCGCCAACGCCGCGATCGGCGGCTCGACCAACGCGGTGATCCACCTGCTCGCCATCGCCGGCCGGCTGGGCGTGGACCTGAGTCTGGACGACTGGGACGCGATCGGCTCGCGGCTGCCCTGCCTGGTCAACCTCAAGCCATCGGGCCAGTACCTGATGGAGGACTTCTATTACGCCGGCGGCCTGCCCGCGGTGCTGCGCGAGATCGCCGCCCACCTCGACCTCGACGCGCCCACGGTCAACGGCCGCACCCTGGGCGAGAACATCGCCGACGCGCCGTGCTGGAACCGCGATGTGATCCGGCCGCTGGCCGAGCCGGTCCGGCCCGAGGCCGGCATCGCCGTGCTGCGCGGCAACCTCGCCCCCGACGGCGCGGTGATCAAGCCCTCGGCGGCCTCGCCGCACCTGCTGCGGCACCGCGGCCGCGCGGTGGTGTTCGAGGACATCGACGACTTCAAGCGCCGCATCGACGACGAGGCGCTCGAGGTCGATGCCGACAGCATCCTGGTGCTGAAGAACTGCGGCCCGCGCGGCTATCCGGGCATGGCCGAGGTCGGCAACATGCCGCTGCCGCCGAAACTGCTGCGCCAGGGCGTCACCGACCTGGTGCGGATCTCCGACGCGCGCATGAGCGGCACCGCGTACGGTACGGTGGTGCTGCACGTTTCGCCCGAAGCCGCCGCGGGCGGCCCGCTGGCGCTGGTGCGCGAGGGCGACGTGATCGAACTCGACGTGCCCGGCCGCCGCCTGCACCTGGAGGTGGACGAGGCCGAACTCGCGCGCCGGCGCGCGCAGTGGACGGCGCCGCCGCCGCCCGCGCGCGGCTGGGAGCGCCTCTACGTCCAGCACGTGCAGCAGGCCCACCTCGGCGCCGACCTCGACTTCCTGGTCGGCGGCAGCGGCGACGGAGTCGCCGGCGACTCGCATTGAAGCGGCGACGGGCGATGGGCGGCGGCACGCGGTACGCAACGCCCGACGCGGCGCCCTCGCCTACCCGGCGCGGCTTCCTCCAGGCCCTGGGCACCGCTGCGGTGGCGCCTCTCCTCCCGGCCGCCGCGGCGGCCCCGGGGCATCCTCGCCCCATGCCCGCGATCGGCCTGGCGGACGTGCGGCTGGGGCCGGGCCCGTTCGCGGATGCCCAGGTGCGCAACCTGCGCTACCTGGCCGCGCTCGAGGTCGAACGCCTGCTGGCGCCGTACCGGATCGAGGCCGGCCTGGCGCCGCGCGCGGAGAAGTACCCGAACTGGGAATCGATGGGGCTGGACGGGCACACCGCCGGCCACGTGCTGTCCGCGCTGGCCTCGCTGGCCGCGCAGGGCGAACCGCTGGCGGGCGAACGCATCGACGCGATGCTCGCCGGACTGGCCGAATGCCAGCAGGCCAACGGCGATGGCTACCTCGGCGGCGTGCCGGGCGGTCGCCGGCTCTGGACGCGCATCGCCAGCGGCGAGTTCAAGGCCGAGGCGTTCTCGCTCGACGGCGCCTGGGTGCCGTTCTACAACCTGCACAAGATGTACGCCGGCCTGCGCGACGCCTGGCTGCTCGCCGGCCGCCGCGACGCGCGCGACATGCTGCTGCGCTTCGCCGACTGGTGCGAGGCACTGGTCGCCCACGTCGACGACGCCACCCTGCAGCGCATCCTCGATACCGAGCACGGCGGCATGAACGAGGTGCTGGCCGACTGCTTCGCGATCAGCGGCGAACGCCGCTACCTGCGCCTGGCGCGCCGCTTCAGCCACCGCGCCCTGCTCGAGCCGCTGCTGCGCCGCGAAGACCGCCTCGACGGCCTGCACGCCAACACCCAGATCCCGAAGGTGATCGGCTTCGCCCGCATCGGCGAGCTCGACGGCGACCAGGCCTGGATCGATGCCGCGCGCTTCTTCTGGGAAACCGTGGCCCTGCGCCGCAGCGTCGCCTTCGGCGGCAACAGCGTGCGCGAGCACTTCCACCCGGTCGACGACGCCTCGACCCTGCTGGCCTCGCGCGAGGGTCCGGAGACCTGCAACAGCTACAACATGCTGCGCCTGACCGCGCTGTTGCACCGGCTCGATCCGCAGCCGCGCTACGCCGACTTCTACGAGCGGGTGCTGTACAACCACATCCTGTCCACCCAGCATCCCGGGCACGGCGGGCTGGTGTACTTCACCCCGGTCCGGCCGCGCCACTACCGGGTCTATTCGCAGCCGACGCAGTGCTTCTGGTGCTGCGTGGGCAGCGGGCTGGAGAACCACGCCCGCCACGGCGCCTTCGCCTGCTCCCACGACGGCGAGACGTTGTCGGTGAACCTGTACATGCCGGCGCACGTCCACTGGCGCGAGCGTGGCGTGCGCCTGGAACAGCGCACGCGCTTCCCCGACGAGCCACGCACGCGGCTGGAACTCGCGCTGGACGCGCCCCGCGCGTTCACCCTGCGCCTGCGGCATCCGGCCTGGCTCGAGGGGCCGCTGCAGGTGCGGATCAACGGCCGGCCCCGGCCGCTGGCCTCCGCGCCCGGGCAGTGGGCCGACATCGCGCGCACCTGGTCGGACGGCGACCGGGTGGAGGTGGAGCTGCCCATGCACACGCGGGTCGAGCCGCTGTTCGCCGACCACGACTGGGTGGCGCTGATGCACGGCCCGCTGCTGCTGGCGGCGCGCACCGGCGAGGAGGACCTCGAGGGCCTCGTCGCCGACGACGGCCGCGGCAGCCATATCGCGCCCGGCCCGTACCTGCCGATGGACGGCGCGCCGATGCTGGTGGGCGCGCGCGACGCGCTGGCCTCGCACGTGCGGCCCGTGCCCGGCGCCCCGCCGCTGACGTTCGAGGCCGATGCGCTGCTGCGCCCGGCAAGCGCCCGCGGCCTGCGGCTGGAGCCCTTCTTCCGCATCCACGACGCGCGCTACGCGTGCTACTGGCGGACCACGACCGAGGCCGGCTATCCGGCGGTGCTGGCGGCGTTCGAGGCCGCCGAGCGCGAGCGCCAGGCGCTGGAGGCGCGCACCCTCGACCGGGTGCAACCGGGCGAGCAGCAGCCGGAGATCGAGCACGGGTACGCCGGCGAGGAATCGGCCACCGGCCAGCTGCTCGGGCGGCGCTGGCGCGACGCGCGCGGCTGGTTCGGCTACCGGCTGGCGCCGCGGCGCGACGCTTCCGCGCCGCCGCGGGCGCTGATGCTGGTGCTGTTCGGCGGCGACTGGAACGTGGCCATGGACGTGGAGGCCGGCGGCGAGGTGGTCGAACGCATCGTCTTCGAAGGCGGTGGCCGCGACGACTTCGACACCCGGCTCATCCCCCTGCCCCAGGCGCTCGCCGCGCGCGCCGGCGCCGAGGGTCTCGAGCTGCGCTTCATCGCCCGCGACGGACGCCGCACCCCGCGCGTGTTCGAAGTGCGGCTGTTGTCGGGCGAGTGATCCGTGGCGGGCGCGCCCTCAGCCCAGCGCGGCTTCGAGCAGCCGTCGGATCACCGCCTGCGCCCGCGTCGCCTTCGCCTCATCGTAGGCGAAGCTGTCCTCGTCCATGTAGATGCGCTGGCTGATCTCCAGCTGCACGGCCTCGATGCCGCGCGCGGGATCGGCGTAGTGGCGGGTGATGTAGCCGCCCTTGAAGCGGCCGTTGTGGACCCAGTCGTAGCCGTCCTGCGCGGCAAGCACCGCTTCCAGCCGCGCGCGCAGTTCCGGCGAGGCGCTGGCGCCGCCGGCGGTGCCGAGGTTGAGGTCGGGCAACCGGCCCTCGAACAGGAACGGCAGCTCGCCGCGGATCGAGTGGCCCTCCCACAGCACCAGGCGGCCGTGCGCGGCGCGCAGGCGCGCCAGTTCGCCGCGCAGCGCCTCGTGGTAGGGGCGCCAGTAGCGCTCCACCCGCGCGCGCACCTCGGTTTCGTCGGGCGCCTGGCCCTCGAGGTAGACCGGCTCTCCGGAGAAGCGCACGACCGGGCACAGCCCCGTCGTGTTCTGGCCCGGATACAGCGAGACATCGTCCTCGCCGCGGTTGAGGTCGATCACGTAGCGCGAGAAGCGCGGCACCAGCACCGAGGCGCCCAGCTCGCGCGCGAACGCGTACAGGCGCGCGATGTGCCAGTCGGTATCGGGCACGCGCCGCGCCTGCGGCGTCAGCCGCGCGGCGATGTCGTCGGGTACGAGGGTGCCGTCGTGCGGCAGGCTCACCAGCAATGGCGCCGTGCCGCGATGCAGGGTGAAGATTTCCATGGCCGGGATTGTACGGTCCCGCGACCGCACCCGGCCCGTGTCCCGCCCGCCACTTCCGTCCGCGGCCGTCGCCATCCCCGCGCCGCGCATGCCTTCCCCCTGCCGTCCCCTTCCCCGCATCCCGTGCCCGGATGCGCACCGCAAAGGATCCGCCGATGAAACGCCTGCTGCCGACCGCCTGCCTCCTGCTGGCCGCCTGCGCCAACGCCGGCCCCGCGCCCCATGGCGCCCCCAATCCGCTGATCACCGATCGCCATACCGCCGACCCGGCGCCGCTGGTCGTCGGCGACACACTCTACCTCTACGTCGGCCACGACATGGCGCGCGGCGAGGAGATGTTCAACATCGTCGAGTGGCGGGTGTACTCGACCACCGACATGGCGAGCTGGACCGACCACGGCCCGGTCATGAAGCCGACCGACTTCCAGTGGGCCAGCCGCGATGCCTGGGCCTCGCAGGCGATCGAAAGGGACGGCAAGTTCTACTTCTACGCCACGGTCGAGCACGACCGGACCCGGCCGGGCAAGGCGATCGGCGTGGCGGTGTCCGACAGCCCGACCGGGCCCTTCGTCGATGCGCGCGGCACCGCGCTGGTCAGCAACGACATGACGCCGCAGGGGCCGCACACCTGGGACGACATCGACCCGACCGTCTTCATCGACGACGACGGCACCGCCTGGCTGATGTGGGGCAACGCCAACTTCTACTACGCGCGCCTGAAGCCCGACATGGTCGAACTCGACGGCCCGATCCTGCAGGCCGAACTGCCCAAGTACGAGGAAGGCCCATGGGTGCACAAGCGCGGCGACACCTACTACCTGACCTACGCCTCACGGGACCCGTCGCTGTCGGAGGATGAGCTGGTGTCCTATGCCACCGCGCCCTCCATCACCGGGCCGTGGACCTATCGCGGCGAGATCAGCGGCCCGGCGGAGAACAGCTTCACGATCCACCCGGGGATCGTGGAGTTCAAGGGCCAGTGGTACTTCTTCTACCACAACGGCGTGCTGACGGTCGGCGACCATGCCGGCGGGCTCGGTCGCCGCGCGGTGGCGGTCGAGCACCTGTACTACGACGCCGACGGCGGCATCGTCCCGATCGAGCACACCCGCGAGGGCGTGTCCGCGCCGCGCAAGCCCTGAGTCCCTGCCTGCGCACGGAGGCGATGCGCGCCGTCGCGCATTGCGTGATGGCGCGCGCCCCGCCGCAGCGCTCAGCGCATCAGCACCACTTCCTCGGCGCTGGTCGGATGGATCGCGACCGTGTCGTGGAGGTCGTCCAGGGTGATGCCCCGCTTCAGCGCCACCGCGAAGCCCTGCAGGATCTCGTCCGCCCCCTCGCCCAGCAGGTGGATGCCCGCCACGCGGCGTTCGTCGCCCACGCACACCAGCTTGAACAGGCTGTGGCGCGGCCGGTCGACCAGGGCCTGGCGCATCGGCCGGAACAGGCTGCGATACACGTGCACCGCGGCGTCGCCGTGGCGCTCGCGGGCCTGGGCCTCGGTCAGGCCGACCGCGGCCAGCGGCGGATGCGAGAACACCACGGTCGGCACGTCGTCGTAGTCCAGCCGCGCATCGTCGCGACCGCCGAACACGCGGTCCATCGCACGACGCGCCGCGGAGATCGCCACCGGGGTGAGCATCGCGCGGCCGGTGACATCGCCCACGGCAGCGATGTGCGGCACGCTGCTGCGCTGGAAGGCATCGACGACGACGTGGCCCTTGCGGTCCAGCTCCACCCCGGCCCGCTCCAGGCCGATGCCGGACGTGTTCGGCTCGCGGCCCACGGCGAGGATCACGTGCGCATAGGTACCGGACACCTCGCCGGCGTGGTCGCGCAGCCGCAGCGCGCCCGGCCCGCCCTCGATCGCCGCCAGTTCCCGGCCCAGGTGCAGGCCGATGCCCTGCTGGCGGTAGTCCTCCTGCAGCCGCTCCACCAGTTCCGCGTCCGACTGTCCAAGCAGCCGTTCGCCGCGCGCGAGGACGTCCACCCGGCAACCGAGCGCCTGCAGCACGCCGGCCAGTTCCACCGCGATGTAGCCGCCGCCGACCAGCGCCACGTGGCCCGGCGGCGCGTGGAAGGCGAAGAAGTCGTCCGACACGCCGGCAAGCCCCGCGCCCGGGACGTCCAGCCGCCGCGGCCGCGAGCCGGTGGCCAGCAGCAGGTGCCGTCCGCGCAGACGGTTGCCGTCCTCGCACGCCACCGTGTGCGCATCGACCAGCTGCCCGCGCGAGGGCACCAGCACGATCCCCGCCTCGTCCAGGCGGCGCCGGTAGCTGTCATGGATGCCGTGGATGTAGCGCTGCCGGGCGGCGACCAGGGTCGGCCAGTCGAGCGCGGGCGTGTCCGGCACGTCGAACCCCAGTTGCGCGGCCACCGCGACGTCGCCGGCCAGGCCGGCCGCCAGCCACATCGCCTTCTTCGGCACGCAACCGACGTTGACGCAGGTGCCGCCCAGCTCGCCCGGCTCCAGCAGCGCCACCCGCGCGCCGTGCCCGGCGGCGCGGAAGGCACCGGCCAGGCCGCCGCTGCCGCCGCCCAGCACCACGAGGTCGAAATCGAAAGCAGGCTGGCTCATGCGAAACGCTCCGGCGAATACGGGACGGGATCGAGGTGCGGCACCTGCCCCGTCACCAGTTCCGCCAGCAGGCGCCCGGTGGCCGGGCTCATGCTCACGCCGAGCATGCCGTGGCCGGTCGCCAGCCAAAGATGCCGGTGTCCGGGTGCACGGCCGATGATGGGCAGGTCGTCCCAGCACAGCGGGCGCCAGCCATACCATTCCTCGCGCTTCACCGGCCCGACCGGCTCGTGCAGGTACTCGGCCGCGCCGCGCTCGAGCGCAAGGAGGCGGCGGCGGTTGAGGCTGGCGTCGTGGCCGCAGAACTCCATCGTGCTGCCGAGGCGGAAGCCGTCCTCCCAGACCGTGACGCAGATCTTGCGTTCGTACAGCGTCAGCGGCCGGCGCGGCACCCGCGACGGCCGCGCGTAGGTGATCGAGTAGCCCTTGCCCGGCTGCATCGCTCCGCGCAGCCAGCCCAGGCCCAGCGAGCGCGCAAGCAGCGGCGACCATGCGCCGGTGGCCAGCACGACGTCGCGTGCACGGCGCTCGCCCAGCGAGGTGGCCACGCGCACGCCATCGGCCAGGGCCTCGGCCCCGCTCGCCTCGCACCCGGTCTCGACCACGCCCCCGGCCGCCACCACCGCCCGCGCCAGTTCCGCCACGTAGCGGTCCGGCCGCAGCTGCGCGTCGCCCGGGAAGTGCACCGCGCCGGCAACGCCTTCGCGCAGCGCCGGTTCGCCGGCGAGGTACTCGCGGCCGTCGAGCAGCCGCGACGCGATGCCCATCTCTTGAAGCGCCGGCAGCAGGCGCGCGTATGCCTCCAGCTGCGCGGCATCGCGGAACACGCAATCGGCGCCGGGCTCGGCGAATTCGCAGTGGAGACCATGGTCGGCGATCCATGCGGGGAACGCCTCGCGCGACGCCTGGAGGATGGCCGCGCGCGGGCGCGCCGACGCCGCCCAGTCGCGCGGGTTGCAGCGCGCGGCGAAGCGCAGCAGCCAGCGCCACAGCGACGGATCCAGCCGCGGGCGCACGTAGAACGGCGCATCGGGCGTGAACATCCAGCGCAAGGCCTGGGCCACCATGCCCGGCGCATGCAGCGGCCCCGCGTGGCTGGGCGTGAGCGTGCCGCAGTTGCCGTGCGAACTGCCGCCGCCCACGCGCCCGGCATCGATCACGCGCACGCCGCGGCCGCGTTCGAGCAGGCACAGCGCGCTCGCCAGCCCGGAGACGCCTGCCCCGATCACGAGGATATCGCTGCGTTCGCCCATCCGCGCAGTGTAAACGCGGTACTGCGACGCCTCGGATGGTTTCAATGCGCAGTTTTTTTTCGGCACGGGTTCCAACGCGCGGGTTTCAGCGCACGCGCATCGGCGGCGCGGAGCCATAGCTGATCCAGCGCCACAACCATTCCATCGGGCCGAAGCGGAAGCGTGCGAGCCACCAGTGGCTCGCGAGCACCTGCAGCGCGAACACCACCAGCACCAGGCCGACCTGCCCCGCGCGCCCGACCTGCCCCCACAGGCCGAGCCCATACCCGTGGAACAGCAGCGCGGCCACCAGCGACTGGAGCAGATAGTGGGTCAATGCCATGCGCCCGGCCGGCGCCAGCCACCGCAGGATCCGCCCGGGCCCGGGCGCGCCGAACCCCAGCGCGAACAACGCCAGGTAGGCGAGCGCCAACGGCAAGCTGGCCAGGAACATCCACCCCATCGCGCGCATCATCGCCCCGGCCTCGCGCATCCCGTCGAAGCCGGTCCCGGCCGACAGCGCGAACGCGAGCAGCAACGCCCCCGGCGGCAGCGTCCAGGCCGCCAGCCGCGCAAACCAGCCCCGGTGCGCAGCCACGTCCTCGAACCGGCCGGTGCGGTACAGCCAGGCACCGAGCATGAACACGCCCAGGACCATCGGCAGCAGCACCACGAGCCCGGGAAGCGTGAGCGTGAGGAAGGCATGCGCGTTCTCGCGCACGGCCTGGGCCCAACTGCCACGGGAGAGTGCGGCGGCCGCGGCCGCCGCTCCGGCTTCGTACTCGGCGGCCATGTCGACGAACTCCTGCTGCAACCCCGGCTGCGCCAGGTCCAGCACCAGGCCGTACGCGGCCACGCCCGCCGCCATGCCCAGGTACAGCCCCGCCCCGAGCCAGGGCCAGCGGCGGCGCGGGATGCCGTCCAAGGCCACCAGCAGCAGACCTGCGATGGCGTAGGCATGCAGGATGTCGCCATTCCACAGCAGCAGGCCGTGGGCGAGCCCGAAGCCGAGCAGCGCCAGGCAGCGTCGCAGGTACACGCGCTGGAACGCGGGGCCGCCGTGGCGCCCGGACATCAGCGCGAATCCCATGCCGAACAGCAGCGAGAACAGCACCCAGAACTTGCCCTGCACCAGCACGTAGACGCCCAGCGCGGCGATGCGGTCGATTCCGGTCGCGGACGGGTCGAGGCCCTGGCCCATGTGCTGCGGCGGCCGGGTGAACCACTCGATGTTCATCAGGAAGATGCCCAGCAGGGCGAAGCCGCGCAGGGCATCGAGGACATGGATGCGCCGGCCCGCGTCGACCGGCGCCGGCACCGGCACCGGCGGGAGCGATGGCGGACCCGGCGGCGCGGCCATCACAGCTTCCAGCCGACCAGGTTCCATTGCCACAGCGCTGCCGCGGCCAGCAGCCATGCCAGGACCGCGGCCACGTGCCGCAGCCTGCGGCCGAGGCTCCAGCCGCGCGCGCCCCAGGCCGCACGCAGGTGCCAGAGGTCCACCGCCACCAGCACGAACAGCAGCGGCGCCGACCACAGCAGCGCCGTGAGCAGCGTGCCGGGATAGGCGTAGAACGCCGCGGCCGGGTCGCCCATGGTGCGCTGTGCGTACCACAGCAGGCCGCCGCAGAAGCCCAGCCAGGCCAGCGCCGACACCTGCATCCAGAACGCGGCGCTGCGCGCGGCGGGCCCGGCCGGGTCGCGCCGGCCACGACGCAGCCAGCCGCCAGCCAGCACCAGCAGCGAGGTCGCGCCGGCCAGCCCGATCGTCGGCAGCAGGTAGCGGGTGTCGCGCCAGGCCGGCACGCGCTCGTACGAGTCGTGCCCGGCGGCGTCGTGGAAGCCGGCGATGCGCCCGTCCGCGTCCTGGTGGAACACGATCCGCCCCGGCCCTTCCGCTTCCCGGAACACCAGGCCACCCTCCGCGATCCAGCGCCGCACATGGCCACCGCCGATGGCGAGCAGCACGCCCTCGCCGGCCGCCACCACCTGCAGCGGCGGCCCCGCCATCGCCTTCTCGGTGGTGCTCTCGTTGCGGCGCAGGCTGGCGTAGTGGCCGGCGAAGCGGGCCGCCTCCACGCCCGCCGCGGGGGGCGCCGGGGGCGCGGTGCGCGCCTGCGCGAAGTAGTGCTCCAGCACCCGCGTGGGCAGCTGCGAGGCCAGTGCGCGCCCCGAATCGCTGTTGGTCGAGACGAAGATGCCGACGCCCGCCTCCGGCGCCAGCACCATCATCGAATGGAACCAGTTGGTGGCGCCGGCGTGGGCAAGCACGCGCATCCGGCCGAGCCGCCAGTCGAAGAATCCATACGTGAAACCGCCCACCTCCGGTGCGTTGCGGAACAGCGCCGGCCCCAGCAGCCGCGCGTGCGCCGAGGGCGCGATCACTTCGACCCCGTCGAGCTCGCCACCGCGCAGGAGCATGCGCAGGTAGCGCCCCATGTCGTGCGCGGTGGACGAGGCGCTGCCGGCCGGCGCCACCTGGGCGATATGCTCGAACGCCTGCGGCGCGAAGCCGCCGCCCTCGCGGCGCAAGCCCTGCGCCCAGCGCCGGTCGAAGGCGGCGCCGGCCCGGCGCGGGTCGCCGGCGGCCAGCGGTTCGCGGAAGGTGGTCAGGCGCATGCCTGCCGGTTCGAACAGCCGCCGCTCGGCGAACGCCTCGAACGGCATCCCCGCCACCTGCGCCACCACCGCGCCCAGCAGCGCCAGCGAGTAGTTCGAGTACACCGCCACCGTGCCCGGCGGCCGTACCCGCCGCGGGCGGTGCAGGCGCAGGTAGTCCTCGAGCGGCAACACACGCCCGGGACGATCGACGAACAGGTGGCCCAGCGCCGAATCCTCGAACCCGGCGGTGTGGGTGAACAGGTGCCGCACCAGCACCGGCGGGTAGCCGTCGTCGGGCAGCCGCAGCGCGTCGGGCAGGTAGCTGTTGGCGGCGGCGTCCAGGTCCAGGCGGCCCTCGTCGACCAGCTGCAGGGCCAGCAGGCCGGTGAAGGTCTTGGACACCGAGCCGATCCGGAACAGGGTCGCGGAGGGATCGACCTCGCGCCGGGGCGACTGCGAGGCGATGCCGTAGCCGCGCAGCAGCAGCAGCCCCTCGCGGTCGACGACCGCCACCGTCACGCCCGCGACCCCGTCGCGCTGCATCGCGCCTTCCACCAGCCCGTCGACGTAGGCCGACAGGTCGGCGGGGTCGATCGCGCGCGGCCTGCCCGGCGCGGCTTCCCCGTCGCCGGACGGCGGCGGCTCGCGCGCCGGCAGCATGGCCGATGGACACAACGACAGCATGGCCGCGAACGCGGCCAGCAGCAGGCGCGGCATGGCTTCCCCCCGTTTGGCCCGGGGGATTACATCACATCAGGCACGGCCCGCGCGGGCCGCGGGATCAATGCTGGTGGCCGCCGTCGCCGTGGACGTGGCCGTGCTCGATCTCGACCGGATCGGCTTCGCGCACCTCGACGATCTCGATGTCGAAGTGCAGGTCCTTGCCGGCCATCGGGTGGTTGAGATCGACGTCGACCACGCTCAGGCCCACCTTCTGCACGGTCACCGCGCGCGGGCCGAAGTTGGTGTTGAGCACCACCTGCTGGCCCGGGGCCAGCTTCTGCGCGCCGAAGTGCTTCTTGGGCACGCGCTGGACCAGGCCCTCGCGGCGCTCGCCGTAGGCTTCGGCGGCGGGCACGTCGACGCTGAAGCTCTCGCCGGCCTCGCGCCCGTCCATCGCCTTCTCCAGGCCCGGGATGATGTTGCCGTGCCCGACCAGGATCGCCAGCGGCTGCCCGCCCTCCTTCGACGACTCCAGCGGTTCCTGGCCGACTTCGGAGACGGTGTAGTGGAAACGGACGACGCGGTCTTTCTCGATCTTCATGGCGCTCGCTCGCGCGGCGCGGGCCGCGACTTGTCTGGAAGGAACGGCCCGTGCAGGATGCAGCGCATGCGATCGAACCGCACCCGCCCCGCCACGGACGACGGAGCCGCGCATTATCCGGTCTCCACCACACCGGCGCCAACCCCGCGCCCGACCATCTGGGGCCTGACGGGCCTGCTCGCCCTGTTCGTCGTGCTGGCCGGCTGCGGTCGCGACCAGGTCCGCCCGGGCCCGCCGCCGGCCGCCACGCCGCCGGCGCGGGAGTGGCCGGTCGTGCCGCCCAGCGACCCGGCGGCGGCCAATGCCGTGCTCATGCGCGCCATCAGCCTGGTGGGCACGCCCTACCGCTACGGCGGCAACACCCCCGAGGGCGGCTTCGACTGCAGCGGGCTGGTGAACTACGTGTTCCGCGACATGCTCGACCTGCGCCTGCCCCGCACCTCGCGCGAGCTGGCCGCCTTCCAGGGCCCGAAGATCGAACCGCGCCAGCTTGCCCCGGCGGACCTGGTGTTCTTCGGCAACGGTTCGCAGGTCACCCACGTGGGCATCTACGTCGGCGAGGGCCGGTTCGTCCACGCCCCGAGCAGCGGCGGCACCGTGCGGCTGGACCATCTGGACGGCAGCTACTGGCGCCGCCACTACACCGGCGCCAAGCGGGTACTGCGCTGAGGACGCAGCGGCCGCCGGCGGACCATCCGGCGTTCAGCCAGCGGCCAATCGCCCTGCCCATGCGGGTCGCACGGCCGCCCGACGCACGGCCGGCGCATGGAATGTGAGCCGAATCACACGCTTGGACAGGTTTGTCTAACCGTGATTTAACATCACGCCGTCTTCACTCCGGCACACTGCGCCGCTGATCCGCAGCCCGTGAAGACCGCGTGACGTCCGCATCCCTTCCGTCCGCCCAGGCCCGCCTCCACCCCAAACGGCCCGGGGCCGGCCTGCGACTCTCCCTCCTGTGCGCCCTCGCGGCCCTGCTTCCCGTCCCCGCCCTCGCCGGTCCCGGCCTGGCCGCCGATTCGGCCGATGCCGTCGCCGCGCCCGCGTCCGTGACCCGCAACCTGATCGCCGATCCACTGCGCGGCGCCGAGCGCGACCTGCTGTTCGCCAGCGACGTCGACCAGCTGATCCAGGCGCGGGCGGCCGCCACCCCGGCCACC
Organism: Luteimonas wenzhouensis; assembly: GCF_007859305.1. Classification (GTDB taxonomy): domain Bacteria; phylum Pseudomonadota; class Gammaproteobacteria; order Xanthomonadales; family Xanthomonadaceae; genus Luteimonas; species Luteimonas wenzhouensis. The sequence continues at coordinate 211,414 of NZ_VOHE01000002.1, forward strand.
GCCAAGCGCGACGAGCCCGCCGAAGGCCCGGCCCAGACCCTGCTCAAGCGCGGCCTGGCCCTGCTCGGCACGCCCTATCGCTGGGGCGGCACCAGCCCGGAGGCGGGCTTCGACTGCAGCGGCCTGGTCGGCTACGTGTTCCGCACCGCGCTGGGCATCGAGCTGCCGCGCATCTCGCGCGACATGGCGCGCGACGGCGAGAAGGTCGAGCGCAGCTCCCTCGTCCCCGGCGACCTGGTGTTCTTCGGCCGCCGCGGCAAGCGCGTCGACCACGTCGGCATCTATATCGGCGACGGCCGTTTCCTGCACGCCCCGCGGACCGGCCGCGACGTGACCGTGTCCCAGCTCGATACCGGCTACTGGGCCCGCAGGTTCCTGCAGGCGCGGCGGGTGGCGCAGCTGGGCAGCGACAGCTGAGCGCCGGTGCCGGAAGCCCGAAAGGCCGCCGCAAGGCGGCCTTTTTCGTTGGGGGCGCGGCGGCCCGGTGCGGGTCGGGGGGTGCGCCGGCGCGGCCAACGCGTACACTGCCCGCAGCCTTGGGGAGGAGCGCTGGATGATCCGCACGGTCGTGGCCGTCGTGCTTGGCCTGGTGGTGGCCCTGGCCACGGTGCTGCTGGTCGAGTACCTGGGCATGTCGCTGTTCCCGCTGCCGCCCGGCATCGACCTCGACCGCGAGGAGGATCTCGCCCGCCTCGTGGCGTCCGCCACCCTCGGCAAGAAGCTCTGGATCCTGATGGCTTGGACGCTCGCGTCGTTCGTCGGCGCCGCCGTCGCGGCCCGCGTCGCCCGCCGCCATCCCACCGGCGCGGCGCTGTGCGTGGGCGGACTGATCGTGGCCGGGGTGCTGCTCAACGCCGCCCTGCTGCCGCACCCGGCCTGGATGACCGTGGCGGGCGTGCTGCTGCCGGTCCCCGCGGCCTGGCTGGCCGCGCGCCTGGCCGCCGGGCGCCGGGCCCCTCCGCCTGCCTGATCCGACCCGCCGGGGAGTTCGCCGATGCAGTCGTCCCTCCTGACCACCCTGCTGCTGCCGCTCGCCCTGGGCGTGATCATGTTCGGCCTCGGCCTGGGGCTGACGCTCGACGATTTCCGGCGCGTGGCGCGGTACCCGCGCGCGGTGCTGCTGGGGCTGTTCCTGCAGACCGGCGTCCTGCCGTGGGTCGCGTTCGCGCTGGCGCTGCTGTTCCGGCTGTCGCCGGAACTGGCGGTCGGGCTGATGCTGCTGGCGGCCTCGCCCGGTGGCGCCACCGCCAACATCTACAGCCACCTCGCCCACGGCGACGTCGCGCTCAACATCACCCTGACCGCGATCAACAGCCTGCTGTGCCTGGCCACCCTGCCGGTGATCCTGAACCTGTCGCTCGAATACTTCCTCGGCGCCGGGCAGTACGTGCCACCGCCGGTGCGGAAGATCATCGAGGTGGCGGTGATCATCGTCTTGCCGGTGGCCATCGGCATGGCGGTGCGCCGCTTCGCCCCGGGCTTCGCCGCGCGCATGGAGAAGCCGGTGCGGCTGCTGTCGGCGCTGGTGCTGGCGCTGCTGATCGTGGCCGCGGTGGTCCAGGCCTGGAGCACGCTGCTGGCCTGGTTCGCGGTGGTGGGCCTGGCCTGCCTGCTGTTCAACCTGGCCAGCATGGGCGTGGGGTACGCGGCGCCGCTGGCGCTGCGGTTGCCGAAACGGCAGGCGGTGGCGATCGCGATGGAAATCGGGATCCACAACGGCACGCTCGCGATCTTCATCGCGCTCAGCGTGCTGGGCAACGCGGCGATGTCGGTTCCGGCGGCGGTCTACAGCCTGCTGATGTTCTTCACCGCGGCCGCGTTCGCCTGGTGGGCGGCACGCGCGCCGGCGGCTACGGCTGCGCCCGCGGGCAACGGCTGAGGAAAGATATCGGGCGGCGCGGCCGGGGGCCCCGCTCTTCCCCCGCCTGCGGGGCAGGCCGGGACGGGGCCAGGTCCGACGCGGCACCGTCGGGCATGACGCCTGGAACTGCCCCCTCCCCGGCCCTCCCCCGCACGCGGGGGAGGGGGGCACGGGCGGCGGAGTCGGGGTTCCGCTCCTTCCCCCGCTTGCGGGGGAAGGCCGGGATGGGGGCCGGCTCCGACGCGGGATCCCGCGGGCTATTCGACCTTGCGGAACTGGCCGTACTCGCCGAGCTGTTCCTCGATCGCCGCGGCGTCGCCGACCACGATGATCGACAGGTCCTTCGGGTCGAAGTACCTGCGCGCGATCCCGCGGACCTGGTCCGCATCGACCTGCTGGATCCGCGGCACGTAACTGGACAGGAACTCCGGCGGCAGGCCCACCAGCCAGTTCGAAGCCAGCGTGGACGCCACCGCGCCCTGCAGCTGGTTGGTGATCAGGTAGCCGCCGGCCACGTAGCGCTTGTTGTCGAGCAGCTCCTGCTCGGGCACCGGCTCCTGGGCCAGGCGCCGGAACTCGGAGAAGAATTCCTGCAGCGCCGCGCCGGCGACCTCGTTGCGCACGTCCGCGCCCGCCTGCACCCGTCCGCCCATGCGCGAGGTGGAGAAGCCGGCGCTGGCGCCGTAGGTGTAACCCTTGTCCTCGCGCAGGTTCTGGTTCACGCGGCTGCTGAAGCCGCCACCCAGCAGGGTTCCGGTGAGGATCGCCGGCACGTAGTCCGCGTCGGTGGCGGCGAGCGCGGGACGCCCCAGGCGCAGCGTGGCCTGCACGCTGCCATCGCGCTGGACGAGCACGCGCGCCGGAGCCGCCTCGCGGGGCGCGGCCGGGGCGGGATCCGGTGCCGGACCTGTCGCCGTCCAGTCACCGAACGCGGACTGCGCCAGGCGGAAGATCTCCTCGGGTTCGACCCGGCCGGCGACCACCAGCAGGGCGCGGTCCGGACGGAAGCGCTGCGCGTGCGCCCGGCGCAGGGCCTCGGGCGTGACCGCGGCGATCGAGTCCTCGGTGGGCTGGGTGCGGGCATAGGGATGGTCGCCGAAGGTGGCCGCCAGCAGCTCGCGCGCGGCACGGAAGGACGGCTGCGCCTGCGCCGCCCTGAGCGACTGCAGCGCGTTGGCCTTGCCCAGCGCCACCTCGTTGTCGGGGAACGCGGGCTCGCGCACGATCTCCGCCAGCAGCGACAGCATCGGCGCGGCGTGGCTGGTCAGCGCATTGGCGCTCACCAGGACGCCGTCGTTGCTGGCGCTGGCGGCGACGCCGCCGCCGTAGGACTGCGCAGCCTCGGCGATCGCGCGCGAATCGCGCCGCGCGGTGCCTTCCGACAGCAGGCCCGCGAACAGGGCGGCGAAGCCCGGCGCGTCGGCCGGGTCGGCGCCATGGCCCGCGTCGCGCATGGCCAGCACGTAGTCCACCCGCGGCACGCCGTCGCGCGGCACCACCCAGACTTCCAGCCCGTTGTCGAGGGTGCGGCGCTCGATCTGCGGCACCGGCAGCGGCTTGTCGGGCGCGTACGGCGGCAGGTCGGGCGGCAAGACCGCGGGCCCGGCCGCGATCACGGGCGCGGCCAGCACGCAGGCGGCGAGGAGGAACAGCTGCATCGTCTGCTTCATCGCGGTCTCCTCACTCGGCCTGCGGGACGTCGTCGCGGCGCGCGGCGAGCAGCGCCTCGGGCACGCGGTCGATCACGGTGCGGTTGGGCGCGACGAGGTAGGTCCTGGCGGCGCGCTGCACGTCCGCCGATGTCACCGCCTCGATCCAGTCCGGGATGCGGTTTGCGACGCCGGCGTCGCCCCACAGCAGCTGCAGCTTGGCGAGGGTGTCGGCGCGGGAGATGAAGGGCTCCATGCCGTTGTACCAGTCGGCCAGCAGCGCGGTCCTGGTGCGCGCGAGGGTCGCGTCGTCCACGCCTTCGGACACGATCCGCGCGATCTCCTCGTCCACCGCGCGCACGATGGCGTGGGCGTCGGTATCGGGCTTGTACAGCGCGAACACGGTGTACAGCGTCGGGCCGTTGTACTCCCACTCGCTGGTCAGGCCATAGAGCGAATCGACGTTGAGCGCCAGCTCGCGTCCCTTGACCAGGCCCTGGTACAGGCGCGAGGCGTCGCCATTGGCCAGCAGCGCGCCGAGCACCGCCATCGCCGGCTGGTCCGGGCTGCCGCGCCCGGGCATCTTCCAGGCGATCGCCACCGCCGGCACCTGGGCCAGCTTGTCGGCCTGGACCACGTGCTTCTCCCGCGTGTTCAGCCCCTCGCTGAAGTCGGGCGCCGGCGGCACCGGGCGCGCCGGGATGTCGCCGAAGTACTTCTGCGCCAGAGCGAAGCCCTCTTCCGGCGAGATGTCGCCGGCCAGCGCCAGCACCGCGTTGTTGGGGCCGTAGTAGTCGCGGTGGAAGGCGCGCACGTCGTCGAGCGTGGCCGCCTCCAGGTCCTCGAAGCTGCCGTAGCCGTCGTGGTTGTTCTCCCACTTCTCGAACGCCTCGAAGCCGATGTCGAGCCACATGAAGCCGCCGTAGGGCTGGTTCTGCACGTTGACCCGGATCTCCTCCTTCACCACGTCCTGCTGGTTCTTCAGCGTGGCCGGATTGAAGTCGAGCATGCGCATGCGGTCGGCCTCCAGCCACAGGATCGGTTCGAGCGCGGACGAGGGCGCGACCTCGATGTAGTTGGTGAAGTCCGGCCGCGTGGAGCCGTTGTTGCGGCCGCCGCCGCCGGTGATCACGCGGTCGAAGGTGCCTTCGGGCGCGTTCTCCGAGCCCTCGAACATCAGGTGCTCGAACAGGTGCGCGAAGCCGGTGCGGTTGCGCGGTTCCAGGCGCATGCCGATGCCGTAGACCACGCTCACCCCGACCACCGGCGAGCTGCGGTCCTCGGACACCACCACGGTCAGGCCGTTGTCGAGCTTCTTCACCGCGACCGGGATCTCCCACCGGTCGCCCTCGGAAGCGAACGCCGGCGCCGCGGCCAGCAGCCACGGCAGCACGCCTGCAAGCAAGGACTTCATGGGCACCTCCTGCCCGGTATGGACGGCCCACGTTACTGCAGCTGGCGCCGGGCCACCGTAGGCGGAAAGTCATGCCCGGCCGGCACGCCTGGCGCCAGGCAAGCGCCGGGGCAGGCGACGCCACCCGGGCCCTGCCCCGATCAGCCGCTCCCTGGTGCTTCCCCGGCCTCGACCCCGACGTTGCTCGACGCCCGCTCGTAGACCTCGCGGTCGAGCAGGCCGGTCTGCCGCGCCACCAGCACCGGCACCAGCACCTGGCCGGTCACGTTGGTCATGGTGCGCATCATGTCGAGGATCCGGTCGATGGCGTAGAGGATGCCGATCGCCTCCAGCGGCAGGCCGGCGGCGCTGATCACCACCGTGGCCATGATCACCGCCGTGCCCGGCACGCCGGCGGTGCCGAAGCTGCCCAGCACCGAGGCCAGGGCGATGATGAAGTACTGGCCGGTCGACAGCTCCAGGCCCATGAACTGGGCAATGAACACCGCGCCCAGGGCCGGGTAGATCGCGCCACAGCCGTCCATCTTGATGCTGGCGCCCAGCGGCACGGCGAAGCTGGCGTAGTCGCGGTCCACGCCCAGGTTGTGGGTGGCGCTGGTGAGCGAAAGCGGCAGCGCGGCGAAGCTGCTGGAAGCAACGAAGCCCACCTGCATCGCGGGCGCCGCGCCGCGGAAGAACTTCAGCGGGTTGAGCCCGTGCGCCAGCAGCAGCCCGCTGTAGACCACCACGATGTGGAAGGCGCAGGCCGCGTACAGCGCGAGCACGAACTTGCCCAGCGGCAGCAGCTGGCCGAAACCATAGCTGCCCACCAGTGCCGCGATCAGGCCGAAGGTGCCCAGCGGCGTGGCCTCGAGCACGAGGCGGGTGACCTGGATCATCAGCTCGCGGGCCTGGTCGAACAGCCCGCGCAGGCCTTCGGTCTTCGCGCCAAGCTTCACCAGCGAGAACCCCACCAGCCCGGCGAAGAAGATCACCTGCAGGATGGTGAAGTTGCTGGGCACGATGACGTTCTGCCCATCGCCCGTCTTCCCCGCGCCCAGCGCCGCCAGCGCGCGGAACGGGTTCTCCGGCACGATGTTGAGCAGCACATCCAGCGGCCCGGGCACCTCGCGCGGCCGGTAGTTGGCCGCGACCTGCAGGCTGGCCGCGTCGACGCCCACGCCCGGCCGGAACAGCCAGCCGGCGGCCAGCCCCACCGCCACCGCCAGCACCGCGGTGACCGCGAACCACAGGAAGGTGCGCCCGGCCAGCCCGGCGATCGAGCGCTGCCCGGCCAGCGAACCGACCGCGCTCACGACCGCGAAGAACACCAGCGGGATCGCGATCATCTTGATCAGGTTGACGTAGACCGTGCCCAGCGGGCCGAGCCAGGTCTGCGCCGCGGGGCCCGCCAGCCAGCCGGCGAGCGCGCCCAGCACGAAGCCGGCGGCGACGCGCTGCCAGAACGGGATCCGCAACCAGGCGCGGGCGAGGGACATGCGGGGGAACCGTGGGGCGAAGCCGCCACCTTAGCCCACTGTCCCGGCGCTGGCGACGTGGCGGCCGGAACGGCGGGGTGTCATCCGCAGGACATCGGCGCGGACGAGGATCCCCCGCGGCGCTGCGGCAGCGCCCACGCTGGACGCCGTGCCCCGCGCCGCGGACACTTGCGCCTCCGCGCGCACGGTCTCCCCAAGAACCTCCTCACCACGCACTGGACTGGATACGCAATGCCCGGCAGTTCCCACCCCAAGCCCCGACGGTTCCGCTCCCCCGCCGCGGTTCCGGCCGCCGCCCTGCTGCCGCTGCTGCTGCTCGCCTGCAGCGCGACGCCGCCGCGCGCGGACCCGCCGCCGGCGCCCGTGGTGGAGGTGCCGGCGATCCGGCACCCGGACGGCGAGACCCCGCAGTGGTGGTACCGCAGCGGCGCCGCCCGCGCCGCGGCCAACGGCGCGATGCAGGGCCGGGCGAAGAACGTGATCGTGTTCCTCGGCGACGGCATGAGCCTGACCACGGTCGCGGCGGCGCGCATCTTCGACGGCCAGCGCGCCGGGACGCCCGGCGAGGAGCACCTGCTGTCGTGGGAGCGGTTCCCCCACACCGCGTTCTCCAAGACCTACAACACCGATTCGCAGACCCCCGACTCGGCCGGCACCATGACCGCGATCGCCACCGGGGTGAAGTCGCACATGGGCGCGATCGGCGTGTCGGCGGGCGCGCGTTGGGACTGCGCGGGGAGCCGCGGGCGCGAACTGCTGTCCTGGCTGCGCCTGGCCGCGTCTTCGGGCATGTCCACCGGCATCGTGACCACCGCGCGCCTGACCCACGCCACCCCCGCGGCCACCTACGCCCACGTGCCCGACCGCAACTGGGAGTCCGACGGCGTGATGCCGGAGAAGGCGCGCGAACAGGGCTGCCGCGACATCGCCAGCCAGCTGCTGGAGTTCGCGCCCGGCACCGGCCTCAAGGTGCTGCTGGGCGGCGGCCGCCGCCACTTCCTGCCGGCCGGCGAACGCGATCCCGAGCATCCCGACAAGGAAGGCGCGCGCTTGGACGGGCGCAACCTCGTCCAGGAATGGCTGCAGCGCAACCCGGGCGGCGCGTTCGCCTGGAACGCGGCACAGTTCGAGGCCGCGGCGGATGCGCCGGCGCTGCTGGGCCTGTTCGAGTTCGAGCACATGCGCTACGAGCACGACCGCCCGCGCGACCCCGGCGGCGAGCCTGACCTTGAGACGATGACCCGCGAGGCGATCCGCCGCCTGTCGCGCGACCCCGGCGGCTTCGTGCTGCTGGTCGAGGGCGGGCGCATCGACCACGCCAACCACGAGGGCAACGCCTACCGCGCGCTCGACGAGACCGCCTCGATGTCGCGCGCGGTGCGTGCCGCGGCGGAACTGACCTCGCCGGACGACACCCTGATCGTGGTCACCGCGGACCATTCGCACACGCTCGGCTTCGTCGGCTATCCGCGGCGCGGCAATCCGATCCTGGACAAGGTGCGCGGCCGGACCAGCGAGGACGACGATCCGGACCGCTACGCGCTGGACATGCTCGGCCTGCCCTACACCACCCTGGTCTACGCCAACGGCCCGGGCTATACCGGGGCCAGCTCGCGCCAGCCGGCCGGGCCGAAGCGGCACTTCCACGCTGCCGACAGCTTCGAGCCGGCAGTCGGGCGCCCCGACCTGACCGCCGTCGACACCACCGACCCGGACTACATGCAGGAGGCGCTGGTGCCGCTGTCGTCGGAGTCGCATGGCGGCGACGACGTCGGCATCTGGGCGCGCGGCCCGGGCAGCCAGGCGTTCCGCGGCACCCTGGAGCAGCACGTGATCTACCACGTCATCGTCCAGGCCACGCCGCGCCTGCGCGAACGCCTGTGCGCGGCCGGCACCTGCAACGCCGACGGGGTGCCGGTCGAACTGCCGGCGCCAGCGGACTTCGGCGCCGCACCGTGACGCCGCGGCGGTCGCGTGCGCGGGCCGTCGCGCCCGCCCCGCCTCCGCCGCTATCCTGACCTGCCCCACCCAGGAGTCCCCCATGAACCGACTCGACGACAAGGTCTGCGTGGTCACCGGCGCGGCCAGCGGCATCGGGCGCCGGATCGCCGAGGTGTATGCACGGGCCGGCGGGCGGGTCGCGATCGCCGACCTCAGGACCGCGGACGCCGAGGACGCGGCGCGCGCGATCCGCGACGCGGGCGGCGAGGCCATGGCCGTGGCCATGGACGTCACCGACGAGGCCCAGGTGGCCGAGGGCATCGCCGCCGTGGTCGCACGCTGGGGCAAGGTCGACGTGCTGGTGTCGAACGCCGGCATCCAGATCGTCAACAAGCTCACCGACTTCAGCCTCGCCGACTGGAAGCGGATGCTCGCCATCCACCTCGACGGCGCGTTCCTCACCACCCGCGAATGCCTGCGCGACATGGAGCGACGCGGCGAGGGCGGCGCGATCATCTACATGGGTTCGGTGCATTCGCACCTGGCTTCGAAGCTCAAGGCGCCCTACGTCACCGCCAAGCACGGCCTGCTCGGCCTGTGCCGCACCGTGGCCAAGGAGGCGGCCGCCTACGGCGTGCGCGCCAACGTGATCTGCCCCGGCTTCGTACGCACCCCGCTGGTGGAGAAGCAGATCCCCGAGCAGGCGAAGGAGTTCGGCATCAGCGAGGAGGCGGTGGTGCGCGACATCATGCTGCGCGACACGGTGGACGGCGAGTTCACCACCGTGGACGACGTCGCCCACGTCGCGCTTACCCTGGCCGCGTTCGAGACCAACGCGCTGACCGGCCAGAGCCTCGTGGTCAGCCACGGCTGGTTCATGCACTAGCCCGGACGTGAGGGGCCGGTGCCGGCACGCGGCCGGCGCCGCTATCAGAACGGCTTGGCCAGCACCAGCCAGATCACGGCCAGCAGCGCGAACACCGGCACTTCGTTGTAGATGCGCAGCGCGCGCGTCGACGGCAGCGCCCTGCCCTGCGCGCTGCCCGCCAGCCAGCGCCCGCCCACGACGAAGTGGACCAGCAGCAGCGCGACCAGGCCGAGCTTGGCATGCAGCCAGCCGGTGCCGGCGCCGACCATGGTCGGGAAGCCGGGGATCACGCGGTAGCCGAGCCACAGCACCACGCCGGCCACCAGCGCCAGGCCGAACATGACGTGGCCGAAGCGGTACAGCCGCCGACCCATCAGCACCAGGCGCGCGCGTACCGCCGCGTCGTCGCCGGCCTCGGCGAGGTTGATCAGGATCCGCGGCAGGTAGAACACCGCCGCCACCCACGCCATCACCACCAGCAGGTGCAGCGACTTGGTCACCAGGTAGGCGTTCAAACGATTCTCCTGCGCGGACGCGGGGCGACGGCCGCGCTATTGTAGCCGGCCGTGTCAGATCCCGGGCCAAGATGCAAAAGCGCTACGACCGACGCTACTTCGACACCTGGTACCGCGGCCGCGGCATCGGCGGCGCGCAACGCCTGGCGCGCAAGGTGGCGCTGGCGGTGGCGACCGCCGAGTACCACCTGGAGCGGCCGCTGCGCACGGTGCTCGACATCGGCTGCGGCGAAGGCGCCTGGCGCGCGCCGCTGCTGAAGCTGCGGCCGAAGGCCCGGTACATGGGCTTCGACTCGAGCACCTACGCGATCGAGCGCTACGGCGCGCGCCGCAACCTGCACCTGGCGCGCTTCGCCGACTTCGCCCACCTGCGCCCCTGTCCGCCGGTGGACCTGCTGGTGTGCAGCGACGTGATGCACTACCTGCCGCTGCGTGAACTCGACCGCGGCCTGCCGGGCCTGGCCGAGCTGTGCGGCGGGGTGGCCTTCCTGGAGTGCTTCACCCGCGAGGACGAGACCGAGGGCGACGACGTCGACTTCCACGCGCGGCCGGCCGCGTTCTACCGTCGCCGCTTCGCTGCGCTGGGATTCCGCCAGGTGGGCTCCCACTGCTGGCTCTCGCCGGCGCTGGCCGCGGACGCGGCGGCGCTGGAGCTGGCGCCGGCCTGGACCGGGCGCGCCGGCTGAACCGGCCCTCCGGGCCAGGTCCCCGCCGGCCGGGCGGGGCCGCCAGCGCGCGGCGACCTCGGCTTGACGCCGATGCGGTATGCTGCAATGCAGCAGCCACCGTCCCCGCCGAACCCCATGTTCCTGTACCAGTTCCACGAACTCGCCCGCTCCTGGATGACCCCGCTCACCTACTGGGCGGAGGCCAATGCCCGGGCCTTCTCGGCGCGCGGCAGCTGGCTGTCGGCGATGCCCGGCGCCCAGCGCGTCGCGGCGGCCAACGAACTGCTCTACCGCATCGGCAAGGGCTACGAGAAGCCCGCGTTCGGGATCCACTCGATCGAATGGCAGGGCGAGACCTACCCGGTGATCGAGAAGACCGTCGCCAGCCGGCCGTTCTGCCGCCTCCAGCGCTTCAAGCGCTACACCGACGACGCCGACACCATCTCCGAGATGCGCGGCCAGCCGCCGGTGCTGGTGGTCGCGCCGCTGTCCGGCCACCACGCCACCCTGCTGCGCGACACCGTGCGCACCCTGCTGCGCGACCACAAGGTGTACATCACCGACTGGGTTGACGCGCGCATGGTGCCCAAGGAGGCCGGCCCGTTCTCGCTCGACGACTACGTGGCCTACATCCAGGACTTCATCCGCCTGATCGGCGCCAGGGACCTGCACGTGATGGGCGTGTGCCAGCCGACGGTGCCGGTGCTGGCGGCGATCGCGCTGATGGCCGCGCGCGGCGAGCCCACGCCGCGCTCGATGGTGCTGATGGGCGGGCCGGTGGACCCGCGCGAATCGCCGACCTCGGTCAACAACCTCGCCACCCAGAAGCCGCTGTGGTGGTTCGAGCACAACGTCATCCACCCGGTGCCGGGCCACTACCCCGGCGCCGGCCGCCGCGTGTACCCGGGCTTCCTGCAGCACACCGGCTTCATGGCGATGAACCCCGAGCGGCACTTCATGTCGCACTGGGATTTCTACCAGAACCTGGTCCGCGGCGACCTCGAGGACGCCGAGTCGCACCGCAAGTTCTACGACGAGTACAACGCCGTGCTCGACATGCCGGCCGAGTACTACCTCGACACCATCCGCATCGTGTTCCAGGAGCACCTGCTGCCGCGGGGACTGTGGGACGTGGCCGGCGAACGCGTGGACCCGTCGAAGATCGCGGACACGGCGCTGATGACCATCGAAGGCGAGCTCGACGACATCTCCGGCCTCGGCCAGACCCGCGCCGCGCACGACCTGTGTACCTCGATCCCCGAGGCCGGTCGCGAGCACTACACCGTGATGGGCGCCGGCCACTACGGCATCTTCAGCGGCCGCCGCTGGCGCGAGCAGGTGTACCCGAGGGTGCGCGACTTCATCGCCGCGCACACCGGGACGACCCGTCGCGCCCGGACGGCAGGACGCACCGCCCGCCGCCGGACCGGGAGCTGACCGCCCCGTTTCCATTCCGGCCCATTCGTTCGTCTACGGGGCATGACCGAGCCCAAGCACCGCCCGCGGGGCACCCCGCCGGCGTCCCCCGCCCGCAGCCAGGCCGAAACGCTGGTCCGCGACTTCAACCAGTCCCTGGTCCGCATGCTGCAAGCGCGGCTGGGGTCGCGCGAGGACGCGCACGAGGTGGCCCAGGAGGCCTATGCGCGCCTGCTCAACCTCGGCGACGGCAACGCGATCGGTTTCCACTCCGCGTACCTGTTCCGGATCGCCCAGAATCTGGCCACCGACCGGCTTCGCCGTCGCGCGCACATGGAGCAGCCGGCGGAGGCCGACCTGGCGCTGTGGCCGGACCCGGCCGTGGATCCCGAGCGTTCCGCCGGCGCCGCCCAGATCGTCGAGCGGCTGCCCGCGCTGCTGGCGGAGCTGCCGCCGCGCTGCGCCGAGGCCTTCCGCCTCGTGCGCCTGCAGCAACTGGGCTACGGTGAAGCCGCTGCACGGCTGGGACTGACCGAGCGGATGGTGCGCATCCACGTGGCGCGCGCCCTGGCCCACTGCCAGCAGCGCCTCGATGAAGGCGCGGGGACGCCGGCTCAAGGACGGGAGGACGCATGAACACGACCATCGACGCCAGGCGCCGCAAGGCGGTGGAGGACGCCAGCCACTGGCACGTGACGCTGCAGGCCGGCGACGTCTCCGATGACCAACTGCAGGAATGGGCACGCTGGATGGAGGCTTCGCCCGAGCACGCGAAGGCCTTCGACGACATCGCCCTGCTGTGGGAGGCCGCGGGCGCGCTGCCGGACGACGCCGCGTTGCCGCCGCCCCCCGCGGCCGCCCGGGAACGCGTCCGTGCGCCACGCCGCTGGCCTTGGGCGCTGGCCGCGATGCTTGCACTCACCGTCGCCGCGCACCTGCTGCTGCCCGGTCCCGGCGACGAACGCGACGCGCGCACGCTCGCCACCGCGATCGCCGAACGCCGCGAGCTGACGCTCGACGACGGCAGCCGGCTGGAGCTCGATGCCGCCACCGAGATCGCGGTGCGCTACGACGCGCGCCGGCGCGAGGTGGTGCTGTCGCGCGGGCGCGTGTTCTTCGACGTCGCCCGCGACACCGACCGGCCATTCGTGGTCCAGGCCGGCGGCACCAGCAGCCAGGTGCTCGGCACCCGCTTCGCCGTGGGCCTGCGTCGTGACGGATCGGTCGCGGTCACCGTCGGCGAAGGCCGGGTGCGGGTCGCCTCCGCGGCCGGGCTGCAGCAGGAGCTCGGGCGCGACCAGCAGGTGGAGTACCGGCCCGGCCACGGGCTTGGCGCGCCGCGGGAAACCAACGCGAACCTGGCGACCGCCTGGCGCAGCGGCACCGTTGTCTACCAGAGCGAGCCGCTCGATCGGGTGATCGACGACCTCAACCGCTACTCGCACCTGCCCGTGCGGCTGGAGGATCCGTCGCTGGCGGCGGTCGAGGTCACCGGACTGTGGCGGCTGGCCAACATCGACGCCTGGGTCGACGGCCTGGCGGCCAGCCTGCAACTGCAGGTGCGGCGCACCCCCGAAGCGATCGTGCTGGCCCGCGGACGCCGCAGCGGCTGACGTCCACGCGCCATGCCTTCCATCGCGACCGGCCACCGTCCTTCGCTGCCGCTCGCCCTGGGCGCGATGGCGCTCGGCCTGGCGCTGGCACTCGTCCCCGCACCCGCGCGCGGTGCCGGACCCGGGGTCCGGGCCGGCCACGAGGCCGTCGAGTTCGACCTGCCATCGATGCCGTTGGACCAGGCCCTGATCGAGTTCTCGCGCCAGTCGGGACGCTCGCTGGCCGCAGCGGGCAACCTGCGCAGCGTCGCCAGGACGCGGGCGGTGCACGGTCGCATGGATCCGGGCCAGGCCCTGTCGATGCTGCTCGACGGCACCGGATACGTCGCTTCGACCGGGCCGGGCGGCATCGTGCGCGTGCATCCCCGCCCCGCCGCGCAGAATGCCCGGCCCGCGACGCCCGCCGCGCCGCCGGCGGCACCGGAGGCCATGCGGGACCTTGCCGGCATCACCGTCACCGCGCGCCGGCGCGAGGAACAACGGATCGACGTGCCCGTCGCCATCGGCATCATCGAAGGCGCGGACATCGAGGTTCTCGGCCTCGCCAACGCCAGCCAAGCGCTTCGCCTGCTGCCCGGCGTGACCACCGTGGACGGCGGCAACTCGCTCACCCAGGTCCAGATCCGCGGCGTGTCCAGCTCGCTGGGGGGCAACGACAACGCGTATTACCTGGACGAAGTGCCCTTCACCGGCGTCACCGTGCCCTGGCATCCCGATACCCGCGCCTTCGACCTGGAGCGCGTCGAGGTGCTCAAGGGCCCGCAGGGCGCGCTGTTCGGCGAAGGCGCGATGGGCGGCACCGTGCGCATCCTCACCCGTGCGCCCGATCCCGACCGCTTCGCGGCACGCCTGGAACTGGCGCATGAACGCGTCGCGGGGGGCGGCAGCGGCCCGATCCTGCGCGGCATGGCCAACGTCCCGCTGGCCGAAGGCCGCCTCGCACTGCGCGCGGTCGCGACCCGCGAGGCGCTGCCCGGATGGATCGACGCGACGGACGACGACACCTCCGCCAACCGCCTCGTGGTCGACACCCGCCGCCTGCGCCTGCGCTGGACCGGGCAACGCTGGATCACCGACCTGTCGCACATGCGCACCCACCACGACAGTCCCGGTGGCGGCTACGTCGCCGACGACGGCGACCGCAACGCCACCGGCATGGATACGCTCTCGCGCTGGCGCAGCACCAGCCTGGTCTCCAGCGCCGACCTGCTCCGCTCGCGCCTGACCCTGCTCGCGGCACGCGCGCGGCTGGACTACGACACGGCGGGCCTGCTCGCCGTCGACGTGCCCGCCGAGCTTGCCGTCGGCATCACCGTGTCCACCTTCGAGGCGCGCTGGGCATCCACCGGGGGCGATCCGGGCTGGGTGTTCGGCTACAGCTGGCGCCAGGCCGACCGCGACGACCTCGTCGACGTGGACGGCCTCCCCACTTCCGCCAGCCAGCGCAACCACGCGCATGCCCTGTTCGCGGAGCTCGCCGGACGCAGCGACGACCGGCGCTGGTCGTGGTCGGGCGGCCTGCGCTGGTTCCGCGACCACGTCCACGCCGGGAGCGCCGCCACCGGCCACGACGCGGCGCTCGACGGCACGTTCGCGCGCTTCAACCCGAAGGTGAGCCTCAGTCGGCACCTGTCGCCGCGCCGCAGCCTGCACGCCAGCATCTCGACCGGTTTCCGCGCCGGGCAGCTGCAGCCGGCCAACTCGCGGCTGGCAGCCGAGGCGCTCGGCACCCACCTGCCCGGCCACGTCGACGGCGACCACATCGTCTCCTACGAACTCGGCTACACCCATGCCGCGGAATCGGGACGCGGCCTCTGGCAGGCCGCGCTGTTCCACGGCGACTGGTCGAAGCTGCCGGTGCGGGTCCCGCTCGACGGGGTCAACAACGGCCTGGCCAATTCCGGGGGGGCCCGCATCGATGGCGTCGAGTTCGGGCTGGGCCTGCTGCCTGCGCCAGGCTGGAAGATCGACCTCGGCACCACCCTGGTCGACGCGCGCTACCGCCGGGACGTGCCCGGTACGCCGATCGCGGCCGGTACTCCGGTCTACAACGTCCCGCGCAGTTCGATGTTCGCGGCCACCAGCTACCGCCAGCCGCTGCCGGGCGGACTGGAGGCGGTGGCCAGCGCGCATGCCAGCCACCACTCGGCGCGGCGCACCGGACTGGTGGAGGGCACCGCCGGCGATCCCATCACCCAGGTTGCGCTGCGGCTGGGCCTGGAATCCGCACGCGGATGGGCCGCCTGGCTCTACGGCGAGAACCTGCTCGATGAACGCGGCGCGGTGGATGCACGCGACCTGGCCGGCGCGGCCACCCGCCTGCGTCCGCGCAGCATGGGCGTGGAGCTGCACCTGGCCTTCTGAGCCGGGGCCGTTTCCATTTCCGCGTCCTGGATCGTCTGGATCCCTGACCGGCCACAGTCCGCGGCCGGCGCCACCACTTTCCAGGAGTCTCCATGCACCACGCCTCCCCCCCGTCCAGGCCGTTCCCGCGCAGCCTGCTGTCCTGCGCCATCCTCGCGTCCCTGCTCGCCGCCCCGGCGCTGCACGCCCAGACCGCCGTCGAGGAAGGGGCGGAGGATGAATCCACGACCACGCTGGGCACGGTCACCGTCACCGCACGCAAGCGCGACGAGCGCCAGCTCGACGTGCCGATCGCGCTGAGCGCGGTCACCGGCGAGGACATCCGCGAGCGCGGCCTGCTCAACGTCACCGACGTGCTCAACATCACCCCCGGCGCGGCCTCGATCGACGGCGGCGGCAGCTTCACCCAGGTGCAGATCCGCGGCGTGTCGAGCTCGCTGGGCGGCAACGACAACGGCTACTACATCGACGAGACCCCGTTCACCGGCGTGACCGTGCCGTGGTACCCGGACACCCGGTCCTTCGACATCGACCGCGTCGAGGTGCTCAAGGGCCCGCAGGGCACCCTGTTCGGCGAAGGCTCGATGGGCGGCACCGTGCGCATCATCACCAACAAGCCACAGTTCAACGAGTTCCGCGCCGGGGTGGAGATCGATGCCTCCACCGTGGACAAGGGCGGCGACGGCCACGGCGCCAAGGCCTACGTCAACGTGCCGCTGGTGGACGACCGCCTGGCCCTGCGCCTGGTGGTGACCGACGAGACCACCCCGGGCTGGATCGACGACAGCGTCACCGGCGGGAAGGACGTCAACGACAACGACATCCGCACCTGGCGCGCCAAGCTGCGCTTCGCGCCGACCGATCGCTGGAACATCGACCTGGCCTACTGGAAGTACGACTCCGGGTCGGCCGCGGGCAGCAACGAAGCGATGGACGACATGACCAACAGCTCGTTCCTGGCGGTCGACAACGTCTGGCATTCGGGCAGCCTGACCAGCACCTACGACTTCGACGGTTCGCAGCTCTTCTACGGCTTCTCCGACGCCAACCTCCTGTACGGCCAGGGTGGCGAACTGGCGCCGGGGATTCCGCTCGACGCGATCATCGACATCACCGTGCGCACCCACGAACTGCGCTGGTCTTCGACCGGCGACCGCACCCTGGACTGGACCGTCGGCTACTACCTGCGCGACGCGATCCGCGAGGATGCGCTCGACGTCCCCGGGATCCTGGTCAGCACCTCGCGCCAGACCAACGAAGCCTACGCATTCTTCGGCGAAGCCACGCTCAAGCTGCCGAACCCGGCCTGGGCGCTGACCGCCGGCCTGCGCTACTTCAACGACGAGCTCGACGCCTGGGACCGCGCCGAGGACGGGACCGTCAACTCGTTGCAGGCGGAGTTCGACAGCTGGAACCCGCGCCTGAGCCTGTCGTACAAGCCCTCGGCCGACACCACCTTCTACGCCAGTGCCGCGCGCGGCTTCCGCTCCGGCCAGCTGCAGCCGATCGGTTCGATCCTGCTCGCGCAGCTCTACGACATCGACCTGCCCTCCGAGATCGCGCCGGACTCGATCATGACCTACGAGCTGGGCGTGAAGTCGCTGTTCGCCGAGGGCCGCCTGCTGCTCGAGGCCGCGCTGTTCAGCAGCCGCTGGAAGGACGTGGCGGTCCGCGTGCCGATCACCGACCAGATCAACGGCCTGGCGAACTCCGACGGCACCCGCAACGTCGGCGTCGAGGCCAACCTGGTCTACAACCCGAGCCGCAACCTGACCCTGCAGCTGGGTGGCAGCTGGATCGACGCCACCTACTCGGCCGACGTCCCGGACACCCCGCTGTTCAAGGGCACGCCGGTCTACAACGTGCCCAAGACCAGCATCACCACGTCCGCCTCGTACCGCTGGGACATCGGCGAGAGCCTGCGCGGCAGCGCCTTCGTCTCGGCGCACCACGACTCCGCGCGCAAGACCTCGCTCACCGCGGGCTCCCCGGGCGATCCCATCACCCTGGCCAACCTGCGCGTGGGCGTGGAATCGCCGACCGGCTGGTCGGCCTACCTGTACGGCAACAACCTGACCAACGAGGACGGAGCCATCAACGCCCGCAACCTGTCGCTGGCCGCCAACCGTCCGCAGCCGCGCACCTGGGGCGTGCTGTTCCGCTACGACTACTGAGGGCAGACGCATGATCCGATCCTTCACCGCTCCGGCAAGGAGCCTGTTGCTGGCGGCCCTCGTGGCCGCCGGCGCCGCCGCCTGCAGCGCGCCCGCCGGCGACGACCCCCTGCTGTGGCTCGAGGACCCGCACGGCGCCGAGGCGCTGGAGTGGGCCCGCGCCGCCACCGAACGCACCCGCAGGGCGCTCGGCGCCGGGCCGAACCAGGCCGCGATCGGCAGGGAGCTCGAGACCCTGCTCCAGGCCGCGCCAACCGAACCGGACGTGCACGTGCTGGGCATGCGGGCGCTGCGACTGCAGCGCGACGCCGCGCATCCGTACGGCCTCCTGCAGGTGGCGACGCTCGACGACGCCGGCCGGCCAGGCGACTGGCGCACGGTGCTCGATGTCGCCGAACTGCGCGAACGCGAGGGCATCCCGTTCGAACTGCAGGCCTACGAACTCGACAGCGCCTGCCGCGCGCCCGATTACGGCCGCTGCCTGCTGCGCCTGTCCCCGGCCGGTGGCGACGAAGTCGAGCTGCGCGAGTTCGACCTCGCCCGGGGCAGCTTCGTCGAGGACGGGTTCCGCGTGCCGAAGTCGCGTGCCTTCGCCCACTGGCTCGATGCGGACACCGTGCTGGTCATGCACACGCTCGACGGTGCCCCCACCACCCTGCCCGGCTGGCCGGCCACCGCGCGGGTGTGGAAGCGCGGCGAGCCGCTGTCCTCGGCCACCGTGGTGTTCGAGGGCCAGCCGAGCGATGCGCTGCTGAACGCGACGGTCGTCGGCACCGGCGACGGCGCACGCGCGGTGATCACCCGCGCAATCGACTACTCGACGTTCGAGACCTGGCTGGTCGGCGCCGACGGCGAGCGGCAGGCGCTGCCGTTCCCGCAGGCGATCAAGGGCTTCGGCCTGAGCACGGTCATGGACCGCTACGTCGTGGTCCAGCTGGCGGCCGACGCGGATGTCGAAGGCAAGGCCTACCCGGCCGAGACCCTGCTGGCCTACGACACCGCGAAGACCGAAGGCGACCGGGTTTCGGTCGTGTACCAGCCGGGTGCCGGCGAGTTCGTCGACACCGCCTTCGGCGGCGTGGTCGGTACCGGGCGCGGCCTGGCCCTGGTCGCCGACCGCCACCTCGCGCAGCGAGTGGTGGAAGTCGAGGCCGGCGAGGACGGCTGGCGGGCGCGCGACGTGTTCGAGGCCACGCCGGGCGACACGATCTCGCTGCGGGCCGCGGGCGGCCGCGACGGCTTCGTCATGGCGCTGTCGGGCTTCCTGACCCCGCGCAGCCAGGTCCTGGTCGACGACTCCGGCGCGCAGGTGCCGCTGGCGCGCGACCCGGAGATCATCGACGCCTCGGGCTTCACCACCGAACTGGGCTCGGCGACGTCGAAGGACGGCACCAGCATCGACTACTTCCTGCTGCGTCCGAAGCAGGTGGTCGAAGGTGCGCAGCCGCTGCTGATGACCGGGTACGGCGCGTTCGGGATCTCGTTCCGCCCGGGCTACTTCGATCCGAGCGTGGGCGGTCCGGCGCTCAAGCTGTGGCTCGACCGCGGCGGTGCGCTGGCGATCCCGGCGATCCGCGGCGGCGGCGAGCGCGGCGCGCAGTGGCACGAGTCGGTGATCCGCGAGAAGCGCCAGACCTCGTACGACGACTTCATCGCCGTGGTCGAGCACCTCGTCGCCACCGGTTTCACCCGCCCGGAACGGATCGGCATTTTCGGCATGTCCAACGGCGGCCTGCTCACGGCCACGCTCGGCACCCAGCGACCCGACCTGTTCAACGCCGTGGTCAGCGACGTGCCCCTCACCGACCTGATCCGCATGCGCCACATGGGCATGGGCGCGGCCTGGATGAACGAGTACGGCAATCCCGACGTGCCCGAACAGGCGGCGGCGATGCTGGCCTACTCGCCATACCAGAACGTGCGTTCGGGCACCCGCTATCCGCCATTCCTGGTGACCATCTCGACCGAGGACAACCGCGTCGGCCCCGGCCATGCGCGCAAGTTCGCCCACCGGCTCGAGGAGGTCGGCGCCCCGGTGTTCTTCTACGAGGACGAGGAAGGAGGCCACGGGGTCAGCGACGCGCTGCGCAACCCCGAGCTCATGGCGCTGCGCATGGGCTTCCTGATCGACCGGCTGATGCCCGCCGCGAACTGACGCGGCGGCCTCCACCGGCCACGGCGCGGGGCCCCTCGGGGCCCCGCGTCGCATCCGCCGATCGCCAGGGCGGTCGTCCGCGGCCCGACGCTTCCGCCAGCCCCGGCCGAGGCCGGCAGACGGAAAGGAACGCGCGCCCTGCCGTGACCGTGCCCGTCAGGAGTACTGCGCGCTCTTGACCAGCAGGTGCTTGGCGAACTTGCCGTGGAACCGGCCGATGCCACGGGCGATGTGCATGGTGGCGAACAGCAGCAGCACCCCGGCCACCAGCAGCAGCGGCAGCCCCGGTGCCGGGACCGAGGTCGCCAGCACGTCGCCGTCGTAATCCAGGACCTGCCAGCCGTTCACCGAGACCCCGGCCTCGGCCACGCCGAGCCACACCAGCACCGGTGCGGCGATCGAGAACAGCGAGGTGGTCAACAGGGTCACCACCAGGGTGAAGTAGGCGATCCCCAGCGGCAGCATCAGCAGCATGTACAGCATCGTCGACCAGGTGCGCGCGTCGGTGAACATGTCGCCGATGCGTTGCCACAGGCGGCGCCCGCGCACGGTGTAGAGCGGGCGCCGTGGCATGCGCTCGCCGAGCATCACCTCCACCAGCCGCCCCTCGACCAGGGACAGCACCCGCACCGAGCCGAAGAACAGGATCAGCAGCGGGATGCCGATGATCGTGACCGACAGTCCCAGCGAAACCGACAGCCCGGTCACCACCCAGGTGAAGTAGAAGATGCCGGTCGCCAGCGCCAGCGCCATGTAGAACAGCGACGCATAGGCACGCGGATCGGCGAACACGCCGAAGAAGCGGCCCAACGCCGAGGCCCGGCGCGGCGGCGGCGGCGTGCGCAACGCGGTCTGCACCTTGACCTCGGTGTCGCGGTAGATCTCGGCCACCTCGTCCGGCGCGCCGTAGCTGGAGGCCACGGCCGCGATCACCTCGGCCTCGGTCTTGCCGGCCTGCTCGGCCAGCTCCGAGCGCAGGTACTCCTCGGCATCGTAGAGCGCATCCTGGACCAGGGCCGGGTCGGCGCCGGCCAGCGAGCGGCGCAGCTGCTCGAGGTACTCGGGGATGGTGGTCGGCAGCTTCTGGCTGTTCATGGACATGTCCCCTCCAGGACGGCGTCGACGGAGTCTCGGGTCGCGCGCCAGGCGGCGGCCCAGTCGCGCAGGGCCGCGTGCCCCGCGCCGGTGATGCGGTAGTAGCGCCGCGGCGGCCCGGCGTCCGAAGGCGCGACGAAGCTGTCCAGCAGCCCCGCGACCTGCAGGTTGCGCAGGACCGGGTACAGGGCGCTCTGCTTTCCGGCCAGCACCCCGTCGCCGAAGCGCTCCAGGGTCTTGGCGATCTGGTAGCCGTACATCGGCTCACCCGACGCGAGGACCGCCAGCAGGGTCAGCGCCACCGTGCCCGCGCTGAGCTCCTTCTGGAACTTGCGCAGCTGCGCCGCGCCCTGGTCTTCGCCTGTGTCCACGCCGCGATCCTCCGGATGGAGGACATGCTATTAAGGACTTCTCTATAGCGAATGTGCCATTAGTCGCCCCGCGTTCGGGAGGCCACAATCCGCGGACTCCTTCCTACGGCGCCCGCCCATGCCCCGCCAGCCCGCACTTGCCGTCCTGCTCGCCGCCGCCCTCGCGCTCCCGGCCGCGGTGGCCGGTGCCGACGCGCCGCCCACGCGCACGACCCAGGAGGTCCTGGAGGCCTCCACGCCCGCCGACTGGCGCACCCCGGATCCCGCCAACACCCTTTACATGGACCTGGACGCCGGCCGGGTGGTGATCGAACTGGCTCCGGACTTCGCCCCGCAACACGTGGAGAACATCCGGATCCTGGCCCGCGAGGGCTTCTGGAACGGGGCGGCGATCTACCGCTCGCACGACAATTTCGTGGTCCAGTTCGGCGACCCCCACGCCGACGATCCGGAACGGGCCAGGCCGACCGGCAGCGCGCGCACCCGGCTTCCGGCCGAGTTCGAGCGCCCCGCGCGCGACCTCGACTTCCATCCCCTGCCCGACCGTGACGGCTGGGCGCCCGAAGCCGGGTTCGTCGCCGGCTTCCCCGCCGCCCGCGAGGGCACGGACGGCGCCGCGTGGATGGCCCACTGCTACGGCGCGGTCGGCGCCGGCCGCGGCCTGGAGGCGGACAGCAGCATCGGCGCCGAGCTCTACGTGGTCA
Organism: Luteimonas wenzhouensis; assembly: GCF_007859305.1. Taxonomy (GTDB): domain Bacteria; phylum Pseudomonadota; class Gammaproteobacteria; order Xanthomonadales; family Xanthomonadaceae; genus Luteimonas; species Luteimonas wenzhouensis. The sequence goes on from NZ_VOHE01000002.1 coordinate 233,700, forward strand.
CCGGCCAGTCCCCGCGCCAGCTCGACCGCAACATCACCCTGGTCGGACGCGTGATCCGGGGCATGGAGCTGCTCAGCGCGGTGCCGCGCGGCCCCGAGCCGCTGGGGATGCTCGAGGATCCGGCGCGGCACGTCCCGATCCGCGCCATCACCCTGGCCTCCGAGCTGCCCGCGGAGCAGCGAGAGCCGATCGAGGTGCTGCGCACCGACACCGCCACGTTCGATGCCTACGTCGAATCGCGCCGCAATCGTCGCGACGCGTTCTACAAGCGCCCGGCCGGCCACGTGGACCTGTGCAACATCGCGATTCCCTCGCGCACGCCGCGCGACTGACCCGCGCCGTCCTCACGCCGCGTTGGCCGAGGCCGCCCTAGTCTGCCCTGGAGCTTCCCGCAGCCCGAGGACACCATGGCCCTGCTCCGCATGCGCATCGCCGGCAACGACGACCAGGTCCGTGCGATCGCCAACCTGCTGCAAAGCCTCGACGGCATCGAGCACGTCGAGGAAGTCGACGACCTGATGCCGCACATGGACGACGCCGACTCCAGCTCGGCCGGACTGCACGACGTGCGCGGCACCGAGACCCACGAGATCGAGATCGAGGTCCCCAACCCCTCCACCGAACGCCGCGTGCGCGAAGCGGTGGAAGCGCTCGCCTTCGACCTGGAGGTCTTCGTCGAGTTCGAGACCGACGAGCCGGAGTAACCCGCGTCGCCGACGCGCGCCCCCGCAGGAGCGCTTCAGCCGCGACCCGCAGGCGGTGCAGTCCACGCGGCCATGGGCCAGGAGGCCGGTCGCGCCGGAAGCCGCTCCTACGGCGCGGGCGGCAGCGCGTCGATGAATTCGACCATGCGCCGGCGCTGGGCCTCATCGGGCAAGCGGCCGCGGCCGGCGCCGAGGTTGTCGAGCAGGTGGCGCGCCTTGCTGGTCGCCGGCGTCACGCAGGTCACCGCCGGGTGCGCGAGCACGAACTTGAGCATGAACTGCGCCCATGAGCCGCAGTCGAAGTCGGCCGCCCACTCCGGCAGCGGACGCTCGCCGATCCGGCTCCACAGCCGGGTGCGGCCGAACGGCAGGTACACCAGCACCCCGATCCTGCGTTCGAGCGCCAGCGGCAGGATGGTTTCCTCGACGTCGCGGTTGTCGATCGCGTAGTCCACGCCGATGAAGTCGATCTCCTCGTTGCGCATCACTTCGACCAGGCGCGGATAGGCCTGCTTGCTGGTGGAGGTGACGCCGATATGGCGGACCCGGCCATCGGCCCGGTAGCGCTGCAGCAGGCCCAGCTGGCTGGGGATGTCGGCCAGGTTGTGGACCTGCACCAGGTCCAGCGGATCCTTGCCCAGGCGCCGGAACGAGGTCTCGAGCTGTTCGCGCGCCGCCGCCGGGTCGGCGCTGTCGCCGCCGCGCGGCACGGCGTTGAGCTTGGTCGCCCAGAACACCTGCTCGCCGATCCCCAGCTCGCGCGCGATTGCACCGGCCACCTCCTCCGAGGCGCCGTAGGCCGGCGCGGTGTCGAACACCCGGCCGCCACCGGCCACCAGCGCCTGCAGCACCTCGCGCAGCGCGGAGACGTCCTCGCCGCGCGCCACCTGGGCGAAGGTCGCCGAACTGCCCAGCCCGACCACCGGCAGCCGTTCGCCGCTGCGCGGCACCGTGCGCGTCCGCATCGCGCCGGGGTCGGCAGCGGACAGGCGGGCATGCGGCAGCGTCGCGGCGGCGGCGGCGGCAAGCACGGATTTCAGGCACTCGCGGCGGGTGGTCATGGAAGGCTCCCTCGAAGATCGGATGGCGGGACATGGCCGCGCGTCGACGCCGGCGAGCGCGACGGCGGCCGGACCACGGGCATCGCCCGGGCCGGGTTCAATAGCTGGCGCCGTCGACCCGGGTCGGCTGCAGCGCGTCGAGATCCACCTCGGGCAGGCAGCGCAGGTTGACCATGGCCGAGGCGGTGCCGTCCGGGCCGATGCCCTCGCTGAAGGGCGCGATGCCGCAGGTGGCGCAGAAGTGGTGCGCGATCTTCTGGCGGTTGAACCGATAGGTCGACAGCTGCGCCTCGGGCGTCTTGAGCGTGAGCGCCGAGCGCGGGAACGGCGCGAGCAGGCCGCCGCGGCGCCGGCACATCGAGCAGTTGCAGTCGTAGACCGCCGTGATCTCGCCCTCCACCTCGAACGCGATCCGGCCGCAGTGGCAGCCGCCCTGGTAGGTCGCCATGGTGTCGCTCCTCGAACGGGTCGCCGGCGAGGATAACGCCACCGGCCGGCGCGTGCGTCATGGCGTTGCGACGGCGCGCAGGCCCCGGCGCGAACGTTCCAGCCACCAGGCCGCGCCCGCCAGCGCCAGCCACAGCACGAACCAGGGCCAGGCCGGACCCGGGACGCCGGGCGCGGCAACCGCGCGCGCGCGCGCGGCCGCGTCGGGCGCCGCGGCGGCGAGCGCCAGCGTGGCCTCGCGCAGTTCGGCCAGCCGCAGCGTCGGATCGGCGTCGGCCGCGGCCACGTGGAACCAGCGTTCGCGCTCGCCGTGGCGCAGCCGGTGCCAGCCCTCGACGCGTGGCCAGAACCCGGCGCAGCGGCGATCGCCGCTGGCCGGATCGGCCACCGGCGCGATCAGGCGGCCGTCGGGCGCCTCGACCACGGCGCCCTCCGGCCAGCCGCAGGCCTGGCTGCGCTGGCCCGCCCGTGGCGCGGCGGCGAACGCCGGCAGGGGCTCACCCCCGGCGCGCGCGAGCGTCGCGACCGCCTCGTTCCACAGCCCCGCGTACAGATCCTCGCGACCGTGCAGCGGCAGCACATAGGTGTCGAGCAGCGTCCACAGGCCGATGCGGCCGCGACCGCGCGCACGCCACCAGCCGGCGGGCGCCTGCACGCCCTGAGCCAGGGCCACCGCCTGTGCGCCCTGCACTCGCCAGTCGCGCCGCGACAGCTGCGGCACGGCAGCCTGGGCCTGCTCCAGGTCGAACGGCGCGTCCGGTCGGCCACTGCCCATCCACGCGCGCAGTGCCTGCTCGTCGTCCAGGCGCGGCGGCGGCAGGGTCCAGACGCGGCTGCCGCTGCCGCCGCCCACCTCGAACCCGGGGCCGCGGATGTCGCGCAATGCGGCCGCGCCCATCGCGGTGTCCGCGCGCAGCAACAGCCCCAGGCCGGCATCGACCGCGGCCAGCACGCGCGCGCGCGCCGTCTCGCCGAGGCCCGACCATGCGCGCGCATCGGCGATCACCAGGTCGGCCTGCGCGAGCGCACCGGCATCCAGCGCCGCCGTGCCCAGGTGCAGGCCGCCGCCGAGCGCGATACGTGCGTCCACCCGCGCGCCGGCATCCACCAGCCAACGGCGCAAGGCGCGGGTTTCCGGTCCCGGCGCACCGGCCAACAACAGCACCCGCGGCGGCACGTCGGCCTCGATCCACAGCGGCACGTCCAGCTGCGCCAGGATCCCGCCCCCGGCGTCGGCCAGGCGCAGCGCGAACCGCGCCGCCCCCGCCTCCATCGCCACGCCCCGCAGCTGGAAGCGCCCGTCGGCATCCGGTGCCACGGCGTCCACGCGACGGCCGGCCGGATCCAGCAGCTCGACCACGCGCTCCCCGTCGCCCGCGACGCGCCCGGCGACCGCGAACCCGGCGCCGCGGACCACCCGCGCGGGCAGCTGCAACTCGACCAGACCGGGCGTCGGCGGCAAGGGCTCGAACGCGATGTCGAGCCCACGCGCCGCCTCGCGGTCGCGGGCGGGCAATCCCGCGCCCAGCACCCGCAGGCGGGTAGTCCCGGGATGGCGGCGCAACGCGGTGGCCAGATCGGGCGTGCGCGGAATTTCCCCGACGTCGCCGGCCTCGGGCAGGGCCAGCACGCGGCCGTCGGCCGATGCCGCGTCGCCCGGCCCGGCGCCTTCCGTCAGCAGCACCAGGGTGGCCGCATCCACGGCCCGTTGCGGCGGGAACAGCGCGAGGTACAGCGCGCCGGCCAGCAGTGGCTGCAGCGCCAGCAGCACGGCCAGGCGCCAGGCGCGCGGTCCGCGCGGATCGCGGCGATGGGCCCTCCACAGCCGCGCCAACGCCACGGCCGTGGCCAGGACGAGGACCGCCAGCACCCACGACTGCAGGCTCATGGTGCCTCCCCGGACATGTCGAGCGCCTCGAGGTAGCGGCGCGACACCGGGTCGTCCGCGCGCGGCGCGCGGCCGCCGGCCGGCCGCGGCAGCGCGGCCCAGACCAGGCCGCGCAGGCTCCGCCGGCAGGACTCGCAGTCCGGGGCGTGGCGCAGCGCGTCGATCGCGGCCACCCACGCCAGTGGATCCTCCAACCGGTCGCCTCGTGAAGTGGCCCAGGCCTGGAGTGCGTCGAGCGTCTCCACGCGCACGCCGGCCGCTCCGCCCGACGACAGTTCCCGCCACGCCGTCGCCACTGCGTCCTCGCCCGCGCGCGGCGCCAGCGCCGGCAGCGGCCGGTCGCGCAGGCCGTCGCGGTCGCCGCCGAGCCGGCGCGACTCGTCGATCGGCGGCAGCCGGGTGCCGACGCGCTGCAGGTAGATGCGCTCGGCCTGCTGGACCTGCTTGATCAGCTCCAGCGCACGGTTTGCGTATGGCAACGCCTGGCGCGGGGCCGCCTGGCGCAGGTGCAGCTCGGACTGCCACATCTCGCGCAGGGCGCCGCGCAGAATCTCCCTGGTCTCCGGGTCGAGCAGGGTCGCGGCCTCGGCGATGTCGTGGGTATGCCCGAACTCTTCGAGCACGTCGCCGACCTCGCCAAAGCCGGAGGCGACCGGCGCGCCGGGAGCAGCGGCGTGGTCATGGGCGTGCCCGTCGTGGGCAGCGGAAGGAGGATCGCCGGTGGGCGGGTCGCCCGTCGGTCGATCGCTCGTGGGCAGGTCGCTGGTCGGCAGCGTAGGGCCGCCCTCGCTCTCTTCGCCCAGAAACTGGCCGTAGCGCAGCCGCAGCAGGCGCTGGTCCACGCCAAGCAGGTCGGACCGGCGCTCGAACTCGCCGCGCGCCAGGCGCGGCTGCTCGGCCAGCAGCGCCTCGGCGTCGATGATGATCTGGCGCTGGCTGCGGAAATACGCCGGCAGCACCTGGCGCGCGAGTCCGTCGAGCCCTTCCGCGCCCAGCACCGGCTCCGGCGGCCAGCGCAGGATCACGCTGGCGCTGCGCGCGCGCTGCGGCTGCGGCGCACGGTTGTCCACCACCTCCAGCCGCGCCACCAGGTCCTCGCCTCGCTGCAACCCGAACTCCGAGGGCCGCAGCACCGCCTCGAACCGCCGGTGGCGCGCATCGCCCTGCCCGCGCAGCACGCGCACGTGGTCCTGGAAGCGGATGTTCTCGCCGCTGCCCTCGGTGCGGGTCACCAGCAGTCGCGCGTGCGCCTGCACCCCGTGGTCGTCGCTGGCCTCGAAGCGCAGGGTCCAGTCGCGCTGCCCCGGCGCCATCAGGGTGAGGCTGCGTTCGGGCGCGAGCACGCGCACCTGCGGCGGCTGGTCCGGCACGGCGTCCAGGCGATGCAGCGGCGAGGCGCCGGCGTCCCCGCCTCCGGCGGGCACCACGCGGTAGAGCGTGGACGCCTGCAGCACGAACTCCGCCGTCCAGTGCTCGCCCTCGCGCGCCATCGCCAGGCGCTGTCCGTCATGGAAGACCAGGTCGACCGACTCGGGGCGCGGCGTGAAGCGCAGGCGCCAGCGCAGCGTGCTGCCGGCCGGCGCCTCGGCGTCCAGCGTCGCCAGCGCGGAAGGCTCGATCCCGGTGTAGCGCGGCGGCCGCACCTGCAGCGATTGTGCCACCAGGCGCGGCGCCGGGGCCTGCGGGGCGCCGCCGATGTCGATGCCGGCGGGCGTGGACGAAGGGCGCGGCCCCGGCCACCACGCGAGCAGCGCGCAAGCGGCCAGCAGGGCGAGCCAGGCGGCGGCGATCGCGCGCGGCGACCACGGCGGGCGCAGGTCGGGCGGCGGGCGCTCGCGCAGGCGCTGCAACAGCCGGTCGCGCTGCAGCGCCTGCAGGGGGCCGAGCGCGGCGGGCGCCGCGAACAGCAGCGCGCTGCTGTCGTCCAGGTCGCGGCGCGCGGCATCGAGGCGGCGCGCCAGCCAGGCGCGGTCATGGCATCGCATCGCCCGGGCCACCGCCAGGGCGACGAGCGCGAGCGCGGGCACGGCCAGCGCCAGCGCCACGGTCGCCGGCAGGCGCCAGGACAGCGCGAGCGCGGCCAGCGGCAGGGGACACCAGGCCAGCAGTGCATCGAGCCCGGCACGGCGGCGCGCCCGGGCCAGCAGCCGGTCGAGGTCCGCCACCACGCTCACGCCCCCTCCTCGCGCCGGCGCGACGTCGCCAGCCAGCGCTCGAGCAGCGCCAGCAGCGCGATGGCCAGCGCCAGCCAGGGCCGCAGGTCGAACGGTTCGGCGGCGACCGCCACCGCGCCGGCCTCGGGCGCGTAGTCCACGGCACCCACCACGGTCGGCGCCGGCGGCGGTTGCAGCAGCTCGCGCAATACGTGGGGAAACTCCGGTGCCAGCAGCTGCGGCATCTCCGCCGGCGCCAGCGCGCGCTCGAACCGCAGCAGGCGGCCCTGCCCAAGCCGTGCGGCCGACAGCAGCGGCTGGCCGGCATCGTCACGCCAGGCCGCGGCGGGCTCGACGCCGTCGGGCCAGGCGGCATCCGCCGCCAGCAGCGCCTGGGCGCCCTGCTCCACCCGCTGCAACAGCTCCGGCGGCAACTGGCCGGCGTGGAGCCAGGCCAGCGTAACGCCCGGCGCCGGCAGCCGGGTCGAGGCCGCCACGTCCGGCATCGTGCCGTCGTCCTCGTCGCGCCAGGCGATTGCCGCCGCACGCAGGTAACGCGCGGCGTCGCGATGCGCGTCGTCGTGCCGGACCGCGAGCACGGGCGCCTGGACCTGCGCCGTGGCGGGCAGCGCCTCGCCTTCGACGACGCGCCAGTCGACCTCGCGCGCCAGGCGCAACCGGCCGCCGTCCGCCCCGGCGAACCGCGCGGGCACCAGGACCGTCAGCGGCACGCCCGCAGGCAGCTGCGCATCGAACTCGCGCAGCAGGCTCGCCAACGGATGGGGACCGGACGGCGGCGCAACGTCCAGCGGCGGGAAGCCGGGCGCCAGCCAGCGCGCTTCCACGTCCTGCCGCGCGCGTGCCTGCGCGAGCGCGGCCGGCGCGATGCCGGGCACCGCCAGCAGCCGCGGCCGCGCGTCCACCACGCCCTGCAGCGCGGGCCGGGCCAGCAGCAGCGCGACCAGCGCGACCAGCAGCAGGCGTACCGCGAGCAGCCATGGCTCGTCGAAGCGCAGCTGCCGCCGCGGACGCGGGCGCGCCTGCAGCCAGCGCAACGCGGCGAACACCGTGGGCCGCTGCTGCTGGCGCCGGGCCAGGTGCAGCAGCAGCGGCAGCGCCAGCGCGGCCAACGCGGCCAGTCCCAACGGAAGCAGCAACACCGGGGTCATTCGCCGGCGCTCCCCTGGCCCGCGCCGAACAGGGCCTGCAGCGGCCGCAGCAGCGGCTCGCCGAGCACGTGCACCGCGTGGCGGATGCCGGCCCCGTCGAAGCGTGCGTGCAGTTCGCGCTGGGCCTGGCCGAACCGGGCCAGGAACCCGGCACGCAACGCGCGCGCGTCACCGGGCAGCGCCTGGCCGGTCTCCGGATCGATGAAACGGCGCCCGTCGTCGAACGGGAAATCGCGCTCGGCCACGGTCAGCAGCTGGATCGCCAGCACTTCCCGGCGCGCCGCGGCCAGGCGCGTGGCCAGCTCCGGCAGCGCCGGGTCGAGGAAGTCGCCCAGCACCACCACCAGCGCATCGGGCCCGACGCGCTCCCAGACGGGCCCCAGCCGCGCCTGGTCGGGCATGCCGCCCGCGGCCTCGATCCGGACCAGCTCGTGCTGCAGCCGCTCGCGCTGGCGGCTGCCGGCGGCCGCGGGCACCAGACGCAGCGCATCGCCACCCGCGGCGAGCAGTCCGGCATGGTCGCCCTGGCGCAGCGCCACCTCGGCGATGCAGGCGGCCAGCACCCGTGCCGCGTCCAGCCGGCTCCAGTCCGGGCGCGCCTCGTCGGCCTGCGCCATCGAGGCGCTGGCATCGAGCACGATCCAGGCCACGAGCGGACTGTCGCGCTCGGCCTCGCGCACGAAGAAGCGGTCGCTGCGCGCGTACAGCTTCCAGTCGATCCGGCGCGGCTCGTCGCCCGGCTCGTAGCCGCGGTACTGCGAGAATTCCAGCCCGGCGCCGCGGTCGCGACCGCGGTGCAGGCCGCCGCCGCGCAGCGGGCTGGCGCGGCGCGAGGCGATGCGCAGCCCGCGCAGCTGCGCGCGCAGCGCCGGGCCGACGGGATCCTGGACCATCGTGCCCGCGGCGCTCAGCCGCCCGGGAACGGCAGTTCGTCCAGCAGCGCCGCGACCAGCGCGTCCGGACGCTTGCCCTCGGCCTCGGCGGCGAACGACAGCAGCAGACGGTGCCGCAGTACCGGCGCGGCGAGCGCCTGCACGTCCTCGCGCGTGGCCGCCAGCCGCCCGTGCAGCAGCGCGCGCGCCTTCGCGGCCAGGACCAGCGCCTGTCCGGCACGCGGCCCAGCGCCCCATTTCACGTACTCGCGCACCAGCTGCGGTGCGCCTTCGCCCGGCCGCGTGGCGCGCACGAGGCGGGTGATCCAGGCCAGCAGGTCCTCGCCCACGTGCACCTGGCGCACCAGCGCCTGCAGCGCCAGCACGTCCTCGCCGCCCATCACCCGCGGGACCTGCGCCGGGGCCGCGCCGGTGGTCTGGGCGATGATCGCGCGCTCGTCCTCCTCGCCCGGGTAATCCAGGGCGATGTGCAGCAGGAAGCGGTCGAGCTGGGCTTCGGGCAGCGGGTAGGTGCCGGCCTGCTCGATCGGGTTCTGGGTGGCGAGCACGAAGAACGGCTCGGGCAGCGCGTGGGTCACGCCGGCGAAGCTCACGGTGTGCTCCTGCATCGCCTCCAGCAGCGCGGCCTGGGTCTTGGGCGGGGTGCGGTTGAGTTCGTCGGCGAGCAGCAGGTGGGTGAACACCGGGCCCTTCTGGAACCGGAACGCGCGGCGGCCGGTGCCGTGGTCCTCCTCCAGCAGTTCGGTGCCCAGCAGGTCGCTGGGCATCAGGTCGGGCGTGAACTGCACGCGCCGGAACTGCAGCTCCAGCGCCTGGCCCAGGGTCCGCACCAGCAGCGTCTTGCCCAGCCCCGGCACGCCCTCGAGCAGGCAGTGGCCCCCGGCCAGCAGCCCGGTGAGCAGCTGCTCGACCACGTCGTGCTGGCCGACGATCGCGCTGGCGATGGCGGCGCGCAGGTCGGCCAGGCGGGCGACGCGGGCCTGGATGTCGGATTCGGTGAGGGGGGCGTTCATGGGCACTCGGGGGCGGTGGATTGCGGGGCGGGCCTGCTCAGGCGGTGAGCGCGTAGACCACGATGTTGACCGCGAACTTCGTGTTGTCCTCGGCCAGGAAGCGCTTGTTGCGCCAGTCGTAGTCCCATTCGCAGCCATAGTCCTTGTTGCTGTAGAGCACCCCGAGGCGGCCGTCGATGCTGATCCCCTTGAGGTAGTCGTGGACCAGGTCGTCGCCCCAGCCGTTGAGTTCGTAGCTGGTGGCGGGCGGGCCGTCCGGGAACCGGAAGAAGCTGCTGTAGATCGGGTGGTCGTTTGGGAGCCTGGCCAGCGCGCGCGGGCCGAAGATCGCGGCCATCTGCGCCTCGAACGATTTCGCGAACAGGCCGTCGATGTCGTGGTTGCAGTCGTCGACGAAGACGAAGCCGCCGTTGCGCACGTAACGCTCGAAGTTGCGCCGTTCGGCCGGATTGAACTCGACCAGCTTGTGCCCGGCCAGGTAGCAGAACGGCGCCGAGAGCATCTTCGGGTCGGCCAGCTCGACCACGTGTTCCTCCGGGTCCACGCGCAGGCCGGTGTAGTCGATCAGCGCGGTGATCACGTTGGACGGCATGCGCTCGTCCACGTCCCAGTCGCCCGAGTCGTACTTGAGCCGGGTGAACCAGAAGTCGTAGCCCGCCGCCGACGCGCGCGCGGCCGGCGCGCGCGCGCCCAGCCAGGCGCCGGCGATCGCGCCGAGGCCCAGGCGCAGGAATCGCGCGCGGGTCATGGGCGTCCCGGTCATGCGCGCGCAACCGGACCGGGGACCGCGACGAGTCGTGGCGCCCGCCCCCCGCAGGCGGGGGCGGGGGCACGGCGGCTACGGCACGCGATCACACCGCGTCGGAGAGGGAGGTGAAGGTGAAGTCGCGCAGGCGCATCGGCGGGATCATCATCGCGAAGCGCGACTCGTCGCCGCTCACCCGCACCGGCTTGCCGAGCTCGTCGATGTTGTTGAGCATGATCACCGGCGACTCGTTGAAGCGGAAGTTCTTGATCGGATACCGGATCTGGCCGTTCTCGATGTAGAAGGTGCCGTCGCGGGTCAGGCCGGTGAGCAGCACCGTCTGCGGGTCGACCATGCGGATGTACCAGGTGCGGGTGACCAGGATGCCGCGTTCGGTCTCGCGCACCAGGTCCGCCGTGGACTTGGTGCCGCCGGCCATGATCAGGTTGCCCGGCCTGGCCACCGCCTCGCGGCCCTGCTGTTGCGCCCAGTATCGCGAATACAGCAGGTTGGCGACCTTGCCGTCCTCGATCACCGGCATGCGCGTGCGCGCCAGACCCTCGTCGTCCCACGGCAGCACCGGCACGTCGGGGTCGGCCGGGTCGGCCCAGATGCTCACGCGCGGGTCGTAGACCTGTTCGCCGAGCTTGTTGCCGCCGCCCTTCTTCGACAGGAAGCTGCGGCCCTCGTCGGCCTGGCGGGCGTCGAAGAAGTACATCATGAACGAGATCAGCCCCGCGGCCGCGTGCGGCTCCAGGATGACGGTGTACTTGCCCGGCTCCAGCGCCCTGGCGTCGGCGGACTCGCGGGCCTTGCGGATCGCGACGGCGATGTCGCGGCCGGCGTGGAACTGCGAGATGTCGGTGACGTTGCGGCCCACCCAGCCCGAGCCACGGCCGTCCTCGGTGCGCACGGTGCAGGTGTAGTCGGCGCTGGTCGCGGTCTGGTAGCCGAAGTTGCCGTTGCTGTTGGCGATCGCGGTGAACGAGCGGCTGTCCTCGAGGAAGCCGGCCGCCACCAGCCCGGCCTCGCGGCAGGGCGCGATGGAGCTGGCCGCCACCTGGGCGCGGTACTCGGGCGTGATCGCGGCGGTCGCCGCACTGTGGGTGGAGGTGGCCACGTAGGACTGCTTGCCGATCGCCGGCATGAACTCCGGGTTCTCCGGGGCGAGCTTCGCCAGGTCCTCGGCCCGGCCCACCACGCGCTCGAGCGAGGCATCGTCGAACTCGTTGATCGTGGCGGTGCCCACCCGCCTGCCGAAGGCGACCGACACCGCCAGTTCGACGTTGTCGACGATGCCGCTGGTGGACACGTTGTTCAGGGCGAAGCGGATGTTGCCGCTGTCGCCGCCCGACAGCACCGCGGTGCACTCGTCGGCGCCGGACAGGGCGATGACCTTGTCGAGGATGGCCTTGGCTTCGGCTTCGGTGAAGATGCTCATGTAATTCGTTCCTCCTGCGCCGTCAGCCGAGCGAACGCGCGGTGTTGATGACATTGATGCCGTTGAAGCGCGCGGTGCTCGCCCCGTGCGAGACCGCCGAGACCTGGCCCGGCTGGCCCTTGCCGTCGAAGAACGAGCCGCCCAGGCGGTAGTCGCTCTCGTCGCACACCGCCACGCAGGCGTTCCAGAACTCCGGGGTGCGGATCTGGTAGGCCACGTCCTCGAGCATGCCGGTGATCCGCCCGTTCTTGATCTCGTAGAACAGCTGGCCGCCGAACTGGGCGTTGTAGCGTTGCTGGTCGATCGAGAACGAGCCGTCGCCGATGATGTAGATGCCGTTCTCCACGTCCTTGATCATGTCGGCCACCGACAGCTTCGAGCGGCCCGGGGCCAGCGAGACGTTGGGCATGCGCTGGAACTGCACGCTCGACCACGAGTCGGCGTAGCAGCAGCCGTCGGACTCGGTCTTCCCCAGGATGTGGGCCTGGTCGCGGATGGCCTGGTAGTCGACCAGGATGCCGTCGCGGATCAGGTCCCAGCGCTTGCACTTCACGCCCTCGTCGTCGTAGCCGACCGCGCCGAGGCTGCCGGGCTGGGTCTTGTCGGCGAAGATCGTGACCTGGTCGCTGCCGTAGCGGAAGCCGGACTCGCGCTTGTCGAGCGTGGCGAAGCTGGTGCCGGCGTAGTTGGCCTCGTAGCCGAGCACGCGGTCGAGCTCGAGCGGATGGCCGACCGACTCGTGGATCGTGAGCCAGGTGTGCGAGGGGTCGAGCACCAGGTCGTAGCGGCCGGGCTTGACCGATGGCGCCTTGAGCTTTTCCTGGGCCTGCTTCGCCGCGGCCACCGCGTCCTCGAGCATGTCGTAGGAGTGGCCGTAGTTCACCACCCCGTTGGGGCTGACGAACTTCTGCGCCGGGTCGCCGTCGAGGTATTCGTAGCCCAGGCCCATCGGCGCGGACAGGCCGTCGCGGGTGCGGAACTTGCCGCTGGCCTTGTCGACCGCGGTGACGGTCATCGGCGCCCAGATCCGGTGCACGTCCTGGTCGATGTAGGAGCCGTCGGTGGAAGCGAAGTACTTCTGCTCGTTGACCAGGAACAGGGTGGAGTTGACGAAGCTGGCGCCGGCGTTGAGCGCGGCCGCGTTGACCGAGAGCAGCAGGTCGACCTTGTCCTTGAGCGGCACCTCCATCGCGTTGCGCTTGATCGGGGTGCGCCAGGACACCTCGCCATAGGCGGGCGCCGGGGCCAGCCGCACCGGCTCGGCCTGCACCCTGGCATTGGCCTTGGCGATCGCGGTGGCGCGGCGGGCGGCCGCGGCCACCGCGTCGGTGGTCAGGCCGTTGGTGGCGGCGAAGCCCCAGGCACCGTCGGCGATCACCCGCACGCCCACGCCGGTGGACTCGGTGTTGACCACGTTCTGGACCTTGTCCTCGCGGGTCATCACGAACTGGCGCAGGTAGCGGCCGATGCGCACGTCGCAGTAGCTGGCGCCGGACGAACGCGCGGCCTCGAGCCCGGCGTCGGCCAACTGCTTCTTGACCGCCACGTCCAGGGTGGTCACCAGCTGCTCGGTGGCCACCGCCTTGCCGAGCCAGGAAGGCAGCGCCAGGCTGCCGATGCCAAGGCCGCTCAGGGCCAGGAAATCACGTCGTTGCACGGAGCGTTCTCCGGTAGGTGGGGCACGGCGCCAACGCCGCCGCGGCAAACGCGCAGGTCCGGTGCGGACGTGCCGGGCGGGATGGTTTCATCCGATTCTGTGCGCCGCCGCCGCGGGGCGCAAATGACTTTCGGCACATCCGGGCGCATGCGCGGACGCCGGCCTCAGCCCAGCGAGCGGGCGGTGTTGATCACGTTCTGGCCGTCGAAGCGCGCGGTGGCCGCCCCGTGCGAGACCGCCGAGACCTGGCTGGGCTGGCCCTTGCCGTCGAAGAACGAGCCGCCCAGGCGATAGTCGCGTTCGTCGCAGATCGCCGAGCAGGCGTTCCAGAACTCCGGAGTGCGGATCTGGTAGGCGGCATCCTCTACCAGCCCCTGCACCTGGCCGTTGCGGATGGCGAAGAACAGCTGCCCGCCGAACTGGGCGTTGTAACGCTGCTGGTCGATCGAATAGGAGCCGCGGCCGTGGATGTAGAGCCCGTTCTCGACCCCGGCAATCATCTCCTGCACCGTGAGTGGCGCCTTGCCGGGCTGGAGCGAGACGTTGGGCATGCGCTGGAACTGCACGCTCGACCACGAGTCGGCGTAGCAGCACCCGTCGGACTCGGTCTTACCCAGGATGTGGGCCTGGTCGCGGATCGACTGGTAGTCGACCAGGATGCCGTCGCGCACCAGGTCCCAGCGCTTGGCCTGCACGCCCTCGTCGTCGTAGCCCACGGCGCCCAGGCTGCCGGGCTGGGTGCGGTCGGCGACGAAGTTCACGATGTCGCTGCCCCAGCGGAAGGTCCCGCGCTTGTCGAGGGTGGCGAAGCTGGTGCCGGCGTAGTTGGCCTCGTAGCCGAGCACGCGGTCGAGCTCGAGCGGATGGCCGACGTTCTCGTGGATGGTAAGGAACAGGTTGCTCGGGTCGATCACCAGGTCGTAGCGGCCGGGCTTGACCGACGGCGCCTTGAGCTTCTCCCGCGCCTGCCGCGCGGCGGCCACCGCGTCGGCGCGCATGTCGTAGGAGCGGCCATAGGCGACCACCCCGCCGGGCAGCTCGACGCGCTGTGCGGGATCGGCGTCGAGGTACTCGTAGCCCATCCCCATCGGCGCCGACAGGCCGTCGCGGGTGCGGAACCTCCCACTGGCCTGGTCGACCACGGTCACCGTGAACGGCACCCAGATCCGGTGCACGTCCTGGTCGATGTACGAGCCGTCGGTGGAGGCGAAGTACTTCTGCTCGTTGACCAGGAACATGCGCGAGTTGACGAAGCTCGCGCCCGCCTCCATCGCCGCGGCGTTGACCGACAGCAGCAGTTCGAGCTTGTCGCGGATCGGCACTTCCATGCCGTTCCTGGCGATCGGCGTGCGCCAGGACACCTCGCCGTGGGCCGGCGCCGGCGCCAGCCGCACCGGTTCGGCCTGCACCCTGGCATTGGCCCGGGCGATCGCGACCGCCTGGCGCGCGGCCCGCGCCACCGCGTCCACGTCGAGGCGATTGGTGGCGGCGAACCCCCATGCACCGCCGGCGACCACGCGCACGCCCGCGCCCACCGACTCCTCGTTGGCCACGTTCTCCACCCGCGCCTCGCGGGTGAGCAGGGACTGGCGCAGGTAGCGGCCGATGCGGATGTCGCAGTAGCTGGCGCCGGCGTCGGTGGCGGCCTGCAGGGCGGCATCGGCCAGCCGGCGCTTGATCGCACCATCGATGCGCTCGAGCAGCCGCTCGGCCGCGATCGCCCGCCCGTACGCCAGCGGCGGCAGCAACGCCGCGCCGGCGGCCAGTCCACCCAGGGCCAGGAATCCACGTCGCTGCATCGCCTTGCTCCCAACGTCGTCGTACCCGGCCAGCATAGTCCTGCCCGGCGCACGGGCGGACATGACTTCCGGCAGGTGCCTGGCGTGCAGGCCGGCGGGATGGTCGCCCCCGGGCCACGCGCGTGGCATCCTGCCCGCCGGACCGGAGCGGCGCCATCGCCATGCGAATCCTCGCACAAGGCCACCTGCGGCGGTTCGGGAACCCGGACCGATGGACGGCCTGACCCTCGCCCCGGCGGACGCCGGCGTACCGGCGGTGGACGGCATCCGCGTCGGCATCGGCGGCTGGGTGTTCCCGCCCTGGCGCGGGCGCTTCTACCCGAAGGGCCTCGTGCAGCGGCGCGAACTCGAGTACGCCAGCCGCCAGCTGTCGGCGATCGAGATCAACGGCACCTGTTACGGCACGCAGACGCCGGCGGTGTACGCCGGCTGGCGCGAGCAGACTCCGCCCGGCTTCGTGTTCACCGCCAAAGCCCCCAAGCGCATCACCCAGGCGCGCGCGCTCGAGCGCACCGGGCCGCAGGTGGAGGACTTCGTCGGCGGGATCGCGGCGCTGGAAGACCGGCTCGGCGCGCTCGTCTGGCAGTTCGACGCCGGCACCCGCATCGACCGCGACGCCTTCGCGGCCTTCCTCGGACTGCTGCCGCGCGAGGCCGGCGGGCGGCCGCTGCGGCACGTACTGGACGTGCGCGACCGCGGCTTCGTCGATGCCGGCTTCGTCGAACTGGCGCGCCGTCACGGCATGGCCACGGTGTACACCGACTCGGACGAGCACCCCAACGTCGCCGACCCCACCGCCGACTTCGTCTATGCGCGGCTGATGCGCTCGCGCGCGCACGTGGCCAGCGGCTATCCGGCGGACGAGCTCGCGGCCTGGGCCGCGCGTGCGCGCACCTGGGCGCGGGGCGGGACGCCCGGCGACCTGCCGCTGCTCGCCCCACCCGCGGCCGGGGCGGCGCGGCGCGACGTGTTCGTTTTCTTCATCAGCGCAGCCAAGGAACGCAATCCCGCGGCCGCGGTCGGGCTGCTGCGCCTGCTCGGCGCGCGCCCGGGGTGACGCAGGGGCGCCGCCACTGGATTCGCGCCCCGGCTTGTGCCTACCCTGCGCCGCGTCGATGCGCCGTCCAGCCCATGCCCCCCTGGAGTCCCGCCATGACCAGCCGCCGCCGATTCATCGCCTCCGTCAGCCTGGCCGCCACCGGCGTCGCCCTCGCCCCGCTCGCCGCCTGCAGCCAGGACCGCGCCGATCCCCTGCCCGGCCGGCCGCGCGAGAAGCCCGTCGGCGCCATCGCCGGCATCGCGCCGCTCGCGGGCGAACTCGTCATGCGCACCATCCCGGCCAGCGGCGAATCGATCCCGGCGATCGGCGTCGGCACCTCGGGCAGCTACGAGGTGCCGCTGGACTCGCCCGACTTCGACGCCCTGCGCGAGGTGGCGAGGATCTTCTTCGAGGGCGGCGGACGCCTGCTCGACACCTCGCCCAACTACAGCAACGCCGAGGACGTGGTCGGGGCCCTGCTCGAGCAGGGCGGCTGGCGCGAGCGCTGCTTCCTGGCCACCAAGCTCGCCGCCGACAGCCGCGAGGCGCTGGAGGCGCAGTGGGCCGCGTCGCTGCGGCGCCTGCGCACCGACCACGTGGAACTGCTGCAGGTGCACAACCTGCGCAACATGGCCGAGGCCATGCCCTACGCGCGCGAGCTCAAGGACGCCGGCAAGGTGAAGTACGTGGGCATCACCCACTACCTGGAGAGCGGCCACGCCGAGACCGCGCGCCTGATGCGCGCGGAAAAGCCGGACTTCGTCCAGATCAACTATTCGGTCAACGCGCCGCAGGCCGCGCGCACGATCTTCCCGCTGGCGCAGGAGCTGGGCATCGCGGTGATCGTCAACCGCGCCTTCGACGACGGCCGCCTGTTCGCCGCGGTGCGCGACCGCGAGCTGCCCGGCTGGGCGGCCGACGTCGGCGTGACGTCGTGGGCGCAGATGTTCCTGAAGTTCGCGATCAGCCACCCCGCGGTGACCGCGGTGATCCCCGCCACCGGCAAGCCCGAACGCCAGGCCGACAACCTGCGCGGCGGGACCGGGCCGCTGCTCGACGACGCGCAGCAGGCCGAACTGGTCGCGATGTTCGCCTGACCCATGCGCGGGCGCCTCGCGGACCTGTTCAACCTCCGGCACGGCGAACTGGCGCCGGTGCTGGTCGCCGCCGCGTTCTTCTTCTGCATCCTCACCGCGCTGATGATGCTGCGCCCGGCGCGCGATGCGCTGGGCATGGAGCGCGGCATCGACAGCGTGCGCTGGCTGTTCATCGGCACCGCCGTGGTCACGCTCGCGGTCAACCCGCTGTTCGGCGGGCTGGTCGCGCGGCTGCGGCGGCTGCACTTCATCTCCGCCACCTACGCCTTCTTCGCCCTGAGCCTGGCCGGTTTCTGGGCGCTGCTGGTGTTCGCGCCCGGCGCGGTCGGGACGCGCAGCGGCCAGGTGTTCTACGTCTGGTTCAGCGTGTTCAACCTGTTCGTGACCATGGTGTTCTGGGCCCTGCTGGCCGACCGCTTCAGCAGCGACCAGGGGCGGCGCCTGTTCGCGCTGGTCGCGGTGGGCGGCACCCTGGGCGCGATCTTCGGCCCCTGGCTGGCCTCGCGCCTGGCCGAACCGCTGGGCACGCCGAGCCTGCTGCTGGTCGCGGCCGGATTCCTGCTGCTGGCGATCCTGCTGGCCTGGGTGCTCGTGCACGTACGCAGCGACCGCGGGGCCTCCGCCGCCGCCGAAGCGGCGTCCGACATCGCCAGCGAGGAACGCCGCATCGGCGGCAGTGCGTGGGCGGGCCTGCGCGCGGTGTTCGCCTCGCCCTACCTGATGGGCATCGCCGGCTACGTGCTGGCGATGACCGTGGTGGCCACCTTCATCTACTTCACCCGGCTGCAGATGGTGGCCGCGGCCGAGAGCGACCTCGACGCGCGCACCGGCCTGCTCGGCAGCATCGACATGTGGACCCAGATCGCGGTGCTGGCGCTGCAGCTCACCCTCACCGGACAGATCATCCGCCGCTTCGGGCTGGCGGTGGCCCTGGCGGTGCTGCCGGTCGCCACCGCGCTGGGCTTCGTCGGCCTGGCGATCTACGGTTCGTTCGCGATGCTGGTCGTGCTCGAGGCGATGAACCGCGCCGTCCAGCGCGGACTGACCCGCCCCGCGCGCGAGGCGCTGTTCCCGGTGGTCAGCCGCGAGGAGAAGTACAAGGCCAAGGCCTTCATCGACACCTTCGTCTATCGCGCCGGCGACGTGGTCGGGGCGCAGGTCGAAGGCGCGCTCGGCCGGATCGGCCTGGCGCTGGGCGGGCTGGCGACCGTGGTAGTGCCGCTGGCCGTCGCCTGGGCGCTGCTCGGCCTCTGGCTCGGGCGGGCGCACGTGCACCGGGCGGCGACGCAGGCCGGACCCGGCGCCCGCCCCCCTGCTGCTCAGGGACCGGCGGCGTAGACGACCTTGCCTGCGCGCAGCGTGTAGCGCACGTCCGCCAGCACCGCGACGTCCTCGGCCGGATCACCGCCCAGCACCACCAGGTCCGCATCCATGCCCGGGGCGAGGCGCCCCTTGCGCCCCGCCTGGCCGAAGCGCTGCGCGGGCGCGGTGGTCAGGCTGGCCAGCACCTGGCGCCAGTCGAGGCCGGATGCGTGCATCTGCCGGAGTTCGTCGCGGGTGTCGTACCAGTCGATGTAGCCCGAGTCGGTGCCGAACAGGACCGTGCCTCCCGCGCGGGAGAACGCCTCGAGCTGCTGGCGGGAAACGGCCATCACGCGCTCGACGACCTCCGGCGTGCCACCCTCCTTCCGCACCTCGATCTCGATCAGCTTCAAGGTCGGGATGAGCGCGATGTCCTCGGCCAGCAGCCGCTGCACCAGGGCATCGTCCCACGGGCCCATGAGCGGCGCGGTATGCGCAAACACGCTGGTGCCGGCGGCGATCGCGGCATCGACCCCCGCCTGGTTGCCCGGGTGCGCGAACAGCGGCTTGCCCGCCTCACGCGCGATATCGCCCACCGCCTTGCCGATGGCGTCGTCCATCGGCAACACGCCGAGCTCGCCGCCGACCATGGCACCGGCGAAGATCTTCAGCCCGTCCGCGCCTGCGGCCAGCTGCCGGCGCGCGCGCCCGGCGGCTTCCTCAGGCGTCGCCACTTCGGCCTGCTTGAGCGACCAGCCTCCCAGATCGGTGGGCAGGTAGGCAGGAACGCCGTCCATCGGGAAAAACGGCGTGCCAGTGGTGAGAATGGCCGGACCCGTGACGTCGCCATCCTCGATGCGCGCACGCAGCACGAATGCGCTGCCCGGGGGAGACGCGATATCGAAGATCGTGGAAAAGCCCCAGCGCAGGTACCGGGTGAGCAGGGCTTCGGACAGGACGTCGCCCGGCTGGGTCGCGGACCGGTCGAGCGGCGGCGCAATCAGATGGACATGGCTGTTCCAGAAGCCCGCGACCACCGTTCCGCCACCGGCATCGAGCCGCTCCACGCCTTCGGGCACCGCGACTTCGGTCGAGTCGCCCACCGCTGTGATCCTGCCATCGCGCAGGAGGACCGTTCCCGAGGCGATCGGCTCGGCATCCGGCGCCGCCACGATCCGGGCATTGGTGATGGCAAGTTCCCTGGCCGTCGCCGGACACGTCATGGCGGCTACGCACAGCAGGCCCGCGACCAGCGCGGACGAACGGAACGACGGCATGGAACCCCTCCGCAGGACGATGGATGCGGGGGCGGAGTGTACGACAGCTCCCTGCGGCCGGACATCGCCGCAGATTCGTTTCCCGTTCAACCAGGCGTGGCGATCGCGCGCACCGGGAACGACACCGGCGAAGCCTGGCGGCAACGCGGTGCGCATCGTGCGCGTTACCTGGCCCTCTGGCTGAAGGCCACGCTGCCCAGGATCAGCATGCCGGCCAGCGCCATGGTCCAGGTCAGCGGCTCGTCCAGCAGCCACCAGGCCCAGCCCACGCCGAACAGCGGGACCAGGTAGGTCACGGTGGACGCGCGACTGGCGCCGATGCGCGCGATCAGACGGTAGTACATGACGAACGCGATCCCGGTGCACAGCACGCCGAGCATCGCCGCCGACAGCCAGGCGGCCGCCGGCAGCGGCTGCACCGGCCAGGTCGCGATCGCCACCGGCAGGGTGAGCAGCGCGGCGCTGCCGAGGGTGGCCGAGGCCACCGCCGCCGGCGGCAGGCCGCCGAGGTGGCGGCGCACCAGGTTGATGCCCAGGCCGTACAGCAGCGAGGCCAGCGCACCGGCCGCAGCGGCGGCGCCGATGCTCATGCCGGCGGCCTTGCCGCTCGCCAGCACCACCACGCCAACGAAGCCGACCACCAGCGCCAGCGCGCGCCGCGTGCCGATGCGTTCGCCGAAGAACAGGAAGCCGACCAGCGCGGTGAACAGCACCGTCATCGCGTTGGCGATGGCGCCGATCCCGGCCGGGGCGCGCTGCGCGGCCCAGGCGAACAGCAGGAACGGCAGCGCCGAGTTGATCGCGCCGATCAGCGCCAGCTTGGGCCACAGCCGCAGGGGGAACCGGGACCGGTCGCGCCACAGGAACGGCAGCAGCACCAGGCTGCCGAGCGCGAGCCGCACCTCGACCAGCGGCGCCGGGCCGAAGTCGTTGGCGGCCACGCGCATGAACAGGAAAGACGCGCCCCAGATCGCGCCCAGCACGCCCAGCTCCAGCGGGTCGAGCCAGCGGGCGGACTCCTGGCTCCGTGATGGCGCCGCGGCGACGTTCGGACAGGACATCGGGCAAGCCTCGGTGGGGGGAGGTCAAGGGGATTGTGCCTGTCATCCCGGCGGCGACAAGCGCATACTTTCAGGCCAAGGCACAAACGGGATTTGTGGCTCGATGGCGCTCCGCTCCGACTGGTTTCCCGCCCTGGCCGCGTTCGAATCCGCCGCGCGCCACCAGAACTTCGCCCATGCCGCCGAGGAGCTGCACCTGACCGCGAGCGCGGTCAGCCACCACGTGCGCAAGCTCGAGTCGCGACTGGGCGTGGCCCTGTTTACCCGGCACGCGCGCGGCGTGGCGCTCACCGCCGAGGGACGACGCCTGGCCGACGTCGCCAGCGCCGCGATCCACGACCTTGACGGCGCAATGCAGGAGCTGCGCAGCCGGCGCGAGGACGCACACACCGTGCGCCTGACCACCCTGCATTCGTTCGCCTACACCTGGCTGGTCCCGCGGCTGGGCGACTTCGCCGACGCGCACCCGGACATCCGGCTGCGGGTGGATACCGAGATCGCCCTGACCCGGTTCGACAACGTCGGCCCCGACCTCGGGATCCGCCACGGCCCGGGACGCTGGCCGCGGCTGTCGGCGATCCACCTGATGGACGAGTCGCTGTTCCCGGTGGCGGCGCCCTCGATGCCCGGCCTCGATCGCGTGCGGACCGCCGCCGACGTGGCCAGCCTGCCGCTGGTGGCCGACCTCGGACACCAGGGGTGGCACGACTGGTTCCGTACCAACGAAGTCCACGGCGCGCGCTTCGACGAGCGGTTCGTGTTCAGCGACAGCACCGACATGCTGCGCGCGGCGGCGTTCGGCCTCGGCGCGGCGCTGGCGCGCGAGCGCATCGTCGCCCCGTGGCTGGCCAGCGGCCAGCTGC
Source organism: Luteimonas wenzhouensis (assembly GCF_007859305.1). Classification (GTDB taxonomy): domain Bacteria; phylum Pseudomonadota; class Gammaproteobacteria; order Xanthomonadales; family Xanthomonadaceae; genus Luteimonas; species Luteimonas wenzhouensis. The sequence goes on from NZ_VOHE01000002.1 coordinate 255,309, forward strand.
GGCGCCTGCCCGGCGACCCGATGCCCGGGCGCTACGCCTACCACGTGGTCTACCCGGCACACCGCCGGCCGCGCACGGCGGTGCGCCGGGTGATCGACTGGCTGGTGGCGCAGGCGGCGGACTGAACCGCCCTTCCTGCGCGCCGGACCGGTGACGCCCGCCGCGCAAGCAGGCATGCTGGCCGGCCCGCTGCAGGCACGGTTGCGCGCATGACCCCCACCGCCAAGGCCCATTGGCAGATCCACCTGTGCGTGGCGCTGTGGGGGTTCACCGCCATCCTCGGCAAGCTGATCAGCCTGCCGGCGCTGCCGCTGGTGTGGTGGCGCATGGCGCTGGTGGTCGCGGCCCTGCTGCTGGTGCCGCGGGTGTGGCGCGGCCTGCGCGCGATGCCGCCGCGGCTGCTCGCGGCCTATGCCGGCATCGGCGTGGTGGTGGCCCTGCACTGGTTGACCTTCTACGGCGCGATCAAGCTGGCCAACGCCTCGGTCGCGGCGACCTGCATGGCGTTCGCCACCGTGTTCACCGCACTGGTCGAACCGCGCCTGGCGCGGCGCCCGTTCTCGCGCCGCGAACTGGCGCTGGGAGTGCTGGTGCTGCCGGGCGCGGCAATGGTCGTGGGCGGCGTGTCGACCGACATGCACGCGGGGATCGCGGTGGGCGCGGTCTCGGCGTTGCTGGTGGCGGTGTTCGGATCGCTCAACAAGCGGCTGGTGGACCGGGCCGACCCGCTCACCGTAACCGCGATCGAGCTCGGCGCCGGCGCCCTCGCCTTGGCCGCCCTCGCCCCCCTGATGCCACTGCTGTTCCCGGCCTTCGCCGGCCCGCTGCTGGTCGCGCCCGCACCTGCCGACGCGGCCTGGCTGCTGCTGCTGGCCGGCGCCTGCACGCTGTTCCCGTTCGCGCTGTCGCTGGTGGCGCTGCGCCACATGAGCGCGTTCTCGGCGCAGATGGCGCTGAACCTCGAGCCGGTGTACGCGATCGTGCTGGCCGCTGTGCTGCTGTCGGAGCAGCGGGAACTCACGCCGATGTTCTACGCCGGCGTCGCGATCCTGCTGGCGGTGGTGTTCGCCCATCCGTTGCTGCACCGGCAGCGCAGGATCGACCATCCCGAGGTGCTCGGGACGTCGGAGGCCAAAGGCATCGCGGAATAGCCGGGCGGGGCCGCGCGGCCGGTGCGTGTGACAATTTCCCCGCCGCCGCGAACCATCGGACATGGACCGTTCGTTCGCCCCTTCCCGCCCCGCGCCGGACCATGCCGCCATGGCCCATGACGACCACGCCGCGTTCGACGCGCTGCTGCAGCGCCACCGCGGCATCGTGCTCAAGGTGGCCGGCGCCTACGCGCGCGGCGCCGAGGACCGCGCCGACCTGGCCCAGGAGATCGCGATCCAGCTCTGGCGCGCCTGGCCGGACTACGATCCGGCGCGCAGCGTCACCACCTGGATGTACCGGATCGCGCTCAACACCGCGATCTCGCACCTGCGGCGCGAGGGCCGGCACCGCCGGCACTCGGTGCCGCTGGAGGACGGCCTGCACGAACTGCCCGACGAACGCGGCTGCGACCACGAGGTGCTCGGGCAGGTGCGGATGCTGCAACGCTTCATCGCCGCGCTGCCGCCGCTCGACCGCGCCCTGCTGGTGCTCTATCTGGAGGAGCACAGCAGCCGTGAGATCGCCGAGGTCCTGGGCCTGGGCGAAAGCAACGTCACCACGCGGATCAGCCGCCTCAAGCAGCGCATCCGCGAGTACGCCGCCCCGTCCACCCCGCCCACGACAGGAGCACGCCATGGAACCCGATGAACTCAAGCTCGCCTGGCAGGCGCTGGGCCGCCAGCTGGAACGGCAACAGGCCATCGAGTGGGAACTGCTGCGCGAGCACAGGCTGGCGCGGGTCCAGCGCCACCTGCGGCCGCTGGTCTGGGGCCAGGGACTGCAGTTCCTGCTGGGCGTCGGCCTGATCGCGCTCGGTGTCGCCTGCTGGACGCGCAACACCGACGTGCCGGGCCTGCTGCTGGGCGGCGTGCTGGTACATGCCTTCGGCGTGGCGAACGCGGTCATGGCGGCGATCACGTTGTGCCTGGCGGCGGGCGTCGACAGCGCCGCGCCGGTGCTCCGGATCCAGCGGCGGATGGCGGTACTGCGCTGCGTCCAGGCCCTCAATGCGGGCGTGTGCGCCGCGCCGTGGTGGGTGATGTGGATCCCGGTGGTGGTGGCGATCGCCGGAGTGCAGGCCCCCGGGCCGGAGACCGGCAACGCCCCCTGGCTGCTCGCGAGCCTTGCGATCGGCACCGCGGGCCTGGTCGCCACCTGGGGCTGGTCACTGTGGCGCTGGCGGCGCCACCGCGACCTGGACATGGCGCCCGACGCCACCGACGCGGGCGACGGCTGCGACGGCATCGGCCGCGCGCAGCGGCTGCTGGAGGAAATCGCCCGGTTCGAGCGGGGCTGAGCGCGCAGGGCGTGGCCGCGCGCGGCAGGCCGCCGCCGCGCGCGGCGGAGGCGCGCACGGGATCAGCGCACGCTGTAGCCCGACACCCGCCAGACCCGGTCTTCGTCGAGCCGGAACGAGACCAGCTCGCGCACCGGTTCGGGGTGGTTGGCGAACCGGGTCGCCGAGCGCACGTTGATGTACAGCCCCTCGGGCACCGGCTGCCCGGCCTGGAACAGCGACCGGCTGACCTGCGCGTCACCGCGCGAGGCCACCGGCCCCAGGCGGCCGCGGTCAGCGCCCACCTGGCGGATGAAGTCCTCGCGCGTGACCGCCTGCTTCATCGCGGCCGAGGCCCCGTCCCAGACCTCGCCGATCCGGTCGGCGTCCACCAGCTGCATCACCTGCAGCGCGGCGCGGGCCATGTCCGCGTCCTGCCTGGCCAGGGCTTCGCGCTGCTCGGGTGTCAGCTGGTCCATCGCCGGCTGGCCGGCGGCCGGCGCGGGCGCGGCGGTGGTCTGCTGGGCGGACGCGGCGCCGCACAGGGCCAGGGCCACCAGGGCGGTACACAGGCGCGTTCTGTCCATCGTCTGGCCTCCAGGGATCGGTTGCCGGAGTGTAGCGGCTGCGGCGGCCGAGGCCACGGGAGGCATCGGCCCTGGGCTACGCTGTCACATCGTGGCCCTGCGCGGGTCCAGTAGGGGCCTGCCGTCTCCCGGTCGCCGGAATCCGATGAACTCCACGCTGTTGATTGCCCTGTCCCTCCTCGTCCTGCTCGCGTGGGCGGTCGTGGCGTTCAACCGCCTGGTGCGGCTGCGCAACCAGGTGCGCACGGCCTGGGCCGACATCGACGTGCAGCTGGCCCGGCGCCACGATCTTGTGCCGGCCCTGGTGGCCGCGACGAAAGCCTACGCCGGGCATGAACGCGCGGTGCTCGAGGCGGTCACCGGACTGCGCGCGCGGGCCCTGGCCCAGGACAGCCGGCCGGGCCTGGCCGCGGTGGAGGACGAACTCGGGCAGGCGCTGGGCAGGCTGTTCGCGCTCAAGGAGGCCTACCCCGACCTCAGGGCCAGCGAGAACTTCCTGCGCCTGCAGCAGGACCTGGTGGAGGTCGAGGAGCACCTGCAGTCCGCGCGCCGCTTCTACAACGGCGCGGTGCGCGAGTACAACGACGCCACACAGCGCGTGCCCGACGTGCTGGTTGCGCGCCTGGCCGGCTTTCGGCCCGAGGAGTTCTTCGAGGCCGGCGAAGCGCAGCGCGCGGCGGTACGGGTGGAGCTGCCATGAACGCGAATCGCTTCGCCCTGCTCGCGCTGGTCCTGCCGTGGCTGCTGGCCTGGGCGACGACGACGGCCGCGGCCGAGCGCATCGAGGCCTACGACGTGCGGATCGACGTCGCCGCCGACGGCAGCCTCGTCGTCACCGAACACATCCGCGTGCACGCCGAGGGCGACCGGATCCGGCGCGGCCTCTACCGAGATTTCCCCACCCGCTACCGCGACCGCCACGGCAACCGCGTGGTGGTCGGCTTCGAGGTGCTGGAGGTGCTGCGCGACGGACGCCCGGAGCCCTGGTTCACCGAGCGACGCGGAAACGGCGTGCGGGTGAACACCGGCAACGACGACTTCCTCCCGGTGCCGGCCACCTACAGCTACGTCCTGCGCTACCGGACCACGCGCCAGCTCGGCTTCTTCGACGCCCACGACGAGCTGTACTTCAACGCGATCGGAACCGGCTGGGTCTTCCCGGTCCTCGCCGGCAGCGTCGAGGTGCGGCTGCCGCAGGCGGTGCCTCCTGAGACGATGCAGGCCGAGGCCTACACCGGCCCGCAGGGCGCGGGCGGCCGCGACTACGTGGTGCAACTCCCCGAGCCGGGCCTGGCGCACTGGCGCGCGTCGCGGCCGCTGGAGCCTGGCGAAGGGCTGACGGTCGTGCTGGCCTTCCCCAAGGGCATCGTGGCCGAACCCGACGCCGCCCAGCGGCTGCGCTGGCTGCTGGCCGACAACCGCGGCCCGCTGGTCGCCGCCTGCGGCCTGCTGGTGCTGCTGGCCTGGTGCCTGGTCCGCTGGTGGCAGGTGGGGCGCGATCCCGGGCCGGGCACGGTCGTGGTGCGCTACACGCCACCGGACGGCATCTCGCCGGCCGGATTGCGCTACGTGCGCAGGATGGGCTACGACACCCGCTGCTACACCGCCGACGTGCTGGCGCTGGCGGTTGACGGGGCGCTGGGGATCGAACGCGACCGGGACGACGACTGGACGCTGCGCCGCGGCGGCGGCGCGCCCACCGGCGACGAGCGCACGGCGCTGCTCGGGGCCCTGTTCGAACAGGGGTCGCCGGTGGCACTGGACCAGTCGAACGCCGTCCGCCTGCAGGGCGCCGTCCGTCGCCATGCCGACGCCCTCGCGCGGCGGTTCAAGGGCACGATGTTCCGCAACCACGGCGGCAGCTCCGCGATCGCGCTGCTGATCGCGATGGCCTCGGCCACCTTCGCCCTGTGGGCCGGGCGCGGCGACGCCTTGCCTCTCACCCTGCTGCTGATCGCGCCGATGGCGGTGGTGGTGGTCGGGTTCTTCGTCCTGGTCCGGGCGCCCACGCCGGAGGGGCGCAGGCTGCTGGACGAGATCGAGGGTCTGCGTCGTTACCTGGGCGTGGCCGAACGCCAGGACCTGCAGCGCCTGCCGGGCCCCGGGGACGCCGCGCCGCCGCTCGACGCGCACCGCTTCGAACAGCTGCTGCCGTACGCGGTGGCGCTGGACGTGGAGCAGGCCTGGACGGAGAAGTTCACCCGGGCGGTGGGCGCCGCGGCGGCCGCGGCGGCGACCGCGTCGATCGCCTGGTTCAAGGGCGGGCGCGCCGGCATCAACGACGTCGGCAGCTTCACCTCGGCGCTGGGCAAGGGGCTGACCTCGCAGATCGCGTCCTCGTCCACGCCGCCGGGCAGCGGTGCGGGCGGCGGTGGCGGCGGATTCTCCGGCGGCGGCGGCGGTGGAGGTGGCGGCGGCGGCCGCTGACGCCGGGGCATCAGTCGCGGTCGAGGGTGTTGGCGCCGGGGCCCAGCCGGGCCATGCGATCGCCGGGGTTGCGCAGCGGGCACTGCTTCAGCGACAGGCAGCCGCAGCCGATGCAGCCGTCCAGTTCATCGCGCAGGTGGACCAGCCGCGCGATGCGTGCGTCCAGTTCCGCGCGCCAGCGCCGGGACAGCCGGCGCCAGTCGGCCACCGTGGGCGTGCGCCCTTCCGGCAGCGAGGACAGCGCCTCGCGGATCTGCGCCAGCGGGATCCCGGTGCGCTGCGCGACCTTGATCACTGCGATCCGCCGCAGCACGTCGCGCGGGAAACGCCGCTGGTTGCCGGCGGTGCGGACACTGCGGATCAGCCCCTTGGCCTCGTAGAAATGCAGCGCCGACACCGCGACTCCGCTGCGCGCGGCCACCTCGCCGACCGTGAGTTCGCGCGCCATCGCCTCGTGATGTCGCATCCAGCACCCCCTTGACCTCAAGTTTACTTGAGGTTTTACCCTGCTCCGCGCCATCCGTCCAAGGGCCCTGCGCATGCCAACCGCGACCGCTGCCATTCCCCTGCCCCGCACCATGTCCGCGATGGCCTTCGTCCGCCATGGCGAAGGCGAACGCCCCGCGCCGCGCCTGCTCCCGGTGCCCGAACCCGGCCCCGGCCAGCTGCTGGTCCGGCTGGACGCAGCGGGCGTGGGACGCTGGGACCTGCTCGAGCGCGATGGCGCGTTTGCGCGCAGGCTGGGCGAACCGACCCGCTTCCCGCTGGTCACCGGCTCGGAGGGCGCGGGTACCGTGGTCGCGACCGGGCCCGGCGCGGGTGGCGTCGCCGTGGGCGAGCGCGTCTACGGCCTGCTCGCGCGGCGCACCCCGACGCCCGGCTGCCACGCCGAGTACGCGGTGCTGGACCGGCGGCTGGCCTGGCCGGTGCCCCCGTGGATGTCGATGGACCAGGCGGCGGTGCTGCCCGTGGACGGCGCGGTGGCCTTGCGCGGCGTGCGCGACGCCCTGCGCGCGCGGGCCGGCGACGCGCTGGTGGTGTTCGGGGCCAGCGGCGGGGTCGGCCACCTCGCGCTGCAGCTGGCGCGGGCGATGGGCCTGCGCACCTTCGCGGTCGCGTCCGGTGCCGACGGGCTGCGGCTCGCCGAACGCCTCGGCGCCGACGAAGCGGTCGACGGACGCCGTCCGGGCTTCGAGCGCGCCATCGCCGGGTTCGCCGGCCCCGGGACGCTGGCCCTGCTCACCGCCGGCGGCGACGACGCGGCGCGGACGGTCGCGGCGATGCCGCCACGCAGCCGCATCGCCTGGCCGCACGGCGTCGAGGTGCCCGCGCTCGCACGCGACGACGTCCAGGCCGGGCCGTACGCGACCGGCTTCGACCCCGCGCTGATGGCCGCGCTGCACGCATTCGCGGCCGGGGGCCGGCTGCTGCCGCACGTGTCGCGGCGGTTCCCGCTGGCGCAGCTGCAGCGGGCCTTCGACGCCGTGGCCAGCCACCACCTGGGCCGCGTCGCGGTGCTCGCGACATGAGCCGTTCCGCCCGCGCCACGAACCCCGTTACCGCCGATCGGCGACAATCCCCGCCCGTCCCGCCCGACTCCCCCGACATGTACCGCTGGTTCGAATCCAGGCTCGACCCTTTCCCCGCCGACCCGCCGCGGCAGCCGCCGCGCTCGCTCTACGCCTTCTGCCGCCACTACACCCGAGGCGCCGAGCCCTGGCTGCTGCTGATGGCGTTCACCACCGCCGGCATCGCGATCGCCGAGCTGGCGCTGTACGCCTACGTCGGCTCGCTGGTCGACCGCCTCGGCAGCACCACCCCGGCCACGTTCCTCGACGCCGAGGGCGGGCGCCTGCTGTGGATGGGCGTGCTGGTGCTGCTGGCGCTGCCGGCGATGGTGCTGCTCAACTCGCTGGTCCAGCACCAGACCCTGCTCGGCAACTTCCCGATGCGGATCCGCTGGAACGTGCACCGTTACCTGCTGCGGCAGTCGATGGGCTACTTCCAGGACGAGTTCGCCGGCCGCATCGCGACCAAGCTGATGCAGACCTCGCTGGCGGTGCGCGAGACCGTGATCAAGCTGCTGGACATCGGCAACTACGTGCTGGTGTTCTTCGCCGGCACCCTGGCCGTGGCCGCCTCCTCGGACTGGCGGCTGATGCTGCCGTTCGCCGCCTGGATCGCCGGCTACTCGCTGCTGATGTGGCACTTCGTGCCGCGCATGGAGAAGATCTCGCGCGCCCAGGCCGACGCACGCTCGGTGATGACCGGCCGGGTCGTCGACAGCTACACCAACATCGCCACGGTCAAGCTGTTCTCCCACTCGCAGCGCGAGCAGGCCTACGCGCGCGAGGCGATGGACGGCTTCCTCGGGACCGTCTATCCGCAGATGCGCCTGGCCACGCGGGTGTACAGCCTGCTGTACGCAATGAACATGGCGCTGCTGTTCGCCACCGTGGCCCTGGGCCTGTGGCTGTGGCACGGCGGCGCGATCGGCGCCGGCGCGATCGCGGCGACGGTGGCGCTGGTGCTGCGCATCCTGGGCATGTCGCAGTGGATCATGTGGGAACTGTCGATGCTGTTCGAGAACATCGGCACCGTCCACGACGGGATCAACTCGATCTCGCTGCCGCCCACGGTCGACGACGCGCCGGGCGCACCGCCGCTGCCCCGCGTGCGCGGCGACATCCGCTTCGAAGGCGTCGGCTTCCACTACGGCAAGGCCGGCGGCGTGATCGACCACCTCGACCTGCACGTGCGGCCCGGCGAGAAGATCGGCGTGGTCGGGCGCTCGGGCGCCGGCAAGTCGACCCTGGTCAACCTGCTGCTGCGCTTCCACGACGTCGAGAGCGGGCGGATCCTGGTCGACGGCATCGACATCTCCACCGTGCAGCAGGATTCGCTGCGCGCGCAGATCGGCGTGGTCACCCAGGACACCTCGCTGCTGCACCGCTCGGTGCGCGAGAACATCCTGTACGGGCGTCCCGACGCGAGCGAGGAGGAGATGGTCGAGGCCGCGAAACAGGCCCGCGCCCACGACTTCATCCTCGAGCTGGTCGACAGCGAGGGCCGCCGCGGCTACGACGCGCACGTCGGCGAGCGCGGGGTGAAGCTGTCCGGCGGCCAGCGCCAGCGCATCGCGATCGCGCGGGTGCTGCTCAAGGACGCGCCGATCCTGGTCCTGGACGAGGCCACCTCGGCGCTGGACTCCGAGATCGAGGCCGCGATCCAGGAGAACCTCTACCGGCTGATGGAAGGCAAGACGGTGATCGCCATCGCCCACCGGCTCTCGACCATCGCGGCGATGGACCGCCTGATCGTGATGGAACAGGGCGCGATCGTCGAACAGGGCAGCCACGCCGAACTGGTCGCCGCGGGCGGACTGTACGCGCAGCTCTGGGAGCGGCAGTCGGGCGGGTTCCTGGCCTGCGCGGCGGACGAGGCGATCGAAACCGGCTGACCGTTCAAGGGGCGCCGGCGTCGCCGCCCGGCCGCGCGTCGTCGCCCCCCGCGTCGCGACGCCGCGGCGCGGCCTGCTCCGGCGTTTCGGCGGCCAGCAGCGCGTCGAACTCCGACAGCGGGCTTTCCGCCGGGCACACCTCGTCGGGGAACCGGTACTGCTTGCGCAGTTCCAGGCCGCAGGCGTTCAGCGTCTCCAGATCGGTGCCCGGGGCCTTGCAGCTGGCGTCGAACGCCCGTGCGAAGGCGTCGCGCCGGGCCACGAAATCCTCGCCGCACTTGCGCATCAGGCGCAGCCGGTCGAGGTCGTCCTGGGCCGGGTTGATGCCGTCCAGGCCGTACAGGGCCAGTTCCGCGGCGGTGAGCAGGCGCAGCTTGCGGTTGGGCACCGCCATCATGATGTCGGCCATCGCCGCCGCCGCGCCGTTGCGCTCCAGGTAGTCGCGGACCCGGTCGTAGACCACGCGCAGCTCCCGGTTGAGCTCGGCCCGGGTGGTGGCGGTGGAACTCATGCGGATGATCCGGTGGATGCCCACGCGCCCGCTGACCATGCGCATGTCGCCGGCCGCCAGCACGAACACGCAGGCGCTGTGGCAAACCGCACCCTCGCGCACCCAGATCGTCCAGCGCGACTCGGCGATGCCATCGCCGGCGCGGATCGCGTCCTCGACCATGCCGCCGCTGGAATCGATGTCGAGCACGCGCTTGCCGATGCCCAGCTCGTCGGCGACGTGGGTCACCCGCTGCACCAGCTGGACGAAACCGCCGTTGATCTTGCCCACGTAGCGCAACCGCAGCACGCCGCGCGCGGTGCAAGGCTCCAGCGCCCCGGCCAGGGTCTCGCGGTCGAACGCCTGGAGCGGCTCGCCGTCGCCGTGCCCGGCGTAGTCCAGTTCGCAGCTGAGCGAAGCGGTGTCGGGCACCAGTTCCAGCGGCGACCAGTCGATGCCCGGTTCGTCGGGTTCGGGCTCGGGCTCCACGGCGGCCGCGGGATCGGCCTCGTCGTCCATCGGCACCGGCGCGGTGCTGACCGCGCCGCCCTCCTCCGGGCTGGCGACCGGCACGGTGCTGCCGGCCTGGTCGGGCTCGGGGGCACTGCATCCGAGCAGCAGACCCAGGAGACAGGCGGCGGCAAGCAAGGGTCGCATCGACGGGCATCCGGGTGCGGTGCGGCGGCGTCGGCCGGCAACCGCACGGGTGGGGGCGCCCCAGTGTAGGACGCGTCCGCGCAGCGAACCTAACGCGCGATGAACCGCACCGTTGCAGCGGGCGCGCCGCCACGACGCGTGTCGATCACCGGCGCCGCGGATCGTCGTTGCCACGGGCACCGCGCGGGAACCGCCCGGCCCTGCCCGCTTTCCCTCGCCGTGCTTTCGATCGCCATGCAGGAGACCACCATGCCTTACGTAGACGGATTCGTATTCGCCGTGCCCACGGCCAACCGCCAGGCGTTCCTGGACCATGCCGGGGCCTTCGACCGGGCGTTCCTGGATGCCGGCGCCACCCGCGTGGTCGAGGCCTGGGGCGACGACGTTCCCGAGGGCAGGCTCACCGACTTCCGTCGCGCAGTGCAGGCCGCGCCCGGGGAAACGGTGGTGTTCGCATGGGTGGAATGGCCGGACAAGGCCTCCCGCGACGCCGGCAACAGGAAGGTGATGGAAGATCCGCGCATGGCCTCGGGCGCGGAACAGATGCCGTTCGACGGCAAGCGGATGATCTTTGGCGGCTTCGAGGTGGTGCTGGACCTGGCCCGCTAGCCGGTCCGCTTGCCTGCGCGCCCGCGTTGCCGAACACTGGCCTTGCCAACCGCGGGGCCAGCCATGCCGACACAGACCGAAGAATTCCGTCGCGTTTTCCTGCCCTACTGCATCGAGCGCGTCGAGGGCCACGGCCACGTCGTCCTCAACCGCCTCCACAAGCCGCTGGGGATGCGCACCGGCGAACACGTGGACTACGCGCCCTACGCGGTGAAGCTGGTCGGCCTGACCCCGGCCAAGGCCGAACAGCTCAGCCATGCCCGGAGCCAGGACACCGACCGGATCCACCTGTATTCGGATGCCACCGCGCCCACCAGGAGCCCGGCGGACTGGGACGCATACCAGCGTCGCCTGCAGCTGCTGGCGACGCTGGAACTGGCGTAGGGCGCCGTCCCCGGCGGGGACGGCGGACACCGCGTCAGGCGACGCGGAACAGCGGCTGCGTGGCGCGGGCCGAGCGGCCTGCGCCGGAGAGATAGTGGCCGTGGATGTAGCCGGGGTGGGGAGCGCGGCGCCGCGACGCGCCGGCACGGGCGACGACCGCCCTGGCGGGCGCCTGCGGACGGGCCACGGGGCGGGCGATGCGCGCCGCGGCCGGGGGATGCGCGCCGGCCTTGGGACGGCGGCGGCGGGTGATCAGGCTCAGCACCGAACGGGTCAAGGAATTGCTGATGGCGTCCTCCATAAAGCTAATGATTACAACACGTTGCGCGTTGAATCATAACATATTCCGAACATTTTTGCTGCGCCGCACTATGGTGATTCAGGAACGGCCGAGCGTCCGTTCCCTGCCCGGCACCCAGACATGGCGGACGCGTGGCTGTCGGGTCGCCCGCCTCGGCGAACCACCGCCTTCTTCGCCGACCACCGTGCCCTGGCGCTGCGTGCGCCGCCGGGCACGGCGCGGGGGCTAGGATGTCCCGATGCCCGCTTCCTCCCTGCCGCCCGCCCCGCCGGCGCCGCCACGGCCGACCCCCAGGCGGCTGCTGCGTGACCTGCGCCAGGTGCGGCCCGCGCCGCCCCAGCGCTGGGCGTTCGCGCTGCGCGCGGCGCTGGCGATGGGCATTCCGGTGGCCGTGGGCACCTGGGCCGGGCAGCCGGGCGCGGGACTGATGGCGACCCTCGGCGCCTTCACCGCGCTTTACGGCGGCGGCCGGCCCTACGCGTCGCGCGCGATCACCCTGGCCGTGGTCGCCGCGGCGTTCGCACTGGCGGTGGTGTTCGGGCTATGGCTGGAAGGCCGGCCGTGGCTGGTGGTGCCGGCGCTGTCGTTGGTGGCGATGCTGGCCACATGGCTGTGCAACGCCACCCGTCTGGGCCCGCCGGGCGCCTACATGTTCGTGCTCGCCTGCGCTGCCGGCACCGCACTGCCGATCGGCGACCTCGCGCCGCTGCAGGCCGGCCTGCTGGTCCTGGGCGGCGGCGCCGTCGCCTGGCTGTTGCACACTGTGGGGGCGTTGTTCCGGTTGCGCGGGCCGGAGCGCCGCGCGGTCGCCGCCGCGGGACGCGCGGTGGTGGCCTGCATCCAGGCCGGACCGTCGCATCCGGGTGCCCGCCGGGCCGCGGCCCAGGCACTGCACGAGAGCTGGCAGATGCTGGTGGGGTTCCAGCCCGTTCCCGCGCGCCGCGGCGGCGAACTCGAGCGCCTGCGGGGCGTGAACCGCGAGCTGCACCAGCTGTTCGCCGCCGCGATCGACCCCTCGTCGCCGCACGCGGATCGCGACGTCCTGCTCCAGCGCGCGCAGGCGCTGGTCGACGAGGCCACCCGGCCGCCGATCGCGCGGCCGCGTTCGCTGCCGCCCGACGCCATCCCGCACGGCTATCCCCACTCTTGGAGGCTGCTGCGGGAAGGCATCGCCCCGGGGTCCAACGCGTTGCGCGTGGTGCTGCGCGTGGGCATGGCGACCCTGCTCGCGGGCGCCCTGGGCGCCGCGCTGGAGCTCGAGCGCGCCTACTGGGCGATCGCGGCGGCGCTGCTGATGCTGCACCAGGGCTTCGACTGGACCCGCACGCTGCTGCGCAGCCTCGAGCGCACGCTCGGCACCTGGGTGGGCCTGCTGCTGGCCGGGGTGATCGTGTGGTGGCAGCCGGCCGGGGCCTGGCTGGTGCTGGTGGTGATGCTGCTGCAGTTCGTGATCGAGGTGGCGGTGGTGCGCAACTACGCGCTCGCGGTCGTCTTCATCACCGGGGCAGCGCTGACCATCGCGTCGGGCGGCCAGCCGGTCGACGACGTCCCCGCCCTGCTGTGGGCGCGCGGCGTCGACACCCTGTTCGGCTGTGCCTGCGCGCTGGTCGCCTTCCGCCTGCTGCCCCCCAGGGCCGACGCCGCGACGCTGGGCGAAGGCATCGCGCACTGCCTGCTGGCGGTGCGCGACACCTGTCGCCTGCTCGCCTCGGGCGACGTGACCTCGCCGCACGCGCGGGCCACCCGGCGCGACCTGCAGCATCGCAGCTTCGAACTCGAACAGCGCATGGACGAGGCGCTCGCCGGCTCCCGCGCCCAGCAGGACACGGCCGAACGCCTGTGGCCGGCGGTCTCGGTCTGCCAGCGGCTGGCCTATCGGGCCCTCGCCGCCTGCTGGGACGCCGAGCGGCAGCTGGGCGCGGCCGCTCCCGGGCAACCGCCCGGACACGTGGAGCCTGCGGACCTGCCGCGCGTGTCGGCGGCGCTCGAGGCCCTCGCCGAGGCCTGGCGCCGGCTCGCGGCCCCGCCGCCGCCGGCGGCCCCCCTGCCGCGGCTGCTGGAAGCGGACGTGGAGGACCTGCGCGCCCTGCTCGCCAGCGCGCACGGCTGAAGCCGACGCGCCGCCGCGCCGTGCCGCACCGGGGGCCGCCCGATCAGGGCAGCATGGGCAGTTTCAGGCCCTGCTCCCTGGCGCACTGCACGGCGATGTCGTAACCGGCGTCGGCATGGCGCATCACCCCCGTGCCCGGGTCGTTCCACAGCACCCGGGCGATGCGGCGGTCGGCGGCCTCGCTTCCGTCGCAGACGATCACCACCCCGGCGTGCTGCGAGTAACCCATGCCCACGCCGCCGCCATGGTGCAGGCTCACCCAGGTGGCGCCGCCGGCGACGTTGAGCATGGCGTTGAGCAGCGGCCAGTCGGACACCGCGTCGCTGCCGTCGCGCATCGCCTCGGTTTCGCGGTTGGGACTGGCCACGCTGCCCGAATCCAGGTGGTCGCGGCCGATCACGATGGGCGCCTTCAGTTCGCCCTTGCGCACCATCTCGTTGAACGCAAGGCCGAGGCGGTGGCGCTGGCCCAGGCCGACCCAGCAGATGCGCGCCGGCAGGCCCTGGAAGCTGATCCGCTCGCGCGCCATGTCCAGCCAGTTGTGCAGGTGCGGGTCGTCGGGGATCAGCTCCTTGACCTTGGCATCGGTGCGATGGATGTCCTCCGGGTCGCCGCTCAGCGCCACCCAGCGGAACGGGCCGACGCCGCGGCAGAACAGCGGCCGCACGTAGGCGGGCACGAAGCCGGGGAAGTCGAAGGCGTTGGCGCAACCTTCGTCCTTGGCCATCTGGCGGATGTTGTTGCCGTAGTCCACGGTCGGGATGCCCTGGGCGTGGAAGGCGAGCATCGCCTCGACGTGCACGCGCATCGACTTGCGCGCCGCGTCGCGCACGCGCGCCGGGTCGGTCTTCTGCAGGTCCAGCCACTGTCCCACGGTCCAGCCGATCGGGAGGTAGCCGTGGACCGGGTCGTGGGCGCTGGTCTGGTCGGTCACGCAGTCCGGGCGCACGCCACGGCGCACCAGTTCGGGCAGGATCTCGGCCGCGTTGCCCAGCAGCGCCACCGACTTCGCCTCGGCCGCCCCGGTGTAGCGGCGGATGCGCGCCAGCGCGTCGTCCAGGTCGCTGGCCTGCTCGTCGACGTAGCGCGTGCGCAGGCGGAAGTCGATCGCCTCTTGGCGGCATTCGATGGTCAGCGAACAGGCGCCGGCCAGCGAGGCCGCCAGCGGCTGCGCGCCGCCCATGCCGCCCAGGCCCGCGGTCAGGACCCACCGGCCGCGCAGGTTGCCGCCGTAGTGCTGGCGGCCCATCTCGACGAAGGTCTCGTAGGTGCCCTGCACGATGCCCTGCGAGCCGATGTAGATCCACGAGCCCGCGGTCATCTGGCCGTACATCATCAGGCCCTTGCGGTCGAGCTCGTTGAAGTGCTCCCAGTTGGCCCAGGCCGGCACCAGGTTGGAGTTGGCGATCAGCACCCGCGGCGCGTCGGGATGGGTCGGGAACACGCCCACCGGCTTGCCCGACTGCACCAGCAGGGTCTCGTCATCGCCGAGCGTGCGCAGGGTGGCGAGGATGGCGTCGAAGCAGGCCCAGTCGCGCGCGGCGCGGCCGATGCCGCCGTACACCACCAGGTCCTGCGGTCGCTCGGCCACGTCCGGATCGAGGTTGTTCTGCAGCATCCGGTACGCCGCCTCGGTGAGCCAGCTGCGGCAGTGCAGGGCGGTGCCGCGCGGCGCGCGGACCTCGCGGGACGGGTCGTGGCGGGGGCTGGCCATGGCAACTCCAGGAAAACGTGCGAATGCAGCCGGAAAGTGTGCGCTGGCGGCGCGGGCCCCGCCAGCCGCGCACCTGCCACGGCAGGGGGAAACCGGCCGACACGGGGCGCGGTTGCACCCGGAACGCGCCCGCAGTATACAGTGTATACATGAGCCGCCCGCCCACCGCCCGGCGCATCCTCGCGGCCGCGCGCGCCCTGCTCGAACGCGAAGGGCCCGGGGCGGTCACCATGCGGCGCGTGGCCGAGGCGGTCGGGATCACCCCGATGGCGATCTACCGCCACTTCGCCAGCCGCGACGCGCTGTTCAGGCGCATCGGCGACGACAGCTTCCAGGAGATCGCCCGCCACTGGGCCGCGCGCAAGTCGGGCGGCGATCCGTTAGCGCAGCTGGTCGCGATCCAGATGATCTACCTCGACTATGCGCTGGCGCATCCGCACCTGTTCGACTACGCGTTCTCGGTACGACGCGACGACGCCCGCCGCTTCCCGGAGGACTTCCGCGCCCGTCGTTCGCCCACGCTCAACGTGGTCCACGACGCGGTGGTGGACGCACAGGCGCGCGGCGTGCTGCGCGAGGGCGACCCGTGGGACATCGCGATGACGCTCTGGGCGCATTCGCACGGCCTGGTCGCGCTCTACCGCGCCGGGCGCTTCAGCTACGACGACCGCCGCTTCCAGGCGTTCTACAAGGCTTCGCTGGGGAGACTGCTCGACGGCCTCAAGGCCTGAGTCGCGCGCCGGGGCCATCCGGCCGCCGCGCGCCAGGCCGGGGCTTCGCCGCGGGCCAGTGGAACGGGCGGCAGGACCGGCGCCACCGCTGCCGGCGCGCGCTGCGGCGTGCCGGCCACGGCGCACGGCCGCGGGATCAGCGGATCGACGGATCCAGCCGGCGCAGCGCGTCGCGCAGGTCGGCCGAGCCGCTCTTCTCGATGTCCTCGCGGGTGTAAACGCGGCCGGAGGCGTTCACGCACTCCTGCTCGTCGCTGCGGCCCCGGTTGCGGGTGGCGACGATGCGCGAGCCGGTCTCGCGGATGCAGAAGCGGTCGTCGGGATCGCCCTTGCGGACCGCGGCCCTGCGCTCCTCTTCCGGTTCTTCGTCCTGCGCCAGGGCGACGGCCGGCAGGGCAAGCACCAGCAGCCCCGCGGCGAGGCCGGCGAGCAGGGTGCGACTGGCGTAGTGGCGGGGGTGGATGGTCATGCGACACCTCTCCGGGATCGGCCAGGGGATGGCCAACGCTACAACATGGGCCCGGACGCGTCGGGATCAAGCGACCGCGGCGCCCCGGTTCAGGGCATCGTCATCGCGGACCGCCCTGGCCGGCGGCGCCGGGCGGCCATCGCCTGTCATTGTCGCCTCGTATGATGGGCCGATGAAGATGTTCCGGCACCTGTGCGTGCTGGCCTGGCTGCTGAGCCTGGCCGCCTGCGCCACCCCCTCGTCCCCCCCCGCTTCTTCCCGCCCCGCCGCCGCGCCGCGCAGCCTGCTGCTGGTGTCGCTGGACGGCGTCCACCCCGACGACCTGGCGCGCGGCGACACCCCGCACCTGGAGCGGCTCGCGCGCGAAGGCGTGCGCGCGCAGTGGATGGTGCCGTCCTATCCGGTGCTCACCTTCCCCAACCACTACACGATCGTCACCGGCCTGCGCCCCGACCGCCACGGCATCGTCCACAACACCATGCATGACCCGGCGCTGGGCCGCTTCACCCTGCAGCTGCGCGATGCGGTCGGCGACGGCCGCTGGTGGGGCGGCGAGCCGCTGTGGGTGACCGCCGAACGCGCCGGGATGCCCACCGCCGTGCTGGCTTGGCCCGGCAGCGAGGCGCCGGTGCAGGGCGTGCGCCCGACGCGCTGGCACCTGTTCGATGCCTCCCGCCCGATCGACGAGCGGGTCCGGACCGTCGCCGGTTGGCTCGCCGAGCCCGAGGCCACCCGCCCGCGCCTGGCGCTGCTGTACTTCGAGCATCCCGACGGCGCGGCCCACGCGCACGGGCCGGGTTCGCCGCAGATGCGCGCGGCCATGCGCGAGGTCGACGCGGCGATCGGCGCCCTGCGCGCTGCGCTCGAGCGCAGCGGCGCGGCGGCGCGCACCGATATCGTCGTGGTCTCCGACCACGGCATGGCCGAGGTGCCGGACGGGCAGGTGGTGGCGGTCGAGGACATGGTCGACCCGGCGGACGCGATCGAAATCAGCCATGGCCAGGTGGTCGGGTTCCGCCCGCGTCCGGGCCGCGAGGCGGCGGCCGAACGCCAACTGCTGGGCCGCCACGACCACTACACCTGCTGGCGCCGGGACGCACTTCCCGCACGCTGGCAGTACGGCCGGCATCCGCGCGTGCCGCCGATCGTGTGCCAGATGGACACCGGCTGGGACGCCCTGCCACGCGAGCGCCTGGCGCGACGTCCCGCGGGCCGGCGCGGCTCGCACGGCTTCGATCCGGCCGAACCGTCGATGCGCGCGATCTTCATCGCCCACGGCCCATCGTTCAGGCGCGGGTTCACCCTGCCGCCGGTCGACAACGTCGACGTCTATCCGCTGCTGGCGCGGCTGCTCGGCCTGCCGCCGGTCGGGGACGATGGCGACCCCGCCGCGCTGCTGCCCGCGCTGCGCCCGGAGGCCGCACGCACGCCCGGGCATTGATGTCCGGAAACGGCGAGTCCGGCGACAGGGGCGGCGCTAGACTGCCCCCATGCCGACCCTTGGCCTGCCCGATCCGTCCATCTGCGAACAGGCGCGCCTGAGCCGCGACGCCAGGTTCGACGGCCTGTTCTTCACCGCGGTCGCCACCACCGGGATCTACTGCCGTCCCACCTGTCCGGCGCCGCCGGCCAGGTCGCGCAACGTGCGTTACTTCGCCAGCGCCGCGGCCGCGGAGGCCGCCGGGTTCCGGCCGTGCCTGCGCTGCCGGCCCGAGCTCTCGCCGGCCGACGGCAGCTGGCGCCGCGGCGACGATGTGCTGGCGCGCGCGTTGCGGCTGATCGACGAGGGTGCGCTGGCCGATGCGCCGCTGGCGACACTGGCCGCACGCGTGCACGTGGGCGAACGCCAGTTGCGACGGCTGTTCCGCGAACGCCTCGGCGCGCCGCCGATCGGCGTGCACGGCACCCGCCGCCTGCTGTTCGCGCGCCAGCTGCTCACCCAGACCCCCCTGCCGGTGACCCGGGTGGCGATGGCGGCCGGCTTCGGCAGCCTGCGTCGCTTCAACGCCTGCTTCCGCCAGGCCTACGGGATGGCGCCGCGCGAACTGCGGCGGCGGCCGGAAGCCGGCGACGGCGAGGTCGTGACCCTGCGCCTGAACTACCGCCCGCCGTACGACTTCGCCGCCACCCTCGACTTTCTGCGCCAGCGCGCCCTGCCCGGGGTCGAGCGCGTCGACGACGAGGCCTACGCCCGGGCCTTCGCCGACGCGGGCGGCACCGGCTGGTTCCGGGTCAGCCGCTGGCCACGCCGCGCAGGCGACGATGGCCACGCGCTGAAGCTGGAACTGCACGGCTGCCCACCGTCGCGGATGCTGGCGACGGTGGAGCGGGTGCGGCGCATGTTCGACCTCGACGCCGATCCCCAGGCGATCGGCGCCGTGCTCTCGCGCGACGCGGCATTGCGGCCGCTGCTGCGCCGGCGCCCGGCCCTGCGCCTGCCAGGCGGCTGGGACGGGTTCGAGACCGCGGTACGCGCGGTGCTCGGCCAGCAGGTGAGCGTGGCCGCCGCGCGTACCCTCGTCGCGCGCCTGGCCCGCCTCCACGGGACGCCGTTGCCGCCGGGGCTGGCGGGCTCCGGCCTGCAATGCCTGTTCCCGGAGCCGGCGCAGATCGCCACAGCGGACCTGTCGGGCCTCGGCGTGCCCGAGGCGCGCGCACGCACGATCCACGCGATCGCACGCGCCCTGCTCGACGGCCGGGTCGACTTCAGCGCCGCGCGCACGCTGGAGGACTTCGTCGAACGCTGGACCTCCCTGCCCGGCATCGGCCCCTGGACCGCGCACTACATCGCCCTGCGCGCGCTCGGCCATCCGGATGCGTTCCCGGCCGGTGACCTCGTGCTGCAGCGGCAGCTGCTCACCGACGAAGACTGTCCAGCCTCCCCGGCCGCGCGCGCCGCCGCGCTCGAAGGGCGCGCGGAGGGATGGCGGCCATGGCGCGCCTACGCCGTCGTCCATGCCTGGCGCGAAGCCGCCCTCGCCCCCGCGCAGCCGCCATCGCGACGTGCGCCCCCGACCAGGAGGAAAACCGCGTGACCGTCCTCACCACCACCCTCGACAGCCCGCTCGGCCCGCTCTTCATCGCCGCCGGAGACACCGCCCTGCACGCGATCGAATTCCGGCGCAACCGCCATCGCGTGCGTCGCGGCGACGACTGGCGCGAAGGCGACAGCCCGCTGTTGCGGCGCGCGCGCCAGCAGCTGGAGGAATACTTCGCCGGACGCAGGCGCGTATTCGACCTGCCACTGGCGCCCCGGGGCACGGCGTTCCAGCGCGAGGTCTGGCACGCGCTGGCCTTGATCCCGTACGGCGCGACCATCAGCTACGCCGAACTGGCCGCGCGCGTCGGCCGGCCCATGGCGGTGCGCGCGGTCGGCGCCGCCAACGGGCGCAATCCGCTGCCGATCGTGCTGCCGTGCCACCGCGTCATCGGCGCCGACGGCTCGTTGACCGGCTTCGGCGGCGGACTGCCGGCCAAGCAGTACCTGCTCAAGCTCGAAGGCGCGTTGCCCGACACATTCGACCTGTTCCCGCTGGCGGTCGCCTGAGGCGCAGCCGGCGCCGCGGGCCGCCTACACTGCCTGGGTGAGCCGTCCCGCGATCACCCTGCGCAGGGGCGGCAGCCGGTTGGCCGTGCGCAGGATCGCCGTGCGCAGGCCGCGCATGCGCGTGCGGTCGTCGGTGTACAGCCGCACCACCAGGCGGGTGCCGGCATACATCGGCCAGGCGGCCGCGCGGTGCCGGCGGTCGTAGCGCGCCAGTACTTCCATGGCGCCGATGCCCACGCCCTGGCGATGGGCCCGCAACACTTCTTCGGCCAGCGTCGCCTGTCCCTGCAGGCCGAGGTTGAAGCCATGCGCGGTCACCGGATGCATGCCCACCGCGGCATCGCCGACCAGCGCCGCGCCGGGGACGGCGAAGCGGTCGGCAAACACCGATACCAGCGGATACACGTGGCGCGTGCCCGACGCCTGGATCGCGCCGACCTGCCCGCGGAAACGCCGCTCCAGCTCCGCGCCGAACGCGGCGTCGTCCATCGCCACGACCCGCGCCATGTCGGCCGGCGGCAGGGTCAGCACCACGGAAGCGCGCTGGCCGTTGAGCGGCAGCAGCGCGAGCGTCTGGCCATAGCCGAACCACTCCCAGGCCACGTGCCCGTGGGGGCGTTCGATCCCCACCCGGGTCACAAGCATCTGCCTGCCGTGGTCGCGCGAGCGCGCGCCGATGCCCAGCGTCCGCCGCACCTGGGAGAAGCGGCTGTCGGCGGCGACCAGCAGGCGCGCATGCAAGGTGCCGCCATCCTCGAGCGTGAGCGCCACGCCGCCGGCCTCGCGCGCCACCCCGGCCACGCCCCGCCCGGCGAGCAGCTGCACGCCCGGCTGGGCCGCCACCAGGTCGTACGCGGCCTGGCGGATCAGGTGGTTGGGCACCAGCCAGCCGAGCTGTCCGCTGCGCCCATCGTCCGCGCTGATCTGCAGTCCGCAGACGGCCTCGCCATTGCTCACCCGCGCGTCGCGCAGCACCGATACCTCGTCCGGATCGAAGCGCTGCCATAGCCCCAGCCGTTCCAGGATCGCGCGCGAGGCGTGGGTGAGCGCGATCTCGCGGCCGTCGAAGGCCGGCTGCGCGATCGCGTCCAGCGGCTGGCGCTCGAGCACGGCCAGCGACAGCCCGCTGCCCTCGAGCGAACGGGCGAAGCACAGGCCGGCCGGGCCGGCCCCGACGATCGCGACGTCGACGTCCATGCGGTTCATCCCCGGATTGCAACGACGCGAAGGTTCGCGCACCGCGCGCGGGCGCTGCATTGATCCAGGTCAGGCCTGCCTCGCCGCGCCGCCGCACGGGCGGGGCCGCGGCACCGGCGCGCGGCGGCATCGGTGGCGGCGACACGCCAACGGCGCCTGGCCGGCATCCCTCACTCCTGCAGCAGCGACTGCATCGTCGCGGCGTAGCGCGCGGCGATCCCGTCGCGCCGCGGATGCATCCCGTCCACCACCACCTGCCGCCCGCCCACGTGCACCTCGCGCACCAGCGGCACGTTGCCGCCGAAGATCCAGCGCTCGGCCACGTCGCCGGCCTGCGCGGCGGCCAGCGCGGGCGCCCCGGGATCCAGCACCACCAGGTCGTCGTCGAGCCGGTCGAACGCGGTCGCCCGCGCGCGGCTGGCCAGTACCCCGCGCAGCAGGGTGGTGCCCACGCCCGGCGAGTCCGGGGCCACCGCGATGTTGCGCCGGCGCGTCGCCAGCCGCTGTCCGTACTCGAGCCAGCGCAGCTCCTCCACCGGCGACACCGACACGTGGGAATCCGAGCCGATGCCCCAGGCGCCACCCGCATCGAGGTAGTCACGCAGCCGGAACAGCCCGTCGCCGAGGTTGGCCTCGGTGGTCGGGCAGATCGCCACCGTCGCTCCCGAGCGGGCGATGTCGCGCACCTCGCCATCGTTGAGGTGGGTGGCGTGGACCAGGGTCCAGCGCGCATCGACCGGGGCGTTGCGCAGCAGCCATTCCACCGGGCGCAGGTCGCGCATCGCCAGGCAGTCCTGGACCTCGCCGATCTGCTCGGCAACGTGGATGTGGATCGGCACGTCGTGCGGCAGTGCGGCCAGCACCTCGCGCATCGCCGCTTCCGGCACCGCGCGCAGGCTGTGCAGGGCGCACCCCACCCGCAGCATCCCGCCGCGCCGCGCGTACAGCGCCTCGAACAGGCGCAGGTAGCCATCGACGTCGTGCCCGAAGCGCTTCTGGCGCTCGCCCAGCGGGCGTCCGTCGAAGCCGCCGGTCATGTACAGCACCGGCAGCAGGGTCAGGCGGATGCCGGTGTCGCCCGCAGCGGCGACCAGCGCATCGGACATCGCGGTCGGCGTGCCGTAGGGGCGGCCGTCCGGCGCATGGTGCAGGTAGTGGAACTCGCAGACGCTGGTATACCCGGCCTCCAGCATTTCCACGTACAGCTGCGAGGCCACCGCGTGCAGCGAGTCCGGATCGAAGCGCGCCGCCATCCGGTACATCGTCTCGCGCCAGGTCCAGAACGAATCCGAACGGTCGGTCTGGCGCTCGGCCAGGCCGGCCATGGCGCGCTGGAACGCATGCGAATGCAGGTTGGCGATGCCGGGCAGCTGCCAGCCCGCGGCGCTGCGCTGGACGATGGGCGTGTGCGTGTGCATGGACCGGACCGGTGCGGACATGGGCGGGTTAGGCTACCTTGCCGGGATGTCCCAATCATCGGGTGCCGCCATGCTCGAAACCTCCGCGGTCGCGGAACCGGCCCTGCCCGTCGTCGCGGTGGCGCCGGCGGACGCCTGCGCCGGAGGCCCCGATGCCTGAGCTCTGGGACGGCCTGGTGGTCGGCGCCAGCCTGGCCACGCTGGAGGGCGATGCGGGCTGGGGCGCGATCGAGGATGGCGCGTTGGGCTGGCGCGACGGCCGGATCGTGTTCGCCGGACGCCGCGCCGACCTGCCGGGCGAACCCGAGCGCCTGGCCGACGCCGTGGTCGAGGCCGGTGGCGGCTGGATCACGCCCGGCCTCGTCGACTGCCACACCCACCTGGTGTTCGGCGGCCATCGCGCCGCGGAGTTCGAACAGCGGCTGCAGGGCGCGAGCTACGAGGAGATCGCGCGCAGCGGCGGCGGCATCGTCTCGACCGTGCGCGCGACCCGCGCGGCCGACGAGGAATCGCTGTTCGCGCAGTCGCTGCCGCGGGCCCGGGCGCTGCTGGCCGACGGCGCGACCACGCTGGAAATCAAGTCCGGCTACGGCCTGGACCTCGACGGCGAGCGCAGGATGCTGCGCGTGGCGCGCCGCATCGGACAGTCCCTGGGCGTGGACGTGCGCACCACCTTCCTCGGCGCCCACGCCGTGCCGCCGGAATTCGCCGGGCGCGCCGAGGCCTACATCGACGCCGTGTGCCAATGGCTGCCGCGGTTGCATGGCGAAGGCCTGGTCGACGCAGTGGACGCCTTCGCCGAACGCATCGGCTTCACCCCCGCGCAGACCCGCCGCGTGTTCGAGGCCGCGCGCGCGCTCGGCCTCCCGGTGAAGCTGCACGCCGACCAGCTCAGCGACGGCGGCGGCGCGGCGCTGGTGGCCGAATACGGGGGGCTGTCGGCCGACCACGTCGAGTACACCTCGTCCGCGGGCGTGGCCGCCATGGCCCGTGCCGGCACGGTAGCGGTGCTGCTGCCCGGGGCGTTCCACGTGCTGGGCGAGACGCGCCTTCCGCCGCTGGCGGAGTTCCGCGCCCAGGGCGTGCCGATGGCGGTGGCCACCGATTGCAACCCGGGTACCTCGCCGCTGCTGTCGCTGCGCCAGGCGATGCAGCTGGCCTGCACGCATTTCCGGCTCACGCCGGAGGAGGCGCTGCGCGGCGCCACCGTGCACGCCGCACGCGCCCTGGGCCTGCACGATCGCGGCATCCTGCGGCCCGGGCTGCGCGCCGACTTCGTGCACTGGGATGTGTCGCATCCAGCCGAACTGGCGTACTGGCTCGGCGGCAACCTGGTGCGCTCGGTGCACGCGGGCGGGCAACGGCTCTGCTGAGGCCGCCGGCGCCGCAGCCGGCTCCACGAAGAACGGAAGCCCCGCGTGGCGGGGCTTCCGGATCGGCCTTGCGGCGGGGGCGCCGGCTCAGTCGGCCTTCGCCACCACCTTCTTGACCGCCTTGCGGGCGGGCGCCTTGGCCGACGCCTTGGCAGCCTTGGCCACCGGCGCGGCGGCGCTGCCGCTGGCCTTGGCCACGACCTTCGGACGCGCATTGCCGTAACTGGAGATGTAGCGCTTGCCCTTGGCCGTCTTGCGGTCGCCCTTGCCCATCGTCTTGCTCCTGGATCCTTGAAAAATCGGCGGAAAGATGTCCGGCCCGTGGGGCCGCCGCGCGGTGGCGCGAGGTGGCGGATTCTACCATGCGGCCGCCTGCCGCCCCGCCGTGCCAGCCTTCAGTGCGTGCAGCTGGCGTCGTGGACGTGGCCGTGGTTCAGGCGCAGGTTCACCAGGTGCCCGAGCCCCACCAGGGTGCCGCCGAAGGTCATCGCCACCGCGTGCGGCACCACGGTCTCGTGCAGGGGGGCATAGAGGACCGCGGCCCACAGCACCGCCAGGCCGGGCAGCAGCAGGCCCAGCGCACGCAGGGCGCGATGGCGACGGTATCCCCAGAGCAGGCTGAACCCGCCCAGCAGGGTGGCGAACACCACGAAGCCCAGTTCCACGCCGTCGCTCAGCCAGATGGCCAGGCCGAGCGAAGGCAATGCCGCGATCAGCAGCGGCAGCAGGGCGCAATGGAGCGCGCAGGCCAGCGAGCCCGCGGCGCCGAACCGGTCCAGCCAGCGATGGTGGTGGGTGGGGGGCATGACGAAGGTTGGTTGACAGCGGTCCACGACCCGGATCGTAATAATATAACATCACTTTTCTTGCCACCATCCCCTCCCCATGCCTGACCGCCCGTCGATGCGCCCCCTCGCCACCGCGATCCTGCTCGCCCTGTCCACCGCCGCCGCCAGCCACGACGACCCCCGCCATGCCGAGGTCAAGGACCTGGACGAGGTGGTGGTGCGTGCCAATCCGCTGCCCCGCACCGCCGAGGACCTGGCCCGTCCGGTCGAAGTGCTGGCCGGCAGCCGCCTGGACGAGGTCCGCGCGGTCAGCCTCGGCGAAACGGTGAGCCGCCTGCCGGGCGTGCAGTCCTCGTACTTCGGCCCTGGCGTGGGCCGGCCGGTGATCCGCGGACTCGATGGCGCGCGCGTGCAGGTGCTCAACGACGGCCTCGCCTCGGGCGACGTGTCGACGGTGAGCGTCGACCATGCGGTGGCGATCGAACCGTTCCTCGCCGACCAGGTGGAAGTGCTCAAGGGGCCGTCCACCCTGCTCTACGGCAGCGGCGCGATCGGCGGCGCGGTGAACGTGGTCGATGGCCGGGTACCCGAGCAGGCGACGGCCGAACCGCTGCAGGGCCGCGCCGAGCTGCGCGCGGCCAGCGGCAACGACGAACGCACGGGACTGATGCGCCTGGACGGCACCTCGTCGTCCGGGCGGCTGGTGTTCCACCTCGATGCGTTGCACCGTGAAACCGGCGACTACCGCATTCCCGGCCATGCCCAGAGCGCGGCCCTGCGCGCGCACGAACACGGGCATGCGGACGGTGACGATGATGCCGATGGGCACGCCGTGCGTGGCCGCCTGGCCAACAGCTTCGTGCGCACCGACAGCGCCGCGCTCGGCCTGTCCTGGGTGGGCGACCGCGGATTCATCGGCGCCGGCGCCAGCCTGTACGCCAGCCGCTACGGCGTGCCCGGCCACGCCCATGCCGGCGACGGCCAGGGACACGGGCATGGGCATGGGCATGGGCATGGGCATGACCATGACCACGAACACGGACACGAGCACGACGACACCGTCGGCCACGACGGCGACGCCCACGGCGAGGTGCACATCGTCATGGACCAGCGCCGCCAGGAAGTACGCGGCGGCCTCGACGACCTGGGCGCGTTCGAAACCCTGCGGGTGAAGCTGGCGCGCACCACCTACACCCACACCGAGTACGAAGGTGGCGCGGTGGGCAGCGTGTTCGACAACGACAGCACCGAGCTGCGGGTCGAGCTGGCGCACCGCCCCTGGGCCGGCTGGCACGGCGCCTTCGGCCTGCAGGCCTGGCAGCGCGACTTCCACGCCGAAGGCGAGGAGGCCTTCGTCCCCGGATCGGATTCGCGCGACGTGGGACTGTTCTGGATCGGCAGCCGTCGCTTCGACGGGCTGGAACTGGAACTGGGCGCCCGCCACGACCGCAACCGCATCGACATCGACCAGGCCGGGGCGGCGGGACCCTCGCGCAGCTTCGGCGCGACCAGCCTCTCGGCGGCGGCGCGCTGGCACTTCGGCGAGGACCTGCACCTGTCGTTCGGCCTCGACCGCGCGCAGCGCTCACCGACCGCCGAGGAGCTGTATTCCCACGGCCTGCACGTGGCCACGCGCAGCTGGGAGTTCGGCGACCCGGCCCTGCGTCCCGAGACCGCCAACCGCATCGAGGCCGGCGTGCACTGGCACCACGGACGCGTGCGCGTGGGCGCATCGCTGTACGCGATCGACTATCGCGATTTCATCCACCTGGCCGACACCGGGGTGGAGGACGGCGGCACGCCGGTACGGATCTGGCACCAGGCCGATGCCCGCTTCACCGGCGGCGAGATCGACCTGCAGTGGACCGTGCATGACGGCGCGCACGGGCTCTGGACGCTGCGCACGTTCGCCGACGCGGTCCGCGGCCGGCTCGACGGCGACGGCACGCGCGAGGTCGCGTTCGAAGTGCCCCACGGCGACCACGTCCACCACCATGTCGCGCAGCTGGCGCTGGACGGCAACCTGCCCAGGCTTGCCCCCCGGCGCACCGGCGCCGAACTGCGCTGGGAAGCGGGGGCCTGGCGTGCCGGCATCGGCGCGATCCACCACGCCCGCCAGGGACGCGTGGCCGCGCACGAGGCACCCACGCCCGGCTACCTGCTG
Source organism: Luteimonas wenzhouensis (assembly GCF_007859305.1). Taxonomy (GTDB): domain Bacteria; phylum Pseudomonadota; class Gammaproteobacteria; order Xanthomonadales; family Xanthomonadaceae; genus Luteimonas; species Luteimonas wenzhouensis. The sequence continues at coordinate 282,163 of NZ_VOHE01000002.1, forward strand.
GTCAACGCCAACCTGGCCTGGCACCTGGATACCGCGGACGGCAGTGCGCTGGAAGTGTTTTTCGACGCCAGCAACCTGCTTGACCGCGAGGCGCGTCCGCACACGTCGTTCCTGCGCGACCTCGCGCCGCTGCCGGGGCGCAGCGTGGCCGCCGGGATCCGCTTCTTCTTCTGAGAACCCGCCACCGGCGCCGCGCGCCGGCGCCGTGCATGCGTCAGGCCGCGCCGTCCCCGTCGCGGCCGGCGTCCGCGCACTCCGCGCACAGGCCGTGCACTTCCAGCGTCTGCGCCTGTGGCACGAAGCCGAGCGCGCGGGCACGCGCATCGAGGGCGGCGACCACGTCGGCGTCCTCGAGTTCCACCGCGCCATGGCAGCGGTTGCAGATCAGGAACGGCACCGAGTGTTGCGCGCTGTCGGGGTGGTGGCAGGCGACGAAGGCGTTGACCGACTGCAGCTTGTGGATGAAGCCGTTGGCCAGCAGGAAGTCCAGCGCGCGGTACACCGTGGGTGGCGCGTCGGCGCCCACGCCCTTGCCGGCGCGCACCTGGTCGAGCAGGTCGTACGCCTTCACCGGGCGCCCCGCCTCGGCGACCAGGCGCAGCACCCGCGCCCGGATCGGGGTCAGGCGCAGCCCGCGCTCCTGGCAGGCGCGCTCGACGGCGCGCACGAAGCCGCCCGCGTCGTGTACATGGTGGCCGGGGGCGATGCACGCCGAAGCGTGCGTGTGCGCGTGCTTGCCCATGCCCCGATGATGGCCCCGCGCCCGCGCTTTCTCAACCGGCGGGCACCCGCGCGATCGCGGCGTCGATGCGCTGCAGCGCCTGTGCGCGTCCGGCCAGGTACACGGTGTGGGCGATGTCGGGGCTGACCTGGGTGCCGGTGATCGCCACCCGCATCGGCTGCGCCACCTTGCCCATGCCCAGGCCCAGGGCCTCGGCCGTGGCCTGCAGCGCGGCGGCGATCGCCTCCACGGTCCACTCGGGCAGCGCTTCCAGTCGTGCACGCGCCTCCTTCAGCGGCGCATCCGCACCCGCCTTGAGGTGCTTGGCCACCGCCGCTTCGTCATAGTGCTCGAGCGGGCGGAACCAGACCGCGGCGCGCTCGGCCATGTCGCGCAGGGTCTGCACGCGCTCGCGCAGCGCGACCACGATGTCGGCCGGAGCCGGCCCGGTGGCGAGGTCGTAGCCGCACTGGCGCAGGTGCCACTCCAGGTGCCGGGCAACGTCGGCCGGGTCGTCGTTCTTCAGGTACTGCTGGTTGAGCCAGCCGAGCTTGGCCGGATCCAGGCGCGCCGCCTTGGCGTTGACGTCCTTGAGCTCGAACAGGCGCTGCATCTCCTCGATCGAGAAGATCTCCTGGTCGCCGTGCGACCAGCCCAGGCGCACCAGGTAGTTGAGCAGCGCGTGCGGCAGGTAGCCGGCGTCGCGGTATTGCATGACGTCGGCCGCGCCGGTGCGCTTGCTGAGCTTGGCGCCGTGCTCGTCGAGGATCATCGGCAGGTGCGCGAAGTCGGGCACCGGCGCGCCCAGCGCGCGATAGAGGTTGATCTGGCGCGGGGTGTTGTTGACGTGGTCGTCGCCGCGCACCACGTCGGTGATGCGCATGTCCATGTCGTCGACGACCACCGCGAAGTTGTAGGTGGCGTAGCCGTCGGCGCGCAGGATCACAAGGTCGTCGAGTTCGCTGTTGGCGATCTCGATCCGGCCCTTGACCTTGTCGTCCCAGGCCACCACGCCGCCCTGCGGGTTCTTGAACCGGATCACCCGGTTCGGATCGTCCCGCCTGGGTTCGTTGCGGTCGCGGTACGCGCCGTTGTAGCGCGGCTTCTCGCCGCGCGCCATCGCCGCCTCGCGCATCGCGTCGAGTTCTTCCTTGCTCTCGTAGGCGTAGTAGGCCTTGCCCTCGGCCACCAGCCGTTCGGCGACCTCGCGGTAGCGGTCCAGGCGCTGGGTCTGGAAGATCGGGCCTTCGTCGTAGTCCAGCCCCAGCCAGTCCATCGCCTCGAGGATCGCGTCGATCGCGGCCTGGGTGCTGCGCTCGCGGTCGGTGTCCTCGATCCGCAGGATGAACTGGCCGCCGCGGTGGCGCGCCTCCAGCCAGCAGTACAGCGCGGTGCGCGCGCCACCGATGTGCAGGTAGCCGGTGGGACTGGGGGCGAAGCGGGTACGACAGGACATGGCAGGACCATCGGAAGGAGCACGGCATTTTACCCCTGCCCGGCGCGCCCCGCTCCGGCCCGGCCGGTGACCGCGGCCGCGTTGGCGAGGAAACCGACAAACCAGGCCCGACCGCGCTGCCACGCGGTGCCCGGGGGCCAAATCCAGTGCGCCTCCACAGGCTTGTCCACAGCGTCCGTGGACAACTTCGATGGCCACGGCCGCGGCGCCCGAACGCGCCTCGCCCCAGCCACTACAATCCACGCATGGCCACCCTGTTCGTCTCCGACCTGCACCTGGATGCGACGCGTCCGGAGATCACCGCGCACTTCCTGCGCTTCCTCGCCACCGAGGCGCGCACGGCCGACGCGCTGTACATCCTCGGCGACCTGTTCGAAGCCTGGGTCGGCGACGATGATCCCTCCGACGCCGGCCGCGCCGTGGCCCAGGCCCTGCACGGCGTGGCCGATGCGGGCGCGCCGGTGTACTTCCAGCGCGGCAACCGCGACTTCCTGGTCGGCGCCGCCTATGCCGCGCGTGCGGGCTTCGCCATCCTGCCCGACCCCGCGGTCATCGTGCTCGGCGGCGCGCCGGTCCTGGTCAGCCATGGCGACCTGCTGTGCACCGACGACCACGCCTACCAGGCTTTCCGCGCCCAGACCCGCGATCCGGCCTGGCAGGCGCAGTTCCTCGCCCAGCCGCTGCAGGCGCGGCTCGCGTTCGCCGCCCAGGCGCGCGCGGCCAGCCAGGCGCGGCAGGGCGAGCTGCAGCAGGCCGGCACGATGGAGACCATCACCGACGTCGCCGCAGCCGCCGTCGACGAGGTGTTCGCCCGCTACGGCGTGGACACGATGATCCACGGCCATACCCACCGGCCGGCGATCCATCGCCTGACGGCCGGCGGTCGCCAGTGCCGGCGCATCGTCCTGGGCGACTGGTACACGCAGGGCTCGGTCCTGCGCGTGGCAGACGGCCATTACGACCTGCAAACCCTTCCCCTCGCCCTGTAGGAGCGGCTTCAGCCACGATGCCTGGTGTCGACCCGATCGGGATGCCTTGCCGGCCGGGCGAAGGTCGCGGCTGAAGCCGCTCCCACAGGCGGCGAGGGCTTGGGCCCGGCATCCGGAACGATGGCACGTCCCCGGACGAGATGGCTAGGCCTGGTGCGCGGCCTGCTGCAGCGCGGCCAGTTCCTCCTCGCTGAAGCCGGCGGCGCTGCGCGCCTCGACGTTGAACGGGCCATGCAGCACCGCGCGCGCGTACTCGGCCAGCAGCTCACGGAACTTCGGCTCGGGCTCGATGCCGCGCCGTTCGCAGAACCAGCGGAACCAGCGGCTGCCGGCGGCCACGTGCGCCACCTCCTCGCGCAGGATCACCTCCAGCACGCCGGCGGTCGCATCGTCGCCGAGCGAACGCAGCTTCGCGATCATCCCCGGGGTCACGTCCAGCCCGCGGGCTTCCAGCACCCGCGGCACCAGGGCCATGCGCGCCAGGCCGTCGTGCGCGGTCTTCTCGCACATCTCCCACAGCCCGTTGTGGGCGTCGAAGTCGCCGTAGTCGTGGCCGAGCGCGCGCAGTCGCTCGCGCAGCATCAGGAAGTGGCGGGCCTCGTCGTCGGCGATCCGCACCCAGTCCGCGTAGTAGTCCGGGGGCAGGCCGCGGAAGCGGTAGGCCGCATCCCAGGCCAGGTCCACCGCATTGAGTTCGATGTGGGCGATCGCGTGGATGAAGGCGGCGCGGCCGTGGTCGCTGCCCAGGCCGCGGCGCGGCAGCTCGCGCGGGTGCACCAGGCGCGGCCGTGGCGGCCTGCCGGGCATGCGGATCGGCGCCGGCGGCGGGGCGTCCCCGGGCACCGCCAGTTCGCCGCGGGCGAAGGCCGCGGCGTGGCGGCGGGTGCGCGCGATCTTGTCGTCCACCGCCGCCGCGTCCAGGCACTCGCGCGCGGCCTCGAACAGGGTCGGCATCGGTCCGGCGCTCAGAGCGCGAGCCGGCGCTGTCGCTTGGCGTCGTCCGAGCGCAGCTGGCGCAGGCCCTCGAAGTAGCCCGGGTCGACCCCGGTCACGTACTCGCCGCTGAAGCAGGAGCTGTCGAACTTCATGCCGGCGAACTTCGGCCCGGCAACCGCGCTCTCCAGGTCTGCCAGGTCCTGGTACACCAGCCAGTCGCAGCCGATCATGCGCTCGATCTCTTCCTCGCTGCGGCCGTGCGCGATCAGCTCCTCGGGCGTGGGCATGTCGATGCCGTAGATGTTCGGGTGGCGCACCGGCGGCGCGGCCGAGGCCAGGTACACCTTGCGCGCCCCGGCATCGCGCGCCATCTGCACGATCTGCTGCGAGGTGGTGCCGCGCACGATCGAATCGTCGACCAGCAGCACCACGCGGTTGCGGAACTCCAGCGGGATCGGGTTGAGCTTGCGCTTGACCGACTTCACCCGCTCTCCCTGCCCCGGCATGATGAAGGTGCGGCCGACGTAGCGGTTCTTGATGAAGCCCTCGCGGTATTTCACCCCGAGCACGTTGGCCAGTTCCAGCGCGGCGTCGCGCGAGGTGTCGGGGATCGGGATCACGGTGTCGATGTCGTGGTCCGGCCGCAGGCGCAGGATCTTCTCGCCCAGGGTCACGCCCATGCGCATGCGCGCCTTGTGCACCGAGATGTTCTCGATCATCGAGTCCGGGCGCGCGAAGTACACGTACTCGAAGATGCACGGCGCGTGCGTCCCCGGTTCGGCGCACTGGCGGGTATGCAGCTCCCCGCGCGAGGTCACCACCACGCCCTCGCCCGGCGCGATGTCGCGCACCCGCTCGAAGCCGAGGATGTCCAACGCAACCGACTCCGAGGCGATCGCGTACTCGTCTCCGGCCTCGGTCCCGCGCTTGCCCAGCACCAGCGGGCGGATGCCGTGCGGATCGCGGAACGCCACCAGGCCCAGGCCCAGTACCGTCGCCACCGCGGCATAGCCCCCCCGCGCGCGCCGGTTCACGCCCTCGACCGCGCGGAACGCCGCCTCGGGCGTGAGCGTGGGACTCTTGTCGAGCTCGTGCGCGAACACGTTGAGCAGCACTTCCGAGTCGGACTGGGTGTTGATGTTGCGCCGGTCCTGCTCGAATACCTCGCGACGCAGGGTGTCGGTGTTGACCAGGTTGCCGTTGTGCGCCAGCGCGATGCCGTAGGGCGAATTGACGTAGAACGGCTGTGCCTCGTCGCTGCCCTCGCTGCCGGCGGTGGGATAGCGGCAGTGGCCGATGCCCACCCTGCCCTGCAGCAGCCGCATCGCCCGGGCGTCGAACACGTCGCGGACCAGGCCGTTGCCCTTGTGCACCCGCAGCTGGGTGCCGTTGGCGGTGGCGATGCCCGCCGCGTCCTGGCCGCGGTGCTGGAGCACGGTCAGCCCGTCGTAGAGCGCGGTCGCGACCTCGGTGGTGGCGACGATGCCGATGATGCCGCACATGGCTGGGGTTCCGGTTGGATGTCCTGCGGGACTGCGAATCGGGGATGGGGCTGGCGGACGCTCAAGGATGCGGGCGGACCAGCCCGTCGGCGAGCCCGGCCCTGGCCTGCAGCTGCGCCTTCAGCCGCTCCGCCTCCTCGCGGCTGGGCACCGGCCCGGCCTTGACCCGGGTGAGGCGACCGCGGTCGGTGTCCACGGTATCGGTGAACGCAGCGAAGCCCAGGCCGCGCAGGCGGTCGCGCAGGCGGTTGGCCTCGGCCGCGTTGCCGAAGGCGCCGACCTGCACCGCGAACCCGACCCCGCTGGCGGCCGCCGCGGGCGTCGCCTGCGCGGCCGGCGGAGCGGGCGCGGCCGCCGATTCGCGGGCCGGCACCTGGGCGACAGGCGCCCCGGCATCGAGCACCACCACCCGCGGGCTGACGTCGTCACGGACCTGGGCGGCGCGCACCCGCACCACCTCCGCGGCTTCGCGCGACGCGTAGGGCCCCAGGCGCACGCGATGCGCGGGACGCCCGTTGAGGGTGAAGGGCTCGGCATAGGCGGAAAGGCCCGCCTCGCCGAGCTGGCGCACGATCAGGCGCGCATCGCGCTCGCTGGCGAAGGCGCCGAAGTGGACCGCGTAGTCGCCGCCGGCCGTGGTGGGCGGCAGGCGCATGTCCGCGGCTGGCGCGCGCTCCTGCGCCGCGGCCGCTGGAGCGGGGGCGGGCCTGGCCACGGCCGACGGGGGCGGGTCGCTGGCGGGAGGCGCGGCCAGGTCGGCGGCATCCTCGTTCGCGTCCTCCGCCGCCACGTCGCCCTCGGGCGGGGCGGTCGCGGTATCGACCAGCGGCAGCCCGTCGCCGGAGAGCGGTTCGTGCATCGGCAGCACGCCTTCGGCCGGCGCCTCGGGCGGCACCACGAGCGGCAGGTCGACGGTGCGGTAGCCCTCCTGCGGCGCGTCGGGCACGCGCATCGACAGGTCGGACACCCCGCTGTCCGGGGCCGGGCCCTTGACCAGCATCGGCAGGAAGATCACGGCCAGCGCGACCAGCACGGCGGCACCGATCAGGCGCTGTTTCAGTCCGGCATCCATCAAGGTTCCGACCAGGTTCGGCGAGGCGGCGGCAGGGGGATTATACGCCGCGGCCGCCGCCGGCTTCTGAATCCGCGCCGCGCAGCCGTCGCAACGCCAGCTCCGCGGCATGGAACGAGCCGAACACCAGCACGCGGTCGCCGGCGACGGCCGCCGCGAGCACCGCGTCCAGCGCCACGCCCGGATCGTCGAAGCGTGCCCCCCGCGCGACGGCCCGATCGTGCAGGCGCGCGGCCAGGTCGGCCACCGCGAGCCCCCGCGCGCCCGCGCCGGGCGTCCCCGCCAGCCACCACTGGTCGACTTCCCCGGCCAGGGCCTGGACGACCCCCGCGACGTCCTTGTCGGCCAGCGGCGCGTACAGGACGTGGACGCGACCGGGCACGCGGTTGGCCCGCAGCCATGCCGCCACCTCGCGCGCGGCCTGGGGGTTGTGGCCGACGTCGACGCGCACCTCCACGCCGTGGTGGCGCAACGCCTGCAGCCGGCCGGGCAGCCGCGCGGCCGCCACCCCGCGCGCCACCGCCTCGTCGGGAAGCTCGATATCCAGGGCGTGCAGCGCGGCGATGGCGGTCGCCGCGTTGCGCAGTTGCACCGGGGCATCCAGCGCCGGCGACGGCAGTTCCAGCACATGGCCCAGCTCGCGCCAGCGCCAGCCACCGGCGGCAAGCGGCTCGAAGAAGAAGTCGCTGCCGGCCCGGATCGCGGGGGCGCCGAGCGCATAGGCATGTCGCAGCACGCTGGCCGGCGGATCGTCCTCGCCCAGGACCACCGGCTTCCAGGCCCGCACGATCCCGGCCTTCTCCAGTCCGATCGCCTCGCGGTCCGGCCCCAGCCACTCCTGGTGGTCGAGGTCGACGGTAGTGATCACGGCCACGTCGGCATCGACCAGGTTGGTCGCGTCCAGGCGCCCGCCCAGCCCCACTTCCAGGAGGGCCAGGTCCAGGCCGGCACGTTCGAACAACCGCAGCGCGGCCAGGGTGCCGAACTCGAAGTAGGTCAGCGGCGTGCCGTTGCGCGCCGCCTCCACCGCGGCGAGGGCCTGCGCCAGCGCCGCGTCGCCGGCATCGGCGCCGTCGATGCGCACCCGCTCGCGGTAGTCGAGCAGGTGCGGCGAGGTGTACGCGCCCACCCGCAGGCCGGCGGCACGCGCGATCGCCTCGATGAAGGCCACGGTCGAGCCCTTGCCGTTGGTGCCGGCCACGGTGACCACGCGCCGCGCCGGCCGGCCCAGGCCCATGCGCGCGGCCACCTCGCGCACGCGGTCGAGGCCCATCTCGATCGCCCGCGGGTGCTGGCGCTCGATGTAGGCGAGCCACTCGGGAAGCGTGTCAGGCATGGTCGGGAGCTGGGGCGCGCCACGGCGGAGGATCCGCCGGAGGCCGACGACGCGGCGGATCAGAGCGCCCGGTGCACTGCCTCGCCGAAGAACGCGGTGTGGTGGGAGCAGTCGTTGAGCCGCACCACTTCCAGCCGCGACAGGTCGTCTCCCTCCAGCAGGTTGAGCGTGGTCGGCGCCTGGCGGAAGGACCAGAGCCGCGACAGCGGGATGCCCAGCACCTGGCACAGGATCACGCGATTGACCGCGTCGTGCGCGACCACCAGCAGCGTGTCGTTGCCGCCGAGGCCCTCGACCGACCACTCAAGCGCCTCCCAGGCGCGCCGCAGGACCTGCTTGAGCGATTCGCCTCCGGGCATCTGCACGGTGTCGGGAGCCTCGCGCCAGGCGCGCAGCAGCTCGGGATCGCGCTCGGCGATCTCGCTGGCGAGCAGGCCCTCCCAGGTGCCGTGGGCGATCTCCATGAAGCCCATCTCGGTGGTGAGCATCGGCGCGCGCGCCTCGCCCAGCGCCAGCTGCCCGGTGTGGTAGGCGCGGGTCAGGGGCGAACTGACTGCCTTGTCGATGCGCACGTCGCGCAACCGTTCGCCCAGCAGCCGCGCCTGCTTCTCGCCCACCGGCGACAACGGAATGTCTTCCTGTCCCTGGTAACGGCCTTCGGCATTCCACGGCGTCTCGCCGTGGCGGGCAAGCAGGATTCTCATGCGGCAGCGGGTCCGGATATGGAGGAATGCGGGCACTCCCCGGCGCCCGCGCGGCGCATAGTCTAAGCGAAGCCGCCCGCCCGTTGCCGCGCGGCCGCGCTCAGCGCGTGGCCGGGACGCCCATCTCCTCCAGCAGGCGCGGGGCCGGGTACACCTCCTGCATGATCCAGCGCATGTAGCGCTGGTCGACCGAGATGGTCCGGGTCATCTCCGCGTCGAAGACCCAGTTCGACACCACCGCCTCCCAGTTCATGTCGAACAGCAGCCCCACCAGGCGCCCCTGCGCGTCGAGCACCGGCGAGCCGGAGTTGCCGCCGGTCACGTCGAGGTCGGACAGGAAATTCACCGGCACGCTGCGCAGCCGGCGATCGGCCAGTCCGCCATGGCGGCCCTCGGCCACCGCGTCGAGCAGCGCCTGTGGTGCGTCGAACGGCGCCTCGCCGGTGGCTTTGGCGGCCACTTCCTCCAGCCGGGTGAAGGCCTGGTGCCGGGTGCCGTCGAGCCCGATGTACGGCACCACCTTGCCGAAGGTGATCCGCAGCGAGGAGTTCGCATCCGGGTACACGTGGCCGCCCTGGCTGCGGCGGTAGTCCGCCAGCGCCTGCAGGTAGACCGGACGCGCCGCGAGCCGCTCGCCGGCCCGCGCCTTGCGCTCCTGCTCGAGTTCGAGCAGGGTCGGCATCAGCGCCACCGCATAGGCGAGCGCCGGATCGCGGTTGCCCTCGAGCTCCTTGCGCCCGGCTTCGAACCAGGCCATGCGCACCGCGGTGTCGCCGATGCGGGTCCTGGACAGTCTCTCCAGGGCGGCCTCGATCGCGGCGGCGTCGTCGCCGCCCAGCCACGCGTCGAGCGCCGGCAGGCGCTGCCCGGGCGGCAGCTTCAGGTATTCGGCCAGCCAGTAGCGCTGCAGTTCGCGGTCCATCTCGGCCACGTAGCGGCGCTCCATCTGCCGCAGGCCGCCCTCGATCGTGGGCAGGTCGCGTTCCTGGTAGCCCTGCTCGCGTTCGGCGTCGGGCTTCTCGCGCTCGATCGCCAGGCGGTAGAGTGAGGTCGCCGCCGACAGCGCGCCCGTGCCGTTGAGCATCCGCAGCACCAGGTCGCGCTCGCGGGTGGCGCGTTCGGCATCGTCCAGGGCCAGCAGCCGGCGGTGCGCCTCGAGCGCGGCCTCGCCCGCCTCGCCCTGCCCGGCCAGCCACGCCAGCACGGCCTCCTCCTCGGCACGCTTGCGCGCGAGCGCATCGATCCGGGCGAAGCCCTCGAGCTGCCCCTGGTAGTTCTTCATCGTGTTTTCCCAGCCGCGCACGGTGCTGGCGTAGCGGACCTCGATGTCGGGGTCGGCCTTGCCGCGCGCCCCGACCAGCGCGGTCATCGCGCGGTAGTGGCGCACGATCGAGGGATACGACCACTCCACCGTGTCCTCGAACTCGCCGGCCAGCGCGTAGCGGCTGGTACGCCCGGGGTAGCCGGCGACCATCACGAAGTTGCCCTCGCGCAGCGGCCGGTCGGCGATCTTCAGCCAGTGCCTCGGCTGGTAAGGCACGTTGTCCGGGGAGAACGCCGCCGGCGTGCCGTCGGGACCGACATAGGCGCGGTAGAACGCGAAGTCGCCGGTATGCCGCGGCCACATCCAGTTGTCGACCTCGCCGCCGAAGTTGCCGATGCCGCCGGGCGGCGCATAGGCCAGGCGCACGTCCCGGATCTCGAGGTTGCGGAACAGGCGGTAGGCGTTGCCGCCCAGGAAGCTGTACAGGCGGCAGCGGTAGCCGGGCTCGGCTTCGCATTCGGCAACCAGCCGCTTCTCGATCGCGTCCAGCGCACGGGTCCGCTCGAGCGGCCCATCGGCGGCAGCGATGGCCGCGTGCACGCGCTCGCTGACATCGGTGATCGCGTCGAGCACGTAGATGCGCGCGTTGGGGCCGGCGGTAATCTCCTCGCCGGGCGCGGCAGCGTTGAAGCCGTCGCGCAGAAGGTTGTTCCCGGGGGTCGAATTGAGCTGGATCGCACCGTAGGCGCAGTGGTGGTTGGTCACCACCAGGCCCTGCGGCGAGACGAAGCTGGCGGTGCAGCCGCCCAACGACACCACCGCCCCCAGCGGGTCGCCGGTGAGGTCGGCCAGGCGCTCCGGATCCAGCCGCAGCCCCGCCTTCTTCAGCGACCTGGCGATCTCTGGAAGCTGCTGCGGCACCCACATGCCCTCGGCGGCGCGGGCGGCGGAGGACACGGCCAGGACGGCGGCGGCGGACAGGCTCAGCAGGGCAAGGCGCATGCAACGGTTCCAACTGAAAGGACCGCGCGATTGTAGCCCCCACCCCGCGACGGTCCCGCCACGCGCCCCGGCGGCGTCGGTTTCCCGTGCAACCTATAATGCCGATCCCTTCCCCCCGACGGCATTCCCCGATGTCCGCAACCATGAAGGCGCTGGTCAAGCGCGAGACCACCAAGGGACTGTGGATGGAGGAAGTGCCGGTCCCGGTCCCCGGCCCCAACGAGGTCCTGATCCGGGTCGAGAAGACCGCCATCTGCGGCACCGACCTGCACATCTACCTCTGGGACGAGTGGGCCCGGCGCACGATCCGGCAGGGGCTGGTCGTCGGCCATGAGTTCGTCGGCCGCATCGCCGGACTCGGCCCCGGCGTGTCCGGCTACGCCGTCGGCCAACGCGTCTCGGCCGAGGGCCACATCGTCTGCGGCCACTGCCGCAACTGCCGCGCCGGCAAGCAGCACCTGTGTCCGAACACCGTGGGCATCGGCGTCAACCGCGACGGCGCCTTCGCCGAGTACATCGTGATGCCGGCGTCCAACCTGTGGCCGGTGCCCGACCAGGTGCCGTCGGAACTGGCCGCGTTCTTCGATCCCTACGGCAACGCCGCGCACTGCGCGCTCGAGTTCGACGTCGTCGGCGAGGACGTGCTGATCACCGGCGCCGGCCCGATCGGGGTCATGGCGGCCGGGATCTGCAAGCACATCGGCGCGCGCAACGTGGTCGTCACCGACGTCAACGACTACCGGCTCAAGCTCGCCGCCGACATGGGTGCGACCCGGGTGGTCAACGTCGCCAACACCCCGCTGCGCGAGGTCATGGCCGACCTGCACATGGACGGCTTCGACGTTGGCCTGGAGATGAGCGGCAACCCGCGCGCCTTCAACGACATGCTCGAGGCCATGTACCACGGCGGCAAGGTGGCATTGCTGGGGATCCTGCCCAAGGGCGCGGGCGTGGACTGGGACCGGATCATCTTCAAGGGCCTGACCGTTCAGGGCATCTACGGCCGCCGCATGTACGAGACCTGGTACAAGATGACCCAGCTGGTGTTGTCGGGCTTCCCGCTGGGCAAGGTGCTCAGCCACCAGCTGCACGCCGACGACTTCCAGAAGGGCTTCGACCTGATGGAAGGCGGCAAGTGCGGCAAGGTCGTGCTGAGCTGGCCCTGATCCGCGTCAGCCGCCGCGGCGCCCCGCGACGCACGCATCCGCCCCCATACCCTGCCCCTTTGGGCGACAGGAGGTTCCACCGATGTCCCTGACCACCCGTTACGCCGAGACCCTGGACGAGATCCGCGAAGCGGGACTGTTCAAGTCCGAGCGGATCATTACCAGCCCGCAGGCGGCGGAGATCACGCTCAAGGACGGTCGCCGGGTGCTGAACTTCTGCGCCAACAACTACCTCGGCCTGGCCGACCACCCCGCCATGATCGAGGCGGCGAAGCAGGCGCTCGACAGCCACGGCTTCGGCATGGCCTCGGTGCGCTTCATCTGCGGCACCCAGGACCTGCACAAGCGGCTCGAGCGCACCATCGCCGACTTCTTCGGCAAGCAGGACACGATCCTCTACGCCGCCTGCTTCGACGCCAACGGCGGCCTGTTCGAGCCGCTGCTGGACGAGAACGACGCGATCATCTCCGATGCGCTCAACCACGCCTCGATCATCGACGGCGTGCGCCTGTGCAAGGCCAGGCGCTACCGCTACGCCAACTGCGACATGGCCGACCTGGAGAAGCAGCTGCAGCAGGCGAAGGCGGACGGCGCGCGCACGATCATGATCACCACCGACGGCGTGTTCTCGATGGACGGGTTCGTCGCCCCGCTGGACGAGATCACCGCGCTCGCGGAACGGTATGGCGCCCTGGTCCACATCGACGAATGCCACGCCACCGGCTTCCTCGGCGCCACCGGCCGCGGCTCGGCCGAGGTCAAGGGCGTGCTGGACCGCATCGACATCATCACCGGAACCCTCGGCAAGGCCATGGGCGGGGCGCTGGGCGGTTTCACCACCGCCAGCGCGGAAGTCATCGAGCTGCTGCGCCAGCGCTCGCGTCCGTACCTGTTCTCCAATTCGCTGCCGCCGCACGTGGTCGCCGCCGGGATCCGCGCGTTCGAGATGCTCGCCTCCGCCGACGAGCTGCGCCAGCGGCTGCGCGAGAACACCGCCTATTTCCGCGAACGCATGTCCGCCGCGGGCTTCGACCTGCGCCCGGGCGACCACCCGATCTGCCCGGTCATGCTCTACGACGCCCCGCTCGCGCAGCGGTTCGCCCAGCGCCTGCTGGAAGAAGGGGTGTACGCGATCGGCTTCTTCTTCCCGGTGGTGCCCAAGGGGCAGGCCAGGATCCGCACCCAGATGTCCGCAGCGCACACGCGCGAACACCTGGACCGGGCAATCGACGCCTTCGTCCGGGTCGGGCGGGAACTGGGCGTACTCGGGGGCTGAGCACGCGCCGGGCGGGTCGCGGCACCCTGCCGCGGCCCTCGCGCCTTACTGCTGCGGCGCGGCCTCGGCGGCGCCGGCCTCGGCGGGCGCCTGCTGCTGCGCGTTGGGATCGACGCGGCGACCGGCGCTGTAGCCGTTGGCCTGCAGCCACGCGTCGAAATCGTCGGCCGTCATGCGCCGGCCGTTCTGGGTCATGTTGAACCGGTACGGCGTGTTGTCGAATTCGGTCTTCTTCACGTAGCCGGCCGGGGTGGCGGTCGCGGCGGGGGCCGCGGCCAGGCTGCGGCAGCCTTCCACCTTCAGGCGCCAGAGCACGTTGTCGACCGACTGCGTCTCGTCGTAGTCGGGCGCCAGCACGCCACGCTGCGAACCCAGCTGCGGATTGACCACCGCGAAGCCGGCCGCCACCGGCGTGAGGACGGTGGGACGCACCGCCGTCGGCCGGGCGGCGATGTCCTGGCACTGGCTCGACGACGCCTGCGCGCCGAACGCCGCCATCGAAAGCACCACCATCGCCAGTCCACGCATCGTCGCTACCCCTTGCACAGTTGCGGCGGAGTGTAGCAGCGCCTGAGGCGACGACAAGGGCATGGATGCCACGGCGGGCGACCGCGCACATAAAGGAAGCCCGGCACGTGGCCGGGCTTCCTGGTCTGCACTGTGCGTCCGGATCAGTTCTGGACGTTCAGCTCGGTGCGACGGTTCACCTCGCTCTTGCACCCCGGCAGCGTCTGCGGGGTCGGCTCCAGCGGACGGCTCTCGCCGTAACCCACCGGGCCCGACAGACGGCTGGCGTCGATGCCGTTGCTGGTCAGGTAGTCGTACACCGCGGCCGCACGACGCTCCGACAGGCGCTGGTTGTAGGCGTCCGGACCGCACAGGTCGGTGTGGCCGGCCACTTCCACGCGCAGCTCCGGATAGCGGCGCAGGATCTCCACCGCCTCGTTCAGGATCTGCACCGCGTCAGGACGCAGCGTCGCCTTGTCGAAGTCGAAGTTCACGCCGTTCAGGTCGATCGTGATCGGCGCCGGCGGCGGCGGCGGGGCCGGCTCGGCCGGCGGCGGCGGCGGCGGCGGGGCCACCGGCTTGGTCGGCTCCGGACCCAGCGGCACCACCACGCCCAGCGACGCGATCACGTCGGAGAAGTAGCTCTCCTCCATCTGGTGCGGGTAGCCCGACGAGTCGGTGCCGCTCTCGGCCGCGTAGCTGCTGGTGTCGAAGTCGAAACGGGCCGCCAGCTCGGCACGCACCGCCACGCGGCGCGAGAAATCGCCCTGCAGGCCGAAGCCCAGCTTCGCCGCCAGGTTCCCGTCCTCACGCTGCAGCGGGGACTGCGTGCCCGCCGTCGCCTCGTACTCTTCCTCCGAACGCTGGTAGCCCAGGCCCATCACCACGTACGGGTTCCAGTTCCGCGACTCGTTGATGAAGTGGCGGCGGAAGTCCAGCGACACGCCGTACTGGCTCCACAGCAGGTTGTTGTTGTGGCGGAAGCTCGGGTTCTGGTAGTTCAGCGCTCCTTCCACCGACCACTCCGGGCTGATGAAGCGGCCGACGCCCAGGCCCAGCGCGAACGCGTCTTCCGTGCGACGGTCCTTGTCCTGCAGGTTGTAACCAACCGAACCGGACAGGTACCAGCGGTCGTCGTAGTCCTGCGCGGAAGCGACTTGCGTCACGGCCAGGCCCGCGAGCAGGGCGGCGCTCAACAAGTGGATTTTCATGGGTATGACTCCTTGGGGATGTCCTGAAGTTTGAAACTCGACTGTTCGCACACTCGTTCCGTCAGGCGCCCGGGCGACGAGGCCGGGCCAGGCCGCTGCTTCTCTGGCGCCGCGGAATCATATCAATTCAAACGGATCCTTAACAAGAATCCGGACCCGTCCGGAAAGGGGCGGAGCGGCCGGCGGACCGGCCGCTCCGGTCCGGATCAGTTCTGGACGTTGAGCTCGGTGCGGCGGTTGACCTCGCTCTTGCACCCCGGCAGCGTCTGCGGGGTCGGCTCCAGCGGACGGCTCTCGCCGTAACCCACCGGACCCTGCAGGCGGCTCGCGTCGATGCCGTTGCTGGTCAGGTAGTCGTACACCGCGGCAGCGCGACGCTCCGACAGACCCTGGTTGTAGGCATCCGAACCGCACAGGTCGGTGTGGCCCGCCACTTCCACCCGCAGGTCCGGGTAGCGCTTCAGGATCTCCACCGCCTCGTTCAGGATCTGCACCGCGTCAGGACGCAGCGTCGCCCGGTCGAAGTCGAAGTTCACGCCGTTCAGGTCGATCGTGATCGGCGCGGGCGGCGGCGGCGGGGCCGGCTCGGCCGGCGGCGGCGGCGGCGGCGGGGCCACCGGCTTGGTCGGCTCCGGACCCAGCGGCACCACCACGCCCAGCGAGGCGATCACGTCCGCGAAGTAGCTCTCCTCCTGCTGGTGCGGATAGCCCGAGCTCTCCGCCGGACCACCCTCGGCCGCGAAGCTCTGGTCGTCGAAGTCGAAACGGGCCGCCAGCTCGGCGCGCACCGCCACGCGGCGCGAGAAATCGCCCTGCAGGCCGAAGCCCAGCTTCGCCGCCAGGTTCCCGTCCTCACGCTGCAGCGGGGACTGCGTGCCCGCCGTCGCCTCGTACTCTTCCTCCGAACGCTGGTAGCCCAGGCCCATCACCACGTACGGGTTCCAGTTCCGCGACTCGTTGATGAAGTGGCGGCGGAAGTCCAGCGACACGCCGTACTGGCTCCACAGCAGGTTGTTGTTGTGGCGGAAGCTCGGGTTCTGGTAGTTCAGCGCTCCTTCCACCGACCACTCCGGGCTGATGAAGCGGCCGACGCCCAGGCCCAGCGCGAACGCGTCTTCCGTGCGACGGTCCTTGTCCTGCAGGTTGTAACCAACCGAACCGGACAGGTACCAGCGGTCGTCGTAGTCCTGCGCCAGGGCGGACTGGGCGACGCCGAGTCCACCCAGCAGGGCGAGGCCGAGGATTGTCTTTTTCATTGTTGAGGTTCCTTGTGAGGGCTTCCAAACTCGGTCAGGCCCGTGCGCGGACTGCGTGAACGGCGCCTTTGCGCGTGGTCCCCGTCCCGCACGAGGCTGAACGGACGCCGGCAGGTTAGATTTCGCGCCGTGAAGGGCATGTTAACGAGGAAATAACGACCGCTCCGGTCCAGACGGGGGTGTTGCCTGGCGTTCAGCCCGACACCCCCGGAACCGGCCGCCTGCGCTCCCGGACGGCTTACGGGGCACAGCCGGGCCCGGGCGCGGTGTCTTACCGCCTGCGACGCCCGCGGCGCACACTGGCCCAGCCCCGGTTTGCCCCCGCCCCGGCGCCTCGCTAGGCTGATCGATTGCGTCCGGTCCGTTGCGGCGCCCCCTCCCCTGCCCCCTGTTCCCGGAAACCAGCCCGATGGCGATGGACACCATCCGCATCCGCGGTGCCCGTACCCACAACCTCAAGAACGTCGACCTCGACCTGCCGCGCGACCGCCTGATCGTGATCACCGGGCTGTCGGGCTCGGGCAAGTCGTCGCTGGCGTTCGACACTATCTACGCCGAGGGCCAGCGCCGCTATGTCGAGTCGCTGTCGGCCTACGCGCGCCAGTTCCTGAGCGTGATGGAGAAGCCCGACGTCGATCACATCGAGGGCCTGAGCCCGGCGATCTCGATCGAGCAGAAGTCGACCAGCCACAATCCGCGCTCGACCGTCGGCACGATTACCGAGATCTACGACTACCTGCGCCTGCTCTACGCCCGGGTCGGCCTGCCGCGCTGCCCCGACCACGGCTTCCCGCTGGAGGCGCAGACGGTCAGCCAGATGGTCGACCAGGTGCTGGCGCTCGACCCCAGGATCCGCTGGATGCTGCTGGCCCCGGTGGTGCGCGAGCGCAAGGGCGAGCACGCCCAGGTGTTCGAGCAGCTGCGCGCCCAGGGCTACGTGCGGGTGCGGGTGGACGGCAACCTGTACGAGATCGACGAGGTGCCGCGCCTGGCGTTGCGGCAAAAGCACACCATCGAGGCGGTGATCGACCGGTTCCGGGTGCGCGAGGACCTCAAGCAGCGCCTGGCCGAGTCGTTCGAGACCGCGCTCAAGCTCGGCGACGGGATGGCCTCGGTCCAGGCCATCGATGGCGACGCCGCGGCCCAGCCACTGCTGTTCTCCTCGCGCTACAGCTGCCCGGTCTGCGACTACGCCCTGCCCGAGCTCGAGCCGCGGCTGTTCTCGTTCAACTCGCCGGTCGGCGCCTGCCCGACCTGCGACGGCCTGGGCGTGTCCCAGTTCTTCGACCCGGCCCGGGTTGTGGTGCATCCCGAACTGTCGCTGGCCGCGGGCGCGGTCCGCGGGTGGGACCGCCGCAATGCTTATTACTTCCAGCTGATCCAGTCGCTGGCGCGGCACTACGGCTTCAGCGTCGACACTCCGTGGCAGGAGCTGCCCGAGGCCTCGCGCCAGGCGGTGCTGTTCGGCAGCGGCGATACCGTCATCACGTTCAGCTACATCACCGAGGCCGGCGGGCGGACCCAGCGCAAGCACCGCTTCGAGGGGATCATCCCGAACCTCGAGCGCCGCTACCGCGAGACCGAGTCGGCCGCAGTGCGCGAGGAGCTGGCCAAGTACATCAGCGAGCGCCCCTGCGTGGACTGCGGCGGCGCGCGCCTGAACCGTGCCGCGCGCAACGTGTTCGTGGCCGAGCGGCCGCTGCACGACGTGGTGGTGATGCCGATCGACGAGGCCCTGCGCTTCTTCGGCGAGCTGCACCTGCCGGGCTGGCGCGGCGAGATCGCCGCCCGCATCGTCAAGGAGATCCGCGAGCGGCTGAGCTTCCTGGTGGACGTGGGCCTGGACTACCTCACCCTGGAGCGCAAGGCCGACTCGCTGTCCGGCGGCGAGGCCCAGCGCATCCGCCTGGCCAGCCAGATCGGCGCCGGCCTGGTGGGCGTGATGTACGTGCTCGACGAACCGTCGATCGGCCTGCACCAGCGCGACAACGAGCGCCTGCTCGGCACCCTCACCCGGCTGCGAGACCTGGGCAACACGGTGATCGTGGTCGAGCACGACGAGGACGCGATCCGGCTCGCCGACCACATTGTCGACATCGGCCCGGCCGCCGGCGTGCACGGTGGCGAGGTCGTCGCCCAGGGCACCCTGGAGGACGTGCTCCAGGCCCCGCGTTCGCTCACCGGGCAGTATCTGTCGGGCAAGCGCTCGATCGCGGTCCCGAAGCGGCGGCGCAAGGCGAACCCGAAGATGCAGCTGCGGCTGCTCGGTGCCTCGGGCAACAACCTCAAGGACGTGGACCTCACGATCCCGTCGGGGCTGTTCACCGCGATCACCGGGGTCTCGGGGTCGGGCAAGTCGACCCTGATCAACGACACCCTCTACGCCCTGGCCGCGAACGAGATCAACGGCGCCTCCCACACGCCGGCGCCCTATCGCGAGGTCCACGGCCTGGACCTGTTCGACAAGGTGGTGGACATCGACCAGTCGCCCATCGGCCGTACGCCGCGCTCCAACCCCGCGACCTACACCGGCCTGTTCACACCGCTGCGCGAGCTGTTCGCGCAGGTGCCCGAGGCGCGCGCCCGCGGCTACTCGCCGGGCCGCTTCAGCTTCAACGTGCGCGGCGGCCGCTGCGAGGCCTGCCAGGGCGACGGCTTGATCAAGGTCGAGATGCATTTCCTGCCCGACGTGTACGTGCCTTGCGACGTATGCCAGGGCAAGCGCTACAACCGCGAGACGCTGGAGATCCGCTACAAGGGCTACAGCATCCACGACGTGCTGGAAATGACCGTCGAGGACGCGCTGGCCCTGTTCGAACCGGTGCCGGCGATCGCGCGCAAGCTCGAGACCCTGCTGGACGTGGGCCTGAGCTACATCAAGCTCGGCCAGCCGGCGACCACCCTGTCCGGCGGCGAGGCGCAGCGGGTGAAGCTGTCGAAGGAGCTGTCGCGCCGCGACACCGGCCGCACCCTGTACATCCTCGACGAGCCGACCACCGGCCTGCACTTCCACGACATCGAGCACCTGCTTGCGGTGCTGCACAAGCTGCGCGACGACGGCAATACCGTGGTCGTGATCGAGCACAACCTCGACGTGATCAAGACCGCCGACTGGGTGATCGACCTCGGCCCCGAGGGCGGCCACCGCGGCGGCACCATCGTCGCCGAGGGCACCCCTGAGCAACTGGCCGCGGTCGAGCACTCGCACACCGGGCGCTTCCTCGCCAAGGTGCTCGGCCTGGAGCGTCCGCGGCGCCGCAAGTCCGCGGCCTGACCGCCGCGCCCCGCCCCCTTCCGTCCCGCCCCCATGAGCCTCGACAACCAGACCGCCCTGATCCGCCTTCCGATCGAACTGCGCTGGCGCGACCTCGACGCGTTCAACCACGTCAACAACTCCAACTTCATGACCTACCTGGAGGAGGCGCGGATCCGCTGGTTCCAGTCGCTGGGCGAGGACTGGATGACCGAGGAGGCGATCCCGCTGCTGGCCGCGGTGCAGATGAACTACCGGGTGCCGATCCCCTACCCGGCGCGCGTGGTGGTGGAACTGTTCGCCGACCGCATCGGCAACACCAGCCTCACCCTCGGCCACCGCATCGCCAGCGACGACGGCACGATCCTCCATGCCGACGGGCACGTGGTGATGGTGTGGGTCGGGCGGGTGAGCGGGCGGCCGACCGCGCTCCCGGACGTGGTGCGGCGGATCGCATCGGGCTGATCGCCGTTCAGGCGTTCCGGCCGCCGCCCTTGGCCATCGCCGGCCGGTCGTCCGACGCCTCCGGCGTGCCCGTTCGCGCCACGTGCAGCCCGTGGCGCAGCATCAGCCGGTACAGGGTGACCCGCGAGATCCCGAGTTCGTCGGCGGCCTGGCCGACGCGATGGGCGTTGCGCGCCAGCGCGCGCTCGATCGCGGCGCGCTCGCCCTCGCGGCGGGCCAGGTCGATGGTGACCACTTCCTGGTCGCCGTCCGCGTCGCCGAGCTGCAGGTCCCGGGCCGAGATGTAGCAGCCCTCGGCCATCACCATCGCCTCGCGCACCCGGTTGATCAGTTCGCGCACGTTGCCGGGCCAGGAGTAGGCCTGCATCGCGCGCAGTGCGCAGGCCGTGAAGCCCTTGGGCCGGGACGTCACCTCGCCGGCGTGGCGCCGGAGGGCGTGCTGCGCCAGCAGCACGATGTCGTTCCCGCGCTCGCGCAACGGCGGGATCCGCAGTTCGATCACCCGCAGGCGGTGGTAGAGGTCGGCGCGGAAGCGACCCTCGTCCACCGCCCGCCACAGGTCGGCGTGGGTCGCGGACACGATCCTGGCGTCGACCCGGATCGACTCGTGCCCGCCCAGTTGCTGGATCCGTCCCTCCTCCAGGAAGCGCAGCAGCGAGGCCTGCGACTCCATCGGCAGGTCGGCCACCTCGTCCAGGAACAGGGTGCCGCCGTGCGCCATCTCGACCCGGCCGAGCTTGCGCTGGTTCGCACCCGTGAACGCCCCGCGCTCGTAGCCGAACAGTTCCGACTGCATCAGGCTGGGCGGGATCGCGCCGCAGTTGATGCCGACGAACGGCATGCCGCCGCGCCGGGAGGCGCGATGGATCGCGGTTGCCACCAGCTCCTTGCCGGTTCCGGTTTCCCCGGCGAGGAAGACCGGCGCCCCGCAGCCCGCGGCCCTGGCCACGCGACAGGCCAGGCGGCGCATCCCGCCGCTGTCGCCGACCATGCCATCGATCCGCGGGCCAGCGGCCCCGCCGCCGGCGTCGCCCGCCGCCAGCCGCGCCATGCCCAGCGCATGGCCGAGCACCACCGACAACGTCGCCGGATCGCAGGGGTGGACCACGAAATCGCGGCAGCACGCGCGCACCAGCCCGGCCAATGCCGGGACGGACCGCTGCCCGGGGCGGAGCACCGCCACCCATTCCAGCCCCGGATTGGCCAACGCGGCCGCCAGGCCGGGCTGCGTGGACAGCTCCTCGGCGAAAGCATCGTCCACGCCGCGCAGGTCCAGCAGCGCGACCCCGGGCGTCGCCCGGGGCGGCAGGTTGGCCAGGTCGCCGGGATCGTCGAGGATCCGGGGCTTCCAGTCGGCGGCGCGCAGCGCGCGCTCGAGTGCCGCGTCGTCACCACAGGGACGGGGCCGGAAATGGATCAGGGGATGGGGGCAGGGGCGCGTCATGCGGGACTTCTCCGCGCATCCTCCCCCCGGGATGCAGTCCTTGTTGTCGTGACCAGTCCAACGCGACCGGTCGCCGGCGCCGGCCAGCACGGGCTGGCGCGCGCGCAGCATGGCGCAGCCGGCAACGTGCGCGAACTGATCAACCGGGTGCGCGAGGCGGGACGTCGATTGCATCACTGGCCGACGGTGAGGTTGGCCTGGACGGTGACGCCCTGCTGGACCAGGGCCGCGGCGCCGCTGTTCTGCGCCATCACCATGATGCCGGCGGCCGCGTTGCCCGAGCCATTCATCGCATTGGACATGTTGAACGTGCCGGCATTGGCCGTGGCCGTGCCGCCGTCGCCGCCGGGGCCGCCGTTGCCGCCGGTACCGTTGCCGGCGGTGGCGTCGCCGCCACTGCCGTTGCCGCCCGCGCCACCGGCGCCGCCCCAGGACGAGGCATCTCCGCTGCCGCCGCTGTTGCTGGCGGTGCTGGCGCCGCCGGTGGCCGAGGCGTCGTTGGTCGACGAGGTGTCGGCCTGCGCCTGGCTGTCGGCGGTGGACGCACCCGCCCCGCGCTCGCGCGAGCGGCTGCGCGCATCGGCGTCGGCCCCCGCGGCCGACAGCCCGGCCGCAGCGGCCAGCGTGGCGCTGCCCGAATCGCCGGAGCGCTGGCTCCAGGCGCTGGAGTCGCCGCCGTCGCCGCCATCGCCGCCGGCGCCCGCGCCGCCGACCACGGCGCCGCCGACGCCTGCGCCGCCTGCGCCACCGGCCCCGCCGGCGGCATCGCCGGCATTGCTGGCGACGTTGCCCAGGTTGCCCACGCCGTTGCCGGTCACCGTGCCGTTGAGCTGGGTGGTGGCCACGACGGTGTTGGAACTGGTGTTGAACGCGTCGGTGGTGGTCGACGTCGCGGTGCTGTTGTTGTCGGCCGCGGCGCTGCCGCCGAGCGCGAGCGCCAGGCCGATGCTGTCGCGGTTGTTGCCGCGGGTGGAGCTGTTGTCGCCGGCGCCGGACTCGTTCTGGTCCTGGGCCATCGCCTGGCCGGAAGCGCCGAGCACGACCAGTACGGCCGCCGTGAGGATGCAGTATCGAATGCGCATGGTTTGACTCCTTCAAGTGCTTGCGCCAAAGGCCGGTCGTCATGACGGACGCTCGCGCCGCACTCTCCTCGCAAACCCGATGCCAGCCGTCGTGGCGATACGCAACCGCTTGAAAACCTTGCGATCGCGACCACGATGGACGTGGCCTCGGAGCCGCTGCCCCGCGCATCGCGCAGCGGCATGTTGCACGCCCGAAACAGGATCGGCGCGCGGATCCTGGGCACCGTGCGTACCGGCGATGGGCGAGCCGCACCACCAGGCGGCGCGCAGCCGGATCGTGCGCGGGACGGGGATGTTTCAGCGACGCAACACGCGCGACCGGCCGGACGCTGGCCGCGCGTCGCACCGGCCGGGAAGGGCGCGTGCATGGCGGCGATATGATGGCCGCCTCCCGGCTCGGAACCCCGCCCCATGATCGAACACAGCCGCCACCAGGACATCCACGAACTGCGCCTGGCGCGGCCACCGGTCAACGCGCTCGACCCGGCCCTGTGCCGGCGCCTGCGCGACGGGGTGGCCGAAGCGCTCGCCGAAGGCGCGCAGGGCCTGGTGCTGAGCGGCGGGGCCGGCGTGTTCTCGGCCGGGCTGGACGTGCCCTATCTGCTCGGGCTCGAGCGCGCGGACGAGGTGCGCGAGGCCTGGGCGGCCTTCATCGACGCGGCGCGGGCGCTGGCGCAATCGCCGGTGCCGGTGGTCGCGGCGCTCACCGGTCATGCGCCGGCCGGCGGCTGCGTACTGGCGCTGTGCTGCGACTACCGGGTGATGGCGCAGGGCGATTACCGGATCGGCCTCAACGAAACCCAGGTGGGACTGGTCGCGCCCGAGGGCATCCAGCGGCTCATGCGCCGGACGGTGGGCCCGCATCGCGCGGAGCGGCTGCTGGTGGCCGGGGAAATGGTCGAGGCCGGGCAAGCGCATGCGCTCGGGCTGGTCGACGAACTGGCGCCGCTCGAGGAGGTGGCCGCACGGGCGCGTGGATGGCTTGCGCGGCTGCTGGCGCTGCCGCGCAAGCCGATGCTGGCGACCCGCGCGATCGCGCGCGCCGAAGTGGTCGAGGCGCTGCGCCCGGAACTGCTGGAGCTCGACCGCTTCGTCGCCGCCTGGACCGAACCCGACACCCAGGCCGCGCTGCGGGCGCTGGTGGCGAAGCTGGGCAAGTAGGGCGCCCGCCCTCAGCCGCCGGTCGCCACCGGCCGCGCCGGGTCGCTGATCCAGCCGCTCCACGAGCCGGTGAACAGCGCGGCGCCATGCAGCCCGGCATGTTCCAGCGCCAGCAGGTGGTGGCAGGCGGTGACGCCCGAACCGCACATCGCCACCAGGGCGCCGGCGCCGCGCCAGCCGGGCAAGGCCTCGAACTCTTCGCGCAGGCGCGCGGGCGGCTTGAACCGGCCCGAGTCCAGGTTCGCGGCATAGGGACGATTGACCGCACCGGGGACATGGCCGGCGACCGGATCGATCGGCTCGACCTCGCCACGGAACCGCTCCGGCGCGCGCGCATCGACCAGCAGCCCGCCCCGGGCGAGGTGGCGCGCGGTGGCCTCGGCGTCGAGCAGCCGGGAGGCGTCGAACGCGGCCACATAGGCGGCCGGCACGGGCCCGGGCCGCGCGTCGTCGACCGGCAGGCCCAGCGCGGTCCAGCGCGCGAAGCCGCCGTCGAGCACCGCCACCGCCTCGTGCCCCAGCATCCGCAGCAGGCACCACAGGCGCGCGGCGAACGCACCGTCGCCGGCGTCGTAGGCCACCACGCGGCTGTCCGGCCGGATGCCCCATGCCGCCAGCCTGCCGGTGAAGCCGGCGGCGTCCGGCCAAGGGTGGCGACCGCGTCCCGGGCCGGGGCCGCCCGACAGGTCGCGGTCCAGGTGCGCATAGCGCGCACCGGGGATGTGCGCCTGCCGGTAGTCGCGTTCGCCCGCCGCCGGATCGGCCAGCGAGAACCGGCAGTCGACCACGACCAGGCCGGGCGCATCGAGCGCCGCGGCCAGCGCCTCCGCCTGCACCAGCGTGTTCCACCCGTCCGCGTTCATCGCGATGCCTCCAGCCGCTGGCGCAGGTTGTACAGGATCGATGCGGTGACCCCCCAGATCCGCTGTCCGGGGGCGCCGGGATAAGGAAGATACTCCAGCACCCGGCGCGGCCGCCCCGCGTACGGCACCGACAGCGCGCGCAGGTTCGCGGGCGCGAGCAGGAACGACAGCGGCACCTCGAACACCGCCGCCACCTCGGCCGGGTCCGGACGTGCCACGAAGCCCGGGTCCACCTGCGCCAGCAGCGGGACCACGCGGAACCCGGTGACGGTGCGCACCGGCTCCAGGTAGCCCAGCGGCCGGGCCTGCGCACGCGCCAGGCCGATCTCCTCGCCTGCCTCGCGCAGCGCCGCGTCGAGCGCGCCCGCATCGCCCGGGTCGATCCGTCCGCCCGGCAGGCTCACCTGCCCGGCATGCAGGCGCAGGCGCTCGTTGCGGCGGGTCAGCAGCAGGTTGGGGCCGGCGCCGCGATCCACCAGCCCCAGCAGCACCGCCGCGGGCCGCGGGCGGGCCGTCCCGAGCAGGCCTTCGAGCTCGTCCAGGTTCCATTCCGGTCCGGCCGGTTCGGACTGCAGCGGAAGCAGGGCCCGGGCGATCCGGTCCAGCGGTGGTACCAGGGCCTGCGTCACGCCGTCCGCTGCCTCCCGCGGCGCGGCAGTTCCTCGTCCACCAGCCGCCGCCGCTCCTCCTCGGCCATGGCGGCCCAGCGGCTGATCTCGCCGATGCTGCGATGGCAGCCCATGCACAGCCCGTCCGCGTCGAGCATGCACACCCCGATGCACGGGCTGGAAAGCGGGCGCGAAGGGTCGTTCATCCGGTCGATCGCAACAGGTCTGGACGAGAAACGCAAAACGCCGGCAAGGTGCCGGCGCTGTGCGGGGGTGGCGGCAGCGGGGCCGGGAGGCGGCAGGCGCCACCGCGGTCCGCGCCGCCGGCGACGGGCCAGCGGCCCGCCGGCGTTACTTGACGCTGACCAGCTTGACGTCGAACACGACCGCCTGGTTGACCATGCGCCCGGCGCGCATGTCGGTGCCATAGGCCTTGTCGCCCGGCAGCACCACTTCCCAGCGCGCGCCGGTGGGCATCTGCAGCAGGGCCTCGCGCAGGCCGACGAGCGGGATCTGGCTCACCTTCAGGGTCACCGGACCGGCCTGCTGGCCCTCCGGCGCCTGGTTGGTGTCGACGAACACGGTGCCGTCGGGCAGCGTGCCGCGGTAGTTGAGCACCACGTCGCTGTTCTGGGTGGGCTTGGCGCCGCTGCCGGCCTCGATCACGCGGTACTGCACGGTGCTGCCCGGCAGGGTCTGCACGCCCTGCTTGGCGCGGTTCTGGGCCAGGAATGCATCGCTCTGCGCCTTGTTCTCGCTGGCGAGCCTGGCGAACTCGGCTTCCAGCTTGGCCTGCTGGCGCTTCTGCATGTTCTCCACCGCGGTCTTGAGCTCCTCGACCGGGACCGCCGGCTGCTTCTTGGCGTAGGCGTCCTGGATCGCCTTGATCACGGTGTTTACGTCGACCTGCTCGCCGCGCGCGGCCAGTTCGGCCAGTTCGACGCCGGTGTTGAAGCCGATGGCATAGCTGAGCTTGCCCCGTTCGGAGGTCGTGTCCTGCGCGGACGCCGCGGCGGAAACCAGAGTCATCGCCGCAAGCGAGGCGGCAAGCAAACGCACTTTCATTCGGTCACTCTCCAGAGGGGTACGATTCGGCCAGCATGCGGGCCCAGAAACGACACGGGGCGGTCGAGCCGCCCCCTGCAGGACGCGCTAGGATAACGACCGGGGGGCTTAACCGCCACTGACGCCTCCCTGTGACCCGGAGGCGCGTGGCAAGTTCCCGCCCCCGACCCGATTCCGGCCCCGATTGCCCTGCCATTGCCCATTCCATGACCGAAGCCCGCCTGCGCATCGACGACCAGGACGCCATCCGCGTCATCACCGTCCATCGGCCCGAGCGCCTGAACGCCCTGGACTCGGCCACCCTCGACGCCCTCCACGCGGCCGCGGACGCCGCCGCCGCCGACCCCTCGGTGCGGGTGGTGGTGCTGACCGGCGCCGGCCCCAAGGCATTCGTGGCCGGCGCGGACATCGCCGAGATGTCGGCCCTCACCCCGGCCCAGGGACGCGATTTCGCGCTTCGCGGGCAGCGCATGATGCGCCGCTTCGAGCGCCTGCCCAAGCCGGTGATCGCGATGGTGAACGGCTACGCCCTGGGCGGCGGGCTGGAGCTGGCGATGAGCTGCCACCTGCGCATCGCCGCCGACACCGCCCGCCTCGGGCAGCCCGAGATCGGCCTCGGCCTGGTCCCGGGCTTCGGCGGCACCCAGCGCCTGCTGCGGCTGGCCGGGCGCGCGGCGGCGCTGGAGCTGTGCCTGACCGGGGAGCCGGTCGACGCCGCCCGGGCGCTGCAGCTGGGCCTGGTCAACCGGGTGGTCCCGGCCGCCGAACTGGAGGCCGAAACGATGGCCCTGGCCCGCCGGCTCGCGACCTCGGCACCGCTGGCGCTGCGCGGCATCCTCGACTGCATCCTGGCCGGCGGCGAATGCACGATCGGGGAGGGGCTGGAGTACGAGGCCACCCAGTTCGGCCTGGTCTTCGCCAGCGAGGACATGCGCGAAGGCACCCGCGCCTTCCTCGAGAAGCGCAAGCCGGCGTTCCAGGGGCGCTGAGGCGTGGTGCGCGGCACCGGCGAAAGAAAAAGAACACGCCCGTCCGACGGCAACGATGCACGCGATCCGGCGCGCATCGCCGCGCTGCTGCGGGCCGGCGACCTGGACGCGGCCATCGAGGCCGGGCTGATGGCGCCTGGTGCCGGCGCGAACGGCGCGCTCGACCATGGCGACCAGGCGCTCATCGCCCGCACCCGGCAGCGGCTGCAGGCGGCCTGGGACGCCCGTGAGCGCTACCGCGCACGGCAGGCGCGCCTGGCGCGGCGCGCGGCCGAACGCGAGGCGCGCCGCCGAGCCACCGGCGGCGTCCCGGCGACCCGCGCCGCCGGCGCCACGGCCCTGCCCGCGGCCGCCGCGGCCGCGCTGGCGCGCGCCAGGGCCCGCGCCGGCCAGCCGTGAGCGGTCCCGGGTCCGCCACCCCGCGGGCGCGCAAGGCGCGGGGGACCGGCCGACGCCGCAGCCGGCTGTCGCGGGCCGAAGTGCACGAGCTGTTCTCGCGCCTGGCCGAACTCGATCCCTCGCCCACCACCGAACTCGAATACCAGACCCCGTTCGAACTGCTGGTCGCGGTGGTGCTCTCGGCCCAGGCTACCGACGTGGGCGTGAACAAGGCCACGCGCCGCCTGTTCCCGGTGGCCAACACGCCGCAGGCGATCCTCGGGCTGGGCGAGGAAGGCCTCAAGCGCTACATCTCCACGATCGGCCTGTTCAACGCGAAGGCGAAGAACGTGGTCGCGCTGTGCAGGATCCTGCTGGAGAAACACGGCGGCGAGGTTCCGCGCACGCGCGAGGAACTCGAGGCCCTGCCGGGCGTGGGCCGCAAGACCGCGAACGTGGTGCTCAACACCGTGTTCGGCGAGGGCACGATCGCCGTCGACACCCACATCTTCCGCGTCGCCAACCGCACCGGGCTGGCGCCGGGCAAGGACGTGCGCGAGGTCGAGGACGGACTGATGCGGGTCGTACCGGAGGAGTACCTGCTCGGGGCGCACCACTGGCTGATCCTGCACGGCCGCTACGTGTGCAAGGCACGCCGGCCGGACTGCCCCAGGTGCATCATCCGCGACCTCTGCCGCTATCCGGACAAGACGCCGCCGGACCCCAGGCGCGACTGACGCCATTCCACCTGCGGGGGTGCGCTGCGGACCCACCGCCGGGCCCGCGCACGTGGCTGTCCTGCCCCGCGCCCCGGATCCGTTCGTATCCACAAGGGGAACACCGGTCGCCCGTGCGCCGGTTCCGGCGGTGATGTCGCCGGCCTCCGCCGCGCACCGATCCATGATGCCGACCGACGCCACGCCACCACACGCCGACCGCTTCCCGGGCCGCGCCAGCGGACCGGCCGGGGGGGCGGCCGCGCACGGGCCGGCGGGGAGCCGCTGACGATGTGCGGACTGGCCGGTTTCGCGGGCGGCGCGGCGCCCACCCCGGAGGATCGTCGCGAGCTGCAACGCATGGCCGCGACGCTCCGCCACCGCGGCCCCGACGCCCACGGCATCCACCTCGCCCCCGGCATTGGCCTGGCCCACACCCGACTGTCGATCATCGACCCGGCCACCGGCCAGCAGCCGCTGCACGACGGCACCGGGGCGGTCTGGACCGTCTTCAACGGCGAGATCTTCAACTACCTCGAACTGCGCGAGGAGCTGCAGCGCGAGGGCTACGCCTTCCGCACCCGCTCCGACACCGAGGTGATCGTCCACCTCTACCACCGCCACGGCGACCGCTTCGTCGAGCGCCTCAACGGCCAGTTCGCGATCGCGCTCTGGGACGCGCGCCGCCAGCGCCTGGTGCTGGCGCGCGACCGCGCCGGCATCCGCCCGCTCTACCACGCGCGTGCACGCGGCCGGCTCTGGTTCGCCTCGGAGGTGAAGGCGCTGCTGGCGGCCCTGCCCGAATGCGCGCGCCTGGATCCGGACGGGCTGGTGCAGGCCTTCACCTTCTGGGGCCCGGCCGACCCCGACACGCTGTTCGAAGGCGTGCGCAGCCTGCCGCCCGGACACCTGCTCGCGGTCGAGGCCGACGGCAGCCAAACCCTCACCCGCTACTGGGACTGGGAGTTCCCCGACGCGGGCGCCCCGGCGCCGTTCGCCTCACTCGACGAGGCGGTTGACGAACTGCGCGCGCTGCTGCTCGATGCGGTGCGGCTGCAGCTCCGCGCCGACGTGCCGGTCGGTGCGTACCTCAGTGGCGGACTGGATTCCTCCGGCATCGTGGCGCTCGTGCGCCAGGCCGGCATCGCCTCGGTGCGCACCTTCTCGGTCACCTTCGACGACGACGAATTCGACGAGCGCGAGCAGCAGCAGGCGATGGTCCGGCACCTGGGCACCGAACACACCGCCGTGCACTGCACCCGCCGCGACATCGCCGAGGCCTTCCCGGCGCTGGTCCGCCACACCGAGGCGCCGGTGCTGCGCACCGCCCCGGTGCCGCTGATGCTGCTCTCGGGCGAGGTGCGCCGCAGCGGCTACAAGGTCGTGCTGACCGGCGAAGGCGCCGACGAGGTGTTCGCCGGCTACGACCTGTTCAAGGAAGCGAAGGTGCGCCGGTTCTGGGCGCGCCGCCCGGACTCGGCCTGGCGCCACCTGCTGCTCGGCCGCCTGTACGGCTACCTGCCGCACTCGCCGGTGGGTACGCCCGGCTTCGCCCGCGCGTTCTTCGCCCAGGGGCTCGAGCACATCGGGCGCCCGGTGTTCGCACACGCCCCGCGCTGGGCCACCTCGCGCCGCGCGCTGGCCTTCCTGTCGCCGGACCTGCGGCAGCGGGCGATGGCTTTCGACCCCCTTGCCTTCCAGGAACGCCGGCTGCCGCCGGACGCGGCGCGCTGGGCGCCGCTGTCGCGCGACCAGTACGTGGAGGCGAAGTCGCTGATGGCCGGGTACCTGCTGTCCTCGCAGGGCGACCGGGTGGCGATGGCGAACTCGGTCGAGGGCCGCTTCCCGTTCCTGGACCACCGCGTGGTCGAGTTCGCCAACCGCCTGCCCCCGCGCTGGAAGCTGCGCGGGCTGACCGAGAAGCACATCCTGCGCAAGGCGCTCGAGCCGCTGCTGCCGCCGGCGATCGCGCGCCGGGCCAAGCAGCCCTACCGGGCGCCGGACGCGAGCAGTTTCTTCGAGGACGGTCGCCCGGCCGACTACGTGGCCGAGCTGCTGTCGCCCCCGCGCATCCGCGACGCCGGCCTGTTCGACGCGGACAAGGTCGCGATGCTGCTGGCGAAGTGCCGGCGCGGACGCGCGGCCGGCTTCGGCGACAACCAGGCCTTCGTCGGCATCGTCTCCACGATGCTGCTGCACGACACCTTCATCCGCCGCCGCGACGCGGCGGCCCCCGCACTGCGCGCCACCGGAACGGAGTAGGACATGACCGAGACCGCCATCCGCGAGACGATCCGCGGCCACATCCTCGAAAACCTGATGTTCACCGACGATCCGTCGCGGCTGCCCGACGACGCCTCGCTGCTTGAGATGGGGGTGATCGACTCCACCGGCGTGCTCGAACTGGTGCTGCTGATGGAGGAGAACTTCGCCATGAAGGTGCAGGACGCAGCGATCATCCCCGAGAACTTCGACTCGGTGGACCGGATGGTCTCGTTCGTGCTGCGCTCGAAGTCGGCATGACCCTGGCCGACGCGTACGCCGCCAGGCTCGACCGGTTGCGCCGGGCCTGGCGCCCCAGCCCCGACAAGCCCGAGGAGTCGCCCGAGAACACGCTGCAGGCACTGGCCTGGACCGCGGCGGGCGCGCCGCGTTCGGCGGTCGCGGCGGGCGCGGCCGCCCGGCCCCTGCCCGACCTGGACCAACCGGCGCTGCAGCGGCTGGACGCCATGCTGGAGCGGCGCCTGGCGGGGGTGCCGCTGGCCCACCTCACCGGCCGCCAGCACTTCCTCGGGCTGGAACTGCTCGCGGGGCCCGAAGCGCTGATCCCGCGCGCCGAGACCGAACTGCTGGGGCGCGCCGCGATCGACCTGGCGCGGGCGACCGGCGCGCGCGTTGCGATCGACGCGTGCACCGGTTCGGGCAACCTCGCCCTCGCCCTGGCGCACCACGTGGACGGTCTGGCCGTGCACGGGACCGACCTGAGCGCGGAGGCGGTCGGCCTGGCGCGGCGCAACGCGTCGCAGCTGGGGCTGGCACATCGCGTCCGGTTCCACGCCGGCGACCTGCTCGCGCCGTTCGACACCCCGCGCTACCGCGCCGGGGTGGACCTGGTGGTGTGCAACCCGCCCTACATCAGCAGCGCCAGAGTGGAGACGATGCCACCGGAAATCTCCGGGCACGAGCCGCGCCTGGCCTTCGACGGCGGCGCCCTGGGGGTGTCGATCCTCACCCGGCTGATGCACGAAGCCCCATGCCTGCTGCGCGCGGGCGGCTGGCTGGCGTTCGAGGTCGGCAGCGGACAGGGCGCGACGATGGCCCGGCGGCTGCGCAACGACGCCGCCTGGGACGAGGTGCGCGAGTGCGCCGACGGCGAGGGCGTGGTGCGGGCGGTGCTGGCCCGGCGCGCCGCCGGCAGCGGGGAGCGGGAATGAGCGGACTGGACTGGAGCGTGCTGGACATGGACCACGGCAGGGAGGCCGAGCGGATCTGCGCCGGCCTGCGCGAAGCCGTGGCCACGCGGCTGCGCCGGCGCGGCGTGGTGGTGGCGATCTCCGGCGGCATCGACAGCTCGGTCTGTGCCGCGCTCGCGGTGCGCGCGTTCGGACCGGCCAAGGTGCACCTGCTGATCCTGCCCGAGCGGGACTCCGACCCCGACAGCGCGGCGCGCGCCAACCTGCTCGCCTCGCACCTGGGCGTCGAGCCGGAGACGTTCGACATCGCCCCCGCGCTCGAGGCCATCGGCGCCTACGCCGCGCGCGACGCGGCGGTGCGGACCGTGCTTCCGGAGTACGACGACCGCTGGAAGATGAAGCTGGCGATCTCCGGCGGCAGCGAGGGCGCGATCAACCGCTTCCGGCTGGTCGCGCGCTCCCCGGACGGCGCGATGCACGAGCGCGAGCTGCGCCTGCACGAGTACCTCACCATCGTGGCCGCCACCAGCTACAAGCAGCGGCTGCGCAAGACCATCGAGTACTTCCACGCCGACCGCCTGCACTACGCGGTGGTGGGCACGCCCAACCGGCTCGAGTACGACCAGGGCTTCTTCGTCAAGAACGGCGACGGCTCGGCCGACGTCAAGCCGATCGCGCACCTGTACAAGACCCAGGTCTACGCCATGGCGCGCCACCTCGGCCTGCCCGACCGCGTGTGCGAGGCGCAGCCGACCACCGACACCTACAGTCTCGAGCAGGGCCAGGACGAGTTCTACTTCGCCCTGCCCTATCGCTCGATGGACCTGGCGCTGTGGGCACTCGAGCACGGGGTCGAAGCCGGCGAACTGGCGAAGGCGCTCGACATCACCCCGGTCCAGGCCGCGGCGGTGTACGAGGACATCGCGCGCAAGCGCCGCACCACGCGGCCGCTGCACCTGCGCCCGCTGCTGCTGGGCACGGTGCCTTCGGTGGACGCGGCCACATGAGCGCGCAGGCGCACGGCGGCTACCGCGTGGAGGAAGCCGACCTCGCCCGCGACGGCGACGCGGCGGTGGGGGTCTGGCGCGCCAGCCTGCGCGATGGCGCCGGCCGGGCGGCGAAGCTGGAGTGGTTCTACCGGGCCGCGCCCGAGGGCGCGCACCTGCAGGTGCTGCGACCCGGGACCGGCCACGAGGTCCTGGGCACCGCGGGCGTGGGCTGGCGCCGCATGCGCGCGGGCGCGCGCACGCTGCGCGGCGGGCTGCTCGCGGACATGGCGGTGCTGCCCGGCCACCGCACCCTGGGCCCGGCCATGCAGCTGCAGCGCGCGGCGAGCGACCGTGCGCTGGCCGAGGGCGACCTGGTGTACGGGTTCCCCAACGCCAATGCGGTGCCGGTGGTGAAGCGGCTCGGCTACGTGCACCTCGGCGACATGGTGCTCTACGTCCGCGCCCTGCGCCACGCGCCCTACCTCGAACGCCGCCTGCCCCGGCCGCTCGCGACCCTGCTCGGGCGCGCCATCGACACCGCGTTCGCGCTGCACGACCGGCTGCGCAACCTGCACCGCGGCGCCCTGCACGCGCAATGGAGCGAAGGGCCCCTGGACCTGGTGCACCCGCGCTGGCCGCGGCCGGGCATGCTCGAAGGCGTGCGCGACAGGGCCGCGCTCGAATGGCGCTTCGCCCACAACCCGCTGGCCGCCTTCCGCTTCCTGTATCTGCGCCGCGCACCCGACGCGCAGCCCATGGCCTGGTTCGTATGCCGCCGCGACGGCGACGTGCTGCACATCGCCGATTTCGGCTTCGCCCCGGGCGCCCCGGTGGCCCACTGCGTCGCGACCCTGGCGCGCGAGGCGACCGCCCGGGGCGGGCGGTCGCTGGTGGTGGAATGCTGCCTGCCGGACGAGGAACGCTCGGCGCTGCTTCGCGCCTGGTTCCGCGAACGGCAGCGGCGCCCGATCTACGCCCGCTGGCGCGACCCGGAGCAGGCCGCGCGGGCGGTGCGGTTCACCTCGTTCGACGAGGACGAATAACAACCGGCGCGGCCGCCGCGACGCTTACCAGGCGAACTGCGCGCGCACCGCGTACTGGCCGGTCTCATCGCCGGTCAGGCCGTTGTCGCCACGGGTGTAGTTGAACATGAAGCGCAGGTTCGGGTTGACGTAGTAGTTCATGCCCAGGATCCAGCTGCTCACCTCCAGGCCGGCGACGTCGCGGTTCTCGATCGAGTCGTAGCGCGCGGTCAGTTCCCACAGGCCGCGGTCGGCCACCGGCGCCGAGCCGAACACGCCGGTACCCGCCTTGTACGGCTTGTGCCCGCCGTTGAGGTGCCAGCTGCCCTGCAGGTACCACGCGGTGACGTCCTGGTCCGGGCCCAGCGGCTGGCCGAAGCTGGCGTTGGCGTACTCGCCCTGGAAGAACAGCGGCCCGAACGCACCGGCGGCCTCGACGCCCCAGGCGGTGACTTCGTCGCCGCTGGTACCGGTGACGGTCGCG
Organism: Luteimonas wenzhouensis; assembly: GCF_007859305.1. GTDB lineage: Bacteria > Pseudomonadota > Gammaproteobacteria > Xanthomonadales > Xanthomonadaceae > Luteimonas > Luteimonas wenzhouensis. The sequence goes on from NZ_VOHE01000002.1 coordinate 316,493, forward strand.
ATGGTCTGCGAGGGGCCGCGGCGGCCGGCGTAGCCGGCAGAGGCGCGCAGGTCGGCCGAGCCCTTGTTGGCGTTCTCGTGGCTGCCCCACGCGCCGAAGTGCAGGGTGTTGTCCCCGTCGTTCACCGGGGCGAAGGTCACGCGGCCGGCGTAGCCCATGCCTTCGTTGCGCGGGCCGCTGGCGCCGCGGAGGTTGAACACGCTGAAGCCCGCGGTGTAGCGCCCGCCGCCGCGCAGGTAGCCGACGCCCTGCTGGAACTGGCGGCCGCTGAACAGGCCGGTGGCGCTGGCGAACGGACGCTCCATCATCAGGATCTCGTTCGAGCTGGTGAGTTCCTCCATCGACCGGTACGGCTTGAAGTGGCCGATGGTGACCTTGCCGCCGAGCGCGGACCTGGCGATGTACGCGTCGCGGAACCCTTCGAGCCCGCCGCCGGCGGCGAAGTCGTTCTCCAGCTTGTAGTCCCAGCCGAGCGCCTTGCCCTGCAGGGTCAGGCGCGCGCGCCGGAACTCGCTGGTGCCGGTGACGTCGGCCTGGTCGCGGTCGAAGGCGTAGGCGTCGAAGTGGATGCGGCCGCCGAGCGAGGCCTCGAACTTCCTGTCGGCGGAGGTGACCTTGATGCCACCCTTGGTCGACACCGTCGGCGTGGCCGCCGACAGCCGGTCGAGGTTTTCCCGGGTGGCGATGTTGATGTCCGACTGGGCGTCGGTGCGCGTCTCCAGCTCCTCGACCTTGGCCGCCAGCGCGGCGATCTGGGCCTTGAGTTCAGCGACTTCGCGTTCCTGCGGGGTTTGCGCCGCGGCGGCCAGGCTGGTGGTGCCGAGCACGGTGGCGAGCGCGGTGGCGAGCGCGGTGGCGAGGATCGTGTGGCGCATGCGGGGTTCCTGTCATGGGAGGGTCGGGGCGGGCGCGGAGCCGCCATGCAGCCGCGGCCCTGCCGCGTCACGCACGGGGCGGCGCCCGCGGTCGCGACAGAGGATGGGGCGGCCGCATGACGATTCAATGACAGTCGTGGAGCGCGCCACCGTCATGCGTGCGTCACCTGGCTGCCACGCGACGGTCACCTGGCGCTCGTGCAATGGCGCCCGGAGCGGGATGGTCCCGCGCAACGCACCCAGGAGCCCCATGCACATCCTAGCCAAGACCACGGTTGCCGCCCTCGTGCTGTCCGCCGCCGGCATCACCACCGCCCGCGCGAACGACGCCACCGGCGCCGGCGCCTCGTTCGTCTACCCGGCCATCGCGCGCTGGTCGGCCGACTACCGCCAGGCCACCGGCAAGCAGGTCAACTACCAGTCGATCGGCTCCGGCGGCGGGATCGCCCAGATCAAGGCCGGCACCGTCGACTTCGGCTCCAGCGACAAGCCGCTGCCGCCGGAGGAACTGGAGAAGTCCGGCCTCGCCCAGTTCCCGTCGGTGATCGGCGGCGTGGTCCCGATCGTCAACCTCGAAGGCGTGCGTGCCGGGGCGATGAAGCTCGACGGCGCGACCCTGGCCGACATCTTCCTCGGCCGGATCACCCACTGGAACGATCCGGCCATCGTCGCCCTCAACGGCGGCATCCCGCTGCCGGACGCGAAGATCACCGTGGTCCACCGTTCCGACGGCTCGGGCACCAGCTTCAACTTCACCAACTACCTGTCCAAGGTCAGCCCGGCCTGGAAGGAGGCCGTCGGCGAGGGCACCTCGGTCGCGTGGCCGGTGGGCATCGGCGGCAAGGGCAACGAAGGCGTGGCCGCCTACGTCAAGCAGATCCGCGGCAGCATCGGCTATGTCGAGCTGTCCTACGCGCTGCAGAACCGGCTGGCGTACTCGCGCCTGAAGAACGCGGCCGGCAATTTCGTCAACCCGAGCGACGAGACCTTCTCGGCCGCGGCCGCGAGCGCGGACTGGGCCTCCACCCGCGACTTCCACCTGGTGATGACCAACGCGCCCGGCGAGAACGCCTGGCCGATCACCGCGACCAACTTCATCCTGATGAAGAAGCAGCCGCGGAACGTGGAAGGCGCGCGCAACGCGCGCGAGTTCTTCCGCTGGGTCTACGCCAACGGCGACGCCCAGGCCCGCGCACTCGGCTACGTGCCGCTGCCCGACACCCTGGTGCACCAGGTCGAGGCGTACTGGCGCGACGCACTGCCCTGGTGAACCGACGGTTCCTCTCTCCCTCCCCGGAGATCCCTGGCGCGGGCCCCTTCGGGGGCCCGTTTTCCTGGCGCCGTTCCGGGCGCGCGGGCTCCGGGTGTCATACGGCGGTAACAAAAACATCATTTCATGGCGCCATCCCGCCACCACGGCCCCACGACGGAGACCTCCATGCAAGTCCGCTTCGCCCCCCTGGGCGCCCTGGCGCTGACGGTCGCGCTGTTCGCGACCGCATGCTCGCCAAGGGCCGACACCCCCGCGACCGCGGACGCCGGCGACCAGCCCGGCACCGGGATTTCCGGGGCCGGCGCCTCGTTCATCTATCCGCTGGTCTCGAAGTGGTCGGCCGACTACAACGCGGCCACCGGCGCGCGCGTCAACTACCAGTCGATCGGATCGGGCGGCGGCATCGCCCAGATCAAGGCCGGCACGGTCGACTTCGGCTCCAGCGACAAGCCGCTGTCCAGCGCGGAGCTGGCCGAGGCGGGGCTGGGCCAGTTCCCCTCGGCGATCGGCGGCGTGGTGCCGGTGGTCAACCTCGACGGCCTGGAGCCGGGCCAGTTGCGGCTCACCGGCGAGGTGCTCGCCCGGATCTTCATGGGCGACATCGCCACCTGGAACGATCCCCGCATCGGCGCCCTCAACCCGGGCACGCCGCTGCCGGAGGTGAAGATCAGCGTGGTCCACCGCTCCGACGGCTCGGGCACCACGTTCAACTTCTCCAACTACCTCTCCAAGGTCAGTGCGGAGTGGAAGCAGCGGATCGGCGAAGGCACCTCGCTGCAGTGGCCCACCGGCGTGGGCGGCAAGGGCAATGAAGGCGTGGCGTCCTACGTGCGCCAGATCAAGGGCGCGATCGGCTACGTCGAGCTGGCCTACGCACTGCAGAACGACATGCCCTACGCCTCGCTGCGCAACGCCGCCGGCCACTTCGTCCAGCCGGGCGAACACAGCTTCGCCGCGGCGGCGGCGACGGCCGACTGGGCCAGCGCCAGTGACTTCGACCTGGTGATCACCAACGCCCCCGGCGACGAAGCCTGGCCGATCACCGCCACCAACTTCATGCTCATGCACAAGCGGCCGAAGGATCCGGCGCGCAGCAAGGCGGCGCTCGACTTCTTCCGCTGGGCCTTCGAACACGGCAAGGCGCAGGCCAGCGAACTGCACTACGTGCCGCTGCCCGACCCGCTGGTGGAGCAGATCGAAACCTACTGGGCGGCCGAGTTCGAATGACGCGCCCCCCGCCCCGCGCGGGCCGGTACCGGCCCGCGCGCGGCTGCATCCACTGGTGACGGATCCCCGATGAGCGCCATTCCCGTTCCCGCTCCCCCGCCCTCGCAGGCACGCAGCCGCGACCTGCGCGACGCGCGCAACGACCGGCTGTTCCGCTGGCTGCTCGCCGGCACCGTGGTGTTCATGTTGCTGGCCCTGGCCAGCGCCGCGCTGTCGATGCTCTGGGGCGGCCGCGAGGCGCTGGCCTCCCAGGGCTGGCGTTTCTTCCTCTCGGCCGAATGGAATCCGGTGGAGGATCGCTACGGCGCCCTGGTGCCGATCTACGGCACCCTGGTCACCGCGGTCATCGCGATGCTGATCGCGGTGCCGGTGAGCTTCGGCATCGCCTTCTTCCTGACCGAGGTCGCCCCGCGCTGGATGCGCGGGCCGGTGGGCACCGCGATCGAACTGCTGGCCGGCATTCCCTCGATCATCTACGGCATGTGGGGCCTGTTCGTGCTGGTCCCGGTGATGACCACGCACGTGACCCCGTGGCTCAACGACCATCTGGGCACGATCCCCGGCCTGGGCGTGCTGTTCCGCGGTCCGCCGCTGGGCATCGGCATGCTCACCGCGGGCCTGGTGCTCGCGATCATGGTGATCCCGTTCATCTCCTCGGTGATGCGCGAGGTGTTCCTGACCGTGCCCGCGCGGCTGAAGGAATCGGCCTACGCGCTGGGCTCCACCAGGTGGGAAGTGAGCTGGGACATCGTGGTGCCCTACACCCGCTCGGCGGTGATCGGCGGCATCTTCCTGGGCCTGGGCCGCGCCCTGGGCGAAACCATGGCCGTGGCGTTCGTGGTCGGCAACTCGGTGCGGCTGACGCCGTCGCTGCTGGAGCCGGGCACCACGATCGCGGCCCTGATCGCCAACGACTTCGCCGAGGCCACCGACACCTACCGCTCGGCCCTGTTGCTGCTCGGTTTCGTGCTGTTCCTGGTGACCTTCGTGGTGCTGGCGATCGCGCGCCTGATGCTGATGCGGATCTCGCGCCGGGAGGGCAACTGATGTCTTCGACCAGCGCCCGCGCCGACGCGGTGGCCGGCCGCCTCCACGCCCGCCGCCGGCTCCGCAACGCCGTGGCCATCGTCCTGGCGGTGCTGACCGCCGCCTTCGGCCTGTTCTTCCTCGGCTGGATCCTGTGGACCCTGGCCAGCAAGGCCATCGGCGGCATCAACTGGGCCCTGTTCACCCGGATGACCCCGCCGCCGATGCAGGAAGGCGGCCTGCTCAACGCGTTCTTCGGCAGCGCGGTGATGTGCGTGCTGGCGATCGCCATGGGCACGCCGCTGGGCGTGGCCGCCGGCACCTGGCTGTCGGAGTACGGCCGCGCGCGCAAGGCCGGGATGGTGGTCCGGTTCGTCAACGACATCCTGCTCTCGGCGCCGTCGATCGTGCTCGGCCTGTTCGTCTACACCCTGGTCGTGATGCAGACCGGCGGCCGCTTCTCGGCCCTGGCCGGCGCGATCGCCCTGGCCTTCATCGTGCTGCCGGTGGTGGTGCGTACCACCGACGAGATGCTGCAGCTGGTACCGGTGCAGATGCGCGAGGCCGCGCTGTCGCTGGGCGTGCCGCAGTGGAAGGTGATCGTCCAGGTGCTCTACCGCAGCGCCTCGGCGGGCATCGTCACCGGCATCCTGCTGTCGCTGGCGCGCATCTCCGGCGAAACCGCGCCACTGCTGTTCACCGCCTTCGGCAACCAGTACTGGAACAGCAACATCCTCCAGCCGATGGCCAGCGTGCCGGTGGTGATGTACCAGTACGCCGGCAGCCCCTACGAATCCTGGCAGCAGCTCGCCTGGGCCGGCGCCCTGGTGCTGACCGTGTTCGTGCTGCTGGTCAGCCTGTCGGCACGCGCGCTCCTGCTGCGCAACACGATCCCTCATGACTGACCTGTCCCTGGACCCCACCATGACCGACTTCCACGCCGTGGCCGCACCCCAGCGCATCGCCGTCTCCGCCCGGCCGCGCGACGCCCTTGCGCCCAGCCCGACCAAGCTCTCGGTCCAGGGCCTGGACTTCCACTACGGCAAGTACCGCGCGCTCCGGAACATCAGCCTCGACATCCCGGACCGGCGCGTCACCGCGCTGATCGGCCCGTCCGGCTGCGGCAAGTCCACCCTGCTGCGGGTGTTCAACCGCATCTACGCGCTGTATCCCGGGCAGCGGGCCAGCGGCCGGATCCTGCTCGACGGCGAGGACATCCTCTCGCCGAAATACCCGATGAACCGGCTGCGCAGCAAGGTCGGGATGGTGTTCCAGAAGCCGGTACCGTTCCCGATGACCATCTACGAGAACATCGCCTACGCCATCCGCCACCACGAAAAGCTGTCGAAGGCGCAGCTCGACGGGCGGGTCGAGCAGGCGCTGCGTCAGGGCGCGCTGTGGGACGAGGTCAAGGACAAGCTCGGCCAGTCGGCGCTCGGCCTGTCCGGCGGGCAGCAGCAGCGCCTGTGTATCGCGCGTGCAGTCGCGCTGCGCCCAGAGGTGCTGCTGCTGGACGAACCGACCTCGGCGCTCGACCCCATCTCGACCAGCCGGATCGAACAGCTGATCGAGGAGCTCAAGCTCGACTACACCATCGTCATCGTCACCCACAACATGCAGCAGGCCGCGCGCGTGTCCGACTTCACCGCCTTCATGTACCTGGGCGATCTGGTCGAACACGGCCCCACGGAGACGATCTTCTCCAATCCCTCGAAGCAGCAGACCGAGGACTACATCACCGGCCGCTTCGGGTGAGGCGGGCCGCATCCCGCCGCGCCCCGGCCGCCCAGCACCGGACCCCGCGACCATGAGTACCCAACCCCACGACCACATCGTCCGCAGCTACGACGAGGAGAGCCAGCGGCTCAGCGGCGAACTGCTGCGCATGGGCAGGATGGCCGCCGCCCAGCTCGAGGCCGCGCTCGACGTGGTCGACCGCCGCGACGACGCCGCGGCCGCGCGCATCGTCGCCAACGACGAAGCCATCGACGCGCTCGAGGCCGAGGTCAGCCACGACGTGATGAAGCTCGCCCTGCGCGGGCCGCTGGCCCGCGACCTGCGCGGGATCCTGGCCGCGTTGCGGATCGCGGCGGACATCGAACGCATCGGCGACTACGCCGCCAACATGGCCAAGCGCTCGACCGCGCTCAACACCGCGCCGCCGCTGCCGCACACGCGCGGGCTCAACGCCCTCGGCCAGCTGGTGTTGCGCCAGCTGCGCGAGGTGCTGGATGCCTACGCCGCCGACGACGCCGACGCCGCACAGCGCGTGCGTGATTCCGACGCCGAGGTCGACACGTTCTACACCGGCCTGTTCCGCGAACTGCTCACCTACATGATGGAAGATGCGCGCGCGATCACGCCGTGCACCCACCTGCTGTTCATGGCCAAGAACCTCGAGCGCATCGGCGACCACGCCACCAACATCGCCGAGAACGTCTGGTTCCTGGTCCACGGCGCGGACGCCCTGCCGCCGCGGGAGAAACGCGACACGACCAGCGTCCCCGGCTGACGCTGCAGCGCAGCATCGACTTGCTGACCTGCCGTTAATCCAGGCTCCGCGATACTGCCGCTTCTCACACCGCGGGGCGACGGCAGTGGACCGATCCGGACGGACTGGCGCAACGACAGCGCGAGGCAGGCGGCGGCCCGCCGTTCCCCCCGGATCCACACGCCCGCCGTTCCGGGCCCCACCCCCCACGCTGCTCCACGCCGATGCCGGCAGGGCGATTCCTGCTTCCCGGTGGACGTGCCTGTCCGTCGATCGCCGGCCCGTGCGCTGCCGCCGCCACGCCATGCCTCTCTCCCCCACGCCTGGCGCCCAGCCCATCCACAGGAGTTCACCATGACCCATCAGTCCAGCAAGAAGCCCGTCGCCATCGCCGTCGGCACCGCCCTGGCCGGCGGCCTGTTGCTGTCCGGCTCCGCGTTCGCCGTCAACCCGCTCCCCCAGGGCTACCTGCTCGGCGCCCAGGAAGCCGCGACCGCCCATACCCAGGCCGAAGGCGCCTGCGGCGGCGACAAGGCCAGGGCGGAAGGCCAGTGCGGGCTCGCCAAGGCCGATACCGACGGCGACGGCCGGATCTCGCGCGCCGAGTTCGACGCCGCGCATCCGGACAAGGGCGACAGGTTCGCCGCGATCGACGCCAACGGCGACGGCTTCATCGACCAGGCCGAACACGACGCGCACAAGGCGGCCGGCAAGGCCGACATGGAAGGCAAGTGCGGCGAAGGCAAGTGCGGCGGCATGGCCTGAGCCGTCGCCCGGCGCCACCGCCATGATCCAGGCCGTACCTGCGCTCGCGGAGCATGCTGCCGGCCTCGGCCTGCGGCGCGGGCTGCTGCCCGCGCTGCAGGCGGTTGGCGAAGGCGCGTTCGACTTCCTCGAATGCGCACCGGAGAACTGGATCGGCGTCGGCGGCCGGCTCGGCGACACGTTCGAAGCCCTGGCCGAGCGCTACCCGCTCACCTGCCACGGCCTGTCGCTCTCGCTCGGCGGGCCGGCGCCGCTGGACGAGACCTTTGTCGCCCGCGTCGGCCGCTTCCTCGAACGCCACCGGGTCCCGCTCTACAGCGAGCACCTGAGCTGGTGCAGCGACGACGGCCACCTCTACGACCTGCTGCCGCTGCCATTTACCGAGGAGGCGGTGGAGTACGTGGCGGCGCGGATCCGCCGCGTCCAGGACATCCTCGGGCGCCGGATCGCGGTGGAGAACGTGAGCTACTACGCCACGCTCCCCGTGCCCGCCGCGCAGGCGCTGGACGAGGCCGACTTCGTCAACGCGGTGCTCGAGCGCGCCGACTGCGACTTGCTGCTGGACGTCAACAACATCCACGTCAACGCGGTCAACCACCGCTACGACGCGCACCGGTTCCTGCGCCGGATGCCGTCGGCGCGGATCGCCTGCTACCACGTGGCCGGCCACCACGACGAAGCGCCGGGACTCAAGGTGGATACCCACGGCGCGCAGGTCCGCGACGAGGTCTGGGACCTGCTGGCCGAAGCCTACCGCGTGCACGGGGTGCGTCCGACCCTGCTCGAACGCGACTTCAACTTCCCGCCGTTCGACGTGCTGCTCGCGGAGCTGGCGCGGATCCGCGGGCTGCAGCGCGACGCCGCGGGCCCCGGCGCACGGGCCGCGCGTGGCTGAGGCGCCGGCCACCCTGCGCGCGCAGCAGATGGCGCTGGCGCGCCACCTGCGCGATCCCACGGCGGCCCCTCCGCCCGACGGTATCGAGGACCGCCGCCTGGCCGTCTACCGGGACCTGTTGCACAACAATATCCAGCGCCTGCTGTCGGGCAATTTCCCGGTGATCCGCAGGATCCTCGGGGACGAGGCCTGGGGCACGCTGGTGCGCGGCTTCTTCGCCGGTCACCGCTGCCACACACCGCTGTTCACCGAGATCGGCCGCGAGTTCCAGCGCTGGCTGGAGCAGCAGGCCACGGCCGATCGGGCGTTGCCGCCCTGGCTGCCGGAACTGGCGCACTACGAGTGGGTGGAACTGGCGCTGCAGATCTCCGACGCGCGCCCCGCCTGCCCCGTCGATCCGCTGCCGGACCGCGCGGACGTGGCCGATGCGCTGCTCGACGGCATCCCGGTGGTCTCGCCGCAGGCCTGGGCCCTGGCCTACCGCTGGCCGGTGCACCGCATCGCCCCCGACTACCGGCCGCAGGTGCCGCCCGATGCGCCGACCCTGCTGCTGGTGCGCCGCGACCGGGACGGCGAAGTGCGCTTCGCCGGGCTCTCGCCGCTGTCCTTCCGCCTGCTCGAACTCCTGGGCCAGGCGCGCTGGAGCGGCCGCGACGCGCTGCAGCTGCTCGCCGACGAGGCCGGCGCCGGGCCCGACGCACTGCTCGCGGAAGGTCGTGCGATGCTGGCGCGCATGCATGCCGAGGGCACGCTCGCCGGAGTCCGCGCCGGCTGAAGCGGCATCCCCCTCGATCCGTCCGGGGGATTGCATGGCGGCGGCCGCGACCGCCCTGCGGGCATCACCGGCCACGGATCGCGCCTGCCGACGCTCTGCTAGGCTTCACGCATGCAATCCCCTTGCCCCCCGCCCGCCGGCGTCAGCCTGCTGACCCGCCGTTTCCGCGGCTACCTGCCCGTCGTGGTCGATGTCGAGACCGGCGGGTTCGACTGGAACCGCCACGCCCTGCTGGAGATCGCGGTGGTGCCGATCGACGTCGACGGCGACGGCGCGCTCGTGCCCGGAGAACCGGCCAGCACCCACGTCGAACCGGCGCCCGGCACCGCGATCGATCCGCAGTCGCTGGAAGTCACCGGCATCGACCTGGACCACCCCTTCCGTTTCGCCAAGGCCGAGAAGGACGCGCTGGACCACGTGTTCGCCACCGTGCGCGCCGCGGTGCGCAAGCACGGCTGCCAGCGCGCGATCCTGGTGGGCCACAACGCCCACTTCGACCTGAACTTCCTGAACGCCGCGGTGGCGCGCACCGGCCACAAGCGCAATCCGTTCCATCCCTTCAGCGTGTTCGACACGGTGACCCTGGCCGGCGTGGCCTACGGCCAGACCGTGCTCGCGCGCGCAGTGCAGGCTGCCGGCTTCCCCTGGAGCGGCGAGGACGCGCATTCGGCGCTGTACGACGCCGAGATGACGGCCAAGCTGTTCTGCACCATCGTCAACGCCTGGCCGACGCCGCCGCTTCGCTGACCCCCGGGCTTCCGCGCCTCGCGCGCAGCGTCCTCCGTCGTTCGCCCTGCCGACCCGCACGCGCCACCTTGGCTGGCGCAGCGCGGACGTCGGCGGCGCCACTTCCCGCCCGTGCAAGAGGGCTGGGTGGGAGAGCCCGCGGCGCCGGTCGGCATCGCAACGCCCGGCTGCCCCCTCTGGACTCGGGCTAAACATCGCCCGTGCTCCACTGGCGGCATCCCACCCGAGGAGAAGCCGCATGCCCATCACCCGTGCCCAGGCCACCCAGCTGCTCAACCAGGGGGAAATGGCGCTCTACGACGACAGCCGCATCAACGGCCTGCGCCAGCTCGACGCACGCGCGCTGGGCGCGCGCATCCGGCGTGCCCGCACCGCCCGGGACCGCGCCCGCGACCTGGTGCAGAAGCACGCCCTGGCCTCGCGCGCCCGCACCGGCAGCAAGCGCGGCGATAGTGGCCTGGCCAACCGGCGCAGCCGGGACAAGGCGGAACTGCTGGCCGACATCCTGCGCCGCTTCGAGCAGCGGCTGAAGCAGGTCGAACGCGCCGACGCGTCCGCGGAGAAGGCCGGCGCAGGCGCCACCGGCAAGACGGCGGGGAAGGCCTCCACCGGCCGCGGCCGCAAGAGCGCTGCGAAGGCCGCGACGAAGACGGCCGCGACGAAGAAGGCCACGACAAAGAAGACGGCTACGAGGAAGAGCACTGCGAAGAAGGCCGCGGCGGGAAAGAGCACCACGGCAAGGGCCGCCACGAAGAATGCGGCCGCGTCGGCAAAACGCTCCACCACACGCAAGTCCGCGACCGGATGGGCTGCCGCAAGCACCTCCTCCACCAGGAAGGCGACCACGAGGAAATCCGCTGCGAAGACGGCGGCGACATCGGCCGCGAAGAAGCGGGGCGCGAAGACCGCGTCGAAGACGCCGGCAATGAACGGCACGGCCACACGCGGCAAACCCGTGCGCAAGGGCCACATCACCCCGGAGCAGGCGCTGGCGCAAACCCATGCCCTGCTCGAGGCCAAGCAGGCGCAGGACGCCGCGCCCAGACCCTGGCAGGCACTGGCCAACGGCGCGGCGCCGGCCGTCGGCCAACCGGGCTACCAGTCGGACGAAGCCGCGCGCCGCGCCCAGGACCTGCATGCCGCCGAATCGCGCATCCCGGCGATCCAGGGCAGCGCCAGCACCCGCGACCGCATCCAGCAGGGCAAGCGCGACCACCGCGGCGACGGCGATTGATGGCCGTCCCGCGCTCCGTCCCCGGGCTCAGCCCGGGGACGAGGCCAGCTTGAGACCGATGATGCCGGCCACGATCAGCGCCAGGCTCAGCACCCGGCCCAGGTTCGCCGGCTCGCCAAACAGCACGATGCCCAGGATCGCCGTGCCCACCGCACCCACGCCCACCCAGACCGCGTACGCGGTGCCCACCGGCAGCGACTTCATCGCGATCCCGAGCAGGAACAGGCTGACCGCCATCGCCCCGGCGGTGCCCAGCGTGGGCCACAGACGGGTGAACCCCTCGGTGTACTTGAGCCCGATCGCCCAGCCGATCTCGAACAGGCCGGCCAGGACGAGGATGAACCAGGACATGCGATGACCTCCATCGGTCGATGGGGTCGTCCCCGTGGATGCGCGCGGCGCGGGGTCGTCCCCGTGCGCGCATATCATCGCATGCGGGGGGCGGCGCCCCGGGCGACGCCCCCGGGACACTGCGTGCTCAGTCGGCCGCCGATCCGCGGACCAGGCGATAGGTGCACACCAGCACCCAGCCCACCAGCAGGAAGAACAGCGGCGCGCGGAACGCCAGCCACGCCGCCGGCAGCAGGGCGGCGGCGCCGGCCAGGCCCAGCAGTGCGCGCCAGCGACCGCCGGCCTGGCCGCGCGCGAACGAGTGCAGGAACAGCGAGAGGAGCATCAGGCAGGCGCCGGCCAGCCCCAACCAGTCCTGCCACTGCAGCGTGTCCAGCATCGCCATCGCGTCCTCCGTCCTGCCGGTCCATCAACCGGCGCGCTGGCGCACCGCCTCGAACAGGGCCACGCCCGCCGCCACCGAAACGTTGAGACTCTCCACGCCCGGGGAAGTTTCCTGGCCGGGCATCGGGATCGACACCAGCTCGTCGCAGTGCTCGCGGGTCAGCCGGCGCAGGCCATCGGCCTCGCCGCCCAGTACCAGGGCGACGTTGCCGCGCAGGTCGAGCGCGTACAGCGGGGCCCCGGCGTCGCCGGCCAGCCCGTAGATCCACACGCCCAGCTTCTGCAGCCCCGACAGCGTGCGCGCCAGGTTGGTCGCCCGCACCACCGGGATGCGGTCGGCGGCACCGGCCGAGGTTTTGCGCACGGTGGCGGTGACCTGGGCCGACCTGTCCTTGGGGATCACGACCGCGGTCGCGCCGGCGGCGGCTGCGCTGCGCAGGCAGGCGCCGAGGTTGTGCGGATCCTGGACCCCGTCGAGCACCAGCAGCAGCGCCCGGCCGCCTGCCTGTTCCACCAGGCCGGGCAGGTCGCCCTCCTCCCAGGTCCGGGTCGCGGCGTAGCGCGCGGCCACGCCCTGGTGGCGCACGCCGCCGGCCACGCCGTCGAGCGCCTGCTGCGCCACCCGTCGCACGTCGATGTCGCGGCGCCGCGCCTGCTGCTCGATCTCGGCCAGGCGCGGGTTCCTGGCGCCGGCCTCCAGCAGCACCTCGCGCACGTTCCCGGCATCGTGCTCGACCGCGGCCCAGACCGCGTTGATGCCGACGATCCACTGGTTCTGCCTGGACATGCTGGGGGAATTCCGGTGGGGGCGTGCCAGCGGCCATTCTACCGGCCGCGGCCGTCGCGCCGGATCAGTATTTGCGCTTCTGCCGCCGCGCCGGCTGCCCACGCGGCGGCAGCGGCTTCACCCCGCCCTCGCCCGGCAGGCCGAAGTCGATCTTGCGTTCCTCCAGGCTGGCCTTGAGCACGACGATCCGGATCCGGTCGCCGAGCCGGAACTCGCGGCCGGCGCGCTCCCCGGTGAGGGTCTTGCGCACCGGGTCGAAGTGGTAGAAGTCCTTGGGCAGCTGGGTGACGTGGACCAGGCCATTGACCTTCGACTGGTCGAGCTCGACGAACAGGCCGAAGCTGGTCACGCCGCTGATCGTGCCGTCGAACTCGCCGCCGACGTGCTGTTCCATCCACGCCGCGCGATAGCGTTCATCGACTTCGCGCTCGGCCTCGTCCGCGCGGCGCTCGCGTTCGGAGCACTGCAGCGCCAGCGCAGCCATCTCGCTCGGGGTGTAGAGGAAGGCCTTGCGCCGGCCCCTGGCCAGCGCGTGCTTGATCGCGCGGTGCACCAGCAGGTCGGGATAGCGCCGGATTGGCGAGGTGAAGTGCGCGTAGGCCTCCAGTGCCAGGCCGAAGTGGCCGATGTTCTCGGGCGAGTACACCGCCTGGCTCTGCGAGCGCAGGATCACCGATTCGAGCAGGGTCGCGTCCGGGCGGTCGCGCACCTTCTCCAGCAGGTTGGCGAAGTCCTTCGGCCGCACCCGCGCCCAGGCCGGCATCCGCAGCGCGAACTCCTTGAGGAACTCCAGCAGGTCGGCGTACTTCGACTCCGGCGGCCTGTCGTGGATGCGGTACGGCGCCGGCACCCCGGCCTCGAGCAGGAACTTCGCCGCCTCCACGTTGGCGGCGATCATGCATTCCTCGATCAGCTTGTGTGCGTCGTTGCGCTGGAGCATCCCGGCCTGCACCACCTCGCCGCGGTTGTCGAGCACGAAGCGCACTTCCGAGGACTCGAACTCGATCGCGCCGCGCCTGGCCCGCGCCTTCGCCAGCGCCTTGTAGAGCTTGTGCAGGTGGCGGACCTGCGGCATCAGGCCGCCGATCTGCGCCTGGGCCTCGGGATCCTCCTCGCCCACCGCCTTCCACACCTGGGTGTAGGTCAGGCGCGCGTGCGAGCGCATCACCGCCTCGGCGAACCTGGACTTCACCACCTCGCCGTCGCGGTTGACCTGCATGTCGCAAGCGAAACACAGCCGGTCGACGTCGGGGTTGAGCGAGCAGATGCCGTTGGACAGGGTCTCGGGCAGCATCGGCACCACGAAGCCCGGGAAGTACACGCTGGTCGCGCGCAGCTGGGCCTCGTCGTCGAGGGGCGTGCCGGGACGCACGTAGCTGGAGACGTCGGCGATCGCCACCACCAGCCGGAAACCGTCGCGCGTGGGTTCGCAGTACACCGCGTCGTCGAAGTCCTTGGCGTCCTCGCCGTCGATCGTCACCAGCGGCAGGTCGCGCAGGTCCAGGCGCCCGGCCGTCGTGGCGGCATCGACCTCCAGCGGCACCGCGGAGGCCTCGGCCAGCACCTCGGGCGGGAACTCGTGCGGCAGCTCGTGGCCGTGGATCGCGGCCTCGACCACCAGCGAGGGCGTGAGCGCATCGCCCAGCACCGCCAGCACGCGGCCGATCGGCGGCCGCCGGTCGTCGGCGGGCCGGGTGATCTCGCACACCACCAGTTGTCCGTGCTGCGCCTCCAGGCGCGCGTCGGACGGGATCTGGACGTTGCGCTGGATGCGGCGGTCGTCGGGCACCACGAAGCTGATGCCGGATTCGACGGTGAAACGGCCGATGAGGCGATTGAGCCGGCGTTCCAGGACCTCGGCGATCACGCCCACGCGGCGGCCACGGTGGTCGAGCCCGACCACGCTGGCCATCGCCCGGTCGCCATGCATGACCTTGCGCATCTCGGCCGGCGGCAGAAACAGGTCGTCGCCGACGCCGCTGTCGGGACGCAGGAAACCGAAGCCATCGGGGTTGGCGATGATGGTGCCGGCCACCAGGTCGAGCCGCTGCACGGGGACGTAGCCGCCGCGGCGGTTCTGCAGCAGCTGGCCGTCGCGGACCATGGCCGCCAGGCGCTTGCCCAGCGCCTCGACGCGGTCCGGCCCGGCCAGCCCCAGCTGCGCGGCGATCGTCTCCCCGGTCAGCGGGCCATCGGCGTCGGCCAGCAGCTGGAGGATGGCCTCGCGGCTGGGGATGGGCCGTTCGTAGCGCTCGGCTTCGCGCTGCGCATACGGGTCGTGGAACCCGCCCGGCGGCGCCGTGCCGGCCTTTCCGCCCCGCCGGGCCGGCGCGGGCGGCGGCGGATCGGGCAGCCAGCCCGGCCGGCTGCCCGCACCGCGCTTGCCGCGCCCGCCCTGCGATCCTTGTCCACGCGAGGAGGTGCCGTCGCGTCCGTTGCCGCGGCCACCGCCGCGCTTGCCTGGGGTCTTCGTCATCGGCGGCATGTTACACAGGCCGCGTCGGCGGGCAGTCGAGGCGCGGAGCGTTGACATCGGAGCCGCCGCACCGCAACATACGCGGCCACCTGCCCAGGTGGCGGAATTGGTAGACGCACTAGTTTCAGGTACTAGCGGGTAAAACCGTGGAGGTTCGAGTCCTCTCCTGGGCACCAAGACACGGCACTCGAGCGCACTCGGGTCCACGCGAGAAACCCCGCGCCAGGCGGGGTTTTTTGTGCCCGGGCGCCGGCTCGCCCGGCCGGCCGCCGCGCCACGCACCTTGATGCTCCGGTCACGACCGGGCCGGCAGCATGCCCGGGATCCGAACCGGAGACCGGACATGATTGGCAGGACCCTGCTTCCCGCGCTCGCGCTGGCCCTGCTGGCCGGCTGCGGCTACGACGCCACCCCGCCCGAGCGGGCGCCGGACCCGGCCGCCGCCGGCGCCGCGCCAGCGGCGCCGGCCGAATCCACCCCTGCCCCGGCGGCGCAGCCGCTGCTGGTGCGCGAAGATCCAGGCCACCTGGCCGACGCCAGCGGCGCGGCGCTGTACTTCCTCGAAGGCAACCGCGACGGCCGCCGCTGCGACGACGCCTGCGAGCAGGTCTGGCCGCCGGTCACCAGCGACGTCCCCAACCCGTCCGCAGGGCCCGGCGTGGACGCTTCCGCGGTGGGCACCCTGCAGGGAGGCGACGGCCGCAACCACGTGACCTATGGCGGCGAGCCGCTCTACCGTTACGCCGGCGACCGCGGCGCCCGGACCACCACCGGCGACGACGTCGAGGACGAATGGGGGCGCTGGCGGCTGGTGACGCTGGGCGAGGGGCAGTAACCCGCGGGTGGCAGCCAGGCCCGCGGGCGGTCCGCAGCGCCGGCGGCAGCGCCACCGCAGCCACGCATGGCGGGGCCCTCGGGCGCGGCGTCGAGGCATCAGCGCCCCGACCCTGGCTCCAGCCCGGTGCACCACGCGCGGCGGTAGGCCCGGTAGCGCCGGGCCATCGCCGGCGGCAGCGCGTGCACGACCCCAAGCCCGAGCGCGGGCCAGGCGTCGAGCACGTCCGCGATGCGCGTCCAGGCCTGCGGCGCCAGCGGCTCGTCGGCGGCGACCTCGCGCAGGCAGGCCTCGGCCCACTCGTACAGCAGCGGCTCCTCCCCGCGCAGCCGCTCGCGCCACCAGTCCAGCGCCGGTGCCCACACCGCATGCCCGCGGCCGGCCTCCTCCGCGACCGCGTCCAGCACCTGCGGCATCGCCCCGCGATACCACTCGGTCGCGCCTCCCGCCGCGGTCGCCACGGTCAGCGGCGCCGGTGCGTTCCACTGGCGCAGCCGGCGGTGCAGCGCGGTCTCCAGGCGTCGCGCGTCGCCCCCGTCCTCGAACCGCACCACCACGCTGCGCGCCAGGTCAAAACCCTCGTAATAGCGGGCCGAGAACGACCGCACCCGCGCCAGCGGATCCACCGAGATCCCGATCTTGGCGAGGTCCTCGCAGAACAGCGGCAGGACATAGAGGTGGCGGGCGGGCATGGCGGCGGAGGGGATCGGCGCCGGCGATGCTGCCCCGGCCGGGTCGCGCGGGCTGCGATGACGGGCGCGGCGGCAGCCAGGCAAGGATGCGCCGAGGACGTTCGCGACGGGTGAACGCGCGGCGCGGAATCCTTCACCACCGGTTCCCCGGCCGATCCCTAGAGTGCGCCACTCCCCACCGAAGGAGCACGACCATGGCGGTCAAGACCCTCGAAGAGCTTTTCGTCCATCAACTGTCCGACATCTACAGCGCCGAGAAGCAGCTGACCAAGGCGCTGCCGCGCCTGGCCCGCGCCGCGGCCGCGGAGGAACTGTCGGCCGCGTTCGAGGCGCACCTGGAGGAAACCCGGGGCCAGGTCGAGCGCATCGACCAGGTGGTCGAGCTGCTGGGCATCCGCCTCAAGCGGATCAAGTGCGCGGCGATGGAAGGCCTGGTCGAGGAAGGCAAGGAGGTGATCGACAGCGTGGAGGAAGGCCCACTGCGCGATGCCGCGCTGATCGGCGGCGCGCAGAAGGTCGAGCACTACGAGATCGCGGCCTACGGCACCCTGTGCGCGCTGGCCAGGCAGCTTGGCTACCGCGACGCCCTGCCCCTGCTGGAGGCCACTCTCGAGGAGGAGAAGGCGACCGACCGGAAGCTTACCCTGCTGGCGGAAGGCGGCGGCAACCAGCGCGCGGCCGCGCAGGCGGCCTGAAGCACCGCACCGGTGGCGGCGCGGTGGCGGCGCGTCGGCAACCTCCTGCCCCGCCATCGGACCGCCGCCGCGCGCGGCCGCCTACTCCCAGCGCAGCGAGAACCGCGCCGCCAGCGTTTCCCCCGGCTGCAGCGCCTGCCCGGGCACCAGGTTGAACGCATCGGGCGGGGCGGTCTGCGGCTCGACGCAGGTCGCGAACGCCGGTGCGTCGTACACCACCCAGTCGCTGCACTCCGACGCCAGGCGGATGCACTGGCCGCCGCGGTACAGCACGACCTCGCGGCGGTTCACGAAGCAGTCGTCCCAGGGGCCGGGCTGGACCGGTCCCGGCGGCAGCACGGCGATGCCCTGGGAATCGCGCGGGTACATCGCCTCGGGCTCGAACACCATGCGTTCGGGCTTGCGGAACCACGGATGCCAACCGATCGCCACCGGCATCGCCTGCGCGCCGGCGGTGACCGACAGTTCCAGCGCCAGGCCGCGCCCCGACACCTCGATGCGCTGTGCCGCGGTGCCGCCGAACGGCCAGCGGTGGTCCTGCGGCAACGCCAGTTCCAGCCGCGCGTGGCGCGGGCCGTGCGAATGCAGCGTCCACGGCACGAGGAACCCGACGCCGTGGATCGCGTGGTCGCCCAGGTTCACCGGCAGCCGGTATTCCCGCCCTTGGAACGCGAAACGCCCCTCGCGGATGCGCCCGCACCACGGGACCATCGGATAGCAGCCCCAGGCGATCGCCGCCTCGGCCCCGTGCTCGCCGTGGCCGACCAGCTGCTCGACGCCGTCGCAGCGGATCTGCGCGATCCGTCCCCCGGCCCGGGCCGCGATGTCGACCTCCAGCGCGCCGTCGCCGATGGTGACCAGCGGGCCAGGCGCGAGCGGGGTGGCCGGCCCGGGCCCTTCGCCGCCGGCGGCGTCATCCACCATACGGGTGCAGCGTCCTGATCCGTCCCTGCGCGTCGTGCTCGATCTCCACCACCTTGGCCGAGCGCAGGTGGGTCACCCCGCCCGAGAGCAGCGAGTCGTGGTAGTACAGCCACCAGCGGCCGTCGAACTCGACGATCGAATGGTGCGTGGTCCAGCCCACCACCGGCTCGAGGATCCGGCCCTGGTACACGAACGGCCCGTACGGGTTGTCGCTGGTGGCATAGCACAGGTAGTGGGTGTTGCCGGTGGAGTACGAGAGGTAGTAGCGGCCGCCGTACTTGTGCACCCACGGCGCCTCGAAGAAGCGGCGGTCGTGGTCGCCGGCGCGCAGCGGCTTGCCGTCCTCCGGGTCGAGGATCAGCACCTCGCGCGGGGTTTCCGCGAACTGCTTCATATCCTCGGTCAGCCGCGCGATGATCGGGCCCAGGGCCGGTTCGTCGTCGGCCGGCTCCTCGTGCGCCGGGTCGTAGCGGTTGTCGCGGTACTTCTGCAGCTGCCCGCCCCAGATGCCGCCGAAGTACATGTAGAACTCGCCGTCCTCGTCGCCATACACCGCCGGGTCGATCGAGTAGCTGCCGCGGATCGGCTCGGGCTCGGCCTTGAACGGGCCTTCCGGCCGGTCGCCCACCGCCACCCCGATCTGGAAGATGCCGTCCGGGCGCTTGGCCGGGAAGTACAGGTAGTACTTGCCGTTGCGCGTCGCCGCGTCCGGGGCCCACATCTGCCGCTCGGCCCACGGCACGTCGTCCACGCTCAGCGCCAGGCCGCAGTCACGCGCCGGGCTGGTGGGCGAGTCCTGGACCAGCACGTGGTAGTCGCGCATCTGGAAATGGCCGCCGTCGTCGTCGAACGCCGCGCCGGCCTCGATGTCGTGCGAGGGATAGATGTAGATCTTGCCCTCGAACACGTGCGCCGACGGGTCGGCGGTGTAGATGTGGGTCACAAGCGGTTGCGAGATCGCCTTCGCCTTGAGGGCTTCGATCTGCTCGGGGGTGTATTCCTGGTCGGCCATGTCGGGACTTGTTTCCTCCGGGTCAAGCGGCCTGGCCGGCGTGGCGCGCGGCCAGGTCGTGTTCGATGCGCGATTCGGTCGCCTTGTCGATGCGGTAGAAGAACAGCAGCGCCACCGCGACGAGGAACGGGATCGAGCAGTACAGGCTCACCGACAGGCGGATGCCGTCGATGGCTTCCTGGCTCTGCGCCTGTTCGCCGGCCTGGTAGCCGTGGGTGGACAGGATCCACGCGACCAGCGCGCCGCCCACCGCCAACCCCGCCTTGAGCCCGCACAGGATGGCCGAGAAGATGATCGCGGTCGCGCGCCGGCCGTTCTTCCATTCCGAGTAGTCGGCTACGTCGGCCACCATCGCCCACAGCAGCGGGATGGTGATGCCGTAGAAAAAGCCGTGCAGGATCTGCGACAGGAACACCAGGCCGATCGCATCCGGCCGGAACACGTAGAAGGCGAGCATGAACAGCGTGGACACGAACAGGAACACGCCGTACACGTCGCGCTTGCCGAAGCGGTCGGCCAGCTTCTTGGAGAAGCCGATGCCCACCACCATGAAGATGATGCCGCCGGCGTTGAACAGGCTGAACGCGGAGGTGGTCGCGTCCTCGGGCCACTGGAAGCCGGACAGCCCGATCCCGGTCAGCGCGGCGTTGAGGCCGGCGATGAACCCGTTGAAGCCGATCCGCTCCAGGAACGCGGCCATCGCCGCCTCGTCCAGGTAGTACTCGAAGTAATAGACGTAGGTGCCGCCCTTAAGGGCCAGGGTGATGAACACCAGCACGGTGACCAGCAGCAGCACCAGCCACGGCCGGTTGTGGACCAGGTCGGACACGTCCTGGCGGATGGTCGACTTCTGCTCGGGCGGCGGCACCACCCGCTCGCGCGTGGTGAGGAAGGTGATGACCATGAAGATCGTGCCCACCACCGCGAACAGCAGCATCGTGTTCTGGAAGCCCTGCACCCGGTCGCCGTCGCCCAGGATCAGCACCAGCGGCAGCAGCAGCGACTGCACCACCAGCTGCGCGACCATCACCGCCACGAAGCGGTAGGCCGACAGGCTGTTGCGTTCGCCCATGTTGCCGGTGAGCACGCCGCTCAGCGCCGAGTACGGCAGGTTGTTGGCGGCGTACACCAGCACCAGCAGGGTGTAGGTGGCCGCGGCGTAGAACACCTTGCCCTGCGGCCCCAGGTCGGGCGTGGTGAATGCCAGCAGCGACAGCACGCCGAACGGCACTGCGGTCCACAGCACCCAGGGGCGGAACTTGCCCCAGCGCGAGTTGGTGCGGTCGGCCAGCACCGCCACCAGCGGGGTGAACACGAAGGCGCCGAGCATGCCGACGACGAAGATGATCGTCGCCGCGGTGCCGGCGGGGATGCGGTAGATGTCGGTGTAGAAGAACGCCAGGAACGTCGTGAGCGTCTGGAAGATCAGGTTGGCGGCGAGGTCGCCGAGGCTGTAGCCGACCTTCTCGGTGACCGACAGCCGGTCGGTCCGCGTGTTCTGTGCCGTGCTCATGGCGATGCGAGGTTCCCGTGTGGTGTCCGGATCGATGATGCCGGCGCGCAACCTGCCGCGCCAGCGCCCCCTGCGACGCGGCCGCCTTTCGGCGGCCGTCTCCCGAAGGATCGCATTTTCCGCCGCCCCGGTGCACTCCCCCCGAAAAAGATCACGACCCGCCCGGCGCGCGGCGGCGCCGGAGGGGTCGTGGGGAGAAAACAGTCCCGGGAGGCAGACGGTCAGAACGTGCCGCGGATCCCCACCAGGAACGTCCGTCCGGGCTCGTAGATCTCGCCGGGGACGTTCGGGAACGCGAGATAGTTGCGGGTGTTCTTATTCGTGATGTTGAGGACGTTGAAGGTCAGCTGCGGGCTGGACGGCAGCCACGACAGCGTGTAGCTGGCCGACAGGTCGAGCTGGCCGCGGTCCTCGCCGAAGTACTGGGCGTAGGTCAGGCCGCCCTCGTTGTTGCCCAGCGCGCGCTGGGCCGACCCCTCTACCCAGTTGTACGACAGGCGCACCGAGGCGACGTCGTTCTCCCAGTAGGCGGTGGCGTTCCACATCACCGGCGCGATGCCGAACAGGTTGCCGGCCAGCTGGTCGGCTTCCTGCCCGGTGGGCTCGAGGTCGATGTCGGTGTAGTTGGCCATGAAGCCCAGGCCCTGGAACACGAAGTCCAGCGGCTGCACCCAGATCAGCTCCCAGCCCTGGATGTCGAGGGTCGCGTTCGCGTTCACCTGCTGGCGCACGTTGATCGGCGCGTCCAGCCCGCCATTGGCGTTGAGCGCCGCCAGCTGGTTCTCGCTCAGCGCATCCAGCGGGATGCCGAGTTCGCGGAACGGGCGCACGGTGATGCCCTGGTAGGTGTAGCCCGACACCCGCTTGTTGAACAGGGTCAGCGCCACCATGCCCTCGTCGCCCGTGTACCACTCCAGGCCCAGGTCGAAGTTGGTCGACAGGTAGGGCGACAGGTCCGGATTGCCCTGGTCGGCGATCTCGGCCGACGGATCGGAGAAGGTGGTCGCCGGCAGCATCGAGCGCGGGTTCGGCCGGGTGAGGGTGCGCGAGCTGGACATGCGCAGCACCCAGTCATCGGCCACGTCCCAGCGCAGGCTCATCGAAGGCAGCCACTCGTCGTAGCTTCCCTCCAGCGTCTGCCACTGGCGATCGGCGCCCAGGGTGACCGGGCCGGAGATCTCCTGGTCGGTGTCGACGTAGCGCACGCCGGCGTTGAAGCGCAGGTTGCGATTCCAGACCTCGGTCTCGCCGTTGACCTCGACGTAGGCGGCGAAGTTGCGCTCGTTCACGCCGCCCGACGCCGCGCCCACCGACTGCGAGGAGTTGACCTCGGGCGCCTCGTCGAAGAAGCGCTGGTAGTCGGTGGCACGCATGAACGCGTCGAAATCGACGGTGATGAAGCCGTACGGGCCGGGGCGCAGGAAGTTCGGGATCTGCGCGTCGGGCACGGTCTCGAACACGTTCGCCTGCCACTCGGCGCTGTTGTCGAAGCCGACGATGGTGCGGTAGAAGCGGTCGTGCGCGACGCCGACCTTCAGGTTGTTCACCTCGTCGCCGAAGCGCAGGTCGGCGCGCAGGCGGCCGGCCTCGGTCACGCGCTTTTCGTTGTTGAGGTTCACGCGGCCGCCGCTCCAGCTCCAGCCGGCGTTCGGATCGTTCAGGTCCAGGCCGCTGGTGAACACCGGATGGTCGCCGTCGTTGACGTACTCGACGGTGGTGAACGGCGAGGCGGGCAGGATCGTGGGCGACTCGCGGAAGAACCAGCTGCGGCTCCAGTTGGCCTGTACATCGAGCTGGATGCTCTCGTCCTCGCCGAACCAGAACGTCGCGCCCGGATTGATGTTCCAGTACTGCACCTCGTCGCGGTACGGGCGTGCCTCCAGGAAGAACTGGGCGTTGACCAGGGTGGCGCGGGTGACGACGTTGTTGGCATCGAGCTGCATGTTGGTGGGGATGAAGCCCACCGGCCCGAAGGTGCGCCCGACCAGGTTCATGTCGATGCGGTCGTTCTCGTAGTTCGCCTGCGAGTACAGCGCATCGACGTAGAAGTGCATCCGGTCGTTCGGGCGCCACTCCAGCGAGCCGACCACGGCGTCGCGCTCGCGGTCGCCGGACATGTCCACCGGGCGGGCCAGGCGCGGGAACAGCGCCTCGGTGATCTGGTCGATGGTCAGCCCCGGGTTCTGCGCCATCAGCCACTCGGCATCGATGGTGTCTCCCGGTGTCATCCCGGCCCCGAGGGTCGAGGCGTTGTCCGGGACGGTATTGGGCATCTGCAGGCTGCCGCCTCCGCCGGGGTTGCACTCGGCCGGGCGGTTGTTGAGCGGATCGACGCCTTCGGGCGCGGCCAGGCCGCACTGCTGATAGTTCAGGGCGGGGTTCATCCAGCCGACCGATTCCCAGCCGCGCACCGCCATCCGGGTACGCACCACCGAGGCGCCGACCATCGCGCCGAAGGTGCCCTCGTCGTTGGTCCAGCTGTACATCGCCGAGCCGCGCGGGTTCCACTTCTCGCCGATGGTGTTGTAGTCGAACTGCCCCGAGTAGTTGAAATGGCGGCCGGGGATGTCGAATGGACGCATGACACGCATGTCGACCACGCCCGAGATGCCGCCTTCGGGCAGGCTCGCCTGCGGCGACTTGTAGACCGTGAGCTTGTTGAAGAACTCGGTCGGGAACAGGTTGAGGTCGACCTCGCGGTTCTGGTTGCCGCGGTTGAGGCCGATCGAGGCGGTGGCGGCCTCGCCGCCGTTGATCAGGGTCTTGGTGAAGCTCTGCGGCAGGCCGCGGATGCCGACGTTCAGGCCTTCGCCGTTGACGTCGCGGTCGATCTGGATGCCGGGGATGCGGGCCAGGGACTCGGCGATGTTGGTGTCCGGGAACTTGCCGATGTCCTCGGAAAAGATGCTGTCGGTGAAGCCGGTGGCTTCGCGCTTGGCCTCGGTCGAGTACTGCAGGCTCTGGCGGTAACCGGTGACAACCACCTGGTCCAGATCGACCGGGCTCTGGCGTGCAGCGGCTGGCGCCGGCGCGTCTTGCACGGCCTGCTCCTGGGCAACGGTCGTACCGGCCAACCCGATCAGGGCCAGACCAAGGGCGTGAGACAACGCTGTTCTTGCAATTCGGACTTGCACGGAACTCCCCTCCCGATACATGGCGCACACTTTTCGGTGACACCGGTGGACTTTTGTGCCTCGTGCCCCCGCAGGGGCGCATGCACGACTCGCCCCGTCGGGAGTGGCCGGCGGATGGTAGCGCTATCAGATTCCACGGCACACGCTGCGTCGCAGCATCGGGCGCCGCTCCACTCCGCGCCCCGGAAAGGGTGTCCGGACGGACAGCGTTGTCGTTCCGGTCCCGTGCCCGCCTGGCGCGCGCGCGCGCCCCGAATGTGTTACTGATAGCGCTATCACGAATCGCGAGGGGGAGAGCGATATGAACCCACGTGGTCGCGGCAGGACGACCCGCAACGCGCCCGCGCAGCGGACGCAGGCGCCGTGAACGCGTCTGCCTCCTCCGCGTCCGGCCGGGCCGGCCACTACCGCTGGGTGATCTGCGCGCTGCTGTTCTTCGCCACGACGATCAACTACGTCGACCGCGCGGTGCTGGGCGTGCTCGCGCCTACGCTTTCGGCGGAGTTCGGCTGGAGCGAGCAGCAGTACGGAGTCATCAGCGCCTCGTTCACCCTCGCCTACGCGATCGGCTTCCTGGTCGCGGGATGGTTCATCGATCGGGTGGGCACGCGCGTTGGCTATGGCGTGTACCTGACGGTGTGGTCGCTGGCGGCCGCCGCGCACGCGCTGGCCAGATCGGTGGCCGGTTTCAGCCTCGCGCGCTTCGTGCTGGGCCTGGGTGAATCGGGCAACTTCCCGGCGGCGGTGAAGACCGTCGCGGAGTGGTTCCCGAAACGGGAGCGGGCTTTTGCCACCGGTGTCTTCAATGCCGGATCGAACATCGGCGCCATCGTCGCGCCGCTGTTGGTGCCCTGGCTGGCGCTGACCTGGGGCTGGCGCACCGCGTTCGTCGTCACCGGCCTCGCCGGCCTGGTCTGGCTGGCGTTCTGGCTACCGGTGTACCGCCGCCCCGCCGAGCATCCGAAGGTCTCCACTGCGGAGCTGGAACTGATCCACAGCGATCCGCCGGACCCGCCGGTCAAGGTGTCCTGGCCGCGGTTGCTGCGCTTCCGCCAGACCTGGGCGTTCACCGCCGGCAAGTTCCTCAGCGACTCGGTCTGGTGGTTCTACCTGTTCTGGTTCCCGATGTTCATGGCCGACCGCTTCGGCGTGGACCTGCGCACGATCGGGCTGCCGATGGTCACCGTGTTCCTGCTCGCCGACGTGGGCTCGGTCGGCGGCGGCTGGTTCAGTTCGTTGCTGATGAAGCGTGGCTGGAGCGCGAACGGCGCGCGCAAGACGGCGATGCTGGTGTGCGCGCTGTGCATCCTGCCGGTGGTGTTCGCGCCGCACGTGGAAGGACAGTGGGTGGCGGTGTGGCTGATCGGGCTCGCGGCCGCAGCGCACCAGGGCTTCTCGGCCAACCTGTTCACGCTCACCTCCGACATGTTCCCGCGCGCCGCGGTGGCTTCGGTGGTGGGCATCGGCGGCTTCGCCGGCGCGATGGGCGGCTTCTGCATGAACCTGGGCGCAGGCTGGCTGCGTGAGTCGACCGGCAGCTACGCGGCAATGTTCATGATGGCCGGCGGCGCCTACCTGGCGGCCCTGCTGGCCATCCACGTGCTGGCACCGCGGCTGGCGCCGGCGCAGCTGGAGCCGCAGGCATGAGCGGCCGGCCCAAGCCGTGCGCCCGGCCGCGACCCGCGCGGACCGGTGCCGTGACGCAATGGGGACGATCGATGGGACGAAAGCGTTTGCTGCTTGCCTGCGTACTGGCGCTGCTGGCCGCCCTGCCCTGCGCCGCGCTGGCCCGGTCCGACTGCGCTGCGCCCGCAGCCGTGTGCGAGGCGCGCACCGGCGAGGCGATGCCGCTGGTCGAAACCGGCGTGCCCGTGCGCGTGCTCGTGGACGACGCCGACTTCCCCGCCGTGCACCGCGCGGCCGAAGCGTTGCGCGAGGACCTCGCCGCGGTGTCCGGCGGTACGCCGGATCCGGCATCGCGCACCGCGATCATCGCCGGCACCCTCGGCCGCAGCGCGCGCATCGACCGTATCGTGGCCGCGCACGGCATCGACACCACTGGCGTCGCCGGCGCCTGGGAAGCCTACCTGCTGCAGGTGGTCGAGCGCCCCGAGCCGGGCATCGACCGCGCACTGGTGGTGGTCGGCGCCGACCGGCGTGGCACCGCATTCGGCCTGTACGAGCTCTCGCGCCGCATCGGCGTCTCTCCCTGGACCTGGTGGGCGGATGTGCCGCCACCGCGCCGCCAGCAGCTGTACGTCGCGCCGGGACGCTTCACCGACGCGCCGAAGGTGAGGTACCGCGGCATCTTCATCAACGACGAGGAGCCCGCGCTCGGCGGCTGGACCCGCGCCACCTTCGGCGGCACCAACCACAGGTTCTACGAGCGCGTGTTCCAGCTGATCCTGCGTCACAAGGCCAACTACCTGTGGCCGGCGATGTGGCAGCCGCGCGCGTTCTATGCGGACGATCCGCGCAACGGAGAACTCGCCGACGAGTACGGCGTGGTCATCGCCACCAGCCACCACGAGCCGATGATGCGCGCCCACGACGAGTGGTCGCGGTTCGGCAAGGGCCCGTGGGACTACGCCCGCAACGACAAGGTGCTGCGCGAGTTCTGGCGCGGCGGCATCGAGCGCCTGCAGGGCCGCGAGGCCGTGGTCACGCTGGGCATGCGCGGCGACGGCGACGAGGCGATGACCGAGGGCACCGCGATCGCCCTGCTCGAGCGCATCGTCGCCGACCAGCGCAGGATCATCGCCGAGGTGACCGGCCGTCCCGCGGAGGAAACTCCACAGGTGTGGGCGCTGTACAAGGAAGTGCAGGACTACTACGACAAGGGCATGCGCGTCCCGGACGACGTGACCCTGCTGTTCGCCGACGACAACTGGGGCAACATCCGCCGGCTGCCGGATCCCGCCGACAGGCGCCCCGGCGGCTACGGCGTGTACTACCACTTCGACTACGTCGGCGGCCCGCGCAACTACAAGTGGATCAACACCACCCAGGTCGAGCGCGCCTGGGAGCAGATGCGCCTGGCCTGGGCCCACGGCGTGGACCGGGTGTGGATCGTCAACGTCGGCGACATCAAGCCGATGGAGCTGCCGATCAGCGCCTTCCTCGACCAGGCCTGGGACCCGGACCGCGCCGACCCCGACTGGATCGCGCGCTACCCGGCCGCGTGGGCGGCCGAGCAGTTCGGACCGGCGCATGCGCCGGAGATCGGCGAAATCCTCACCGCCTACACCCGCTACAACGCGCGCCGCAAGCCGGAGCTGGTCGACGCCGACACCTGGAGCCTGCTGCACGACCGCGAGGCCGAGCGCGTGCTCGCCGAATGGGACGCGCTCGAGCAGCGCACCCTGGCCCTCGCCGGCAGGATCCCGGCCAGCCATCGCGACGCCTGGGTGCAGCTGGTGGAATATCCGGTCCTGGCCAGCGCCAACCTCAACCGCCTGCACATCGCCGCCGCGCGCAACAGGCTGTACGCGGCGCAGGGACGCGCCTCGGCCAACCGCTGGGCGGACGAGACCAGGCGCCTGTTCGAACGCGACGCCGAGCTGCAGCGCCTGTACGAGCACGGGATCGCAGGCGGCAAGTGGATCCACATGATGTCGCAGGCGCGCATCGGCTACACCCACTGGCAGCAGCCCGAGCGCAACGTGCTGCCCCCGCTGGCGCAGGTGGACGTGCCCGAGCGCGGCGTCACCGGCGTGGCGGTGGAAGGCGACGCGCGCGGCTGGCCGAGGCCGGCGCAGTCGCCGCGGGTGCCGCCGCTGGACCCGGTCGCCGCGACCACGCGCGCGATCGTGGTCTACAACCGCGGGCGGCAGCCGGTCGGCTTCACCGCGCGTTCCACGGTGCCATGGTTGAAGGTCGCGCCGGAATCCGGCGAGGTGCCGGACGCGCTCGAACTGGATCTGGCCGTGGACTGGTCGAAGCTGTCCGAAGGCGAACACGAGGCGGTGGTGGCGATCCGCGGCAGCGACCGCACCGAGGTCTACGTGCGGGTGCCGGTGCGCAAACCGCCCGCGCATCCTGGCGCGCGCGGATTCGTGGAGGGCGACGGCGTGGTCGCGATCGAGGCTGCCCGCCATGCGCGCGCGGTGCCGCCGCCGGGCGGCGAATGGCAGGAGATCCCGAACCTCGGGCGTACGCTGTCGGGCGTGACCGCGTGGCCGGCGACCGGCCCTGCACTGGAACCGGGCGGCGACGGCGCGCGACTGGAGTATCCGCTGGTGCTCGACGCTGCCGCCGAGGTCGAAGTGCGCGTGGTGGTCTCGCCCACGCTCGATTTCCGCAACCGGGGCGGGCTGCGCTACGCGGTCTCGCTCAACGACGGCGAGCCGCAGCTGGTGAACGTCCGTCTCGACCCGACCCCGGGCGACCGCGACTTCCAGGCCTGGGAGCGCGCGGTGATCGACAGCGTGCACGTGGCCAGGTCGCGGCACGCCGCGACCGCGGGCGCGAACACGCTCAAACTCTGGCTGGTGGATCCGGGCCTGGTGTTCCAACGCATCGAGGTGGTGACCACGCCACGCGAGTGCGGGACGCTGGGGCCGGTGGAAAGCCGGCGGCGCTGAGGGTTGCTGCCATGCCCCGGTGAAGCA
Source organism: Luteimonas wenzhouensis (assembly GCF_007859305.1). GTDB lineage: Bacteria > Pseudomonadota > Gammaproteobacteria > Xanthomonadales > Xanthomonadaceae > Luteimonas > Luteimonas wenzhouensis. The sequence continues at coordinate 345,214 of NZ_VOHE01000002.1, forward strand.
TTGATCGACACGATCCCCCGCTTGCGGGGGAAGGCCGGGATGGGGGATGGCCGGCGCGACTTCCCTCCCCCACCCCAACCCTCCCCCGCAAGCGGGGGAGGGGGAGCAGGACAACTCCCTCCCCTGCTTGCGGGGGCGGGCGCTTGCAGATGCCTTCCCGTACGCGGGACGGCTGTTTGAACCATGCCTTCCGCGCAGGCGGAAGGCAGACACGCCGCCCCTCGCCGCCTGCGAGCGATGGGCTCCGACACCTCCTCCATTGCCGAATTCATGACCGCCGCAAGACCGCTGAACCTGCACCCGGACCGCCTGTTCCCGTCGGACCCGACCCAGCGCGCCATCGCGCGCCGCCTGTACGCGGAGGTGGCCGGCCTGCCGATCGTCAGCCCGCACGGCCACACCGACCCGGCCTGGTGGGCCGTGGACGCGCCGTTCGCCAACGCCACCGAGCTGCTGCTGGTGCCCGACCACTACGTATTCCGGATGCTCTACAGCCAAGGCATCGACCTCGACGCACTCGGCATCCCGCGCGCCGACGGCTCGCGCGCGCAGGTCGATCCGCGCGAGGCCTGGCGCCTGTTCGCCCGCCACTACCACCTGTTCCGCGGCACCCCTTCCGCACTCTGGCTCGACCACGTCTTCCACGAGGTCTTCGGCCTGCGCGAGCGCCTGTGCGCCGACAGCGCCGACCGCTACTACGACGCGATCACCGATGCCCTGCAGACCGCGCCGTTCCGCCCGCGGGCGCTGTTCGAGCGCTTCAACATCGAGGTCATCGCGACCACCGAGTCGCCGCTCGATCCCCTCGCCCACCACCAGGCGATCCGCGACAGCGGCTGGCGCGGACGCGTGGTCACCGCCTACCGGCCGGACCCGGTGATCGATCCCGAGCACGAGCAGTTCGCCCAGTCCCTCGAGCGCTTCGGCGAGATCACCGGCGAGAACGTCTACGACTGGGACGGCTACCTGCGCGCGCACCGCCAGCGGCGCGCCTTCTTCGCCTCGATGGGCGCGACGTCCACCGACCACGGGCATCCGACCTGCGCCACCGCCGACCTCCCGCCCGACCAGGCCCGCGCCTTGTTCACCCGCGTGGTCACCGGCAAGGCCGACGCCGCCGACGCCGAGCTGTTCCGCGCCCAGATGCTCACCGAGATGGCGGCGATGAGCCTGGACGACGGCCTGGTAATGCAGATCCACCCCGGCTGCTTCCGCAACCACAACCGCGCCCTGTTCGAACGCTACGGCCGCGACAGGGGTGCGGACATCCCGTTGCGCACCGACTACGTGCACGGGCTCAAGCCGCTGCTCGACCGCTTCGGCAACGAGCCGCGCTTCCGCCTGGTCCTGTTCACCCTCGACGAGAGCACCTACTCGCGCGAACTCGCGCCGCTGGCCGGGCACTGGCCCTGCCTGTACCTGGGTCCGGCGTGGTGGTTCCACGACTCGCCCGAGGGCATGTGGCGCTTCCGCGAGCAGACGCTGGGTACCGCCGGCTTCTACAACACCGTCGGCTTCAATGACGACACCCGCGCGTTCCTGTCGATCCCGGCCCGCCACGACGTCGCCCGCCGCATCGACTGCGCGGTGCTGGCCAAGCTGGTGGCCGAACACCGGCTGGAGGAAGACGAAGCCGCCGAGGTCGCCCGCGACCTCGCCTACCGTCTGCCGAAGGAGGCCTACCGGCTGTGAAGCGACCCACCGCACCCTCGCCGCGCGTCCGCCCCCATCCCAACCCTCCCCCGCCAGCGGGGAGGGACTCGGCACGACGCACGATCGGACGCGACGGAGCGGGAATGTTGCGGACACGGCCTTACCCGATACTGCAGGAACGGCACGGCCACGCCCCTTCCCCCGCTTGCGGGGGAAGGCCGGGATGGGGGCAAGGGCCGCGCAGCGGCGGGCTTTTCAGCGGGACTGCCCCCCACCCGCCGCTCCCCCGCAACGGGTGAGGGCGACGCACCTGCCGCCCGTGACGCCCGCAGACCCGATTCGACGGAGATCCCGATGAGCAAGCGCACAATCTTCCACGCAATCGCCGCCATCCTCATGCTCGCGGGCGCCCCGAACACCGTCGCCACCCCGCCGACGACGCTCAAGGACGCCTACGCAGATGCGTTCCTGTTCGGCACCGCGGTGAACGCCGACATCGTCTCCGGCCGCGACGCGCGCGCCCAGGCGCTGGTGCCGCTGCACTTCAACGCGATCACGCCCGAGAACGTGATGAAGGCGGAGGCGCTGCTGCCCGAACCGGGCCAGTGGGACTTCGCCGACGCCGACGCCTTCGTCGAGTTCGGCCAGCGCCACGGCCTGTTCATGGTCGGCCACACCCTGGTCTGGCACAACCAGACGCCGGCCTGGTTCTTCCAGGACGACGACGGCGCGCCCGCCGGACCGGCCGTGATGCGCGAGCGCATGCGCGACTACATCCATACCGTGGCCGGCCGCTATGCCGGCAAGGTGCACGCCTGGGACGTGGTCAACGAACAGATCGGCGAGGACGGGCAGTACCGCGACACGCTGTGGACCCGCGCCTACGGCGGCGACGGCGACGCCCTGCTGCGCGACGCCTTCCGCTTCGCCGCCGAGGCCGCGCCCGACGCCGAGCTCTACTACAACGACTTCAACGCCTGGCGCCCGGAAAAGCGCGACGGCATCGTGCGCATGGTCAGGATGCTGCAGGAGCACGGCATCCGCATCGACGGCGTCGGCATCCAGGGCCACTGGGGCCTGAACTACCCGTCCACCGCGCACATCGAGGCCGCCATCGACGCCTACGCCGCGCTCGGGGTCAAGGTGATGATCACCGAACTCGAGGTGGACGTGCTGCCGCTGACCAGGGAAGGCCAGATCATCGGCCAGGGCCTGATGCACCCGCAGTTCGAGCTGCCCGAGTTCAAGCGCTTCCTCGATCCCTACCGCAACGGCCTCCCCGACGAGGTGCAGCAGCAGCTCGCCGACCGCTACGCCGAGCTGTTCCGCATCTTCCACGGCCGCCGCGACAAGCTGCACCGGGTGACAGTGTGGGGCGTGGAGGACGGCATGTCGTGGAAGAACGGCTACCCGATCCCGAACCGCACCAACCATCCGCTGCTGTTCGACCGACAGGGCCAGGCCAAGCCCGCGCTGCGCGCGGTGCTCGCGGTTCCGTCCGCACCCTGAGGCCTCTTCCACCCGGACAGGCGACGCCACCATGCCCATTGTCCCGAACCCCGTCCTGCGCGGCTTCCATCCCGACCCGTCGATCGTGCGCGTCGGCGACGACTACTACATCGCCACCTCCACTTTCGAATGGTGGCCGGGCGTGGCCATCGCCCACTCGCGCGACCTCGTCCACTGGCGCACCGTGCGCCCGGCGATCACCCGCGCGTCCCAGCTCGACCTGCGCGGCCGCCCGAACTCCGGCGGCGTCTGGGCGCCGGCGCTGAGCCACGCCGACGGCCTGTTCCACCTGATCTACACCGACGTGCGCGGCTGGACCGGCGAGTTCAAGGACGTGCGCAACTACCTCGTTACCGCGTCGGACATCGAGGGCCCGTGGTCGGAGCCGATCCACCTCAACAACTCCGGCTTCGACCCGTCGCTGTTCCACGACGTCGACGGCCGCAAGTGGCTGGTGAACATGGTCTGGGACCACCGCCCGGGCCACAACAGCTTCGGCGGCATCCTGCTGCAGGAGTACGACCCGTCCGCGCGCGCCCTGGTCGGCCCGATCCACAACATCTTCCGCGGCACCCCGCTGGGCCTGGTGGAGGGCCCGCACCTGTACCACGTCGACGGCTGGTACTACCTGCTGGTGGCCGAAGGCGGCACCTTCGCCACCCACGCCGCCACCGTGGCGCGTTCGCGCCGCATCGAAGGCCCGTACCAACCGATGCCCGACGGCCCGCTGCTCACCAGCGCCCACGACCCGTCGCTGCGCCTGCAGTCCGCCGGCCACGGATCGCTGGTGCAGCACGCCGACGGCAGCTGGAGCCTCGCCCACCTGTGCCGGCGCCCGCTGCCCAATGGCCGCTCCATCCTCGGCCGCGAAACCGCGCTGCAGGACATCGCGTGGGTGGACGGCTGGCCGCGCCTCGCCCACGGCACCCGTACCCCCGCGGACCACTTCACCGCGCCCGACCTGCCGCCGCATCCCTGGCCCGCCGTGCCCGAGCGCGACGACTTCGACGCGCCGCGGCTTGGCCCGCATTGGCAGTCGCCGCGCGCCCCGATCGACGAGGCCATGGCCAGCCTCACCGCCCGCCCTGGCTACCTGCGCCTGTACGGCCGCGAGAGCATCGTCTCGCGCTTCGAACAGAGCCTGGTCGCCCGCCGGCAGCAGGCGTTCCGGATCGAGGCCACGACCTGCGTCGAGTTCTCCCCCGAGGACTTCCAGCAGATAGCAGGCCTGGTCGCGTTCTACAGCACCGACAGCTTCTACTACCTGTTCCTCTCGCGCACCGGACACTCGCGCCGCTGCCTGGGCCTGATGCGCTGCGAACGCGGCCAGGTCACCTGGCCGGTGGAGAAGGAATACCCGCTCGACGACTGCGAGCGCGTGTACCTGCGCCTGGCCATCGACTACGACCGCATCCGCTTCGCCTACTCGCGCGATGGCGAGCTGTGGAGCGCCGTGGGCTGGGAACACGACGCCTCGATCCTGGCCGACGAACACGCCGTGCCCTGCGGCTTCACCGGAAACTTCGTCGGCATCGCCTGCCAGGACATCAGCGGCCGGCGCCTGCACGCGGACTTCGACTGGTTCGAGTACCGGGAGTTGGGTGACGCGGCAGAAAGCGGCACGAAATAGGTGCACTCCCACGCATCGGGCCGGAACCGCCCGCGGCGGCAACCGTGCAAGTGCGGCCATCGGGGCCACAAGGGCGCGGCAGGCTGTTCACTTGCCCGGGACTGCACGACAGCAAGGCCAGGCTCGACTCCGGGATGACCGCGGCCTCACTGACCACTGCGGTCCGCCACCGACCAGCGCGCTGCAAAAGGATATGGGGCGCGGGCGCCCCGTTTGCTTCCGTTGACGTCCATCGCTGCGCACAGCTCTGCCAGAGATGCAGTCAAACGGGCGGCCCGGCACGTGTCGTCAAGCGCCTTCGCAGGTTGCCTGGCTCCGGGAGCCAACGGCTTGCTCCAGTGCCGGAAGAGGTTCCCGCGCCTTCCCGTCCTCGCGGGCGGACGCGACTTCCGGATATCACCCCACCACCAGTTCCAGCAGCAACACCCCCGCCAGGCCCACGATCGAGATGGTCGTCTCCATCACCGTCCAGGAAGCAAACGTCTGCTTCATGGACAGGTTGAAGAACTCCTTGAACATCCAGAACGCGGAGTCGTTGACGTGGGAGCCGAACACGCTGCCGGCGCCGACGGCGAGCACCATCAGCTCGGGCGAGGCGCCGGTGGTGGCGATCAGGGGGCCGACGATGCCGGCAGCGGTGATCACGGCGACGGTCGCCGAGCCGATCATCACCCGCAGCAGCGCGGTGGCCAGCCAGGCGAAGATCAGCGGCGGCATGTGCCAGGCTTCGCTCAACGCGGCGATCTCGGCGCCCACGCCGCTGTCCACCAGCACCTGCTTGAACACGCCGCCGGCGGTGATGATGAGCAGGATCACGGCGATCCCGGCGATGGCGGCATTGAGCCACCTGGTCTGCGTCTCCAGGCTTGCCCCGCGGCGCCAGCCCAGCCACCAGAACGCGGCCAGGGTCGAGGTCAGCAGGGCGATGGTCGGGTTGCCGAGGAACAGCAGCGCGGTCCGCGCGGCGCCTTCCGGCAGCAGCGCGTCGGCCAGCACCGAGACGCTGATCAGCAACACCGGGGAGAGCGCGATCAGGAACGAGCTCCAGGCGCCCGGAAGCTCCTTGTGCCCGGTGTTGGAGGCGAACAGGTCGAGCATCGGCGGGTTGATCACCTGCATCCGCCGGCCGAGGAACGGGCCGGCGATCACCACCGCGGGGATCGCCATCACGATGCCATAGAGCAGGGTCTTGCCCATGTCCGCGCCGAAGGCGTTGACCAGGATCACCGGGCCCGGGTGCGGCGGCAGGAAGCAGTGGGTGGTGCTGAGCGAGGCCACGGTGGGGATGGCCAGGTACAGGATCGGCAGGCCGGTGCGGCGCGCCAGCGAGAAGATCAGCGGCAGCAGGATGATGAAGCCGGCGTTGAAGTACAGCGGGATGCCGACCAGGAATCCGGTCAGCAGCAGCGCCCACTGGATGTTCTTCTCGCCGAAGCGCGCGATCAGGGTGTTGGCGATCTTCTCCGCCGCGCCGCTTTCCTCCAGCACCTTGCCGAGGATCGCGCCGAGCACGATCACCAGCGCCAGCCCGGCGAGCGTGCTGCCCACGCCGTTGTCGATGGTCTTGAGCAGCTGTTCGGGCGACATGCCCAGCGCAAGGCCCATCGGGATGGCGACCACCAGCAGCGACAGGAACGGGCTGAGCTTGCGCGAGGTCAGGAAGATCTGCAGCGCGATCGCCACTGCGATGATCAGGAACATGGTCATGCGGTGCGCCCTCCCCGGCGGCTGCCGTCAGTTCTGGTGCGTGTCCGTGCCTGGTGCGTCGTGGTTGCGCGCGCGCAGCGCCTCGCGGCCGGCGCGCAGGGTGTCGAGAATGCGGTCGACGTCGTAGACGCAGCCGCCCCAGGTACCGCCGCTCGCGTCCTGCAGTGCGGCCCACAGGCGGGTGTCGGCAGGCAGCTTCGGATGCGGGGCGATGGCGGGATGCACTTCGCGCGTGGCCAGCAGTGCCGCCGCAACGCCCGGATCGAGCGGTGCCTCGCGGTCGGTGCCGATGAAGTCGAGCCGGCCTTCGAGGCGGTTGCGGTCGATCTTGATCCGGATCACGTCGCCGTCGCGCAGGCGCCCGATCGGGCCGCCGGCCAGCGCTTCCGGGCCCACGTGGCCGATGCAGGCGCCGGTGGACACGCCGGAGAAGCGCGCATCGGTGATCACCGCCACGTGCTTGCCCCACGGCAGGTGCTTGAGCGCGGAGGTGAGCTGGTAGGTCTCCTCCATGCCGGTGCCGGCGGGGCCGCAACCGGCGAGGACGATGATGTCGCCCGCGCGCACGGCGTCGTCGCCTTTCGACTTGATCGCGCGGATCGCGTCGCGCTCGGTGGCGAACACCCTCGCCGGCCCGGTGTGGCGGTAGACGTTGTCGGGATCGACCACCGACGGATCGATCGAGGTGGCCTTGATCACCGAGCCGTCGGGCGCGATGTTGCCGCGCGGGAACACCAGCGCGCTGGTCAGGCCGGCGGCGCGGGCCACGTCAGGCGCCATGATCACGTTGTCGGGGTCGACGCCATCGACCTCGCGCAGGCGTTCGCGGGCGATGCGGCGCGCGTCGCTGTGCTCCCACCAGTCGAGGTTCTCGCCCAGGGTGCGGCCGGTGACGGTGAGTACGTCGAGGTGCAGCAGCCCCATGTGCCGCAGGTGCAGCATCACCTCGGGCACGCCGCCGGCCAGGAACACCTGCACCGTCGGATGGTGGCGAGGGCCGTTTGGCAGCGCGTCCACCAGGCGCGGCGTGGCGCAGTTGGCGCGGATCCAGTCGTCGACCGTGGGGCGCTGGACGCCGGCGGCGTGCGCGATGGCCGGCACGTGCAGCAGCAGGTTGGTCGAGCCGCCGAACGCGGCATGCACCACCAGTGCGTTCTCCACCGCCTCGCGGGTGACGATCGCCGACAGCGGCGTGCCCTGACCCGCCAGCGCCATCAGCGCCAGCGCGGACCGGCGCGCGATGTCGGTCCACGCCGGTTCGCCCGAGGGCGCGAGCGCGCTGTGCGGCAGCGCGATGCCGAGCGCTTCGGCGACCACCTGCGCCGTGGCCGCGGTGCCGAGGAACTGGCAGCCGCCGCCCGGCGATCCGCAGGCGCGGCAGCCCATGGCCGCGGCGTGTTCGAGGTCGATCAGGCCGTGCGAGAAGCGCGCCCCGATGGTCTGCACGATCGCCGTGTCCTCGGCGCCGCGCGCGGGAAGCGTGACCCCGCCGGGCACGACCACGCCCGGCAGGTCGCCGCAGCCTGCCAGCGCCAGCATCATCGCCGGCAGGCCCTTGTCGCAGGTCGCCACGCCGAGCACGCCGCGGCGGACCGGCAGCGAGCGCACCAGGCGCCGCATCACCACCGCCGCGTCGTTGCGGTACGGCAGGCTGTCGAACATCCCCGCGGTGCCCTGGGTGCGGCCGTCGCAGGGATCGGAGCAGGCGACCGCGAACGGCAGCGCGCCGTGCCCGGCGAAGGTGCGCGCGGCGGTGCGCACCATCTGGTCGAGTTCCCAGTGGCCGGTGTGCAGGCCGAGCGCGACCGGCTGGCCGTCCTCGGCGCGCAGGCCGCCCTGGGTGCTGACGATGAGGTACGGATCGCGCCCGACTTCCGACGCGCGCCAACCCATGCCGGCGTTCTGGGTCATGCCGAACAGGTGCCCGCTCGGCGCCTCGCGCAGCATGCGTTCGTCGATCGGCAGCCGACCGGGCGGCCCTTCGCCGGACGTGCGCGAAGCGGCGATCGCCGACCCGTCGCCGAGCAGGACGTCGAGGGCAGGCGGCGTGGGGGTCATGCGCGGCGATCCATGTGGGTGACCGGCCGGCACGCAAGGCGTGCGCAGGCCCCTTCCCCCGCGTGCGGGGGAAGGCTGGGATGGGGGCAAGGGACGCCTGGCGTCACACGCAGCCCCATGCGCCGCGGGGCCCCCACCCCGGCCCTCCCCCGCAAGCGGGGGAGGGAGCAGGCACGGGTGCGATCAGCGGTCAGGGGCCGCGGATCACGCAGTCGCGCTTCCGCAAGCCTGCATGCACGGCGCAGGCGCACCTCTTCCCCCGCGTGCGGGGGAAGGCTGGGATGGGGGCAAGGGACGCCTGGCAGCACACGCAGCCTCATGCGCGCGGGGGCGTCCCCGCCCCGGCCCTCCCCCGCAAGCGGGGGGAGGGAGTGGGCGCGGGCGCCATCAGACGTCACGCGTGGTCCATTCGCCGTCGACCAGCCGCAGCAGGCGGCCGTCAGGGTTCTTGTCCTGGAGCTCGGACGGCAGCCGGTGCGCGCGCACGTTGTCATAGCTGTGCAGCGCGGAGAACCTGACCAGCGACGCGGGAATGCCGACCGAGGTGAACCCCGGGTGGCCGGTGGCGGGGAACGGGCCACCATGGTTCATCGCCGCGCTCACCGCCACGCCGGTGGGCATCTTGTCGTTCAGCAGGCGGCCGACACGGGTGCGCAGGACGGGGGCGATCGTGTCGTAGGCGGCATCGTCGTCGCCGTCGCCGTGGCTGTAGAGGGTGCCGGTGAGGTTGCCTTCCATGGCCTCGGCCACCTGCAGCATCTGGGCGAGGGAACCGGCCACCACCACCAGGTGCACGTGGCCGAAGGCCTCGGACTGCAGCGCATCGGGATTGGCCAGGAACGCCTCGCCCGACACCCGCAGCAGGGTCGGCTGGAACGCGAACCCCGGGACCTCGTCGGCGATGGCGCCGCCGGCGAGCAGCTCCGCGCCCGCCTCACGCAGTTGCGCCACCGTCGCGGCGATGTCCTTCGGCGCCTGCGGCGAGAGCAGCACGCCCGGCCTGGCCGCCTGCGCCAGCCGCCGCAACTCCTCGACGAACGCTTCGGCCTCGTCGCTCTTCTCGACCACGCTGATGCCCGGCTTGGTGCAGAACTGGCCCGCGCCCATCGCACAGGAGCCGTGCAGCTCGGCGGCGATTGCGGCGCCGCGCTCGCGCAGCGCGCCGGGCAGCACGAACACCGGGTTGACGCTCGACATTTCCAGGTAGATCGGCTTGCCCACCGCGTCGGCCGCGGCCTTGAGCTTCATCCCGGTGCCGCGGCCGCCGGTGAACCCGACCGCGCCCACGCGCGGGTCCGCCACCAGACGCAGCCCCAGTTCGCCCGGGCAGCGGAAGAACATCTGCACCGCGCCCGACGGCAGACCCGCGGCCTGCGCCGCCTCCAGCGCGGCTTCGGCCAGCAGCACCGAGGTGCGCGGATGCGACGGATGCGCCTTGGCGACCACCGGGTTGCCGGCCGCGATCGCGGCGGCGAAGTCGCCGCCGGCGATGCCGTTGAACGCGTACGGGAAGTTGTTCGGGCCGAACACCACCACCGGGCCGCCCAGCGGCGCGTGGATCGAGCGCAGGCCGGCGGAGGTGTCGATGGTCGCGCGGCGCCAGCTGCCGTCGCGCGCGGCCTCCGCCGCCTGGCGCAGTTGGCCGGTGGTGCGCGGCAGCTCGGCGTTGCGAAGGCGCGGCTCCACCGGCAGGCCGGTCTCGCGGTGCGCGGCTTCGATCAGCGCTTCGGCGCGCGCCTCGATGGCGTCGGCGTAGCGCTCGAGGAAACCGGCGATGGTGTCGGCCGGCAGGCGGGCCATGTGCGCGGCCGCCTCCCTGCCCGCCTCGAGCATGGCCTCGATGTCGTCCCAACCCGAGATCGGGTAGTGGTGGTCGACGATGGCCTCGCCGGTGGTGGGGTTCCAGGCGTGGAAGCTGCCGGAGGAACGCGACGGGCGCCAGGCGCCGTCGAGCAGGATCGGTTGCAGGTCGGGGGAGGTACTCATGACACGGGGTTCTCCAGGGTGAGTCCGTCGATGTCGATGCGGACGACGTCGCCGGATCGCAGGGTGAAATCTTCGCCCGGCACGATGCCGGTACCGGTGAACAGGAAGGCGCCGTGTGGCTGGTGCAGTTCGCGCAGCAGCCAGCCGGCGAGTTCCTCAAGGCCACGCTTGATCTGCGAGGTACGGGTGGCGCCCGCGAACACAGTGGCGCCGTCGCGCAGGATCTCCAGCGCCACCGCGAGGTCGCGCATCCGGGCCGCATCGCATACGCGGATGCCCGGGCCGATCGCGCAGCTGCCGTCGTAGACCTTGGCCTGCGGCAGGTACAGCGGGTTCTCGCCTTCGATGCTGCGCGAGGACACGTCGTTGCCGGTGGTGTAGCCGACGATGCCGCCGTCGGCGCCGATCACCAGCACCAGTTCCGGTTCCGGCACGTCCCACTGGCTGTCGGCGCGCACGCGGATCGGCGCGCCGTGGCCCACGACGCGCCAGCCGTTGGCCTTGAAGAACAGTTCGGGACGGTCGGCGCCGTACACGCGCTGGTAGACGTCGGCCGTCTGCGACTCGGCTTCGCGCGCCATGCGGCTGCTCAGGTAGGTGACGCCGCTGGCCCACACTTCCTGGTGGTCCTCGACCGGCGCCAGCAGCGGCGCATCCGCGGCTTCCCCCGGCGGCAGGGCGGCAAGCGCGTCGCGCGCGCCGGTGCTGGACCCCGCCAGCCAGCGCGAGAGCGTGAAGTCCTGCGGCAGGTAGCGGCCGTCGAGCGCCCAGCGGGGCCCTTGGGTCGTGGCATGGCGGGTCAGGAGGCTGTGCATGCGGAATGTTCCGTGGCAATGGAGTGGCGGTGCGCGGGGCCCGGGCGGGCGCGCGCGGGCGCGGCGCGGCTGCGCGGGGCGCGGGCGGCGCCTGCCACGATAGTGGATCGGGCGTGGAGTGCGCGGCAGCGGTTGCGCATGCAACCGCGTCCGCGCCGCGTTGCGCCGCACGCAGCGGCTATGATCACGCGGCCGCCACTTCCAAGGACATGCTGATGCGACCGATGCCCACGTTGCTCTCCGCCGCGCTCGCCGCCGCCCTCGCCGCGTGCTCGCCCCAGCCGGGCACGAACGGCGGCCCGGCCGATGCTGCCGCAGGCGCGGATCGCGAAGCCACCGCGCCGCTGGAAGCCGTCGGCCGGCTGACCACGTGGAATGCCGCGTTCGCCGACGTGGTCGAGGGCGATGCGCGCGTCGAGAAGCTCACCGCCGACACGTTCACCTGGTCGGAAGGCCCGGCCTGGGTGGCCGACGGCGGCTACCTGCTGTTCAACGACGTGCCCGAGAACCGGATGTACCGCTGGTCCGAACCGGACGGCCTGTCGGTGTTCCTCGAGCCCTCGGGCTACGACGGCCCGCCGCTGGAGGAGCTGCGCGAGGCCGGGGCCAACGGCCTGTTCGCCGAAAGCGCCGGCAGCGTGCTGCTGGCCGACTCGGGCTCGCGCCTGGTCGCGCGCCTGAAGCCGGGCGACAAGTCGCGCACCACCCTCGCCGACCGCTTCGGCGGCAAGCGCTTCAACAGCCCCAACGACGTGGTCGCGCGCGCCGACGGCGCGGTGTTCTTCACCGATCCGCCGTACGGGCTCAAGGAGTTCGACCAATCGCCGGCGAAGGAGCTGCCGCACAACGGCGTCTACCGGATCGACACGGACGGGGCCGTGCACCTGCTCGACGACAGCCTCACCCGGCCCAACGGCATCGCGCTCTCGCCGGACGGCAACACGCTCTACGTCGCGAACTCCGACCCGGACCACCCGGTCTGGATCGCCTACACGCTCGATGCCGCCGGCGACGTGGTCGAACGCCGCCAGTTCGCCGATGCCTCCGACCTCGTCGGCGACGACGCGCCGGGCCTGCCCGATGGCATTGCCGTGGCGGCCGACGGCACGATCTTCGCCACCGGCCCCGGGGGCGTGCTGGTATTCGCGCCCGACGGCACCCGCCTGGGCCGGATCGAGACCGGCAGCGCGATCGCCAACTGCGCCTTCGGCGACGACGGCCGCACGCTGTACATGACCTCGCACAAGTTCCTCGCGCGGGTGCGGCTGAAGGTGGCGGGCCTGGGCTTCCAAGGCTAGGCCTGTACGGCGGCGGCGAGCGCGCGCGCCACGGCCGCCGGCCCGCCGTCGCCGAGCGCAGCGTAGGCTTCGACCGCGGCCGCGACGAAGCGGGCATCGGTGGCCAGGGCGCCGAACACGGACTCCAGGGCGAGGAAACCGGCGACGTCGTGCGCGGCGTCGCCGGTGGCGGCCGCGCCGATCCGCAGCAGCTGCGCGGACATCGGATCGGACAGCTCCGCCCCCGCACGCGCCTGCCGGACGACGAAGTGCAGCCAGCCGGCCACGACCAGCGCCAGCCGGTCGATGCGCCCGCCCTGCGCCAGTGCGTCGGCCATCGTGCCCAGCACCCGCACCGGCAGCTTCTGCGAGCCGTCCCAGGCGATCTGCGACAGCAGGTGGGCGATGGCGGGGTTGCGGAAGCGCTCGAGCACCGCGCCGATGTAGGCGTCCGGATCGAAGCCGACCGGCAGCGCCAGCGTGGGCAGGATGTCCTCGCGCATGATCCGCTCGATGAACCCGGCCAGCACCGGTTCGCGCATCGCCTCGGCCACCGTGCCCATGCCGGTCAGCAAACCGAGGTAGGCCAGCGCCGAGTGCGGCGCGTTGAGCAGGCGCAACTTGGCCCGGTCCCAGCCCTCGACCTCGCTGCTGATCACCACGCCCACGCGTTCGAACGGGGGACGTCCGGCGCGGAAGTCGTCCTCCACCACCCACTGCGCATACGCTTCGCGCTGCACGGGCCAGGCATCCTCCACGCCGAGCGCGGATGCGACCTGCGCGCGCAGCGCATCGTCGGTGGCCGGCGTGATGCTGTCCACCATCGAGCGCGGGAAGCCGACGTGGTCCTCGATCCAGCCGGCCAGGCCGCGATCGACGCGGCGCGCGTAGTCGAGCACCGCCCGGCGCAGGCGGCCGCCGTTGTCGGCCAGGTTGTCGCAGCTGAGCACGGTGTAGGGTGCCAGTCCGCGCTCGCGGCGCTCGCGCAGGCCGGCGACCAGCCAGCCGATGGCGGTGATCGGCTGCTCGGGCTGGACCAGGTCGCGGCTGACGTCGGGGTGCGCCGCGTCGATGCCGTCGGCCGACAGGCAGTAGCCCTTCTCGGTGATGGTGAGCGTCACCAGGCGCACGTCGGGATCGACCAGCCGCGACATCACCGCGCGGCGCTGCTGCGGCGCGCACAGCACCTCCCGGATCGAGCCGATCACCCGCAGCGAGGGGCGCTCGCCCAGCAGCGCGAGCGTGTACAGGCCGTCCTGCGGCTGCAGCGCGTCGCGCACGTCGGGGCTGCGCAGCGACACCGCGCAGACCGCCCAGCCCGGGTCGTGCGCCAGCAGGTCGTCGACGTACACCGCCTGGTGGGCGCGGTGGAACGCGCCGGGGCCGAAATGGACGATGCCGATGCGGGTGGCGTCGCGGTCGTACCCGGGTCGCTGCACGGAGGCCGGCAGGCCCGGAAGGGTGGCCGGCGACAGCCGCGCCGCCGGCCCGGTCGCGGCTCCGCCGTCGTGCGCGATGGGCCACACGCTGTTCACGGCGCGCGCACCTCCACCTCGGCGCTGGCGCGGATGTCGGCGCTGGAGGCGCCCACTTCCACCAGGTAGCGGCCCGGATCGACGGCGTAGGCGCCGGCCTGCTCGTCGTAGTGGCGCAGGTCCTTCTCCGGCGCAAAGGTGAAGGTGACCTCGCGCGACTCGCCCGGCGCCAGGTGGATCCGCTCGAACCCGCGCAGTTCACGGATCGCGCGCGGACGCTTCGGTTCCAGCGCCCGCAGGTACAGCTGCACCACTTCGTCGCCGGCGCGCGTGCCGCCGTTGCGCACGCTGACGGTGGCGGTGACCCGGCCACCGGCATCGACCGTCGCACGGTCGAGCCGCACGTCACCGTACTCGAACGTCGTGTACGACAGGCCATGGCCGAACGGATACAGCGGCTCGCCGCGGAAGTACCGGTAGGTCCGGCCCTCCATGGCGTAGTCGTCGAACGCGGGCAGCGGTTCGTCGGCCTTGTAGAAGGTCACCGGCAGGCGGCCGGCCGGGTTGTGGTCGCCGAACAGGACGTCGGCCACGGCATTGCCGCCGCGCTGCCCCGGATACCAGGCGACGAGGATCGCGGGCAGGTGGTCCTTCGCCCAGTCGATGCCCAGCGCGGAGCCGGTGGTCAGCACCAGCACCACCGGCTTGCCGGTGGCGTGCAGCGCCTCGAGCAGCCGCTGCTGCGTCGCGGGCAGGCGGATGTCGGTGCGGTCGCCGCCGGCGAAGCCCGGGAAGTCGACCTTCATCTCCTCGCCCTCGACGTCGCCGGTCAGCCCGCCGACGAAGACGATCGCATCGGCGCTGCGCGCGGCCTCCATCGCCTCCTCGAACGGCGGCTTCGCGCCGGGCAGGTCCCAGGCCAGGCGCACCGCCGCGTCGCGCTCGTGCTCGTAGTACTCCAGGCGGATGTCGTAGGCCCGGCCGCCCTCGAGCTCCACCTCGACCGAGTCCGCGCGCAGGCGCTCGGCGTCCTCCCAGCGGTCGAGCAGCAGCTCGCCGTCCAGGTAGAGGCGGAAGCCGTCGTTGGCGCCGGCCTCGAGGCGATAGCGTCCGCTCACCGGCGGCAGCAGCTGGCCACTCCAGCGGATGCTGAAGCCGTCGTTGGGCACCGCGTTGTCCGGACCGGCCTCGCCGCGCGCCATCAGGTTGTCGGTGGGCGAGCCGCGGTCCCAGCGGAAGCCGATCTGCGCATCCACGCGCACCAGCACCGGTTCGCCGGCCAGGTCCTTGTTGCGGAAGTACTCGCCGCGCAGGCCGCGCTCGTTGGTGCCGGTGCCGGGGCGCAGGTACTGCGGCTCGATCAGCGGCGTGGCCGCCGGGTCCTCGCGTCCTTCCACCAGGTCCACGCCGCGCGCGTACACCACCTCCACGCCCGGCACCGCTTCGCGGATGCCGCGCAGCACCGTGACCGGATCGGCCGGGGTGCCGTAGTAGTTGCCGAGCAGGGCCATGGTGTCGTCCGCGGTCGGACCGATCACGGCCAGCCGGCGGATGTCCTTCGACAGCGGCAGCACGCCGTCGTTCTTCAGCAGCACGATGGACTCCTGCGCCACGCGCCGCGCCAGCGCGTCGTGTTCCGGCGCCTGGTTGACCTCGTACGGGATGTCCGCCCAGCGCACGGACCCGGGCGGGTCGAACATGCCCAGCTCCATGCGCGTGGTCATCAGCCGGGTCAGCGCGTCGTCCAGCTCGGCTTCGCTGATCAGGCCCTTGCGCACCGCCACCGGCAGGTGCTCGGCATAGGTGCTGCCGCAGTTGAGCTCGGTGCCGTTCTTCACCGCCAGCGCTGCCGCCTCTTCGGGCGTGGCGACGATCCTGTGGTTCTCCCAGATGTCCACGATCGCCCAGCAGTCGGACATCACGTAGCCCTTGAAGCCCCACTGCTCGCGCAGGATGTCGCGCAGCAGCAGCTTGCTGGCACTCGCCGATTCGCCGTAGACGCGGTTGTAGGCGCCCATCACCGCCTGGACGCGCCCTTCCCTCACCAGTGCCTCGAACGCCGGCAGGTAGGTCTCCCACAGGTCGCGCGGGCTGGGATGGACGTCGAAGGTGTGGCGGTCGGCCTCGGGCCCGCTGTGGACGGCGAAATGCTTGGCGGTGGCGTCGAGCTTGCGGTGCACCGGGTCGAGCGGCTCGCCGGTGCGCGGATCCATGCCCTGCAGGCCGCGCACGAACGACACGCCCATGCGCGCGGTGAGGAACGGGTCCTCGCCGTAGGTCTCCTGGCCGCGGCCCCAGCGCGGGTCGCGGAAGATGTTGATGTTCGGCGACCAGAAGGTCAGGCCCTGGTAGCGGCCGTGCTGGCCGTTGCGCAGGGCCTCGTGGTGCTTGGCGCGGGCCTCGTCGCTGATGGTCCTGGCGACCTGGTCCATCAGCGGCACGTCGAAGGTCGCGGCCATGCCAATCGCCTGCGGGAACACGGTGGCGGCGCCGGCGCGGGCCACGCCGTGCAGGGCCTCGTTCCACCATTCGTACTCCGGCACCCCGAGGCGTTCGATCGCCGGGGAGTCGTTCTGCATCTGCGCGGCCTTCTCCTCCAACGTCATCCGTGACACCAGCGCGGCGGCGCGTTCCTCGAATCCGAGCGAGGTGTCGAGCCAGGGGCGGTCGCCGTCGTCGGCCTGGAGCGCAACGACCGGGATCGCGGCGAGGAGCGTGGCGGCGCACGCGCGCGCCAGCCGGCGCAGGGCCGGTCCGGTGCGGCGAGCGGATGCCTGTGGCGGGTGTACCTGCATGTCCGTGTCCCTCCCGCGGGTCATGTCACTGCGCGGCGCGTTCGTCGCGCGCGTAGGGGCCGAGCGTGGCGCCGATGAAGCCGCCGGCCACGTCGGTGCTCAGGATCGTGCCGTCGGCGTCGCGCACCAGCCACTGCACGCCCTCGCCGCCGTCGAAGCCGAAGCCGTAGCGGCCTTCGTCGCCCTCGATGTGCAGGACGAGCTGGCCGGGGGCTGCGATCGACTGCGTGGCCACCACCTCCGGATCGCCCTCGCCCGCCTTCTTCTCGAGGAACACCTCGAGCCGGTCGCCGTCGCGGCGCGCGCCCAGGAAGTACCAGTGGTCGTCGCCCTGGAACGCGGCCAGGCCGGCGGCCACGCCCGGCGCCGGCGGCTCCAGCGCGGTGGAGGCCTCGAACACGAGGTGCTGCTGGCGGCGGGCGTAGAAGGACATGTTGACCTTGGCGTCCAGGCGTTCGCGCAGCGGATGGATGGTCAGCCAGCCCGGGCGCGAGCTGCCGTCGTACCACTGGGTCTTCGGCACCCGCGGCGTCATCCAGCCCTTGCCGAGCTCGACCACGTCGAACTCGTCGCGCCAGGTGAAGTTGCCGGTCATCGGCGCCTGGTCGGCCGGCGTCTTCATCCACGACGGACCCGGCAGCACGTACGGGATCTTCTCGCCGCGCGGCAGGATCACCGGCCAGCCGTCCTTCCAGGTCACCGGCAGCAGGAAGGTCTCGCGGCCGGTGTTGTAGTGGTCGCGGCCGTAGTTGCGGCTGGCCAGGAAGGTGGCCCACCAGGTGCCGTCCGGCCCCTGCACCATGTCGGCATGGCCGGCGTTGGTCACCGGCAGCGGGCGGTCGGGGTCGAGGTCGCGCTGGGTGAGGATCGGGTTGTGCTCGTAGGGCTCGTACGGCCCCCACACGTCGCGGCTGCGCAGGACCACCTGCGAGTGCTGCGGGCCGGTGCCGCCTTCGGCGTCGCTGAGGTAGTACCAGCCGTCGACCTTGTAGATGTGCGGGCCTTCGATCCAGATCGGGTTCTCTTCCGGCTTCACTCCGCCGTCGATCAGCACCTTGCGCGGGCCGAACGGCTTGCCGCTGGCGATGTCGATCTCCTGCAGCCAGATCGCGCGGTGGCCGTCGTAGCGCACCGGCACTTCCGGCTCGTCGTTGTTGAGGATGTAGACCTTGCCGTCGTCGTCGAAGAACAGCGACGGATCGATGCCGCCGATGGTCGGCAGCCAGATCGGGTCGGACCAGGGGCCGGCCGGATCCTTGGCGGTGACCATGAAGTTGCCACCGGCGTCGACCGAGGTGTTGACCACGTAGAAGGTGCCGTCGTGGTACTCGATCGCCGGCGCGAACACGCCGCGCGACATGCCCAGGCCGTCGAAGTCCAGCTGCCCGGGGCGATGGATGGCGTTTCCGACCTGCGTCCAGTGCACCAGGTCCTCGCTCTCGAACACCGGGATGCCGGGGAAGAACGAGAAGGTCGAGGCCACGAGGTAGAACTTGCCGTTGGCCGCGGTGATGCTGGGGTCGGAATGGAAGCCGGCCAGGATGGGGTTGCGGAAGTGTCCTTCCGGCAGCGGTTCCTCGAACGCAGCGTCGCGGCCGGTGTACTCGAACCAGTCGAAGTGGACCGGCGGCGCCGGGTCGGCGCTCGCCTCCCCGGCCGCCTGCCCGGCCGCCGGGGTCGAAGGCTGCCCGCTGCACGCGGCGAGCGCGAGCGCGGCCAGGGCGGCGAGCATGCCGGCCGCCAGGCGGCGTGGTTGCGTGATGGTCATGTTCCGTCCTCTCCGTCCAGTGTTCACCAGTCCCACATCGAGCCGTCTTCCAGGCGCGCGATCGGCAGCTGCCTGGGCGAGTACGGATACTTCGCCGCCAGCTTCTCGTCGATGTCGACGCCGATGCCAGGGGTGTCGCCCACGTGCAGGCGCCCGTCGCGCAGCGCGTAGTCGTGCGGGAACACCGCGTCGGTTTCGTCGGTGTGGAACATGTACTCCTGGATGCCGAAGTTCGGAACCCAGGTATCGAAGTGCAGCGCCGCGCCCATGGTCACCGGCGACAGGTCGGTGGCGCCGTGGAAGCCCGTGCGCACCTGGTGCAGGGCGGCGAAGTCGGCCAGCCGGCGGATGTGGGTGATGCCGCCGCCGTGCACGATGGTGGTGCGGATGTAGTCGATCAGCTGGTGCTCGATCAGGTGCTTGCAGTCCCAGATCGAATTGAACACTTCGCCCACCGCCAGCGGGGTGACCGAGTGCCTGCGGATCAGCTCGAACGACTTCTGGTGCTCCGCCGGGGTCGCGTCCTCGAGCCAGAACAGCCGGTAGGGCTCGAGCGCCTTGGCCAGGCGCGCGGCCTCGATCGGAGTCAGGCGGTGGTGCACGTCGTGCAGCAGCTCCACCTCGTCGCCGTGGTCCTTGCGCAGCTGCTCGAACAGCTTCGGCGCGACCTCCAGGTAGCGCGGCGTGTTCCATTCGGTCTCGACCGGCAGCTCGCTCTCGGCCGGCTCGTAGGCACGGCCTGAGGACACGCCGTAGGGCTTCTTCACGCCCGGGACGCCGCACTGCGCGCGCACCGCGAGGAAGCCCTGCTCGATGAAGCGGCCGACCGCGTCGGACGCCTCGGCGATGTCGCGCCCGTTGGCGTGGCCGTAGACCAGCGCGCCTTCGCGCGAGCGCCCGCCCAGCAGCTGGTACACCGGCATCCCGGCCATCTTGCCCAGGATGTCCCACAGCGCCACGTCGACCGCGGCGATCGCGCTCATGGTGACCGGGCCGCGGCGCCAGTACGCGCCGCGATAGAGGAACTGCCAGGTGTCCTCGATCCGGCCGGCGTCGCGGCCGATCAGGTTCGGCACCACGTGGTCCTGCAGGTACGAGGCCACGGCCAGTTCGCGGCCGTTGAGGGTGGCGTCGCCGAGGCCGTACACGCCCGAGCGCGTGGTGATCTTCAGGGTGACGAAGTTGCGCCCCGGGCAGGTGACGATGACCCTGGCGTCGACGATCTCGCGATCGTTCCTCGAACCGTGGGCGGGAGTGTCGTTGGTGTTCATCGGGCGTGGTCGTCGTCGATCATCGGGGGAACGGGCAGTTCGAACGGACCGGCCGGCAGGCCGGCACCGTCGAACAGGGTGCAGACGGGGCTGTCGGCCCAGCAGTAGCGCACGCGCGTGGCGGCATGCGCGCCGGGGGCCTGCAGGGTGACGCGGTCGAAGCGGATCGAGGCCGTGGCGTAGCGGCAGCTGTCCTGGGTCTGGCCGCACAGCTCGAAGCCGATCGGGCCGTCCGCGCCATAGGCGACGAGGCCGTCGCTGGCGTCGCCGAACTCCACCACTACCGCGTCGCCGTTGCGCGCGACCGAGCGCGGCACCGGACCGGAGGGCGGGATCGCCTCGCCGTACACCACGTGGCGGGCGTTGCGCGCCAGGCGCCGCGCCAGCTCCTGCTTGTTGGTCGGGTGGATGTCGTAGCGGTCGCCGATGTCGATGGTGACCACGAGGCCGGTGGCGTCGTCCTCGGCGGCGACCGCACGCTGGGCCTCGCGCATCCGCGCCCAGTCGCTCTCGGTGGGACGGGTCGGCGGCGCGCCGAAGTTCGGCAGCTGCACCACCAGCAGCGGCAGGCCGGCGCCGAAACGCTCGCGCCAGTCGCTGCGCAGCGTGCGCAACAGGTCGCCGTAGAACGCATGCTCGAAGGTGTTGGACTCGCCCTGGTACCAGAGCGCGCCGCGCAGGCCGTAGCGACCGATCGGCGCGATCATCCCGTTGTACAGGGTCGACAGTCCCGCCGCGCTCTGCCACGGCGCGCGGGGCGGATCGCCCAGGTCCGGCGGCACCACCCGGTAGCGCCAGCCGCGGTCGAGCGGGATCCGGGTGCCGTCGGCCAGGCGCAGGGCATGCGCCGACGCGGGGCCGGCGAGGCCACCGTCGCGCCAGGTGTCGAGCACGTTCACCGACACGGTGTTGGCACCGGCGCGCAGCAGGCCCGCCGGCAGCGGATACTCGCGCCCGGCGCCGGCGCCGTAGGTGCTGCCGACGCCCACGCCGTTCACCCAGGTCATGTCGATCTCGTCGGCCGGCCCGAGTTCCAGCACCGCCTCCTGCGCCGCCTGCGCGGCGTCGAGCTCCACCGTGGTGAGGTACCAGACCATGCCATTGAAGTCGGCGAGTTCCGGCACGCCCCAGTGCTCCCAGGCGCCGAGCTGCGCCGGCGCGTCGCGCCACTGGCCGCCGCCCTCGCCCTCCCACGGGCGGTCGTCGGCGGCGATGCCCTCCAGGCCGCTCCACCACGCCTGCCAGAGTTCGCCCCAGGCACCGACGGCACCGACCGGATCGACGGCATAGCGGTCGAGCACGTCGAGTTCGCCGTCGTAGCGGCCAAGGCGGCGCAGCGCCGGCGCGCTGGTCCAGGCCTGGATCCGCGAACCGCCCCAGGCGGCCTCGACCAGGCCCATCGGCACGTCCACGTGCTTCTGCAGCTCACGCGCGAAGAAATAGCAGGCCGCGGAGAACTCGCGCACCGACTCGGGGCTCACCGGCTGCCACTCCACCGGCTGGTCGAAGGTCGCGCGCGGCGCCACGGCGGCCACCTGCGGCACGGTGAACAGGCGGATGCGGTCGTTGCCGGCGCCGGCGATCTCGGCCCGCGCGTCGAGCGCGCGCCAGACCTGCAGTTCCATGTTCGACTGGCCCGAACACAACCACACGTCGCCGACCAGCACGTCGCGCACACGCTGGCTGCGGTCGCCGGCCGTCGCCACCAGCTCGTAAGGACCACCGGCGCGCAGCGCGGGCACCGTGGCCTCCCAGTGTCCATCGCCGTCGGCGCGCGCGCGGACCCGGCGGCCGGCCAGTTCCACCCGCACGCTCGCGCCCGGCGGCGCCTCGCCGTACACGCGGATCGGCCGGTCGCGCTGCAGCACCGCGTGGTCGGAGAACATCGCGTGCAGCAACGGCGGTGCCTCCTGGGCCGTGGCGACGACGGGAAGCAGGACCGCGGCGATGGCCGCGAGCCATGCGTGGAGTGGCCTTCGGATCATTGCGTGTCCCCCGGCGCGTGCGGGAACTCCAGCGCCTTGTAGTACTCGAGCGGATGTTCGGGCGGGGCCTCGCCCTCGGGCAGCGGCAGCCGCGAGAACGTCTGGAAATAGGCGATGCTCGCATCGCGCCACCACTGCGCCTCCTTGCGCTGGATCGCCAGGAAACGCTCGATCTGGTGGTGGCGTTCGGCATCCACATGCCCGCGCAGGCCGTCCCAGGTGCGCTGCATCCACTCCACCTGGGCCACGCCGCGCGAATAGCGGTGCACCAGTTCGTCCCACAGGCTGCGGCCGGAAGAGACGCGGCTGGTCCATGGCCGGTGGTGGAACCAGAGCAGGAAGTCCTCGGGCACGCGCTCCGGATCGTTGAACACCTCCGCCACCGGCGGCGCGTACTGCGACACCGCGTCGCTGCCGGACGTGGTGCGGTCGAAGCCGATGCCCTCGCGGGTGGCACGGTGGTAGTACACCGAGGTCCAGTCCGCGCGCGGGCCGCCCTCCACCCAGGGACCGGGCCCGTAGTGGTGGCCGCGCCCCATCAGGTGGTGCAGGCCCAGCGGTGTCATGTAGTCCACGGCGGCCTGGTGCGAACCCATCATCATCGCCACCACGGGCTCGACGAACGCGGGGTCGGCGCTGAAGGTCATGCGCACCCACTCCTCGGCCACCGTGCGCGAATCCAGGTAGGGGTCCCAGGCCAGGCGCCCGAATACGTACCAGTTGGCCTGGTCGAAGTGGGAGCCGCTCCAGTTGCGGTCGGTGCCGATGTTGGCCACCCCGGCGATGCCGCTGATCGCGTGGCCGTCGAGGGAGCCGTCCACGACCTTCGCCACCGTCGAACCCGGGCCGGCGGCGTGGGTGTCGGCACGCAGCACCTCCTCGTACATCGGTCCCAGGTACACCAGGTGGGTGGCGAAGCCCAGGTATTCCTTGGTGATCTGGAACTCCATCATCAGCGGCGTCTTCGGCATCGCGCCGAACAGCGGATGGAACGGTTCGCGCGGCTGGAAGTCGATCGCGCCGTTCTTCACCTGCACCAGCACGTTGTCGCGGAAGCTGCCATCGAGCGGCACAAACTCGGTGTAGGCCTGCTTGTGGCGGTCGTCGGGTTCCTCGTGGGAATAGACGAAGGCACGCCACATCACCACGCCGCCGTGCGGGGCGAGCACCTCGGCAAGCATGTTCGCGCCGTCGGCGTGGGTGCGGCCGAAGTCCTGCGGGCCGGGCTGGCCTTCCGAATTGGCCTTGACCAGGAAGCCGCCGAAGTCGGGGATGCGCGCGTAGATCTCCGCGGCCTTGTCCTTCCACCAGCGCTGCACCGCCGGATCCAGCGGATCGGCCGTGTCCATCCCGCCGATCTCCATCGGCGCGCTGAAGCGCGCGCTCAGGTACACCCTGATCCCGTACGGCCGCAGCACGCCGGCCAGCGCCGCGACCTTGGCCAGGTACATCGGCGTGAGGATCTGCGCGTTGGCGTTGACGTTGTTGAGCACGGCGCCGTTGATGCCGATCGAGGCGTTCGCGCGGGCGTAGTCGGTGTAGCGCGGGTCGAGCCAGTCGGGCAGCAGGTGCCAGTTCCAGATCGACTGGCCGGAGTAGCCGCGCTCGACGTAGCGGTCGAGGTCGTCCCAGTGGTTGAGGACGCGCAGCTTGACCTTCGGCGCCTGGCGCAGGTCCAGCGCATCGAGCGGCTGCCGTGTCTGCAGCAGCCGCAGCAGGTGGAAGCTGCCGTAGAGCGCGCCGACATCGCTGTTGGCGGCCACCACCGTGGCCGGGCGCCCGTCCAGCTCGACGCTGCGGATCAGGTAGCCCTCGTCGCCGAGCCCCTCCAGGTCCAGCCCGAGCCCCGCCAGCGCCGGCAGCGACGCCGGCGTGCCCACCAGCACCGCGCCCGCGGCCGAGGGCGCGTCGGCCACGGCCGGCGCCTGGCCCAGCAGGCCGCCCAGGCCGCGCAGCAGCTCTTCGCGGGCCACGCGCTGGGTGGGCGTGGACGCCGGCGCCACCAGCTGCGCCAGGTGCGGCCGGTAACGCAGCTGCTGCCCGGCCTCCAGCGGGCGGTAGCGCAGCCACAGCTCGTAACCATCCTCGGCCTGCGCCACGGGCAGCAGAGCCAGCGCCAGCAGCGCCACGGACATCCGGCGCAGCCAGCGCCCGAAACGGCCCCCCGTGCCGGGGCGCGGGTGCTGCCGGCCGTTGACGGTTGTGTGTAACATTCCGCAAGCCCTCATGTCAGGTCGTGTCGCGAAGGACGTCGCGTCCATCCAGCGCACCGTGCCGCGCATGCCGGCTCGATCCACAGACGGCCGCGGCGCGGCAAGGGAAACCACAGTGCAAAAGCCGAGGAAAGCTGCCCGCCGCAAGGGACAGGCGGTCACCCTGGACGAGGTCGCCGCGCTGGCGAAGGTCTCGCCGATGACGGTCTCGCGCGTGGTCAACGGGCAGGGCAAGGTCCGCGACAGCACCCGCGACCGGGTGATGCGTGCGGTGCGCGAACTCGGCTACACGCCCAACCTCGCCGCCAGCGCGCTGGCCACCGCGCAGGACACGCGGGTGGCGATGATCTACACCAACCCCAGCTCTGCCTACCTGCGCGAGCTGCTGGTGGGCGCGCTGCGCGGGTCCACGCGCACCGCCGCCCAGCTGGTCATCGACACCTGGGAGACGCTGGGCGCCGCCGCCCAGCGCCAGGCCGCGCGCACCCTGGCCCGGCGCGTGGCCGGGGTGATCCTGCCGCCGCCGCTGTGCGAGTCCAAGGGCATCGTGTCCGAGTTCCTGGAAGCGGAGGTACCGGTGGTAGCGATCGCCTCGGGCCGCTTCCACCAGGACATCTCCTGCGTGCGGATCGACGACTTCCGCGCCAGCAAGGACATCACCCAGCACCTGATCGCCGCCGGCCACCGCCGCATCGGCTACATCAAGGGCAACCCGAACCAGACCGCGAGCGTGCGCCGTTTCGAGGGCTTCCAGTCGGCGCTGGCGCAGGCCGGCATCGAACTGGACGAAAGCCTGGTCCAGGGCGGCTTCTTCACCTACCGCTCGGGCCTGGAGGCCAGCGAGAAGCTGTTGGCGCACGCCAATCCGCCCACCGCGATCTGCGCGGCCAACGACGACATGGCCGCGGCCGCGGTGTCGGTGGCCCACCGGCGCGGCATGGAAGTGCCGCGCGACCTGTCGATCGTCGGCTTCGACGACACTTCGGCCGCGACCACGGTCTGGCCGGAGCTCACCACCATCCGCCAGCCGATCGCAGCGATGGCCGACTCGGCGATCGACATCCTGCTGCGCAACGTCCGGCGCAAGGACAAGAGCACCCGCACCGTGGTCGACCACCTGGTGCCGCACGAGCTGGTCGAACGCGACTCGGTGGCGCCGCCGGCGCGCTGACGCGCCGACGCCCGCCAGGCCGGCCCGGCGCGCGCCCGACGCGCGCCGGATCCACGGGTCCCGCCTCCCGGCCGTCTCCCGCTCCCGCTCGCGGCGCGCGGGACGCGCGAGCGGGCGTGCGACGCCCCGGCCATGCCGGCAGGGGCGCGCCGGACCGGCAGGCAGGGGCGGCTTCGCTCCCATGACGACCGGCCGCCGCCTCCTCAGCGACGCAGGAGGTACTGGTTGAGCAGGTTCTCGTAGCGCTCCTGCTTGCCGCTGATCTGCTGCGGCTCGCCGTTCTTCGCCGCGAGCGCCACCAGGTCGGCGAGGCCGAGCTTGCCGGCCTCGAAGTCGGCGCCGGGCCCGCTGTCGAAGCTGGCGTAGCGTTCCTTGCGCCACTGCTCCCAGGGCGAATCATTGAGCAGCGCGTGGGCCACTTCCAGGCCGCGGGCGAACGCGTCCATGCCGCCGATGTGGGCCAGGAACAGGTCCTCCATGTCGGTCGACTCGCGGCGCGGCTTGGCGTCGAAATTCAGGCCGCCCGGCAGGCCGCCCTGGCGCAGCACCACCATCATCGCGCCCACGGTGTCGTAGAGGTCGGTCGGGAACTGGTCGGTGTCCCAGCCGTTCTGCGGGTTGCCGCGGTTGGCGTCGATGCTGCCCAGCAGCCCGTGGTCGGCCGCCACCTGCAGGTCGTGCTCGAAGGTGTGGCCCGACAGCGTGGCGTGGTTGGCCTCGATGTTGAGCGAGAAGTCCTTCTCCAGGCCGTGCTCCTTGAGGAAGCCGGCGACGGTGGCGCTGTCGAAGTCGTACTGGTGCTTCATCGGCTCCATCGGCTTGGGCTCGATGAAGAACTGGCCCTTGAAGCCGATGCTGCGGCCGTAGTCGCGGGCCATGGTGAGGAAGCGGGCGAAGTGCGCCAGCTCGCGCTTCATGTCGGTGTTGTGCAGGCTGGCATAGCCTTCGCGCCCGCCCCAGAACACGTAGTGCTCGCCGTCGAGCTCCACCACGGCATCGAGCACGGCCTTCACCTGCACCGCCGCGCGGGCGACGACGGCGAAGTCCGGGTTGGTGGCGGCGCCGTTCATGTAGCGCGGGTGCGAGAACAGGTTGGCGGTACCCCACAGCAGCTTCACGCCGGTGGCCTGCTGGCGCTCCTTGGCCAGGGCCACCATGTGCCTGAGGTTCTTCTCGTAGGTGGCGATGTCGTCGGCGTCGGGCGCCAGGTCGACGTCGTGGAAGCAGTAGTACGGCACGCCGAGCTTGGAGAAGAACTCGAACGCGGCGTCGACCTTGGCCTCGGCCGTGGCCATCGCATCGCCCTTTTCCCACGGGAAGCGGCGGGTGCCCGGGCCGAACGGGTCGGCGCCGGCGTTGCAGAAGGTGTGCCAGTAGCAGACCGCGAAGCGCAGGTGTTCGCGCATGGTCTTGCCGCCGATCTTCCTGTCCGCGTCGTAGACCTTGAACGCCAGCGGGTTGTCCGAGTCGGGGCCCTCGTACGGGATCCGGCCGATGCCGGGGAAGTATTCCTTCGCGCCGATGAATGGATTGCTCATTGCTGTGGTGTCCGTGGAGTCGTGAGTGGTAGGGGGCGCGCTCAATCCGCGTAGAGCGGGCGGATCGCGTCGAGGTGGGTGAGGAACCGCTGGTAGTGGGCTTGGTAGGCCGAGGTCGCCTCGGCGTGCGGCTGCGCGGACAGGCGCGGGTCGGGCTGCACGTGGGCCGCGGCCAGCGCACTGAGGTCGGCATCGCCGCCCGACGCGCGCTCCACCGCCCACATCGCCTGCAGCGCCGCGCCGAACGCCGCGCCCTCGGCCTGCTCGGGCACGTCGACCGGGAGGCCGAACATGTCGGCGGCCATCTGCCGCCACACCGCGCTCTGGCTGCCGCCGCCGGTCAGGCGGACGGCCTCGAAGCGCAGGCCGGCGTCGACCAGCCCGTCGTAGCCGTACTTGAGGCTGTACATCGCGCCTTCCATCGCCGCGCGGTAGAGGTTGGCGCGGCTCAGGTTGGTCGCGGTCATGCCGAACAGGCTGCCGCGCCCGTGCGGCAGGTCGGGCGTGCGCTCGCCGTTGAGGAACGGCAGCATCAGCAGCCCGTCGGCGCCAGGCCGGGTGTTGGCCAGCAGCGCGTCGCCGTCGCGCGTGGAGAAGCCGCACAGGCGGGCGACCGACTCGGTCGCCACGGTGCAGTTCATGGTGCAGATCAGCGGCAGCCAGCCGCCGGTGGAGTCGCAGAACGCGGCCCAGCGGCCCTGGTCGTCGACCACCGCGCGGTCGGCGTAGGTGAAGATCGTGCCCGAGGTGCCCAGGCTCATGCTGAGCACGCCCGGGACCACGTTGCCGGTGCCGATCGCGGCCATCATGTTGTCGCCGCCGCCGGCCGAGACCCGGACCGAGTGCGGCAGGCCGAGTTCGTCGGCCAGCGCGGGCCGGATCTTCGCCAGGTGGTCGGCCGGGACCAGCGGCGGCAGGCACTCGCGCAGGTCGCGGTCGGGATCGGTGGCGGCCAGCATCTCCGGCGACCAGTCGCGGCGGCGCACGTCGAGCCAGCCGGTGCCCGAGGCATCGCCGTGCTCCATCCACAGCTCGCCGGTGAGCCAGTAGTTGATGTAGTCGTGCGGCAGCAGGATCGTCGCCATGCGCGCATAGGCCTGCGAGCGGTGCTTGCGCGTCCACGGCAGCTTGGAGGCGGTGTAGCCGGCCAGGATCGGGTTGCCGGCCAGTTCGATGCAGCGCGCGGGGCCGCCGACCGCGTCCATGATCTCGTCGCACTCGGCGGTGGTGCTGGTGTCGTTCCAGAGCTTGGCCGGCGCCAGCACGCTGCCGCTGCGGTCGAGCGGAACGAAGCCGTGCTGCTGGCCGGACACGCCGATCGCCACCACCCGCGCACGGACCGCCGGGTCGATGCGCGAGAAGCAGACGCGCACCGCGTCCACCCACCAGTCGGCGCGCTGCTCGCGGCTGCCGTCGTCGCCCGCCGCGAGGTCGAGTGGCTGGCCTGCGGTGGCCACGATCTGCCGTGCGTCGGGATCGTAGGCCACCAGCTTGACGCTCTGGGTGCCCACATCCAGTCCTACGAACAGGCCCATCTTCCAGTCCCCGAAAAAGTTAGCGCTACCAAAATATCCGTACGTCGTCCCCTGCAGCGCGAACAGCGGCACGCCGGGGGCGCGGGCGGTGCAGCCCGGCGGCGTGTGGGCGACTGTACACATCCGGAGGGGAAATGCCTTGCTGCAGTGCGCAATCGCCCCCGAGGGGACGCGGCGGCGAAAGTTAGCGTTAACATTTTCTTTCGTTTTCAGGTGCGCTACGGCACAGTTGCGGGCCTGGTCTCGCAGTTCATTGAGACAACCCTTCGCCGCGAAGCCGGGAGGCAGGCCGCGCCCTGCCGGAGTATCGGGATGCCCGTCTGCCGACTGCGGTCGCGCCCATGGCAATCCGGCCGCGCCCCTTCCCGGCTTCCGTCTTCCTGCCGTCTCGCCCCGCGAGACGCGGCCGGGGTGTCCTGCACGGGTAGAATCCCCCGGTTTCCCCGAGCAGTTCCCGATGTCCGAGTCCGTCCGCCCCGTTTTCCACGGTTACGAGCAGATCCCGCTGCGCGAATACGCCGAGCGCGCCTACCTCGACTACTCGATGTACGTGGTGCTCGACCGCGCCCTGCCCTTCATCGGCGACGGCCTCAAGCCCGTGCAGCGCCGGATCATCTACGCGATGAGCGAGCTGGGCCTGTCGGCCACCGCCAAGCCCAAGAAGTCGGCGCGCACCATCGGCGACGTGATCGGCAAGTTCCACCCCCACGGCGACAGTGCCTGCTACGAGGCGATGGTGCTGATGGCGCAGCCGTTCTCCTACCGCTACCCGCTGGTGGACGGCCAGGGCAACTTTGGCTCGGCCGACGATCCCAAGTCGTTCGCGGCCATGCGCTACACCGAGTCGCGCCTGACCCCGGTGGCCGAGGTGCTGCTGGGCGAGCTGGCGCACGGCACCGTGGACTGGGCGCCCAACTTCGACGGCACGCTTGAGGAACCGAGCTGGCTGCCGGCGCGGCTGCCGCACCTGCTGCTCAACGGTACCACCGGCATCGCGGTGGGCATGGCCACCGACGTGCCGCCGCACAACCTCAACGAAGTGGTCAGCGCCTGCGTGCGCCTGCTCGAGGATCCGGACGCGACCGTGGCCGACCTGTGCGAGCACGTGCGCGGTCCCGACTACCCGACCCCGGCCGAGATCATTACCCCCGCGGCCGAGCTGCGGGCGGTGTACGAGACCGGCAACGGCAGCGTGCGCGCGCGCGCCACCTACACGCGCGAAGGCACCAACATCATCGTCACGGCCCTGCCCTACCAGGTCTCGCCGTCGAAGGTGATCGAGCAGATCGCCGCGCAGATGCGGGCCAGGAAGCTGCCGTGGCTGGAGGACATCCGCGACGAGTCCGACCACGCCAACCCGGTGCGCATCGCCCTGGTGCCGCGCTCCAACCGGGTGGACGTCGAGCAGCTGATGGGCCACCTCTTTGCCACCACCGACCTGGAGAAGAGCTACCGGGTCAACCTCAACGTGATCGGCCTGGACGGCAAGCCCGCGGTCAAGAACCTGCGCACGCTGCTGGACGAGTGGCTGACCTTCCGCACCGATACCGTGGTGCGCCGGCTCCGGCACCGCCAGGAAAGGGTCGAGCGGCGCCTGCACCTGCTCGAGGGACTCCTGGTCGCCTTCCTCAATCTCGACGAGGTGATCCGGATCATCCGCACTGAAGACGAGCCCAGGCCGGTGCTGATGGCCCGCTTCAGGCTCACCGAAGAGCAGGCCGACTACATCCTCGAGACCAGGCTGCGCCAGCTTGCGCGGCTGGAGGAGATGAAGATCCGCGGCGAGCAGGAGGAGCTGTCGAAGGAACTCGAGCGAATCGTCGCCACCCTCGGCAGCCGGGCGAAGCTGCGCAAGCTGGTCAAGGACGAACTGCTGGCCGACGCGAAGAAGTACGGCGACGCGCGCCGTTCGCCCCTGATTGCGCGCGGCGCCGCGCAGGCGCTGGACGAGACCGAACTGGTGCCCAGCGAGCCGGTGACCGTGGTGCTCAGCCAGAAGGGCTGGGTGCGCGCGGCCAAGGGCCACGACGTCGATGCCGCCGGCCTGTCCTACCGCGAGGGCGACGGGCTGCTGGCCGCGGTGAAGGGCCGCACCACGCAGCAGGTCGCGTTCCTCGACAGCAACGGCCGCAGCTATTCGACCATCGCCCATTCGCTGCCGTCCGCGCGCGGCAACGGCGAGCCGCTGACCGGGCGCTTCTCGCCGGCCGCCGGTGCCGCGTTCGTGGCCCTGGCCAGCGGCGCGCCCGGGGACCGATTCGTGCTCGCGTCCTCGCACGGCTACGGTTTTGTCACCCGCTTCGAGAACCTCACCGGCCGCAACAAGGCCGGCAAGGCGATGCTGAGCCTGTCGGAAGGCGCGAAGGTGCTGCAGCCGGCCCCGGTGGCGAGCGTGGCCGACGACCGCCTGGTCGTGGTCACCAGCGCCGGCCACCTGCTCGCCTTCCCGGTGGCCGAGCTGCCAGAGCTCGACAAGGGCAAGGGCAACAAGCTGATCGAGATCCCCAAGGCCAGGCGCGGCACCGAGCGCGTGGTCGCGGTGGCCGTGGTGCCGCCGGGCGGCATCCTGGCGGTGAAGTCGGGCGCGCGCACGATGAGCCTGTCGTTCAAGGACCTGGGCGACTACCTTGGGGCCCGCGCGAGCCGGGGCGGGCTGCTGCCGAGGGGGTGGCAGAAGGTGGATGGCCTGTCGATCGAACCGTAGGGTTCGCGGCGCGGCGACGGCCATGCACCCTGACTTCTGGCTCGACCGCTGGCGGGCCAACCGAATCGGCTTCCATCGCGACACGCCACTGCCGCTGCTGGTCCGGCACTGGCCCGGGCTCGGCCTGCCCGCCGGCAGCCGCGTGTGCGTGCCGCTGTGCGGGAAGTCGCTGGACATGGTGTGGCTGGCCGAACAGGGCCACCGCGTGCTCGGGATCGAACTGGCGACGCTGGCCATCGAACAGTTCTTCGACGAACGCGGGCTGTCGCCGCACGTGCGTCCGGGGCCTGGCGGCATCCATTACCGCGCAGGCCCGTGGGAGCTGGTGGCCGGCGACGCCTTCGCGATTCCCGCCGACCTGCTCGCCGACTGCGCCGGCGTCTACGATCGCGGCGCGTTGATCGCGCTGCCGTCCGACATGCGCGCGACCTACGCCCGCACCACCTGGCGGCGACTGCCCGCCGGCTGCCGCGGGCTGCTGGTCACGCTCAAGTACCCGCCGCACGAAAAGCAGGGTCCGCCGTTCCCGGTCGACGAGGACGAGGTGCGCGTGCGCTTCGGGCCGGAGTGGGAGGTCGCCCTGCTCGAACGCCGCGACATCCTCGCCGGCGAGCCGTCGTTCCAGGCCGAAGGCGTGACCGCGCTGTCCACGGCCGCCTACCGCCTGCAGCGCACGCCGGGCAACCCGCCGCCACGGTAGACCCGGCTTCTGCCGCGCGCGGACGGCGCGCCCGCGCACCTCAGTCGTGCGGGGGCGCCTCGCCCATCTGCGCCTGCTGGTAGTTCTCCAGCCCCATCATCTCGATCAGCCTCAGCTGCTGCTCCAGCCAGCGGGCGTGGTCTTCCTCGGTGTCGGCCAGCTGCGCGACGAGGATGTCGCGGCTGACGTAGTCGCCGTGCCGTTCGCACAGCGCCACGCCCCTGGCGAGGTTCCCGCGCACCTGGTACTCCAGGTCGAGATCCTTGCGCAGCATCTCGGGCACCGTGCGGCCGGGCTCGAACGGATCCGGGCGCATGTCCGGGTCGCCCTCCAGGAACAGGATCCGCCGCAGCAGCGCGTCGGCGTGCTGGGTTTCCTCCTCCATCTCGTGGTTGATCCGCGCGTACAGCGCATGCAACCCGAAGTCCTCGTAGCGGCGCGAGTGCAGGAAATACTGGTCGCGCGCGGCCAGCTCGCCGCGCAGCAGGAAGTTCAGGTAGTCGACGACCTCGGGATGGCCCTTCATGGCAATCGGCTCCAGACGGGGGACTGCGGACAGTATGCCCGCGCCGCCGCACGCGCGCCGGATGGAAGCGATGGCGGTTCGCATTCGCAGCCGGCGGCGACGCCGGTCAGCCTGCCGTGTCCTCCTGGCGCGAGAGCCGCCGCAGTTCGCGCAGCGAACCCGGTTCCTCGGTGGCGGCCGGCGCGCGCAGGCCCTGCCCGATCCGGTCCACGTAGCCCAGGTCGTTGAGCAGCGAACCGGCCTGCAGGCCGTCGATCCGGCCTTCGCGCAGCAGCGCCAGCACCTGCGCGCGGAACTGCGCCTCGAACCGGTCCGCATCCTCCTCCATGGCCTGCAGCCGCTGCACCCGGGCGCCGTTGTCCAACGGCTCGCGGTCCAGCGCGTGCAGCGCGCGCATCTGCGCGAACAGGTGCCGGCGCAGGGCGAGGTAGGCCTCGCGCTGCGGCGAAGGCGGTCCGGCCAGGCGCGCGAGCATGTTCTTCTGCAGGTGCTTGGCGCCCTTCACCGCCTCCACCGCCTGCATCGCGGCCATCTGCGCCGCGGTCCAGTAGCGCTGGTGCTCCTCGTCCATCGGTGCCTCGACCCGGCCCATGAAGGCCAGCAGGTCGGCGTACACGCCCTTGACCCGCTGCCGGTAGAGCGCGTCGGCATCCGCCGCTTCGCGCGGCGCCCGGGCCAGGCGCGCCTCGTCGGGCCCGGGGCCGGACAGCGCTTCGGCGGGCAGGTCGAGCGCGTGGCAGACCACTTCCGCGCACAGCTCGCGCAGATGGCGCAGCTCGAGCGCGACCGCGGCCGCCGCGGCGTCGGCAGAGTCCAGCGCCTGGCCGCTGAGGTAGCGGGCGCGCACCACCCCGGCCGCGGCCGGGACCACGGCGTCCGGCGCGAGCACCGGGTCCGCGCGGTCGGGCAGCCAGGCTTGCAGCCAGCGCGCCAGCCGCGCCTGCCAGGGCCAGAACACCGCCACCCCCGTCACGTTGAACAGGGTATGGAACAGCGCCAGCTGCAGCAGCGCGTTGTCGCCGAACCCCAGCAGTCCGCTGGCGGCCACCACCAGCCAGGTGAGCGGCGCCAGCAGCGTCAGCGCCAGTCCCGCGCTCACCAGGTTGAACAGCACGTGCGCCAGCGCCAGCCGCTGGCCGCTGCGGTTGCCGCCCAGCGCCCCCACCACCCCGGTGCTCACGCTGCTGCCGACGTTGGACCCGATCGCCAGCGCCAGGGCGTGGCCCAGTTCGAGCTGGCCGGCCGCCTGCGCGGCCAGGATCAGCATCAAGGTCGCGTGGCTGGACTGCAGCACCACGGTGGCGCCCACGCCGGCAAGCACCAGCAGCAGCACCCCGGACGCGCCGCCCGATGGCAGCACCGACGGATCGAAGCCGCCGCCGACGGCGTCGAACCCGGCCTTCACCTGGTCGATGCCAAGGAATACGAACGCGATCCCGAGCACCACCCGCCCCGCCGCGCGGCCCTTCGGCCCGGCCACGCCGCCGAGCACGCCGAACACCAGCATCGGCAGCGCCAGCGGGGACAGGCTGAAACCCTGCCCGGCCAACGCCAGCAGCCAGATGCCGCTGGTCGCGCCGAGGTTGGCGCCGAAGATGATCGCCAGCCCGCCCGCCAGCTGGATCAGCCCCGAACTGATGAAGGCGATGGTCAGCAACGAGACCAGGGTGCTCGACTGCAGGAGCACCGTGCCGCCGACGCCGAACAGCAGGCCGCGCAACGGCGTTCCGGTGCTGCGCGCGAGCAACTGTTCCAGGCGCCCCCCGGCCAGCTGCCGCAGGCCCTCCTCCAGGCACTGCATGCCGAACAGGAAGATCGCCAGGCCCGCGCACAGCTGCAGCCAGCCCGCATCGCGCCAGAATGACCAGGACAGCGCCGCGGCGGCGGCGACCAGCAGGAGGATACGCAGTTTGGGACCCAAGCCCTTGCTCCATGGAAGGCGCGCCAATTAGACCCCGTCGGCCGGCGTGCGCCTACCCGGGCGGTCCGGCCGCCACTGGCGCGGCGGGGATCGGTTAGAGTCGCCGCCAGGGGGCGAAGGAACGACGATGCTGCGATGGTTCTGGCGGATCGCGCTGCTGCTCGCCGCGCTGGTGGCGCTGCTGGCGCTCCTGGGTTGGTGGCTGCTGTGCGGCAGCCTGCCCGCGCTTGACGGCAGGCTCGCCCTCGCCGGCCTGTCGGCACCGGTGGAGGTACAGCGCGACGCGCTGGGCGTGGTCACGATCGAGGCCACCGACGAGACCGACGCGATGCGCGCGCTCGGATTCGTGCACGCGCAGGAACGCTACTTCGAGATGGACCTGCTGCGACGCACGTCGGCCGGGGAACTGGCGGCGCTGTTCGGCCCGGTCGCGCTCGACGTCGACCGCCGCCACCGCGTACACCGCATGCGCGCGCGTGCGCAGGCGCGGCTCGACGGGATCGCCGGCGACCGCATGCCGCAGCTGCTGGCCTATGTCGAAGGCGTCAACGCCGGCCTGGCGGCGCTGCGCGTGCGCCCGTGGCCCTACCTGCTGCTGCGCAGGCAGCCCGAGCCGTGGCGCCCCGCGGACACGGTGCTGGCCGGCTTCGCGATGTACTTCGACCTGCAGGACGCCGCCAACGCGGACGAACTGGCGCTGTGGAAGCTCAGGCCGCACCTGCCCGGGCCGCTGTTTGCGCTGCTGACCCATCCGGGCAGTCGCTGGGACGCGCCGCTGCTGGGCGAGTCGTTCGGCGACGCGCCGCTGCCCGGCCCGGATACGCTCGACCTGCGGCGCCTGCCGGCTCCCGGCGATGGGGACCAGGGCGGCGCGGCCACCGTCGCGCAGCGCTCGGCCGCCGCGCCGTGGGTGCCGTGGGCGCGCCCCGATCCGGCCGACGGCCTGCTCCCGGGCAGCAACAACTTCGCCGTCTCCGGCGCCCTGACCGGCGATGGCCGGGCCATCGTCGCCAATGACATGCACCTGGGCCTGCGCGTGCCCAACATCTGGTTCCGGGCCCGCCTGCGCTGGCCCGACCCGGCCGCGCCCGGCGGCCAGGTCGACGTCCAGGGCGTCACCCTGCCGGGGCTGCCAGCGGTCATCGTGGGCAGCAACGGCCACGTCGCCTGGGGCTACACCAACAGCTACGGCGACTACGCCGACTGGGCCGTGGAGACGCCGTGCGCGGTATCGGGCGCCGCGCGCCCGGGCGCCACCGCCTGCAGTCCGGTCGAGATCCATCGCGAGCGCGTCGAGGTCGCCGGCAGCGAAGCGGTGGAACTGCAGGTGCGCGAAACCGCATGGGGACCGGTGCTGCACGAACTCGAAGACGGCCGCCTGCTCAGCCTGCGCTGGACCGCGCACCTGCCCGGCGCGCTGGACCTGGGCCTGGCGGGCATGGCCACCGTGGCCGGCCTCGACCAGGCGCTGGCGCTCGCCGACCGCACCGCGATCCCCACCCAGAACCTGGTGGCTGGCGACCGCCATGGCCGGATCGCCTGGCGCCTGCTCGGCCCGCTTCCGGTCCGCGCGCCCGGCTGCGACCCCGTCGCACCCACGCCGCTGGCGACGACCGGTCGCTCGCCCGGGCAGGCACCGGATCCTGCCGAACCGGTCCCCTGCCGGCCTTGGCCGGTCGCCAGCGACCTGTCCCCGCTGGCCACCTCGCCCGCACATGAACGCCTGTGGACCGCCAATGCACGCACCACCAGCGGCCCCGAACTGGCCCGGATCGGCGACGGCGGCTACGACCTGGGCGCGCGCGCCGCCCGGATCCGCGATGCGCTGCTGGCCCGCGACCGGTTCAGCGAGGCCGACCTGCTGGCGATCCAGCTCGACGACCGCGCCGTCCTGATGACGCGCTGGTGGCGGCTGCTGCGCTCGCTCGAAGGCGAGGGCCCCGCCCTGCGCACCCTCGCCGGCGCCGCCCGTGACTGGGAGGGACGCGCCAGTCCCGGCTCGACGAGCTACCGGATCGTCCGCGCCTGGCGGCTCGCCGTGCACCGGCGCCTGAAGGACGGCTTGCTCGCCCCTGCCCGCGCCGCCCTGGGCGGGGAGTTCGACGTCCCCGCCCTGCGCCAGTTCGAGGGCGTGGCCTGGCCGCTGGTCAGCGAGCGGCCGGCGCACCTGCTGCCCAGGGGCCACGCCAGCTGGCCCGCGCTGTTCGAGGAAGCCGCCCGCGAGGTCCGCGACGAGCTGGCCGCGCAGGGACCGCTGCCCGAGCGCACCTGGGGCGAGCGCAACACCGCCGCTATCTGCCACCCGCTGGCCGGCGCGGTGCCGCTGGGGCGCCGGCTGCTGTGCATGCCCGCCGACCCGCTGCCCGGCGATGCGCTGGTGCCGCGGGTGCAGGGTTCGGCGTTCGGCGCTTCCGAGCGCATGGTGGTCGCCCCAGGACGCGAGGCCGACGGGATCCTGCACATGCCGGGCGGGCAGTCGGGCCATCCGCTCTCGCCGCACTGGGGCGCCGGCCACGAGGACTGGGTGCGCGGTCGGGCCGCGCCGTTCCTGCCCGGCCCGGCGCGGTACGTCCTGGTCCTGCAGCCATGACCGTGCCGGGGGCCGGCGCGTATTCCGCGTTCATCCCCCGGCTGATAGCGTTCGGGGTTGGTCTCTCCCGCTTCGCCCCCCACGTGCCCGCCACTGACCTGCCCGCCCCGCTTTTCGCGTACTCCCTCCCGAGAGCCACCCCCTGCCCGCTGCCGCCGGGTCGCGCATGATCGAGTTCGGACACCTCACCCACGTCGGCCTGCGGCGCGAGCTGAACGAGGACACCTATTACGGGGACAGCGAGCTGGGCCTCTGGCTTGTGGCCGACGGCATGGGCGGCCACGAGTACGGCGAAGTCGCCAGCGCGCTGGCGCGCGAGACGATCGTGCGCGAGATCCGGCAGGGCACCCCGCTGCCCGACGCCATCCGGATCGCCGACGAGGAGATCATCCGCGCCTCGCGCCAGCGCAACGATGCACTGCCCATGGGCACCACGGTGGTGGCCGCGCGCGTGCTCGGCCGCCGCTTCGAGGTGGCCTGGGTCGGCGACAGCCGCGCCTACCTGTGGCGCGACGGCAAGCTCGCCCAACTCTCGCACGACCACAGCTACGTGCAGGAACTCATCGCCCAGGGCGCGATCAGCCTCGACCAGGCGCGCAGCCACCCGCACCGCAACGTGGTCACCCAGGCCCTGGGGGTCACCGAGCCCAACGCGCTGAACGTGGAGACGCTTTCGGGCGACCTCGTGCCCGGCTCGCAGCTGCTGCTGTGCAGCGACGGGCTCACCGAGGAGGTGGACGACGAGGCGATTTCGCGGGTGCTCTCGCACATGGAGTGCAGCGCCCAGGAATGCGTGGACGGGCTGGTCGCGGCCGCGCTCGACGGCGGCGGCTCGGACAACGTCACCGTGGTGCTGGTGCGCAGCCACTGAGCCGCGTCCACGACGGCGGCCCGGTCACGGCCGCGCGCTCAGCTGCCGGCGGCGACCGCCTCCGCGATCTCGTCGACCGCGTCCCAAAGGCTGTGCCCGGCGCGCTTGCGGATCGCCTCCAGCCGCGCCCGGTGCAGGGCCAGGTCCTCGTCCGGCACCACCAGGGCCGGGCGCGGGCCGGTCGCGGCCGCCGGCACCACTACCCGCCCGCGTCCGGTCGCAGGCGCCTCGGGCGCGGTGAACCCGATCTCGCTCTGGCCCGACGTCAGCGCCAGCCAGACCTCGGCCAGCAGCTGGGCGTCGAGCAGCGCGCCGTGCAGCTGCCGGTGCGAGTTGTCCACGCCCAGGCGCCGGCACAGTGCGTCGAGCGAGTTGCGCTGCCCGGGATAGCGCTGGCGGGCCAGTTCCAGCGAGTCGGTGACCCGGACCCGGTCGCGCAGCCGCCCCAGGCGGCCGCCGAGGCGTTCGAGTTCGTACTCGAGGAAGCCCATGTCGAAGGCGGCGTTGTGGATCACCAGTTCGGCGCCGTCGACGAACTCGATGAACTCGTCCGCGATCTCGGCGAACCTGGGCTTGTCGGCCAGGAACTCCAGGGTCAGCCCGGTGACTTCCTGCGCGCCGGCCTCGAACTCGCGCTCGGGATTGATGTAACGGTGGAAGGTGCGCCCCGTCGGGCGGCGCTCGACGAGCTCGACGCAACCGATCTCGACGATGCGGTTGTCCTTGCGCCATTCCAGGCCGGTGGTTTCGGTGTCGAGGACGATGTGGCGCATGGGGTCGGTCGGTGGGGCTTGGTCGGTGCGGAACGGGGAAAAGGGGGAAAGGGGAACGGGGGGGCGGGCGCTAGGCGATGGCGGCGCGCTGGCGCATGGCCGCCTCGCGCGCCAGCGCGTCCACGCGTTCGTTGTCGGGGTCGCCGCTGTGGCCCTTCACCCAGCGCCAGTCGATCGTGTGCCGGCCGCAGGCCTGGTGCAGGCGTTCCCACAGGTCGCGGTTCTTCACCGGATCGCCGCCAGCGGTCTTCCACCCCTTGCGCACCCAGTTCGGCAGCCACAGGGTGATGCCCTGGCGCACGTACTGCGAGTCGGTGTGCAGGACCACGTCGCACGGCCGGGTGAGCGTTTCCAGGGCGACGATCGCCGCCATCAGCTCCATGCGGTTGTTGGTGGTGGCCGGTTCGCCGCCGACCAGCTCGCGTTCCCGGTCGCCGTAGCGCAGCAGCGCCGCCCAGCCGCCGGGACCCGGATTGCCGAGGCAGGCCCCGTCGGTATGGATCACCACTTCGCTCATGCTGCTGCCCCCTTGGCCATCGACACCACCCGGCGCGCGCGCACCGGGGTCAGGGGGATCGCCCGCTTCTCCGCGCGCAGCAGATAGGCCGCGCGCAGCCCGGGGCCCTGCTGCGGCAGCGGCGAGGGCTGCAGCGACCAGGCCGGACCCAGGCCCTGCGAGACCGGCTCGGGCACCAGCCCGGCCTCGCGCAGCCGCCGCCGCCAGGACAGGGGCTCGGAGGCGCTGAAACCGCTGCCGCGCCACCGCCAGCGGAAGGGCGCGAGCGGGTTGAGCACCAGCAGCGACAGCCGGCCGCCGTTCACCAGCAGCCGCGCGGCCTCCTCGAGCAGCGGCGTCCCGCATTCGCCGGCGGGCCGCGCCACGTGCTGCAGGACCACCGAGCCGAACGACTCGCTGGGCAGGGGCAACGGCAGGCCGCAGGCGACCGGCCCCGACCAGCGGCCCTCGCCGGCCGGATGCAGGTACAGGCCCCGGCCGGCGCCCTCGGGCAGCGCGCGCGGCAGCGGTCCGAGCCAGAGCCAGGGCAGCCCCGGGCGATCGCCCAGGGCGTGCAGCACCACGTCCTCCTCGCTGCCGAGGATGGCCTGCCCCGCCTCGGAGCCGAACCAGTCGTGGACGTGGGGGCCGGTTTGACGGGCCGGGAGCGGAACGGGCATGGTCGCCATTCTATAGGCTCCCGGGAGGCCACCCCCGCCGATGCAGCCGAGGCCGATCCCCGCGCTCGCGGACAACTACATCTGGATGCTCGCCGATCCCTCCGGGGACTGGCTGCTGGTGGACCCGGGCGAGGCCGACGCGGTCCTAGCCACCGCGGGCGGGCGGCCGCCGCCGCGGGCGATCCTGCTTACCCACCACCACCACGACCACGTCGGCGGGGTGTCCGCCCTGCTCCGGCGCTGGCCCGGCGTCCCCGTGCACGGGCCGGCGGATCCGCGGCTGGCCGGGGTCGTGCAGCATCCGGTCGGCGACGGGGACGTGGTCGCCGCCGGCCCCTGGCGGTTCGACGTGCTGGCCGTGCCGGGGCATACCGTGAGCCACATCGCATTCCACGGCCATGGCCTCCTGTTCTGCGGCGATACCCTGTTCAGCCTTGGCTGTGGCCGACTGTTCGAAGGTTCGCCCGGCGACATGCTGGGTTCCCTCGACCGGCTGTCCGCCCTGCCCGACGCGACCCTGGTTTGCTGCGGGCACGAGTACACGCTGGCCAACGCCGCCTTCGCGCGCGTGGTCGATCCCGACAACGCGGCGCTGCAGCGCCGCCACGAAGAGGCCGCCACCATGCGAGCACAAGGAGTCCCCACCCTGCCTTCCACCCTGGGCCAGGAGCGCGACTGCAACCCGTTCCTGCGCATCGACGCGCCCGCCGTGCGCGCGGCGCTGGCGGCGCGCCGCCCGGCCGCGGCCTCGGACCGGGTCGAGGCCTTCGCCGAACTGCGGCGCTGGAAAGACGGATTCGGCGCGTGAGCGCGCGCACCGCCGCGGCCATGCTGCTCCTGCTGGGCAGCCTGGCCGCCCCGTGCCGCGCGGATGGACCGGACGACGCCGCGGCCACCGCGGCGCCGGAGGACGCCAGGGCCGACCCCGCGCCGGACGGGGCCGCGTCCGCGCTCCCGCCCGGGACCCGCAGCGGCCTGGACATCTATCGCGACTTCCGCGCAGGCCTGGCCGAACCGGTCTGCACGCCCGACGCCAGCGCCCGCTGGCGCGCCCATTTCGCCGACGCGCCGCAGCGCCTGGCCGAACCGGCCAGCGACGTCCTGCCGCTGTTCGGGTTCGTGGTCGAGCGCCTGCGCGAGGCGCACCTGCCCACCGAGTTCGCGCTGATCCCGTTCGTCGAGAGCGGCTTCCGCCCCGGTGCGCGCTCGCGCCAGGGCCCGGCAGGCCTGTGGCAGTTCATCGCCCTGACCGCACGCAACCACAAGGTGCCGGTGCAGGCCGGCTACGACGGCCGGCTCTCGCCGGTGGACTCCACCGAAGCCGCGGTGCGCTACCTCAAGACCCTGCACGGGATGTTCGCCGGCGACTGGCGGCTGGCCGCGATGGCCTACAACGCCGGGGAGTACCGCCTGCTGGGCGCCCTGCGCCGGGCCGGCCAGCAGCCGGCCAATGCCGACCCGCACAGCCTGCCGATGCCGGCGACCACCCACGCCTACGTGCGCAAGCTGCACGCGCTGGCCTGTCTGCTTGAGGAGGCCGAAGACCGGGAGGCATGGCTGCAGGCGCTCGACCGCCCGGTGCCGGTGCTGACCGCGGCCGAGGTGCCGCCCAGCATCCGCAGCCTCGACGCGCTGGCCAGCCGCCACGGCGCCGACGCCACGCGGCTGCGACGCCTGAACCCGGTGTTCGCCGATGGCCGCCTCGCACGCCCCGGCGGGCCGGTGCGGGTGCTGCTGCCGGCCGGACCGGCCGCCAGCCTGCTCGCCGCGCACCCGCCGACCCGGCCCGGCGGGCCGCCCTCGGCCCGCAGCCTGGTGGTCGACGACATTTCCGATGCGATGGCCGACGCGTCGGCCCTGGTCGCGACCGGGCCACGCAGCCACATCGTCGTCCGCGGCGATTCGCCGTGGAGCATCGCCCGCCGCTACGGGGTCCGCCTGGACGAACTGCTCGAACGCAACGGCCTCGACGCACGCGCGGTCCTGCGCCCGGGAATGGTCCTGGCGATCGATGCGGGCGGCCCCGGGGCCGGGACCGCGACGGGCATGGCAGAATAGCGCCCGGTCCATACCACGAGTCGTCCATGGGTTTCCTGCAGGGCAAGCGTGCACTGATCACCGGCATCGCCAGCCAGCGATCGATCGCCAACGGCATCGCCGAGGCCATGCACCGCGAGGGTGCGGAGCTGGCGTTCACCTACCAGAACGACAAGCTCAAGGGTCGCGTCGAGGAGGTGGCGGCGAAGCTCGGTGGCGGTCCGTCGTATCCGCTCGACGTCACCGACGACGCCCAGATCGCGGCGCTGTTCGAGCAGCTCGGCAAGCACTGGAGCGACGGCTTCGACATCCTGGTGCACGCGATCGCCTACGCCCCGCGCGAGGCCATCGCCGGGGAGTTCCTCGACGGTCTGACCCGCGAGAGCTTCGCCATGGCCAACGACATTTCGGCGTACTCGCTTTCGGCCCTGGCCAAGGGTGCGCGGCCGCTGATGCAGGGCCGCAAGGGCGCGATCCTGACCCTGAGCTACCTCGGCGCGGTGCGCTCGCTGCCCAGCTACAACGTGATGGGCGTGGCCAAGGCCGCGCTCGAGGCCAGCGTGCGCTACCTGGCGCTGAACCTCGGCCCCGAGGGCATCCGGGTCAACGCGATCTCGGCCGGCCCGATCAAGACCCTGGCCGCGGCCGGCATCGGCGGGTTCCGCAAGATCCTCGGCCACGTCGAGGCCAACGCCCCGATCCGCCGCACCGTCACCATCGAGGACGTGGGCAACGCCGCCGCGTTCCTGTGCTCGGACCTGGCCTTGGGCATCACCGGCGAGGTCACCTATGTCGATGGCGGCTACAACATCATCGGCATGGCGGGGATCGACGGGGACTAGGCCGATGGCCCACGGCCCACACACGAAGAAGCCCGGCTCGCGCCGGGCTTTTTCGTGGCTGGGCCGGGCGCGGACGGCCGCCGCTAGAGCTGCGCCTCCGACACCGTGATCCGCATCTGCCGGCGCAGTTCGCGCAGCAGGGTGTCTGCATCCTCGCGCCCGAGCAGGCCGGCCATCTGCTGGCGGAACATCTGGCGTTCGGCCTCCTGGGCCTCTGCGGGGTCGCCGGGCGTCACCTTCTCCACTGCGAACACCACGACCGCACCGTCCTCCAGCACCACCTTGCCGGTGGAGACCTCGCCCTCCGCGGGCTCGGGCGCCTTGAAATAGGCTT
Organism: Luteimonas wenzhouensis; assembly: GCF_007859305.1. Taxonomy (GTDB): domain Bacteria; phylum Pseudomonadota; class Gammaproteobacteria; order Xanthomonadales; family Xanthomonadaceae; genus Luteimonas; species Luteimonas wenzhouensis. Next base: position 388,074 of record NZ_VOHE01000002.1, read on the forward strand.
CGGCCGCGGCCGCCGTGGGCACCGGCGCTCCGCGCGGCATGCCCTTGATGTCCTGCAGCTGCAGCGACCGGGCGTCGGCCACCTCCTGCAGCGTCTTGCCGCCGGCGATCTGCGCGAGCATCGCGTCGGCCTCCGCCTCCACCGCCTTGCGCGCGCGATCGGCGCGGATCGCGGCCACGATCGCGTCCCGGGCCTCGGCGACGGTGAGCGCGCGCTCGGGCTCGTGGCTGGTCACGCGGATCACCACGCTGCGGTCCTGGTCGATCTCGATCGGATCGCTGGCGGTCCCGTCCTGGACCAGGCTCTCGGAGAACGCCGCACGCTGGACCGCCGGCGTGGCCACCAGCCCTTCGCCCTCGCCGCGCGCGAACGGCCCGGCGGTGTGCACCTCCAGGTTCGCCTGCCGCGCGGCCGACGCCAGCTCGGTGGGGTTGCGGTAGACCTGGTCGACGAACGCACCGACCAGGTCGCCGAAGGCGCGCTCGCGCTCGGCCTGCACCACCTCGGCCACCAGCGTGTCGCGCACTTCCTCGAAGGCGGCCTGGTGGCCGCTGCGGACCTCGCGCACGTGCAGCACGTGCCAGCCGAACTCGCTGCGGACCGGATCGCTGATGCTGCCCTCGGCAGCGGCGAACGCCGCGTCCTCGAACGGCTTGACCATGCTGCCGTCCTGGCGGATCCAGCCCAGGTCGCCGCCATTCTCGGCCGAGCCCGGGTCGCCCGGGTTGGCCCGGGCCAGGGCGGCGAAATCGGCGCCGGGTTCGCGCGCCTGGGCGGCGATCTGGCGGGCCTTTTCCTCGGCCGCCTGCTGCGCGGCCGCGTCGGCGCCCGGCTCCACCGGGACCAGGATGTGGGACACGAGCCGCTGCTCGGGCTCGACGAAGCGCGCCTTCTCCTGCTCGTAGCGACGCCGCAGCGTGTCCTCGTCCGGCTCGGAGATCGGCGGCAGGTCGCTGGCATCGAGCACCACGTATTCGATCGAGACCCGCTCAGGGGCGCGGTACCGGTCGCGGTGGGCGTCGTACCAGGCCTGGATCTCCTGCGCCTCGACCGCGCCCGTGTCGGGTTCGGGTGCGGGCAGAACCACGAACGAGACGTCGCGCCGCTCGGCCAGCAGGCGCAGCATGCGCTCGGCCTCGCCATCGGTGGTGAACGCCGAACGCGCCACCTGGCCAGCCAGCAGCGTGGCCTGCAGGTCGTCGCGCACCAGCTGTTCGAACATGCGCGGCGTGTAGCCCTGCGCCTGCAGGCTGATCAGGTAGCGCTGCTGGTCGAACACGCCGTCCACCTGGAACGCCGGGATCGCGTTGATCGCTTCGCGCACGCGGCCGTCGCCCACGACCATGCCCTCGCGCTGCGCGGCCAGCTGCAGCACCCTGCGGTCGATCAGGGCCTCGAGCACCTCGCGCTTGGCCTCGGGCGACTCGAACGCCCGGGCGTCGAACGCCTCGCCCTCGAGTTCGCGCCGGCGCCGGCGCTCGTTCTCGAACGCCTCGCGGAACTCCTCGGCGGTGACCTCGGCGGACTTCCACACCAGCTTGCGCACCGGCCACAGGTCCGGGGCCGAGCGCCACCACGACGGCTGCACTTCGATCTTCGCCGGCTGGCCGGCGCCGGTCTGGAACAGGTACTGCTCCATGCCGAAGAAGGCGAACGGAATGCACAGGAGCGCGACGATGACGATCGCGATCCAGCCGGACATCTTTTCTCGCAGGGTCTGCAGCATGGGCCGACGGGGTCTGGACGTAGCCGCGCAGTTTAACCGTTCACGGCGGCGGACGCGCCGTGCGGCCCCGGCGGCGTGGCGCCCGGGCCGCGCGCGCGGACGGCGGCACGCGTCTTTCGCCAGGCGCAAACGAACGGACCCCGCATCGCTGCGGGGTCCGTCGGGAAAGGATGGCGGAGCGGACGGGACTCGAACCCGCGACCTCCGGCGTGACAGGCCAGCATTCTAACCAGCTGAACTACCGCTCCGCGCCTTGAAACCAGTTGTCGGCTCCAGCGTCCCCGTGGTGGGTGCTGAGGGTTTCGAACCCCCGACCCTCTCCGTGTAAAGGAGACGCTCTACCGCTGAGCTAAGCACCCGATCAGGGAACGAACTCAGGAGCCGCTCAGTTTACTGCATCCTTGAGCGCCTTGCCAGCCTTGAACACCGGATTGTTGGAGGCCGGGATCTGGAGCGGCTCCTTGGTGCGCGGGTTCAGGCCGGTCCGCGCGGCCCGCGCCTTGACCGAGAAGGAACCGAAGCCGACCAGGTTCACCGAATCGCCGCGCTTGAGGGCCGCGGTGATGGCGTCGATCACCGCGTCGAGCGCGCGGCCCGCGTCGGCCTTGGACAGCCCCGCCTTGTCGGCGACCTGGTCGATCAATTCACTCTTGTTCACTGGCATGTTGGACACTCCGTGTGCGGACCGGCGGCCCGCCTTGTGGGAAACCGGGCGGTCCGCGGAGCTACCGCGACGCCTTCCGGCCTGAGGATGAGAATGCGCGAATCCGCGGCATTTTACGCGCTGGCGCGGTCGAATACGACATTGACACGCGCCCGGTCCGCCGGTCCGGCGCCCCGGGCGCGGTTCGTGAGCACGGCGTGAAGCCGGTCAGTGCTTGACGGCCGGGCGGGCGGGCGCGTCCTTGCGCCGGCGCACCACCGCGCGCCGGCTGGCCTTGAGTCGGGGCTCGCCGCGCGGCGACCCGGATCCGGTCAGGGGCCGCTCCAGCGCCAGATCCAGGACCTCGTCGATCCATTTCACCGGGACGATCTCCAGGTGCTCGGTGACGTTGGCCGGGATGTCGGCCAGGTCCTTGCGGTTCTCTTCCGGGATGATGACCGTGGAGATGCCGCCGCGCAGCGCGGCGAGCAGCTTCTCCTTGAGCCCGCCGATCGCGGTGACCTTGCCGCGCAGGGTGATCTCGCCGGTCATCGCCACGTCGGCGCGCACCGGGATCCTGGTCAACGCCGACACCAGCGCGGTGGTCATGGCGATGCCCGCGCTCGGGCCGTCCTTGGGCGTGGCGCCGTCGGGCACGTGCACGTGCACGTCATGCTTCTGCAGGAAGTCCACCTCGATCCCGAGCCGTTCGGTGCGCGCGCGCACCACGCTCAGGGCGGCCGAGGCCGACTCCTTCATCACGTCGCCGAGCTGCCCGGTCAGGATCAGGTTGCCCTTGCCCGGCACCAGGGTGGACTCGATCTGCAGCAGGTCGCCGCCGACCTCGGTCCAGGCCAGACCGGTGACCATGCCGATCTCGTTGTCCTCCTCGGCGCGGCCGAAGTCGTAGCGGCGCACGCCCAGGTAGGCGTCGAGGTTGGCCGAGTCGATCTTCACCGGCTTGGGCTTGCGCCGCGACTTGCCCTTGGCCGCCTTCGCGGCCTTGCCCGTCCCGGCCGGCTGCTCCGGCCCAGCCAGCGCGATCTGCCTGACCACCTTGCGGCAGATCTTGGCGATCTCGCGCTCGAGGTTGCGCACGCCCGACTCGCGCGTGTAGTAGCGCACGATGTCCTGGATCGCCTCGGTGGTGATGGTGATCTCCTCGGGCCGCAGGCCGTTGGCCTTGACCTGCTTGGGCACGAGGTAGCGCGTGGCGATGCTGATCTTCTCGTCTTCGGTGTAGCCGGGGATCCGGATCACCTCCATGCGGTCGAGCAGCGGGCCGGGGATGTTGAGCGAGTTGGAGGTGGCGACGAACATCACCTCCGACAGGTCGAGGTCGACCTCGAGGTAATGGTCGTTGAAGGCGTGGTTCTGCTCGGGGTCGAGCACCTCGAGCAGCGCCGAGGACGGATCGCCGCGGAAGTCCATCGACATCTTGTCGATCTCGTCGAGGACGAACAGCGGGTTCCTGGTGCCGGCCTTGTTGAGGTTCTGCACGATCCGCCCGGGCATCGAGCCGACGTAGGTGCGGCGATGGCCGCGGATCTCGGCCTCGTCGCGCACGCCGCCCAGGCTCATGCGCACGAACTTGCGGTTGGTGGCCTTGGCGATCGACTGGCCCAGCGAGGTCTTGCCCACGCCCGGCGGGCCGACCAGGCACAGGATCGGGCCCTTCATCTTGCGCACGCGCGCCTGCACCGCGAGGTACTCGAGGATGCGCTCCTTGACCTTCTCCAGGCCGTAGTGGTCGGCGTCGAGCGTGTCCTGGGCGACCTTGAGGTCCTTGCGCACCTTGCTGCGCTTGCTCCACGGCACGCCCAGCAGCCAGTCGAGGTAGTTGCGCACCACCGCGGCCTCGGCCGACATCGGCGACATCTGCTTGAGCTTGTTCAGCTCGCTCCTGGCCTTGGCCTCGACGGCCTTGGGCATGCGGGCCTCGGAGATCCTGCGCGCGAGCTCGTCCAGGTCGTTGGGCGTGTCGTCGATCTCGCCCAGCTCCTTCTGGATCGCCTTCATCTGCTCGTTGAGGTAGTACTCGCGCTGCGACTTCTCCATCTGCGACTTGACCCGGCCGCGGATGCGCTTCTCCATCTGCTGCACGTCGATCTCGCCGTCGACCAGGCCGATCAGCAATTCGAGCCGGTCGGCGATGTCCACGGTCTCGAGCAACCGCTGCTTCTCGGCCAGGCGCACGGTCAGGTGCGCGGAGACGATGTCGGCCAGGCGGCCGGGCTCGTCGATCCCGGCGAGCGTCTGCATCAGTTCCGGCGGCAGCTTGCGGTTGGTCTTGACGTACTGCTCGAACAGCGAGACCAGCGAGCGGGCGATCGCCTCGACCTCGCGCGCGTCGCGGGTGGTGGATGACTCCACCACCTCGCCCACGCCGGCCAGGGTACCGTCGACCTCGCGCACCTGCGAGACGGTCACCCGCGACACGCCCTCGACCAGCACCTTGATCGTGCCGTCGGGCAGCTTGAGCAGCTGCAGCACCTGGGCCAGGGTGCCCATCTGGTGCAGGTCTGAGCCTTCCGGGTCGTCGATCTCGGCCGACTTCTGCGCCACCAGCAGGATGCGCTTGTCGCCCTCCATGGCGATGTCGAGCGCGCGGATCGACTTGTCCCGCCCCACGAAGAGCGGAATCACCATGTGCGGGAACACCACCACGTCGCGCAGGGGCAGCACGGGCAGTTCCAGCGATTCGCTACGGTCATGGGTCATTTGTACTGTTCCAGGCTGCAGGTGGGCCGGGCGCGCCGCCGGCGGCGCCCTGGTGGGGTCCGTTATGGGGCCCGCCGGCGGTCGATGCAAGCATTCGGGGGCCAACGCAGCATTCCGCCGGCCGGGCGGCGGCCCGGCCGGCGTTCAGGAGGCATGGCGGGCGGCGCGGGGGCGCCGCGGGGACGTCGCTATTCGGCCGAAGCGACCTTGGCCGAGGGCGGCGGGGTCTGGTAGATCAGGTACGGCTCGGACTTGTGCTCGATCACCGACTCGTCCACCACCACCTTGCTGACGTTCTCCATTGACGGCAGCTCGTACATGGTGTCGAGCAGGACCGCCTCGACGATGGTGCGCAGGCCGCGCGCGCCGGTCTTGCGCTTGATCGCCTTGCGCGCGATCGCGGTCAGGGCGTCGGGGCGGAACTCCAGCTCCACGCCCTCCATCTCGAACAGCTTCTTGAACTGCTTGGTGATGGCGTTCTTGGGCTCGGTGAGGATCTTGACCAGCGCCGCCTCGTCCAGCTCCTCGAGGGTGGCGACCACCGGCAGGCGGCCGACGAACTCGGGGATCAGGCCGAACTTGATCAGGTCCTCGGGCTCGACCCCGGCCAGCACCTTGCCCACGTCCGCCTTGCGTTCGGAACTCTTGACCTTGGCGCTGAAGCCGATGCCGCCGGCCTCGGTGGACCGCTGCTGGATGATCTTGTCCAGGCCGGCGAAGGCGCCGCCGACGATGAACAGGATGTTCTTGGTGTCGACCTGCAGGAACTCCTGCTGCGGGTGCTTGCGCCCGCCCTGCGGCGGCACGCTGGCGGTGGTGCCCTCGATCAGCTTGAGCAGCGCCTGCTGCACACCCTCGCCGGACACGTCGCGGGTGATCGACGGGTTTTCGCTCTTGCGCGAGATCTTGTCGATCTCGTCGATGTAGACGATGCCCTGCTGCGCCTTCTCGACGTCGTAGTCGCACTTCTGCAGCAGCTTCTGGATGATGTTCTCGACGTCCTCGCCCACGTAGCCCGCCTCGGTCAGCGTGGTGGCGTCGGCGATCGTGAACGGCACGTTGAGCAGGCGCGCCAGGGTCTCGGCCAGCAGGGTCTTGCCCGAGCCGGTCGGGCCGATCAGCAGGATGTTCGACTTGGCCAGCTCGACGTCGTCGTTCTTGCTGCGGCTCTCGATCCGCTTGTAGTGGTTGTAGACCGCCACCGCGAGCGTGCGCTTGGCCCGGTTCTGCCCGATCACGTACTGGTCCAGGACCTCGAGGATCTCCTTCGGCTTGGGCAGCGAGCTGCGCGCCGACTGGGCCTTCTCCTCGAGTTCCTCGCGGATGATGTCGTTGCACAACTCGACGCATTCGTCGCAGATGTACACGCTCGGACCCGCGATCAGCTTGCGGACCTCGTGCTGGCTCTTCCCGCAGAACGAGCAATAGAGGATCTTGCTGCTGTCGCCGGAACGGCCCTGACGGTCTTCGGTCATGAACGGATCTGTCTTGCTGGTGCGGTCACGGGGCGAGAATAGCACAGCGCCCGGCGCTGCAACGGTCGCAGCACCGGCGCACAATTCCCGATTATAATCAATGCCTTAGGCTGGCTGGATCGACTCTTCCGGGCGCCGCTCGAGCACCTGGTCGACCAGCCCGTACTCGCGCGCGGCCTCCGCGCTCTTGAAGTTGTCGCGCTCGGTGTCGGCGGTGATGGTCTCGATCGACTGGCCGGTGTGGCGGGCCAGGATCTCGTTCAGCCGCTGCTTCATCGACAGGATCTCGCGGGCGTGGATGTCGATGTCGGTCGCCTGGCCCTGGAAGCCGCCCAGCGGCTGGTGGATCATCACCCGCGAATTGGGCAGTGCGTAGCGCTTGCCGGCCGCGCCGGCAGCGAGCAGCAGGGCGCCCATGCTGGCCGCCTGGCCCACGCAGATCGTGCTCACGTCGGGCTTGATGAACTGCATGGTGTCGTAGATCGCCATGCCGGCGGTGACGATGCCGCCCGGCGAGTTGATGTACAGGTGGATGTCCTTCTCGGGGTTCTCTGCCTCGAGGAAGAGCATCTGGGCCACGATCACGTTGGCGACGTGGTCATCGATGCCGCCGACCAGGAAGATCACCCGTTCCTTGAGCAGCCGCGAGTAGATGTCGTAGGCGCGCTCGCCGCGGCTGGTCTGTTCGACCACCATCGGCACGAGGTTCAGGGCCTTGGTCTCGTAGCTCATCGATTCGTTTCTCGCTCGGGTCGTGGGCGCCCGACGTGCGGGCCCCGGAGTGGCGCGGACGCCGGCCGGACGGACCGGCTAGGGCGTGATCGCTTCCTGGAACGTGAGCTGCTTCTCGGTGTGCTGGGCGCGCTCGGCGATCCAGTCGATCACCTGCTCTTCCATCACCCGGTTCTGCAGTCCCGACATGAGTTGGGGGTCGTTGCGGTACAACTCAATGACCTGCTCGGGCTGCTCGTAGGTGGAGGCGATCAGGCGCAGGTGCTCGTTCAGGCGCGCCGGGTCCAGCTTCAGCTGGTTGCGGCGGGCCACCTCGCCCACCAGCAGCCCCACCAGCACGCGCTTGCGCGCCGTCTCCATGAAGCCCAGGTGGGCGTCGGCCGGGACTTCGCCCGGGTCGCGGCCGCTGCGGCGGGCCTGGTCGACCTGCTGGGCCAGCAGCGCGCGGGCCTCGGTCTCCACCAGCCGCGGCGGCAGCTCGACGTCGGCGTAGGCGGCCACCAGCTGCTCGCCGACCTCGCGCCGCAGGCGGTTCATCAGCGCGCCCTTGAGCTCGCGCTCGAGGTTGGTGCGGATGTCGGCGCGGAACTGCTCGAGCTCGCCACTGCGCACGCCGAAGCTGCGGATGAACGCGGCATCGACCTCGGGCAGGTGCTGCTCGGACACGCGCACCGCCTTCAGGTGCACGGTCGCGGCCTTGCCGGCCAGCGCGGCCACGCGCCAGTCGGCCGGGAACTCGACCTGGACGCTCTTCTCGCTGCCGGCCTCGATCCCGACCAGGGCGTCCTCGACCGCCTTGATCATCCCGCCCGAGCCGAGCACGGTGGTGCCGCGCTCGACGCCCTCGGCGGGCAGCCGCGTGCCGTCCAGTTCGGTCCAGGTCTCCACCTCGACCGCGTCGCCGGCCTGCGCCGGGCGCGTCACCGCGTTCCAGCTGCGGCGCTGCTGGCGCAGGTTGTCGATCATCCGGTCGATGTCTTCCTCGGTGACCTCGGCCGTGTGGCGGACCACCTGCAGCTTGGACATGTCGAGGTCACCGAAATCGGGCACGACCTCGAACGTGGCCACGTAGGCCAGCTCGCCCTCGGCCTTGTCCTCGCTGGGCTCGATGACCGGCTTGCCGGCCAGGCGCAGTTCCTGGTCGCGCACGACCTCGTCGAAGCCTTCGCGCAGCAGCCCGTCCAGCACCTCGGCCCGGACCTGCTCGCCAAAGCGCTGCTCGATCACCCTGGTCGGCACCTTGCCGGGGCGGAACCCCTTGATCCTGGCGGTCCGCGCGATCTCGCGCAGGCGCCCGCCAACCCGGGTTTCGAGCCGCTCGGACGGCAGGCGCAACGTCAGGCGGCGCCCGAGGTTGCCGACGGATTCGACGGACACTTGCATGGGATTGGACTCCTGCCTCGCGGCCATGGCCGCTGCTCTCTCTTGAGAAATTCTGAACCGGATGGGGACCGGCGCCCGGGCCTGCCGTGGCAGGCCGGCGGCGGCCGGCGGAACGGGATATTTTGGCGGAATCGGGGGGCGGCCGCCAGTGGCGGGGCGGATGCGACGGCCGGGCCGGTAGCGGCCCGCGGCAAGACAGGCCGGTGGTCGCGGCAGGCGCGGCGGCTGCCCTCGCCGATGCCCGCGAACCGCAGGGCCGCTGCCGCACGGGCCGGATGGAGCGCGGGCGCGGTGGCGGGATGCCCTGCCCTCGCCAGCGCTCGCGGTCTTCCGCCCCCGCGAGGGGCAGCAAGGAAGGCTGGTGCGAAAGGCGGGATTCGAACCCGCACGACACAAGGTCACTGGAACCTAAATCCAGGGCGTCTACCAATTCCGCCACTTTCGCGCCGGTGCATCTTAGCCCCGGGCCCGGCCGGCTGGCCGGCGCAGCCGCTGCGCGGTCCCGGACGCGGCCCCGGAAACGACAACGCCCGGCGGGGCCGGGCGCTGTTCGACACTGGTGGGCCGTCTAGGATTCGAACCTAGGACCTACTGATTAAGAGTCAGCTGCTCTACCAACTGAGCTAACGGCCCGGGAAAAAAGCGGGCGCGCAGTGTATCCGGAACACGCGCCTTCCGGCAATGCCCTTCCCGCAGGAAGGAAGTCGCCGCGAATGGATGGGGTGGCTGAGGGGACTCGAACCCCCGACATCTGGAATCACAATCCAGGACTCTAACCAACTGAGCTACAGCCACCACTGGAACCACACAGGATACCCGAGTCGGTGCCCGGATGCCCCTCGCCGGGACCGGCGCTGGCGCGCCCGGCAGGACTCGAACCTGCAACCACCGGCTTAGAAGGCCGGTGCTCTATCCGGTTGAGCTACGGGCGCGTGGGCGCATGATAGCCGTCCCGGGAGGAGACGATGGTCGGGGTAGAGGGATTCGAACCCCCGACATCCTGCTCCCAAAGCAGGCGCGCTACCAGGCTGCGCTATACCCCGGCCGGTGACAGGCGGTCCTGCCGCCGGGGCCGGCTGCCCCGGCGGAGCCGGACATTGTCCGGGAGCACGCCGAGCGCTGTCAACGCGCCCGCCCCGGGCCGGCGGACTCCCGTGTATCCTGAGGCCGGATCCAATCCAACGGAACAGGCGACCCATGCGAAGCGGCAACCCCGTACTCAAAGAATCGACCTTCCTGGATCTTGGCAGCGGCGCGGTGGTCACGCGTGACGGCGAGGTCATGACCCTCAACGGCACCGTCAACAAGACCGGCATCCTGCTGCTGTTGACCGTGCTCACGGCGGCGTTCGCCTGGAACCAGGCCATCGGGCCGGACGGCAGCGTGGCCCCCGGGTTCTCGGTCTATGTCTGGGGCGGCGCGATCGGCGGCCTGGTGCTGGCCATCGTCACCGCGTTCAAGAAGGAGTGGTCCCCGGTCACCGCGCCGCTTTACGCGCTGGTGGAGGGCTTCTTCCTCGGCGCGATCTCGGCGCTGTTCAACCACCTGTACGAAGGCATCGTGATGCAGGCGGTGATGCTGACCTTCGGCACCCTGTTCGCGCTGCTGCTGGCCTACCGCAGCGGCCTGATCAAGGCCACCGAGAACTTCAAGCTCGGCGTGGTCGCGGCCACCGGCGGCATCGCCCTGGTGTACCTGGCCACGATCGTGCTGCGGATGTTCGGCAAGGACATCCCGATGATCCACGACAACGGGATCATCGGCATCGGCTTCAGCCTGTTCGTGATCGTGGTCGCGGCGCTGAACCTGGTGCTGGACTTCGACTTCATCGAGAGCGGGGTCGAGCACGGCGCGCCCAAGTACATGGAGTGGTACGGCGCGTTCGGCCTGATGGTCACCCTGGTCTGGCTGTACATCGAGTTCCTGCGCCTGCTGGCCAAGCTGCAATCGCGCGACTGACGCACCCCCGATCGCGGACGGAAGAAGGCGCCCCGCGGGGCGCCTTTTTTCGTGCCGGCCGCGACGCTCACGGCATCGGCGCCGGCGCCACGGCCGGGACCGGCCCGGGACGCCGCGGCCAGGCGATGAACCCGATCGCGACCAGCGCAAGCAGCCAGCAGTACCAGACCCGTCCCGCCAGCGCGATCGGCGGGACTGCCGCCAGCGACGAGGCCAGCAGCAGCTGCGCGCCATAGGGCAGCAGGCCCTGCGGCACGCAGGCGAAGATGTCGAGCACGCTGGCCGCACGGCGCGGGCTGATCCCGTGGCGGACCGCGATGTCGCGGGCCACGCTGCCACCGACAAGGATCGCGACGGTGTTGTTGGCGGTGAACACGTCGGCGGCGGTGGCCAGCGCGGCGATGCTGAACTCGCCGGTGCGGCGGCCCACGTGGCCGCGTGCCGGGCGGGCGATTGCCTGCGCCAGCCAGGCCAGGCCGCCGCTGGCCTTCATCAGCGCCGCCAGTCCGCCCACCAGCAGCGCCAGCAGCAGGATCTCGACCATGCCCTCGAATCCGGTCCAGATGTCCCCGGCGTAGCGTTGCAGGCCGTAGCCCTCCGCCGCCAGCAGGCCGAAGGCCCCGGACAGCGCCAGGCCGATGCCGAGCACCAGCAGCACGTCCAGCCCCGCCAGCGCCAGCATCAGCACCACCAGGTATGGCAGGGCCAGCCACGCCGGCGCGGCCGGCGGCGACTGCACCGGCGCCGGCTCGCCGGCGAAGGCCAGCAGGACCATGGTCACAAGCGCCGCCGGCAGCGCGATGCGGAAGTTCTCGCGGAACTTGTCGCGCATCTGCGCGCCCTGGGTGCGGGTGGCGGCGATGGTGGTGTCGGAGATCACCGACAGGTTGTCCCCGAGCATCGCGCCGCCGACGACGGCGCCGGCCACCAACGCCCGGTCCAGCCCGGCGGCATCGGCCACCCCGACCGCGATCGGCATGACCGCGGCAATCGTGCCCATCGAGGTGCCGATCGCCAGCGACACCGCGCAGCCGATCGCGAACAGCCCCGGCAACAGCAGCGACGGATGGAGCACCTCCACGCCGAGCGAGACCACCGCGTCCACCGCCCCGATCGCCCTGGAGACCTGTGCGAAGGCACCGGCCAGCAGGAAGATCAGGCACATCAGCACGATGTTGGGGTCGCCCATGCCCTGGAGCAGGGTGTCGCCCGGACGGATCCCGCGGCGCCGGGCGATCCAGGCCGCCAGCGCCAGCGCCGGCAGGATCGCGACCGGGGCGCGCAGCTGGTAGAAGCCCATCGGCTCGCCGGCGGCGGTGTAGTACAGGCCGGCGCCGAAGAACACCGCCAGGAACAGCAGCAACGGAGTGAGCGCGAGCGCGCCGGGGCGGAGGGTCATCGCGGGGGTCCGGCAAAATGTCGATTGTGCGGTGTTTGCGCCGGGCGCGTCATGCGCCGGGCGAGACGCTGTATCCGGACGCCTGGCGCCGGCCGGCATCCATGCCCCGCGCCGGGGAACCGGAACGGCTGGAACGGAACGGGGCGCCGAAGCGCCCCGTTCCCACGACCATCGGCAAGCCGCCGCGGATCAGATCCTGGAGGCGATGGCCTTCGCGAACGCCATCGTATTGCCGCTGCCGCCCAGGTCCGGGGTCAGGTTGTCCTGCGCCTCCAGCGTGGCCACGATCGCCCCGCGCAGCCGCGTGGCCTGCTCGGGCTGGCCGATGTGGTCAAGCATCTGCGCCGCGCCCAGCATCAGCGCGCAGGGATTGGCCTTGCCCTGGCCGGCGATATCCGGGGCGGTGCCGTGCACGGCCTCGAAGATCGCCGCGTCCTTGCCGATGTTGGCGCCGGGGGCCAGGCCCAGGCCGCCGACCAGGCCGGCGCACAGGTCGGAGATGATGTCGCCGAACAGGTTGGTGGTCACGATGACGTCGAACTGCTCCGGCCGCATGACCAGCTGCATGCAGGTGTTGTCGACGATCATCTCGGTGCACTCGATCTGCGGATACTGCGCCGCGACCTCGCGCGCCACCTTCAGGAACAGGCCAGACGTGGTCTTGAGGATGTTGGCCTTGTGCACCACGGTGACCTTCTTGCGGCCGGTGCGCACGGCCAGGTCGAACGCGTAGCGCACGATGCGCTCGGAGCCCTTGCGGGTGATCTTCTGCACCAGGGTGGCAGTCTCGCCATCCTCGGTGATCGACTGGCCCTCGCCGATGTAGGCGCCCTCGGTGTTCTCGCGCACCGTGATCAGGTCCACGTTGCCGGGGAAGCGCGCGCGGGTGTTCGGGTACGAGCGCGCGGGGCGCACGTTCGCGTACAGGTCGAAACGCTTGCGCAGTTCGACGTTGATCGAGGAGAAGCCCTCGCCCACCGGCGTGGTGAGCGGGCTCTTGAGCGCGATCCGGTTGCGGCTGATGGAATCGAGCGTGGCCTGCGGCAGCAGTTCGCCGTGCTTCTCGAGCGCGACCAGGCCCGCGTCGGCCTCCTCGTAGGCGAGCCCGACCTGCATCGCGTCGAGCACGTGCAGGGTCGCGTCCATGATCTCCGGGCCAATGCCGTCGCCGCGGATGACCGTGATTGTCTGGGTCATTGGTGGGGGGTGTCCGTGCAGAAAGCGCCGCGCGCGAAGGCGCGGCGTGGGGATTGGTTGAAGATGAAATTATGCCCGAAAGCCGCCGGCCGCCCCAAGCCGACCCGGGTCGGCGACCCCGGCGCGGACGCCCGGCAGCGGCCTGCCTGCGCCGCCGCGGCCGCGCAGGCAGGCCGCGCTGGACCGGCCCATGGCGGCCGGCCCGGGGGTGGGCTCAGCGTCCCAGCAGCGGCTCGAACCCGCCCTGGCGATGCAGCGCCATCATGTCGTCGTAGCCGCCCACGTGGACGTCGCCAACGAAGATCTGCGGCACCGAGGTCCGGCCGGTGCGCGCGACCATGCGTTCGCGCTCGGCCGGGTCGAGGTCGATCCGGACTTCGTTCCATTCCAGCCCGCGGCTGCGCAGGAACGACTTGGCCGCCATGCAGTAGCTGCAGATGGCGCTGGTGTAGAGGGTGATCGGCGGCTGCGCGCCCTGTGCGGAGGCATCCATCGCGGGAACCTGGGATTGCGGGACTGGGTCGAATCTTGGGCGCCGCGTCGCGGCTTTTCCACCGCCCGCGATGGAACGCTGCAAACGATTAACATCGGATTCACTCCCCGCGCGGGACGCCCCGGCATGCTTGCCAGGGGCGGTCCCCGCCCGCCGTGCCCTCCTGGACTTCCATGCGCGCCTGCCTGATCCGCCTCAGCACCCTGTTCGCCACCGCCCTGCTGGTGCTGGTGGGCGCTGCCGGCGCCCGGGCGCAGGAGAACCGCCTGCCGGACATCGGCTCCTCCGCCGGCAGCGTGCTCGGCCCGGCGCAGCAGGCCGAATACGGGCGGATGCTGCTGGCACAGCTGCGCCACTACGGCTACGTGCTCGAGGACCCCCTGGTCGACGGCTGGCTCCAGGCCACCGGCAACCGCCTGGCCGCCGCCAGCGACGACCCCGGGCAGAAGTTCACCTTCTTCATGATGAAGGACCGCAGCATCAACGCCTTCGCCACCCTGGGCGGCTACATCGGCGTGAACGCCGGGCTGGTGCTGGCGGCCGAGACCGAGGACGAGGTGGCCGCGGTGCTGGGCCACGAGGTCGCGCACGTCACCCAGCTGCACGTGCTGCGCGGGGTGGAGCGGGCACAGCGCGACAGCATCCCGCTGCTGCTGGCGATGCTCGGCGCGATCGCGATCGCGCAGTCGGCCGGCGGCAATTCGTCGGACGACGCGGCGATGGCCGCCATCGCCACCGCCCAGGGCCTGGCCGCGCAGCGCCAGATCAACTACACCCGCTCCAACGAGTCCGAGGCCGATCGCATCGGCATCCGCACGCTGGCCCGCAGCGGATACGACCCGGGCGCCATGGCCAGCATGTTCGAGCGCATGCACGCGGTCTCGCGCACCAACCAGGGCGGCGAGCGCGAGCGGCTGCCCGACTACCTCAAGACCCACCCGGTCACCACCATCCGCATCAGCGAGGCCAAGGACCGGGCCGAGCGCCTGGCCGGGCAGTCGGTCCAGGGCACGGTGTCCACGCCCGACGCCAGCATCACCCAGCGCATCCCGGTCACGGGCGCGGCGCTGCCCGAGGGCCTGCGGCTGGGCGACAACCCGCTGCTGCCCGCCGGCCTGGCGCTGGAGGGCGGCCTGGAGGCGACGCGACGCAACGAGTTCGGCTGGGCCCGCGAACGCCTCCGGGTGCTCAGCGCCAATACCCCCGAAGCGGCGGTGCGCGAATACGAGCGCATGGGCAGCGCGCGCGGGCTCGACGACGCGCAGCGCTACGGACTGGCGATCGCGCAGCTTCGCGCCGGCCGCGCCGAGCAGGCGGCCACCTCCCTGGCGGCGCTCCTGGAGCGGCACCCGGGCGACGTGTGGCTCTCCATCGGCCTGGCCGAAGCCGAGGCCCATGCCGGCCGCCACGATGCGGCCGACCGCCGGTTCCAGGCGCTGCTCGAGCGCATGCCGCGCAACCCGGCGATCGCCATGTCCTACGCCGAGGTGCTGGTGGCGCGCAATACGCCCGAAGCCGGGCGCCGGGCCCGCGACGTGCTGCGTCCGCTGCTGGCCACCAGCGGCTCGGACCCCGCGTTCCAGCGGACCTTCGCCCGCGCCAGCGAGATCGCCGGCGACCCGGTGCGCGCCGGCGAAGCCTGGGCGGAGGCGGCCTTCCTCAGCGGCCGCGAGGAGCAGGCCCTGGTGCAGCTCAACACGCTCAAGAAGCGTGACGACCTGGACTACTACGCCCGGGCGCGGATCGATGCGCGCATTTCCCAGATCACGCCGGTGGTGCTGGAGCTGCGCCGCCAGGGCGTGCGCGACCCTGACCTGAACCGGCGCCGCTGAGACCACGCGCCGGCTGTCACAATACGGTCATGGAACTGTCGTCCAATGCTGGCGTCGGCCGCCGTGGCCGGGCCTGGGCTGGAGCCTGAGGTGCAGAAGCGCATCCTGATCATCGACGATGAACCCGCCATCCGCGAGATGGTGGCCTTCGCCCTGCGCAAGGGCGACTTCGAGCCGGCCCACGCCGGCGATGCCCTCGAGGCGCAATCGGCCATCGCCGAACGCGTGCCCGACCTGATCCTGCTGGACTGGATGCTGCCCGGGACCAGCGGCCTGGAACTGGCCCGCCGCTGGCGCCGCGAGGACCCCACGCGCGAGGTGCCGATCATCATGCTCACCGCACGCGGCGAGGAGAACGACCGCGTCGGCGGCCTCGAGGCGGGAGTCGACGACTACGTGGTCAAGCCGTTCTCGGCGCGCGAACTGCTGGCGCGGATCCGCGCGGTGATGCGCCGCACCCGCGGCGAGGACGAGGACGGCAACGTCAGCGTCGGCGAACTGCGCATCGACGGCGCCGCCCACCGCGTGTTCGCCCGCGGCGAACCGCTGGCCATCGGCCCGACCGAGTACCGGCTGCTGCACTTCTTCATGACCCACCCCGAGCGCGTGTACAGCCGCGCACAGCTGCTCGACCACGTTTGGGGCGGCAGCGTGTACGTGGAGGAGCGCACGGTGGACGTGCACATCCGCCGCCTGCGCCGGACGCTCGAACCCTCGGGGCTGGACGGCATGGTGCAGACCGTACGCGGCGCCGGCTACCGCTTCTCGGCGGCGGCCTGACCCGGGCCGCGACGCCTTTCCGCGGCGGACGCCGGCCCGGGCCGGCGGAGCGACCGGGCTAAGATCAGCTGGCCCCGATCCGCCTTCCCCCCGCCACGCGCCCTTCCGCCCACGATCCCGCCATGTCCGTCCCGACCCGACCCGCATGGAGCCGCACCCTGGGCCACCAGGCCCTGGCGCTGGCGGCCGCGCTGGCGGTGGGATGGCCGCTGGGCCATCCGTGGCCGGCGCTGGCGATGGCCGCGCTGGGCGTGGCGGCCTGGCACTGCTGGCGCCTGCACGGCGTGCTGGCGCGGCTGCAGTCGCACCAGTGGCCGCCGTCCGCCACCGGGCGCGGCGCGTGGGAAGAACTGGAGCGGCAGCTGCGGCTGAACCAGGACGGCATGCGCGCACGCAACCGGCGGCTGGTGGCGATGCTGCGCGCCTATGGCGCGGTCGCCGCCGCCCTGCCCGACGCGGTGGTGGTGATCGAGCGCAACAGCCAGCGGGTGCAGTGGTTCAACGATGCCGCCACCGCCCTGCTGGGACTGGAATACCCGCGCGACATGGGCGAGCCGCTCGGCGAACGCCTGCAGGGGCTGCGCATCGCGCACTGGCTGGCCGCCGGCCGCAACGCCGAGCCGCTGCTCGACGTGGCGTCGCCGGCATCGCCGGAGGTGCGGCTGAACCTGCGCCTGATCCCCTATTCCGAGGACATGTGGCTGGTGGTCGCCCGCGACGTGACCAAGATGATGCGGCTCGAGCAGGTCCGCCGCGACTTCGTGGCCAACGTCTCGCACGAGCTGCGCACGCCGCTGACCGTGGTCCACGGCTACCTGGACATGCTCGAGCCCGACGACCAGCCGGAATGGGCGCCGATGCTGCGCGAGATGCAGCGCCAGTCGCAGCGGATGACCCGGCTGGTGGAAGACCTGCTGACGCTATCGCGGCTCGAGGCGCAGGAAGGCGTGGAAGACGCAACGGTGGCGATGGAACCCATGCTGTCCACGCTGCGGCGCGAAGCCGAGGCCTTGAGCCAGGGCCGGCACCGGGTGGTCGTGGAGGACGCGGCCGGCGTCGACCTGGCCGGCTCCACGCGCGAGCTGCACAGCGCGTTCTCCAACCTGGTGAGCAACGCGGTGCGCTACACCCCGGCCGGCGGCACGATCACGATCCGCTTCGCGCGCGAAGGCGGCGGGGCGGTGCTGCAGGTCGCCGACACCGGCTACGGCATCCCGGCCCAGCACCTGCCGCGGCTCACCGAGCGCTTCTACCGGGTGTCCACCAGCCGCTCGCGCGAATCGGGCGGCACCGGGCTGGGCCTGGCGATCGTCAAGCACGTCCTCAACCTGCACCACGCCCGGCTCGGGATCGAAAGCGAGGTCGGCCGCGGCAGCACCTTTTCCTGCCACTTCGGCGCCGAGCGGATCCAGCCGCGCCAGGCCCCTCCGGGAGCAGCGCCTTGAACCGACCCGTGCCACGCCCGGAGCGTCCACCGCCGGGCCCGGGCGGGGAACCGGCCGCGCCCGCGGCCAAGGGGGGCGATCCGCTGCGCGACCCGGCGCTGTACTTCAACCGCGAACTGTCGCAGCTGGACTTCAACTTCCGCGTGCTCGCCCAGGCGCTGGACGAGTCGGTGCCGCTGCTCGAGCGGCTGCGCTACCTGTGCATCTCCTGCACCAATCTCGACGAGTTCTTCGAGATCCGCGCCGCCACCGTGCGCCACGCGCAGGACTTCGGCGCCGTACCCGCCCCGCCCGACGGGCTGGCGCCGGCCACCGTGCTGCGGCGCATCCACGAACGCGCGGCGGAACTGGTCCGGGCCCAGTACGAGTGCTGGAACAAGGTACTGCGGCCCGAGCTCGCCCGGGCGGGCGTGCGCGTGCTCGCCCGCAGCCAGTGGAACGCGCGCCAGGCGCGCTGGCTGCGCGCCTACTTCCGCGACGAGATCATGCCGGTGCTCTCGCCGCTGGGCCTGGACCCGGCGCATCCGTTCCCCAGGATCCTGAACAAGTCGCTCAACATCGTGGTGGTGCTCGAGGGCCGCGACGCGTTCGGCCGGGTCGGCCACCTCGCCATCGTGCGCGCGCCGCGTTCGCTGCCACGGATCATCCAGTTGCCGGAACAGGCCTCGGGCGGCGAGCACGACTTCGTGTTCCTCTCGGCGGTCCTGTCGGAGTTCGTGCACGAACTGTTCCCCGGGATGCAGGTCAAGGGCGCCTACCAGTTCCGGGTCACCCGCAATTCCGAGGTCATCGTCGACGAGGACGAGGTGGAGAACCTGGCCCTGGCGCTGCGCGACGAGCTGGCCGGGCGCGGCTACCTGCGCGCGATGCGGCTGGAGATCGCCGCCGACTGCCCGCGGCCGATCGTGCGCACCCTGCTGCAGAACTTCGAGTTGCCCGGCAACGCGGTTTACCGCATCGACGGGCCGGTCAACCTCAACCGCGTGATCCAGGTCTACGACCTGGTGCAGCGGCCGGACCTGAAGTTCCCGCCGTTCCAGCCGCGGCTGCCGAAGAACACCGAGGCCATGTTCGACCTGGTGTCGGGCGGCGACCTGCTGCTGCACCATCCCTTCGACTCGTTCGCGCCGGTGCTGGAGCTGATCAAGCAGGCGGCCGAGGATCCGAACGTGCTCGCGATCAAGCAGACGCTGTACCGGACCGGGAAGGACTCGCCGATCGTTGAGCACCTCGTCCAGGCCGCGCGCAACGGCAAGGATGTCACCGTGGTCGTCGAGTTGCGGGCGCGCTTCGACGAGGAGGCCAACCTCGGCCTGGCCGACCGCCTGCAGGAAGCGGGAGTGCAGGTGGTCTACGGCGTGGTCGGCTTCAAGACCCACGCCAAGATGCTGCTGGTGGTGCGGCGCGAAGGACGCAAGCTGCGGCGCTACGTGCACCTGGGCACCGGCAACTACCATTCCGGCACCGCCCGCGCCTACACCGACATCGGCCTGGTCACCGCCGATCCGGACATCGGCAACGACGTGCACCTGATCTTCCAGCAGCTCTCGGGCCTCGCCCCGGCGACCTCGCTCAGCCGCCTGCTGCAGGCGCCGTTCACCCTGCACGCGGGGATCCTGGCGCGGATCGAGCGCGAGGCAGAACACGCACGCAACGGCCGTCCCGGGCGGATCATCGCCAAGATGAACGCGCTCAACGAACCACAGGTGATGCGCGCGCTGTACGCGGCCTCGCAGGCCGGGGTCTCGATCGACCTGATCGTGCGTGGCGCCTGCTCGCTGCGGCCCGGCGTCCCGGGGGTGTCGGACAACATCCGCGTGCGCTCGATCGTGGGCCGGTTCCTCGAGCACCATCGCGTGTACTGGTTCGGCAACGACGGTCAGCCGGAGCTGTACTGCGCCAGCGCCGACTGGCTCGAGCGCAACCTGCTGCGCCGGGTGGAGACCTGCTTCCCGATCCTCGACCCGGCACTGGCGGCGCGGGTCAAGCGGGAGGCGCTCGACAACTACCTGGCCGACAACCTCAACGCCTGGGAACTGCACGCCGACGGCGTCTACCGCAAGGTGGTGCCGGCCGACGGCGATCCCCCGCATTCGGCGCAGTCGGCGCTGCTGGCCGGGATCTGCGGATGATGGACGCGCTCGCCCGGGCCGGTTCGCTGTCCACGCCGCTGCGCGACGGCGACATGCTGGCCGCGATCGACCTGGGCTCCAACAGCTTCCACATGGTGGTGGCCGCCTATACCCTGGGCCAGTTGCGGATCGTCGACCGCCTGCGCGAGCCGGTGCGCATGGCCGTGGGCCTGGACGCCAGGGGCGGCCTCGACCGCGCGGTCCGCGACCGGGCGCTCGCCTGCCTGGCGCGCTTCGGCCAGCGCATCCGCGACATCCCGCCCCAGCGTGTGCGCGCGCTGGCGACCAACACGGTGCGACTGATGGCCGCGCCGCAATCGTTCCTGGTCCCCGCCGAGACCGCGCTGGGGCACGGCATCGAAGTGATCTCGGGCCGCGAAGAGGCGCGCCTGATCTACCTCGGGGTCGCCCACGCCCAGCCGCCCAAGCCGGGCAGTCTGCGGCTGGTGATCGACATCGGCGGCGGCTCGACCGAGTGCATCATCGGCCGCGGTTTCCAGACCATCGAACGCGAAAGCCTGCAGGTCGGCTGTATCGCGACCACCCGCCGCTTCTTCGGCGACGGCAGGCTCTCGCCGAAGAAGTGGCGGGAGGCGGTGATCGAGGTGGGCGCGGAGTTCCAGCAGTTCGCCAATGCCTACCGCGCGCTGGGCTGGAGCGAGGCGATCGGCGCGTCGGGCACCAACAAGGAGATCGGCGGGATCTGCGCGGCGATGGGGTTGACCAAGGGCGCGGTGACCGCCGCGGCCCTGCCCCGGGTGCGCGACCGCCTGCTGGAGGCCGGGCGCATCGACGCCATCGACCTCCCGGGCCTGTCCGCCGAACGCCGCAGTACGATCGCCGGCGGCGTGCTGGTGCTGGAGGCCGCGTTCGACGCCCTGGGCCTGGAACGGATGGCGGTGAGCAAGGCGGCGATGCGCGAAGGCGTGCTGTACGACATGCTCGGCCGCGGCAGCGGCCACGACCCGCGCGAGGCCTCGATCCTCGCCCTCACCCAGCGCTACGGCATCGACGAGGGCCAGGCCGCGCGCGTGGAAGGCACCGCCATGCGCCTGTTCGAACAGGCCGCGCCGGCGTGGAAGCTCGATCCCGACGATCTGCTGATGCTGGCCTGGGGCGCGCGCCTGCACGAACTGGGGCTGGCGATCGCGCACAGCCAGTACCAGGTCCACGGCGCGTACGTGATCGAGCACTCGGACATCGCCGGCTTCTCGCGCCAGGAACAACAGTTCCTTGCCGCCCTGGTGCGTACCCACCGGCGCAAGATCCCCAAGTCAGCGTTCGACGCGCTGCCCGACCGCCTGCTGCCGTCGGCGCGCCGGACGGCCGCGCTGCTGCGCATCGCGGCCCTGCTGCACCGTTCGCGCGACTCGGAGGAGATCCCGCGGCTGGACCTGCTGGTCGACGGCCCGCGCATGGTGCTGGGCCTGGACCGGCGCTGGCTGCACAACCGCCCCCTGCTGCGCGCCGACCTGGAAGGCGAGCCCCCGCAGATCGCGGCGCTGGGCGTGCAGCTGGAGATCGCCACCACCTGAGCCGACGCGCAGCCAGGCCGTCGGCACCGTGCGTCATGGGCGGGTCATGCATGCGCCATATGCGCGTCATCGTCTGTGTCTAGCATGAATGGGCCGGAGCGGAGGCCCGCATGCACTACGCCATCGTCACCGACACCTGCCCTGCTTCCCCCGGCCGGGCGGGCGAGACCGTCGAGTTGCTCCATCGTGGGCTGCGGCAACGGGGCCATCGCGTCTCCTGCGTCGAGCCGGGACAGGGAACTGCCGCGCGCAGCCATGCGCCCCGCGCCTTCTGGCCGCGGAACCGCATCCCTTCCCTGGCTGGACGACGCCTGATGGAGGCGTGGACACGCGCGCGCCCCGATGCGGTCTATGTCGCCACCGAGGGACCCTTGGGCTGGTCGGCCGTGCACGTCGCCCGCCGCCTGCGCCTGCCGGTCGCCACGGATTTCCACGCCTGGCCGGATGGCCGACTCCAAGGTGCCGACGCGTGCGCCCGCCTCCCATCGGCCCTGGCGAGGCTTCGCCGCTTCCATGAACAGGGCGACGCCACCCTCGTCCCGACCCGGGTGGCGTGGACGGCGCTCCATGCCGCGGGCTTCCCGCGGCCGTGCCTGCTGCAGCGAGCCGTCGATCCCGACCATTTCCACCCGTGCAAGCGCAGCCCCGAACTGCGCGCGGCCCTGGGCGCGTCGCCCGAGGCCCCGCTCCTGATCCACGTGGGACGGCTTGCACCGGGGCGGAACGTACGGCTGGCCTTGCAGGCATACCGGGTGCTCCGCGGATCGTGTCCGGGCGCCCGCATGGTCGTGGCCGGCGACGGTCCCATGCGTCGCGACCTGGAGCGGGAATTCCCCGAGTGCACCTTCACCGGCTTCCTGGGGCGCGACGCCCTGGCGCGACTCCTGGCCAGCGCCGACCTGTGCATACAACCCTGCCTGGACACCATTTTCGGCAACGTCACCCTGGAGGCCATGGCCAGCGGGGTCGCGGTGGTCGCGTTCGATCGTGGCGCTGCGCGCGAACACCTCGTCGACGGCAGGCAGGGCGTCCTGGTCGATCCGGGCGACCCGTTCGGGTTCCTGGCCGCCACGGCGGAGCTTGGCGGCGACCTGCCGCGTCTGCGCGCGATGGGCGTCGCGGCCCGCAACGCGGTCCGGGCGCTGTCGCCACAGCAGATGACCGCGGAACTGGACCGGCTGCTGGCCAGGATATGCATGCGGCATGCATGGGCCGGTGAGGGGATCGCCGCCTGAGGTGGCCTCCGGCCTGCGTCCTCCCGTCCGGCGGGTCCCCGCCTGCGCCTGCGCATCGGCCCGCTGGCGCCGTGCCCCGGCGCGCCTCAATCCAACCGCTCGACCCGTGCGCCCGCCAGCGGCGGCAGCAGCTGCCCCGGCCAGTCGCGGTCGTTCGCCACCTGCGCATCTTCGCGCGAGGCCTCCAGCGCGAGCGGGTCGATGTCGGCAAGCGCCCACTCCCCCTCGCCGCTCGTGGACGCGAGTACCCCGTCGGCCGGGAAGCCTGCGTCCATCGGCGCGAACACCGCCGCCTCGCCGGTGTTGACGTCGAGCGCGGGGCTCCACGGCGCCTCGCCGGCGGTCACCGACTGGGCGACGAAGAAGCGGTTCTCCAGCGCCCGTGCCAGGCAGCCCACCCGCACCCGGGTCGCGCCGGCGGCGTTGTCGGTGCAGCTGGGCACCAGCAGCAGCCGCGCACCGGCCTCGTACTGCGCACGCACCGGCAGCGGGAACTCGCTGTCGTAGCAGACCGCCACCGCCAACCGCAGGCCGCGGTGCTCGAACACCTTGAGTGCGTCGCCCCCGTCGATCATGCCCGCGCGCTTCTCGAAGCCGGTCAGCTGCAGCTTGTCCTGCCAGCCGTGGCCGCCGTCGGGCGCGAACAGGTCACAGCGATTGCGGTAGCGCCCACCGCCCACATCGAGCAGGAAGGTCCCCGCCGCAACCAGCATGCCGGTGTCGCGGGCGATGCCCGAGAACAGGGCCAGCCAGTCGTCGCGGTAGCGCTGGATGGCGGCCAGCGATGCGGCAAGGTCACCGGCCACGGCAGGCTCGAAGCTGGCGCCCAGCTCCAGCGACAGGTACTCCGGCAGCACCGCGATCTCCGCGCCCTGCGCGGCCACGTCCCCAAGCAGGCGCCGCTGCCTGCGCGCGAACTCGTCGAACGAGCCGGGCGCGCCGATGGCATGGCGGGCGACGGCGATCTTCACCCCGCCGGCTCCAGCGGACGGGTCCAGAACGTGAGCGCGTGGGTCGTCGGACCCACACCCACCTCGTCCCAGTCCAGCGCCATGGTCAGCCCGGGCTGGCGCACGTAGCCACGGCCCCGCCAGAACGCCTCGTTGTCGCGGTGGCCGGCCGGGCGCCTGGGGTCGTCCGGATCGCGGTCGACCGCGGCGAAGGCGGTGGTGGTGAATCCGCCCAGCGCCCGCGCGTGCGCCTCGCGGGCATCGAAGAACGCGTG
Organism: Luteimonas wenzhouensis; assembly: GCF_007859305.1. GTDB lineage: Bacteria > Pseudomonadota > Gammaproteobacteria > Xanthomonadales > Xanthomonadaceae > Luteimonas > Luteimonas wenzhouensis. Next base: position 411,986 of record NZ_VOHE01000002.1, read on the forward strand.
CCCGACGCCGCGACCGCGATACTCCGGCAGCAGCACCGACTCGCCGAAGTAGAACACCGGGGCCGGATCGAGGCCGCGATCGAGGAACGGGGCCTGGAACGCGGCCGCTTCATCGACCAGGGGCAGCCCGGTGGACGCGCCGACCACGCGCTCGCCGTCCAGGGCCAGCACGAACACGGCGCGTGGCGAGGCGGCGTAGGCGGCCAGATAGTCCTGCTCGTAGTCCAGGTCGCCGGCGTAGAGGTACGGCCAATCCGCGAACACGCGGATGCGCAGCGCGGCGACATCGGCCAGATGCCGCCGCGCGCGATCACCGGTCATGCGGTGGAGGACGAGGCCGCCGAGCGCTTGCATGGCGGCGATTCTACCGCCCGTCGGCGCCGGGACCTGGAACGGCAACACCACGCCGAGCGGCCGCGCATCGTCCTCCGGCCGTCGCGGCCGGCCTGGCAGCGCCGGGCCTGGCGCCCTCCCTGCGCGATGCGCATGGCACGTGCGACGATGGCAGGCCCGCTCGCGACCAGGGGTCGCAGGCATGGAACCCGGGCGGAGTGCGCGGGCGGGGAGCTGACCGTGGACGGCGCGCGATGCCATCATGCCCGCAACGCCGGCGCTCGTCCGCCGCGCCGCACGCCTTTTCGAGTCTGCGCCCCGATGAACTACCGCCACGCCTTCCACGCCGGCAACCACGCGGATGTGTTCAAGCACAGCGTGCTGCTGGCGCTGTGCGAGGCGCTGGCGTCCAAGCCGGCGCCGTGCTTCGCACTCGATACCCATGCCGGGCGCGGGCTGTACTTCCTCGACGACGAGGCCTCGCGCCGGACCGGCGAAGCCAACGAGGGCGTGGAGGCCCTGCTCGGCCACGATGCGCGGCCCCCGGCCCTCGAGCCCTACCGCGCCGCGATCGCCGCCTGCCGCGCAGCCCACGGCGGCAGCGCCTACCCGGGTTCGCCCTGGCTGCTGGCCCACGCGTTGCGCCCGCAGGACGCGATCGCGTGCTGCGAAGTGCAGCCGGAGGAGGCCGCCGCGCTGCGGCGCTGCTTCGCCGGCGACCGCCGCATCGGCGTGCACCAGCGCGACGGCTATGCCGCGGTCGGCGCCCTGCTGCCGCCCAGGCACGGCGGACGGCGGATCGGTCGCGGCCTGGTGCTGGTCGATCCGCCGTACGAAGCCCAGCGCGGGGAGTTCGACCCGGTGCTGGCCGCCCTGCGCGAAGGCCTGGCCCGCTGGCCGCAGGGCATGTTCATGCTCTGGTACCCGGTCAAGCAGCGCGCGGCGCTCGGGCCGTTCCTGCGCCGCGCGGCGCAGCTGCCGGCGAAATCGGTGCTGCTGGCCGAACTGATGGTGCGGGCCGAGGAATCGGTGCTGCGCATGAACGGCAGCGGCGTGCTGGTGTGCAATCCGCCCTGGCGCCTGGACGCCACGCTCCAGGCCCTGCTGCCCGCGCTGCAGGCCGCGCTGGCGCCCGGGCGCGGCGCGCACCGCCTGCAGTGGCTGCGCGAGGAAACGTGACGACCGGGCGGACATGCCCTGACCCCCACGCCCGGGCACGGTAAAATCCGCGCTTTCGCACGCTGGCAACGCCGTTGCCGGCGCAGTCGTGCTTGTCCGGATTCCATTGATGCCCGCGAAGTCCCCCGCCCCGCCGTTGCCCCGCAGCGGCCAGCCCCGCGCCTGGTGGCGCGTTCCCGCCAGCCGCAGCGCCCTGGCCTGGCACGCGGCGCGCGCGGCGCGGGCCCACGGCGCGCCACTGCTGCTGGTCGCGCGCGATACCCATGCCGCGCACCAGCTCGAAGCCGACCTGCACACCCTGCTCGGCCGCGACGCGGACCTGCCGGTGGTGCTGTTCCCCGACTGGGAAACCCTGCCCTGGGACCGCTTCAGCCCGCATCCTGACATCGTCTCGCAGCGCCTGGCCACGCTGCTGCGGCTGCCGTCGCTCGACCGCGCCGCGGTCGTGATCGTCCCGGTGCAGACCCTGCTCCAGCGCCTGCCGCCGCTGCGCTACGCGGTCGGCGGCGCGTTCGACATGAAGGTGGGCCAGACCCTCGACCTCGATGCGGAGAAGCGGCGGCTCGAGGGCGCCGGCTACCGCAACGTGCCGCAGGTCTACGACCCGGGCGACTTCGCGGTGCGCGGCGGACTGCTCGACGTGTACCCGATGGGCGCCGCGGGCCCGTTCCGGATCGAGCTGTTCGACCAGGAGATCGAATCGATCCGCGCCTTCGATCCCGAGACCCAGCGCTCGCTCGACCGGGTCGAGGCGATCCGCATGCTGCCCGGCCGCGAGGTCCCGACCGACGCCGAGGCGCTCGGCGACGTGCTCGACGTGCTGCGCGAACGCTTCGACATCGACACCCGCCGCAGCGCCCTCGCCCAGGACCTGCGCGCCGGAATCGCGCCGGCGGGCATCGAGTACTACCTGCCGCTGTTCTTCGACGACACCGCCACCCTGTTCGACTACCTGCCCGATGGCGCCCTGCCCCTCGTCGACGAGGGCGCGCTGGAGGCGGCGGACGCGTTCTGGACCCAGGCCGGCGAGCGCCACGAGCAGCTGCGCCACGACATCGAGCGCCCGATCCTGCCGCCCAACGAGCTGTGGATGCCGCCTGACGCGCTGCGCGAGCGGCTCAACCAGGGCAGCCGCATCGAGCTGTGCGGCGCCGGCCATCCGCGGCATGCGCAGGCAGCCGCGCCCGGCGACCAGCCCGCGCCCACCCTGCCGCTGGCACTGCGCGAGTCCGCGCCCGGCACCGCCCTGAAGGATTTCCTCGCCAGCTATCCGGGCCGCACGCTGGTGGCCGCCGATTCCGCGGGCCGCCGCGAGGCGCTGCTTGAAATGCTCGACGCCGCCGGGCTCAAGCCGGACGTCGTTCCCGACTTCACGGCATTCGTGGCCGGCGGTGGAGCGTCGCGCTTCGCGATCGCGGTCGCGCCGCTCGACGACGGCTTCGCACTGGACGATCCGCTGCTGGCGATCCTCACCGAGCGCCAGCTGTTCCCCGAACGCGCCGCGCAACCGCGTCGCCGGCGCCGCGCCGGCCGCGAGCCGGAAGCCATCATCCGCGACCTGGGCGAGCTCGCCGAGGGCGCGCCGATCGTGCACGAGGACCACGGCGTCGGCCGCTACCGCGGCCTGGTGACGCTGGAGGCCGGCGGCCAGCCCGGCGAATACCTCGACATCGAGTACGCCAAGGGCGACCGCCTCTACGTGCCGGTGGCGCAGCTGCACCTGGTCAGCCGCTACTCCGGCGCCTCGCCCGAGACCGCACCGCTGCACAACCTCGGCGGCGAGCAGTGGAGCAAGGCCAAGCGCAAGGCGCAGGAGAAGGTACGCGACGTCGCCGCCGAGCTGCTCGAGATCCAGGCCAGGCGCCAGGCCCGCGCCGGCCTCGCGCTGCCGCTCGACCGCGCCATGTACGAACCCTTCGCCGCGGCCTTCCCGTTCGAGGAAACGCCCGACCAGCACGCCGCGATCGAGGCGGTGATCCGCGACCTGGGTTCCAGCCAGCCGATGGACCGAGTGGTCTGCGGCGACGTCGGCTTCGGCAAGACCGAGGTCGCGGTGCGCGCGGCCTTCGTCGCCGCGGCGGCCGGCAGGCAGGTCGCGGTGCTGGTGCCAACCACCCTGCTCGCCGAGCAGCACTACCGCAACTTCCGCGACCGCTTCGCCGACTGGCCGATCCGGGTCGAGGTGCTGTCGCGGTTCAAGAGCACGAAGGAGATCAAGGCCGAACTCGACAAGCTGGCGGAAGGGAAGATCGACGTGATCGTCGGCACCCACCGCCTGCTGCAGAAGGACGTGCGGTTCAAGGACCTGGGCCTGGTGATCGTCGACGAGGAGCAGCGCTTCGGCGTGCGCCAGAAGGAAGCGCTCAAGGCGCTGCGCGCCAACGTCCACCTGCTCACCCTCACCGCCACGCCGATCCCGCGTACGCTCAACATGGCCATGGCCGGGCTGCGCGACCTGTCGATCATCGCCACCCCGCCCGCACACCGGCTGGCGGTGCAGACCTTCGTCCACGCCTGGGACGACGCGATGCTGCGCGAGGCCTTCCAGCGCGAGCTGGCGCGCGGCGGCCAGGTCTACTTCCTGCACAACGACGTCGAGAGCATCGGCCGCATGCAGCGCCAGCTGCAGGAACTGGTGCCGGACGCGCGCATCGGCATCGCCCACGGCCAGATGCCCGAGCGCGAGCTGGAGAAGGTGATGCTCGACTTCCACAAGCAGCGCTTCAACGTGCTGCTGTGCTCGACCATCATCGAGTCGGGCATCGACATCCCCAACGCCAACACCATCATCATCAACCGCGCCGACAAGTTCGGCCTGGCCCAGCTGCACCAGCTGCGCGGCCGCGTCGGCCGTTCGCACCACCGCGCCTACGCCTACCTGGTGGTGCCCGACGGGCGCTCGATCACCAGCGATGCGCAGAAGCGCCTGGACGCGATCGCCTCGATGGACGAGCTCGGCGCCGGCTTCACCCTGGCCACCCACGACCTCGAGATCCGCGGCGCCGGCGAGCTGCTGGGCGAAGAGCAGAGCGGGCAGATGGCCGAGGTGGGCTTCAGCCTCTACACCGAGCTGCTCGAACGCGCGGTGCGCTCGATCCGCCAGGGCAAGCTGCCCGACGTCGACGAGCCCGTGGACCGCGGCGCCGAGGTCGAACTGCACGTCCCGGCCCTGATCCCCGAGGACTACCTGCCCGACGTGCACACCCGCCTGACCCTGTACAAGCGGATCAGCTCGGCCCGCGACGAGGGCGAGCTGCGCGAACTGCAGGTGGAGATGATCGACCGCTTCGGCCTGCTGCCGCAGCCGGCCAGGCAGCTGTTCGCGATCGCCGAGCTCAAGCTGCAGGCCACGCGCCTGGGCATCCGCAAGCTCGACCTGGGCGAATCGGGCGGACGGCTGCAGTTCGTCGAAAAGCCGGCGATCGACCCGATGGCCGTGATCCGTCTGATCCAGGGCCAGCCCCGCCACTACCGGATGGACGGGCCCGACAAGCTGCGCATCAGCCTGGAACTGCCGGACTTCGACACCCGGCTCAAGGCCGCGCGCGGGCTGCTGGTCGCGCTCGACCCCGGCGCCGCGGCCGCCGCCTGACGCCCCGCGCCGCGGCGCGGCGGGCCACGCTCACCGGGCCTCGACCGCCCCGGAGCGAGACTCGCAGGCCCGCCCGGAGCCAGTGCCATGCCCTACAAGCAGCTCGGCGACCTGCCCGACTCGGTGCGCGACAACGTGCCCAGGCACGCCCAGGAAATCTATCTCGAAGCCTTCAACAGCGCCTGGGACCAGTACGCCGATCCCGACGAACGCCGCGGCGACGCCAGCCGGGAGGAGACCGCGCACCGCGTCGCCTGTGCGGCGGTCAAGCAGAAGTACGAGAAGGGCGACGACGGTCGCTGGCACCGCAAGGACGATTGAGCGGGCGGCGGGCACGGCGCCGCGCGGGCGCACCATGCCGCACAATGCCGGGATGGCACCGCTCCGCCCCCTCATCCCGCTGGCCCTCTCCGCGCTGCTGGCGGCGTGCGCCGGCATGCCGGCCACGCCCGGCGACGCCACGGGCGCCACCTACATCGTCGTCCGCCACGCCGAGAAGGAGGACGCACCCGGGCCGGATCCCGCCCTGTCCTCCGAAGGGCAGGCACGGGCCGAACGGCTCGCACGCCGGCTGGCGGGCGAACCGCTGGTGGCGGTGTACGCCACCGGCTACCGCCGCACCCGCGACACCGTCGCGCCGGCCGCGCGCCGGCATGGCCTGGCGCCGCGGACCTACGATCCGCACCAGACGCCGGCCGCCTTCGCCGCCGCACTCCGGGCCGCGCATCCGGCCGGCACCGTGCTGGTCGCCGGCCACAGCAATACCGTCCCGGCCATCGTCGCGGCGCTGTGCGCCTGCGAGACCGGAGCGATGGACGAGTCGGAGTTCGACCGGCTCAGCATCGTGCGCATCGACCGCGACGGGCGGCCCACGCTCTCGGTCACGCGCCAGGACGACGCCGGCCGCTGACGCGGGCGCACGCCGGACGCAGGCCTGACGCACGCGGTCGGTTTGCGCCCTTCCCGGACTGGCACGACAGCGCCGGACAGTGACGGGCTTCAAGTTTTGTGCATTGCGTCATGCCCCCCGCCATGGCAAGGTCGGAACATCACTCAAGGAAGATCCCCATGAGCATCCGACGACTTCTTTTCCTGTACATCGCGGCCCTGCTGCCGCTTCCCGCCCTTGCCCAGGCGCCGGCCACCTGTCCGGAGCTGCCTGCGTCCAGCGGCCTGAGCTGGGAGTCGACCCAGGGCGACGACTTCCTGTTCTGCAAGGCGGTGCGCGAGGACGGTTTCCAGGCCTTCTCGGTGATGTTGCGCGAGGAGTCGACGTTCCGCGAACGCTTCGGCCTGCGCGAGGAGAAGGGCGTGATCGACGGCCACAAGGTGCGCTGGTACCGCGGCCAGCTGCCGAACAGGGACGCCATCGTTCGCGAGACCCTGATCGAGCTCGACGACGGCCTCACCGCCCACATCATGCTGCGCGTGGAGGACGAGCGGCAGCTGGCCGACAGCCTGCGGCTGGCCGGGATGCTGCGGTTCAACGATACCCGCGTCGGCAGCAACTGAGCATTGCCCGCCGCCGCGCGTGGTGGCGGGCCGTCAGTCGCCGCCCATGGCGGTGGCGCGGAACCGCACCCGTTCGGCCAGCATGCGGTTCTCCGCGAGCCGGGCTTCCGAATCCGCGCGCACCACGATGTGCGCCGTGTGCCGGCGGCCCAGCTCGACCAGCGTCTCGCGCACGTGCACGTCGCCGCCGGTCGCCACCTCGCCCCGGTACCAGCGCACCTTGTGGCCATCGATCCGGCCGTCTTCCTCGCGCAGGCTGCGGTCGGCGCGGAAGCTGGAGTCGCGCCCGAGCATTACCGAAAACGCCTGGGAACCGTCGTCGATCCGGATCGCGCGGCAGAACAGGAAGTCGGGACCGTTGACCACGTCCCAGGTCAGTTCCGCCCCGGACGGAAGTTCAGGGCAATTCTCCGCCGCGCCCTGCGCAAGCGCATGGCCCGACCACAACAGGCCGGCCAGCAACAGCCACTTCGATTTCATCGGAACTCACTCCATGTAGCGAAGGGACCACGAGGTCACAGCTCTGCATGGGGGACGTGCTGCACCGCAACAGCATCGTGGCGATCATCGTCCAGCAGGGGGATGAATTCCGTTTCACGATCCACTATACCCCAACGTCCGGTGCGGCCAAGGCGGTGGCGCGCGCCCTTATGCACCCCGCATCCCGCAATTTCCGTGCCCGCGCGCGGGGGCGGCGCGCGGTCGCTCCCGCGCCGCCACCGTGGGCGCATCAGAACCGGCCCTGCTGGTAGTCCACGAAGGCCTGCATGAGTTCCTCGCGCGTGTTCATCACGAAGGGGCCGTGGCGGGCCACCGGTTCGCGCAGCGGACGGCCGGCGACCAGGAGCAGGCGCGCCCCTTGCGCGTCGCCCGCCAGCACCAGGCGCTCGCCGCCGCCGAGCACCGCCAGTTCGCCGGCGGACACCGGGCGCGCGTCCTCGCCCTCGCCCACCGCGAGCGCGCCTTCGAACACGTAGGCGAAGGCGTTGTGCCCGGACGGCAGCCCATGCGTCCAGCGCACACCCGGTGCGAGGCTGACGTCCAGGTACAGCGGATCGGTCGCCGGCTGCACGATCGGGCCGCGGACGCCCTCGACCTCGCCAGCGATCAGCTTCACCCCAACGCCCTCGGCCGGCGCCACCACCGGCAACTGCTCCGGCGGGAATTCCTGGTAGCGCGGCGCGGTCATCTTGTCCTTCGCTGGCAGGTTCACCCACAGCTGGAAGCCGCGCATGCGGCCTTCCTGCTGCTCGGGCATCTCCGAGTGCACCAGGCCCCGGCCGGCGGTCATCCACTGCACGGATCCGGGGACCAGCAGGCCCTCGTTGCCGTGGTTGTCGCGGTGGCGCATGCGCCCGTCGAGCATGTAGGTCACGGTCTCGAAGCCGCGGTGCGGATGGTCGGGGAAGCCGGCCAGGTAATCCTCGGGCCGGTCGGTGCCGAACTCGTCGAGCAGCAGGAACGGATCGAGATCCGGCAGCATGCCGCCGCCGATCACCCGGGTCAGCTTCACCCCGGCGCCGTCGGAGGCGGGAATGCCGCGGACCTTGCGGAGCACGCGGGCGTCGCTGGCAGGCACGGATGCGTTCATGGTGGCTCCCTCGGGAAGGTGGCGACCGATATGGGTACCGCCGCCCGCGGGCGGAACGCTCGCCGGTGGAACGGTACTTGCCAGCCGTGCGGCGCGCCAGCCTCAGCGCGCGACCAGACGCCAGGCGCGGTGGATGCGCGGGTTGCGGGCGAAGTCGGGCGGGATGGTGGCGGCGCTGATGTCCTCGACCTCGGCGAAGGCGGATACCGCGTCGTGGGCGAGCCGGAAGCGGCGGAAGTTGTTGGAGAAATACAGCACCCCGCCCGGCGCCAGCCGCGCGACCGCCAGCCGCAGCAGCTCCACGTGCGAGCGCTGCACGTCGAAATCGCCGGCGCGGGCGGAGTTGGAGAAGGTCGGCGGGTCGCAGAACACCAGGTCGTACTGGCCCCGGTCGGCGCGCAGCCAGGCCATGGCGTCGGCCTGGGCGATGCGGTGGCGGGTACCGCCGATGCGGTTGCCACGCAGGTTGTCGGCCAGCCATTCGAGGTAGGTCGCCGACAGGTCGACACTGGTGGTCTGCGCCGCGCCGCCGACCGCGGCATGCACGGTCACCGCGCCGGTGTAGCAGAACAGGTTGAGGAAGCGCTTGCCGCGCGCCTCGGCCGCCAGGCGCAGGCGCAGCGGGCGGTGGTCGAGGAACAGGCCGGTGTCGAGGTAGTCGAACAGGTTCACCTGCAGCCGCACGTCGCCCTCGCGCACGGTGATGAACTCGCCGCGGTGGGCCATGTGGCCGTACTTGCTGCCGCCCTTGCCGCGGGCGCGGGTCTTCACCGCGATCCGCTCGCGCGGCACCTCCAGCGCATCGGCGGCGCCGGCGAGCAGCTCGCCGAAGCGCCGGCGGGCGACCGCCTCCGGGATCTCCGGCGGCGCGGCGTACTCCTGCACGTGCAGCCAGCGCGCGCGCGAATCGGCCTCGGTGTACACGTCGACCGCGGCCGCGTACTCGGGGATGTCGGCGTCGTAGGCACGGAAGCAGTCGATGCCATCGCGCTCGCGCCAGGCGCGGGAGGCGCGCAGCGTCTTGCGCAGGCGGTTGGCGACCATGCGCGCGCCCTCGGACAGCTCGCGCGGGGCGGCCTGCGTGCGCTCGGGCTGCACCGGATCGCACACGACCAGCGTGCACTCGAGTGCGCCATTGAACATCGCGTACGTCTTCTTCGCGCGCAGGCCGGTGGCGAAGGCCAGTTCGCGGTCGCCGCACAGCAGGCTGGCGCGCCAGCCCGGAACGGCGCGGCGCAGCGCGACGCCGAGGCTGCGGTACAGCGCGGGGTCCGCGGCCAGGCGCGCGTCGTAGGGCGGGTTGCAGGCGACCAGGCCGCGCGGCGCGGCGCCGACGTCTCCCGCACCGAGGCTGGCCACGTCGCGCACCTGCCAGCGGATCGCGTCCCGCAGGCCGGCCGCGGTCGCGTTCTCGCGCGCCGCGCGGATCGCCGCCGGATCGGCGTCGCTGCCGTCGAACACCGGCTTCAACGCTGCGCGGCCGGCGCGCTCGCGCGCCAGCGCCTCGTCGACCAGCGCCTCCCAGCCCGCGACATCGAAGCCGTGCCAGCGCGTGGGCGCGCGGCCGTCGTAGCGCAACAGCCCGGGCGCCACGTCGGCCGCCATCAGCGCCCCTTCGATGAGCAGGGTGCCGCTGCCGCACATCGGATCGAGCAGCGCGCCACCCTCGTGGTACAGCCGCGGCCAGCCGCCACGCAGCAGCACGGCCGCGGCCAGGGTCTCCTTGAGCGGCGCGTCGCCCTGGGCGATGCGCCAGCCGCGGCGGTGCAGCGGGCCGCCGAGGTCGACCGACACGATCGCGCGGCCCTTGCGCACCACCAGGTTCAGCCGCAGGTCGGGCGCCCCGACGTCGACGTCGGGGCGCGCGCCCGAATGCGCGCGCAGCGCATCGACCACCGCGTCCTTGAGCCGTTGCGCCGCAAAGCGCGCATGGGTGATCGCCCCGCCGGAGACGTGCGCGTCCACGGCCAGCGTCATGCCCGCATCGAGGTGCTCGTGCCAGGGCAGCGCGCGGGCGCCGTCGTACAGCGCCTGATCGCCGTCGCAGTCGTACTCGGCCAGCGGCCACAACACGCGGCTGGCCAGGCGCGACCACAGCACCGCGCGCTGGGCGTTCGCGAGCTCGCCCTCGGCGTTGACCCCGGCCACCGCGGCGGTGGCGCGGCGGCAGCCCAGCGCGGCCAGCTCGTCGGCGAGCAGGTACTCCAGGCCCTTGGCGCAGGAGGCGAAGAACCTCATGGCAGGCGTTCGAGCAGGCGCGCGAAGGCCTGCGCGGAGGTCTCCACGTTCGCCTCAAGGCGATGGCTGTCGTCCACCAGCAACAGGGTCGCGCGGCGCGCGCGCGCCCATTCGACCACGTGCATCGCGTCGATCAGTTCGTCGCGCCAGCCGTGCACGATCGAGGTCGGCACCTCCGCGGCCTGCAGCGGCGGCGCCTCGCCCATGCGCGTCGGCGGCGCCATCAGGAACAGCGCGCGCACCGGCACGCGCAGCGACACCTGGCCCGAGATCCAGGCGCCGAGGCTGGAACCGGCCAGCACCAGCGGCCCGCGCGCGGCGGCGGCCTGCGCCAGCGCCTGCAGGCGCGCCACGCGCGCGGCCACGTCGCCGAGGCGGCTGACGTCGGTCCTGGCGTCGAGGTCGGTGTAGTCGGGGCGCTCGTGGGACCAGCCCAGGCGTTCGGCGACCTTGGCCAGGGCGGTGACCTTGGTGGCGTCGGGACCGCTTTCGAAACCGTGCGAGAGGATGCAGTGGCCGCGCGCGCTCATGCCCCCACCCACGCCACCGCATCGCCGATCCGCAGCGTGCCGCCCTCGAGCACGCGCGCACACAGGCCGCCCATGCCGCCCGGGGCGTTGTAGCCGCCCGGGCCGAGCGCCTGCTCCATGCGCGAACACGGGTCGCAGCTGTCGGTCCCTTCCAGCAGCACCCCGCCGACGCGGAAGCGCTGGCCACGCAGCGCCACCAGCGCGATGCCGGAGACGACCAGGTTGCGGCGCAGGATCGCCGGCGCGACCGCGTCGCGTCCGGCCAGCGCCGCGATCGCCGGCAGGTGTTCGGCCTGGATCAGGGTCACGCCGCGCTTGCCGCTGCCGCCGGCGTAGCGGTCGCCGACCAGTCCGGCGCCGGTACGCGCCTCGGCCGATGGCACCTCGCGCATCGGCACGTCGCGCGCCGGACGCAGCCCGATCCAGCGCAACTGCCCCTCGCGCGGGAACCGGGTCATCAAGGCGTGCATCGCGGTTCCGGGAGGCGGGATCTGCATCGCGCAATGCTAGCATCGCGGCATGCCGCAACCGACCGGCGTCCCGCCGATCCACGTCGACCACCTGCCCTACGCAACGCGGCTCCAGGCCCGTGGCCTCGACGCCGTGGACCTGGTGGTCGTCCACTGCACGGAACTGCCCGACCTCGCCACCGCGCGCGCCTTCGGCGAGCAGGTGCGCTACCCCGGCAGCGGCACCGGCAACAGCGGCCACTGGTACATCGACCGCGACGGCCGCATCGTCGAGTACGTGCCACCCGAACGCGTCGCCCACCACGTGCGCGGCCACAACGCGCGCTCGGTCGGGATCGAACTGGTGAACCGCGGCCGCTGGCCGGACTGGCTGGCCGTGGCCCACCAGGCGATGGACGAGCCCTACCCCGACGCCCAGGTCGAGGCGCTGCTGGCGCTGCTCGGCCACCTGCGCGCCACCCTGCCCGCGCTGCGCCACATCGCCGGCCACGAGGACCTCGACACCGAACGGGTGCCGGCCAGCGACGATCCCGCGGTAACGGTGGCGCGCAAGCGCGATCCGGGGCCGCTGTTCCCGTGGCCACGCGTGCTGGCGGGCTGCGGACTGCAGCGCATTCCCTGAACCGGCCCGGCGCGGGGCGGCCCGTATAATCGCGGGCGATTTCCCGCCGGACCCGCCATGGATTCGCCCGTTTCCGAACTGATCGACCTGCTCTCGCTCGAACGCCTGGAAGAAGACCTGTTCCGCGGCCAGAGCCGCGACATCGGGACCCGCTACGTGTTCGGCGGCCAGGTACTGGGCCAGGCGCTGTCGGCGGCGCAGGCGACCATGCCGCAGCCGCGACCGGCGCATTCGTTGCACGCCTACTTCCTGCGCGCGGGCGACATCGAGCACCCGATCGTGTACCACGTCGACCGCACCCGCGACGGCGGCAGCTTCTCGGTGCGCCGGGTCACCGCGATCCAGCACGGCAAGGTGATCTTCTTCTGCGCCGCGTCGTTCCAGGCCGAGGAAGAGGGCGTCGAGCACCAGCCGCCGATGCCGCAGGTGCCGGGCCCGGGCGATGTCGAGCCGGCGCCGCGGATCGATCCCGGGGTGCTGGCGTCGCTGCCGACCAAGGTGCGGCGCTGGCTGGACCGCACCGGCCCGTTCGAATTCCGCCCGGTGCACCCGCGCAACGAACTGCGCCCGGCGCGCAGGCCGCCATTCGACCAGGTCTGGTTCCGGCTCGGCGAGCGCGTCGGCGACGCGCCCGAGCTGCACCGCTCGCTGCTCGCCTACGCCTCCGATTTCCACCTGCTCGGCACCGCCACCTACCCGCACGGGATCAGCTACTACCAGCCCGACGTGCAGATGGCCTCGCTCGACCACGCGCTGTGGTTCCACCGTCCGTTCCGCGCCGACGAGTGGCTGCTGTACTCCATCGACAGCCCCAGCGCGCAGGGCGCGCGCGGGCTGGCCCGCGGCCAGGTGTTCTCGCAGGACGGCCGCCTGGTCGCCAGCACCGCGCAGGAAGGCATGATCCGGGTCAAGGGAACCGGCTGAGATGCGCCAGGTCTTCAGCAGCGCGCGGATCGAGAATGCCCAGGCGGTGGCGAAGCTGCTCGCCGACCAGGGCATCGAAGTGCGGCTGGACAACCCCCGCGGCCTGCGCAGCTCGATCCGCGGCAATTTCAGCTATCGCGACCACCACCAGCCCGCGCCGCGCGCCACGGTCTGGGTGATCCGTTCCGACGACCAGCCCCGCGCACGCCAGCTGCTGCGCGAGGCCGGCCTGCTGGAGGCCTCGCCCGCCAATCCGTCCAGCTTCCTGCCATCCGTCGGCCACGACGCGCGGCTGCGCACGCAGTCGCCGACGCGGCGCGCACGCATGCGGCTCGGCCTGCTGGTCCTGGCCGCCGTGGCGCTGGCGCTGTGGCTCAACCAGTTCCGCAATCCCGGCTGGGACCTGCCCGAACCGGCCCGCACGCCCGCCGCGGCCCCCGCCTTCGACCCGGCGCTGCAGCCGATCGCCGTGGACGCCGACGCGATCCACCGCATCCCCACTCCGCCGGCGCTGGCCGCGACCCTCGCGGCGATGGAGCTGGCCACGGTTCCCGCCGCCACGTTGTGCCTCTCGCTGGACGGCGAAGAGGCGGACACGGCGGCGCTGGCGGTGGCGCGCGCGGCCGGCCTCGACCCGCAGCCGTCCGCGGCCTGCGCCGGACCCGGCCCCTGGCTGCGCGTGGCAGTCGACGATTACCGCACCGACGGCTCGGGCACGGGCACCGTCGCCCTGGCCACCACCCGTGCCGACACCGCCACCACGCAGCGGCGGCTGGACGTCCGCCGCGACGGGGATGAATGGCAGGTGGCGGACGGCCGCTGAGCGGTCACGTTCCGGCGCCCGTCCCGTCACGTCAGCAAGCCAACGCCGCGAGCCGCCATGTCTACCGACGCCATCGACCTGCTGATCAAACGTGAACTGCCCGCCGCCGTGGGCGGCGACCGCGACGCCTACGGCCGCATCGTGGCCGCAAGCCAGAACGTGGTGACGGCGGTGGCCCTGGCGATCACCCGCGACGTGGCCACCAGCGAGGACATCGCCCAGGAGGCCTTCCTGTCGGCCTGGCACAACCTGCGGCGGCTGAAGAATCCCTCCAGCTTCCTGCCCTGGCTGCGCCAGATCACCCGCAACTTGGCCCACGACCACCTGCGCGGCCGCCGAAACCGCATGCTCCAGGGCGAGGCGGCGGACCTGGCGATCCAGCACGCGGCCGACCCCGACGGCTGTCCGCTGGAGCAGGCGCTCGACGCCGAGCGCGAGGCGGTGGCGGCCGACCTGATCTCCGAACTGCCCGAGGACAGCCGCGAGGTGCTGCTGCTGTTCTACCGCGAGGGGCAGAGTTCGAAGCAGGTGGCGTCGCTGCTGGGGTTGTCCGACGCGGCCGTGCGCAAGCGCCTGTCACGCGCGCGCCAGAGCGTGCGCGAGGACCTGCTCAAGCGCTTCGGCGAGTTCGCCCGCTCCAGCGCGCCCTCGGCCGCGTTCGCGGTCGGCGTCACCGCCGCGCTGGGGATCAGCAAGCCGGCGGCGGCCGCCGGCCTGGGCCTGGCCACCCGCTCGATCGCCGGCAGCATGGCCGCCCGCTTCGCCCTGGGCATGGCCGGCGCCGCCGCAGGCGGTCTGCTCGGCGGGCTGGTGGCGGCCTGGTTCGCGCGCGGGATCATCCTGGATTTCGCCGACGACGACGCGGAGCGCGCGATGCTGCTCCGCTTCTCGCGTCGCTACATGCTGTTCTCGCTGGTGATGGTGGCCCTGATCGTCGCCACCCACCTCGCCTTCCACGACCCCGGCCGCACCTTCATCGTCATCGCGGTCGCGCTACTGGCGATGAACTGGCAGCTGCTGGTCACGCTGCCGCGGATGATGGCGCCCATGTTCGAGCGCGACGCGCGGCGCGACCCGGTCGGCGCCAGGCAGCGCCTGCTCGCGTACCGCCTGACCTGGGGCCGCGCCGGGCTGATGGTGAACAACATCATCGTGATCGGCTCGCTGGTGATCGCACGCCTGCATTTCGGCTGACGGCGCTCCTTCGCCTTGCGTCCGGGAAGGTGGCCGGAGGCGCGGCAGGCGTCCTGTGCCGGAAGGGCGCGAGCGGTACGGGGATGTGCCGCGGCCGCGCGCCCGACACCATGTCCGGCCGACCTGGGCGGGCCGGCCGCCGCACGAGGCAAGGCAGAAAAAAGCCCGCATCCGGGGATGCGGGCTGCAATCGCCATGCAACCGGGGATCAGCGGCGCGCCGGGCGCAACTCGTCGCGGCTCAGGAAGCCGTCGCGGTTGTCGTCCATCCAGGCGAAGCGCGGGGACAGGCGCGGCATCTTCTCGTCGACCTCGACCCGGCTGAGCTTGCCGTCGCCGTTGAGGTCGGCCGCGGCGAAACGCTCCTCGAAGCGCTTCTCCATGGCAGCCTTGCGCTGCTTCATCTGCTGCGCGTGCCACGCGCGGATCTCGCTGCGGACCAGGTAGCCGTCGCGGTTCGCGTCGATCGCGTCGAACTGCTCGAGCATCCGGTTGCCACGCTTGCCGCGGCCCTGGCCGGCGGCCTCGACCTCCGCCTTCGACAGGCGGCCGTCGTTGTCCGTGTCCAGGCGGGCCGGATCCTGGAAGTGGCCGAAGTGGCCACCGCGGTGGCCGCCGCGGCCGTGGCGCATGCCGTGGCCGTGGCGCGGACGCTCGCTGGCATCGAGGCGGTCGTCGCCGTTGCGGTCGAGCTGGTCGAAACGCGCCGCCAAGCGCGGGAACCTCGCCGCTTCGGCGCGATCGATCACGCCGTCGCCGTTGGCGTCGAGGGTGGGCTTGGTCCCGCGCTGCGGGGCGTTCGCCGGCTCCGCGGCGCTGGCGCCGGCGGCGGCCATCAGGGCGATCGCGAGCGCGGTGAACAGGGTCCTGTGCTTCATGTGCGGGTTCCTCGGGGACTGCGGCTCCAGCGCCGCCGTGCCCCCGTCAACGCCCCCGCCGCGGCCCGCGTTGACCCGCGCCCGGTCCGGTTCAGCGGGCAGACACCCGCCGGCTCGCGCCGCCTGCGACCGCGGCGCAGTATGCTGGCCCCCGCGATGCGCGAGGACGAACACCTGCGGCTGTTCCATACCGGCGACCACCCCTGTGGCTACTGGCCCGGGCGCGTCGCCCGCGACCTGGTGTTCGACCCGCACGACGAGCGCCTGGCCGGCTTCTACCCGCAGGCGCTGGAGTGGGGCTTCCGCCGCTCCGGCGACATCGTTTACCGCCCACACTGCGTCGGCTGCCGCGCCTGCGTGGCGGTGCGCATCCCGGTCGACGGATTTCGCCCCGACCGCAGCCAGCGCCGCTGCCTGCAGCGCAACCACGCGGTCGAGGCGCGGGTGCTGCCGGCCGAGCGCAACGCCGAGCGCCTGGCGCTCTACCGGCGTTACCTCTGCACGCGCCACCCCGGCGGCGGCATGGACGACCACGGCGCGCACGAGTTCGACCAGTTCCTGGTCGGCAGCTGGGCCAATACCCGCTTCCTCGAACTGCGCGAGGACGGCCGCCTGCTGGCGGTGGCGGTGACCGACATCGACGAGCGGGCGATGTCCGCCGTGTACACCTTCTACGACCCCGACCAGTCCGCGCGCGGCCTGGGGACGCTCGCGATCCTGCGCCAGGTCGAATGGGCGCGGCGCGACGGACGCCGCCACCTCTACCTGGGCTACTGGATCGCCGGCCACGGCAAGATGGACTACAAGCGCAGGTTCCGTCCGCTCGAAGGGTTCGACGGCCGCCGCTGGCGCCCGTTCGAGGAGATCGCGCCCGCATGAACCGCCAGCACGCCATTGCCGCGCTCGCCGTGCTGGCGGTGATCGCCCTCGGCGCCTGCGTCCGCGTCAACGTCCACGGCCGTGCGCCCCAGTCCGGACCCCACATGCCCGCAACCGCCCCGCTCCGCGTCGCCACCTACAACGTCTCGCTGCACGACGAGGATCCCGGCGGGCTGGTGGCGCGGCTGGAACTGGGCAGCACCCAGGCCCAGCGCATCGCCGCGGTGCTGCAGCGGATCCGCCCGGACATCGTCCTGCTCAACGAGTTCGACCACGATCCCGACGGCCGCGCCGCGGACCTGTTCCAGCACCGCTACTTGGAGCAGCCGCAACCCGGCGGCGGCGAACCCCTGCACTACCCGCACCGCTACCTCGCGCCGGCCAACACCGGCGAGCCCAGCGGGCTGGACCTGGATGGCGACGGCAGCGTCGGCGGCGAGGGCCGCGAGCGCGGCAACGACGCCTGGGGCTACGGCCTGCACCCGGGCCAGTACGGCATGCTGCTGCTGTCGCGCCACCCCATCGACGCGGACGCGGCGCGCACCTTCCGCCTGCTGAAGTGGAGCGCGATGCCCGGCGCGCGGCGACCGGTCGATCCGGACACCGGGGCGCCGTTCCATCGCGACGATGTCTGGGAGCAGCTGCGGCTGTCGTCCAAGTCGCACTGGGACGTGCCGGTCGACACCCCGCTGGGCCGCATCCACGTGCTCGCCTCGCACCCCACGCCACCGGCATTCGACGGTCCGGAGCAGCGCAACCTGCTGCGCAACCACGACGAAATCCGGTTCTGGCTCGAGTACCTGACGCCGGCCCCGGGCCAGGAGGCCTGGCTGTGCGACGACGCGGGGCGTTGCGGTCCGCTGGCGCCGGGCGCGCGCTTCGTGGTCCTGGGCGACCTCAACAACGATCCGCACGACGGCGCCGGCGACCATGCCGTGATCGAGGCGCTCATCCGGCATCCGCGCATGCTCGCCCACGCGCCGCCGCGCAGCGCCGGCGCGGAAGCAGCGGCGCTGCTCGATGGCGGCGAGAACGCCGGGCACCGTGGCCCGCATGCGCACGACACCGGCCGCTTCGGGCCGCGGGTGGGCAACCTGCGGGTGGACTACGTCCTGCCCTCGACCGGCTTCCGGCTCGCCGGCTCGGGCGTGTTCTGGCCACCGCCGGAGCATCCGGACGAAGTGCTGGCCGCGGCCAGCGACCACCACGCGGTGTGGGTGGACCTGCTGCCCGAGTAGCCGGCCGGCGCGCTCAGGCCTTGGCGCCCGGCAGCGAAGGCGTGTGCGGCCGGAAGCCGAAGTCCCCGCTCTGCTGGCTGGACACGATCATTCGCACCATGCCGCTGGGGACCAGCAGCTCGAGGCTGGCCTCGCGGCCGTCGGGCGTGCGGCCGGCGATGGTCATCTCGACGAAGGCGCCGGCGGTGTCGATCTCGCTGCACACCACGTGCGGGTCCGGGCCATCGCCGCTCTGCAGGTAGGGCCGGATCGGGTCGCCAAGCGCCTCGAGCGCCTGCGGGAAGAAAAACACGGCGTAGCCGTTGCTGCCTTTCATGCCTGCTCCGTTTGCGGGGCCCGGGGGTCGGGGGCGGTCACTGCAGTTCGATGGCGATGGCCCCGGCCGCGTCGCGCGCGGCCGCGCGCGCGGCATCGACCGACTCCGCACGCGCCAGGGTCACGCCGACCCGGCGCTGGCCCTCCACCCGCGGCTTGCCGAACAGGCGCAAGGCGGTCCGCGGCGCACGCAGGGCCGCGTCGACGTTCCCGAACACCGGCACGCCGTGGCCCTCGGCCAGCAGCGCGCACGAGGCCGAGGGCCCGCGCTGCGGCACGAAGCCCCCATCCTCCGCACCGACCGGCAGGCCGAGGATGGCGCGCGCGTGCAGCGCGAACTCGCTCAGCTCCTGGGAGACCAGCGTGACCAGGCCGGTGTCGTGCGGACGCGGCGAGACCTCGCTGAACCAGACCTCGTCCCCCTTCACGAACAGCTCCACGCCGAACACGCCCCGGCCGCCGAGGTCGTCGGTGATCGCGCGCGCGACCTGCATCGCCCGCTCCAGCGCGCGCGGCCGCATCGACTGCGGCTGCCAGCTCTCACGGTAGTCGCCGTCGCGCTGCAGGTGGCCGATCGGAGCGCAGAACGAGGTGCCGCCGGCATGGCGCACGGTGAGCAGGGTGATCTCGTAATCGAAGTCGATGAAGCCCTCGACGATGCAGCGGCCGGCGCCGGTGCGCCCGCCGGTCTGCGCATACGCCCACGCCGGCGCGATGTCTTCCTCGCGGCGCACCGTGCTCTGTCCCTTGCCCGAGGACGACATCACCGGCTTGACCACGCACGGCAGGCCGATGGCGGCGACGGCCTCGCGGTACTCATCTTCCGTGTCGACGAACCGATAGGGCGAGGTCGGCAGGCCGAGCGTTTCGGCGGCGAGGCGGCGGATGCCCTCGCGGTCCATGGTCAGCCAGGCCGCGCGCGCGGTGGGGATGACGCGCTGGCCGTGGTCGCGTTCCAGTTCCACCAGGGTGCGGGTGTGGATGGCCTCGATCTCCGGCACCACCAGGTGCGGGCGCTCGCGCTTGATCAGGGCCGCCAGCGCGGCGCCGTCGAGCATGTCCAGCACGTGGCTGCGATGGGCGACCTGCATCGCCGGGGCGTCGGCATAGCGGTCGGCGGCGATCACCTCGACGCCCAGCCGCTGCAATTCGATCGCGACCTCCTTGCCCAGTTCGCCCGCCCCCAGCAGCAGCACGCGGGTGGCGGAGGACGAAAGCGGAGTGCCGAGGTTGCAGGGCATGGGGACGGCTCGGGGCGGTGGGGTGGGCATTCTAGCCAGCCGTGGGGCGGTCGGCCCGCCGCCGGCCTTGGCATTTCGATATCATTCTGATATCAATCACCATGAGGCGGTTGCCGCCCACCACCGGGCCCCACCGCGGGGGCCCCGCTTCCACGCCAGGACACACCCCATGAAAGAGAATCCGATCCGTTCCCTGCCCGGCATCCCGGTCCTGCTGATCCTGCTGCTGCTCGACGTGGTCGCCATCGCCCTGCCGCTCACCCATGGCGTGCATCCGGGGCCGGCCTGGATCGCGGCCACGGTGGTCACGTTCCTGATGGCGGGTGTCTACAAGGTCGAACCCAACCAGGCGGCGGTGCTGAGCCTGTTCGGCAAGTACGTGGGCACGGTCAAGCAGGACGGCCTGCGCTGGAACAACCCCTTCTACGCCAAGCGCAAGATCTCGCTGCGGGTGCGCAATTTCGAGAGCGGCCGGCTCAAGGTCAACGAGCTCGACGGCTCGCCGATCGAGATCGCGGCGGTGATCGTCTGGCGGGTGGTCGATTCGGCCGAGGCGGTGTTCAACGTGGACGACTACGAAAGCTTCGTCCACATCCAGTCCGAGGCCGCGCTGCGCGCGATGGCGACCAGCTATCCCTACGACCAGCACGAGGAAGGCGACATCTCCCTGCGCAGCCACCCGGCGGAGATCTCCGACCGGCTGAAGGAGCACCTCGACGAGCGCCTGACCGCGGCCGGCGTGGAAGTGCTCGAGGCACGCATCAGCCACCTCGCCTACGCCCCGGAGATCGCCCAGGCGATGCTGCAGCGCCAGCAGGCCAACGCGGTGATCGCCGCCCGCACCCGAATCGTCGCCGGCGCGGTGGGCATGGTGGAGATGGCGCTGGCCGAGCTGGAGAAGAACGGCACCGTGCGCCTGGACGAGGAGCGCCGGGCGGCAATGGTCAGCAACCTGCTGGTGGTGCTGTGCGGCGACCGCAGCACCCAGCCGATCGTCAACGCCGGCTCCCTGTACTGAGCGCATCGATGCAGCCGCACCATCTCGCCGCCGCCGTCTTCGCCCTGCTCGCGCTGCCGGCCTTCCTCAGCGCCGGCTGGCTGCGCGACGGCCGCGTGCCAGTGGCGCGCGGTGCCCGCGGCATGACCGGACGCCGGCGCCGCGCGCTCGACAACCGGCTGGCGCGGCTGATGCACATGGTCGGCGTGGCCATGCTGGCAATGGCCGCCGGCCTGGCCACCTGGGGCGGCGACCAGGCCCGGGTGGCGGCACTGGCGGTGGTGCTGGTGGTGGTGGTCAACGGCCTGGCGGTGGCGATGCTGCTGTCGGTGCTGCGCGCGCGCCGCGGCGACTGGCCCGGGGATGGCGACTGATGGCGGGGAAGAAGGCCTATCCGCTGCGCATCGGCGCCCCCGTGCTGGAGGCGATGCAGAAATGGGCCGACGACGAACTGCGCAGCGTCAATGCGCAGATCGAATACGTGCTGCGCGAGGCCCTGCGCAAGGCCGGGCGCCTGCCGGGCAACCCCCCGCCCGGCGAAGACCGGGACGAGCCCTGACCGCCCGGCCGCCCGCGATGGCCCGGGCCGTGGCCGGCCGCTAAGCTTCGCCGATGCGCGTCCACTCCCGCTTCCTGCTCAACACCCCCCGGATCGAACTCTGGCCCGCCTGGCTGCTGCGCGCGCGCGCCAGCGCCGACGCCCGGATCCTGGCCCGCGCCAGCCGCGTGCTGCGGCGCAAGCGCGACGGCCGCTACCTGGCCGCGGTGCTGGGCGAGGGCCTGATGCCGCTGCAGCCGCGCCTGGCGCGCGAACCGGGCATCGACGAGGCGCTGGACCTGCTCGACGCCCCGCCCCGCCTGTCGGGCGCGCTGGAGCCAGGCGGACTCCCGCCCACGCTGCTGCAGGCGCGGCTGGACGCACTCGGGCTGGACGCGGAGGCCTATGCCCGGCGCACCGGCCTGGCCACCATCGCCGAACCCGAAGTGCTGGCGCTGGCCGGATTCGACCGCTACCGCCGGCCGTTGTGGCTGCGGCCCGACGCCGCGCGGGCCTGGGAGCGGATGCGCGCAGCGGCCGCACGCGACGGCGTGGTGCTCGAGGCGATCTCCGGCTACCGCAGCCACGACTACCAGCTCGGGATCTTCGAGCGGAAGCTGGCGCGCGGACTGGCGGTGGCCGACATCCTCGCGGTGAACGCGGCGCCGGGCTTCAGCGAGCACCATGGCGGCGACGCACTGGACATCGGCACCCCCGACGAGCCGCCGGCGGAGGCATCGTTCGAGGCCACGCCCGCCTTCGACTGGCTGTCGCGGCACGCGGGCGGGCACGGCTTCACGATGAGCTATCCGCGCGGCAATCCGCACGGGATCGTGTACGAGCCGTGGCACTGGCGGTTCCGCGGGCCGGCCGCGGAGCGCTGAGGACGACCGCGGCGGCGCGGCGGACCCCGATACCGCAGCGACCGCCGATGCCGCCGCCGCGGGCCCTCGCCCGCCCCTTGCGCCGCCCGCCGCCTAGTCCTGCGAGCGGTTGGTCGGGGCCGCGCCGGCGGCCAGGTCGGCGATGCGCCACAGGTAGAGCGAGGCGTAGGTGCGGTAGGGACCCCAGCGCTCGCCGCGTTCGGCCAGTTCGCGCGGGGTCGGCATCGCCTCGAGTCCGTCCACCCGCTGGGCGCCCTTGCGCACGCCCAGGTCGTCGACCGGCAGCACGTCCGGCCGGCCGAGGCGGAACATCAGCATCATTTCCACGGTCCAGCGGCCGATGCCGCGGATCGGGACCAGCGCGGCCACGATCTCGTCCTCGCGCATGGTCGACATGCGACGCAGGGTCGGGATCTCGCCGCGCGCCTCGCGCGCGGCCAGGTCGCGCAGGGCCAGGGTCTTGTTGCCCGAGACGCCGCAGGCACGCAGGGTGGCATCGTCGATCCGGCCCAGGGTGTCGGCGTGCAGGCGGCGGCTGCCGATCGCGGCCTCCACCCGCGCCACGATCGTCGATGCGGCCTTGCCGCTGAGCTGCTGGAACAGGATCGCCCGCGCCAGCGCGTCCACCGGGTCGAACGGGCGGCGCCAGCGCGGCTCGGGCGGGATCGGGCCCAGCCGCCGCATCCACTTGGCCAGCCTGCGGTCGCGGCGCAGCAGGTGCTCCCAGGCGGCGGCGGTGTCGAACCCGCGTGCGTGCCGTGGCATCGGCGTCAGTCCTCCAGCGGCGAGGCGGCGTACAGCAGCCACCCCAGGATCATCATCCCGCCCCCGAACGGGGCCGCGGCGGAACTGCCGCCACCCAGCACCCGCCATGCCAGGGCGCCCGCGAACACCAGGCTGCCAGCCAGCAGCAATCCGACCGCCAGCGCGGCCACGCGCGGCATCCGTGGCCGTGCCAGGGCCGCGATCGCGACGCCGTGGCCGAAGGCCATCACCGCCGCGGCCTGCAGCACGGCACGGTCCGCGTCGGCGGCGGCATGGGAGGCATACGCGGCCAGCGCGACCCCGGCGCCGGCCATCAGCGCGCCCTTGGCGCGCAGCCAGCGCACCAGCGGTGCGGGCGCGGCCCTCACCGCGGGCGCTCCCCGAACGCAGCGCGCCGCACCCCCGGGGGGATGCGGCGCGTGGCGAACGCATGCATGGCGGCGCGGATTACTCGCGAAGCCTCCAGAACACCTCGAACTCGCCGTCCGCGGTGAACGCGTTGTCGATGCCGTTCTTGTAGAACTCGAACGGACGGTCGGTGACGTCGTGGCCATGGGTCAACGCCCAGGCGCGGACCGCGTTGCGCACGTTCTCCAGCTCGGCCATGTAGCCCTTGTACTCGCCGTGCGCGAACCGGCCCGGCTCGGTCCGGATGTACTCGACCGGCGCGCCCTCGGGGATCTCGACCTCCAGCTCGCCCTCGTCCACCGCGGGCGCCTGGGCCATCGCCTCGGCCTCGGCTTCAGCCTCGTCGCCGCCATTGGCGGCGTTGGCCTCGTCCGAGCCCTTGCGGCGCACCGGCTGGACCACGTCGAAGGTGTAGTTCTCGCGGCCCAGCTCGGTGGAGACGATGCGCATCGGGCCGGCCGCGACCAGGTCGTTGGCGTCCATCGTGCGCTTGATCCACTCGCTGTTGGACCGCATCGAGCGCTTGATGGCCTCGTTGTTGCGCTCGATCGCACCGGCCGAAACCGACAGCAGGTTCTCGGCGGGCAGCTCGACCACGCCCAGGTTGGTCAGCGGCACGCCCTCGGCGCGGTAGTCCACGTTCGGCACCGCGGCCAGGATGCTGGTGAGCTTGGCCAGGCCGATCTTCATGTCCTCGCCCACGTGGCCGCGCACGTACATGCCGGCGTAGCGCCCGAGCAGGTTCCAGCCGTAGTCCACGTTGTAGGTCTGGCTGATCTCGACGTTGCGCCCGCCGCGGCCGGTCGGACGCAGCGTGAAGGTCATCCGCTTGTTCTCGCCGCGGTCGGGGGTGTCGAGGGCGTAGACCACGCGCGAGTCGGGCTCGCTCTCGATGATCTCCCAACTGCCCTTGCCCAGCGAGCGCTCCTTGGACTCGTAGTCCAGGCGCGCGCCCACGCCCGAGTCCGGGCCGGAACGGGTGATCCGGATGGCCGGGTCGCGCAGGGCGAGCGCGTTCCACTCGTGGAACCTGTGCAGGCTGTTGAGCGTATCGAACACGATCGCCGGTCGCCGGTTGGTCTCGACCTTCTCGGTGATCGTGCGGCTCGACGGCAGGAAGACACCCACGAGCACGAACAGCACGGCGACGATCGCCATTGAAATCAGGATCTCGAGCAAACGGGTCATTCAGGGTTCTCCGGGACCAATTCCCGCCGTCGCGGGCGCAAGTGGCCAATCCTATCAAGAAGTTTGCGCGCGCTGCGACCCATCGGCGCGTCGAAAAGCCGATCCGGCCATCCTCGGCAGGATCATGCGGGAAACGGCACACAGGCAGCGCCGGTCCGGCCCGCCGGGCCGTCTCGACGGGGGTGCCCGCGCCGCCGACGGCGGCCAGGACGCCTGGACCGGGCCGTGGGTTGCCGCACGGCGCAGGGCCGGTCGGCACCCCCGCGCCCGCGCGACCGCCCAGGCGGCGCGGCCGCTGCCGCCCACGCTGCCGGGACGAGCGCGCCGACCGGGTCCGGGCCGGAAGATGCCCCGGCAGGCATCGCCCCGCGCCGCCGGCGGACGCCCGCCGCGCCGCGGCGGGCCGGGCATCGGGTCCGCGTCAGACCAGCTGCAGCTCGAAGGCCTTGAGCACCGCGCGGGTGCGGTCGCGCACGCCGAGCTTGCTGAGGATGTTCGAGACGTGGTTCTTGATCGTGCCCTCGGCCACGCCCAGGGAGTTGGCGATCTCCTTGTTGGAGAAGCCCCCCGCCATCAGGCGCAAGATTTCGGTCTCGCGGTCGGTCAGCGGGTCGGGGCGGTCGAGGCTGACGAACTCGTTGCGCATGTGCTCCAGGCCCGAAAGCAGGCGCTGGGTCACCACCGGCTGCACCAGCGAGCCGCCGGCGGCCACGGTCCGGATCGCGCCGACCAGCTGCTCGAGCGACACATCCTTGAGCAGGTAGCCGCGGGCGCCGGCCTTCATGCCGGCCAGCACCAGCTGGTCGTCGTCGAAGGTGGTCAGGATGATGGTCGGCGGCAGCTGGCCGGCGCGCGAGAGCGCCTGCAGCGCCTCCAGCCCGGACATCACCGGCATCCGCATGTCCATCAGCACCACGTCGGGGCGCACCTCGGGGATCAGTTCCACCGCCTGCTTGCCGTCGCCGGCCTCGGCGACGACCTCGATGCCGTCGTCGAGCGCCAGCAGCGAGCGGATGCCCTGCCTTACGAGGGTCTGGTCGTCGACCAGGCAGACACGGATCATGGGACCTCCAGCGGATGGTGTCGGGGGGCGCCGCCCTCGCCGGGGGCGCGATCCTGGGGCGGCGCGGTGGCCGGACCGGCGTCGGCGCCTTCGTCGTGCGCCAGCACCGCACCGTCCATCGGCAGCCGCAGGCGCACGGTGAAGCCGCTGCCGGGCGCGGTCTCGATCTCCAGCACGCCACCGTACGCCGCCAGCCGCTCGCGCATGCCGCGCAGGCCATTGCCGGCAACCGCGACCTCGGCCCCGCGGCCGTCGTCGCGCGCCTCCAGGGTCACGGCGTCGCCGTCGAAACTGTAGCGCAGCCGCAGCAGGGTGGCCTCGGCGTGGCGCACGGCGTTGGTGATGATTTCCTGTGTGCAGCGCAGCAGGACGTGGGCCCGCTCCGGGTCGTCGACCAGGAAGGTGAGCGGCATGTCCATGTCGATCCGCAGCCCGGGCACGTTGTCGGCCAGCGGCAGCAGGGTGGCGCGCATGTCGATGGCGTCGTCCTCGCGCAGCCGGCTCACCGCCTCGCGCACGTCGCTCAGCAGCAGCTTGGCCAGGGTGTGGGCCTGGGTGACGTGCTCCTGGGCCTGGCCGCTGACCAGGTGGTGGGCGACCTCCAGGTTCAGGCTCAGGGCGGTCAGGTGGTGGCCGAGCAGGTCATGCAGCTCGCGCGAAATGCGCGTCCGCTCGTTGACCCGCACGCTCTCGGCCAGCAGGGCCCGGGTGGCCCGGAGCTCGGCATTCAGCCGCCGTTGCTCGTCCCGGGCCAGCACCTGCTGCCGGGCCACGTAGCCGGTGGCGAACACGAAGCAGGTGAAGCCGGCGTACAGCACCGACTGCATCACCGCCTCGAACCACATGAAGCCCAGCGCCCGGGTATAGACCGGGATCACCACGATCTCGCTCAGGACCAGGACCGCGATGCTCGCCGGCAGCGGCAGCAGCCAGGGCAGCACGCAGGCCGCCACCATCAGCAACAGCACGCCCAGGCCGCTGTTGCTGTAGTAGCTCAGGGCCACCGCCGAGCCGATCATCAGCGCCAGCAGGACGTAGTCGGCCAGGTTGACCCGGCGCGAGTCGAGCGCGCGGCTGAGCCAGGCGAAGCCGAAGCCGAAGATCGCCCACGCGATCCAGGCCGGCCAGCCGGCGCCGATGCTGGCCGCCTCGCCGTCCTCCACCGGCCGCGAGATCAGCCACAGCGGCAGCACGATCACCGCCCAGGTGAACAGGCCGGCGTAGCGCAGCAGGCGGGCGTGGTCCAGGCGCGACAGCATGGCGCCATGGTAGGCGCATTCGGGCGCCGCGGCGCCCCCAACAAGTCATGCGCCCGGCGGCGGGCGCGGTCGCGGCCCGGCGGGGGCCGTGCGATAATCGCGACCGGTGCCGCATGGCCGTCGCACGGCGTTCGCGCCGTCGTCGGTTCGGCGGCGCCGGCGGGCATTCCCGCGCCGCGAGGCGCTGCCGGCGCGCCGGGCTCGCCAGGCGGCGAAGCGGCGGGCCGGCGCGCACCTGGCGCCCCGGTGCCCGCGGCCCCCCCGCCACGCCCGCGCACCCGCAGTCTTCTGGAGTCTGGAATGTCGATCGTCATCCGCGACGTGCAGGAGCACGAGCTGGATTCAATCCTCGCCCTCAACAACGCCGCCGGCCCGACGATCCTGCCGCTGGATGCGGCGCGCATCCGCAAGTTCTACGACAGCGCCGAATACTTCCGCGTCGCCGAGCGCGACGGAACCCTGGCCGGGTTCCTCGTGGGCATGGGCTCGGACGCCGACCACGACAGCAGCAACTTCCACTGGTTCCGCGCCCACTGCGAGCGGTTCTTCTACATCGACCGGATCGTGGTCAGCAGCCGCCGCCGCGGCGGCGGCGTGGGCCGCGCCTTCTACGCCGACGCCCAGAGCCACGCCGAGCTGCGCTACCCGCTGCTCACCTGCGAGGTGTTCCTCGAGCACGACGCCGATCCGGTGCGCCTGTTCCATGGCAGCTTCGGCTTCCACGAGATCGGCCAGCACGTGATGCCCGAGAACGGGATCCGCGCCTCGATGATGGCCAAGGACATGTGCAGCTACCCCTGGGTACGCGATACCTACGGCGACGACCTGCCCGACGTGCCCTGGATCTCGCGCCCCCGCGTGCCGGCCGCGGTGGCGAACGCATGAGCGCGGCGATGGATTTCGAGCAGGCCGGCGAACTCAAGATCGGCCAGGTCGGGATCGCCAACCTGCGCGTGCGCACCCTCGACGTCGCACGCCTGGCGGCCGAAATGCGCGAACGGGTGGAGCGCGCGCCGCGGCTGTTCGCGCGCGCGGCGGTGATCCTGGACTTCGGCGGCCTGCCGGCGACCCCGGACGCGGCCACCGCCCGGTCGCTGATCGAGGCGCTGCGCGGCGCCGGCGTGCTGCCGGTGGCACTGGCCTGGGGCAGCAGCGACAACGAGGCCCTGGCGGTCGAGCTCGGGCTGCCGTTGCTGGCCAAGTTCAGGGCCCAGTACGAGCCCGTCGCAGGAGCCACCGAGACGGCCGCCCGGCCGGCGCCGCCTCCCCGGCAGGCGGCCGAACCCCCGCCGGCGCCGCCGCCCGCGCGGGCCGTGTCCGCCCCTGGCCTGGTCCAGGCCGCCCCGGTGCGCTCGGGCCAGCAGCTGTACGCCGAGAACCGGGACCTGACCGTGCTCTCCCAGGTAGGCGCCGGCGCGGAAGTGATCGCCGACGGCTCGATCCACATCTACGGCCCGCTGCGCGGGCGCGCGCTGGCCGGCGCCCAGGGCAACGCCACGGCGCGCATCTTCTGCCGCGCCTTCCACGCCGAACTGGTCGCCGTGGCCGGGCACTACAAAGTGCTGGAAGATATCCCGAAGGAGCTGCACGGCAAGCCGGTGCAGGTCTGGCTGGAGAACGAAGAACTCAAGATCGCCGCACTCGACTGACGGCGGCCCACACAGGAGACGTGTTTTGGCAGAAATCATCGTGGTCACCTCGGGCAAGGGAGGCGTTGGCAAGACCACCAGCAGCGCCAGCCTGGCCAACGGCCTCGCGCGTCGCGGCAAGAAGGTCGTGGTCATCGACTTCGACGTCGGCCTGCGCAACCTCGACCTCATCATGGGCTGCGAACGCCGCGTGGTGTACGACTTCGTCAACGTCGTCCAGGGCGAGGCGTCGCTGCGGCAGGCGCTGATCAAGGACAAGCGCTTCGACAACCTGTTCGTGCTGGCCGCCTCGCAGACCCGCGACAAGGACGCGCTGACCAGGGAAGGCGTGGAGAAGGTGCTCAAGGACCTGGCCGACGACGGCTTCGAGTACATCCTGTGCGACTCCCCGGCCGGGATCGAGAAGGGCGCGTTCCTGGCCATGTACTTCGCCGACCAGGCGATCGTGGTGGTCAACCCCGAGGTGTCCTCGGTGCGCGACTCCGACCGCATCCTCGGCCTGCTCGCCTCCAAGACCCGCAAGGCCGAGGCCGGCGAGCGCGTCCGGGAGCACCTGCTGCTCACCCGCTACAACCCCGACCGGGTGGAGAAGGGCGAGATGCTGTCGATCGCCGACGTCGAGGAGGTGCTGGGCATCAAGACGCTCGGCGTGATCCCCGAATCGAGCGACGTGCTCGACGCCTCCAACAAGGGCGAGCCCGTGATCCTGGCGGCCGAGTCCAGCGCCGGCCAGGCCTACGACGACGCGGTTGCGCGACTGCTCGGCGAAGACCGGCCGATGCGATTCACCCAGGCCGAGAAGAAGGGCTTCTTCAGCAAGCTCTTCGGAGGTTGACGATGGGACTGTTCGATTTCCTCAAGCCGAGGCAGAACTCGGCGGCGATCGCCAAGGACCGCCTGCGCATCATCGTGGCGCAGGAGCGCACCAGCCGCGGCGCCCCCGACTACCTGCCCCTGCTGCAGCGCGAGCTGCTGGAGGTGATCCGCAAGTACGTGAGCGTGGACGTGGACGCGGTCAAGGTCGACCTGGTCAAGGACGGCGAACACGACGTGCTCGACATCTCGGTGGCGTTGCCCGAAGACCGCCCCGCCACCGCCTGACGCGGCCCGCGCCGCGCAGTCCGCCCCCCGCGCCGCGGGGAGTTCCCACGGGGGACCGGGCCACGCGCCACGGTCCGTGCCCCCGCCCACAGGCCCCGATGCACCCGCCCGCCCCCGCCGCCCCGCATGCCGTCCTGCTGCTGCGGGACATCGCCGAAGCCGACGTCGCGGCCCTGCTCGCGCGCTTCGGGCTGGAGCTGCGGCGGGTCGCCGACGGCGCGCCGATCCCGGGCAGCTACTGGGGCGAGCCGGAGGCGGGGATCATCGGCCACGTGGTCCACGCCCGCGGCGACACGCCCGTGCACTCGCTGCTGCACGAGGCCTGCCACCTGGTCGTGCTGCCGCCCGAGCGGCGCGCGGCCGTGCACACCGACGCCACCGACTCGGTGGTCGAGGAGGACGCGGTGTGCGTGCTGCAGGTGCTGCTCGGCGACGCGCTGCCCGGCGTGGGCGGCGACCGCGTGCTCGCCGACATGGACGCCTGGGGCTACACCTTCCGCCTGGGCAGCGCGCGCGCCTACTTCGAGCGCGACGCCGACGCGGCCTGGGCCTGGCTGCAGGCGCGCGGGCTGGTGGACGCGGGGCGCCGCCTGCTGTTGCCGCGCGGCGAGCACGCCACCGCCGCCGGCCGGCGACCGGCCGCACTTGCGGAGCCCCCACGCGCGCCCTAGCCTGCGCGCAACGCCCATCCTGCGGGAACAGATCGTGAACCACCGACACCTCATCCTCGTGCTGGCCATCGGCGCCGGCCTCGCCCTGTCCGCGTGCAAGCGCGAACCCACGCCCGCGGAGACGGCTGCGCCGGGCACGCAGCAAGCCGCGCCGCAGGACGAGACCGCCGACGAGTTCATCGCCCGGGTCAACGCCGAACTCAAGGCGATGTACCCGGAACTGACCGCCGCGCAGTGGCTGTCGAGCACCTACATCATCGACGACAGCCAGCTGCTCGCGGCGAAGGCCAACGAGAAGTTCCTGACCTCGCTCAACGCGTGGATCGAGCAGGCGCGGCGGTTCGAGGGCCAGGAGATGTCGCCCGAGACCGCGCGCGCGATCAACCTGCTCAAGCTCGGCACCGCGATGCCGGCGCCGCGCGACCCGCAGAAGCTGGCCGAACTGACCCGCATCGCCACCCGCATGGAGGGCATGTACGGCTCCGGCACCTACTGCTCCAACCCGGAGGATCCGTCCAGCTGCCGCCAGCTCGGCGCGCTGGAGGACGTGCTGGCCAAGGACCGCAGCTACGAGGCCCAGCTCGACGCGTGGCAGGGCTGGCATTCGATCTCGCGGCCGATGCGCCAGGACTACGTGCGCTTCGTGGAACTGGTGAACGAGGGCGCGCGCGAGCTGGGCTACGCCGACGCCGGCGAGATGTGGCGCTCGGGCTACGACATGTCGCCGGTCGAGCTCGCCGCCGAGACCGACCGTCTCTGGGGCCAGGTCAAGCCGCTGTACGAGCAGCTCCACTGCTACGCGCGCGCGCGGCTGGAAGCACAGTACCCGGGCCGCGGCTCGGTCGACGGGCTGCTGCCGGCGCACCTGATGGGCAACATGTGGCAGCAGGACTGGGGCAACCTGTGGGACGTGCTGGCGCCCTACGGCGAGCAGCAGGCCGGCGCGCTCGACGTGAGCGCGGCCCTGGAGCGCCGCTACCAGGCCGAACTCAACGCCCAGCTGTCGCGCGAAAGCGCCCTCATCGACATCGAGCGCCGGGTGGAGGTGGTGCGCGCCGCGCAGCTGGAGAACGCGAAGCGCATGACCCGCCAGGCCGAGGAGTTCTACGTCTCGCTCGGCATGCCGAAGCTGCCGGAGAGCTACTGGGAGAAAACCCAGTTCATCAAGCCGCGCGACCGCGACGTGGTCTGCCACGCCAGCGCCTGGGACATGAACATGGGTGGCGGGGACGGCAAGTCGCCGGACGTGCGCACCAAGATGTGCATCAAGCCCAACGAAGAGGATTTCTTCACCATCTACCACGAACTGGGCCACGTGTACTACTACCTGGCCTACAACCACCTGCCGCCGCTGTTCCAGGGCGGCGCCCACGACGGCTTCCACGAAGCGATCGGCGACACGATCGAGCTGGCCATGACCCCGGCCTACCTGAAGTCGATCGGTCTGGTCGGCGACCAGCGGCCCAGCCGGGAGGCGCTGGTCAACGCGCAGATGCGCATGGCCCTGGCCAAGGTAGCGTTCATGCCCTTCGGCCTGATGATCGATCGCTGGCGCTGGGGCGTGTTCGACGGCTCGATCACCCCGGAAAACTACAACGCCGCCTGGTGGGAGCTGAAGGCGAAGTACCAGGGCGTGGCGCCGGTGGCGCCGCGCGGCGAGGAGTTCTTCGACCCGGGCGCCAAGTACCACGTGCCGGGCAATACCCCCTACACCCGCTACTTCCTGTCGCACGTGCTGCAGTTCCAGTTCTACAAGGCGCTGTGCGACGCGGCCGGCCACCAGGGCCCGCTGTACGAGTGCACCTTCGCCGGCAACAAGGCCGCGGGCGAGAAGTTCTGGGCGATGCTGTCCAAGGGCGCCAGCCAGCCGTGGCAGCAGACGCTGAAGGAGCTGACCGGCGGCGAGACCATGGATGCCTCGGCGGTGCTCGAGTACTTCGCGCCGCTGCAGGAGTGGCTCAGGCAGCAGAACGAAGGCCGTTCCTGCGGCTGGCAGGTGCCGGCGCCCGCGCCGGCGCCGGCTGGGAACGGCTGACCCGCCGCCGCGGGGCGCGACGGCGTCCGTCCCGCAAGCCGGCACCTTTTCCACCTGCGTCCCGCCCAAGGGGCCCCATGTCCAGACTCCTGCTTGCGCTCTGCCTGGCCGCCTGCGCAGCCCCGTCGCCGGCCGCCGGCCCGGCGCGGGTGGACGGCGAACGCAGCCGGACCGCGCCACCGGCGAAGCTGGCCTGGCGCGACCCCGCCTTCGATGCGCCAATGGCCACGCGGGTGCGCTACCCGGAGGTCCCGCTGGCGCGGTTGGTGGCGCTGGATGACGCCAACCGCGCCCGCGACCCGCGCCGTCCGGCCCCGCTGCAGATCGGCGTGGGCCGCGCGGCTCCGGCGGGCACGGCCGCCGCGCTGGACCTGCAGTGGCGCCTGGTCCCCGGCGGCCGGGTGGCGCACTTCGAGGTGACCTCGCCGGTGGCCATGGGCCTGCGGGTCGGGCTGTCGCTGCACGGCCTGCCTGCCAGCGCCGAGCTGCGCATCCGCGGCTCGGAGCTGCCGCTGGGCGACATCGTCCGGGTGCCGGCCGCCGAGGCGCTGCGCGCGCTCGACCCCAAGGGCCTCTACTGGACCCCGGCGACCGACGGCGAGACCCAGGCCGTCGAGGTGTTCGTCCCGACCGGCGCGGACGCCTCCGCGCTGCGGGTGGCCGCCCCGGAACTGGTCCATCTGGTCACCAACGGCCGGCGCGACTTCAAGATCCTCGAGAAGATCGGCGAATCGGGCACGTGCAACGTCGACACCGCTTGCCGGGCCGGCGAACTCGGCGTCGGCTTCGTCGAGGCCAAGGACGCCGTCGCCCACATGGTGTTCAACCTCTACCGCAGCGACGGTTCGACGTACGGCACCTACATCTGCACCGGCACCCTGCTCAACGACACCGATCCGGCCACCCAGGTCCCGTACTTCTACAGCGCCCGGCACTGCTTCGCCGGCGATGCCGGCGGCATTCCCCCGCAGGACTTGCCGCGCGTGGCCGCGGGCCTGGTGACCTACTGGCGCTACGAGGCGACTTCCTGCGGCAGTGGCGCGCCGGCCAGCCGCGTCGCCCTGGGCGGCGGCGCCGACCTGCTGTTCGCGGACGAAGGCACCGACGCGATGCTGCTGCGCCTGCGCAACCCGGCGCCGGCGGGCGCCACCTTCGCCGGCTGGGACGCGGGCGGCCTGCCCACGGGCGGGGACGTGGTGGCGATCCACCATCCCTCCGGCGACGCCAAGAAGGTCTCGCTCGGCCGCCACGTGCCGGCCGACGACGATCCGGGCATGCGCGCGGTCGGCTGGCTGTCGGGCACCACCGAGGGCGGCAGCAGCGGTTCGGGCCTGTTCGTCCGCGGCGGCGACGGCCGCTATCGGCTGCATGGCGGCCTGTACGGCGGATACGCGGCGTGCTCGAACAGCGGCAACCTCGCCGCCACGCAGAACCGCGACTGGTACTCGCGCCTGGACCTGGTGTTCCCGCGGATCGAACAGTACCTGGCGCCCGTGGCCGCACCGCGGCGCCGCAACGGCGCCCACCCGCTCGACCCGCGCCGCTGACCCGCGGCCGGAACGCGCCGGCGCACGGCCTGCCGGCGCTGCCGGGCTAGAGCTGTCCGGTCGGCTCCAGCTCGGCCGCGGGCGCCTGCCCCGGCGGCGGGGTGCCGCCGCGCCGCGCCTCCCAGCACCAGAATCCCCAGCCCAGCAGCACGAACGCCGCCGCCGGCACCGCCAGCAGCACCGGATCGTGGCTGACCAGCGGCGAGACCACCCCGGCCAGCACCGCGTTGAGGACCAGCCCGGTGAACGCCTGCAGCGACGAGGCCGAACCGCGCTGGCGCGGGTACATGTCGAGGATGGCCAGGGTCACGATCGGGAAGACCAGCGCGATGCCGAACGCGTTGGCGACCATTGGCAGCACCGCCCACGGCAGCGCGGGCTGCGCGGCAAGCGCGCTGTAGGCGATGTTGCCCAGCAGGGCCACGGTGCTGCAGGCGAAGCCGATCTCCACCAGCCGCGCGCCGCGCACCCGGCCGGCGGTGCGTCCCGAGACGTAGGCGCCGACCATCATTCCGCTGATCATCGGGATGAAGAACCAGCCGAAGCTGCGCTCGTCCAGCCGCATCAGGTCGAGCACGAACGCTGGCGCCGAGGCGATATACAGGAACAGCGCGCCGAAGTTGAACGCACCGGCCGCGGCCAGGCGCTGGAAGCGCGGATTGAGCGCGATCCAGGCGTAGTCGCGCAGCAGCCGGCGCGGCGACGGCGCCAGCCGCGCCTGCGGCGGCAGGGTCTCGGGCAGCCAGCGCCAGGTGGCCAGCCACAGCAGCACGGTGAAGCCGACCAGGAACCAGAAGATCAGCGGCCAGCGCCCCCAGCCCAGCAGCCAGCCGCCGATGATTGGCGCGATCGCCGGCGCCGCGCCGAAGATCATCGACACCTGGCTCATCAGGCGCTGCGCATCGTCGCCGTGCAGCACGTCACGGATCACGGCGCGGCCCACGATCAGGCCCACCCCCGCCGACAGCCCCTGCAGGCCGCGGAAGGCGAGCAGCGTGGGCATGTCGGTGGCCAGCGCGCAGCCGGTGGAGGCCAGCGCGAACACCACCAGCCCCGACAGGATCACCCGCCGCCGCCCGAGCAGGTCCGACAGCGGCCCGTGGACCAGGCTCATCAGCGCGTAGGCGACGAGGTAGACGCTGATCGTCTGCTGCATTGCCAGCTTGTCGGCGCCCAGGTCCGCGCCCATCGCCGGGAACGCGGGGAAGATGGTGTCGATCGAGAACGGGCCGAACATCGCCAGCCCCGCCAGCAGCAGCGCCAGCGTGCGCAGGCCGGGGATGCGCGCGCTCACCGGCCAGCTCCTCCGGCAGGCGCAGGGCCCGGGCGCGCGGCCACGCGCGCGCCGCGACGGCGGGGGCACGGCGACGGGCACCTGCGGGGGGCGCCGGGTTGGACGGAAGGAAGCACGACGGAACTCACGGGGGGCCGCGACGGCGGGGGGCGGACAAGGTTAACAACCTTCGCGGCCAGGCCCCGCATGCGCCGGCCCCGCCCGGCCGCCGGGCTATAATCGCCCCGCTCCGGTGGGAGAAGCGCGGGCCCGCCCGCGCTGCCGAAGGCGCAAACGCCCGTAATCGCTCAGGCCCGATACCACCGCAGGCGACCAACACTCTGGAGAGACCGCCCGGCATTGCCGGAACCGGCGCCGAAGGGGCACGAACCGCGCGGCCCGCCGCGGGGTTCCAAACTCTCAGGCAGAAGGACAGAGGGGCACCACCGCAAAGGACCGCCTGCGCCATGGCGCGCGCGGTCGCGTGTCCCCGACCCCAGGTGCCCTGCCATGTCCAAGCCCAGCCTGCGCGAACTCGAACACCACGACGCCTTCATCGAGCGCCACATCGGCCCCGACGACGCCGAGATCGCGCGCATGCTCGAAGTCGTCGGCCACGACTCGCTCGAGTCGATGACCGCCGCCATCGTGCCCACCAGCATCAAGTCCGGCGACGGACTCGACCTGCCGGCCCCGCAGTCGGAGGAAGAGGCGCTGGCCCGGATCCGCGCGATCGCGGGCAGGAACGACGTCTTCCGCAGCTTCATCGGCCAAGGCTACTACGGCACCCGCACCCCGCCGGTGATCCTGCGCAACATCCTCGAAAACCCCGCCTGGTACACCGCCTACACCCCGTATCAGGCGGAGATCTCCCAGGGCCGGATGGAGGCGCTGGTCAACTTCCAGCAGATGTGCGCCGACCTCACCGGCATGGACATCGCCAACGCCTCGCTGCTGGACGAGGCCACCGCGGCCGGCGAGGCCATGGCCCTGGCCCGGCGCGCGTCGAAGGCGAAGTCGAACGTGTTCTTCGTCGCCGACCACGTCCACCCGCAGACCCTGGAGGTGGTGCGCACCCGCGCCGACGGCCTCGGCATCAAGCTGGTGGTGGGCCCGGCCGCGGACGCGGCCACGGTCGACAGTTTCGGTGTCCTGCTGCAGTACCCCGACACCTGGGGCCACGTCGGCGACCACGCGGCGGTGGCGCAAGCCGTGCACGCGCGCGGCGGCCTGGTCGCGGTGGCCACCGACCTGCTCGCGCTCACCCTGCTCAAGCCGCCGGGCGAATGGGGCGCCGACATCGTGGTCGGCAACACCCAGCGCTTCGGCGTGCCGTTCGGCTTCGGCGGCCCGCATGCCGCGTTCATGGCCTGCCGCGATGCGTTCAAGCGCTCGATCCCCGGCCGCCTGATCGGGGTGTCGGTGGACGCCGAGGGCAACCCGGCCTACCGTTTGACCCTGCAGACCCGCGAGCAGCACATCCGCCGCGAGAAGGCCACCAGCAACATCTGCACCGCGCAGGTGCTGCTGGCGGTGATGGCTTCGATGTACGCGGTCTACCACGGCCCCGACGGGCTGGTGCGGATCGCGCGCCGCGTGCACCGCCAGGCCGTGATCCTGGCCGAAGCCCTGCGCCGGGCCGGGGTGCAGGTGGACGAGGGCTTCTTCGACACCCTGCACGTCACCGGGGTGGACGCCGCGCAGGTGCACACCTACGCCAGCCACCAGCGCATCAACCTGCGCAAGATCGACGCCGGCCGGGTCGGGATCAGCCTCGACGAGACCGTGACCCGCACCGACCTGGCGGCGCTGGCCAAGGTGTTCGGCGCCGACCTGGCCGACTCGACGATCGACGCGATCGACGCCGGGGCGCCCGACGCGTTGCCGGCGAGCCTGCTGCGCGAATCGAAGTTCCTGCAGCACCCGGTGTTCAACACCCATCACAGCGAGCACGAGCTGCTGCGCTACATGCGCAGCCTGGCCGACAAGGACCTGGCCATGGACCGGACCATGATCCCGCTCGGCTCGTGCACGATGAAGCTCAACGCCACCGCGGAGATGATCCCGATCACGTGGCCCGGGTTCGCGGACATCCACCCGCTGGCGCCGCCGTCGCAGACCCGCGGCTACCAGGAGCTGATCGACTCGCTGGAGGCGATGCTGGTGGAGATCACCGGCTACGACGCGGTCAGCTTCCAGCCCAACTCCGGCGCCCAGGGCGAGTACGCCGGGCTGCTCGCGATCCGCGCCTACCACGCCTCGCGCGGCGAGGGCCACCGCAACATCTGCCTGATTCCCGAGTCCGCGCACGGCACCAACCCGGCCAGCGCGCAGATGGCGGGCATGAAGGTCGTGGTCACCAAGTGCGACGCCAACGGCAACATCGACGTCGGGGACATCCGCGCCAAGGCCGAGCAGCACTCGGCCAACCTGGCCGCGATCATGATGACCTACCCGTCCACCCACGGCGTGTTCGAGGAGGACGTGGTCGAGATCTGCGAGATCGTCCACGCCCACGGCGGCCAGGTGTACACCGACGGCGCCAACATGAACGCGCTGGTCGGCCTGGCCAAGCCGGGCAAGTGGGGCTCGGACGTCTCCCACCTCAACCTGCACAAGACGTTCTGCATCCCGCACGGCGGCGGCGGCCCGGGCGTGGGCCCGTGCGCGGTCAAGGCGCACCTGGCGCCGTTCCTGCCGCGCGGCCACAGGGACGCGGGCGGCGCGGTCGGCAAGGTCTCGGCCGCGGCCCACGGCAGCGCGTCGATCCTGCCGATCAGCTGGATGTACATCGCGATGATGGGCGCGGCCGGCCTGCGCAAGGCCACCCAGGTGGCGCTGCTCAGCGCCAACTACATCTCGAAGCGGCTGGCGCCGCACTACCGCACGCTCTACAGCGGCCGCAACGGGCTGGTGGCACACGAGTGCATCCTCGACCTGCGCCCGCTGGAGAAGGCCACCGGCGTCACCGCCGAGGACGTGGCCAAGCGGCTGATCGACTTCGGCTTCCACGCCCCGACGCTGAGCTTCCCGGTGGCCGGCACGCTGATGGTCGAGCCGACCGAGAGCGAGTCGCTGCACGAGCTGGACCGTTTCATCGACGCGATGATCCAGATCCGCGAGGAGATCCGCGCGATCGAGGACGGGCGCCTGGACCGCGAGGACAACCCGCTCAAGAACGCGCCGCACACCGCCAGCATGGCCACCGCCGGCGAGTGGACCCACGCCTACCCGCGCGAGCTGGCGGTGTTCCCGCTGCCGGTGCTGCGCCGGCAGAAGTACTGGCCGCCGGTGGCGCGGGTGGACAACGTGTACGGCGACAAGAACGTGTTCTGCGCCTGCATCCCGGTGGATGCATGGAACGAGGAGGCGCCCGCGGGGGCCTGAGGCGCCCGGGGCCCGGCGCACGCGGGGCCACGGGCTCAGGCCGCGGCCTGGATCAGGCCGATCACCTGTTCCAGCGGCACCGGGCGGCCGATGTGGTAGCCCTGGGCCTGGTCGCAGCCGTTGGCGCGCAGCCAGGCCAGTTCCTCCGCCGATTCCACGCCCTCGGCGATCGTGCCCAGGTCGAGGCCGCGCGCCAGCGAGATCAGGGCGCGGCAGATCGACGCGTTGCGCTGGTCGATATGCACCTCGCGCACGAAGGCGCGGTCGATCTTGACGTAGTCCAGCGGCAGGTTGCGCAGGTAGGCCATGCTCGAGAAGCCGGTGCCGAAGTCGTCGATCGAGATCCGCACCCCGGCCACGCGCAGCTCCAGCATGCGCATGCGCGCGACCTGCGGCCTGCGCATCAGCACGCTCTCGGTCAGCTCCACGTGCAGCGCGCCGCGCGGCACCGAATAGCGTTCGCGCAGTTCGCCGATCGCCTCCAGCACGTCGTCGGCCAGCAACTGGACCGGCGAGACGTTCACCGCGATCGCCACGTCGCCCAGGCCGCGCTCGGCCAGCCGCACGTGGGCGCGCGCCGCCTGCTCCAGGGTCCAGCGCCCGATCGGCACGATCAGGCCCGACGCCTCCGCCAGCGGGATGAACAGGTCCGGCGGCACGTAGCCCTCGCCCTGGCGCCAGCGCAGCAGCGCCTCCAGCGCCACGATGCGGCCGTCCGACAGGCGCTGGATCGGCTGGTAGTGCAGCTCGAATTCCTCGCGGTCGAGCGCCCTGCGGATGCGCCGCGCCAGCACCAGGCGCTCGGCCGCCTGCACCGCCATGACCCGGTCGTAGGCCAGGGTGGGCACCTGTTCCTGCCAGGCCTGGATCGCGGCCAGCGCCGCGTGCCCGACCACCTGCTCGGCGGTCTCGCCGGGCTCCGGCCCCTCGGCGATGCCGATCGACGCCTCGATCGGATGGGCGCCGCCCTCGAGCTCGACCGGTGTGTTGACCATCTTCTCCAGCGCTTCCATCAGCGCCGGCAAGCGCGCCGGCTCGAGCGCCACCACCACGAACGACTGTCCCGGCCAGTAGCCGGCCATGCCGTACTCCCGGCCCAGCGCCTCGACCCGCACGGCGACCTCGCGCAGCAGCATGTCGCTGACGCGCTGGCCCAGGGTCGGTGCCAGCTGCTCCATCTCGCGCAGGCGCACGAAGGCGACCGCATAGCGGGCATGGCGGTCGTCGATCGACAGCGCATCGAGTTCGCCGGTCAGCGCGGCCACCGTGACCAGGCCAGTGGTCTGGTCGTGGCTGGCGCGCCAGGCCAGCTCGCGCTCGTAGGCGACGCGGTCGCTGATGTCCTCGGCCAGCACCAGCCGCGCCGGGCGGTCGTTGAACTCGATGCCGCTGCTGAACACGCGCGCCTTGAAGCGGCTGCCGTCGCGGCGCTGGTGGGTCCAGACGCCGTCGGCCTCGGCCGGGTGCGCGCGCGCCTGGACCGCCTCGCCGGCCTGCCGGCCCTCTTCCTTGGGACGGATGTCGAGGATCGTCATCGACAGGAACTCGTCGACGCTGTAGCCGTACGCGGCGACCGCGGCGTCGTTGACCGCGAGGAAGCGCAGGGTTTCTTCGTCGAACACCCAGAAGGGCAACGGATTGCGCTCGAACAGTGCGCGGAACTGGGCTTCCGCGCGCGCCACCCGCGCCCGCGCCTGGTGGCGGTCGGTGACGTCGACCACGGTGCCGGTGAAACGCGGCGCCCCGCGCCCTTCGCCGCCCGCCAGGCCACCGCGCGCGGTGACCCAGCGCACGCCACCGTCGGGCAGCACGATGCGGTGCTCGGACAGGTAGGGCGCCCCGGTGTCCCGCGCGCGCATGAACTCGGCCTGCACGCGCTCGCGGTCGTCGTCGTGCACGCGGCGGAAGATCTCCTCCAGCGGATATACCGCCTCCTCCGGCGCCAGGCCGTACATCATCGCGGTGTGCGCGGAGACGCGCCCGTGCTCGCCATCGGCCTCGATGCGCCAGACGCCGGTGCGCGCGGCGCGCTGCGCCTGGTCGAGCCAGTCGGCCTGGGCCTCGAGTTCCTCCACCAGCTCCGCGTGCGCCTGCTCGGCCTGCCCCAGCCGGCGCACCAGGTAGGCGAGGCCGACCCAGTACAGCAGCGACAGGATCGCCGCGATCACCGCCAGCCGGTGCCATCCGGCCAGGATCCGGTCGAGGCTGATGCCGGCCACCACCACCATGTCGAACCCGCTGGTGGTGCTGAACCCGCGCGCGCGCTCCACGCCGTCGAACGGACTGGTGCCGCGCGCCAGTCCCTGCGTGGCGCCGTCGCCCAGGAACGGCGGCAACTGCGCGCGCTGCCCCACGAACGGGCCGGTCCTGCTGGCCGGCGCCCGCGTCAGCAGCACGCCGCTGGCATCGAGGATGGTGACGTGGCCTCCCGGCCCGCTGTCGAGGCCCTCGACCATGCGCGCCAGTTCGGTGGTGCGCAGGCGGGCCAGCAGCCACCGCCCCGGCTCGTGGCGCACGGCCAGGCTCAGCCACCAGCCGCCCTCGCCGTCCTCGCTCAGCGGCCCGACCAGCAGTCCATCGCCATCGCCCGCCTGCGCCCGCCAGCGCGCGAACCCCGGATCGCCCTCGCCGTCGGTCAGGGCCCGGCCGTCGGCGTCGACCAGCACGATTGAGTGCAGTTCCGGCTGGCGCTCGGCCACGCCTTCGATCGCGGCCGCGAGCAGCACGTCGCGCCGCTCGGGCGCGGCCGTGGCCCAGGTCGCCGCGTCGGAGGCGATGCCCTTGAGCGCCCGTTCGAGGTTGCGCAGGCCGTAGTACAGCAGCTTGTCGACGCCCGTGGCCACGGCGAGCGCCTGCCGGTGCGCGGCGTCGATCCGGGCCTGGCGGTCCTGCTGGAGCAGCATCGCCAGACCCGCCATCAGCAGCAGCCCCACCGCGATCCCCACGCGGCGTACGGTTGCGGCCGACCCTCCCCCCCGAAGCTGCAGGTCGTCTGCCATTACGGTCACGTTCCTCGCAACACCGGGCCACCATGCCAAGCGCGGCCAGCCGGCGCAAGCGCGCGGTGGCACGGGCGGTGCCGGCGCGCACGCGCGGGACCGGGCATCGGCGGCTGTCCGGATGGTTCGTGCATACGGGCTTGATCGGCCGCCAAGCGCCACGCCTTGAATCCCCGCGCCGCCGGGGTCGCGCGGGCGGGGACGGACGCCGGGGCGACGGACACTTTGCAGGAATCGTGCCGTCACGCGCCCGGACCGGTGTAACAACGCCTCGCGGCCGCCCAGACGTGGCGTTCACGCCCGCCGCCGCATCTTGGACCGGCGCGACCACCGGCCTCCCCGGACCGGGTGACGCCGCCAGGAGGAACTACCATGTCCCTGAACATCGCCGTGATCGTCGGCAGCCTGCGCGCCGATTCGTTCAACGCGCGCCTTGCCGATGCGCTGCAGACGCTCGCGCCCGGAGACGTGGAGTTCCGTCGCCTGCGCATCGACGACCTGCCGCTGTACAACCAGGACGACGACGACTCCCCGCCCGCGCCCGTGGTGCGGCTCAAACAGGGCATCCGCGACGCCGACGGCCTGCTGTTCGTCACTCCCGAATACAACCGTTCGATCCCGGGCGTGCTCAAGAACGCGCTCGACCACGCCTCGCGGCCCTACGGCGACAGCGCGTTCCCAGACAAGCCGGCCGGGATCATCGGGGTGTCGATCGGCGCGATCGGCACCGCGGTGGCGCAGCAGCACCTGCGCACGATCCTCGCCTACCTCGACATGCCCACGCTCGGCCAGCCCGAAGCCTTCCTCAAGGCCGACGACGTGCTCACCGGGAACGGCGGCATCGCCGAAGGCAGCCGCGAGTTCCTGCAGGACTGGATGGACGCCTACCTCGCCTGGGTGCGCCACCACGCCGGCTGAGCCCACGCCTCATGCAAGCACCGGATTCGCGCGTCGACCGCGCGACGCACGCACTGCACGCGACAGCCGCGTCGCCAGCGCCTGCATGTGCTCCTCGAGTTCCACCGGTTCGAGCACCACGAACGGCACGTCCAGCATCACCAGGTGGTAGGCGAGCAGGTCGGGGCGCTGCGCGCCGGTCTCCAGCAGGCAGCGGCCGTCGTCCAGGCGGGTGAGCCTGCCGGCCGACGGCGGGATGCACCTGCGCATGCGCGCCAGCGGCGCATGCAGTTCCACCCGCGCGCGCAGCGCATGCCCCTGGGTGGTGATCGCGCGCGCCACGAAGGCCGCCGCGTCGCCGCCGGGCACCTTGCGCGGCAGGAAGCGGTCGCCCGGCGCGTGCGGCAGGCCGCCGATGCGGTCGACGCGGAAGGTCCGCCAGTCGCCACGGCCGCGGTCCCAGGCCAGCAGGTACCAGCGCGAACCGGTGGACACCAGCGCATGCGGCTCCACGTCGCGCTCGCTGCTGCGTCCCTGCTGGTCCTCGTAGGCGAAGCGCAGGCACTGCAGCGCGCGGCAGGCATTGGCCAGCGCCACCAGCAGCGCATGCGGGATGCCCGGGCCGCCCGGGCCCAGCGGCACCACCGCCGCATGCAGGTTGCGCACCCGCGTGCGCAGCCGCGCCGGCATCACCTGCTCGAGCTTGGCCAGTGCGCGCAGCGCCGCCTCCTCCATGCCGACCACGGTGCCGGCCGTGGCCATGCGCAGCCCGAGCGAGACCGCCAGCGCCTCGTCGTCCTCGAGCAGCAGCGGCGGCAGGTTGCTGCCCGCGGCGAGCTGGTAGCCGCCGGCGGTGCCCGCGCTCGACTCCACCGGGTAGCCGAGGCTGCGCAGGCGATCGATGTCGCGGCGCACGGTGCGTTCGGTCACGTCCATGCGCTCGGCCAGCTCGCGGCCGCGCCAGAACGGACGCGACTGGAGCAGGGCGAGCAGCCGCAG
Organism: Luteimonas wenzhouensis; assembly: GCF_007859305.1. Lineage (GTDB taxonomy): Bacteria > Pseudomonadota > Gammaproteobacteria > Xanthomonadales > Xanthomonadaceae > Luteimonas > Luteimonas wenzhouensis. The sequence continues at coordinate 455,204 of NZ_VOHE01000002.1, forward strand.
CAGGCGGGAGGAGGTCTCGATCATGGGCGCAGGATGCCACGGCTTGCGGACCGGAACTGTCCGCAAGGCTGGCTACCTTGTTGCTGCCCGGCCGGAGCGCCGGGCCCCCTTCCGATCCAGCCCCAAGGAGCGATGCCATGACCCTGAAGCTGTTCGCCGCACCGATGTCCAGCGCCACCCCGGTCCACCACGCCCTGGTCGAACTCGGGGTCGAGTTCGAACTGGTGCTGTTCGACCTGGCCAGGGGCGAGCAGAAGTCGCCCGCGTACCTGGCGGTCAATCCGCACGGCGTGGTTCCGACCCTCGTGGTCGACGGCACCGCGCTGTACGAGGCGCTGGCGATCCTGCAGTGGCTCGGCGACCGGTACGGCGTCGAGCGCGGCCTGTGGCCCGCGGCCGGCTCGCCGCAGCGCCTGGCGGCGCTGTCCTGGACCACCTGGGCCTACGTGAGCTACGGCACGCTGATCAACGTGCTCAACTTCTCGCAGAGCCCGCGCGTGGACGCCTCGCTGCACCATCCGCCGCTCGCCGCCGAGGCGCTGTTGCGGCTGGACGCCGCGCTCGGCCGGCTCGACGCGCAGCTGGCGAAGGCGCCGTACCTGCTCGGCGACGACTACTCGCTGGCCGACCTGGTCGTGGCCAGCGTCGTCACCTACAGCACCTACTGCGGCGTGGACGCTTCGCGCCACGCCAACGTGCAGCGCTGGCTGCAGGACTTCGCGGCCCGGCCGTCGTACCGGCAGGTGTGGCTGGCCGAACGGGAGCAGGCTGCCTGACGCGTGCCTCCGGGCGCGCGGCTCACCGGCCGCGCGCCCGGAACACCACGCTGATCCGCGGACCGGCTTCCCGCACCTTGGGGATGCCGTGCTCGTGGGTGGTCTGCATGACGTGGCTCATCGCCAGCAGGCTGCCGGGCACCAGGTCGACGGCGACGCGGTCGGCGTGGTCGCGTTTGGCGCGGATCAGCATCCGCCGCGGCGCGCCGAGCGAGAACACCACCACCGGATGGCCTTCGCCCAGCAGGTGCAGCTTGTCGCCATGCATGGCCACGCTGTCGTTGCCGTCGCGATAGAGGTTCATGCCGATCGAGGTGAACGGCGCGGGCACGTGGCGCCGCACCACCTCGTGGATCGCGGCCAGCGGCAGGTGCGGCGGCAGCTCGTCGATGGCGTACGACGCCAGCAGCCGCGGCACGTCGACCACGCGGTCGTACATCGGCCGGCGCAGGCTGCGCCAGTCGGCGCCCTCGACCAGCGCATCGAACCAGCGCCGCGCGGTATCGGGATCGACCACCGACGGCCAGTAGCGCGCCCCGCCCTGCGCGTCCTCGACCAGCTGCAGCACCGGCGGCGCGAACAGGTCGCCGGCGAGCGAGGCGGTGCGCAGCGCGCCCATCAGTGGAAGTCCCGCGAGCTGGGGTGGACGCCGCCGAGCAGCGGGGTCATGTCCTCCAGGTCGCGCGCGATCAGGTGGCACACGCCGTCCACCTGCTCCCAGCGCCCGCGCACGCCCAGCAGCCGCGCGCACAGCAGCGCCTTGCGCCGGCGCAGCGCCACGTGCGGCCAGACCACCACGTTGACCATGCCGTGCTCGTCCTCGAGGGTGACGAAGATCGTGCCCCTGGCGGTGCCGGGCCGCTGGCGCTGGGTGACGATGCCGGCGACGAAGGCGCCGCGCCCGTGCGGCAGTTCGCGCAGCTGGCGCGAATCGAGCACGCGGCGCCCGCGCAGCCGCTCGCGCAGCAGCGACAGCGGATGCGGGCCCAGGGTCAGGCCGGTGCTGCGGTAATCCGACACCACTTCCTCGCCGGGCGACGGCGCCGGCAGGTCCACCGCGTCCTCCTCCGGACTGCCCGGCAGCAGCGGGCGCCGGCGCTCGATCCCCGCCACCGCCCAGCGCGCGGCGTGGCGGTGCCCGGCCAGCGCGGACAGCGCGCCGGCCTCGGCCAGCACGCCGCGCGCCTTCGCGTCCAGCCCGGCGCGCAGGCACAGGTCGGCGATGCTCGCGAACGGTCGCTCCATGCGCGATGCGACGATCGCCTTGCCCATGTCTTCCGACAGGCCCGCCACCATGCGCAGCCCGAGCCGGATCGCCGGCTGCCCGCCATCGTCCACGCCGCGCCGCGGATGCCCGCCCTCGAGCGTGCAGTCCCAATCGCTGCAGGCGACATCGATCGGGCGCACCTCCACCGGCGGGCGCCCGGACCGATGCCCGCGCCGCGCGTCCTGCACGATCTGCGCCGGCGAGTAGAAGCCCATCGGCTGCGAGTTGAGCAGGGCGCAGGCGAAGGCCGCCGGCTCGTGGCGCTTGAGCCAGCTGCTGATCCAGACCAGCTTGGCGAACGAGGCGGCGTGGCTCTGCGGGAAGCCGTAGGAACCGAAGCCCTTGATCTGTTCGAAGATCTGGTCGATGAACTCGCTCGCGTAGCCCTTCTCCTCCATCAGCTCGCGGATGCGCACGCGGTGCGGCTCCATGTCGCCGCCGCGGCGCCAGGCGGCCATCGAGCGGCGCAGGTTGTCGGCTTCGCTCGGCGTGTAGCCGGCGTGGATCACCAGCTCCATCACCTGTTCCTGGAACAGCGGGATGCCCAGGGTCGGGCCGAGGATCTCCTTCACCCCCTCGGAGGGATAGGTCACCGGCTCCCTGCCCTGCCGGCGCCGCAGGTAGGGGTGCACCATGTCGCCCTGGATGGGGCCTGGCCGCACGATCGCCACTTCCACCACCAGGTCGTAGTACCGCTCCGGCCTGAGCCGCGGCAGCATGCTCATCTGCGCGCGCGACTCGATCTGGAACACGCCCACGGTGTCGGCGGCCTGGATCATGGCGTAGGTGGGCCGGTCGTCGGTGGGCAGCCGCGCGAGATCCACCACGTGGCCGCGATGCTTCGCGACCAGGTCCACCGCCTTGCGGATGCAGGTGAGCATGCCCAACGCCAGGCAGTCGACCTTGAGCAGCCGCATCGTCTCCAGGTCGTCCTTGTCCCACTGGATGATGCTGCGCCCCGGCATCGAGGCGTTCTCGACCGGCACCACGGTGGCCAGCGGCGCGTCGCTGATCACGAAACCGCCCACGTGCTGGGACAGGTGCCGCGGATGCCCGCGCAGCTGCATCGTCACCGCCAGCACGCGCTGGATGACGGGATTGCCCGGATCGAATCCCGCCTCGCGCAGGCGCTGCTCCATCGGCGTCTCGCCGTTGCCCCAGCCGAAGCATTCGGCCAGCAGCGCGACCTGGTCGGGCGGCAGGCCGAACGCCTTGGCCACGTCGCGCACCGCGCTCTTGCCGCGGTAGCGGATCACGGTCGCGGCCAGCGCGGCGCGGTGGCGGCCGTACTTGGCGTAGACGTACTGCAGCACCTCCTCGCGCCGCTCGTGCTCGAAGTCGACGTCGATGTCCGGCGGCTCGCCGCGGTCCCTGGACAGGAAGCGCGCCATCAGCAGGCGGCTCTCGGCCGGGTTCACCACGGTGATCCCGAGCGCGTAGCACACCGCCGAGTTCGCGGACGACCCGCGGCCCTGGCAGAGGATGCCCCTGGATTTCGCGAAGCGGACGATGTCCTCGACGGTGAGGAAGAAGGCCTCGTACTCCAGCTCCGAGATCAGCGCCAGTTCGTCCTCGACCTGGCGGACCACGTCCGCCGGCGCGCCCTCCGGCCAGCGTTCGCGCATGCCGCGCAGGGTGAGTTCGCGCAGCCAGGTGGACGGGGTGTGGCCCTCGGGCACCAGCTCCACCGGATAGCGGTAGCGCAGGTCGCGGCTGAGGTCGAAGGTGCAGCGTCGCGCCAGTTCCACCGCGTTGGCCAGCAGCGCGGCGCCGCCCTCGACCGCGCCGTAGATGTTGGCCAGCGCGCGGCGCGTGCGCAGGTGGCGCTCGCCGTTGCGGAACAGGTGCGCGCCGCAGCGGTCCAGCGGCAGGTTGTGGCGGATCGCGGTCATCGTGTCCTGGAGCACGCGGCGCCGGCGCACGTCCATGTGCACGTCGCCGGCCGCCACCGGGACCATGCGCAGCGCCGCCGCCATCGCCAGCAGCCGCGACAGCCGCGCCGCGTCGTCCTGCTCGCGGTGCAGCTCCACGGCGAGGAAGGCGCGTTCGCCGAACACCCGGCGCAGCCAGCGGCCCTGCTCCGGATCGGGCGTGCGCCCCGGGATCCAAAGCGCGAACAGGCCGCACACCGACGGGTCGACATCCGACAGCCGGCGTTCGACGTCCGCGCGCGCGAGCCGGTAGCCCTTGCCCTCGACCGCGCGGCGGGCGTGGGTGACCAGTTCGCACAGCCGCGTGTAGCCCGATGCGGTCTCGACCAGCAGCACGCACTTGAGCCCGCAGTCGAGGACGAACTCGCTGCCGACGACCAGGCGCACGCCGGTGGCGCGCGAGGCCTCCAGCGCGCGCACGATGCCGGCCAGCGAGCACTCGTCGGTGATCGCCAGCGCCTCGTAGCCGACCTGGGCTGCGCGCGCGAACAGCTGCTCGGCACTGGCCGCGCCGCGCAGGAAGGAGAAGTCGGACAGGCAGTGCAGCTCGGCGTAGGCCGGCAGTCCGTCCTCCACTGGCGCGTCGTCGTTGGCGGCCGCGGCCAGCCCGCGCAGGCGGCGCGCGGTTTCCCAGGCGCGCGGCGGGCGACCGCCGGGCGTGTCGCGATCGATGCCGTCTTGGTCAGTCATGGCGCAGGCACCCGAGGCTCCTCCAGGCGCTCACTGCCGGCCCGCCCCACCCCAACCCTCCCCCGCACGCGGGGGAGGGAGCAACAGCGCGTGCGGCCCGCTTCCACCCCTTCCCCCGCTTGCGGGGGAAGGCCGGGATGGGGGCGCGCCGCAGGCGCGCGTTGGATGGCGACGAGCTGCCCTGCCCCCACCCCAACCCTCCCCCGCACGCGGGGGAGGGAGCAACAGCGCGTGCGGCCCGCTTCCACCCCTTCCCCCGCTTGCGGGGGAAGGCCGGGATGGGGGGCGCGCCGCAGGCGCGCGTTGGATGACGCGAGCATCTGCCCTGCCCCCACCCCAACCCTCCCCCGCACGCGGGGGAGGGAGCAGGAACGCGTTCACGAAAACCACCCCTGCAGCATCCAGTGGCCCTGCTCGCCCGGCGGGGCGAAGGCCCAGGCGCGCTGGCCCTGCGAGGTTTCGATGACGTAGTAGTCGCGGCGCGCGTCCTCGCCGTCCCACCAGCCGCTCTCCAGCCGTTCGGGCCCGGAAACGATGCGCGGGCGCGGGTCGCGCAGCGGGATCGGACGCGGCAGCAGCCAGCACGGACGCGGCGGACGCGGCGGCGCCTCGTCGATGTCGACCGCGCCTTCGGCCACCCGCCGCCACGCGCGCTCGGGGCGCGGGTCACCCGAGGGTGCCACCGCGTACACCGCCTCGTCGCCCAGGCGCGCGCGCAGCCGCTCGCGCAGCTGCGGCCACGGCAGCTGCTGCTGGTTGCGGGCGTCGAACAGGTCGCGCGAGGCCGGCGCGAACGGCGGCAGTTCGCGCGCGACCAGGCGCACGCCGACCACGGGCCGCGCCAGCCGCACCTTCTCCAGCCGGGTGCGGGTGACCTCGAACAGCATCGCCGGATCGCGCTCGGCCGAAAGCAGGCCCACCTCGACGTCGGTGTGCCCGGCCTCGTGTTCGAGCCGCAGCACGAAGCGCTGCACGCCGCCGTCGCGCATCGACAGGAATGTGCACAGGTCGCCGACCAGCCGCCGCAGCGGGAACAGCAGGGCCATGTGGCTTTCGACCTCGTAGCCCAGCTCCAGGCGCGCGTCGAAGTGGTCCGGGGGCTGGTAGCAGTCGAGCGGATCGTCGGCCTCGCCGTAGAGGCGGTCGAGGTGGTCGGGCAATTCCCGGCCGAAACGCCGGCGCAGCGCGTCGCGCGGCAGCGCGCGCAGGGCGCCGAGGTCGCGCACGCCCATGCGCTGCAGGCGTTCGCCGCAGTCGCCGGGCAGGCGCGCGCGGCGCACCGGCACCCGGTCGAGCGTGGCCACCATCGCGTCGCGGTGCATCAGCGCCAGGCCGTCGCGCAGGCCGGCCAGCACATGCGCGGCGCGCGGCGTGGGCGCGAGCGCGATCCGGTGGACGAAGCCCAGCGCCTGCAGCTCCTCGCGCAGGCGGCGCTCGATCCGCGGCCACGGCCCGAGCAGGCGGAAGCTGCCGCGCACCTCCAGCACCAGGCAGCCCGGCCATTGCGCGCTCACCAGCGAGCTGTGCCGGTACGCCCAGGCGGCGAGGAAGCGCTGCCAGCGCGCCTCGGCCTGGGGGTCATATTCGACCATGGCGAAGTCGGGCAGCAGCGCGTGCGCGGCGACCAGGCGCATGCCAGGACGCAGCCCGGCCGCGGCGGCGGCGGCGTTCACTGCGTGCAGGCTGCGCAGCTGCGCCGGCCCGGTCACCAGGGCCAGCGGTGCGTCGGGCTCAGGCAAACGGCGGAGGACGCCATCCAGCGCCAGTTGCGGCAGCAGTACGCAGGCCCAGAGCATCGACGTCAGTCACGCGCGGACGGCGCAGGCGCCTGGACGAGCAGGAGCTCGTGCTGCGCACTGTCGCTTGAAGCGGATGGGCGCGCGTCGAAGGCGTGCGAGGCCGCGACGCGGGGTTGCCCCCACCCCGGCCCTCCCCCGCGCACGGGGGAGGGGGCAACAACGCACGCATCGCCTTGACTCCTTCCCCCGCTTGCGGGGGAAGGTTGGGATGGGGGCGAGGCGGAGGCGCGGGGGGCAACGATGCCGGCTTGCCCACGCCCCGGCCCTCCCCCGCGCACGGGGGAGGGAGCAACAACGCACGCGTCGCCTTGACTCCTTCCCCCGCTTGCGGGGGAGGGAGCAGATGGCTCGCGGGCGGGAAAAGGAGCCACGGGCGGCACGCCGATGAAGATGGAATCGGGCTCCGGCACGAACGGCGCCGACTGCACCGGGCCGCCGCGGCACTTGCGCACGTGCCAGGCGATGCCGCGCTCGCCGCGCACCGCCTCCAGCCGCAGCGCGGCCGGCGACGCATTGGCCGCATGCCGGCGATCGCGCAGGGCGAAGCCCAGGCAGCGGCCGCTGTCGGCCGCCACCTGCAGCCGCCGCAGCGCGCGCGCGTCGGCCTGCTGCGGCCAGCCCAGCACCGCGCCGCAGGCGCCGCTGCGCAGGCACTGTTCGAACGCCCACAGCGCATCGCGCGGCGCGGCCTCGACGATGCATAGCCGGGACAGGTCGAGGCCCGCCGCCTGCCACGCCGGTGCATAGGGCACGTAGGGCGGCGCGATCACCGCCACCCGCTCCCCCGCGCGGGTGCAGCGCGCCAGCGTCGGCATCAGCAGCGCCAGTTCGCCCACGCCGTCGGCCGGCAGCAGCAGTTCGGTCAGCGCGCGGCGCGGCCAGCCGCCCTGGGGCAGCAACGCGTCGAGCGCGGCGTGGCCGGTCGGCTCGCCATCGGCGGCCTGGCGCGCGCTGCGCCCGGCGTGCCACAGGGTGCGCGCGGCGAGCAGATCCTCGAGTGCGACCACGGCCGCCATGTCAGCCCCGCCGCACCAGGCCGCAGTACACGCCTTCGATGGCGAAGTCCTGCCCGGGCTGGACCTCGATCGGCGCGTGTTCGGGATTGCGCGGCAGCAGCCGGATCCGGCTGCGCCCGCGTTCGAGCCGCTTGATGGTGATCTCGCCGTCGATCCGCGCCACCACCACCTGGCCGCTGCGCGCCTCGCCGGTGCGCTTCACCGCCACCAGGTCGCCGTCGAAGATGCCGTCGTCGCGCATCGAATCGCCTTTCACCTTCAGCAGGTAGTCGGGCTTCTCGGCGAACAGGGCGCGGTCGAGCAGCAGCAGTTCGTCGCTGCCGATGTCGGCGCCGATCGGCACGCCCGCCGCCACCTGGCCGAGCACCGGCAGCGGCAGCTGGTCGGGACGGCCGGGCAGTCGCAGGCCGCGCTTGCGCCCGGGTTCGAGCTCGAGCAGGCCGTCGGCCACCAGCGCCTGCACGTGCTTCTGCGCAGCGTTGCGCGAGGCGAAGCCGAAGGCCTCGGCGATCTCGGCCAGGCTCGGGGCGCGGCCGGCGGCCAGTTCCCGGCGCAAGAAGGTCAGGACGGCGGCGCGTTGCGGGGGAAGGGCGTCGGCGGGGCTCATGGTGTACATTTGTACACCCATCGGTCGCAGGAGGCGAGATCCGGCGTCTGGTTTTGCGCGTCTCGGCGGCGTGCGGTATTCATCAAGGTGAACCAGGCGGGGGAGCCCTGCCCGCCCCGCCCACGTCCGGGTCCAGTCCGGTGGCGAAACGACCTCGCCCTCTCCCCGATTCAATGACCCGCAGCCGCCCTTGCGGGCGCATGCGGAGCGTCAGCCGACGTCCAGGTCCCGAGTGTCTTGCATGGATTCACGGCTTGCCGCTGACTCCCGAGCCAACGCCCGGGCCAGGGGCTGGAGGTCGTCGATCGCCCGCGGGCGCACTACCCGCGCCTGCTCCTCGCCGTCGCGCAGCAGCACCAGGGTCGGCCACAGCTTCACCCCGAAGGCGCGGCCGAGCGGCCGGCCCTTGCCGTCCTCGACCTTGACGTGGGTGACGTCGTCGCGGCCTTCCAGCAGCGCGCGCAGCGGCGGCTGCGCCGCGCGGCAGTGCCCGCACCAGGGCGCGCCGAATTCCAGCAGCAGCAGCCCCGGCGCGGCCTCGAGTTCGGCCCGTGCCGGTGCGCGCGTCGCGAACTCCTCGCAATAGCTCATGCGTTCTCCTGCGGCGCGTGCCGTGCACTGTGGGCGACCACGCCCATCCGCCACCATTGGACCAGCGATCCCGTTGCGACCGGAAGCCCGGCGCGCCACGGCGCCGGGCGGTCGCCCACGCGGCCTACCTGCCGCGCGCGGGTTTCTTCTTCGCCGCCGGCCTCTTCTTCGCCGGGGCCGGGGCGGGCACGTCGTCCTGCTCCAGGTCGAGCCGCAGCTTGGGCGTGCGCGCCATCGTGTCCTCGGACTTGCCCAGCTCGATGCCGGTGACCGGATTGACCTGCGGATCGGACGCGGTGCGCTCGGCCATCGCCACCACCACCCGCCTCTGCGCCGCCGGCAGGCGCACGCTGGCGCTGCCGTCGCCGCCATCGACCGCGGTGAAGCGCTCGGGGTCGCTGACGTAGTCGAAGTTCTCGTCGCTGTTCCACGGGCCGCGCATGTCGCCCTCGCCCTGCGAGGTGTTGACGTACATCTCCTGGAACTCGGGCATGCCCGGCAGCTTGCCCGGGGGGAAGTTGGGCTCGATCGCGTGCAGCGCCTTCTCGAACGACTTCAGGTGCGCCATCTCGCGCGTCATCAGGAAGGTCAGCGCATCGCGCACGCCGGGATCGGCGGTGACGTTGATCAGGCGTTCGTACACGATCTTCGCGCGCGCCTCGGCGGCGATGTTCGAACGCAGGTCGGCGGTGGGTTCGCCGATGCTGTCGATGTAGCCCGCGGTCCACAGCTGGCCGCCGGAATTGATCAGCGCCGGGCCGCCGCCGTACAGCACCTGGGTCAGGTGCGAGTCGTTGCCCGCGCCCTGCAGCGAACGGAACAGCTCGCCCTCCTCCTCCACCGCCTCGGCCAGCCGGCCCTTGGCGCCCTTGTTGAGCATGGCCACGAGCGAACCGATCACCTCCAGGTGGCTCAGCTCCTCGGTGGCGATGTCGATCAGCATGTCCTTGCGGCCTGGATCGTCCTCGGCGATGCCCTGGGTGAAGTAGCGCATCGCCGCCGCCAGTTCGCCCTGCGGGCCGCCGAACTGCTCGAGCAGCAGGTTGGCCAGGGCAGGGTTGGGGTCGTTGACGCGCACGGTGTACTGCAGCCGCTTGTTGTGGGTGAACACGGGGGACTCCTTGTCGCTGGGGAGGTGTGGGGAAGGCAGGCCGGTCAGTGGCCCTGCAGTTCGGGATCGCGTTCGGGGCCGGTGGGCGGATCGTGGCCGACGCCGCCCTGCGCAGGCGGGCTGTGCGGCACCTTGCGCGGGTCGCGCCTGCGGCGTGGGCTGACAGGCAAGGGCGCCGGCTCGAATTCGCGCGCGGGCGCCTCGCCGGGCGTGCGGGGAATGCGGGCCATGCGGGTTCCTGCAAGGGCGAGGCGCCTACCGTGCACGCGCACGGATGCAGGCCGCGTGATGCGGATTCAGCGAAGTGACGGGCGCGCGCCCGGGGCTACGACTGCGGCCGCGATTCGGGCTTGGGCTCGGCCACCTCGCGGCCGGCCTGCGCGCGGCCGGCCATCTGCGCGGCGGCGTCGGGTCGGAGCTGGCGCATCTGCCAAGCCGACCCCATCGACAGCAGGCCCACGGTGAGGAAGGCGAAGGTGAAGTTGATCGCCGCGTCCTCGCCGCGCCCGGTAATCGCCCCGGCCAGGCTGAGCGCGAAGCCGCCGAGGGTCACGCCCAGCGCGAGCGCCAGCTGCTGCGCCATCGCCGCCAGGCTGCTGGCCTGGCTCATGCGCGCCTGGTCGATGTCGGCGTAGGCGAGCGCGTTGAGGCTGGTGAACTGCAGCGACCGCAGGAAGCCGCTCGCGAGCAGCACGCCGACCATCAGCGCGTACGGCGTGTCGGCGCGGAACAGCCCGAACCCGCACAGCAGCAGCGAGGCGGCAAGCCCGTTCCACAGCAGCACGGGACGGAAGCCCACCCGGTGCAGGATCGCCGGCGCCACCGTCTTCATCACCATCGCTCCTGCGGTGGACGTGAAGGTGACCAGGCCCGATTCGAGCGGGTCGAGGCCGAACGAGAGCTGCAGCATCAGCGGCAGCAGGAACGGGGTGGCGCCGGTACCGATGCGGAACAGGGCACCACCCAGCACCGAGATGCGGTAGGTCGGCACGCGCAGCAGGTCCATGCGCAGCAGCGGGTGCGGATGCCGCCACGCATGCCGCACGTACAGCGCCATCAGCCCCGTGCCGGCGAGCGCGCATGCCGCCAGCGCCAGGCCGGGCACCAGGCCGCTGCCGATCGCCGACAACGCGAACATCGCCAGCGACAGCCCGCCGGCCGACAGCGCGAACCCGCGCAGATCCAGCGGCCGCACCGCCTGTCGCAGCTCGGGGATGTGGCGCCATGCCAGCCACATGCCCAGCGCGCCCATCGGCAGGTTCACCAGGAAGATCAACCGCCAATGGGTGTAGGTGGTGATCGCGCCGCCCACCACCGGCCCGAGCATCGGCCCGAGCAGGGCCGGCACGGTCAGCCAGCTCAGCGCCCGCACCAGCTCCGACTTTTCCACGCTGCGCAGCAGCACCAGCCGCCCGACCGGGACCATCATCGCCCCGCCCACGCCCTGCACGAACCGGCCGGCCACCAGTTGCCCGAGCCCGCTGCTGGCCGCGCAGCCCAGGGAGCCGACCAGGAACACGCCGATCGCCGCCATGAACACGCGTCGCGCGCCGAACCGGTCGGCCACCCAGCCGCTGACCGGGATGAACACCGCCAACGCCAGCATGTAGGCGGTCAACGCCAGCTTCAGCGCCACCGGCTCCACTCCCAGGTCGGCAGCGATCTGCGGCAGCGAGGTCGAGATCGCTGTCGAGTCCATGTTCTCGATGAACAGCGCGGTGGCGATGATCAGCGGCAGCAGGCGATGCGGTGGCAATGGAACCTCGCGCGGCAAGCGGCTGTGCATTGTCGCCGGTCGCCGCGCATGGCGGCGTGTCCGGGCTGGTGGGGCGCGGACGATTCAGCCATCTGAACCCGCCCGCCTGCACTCTTCACGGCGCGCTCCCCCGGCGAACTGCAGAGTGGGTGCGCTCCCCGCGGTCGCCCAGGCCCCGGCGCCCTCCCCTCTTGAAAACCAAGGACGCAGTCCCCATGTCCGCCCCCATGGAAGATTCCACAGCCGCGTCACTGCACGCATCCGCTGCAGGCTCGCGCGCCCTTCCGGCTTCGCCGCATGCGCGCAGCATCCTGGACGAATGCGTGGACGAATTCACCCGCCGGCTGCAGGCCTGCCTGGCCCTGCCCGATGACGACGACCGGTTCTGGGAGCGGGTGCGCGGCGATATCCGCGCACTGCGCGCGCGCTGCCAGCCCGGGGATGCCTTCGCCTTCGAGCTCAAGGCCGCCAGGGTGCTGGCCGAGTATGGCTTCACCGCCTACCCGCCCGAACTGATGTCGTCGCTGCCGGTCGCGCCCGACGCGGCCCCGCAGCCGCGCGCGTTCACCCTGCCGCCGCGTGGTCCGGGCAGCCGCGCCGCCTGAGCCGCCGGCCATCGCTGCGCCGGCCTGGCGCGGACGCCGGATGCCGGCTCCCCCAACCGGACGCCTGCGATGACCACGCCACTCGGGGACGCGCCGCTGCGCCGCGAACTGGAACTCGACGGCCGTCCCTACACCCTGCGGATCGACCGCGAGGGCCTGAAACTCGCGCCCAAGGGCCACCGCCGCGGAGTGGAACTGCGCTGGCAGGACCTGGTCAGCGGCGATGCCGCCCTGGCCACCGCGCTGCGCGCCTCGCTGCAGGACTGAACCCCCGCCGCACCGCGCAGGCGTGCCCGATCGTTGCGAAAACGGCGCTTCAGCGATCCGGATCCGGCCAAGACTTGCACCCCCCGCCCCCAGCCGCGAGGATGGGGACTGTTCCATCCCATCGACCAGGAGTCCCGATGCACGCATTGACCGGCCAACGCGCCGGATTCCAGCCCCATCCCGCGCCGTCCGCACCGGCCCCGTCCAACGTCCTGGCCGACGAGCATACCGGCCTGCAGCACGTGCTGGTCACCCGCCATCCACATTTCGGCGGCCAGCTGTTCCTCGACGACGACCTCCAGATCTCCGAATCCGACACCGCCTACGGCGTGGCCATGACCAGCCCGCTGCTGGAGCTCGAGCGCCCGGCGCGCGTGGCCATCCTCGGCGGCGGCGATGGCGGCGTGCTCAACGAGCTGCTGCGCACGTTCGCGCCGCTCGACGCGGTGCCTTCCGAGCTCACCATGGTCGAGATCGACCGCCGGGTGATGGAGCTGTCCCGCGAGCACCTGCCGGCCCTGTGCGGCGACGCCTTCGACAGTCCGCACGCCAACATCGTGGTCGGCGACGCGTTCGCCTGGATCGCGCAGGCGCGCGACCTCGACGCGGTGATCTACGACCTGACCATGGACCCGGTGCGCGAAGGCCAGAGCCGCGCCGACTTCATCTCCGGCATCGTCGCCCACATGGCGCGCGCACTGCGCCCCGGCGGCGTGTTGAGCATGCAGTGCTGCGGACACGGCCTGCGCGACGCCGACGACCGCGCCACCCGCCGCGAACTGCTGCCGCTGATCCGCGAGGCGGTGGACGTGCATTTCACCGACCGCTGCGAGCAGAGCGTGCTGGTGCCCTCCTACCGCGACCTGTGGACCTTCCTCAGCGCGCGGAAGCCGGCGTAAGGGTCCGCGCCAGGCGGCGGTAGCCGGGCAGCAGCGCCAGCGCCCGCGCCACCACGAACACCACGAAGGCCGCCCACAGGCCGTGGTTGCCCCACAGCGCCGCCGCCGGCCAGGCGCACAGCACGAACGCCGCCAGCGAGACCATCGACGCGTTGCGCATCGCGCGCGTCCAGGTGGCGCCGATGAAGATGCCGTCGAGCTGGAAGGCGGCGACCGACAACAGCACGTACAGCCCGGTCCAGGGCAGGAAGGCCCGCGCGGTGGCCGCCACGTCCGGCAGCGAGGTCAGCAGCGCCACCATCGCGCCGCCCGCCAGCCAGATCGCCAGCGCCAGCACGACGGCAGTGGCCGCGGCCAGCTCGCTCGACACCCGCACCACGCGCTGCAGCCGCGCCCGGTCGCGCGCACCCGCCGCCGCGCCAACCTGGGCCTCGGCCACGAACGCGTAGCCGTCGAGGAAGAACGCGCTGAACGACACCAGCTGCAGCAACAGGTGGTTGGCGGCCAGGGTCGTGTCGCCCAGCCGCGCGCCCTGGCTGGCGAACCAGCCGAACCCGGCGAGCAGGCACAGCGTGCGCACCATGATGTCGCCGTTGGCCGCCATCATCCGCCGCAGCCGCGCGGCGTCGCGCAGCCGTGCCCATGGCACGAACGCAGCACCGTCGACATGCCGCTCCCGCAGCATGCGCCACAGCACCCACGCCGCCACCGCGCAGGTGCTCCATTCGGCAATCGCCGTGCCCAGTCCGATCCCGCGCGCGCCCATCCCGAGCACGCCGGCGAAATACACGTCGAGCACCGCGTTGAGCCCGTTGAGCAGCAGCTGCACCAGCAGCAGGGTGCGGCCATGCCCCAGCCCGATCAACGCGCCGCTGAAGGCGTACAGCGCCAGTGCCGCGGGCGCCCCCCAGATCCGCGCCTGGAAGTACGCCGTGCCCTGCGCGGCGACGAGGTCGCTGGCGTCCATCGCCGCGAACCAGCCCACCGCCAGCGGCCACTGCGCCAGCACCAGGCAGACCCCCAACCCGGCCCCCAGCAGCAGCGAACGCGCCAGCGTCGCCCGCACCTCGGCTTCGTCGCCCGCACCGTCGGCCTGGGCGATGAAGCCGGTGGTGGCCATGCGCAGGAAGCCGAAGCTCCAGTAAATGAAGTTGAACAGCAGCGCGCCGAGCGCCAGCGCCCCGAGACCGGCGGTGCTGCCGTAGTGGCCGATGACCGCGGTATCCACCAGCCCCAGCAGCGGCACCGAGGCATTGGCCAGGATGATCGGCCAGGCCTGCCGGGCGATGCCGGTGTGCGTGATCGCGGGTGGGGACGCGGTCTGCATCACGCCATGATGCAGCAGCCAGCGGGCGATGTGTGGGTCGGCGGAACAGCACGAGGCGCATTGTCCATGGCCAGCGGCACGTGGCGCGTGGCGCATGGCGTCTGCGTCAGGTTCCAGGCAGCCGTGCTACAGCCGCTCGACCTGCATCGCCCGCACCAGTACCTCATCCTGGTCGAAGCGCTGCTCCAGCTGCCACCGGTAGTGCGCCCACCAGCCGTGGTCCAGATGCATCGCCATCACTTCCAGCAGCACCACCTCGTCGCGCTGCACCGCGCCGTCGTCGTCCTCCCATGCCCCAAGCCCGGGCGAACGGACGAAGGCGGTGACGCCGCCGAACACCTCTGTCAGCTCGGCGCGTACCGCGTCGAACAGCGTCCGCGGAAAGGCGGCGCCGTCGTTGTCGCGGAGCGGGAGGAACAGCTGGACCAGGTGCATGGCGCGGGCGGCGTGCGGATCGCCCCTAACATCGCACGGCGGGTGTTGTCGCGAGGTGGAACGCAGAGGCGGCAAGGTGCTGTTGCTTCGTTGCGGATCCTCGCGTCGGACGCTGCCCCCCATCCCGGCCTTCCCCCGCATGCGGGGGAAGGAGCAGGGCGGCCCAGCCGCCTCCACGCCCGTGGCCCCCCTCCCCCGCCCGCGGGGGAGGGTTGGGGTGGGGGGCAAAGTCCGACCGCTGCGCCGCAAATCCTCGCGTCCGACACCGCCCCCATCCCGGCCTTCCCCCGCATGCGGGGGAAGGAGCAGGGCCTGCCCAGCCGCCTCCACGCCCGTGACCCCCTCCCCCGCCCGCGGGGGAGGGTTGAGGTGGGGGCAAAGTCCGACCGCTGCGCCGCAAGTCCTCGCGTCCGACACCGCCCCACCCCGGCCTTCCCCCGCATGCGGGGGAAGGAGCAGGGCCTGCCCAGTCACCTCCACGCCCGTGACACCCCCTCCCCCGCCCGCGGGGGAGGGTTGGGGTGGGGGCAAGGTCCGACCGCTGCGCCACAAGTCCTCGCGTCGGACGCGGCCCCCATCCCGGCCTTCCCCCGCATGCGGGGGAAAGAGCAGGGCGGCCCAGCCGCCTCCACTCCCGTGACACCCCCTCCCCCGCTAGCGGGGGAGGGCCGGGGTGGGGGCGAACCATGCCCCCGGCAACGAAAAAGGGCCCCGCAATCCGCGGGGCCCCGGCCGCGCGCGAGGCGCGGCGCAACTCAGCGGCCGTCGCCGTCCGCGTCGCCCGGCAACGCGCGCTCGACGCGGTGCCACGCGGCGCGGGTCGCGTCGCGTGCGCGGTCCCAGTCGAGGCGCGAATTACCGCGACCGCGCTCGTACTCGGCGCGCAGGTCCGGCTCGGCCTGCTCGAAGTCGCGGTCGGCGAACCGCGCGCGGCCTTCGTAACCGGTGCGGTAGGCCGGCGCATAGTCCTCGTAGCCGTACTGCGGATCGTGGTAGGTCTCGGCGCTGTAGTGCTCGCGCCAATAGGCGTCCTCGACCGTCGGGTTCACCCGTTCGGCCATCGACTTGCCGCCGAGCCCGCCGGCGATCGCGCCCACCGCCGCGCCTACCGCGGTGCCCACCGGCCCGGCGACCGAGCCGACCGCCGCGCCCGCCACCCCACCCGCGGTCGCGCCCACGCCGGTGCCGACCGGGTGTGCGCCCGGGGTGCCGGTGATCGGATCGCGGTTGGCGTCGCCGTGTGCATGCCTGTCGTCGTTCTGGTTCGTCATCGAAGTGCTCCCTGTCGGTGTGTCGTTGCGTGCGTCCGGCGGATGCCGGCCGACCGACAAGGTGCGCGCCGCGACGTGAGTAGCACGTGTGGCGCGCGGACTTTTTCCTGAATGCGTTTCCTGCGCGGATTCACCGACGTGCAGGTGGTGTTGTCGACCGGCAGGGGCAACGTCCGCCGCCTGCCACCTTGGCCAGGACGCTCGACCTCGTCAGCGCACCCGCCCACGCATCCATGGCGCAAGCGCGCGCAGCCAGCACGGCCGCCAGGCCAGCGCGAACGCGACCGCGAGCGCGGCGCCGCTGAGCGTCATGGCCCACACCAGGACCGCGATGCTCGCGTGGTCGGCGCCCAGGCACAGCACCAGCGCAAGCGCCACCGCCGCGGCACCGAGCGCGCGATGCAGCCGCAGCAGGCCTGCGGGCGCATTCCGCCCCCATGCCTGTTGCACGTGCGCGGGCAACGAGAGCGCCAGCCAGCCCATCCCCGCCAGCGCGCAGGCGACGGCGGCCAACAGCAGCCACGCGCCGCTGGATTCATGCATGGCGCGGCTCCGGACCGACCGCACGCCGCGCCGTGGCGACCGCCCTCGCCCGCTGCCGCAATCGCCATGCGCCGGCCGCGGCGATCGCGGCCGTCGCCAGCAGCGCAAGATCCACTCCCGCCACCGGCCCGTTGCCCGCACCCAGCGTGCGCAGCAGGTGGTCGCCGGTGGTGATCCAGTTGAGCACGGCCGCCGAAACCGCGAGCACGGCGATCGCCGCCGCCTGTTCGCGCCAGGCCGGATTGGGCAGCCCCTGCACGACCGGCGCGCTGCGCCACGCCGCATGCAGCAGTGCGGCCATCCACGTGCCCCAGAAGGCGCAGCGCTCCCAGGTCGCGCGCGCCGGCAGGTCCTCGGGCAGGAGCCGGTTCGCGACCAGGATGCCCAGGGCCGCCAGCACCATCCCGGTGACCGCCGCCACCGCGAGCGCATCGACCACGCGTGCGCCCTGCCGGCCCTGGCGCGCATGCTGGCGCTTGCGCTTCTCGACGAAGAAGACGAAGCCGGTGGCGATGCACACGGCGCCGGCCAGTCCGCCGAGCACGTACAGCCAGCGCAGCAGCCAGTGGCGGAAGTGCTGCAGGTGCAGCCCGGTCAGGAACTGCGCCATCCGCTCCACCGGGGTGGGCGCGGGATCCTCGCGGATCAGCTCCCCGGTCGCGGCCCGGTAGTGGATGCCATCGCCGACCAGGGCGATGCGGTCGGTGCCCGCGCGGTACACGCTGACGTAGCCGTTGGCATCGCCCACGTGCTGCAGCACCAGGAAGCCGACGTCGCCGGCCTTGCCGTCCTCGGCCCAGCGGCGCCGCGCGTCGGCCACCATCGCGTCCACGTCCGCCAGCCCGGCCGCCACGCCGGCGCGCTCGTGCGGCAGCCCGGTGCGGCCGGCCTCGAGGCGCGCGTTGAGGTCGTGCAGCTCGTGCAACTGGGTATGGCCGACCGGGAAGTAGTAGGTCGCGGCGAAGATCAGCAGTCCGGTCAGCGCGAAGAAGAAGTGGAACGGCAGCGCCACCACGCCGGTGAGGTTGTGCAGGTCGAGCACCGAGCGCAGCCGCGCGCGGTCGGGCCGGAAGGTGAAGAACTCGCGGAACAGGTGTCGGTGCATCACGACGCCGGTGGCCAGCGCGGCCAGCATCACCAGCGCCGACAGGCCCACGATCCAGATGCCGAGGTTCCGCCAGTCCAGCGTCAGCCCGTAGTGCAGCGGGAAGAAGAAGCCGCTGCCGACCTTGAGCCGGTCGTCGGGCAGCGGCCGGCCGTCGCGCGGGTCGATGGTGGCGTCGGCCCACAGCAGGTCGCCCGCGTGCCTGGCATTGGGCACGACGAAGCCGGCGAACAGCTGCAGCACCGGATCGCGGTGGGTGGTGTAGGCGCTCCAGGTCCCGACGGTGTCGTACTGCGCGGGCATCGGCCCGTCCACCCTCGGGCGCATCGCCTCGATCGCCTCGGGCGTGGGCTGGATGCGCTCGAACGCCGGCCGCAGCACCGCGTCGAACGACGGCATCGGCTGCGGCTCGAACCGCGTCGCAGGGATCGCCCAGCGGTCGATCTCGCGGTCGAACACCGACAGCGCGCCGAAGAAGAACGCCGCCATCAGCACGAAACCCAGCACCAGGCCGAACCAGGTGTGCACCCATGCCATCGCCTGGCGGAATCCCTGGAACATGTTCCCTCCTCCTCAGGCCAGCAACGCCTGCACCAGCGACGCGACGCCTGCGAGCACGGTGCCCCCGCCCGGCAGCACCACCCACGCCAGCCATTCGCGCCGCACCGCGAACGCCCACAGCAACGCCACCAGGAGCGCCAGCACGCCGAGCAGGCTGGACAGGAACTCGGCGTCGTGGAAGCCCATCCCCGCGGCGTACATCAGCGCCGTCCCGGCCGCGACCACGCCCCAAGCGAAGGCGTAGCCCCCAAGCACCGCGACCAGCACGCGCGAGGCGAAGCGCAATCTGCGCCGGCGGCCCGTGGCGCTGGCGATGGCGGGGCTGGCGCGGGACATGGCGGTGGCCTCGTCGTGGCTCATGGGGCGCAGGCAGGCGTGCTCACTGGAACCTCCAGTCGAAGCTCAGCGTGTAGTTCGCGGGCGCGCCGTAGTAGCCGCTGTAGCGCAGCGTGTTGATGTACTTCCGGTCGCCCAGGTTGCGCACGTTCAGTCGCAGGGTGGCGTTGGGCCGCAGCTCCCAGGACACGAACGCATCCACCACCTCGTAAGCGTCCTGGCGCACGCGGAACCCACTCGATTCGGTATTCCACACGCCGGACTGCCAGCGCCCGGCCACGCCCCAGCCCAGCGCCGGGACGGAAGGCACGCGCCCGGCCAGCTGCAGGTTGGCCGTGCGGCGCGGCACCCAGGGATAGGTGTCCTCGCCGTCGAGGCCGTCCAGCTCCAGCGCGGTGACGCCGAACACGACATCGAGGTGCTCGCCGAGCCGGCCCACCGCTTCGAGTTCCACGCCCTTGGAGCGCACGTCCACCGGCGCGTACACGTACGAGCCGTATTCGTTGTACTCGCCGGTGGGCGTCGCCAGTCCGTCCTGGTCGGCCCTGAACACGGCGAACGTGGTCAGCAGGCGGCCGTCGAGCCAGTCGGCCTTGATCCCGGCCTCGACGTTCACGCCCCGGCTCGGATCGAGGTAGCGGTCGTCCGCGTCCACCTGGTCCTGCGGTTGATGGATGTCCGACCAGCTCACGTAGCCGAGCACGCGCTCGCTAAAGTCGAAGGTCAGTCCGGCATAGGGGCTGGTGTGGCGGGTGGACTGGTCGAAGTCGAGCGCGTACGAGCGGCCATGGCGGCGGTAGCGCGCGTGGTTGACGCCGAGGATCGCCTTGAGCCGATCGGTCAACGCCAGGCGGGTGGTGCCGAACACGCGCTCGAGCGACTGGTTGAGCGCGGAGTACTGCACCGGTTCGCCCCAGGCCGGCTCGGGCAGCGCGCTGGTGGGATACGGGAACGGCGGCAGCGGGCCCCAGGCCGGCGCGTCGGGATCGGCCGCGCGTTCGCGCCCATCGTCGCTGCTGCGCGAGGCACTCACGCCGACCACCAGCTCGTGCGCGCGGCCGAAGGCCTCGAAGCGACCGTCCAGCGTCGCCGTGCCCAGGCGCGCCACGGCGCGGTCGTCGCCCCCCCACGGGTAGCCGACCAGGCCGAGTCCGGTGCCGGGCTCCAGCCCCATGCCCGCGCCGTCGTAGGCGTAGAACATGCGCTCGTCGCCGCTGAAGCGCCGATGGTCGTAGGCAAGCTTGAGCTGCCAGTCGTCGCCGAGGCGGTGCTGGTACTCGATGAAGGCGGTGTGGGTGGTCGTGTTCCAGTACGTCCAGTCCTGGGTGGTGGTGGCGCTGGTGGGCCACTCGAGCTGGCGGCCGTCGGCGTCCACGAACACCAGCGCGCCCCACATGATCCCGTCCGAGCGGGTGCGCTGGTACGACCAGCCCAGCGCCAGCGTGCCGTTCCGGCCGACCTGGCCATCGACCACGCCGTAGACGAAGTCGCGGCGGTCGTGGTTGGCGCGCAGCCAGGAGTCGCCGTCCTCGTGCGCGGCGACCACGCGCCCGGCCCAGGTGCCGTCGACGGTGAACGGCGTCGAGTAGTCGAACTCGGCGCGCAGCGTATCCCACGACCCGTAGGACAGGCCGAACAGCCCCTGGCGTTCGTTGGTGGGACGCTTGCGCACGTAGTTGATCGTGCCCGCGGCGTTGCCCACGCCGGTGAGCAGGCCGTTGGCGCCGCGGATCACCTCGACCTTCTCGTAGCCGAAGGCGTCGATGGCGCCGGTGGCGATGCCCCAGCTGTTGGGCATGCCGACGCCATCGACCTGGGTGTTGAGGATGTCGAAGCCGCGCGCGCCGTAGCTGGTGCGGTTGGTCTCCCACTCGTCCACGCGCACGCCGGTGGCCAGGCGCAGGGCCTCGTTCACGCTGTCGGCGCCGAAGCGGCGCATCTGCGCGGCGTCGACCACGCTGATCGACTGCGGCGTGTCGCGGATCTCCAGGTCGAGGTTGAGCGCGCCGTTGCTGACCCGGCTGGCGCGCTGGGCGACGACGAGCACGGCATCGAGTTCGGTGGCGCCGCGGCTGGTGACGGCAACGTCTGCCGGGCCGGCATCCTGCGCCGCCGCGACGGCTGGCAGGCAGGCGACCAGAACTGCGGTCGCCAGGCGGGACGGAACGGGGGGGAAGGGGCGGACCCTGGAAACGCGGGAACAGGCACCGGCGGGCCGCGCGGAGGACGTGTCAGGCATGGTCTTCCTGTGGAGGAGGTGGCAAGGCTGCTCACCCCTGGCGTGTCGCGGCTTGGGGATCCCGTGGTCGGGTCGTTGCGGGCACTGGCGCGAGGCACGGCCGACCGACCGGAGCATATTAAATGGGAATCATTCTTATACCGCAAGTCATTCCCGATTCCTGGCGCGGGCAGCGGGCGTCCCCAGCGCGGTGGGGGTGTGATCAAGACCACGGCGGACGCCGTGAGCGGCCCCCACCCCAGCCCTCCCCCGCGCGCGGGGGAGGGGGCGGGCGTCTGGACCTGACGCGCCGTGAGCGCCGCTCTCCCGCCCGAGGGAGGGACCGGAGGGGTCTTGGGAGTCGAACCGGCCCGGCTTCCCGGCCCGGCTTCACGGTCCGCCGACGCGGTCCGACGCACTCTGCACGGCCATCCAGACGGGGCCTGGCGATGCGAGCAGACCACCACCAGAGGCAACCGGGCTCCGCGGCCCGGCGCAGGGATCGACGCCTGGACCTGGCGGTCGGCTACGCGATCCTGGCCATGTTCATCGGCAGTTTCCTGGCCCTGGCCGCGCTGCTGCCGGCCGAACCGGCGGGCACGGCCGCCGGACGGGCGCCCGCGGCGGATAGCCAGGTCGCGGCCAACGGCGGCTGACGCGCCAGCGCGCTCAGTCGCGCAGGCGCAGGGTGGGTTCCTCGTCCAGGGTGCCGTCCTCGCGCACCACGACGAAACGGGTGTCGTCCTTGTCGAACAACACCGGAATCGGCGCCAGGAACAGCGGCCGGCGCACGAAGGCCAACCGCCACTTGAAAATCTCCAGCGCCTCGATGGTGACCAGCTGCTCGGGCGTCAGCCCGGCGCGCAGCGCCTCCGGATCCTCCACCGAAGCAGCACGCTTGCGGCGTTCGCGGACCGGTGCCGCCTTCTTCTTCGCTGCGCCGGGCTGTGACGGTGGGGGGATCGGGGCGTGTTCCGGCTTGCGCGACATCGTGGCTCCAGGGGATCGGACGACGGCAACGCGTGTTCCCCGTCGCACGCATCGCACGCGCGTCAATCAGGCAAGAAGCGTGCCGCGGGGCCGGGCCGGCGCGGCGGCGCCGGGTCGTGTTCAGCCAGCGACGGGGCCATCGCGCCGCCGTCGCCCTGCCCGTTCATGCAGGCCAGACGCGGGCGGCGGGCGCGGCGCGCTCCGGGTGCCCTCGCGCCTGCCGGCCGCGACGGCGTGGCCGCGCAACAGCCAGGAGTGACGCAAACCCGTCATTGCCGCCGCGCAACGGCAGTCCGCTCCGTGACGCTATGGCGCAAGCGCGGGTTCGAACGAAAACCCGTCGCCCACCTCCTGCAGGCAGGTGAATCCGTCCCGCGGCAACCGCATCCACCGGCGTTCGCCTTCGGCGTCGTCCTCGATGCTGCCGGTGCGGGTCCAGCCGCGGCCGGTGAGGAAGTTGAGGCTGCGCTGCGTGATCTCGCCGGTGGCGCGATGCAGCGATGTCTCGTCGAGGCCGACCAGGCGCGCGCAACCGTCCTGGATGCGGAACGCGAAGCTGCGCTGGGTGCTGGCCCAGCTGCCGGCGCTGGCCCAGGCATGCAGCGTCACGCTGAACACGCGGCTCGGCGCGATCCCGAGGGCGTCCTCGGGGAGCACGTCGTCATGGGCCGGCGAATGCGGGCGCGGGATCAGGGCGTGGTCGGCCACCAGGCGGCGATAGCCGTCGGCGTCGGCGAGCGCCACCACCAGCATGCGCGGGTTGGTGTCGAAGCGCGACGGGCCCGGTCCGTCGTGGGCGAGGACGTTGGCGGGGTCGTCCATCTTCAGCACCAGCAGCAGGTCGCTGCGCCCGTCTTCGTCGAGGTGGCCTTCGACCGCACGTTCGACGCGCCAGCCGGGCGGTGCGAAGCCGTCGGCGGTGGTGGCGTGCGCGGGAACGTCGGGCCACTCGACCGGCGGCGGCTCCAGGTCCTGCGCGTGGCTGGCGGCGGCCAGGCACGCCAGGGTCCACGCCGCGGCGCTGCGCCAGGGGCGATGGCGGTGGATGGACATGCCGGGCTCCGGGCGGGGCGGGTGGTGTGGGAAGGATGCCTCGTGGACGGGGAGGGGCCAAGGGTGGGTGGGTGGCGGTGCAGGTGCCCCTCCCGGTCTCCCCGGACCGGGGGAGGGGCACGCGGCGGGCGTCAGCGGGGGACGGGGTGCAGCGGGGGGCCGCCCTGGGCCAGGGCGTGGAAGTGGACGAGGAGGCCGCACAGGCTGCGCAGGTCGCGGGCGTTGTGCTCGGCCACCTTGCGCAGTCGCTCGGCGCTGCCGCCGCGCAGATAGGACAGCCACGCGGCCGGGGCCTGGGAGCCCGGCAGGTCGTCCTCGCGCACCACGCCCAGCAGCTGGCGTTCGGCGGTGGCGAGGCGGCAGTTCTCCCACACCCCGCGGTAGAGGCGGCGCACGGGATGCAGCAGGTCGATGTGCTCGCGGCCGAGCACCGGGTCGGGCAGCCGCGCCAGCGTGTAGCGCGTGCTCAACAGCGGCCGGTCGTAGCACTTGCCGTTGTAGGACAGAAGCACCGTGCCCGGTTCCAGCCACGCGGCGAACTCGCGCAGCATCGCCTGCTCGGCGCCCATCGTGGTCATCAACAGCTGGCGGATGCGCAGGCCGCCATCGCGCCAGTCGCTGGCGCCGATCATGAAGGCGCGCGTGCCGGTGCCACCGGCCAGGCCCGTGGTCTCGGTGTCGAAGGCGAGGATGCGCCGGGTCTCGACAGCGTCCATGCCCAGCGCGGACAGGTCCAGCCGCTCCGGCAGCCGCTCGAACGGGACCCAGGTCTCGATGCAGCGCAGGCCCGGCGCCAGCTCCGCGCCGTCGAGCCGGCGATCGAGGCTGCGCACGACCGCCGGCGCGGCCGGACGCAGCCCGAGCAGCTTGCGCAGCTGCGCCAGCTGGTCGGAAGCCGACGCAGGCTGCGGCATCGGCGGCGCTGGCGGAGGACTGGACGGCACCGCGGCACCAGCCGGCGCCATCGACGCTGCGCCCGCCTGTCGCCGCAATCCCGCCAACCGGTTCGCCAGCGCGCTCAAGCCGCCTCCCCCAGCAGTTCCAGCACCCTGGTCCCGGCCTCCTTGACCGAGCTGCCGTCCACCTCGCTCGAGGCCAGCACCGGGCCGACGCAGGCCGGGCAGCCGTGCGCGCAGGGACACGCGCGGATGAGCTCGAGCGCCTGCCGGCGCAGGTCCTCGCGCCGCTCGAACAGCGGCAGCGACAGCCCGACGCCGCCCGGGTAGTTGTCGTAGAGGAACAGCGTCGGCGTGAACCCGCGCGTGGGATCCGCCAGCGCCTCGCCGCTGTCGCCCGAGCGCAGCTGGCCGCGCCCGCCCTGGTCGGCGGTGGCGAACCAGGCGCCGTCGCCGCTGCCCACGGCCTTCTGCAGGTCGCGCCCCTCGGCCATCACCGACACCATCGCCACCAGGTGCAGCGCGTAGGCCGCCGACAGGAACCCGTCCAGCGCCTCCTGGCGCGAGGCGAAGCGCGCTTCGAGCACGTGCTGCGGCAGCTGCCACCAGCAGGCGGTGGTGTGCAGCTCCTGGTCCGGCAGGTTCACCGGCCCGTAGCCGATGTTCTCGTGGGTGTGGAAGCGGATCTTCTTGTAGCCCGACACCCGCCGCAGTACGTGCACCTCGCCGTGGTGCGCGCTGCCCTGCCCCGCCGGCGCGCCCTCGGCCTCGTCGAGCACCTTGAGCCTGGTGTAGTCGATGGCGTCGGTGTAGTAGTCGACGTGGGTCCTGCGCACGTAGGCCTTGCGCCCCTCCCAGTCCAGGCGCTCGACCTGGTAGGGCTCGGACTGGACCATGTGGATCGCGCCCTCGTACAGGGTGAGCGCGGCGGCCGAGTAATCGACCTCGGCGATGATCGCCTGGCGCGAGTCGGTGCGGTCCACCACCACGAAGTTGCCGTCGGCCACCGAGCGCAGGTTCACCGCCTGCGCCGGATAGCTGTCGGCGATCCACTCCCAGCGCCCGCCTTCCTGGTGCAGCACGCCGCTCTCGGCCAGCACCTCCAGCCACGGCCCGGGCTCCACCGGCCCGAACATGTCGCCCTCCACGAACGGCAGTTCGAACGCGGCGCAGCGGATGTGGTCCATCAGGATCAGCGGCTGGTCGGGCGCGATGCGCGCCTGCTCGGGCGTGGCACTGGCGAAGAACTCCGGATGCCGCACCACGTACTGGTCGAGCGGCAGGCTGCTCGCCACCAGCACCCCGATCGAAGGCTGCTGGCGGCGCCCGGCGCGGCCGAAGCGCTGCCAGGTCTGCGCGATCGAGCCCGGGTAGCCGTTGAGCACCACCACGTCCAGGCTGCCGATGTCCACGCCCAGCTCCAGCGCCGAGGTGCTGACGATGCCGTCCACGCGGCCCGAGCGCATCTCGCGCTCCACCTCGCGCCGCTCGGTGGGCAGGTAGCCGCCGCGGTAGGCGCGGATCCGGCGCGGCTTGCGCGGATCGCTGTCGAACACCTCCTTGAGGTACTTGGTCAGCACCTCCACCATCAGCCGCGACTGGCAGAACACCATCGTCTTGAGCCCGGCCTTGATCGCCATCCGCGCGATCCGGTTGGCCTGCGAGCGCGCCGAGGCGCGGATGCCCAGGTCCGGGTTCACCACCGGCGGGTTCCACAGCAGGATGTGCTTGTCGCCGCTGGGCGCGCCGCTCTCGGTGATCGCCTCCACCGCGTCCTCGATCAATGCCGCGGCGTGTCCGGCCGCGTTGCCGATCGTGGCCGAGCACAGGATGAACTGCGGCCTCGCGCCGTAGAACGCGCATACCCGCTTGAGCCGCCGGATCACGTTCGCCACGTGCGAGCCGAACACGCCGCGGTAGGTGTGCACCTCGTCGATCACCACGTAGCGCAGGTTCTCGAAGAACCGCGCCCACTTGGTGTGGTGCGGCAGGATCGCCTGGTGGAGCATGTCCGGGTTGCTGACCACCACGTCGCCGTGCAGGCGGATCGCCTGGCGCGCATCGCCCGGCGTGTCGCCGTCGAAGGTGGCCGCGCGCAGGCCGAGGTCGCCGGCCTTGTTGAGCTCGAGCAGCTCGGCCACCTGGTCCTGCGCCAGCGCCTTGGTCGGGAACAGGTACAGCGCCTTGGCGCCCTGCTCCAGCGCCGCGCTGACCACCGGCAGGGTGTAGCACAGCGACTTGCCCGAGGCCGTGGGCGTGGCCACCACCACGTGCCGCCCCGCCCGCGCCGCCTCCCAGGCCCGCGCCTGGTGCGCGTACAGCGAGCGGATCCCGCGCGCCTGCAGCGCCGCGGCCAGCGCCGGCGGCAGCTCGCGCGGCAGCGGCCGCAGGTCGGGCGCCCGGCCGGGGATGGTGAACTGCCCGGTGACCCGGTCCGAATAGCGGTCGGCGAGCCGGCGCGCCAGCTGGCCGCCCGACGGCGCGGGCGCAGGCAGCGGCCTGGCGTGGACGATGGCGTTCATCGATGGACCTGCCCTGGATGGGCGGGCCAGTGTCGTGGCGGCCCGTCTCACAGGCTGAGCCTGCACGGCCGCGACGCGTCCGCCCGCCCGCGACGCGGACGGTCGCCTCACAACGCAACCGGCGCGCGCCCAGGCGCGCCGCGCGTGGCCGCCGCCGTGTTGCGTCCCACCGTGGACATCCACCCCACGCCTGTAGGAGCGGCTTCAGCCGCGACCGGGATCTCCGAACGTGCGGGTCGCGGCTGAAGCCGCTCCTACCAGGGGCTGGTTGCCGCGCGCTGCTGCGCTCAACGCACGGCGTTGAGGAAGTGGAGGTGGCGCCCGTACTGGTCCAGCACGTCGTGGATCAGTTCGTCGCGGCTCCAGCCCATCACGTCGTAGTCCTGCCCACCCTCGCGCAGGTGCACTTCGGCGCGAAAGGGCTGCTCGTCCTCGCGCGGCCGGCGGCGCGGGTCGGCGAGCATGAATTCGGCCGGTTCGTAGGCCACGGGGCGCACGCCGTAGAAGAAGTCCATCTCCTCGCCATGGCCCACGCGCAGCCAGGGGCCGCCGTGCTCGCCTTCGCCCACGTGCACCTCCAGCCCCTGCAGCCGCAGCTCCGCCGCCACCGCCTCGAGCGCGGGCCGCACCGTCTCGCGAAGGTACCGCATCACCTGCGGGCGCGTGGGATGCTGCATCAGCGTGCGCAAGCGCGTCTTCCAGTCGCCCACGCCACCGGCCAGGGGCGCCACCCGCGCGCTGCGCAGGGTCAGGCGTCGCGCCGCATCCATCCGCAGCGCCCGCAGCAGGCCCCAGCACATCAGCAGCATGACCACGGTGAACGGCAGCGCGCTGGCGATCGTGGCCGCCTGCAGCGCCTCCAGCCCGCCGGCCAGCAACAGGGCGATGGCCACCGCGCCCACGGTGAGCGACCAGAAGATCCGTTGCCACACCGGCGACTCCCGGTCGTCCCTGGACGAGAGCATGTCGATCACCAGCGCGCCCGAGTCGGCCGACGTGACGAAGAACACCACCACCAGCAATGTGGCGACCGCCGACGTGACCGTGGCCAGCGGATACGACTCGAGGAACTGGAACAGCGCTACCGAGGTGTCGGCGCGCACCGCCTCGACCAGGCGCGACGTGCCAGCGCTCGCCAGCTCGCCCATCACCTGGTACAGCGCGCTGTTGCCGTACACCGTCATCCACAGGAAGGTGAAGCCCAGCGGCACCAGCAGCACGCCGACCACGAACTCGCGCACCGTGCGCCCGCGCGAGATCCGGGCGATGAACATGCCCACGAACGGCGACCACGCCACCCACCAGCCCCAGTAGAACAGGGTCCAGCCACCGAGCCAGCCGCTGGGCTGGTAGGCATAGAGGTTGAACGTCATCGAGAAGATGTTCGAGAGGTACATCCCGGTGTTCTGCACCAGCGCCTGCAGCAGGTGCACGGTGGGACCGGCCAGCAGCACGAAGCCCATCAGCGCCAGCGCCAGCACCATGTTCAGTTCCGACAGCCGCCGGATCCCGCGGTCCAGGCCCGAGAACACCGAGCCGGTGGCCATCAGCGTGATCACCACGATCAGCAGCACCTGAACCCCCACGCCCACCGGCGTCTGGAACAGGTAGCTCAGCCCCGAGTTGATCTGGATGACGCCCAGCCCCAGCGACGTGGCCAGGCCGAAGATCGTGCCCAGCACCGCGAAGGTGTCGACCGCGTGGCCGATGCCGCCATGGATGCGCTCGCCGACCAGCGGGTACAGCGCCGAGCGGATCCGCAGCGGCAGCCCGTGCCGGTAGGAGAAATAGGCCAGCGACAGCGCCACCACCGCGTAGACCGCCCACGCATGGATGCCCCAGTGGAAGAAGGTGATCCGCATCGCCTGCCGCGCCGCCGCCACCGTCATCGCATCGCCCACCGGCGGATCGGCGAAATGGATGATCGGCTCGGCCACGCCGAAGAACATCAGCCCGATGCCCATCCCCGCCGCGAACAGCATCGCGAACCAGGTGGGATAGCTGTAGTCGGGCCGGCTGTGGTCCGGCCCCAGCCGGATCCGCCCCAGCCCGCTCGCCCCCAGTCCCACCACGAACACCAGGAACCCCGCCACCGCCAGGATGGTGAACCACCCCGCCTCGTCCGCCACCCAGGCCTGCGCCCGCCCGAACAGCGCCGCCGACGTGTCCGGTGCCGCGAACGACAGCGCCACCAGCGCCAGCACCACGACCGCGGTGGGAACGAAGACCGGCGCGAGAATGGAGGTGCGGAGGCCGGGTGGGGCCTCGCCGGGCGGAGTGGGATCGGGGGGCATCATGGCATCTCTCCGGGGTCGACCGGTGGCTGCCGGCAACTCCAGCAGAACGCAGTCACGACGGCGTGAAAGCAGGCGCGCCACTTCCCCGCCCAAGGCCGCCGGGGTCGTTGCCGCCGGCCCATTCTTGCAGACCAGGGCCTCACGCTACGCCCGCCGATCGACGGCGGGAACGCCGCGGCGCGCCCGGGCCCCGCGCCTATACTCCGCGGCAAGGGCCGGCCCCGGGCGACCGGCCGTGGAAGCCCCCGGCGAGCCGCGAACGCCGGCTCCAGCGCAGGAAGCAGGCCCAGGGAACGGACCGGACACCCGGCCACGGCCGGGATGCACACGCGACGGCTGCGCCCGCACCGCCGCCACCGACCCACGCAGGCCCCGCCATGAACCCACAGGTCGAAAGCTTCCACGATCCCGCCACCGGCACCTTCTCGCATCTGGTCTACGACCACGACGGCGGCCACGCCGCGATCATCGACCCGGTGATGGACTTCGAGCCGGCCAGCGCCCGCATCGCGTACGACTCGGCGCGCAGGCTGCTCGACGCCGCCCACGCGCACAGCCTGGCGGTCGAGTGGATCCTCGAGACCCACGCCCACGCCGACCACATGTCCGCCGCCGCCTGGCTGCGCGAGCAGACCGGCGCCAAGGTGGCCATCGGCCGCGGCATCACCGGCGTGCAGGCGCGCTTCAAGGAGATCTTCAACCTCGAACCGGACTTCCCGGTCGACGGCCGCCAGTTCGACCGCCTGTTCGCCGACGGCGATGAATTCCGCATCGGCACGCTCGACGCCCGCGTGATCGCCACCCCCGGCCACACCGAGGACAGCATCACCTACGTGGTCGGCGATGCCGCCTTCGTCGGCGACACCCTGTTCGCCCCCGACACCGGCACCGCCCGCGCCGACTTCCCGGGCGGCGACGCCGCCACCCTCTACCGCTCCCTGCGCCGCCTGCTCGACCTGCCCGCCTATACCCGCCTCTACCTCTGCCACGACTACCCGCCCGCCGGCCGCGACGCCACCCCCGCCACCACCGTGGCCGAAGAGCGCGCCAGCAACGTCCACCTGGCCGGCGACGTCGACGAGGACGCCTACGTCCACCTGCGCACCAACCGCGACGCCAGCCTGCCGGTGCCCAAGCTGCTGCTGCCGGCGCTGCAGGTGAACATCCGCGGCGGGGCGCTGCCGCCGGCGGAGGGGAATGGGGTGCGGTATTTGCGGATCCCGTTGGATCGGCTTGGGGCTGCTTGAGTCCCGACATACGGCATCGCGAAGGAGAGTCGCATTTCGCCCCAGGCGTGCGCGTCGGTGGAACTGCGCGAGCGCAGCCAGGGCACCGCAAATGAACGTGTCGCGCTCCTCGGTCACGCGCCGGAGCTCAGCCTTGAGGCGCCGCATTTCAGCCGAGTCAGTCCCCGCCGGCGCGGAACCTGCGGCCGGCCTGCCGGCCTTCTTCGCCTTCTGCACCCAGTCGTACAGCGTGTGCTTGGGGATTCCGATGCGCGCGGCCACGTCCACCACCGTGAAGCCGCGCTCGAGCACCTGCTTCACCGCCTCGGCCCTGAACTCATCCGTGTATCGCTTGCTGCTCATGAACACCTCTGCTGTAGCCATGAATTATGGCCTTCGGGTGTCTACAAAAGGCTGGTCGGTCCAGAGTCAAGATCACGCTTGACCTGCGCGAAGCGGGCGAGACCTGCAGCCGCCACCGCGTGCAGCGGCTGATGAAGGCCGAGGGTCTGCGGGCGCAGGTCGGCTACGGGAGCAAGCCGCGACATCGCGGTGGCCCGGTGGGTGCGGTCGACAACGTGCTCAACCGCGACTTCGCCCCCGACGCGCGGAACAAGGTCTGGGTCACCGACATCACCTACATCCGCACCTACGAGGGCTGGCTGTTCCTGGCGGCGGTGATGGACCTGTACTCGCGGCAGATCGTGGGTTGGGCCACGGCGCCGACGATGACCAGCGACCTGGTGCTGCAGGCCCTGGTGGCGGCGGCATGGCGGCGCAAGCCGGGACCGGGCGTCATGGTGCACTCCGACCAGGGCAGCCAGTTCACCAGCAGCGACTGGCAATCGTTCCTGAAGGTGCACCGGATGGTGCCGAGCATGAGCCGCCGCGGGAACTGCCACGACAACGCGGTGGCCGAGAGCTTCTTCAGCGTCCTGAAAAAGGAGCGGATCAAGCGGCGGATCTACCCGACCAGGGCCGCGGCGGCCTCGGACGTGTTCGACTACATCGAGATGTTCTACAACCCGGTTCGTCGGCATGGTTCCGCTGGCGATGTCTCACCGGTAGAGTTCGAAAGGCGCTACGCGCAAAGCGGCCGATGAGTGTCTATGAAAATCTGGGCGGTCCAGTCGCGCAGCTGGCGGCGGCCCTCCTCGAGGCTGGGCTGGCCGTCGCGGCCGCAGCAGTCCTCGAGGTAGTCGTGCAGGGCGGCGGCGCACAGGACGTCGGGGTCGTCGATGCCGGCCTCGACGGCGAGGATGCGCACCAGGGCGACCGGGTGGTTGATGTAGGGCGTGGCGTCGGCGTCCTTGCGGCGCTGGGCGCGGTGGGCGTGGGCGGCGAAGGCGATCGCGTCCACTACGCGCGCGAGTGGCTGGATGTCGTGGCTCATGCGGTTCTCCCCTGTGGATGCCGGAATGTTGCCCCGGCCGCGTCGCAAAGCTGGGACGGCCGGCCCTGGTCTCGCGGTCCTTGGGACGTCGGCGCCAGCTTCCCTCCCGCATCCATCCCCTCGGCGACACCCCGGACCGCCTCGGGAACGCCTTCGACAGCGCGGCCATGTCCGCCAACCCCGACACCGGCGCCACGGCCGTGGCCGCCCTGCCCCTGCGCAGGCGCGCGGCGGCGCGGCCCAGGCGCCTGTGCAGGACCTGGTCGGCGGACGTGGTGCGACTACTGCGTGGAAGGCGAAGGTGCTGCGCGACATGCCGGCCTCTTGCGCCGGTCGCCCCAGCGGCCAGCGTTCGGCCGGGCCCGCGTGCACGCCGGACAGGGCGCGGGCCAGTCGCGGGTGCGAAAGGCCGGCAGCGCCCTTCTCCCCGACGGGCCAAACGCCCCGCCCCTCCCCCGCCAGCCGGGGAGGAAGTGGAGGACGCTGCGGGGAGGGGGCGAATGCCCGGGGATCAGGCCGCCGCTTCGAGCGACATCAGGTAGTCGCCGAAGCCGTGGCGGGCGCGGGCGTCGCGTCGGGCGCTGGTGGTGACGGCCGGTTCCGCGTGGCGGGCGACGGCGAAGCCGGCGCGGTCGAGGGGGTCGCGCAGGGCGCGATCCTCGTGGGCCGGCAGCGGCGGGAAGCCGCCGACCGCGCGATAGGCGTGCGCGGCCACGCCGAGGTTGGCGCCGTGCACGTGCGGGTGGCCGTCGACGTGGTGTTCGCCGGCGTGGAAGGCGTCGCGCACGCGCGGGGCGAAGTCGAGCCAGTCGGTGACGCGCACGGTACCGAAGAAGGCGTCGGCGCCGCAGGCGAGCTGCGCGGCGAGCCAGTCGGGCGGCACTTGGCTGTCGGCATCGGTGGAGGCAAGCCAGCGCGCGCCTTGCTCCAGCAGCAGCGCCGCCGCGGCGGCGCGCGCCCGGCCGACGCAGCGCGCGTCCAGCGACACGGTGCGCACGCCCATCGCGGCGCAGATGTCGGCGGTGCCGTCGCTGCACGCGTCGAGCGCGACCACCACCTGCACCGGCTCGCCGCGCAACCCTGGCGCGCGAGCGGCGACCAGGATCGAACGCAGGCAGCCGGCGATCAGCGCCTGCTCGTCGTGCGCAGGCACCAGCACGCCGATCACCGCAGGCCCTCGCGCTGGCCCACCGAGGTGGCGTCGCCGCTCCAGCAGTCGAGCAGGAAGTCGCCGTCGCGGTAGTGGGCGATACGGTGCAGGCCGGGGATCGCGGCCAGGCGCGCGTGCACGCCCACGGTGTCGCTCCGACGCGCGTCGAAGCCGTGGCGCCAGTGGCAGGCGAGCAGCACGCCGTTGCGTTCGAGCGATGTCTCGATCCGGTTGGCGAAAGCCTTGAGCGCCGTGTCGTCGAGGTAGTAGCCCATCTCTCCGACCACGACCAGGTCGAACCGGCCGTCGGGCCATTCGCGCGGATGTTCCATGCAGCGCAGTTCGACATGGCGCAGGCCGGTGCAGCGCTCGCGCGCCACCGCCACCGCGCGGGGGTTGAGGTCGGTGCCGAGCAGGGCCCGGCAGCGCCCGGCCAGCTCGCGGGTGAGTTCGCCGTTGGCGCAGCCGATTTCCCAGCCGCGTTCGAACAGCGGTCGCGGCAGCGTGGCCAGCAGCAGGTCGCGCTTGCGGGCTTCGTACCAGCGGCTGCGGTAGCCGAACGGGTCGTCGCCCTGCTGCCACACCTGTTCGAAGTAACGCGCCAGGGTCATCGCAGGTACACCTCGAACGGACGGTCGAAGCGCTCGACCACGTGCGGCGGCAGGATGGGCGCGGGCGCGCCGGGACCTCCGCGATCGAGCTGCGAGGCGAAACAGGCGATGGCGCGCCGCTTGCGCGCGAGCGTGGCCGGCGGCAGCGGCATGCGGATCGCCGCGAACGGCGGCGGCGAGGCGTCGGGGGGCAGCCAGTGCCAGGCCCAGACCGGGTAGCGCAGCAGCCGTAGGCCCGGAAGCGCCGCGGTGGCGGCGAGCGCGGCGCGGCCGACGGCGTCGTGGTCGGGATGGCCATCGTGCTCCCAGGGCGCCAGCACCAGGTCGCCGCGGCGCAGCAGCGCGCGCAGGGCGCGTTCGAGTTCGCCGCGGTGGCGGGCGACGCCGCCATCGGGCAGGCCGGTCCGGTGCACCTGCGCGTGCACGCCCAGTGCGGCCAGTGCATGCGCCACCTCGCTGCGGCGCACCTGGCGCAGGCGCTCCGGCGTCCAGCCCGGGTCGCCCGGGTAGCAGGCCTCGCCATCGGTCACCGAAACCAGCTGCACGTCGAGCCCCATCGCGCCCGCCGCGCGCAGCAGGCCGCCGCAGGCCAGGGTCTCGTCGTCGGGATGCGGCGAGAGCAGCACCAGCCGCTGCCACCCCAGCAGCAGTTCGGCCGCGGTACGCGTGGGCAATGCGGCGAGCCAGCGCGAGCGGCGCCATTCGGATTCCCGGCGGCCGTCACCGACGACGCGCGGAAGGGTTACAGCGGCCATCGCGCCGGTGCCTCCAGCATGGCCACCTGCCGGCCAAGCGCCGCCCAGTCGCGGTCGGCATGGCTCTGGCGCACGAACACCGCCAGGTCCGCGCAGCGTCGGGCGTGCTCGCGGTCGCGGCACAGCGGCCCGGGTCCCATCCCGCGCGCGGCGGCGTCGAGCACCTCGTGGCAGGCGCGCTCGACCACCGAGCGCAGGCGCACCACCTCGCGCACATGCGGCTCGCCGGGCGCGGCATCCACGCGCGCGGCCAGTTCACGCAGCAGCGCGGACGCGGCAGCGAGCGCCATGTCGGTGCGACCGAGCCCCGCGGCCAGGTGCGGGTCGCGCTCGACCCGCGCGGGATCGGCCATGCGCTGCGCGATCGCGATCGCCGCGCCCAGCCAGCAGGCGGCTACGCCGGCGCCGCCGTGCCAGAAACCGGGGCGGTCGAGATAGGCGCCGGGCGCGCCGATGCGCCGGCACGGCACCGCCTCGAATTCCACCGGGCCGCTCTCGATCTTGGCCATGCCCACCGCTTCCCAGTCCGACGGTGGCACGCGCACGCCCGGTTGGCGCAGCGCCACGAGCACCAGCTGGCGCGCCTGCCCCTCGCCGGCGGTGAGCAGGGCGGCATCGACGAAGCGCGCGCCCGAACACCAGGGCTTGCGCCCGGTCATGCGCGGCCCGCCGGGCCCTTCGCGCACCACGACGGTCGAGTCCGGGCCTTCGGCTGCCCACACCGCGAGCAGCGTGCCGGCCGGCGGCGGTGGCGCCTCGAGTTGGGCCAGGATGGCCACGGCGTCGTGGTGCGCCTCGAGCACCTTGGCCAGGGCCAGGTCCTGCCCGCCGATCGCGGCCAGCGCGCGCCAGCGGGCGAGCGTCGCGCCGTGGCCGGGCAACGGCAGGACGTCGGCCAGGCGTGCGCGCGCACGGGCCTCGAGCGAGGACGCGGCAGCGGGGGAAGGCGCGGGGGTCGGCACGGCCGCCAGTGGACCAGCCGCCCCGTGGTGGGCGCGTGAGCCGGCCGGGCCGGTGCCGGCCCGGGGCGGCCGGCGTCAGGCGCAGCCGGGCAACGTCCCCGCCCGGCCGGGGCGCCGGCGCCTGCCGCCGCCGGCGGTGGCCTCAGGCGAACGGGTCCTGCAGGACGATGGTGTGGTCGCGGTCGGGGCCGGTGCTCACGATCGCCAGCGGGCAGCCGGCCAGCTCCTCCAGCGCGCGCAGGTAGGCGCGAGCGGCGGGCGGCAGGTCGTCCCACTCGGTGACGCCGTGGGTGGTCTCCTCCCAGCCCGGAAACTCGAGGTAGACCGGGGTGATCTCCTCCCAGCCGGCGGCATCCAGCGGCGCGTACTCGGTGCGCTTGCCGCGGTACTCGTAGGCGATGCACACCTTGAGCTTGTCCATGCCGTCGAGCACGTCGAGCTTGGTGATGCACAGGCCGGTGATGCCGTTGATCGCCACCGCGCGCTTGAGCGCGACGATGTCCATCCAGCCGCAGCGGCGCGGGCGACCGGTGGAGGCACCGTACTCCTGGCCGCGGTCGCGCAGGCCCTGGCCCACCTCGTCGTCGAGTTCGGTCGGGAACGGGCCGCCGCCCACGCGGGTGGCGTAGGCCTTGGCGATGCCGAGCACGTAGTCGATCGCGTCCGCGCCCACGCCGGTGCCGGCGAGCGCGCCGCCGACCGTAGTGTTGGAGCTGGTGACGTAGGGATAGGTGCCGTGGTCGATGTCGAGCAGCGCGCCCTGCGCGCCCTCGAACAGCACCCGCTTGCCCGCCTTGCGCAGCTCGTGCAGCAGGCCGGCGACGTCGTACTTCATCGGCTCGATGTACTCGCCGAAGGCCAGCGCCTCGTCAAGCGTGGCCTGGTAGTCGACCGCGTCGACGCCCAGGTAACTGGTCAGCACGAAGTTGTGGTAGTCGAGCGCGGCGCGCAGCTTCTCGGCCAGCTGCTCCGGGTAGTGCAGGTCGGCGATGCGGATGCCGCGGCGCGCCACCTTGTCCTCGTAGGCCGGGCCGATGCCGCGGCCGGTGGTGCCGATCGCCTTGCCGCCGGCGGCCTTCTCGCGCGCCTGGTCGAGGGCGATGTGGTACGGCATGATCAGCGGCGTGGCCGGGCTGATCTTCAGCCGCGAGCGCACCTCGACGCCGTTGGACTCGAGTTCGTCGATCTCCTTGCGCAGCGCCGCGGGGCTGAGCACCACGCCGTTGCCGATCAGGCACAGCGCGTCCGGGCGCAGGATGCCGGAGGGGATCAGGTGCAGCACGGTCTTGTGGCCGCCGATCACCAAGGTGTGGCCAGCATTGTGGCCGCCCTGGAAGCGCGCCACCGCGCCCACTTCCTCGGTGAGCAGATCGACGATCTTGCCCTTGCCCTCGTCGCCCCACTGGGCACCCAACACGACGACCGACTGTCCCATTTCCGCAAGGCTCCTGCAGGAGCGGCTTCCGCCGCGACCACGTGACTGCCCCCGGCGGCGCCCGCCGGTGGTCCCACCCGCCCCCGCGACGCCGCGGCCGGGGGTGCAGGCATGGAAAAAGCCGGGGGACCGTCTCGCGTGGATCGGGCCCCTCCGGCTTTTGTGCATTATCCGGGTTTCCCCGCCCCGGGGCCAGTGCCGGCGGTCAGCCGCGCACGAAGTACAGCGCCACCAGGCCCAGGGCCAGCACCACCGCGCCGATGCGGCGGATCTGGGCGTCGGGCAGCGCCAGCATCTGCTCGGCGGCGCGTTTCCAGCCGCCGGGGGCGACGAACAGCATCAGGCCTTCAAGGACGGCGACGAGGCAGAGGGCGGCCCAGAGGTCTTTCACGGGTCGGGAGGTCCTGGTTGGCGGATGTGGGGCACGGGGGCCGGGGCCTGCGCCCGGGCGCGGCGCACTCCGCCCCGGGCCGGGCGCGGCCGGCGCAGCGACCGCCTCAGCGGTCGCTGCGCATGTACTGCAGGAACGGGTCGTTGCGCTCGAGCACGATCACCCCATCGCCGTTCTCGAACGCGTTGCGGTACGCCTCAAGGCTGCGCTGGAAGGCGTAGAACGCAGGGTCGCGCTGCGCGGCCTCGCCGTAGATGCGGGTGGCCTCTGCGTCGCCCTCGCCGCGCAGCCGCTGCGCGTCGCGCTCGGCCTCGGCCAGCAGCACGGTGCGCTCGCGGTCGGCTTCGGCGCGGATGATCCGGGCCTGCTCCTCGCCCTCGGCGCGCAGGCGACTGGCCACCTGGCGGCGCTCGGCGCGCATGCGGTCATAGACCTGCGAGATCACGTCGCTGTCGGTGGGCAGGTCGATCTGCTTGAGGCGGATGTCGATCACCCGCATGCCCAGGGTGGCGGCGGCCTCGTTGATGCCCTCGAGCTGCCTGGCGATGATCTCCGCGCGCTCGCCCGAGACCAGCTGCTGCAGGGTGCGGGCATTGATCTCGTTGCGCATCGAGTCCTTGATGATCGGCGCCAGGCGGTCGTTGGCCACGTCCATGTTGCCGCCGGTCGCGCGGTAGAAGTCGGCCACGTCGCTGATCACGCCGATCGCCACGAAGTCCACGCTCACGTCCTTGCGTTCGGAGGTGAGATAGCGCTCGGGCGAGAACTCCGAGGCGTAGAAGCGGCGGTCGAACACGCGCGCCGTCTCCACCAGCGGGATCTTGAAGTGCAGCCCCGGCTGCAGGTCGGTGCGGGCCACGCGGCCGAGGTTGAGCACCAGCGCAGTCTGGCCTTCGCGCACCACGAACACCGAGCCGAGCAGCAGCAGCACCGCCACCAGGACCGCGGGGATGACCAGATTGGATCTCATCGGCTGCCTCCTTCGGGGCGCGAACCACGGGACGGCCGCGGCAGTCCGGCGTCCGCACCGGAGCCGGCCGGGGGCACCACCACCTCCTGCGGCAGCACCGGCGGCTGGTTGTCGTCGCGGCGGGTGCCCGACTCGCCGGACGGTTGCGTCATGGGCACGTAGATCAGCTGGCGACCGTCGCCGCCGACCACCTTGCGGTTCTCGGCCAGCACCTGCTCGACGGTCTCCAGCCACAGGCGCTTGCGGGTGACTTCGGGCGCCTGCCGGTAGGCGTCGACCAGCATCGAGAAGCGCTCGGCGTCACCCGTGGCGCGGGCCACGACCGCGGTCTTGTAGCCCTCGGCGGTGGTGCGCAGGCGCTGCGAATCGCCGCGCGCCTCCGGCACCACGCGCGCGGCATAGGCACGGGCCTCGTTGACCAGGCGCTCGTTCATCTGCTGGGCGCTGTTGACCTCGTCGAAGGCCGGCTTGACCTCCTCCGGCGGGCGCGCGTCCTGCAGGTTGAGTTCGGTGACCACCAGGCCGGTGCGGTAGGCGTCGAGCGAGGCCTGCAGCGCAGTCGAGGCGGCCACCGACAGCGGGCCGCGGGCGTTGAGCGCGGTATCCAGGTCGGCGCGGCCGATCTGCTCGCGCACCGCGCTTTGCGAGACCTGCTCGAGCACGCGCACCGCGTTCTGGGTGCCGAACAGGAACAGCTCCGGATCGCTGATCCGGTACTGCACGTTGAACGAGACGGTGACGATGTTCTCGTCGCGGGTGAGCACCGGCAGGGTGTTGGTGAAGGTGCGCACGCTGGTGGCGTCGACCTTCTCCACCACCTCGATCGGCCAGGGCAGCTTGAAGTTGGGACCGGGCTGCATCACCCGCGCCACCTCGCCGAAGCGCAGCACCACGCCGCGTTGCTGCTCGCCGACCAGGACGAAGCAGTTGAAGACCAGCCACACCACCAGGGCGATGGCGATCCAGCGCAGCGGGCCACCGCCGCCACCGTCGAAGATGCCGCGCAGGCGGTCGCCGATGTCGCCCAGGCCGTTGCTGCCGCGGCGGCGACGCGGCGGCCAGGGGTTGCGGCCGCCCTGGTTGCCGGGGCGGTTGTCGTTGTTCTTGCCGGGGATGTTCCAGGCCATGCCTGCTCCAGTCTGGATGGGCGCACCGCGGGCCGTCCCGCCGGTGCGTCGGCCCCGTCGCGGCGCGGTGGCCGGCCATGGGCGCGCATGGGGCGCGGCCATGGCCCGGCGTGTTCCGCGGGCGGCGGGACGGCTAGTTTACAGGGTGTCCGCCGCTGCTTCCGGCAGCAGCGGCTGCAGCGCCGCGCCACCGGGCAACCGGGCCAGGCGCGCGGCGTCGGCCTGCGACAGATCCACGCGCAGGGTCCAGCCGTGCTCGTCATGGGATTCGCCGCGGACCGCGTCGAGCGCGTGCAGGCGCGCGCGCAACCGGCCGGCGTCGGTCGGCAGCGACAGCTCGCCCACGACCCGGCCCCGGGCCAGGCGCGCGCCGAGCGCGTCGCGAAGCAGGTCCAGGCCGAGCCCGTCGCGGGCCGAGATCCAGACCCGTTCGCGGGCCAGGGCCACGGTGCCGCCGGGCACCCCGCCGCCCTCCGCGCCCGCGGCGAGGGGCTCGGGCAGGTCGCGACGCGGCGCGGCCCCGGGGATCCGGTCGATCTTGTTGTAGACCAGCAGCTGCGGAATCTCGCCGGCGCCGATCTCGGCCAGGACCGCGTCCACCTGGCCGATGCGCTCGTCGCGCTGCGGGTCGGCGGCGTCGATCACGTGTAGCAGCAGGTCGGCCTCGCGCGCCTCGCTCAGGGTCGAGCGGAACGCGGCCACCAGTTCGTGCGGCAGGTCGCGCACGAACCCCACGGTGTCGGCCAGCACCAGCGGCCGGCCCTGCAGCACGATCCGGCGCACGGTGGGGTCGAGGGTGGCGAACAGCTGGTCGGCGGCATAGGCGCCGGCGCCGGTCAGGGCGTTGAACAGGGTCGACTTGCCGGCGTTGGTGTAGCCGACCAGGGCCACGCGCGGCACCTCGCTGCGCACCCGGCCGCGGCGCATCTGCGCGCGCTGCACCTCCACCTTCTCCAGCCGCTTCTGCAGCATGTCCACCCGCTTCTGCAGCAGCCGGCGGTCGGTCTCGAGCTGGGTCTCGCCCGGGCCGCGCAGGCCGATCGAACCGCCGCGCTGGCGCTCGAGGTGGGTCCAGCCGCGCACCAGGCGGGTGGCCATGTGCCTGAGCTGGGCGAGTTCGACCTGCAGCTTGCCCTCGTGGCTGCGGGCGCGCTGGGCGAAAATGTCCAGGATCAGCCCGGTGCGGTCGACCACGCGCCGCTGCAGCGCCTTCTCCAGGTTGCGCTCCTGGCCGGGGGTGAGCGGGTGGTTCACCAGCACCAGGTCGGCGCCGGTGGCCTCGCACACGGCCTTGATCTCCTCGAGCTTGCCGCTGCCGACCAAGGTGGCCGGATTGGGCCGGTCGATGCGCGCGGTGACGACCCCGGCCAGGGTGGCCCCGGCCGAACGCGCCAGTTCGGAGAACTCCTCGAGTTCGGCATCGTCGGGGGCGCCCCCGGCATGGGGCTGGATCAGCAGCGCGTGCTCGCCCTTGCGGGAGCGCTCGAACAGTTGGGTCGGCATCGGGACTCGGCGGTTGGCTCGGTCGCTGGAGATGGAGGCCGCCGGCCCCGACTTCAACCGCCGGGTGTGCCGCGGCTCAGGCGGTTTCGGCCGCCGACTCCCCCGCGCTTTCGGCGCTGGCGGCCTGGACCACGCCACCGCCCGGGCCCACGCGCACGTTGCGGGCCGGCACCACGGTGGAAATGGCGTGCTTGTAGACCATCTGGCTGACGGTATTGCGCAGCAGCACGACGAACTGGTCGAACGACTCGATCACGCCCTGCAGCTTGATGCCGTTGACCAGGTAGATCGACACCGGCACGCGTTCGCGCCGCAGCGCGTTCAGGAAAGGATCCTGCAAGGATTGCCCCTTGGACATGGTGTTTCCCCAGCTTGGTTATTGTTGTGGGCTGCCGGCGCGCACGCGGTTTCTCCCGGCAGCGTCGCCCGACCCGCATTTCCCCGGCGGCGGCAACGCCCCGATGGTACACAACCCGCCCGGCCGCGGGCGGACGGAGCGGCGAAACCGCGATTGGAGCCCGGAATCGCCCCATCCGCGAGCCCCTGGCCGCCTCCGGGCGGTCCCGTCGCGGGGACGGCCGGCCCCGCGCGGCAGGCGCGATCGCCGGGTCAGCGGGGGCCGAGGAAGCGCGCAAGGGCGGCTTCCAGGGCGTCGCGCTGGCGTTCGGGGTCGAACCACAGGGCGTCGAGTTCGCCGCGCAGCCAGGTGAACTGGCGCTTGGCCAGCTGGCGGGTCGCGGCGATGGCGCGTTCGCGGAATTCGTCCGCGCTGGTGGCGCCGTCCAGGTGCTCCCAGGCCTGGCGGTAGCCGACGGCGCGGATCGCCGGCAGGCCGAGCGGCGCGGGATGGCCCCGCAGTCCCGGCAACGCCCGCAGCGCGCGCACCTCGTCGAGGAATCCCGCGGCCAGCATGGCGTCGAAGCGCGCGGCGATGCGGTCATGCAGTCGCGCGCGATCGGCCGGCGCGATCACCAGCTTGAGCACCCGCACCGGCAGCCGCGGCGCGGGCGCGGCGGCGCGCTGCCAGTCGCTGATCGGGCGGCCGCTGAGCCGGTACACCTCCAGCGCGCGCTGGATGCGCTGCGGATCGCCGGGCTTGATCCGCGCGGCGGCCACCGGATCGACCGCGGCCAGCTCCCGATGCATGTCCGCCCAGCCGCGCTCGGCGGCCTCGCGCGCGAGCACGGCGCGCGTGGCCGGGTCGGCCGCGGGCATCGGCGAGAGTCCGCGCAGCAGGGCCTGGAAATACAACCCGGTGCCGCCGGCGAGCACCGGCAGGCGGCCACGGGCGACGATGGCCTCGATCGCCGCGCGCGCGTCACGGGCGAATTCCGCGGCCGAATAGGCCTGCCAGGGCTGGCGCAGGTCGAGCAGGTGGTGCGGCACGCGGGCGCGCTCGGCGGCGTCGGGCTTGGCCGCGCCGATGTCCAGGCCGCGGTAGACCAGCGCCGAGTCGACGCTGACGACCTCGCCGCCAAGGCGCTCGGCCCACTCCAGCGCCAGGGCGGTCTTGCCCGACGCGGTGGGTCCCATCAGGGCGATGGCGGGCGGGCGGAGGGCGGGCATGCCGGCATTATCCCCGGCCGCCGCCGGCGGTGACGGGGTAGAATCCGCCGGTCGATGTCGGCATGCGGTGGTTCACTGCGCGGCTCCGCTTTGCCACCCCCCGCACGGTCCCGGCCGCCCCTGACCCGATGTCCCTCGTCCTCCCCGCCGCCTCCGCAGCCGTGCCGTCCGCCGACGACGCGGCCCTGGGCGTGCTCGCCGCCGCGCTCGACCAGCGCGACCCCGGTACCGGCGCGCACTGCGACCGGGTCGGCCAGCTGGCCGCCCTGGTCGGCACCCACTGCGACCTCGATCGCCGGGCGCTGGGCGACCTGGCCCTGGCTGCCCGCTTCCACGACGTGGGCAAGATCGGCATCCCCGACGACGTGCTGCTGGCCAGCCGCGCCCTCGGGGCCGAGGACTGGGACGTGATGCGCACCCACGTGGTGCGCGGCGAGCGCCTGTTCCTGGCCACGGCGCGCGAGGACGCCGGGCGCGTGGCGCGCCTGATCCGCCACCACCACGAGGCGGTGGATGGTTCGGGCTATCCCGACGGGCTGCGCGGCGCGCAGATCCCGCTCGAGTGCCGGGTGCTGTCGCTGGTCGACGCCTTCGACGCGATGACCAGCCAGCGTCCGTACCGCGCGCCGATGCCGGTACGCGACGCGATGCGGCGGCTCGGCGACGCGGTCGGCCACCAGCTGGACGCGGACGTCTTCGCCGTGTTCGAGCGGCTGCTGCCGCGGGTGCAGGCCCTCCTGGCGTGACCGGACCGGCGTCGCGCGCCAGGCCAACCCCGTTCGCCGCCGCCGGACGTTTGCCGTCCCCGACCCCAACGGGAGACCGGTCATGATCCGCAACGCCCTCGCCGTCGCACTCGCCACCACCCTGCTCGCCACCGCCTGCCGTTCGACGGCACCCGCGACGTCCGAGGCCGCATGGCCCGCGCCGGGCAACTCCGGGGCCGCCGCCGCGCACGAGGCGATGCAGGACCGCCAGGGCGAATTGCTTCAGCGGCAGCGCATGCAGGCGGCCGGGCGCATGCCCGCGCCGGCGCCGTCGACGCTGTCCACGTTCGCACCGCCGCCCCCGGCGCCCCTGCCGCCAGTGGTGACCGACCGCTACGAACGCCCCGGCGACAACCCGGTGCAGCGCGTGTCCGAGCAGCCGGTGTCCACTTTCTCCATCGACGTCGACACCGGCAGCTACAGCAACGTGCGCGGCTTCCTGCGCCGTGACGTGCGCCCGCCGGCCGACGCGGTGCGCGCCGAGGAGTTCATCAACTACTTCGACTACGGCCACCCGGCGCCGCGCTCGCGGGAAACCCCGTTCCGGGTGACGACCGAAATCGCCCCCGCGCCCTGGGACCCGCGCCGGCACCTGCTGATGGTCGGCATCAAGGGCTACGACGTGCCGAAGGACGTGCTGCCGCCGGCGAACCTGGTGTTCCTGGTCGACACGTCCGGCTCGATGTATTCCGACGACAAGCTCCCACTGCTCAAGCAGGCGTTCTCGGAACTCGCCGCGCAGCTGCGCCCGCAGGACCGGGTCTCGATCGTGGTCTATGCCGGTTCCGCGGGCCTGGTGCTGCCGCCCACGCCCGGCGACCGCAAGGACGAGATCCTGGCCGCGCTCGACCGGCTCCAGGCCGGGGGCAGCACCAACGGCGGCGACGGC
The DNA here is from genome assembly GCF_007859305.1 of Luteimonas wenzhouensis. Taxonomy (GTDB): domain Bacteria; phylum Pseudomonadota; class Gammaproteobacteria; order Xanthomonadales; family Xanthomonadaceae; genus Luteimonas; species Luteimonas wenzhouensis. Next base: position 498,818 of record NZ_VOHE01000002.1, read on the forward strand.
ATCCGCCTGGCCTACGCCATGGCCCGGCGCGCCTTCATCGAGGGCGGCGTGAACCGCGTGATCCTGGCCACCGACGGCGACTTCAACGTCGGCACCGTCGACGGCGGCTCGCTGGAGACCATGGTCGCCGACCAGCGCAGGTCGGGCATCGCCCTGACCACGCTCGGCTTCGGCCACGGCAACTACAACGACCACCTGGCCGAGCGTCTGGCCGATGCCGGCGACGGCAACCACGCCTACATCGACACCCTGCAGGAAGCGCGCAAGGTGCTGGTGGAGGAGATGTCCTCGACCCTGCTGACCATCGCCCGCGACGTGAAGATCCAGGTGGAGTTCAACCCGGCGGCGGTGAGCGAATACCGCCTGGTGGGCTACGAGAACCGCATGCTGGCGCGCGAGGACTTCGCCAACGACCGGGTCGACGCCGGCGACATCGGCGCCGGGCACGAGGTGACCGCGCTGTACGAGATCGTGCTGGCCGGCTCCGGCGCCGAACGGCTGCCGCCGCTGCGCTACGGCGCGCAGGGGACGGCGCCGGCGGCAGGCACCGACGCCACCGAACTGGCGCACCTGCGGCTGCGCTACAAGCGCCCGGACGAGCCGGAGAGCCGGCTGGTCCAAACGCCCATCCTGCGCAGCGCGATCGCCACGGCGCCATCGGAAACGCTGCGCTTCGCCGCCAGCGTCGCGGCCTTCGCCGATGCGTTGCGCGGCGGCGCCCACCTGGGCGACTGGGACTGGAGCGACATCGCCGCCAGCGCCCGCGCCGCGCGCGGCGAGGATCGCTGGGGCCTGCGCGCCGAGTTCGTGGAGCTGGTGGAACGCGCCCGCCGCCTGGTCGCGGGCGACGACGCTCAGCCGCCGCGGCCGGCCGCTATCGCACGCTGAGCGCCGGGGGACGGACCCGCCGGCGCTGGTCGTCGGCGGGCCGTGCAGGCCGCCCGAACAGGTAGCCCTGGCCGTAGGTGCAGCCCAGGTCGGCCAGCAGCCTGCGCTGCTGCTCGGTTTCCACGCCTTCGCCGATGGTCTCGATGCCGAGGGTCACGGCGAGGGCGAGGATCGCGCGCACCAGGGCCAGGCTTTCGGTCTGGGTGTCGCCGGCCAGGCCGGCGATGAAGCTCTGGTCGATCTTCAGCGCCTGGATCGGGAACCGGTGCAGGTACGACAGTGCCGAGAACCCGGTGCCGAAGTCGTCGAGCAGGGCCGCCACGCCGTTCTCGCGCAGGGTACCGAGGATGCGCGCAGCGCGCGGGGCGTCGTCGAGCAGCGCGCCCTCGGTGATCTCGATCCGCAGCCGGCGCGGGTCGACCCCGGCCTCGCCGGCCATGTCCAGCAGGCGGTCGGCGAAGTCCTCGGCGTGGAAGTGGCGCGGCGAGACGTTGATCGAGACGTAGCCGTCCGGGTGCCGGCCCATCCATTCGACCACCCGCCGGTACAGCAGCCAGTCGACCTGTTCGATCAGGCCGCTGTCCTCGCACACGCGCAGGAACTCCGACGGCGGCAGCCAGCCGTGCTGGTCGTGCCTCCAGCGCAACAGCGCCTCGTGGCCGACCACGACGCCGTCGGCCAGGCGCACGATCGGCTGGAAATACGGCTCGAACGCGTCGCGCTGGATCGCGCGGCGCAGGTCCGCCTCCAGGTCCAGCAGGCGGATCGCCTCGGCCCGCATCTCCTCGTCGAAGCGCTCGCTGCGGTCGCGTCCGCGCGCCTTGGCGCGATACATCGCGGCGTCGGCGTCGCGCAGCAGCTCGTCGGCGTGGCGGTAGCGCGGCTGCCACAGCGCGATGCCGATGCTCGCGGAGGGGAACAGCTCGCGCCCGGCCACCCACATCGAACGGCCGAGCTTCTTCTGGATCCGCGCGGCGACCGCATCGGCCGCGTCGGCATCGGCCACCGCGTCGAGCACGATCGCGAACTCGTCGCCGCCCAGCCGCGCCACCATGTCGCTGGCCCCGATCGCGCCGCGGATCCGGCGTCCGACCTCGATCAGCATCGCGTCGCCGGCGGCGTGGCCCATCGAGTCGTTGATCAGCTTGAACCGGTCCAGGTCCAGGAACAGCACCGCGAACGGCTGCCGCCCGGCCTGGTGCATCTCCAGCATCATGCTGTCGAGCCGGTCGAGCAGGAACACCCGGTTGGGCAGGCCGGTGAGGTGGTCGTGGCGCGCCTGGTGGGTGAGCCGCTGCTGCGCGCGCACGCGCTCGCCGATCTGCGCGCGCAGTTCGCGGTTGGCCTGCTCCAGCTCGCGGGTGCGGGCTTCGACCCGCGATTCGAGTTCGGCGTGCGCGGCCATCAGCCAGTCCTGTGCACGCTTGCGCGCCAGCGCGCCATCGATGTGATGGGCGACGAAGGTCAGCAGTTCCTGGTCCGAGGTGGTGAACCCGATGCCCGCGGTGTAGCTCTGCACCGCGATCACGCCGATCGTGGCGCCATCGCGCGAGAGCGGCACGCCGAGCCAGCAGTGCGCGCGCGAGCCGTGGCTGCGCAGCTGCCCGGCCTGTTCCAGCCGATCCATGCCGTAGCGGTCCACCAGCAACGCCTGGCCGGTGCGCAGCACGTACTCGGTCAGGCCGTGGCCGAGCGGCCGCGGCCTGCGCACCGGGTCGCGTTCATCCACCGAGTACGGGAACTCGAGCCGCCTGCCGTCGTCGCTGAGCAGGGCGATGTAGAAGTTGCGCGCATCGAGCAGTTCGTCGATCACGCCGTGCACCTCGGCATAGAAGCGCTCGATGCTGCCGGCGGTAGTGGACAGCTCGCTGATCCGGAACAGCGCGCGCTGCAGGCGCTCGGCGCGCTCGCGCTCGACGATCTCCGCCTCCAGCACCCAGTTGGCGTGCTGCAGCTCGCGGGTGCGTTCCTCGACCCGGCGCTCGAGTTCCTCGCGCGCGGACTTGCGGTCGAGCGCGGTGAGGATGTGCTGGGCCACGAACTCGAGCAGGGCACGGTCCTCGTGGGTGTAGCGCTCGGGCTGGTCGTAGCTCTGCACCACCACCGCGCCGCCGACGTAGCCGTCGCGGCGCATCGGCACGCCGAGCCAGTCGGCGCTGTCCGGGCCGTGCGCCGGGTCGCGCTCCACGCCCAGCAGGCGCCGCACCCGGTCCGACGGGCCGAGCAGCGGGCGGCCGTGGCGCAGCATCGCCACGGTGAGGCTGTTGGGCATGTCCGAGAGCGGGATCTCCTCGTCAGGGTCGGCCTTCCACGGGTCGCGCTGGTCGACGAAGTACAGGAACCGCACCGTGTCGCGCACGTCGTCATAGCGCACGATATAGAAGTTCTCGGCCGGCATCAGGGTGCCGACGATGGCGTGGATGCGCGCCAGCATCTCCTGCATGTCGAGGTTGGAACCCGACAGGTCGGCGATCTGGTAGAGCGCCTGGCGCAGGCGTTCGGACTTGCGCAGGCCCTCGATCCGGGTCTGCGCGCGGGCGCTGGCGAAGGTGGCGTCGATGGTGCTGCGGGCGAGCGCGAACCAGCCGTCGCGCAGGCCGTCGGGCAGGCCCCCGCCGGTGTGCGCCACCAGCGCGACGCGGGTCGCGTCCAGGGGCCAGGCCGCGCTCAGTTCGTCGCCGTGGGCACCGGCCGGGGCGGCCCCGCCGAGCAGGGCCTCCACCGCGTGCGACTGCGCCGCGGTGGCGAGCGGGCTCGTCGAGACGCCGCTGCCCAGCAGCGGGTCGTTCCAGCCCACGGCCACCGAGGCGCCCGCCGGCAGCGTCCGCGCGAGCAGGGTCGCGATGCCGGCAAGCCCCTGTTGTGCACGGGGACCGCTCGCGCTCGCCTCGACGGCCAGGACATTCACGGGTGAAGCACCTCCAATTCCGAAGCATAACGGGATTCGGCGCCGGTCCCGGCAACCCCGCCCGCGCCACCCGGACGTTGCTACTGCCATGTCGACCGCGATCGCCCCGCCCCTGGCCGCCGCCCCGCCCCTGCGGCGCGGCCGCGCCCGCTTCACTCCACCCGGGGCAGGGCTTACCCTGCTGCCGGTGTACGAGCCCGCCCCCGCCACCGCCCCCGAACCCGCCGACGAGGCCCTGATGCTGGCCTACGCGGGCGGCGACGTGGCCGCCTTCGAACAGCTCTACGCCCGCCACCGGCTGCGCCTGTACCGGTTCCTGCTGGGGCAGCTGCGCGACGGCGCGCTGGCCGAGGAACTGTTCCAGGATGTCTGGCAGAAGGTGATCGCGGCGCGCGCGGGCTGGAAGCCCGAAGCCGCGTTCACCACCTGGCTGTACCGGATCGCGCACAACCGCCTCGCCGACCACTGGCGCGCGCAGCGCCACCGGCCGGCGGCGCCGCACGATGCCGACGAGCGCACCGCGCGCGTGCCCGATCCGGACACGCCCGAGCGGCAGCTGTCGGAGTTCGAGCAGCGCCGCCAGCTGCAGCTGGCGCTCGATGCCCTGCCGCCCGAACAGCGCGAGGTGCTGTTGCTGCGGCTCGAGCAGGAGCTGAGCCTGGAGGAGATCGGCGCGGTGACCGGAGTGGGCCGCGAGACGGTGAAGTCGCGCCTGCGCTACGCGATGGACAAGCTGCGCGCCCGGTTCGGGCCGGAGGTGGCATCGTGAGCCGGTGGCCGCAGTCGCCGCTCGACCCGGCCGAGCGCGAGCTGGCGCGCCGGCTGGCGCAGCTCGACCCGCGCGCCGCGCCGTCGCCGCAGACCGATGCCGCGATCCTGGCTGCCGCGCGCGCCGCCGCCGGCACCGGCGCGCCGGCATCGGCGCGGCCACCGTTGCCCCCGCGCCGGCGGCCACGCCGCTGGCCGGTGGGCCTGGGCATCGCGGCCTCGCTGGCGCTGGCGCTTGGGGTGGCCTGGCAGCTGCGCCCGCTGCCCGACGCCGGGGTGCTGGAGCGGCCGTCCGAGACCGGCTCCCTGCCGGCGCAGGCACCGGCAGCCGCGAGCGGCGCCGGCGAGGCATCCACGCCGGCACGACCGTCCCCGCCCGTCGCCGGACCGGACATCGGGTCGGCGGACGACGCGCCCGCTGCCCGCACCACGGCCATGCCCCGGCGAGCCGCACCGCCGGTCGAACGCGCGTCCGGACCAGGGCCCGCGCCGGCCGACGCCGGCGGGGACGCCGACCCAGCCCGGCAGGCGCGCGCCGCGCGCGCCGCCGCCGACCAGGCAGCGGCCGAGCGGTCGCCGACGCCAGCTCCGTCCGTCGCGCCGCCGCCGGCCGTGGTCGCGCCGCCCGCGGAGCCGCCCGCGCCGGCCCCGCCGCCGTCGCAGGTCGCGGACTTCGTGCCCGACCCGCCAGCCACCGCGCCCCCTGCGCCGCCGCAATCGTCCACGCGGCGCGAGGCGGAGCTTCCCCGTCCGCGCCAGCGCCAGGCCGCCCCGGCGCTGGCCGCGCCCTCGCCTGCGGTGGCGGCACCGGCCCCGGCGCCCGCCGCGGCCCGGGCGGCGCCTGCGCAGATCGACCTGGCCGCCGACCAGCCGCTCGACGACCAGCCGCCGGCCTCGGCCGATTCCCCGGACGTGCGCGAGGCCTGGCTGCAGCGGATCCGCGAACTGCGCGACGACGGGCGCCTGGACCAGGCGCGCGACAGCCTGCACGAGTTCGTGCGCCGCCATCCGCAGGCCACGGTCCCCGACGACCTGCGCCCGCTGCTGGAGCGATGAGTCTGGATACCCTGGCCGGACGGGCCAGCCACGCCGTCGAGGTCAGGCACAGCCGTTTCCTCGCCAACGCCGCGCCGATCGCGTCGGCGGCCGAGGCCGCCGCGTTCGTGCAGGAAGTCAGCGTGCCCGACGCCACCCACAACTGCTGGGCCTGGCGCCTCGGCCAGGACTACCGCAGCAGCGATGACGGCGAGCCGGCCGGCACCGCGGGGCGCCCGATCCTGGCCGCCATCGACGGCCAGGGCTTCGACCGCGTAGTGGTGGTGGTCACGCGCTGGTTCGGCGGGATCAAGCTCGGCGCCGGCGGGCTGGTGCGCGCCTACGGCGGCGCCGCGGCCGAGTGCCTGCGCCTGGCGCCGCGCCAGCCGCTGGTGGAGACCGCGACCGTGGCGGTGCACGTGCCGTTCGCCGAAATCGCCCTGCTGCACCACCTCCTCGCGCAGTTCTCAGCCCTGAAGCTGGGCGAGGAGTTCGATGCGCAGGGCGCCCGGGTGGTCCTCGAATTGCCGGCGGATGCGGTCGCCGACTTGAAAAGCCGGCTGCGCGACGCCACCCGTGACCGGGCACGTTTCGACGACGAAGGCTGATGGCGTTCACCCACGACCGGCGCGGTGGCGCCCCCGGCAAGCCGCCTGGCGACGACGGCGCGGCCGGCACCAAGGCCCCGATCGGGTCGCTGCGCACGCTGTGGCCTTTCGTCATGCGGCACAAGGCACTGTTCGTGGCCTGGCTGCTGGCGCTGGCCGGATCCTCGGCCGCCACCCTCGCCCTGCCGGTGGCGGTGCGCCAGATCATCGACCGCGGCTTCAGCAGCGGCAGCAACATCGACGCGACCTTCGCCATGGTGCTGCTGGTGGCGATCGCGCTGGCGCTGGCCACCGCGGCCCGCTTCTTCTTCGTCTCGCTGCTGGGCGAGCGCGTGGTCGCCGACCTGCGCAACCGCCTCTACGGCCACCTGGTGGGGCTCGACCAGGCCTTCTTCGAGCGTACCCGCAGCGGCGAACTCGTCTCGCGCCTCACCGCCGACACCGAGCTGCTGCGCAGCGTGATCGGCACGACCATGTCGGTGGCGCTGCGCAGCCTGGTGACTGTGGTGGGCAGCGTGGCCATGTTGCTGGTGACCAGCCCGAAGCTGGCGGTGTGGGCGCTGGTCGGGATCCCGCTGCTGGTGCTGCCGCTGGTGCTGGGCGGGCGGCGGCTGCAGAAGATCTCGCGCCAAAGCCAGGACCGCGTGGCCGACGCCAACGCCCTGGCCAGCGAGGCGCTGGGCGCGATCCGCACCGTGCAGGCGCATGCGCGCGAGGATTACGAGCGCGGCCGCTTCGCCGACGCGGTGGCTCTGTCGGTGGCCACGGCCCGGCGCCGGATCGGGGTGCAGGCGCTGGTGACCGCAGTGGCGATCTCGCTGATCTTCGGCGCGATCATCCTGGTGCTGTGGCTGGGCGCGCACGACGTGATCCGCGGCGAGATGACCGCCGGCACGCTCGGCCAGTTCGTGCTGTATGCATTGCTGGGCGCGGGCTCGGTGGGTGCGTTGGCCGAAGTGTGGAACGAACTGCAGCGCGCGGCCGGCGGCATGGGCCGGATCGGCGAGCTGCTGGCCGAGCGCAGCGGCATCGCCCCGCCGGCGCGGCCGGCCACGCTGCCGCGCCCGGTCCGCGGAGCGCTGCGGCTGGACGAGGTGACGTTCCACTACCCCACCCGGCCCGACGCGCCGGCGCTCGACCGCTTCAGCCTGGACGTCGCCCCCGGGGAAACCGTGGCCCTGGTCGGTCCCTCGGGCGCGGGCAAGAGCACGGTGTTCACGCTGCTGCTGCGCTTCCACGACCCGCAATCGGGCCGGATCGCGGTGGACGGCGTGGACATCGCCAGCGTCGATCCGGTCGAACTGCGCGAATCGATCGCGATGGTGCCGCAGCAGCCAGCGATCTTCGCCGCCAGCGCGCGCGAGAACATCCGCTACGGCCGCCTGGGCGCCAGCGACGCCGAGGTCGAGGCGGCCGCGCGCGCGGCCGAGGCGCACGACTTCATCACCGCCCTGCCGAACGGTTACGACGAGCAGTTGGGCGAACGCGGCGCGCGCCTGTCCGGCGGCCAGCAGCAGCGCATCGCGATCGCCCGCGCGCTGCTGCGCGACGCCCCGATCCTGCTGCTGGACGAGGCCACCTCCGCGCTCGATGCGCAGAGCGAACGGGCGGTGCAGACCGCGCTCGAACACCTGATGGAGGGCCGCACCACCCTCGTCGTCGCGCACCGGCTGGCCACCGTGCTCAAGGCCGACCGGATCGTGGTCATGGACCACGGCCGCATCGTCGCCCAGGGTACGCACGACGAACTGCTCGCCCAGGGCGGCCTCTACGCCGAGCTGGCGAAGCTGCAGTTCATCGACTGATCCCGGCGGCCGCGACCGCGGGCGGCGCTGCGCCAACCTTGCGCCACTCGCGCGGCGAGTGCCCGGTCTGCGCCTTGAACGCGCGCGAGAGCGCGGCCTCGCTCCCGTAGCCCACCTGCGAAGCGACGATCTTCAGCGGCCGGCCTCGCCGCAGCGCCTGCTGGGCGAGGCTGATCCGCCAGGACTGCAGGTACTGCCCGGGGGTGACGCCGACCGTGTCGCGGAAGGTCGCCGCGAACACGCTGCGCGACATGCCCGCGATCCGGGCCAGTTCCTCCAGTGGCCACTCCTTCGCCGGCGCCTCATGCATCGCCACCAGCGCATGCCGCAGGCGCGGATGCGCCAGCCCCGACAGCATGCCCACGCGGATCTCGCCGCCGTGCAGCAGGTGGCGCAGCACCTGCACCATCACCACCTCGAACAGCCGCTCGACGATGGCCATGCGCCCGCATCGCGCGCCGAACGCCTCGTCGAACATGATCGACAGCAGCGGCTCCGCACCATCGAGTTCCTCCAGCGGTACGCACACGAAGGCGGGCAGGCCGGCCACGACCGGGCTGCCCCCGCCTCCCTCGAACGACAGATGCGCGCACACCATGTCGGCCCCGCGCTCGGCGTCGGTGATGAAGCGGTGCGCCATCGGCCGCGGATACAGCAGCAGGCTCGGCCTGGAGATGCGGATCTGCTCGCGGCCATGGACGAGATCGAGCACCCCGGCGCGCAGCAGGTGCAACTGTCCGTGTTCCCCGTCGTCCCCGACGGTGTTGACGCCGCACAGGGGACCGGCGTTGAAGACCCGGGCCCGCACCGGGAAGTGCGCCATCAATGCAGCCAACCGGTCGGTCATGGGCGGACTCCCTGTCAACTTTTCAGGACTTTACATCACCAGATGTCCCGGCAACGCGCCCAGAGTATGCCTCGCCGGTCGACGACACCACGCAGGCGCCACCACCGCCCGCGATCCGCCCGGCCCCCTCCCCCAACTGCAAGTGCACGGAGACAACGCCATGAACACCATTGCCCGTACCGTCGCAGCCGGCGCCCTGGCCCTGGCTGCCGCCACCGGCCCGCAGGCCGCTTCCGCCGCCACCATCGACGGCAACTTCGTCGTCACCGCGGACGGCGTGCGTCTCTACGTCAAGGACTGGGGCCCGAAGCACGGCCCGGTCGTCACCTTCAGCCACGGCTGGCCGCTGAGTTCGGACAGCTGGGAATCGCAGATGCTGTTCCTGGCCTCGAAGGGCTACCGCGTCGTCGCCCACGACCGCCGCGGCCACGGCCGCTCGAGCCAGCCGTGGGACGGCAACGACATGGACCACTACGCCGACGATCTGGCCGCGGTGATCGACGCCCTGGACCTGCGCGACGTCACCGTGGTCGGCTTCTCCACCGGCGGCGGCGAAGTGGTCCGCTACATCAGCCGCCACGGCACTTCGCGGGTGAAGAAGGCGGTGCTGGTGTCCGCGGTCCCGCCGCTGATGCTCAGGACCGGCGACAACCCCGGCGGCCTGCCGATCGAGGTGTTCGACGGACTGCGCAAGGCTTCGATCGAGAACCGCTCGCAGCTGTACCTCGACATCGCGTCCGGCCCGTTCTACGGCTTCAACCGCCCCGGCGCGACGCCGAACCAGGGCCTGATCCAATCGTTCTGGGCCCAGGGCATGCAGGGTGGGCACAAGAACACCTACGACTCGATCGCCGCGTTCTCGGCCACCGACTTCCGCGAGGACCTGAAGAAGATCGACGTACCCACCCTGGTGATCCACGGCGACGACGACCAGATCGTGCCGATCGACCTCTCCGGACGCGCCTCCGCGGCGCTGGTCAAGGGGGCCGAGCTGATCGTCTACGAGGGCGGACCCCACGGCATCACGGACACCCACAAGGAACGGCTCAACCAGGACCTGCTGGACTTCCTGTCGAAGTGATCCGTCGCACCTGATCGTCCTGCCCCAGCCGGCCGCCGGAACTCCGCGGCCGGCTTTTTCCGTTCCGCAGGCCGCCCCTCCCCCGCGAGCGGGGGAGGGAGCAAGGCGCCCCCGTCTACCCCTCCCCCCGCTCGCGGGGGAGGCCGGGAGGGGGCACCGCGATCCCGCATGACAGGCACACGGCAACCTGCCCCCACCCCAACCCTCCCCCGCGAGCGGGGGAGGGAGCAAGGCGCCCCCGTCTACCCCTCCCCCCCGCTCGCGGGGGGAGGCCGGGAGGGGGCACCGCGGTCCCGCATGACAGGCACACGGCAACCTGCCCCCACCCAACCCTCCCCCCCCGAGCGGGGGAGGGAGCAAGACGCCGTGTCTACCCCTCCCCTGCACGCGGGGAAGGGAGCACGGTCATTCGCCTCCACCCGCCCGACGTTACCGGAGCCCAGATGCGCCGTGGCCGGTGGGCCTGCGCAGCGGACTCAAGGGGGAGGCGTTCGCGGAGCAGGCCCGCCGGCCGCGGCGCGGTCCATCGCTGCCCCGCAACCATCGACCGCGGCCAACGCCCATCGGGAAAACACCAGCGCCGATCACGAGCCCCCGGCCCGCTCCAGGACCAGATCGAAATCCGCGTCCGGCGCCAACGCTCCGTACACCCCGGCCCCGGCTCCCCCGAGCCGGCTGCGGCAGAACGCCCCCGCCAGCGGACTCCCGGCCGACAACAGCACTGCCGCCTGCAGCTGCACCGCCAACGCCGCCACCAGCGACCGCGCCTGCGCCTGTTCCATCGACGCACCCAGCGCCCCGCGCAACCGCGCCAGCCCCGCATCGTAGGCCGCCGCCTGGCCGCCCACCGACTCGAGGAACGACACCAGCGCCGCCCCCGTCTCCGGCTCGCGAGCGAGCGCCCGCAGCACGTCCAGGCACTGGATGTTGCCGCTGCCTTCCCAGATCGAGTTGAGCGGCGCCTGCCGGTACAGCCGCGGCAGCAGCGATTCCTCCACGTATCCAGCGCCGCCCAGGCACTCCTGCGCCTCGTTGACGAACCCCGCCGCCCGCTTGCAGATCCAGAACTTCCCGATCGCGGTCGCGATCCGCGCGAACGCCGCCTGCGACGCGTCGCGTGGCGCCGCATCCACCGCCCCGGCCACCCGCATCGACAGCGCCAGCGCCGCCTCCGCCTCGAGCGCCAGGTCCGCCAGCACGTTGCGCATCAGCGGCTGCTCCACCAGCCGCCGCCCGAACGCCCGCCGGTGCCGGCAATGGTGCAGCGCCTGCGCCAGCGCCATCCGCATCAGCCCCGCCGAACCCAGCATGCAGTCCAGGCGCGTGAGCATGACCATCTGGATGATGGTCGCGACCCCGCGCCCCTCCTCGCCGACGCGATAGGCCCGCGCCGCGTCGAACTCGATCTCCGAGGACGCATTGCTCCAGTCGCCCAGCTTGTCCTTGAGCCGCATCAGCCGGAAGCCGTTGAGCGCGCCGTCCGGCAGCCGCCGCGGCAGCAGGAAACAGGTCAGTCCGCCCGGCGCCTGCGCCAGCACCAGGAAGGCGTCGCTCATCGGCGCCGAGAAGAACCATTTGTGCCCGCGCAGCACGTATCCGCCATCGGCCTGCGGCGTCGCCGTGGTGGTGTTGGCGCGCACGTCGCTTCCGCCCTGCTTCTCGGTCATGCCCATTCCGAGCGTCACCCCCGGCTTGTCGGCCATGGGCACGTCGCGCGGGTCGTAGCGGCAGGACGCCACCTTGGCCACCCATTCCCCAAGCGAGGGCTCGCGCGCCAGCACCGGCACCGCGGCATGGGTCATGGTGAGCGGGCAGCTGGTACCGGGCTCGGCCTGGTAATGCAGGTAGGACAGCGCGGCGCGCGCCACGTGCGCGCCCGGTTCCGGGCTCGCCCACGACAGCGCGGCCACCCCGCCGGCGATCGCTGCCTCCATGATCCGGTGGTAGTGCGGATGGAACTCCACCGTGTCGATGCGGCGCCCCTGGCCGTCGTGCGTGCGCAGCCGTGGCCGGTCGCGGTGCGCATCGAAGGACCACGCCAGCAGCTCGCCACCGGCCAGCGCGCCGTAGCGGGCCACGGCGTCTGCGAACGCGCCGCCGCCCTCGCGCGCCAGCGCCTCGCGCAGCGCGGCATCGTCGCGCCACAGGTCGCACGGCCCGAACTGCGGCGGCTGGTTCTCTACGGCGTGGGTCGCGAACGCGTCCATCACTCTCCCTCATTCCCGGCGCCTGCGGCACGCCCGTGCCCGCGGCACCCGGCGTACCTGCCCGGCACGGTCGCGCAGCCGGGCGGCCATGTCCAGCCCACAAAAAAGCCCCGCCGGAGCGGGGCTTGAAGAGCGTGCCTGTCGGGCTTCTCAGGCGACCGGCTGGACCCCGGCGGCCTGCGCGCCCTTCGGGCCCTGGGTGACTTCGTACTGGACGCGCTGTCCCTCCTGCAGGCTGCGGAAGCCCTTGGCGTCGATCGCCGAATAATGGACGAACACATCCGCGCTGCCGTCTTCCGGCGCGATGAACCCGAACCCCTTGGCGTCGTTGAACCACTTCACTGTGCCGTATTGCATGACTCGTCGAACCTCGTGATGGCTGGTGGCGCCCGGTCGGCCATACAACAGCCGCCCTCCCCGGACCAGCCGAGTATGCAAAGCATCAGGGGCGTATGCAATCATCGGGCCAGAAGCGCCGACACCAGCGCCGGGATGCCGGCCGAGGCCGCGGCCACGTTCGCCAGCACCTCCTCGAGGGTAATGGTTTCATCCGGATCGGGCCCGGCGCCGGCCGCCCAGTTGGCGACGATCGCCAGGCAGGCGTAGTCCAGCCCCATCTCACGCGCCAGGCCCGCCTCGGGCATGCCGGTCATGCCGACGAGGTCGCAGCCGTCGCGGCGCATGCGCGCGATCTCGGCCTTCGTCTCCAGCCGCGGCCCCTGGGTGGCGCCGTAGCAGCCGCCGTCCACCACGGCGACGCGCGCCTCGGCCGCCGCGGCCAGCACCCGCGCGCGCAGCGCGGGCGTGTACGGATCTCCGAAGTCCACGTGCAGCACTTCGCTGCCCGGTTCCTCGCAGATGGTCGCGATCCGGCCCCAGGTGTAGTCGATCAGCTGGTCGGGACAGGCCAGCACCCGCGGGCCGAAGCGCCCGGTGATGCCGCCGACGGTGTTGAGTGCCAGTACGCGGCGGGCGCCCAGCGCCTTGAGCGCGGCGAGGTTGGCGCGGTAGTTCACCCGGTGCGGGGGCACCGAGTGCGACTCGCCGTGGCGGGCGAGGAAGGCGACCCGGCGGCCGCCCAGCGTGCCGACGCGGACCGGCCCCGACGGGGTGCCGTACGGGGTGTCGGGCTGGTGGCTGGAGACGTCCTGCAGCTCGGCCAGCGCGTACAGGCCGGTGCCGCCGATGACGGCAAGTTCGATCGGATCGTGGTGCATGTCGGGTCGGGCTGGCATGGGGCGGGCAGGATAGCGCGCCGCCTCGGCGCGGTGCCCGCGGGGGCTCAGTCGCCCAGCGCGTAGATCCCGGGCAGGTTGCGTCCCTGCTCGTGGAAGTCCATGCCGAAACCGAACACGTAGCGGTCGGGCACCTCGACCCCGCTGTAGTCGGCGCAGATGTCGTCCACGCAGCGGTCGTGGGCCTTGGTGGCGAGCACCGCGATCCGCACGTCGATCGCGCCCTGGTCCTCGCACCAGTACTTCACCGCCTTGAGCGTGTGGCCCTCGTCGAGGATGTCGTCGACCAGCAGCACCCGGCGCCCGCGCATCGGCGTGGCCGGGCGGTGCAGCCAGGCCAGGCGCGAGCCGGTGGTGGCGCCGCGGTAGCGGGTGGCGTGCAGGTAGTCGAACTCGACATCGAGTCCGCGTTCGCCCAGCGCGAAGGCCAGCTGGCCGGCGAACGGCAGGCCGCCATGCATCACCGTGACGAACAGCGGCGGCTGCTCGTCGTCGGCGTAGTCGGGATGGATCGCGTCGGCGATGTCCTCGATCGCATCCTCGAGCTCCTCGCGGTCGAACAGCAGTTCGGCCGCATCCATGATTTCCGAGAGCTTCGGTACGTTCATGCCATCTGCCCCATGCGTGCGGCCAGCCGCGCCTGCGCGCCGCCGTAGCGCGCATCGGCCAGCAGGCCGTCCCAGCCCAGCGCACCGCGGCCCAGCAGGCCGACCAGCGCCATCGTGTTGAGGCTGCGGTTCGCGACCGCCGCCAGCGATTCCTCCACCAGCTCCGGGTGGCAGACCAGGACCACGTCGCAGCCGGCGTCCAGGTGCGCGTCCACGCGCGCCTTCACCCCGCCGGCGGAGAACGCCGCGGCCATGCCGATATCGTCGGAGAACACCACGCCGCGGAAGCCGAGCTCGCCGCGCAGGATGTCGTTGATCCAGCGCGAGGAGTAACCGGCCGGCTCCGGCGCCACCTGCGGATAGACCACGTGCGCCAGCATCACCGCATCGGCCCCGGCCTCGATGCCGGCGACGAACGGCACCAGGTCGTGGGCGCGGATCTCGTCGAGCGTGCGCGGATCGACCGCGGTGTCGAAGTGGGTGTCCTCGCGCACCGTGCCGTGGCCGGGGAAATGCTTGAGCGTGGCGGCCATGCCCACCGCGTGCATGCCGCGCACGTAGGCGCGGGTGAACTCGGCCACCACCTGCGGGTCCTCGGAGAACGCACGGTCGCCGATCGCGAGGTTGCCGTGGCCGACGTCGACCACCGGCGCGAAGCTCAGGTCCAGGCCGGTGGCGCGGATCTCGCTGGCCATCAGCCAGGCGTGCTCCTCGGCCAGGCGCAGCGCGCCCTCCGGATCCTCGCGGTACAGGCGGCCGAAGCCTTCCAGCGCGGGCAGGTCGCTGAAGCCCTCGCGGAAGCGCTGCACGCGCCCGCCTTCCTGGTCGACGCAAATCAGCACGGGCCGCGGCGCGGCCTCACGGATCGCCGCGCACAGCTCGGTCACTTGCGCCCGCGAGGCGAAGTTGCGCTTGAACAGGATCACGCCCGCGCAGGCGTCGTTCTGCAGCCAGTCGCGCTCCTGGGCGCCGAGTTCAAGGCCGGCAATGCCGATCACGAGCATCCGGGCGGTCTCCTTCACGTGCGCGGTCGCGCACCGGCACATTGTGGCAGATGGCCGCGCACACGGCGGCCCCGCGACCGCCGGCGGTCTTCACACGCGGCAGCCGCCGGGCCCGCAATCCGCGCCCGCCCCGGCCGCGCCGTCGCCCGGCCCCGCCTCGCCCGCCGCCTGCCGCAGTGCCTGCGCGAACAGGTCCGGCGCCTGGGCACCCTGGACGGCGAAGCGGCCGTCGATGACGAACGTCGGCACCGCATGGATGCCCATGGCCTGGGCCCGCGCCACCGCGGCCCGGACCTCGGCCGCGCCTTCGTTTCCCGCCAGCAGGGTCCGGACGCGTCCGCCCGGCAGCCCACCGGCCTCGCCCGCCGCCACCAGCACCTCCGGGTCGGCCAGGTTGCGCCCTTCGGCGAAGTGCGCGTGGAACAGTGCTTCGCCCACCCGCCCGGCGTCGCCCTCGCGCGCGGCCAGCCACAGCAGGCGGTGCGCCGGCAGCGTCGTCACCCGCACCTGTCCACGATCGAAGTCCATCGGCAGCCCTTCCGCGCGCGCCGCGGCCTGCGTGGAGGCGAGGACCTGAGCGGTGCGTTCGGGCCCGCCGAACTTCGCCGCGTAGGCCTCGCGCAGCGGCACCGGATCGGTGCCGGCGTCGGGATCGAGCAGGTACGGATGCCAACGCAGTTCCACCGGCGGCGCGCCATCGCCCAGCAGGGCGAGGCCACGCTCGAAACGGCGCTTGCCGATCCAGCACCAGGGGCAGACCACGTCCGACCAGACATCGACCCTCAGCGGGCGGGTTCGGGCATGCATGGCGGCACCTCCGGTCGGTTCAGTCCTGGTCACCGCGCTCGGCCGCGATCCAGCGCGAGTACGGCCGCGAGGCCAGCGCCAGGTTGTAGTAGCGCGGTTCGTCGGTGACTTCGCGCCCTGCCCACGGCGGCAGCGCGAACGCCTCGTCGGGACTGCCGAGCTCGATCTCGGCCACCACCAGGCCGGCGTTGTCGCCAAGGAACTCGTCGACCTCCCACACGTGGCCCTCGTGGCGCACCAGGTGCCGGCGCTTGTCGATCATCCCGCCCACGCACAGCGCCAGCAGCGCACGCGCATCGTCCACCGGGACCGGGTAGTCGAACTCCTGCCGGCTGCGGCCGATCTCGCGCGACTTGATGTTCAGGAAAGCCTCGCCGCCCTGGATCCGCACCCGGATCGAGGCGTGCTGCTCCCCGCGGTCCATCGCGCCGATGTCGTTGAGATAGCCCTGCGCCATCGGCAGCACGGCGTGCGCGGCCTCGCGCCAGCCTTCGCCGGTCACCAGGAACTTGCGCTCGATCTCCAGGGCCATGTCAGCCGTGCTCGAACAGGGCGATGCTCTCGACGTGGGCCGTGTGCGGGAACATGTCCATCACCCCCGCACTCAGCAGCCGCCACCCCCGCTCGTTCACCAGGAACCCCGCGTCGCGCGCCAGCGAGCCCGGGTGGCAGCTGACGTAGACGATGCGGCCGAAACGCTCCAGCGGCAACTGCTTCAGCACCTCGATCGCGCCCGAGCGCGGCGGGTCGAGCAGCAGCTTGTCGAAGCCCTGGCGCATCCACGGCGTGCCGCGCTGGTCCTGGGTGAGGTCGGCGGCGTGGAACACGGCGTTGCCCAGGCCGTTGAGCGCGGCGTTGTCGCGCGCGCGCGCCACCAGCCCGGCCTCGCCCTCCACGCCCACCACTTCCGCGGCGGTGCGCGCGATCGGCAGGGTGAAGTTGCCCAGCCCGCAGAACAGGTCGAGCACGCGCTCGCCCGGCCGCAGGTCGAGCAGCTCCAGCGCGCGCGCGATCATCACCTCGTTCAGGCGCGCGTTCACCTGGATGAAGTCCAGCGGCCGGAATGACAGGGTGATGCCCCAGGGGTCGAGCCGGAACGCATGCCGCGGCCGTTCCGGCCACAGCGGGTGCACCGAGTCCACGCCACGCGGCTGCAGGTGGATCGCGACCCGGTGCCGCTGGCCGAACTGCCGCAGCGCCGCGAGATCCGCCTCGCCCAGCGGCTGCAGGTGACGGAACACCAGAGCCGCGCCGTCGAACTCCGGTTCCGGGTCACCGACGATGAACTCGATCTGCGGCACCTCGCGCCGCGCCTGCAGGCCATCGACCAGCGCCGACAGCGGCACGATCAGCGCGGCCACTTCCGGCACCACGGTGTGGCACTCGCGCAGGTCGGCCACGAAGCGCGGATCGCGCTCGCGGAAGCCGACCAGGGTGCGATCCTTCTTCTCCACCCGGCGCACCGAGAACCGGCCCTTGCGCCGGTAGCGCCAGGCACCGCCGGTGAGCGGCGGCAGCACCGCGCCGGGCGCGACGTGGCCGATCCGCTCGAAGTTCTCCAGCAGCACGCGCTGCTTGGCCAGGATCTGCCTCGACTCGTCCAGATGCTGCAGCACGCAACCGCTGCACACGCCGAAGTGGGCGCAGCGCGGCGCGACGCGGTCGGGCGAGGCCTCCAGCACCTCAAGGGTGGCGGCCTCGTCGAAATGGCGCGAGCGCCCGGTCTGGCGGGCCAGCACCCGTTCGCCCGGCAGGGCGTCGGCCACGAACACGGTCTTGCCGCCCTCGCGGCGGGCGACGCCACGCCCATCGTGGCTCAGGTCGATGATCTGGAGTTCGAACGGCGTCTGGTCGATCCGGGCCACGTGGCGTCAGCCTGTTTGCGGGGCCGGCGATTGTCGCAGATGTGGCCGCCCGGGGCTGCGCGGCCGCGCGTGGATCGCGGCTACTTCTGCTTCCAGCTCCCGCCCTGCTGGTACCACCAGCCCGGCCGGGCACTGGCGATCCACTGCCGCGCGAACACCTCGCGGATCTGCGGCTCCCATTCGGGATGGCCGTTGGCCACCGCGATCTCGCGGTAGACCGCGTTGCGGTCGCGGTTGTCGTCGGCGACCGCCGCGTTCACCGCGACCCGGTCCTGGAGCGCCAGCTTCGACGCGTCGCGCACCACGATCGTGCCATCGCCGGCAAAACCCAGCGCACCCGAATCGAAATGCTTGCGTAGCACGGAATTGAAGCGCGACTCCATCCGCGCCTGGATCGCCTGGATCACGGGCGTGCGGATGGTGATGTCCGGCGTCTGCGCATGCGCGGTACCGATGCCCAGCAGCATGAGGGGATCGAAGCGCAGGTTGCCCGAGGCCATGCCGCCGTCGCCGGGCGGCACGGCCCCGGGCGGCGGCGCTTCGCCGTCCTCGCCGATGACCTTCTCGACGAACTCGCGCGCCGCCTCTCGGGCTTCGGCGGCCGGGAAATAGACGTTGATGGTGACACAGGCGCACAGCACGAGCGCGATCAGGATGGGCATTCCCAGCAGGCGAGGCATGGTTGGCTCCCGTTTCGTTGCCGCCGGCCCGGCGACCGGTCAATCCACCACCGGCGCGACGTCGCCGGCCACCGCGGCGGCCAGGCGTTCCACCAGGGTCGGCCAATCGACGTTGCGATGGAACCCCACCACCTGCAGCCTGGGAACGCCCGAACCTTCGACGATAGTAAATCCAGCGCCCGCTGAATGCAGGCCCGACATCCGGCAGACCTCGTTGGCCAGCCGGCAGCCGATGCCGATGCGGCGGTAGCCGAAGTCGTCGAACAGGGCCACCAGCCGGCCCTGCAGGCTGCCGACGAACGAGGCGTCGCCCACGCTGGAGATGTCTTGCACCGCGCGCTGGCTGATGCGCTGGCGCACGCCCGGCGCGGGTTGGGTGTGCAGCCAGGCATCGAAGGCGGTGGCGGTCCAGTCGACCAGCCGCAGGCCGTCGATACGGCCATGCAGGCGCCCGGTGATGCTGCCGAAGTCGAAGGCGCCGGTCAGGCCTTCCAGGTCGAGGCCGTGCAACGAAAGATCGGCCGACAGCGAGGGCGCGACCCCGAACGGACGTTCCATCGACAGCGCGGATACGTCGACGCGGCCATCGAACACCCGCATCGAGAGGCCACCGTCGAAATCCAGCCGCTGGCTGGCGTAGCGCGCCTGCGGGATGCGGCCGTCCAGGGTGCCGCGGAACGCCGGCCAGCCGAGCGCCCCGGACAGCCGGGCCACGTCCAGCCCCTCGAGTTCGAGGCCGAAACCCAGGCGTGGGCCGTCGCCGGCATCGGGATCGAGTTCGAAATCCAGCAGCCGCAACTCGCCGCCGAGCACGGCCACTGCCGCGGGTTCGCGCAGCGACATCACCCCGTCGCGGCTGGATAGCGCCAGCGCGACGGGGCCGAAGCCCAATCCGTACAGCGCACCGCCGCGCCAGGCGAGTGCGCCCTGGGCCTGGCCACGGGCGCGATGGCGCACGGCGCCGGCCAGGCCCTGGATGCGCAGGCGTCCGCGCGGGTCCACCAGTTCCACCCCGTGCAGGCCCGCGTCCAGCGCCTCGAGCGCGCCTTCGGCCACCCGCACGGTCGCATCCGCGGCGCCCGCCAGTTCCAGCCCCGAGAGCCCCGCCAGGCCCAGCCAGCCCGACAGGTAGCGCGCGGGCAATCCCGCCAGCCGCGCGCTGCGTGCCTGCAGCGACAGCCGCTGCAGCGCACCGTCGGCCGCGAGCACGGCATCGGCCTCGGCCTGCAGCGTGTCGCCGTCGTGCAGCGCCAGGCGCGGCAACCGCCAGCCGCCCCCGGGCAGCCGCCGCACCTCCACGGCGACGCGGACCGGCACGCCGGACAGCGCCACGTAGGTGTTGCCGACCAGGATCTGGCCATCGTGCACGACGCCATTGGCGGCGAGCCGCATGCCCGCGGCGTCGGGCAGCACCCATTCGAACGCGACCCGGCCATCCAGCCCCGCCATGGCGACGGCGGCATCGGTGGTTTCCAGCGCGAGCCCGCCGACCTCGAGCGTACCCTCCACGCGCAGCGGCCGCCGGACCGGCGCGTGCACCTGGATCGTGCCGTCGGCCACGCCCGCACCCGGCTGCGCCTGCGGCCACGCGCGCGCCAGCAGCGACCGCGCCCAGGACACCGGCACGCACGCCAGGTCCAGCCGGGTCGCGTCGGGCGTGGCGGCGTTGCGCCGCAAGCGCAGGCGCGCTTCGCCCTGCGACAGGCGGGCGTCGGTATACGCCGGCGACAGGTCCACTTCCAGCCGCATCGGCGCGCCGCCACGACCCTGCAACGGCCCGGCGCAGCGCCAGTCGCCGGCACCGTCGCCCCGCAGCGGGCATCGCCAGCGCACCTGGCGGTACTCCGGCCCCAGCCCTGGCGCCGCGATGCGGTCGGCGGCGATCGACAGCTCGCCCTGCGCCGCGCCCGCGGGCCAGTGCAGGCGCACGACGAGCCGCTCGAACCGCACGCCCGCCACCTCCAGGCTGGCGATCCGCGCCGTCGCGGTGCGCGCCTGCACGGGCCAGGCGCAAAGCGCCAGCAGCAATAGCGTTAAGATGCGCGCGGGCATGGGCCGAGCATATCCGCAGCGCAGGGAGGCGAGGATGAACCCAAGGATCCTGCTGGTCGAGGACGACCCCACCAGCCGCGCGTTCCTGCTGGCCGCGACCCGCGCGCTGCCCGCCGAGGTGGACCTGGCCTGCGACATGGCCGGCGCGATCGAGGCGGCGACCGCGTGCGCCCATGCGCTGTGGCTGTTCGATGCCCGGCTTCCCGACGGCAGCGGCGCGCAGCTGCTGGCGCTGTTGCGCGAACGCGGCCTGGACACCCCGGCGATCGCGCACACCGCCTCGCCCGAACGCGACGAACACGAGGCGCTGCGCGCCGCCGGGTTCCGCGACGTCGTTGCCAAGCCACTGCCGGCGGCCGAATGGACCGCGGCCCTGCGCCGTGCGCTCGGCCAGGGCGCCGCCGGTACCGCCGAGGAGGCGGGCGTGTACGCGCGCACGCCCGGCGCCGTGCCGGTCTGGGACGAGGCGCAGGCGCTGGCCGCGCTGGGCCACAACCCGGCCCACGTCTCCGGCCTGCGCCAGCTGTTCGTGTCCGAGCTGCCGGGCGTGCGCGACGCGGTGGTGGCGGCGGCCGAACGCGGCGATGCGGCCGCGGTCGGCGACCAGCTGCACCGGCTGCGCTCGGGCTGCGGCTTCGTGGGCGCCGCGCGTCTGCTGCAGGCCACGCTGCGCTTGCAGGCGGCGCCGGGTTCGACGGCGGCGCTGCACGCGTTCCTCGACGCGGCTCAGGACACGCTGTCGTCGTCCTGACCGGGGGCGCGGATCGACATGCGCGCCAGGTCCGCGGCCAGCTGCCAGGAGCGCAGGCCGCGCGGCCCCACGTGCTGCGCGATCACCGTGCGCATCGCAAGGCGCAGGCTGTCGAGGTCCTCGGGATCGGGACGCACGTCCGCGGCCAGCGCCAGCAGCGCGCGTCCGGTGGCGTGGCGCTGGCGCGACTCGCCGCTGCGCTCGCCCAGCACCCGGCGCGGGCCGTGCTCGGCCTCGAGCCGGTAGCGCGCCGCCGGGTCGATCGGCGCGCCGTCGCCGTCGACGCCCGGATCGAAGCCCACGCCCAGCGCCTGCAGCAGGTCGCGTTCGAACCGGCGCAGGGTCCAGGCCAGGTCGGCCGCGTCGTGCAGCCGCGCGCGCACCTGTGCGTAGAGCGCGTACAGCTCGGGATGGGGGTCGTGGCCCGGGGCCAGCCGCAGCACCAGTTCATTGACGTAGAACGCGGCCAGGCTGGCGTGCCCGGCGAGCAGCGGCGGCGCGTCGAGCGCCTCCACCGACGACAGGTAGCCCAGTTCGCCGCGCTGGACTCCATCGAAGCGCACGTGCTGCAGCGGCTGCAACGCGGCCAGCTGCGCCTGCCGCCGCGGTCCGCGCACGCCGCGCGCGATCATGCCGATGCGCCCGTGCGCACGCGTCAGCAGGTCGACCAGCAGACTGGACTCGCGCCAGGGCCGGGCGTGGAGGACATAGGCGGTTTCCCCTGCGTAGCGCATGTCACCACCAGCGCCGCGCCCCGCCGGCGCGGTCAGTCGCCGTAGCCGAGGGTGCGCAGCGCCGACTCGTCGTCGGACCAGCCCTCGCGCACGCGCACCCAGGTCTGCAGGAACACCTTGGCGTCGAACAGCTGCTCCATACGCTCGCGCGCGCGGCGGCCGATCTCGCGCAGGCGCGCGCCGCCCTTGCCGATCACGATCGCCTTCTGGCCTTCGCGCTCGACCCAGATCACGGCGCCGATCCGGTACAGCACGCCCGCCTTCGGCGAAGGCTCCTCGGTGAAGGTCTCGATCTCGACCGTGGTCGCGTACGGCAGTTCGTCGCCGAGCTGGCGCATCAGCTGCTCGCGCACCAGTTCGCCGGCGAGGAAGCGCTGGCTGCGGTCGGTGATCTCGTCCTCGCCGTACAGCGGCGCCTGCTCGGGCAGCAGCGACAGCAGCGAGCCGACCAGCGGTTCGAGCCCCTGCCGGCGCAGGGCGGAAATCGGGTGCACGGCGGCGAAGTCGCGGCCTTCGGTCACCTGCTTGAGGTACGGCAGCAGGCGGGCCTTGTCGGCGATGCGGTCGACCTGGTTGACCACCAGCACCACCGGCAGGCCGCTTTCGCGCAGGGTGTCGAAGGCGAGCGCATCCTCCTCGTCCCAGCGTCCGGCCTCGACCACCAGCGCGGCGGCGTCCACGCCTTCGAGCGCACCGCGGGCGGCGCGGTTGAGCACCCGGTTGAGCGCCGACGACGGGCGCTTGCCGCCCTCGCGATGGATGCCCGGGGTGTCGACCAGCACCAGCTGCCCGCCGGGCACGGTGGCAATGCCGAGCAGCCGGTGGCGCGTGGTCTGCGGCCGGTTGGAGACGATGCTCAGGTCGGCGCCGACCAGGGCGTTGACCAGGGTCGACTTGCCGACGTTGGGACGGCCGATGACCGCGACGTGGCCGGCCCGGTGGGTCTGGGTATCCATGCGCGGATTGTCCGCGCATGCACCGGAGGAGGGCAAATCTCAGCCGCCCGCCAGCCGCCCGAGCACGGCTTCGGCCGCCACCTGCTCGGCGGCCCGGCGCGACCCGCCGACGCCCTCCGCGTCCAACGCCGGGTCGGCCAGGATGCAGCGCACGGTGAACACCCGCGCGTGCTCCTCGCCGCCCTCGTGCTCGAGCACGTACTGCGGCAGCGGCTTCTGCCGCGCCTGCAACCACTCCTGCAGCCGGGTCTTGGCATCCTTGCCGACCTTGCTGGCCGGCACCGCGGACACCGCCTCCTCGAACCAGGGCAGGACCACCCGGCGGCATACCTCGTAGCCGGCGTCGAGGTAGATCGCCCCGATCACCGCCTCCAGCGCGTCGGACAGGATCGAGTCGCGCCGGTGCCCGCCCGACTTCATCTCGCCCGGCCCCAGCACGAGCCGCTCGCCGACCTCCAGCCGCCGGGCCACGGCCGCCAGCGCCGATTCGCGCACGAGCTCGGCGCGGGCGCGGGTGAGCGAGCCTTCGTCGGCCTTGGGCCAGCGCGCGTACAGGGCTTCGGCCACGACCAGGCCAAGCACCGCGTCGCCGAGGAACTCCAGCCGTTCGTTGTGCGGCGCGCCGGCGCTGCGGTGGGTCAGCGCCTGGGCCAGCAGGGACGGCGTGGAGAAGACGTGCCCGGCGAACCGGTCGGCGCGTCCGTCAGTTGAGCTCACCGGAGCGGATCAGCTGCTGGGTGGCGTGGAACTTCCCGACCACGTCCAGGTTGGCGACCAGCGGCTTGCGCACCTCGTACTTGACGTCCACCTGCCAGCCGTTGTCGATCCTGGTGATTTTCACGTGTTCGCGCTTGATGTTGCTCGAGTAGCTCACGTACAGGCGCCGGAACAGCAGGTCCTGGATGCGCGAGGGCTCGTAGCGGGCGACGCCCGCTTCGGTGGCCAGTCCCTTGAGTGCCGACTTGACGGAGTAGTACTCGGAGTACATCGGGAACAGCTTGATGCCGATGAAGATGAAAAAGCCCACCACGCCGGCGACGATGATGAACCCCAGCAGCGTGATCCCGCCCTGCCTGCGACGCATGTTCATGTCCGCTCCCCCGTTGATGCAGTGCCCGCCAGCCGTCCCGGTGGACTACGGGATGCCACTGCCGATCCGGCTCCAGTCGACCCAGCCAGGCGCGGTCGAGTCGAGGTTCATCCAGACCAGGAAGGCCTTGCCCCTCAGCTGGCTCTCGGGGAGCGTACCCCAAAACCGGCTGTCGTCGCTCCTGTCGCGGTTGTCGCCCATCACGAAATACTCGCCCTCCGGAACCCGCCATTCGCCCTCCCCGGGATCGAAGCCGCCCGGCCTGCGGGTCTCGAGGATCTGGTGGGTGCGCCCGGGCATGGTTTCTTCGATCAGCTCGGCGCCGGTCATGTCGCGGCCGCGGCCGACGCCTTGGTACGGGCGCGGCGGGCCGTAGGCGAACGGCTCGCCGTTCACGTACACGGTGTTGTCGCGGTAGGCCACCACGTCGCCGGGCAGCCCGACCACGCGCTTGATCCAGTCCTGGTCGGGGTGGTGCGGCGGGCGGAACACCACCACGTCGCCGCGCTGCGGCTCGCCGATCCCGATCACCTTGCGGTTGGTCACCGGCAGGCGGATGCCGTAGCTGAACTTGTTGACCAGGATGAAGTCGCCGATCAGCAGGGTCGGCATCATCGAGCTGGACGGGATCCGGAACGGCTCGGCGACGAAGCTGCGCAGGACCAGGACCACGAACAGCACCGGGAAGAACGCCCGCGCGTAGTCGACGACGATCGGCTCCTTGGGCTCGAGCAGGCCCGCCCGCTGCGCGCGCCGGCGCGCGAAGAACAGGCGGTCGAGCATCCAGACCAGGCCGGTCGCGAAGGTGAGCACGACCAGCGCCAGCTCGAACCACTTCATCATGTCAGCCCATCCCCTACTTGTTGTCCACCTGGAGCACCGCCAGGAACGCTTCCTGCGGGATCTCGACGCGACCGACCTGCTTCATCCGCTTCTTGCCCTCCTTCTGTTTCTCGAGGAGCTTCTTCTTGCGGCTGATGTCGCCACCGTAGCACTTGGCCAGCACGTTCTTGCGCAGCGCCTTGACGTTGGTGCGGGCGATGATCTGCGAGCCGATCGCGGCCTGGATCGCCACGTCGAACTGCTGGCGCGGGATCAGTTCCTTCATCTTCTCGGTCAGCTCGCGGCCGCGGCGCTCGGCGTGGCTGCGATGGACGATGATCGACAGCGCGTCGACCCGGTCGCCGTTGATCAGGGTATCCACGCGCACGAACGGGCCGGGTTCGAAGCGGATGAAGTGGTAGTCGAGCGAGGCGTAGCCGCGGCTGACCGACTTGAGCCGGTCGAAGAAGTCCAGCACCACCTCGGCCATCGGCAGCTCGTAGCTGATCTGCACCTGGCTGCCGAGGTACTGGATACCCAGCTGCACCCCGCGCTTGTCCTCGCACAGCTTGATGATCGGGCCGATGTAGGCCTCGGGGGTGAGGATGTTGGCGCGGATGATCGGCTCGCGGACTTCGACGATCTGGTTCACCGGCGGCAGCTTGGCCGGATTGTCGAGCGGCATCACCTCGCCGTCGGTGCGCAGCACCTCGTAGATCACCGTCGGGGCGGTGGTGATCAGGTCGAGGTCGTACTCGCGCTCCAGCCGCTCCTGCACGATCTCCATGTGCAGCATGCCCAGGAAGCCGCAGCGGAAGCCGAAGCCCATCGCCTCGGAACTCTCGGGCTCGAAGCGCAGGGCGGCGTCGTTGAGCCGCAGCTTGTCCAGCGCCTCGCGCAGGTCCGGGTAGTCCTCGGCGTTCACCGGGAACAGCCCGGCGAACACCCGCGGCTGCATTTCCTGGAAGCCCGGCAGCGGTTCGGGCGCGGGATCGCCGGCCAGGGTCAGCGTGTCGCCCACCGGCGCGCCGTGCACGTCCTTGATCGAGGCCGTGATCCAGCCCACTTCGCCAGCCGAGAGCTTGCCGGTGGACTTGCGCTTGGGGGTGAACACGCCGACGTCGTCAACCTGGTGGGTGCGGCCGGTGGACATGACCAGCAGCTTGTCGCCGCGCTTGACCTCGCCCTGCATCACCCGCACGAGCGAGACCACGCCCAGGTAGTTGTCGAACCAGGAGTCGATGATCAGCGCCTGCAGTTTGTCGGTGTCGCGGCGCTTCGGCGGCGGAATGCGGTGCACGATCGCCTCGAGCACCTCCTGCACGTTCAGGCCGGTCTTGGCGCTGACCGCGACCGCGTCGGAAGCGTCGATGCCGATCACCGCCTCGATCTCGGCCTTGGCCCGTTCGACGTCGGCGGTAGGCAGGTCGATCTTGTTGAGCACCGGCACCACCTCCAGCCCCTGCTCCACCGCGGTGTAGCAGTTGGCCACCGACTGCGCCTCCACGCCCTGGGCGGCGTCGACCACCAGCAGCGCGCCCTCGCAGGCGGCCAGCGAGCGGCTGACCTCGTAGCTGAAGTCGACGTGGCCCGGGGTGTCGATGAAGTTGAGGTGGTAGGTCTCGCCGTTGCGGGCGGTGTAGGACACCGACACCGAGTGCGACTTGATCGTGATGCCGCGCTCGCGCTCGATCGGGTTGTTGTCGAGCACCTGCGCTTCCATCTCGCGCTCGGTCAGCCCGCCGCACAGCTGGATGATGCGGTCGGCCAGGGTCGACTTGCCGTGGTCGACGTGGGCGATGATGGAGAAGTTGCGGATCTGCCGCATCGGGTCTGACATGGGGGAGGCGGCAGCCGCTCGCTCGTTCCGGGACAACGCGGGATTATCGCACAGGGCCGGCCCCGCCCCGTCTGCGCGCGGCCGCGGCAGGCGCCGCGGACCGACCCCCGCGGCCCGTTCGCGCGGGCCGCGGGCGGGGCCGGCGGGGCGGCCGACCGGTCAGTCGTCGCCGTCGGGGGTGATCGCCACGAAGCGGGTGCCGCCGGACCGGCCGCGCACCAGCAGCATCACGGTCTGGCCCGGCTTGACCCCGCGCAGCTCGCGCTCGAGCGCGGCCACGCTGTCCACCGGGGTCCGGCCCACGCGCAGCACCACGTCGCCGGGCGACAGCCCCGCCTCGCGCGCCGCGCGGCCCTCGACCCGGGCGATGGCCACGCCCTCGCCCGCCTGCAGGCCCAGCTGGCGGCGCTGCGCCTCGCCCAGGTCCTGCATCACCAGGCCGAGCACGTTGGCCGCGCCGGCCGGGCCCGCGGACGGGCCGCCCGGGCGGGCGGGGGCAGCGCTGGCGACCGGATCGTCCTCGAGCTCGCCCAGCACCACGTCGAAGCGGCGCTCGCGGCCATCGCGGAGCACGACCACCTTGATCCGCGTGCCCGGCGCCTTGTTGCCCACGATCGGCGGCAGGTCCCCGGGCTGGCGGATGACCACGCCGTCGGCGCTGCGGATCACGTCGCCGACCTCGATCCCGGCCTTCTCCGCCGCGCTGCCGGGCACCACCTCGCTGACCAGCGCGCCGAGCGTGTCGGGCAGCTTGAACCCGCGCGCCTGCTCGGTGGTGATCGGCGTGGCCTGGAACACCACGCCCAGCTGCCCGCGACGCACCCGGCCGGTCTCCTTGATCTGCTCGGCCACGTTCATCGCCACGTCGATCGGGATCGCGAAGGCCACGCCCATGTAGCCGCCGGAGTTGCTGAAGATCTGCGAGTTGATCCCGATCACCTCGCCGCGGGTGTTGAGCAGCGGGCCGCCCGAGTTGCCCTGGTTGATCGCGACATCGGTCTGGATGAAGGGCACGTACTGCTGGTTGGCGTAGGGGTTGCTGCGCCCGACCGCGCTGACGATGCCGGCGGTGACCGTCTGCTCGAAGCCGAACGGCGAACCGATCGCCACCGCCCACTGGCCCGGCTTGACGGTCGAGGCGTCGCCGGTGCGCACCACCGGCAGGTCCTTGGCGTCGATCTTGAGCACCGCCACGTCCGAGCGTTCGTCGCTGCCCACGACGGTGGCCTCGAACTGGCGCCGGTCGGTGAGCGTGACCTTGACCTCGTCGGCCCGGTCGATGACGTGGTGGTTGGTCAGGATGTAGCCGTCGCCGGAGATGATGAAGCCGGTGCCCATCGCACGGCCCCGCGGCGCGGGGCTGCGGCCGCCCGGCCCGGGGAACTGGAAGCCAGGGCCGAAGAAGCGGCGGAAGATCTCGGGGATCTGCTCCTCGAGTTCCTCGTCGGTGGACTGGCTGCGGCGCGCGCCGATGGTGGTGTCGATCTTGACCACGGCCGGGCCCACCTCCTCCACCAGGCGGGTGAAGTCCGGCAGTCCCGAGACCAGCGGCGCGGCGGGCACGGTGGTGGGCTGGGCCGCGGCGGCCACCGCGGCCCCGGCGGGGGTCCGGGCGGTGGCGATCGGCAGCGCCACCGCGGTGGCGGCGGCGGAAACCAGCAGGATCAGGGCGAAGGCGGAGACCGGTGTTTTCATCGGGACGGGTTCTCGGATTCAACCAGGACGGGCCGTGCGCGCGGGCCTGGGGCCTGCGCCGCGGGTGGCGCCGCGCGCGGGCGCTGCGCCGACATCATGCACGCAACCGGCTCAGGGTTGGCGCGCGTCCGCCGCGGCCGCTTCGCCCGGATCGGCGGGCGGCGGCCAGGGCAGGGCCTGCGGCGTGGCGGGCAGGAACGGTTCGAATACCGGCGCGCGCGGGGCCAGGCCGCCACCGGAAACGGTATAGCCACCGGCCGAGGGCAGCAGCGATCGCGGCCAGGGACGCGTCGCACCGGCCGGCGGCACCGGGAACGGGTCGTTGGTGGCCGCCGCCGCGGGCGGTTCCGCGGCGGACATCGACGCCAGGGCGACGTCGACGGACGCGCGGTCCGGCGTCGCCTCCGGCGGGACGGCGGGGGACGCGTCCGGCCGCGCCTCGCGGACCCGCGCCACGGCCGGCGCCTGGGCACGCTCGCGGCGCTCGGCGGCCCGGCGCGGCGTGTCGGCCAGCGCCGCCGCGGACGCCGCCAGCGCGAGCGCGGCCTCCGAACCGGCGCCAGCGACCTCGCCGGGCGCATTGGCCACGGCGTCGGCCAGCTCCCGTCCGGCCGCGCCGGCCGGCTGTCGCGCGACCGGCGGAGCCGGCTCGGGAGCGGTGGGAGCGGCGAGTTCGGCCACCAGCGGCGTGCGCTCGCCCGTCGCCGGCGACTGGCCCGGCACCGGCAGTTGGCGGCTGGCGAACACCGCGAGCAAGGCCACCGAGGCAGCGATCGCCGCCCCGCCGCCCCAGCGCGCGATCCGCGGACGGACCAGGCGCACCGAAGCATCGCGCCCGCCCTCGCCCGCGTCGCCGGCCACCGCCTGCGCCACGCGCTGGGCGAAGTCGGGCGGCAGCAGGTCGTTGCGCTGGCCGCGCAGCACGTCGCCGCACACCTGCCAGCGCTCCCAGCACGCCGCCAGCACCGTGTCGTGCTGCAGGCGGCGCAGCATGAAGCGCGCCTCGTCGGGCGAGAGTTCGCCGTCGAGCATCGCCGACAGCTGCTGCCGGTGGTACAGGAACAGCTTGTCGGGATCGGGCCTGATCTGCACCGGCTCGTTGTCGTCGACGTGGATCATCGTGCCGCTCGCTCCGCTCTGGTATCGCTGTCCAACAGGGGCCTGAGCTCCTGGTCGATCGCCTCGCGCGCCCGGAAGATGCGCGAGCGGACCGTGCCGATCGGGCAACCCATGCGCTGGGCGATCTCCTCGTAGCTCAGGCCGTCGACCTCGCGCAGCGTGATCGCGAGCCTGAGCTCCTCGGGCAATGCTTCGACCGCGCGCATCACCGTTTGTTCCAGCTGCTGGCGCATCAGTTCACGATCGGGCGTGTCGCTGTCGCGCAGGCGGATGCCGGAATCGAACTGTTCGGCGTCCTCGACGTCGATGTCCGCGCCCGGCGGGCGGCGGTTGCTGGCCACCAGGTGGTTCTTGGCGGTGTTGACCGCGATCCGGTGCAGCCAGGTGTAGAACTGGGAGTCGCCGCGGAAGTTGCCGATCGCGCGGTAGGCGCGGATGAAGGTTTCCTGGGCGACGTCCTGGACCTCGCTCCAGTCGTGTACGTAGCGCCCGATCAGGGCCGCGATCCGGTGCTGGTACTTGCGCACCAGGAGGTCGAACGCGGCGTTGTCGCCGCGCTGTACGCGCCTGACCAGCTCCAGGTCCAGTTGTTGGGTATCGATCTCGGCCATCCGGCCCGGCGCTCCTGCCCTTGCAAAACCCTGCCCGGCCTGGCGACCGGGGCCTGTGACCGCGTCCAGGGCCGGAAGTTCCGCCCCGATCGCCCGAACTGGGGGCGCCCGGCAGGCGGCACAAGGCGCGGAGGCGGTTTGCCCCGGGCCCGGCCGGCGCCGGATTTGACTGCGGCGCAACACCCTCTGGATCATAAAGGGCTACCCATACCCTAACGGATGGTCCCGCATGATTGCTGGCCTGGACGGACTGCGCTTCAGCCACTGGCAGGTCGAGCAGCGCCCCGACGGCGTTGCCGTGCTGTCGTTCGATCGCGCCGGCGAGTCGGTCAACACCTTCAGCCAGGACGTGCTGATCGAACTCGAATCGCTGCTCGAGCGGCTGGCCCTGGATCCGCCCAGGGCCCTGGTCCTGCGTTCGGCCAAGGACAAGGGCTTCATCGCCGGCGCCGACATCCGCGAGTTCGCCGAGTTCGACCGCAAGGGCACGATCGGCGACTCCATCCGCCGCGGCCAGCAGGCGTTCCAGCGCCTGGCCGAGCTGCCCTGCCCCACGGTCGCCGCGATCCACGGCTTCTGCATGGGCGGCGGCACCGAGATCTCGCTGGCCTGCGACTACCGCGTGGCCAGCAACGACCCGTCGACCCGGATCGGCCTGCCCGAAGTCAAGCTCGGCATCTACCCCGGCTGGGGCGGCAGCGTGCGCCTGCCGCGCCTGGTGGGCGCGCCGGCGGCGATGGACGTGATGCTGACCGGGCGCAACCTGTCCGCCGCCGCGGCCCGCGCCATGGGCGTGGTGGACAAGGTGGTCGAGCCGGCGGTGCTGGTCGATGCCGCGGCCGAACTGGCCCTGCGCGGCACGCAGCGTCCGTTCCGCCAGCGCTTCCTGGGCTGGTTCACCAATACCTGGCCGGTGCGGCAGGTGCTCGCGCCGGTGCTGGCCAGGCAGGTCGCGCGCAAGGCGCGCAAGGACCACTACCCCGCGCCCTACGCGCTGATCGAGACCTGGCGCCGCAGCGGCGGCGGGATCCAGGCCCTGCTCAAGGCCGAGCAGAAGTCGGTGGTGAAGCTGGCCGGCACCCCGACCGCGCGCAACCTCACCCGCGTGTTCTTCCTGATGGAGCGGCTCAAGGGCCTGGGCGGCAAGGATCCGCACGACATCCATCGCGTGCACGTGGTCGGGGCCGGCGTAATGGGCGGCGACATCGCCGCGTGGGCCGCGTACAAGGGTTTCGAGGTCACGCTGCAGGACCGCGAACAGAAGTTCATCGACGGCGCCATCGCCCGCGCGCAGGAGCTGTTCGCCAAGCGGGTGAAGGACGAAGGCAAGCGCCCGGCGGTGGCCGCGCGGCTGAAGTCCGACCTCGCCGGCGACGGCGTGGCCGATGCCGACCTGGTGATCGAGGCGATCATCGAGCGCGCCGATGCCAAGCGCGAGCTGTACGCGAACGTCGAGCCGCGACTCAAGCCCGACGCGCTGCTGACCACCAACACCTCCTCGATCCCGCTCGAGGAGCTACGCGAACACATCGCGCGCCCGGCGCAGTTCGCCGGCCTGCACTACTTCAACCCGGTGGCGCTGATGCCACTGGTGGAGATCGTGCGCCACGACGCGATGGCGCCGCGCACCGGGCAGCGCCTGGCCGCGTTCTGCAAGGCCCTCGACAAGCTGCCGGTGCCGGTCGCCGGCACGCCCGGCTTCCTGGTCAACCGGCTGCTGTTCCCGTACATGCTCGAGGCGGCAACCGCGTACGCCGAGGGCATCCCCGCGCCGGTGATCGACAAGGTGGCGGTGAGGTTCGGCATGCCGATGGGGCCGATCGAGCTGATCGACACGGTCGGCCTGGACGTCGCCTACGGCGTGGGCCAGGAGCTGGCGCCGTTCCTCGGCCTGGCGATCCCGCCGGCGCTGTCGCAGCCGCCCGAGCCCGGCAAGCGCGGCAAGAAGGACGGCCAGGGCATCTACGCCTGGGAGAACGGCAAGCCGAAGAAGCCCGAGGTACCGAAGGACTACAAGGCGCCCGGCGACCTCGAGGACCGGCTCGTGCTGCCGCTGCTCAACGAGGCGGTGGCCGCGCTGCACGAGGGCGTGGTCGAGGACGCGGACCTGCTCGATGCCGGCGTGATCTTCGGCACCGGCTATGCGCCGTTCCGCGGTGGCCCGATCCAGACCATTCGCGAGCTCGGGGTCGAGAACGTGCTGGCGCGCCTGAAGGCGCTGCAGGGCCGCTACGGCGACCGCTTCGCGCCGCGCCCGGGCTGGGACAACCCGGCGCTGCGCGCGGACGCCGGCCAGGCGGCCTGACGCAAGCAGGCGCGACGACGACCCTGGGCCGTCGCGTCGCCGCGCGCCACGGGCGCGGGAGCGCGCGCGACCTCGATCCGTGCGACACGGTCTCGCGGTTCGACGACAGCGCCTGCGCCGCAGGCGCTTCGGGATTCGCGCCGCGCGGGCCCCTCAGGGCGCGAGTCCGACCTCGCGCAGGGCCTCAAGCAGCGCGGCGCGCTGGGCCTCGAGCGTCTCCGGCCCGTCGTAGGGCAGCACCGTCCAGGTCTCGGCCGCCCGCATCGATTCGCCCGGCGCGAGCCTGCGCAGCGGCGCGTGCACCTCGAGTTCGAGCAGGCCGGCGCCGGGGTCGTCGTGGTGCCACTGCTGGTAGACCTCGACCTGGCCGTGCTCGGGATGGATCGATGCGTCGGGCTGCAGGTCGAAGCGGATCAGCAGCAGCTGGCCGGCGTTGAAGCCGGCGAGCCAGCCCGCGGAGGGACGGATGAACACCTTGCCGCGACGCCCGCCCTTGCCCTGCGGCGGCGGTTCGGCCTGCAGCGAGTACAGCCCGTCCTCCCACCAGGCGACGGGACCTGCGAAGAAGTCATCGCCATCGGCGCGCAGGCGCGCGTCCTCCGGACCGGCCACCGGTACGAACACGCGGCTGGCGGCCGGCAGGCGGGTGTTGAACCACAGGTCGCGTTCGATCTCGCGGTCACGGACGTTGACCGCCTCGGCCTCCAGTTCGACCGTCGCCGGCGCCCGTCCCGACAGGCGATAGCGCTGGTGCGCGCGCAGGCCGCTGACCGGGCTGTCGACGCCTTCGAGCGCGACCGCGTGCGCGGAGCGTTCGACGACGCGGTTGCGGCCATAGGCCAGCCACGGGTCCGGTGGCCACGGCGCGGCGGCTTCGCGGCGCCCCGGATGCACGTCCTGGTCGAGCCACCAGCCCGACTGCGGGCCGGCCCACAGCACGTGGCCCAGGTAGGGGATGTCGATCCCGTCGGCCGCCGGTGCGGGCGGCGGCACCTGCGCCAGCGCGGCGCCGACCTTGAGCAGGTTGGGCCGGTCCGGCAGCGACAGGTGCACCACGCGGCCGCCCAGGTCCGGCGCGATCGCGAGCCG
This sequence comes from Luteimonas wenzhouensis, assembly GCF_007859305.1. Lineage (GTDB taxonomy): Bacteria > Pseudomonadota > Gammaproteobacteria > Xanthomonadales > Xanthomonadaceae > Luteimonas > Luteimonas wenzhouensis. The sequence goes on from NZ_VOHE01000002.1 coordinate 532,228, forward strand.
GACGTGGCCGTCGTCCAGCCACAGCCATGCCTCCTCGCGCTGCGTCTCGCCCTGCGCTGCCGCCGGCGCGGCGCAGGCCAGCAGCGCGGCCAGCAGCAGCGTCCACGTGCGACTGCGGCGGCCGGCCACGGCGCGCATCACATCGTGTGGGTGGGCTTTTCGGCGGTGAGACTGCCGGCGAGCAGGGTCTCGATCCGGTTCTTGACCGCCTCGCCCTCGGGCGTGTCGGAAAACTGCACGCCCACGCCGGCGGTGCGCGCGCCCTGGGCGCCGGTCGGCGTGACCCAGACGACCTTGCCGGCCACCGGCAGGCGGTCGTTGGATTCGGGCAGGGTCAGCAGCAGGAACACCTCGTCGCCGAGGAAGTAGCGGCGCGGGGTCGGCACGAAAATGCCGCCATACTTGAGGTACGGCATGTACGCGCTGTACAGCGTCGCCTTGTCCTTGAGGGCCAGCGACAGGATGCCCTGCCGTGCGCCGCCCGGGGTGCTGCTCATCGGTTACCCCCTCGCTCCTGTCCCGGCGCCTGTCGCGCCGGGACGGCGCGCCACGCGACCAGCAGCTCCGCGATCGCCAGGTCCGCGCGCACCGTGGTGCGCAGCAGGTCCCGCGTCCGGTTGGCCGCATCGAACCACTGCGCCAGCTTCCGGATTCGCGCCGGATCGGTCAAGCCTGAAGCTTCGGCCAGGGCGAGGTCGGCGGCGTGGTACAGCCGCAGCGCCGCGTCCTCGTCCGCGGCCCAGCGCTGCGCGGTCTCGATCGGACCGGACTCGCCGCGCGCGACCCGGGCAAGATCGGCGGCGACTTCCTTGCGCAGCGCGAGCCCGCCGTCGCGCAGCCACGCGTCGGCCAGGCCGGGATGGCCGCGCGCCGCGTCGAGCGCGGCCTGCGCGGTGTCCACGTCATGACCCTGCGCGTGCAGCCAGGCCAGCGCCTCGTCGCGCGGCGGCAGGCGCATCTCCAGGCGCTGGCAGCGGCTGCGGATGGTCGCCGGCAGGCGCGAGGGACTGGACGCCACCAGCCACAGGTAGCGGCCCGGCTGGGGCTCCTCGAGCGTCTTGAGGATCGCGTTCCAGGCGTTGTAGTTGACCGCGTCGGCCGGTTCGACGATCGCGATCCGCACGCCGTGCTCGGCCGACAGCGCCAGCCGCTCGGACAGCTCGCGCACCTGGTCGATGACGATCTCGGTGCGCGGCTTCGGCGGCGAGGGCTTCAGCCGCCACTCGTAGCCGACCAGGATGTAGTCCGGATGCGCGCTGTGTCCCCAGGGATGCGCCGGCGAGCCGTCGGGCCGCACCTCGACCGGGTCGCGCTGCGAGCGCGCGTCGAACAGCCGGCAGCTGCGACAGGTGCCGCAGGCGCGGCCATCGGCGCCGCGCGACTGGCACAGCACGTAGCGCGCCAGCGCTTCGGCGACCGCGCGCTTGCCCAGGCGCTCGGGCCCGCACAGCAGCAGCGCGTGGCCGAGCCGGCCCTCGGCCAGGGTCGCCACCGCCTGGTCGTAGGCGCGCTGCTGCCAGGGCGCGAGCTCCGGGATCATGCGCCGTCCCGCCATTCACGCAGCAGCCGCACCGCCTCGCGCGCCACCTCGTCGGCCGGTCGAGAAGCGTCGATGACGCGGAAGCGCGCCGGTTCGGCGGCGGCGCGCGCGCGGTAGGCGGCGCGCACGCGCTCGAAGAAGTCGTCGCGCTCGGACTCGATCCGGTCCGGCACCAGGTCGCGGCCGCGGGTGCGGGCGCGTCCGCGGGCGACGTCGATGTCCAGCAGCAGGGTCAGGCCCGGACGCAGGCCGACCACGCGCCGCTCGAGCTCGGCGATCCACGCCGGGTCGATGCCGCGCCCGCCGCCCTGGTAGGCGTAGCTCGAATCGGTGAAGCGGTCGCACAGCACCCAGGCGCCGCGCGCGAGCGCGGGGCGGATGGTCTCGTGCACGTGCTGGGCGCGGGCCGCGAACATCAGCAGCAGTTCCGCATCGGCGGTGGGCGTTTCGTGTTCGCGGTCGAGCAGCAGGCCACGGATGCGTTCGGCCAGCGGCGTGCCGCCGGGCTCGCGCGTGCTCACCACGTCCGCGCCGCCTTCGCGCAGCGCCTCGCGCAGCGCGTTGAGCACGGTGGTCTTGCCGGCGCCCTCGCCGCCTTCGAGCGAGACCAGGCGCGGGTGCACCTGGATGTCGTCCGGGCCGGCGGCCGGCAGGGTGGCGCCTGCAGGACGGCTCATCGCGGACCGAACCTCTCGCGATAGCGGCGCACGTACTCGCGCACCGCGTGGTTGTGCTCGGCCAGGGTGCGCGAGAACACGTGGCGGCCGCTGCCGTCGCCGACCGCGACGAAGTACAGTTCGTCGCCCTCGGCCGGCTGCGTCGCCGCGCGGATCGCGTCCGCGCCCGCCATCGCGATCGGCGTCGGCGGCAGCCCGTCGCGGGTGTAGGTGTTGTACGGCGTGTCGGCGAGCAGGTCGGCGCGACGGATATTGCCGTCGAAGCTGGCGCCCATGCCGTAGATCACGGTCGGATCGGTCTGCAGCCGCATGCCCAGCTTCAGCCGGCGCACGAACACGCCGCCGATGCGGGCTCGCTCCTCGGCGATGCCGGTTTCCTTCTCGATGATCGAGGCCAGCACCAGGGCCTCGTCGGGGCTGGCCAGCGGCAGGTCGGGCGCACGCTGGACCCACGCCTGCTCCAGCACCCGCTCGAGCGCGGCATTGGCGCGGCGGAGCACGTCGAGGTCGCTGTCGCCGCGCGTGTAGACGTAGGTCTCGGGCAGGAACCGGCCTTCGGGGTGCACGCCGGGACGACCCAGTTTCTCCATCAGCGCCGCGTCGTCCAGTTCGCCGATGGTCTGCACCAGCGGCGTGGCCCTGGCCAGCGCCGCGCGCAGCTCGCGCATGTTCCAGCCCTCGACGATGGTGAAGCGGTAGCTGATGACGCGGCCGTCGCGCATGCGCTGGAGCAGCGTGCGCGGCGTCATGTCCGGCTCCAGTGCGTACTCGCCCACCTGCACCCGCGCGTCGGCGCCGAGTTCGCGCGCAAGCAGCTGCCACTCCAGATCGTGGCCGTCGCGCACGCCGGCCTCGCGCAGCCTGGCCAGCACGCGCCGGAACGAATCGCCGCGCGCGACCTGCAGCGTCGTCCCCGCCTCGATCCCGGACAGCGGCGCGTCGGCAAAGCCGGTGTACCGGTCGTACAGCCAGTACGCCACGGCCCCGGCAACCAGGGCCGAGAGCACGAACAGCACGCCAAGCGTGCGCCTAGCCGATGCCATGCGGCTGCTCCGTCGGTGGGGCGGTCGGGATCATCGGGCTAGGATACCGTGGCCCCGCCGGGGTCGGCCGCGAGCGCCTGCAGCAGGCCGCGCGCCTTGGCACGGGTTTCCTCGAGTTCCCGTACAGGATCCGAATCGGCCACGATCCCGGCGCCGGTGCGGAAGCGGACTTCGGCGCCCTCCACCTCGGCGCTGCGGATCAGGATGTTGAGGTCGAGGTCGCCGTCGCGGTTGAGCCAGCCCATCGCGCCGGTGTAGCTGCCGCGGCCGGTGCCCTCGAGTTCGGCAATCACCTGCATGCAGCGCACCTTGGGACAGCCGGTGATCGTGCCGCCGGGGAACGTGGCCACGACCACGTCGCAAGGGCCGGCGTCGGCGCGCAGGCGGCCGCGCACGTTGCTGACGATGTGGTGCACGTGGGCGTAGCTCTCGATCGCCATCAGTTCGTCGACCTCGACGCTGCCGGGCACGCACACGCGACCCAGGTCGTTGCGCTCCAGGTCCACCAGCATCACGTGTTCGGCGCGCTCCTTGGGGTGGCCGATGAGTTCGCGCACCCGGACCTCGTCGTCGTCGCCGGGCACGCGCGGCCGGGTGCCGGCGATCGGGCGCGTCTCCACCAGGTCGCCGCGGATCGAGACCAGGCGCTCGGGCGAGGCGCTGGCCACCGCCCAGCCGTCGCCGGCGTACAGGCCGGAAAACGGCGCCGGGCTCGCCTCGCGCATGCGCGCGTACAGCCGCGCCGGATCCAGCGCGGCAGCGAACTCCGCGCGCCAGGCGCGCGAGAGGTTGGCCTGGAACACGTCGCCCGCGGCGAGGTAGTCGAGCACCCGCGCGACGCCGGCGGCGAAGTCGCCGGCAGGATCCTCGTGCACCGCCGCGGGTGGCGCCCAGGCCGGCCAGGCGGGCAGCGACCCGGCCGCGGCCAGGTCCCGTTCGACCCGGTCGAGCATCCCGCCATGCCCGTCCTCGGCGACCGCGACGCAGGTGCCGCTGGCGTGGTCGCGCAGGACCGCCGCCGGGCAGCGTAGCGCCTGCGCCACGGGCAGGCCGCCTGGCGCATCGGGCAACACCAGCACCGGTTCCAGCTGGCGCGCGAGCTCGTAGCACAGGAGCAGCGCCCAGCCGCCGCGGAACGGCCAACGCGGCTCCTCGCGCGGCAGGCGCCCTGCGCGCCAGGCGGCGTCGAGCGCCTGCAGGAACGTACCGGGAACGACGGCCCCGGAGGCGTCGCGGGTGACGCCGTCGCGGCCCAGGGTGAGCGAGCCGCCGTCGGCCAGCAGCAGCAGGTCCCAGCGCGCCTGCGCGGTGCCGTGCGCCACCGACTGCAGCAGCAGCCGGTAGCGGCCCGGATCGACGCGGTGAAGCGCCAGGAGGTCGGTGTCGGGCGGGAGCGGCCTGCTGATCAGCACGTCTGGACGCCTGGGGTCGGATCAGGTGGAACCGGACGCCATCGCATCCGGCCGGCCGGCGGACGCTCCACGGCAAGCGGACATCCCGCGGCGGCAACGCGGCACGCCACCACGGGCGCGCCGCTGCGGTTCAGGCGCGCCGGAAGACCAGGGTGCCGTTGGTGCCGCCGAAGCCGAACGAGTTCGAGAGCGCCACGTCCACTTGCGCCTCGCGCGCGGTGTTGGGCACGTAGTCGAGGTCGCAACCCTCGGATGGATTCTCGAGGTTGATCGTCGGCGGGATCACGCCGGTGTGCAGGGCCATCGCGGAGAACACCGCCTCCACGCCGCCGGCCGCGCCGAGCAGGTGGCCGGTCATCGACTTGGTCGAGCTCACCATCAGCTTCGAGGCGTGCGCGCCGAACACCGACTTGATGCCCATGGTCTCGGCCAGGTCGCCCTGCGGGGTCGAGGTGCCGTGGGCGTTGATGTAGCCGACTTTCGACGGGTCGATGCCGGCATCGCGCAGCGCCGCGACCATGCAGCGCGCGGCGCCCTCGCCATTCTCGCTGGGCGCGGTCATGTGGTGGGCGTCGCCGCTCATGCCGAAGCCGGCCAGCTCGGCGTAGATACGCGCGCCGCGCGCCTTCGCGCGCTCGTACTCCTCGAGCACCAGCACGCCGGCGCCGTCGCCCATCACGAAGCCGTCGCGGCCGGCGTCCCACGGACGCGAAGCGCGCTGCGGGTCGTCGTTGCGGGTGGACAGCGCCTTCATCGCGCAGAAGCCGCCCAGCGAGGTCGGCGTGGTCGCGAACTCGGCGCCGCCGGCGATCATCGCGTCGGCGTCGCCATACTGGATCATGCGCGCGGCCAGGCCGATGTTGTGGGTGGCCGTGGTGCAGGCGGTGACGACGGCGATGTTCGGGCCCTTGGCGCCGGTCATGATCGAGACATGGCCGGCGACCATGTTGATGATGGTGCTGGGCACGTAGAACGGGGAGATCTTGCGCGGCCCGCCGTCGTGGTACTTGACCGCGGTTTCCTCGATGCCCTTCAGTCCACCGATGCCGGCGCCGATGGCCACGCCGATGCGGTCGGCGTTCGCCTCATCGATTTCCAGCCCCGAGTCGGCGATCGACATCAGCGCCGCTGCCACGCCGTAATGGACGAAGGGATCCATCTTCTTGATGTCCTTCGGCGGGATCCAGCGGCTGGCGTCGAAGTCCTTCACCTCGCCCGAGATCCGGGTGGCGAAGGCGGACGCGTCGAAATGGGTGATCGGGCCGATCCCCGAACGCCCGGCAACGACGCCGTCCCAGCTCGAGGCCAGGTCGTTGCCGAGCGGCGACAGGATGCCGATGCCGGTGATGGCGACGCGGCGCTTGGACATGTTCGGCTTTCTCCTCTCGATTCCTGGTGGCGTCGCGCCCCGGCCGGGCGCCGCAAAACGCGCGAGGCCGCAACGCGGCCCCGGGGATTGTGTTGTACCGGCCGCCTCGGGCCGGGCACATTGGCCGGCGCGGCCACGCCCGGCGCGACGGCCAGGCGTGGCGCTCCGCGGGCATCACGCCTTGACGTGGGCCTTGATGTAGTCGATCGCCTGCTGCACCGAGGTGATCTTCTCGGCTTCCTCGTCGGGGATCTCGCACTCGAATTCTTCTTCGAGCGCCATCACCAGTTCGACGGTGTCGAGCGAATCCGCGCCGAGGTCGTCGACGAAGGAAGCGTTGGCGCTGACTTCCTCTTCCTTGACGCCCAGTTGTTCGACGACGATCTTCTTGACGCGTTCTTCGATGCTGCTCATTGGCTGTAGCTCCGCGGAGGATGTTACGGTGACAAGTTTAAGGTCTGAGCCGGGGCGAGGATAGCGCGTTGCCGCGGCGCAACCCCGGTGGCGGGCCGGCGCGGCTCAGGGTCGAGTCGCGCTTTCCCTTGGAAATCGGCAACTTACGGCGGCGACGCGGGTGCGTCCCCGCCCGGGAACGGCTGCGTCAGGGCATGTACATGCCGCCGTTGACGTGGATGGTCTCTCCGGTGATGTAGCCGGCGCCCGGCCCGGCCAGGAAGGCGACCGCGTTGGCGACGTCCGACGGCTGCCCCAGACGCGACAGGGCGATCTGCCCGACCAGCCCCTGCTTCACGTCCTCGGGCAGGGCGGCGGTCATGTCGGTCTCGATGAAGCCGGGCGCGACCACGTTCACGGTCACGCCGCGCGAGCCGATTTCCTTGGCCAGCGACTTGCTGAAGGCGATGATGCCGGCCTTGGCCGCGGCGTAGTTGGTCTGGCCGGCGTTGCCGGTCACGCCGATCACCGAGGCGATGTTGATGATCCGGCCCTTGCGCGCCTTCATCATCCCCCGCATCGCGGCCTTGCAGGCTCGGTAGACGCTGCTGAGGTTGGTGTCGATCACCGCCTGCCAGTCCTCGTCGCCCATGCGCATGAGCAGGCCGTCGCGGGTGATGCCGGCGTTGTTGACCAGGATCGACAGCGGCCCGACCTCCTTGCCGATCGCGTCGATCAGGGCCTCGACCTGGCCGGGGACGGAGACGTCCAGTACGCGGCCCTGTCCGCCGTGCGCGGCGAGCCGCTCGCCGATCGCCTGCGCGCCGGCCTCGCTGGTCGCGGTGCCGATCACGGTCGCGCCCCGGGCCGCCAGCGTGTCGGCGATCGCGGCGCCGATGCCGCGGCTTGCGCCGGTCACCAGTGCGATCTCTCCCTGGAGTTGCTGGGTCATTGCCTGTCCGCCTGTCGTGGAATGGGTGTGGTCGCGGCGCGCATTGTCGCCCAAACCGCGCCGGCGCCGGAAATCCCGGTGCCCGCGCGCATCAGCCGGCCCAAGCGCCGAGCGCCGCCTCGAGGTCCCCGGGGGTGCCGAGTGCGCGCGCGTCCAGGCCCTTGTCGATGCGCCTGGCCAGCCCGGAGAGCACCTTGCCCGGACCGCATTCGCCGATCCGGGTCGCGCCCGCGGTGGCCAGCGCCTGCACGCAGCCGGTCCACTGCACCGGCAGGTAGAGCTGGCGCACCAGGGCGTCGCGGATCGCCTGGACGCCCTCGTGCACCTGGGCGTCCACGTTCTGCACCACCGGGATCGCGGGTTCGTTCCATGCGACGTTGGCCATCGCTTCGTCGAGGCGGTTGGCGGCCTCGCGCATCAGCGGCGTGTGCGAAGGCACGCTCACCGCCAACTTCACCGCCTTGCGCACCCCACGCTCGCCCAGCAGCGCCAGCGCGCGCTCGACCGCCGCGGCATGGCCGCCGATCACGATCTGCCCGGGCGAATTGTGGTTGGCCGGCACGACGATGCCGTCCTGCGAGGCTTCGCGGCAGACCTCTTCCACCAGTGCGTCCTCGGCGCCGAGCACCGCCGCCATCGCCCCGGTGCCGGCGGGCGCGGCGTCCTGCATCAGCCGGCCGCGCAGGCGCACCAGGCGCGCGCCATCCTCCAGCGACATCGCGCCCGCCGCCACCAGCGCGGCGTACTCGCCCAGGCTGTGCCCGGCCAGCAGCGCGGGCTGCGCCCCGCCGGCGGCCTGCCATGCACGCCACACCGCGATCCCGGCCGCGAGCAGCGCCGGCTGGGTGAACTCGGTCTGGTTGAGCTGCTCCTCGGGACCCTGCTGGGCCAGCGCCCACAGGTCGACGCCCGCGCCCTGCGAGGCTTCCTCGAAGCTCTCGCGGACGACGGCGTGCGCCTCGGCGAGGCCGGCGAGCATCCCGATCGACTGGGACCCCTGGCCGGGAAACACAAAGGCGAGTTGCGGATCGGTCACGACGGCTCGGCGCGGGAAAAAACGGCCGCAGATGGTAACGGGCCGGCCTTGGGATTGTCTGTACCCGACCGTAGGGTCGAGGCGGAATCAGTCGAGCATGCCCGCCAGCAGGACCAGCAGTTCGATGTCGCCGTCGTGCAGAAGGTCGAGCGCCAGGGCCGCGGCCAGCGCGAGTACGCTCCCGCCGCTGCTCCCGATCGCACGCCGGAGGCTGCCCAGCGCCTTGCCGATGCCGGCCGCGCGCCCGCCCAGCCAGGCGGTCGGCCGGCGCAGGAAGCCCAGCCGCTCGACCGTCCTGGCCAGCGCGCTGCGCGACGGTGGCCGTTCACGCCGCAGTCCCGCCGCCAGCAGCCCGGCGAGTTCCTGCTCGTCGAACGGCACGTGCCGCGACACGCCAGCGCTGAACACCAGCCAGTCGCGCGCCTGCGCATCGGCGAGCGGCATGACTTCGCCCGGGTCCTCCTCGAAATCGATGAAGCCGATCCGGCCATCGGCATCCACGGTGAGGTTGCGGGCCACCGGCGCGCCCAGGTAGGCGCCACGCGCATGCACGGCGGCGATCGCCTCGACCGCGCGCGACACCAGCGTCCGGGCCTCGTCGGGCCCGCTGCGGCGCAGGCGGTCGGCGAGCGTCTGGCCCATGTCGCTCAGCAGCAGGCAGTCGTCGCCCTGCGCCAGGACGCGCGGGACGTTCACGTCGAGCGAAGCGAGTTCGGTCAGGCGGCGCTGTTCGACCCGGCGCCCGTCAGGCCCGACATGGCGCGGCGGGGCGCGCAGCGGGGTGACGCCCAGCCGCATCGCCGTCCAGTCCATCGCCCGCATGCGCAACGCGCGCCGCGCGCTGCCGTAGCGTTTGAACCAAGCGACGCCACCCTCGACGTCCAGGCGCCTGACCTGACCTTCCTTTCCCATCCGGCGTCCTCCTGTTGCCTTGCCATCGCGGCGCCCGTCCTGGACGCCGCCACTGCATCGATCAGTACCGCAGCAGCGCCGAACCCCAGGTGAAGCCGCCGCCGAAGGCCTCGAGCAGCAGCAGCTGGCCGCGCTGCACCTTGCCCGAGCGCACCGCCTCGTCCAGCGCCAGCGGGACCGAGCCCGACGAGGTGTTGCCGTGGCGGTCGACGGTGACGATCACGCGCTCCATCGGCATGTCCAGGCGCTTGGCCGTGGCCTCGATGATGCGCAGGTTGGCCTGGTGCGGGATCAGCCAGTCGATGTCGTGGCGGTCCAGGCCGTTGGCCTCGAGCGTTTCCTCGACCACCGAGTCGAGCGCCTTGACCGCGTACTTGAACACGTCGCTGCCGGCCATCTGGATGCGCACGCCCGCGTTGTGCGCGCCGGTGTCGAAACCCACCGAGACGCCGACCGGGTTCCACAGCAGCTCCTTCTTGCTGCCGTCGGCGTGCAGGTGGGTGCTGAGGATGCCGGTCTCGGCGTCGGCCTCGAGCACGACCGCGCCGGCGCCGTCGCCGAACAGCACGCAGGTGGTGCGGTCGTTCCAGTCGACCATGCGGGTCAGGGTCTCGGCGCCCACCACCAGCACCGTCTTCGCATCCCCGGTGCGGATGAACTTGTCGGCCACCGAGAGCGCGTACAGGAAGCCCGAGCAGGCGGCGTTGACGTCGAACGCGCCGCACCCGGCGATCCCGAGGCGCTGCTGCAGCAGGCAGGCCGACGAGGGGAAGACGAGGTCCGGCGTGGTGGTGCCGAAGACGATCAGGTCGATCTGCGAGGCCTCCACGCCGGCGGCCTCGAGCGCGCGCTGCGCGGCGTGCAGGCCGAGGTCGACCGTGGTCTCGCCCTCGGCGGCGATGTGGCGCTCGCGGATCCCGGTGCGGGTGGCGATCCATTCGTCGCTGGTGTCGACGATCTTCGCCAGGTCGTCGTTGGTCAGCACCTTGGACGGCAGGTAGCTGCCGGTGCCGGCGATGCGGGAATAGATGCGCTCGGTCATCTCGTGGACGGCCCTCGGGTCGGTGCGGGCGCTGGGCGCCGTGGGGTGCCGGCGGCGCAACCGTCCGCCGGCATGCCTGTGGTCGCCGGGTCCGCGCGGACCCGGGACAGGATCAGTCTTCCTCGACGATCCTGGCCTTGGGCTGGATCACCTGCCGGCCACGGTAGTAGCCGTCGGCGGTCACGTGGTGGCGCAGGTGGGTCTCGCCCGAGGTCGGGTCGGTGGCCAGCTGCTTGGCCGTCAGCGCGTCGTGCGAACGACGCATGCCACGACGGGACGGGGTGACGCGGGACTTCTGCACTGCCATGGGATTGCTCCGGGGACGATTCGGTTGTTGCGACTGCTCGGGGGCGCCATGACGGCGCGTGACGTTAACTCGGTTTGTCCGGCTTCTTCAGCGCCGCCAGCCCGGCGAAGGGATGGGCGGCGGCCTGCTCCTCGGGCGGCACGTGCCAGTCGCGCTCGACCGCTTCCGTGCCCGGTTTCACCGGGACCACCGGAATGGCGAGGATCAGTTCGTCCTCGACCAGTTCCAGTGGCCGGATCTCGCCGCTGGCCGGGACCAGCAGCGCTTCGTAACCCGGCGGCAGCGCGGCCTCGTCCGCCTCGTCGCGGATCAGGCCCAGGCGCTGCACCGTCCTGACCGGGAACAGGAACCGCTGCAGGGTGCGCTGGCATTGCAGCGGCAACTCCGCGGCGAGCTTCAGTTCCAGGTACGGAACCCGCAGGGCGTCGTGGTCGAACGCGAGCGCGAACTCCACCTCGCCCTCCGCGTCGGACAGCGCGTCGCGCAGCCTGGACAGCGCGGACAGCGCGGCCCGCCCCTCGAACTCCCGCCGCCCGGCGACCATCCGCCACGCGTCCAGGATTTCGGGCAGTTCCGCGGACATAAGCCGATGAATGTTAAGGAGGGGCCGACCTGGTGTCAAACCACGCCGCCGGCCGGCCGTGCGATTTGCCCGGACCCATGGGCTCCGGTCAGACTGGGGCTCCGTCCACCGGGAGCCCCGACGTGGCCATGGTCGCACTTTCCCTGCTGCTGGTCGCGGCCGCGGTCGCGCTGGCGACCTGGTACCGGCGCCGCGGAGAGCAGCGCACCCGCGCGGTCGCCCGGCTGCTGGACTCGGCCGACGCGCTCGAGGACCGGCTGCGCACCGCGCGCTCGGAGATCGAGGCGATCGCGGGCGACGAGCAGAACCCGGTGCGCGAGGCGATGCAGGAGATGCTGCGCCAGCGGCTGTGGCTGCAACAGCACGGCCAGGCCGCCTCGCTGGAGCAGCTCGACTCGGTGCGCGCCTCGATCGACGCCGCGCGCGAAAGCATCGACGACCAGCTGGTCCAGATCGAGCGCGCGCGCGCCTCGCTGCATTGAGCAGGGGCCCGACCATGCCGCCGCTGGTACTGGCCTCCACGTCCCGCTACCGCGCCCAGCTGCTGGCGCGGCTGGGGCTGCCGTTCGAGAGCGTGCGCCCCGAGGTCGACGAGCGGCCCCTGCCCGGCGAGCCGCCGGCCACCCTGGCGCTGCGGCTGGCCGCGGCCAAGGCCGGGGCCGTGGCGGCCGCACGCCCGGACGCGCTGGTGCTCGGGTCCGACCAGGTCGCCAGCTGTGATGGCCGGATCCTGGGCAAGCCGGGCAACCGCGACGCCGCCATCGCCCAGCTGCAGCGGATGTCGGGGCGCGAGGCGGTATTCCTGACCGCAGTCGCCCTGGCCCGCGCCGGCGAGCCGGTCGAGCAGGCCCTGGACACGACCACGGTGCGCGTGCGCCACCTGTCCGCCGACGAGATCGTGCGCTACGTCGATGCCGAGTCGCCGCTGGACTGCGCCGGGAGCTTCAAGTCCGAGGGGCTGGGAATCACGCTGTTCGAATCGATCGAATCGCGCGACCCCACCGCGCTGGTGGGGTTGCCGCTGATCGCGACCGTCCGCCTGCTGCGCGCCCGCGGCGTCGCGCTGCCCTGAGAAGGCGCGGCCGTCGAGGCCGCTCAGTCGGCCGGCCCGGCGCCGTCCGCCACCGGGTCCACCGTCACCGGCACTTCGCTCCAGTCCTCGATGCTGCCGTCGCGCCCGTGCAGGCGCAGCCCCAGCCAGCGACGGCCGGGGGGCAGGCGCCCGGGCTCCACCCGGGCGCGGAAGCCCACGCCGGGATGGTTCGGATCGTTGGAGATGCGCCAGTAGGCGGCGGTCCATGGGCTGGCCAGCCCGTACTCGGCCACCGCCGCCGGACGCCCGTCGACCAGCACCTCGACCCGCTCGAGCCCGATGCCGTCCTTGAACGCCCAGCCGGAGACCTCGAGCGGGGCGCCGACCCGTGCCCCGGCCAGCGGCCGGTCGATCCAGGCCATGGCCGGCGTGGTGCAGGCGGCCGGTTCCGCCGCCGCCGGCAGCCCGTCGGGCCAGGCCAGCAGCAGGAACCGCTGGCGCCCGTGGTCGATGTTGAGCGCGCGCGGCGGCGGCAGCGGCCCCAGCGCCCGGCACAGCGCGTGGTAGCGCTGCAGCAGGTCGCGGTAGGGCACGTCGGTGGCGCCCACCACGAGCAGCACGGGCGCATCGCCCAGGCCCTGGCGCGAGGCGTCCAGGCCCCACAGCGCCAGCTGCGGCGCGCGCCCGTGCGCGCGGTTGAGCGGATGGTCCAGGACCGGGATCCGGGTCTCGCCCAGGGCGAAGCCCAGTTCCGCGCCGATCTTGAAGTTGTCCGCGACCAGCCGGGTGCCGGGCGGCATCCCCGCGCGCACCCGGCGCACCTCGCCGGCCAGTTCGTCCCAGCCGGCGAAGTTGGACGGATACCATTTGAGCCCGGCCATGCGTTCGCGGGCCTGGGGCGTGGAGACCGCGAGGTAGTAGCCCAGCATCGCCACCAGCCCACAGCCGGCCAGGCCCCAGGTCGCGACCCGCAGGCCGCGCGGCCAGCGCGCGAGCACCGTCGGCAGCAGCGGCAGCAACGCGACGTAGCCGGGCAGCGGCCAGTGGAAGCTCACCCGCTCGGTGTCGGCGAAGAACCCGAGCACGAAGAAGCCCAGGATCAGGATCCCGCCGCTCGACGCGAGCAGCCGCTGCGCCGGCGTCCCGGAGCGCGCGAAGCGCCACGCGGCAAGCAGCAGGGCCACGAACAGCAGCGGGCTCACCAGGATCGCCTGGACCACCGGGAAGGCAGCTCCTTCGGCGTGCAGCGTCCAGGGATGCCGGTCGACCAGCTGGAACCGGAGCCCGGCCTCGGCGTTCTCCAGGTTCCACGCCAGCAACGGCATCCAGGCGGCGGCGCCGACGGCCAGGGCCACGAGCACCCGCGGATCGCGCAGCAGCGCGCGCCCCTGCGGCAGCAGCAGCAGCGCGACGAAGCCGGCGCCGATCGCGGCGATGAAGCGGTAGTGGCTGAGCGCGCCGATGGCCAGCGCCACCGCGAGCTGCGCCGCGTTGGCGTGGCTCGCGCCGCGCAGCATCCGGGTCAGCGCGTCGAGCGCCAACAGCGTGGCCGCGGCCAGCAGCACGTCCGGCAGCGCCATCACCCCGAGCATCGCGAACAGCGGCAGCACCAGCGCCCCGCAACCGGCCAGCCAGGCGGCACCCGCGTCGCCTTCGCGCCGCGCCAGCGACACCACCAGCCAGGGCAGCGCGAACGAGACCAGCAGGAAGAGCGAGCGCACCGCGAGCACGCCGTCGCCGAACAGTTCGCCGCCCAGGCGGATGGTCCAGGCGGTCAGCCCTGGCAGGTCCGAATAGGCCCAGGCCAGATGGTGGCCTTCCTGCCAGTAGAACGCCTCGTCGACGAACAGCGGCAGCCGCGCGGCCACCAGCAGCTTGGCCGGCACGAGCGCCAGCCAGAGCGTGATGAAGACCGCACGCGTGACCCCGTTTTCGCGCATGGCGCCACGACCCCCGCTACACTCGATCCGGTTTGAAACCAAGGGAGAGCGCCGTGCCTGCCGCCACCCAGGAACCGGCCATGCTAACCGAGCGCGACCAACAGGCGTTGACGCATGCCCAGGCGCAGGTGAACCGGCTGGTGCTGGGAAAGGCGCGGGAGGTGCGCCTGGCGTTCGTGGCCCTGCTGTCGGACGGCCACCTGTTGATCGAGGACCTGCCGGGGCTGGGCAAGACCACGCTGGCCCACGCCCTGGCGGCCACGCTCGGTCTCGGGTTCCAGCGCGTGCAGTTCACCTCCGACCTGCTGCCCACGGACATCGTCGGGGTCTCGATCTACGACGCCCAGGCGCGCCGTTTCGAGTTCCACCCCGGGCCGGTGTTCGCGAACGTGCTGCTCGCCGACGAGATCAACCGCGCGCCGCCGCGCACCCAGAGCGCGCTGCTCGAGGCGATGGCCGAGCACCAGGTGACGGTGGACGGCACCACCCACCGCCTGCCCGAGCCGTTCTTCGTGATCGCCACCCAGAACCCGGTGGACCTGTCGGGCACCTATCCCCTGCCCGACTCGCAGCTCGACCGGTTCCTGTTGCGCCTGACCCTGGGCTACCCCGACGAGGCGGCCGAACGCGCGCTGCTCGCCGGCGAGGACCGCCGCGACCTCATCGCCCAGGCGATTCCGGCGCTGGGCGCCGAGGACGTGCTGCGCCTTCGCCGCGCGGTGCTCGCCACCCACGCCAGCGACGCCCTGGTCGGATACGTGCAGGCGCTGCTCAACCGCAGCCGCCACGCGCCCGGCGTGCGCATGGGCCTGTCGCCGCGCGCGGGCATCGCCTTGCTGCGCGCGGCCCGCGCCCATGCGCTGCTCGCCGGACGCGACCACGTGCTGCCGGAGGACGTGCAGGCGCTGTTCGTCCCGGTCGCGGCCCACCGCCTGGTGCCGGAGAACGACGCCGGCGACGGCGCCACGCTGGCGGAGGCGATCCTGCGCGACGTGGCGGTGGATTGAGCGCCATGCCGGGGCCCGCGGCTTCGACGGACGTGGCACGCCCGGGAACCCGGCGCGCGCACGGCACGCGGCGCGCATGATGGCGGCCCCGCTGCGCCGGCGCGCACGCGCGCGCCTGGACCGCTGGCTGCGCGGACGCACGCCGTCGGCGCTGCCGGTGCGCTTCGACCGCCACGGCATCTACGTGCTGCCGACCCGGTTCGGCGCGTTCTTCGCGGTGCTGCTGACCACGATGGGCCTGGGCGCGCTGAACTACAACAACAACCCCGCCCTGCTGCTGTGCCTGGTGCTGGCCGGCGCCGCGGTGGCCAGCCTGCTGCACGCGCAACTGCAGCTGGCGGGGCTGGAGGTGCGCGCCATCGGCGCCGAGCCGGTGCCCGCGGGCTCGACGCTGAAGCTGCGCGTGCACGTGCGCGCCGTACCGGGCCGCGCGCGGCGCGGACTGCGGGTGGAGTGCGCCGGGCAGGCCGCCACGCTGTCGCTGGCCGAGGGCGGCGGCGAAGCGGTGCTGGCCCTGCCCACCGCGCGCCGCGGCTGGTTCGACCCCGGGCGCATCAGGATCTCGACCACGCGCCCGCTCGGGCTGGCGCGGGCCTGGGCCTACGTGTGGCCGGAGGCGCCGCTGCTGGTGTACCCGGCGCCGGAGCCCGACGGCCCGCCGCTGCCGCTGGGCCGGGGCGAAGGGCTGCAGTCCCGGCTGCATCCGGCGGGCGACGACGTCCACCACCTGCGCGAGTGGCGCGCGGGCGACAGCCGGCGCGCGGTGGCCTGGAAGGCGTCGGCGCGGCGCAACGCGCTGCTGGTGCGCGAGTTCGAACAGCCGCTGGGGACCGACGTGGTGCTGGACTGGGACATGCTCGCGGGCCAGGGGCGCGAATCCCGGATCCGGCGCCTCGCGCGCTGGATCGACGAGGCCGAACGCGGCATGCGCCGTTACCGCCTGCGCCTGCCCGGCCAGCCGGCGATCGGCCCGGGCAGCGGCCAGGCGCATCGCCATGCCTGCCTGCGCGCGCTGGCGCTGTTGCCCGGTGAGGCCGATGCGGCGCGCTGACCCGTCCATGCTGACCCCGGCCGGCCGCGCCTGGGCGCTCGCGGCCGCCGCCGCCTGCCTGCTGCCGCTGCTGCCGCAGCTGCCGCGGACGCTCGCGGCCGGCACCGTGGCGGTGGCGCTGGCCACCGCGCTCCTGTCGCGTCGCGGCCCGCTGCCCGGCTGGCTGCGCATCGTCCTGGCGCTGGCGCTGGTGGGCACGGTCCTGGTGACGTTCCGCTTCGGCGTGGGCCGGGACCTGGCCTGCGCGGTGCTCGCCGCGATGCTGGCGCTCAAGCCGGGGGAGCTGGCAGGGGTGCGCGATGCGCGCAGCCTGGTCGGGTTCGCGCTGTTCGCGCCGTTCGCCACCTTCCTCCTCGACCAGGGGCCACTGTCGCTGCTGCTCGGCCTGGGCGGCGCGTGCCTTGCGCTGGCGGCGCTGCTGCAGCTGTCAGCGGACGAATCCGGCGACCCGCAACCGGCCACGGTGCCGGGACGGCTGCGCGCGGTGCTGCGCCTGGTCGCGATCGGCCTGCCGCTGGCGCTGGCCGCGTTCTGGCTGTTCCCGCGCATCCAGTCACCGCTGTGGGGCGTGCCCGACCGGGTACTCGCGCAGCCCGGGCTCTCGGACGAGATGGCGCCGGGCCAGTGGATCGACTTCATGTCCGACGACCGGCCGGCGCTGCGGGTGAACTTCATCGGCGAGGTTCCGGACACCAGCCAGATGTACTGGCGGGGGCCGGTCCTCATGGACTACGACGGACGCACCTGGAGGCGCCCGCGCTGGCTCGGCCGGATCCCCGCGCCGGAGGTCGCACGCGCGCCGGTTCGCTGGGAGTACCGGATGGAGGTGGAGCCGACCGACCGTCGGACCCTGGTCGCGCTGGAACTCCCCGGCGCGATCCCCGAAGGCGCCCAGGCCGGCGGGGACTACGTGCTCCGGACCGCCCCGCTGACCCGGGTGACGCGCTGGCACATGCAGGCCTCGCCGCCACGCACGTTCGAGCCTCGGCTGCCGGCCCTGGTGCGGCAGGCGGCGCTGCGCCTGCCCGAGGGCTACAACCCCCGGACGCTCGCGCTGGCCCGGCAATGGCGGGCCGAGGCCGGACCCGGCAACGACGAGGCAATCGTGCGCCGCGCGCTCGCCATGATCCGCGACGGGTTCGGCTACACGCTCGACACGCCGCTGCCCGGCCGCCACGCCGCCGACGAGTTCCTGTTCGACTGGAAGCGGGGCTTCTGCGAACACTTCAGTTCGGCCTTCGTCATCCTGATGCGGGCGGCCGGGATCCCGGCCCGGATCGTGACCGGCTACGTCGGCGGCTACCGCAATCCGATCGGTGACTACTGGGTGGTGCGCCGCAACGACGCGCACGCCTGGGCGGAGGTGTGGCTGGCGGGCCGCGGCTGGGTGCGGGTGGACCCCACCGCCGCGGTGGCGCCCGAACACATCTACGACACGATCGACGATCGCGCCTCCGGCGGCGGCCTGGCCGGGCTGCCGGGGATCACCCCGGTGCTCGATTTCGGCGACTGGCTGCGGCGCGGCTGGAACGACCTGGTGCTGGGCTTCGACGCCGCGCGCCAGGTGGCGATCCTGCGGCCGATCGGGCTCGAGCGCACCGGCGTGCGGGGCCTGGCCGCGCTGTTCGCCGGCGCGGCCGGCCTGGCCTTGGCCTGGATGCTGTGGCTGGCGGCGCGCGCCGAACGCAGCGGCGATCCGGTAGTGCGTGCCTGGCGCAGGCTGGGCCGCCGCTACGCGCGGCTGGGCCTGGCGCGCGCGCCGCACGAACCGGCGCTGCAATGGGTGGAACGGGTCGCGGCCGCACGGCCCGGGGACGCCGGCGCGCTGCGTGCCCTCGGGCGGCGCTTCGCGCAATGGCGCTACGCTCCGGCCGCCGCCGAGGACCCTCGCCGGCTGGCACGCGACCTGCGGCGACACCGCCCGGCTTGAGTCCGGGTCGGTTTCGCCAGTTCCCGCCGGCCGCACGGTCCACCGCAGATATCGACCCCTGCTCCTCCCCCCGCTTGCGGGGGAGGCTGGGAGGGGGGCGCACGTCACCGCAGGCAATGATCCCGGGACCGGCGGCCCCCACCCCGGCCCTCCCCCGCAGGCGGGGGAGGGGGTCGCAGGTATTCACCCCCCCGGACTCCGCTCCGGCCGACCGGTCCTCTGCTCCTCCCCCCGTTTGCGGGGGGAGGCCCTCAGGCGCCGGTCCCGAAGCGCCCCAGGGACGCACCCGCCAGCAGGTGCAGGTGGATCTGGTACACGGTCTGGCCGCCGTCGCCGTTGCAGTTCATGACGATCCGGTAGCCGTCCTCGGCGAACCCCTGCGCCCTGGCGTAGGCGGCCGCGGCGAGCGCCAGGCGGCCGATGACTTCAGGCCGGTCGGCGGGCACGTCGTTGAGCGTGGCGAAGTCTTCCTTCGGCACGAACAGCACGTGCACCGGCGCTTGCGGTGCGATGTCGCGGAACGCGATGACGTGCTCGTCCTCGAACACGATCTCGGCCGGCAGTTCCCGGCGCATGATGCGGTGGAAGATGGTGGGCATGGAGTCCTGCGGGTCCGGTGGGGTGGAGCGCCGATTCTGCCGTTTCGCGCCGGCGACCACCAACCGCGCCGGCGTTCGCTCACTCCATCTCGCTGCGCGAACCGAACGCGTGCGACAAGGTGCCGCGATCGACGTATTCCAGCTCTCCGCCCAGCGGCACGCCGTGCGCCAGGCGGCTGGGCCGGACCGAATGCTGGCGTGCGATCTGCGCCAGGTAGTGGGCCGTGGCCTCGCCCTCGACCGTGGGGTTGGTGGCGACGATGAGTTCGTGTACTTCACCCTCGGCCAGGCGCTGCGCCAGGCGGTCGAGGCCGATCTCGCGCGGGCCGATGCCGTCGAGCGGGCTCAGGCGGCCCTGCAGCACGAAGTACAGGCCGCGATAGCCGGTGGCCTGCTCGATCGCGAGCCGGTCAGCCGGCGACTCGACCACGCACAGCTGGTGGCGGTCGCGCGCCTGGCTGGCGCAGGTGGCGCAGACCGGGGCCTCGCTGAAGTCCCGGCAGCGCTCGCAATGGCCGACGCGCTCGACCGCGTCGGCCAGCACCGCAGCCAGGCGGCGCCCGCCCTCGCGTTCGCGCTCGAGCACGTGGTAGGCCATGCGCTGGGCGGTTTTCTGGCCGACGCCGGGCAGGATCCGGAAGGCCTCGATCAGCTGTTCAAGGAGCGAAGACATCGGCGTGGCGGGCGGGTGCGGACGGGCGCCGAGTCGCGGCGCGCCGGCATGGCGGCATCGACCCGGCCGGCGGCGGCGGTCAGAATGGCAGCTTCATCCCGGGCGGGATCGGCAGCCCCGCGGTGGCGGCGGCCATCTTCTCGCGCGAGGCGGCGTCGATGCGGTTGGAGGCGTCGTTGAACGCGGCGGCGACCAGGTCCTCGGCCATCTCAGGGTCCGACAGCACGCTTGGATCGATCCGCACCTTGCGGCACTCCTTGGCGCCGGACAGGGTCACGGTGACCATGCCGCCACCGGCGCTGCCGGTGACCTCGAGCGCAGCGATCTCCTGCTGCACCTTCTGCATGTTCTCCTGCATCTTCTGCGCCTGCTGCATCAGCTGGGCGATGTTTCCACGCATGTTCACTGGCCTTCTTCGTAGGGTCGGATGGAGTCGGGCACCAGGCGGGCGCCCCGCTCCTGCATCAGCCGCTGCACCTGGGGGTCGGACAGGAACGCCTGCTCGGCCGCGGCCTGGCGCGCGTCGCGCTGGCGTTCGGTGCGCGCGTGCAGGGTTTCGGCCTCGGGCGGGACGGCTTCCTCGAAGCGCAGCTGCGGGGCCACGCCCAGGGCGGGCGCCAGCGCCTTCGCCAGCTGGTCCACCAGGAACGGGGTCTTGAGATGGTCGTCGGCGGGACTCAGGCCCAACCGCAACACGCCATTGTTCCAGTCGATGAACGCCGCGTGCGCGGCCAGCTCGCGCACCGGGCCGCGCAGGCCCAGGCCCGCGACCAGGTCCAGCCAGCCGGCCGCGTCCAGGTGGGCGGGGCCCGGCGGCGGCGCAATCGCGATCCCGCGATCCCCGGACACAGCCGCCGGCGGCGCCGGGGACCGGGATGGGGGCGGCGGGATCCGCGGTGCCGGCGCTGCAGGCGCGGCGCCATTGCGCCGGCCCGGGCCGGACCGTGCCGACGGCGGCTCGTCGGCCAGCGCCGCGCGCGCGGCCGCGGCAGCGTCGCGCGCGGCCCCACGGCTGGCGGCACCGCCGCCGGCCGTCGCGGTCCCCTGTCCCGCGCCGCCCGCCGGCCGGAACGCAAGCATCCGCAGCAGGCTCATCTCGAAGCCCGCGCGCGGCCCCGGCGCAAGCGGCAGGTCGCGGCGTCCGGTCAGCGCCATCTGGTACCACAGCTGCACCACCTCCGGCCGCAGCGCTGCGGCCAGCGCGTCCAGGTCCAGCCCGTCCGGGTCGACCGCGGCTTCGGGCACCAGCTGGCGCACCTGGATCCGGTGCAGCGCCGCGGCCAGCGCGTCGAGCACCCCGGCCCAGTCCGGCGACATGTCCGCCAGCCCCGAGATCCCGGCCATCAGGGCTGCACCGTCGCCGTCGGCCAGCGCTTGGAGCAGCGCGCCGATGCGGCTGCGGTCGACCGTGCCCAGCATCCCGGCCACCGCCTCTTCCGACAGCACCGCCCCGCCGGCGCCGGCGCCGCTGTAGGCGATCGCCTGGTCGAGCAGCGACAGGCCGTCGCGCAGGCTGCCGTCGGCCGCGCGCGCGAGCTGGCGCACCGCGCCGGGCTCGGCGGCGATGCCCTCGGCCTCCAGGATCTTCGCGAGCTGCCCGCCGATCTGCTCCTCGTCCAGGCGCTTGAGGTTGAACTGCAGGCAGCGCGACAGCACCGTGACCAGGAGCTTCTCCGGATCGGTGGTCGCGAACAGGAACTTCACGTGCTCCGGCGGCTCCTCCAGCGTCTTGAGCAGCGCGTTGAACGCCGGCTTGGAGAGCATGTGCACCTCGTCGATGAGGTACACCTTGTAGCGGCCGCGCGAGGGCATGTACTGCGCGTTGTCGATCAGGTCGCGCACGTTGTCCACGCCGGTGTTGGAGGCGGCGTCGATCTCGAGCAGGTCGATGTAGCGCCCGGCATCGATGGCCAGGCAGGTCTCGCACTCGCCGCAGGGGTCGGCGCCGGTGCCCTTCTCGCAGTTCAGGCTCTTGGCGAAGATGCGGGCGATCGTGGTCTTGCCCACGCCGCGGGTGCCGGTGAACAGGTAGGCGTGGTGGACGCGGCCCGACTCGAGCGCATTGCTCAGGGCCCGGACCACGTGTTCCTGGCCCACCAGTTCGGCGAACCGCCGGGGGCGCCACTTGCGGGCGAGGACGAGGTAGGACATGCGTCCATTGTGCCGTGCCGCGGCTCCGATTGCCCGGGTCCGATGCACGCCCCACCCTTCCCGGCCCGCGCCGTTCGGTTGTGGTAAAGGGTGGCGGCGGCTAGAATTTCCGCCCCCCTGCGCGCGGCAGGAACGCCGCCCGCCGGGCCTCCCGGAGAGGTGTCCGAGTGGTTGAAGGAGCACGCCTGGAAAGTGTGTAAGCGCCTAAACAGCGCTTCGGGGGTTCGAATCCCCCTCTCTCCGCCAGATATGCGAAGCGCCCCGCAAGGGGCGTTTTGCGTATCTGGCGGAGGGAGGTTGCGGTGAGAACCCCGAGCGGGGGTTCGACCACCCGCGCAGCGGGTGGCACCGTGGCGCAGCCGCGCCCCGGCCCACCAGAGCGCCGCGACCTGCCACCGTCGCCATGGGCGAGCACCTGTCCGCCCATGCGCACTAGCAACAACCAAGGCCACACATGGCGATGGCCCCGCCAGCTTGCCTCGGCACCCGCGTCGATCGATACCGTTGCTGCCTTCCGGCCCTGGCGGGGTTTTCGACCTAGCGTCGCGAGGGGCCGACGGGGCCACCATTGAAGACGCCGGCCACGCGATGCGTGGCCGGGATGCGGATTCTAGCAGGGTTCGCGACCATGCCCGGCGCCGGCGCGCTAGCGCGCCGGACCGTAGCCGCGCGCTAGCGCCCCTCCGCAGCGCCCTGGCGGCCGCCGCGCAGTTCGACGACGGGTTCGCCGTCGCGCTGGCTGAATCCGAACACGTACGACAGGCGCAGGGCCACCGGCGTCTCGACCACGTCCGGCTCCGCGCAGGCGTCCTCGGACGGGCGACCGTCGGGCGTGCCGCAGACCAGCGCCGGCTCGAATGTCCACTGGCCAACCGCGTCCTCGAGCAGTTGCGCGAAGCGCGCCTCGTGCGGCCCGGCCTCGCCCGGGCAGGCCTCGTCCACGCGCCGCCGCACCTGGCGGACCACGCCGTCCTCGCCGATCACCACCTCCACGCACAGCTCCAGCGGCGCGAGCCGCAGCGGCAGCAGTTCGGGCGGATAGACCGGCATCGCCACCGGTTCCTCGAGGTTCGGGTAGACGAAGCGCTGGCTCGCAGCGAGTTCCATGCGCGTGGCGCCGGGCGGCGGCGTCACCAGGCCCACCTCGACGCTGCCGGTGGGCGGCGGCGGCTCCACCGGCACGCTGCGGCAGGCCACCAGCAGGACCGGGACGACGGCGCACGCGGCGATCGCCCGGCCCCGCCGCGTCGTCATCGCGCGCCTCCGCGGACGATGCCCAGCGCGTCGGGCTCGTTGCCGGTCTCCCAGGCATCGACGACCTTCCATTCCGCCGTGTCGACGACGGCGATGCGGTTGGCGCCGCTGATCGCCACGTACGCGCGCGGCGCGGCGGGATCGACCGCGATCCCGATCGGCAACGCGTCGCGACCGAGCATCGTGTCGCGGAAGGCCTCGCCCTGCGGCTTGAGCGCGACCGTCGCCACCGGCGCGCGGGTGGCGACGTCGAACACCGACAGCGTCGCGGCGGTGGCGTTGCTGACCAGCGCGTGGCGGCCGTCGGGGGTGAAGACGACGCGGATCGGGAAACCTTCGCTGGCGAGCGTGGCCAGCACCTCGAGCGTGTCCGGATCGTGCACGGTGACGGTGTCCTCGCCGCGGTTCGTCACCCATACCGTGCCGTCGGGCGCGACCTCGATGCCTTCGGCGCCCTTGCCGGCGGGGCGCTCGTGGGTGACGCGGCCTTCGGCCAGGTCCACGCGCACCACGGCGCCGACGACGATCTTGCTCACGAAGGCGATCGCCCCGTCGCGCGAGAGCGCGACCATGTGGCCGAGCCCGTCGCCGACGTCGATCGCCTGCACCACCTCGCCCGCGTCGAGGTCCACCTTCAGCAGCGCATGGCTGCGCTCGGTGGTGACGAGCACGTCGCCATCGGGCAGGAAGCGGACGCCGTGCGGACGGCGGTGCCCGCCGAGATCGATGGACCGCAGCACCGTGCCGGTGGCGACGTCGACCAGTGTCAGCGAGCGACCGGGCTCCTCCTGGCCGTAATCGGTGACCACGGCGACACGGCCGTCAGGAGACACCGCGATCTCATGCGGGCCGGCGCCGCTGGCCAGTTCGTGGACGCGCCTGCCATCCTCGAGCGAGAGCTGCCAGACGGTGTCGTCGGTCTTGTTGCCGACGAGGAGGAGGTCTTGCGCGGTGGAGTTCGTGGTCGCGAAGGCGAGCAGGAGAAGGGCGAGGCGGGCGGTCGGGTGGCGCATGGCAGTGGTTTCGGAATCCTGGACTTGTGTGCGTGGTCGCGGAGGCGGTTCTGGCGGCAGGTTGGGGCCGGCTGTCGGCTTGTGTTGCCCGTGGCGACGGTGTCAGTGCGATTCGGCGGAGCGATCAGATTGGCGCGGCGCGGTTGTTCACTCTCCTTCGCCCGTACCGGGGGGGGGTGCAGGACCTATGGCTCGGATGGATCCGTCTGGCAGGGATGCAGCCAGTCCGCTTCGCCGTCGGCGTAGCGCTCGTGCTTCCAGATCGGGACGCGCGCCTTGACCTCGTCGATGATCCAGCGGCAGGCCTCGAAGGCGGCGTCGCGATGGGCGGCGCTGGCGCCGACCCAGACCGCGAGCTCACCGATCGCCAGCTCGCCGGTGCGGTGCACGGCGCAGGCCTCGAGGATGTCGAACCTGGCCAGCGCTTCGTCCAGGATGCGTGCGCCCTCGGCCTCGGCCAGTTCGACATAGGCCTCGTAGCGCAGGCCGCGCACGGGGCGGCCATCGTTGTGGTCGCGCACCCGGCCCTCGAAACTGGCGCACGCGCCGGCGCGCTCATGCTGCAGGCGCGCGTGCAGCGGCGCGATGTCGAACGGTGCATCGGCGATCCGGAAACGCGGCGACGGCATGCGCGCGGCTCCCGCTCAGCCGCCGGACACCGGCGGGATGAAGGCGACCTCGCTGCCGTCGCGCACCGCGTCGCGCCAGTCGGCGAAGGCGCCGTCCACCGCCACGCGCAGGCGTTCGACGGGAAGCGCGAAGCCGTGCCGCGCCTGCGCCTCGGCATACAGCGCGACCAGGTCCGGCGCCGCGGTTTCCAGCGGTTCCGACGCCGCGCCGGCGGCATCGCGCAGGCTGGCGAAGTACAGCAGCGTCACCCTGGCCATCAGCCCACGCTCCCGAAGTCGCGCTTGCCGCCGCGCTTGCCCAGCAGCTTCGCCGGGCCGAGTACGATCGCATGCGAGAGCGCCTTGCACATGTCGTACACGGTGAGCGCGGCGACGGTGGCGCCGGTCAGGGCCTCCATCTCGACGCCCGTGCGGTGGGTGGTCTTCACCGCGCACTCGATCCGAAGCTCGCGCTCGCCGTGCCAGTCGATGGCGATGCGCACGCCGTCGATCGGCAGCGGATGGCAGAACGGGATCAGTTCGTGGGTGCGCTTGACCGCCATCGTCCCGGCGATTACCGCGGTGTCGACGATGCCGCCCTTGGCGCTGCGCAACCCGGACCCGCGCAGTGCGGCGGCGACCGGGGCCGGAAAGCGCACCCGGCATTCGGCCCGCGCCTCGCGCGTGGTGGCCGCCTTGGCGGAGACGTCGACCATGGCCGGACGGCCCTCGTCGTCGAGGTGGGTCAGCTTCGGCTTCGCGGCGCGACTCATGCGGGCATGATAGCCGCGCTGGCGCAGGCCCTGCCCGCGGACCCGCCACGGGCGGCAGGCCTCAGCCACCGACCAGGAACATTTCCACCCGGCGCCGGGGCGTGCGGCCGCTGCCGCGGATCTCGCTGTAGCGGTCGGCGCGCGCGCGCCACAGCTCCGCAAGGCGGGCGGCCACGGCTGCCTCCCCGGCTTCGATCGCGGCCCGCAGGTCGGTGCCCGCGTCCGCGAACAGGCAGGTGTAGAGGCGCCCGTCCGCCGACACCCGCGCCCGGTGGCAGTCGCCGCAGAACGGCGCTGTCACCGAGCTGACGAACCCGATCTCGCCCCCGCCGTCGAGGAAGCCATGGCGCTCGGCCACCTCGCCGCGGTATTGGGCGTCCAGCGGCCGCAGCGGCCAGCGCGCGTGGATGCGCGCGCGCAGCTCGGACGAGGGCACGACGCCGTCGCGGCGCCAGCCGTTGCACGTGCCCACGTCCATGTACTCGATGAAGCGCAGCACGTGGCCGGTGCCGCGGAACCGCGCCACCAGCGGCAGCACCTGGTCCTCGTTGACGCCGCGCTGGACCACGCAGTTGATCTTCAGCGGGCCGAAGCCCGCGGCCTCGGCCGCGGCGATCCCCGCCAGCACGTCCTCCACCCGGCCGCGGTGCCCGGACAGCGCGCGGAACACGTCCGGATCCAGCGCGTCCAGGCTCACCGTCAGCCGGCGCAGCCCCGCCGCCCGCAGGGCCGCGGCGTGCGGCGCCAGCAGCGCGCCGTTGGTGGTCATGGCCAGGTCTTCGATGCCCTCGACGCGGGCCAGCCGCGCCACCAGCGCCGCCAGCCCCTTGCGCAGCAGCGGCTCGCCGCCGGTCAGGCGCAGCTTGGTCACGCCCAGGCGCGCCGCGGCGCGCACCAGGGTCTCGATCTGGCCGAACGACAGGCGGCTGGCGGCATCCAGGCCGTAGTCGTCGGGCACCCGGTCGGCGGGCATGCAGTAGCCGCAGCGAAAGTTGCAGGCCTCGATCACCGACAGCCGCAGGTCGCGCAGCGGCCGGCCGAGGCGGTCGCGCGGCGCCGCGGGCGGCTGCGGCGCCATGCTCATCCGCCGGCGTCCGGCGCCACCGGCGCGTCCAGGGTGAACGCCTCGCCCGGACGCGCCACCCGGAAGCCGCGCGCGGCCAGCGCCTCGCCGTCGGCCCGGGACCCGTAGTGGTAGAGCACGCAGCGCGACAGCAGTTCGGGCGGGTATTCGCGCTCGAGATCGTCGATTCCGGTGTGGGACGGATTGCCGTGCAGGCCGCAGTCGTGCGCCACCAGCTCCCCGGCATCGGCGTGGCGCCGCAGTTGCTCCGGGATCGGCCGGGTGTCGCCGGTGTAGGCCAGGCTGCCGCGCAGGCGCAGGCCGAAGGCGGTGTCGGGCCAGTGGTGGCGCGCCGGGAACACCTCCAGGCGCTGGCCGTCGTGCCAGAACGCCTCGCCCACCGGCACCAGCCGGAACGCGTCCCAGAAGTTCGCCCCGCCCTCGGCCAGTACATTGGGGTAGTCGGCCACGCGCCGGTGCAGCAGCGGCACGACCGGCGCCGGCACGTACAGCGGCATCCGCCCCCGCCTGGCCGGGTCGAAGTATTCGGACACGAACAGGCGCTCGAACCCGCCCACGTGGTCCAGATGCACGTGGGTGACGAAGATCGCGCGCGGCGGCTCTCCGTAGTGGTCCAGGTAGGCGCTCAGGCCCTCGCTGCCGCAGTCGATGGTCAGCCAGGGCGCGCCGGCGCGCTCGATCGTGGCCATGGGCGTGCCGAGCTCCGTGGCCGAGGCATTGCCCACGCCCTGGAAGCGCAGGGCCCATGCCGGCGCGGCGACCGCGGCCATCGTCAGATCCCCCGGGCCCAGCGCGCGTCGTAGGCCTGGCGCAGGCGCGCGAAGCCGGCATCGACCGCCTCGCGGCCCTCCGGCCCCGCCAGCTTGCGCAGCGATCGCTGCAGCCGCGCCAGGTTGCGCTCGCGCCAGGCGGTGGCCGGGATGTGCATGCGGCAGCGGTCGAAGTCGATCATCCAGCCCTTTCCGGCGGAGTCGAACAGGATGTTGTGGGCATTGAGGTCGACGTGGTCGAGCCCTTCGCGGTGGACGCGCGCCACCAGCCGCCCCGTGGCCTCCCACGGCGCGCCCTCGGGGTCGGCCAGCGCCAGCGCCCCGAGCGACTGCACGTCGGTCAGGCGCTCGATGATGATCCAGGCCCGGTAGGTGGCGCGCCCGCGCAGGTAGCACGCGGCCACCGGCACCGGCACCGGGCACTTGCGCCGCAGCAGTTCGCGCAGCAGGCGGAACTCGGCGAAGCCGCGGGTGCGGTGCGCGCCGCGCCACAGGTAGCGGTCGCGGCTGAAGCGGGCGGCCATGCCGCCGCGCAGGTACTGGCGCAGCACCAGCGGGCCATGGCTGGCCTCGATGAACCAGGCCCCGCCGCGGCCGCTGCCGCCCACTTCCTGTGCACGCGATCCCCACTCCAGCGGGTCGAACCAGCGCGGGTCGACTTGCCGCAACTGCGTGGAGTCGAACAGAATCGCGCCATATTCCCCGCTGCCACGCTCGTCGTGGAAGGGCGTCAGGCTCTCATTGGCGTCGAACGCGGCCATGACCATCCATCGAGTCTAGCAAGCCGTGGCGCATGTTCCCGAAGCCCCCCGTTCGATCTGCCTGCTGCGGCTGTCGGCCCTGGGCGACGTGACCCACGTGCTGCCGCTGGTGCACACCCTGCGCTCGGCCTGGCCGGAGGTGGCGCTGACCTGGGTGATCGGCACCGGCGAGCACCGGCTGCTGCAGGGCCTGCCGGGGGTCGAGTTCCTGGTCTACGACAAGAAGAGCGGCCTGGCCGGCATGCGTGCCCTGCGCCGCGAGCTGCACGGCCGCCGCTTCGACGCGCTGCTGCAGATGCAGGTGGCGGCCCGCGCCAACCTGCTCTCGGCCTTCCTGCCGGCGCGGCGCCGGATCGGCTACGACCGTTCGCGCTCGAAAGACCTGCACGGCCTGTTCGTGCGCGAGCGCATCCCCGACCGTCCCGGCATCCACGTGCTCGACGCCATCGGCAGCTTCTGCGAGCCGCTGGGCCTGCGCCAGCGGACCGTGCGCTGGGACCTGCCGGTGCCCGGCGAGGCGCACGACTGGGCCCGCGCGCAGTGGCCCGAGGACGGCACGCCCGCCCTGGTGATCTCGCCCTGCTCCAGCCACGTGCGCCGCAACTGGTACCCCGACCGCTACGCCGCGGTCGCCGACCACGCCGCGTCCCGCGGCTGGCGGGTGGTGCTGTGCGGCGGGCGCAGCCGGCTCGAGCGCGAGACCGCCGACGCCATCCTCGCCGCGATGCGGGCCCCGGCGCTGGACCTGGTGGGCAAGGACACCCTCAAGCAGCTGCCCGCCCTGCTCGCCCGCGCCGACCTGGTGATGACGCCCGACTCGGGCCCGATGCACATCGCCAATGCGATGGGCACGAAGGTGCTGGGCCTGCACGCGGCCAGCAATCCTGCCCGCAGCGGCCCCTATTCCGACCGCCGCTACTGCGTGGACCGCTACGACGACGCGGCCCGCAAGTACCTGGGCAAGCCCGCGGCCGAGCTGAAGTGGGGCACCAAGATCGAGTTCGACGGGGTGATGGAGCTGGTGACCGTCGACGACGCCATCGCCGCGTTCGAGCGCTACGTCGCCGACCGCGGCTGACCCGCCGGGAGGCCGCGCCGGGGCATGGCCTCCGGCACATGCCTCCCCCGGCCTGTGGCGCTAGCGTTGCCGCGACGACCCCGCACTGGAACGATGATGCGCGCGAACCAGCCCCCGTCGCCCAGGCCCCGGCTGCGCCGGGCCGTCCGCACCACCGCCCAGCCGCTGCTGCTGGCGGGCGCGCTGGCGCTGTGGATCGCCCTCGACCTCGACGAGGGCACGGCCGCGATCCTTTCGCTGGCCGGCGCCCACCTGGTGCTCGCCGTGCTGGAGCGGCTGGTGCCGGCGGTGCCGCGCTGGCGCCAGCGTCCCGCCGAAAAGGCCACGCTCGTCGGCCTCTACCTGCTCACCCTGGTGATGCTGCAGCTGGTGCTGACCTGGTACGGCCACACGCTGCTGCCCGCCCTGGCCAGGACCCGCGAGGCGCTCGGCCTCGGCTGGCCGACGGACTGGCCACTGCTGGCCCAGGTGCTGCTGCTGTTCCTGGCCTCGGACTTCATCTACTACTGGATCCACCGCGCGGTGCACCGCTGGGGCTGGCTGTGGCGGGCCAGCGGGCACGGCTTCCACCATGCCTTCCACAACCTGCACGCGCTCAACACCGGTGCCAACCACCCGTTCGAGGTCCTGCTGCTCGCGCTGCCGACCGTGCTGCTGGCCGGCCTGTTCGGGGCGGGCGCCAATGCCCTCGCCGGGGCGACCGTGCTGGCGGTGGTGAACACCTCGATCGCCCACGCCAACCTCGACATCGACACGCCGCTGCTGCGCTGGGTGTTCACCAACGCCAACCAGCACCGCAGGCACCACTCGCTGGTGTTCGAGCAGAGCAACACCAACTACGCCTGCAACGCGATCCTGTGGGACCGCCTGTTCGGCACGTATTCGGAAGGGCCGGTGGAACAGACCGGGATCGGGCCGCGCGAGCCGGGCCTGCTCGAAAAGCTGCTGCTGCCATTCCGCGAACCCGACTACGCCGACACCGCGGCGTCGCGCCGCGGTCCGGGGCAGGGATGACCGGCCCGGACGCTCAGGCGCCCGAGCCGCTGCCGTAGTCCTGGTAGGACTTCTCTTCCACGTAGGCCGAGCCCAGGGCGAGGTTGATCTCCTTCTTCACCCGCGCCCGCACGTCGTTCTCGAAGTACACGCTGCGCGCCAGGCGGATGAATTCCTCGTCGAAGGCCTGGTCGCGCTCCTTGAGCCGGATCCGGTCCTCGATGTCCCACAGCCGCTCGTTCACGGCCTTGAGTTCGGCGCGCAGGCGGGCGATGTCCTTGCCGGCCGCCGGATGCGCCATCCAGGTGTTCTCCAGCGCGGCCAGTTCCTTGCGCACGTTGGCCAGCTTGCCGGGGTCGGTCATGCGCTCGGACTTGATCTGCAGGATCGAGATCTTGTCCAGCAGCTCGCCGAACGAAACGGGCACCGAAATCTCTGACATGGGGACGGTTTCCAGCGACGTTGGGGCCGGCCAGTCTAGCCTCGCGCCTTGTCCGGGGGCAGCCCGGCCCGTATCATTGCGCCCCCGGCATTCAGCGCCGGGACCGCGCGACACCCGCGTCCCGGGGAGGTGGCAGAGCGGTTGAATGTACCTGACTCGAAATCAGGCAGGCGTTTATAGCGCCTCGGGGGTTCGAATCCCCCCCTCCCCGCCAGATCCGGTCCGAGCCCCCGCCCAGGGGGCTTGTCCGTTTCAGCCACGACGCGCAGGCGCCGCCGCGCCAGTCCGCGGCAGTCGACCGGCGGGAACCGACGCAATGCGTCACTCAAGGCCCCGATTTCCGTGCTCCCGTTCGCGCTTCGGCCGGGCACGGATCCTGCTTGCTGCTGCGTACATGCCCGTGGGGAAGGCGGGCGAGGACGACGTCGATGCGCGTTCCGGACTTCAGGTTCCGCAGGCTGGGTGAGCAGGCCGGCATCCTGCTGCTGCGCGCCGCGCTGGTGCTGGCACTGGTGTTCGCACTGGCCAATTCGCTGCCCGGCTGAGCCCGGCCGCGGTGCGGCCGGGCCCTGCCGGCTGGCCGCGCCGCTGCATACGGCCGTCGCGGGGCCGCGCCGCGGCCCCGCCCCGCCACCCGGCTAGCGCCCCTCGAGCAGGGCCTGGGCCGCGTGCACCAGGTAGATGTAGCTGGCGCCCAGGTTGATCACGTACTCGTTCTGGCCCCAGAAGAACGGCCAGTCTTCCTTGTTCTCGGGGAAGTCGGGCTTGAGCACCAGCACCCCCGGCACGATCCCGCCGGCGATGAAGCTGAAGTCGGCCCGGTTCATGCCGTAGGCCACCTGCTTGGACTTCGCGCCCACCGCCGAGACGAACGAGATGTTCGAGTCGGGGTGGGTGCCGTAGAGGTAGTTGAGCCCCTGCAGGGTCGGCTCGATGTCGAACAGCTCGGGGAACGCCTTGTGCAGGCGGTAGTTGCCGTTGGCCATGCCGATCACCGCGCCGTTGCCGGCCCAGCCGCCGCGGGTGATCAGCACCCCGTACGGGTTCTCGGCCACCATCTGCGCGCGCTCGTCCCGGAACCTGGCGGCACGCTCGCGCATGCGCGCGCGGAACTCCGCGTCCATGTGGTCGAGCACCTGCACCACCAGCGGCCCGTTGAAGCCGAAGCGCTCGTCGATCGCCGGCCACAGCTCGACGATCCGGTCGGCGTACCTGGCCTCGCCGGTGGTGGCCAGCAGTTGCACCGCCGCGCGCAGCTCCTCGTCCTGGGGATCGCCGCCGGTGGTGTTGCCGACCCGGAACAGGTTGGGCTCGCGCGAATGCTCGAAATCCCACACCTTCACCGCGGTGGCCAGGCACTCCTCGGCCAGCGCGTCGTTGTAGCCGCGCAGGGCGCGGCTGGCGGCGGCCAGGGCCGCGGCCGAGCCGTAGTTGAGCGCCGTGGTGTTGGTGGTGAAAGCCAGGCGGTCGTCGTTGGGCGAGTGAGGATCGTCCGGATCGTCGACCTTGCCGTCGGTCTTGCTGGCCGCATCGCCCAGGTGGGTGTACTGGCCGAGGTCCGGCTCGACGATGCCGGGGATGGCGTGGCCGAACACGCGGTGCTGGGCGATCAGCGCCAGGGTGCCGTGCTCGATCTGCTGCAGCAGGTCGGGCACACCGTCGGGCACGTGGATCTCGACGTGCTGCTTCTCCTGGTCGATGCTGGTCTCGTCGCGCAGCGGCCGGAACTCCTCCCACACGTCCACCAGCGACATCACGGTGGCGTAGTGGGTCTGGGTGCGGATGTCGTAGTCGCCGGCGTCGAACCAGCCGCCGTAGTTCAGGCCCGGGATGTGCTCGCCCGGCTGGAACGGCGAGTCCAGGTCCGGCCCCTGCCCGTACAGGTCGAAGTGCTGCCGGCCCGGCTCCACCTGGCGGGCGTCGTCCATGTGCGGGCGGCCGTGCCAGACCCGGTAGGCCTCGTTGACGAACATATGGTCCATCTGCACCGGGAAGAACACGTCCAGCGTGGGCTGCCAGGCGTTGGCGTAGGCGTCTTCGGCGATGCGGAAGGCGTTGCTGCGCTGGCCCGCGCCCTCGATCACGTAGATGCCCGGCTCGCGCACGTGGGAGAAGTCGAAGGTGTGGTACTCGTAGCGCAGGTAGCGGCCCCAGTGCTCTGCGTCGGCGGCATGCACCTGGTGTTCGCTGCCGTCGGCGTCGATGCGCAGCAGGCGGATCCGGCCGAGGGCGTCCGCGTAGCGGTCGGCCTCGAGCACCGCGACCTTGCGCTGCGCCGGGTGGTAGCCCACCTGCGAATGGCCGATCACGGTCGGGCGCGTCCAGCCGGGCACGGTGGACGCTTCCAGGGTCCACTCCAGGACCACGCCGGTGCGCCCGGACGGCAGCAGGCCGCGGACCACGTACCAGCCGTTCTGGGCCTGGTTGCGGCCGTCGTAGATGCCGATCTCGCCGGTCGCCGCCCGGATCGTGACCCGGCGCTGCGGATCTTCCGGGGCCAGGGTGAGGCTGCGGCCGGTGGCCATCGGCAGCCGCACCGGCTTGCCGTCGTCGCCGCGCGCGGTCGGCCCGGCGGGGTACAGCGGCAGCTGGCCGCTGCCGGTGTCGGTGACCCAGCTCTTGCCCCAGTAGGCCGACGGCAGGAACTCGAGGTTGAAGCCCGCCTTGCCCTGCAGCGAGCGCGGCAGCGGCCGGTCCAGCACCACCTGGATGCGCACCCCCTCGCCCGCCGGTGCCACCCGGATGTCGTACTCGAACCCGTGGTCGGCATAGCCCAGGCGGGTGGTGACGGTGCCGGTCCGCCGGTCGACCTTGCGGTCGACCATCAGCGCCACCGGGTCCCACTGCTCGGGCGTCGGGCTCAGGCGCACGTCGCCATTGGTCGCGGTGCGCACGCCGTGGTGGATCAGCTCCACGCCGGCATGCTTGGCGTCGCTGAACAGGCCGTCGTAGTAGTTGTTGAAGGCCAGCACGTCCAGTCCGCGCTTGTGGAAGTACTCGAACTCGTTGAGCTCCAGCGGCACGGCCCCGGCGAGGCCGGGGACCAGCAGGGCGGCGGCGAGGACGCAGGACAGCAACCGGCGCCGCGGGCGCGGGACGGAATGGACGGGTCGACGCATGGCAAATCCCCTGGGACGAAAAATGTTAACGCTAACATCGGACGCGCCCGGAGCCTTGCGGCGGCGCAGCACAACCGGCGGAATCAGCCCCGGGGGTGGTGCCTGGCGTGGAGCTGGCGCAGCTTCTCGCGCGCCACCAGGGTATAGATCTGGGTGGTCGACAGCGAACTGTGGCCCAGCAGCATCTGCAGCGCGCGCAGGTCGGCGCCGTGGTTGAGCAGGTGGGTGGCGAAGCTGTGGCGCAACCCGTGCGGGCTGATCCGGGCCGGGTCGATCCCCGCCGCGGCCGCGGCCTGCTTCACCGTGGCCCAGAACCGCTGCCGGCTGGGCGGGTGGCCGTCCGGCCCGAGGAACAGCGCCGGCACGGTGCGCCCGCCGGCGAGCACGGGCCGCGCCTGCGACAGGTAGCGCTCCAGCCAGTGCTGGGCCTCCTCGCCCATGGGCACCAGCCGTTCGCGCCCGCCCTTGCCGGTGACCCGCAGCAGGCCCTGGCGCAGGTTGACCGCAGTGGCCGGCAGCTGCACCAGCTCGCCCACGCGCAGGCCGCAGGCATACATCAGTTCCAGCATCGCGCGGTCGCGCAGCCCCGTCGGGGTGCCCACGTCGGGGGCGTCCAGCAGCGCCGCCACCTGAGCTTCGCCCAATGCCTTGGGCAACGGCCGCGGCTGCCGGGGCGGCTCGACCAGCGCCACCGGGTCGTCGTCGCGCACCCCCCGGCGCCGCAGGTGGGCGAAGAACGCACGCAGCGCCGTCAACAGGCGCGCATTGCTGCGCGGCGAATAGCCTTCGCGGCTGCGCATGGCCAGGTAGTCGAACAGCGCCGCGCGGTCGAGCGCGGCCAGCCCCCCGCCGGCGCCGTCGCGCCAGCGGGCGATGCCTTCCAGGTCGCGGCGGTATGCGTCCAGGGTGTTGCGCGCCGCCCCGGTCTCGGCCCAGAGCGCGTCGAGGAAGCCGTTGATGGCGTCGGCGTCGGACTCGCGCAGCGGCGGCAGCGCGTTCATGCGCCGGCGCCGTTCGGCCGGTGTGGTGCTCGACATGGCGCCAGCTTAGCCGACGGCGCGAGCCGTTATCCTGTGGCGATGGCCACCGACCCCGCCCCGTCCACCCCCGATCGCCCGTCCGCCTACGTCGGACGCCGGCTGCTGGCGATGACCTACGACCTGCTGCCAGTGCTGGCGCTGTGGCTGCTGCTGTCGGCGGTGTTCACCGTCGCCTACACGTGGCTCGGGCACCACCATCCGCGCGAGAACATCGCGCCCTTCAGCCCGCTGCAATGGCTGCTGTGGGCCAGCTGCTGGGCGGTCACGGGGATCTACGCCACCGCCAGCTGGCGGCGCGGCGGCCAGACCCTGGGCATGCGGCCGTGGCGTCTCCGGGTGGAGGCCATGGACGGCTCGGTGCCCGGCCGCAAGGCGCTGTGGCTGCGCTACGCGGTGGCCACGGTGTCGGTGCTGGCGGCCGGGCTGGGCCTGTGGTGGGGCTGGTTCGACCGCGACCGGCTCACCTGGCACGACCGGGCGAGCGGCACGCGGGTGGTGCGGGTACCGAAGCTGCGGTGATGGTCGCGAGGCCGGTCCCCGCAAGCACACTCGCGGAACCTGCTCAAACGCCGGCCGGCACAGCGCACCGGGCGTCCGGAGCGCGCGGGGCAGTGCCTCGCGGGCGCATCCGGCTTACCCGCTCCTGCGCCTGAAGAGGAACCAGGACACGGCGAGCATCGCCAGCGGCGGAATCGAGTAGGCCAGGCGGTAGTCGAAGCCGTACACCGCAGCCAGCTTCACCACCTGGGTCTGCAGCAGCCAGAAGCCCAGCGCGAACACCACGCCGATGAACAGGCGCCGGCCCAGGCCGCCGCTGCGCAGGCTGCCGAAGGCGAACGGAATCGCCGCCAGGCACAGCGCCAGCACGTTGAGCGGATAGAACCAGTGGCCCCAGTAGTGTTCCTCGAACTCGCTGGCGTCGAGCTGGTTGCGCCGACGGTAGTCGATGCCCTGGCGCAGTTCCGCCGAACTCATGTAGCGCGGCCGCCACAGGCTGGCGTTGGCGGCCAGCGCGGCCGCGTCCAGGCTCGACTCCCAGTGCTCCTCGGGCACCCTGGACTGGGTCAGCGAGCGCTCCTCGAAGCGCGTGCGCAGCACATCGCGCAGCAGCCAGCCGCTGGGCCGGTGCTCGGCCACCCGCGCGTGCGCCACCGAAGCCAGGCGGCCGTCGGGCTCGAACTCGAACAGGCGCACGTCGTCCAGCTCCAGCCAGCTGTCGCCCGCCTCGCTGCGCTCGCGCCCGGACTGCGCGTTGAGGAAGATGTCGCCCTCGCGCGCCCACAGGCCCGAGAACTGGGCCACGATCATGTCGTTCGAACGCGCGGCCGACTTCATCATGTCGCCGCTGCGCTGCGCCCACGGGCCGAGCGTCTCGGCGTTGACCATCATCAGTCCGGTCAGCAGCAGCAGCGGCAGCGCCACCGACGCCGCCAGGCGCTTGCGCGACAGCCCCAGCGCGCGCAGCGCGGTCAGCTCGGAGCTGGCCGCCAGCTGGCCCAGGCCCATCAGCGACCCGATCACCGCCGCGGTCGGGAACATCATGTACAGGCGCCGCGGGATCGTGTGGGCGATGTAGGTGACCGCCTCGAACATGCCGTAGCGGCCCTGGCCCACGCTGCGCAGCTCGTCGACGGTGGCCAGCACCAGGTCGAGCCCGGTCAGCACCGCCCAGGTGAGCAGCACGGTGCCGATCACCACCCGGGCCACCAGGACGTCGTGCAGGCGCAGCAGCGGCCTCATCGCGACGCCCCGCTCATGACCGCCGCCGCGGGCGGCGCATGCGCCCGTCGCCGAAGTACATCCAGGCCCCGAGCGCCAGCAACGGCAGCAGCAGCCACCACAGGCCCACCGCGGTGGGCAGCTTGCCCGAGGCCAGGCCGTTGCTGCCCAGCAGCATCAGGTTCACCCCGAACACGTAGGCCAGCAGGCCCATCAGGATCCGGCCCCAGCGCGCCTGCCGCGGCGGGCTGCGCGCCAGCGGCACCGCCAGCAGCGCGAAGGCCAGCGCCAGCAGCGGCGGGGCGATGCGGAAATGCAGCTGCGCACGGGCCTCGGCGCGTCCGTCGCCCAGCAGGGCAGCGGTGGACATCAGTTCGGGGTCGGCGTCGATATCGCGCGATTCGGCATCGGGCAGCCGCACCTCGTTGCTGGCGTAGCGCATCAGCCGGAAATCCTTGCCGCCGTCGATCGGCCCTTCGACCCGGAAGCCCTCGTCCAGGGTCAGGTAGCGGGTCGTGCCTTCGACGGTGAGGGTGCCGGTGCGGGCCGAGGTAACGTCCATCCGGCCGTCCTGCTGGCGGTAGATGAAGACCCGCCCGAGCCGGGTGCCGTCGTTGGACATGGCATTGGCGTACACCACCCCGCCCCCGCCGGGCAGTTCGACGAAGCGCCCGGCCTCCAGGCCCGCGACCAGCAGGCTGCGCTGGCCGATCTCGATCATCCGTTGCGAATACTCCCGCGCCCACGGCCCCAGCCACATCGAACAGGCCGCGATCACCAGCACGAACGGCACCACCAGCATCATCAGCGGGCGCAGCATCCGCACCGGGCCGACCCCGACCGAGGTCAGCACCGGCATCTCGCTGTCCCGGTACAGCCGCCCCACCGCCATCAGCAGGCCGAGCATCAGGCCCAGGGGCAGGATCAGCGGCAGGTAGTTGAGCACCTGCAGCCCGAGCTGGGCCAGCATCATCCCCGCCGGGACCCGGCCACGGACGATGTCCCCCAGCACGTCGGCGAACACCGCGCCCAGGCTCACGACCATCAGCACCACCAGCGCCGCGAACGTGGTCTGCGCGAATTCGCGGAACAGGTAGCTGTCGAGCTTCGGCATCGGTTGGGGGCTTGGATTAGACTTAGGGCATTGCGTCCGGGCCGTGCCGGCACGGCCTCGGCGCGTCCCGGGGCCCGCAAGGCCGCGTCCGGGCGCCGATTGTACGTAAGTCCCCTCGGAATCTGATCAATGACCCTCGAATTCACCCTGAACCGTGGCCCGGCCGCGGACGTCGCGACCGACTGCATCGTGGTAGGCGCGTTCACCGGCGGCGCGCTCACCCCCGCCGCGCAGTCGCTCGACCGCGAGGGTCGCCTGGCCGCGCTCGCCGCGCGCGGCGACGTGCCCGGCGCCGCCGGCCGCACCCAGATGCTGCACGACCTGCCCGGCGTGGCCGCGCCCCGGGTGCTGGTGGTCGGACTCGGCGAGCGCGCCAAGTTCGGCGTGCCGCAGTACCTCAAGGCCGTGGCCGACGCGGTGCGCGCGCTGCGTACCGGGCCCGTGAAGAAGGCGTTGCTGACGCTGACCGAGCTGCCGGTCGAGGGCCGCGACGCGGCCTGGGCGGTGCGCCAGGCGGTGATCGCCGCCGACCATGCCGCGTACCGTTACGTCGCCACCCTCGGCGCCAAGAACAAGAAGCGCGAGGAGAGCGGCCTGTCCGCGCTCGCCGTCCAGGGCGACGACGAGCAGGCGCTGGCCCAGGGCAAGGCGATCGCCGCGGGCGTGAAATTCGCGCGCGAACTGGGCAACCTGCCGCCGAACATCTGCAACCCGGCCTACGTCGCCGGACAGGCGCGTGAATTCGCGTCGCGCACCGAGGGCGTCGAGGTCGAGGTGCTGGAAGAGGCGCAGATGGAGCAGCTGGGCATGGGCGCGCTGCTCGCGGTCGCACGCGGCTCGACCAACCGCCCGCGCCTGGTGGTGCTGAAGTGGAACGGCGGCGGCGGCGCCCGTCCCTACGTGCTGGTGGGCAAGGGCATCACCTTCGACACCGGCGGGGTCAACCTCAAGACCCAGGGCGGCATCGAGGA
The DNA here is from genome assembly GCF_007859305.1 of Luteimonas wenzhouensis. Taxonomy (GTDB): domain Bacteria; phylum Pseudomonadota; class Gammaproteobacteria; order Xanthomonadales; family Xanthomonadaceae; genus Luteimonas; species Luteimonas wenzhouensis. The sequence goes on from NZ_VOHE01000002.1 coordinate 570,617, forward strand.
GATGAAGTACGACATGTGCGGCGCGGCCGGCGTGCTCGGCACCTTCGTCTCCGCGGTCGGACTCAAGCTGCCGATCAACCTGGTGGTGGTGGTGCCCGCGGTCGAGAACGCGATCGACGGCAATGCCTACCGCCCGTCCGACGTCATCACCTCGATGTCGGGCAAGACCATCGAGGTCGGCAACACCGACGCCGAGGGCCGGCTGATCTTGTGCGACGCACTGACCTATGCGGAGCGCTTCAATCCGCAGGCGCTGGTGGACGTGGCCACGCTGACCGGCGCCTGCATGGTCGCACTCGGCCGCCACGCCTCCGGACTGATGAGCAAGCACGACGACCTGGCCGACGAGCTGCTGGCCGCGGGCGAGGCCGTCTTCGACCGCGCCTGGCGCCTGCCGCTCTGGGACGAGTACCAGAGCCTGCTCGACTCCAACTTCGCCGACGTCTACAACATCGGTGGCCGCTGGGGCGGCGCGATCACCGCCGGCTGCTTCCTCTCGCGTTTCGCCGAGGGCCAGCGCTGGGCGCACCTGGACATCGCGGGCAGCGCCAACAGCGACGGCAAGATGGGCATGGCCACCGGCCGGCCGGTGGGCCTGCTCAGCCAGTGGCTGCTCGACCGCGCCGCGGCCCGCTGAGGCCGGCGGCGTGGCGGGCCGCCCGCGACCGCGCCGCCCGGCCCGGACCGAGGTGACCGACCGCCCCTGAAAGGAACCCCTGCCCCGCCATGCCGCGCGCCGACTTCTACCTGATCGCCAAGCCCCGTTTCCGCGACCAGCCCCTGCGGCTGGTCTGCGAACTGGTGCGCAAGGCCTACCGCGCCGACCTGTGGACCCTGGTGCTGGCGCGCGACACGGCCCAGGCCGAGGAACTCGACGATCTGCTCTGGGACATGGGCGAAGACGAGTACATCCCGCACCAGATCGCCGGCCGCGATGACGAGGACGACGTCACCCCGGTCCTGATCGCCGACCCGCACACCGACACGCCGATGCGGCCGCTGGTGCTCAACCTGCGCGACGCGCCGGTCGCCGGGGATTTCGAGCGGGTGCTGGAAGTGGTGCCGGCCGACGAATCCGCGCGCGGCCCGCTGCGCGAGCGCTGGAGGCATTACAAGGCCCAGGGCTTCGAACTCAACAAGTACGACATGTAGGAGCGGCTTCAGCCGCGACCCGGCGCCGCCCCCGTTTCCGGGGCCGCCGGCCCGCCGCGACGCACCGCCGATCACACGACCGCCATGACCGACCAACTCGCCCCCAGCTACGACCCCGGCAGCTTCGAATCGCGCCTCTACGCCGAATGGGAGGCGTCGGGCGTGTTCGCCCCGCGCGGCGACGGCCCGGCCTACACCATCCTGCTGCCGCCGCCGAACGTCACCGGCACCCTGCACATGGGCCACGCCTTCCAGCACACGCTGCAGGACGCGCTGGTGCGCTACCACCGCATGCGCGGCTACCGCACGCTGTGGCAGATGGGCACCGACCACGCCGGCATCGCCACCGAGATGGTGGTCAGCCGCAACCTCGCCATCGCCGGCACCGGCGAGACGCGCGATTCGCTCGGCCGCGAGGGCTTCATCGCGAAGGTCTGGGAGTGGAAGCAGCAGTCGGGCGACACCATCGAGCGCCAGATGCGGCGCCTGGGCGCCTCGGGCGACTGGTCGCGCAAGGTGTTCACCATGGACGAGGGCCCGTCGAAGGCGGTGGTCGAGGCCTTCGTGCGCCTCCACGAACAGGGCCTGATCTACCGCGGCAAGCGCCTGGTGAACTGGGACCCGGTGCTGCAGACCGCGGTCTCCGACCTCGAGGTAGTGAGCGAGGAGGAGGACGGCTTCCTGTGGTCGATCCGCTACCCGCTGGCCGATGGCCGCACGTACGAACACGTCGAGCGCGACGCCGCCGGCAACGAGGTGCTGCGCGAGACGCGCGACTACCTGGTCGTGGCCACCACCCGTCCCGAGACCATGCTCGGCGACACCGCGGTGATGGTGCACCCGGACGACCCGCGCTACGCCGCCCTGCACGGCGCCTTCGTCGAGCTGCCGCTGAGCGGCCGCCGCATCCCGCTGATCACCGACGCCTACGTGGACCGCGACTTCGGCACCGGCGTGGTCAAGGTCACCCCGGCGCACGACTTCAACGACTACGCGGTGGGCCAGCGCCACGGCCTGCCGATGATCAACATCTTCACGCCGGATGCGAAGATCATCGGGGGTGAGGGAGACAAGACATACGGCGCCGTGGCGCAGACAGCAACCGAAGCCCTCGAAGCGGGGGTCATGGACGGGACGTGGCTGCACGGGATTCCGGAGCGGTACCGCGGCCTCGACCGATACGAGGCACGCAAGGCCGTGCTCGCCGACCTCGAGGCGCTGGGCCTGCTCGCGGAGACGAAGCCGCACAGGCTGCAGGTGCCACGCGGCGACCGCAGCGGGCAGGTGATCGAGCCCTATCTCACCGACCAGTGGTTCGTGCGCATGGACCGGATGGGCCGGCGCGGGATGGAACTGGTCGAATCCGGGCAGGTGAAGTTCGTCCCGCCGAACTGGATCAACACCTACCGCCACTGGATGGAGAACATCCAGGACTGGACCATCAGCCGCCAGCTCTGGTGGGGCCACCGCATCCCGGCCTGGTACGACGACCAGGGCAACGTGTACGTCGGCCGCGACGAGGCCGACGCGCGCGCGCGCGCGGGCCTGTCTTGCGACCTGCCGCTGCGCCAGGACAGCGACGTGCTCGAGACCTGGTTCTCGTCCTCGCTGTGGCCGATCAGCACCATGGGCTGGCCGGACGAGGCGGCGATGCGCGAGCGCGGCTTCGACGCGTTCGTGCCCAGCAGCGTGCTGGTCACCGGCTTCGACATCATCTTCTTCTGGGTCGCGCGCATGGTGATGATGACCGACGCGCTGGCCGGGAAGATCCCGTTCCACGACGTCTACATCACCGGCCTGGTCCGCGACAAGGACGGGCAGAAGATGTCCAAGTCGAAGGGCAACATCCTCGACCCGCTCGACATCATCGACGGCATCAGCGCCGACGCACTGGTCACCAAGCGCACCACCGGGCTGATGAAGCCCAAGGACGCGCCGAAGATCGAAAAGGCCACGCGCAAGGAGTTCCCCGACGGCATCGCCGCGCACGGCGCCGACCCGCTGCGCTTCACCATGGCCGCGCTGGCGGGCCCGGGCCGCGACATCAAGTTCGACCTCGGCCGCGCCGAGGGCTACAAGAACTTCTGCAACAAGCTGTGGAACGCGACCCGCTTCGTGCTGATGAACACGCAGGGCTTCGACGCCGCCACGGCCCCGGCGTCGCCGGCCACCGACGCCGAGAAGTGGATCCTCGCCCGCCTCGCCGCCACCGCGGCCGAGGCCGCGGAGCACTTCGCCAGCTACCGTTTCGACCTGCTCGCGCAGGCGCTGTACGAGTTCGCCTGGAACGAGTTCTGCGACTGGTTCGTGGAACTGGCCAAGCCCGCGCTCAACGGCGACGACGCGGTCGCCGCGGCGAGCACCCGCCGCACCCTGCTGGCCGTGCTCGAGGCGCTGCTGCGCCTGCTGCATCCGCTGGTCCCGTTCGTCACCGAGGAACTGTGGCGCCACGTCGCGCCGCGCCTGGGCATCGAAGGCGCCACGATCTCGCTGCAGCGCTACCCCGAGCCGGGCGACTTCGCCGGCGACCACGCGCGCGCGGAGGCCGACGTGGAATGGCTCAAGGCGATGGTCACCGCGCTGCGCCGGATCCGCAGCGAGCTGGGCGTCTCGCCCAACCGCCAGGTGGCGCTGCTGGTCCAGGACGGTGGCGCGGACGACCACGCGCGCCTGCAGCGCTTCGCCGCGCAGCTGCGCTTCCTCGCCCGGCTCGAGCGGATCGACGCGATCGAGGGCGAGCCGCCGCCGGCCGCCGCCGGCCTGGTCGGCGAGCTCAGGCTGTTCGTGCCACTGGAAGGCCTGGTCGACCTGGAGGCCGAGCGCGCGCGCCTGGACCGCGAGATCGCGCGGGTGGCGGGCGAGAAGGAAAAAAGCCAGGCCAAGCTGGCGAAGTTCAGCGAGAAGGTGCCGGCCGCGGTGGTCGAACAGGAGCGCCAGCGCCTGGCCGACTGGACCGCACAGCACGAAGCGCTGACCGTGCAGCGCGCGCGCCTGGGCTGAACCGGCGCGCCGCCCGGGCGCCCCTCCCCGTCCACGGGGCGGGCGCTCAGGCCCAGTCGTCGAACAGCAGTTCCTTGGCCATTACGATCGCGTCCTCGCGCCCGCCATGCGCGGGGTAATAGCGCGGGCGTCGGCCGATCTCGTTGAAGCCTTCGTCCTGGTAGAGCGCGATCGCGGCCGGGTTGGACGGGCGCACCTCCAGGAACACGCGTCGCGCGCCCTGCCCGCGCGCCACGCGCTCGAGCCCGCGCAGCAACCGCCGGCCGTGGCCCTGGCCCTGGTGGCCGGGCTCGATGCACACGTTGAGCAGGTGCGCTTCGCCCGCGCCCACGCTCAGCACGCCGTAGCCGATCGGCCCCGCGTCCGATTCCAGGATCCACGCCGGATAGCCGGCGCGCAGGCAGTCGCGGAAGATGCCCTGGGTCCAGGGGAAGGGATAGGCGCGCAGCTCGATCCGCATCACCGCCTCGAGGTCCTCCTCGCGCATCGGCCGCAGCCGGGTGCGCGGCTGGCCGGCGGGCACCCCCACGCTCATCCCCGCGCCGCCCTGGCCCGCAGCGCGCGCAGCCGCGGCCACAGCGCGCGACGCGCGCGGGCGTCGCGCAGGCCGCCGGGTGGCAACAGGCTCCGGCACGTTTCCAGGGCGACGGGATCGGCCGGGTCGCGGCCGGCGGCGCGCACCAGCGCCTGCAGCAGCCGGTCCGGGCGCTCGGGCGCCGGCGTGGGCACGACGCCCGGCGATGCGGCTTCCACGCCGGGCCGGCTGGCCAGCGCCAGGACCGTGAAACCCATCGCCTCCAGGCACTCGCGCTGCAGCGGGTCGAAACTCATGCCGCCCCCGCGCGCGCCCCGTCCTGGCGACGCCAGAACCACATCACCGGGCCCGACAGCGCGTACAGCGTGGACGCTGCGAGCAGGGTCTTGGGCGGATCCACCCACAGCGCGATCAGCACCCCGACCGCGATCAGCAGCGCCACGAACGGCACCCGCTCCGCACGCGGCCCGGTGCCGCTGCCCTTGAAGCTGTTGTAGCGCAGGCGGCTGACCATCAACAGGCCGGCCACGACGGTCACCCCCAACGCCGCGTAGCGCAACTGCTCGCCGGCGTAGTCGAGTTCGTGGCAAGTCCACACGAAGCTGGCCATCAGGCCGGCCGCCGCCGGGCTGGCCAGGCCGATGAACCACCGCCGGTCGACCGTGCCCACCTGGCTGTTGAAGCGGGCCAGCCGCAGGGCCGCGCAGGCGGCGTACAGGAAGGCGGCCAGCCAGCCGATCTTGCCCAGGGTGGTCCCGTCGAGCTTCATCGACACCAGCGCCCAGTGGTACATCACCAGCGCCGGGGCCATGCCGAAGCTCACCAGGTCGGCCAGCGAGTCGTACTGCACGCCGAATTCGCTCTGGGTATTGGTCAGTCGCGCCACCCGGCCGTCGATCCCGTCCAGGATCGCGGCCACGAAGATCGCGATGCAGGCCGCGCCGTAGCGGCCCTGGGACGCGGCGATGATCGCGAAGAAGCCCGCGAACAGGCCGCCGGTGGTGAACAGGTTGGGCAGCAGGTAGATGCCGCGGCCGCGCGCTGGCGGCGGGGTCTGGGGCTCCATGCGCGCAGTGTAGCGCCGCCGCCACGGCGCCGGCAGTCACGTTTCGGCGCCCACGCGCTTGCGCCGGCGCCGCGGCGATGCTGCAATCGGCGCACGATCACGCTCCTGCAGGAGTCTTGCCGATGCCCCGCCTCCCGCTTCTGGTGCTCGTCGCAGGCCTGGTGGCCGCCCCCGCGGCCGTGTCCGGCGAGGTCTACCAGTGGAAGGACGCCAATGGCGTCACCCATTACTCGCAGACGCCGCCGCCCAGCGGCGCCTACCAGCTCCGGCAGATCACCGCGGCCGGCGCCAGCTCGGCCCAGGCCGCCGCGCCGCAGGAGGTGGAAGAGAACCCGAACTGCGCCACGGCGCGGGCGAACGTGGCCGCGCTCGGCAGCGGGCAGCCCGTGCACGAGGCCGGCGAGGACGGCCAGCCGGGCCGGGCCCTGAACGACGCCGAGCGCGCGGCCCAGCTGGAACTGGCGCAGGCCGCGGTCAAGGCCTACTGCACCTCCCCCGCGGGCTAGCCCATGCGGCTGGCGTGGGCGTTCGTGGCCGGCGCCCTGGGTGCCGGCGTGCTCGCCTGGTGGCAGGCGCGCGAACCCCAGGCCCCGGCGTCCGCGCCTGCATCCGACGCGATGCCGCCCACGGCCGCCGACCGGGGCGGCCTGGTGCTCTACCGCTGGCGCGACGAACACGGCGTAGTGCAGGTCACCGACGCGCCGCCGGAGGGACGCCCCTACACGGTGGTCGACGTGGCGGCCCTGGAGCGGCGCAACACCATCGACCCGAATCCGGCACTCGAAGCCGCGCGCTGAGCGCCGCGGCAGCCCCGCGCGGGGGCCATGGCAGAATGCGCATCCCGCTGTCCCGAGTCGAAAGATGCGCCTGTCGCAGTTCCATCTCCATACCGAAAGGGAAACCCCCGCCGAAGCCGAGGTCGCCAGCCATCGCCTGATGCTGCGGGCCGGCATGATCCGCAGGCTGGCCGCCGGGCTCTACACCTGGTCGCCGCTGGGCTTGCGCGTGCTGCGCAAGGTCGAAGCGGTGGTGCGCGAGGAAATGGACCGCGCCGGCGCGCTCGAGATGGCGATGCCGTCGGTGCAGCCGCGCGAACTGTGGGAGGAAACGGGGCGCTGGGAGAAGTTCGGCCCGCAGCTGCTCAAGATCCGCGACCGCAAGGACCACGAATACTGCTTCACGCCCACCGCCGAGGAGGCGGTGACGGACTTCTTCCGCCACGAGTTCAGCAGCTACCGGCAGCTGCCGGTCAACTTCTACCAGATCACCAACAAGTTCCGCGACGAGATCCGCCCGCGCTTCGGCGTGATGCGCGCGCGCGAGTTCGTGATGAAGGACGCCTACTCCTTCCACGTCGACGAGGACGACCTGCTGGAGAACGGCTACCGCCCGATGTACGAAGCCTACGAGCGGATCTTCACCCGCCTGGGCCTGCGTTTCCGGGCGGTCGCGGCCGACACCGGCGCGATCGGCGGCAGCGCCTCGCACGAGTTCCACGTGCTGGCCGACTCGGGCGAGGACGCGCTGGCCTTCTGCGAGTCCTCCGGCTACGCGGCCAACGTCGAACTGGCCGAAGCGCTCGCGCCGGGCGAACGCCCCGCCCCGTCGGAGTCGATGCGCAAGGTCGACACCCCGGTGCAGAAGACCTGCGAGGACGTCGCCGCGCTGCTCGGGATCCCGCTCGCGCGCACGGTCAAGTCGGTGGCGCTGATGGCCGAGGAAGGCTTCGTGCTCGCGCTGGTGCGGGGCGACCACGTGGTCAACGAGATCAAGCTGGCCAAGGTCCCCGGCATGGCCGGGTTCCGCATGGCCACCGAGGCCGAGATCCAGGCGCACCTGGGCTGCGAACCCGGCTTCCTCGGCCCGGTGGGCGTGCGCGACGACGTGCGCGTGCTGGCCGACCGCAGCGTGGCGGCGATGGCCGATTTCGTGGTCGGCGCCAACGCGCCGGGCGCGCACCTGGCGGGGGTGAACTGGGGCCGCGACCTCCCCGAACCGCACGTGGTGGCCGATATCCGCAACGTGGTCGCCGGCGACCCGTCGCCCGACGGCAAGGGCGTGCTGTCGCTGGCCCGCGGCATCGAGGTAGGCCACGTGTTCGCGCTGGGCAAGCGCTACTCCGAAGCAATGGGCTGCACCGTGCTCGACGAATCGGGCCAGCCGGTGCACCCGTCCATGGGCTGCTACGGCATCGGCGTCTCGCGCATCGTCGCCGCGGCGATCGAGCAGAACCACGACGAGGCCGGTATCCGCTGGCCGGAGGCGATGGCGCCATGGCGCGCGGTGGTGTGCGTGATCAACCCGAAGGGGAACCCGGACGTGGCCGCGGCCGCCGAGGACCTGTACCGCGCGCTCAACGAGGCCGGCCTGGACACCGCGCTGGACGACCGCGGCCTGCGGCCCGGGGCGATGTTCGCGGATATCGAACTGATCGGCATCCCGCACCGGGTGGTGGTGTCCGAACGCGGGCTGGCGGCCGGGACGTTCGAATACCGCGCGCGCGCAGCCGACGCCCCCGAGCAGCTCGATCGCGACGCGCTGTTCACGCGGCTGGCCGGACGATGAACGGCGCGCCGGGATAATCCGGGAATACCCTTGGGATAATGCCGGCCTGGCTGGTGCGCGGGCGCGCATGCGCGGCTTCCATTATCATTCGCGCCTGCAGGGATGCATTTTCCTTTTCCAGACCGGAGTCAGTTTTGATGGCAATCGATTTGACCGCACTTTCCCCCAAGGAGCTCGATACCCTCATCGCCGAGGCCAAGCGCCGCAAGACCATCTTGAAGAAGCGCAAGCCGATCGCCTCGATCCGCAAGCGGATCGTCGATTTCGCGACGGCCGAGGGCTATACCATCCAGGAACTGTTCGGTCCCGGTGCCACGGTCGGCAGGGCCACCGCCAAGGCGGCCAAGAAGACGGCCAGGAAAACCACCGCCGGGCGAAAGGTGCCGCCGAAGTACCGCAACCCGGCCAATCCGGCGGAAACCTGGACCGGCCGCGGCAAGCATCCGCGCTGGTTGGCGGCGCAGCTCGCCAAGGGCAAGAAGCTCGAGGATTTCCTGATCAAGAAGAAGTAGCCGCGGGTCGCCGGACCCGCCGGCAGCGTCCGGCGTCGTCCGGCTGCGCCAGGCTGGCGCGGCGCGCCTCAGAGGCTGCGCCGGGCCGGCAGCAGCAGGTTGCCGACCAGCAGGCCGGCGATCAGCGCCAGCAGCACGTTGAGCACGGTGATCGCCGCCTGCTGGCCCGCGACCACGTCCTGCTGCTGCACCGCCACCAGCAAGGTGCGCAGGCTGGTGCTGCCCGGGACGAGCATGATGATGCCCGGCACCCGGATCAGCGCCCCCGGCCGGTTGCGCCATTGCGCGTAGCCGTTGCCGGCCACGGTGATCACCAGCGCCGAAAGGAACACCCCGATCGGGCTGCCCAGCCATTGCCCGCCCAGGCGCGAGATCTGGTAACCGGCGATCGCCGCGGCCATCACCAGCGCGATGTCGCGCCGCCCGCTGCGGAACAGCGCGGCGAAGGCCCAGGACGCCGTCACCACCGCGCCCCACTCCACCCAGGCCGGCTGCGGCCGCAGCGCGCGCACCTGCGGCTCCAGGCCGAGCAGCTGCAGCGCGATCAGCGCGATCATCGTGCCCACCGTGAGCTTGAGCAGCGTGGCCAGCGCCCCGAACAGGCGCGCGGTGCCCGAGATCAGGTGCTGGCTGGTGAGCTCGCTGAACGCATTGGTGAGCGCCATGCCTGGCATCAGCACGATCATCGAGGCGATGACGACGGTGTTGAGGTTGAGCGGCGCCACGAAGGTGGCCACCAGCGCGGCCAACCCGCCGGCCACCACGCCGGCCAACACTTCGTCGGCTTCGCGCATCTGCGGACGGCCGCGGCTGAGGATGCCGAGCAGGCCGACCAGGGTCCCGATCACCGCGGCGGTGGCGATGTCCAGCCACGGCAGCCGCAGCAGCCCGGCCATGCTCGCTGCCGCCAACCCGAACCCCGCGACCTGCTGCAGGTGGCTGCGCCAGCCGCCATCGCGCTTGAGCGCGCGCAGGGCCGCGTGCCCTTCGACGATGTCGAGGCGACCGGCCAGCACCTCCTCCGCGATCCGGTCGGCCTCGCACAACTTGTGGAGGTTGGTCTCGCCCGGCGGCAGCCGGATCACGCGGGTGGTATGGCTGACGCCCGGCGGCTGTTGCGGATCGCTGAAGCTCAGGATCAGGCCGGTGGGGTTGCTCCACGGCTCGCAGTCGAGCCCCAGGCGCCGCGCGACCGCCTCGATGGCGCCTTCCAGGCGCTGCGCGGTGGTGCCGTAGCGGTGCAGCTGCCCGGCGAGCTCGACCACGAACTCGATGCGGGTGGCGAAGGCCGCGGCGCTGGCGGCGGTGGGCATCTGCGGTGCAGGCATGGCGACAGGATCGCATGACCCGCGCCGGCGCGGCAGCCGGGCGCCGCCGGCTGCCGTCGAAGGGGGCTTGCCTGTATCCTCGCCTGCGATGACTGCGCCCACGCCACAGCCGCCGTCCGCCACCGCCGACCCTGCCGATCCGTCGGTGCTGCGCCTGTCCGGACACTGGACGATCGGACAGGCGCACGAAATCGGGAAGGTCCTGCGCGCGGCGCCCGGCGACGCCCGTTGCGTCGACGCCGCGGCCGTGCAGCGGCTCGATTCGCTCGGCGTGCTCCAGCTGTTGCGCCACGCCGAGCGCACCGGCATGGACTACGCGGGCTTCCGCTTCCGCGACGACCACCAGGCCCTGGTGGCGGCGATCGAGGACGTGCACGGCGGCCGCCCCGCGGCCAAGCGCGAGTACGGGTTCGCCGCCGCCCTGGCGCGACTGGGCTACGCGGTGCACGACAACGCGCAGGAGATCGTGGCCCTGGTGAGCTTCCTCGGCGAGACCCTGGTCAAGCTCGGCCGCACCGTGCTGGCCCCGCAGCGTTTCCGGCTCACCTCCACCGTGCACCACATGGAGCAGGTGGGCCTGGACGCGGTGCCGTTGGTGGTCCTGCTCTCGTTCCTGGTCGGCGCGGTGATCGCGTTCCTGGGCGCGCAGATCCTGGCCGACTTCGGGGCCACGATCTTCGTGGTCGAACTGGTGTCGATCGCGTTCCTGCGCGAGTTCGGGGTGCTGTTGACCGCGATCCTGCTCGCCGGCCGCACCGCCAGCGCGTTCACCGCCCAGATCGGGGCGATGGTGAGCCGCGAGGAGATCGACGCGATCCGCACCCTGGGCCTGGACCCGGTGGACCTGCTGGTGATCCCGCGCGTGGTCGCGCTGCTGGTGATGCTGCCGCTGCTGACCTTCATCGCGATGATGTCGGGCCTGCTCGGCGGCCTGTCGGTGGGCGCCTTCAGCCTCGACATCCCGCCGCAGGCCTACCTGGCGCGGATGTACCAGGAGATGGAGCTGCGCCACTTCCTGGTCGGCATGTCCAAGGCGCCGCTGTTCGCGCTGGTGATCGGGCTGATCGGCTGCCTCGAGGGCCTGCAGGTCAAGGGCACGGCGCAGTCGGTGGGCGAACGCACCACCTCGAGCGTGGTGCAGACGATTTCGCTGGTGATCGTGTTCGACGCGCTCGCCGCGATCTGGTTCATGTACATGGACTGGTGAGCATGGCCGCCGACCCGCACCCCCAGCGGCAGGATCCGGCCCACGGCGACGACCGGCCGGCGTTGATCCGCGTGCGCGGCCTGGTCAACCGCTTCGGCCGCCAGACCGTGCACGACGGGCTCGACCTGGACGTGTACGAGGGCGAGATCATCGGCGTGGTGGGCGGCTCGGGCTCGGGCAAGTCGGTGCTGATGCGTTCGCTGATCGGGCTGCGCCGGCCGGACGCCGGCCAGATCGAGGTGCTGGGCGTGGACCCGCGCTCGGACGACCCGGCCGACCGTCTGCATCTGGAGCGCAGCACCGGAGTGCTGTTCCAGGACGGCGCCCTGTTCTCCTCGCTGACCGTGGGCGAGAACGTCGAGGTCCCGCTGAAAGAGCACCACCCCGGGCTGCCCGACTCGCTGCGCTACGAGCTCGCCCTGCTCAAGGTGCGCTTGGCCGGACTTCCGGCCGATGCGCTGGACAAGCTGCCCTCGCAGCTCTCGGGCGGCATGCGCAAGCGCGCCGCGCTGGCGCGGGCGCTGGCCCTGGACCCGCCGCTGCTGTTCCTGGACGAGCCGACCGCCGGCCTGGACCCGATCGGCGCCGCCGCCTTCGACCGCCTGATCCGGACCCTGCAGCAGGCGCTGGGCCTGACGGTGTTCCTGATCACCCACGACCTCGACACGCTCTACACGATCTGCGACCGTGTCGCCGTGCTCGCCGACCGCAAGGTGGTCGCCGCGGCCCCGCTCGAGGAGATCGAGCGCCACGACCACCCCTGGATCCGCGACTATTTCCACGGACCGCGCGGCCGCGCGGCCGCGCGCGTGGCGGCGAGCGCCACGGAGGAGTCCTGACGCATGGAAACCAAGGCCAACTACGTCCTCATCGGTGCGTTCACGATCGCGGTCACGGTGTTCCTGCTGCTGTTCGCGCTGTGGGCCGCCAAGTACTCGTCCGACCGCAGCTGGCACGACTACCGGGTGGTGTTCCGCGAACCGGTCACCGGGCTCACCGAAGGCAGCAGCGTGCAGTACAACGGCATCGCGGTCGGCACCGTCGAGCAACTGATGCTCGCGCCCGAGGACCCGCGCCAGGTCATCGCCCACCTGCGGCTGCAGGCAAGTACCCCGGTCAAGGTCGACACCCAGGCGCGGCTGTCGATGACCAGCCTCACCGGGCCGCCGATCATCCAGCTCACCGGCGGCAGCCCCGACGCGCCGCCGCTGGTGGCCGGACCGGATGGCGAACCGCCGGTGATCGAGACCGCGGCCTCGGCGCTGCAGAACATCGCCGACACCGCCAACCGCCTGGTCGAGCGCCTCGACCAGGTGCTCAGCGAGGAGAACGTCGCGCGCATCTCCGCCACGCTCGACAACATCGAGTCGATGACCGGCGCGATCGCCGGGCAGCGCGAGGACATGCGCGAGATCCTGGTCAACGCGCGTACCGCCAGCCAGCAGCTGACCGTCACCATGGCCTCGGCCAACCGCACCCTCGACACCTTCGACCGCGAACTGGCGCAGAACCTGCCGCGGCTGATGGAGAAGATCGATGGCACCCTGGACCGGCTGGATTCGGCCGCACGCGGCGCCGATACGATCCTCAACGAGAACCGCGCGGCCATCAACAGCTTCGCCAACGACGGCCTGTCGCAGCTCGGCCCCACCCTGGGCGAGCTGCGCAGCCTGATCCGCGACCTGCGCCGGATCAGCGACCGCCTCGATGCCAACCCGGCGCGCTACCTGCTCGGCCGCGATGCCCCGAAGGAGTTCGAACCGTGAGCGCAGTGCCCCCGTCCCGCCTTCCCCGCCGCGCCCGGCTGCTCGTGCCCCTGCTGCTCGCGTCGCTGGCGGGCTGCTCCTTGCTTGGCGGCGGCAACGAGCGAGAGCGATCGACGATCTACGCCCCCGACCCGCGGGTGGCGATCGACCCCTCCGCCCCGGCCGCGGACTGGCAGCTCTCGCTCAGCCCGCCGCTGGGCGCGCGCGCGATCGACAGCTTCCGGATCGCGGTGCGGCCCACGCCGAACGAGCTGCAGGTCTACCGCGGCGCCGCCTGGGCCAAGACGCCCACCGACATGCTGCAGGACGCGCTGCTGCGCGCGCTGGAGGATTCAGGCAAGCTGCCGTCGGTCGCCCGCCAGGGCGCCGGCGTCTCCTCGGACTACAAGCTGGTGATCGATCTGCGCCGCTTCGAGGCGGACTACGCCGGCGCCGCCGTGCCCGCCGCCGCCATCGAATTCAACGCCAAGCTGATCCACGGCTTCGACCAGTCGATCGTCGCCTCGCGGACGTTTCACGCCGCCCGGCGCGCCTCCGGCACCGAGGTCGCCCAAGTCGTCGACGCGTTTTCGCGCAGCCTTGAAGACGTCACCAGGGAACTGGCGCACTGGATCCTCGCTTCGGGCAACGCGCACCGCGGGGAGCGCCCACGCGGCGGCAACTGAGTCCCTCCGGGTTGCGCCGGCGCGCGGACGCGCACTGCCCACCCCCCGGAAGACCGCCACGCGCGTCCCGCATGGGACGCCCGGGCCGGCGTCGGCCCATGCCATGTCCTGGAGAACGCCTGGCCCCGGGCGTGGCCGGGGCCAGCTGCCAACCCCATGCGACGCCGCGGAAAGCAGGCTCCCCCACCAGGCTGCCGCCGGGAGGGAGCGCACGGCAGGCTGTCGTTATCGGATCGTCCAGCCCGAGGGGTGGCTGCCGACGAGCTTGGAGGTGAAATCAACCTCCTCCGCGCCAATCCACATCCACACCCTGGTGTTGTTCGTCCACACCAGGTCGCCGAACCCGTCGCCGTTGAAATCGCCGAATGCCGCGAGCTGGTAGTCGGTGACGTTGGTCGAGGCGGCCTTCTTCGTGGCCACGTTACTGTTCATCAGCCAGTACGAGAACTTCCGCTGGGCCGGCTGGTGCCACAGGAGATCCGCCCGCCCGTCGCCATCCAGGTCCACCGCTCCGCGGATCGCCCAGCCCGCGGGATGGCTCCCGATCAGCAGTGGCGTGAAGCCGGCGTTGCCGCCGCTGCGCCACAGCCAGATCCGCGAACCGTTCGACCACACCAGGTCGTCCAGCCCATCGCCGTTGAAATCGCCGATCGCGACCAACTGGTAGTTCGAGACGTCGGATGACGGGGACTGGTAGGTCGCGACGTGGCCGTTCATTAGCCAGTACGCGAACCTCCTGGTGCTGGTGTTATGCCAGAGCAGATCGTCCAGGCCGTCGCCATTGATGTCGGCGACGCCGATGGCCCGCCAGCCGTTCAACGGGTTGGTGATCTTGACGGCCTTGCCGAAGGCCGCGCCGGTGGAAGGCCACATCCACGTGCCATCCGCGCCGCTCCAGACGATGTCGGTCCGGCCGTCGCCATTCAGGTCGCCGCTGCCGACATAGGTGTAGCCGGTCACGTTCTTGGAAGGCGACTTGAAGCTCGCGGCATGCGCATTCATCAGCCAATGCGCGAACCTCGTGGTGCCCCCCAGCCAGAACAGGTCCGAGCGACCGTCGCCATTCACGTCTCGCCGAACTTTCCGGATTGGCACGACCGTGTCGCGGAACTGGGCCACGATCGGCATCGTCTGGTTCATGCTGCGGACGTTATCCGCACCGGCGCTGCCCGTGGGCCGGTTCTGGTAGCGCACCGACGGGTTGGCGAAGTGCGGAATCTCGAGCTGGCCGTCACCCAGCGGGTAGGCCATGATCGTGAAGAAGCCCGACGGCGACGTCTCGCGGTAGCCGTAGGAATAGCTGTGCGCACCGGCGCGGCCGGCCGCGTCTTCCTGGTTGTGGGCCTGCCCCATCAGGTGGCCGAACTCGTGCGCCAGCGAGAAGTCGCTGCAGAAGTAGCTGAATCCGTCCCCTTCGTCGAGGTCTTCGCCGTCGCTGATCACCGCGTAGCCGAACTCGGCATCGCGCGATGCGTCGATGCCCGACCCGTTCATGCCCAGCAGCCAGGCGATGCCGCATCCGCTCTGCTCGGGTTCCCGGTAGCGGCGCACGAAGGCCACCAGGTCGGCGCCGTACTCGTCACGCGCTTCGCGCAGCGCATTGAAGGCGCTGTTGGGCGTGATGGGCCGGCCGGCACCCGCGTCGTAGCCGGTCAGCTGCTGCAGCGCGTCCTCGTTCGTGGTGGTGTCGGCGTAGTCCACCTGCAGCGCGTACACGGCCCGCAGGCGCAGGTTCACGCCGCTGTTGGCGTAGGCCGCGTTGGCCGCGGCCACCAGGTTGGCCATGCGGGTCTGGGCCGCCGACTGGCTGCCGAGCTGCTGGACCAGGCCGGTCGAATAGCCGAGCAGCACGTCCACGACCGCGGCAGCCGCGGTCACGTTGTTCGCACTCGGGGCCGCCTTCTGCAGGTGGCGGATGCCGGCGGCGGCCAGTGCGCCATGCTCGGGCGGCAGCAGCACATCGGACCGGTCGCGGTGCGCGTCACCCGGGGGCAGTCGGGTGCGGTCGGTCGCGACCACCCAGGCCCCGGTCCGGTCGGTGCGCACCCGGAACTGCTCGTCTCCACGGGTGAACAGGCCGAAGACGGCCTTCTCGCCGAAGGTCAGGACCGCGCTGCTTCCATCGGCGTTGCGGCCGATCCAGGTCCAGTTGCCGTCGGGATGTTCCTCGTGGTTCTCGTAGCCGAGCCGGAGCGTCTCGCCATCGGGCGTGGTCAGCACCATTTCGCCGCTGGCGATGGCGTTGAGCGCGTGCTCCTCGCTCAGGGCGACCGGATGGTAGTGGTAGGCACCCGACTGGCGGCTCTTGCGTGCACCGCCGTAGGCCAGCAGCTCGCCACGATCGGGCAGCGAGGCAAAACTGGTGCTGCCCGCCGCCCGCCCGGGGAGGGCGGCCCCCGCGGCGGTGTCCGGCACGGGCGAAGCGGAGGGGTCTGCGACAGGCGCGGACGCGAAGGAGTTGGGTTCGGTGTCCGAGGTGCAGGCCGCCAGCCCGGCGATCAGCATCCATCCCAGCAGGTGTTTGCGCATGTCGCGTTCCCGAATGTGGTGAGTCGCCCCCCTGAGGCGGGCAGTGTCGCAGCATACGCGGGCCGTATGCTGGGAGAAAGTTAAATCACAGCTGAAAGCACGGCGTCACAGGGAGTTCGAGAACGCGGCCGCGGTCTTGGCCCATGCCTGGTCCAGGCCACGCCGGGGCCCGTCCGCGCAGCCCGAGCCCCGTCGGCCGCGACGTCGAACACGGCCAGGCCGGTGAGGAAACTTCCATCACGCCAGCCGGTGCGCGCATTCGACCATCCCCGGGCGCACGGCCCGCAAGCGCTGGACTGGTCAGCCGCGGCGGCGCCTGCGCGCCACCAGGATCGCGCTGGCCCCCACAGACAGGCGCCTGCCCGCGGCGATCGCGTCCAGCTCGGGCCGGAGGAGTCGTTCCAGCGTGCGCACCGCCAGTCCACGGTCGACGCCATGCTCGAATTCGGCGCGCCCGGGAGGGGTCTGCCTGCCCAGCCCCATCCGGAACGGCAGCGCACGCAGGAGCAGCTGTGGCAACAGGAGCGGCCGGAAACAGTAGCTCCAGTACTCGAGCTCGAAGAGGCCGTCCAGCAGCTTGGACATCGAATCGAAGGTGTGCCTGCGGAAGTGGCCGGCGTCGACGTCCGCCTGCGACCACAGCCAGGCGTGGGCGGGGACGCTCATGTAGACCCGGCCCCCGGGCGGCAACACTCGGGCAAGCTCCTCGACCATCGCCCGATCGTCTTCGACGTGTTCGATCACGTCGAACAGGCCCACGGCGCCGACGCTGCCGGGACTGATGCGCGCCTGGAAGAAGTCCGCGCAGACGACCCGCTCCAGCCCCCGCTGCAGGCGCGCATTGGTGGCGCCCTGCACGCCCGGCTCCAGCAGGGCGACCGGCCAGCCGTCGCGGACCAGGCGCTGGGCGACGTACCCGTTCCCCCCGCCCACGTCCAGCAGCAGGCCGTCGGGCGGATGGCGCCGCACCATCGCCGAGATGGCCTCGTTGCGGTGCCTGAACCAGAAGGATGCGTCTTCGATGTCGAAGCAGGCCCCGTGCCCGGCTTCGGGGTAGGACACGCTGGCGCCCGGGGCGTCCCCTGCCACCGGGAAGGCGATCCCATGGACGCCCTCGGCGAGGACCGGGCTGAGGTCCCGGTACCAGGTCATGCCCGTCCCCCCGCGTTCCCGGTGGCAGCCCGGGGCGACCGGCGGCCTCGCGCCTGTCACGAGGCGAACCCGACCCCGGTCCTGGCCTTGAGCTCGTCGAGTTCGACGCCTGGCGCGGTTTCCACCAGCCTGAGTCCCTGCGGGGTCACGTCGAAGACCGCCAGGTCGGTGATGATCCGGTTGACCACGCCGACCCCCGTGAGTGGCAGGGTGCACTCGGGCAGGATCTTGTGTTCGCCGTTCTTCGCCGTGTGCTCCATGAGCACCACGACCCGCTTGACCCCGGCCACCAGGTCCATGGCCCCGCCCATGCCCTTGACCATCTTGCCGGGCACCATCCAGTTGGCCAGGTCGCCCTTGTCGGTGACCTGCATCGCGCCGAGGATGGCCAGGTCGATGTGGCCGCCACGGATCATGGCGAAGGAGTCGTGGCTGCCGAAGTAGCTCGCGCCCGGGCGCGCGGTGACGGTCTGCTTGCCGGCGTTGATCAGGTCGGCGTCGACCTCGTCCTCGGTCGGGAACGGCCCGATGCCCAGCAGGCCGTTCTCGGACTGCAGCCACACGTCCATGCCCTCGGGGATGTGGTTGGCCACCAGGGTCGGCAGGCCGATGCCCAGGTTCACGTAGGCGCCGTCGGTCAGTTCCTGTGCGGCGCGGCGCGCCATCTCGTCGCGGGTCCAGGCCATTACTTGTCCTCCTGGCGGACGGTGCGCTGTTCGATGCGCTTCTCGGGGGTGGGGTTGAGCACCAGGCGGTCGACGTAGATGCCGGGCAGGTGCACGTGGTCGGGATCGATGTCGCCGATCGGCACGATCTCCTCGACCTCGGCCACGCAGACCCGGCCGGCCATGGCGCAGGCCGGGTTGAAGTTGCGCGCGGTCTTGCGGAACACGAGGTTGCCGGCCTCGTCCGCCTTCCACGCCTTGACCAGCGAGAGGTCGGCCTTGAGCGCGGTTTCCAGCACGTACCAGTGGCCGTCGTCGAACTGGCGGGTTTCCTTGCCCTCGGCCACCACCGTGCCGTAGCCGGTGCGGGTGAAGAAGGCCGGGATGCCGGCGCCGCCCGCGCGCAGGCGCTCGGCCAGCGTACCCTGCGGGTTGAACTCGAGCTCGAGCTCGCCGCCCAGGTACTGGCGCTCGAACTCCTTGTTCTCGCCGACGTAGGACGAAATCATCTTGCGGATCTGCCGGGTCTCGAGCAGCTGGCCGAGGCCGAAGCCGTCGACGCCCGCGTTGTTGGAGATGACGGTGAGGTTCTTGACGCCGGAATCGCGCAGCGCGGCGATCAGCGCTTCGGGGATGCCGCACAGCCCGAACCCGCCCACGGCGAGGGTCTGGCCGTCGGCGACGAGGTCGGCGAGCGCAGCGCGCGCGTCCGGGTACCGCTTGGATGTGCTCATGGAATCCTCGGCTCCGCTGGTATGGTGATTCTACCCAGCGCCGTCTGCGGGTCGATGGCCGGGCGCGCCGCAAGCCGCGCCGGTCGTCCACCGCCATCGCGTCGCGGCCATCGCTTTCTGGGATCATAGGCGCATGAGCCGACGTCCCCGCGACCGCCTGCGCGCAGCCCTGTTCAACGCACTGCGCGCGGCGTTCCGCCTGCTGCCGCTGGGCGACGCCACGCGCGACCGGTGGCGCGAGTGGTTCGTGGCCCGTTTCCCGGCCCTGGTGCCGTACCGGCGCCGCGGCCGCCTGGTGGAGGAAGCGCTCGGCCTGGGCCACCCGGTCCGCGCCGACCAGCCCGCGATCGGACACGTTCCCCGGCGCGACGGCACGCTGCCCTCGCCGCTCCCGGCGACGCTGGTCGCGTTCTACCTGCCGCAGTTCCACCCGATCCCGGAGAACGACGCCTGGTGGGGCCGCGGCTTCACCGAATGGCGCAATGTCACCCGCGCCCTGCCCCAGTTCGACGGCCACCACCAGCCGCGGCTGCCGGCCGACCTCGGGTTCTACGACCTGCGCGACGTGGGCGTGATGCGCGAGCAGGCGCGGCTGGCGCGCGAGTACGGGATCGGCGCGTTCTGCTTCTACTTCTACTGGTTCGGCGGCCGCACCCTGCTCGAAACGCCGCTGCGGCAGTGGCTCCGCGACCCGGAGATCGACTTCCCGTTCTGCCTGTGCTGGGCCAACGAAAGCTGGTCGCGGCGCTGGGACGGGCGCGAACAGGACGTGCTGATCGCCCAGCAGCACGGCGACGGGGACGACCTGGCCTTCATCGCCTACGTTGCCGACTACCTGCGCGCGCCCAACGCGCTGCGGGTGGACGGCAAGCCAATGCTGCTGGTGTACCGCCCGGGCCTGATGCCCGATCCGGCCGCCACCGCCCGGCGCTGGCGCGAGTGGTGCCGCGAACACGGCATCGGCGAGATCCACCTGGCCTACGTGCAGTCGTTCGAACGGCCGGACCCGGCCGACATCGGCTTCGATTCGGCGGTGGAGTTCCCGCCCAACCTGTCCCCGCCGCGCTCGATCTGCGAGCGGCAGCTGCTGCTCAACCCCGACCACCGCGGCGACGTGCTCGACTGGCGCGCGATGGCGGAGGATGCGCGGCGCCGCCCCATGCCCGGCTACCGCCTGTTCCCCGGCGTGAACCCGGGCTGGGACAATGAACCGCGCCGCCCCGGCCGGGGCCACGTCTACCTGCACGCCTCGCCCCGCGGCTACCGCGACTGGCTGCACGACAGCATCGCCCGGCGCCTGGAGGGGGTGCCGGCCGGCGAGCGCCTGGTCTTCATCAACGCCTGGAACGAGTGGGCGGAAGGGGCGGTGCTCGAGCCGGACGCGCGCCTGGGCCATGCCTGGCTGGAAGCGACCCGCCAGGCGCTGTGGCGCGCGGCGCGGCCGCCGGAGCCCGACCGCCGTCCCTGCGCCGTGGTCCACGCCTGGTACGTCGAGGTGCTGCCGGAACTGCTCGAACGCCTGCGCGCCAGCGGCCTCGACTGGCGCCTGGTGGTGACCACGGCGCCCGAGCGCGCCGATGCCGTGCGCGACGCCCTCGACCGGGCCGGCACCACGGCCGAAGTGCTGGTGTTCGAGAACCGCGGCCGCGACATCCTGCCGTTCCTGCACGTGGCCGACCGGCTGCTGGACGAGGGCGTCGAGGTGGTGCTCAAGCTCCACACCAAGCAGTCCGACCATCGCTGGGACGGCGAGCGCTGGCGCGCCGAACTGCTCGACCGGCTGCTGGCGCCGGCCCGCGTGCCGGCGCTGCTGGAGGCCTTCGCCACCGATCCCGCCCTGGGGCTGGTGGCGCCCGAGGGCCACCTGCAGCCACTGGGGTACTTCTGGGGCGCCAACGAGGCCAACGTGCGCCGCCTGGCAACCCGGCTCGGCCTGCCGCCCTTCGACCCGGAGGCTGACCGCTTCGTGGCCGGCAGCATGTTCTGGGTCAGGCTCGAGGCCCTGCGCCCGCTGCTCGACGCGCACCTGGACCCGCAGCTGTTCGAGTCCGAACGCGGCCAGGTCGACGGCACCTGCGCGCACGCGGTCGAGCGCCTGTTCGGCCTGTGCGTGGACGCCGCCGGCTTCCGCGTGGCGACCGCCGCCGGGGCCTGCGGAGAGCCCGATCCCACCGACCCCGCCGCCCCCTACCCCTACGCGCGCCGCGACGGCTGATCCGCATACTCGCCCGTACGGCAGCGGCCGGGTAGAATCGCGGGGCTCCGCCCGCCGGCCCGCGGCGGGCGCCCAGATTCCTGCTCCGGGAGCCCCACAAGATGAAGATCCTCGTCGCGTACAAGCGCGTGGTGGACGCGAACGTCCGCATCCAGGTCAAGCCGGACGGCTCTGGCGTGGTCACCGACGGCGTCAAACTGTCGGCCAATCCGTTCGACGAGATTGCGCTCGAAGAGGCGCTGCGCCTGCGCGACAAGGGCATCGCCACCGAGGTGGTGGTGGCCACGATCGCCCCGGCCGACGCCGCCGCGCACCTGCGCAACGGCCTGGCGATGGGCGCCAACCGCGCCATCCACGTGGTCGCCGACCAGCCGATCCAGCCGCTCACCGCCGCCCGCGCCCTGCTCAAGCTGGTGGAAAAGGAGCAGCCGGACCTGGTGCTGCTGGGCAAGCAGGCGATCGACGACGACGCCAACCAGACCGGGCAGATGCTGGCCACGCTCTGGGGCCGGCCGCAGGCCACCTTCGCCTCGAAGCTGGAGATCGCCGACGGCAAGGCCACGGTCACGCGCGAGGTCGACGCCGGCCTGGAGACGCTGGAGGTCGACCTGCCGGCGGTGGTGACCACCGACCTGCGCCTGAACGAGCCGCGCTTCATCAAGCTGCCCGACATCATGAAGGCCAAGAGCAAGCCGATGGAGACGGTCCCGTTCGCGGACCTGGGCGTCGAGTCCGGCGATTTCCTGCGCACCACGCACCACGCCGCGCCGACCGGGCGCAGCCGGGGCGTGATGGTGAAGGACGTGGCCGAACTGGTCTCGGTCCTCAAGCAGAAGGGCCTGCTCTAGGCATCCACGCGGCCCGCACCGGCGGGCGAACCGGGCGGCGGCCCGCGGGCCACGCGCGACCCGCCCGACCACCAGGAGAGATTGCGCAATGTCCAACGTCCTCGTCATCGCCGAACACCTCGACGGCGCCCTCAACGCCTCCACGGCGCGCACCGTCAGCGCCGCGCTGGCGCTCTCGCCGGAGGCCATCGACGTCGCGGTGCTCGCCGCCGATCCGTCCGCCGTCGCCGCCGAGGCCGCGAAGATCTCGGGCGTGACCCGGGTGCGCGCCGTGGCCAACCCGGCCAACGCGCATCCCATCGCCCAGGTGCTGGCGCCGCAGGTCGCGGAACTGGCGAAGGACTACAGCCACGTGTTCCTGCCCAGCACCACCTTCGGCAAGGACCTCGCCCCGTGCGTGGCCGCGCTGCTGGGCGTGGCCCAGGTGTCCGACCTGATGGCGGTCGAGGGGCCGCACGTGTTCAAGCGCCCGATCTACGCGGGCAACGCGATCATCACCGTCGAGGCGCCGGCCGACCAGGTCGTGGTGGCCACCGTGCGCACCGCGTCGTGGCCGGAAGCCGCGCGCGACGGCGGCGCGCCGGTCGAGGCGGCCAGCATCTCCGCCACCCTGCCCACCCACACCCGCTTCGTGGGCCTGGCCCAGGGCAAGTCCGACCGCCCCGACCTGCAGAGCGCCAGGCGGGTGGTGTCGGGCGGTCGCGGCGTGGGGTCGAAGGAGAACTTCGACATCATCTACAAGCTGGCCGACAAGCTCGGCGCGGCGGTGGGCGCCTCGCGCGCGGCGGTCGACGCCGGCTACGTCCCGAACGAGCTGCAGGTCGGCCAGACCGGCAAGATCATCGCCCCCGAGCTGTACCTGGCGGTGGGCATCTCCGGCGCGATCCAGCACCTGACCGGCATCAAGGACGCCGGCACGATCGTGGCGATCAACAAGGATCCGGACGCGCCGATCTTCGAGATCGCCGACGTCGGCCTGGTGGGCGACCTGTTCACGCTGTTGCCGGAGCTCGAGGCGGCGCTTTGAGGATTGCCGAGCCGGGACCACGGGAGACCGCCGGCTCGCACGCGGCTCCACTGTCGCTCGCGCTGATCGGGCCGATCTGGCCCTATCGCGGCGGTATCGCGCAGTACAACACCTCGCTCAAGCGGGCCCTCGGGCCGAGGGTCGCCCGCCTGGTCGCGATCTCGTTCAAGCGCCAATATCCCCGCTGGCTCTATCCGGGCCAGAGCGACGTGGAGCGCGACACAGACGGCCAGCGCGAGCCGGACGCGTACTACCTGCTCGACCCGCTCTCGCCCTTGAGCTGGAAGCGGACGGTCGACATGGTCGCCGCAAGCGGGTGCACGTGCGTCATTTTCCACTGGTGGACCCTGTTCTGGGCCCCTGTGTTCGCACTGATTGCCCGGCAGCTTCGCAAGCGCGGCATCCGCGTCGTTTTCCTAGGACACAACCTCGCCGACCACGATGCCGGCCGGACGAAGGCCCGGCTGGCCAACCGCTTGCTGTCGAGCGCCGACGCCTACATCGTCCACTCGACAGAGCAGGCGGCAGCGATCGGCGCCCTGCGGCCCGATGCGCCGGTCCTGCATCGACTCCATCCAGTCTACGACCGGTTCCCGGCGCCGCGCGGGCTCCTGCCCAAGCGCGGGCGCCTCGAAGTGCTGTTCTTCGGTTTCATCCGTCCATACAAGGGGTTGAACGTACTCCTGGAGGCCCTCGAGTCGATGGCCGATGACGGGGTATTCCTCACCGTCGTCGGGGAGTGCTGGGACCAGGCCGACGGCAAGGCCATCGAATCAAGCCGGCAACGCCTCGGCACCAACCTCGAGGTCCGCCTGGAGTACGTCGACGATGCGCAAGCCGCCGAGTACTTCGCACGCGCGGACGTGGTGGCGCTGCCCTACCTCGATGCCACCGGCAGCGGCGTGGTCGCGCTCGCCTACCACTACCGCACGCCTGTCCTGGCCACCAGGGTCGGCGGGCTGAAGGACGCGGTCGTCGAAGGCTCCACCGGCTGGCTGGTCGCCCCCGGCTCCCCGGCGGACCTGGCGGGAACCCTGGGCCGCATCACCCGGGAGTCCGCGGCCGGCCTTGCCCAGGGCATCGAGGACTTCGTGGCGCGGAACACATGGGACGCGCTGGCGGACGACATCTGCGGGTTCGTCCGGCAGGAGGTCCGGGAGCACGATGGCGCGCCGCGGCCCGGCGAGGACGACAGGTAGCGCGCCATGGGACTGTCCGCCTATGCAAGGCGCCTGCAAACGCTGGAGCGGCTGCTCCCGCTTCGCGTGCGCCTGCCGCTGCGCTATCGCGCGCAGCAGGTTCTTCGCTCGCTGGAGCCGGAAATCGCGCTGCTGCCCTCCCTCCTCGCCTCGCGACCCGGCGGAGTCGCGGTGGACGTGGGCGCCAACGTCGGCATCTACACGTATGCCCTAGCCCGGCTCGGGGTCCGCGTCCACGCGCTCGAACCGCAGCCTTCATGCTGCGAAGTGATCCAGGCCTGGGCAGCGGGCTCGCGCTTGGGCGGCCTGGTCACCGTGCACAACGTGGCTGCGGGGGCCGAGGGCGGCGCGCTGACGCTCCACGTCCCCCTGGAGGACGGGCGCGAGGTGAAGACCCGCGCCTCCTTCGAACACCCCGGTCAGCCGTGCGTGGAGACGGTGGTCCGTGTGGTGGCGCTCGACGCGCTCGCACTGCAGGGCGTGTCGTTCATCAAGATCGACGTCGAGGGGCACGAGTGGTCGGTGCTGCAGGGGGCCAGGCAGCTGCTCGCCCGCGACAGGCCGGTCCTGCTCGTGGAGGTGGACCGGAGCCGGCACACCCGGCAGGCGTTCATGCGGATCGTCGAGCTGGTCCGATCGCTGGGGTACCGCTGCCACGTGCTGGATGGCGACCAGCTGCGCCCGATGTCGTGGGAGGCCCCGCCGGAGATCTACAACTTCCTGTTCCTTCCCGACCACACAGGGCACCCGCCATGACTGAGTCAGCTGAGGATCGCAGCAAGGCCCTGCACTCCGGCGAGTACGTCCGCCGCTACGAGCGCAAGCCCGTGTCGCGGATCTCCCGCCTCATCCCCTCGATGCAACTCGGTCCGCGCACACGCCTGGTGGACTACGCCTGCGGCAACGCCATGCTGCTCGGCGAGGTACACGACATCGTCGAGCACTACGTCGGCGTGGATTTCTCCGAAGACTTCATCGCGGCCGCGAAGGCCCGCGCTGCGCGGCTTGGCGCCACGAACTGCGAGTTCCACTGTACCGACATCGTCGCGTTCGCCCAATCCCACCACGATGAGTTTGACGTCGCTACGGCCCTGGATTTCAGCGAACACGTCGCGGACGAGGACCTGATCCCGATCCTCGCCGCGATCCGCCGGACCCTCAAGCCGGGCGGCAGGCTCTACCTGCACACGCCCAACCTCGACTTCTTCATGGAGCGCATGCGCGATTCGGGCTTCATTCTCAAGCAGCGTCCCGAACATATCGCGGTCAGGGACAGCCGGGACAATGTCCGGGTGCTCATGGCCGCGGGATTCCAGGAGCAGGACATCCGCGTTTCCCTGATCCCGCATTACAACATCCTGAAACTGGTCGATCCGTTGCGGCACCTGCCCTGGGTCGGACGGTACTTCGAAGCCAGGATCTTCATCGAATGCCGGCGATGAGGCGCGGATGGCTGACGCTCGCGGGCGCCGGCCTGGCCATCGCCTGTTTGGTGCTGTTCTCCAGGCAGGTCGCGGGACTCGTTTCCGACGGAAGCATCGACCTGTTGGGGGCCCTTCCGCAGCTGGTCCCGGCGTCGTGCGCCTTCCTCGTCGCGTACGCGGCCTTTGCCAGCGGTTGGCACGCGTTGCTCCTTGCCGGGCGGGTTCCAGCGTCGTGGCGCGTCAGTTCGGGCATCTTCGCCACCACCCAGTTCGGGAAGTACCTGCCCGGTAACGTCGGCCACCATCTCGGGCGCGTGGCACTGGCGGCCAGTTACGGCTTTCCCGGCGCCACGGTGGTCGCGACGATGGTGGTCGAGGCCGGCCTGGTTGTCGCATGGATGGCGGTGCTCGGGCTGCCCTTGCTAGAGTTCTGGCTCGGACGGCTCGACCTGGACGTGCCCGCGCTCGTGACGGCCCTGGCCGGCGCGGGCATCCTGCTGGGCGGCGCCAGCGTGGTGCTGCACAAGCAGCGACGGCACCCGCGCATCGCCGCGCTACTGGAGGCGGTCGATCCGCTATTGCGGCCAGATCGCCGTTCCAAGGGACTGCTCGCCGTGTCGGCCGCGCTGATCCTCGCCGGGATCGTACTCAGCGCGCTGTCCCTGTCCTTGCTCGATCCCGGCGGCACACTGCTGTCCTTCGATGCCTTCCCAATCACCCTGGGACTGTTCGCCTGCGCCTGGCTCCTCGGGTTCGTCACTCCCGGCGCACCGGCGGGTATCGGCATCCGCGAACTCATGCTCACCGAAGGCCTCACGCCGCTCGTGGGGCGGGAGCAGGCAGTGGTCATCGCGCTGACGTTCCGCATCCTTTCCACCGGATCCGACCTGCTGGTATTTTTGGCCGGGTTGGGCATGCTATCGGGCGCTCGACGGCGTCATCCGGGCTGAATCCGCATTCGCATCCAGGACCGCCGAAGGGCAGCGCCTGCGCAACCACCTGGCAAAGGCAACGCATGAAACTGATCATCCAGATCCCCTGCCTCAACGAGGAAGCAACATTGGGGATCGCGATCGCCGACCTTCCGCGCGAGGTGCCCGGATTCGACCGCGTCGAATGGCTCGTGGTCGACGACGGGTCAACGGACCGGACCGCCGCGGTCGCGCGCGAACTGGGTGTGGACCACGTCGTGCGCCATCCGGTCAACCGTGGCCTGGCGACCGCTTTCATGACCGGTCTTGATGCCTGCCTCCGGCTCGGCGCCGACGTGATCGTCAACACCGACGCCGACAACCAGTACCAGGCGGCCGACATCCCGAAGCTGACTGCCCCCATCCTCGCCGGCCAGGCGGACATGGTGATCGGCGCGCGGCCGATCGACCAGACCGAACACTTCTCCTGGATCAAGAAGAAGCTGCAACGCTTCGGCAGCTGGGCGGTGCGGATGGCCAGCAAGACACAGGTGGCCGACGCGCCCAGCGGATTCCGCGCCATTTCCCGCGAAACGGCCATGCGGCTCAACGTCTTCAACGCCTATACCTATACCCTGGAGACGATCATCCAGGCGGGCCTGAGCAATCTGCGCGTGTACTCGGTGCCGATCAGGACGAACGCGGACTTGCGCCCGTCGCGCCTGGTCAAGAGCATTTCGAGCTACGTCCGCAGGTCACTGGTCACCATCCTCCGGGTGGTGGTGATCTACCGCCCCATGCGGCTGTTCGCCGCCGTGGGAACACTACTGGGCGTCATCGGCCTGCTGGTCGGGCTGAGATTCGTCTACTTCTATGTGACCGGCGACGGCAGCGGTCGGATCCAGTCGGTCATCCTTTCGGCCCTGTGCATCCTGCTGGGCGCCATGGCGTGGATGATGGCCATCATCTCGGAACTGATCGCGGTCAACCGGAAGCTGTTGGAGAAGCTCAACTGGCGGATCCAGAGAATGGAGGATTCGATCTCCGGTCGGAACTCCCCGGCCCCGGGGCGCGACCGGCACGATGGGCGGCGCTGATGGCGACAAGCGTCTTCGCACCGGCCCCGGGTGGGCCTTGAACGAGTCCGGCCCGTGAGCGACGCGCGGCACATCTCCCTGACCCAGCCCTGGCGCCACGACCCCACCGCCGGAACGCGCGGCGGTGCGATGCGTTCGCGCCCGGTCCTGTTCATCGCCTACCTGCTGCTCGCCTTCGGCATCATGGGCGCGAACCCGTTCCGGGGCGAATCGATCACGCCGTTGGACGTGCTGGTCAAGCAGCATGCGTTCTCCTGGGCGGACGAGGGGCAGCCCGCGCGCCACGGGGAGCGTTCGGACGTCCTGAACGGGCTGCTCCCGTACTGGATCAACGCACGCGAGCAGATCCGTTCCGGGCATTTCCCGAAATGGAACGACATCGCCGCGGGGGGCGTGACCTTCCTGGTGCCCACCTACAGCATGTTCACGCCGGCGTTCGCGGTCTTCGCCGTGGCTCCGACGCCGGCGCTTGGGTTCCACCTGGCGATCGTGCTCAACCTAGCGATCGCCGGTTTCGGCATGCACCTGTTCCTGCGGCGGCACGTGCGGCTGCCGGCCGCGATCTGCGGGGCGGCCACCTTCATGGTGTGCGGCTTCCATGCCGCTTGGCTCTATTGGCCCCATGTCCATACGTCGATCTGGGCACCATGGCTGCTGCTTGCCGTCGACGGCTGCACGCGCAGCCCCGGCATGCGCAGCGCAGTGGGGTTGGGACTGGCCACGGCGATGGTCATCCTCGGTGGCTTCCCGTTCGTCACGGAGGTGATCCTGTGCGCGGGCGGCCTGTACTTCCTCGTCTCCTGGCGCCTGCGCCATCCGCACGCCGCGTCCGGCCCGTCGCCCCTGCCCTGGTACGTCCTCGGGTCGGCGTTCGGCTTCCTCGCCACCCTGCCGCTCCTGCTCGAGCTCCACGGCTGGCTGCAGCAGTTCGACCTCGGCTATCGCGAGGGACGCGGAAGCTACCTGCGGGCCGGCCACATGACGCGCCTGTTGCCGCCGTGGGCCTACCAGCACAAGCGCGTCGAGCAGACGATGTACGTGGGGTTGCTGCTTACCTTGGCGGCGGCGGCATCCGTGCTCCTCATGGCGATCCGGCCGCGGGCCACGCCCCGCCTGGCACTGTTCGCGGCCCTGCTGCTGGTCCTCGTCGGAGGGCTCGTGTTCGGCCTTTGGCCGATGTGGCTCGTGGGGTGGTTCCCGGGCATGAGCTTTAACTCGTGGTCGCGCGCGATAGGGGTGCTCGACATCGCCATCATCCTGCTTGGCGTGACACTGGTGGACCGGGCGTGGCGCCGCGCAGCGGGGACGGGCGCGCTGTGGATCCGGATCCTGGTGCTGCTGCTGGTCGGGGCGCAGATCGCGGAGATCACCCACTTCTTCCGACGCTACAACGGCCCCGCGCCCGCCAGCTATTTCTACCCGGAGCCGCCTGCCGTCTCCTACGTGAGGTCCCGGGCAGGTCCGTTCGACTACGTGATCACCGACCGCGCATTCGACATTTCCGGGGAGATCGGGGCCTTCGGCCTGAGGGATTGGTACGCCCACCAGCTGCGGACCCCGGCGCACAAGCGACTCCTCGACGACCTGGTCGAACGCCACCGCGTCTCGCATACCGCCTCGCGGTTTCCAGCGAAGGCGATCGACACCGCGGCGCAGGCGCTTGCGGACCTCAACGTGAGGTACATCGTCGTCGACCACCCCGACGACCTCACGAGGGGGCCCGCACGCGAGAATCCGCCTTCGAGGACACCGCTTCCGCCGCAGCCCGGGGACGCATGGGTACAGCACTTCGACGTCGCCGAGACGGACCTGCCGGTGCGTGCGATTTCGGTCCGGTTGGCGACCTATGCAGAACGCAGCCTCAAGGGAGTCGTGGCGCTGGTGCTTTCAGACGGCTCCGGCAACGTCCTGGGCAGGAGCGCCATCGACGCCAGGACCGTGAAAGACAACGCGCTGGCGGAATTCCATTTCCCCGAGCCGGTCGTCCTGCAGCCGGGCAACTACCGTTTCGCCCTGGCATACCGGCCGCTCGAAGCCCCCGCGCGGCACCTGACGGCGTGGTCGGTTCCCGTTGCCGCGGACGAGACCGATCAGTCGCTGTTCGTGGGGACGCGGCCGTTCCCGGGATCACTCGAGTACGTCCTCCATGTCGGTGACAGCACCATCGGCCACTACCGGCGCGTCTTCATGGCAGCGGGCATCTCCGTATTTGAGAACACCCGGGCGCCGCGTGGCCCCTACTTCCTGCGTGGACTGGCGCATGACGCCGACCCCGCGGCCGGCTCCCAGGTCAGCATCGTCGACTACGCGGCGGACGCGTACACGTTACGCTACGAAGGGACACGGAGCGGCTTCGTGGTCGTGCCCGCCAGCCTGGGTCGGGGCTGGCAGGTGGCGGTCAACGGCACCGCCGTCGCCCCGTCGTACAAGCACGGCCTGCTTCCGGCCATCCCCGTGGACGGCCCATCGCAGATCGTGTTCGAGTACCGGCCGTGGCAGCCACCCCTGTTGCTGGTGTGGCTGGGATCGCTCTGTGGCCTGCTGGGCTCGATGGCCCTCCTCGGCAGGCACCAGTCGAAGGCGCGGGCCCGGGGTGTCGGGCCCGCCCCGTAAACCGGGACGGCGCGACCGTCGACGCGCCCCTAGCGCACCTCGGAAATCTCCACCCCGTCCAGGCCCTGGGACAGGGTACGGGCGTCGCCGCCCTGGGCGAGCTTGATCTTGAGCCGCACCTCGTTCTGCGAGTCGGCGTGGCGCAGGGCGTCCTCGTAGGAGATCTCGCCGGCCTGGTACAGCTCGAACAGGGCCTGGTCGAAGGTCTTCATGCCCAGGTTGGTCGATTCCTTCATCACTTCCTTGAGCTTGTGGATCTCGCCGTCGCGGATGTAGTCCTGCACCAGCGGGGTGCCGAGCAGGATCTCCATCGCCACCCGGCGCCCCTTGCCGTCCGGGGTCGGGATCAGCTGCTGCGCGATCACCGCCTTGAGGTTGAGCGAGAGGTCCATCAGCAGCTGGCTGCGGCGGTCCTCGGGGAAGAAGTTGATGATGCGATCCATCGCCTGGTTGGCGTTGTTCGCGTGCAGGGTGCACAGCACCAGGTGGCCGGTCTCGGCGAAGGCGATGGCGTGGTCCATGCCCTCGCGGGTGCGCACCTCGCCGATCATGATCACGTCCGGCGCCTGGCGCAGGGTGTTCTTGAGCGCGTTCTCCCAGCTGTCGGTGTCGATGCCGACCTCGCGCTGGGTGATGATGCAGCCCTCGTGCTTGTGCACGAACTCGATCGGGTCCTCGATGGTGATGATGTGGCCGGTGGAGTTCTGGTTACGGTACCCGATCATCGCCGCCAGCGAGGTCGACTTGCCGGTGCCGGTGGCGCCGACGAAGATGATGATGCCGCGCTTGGTCATCGCCAGGGTCTTGATGATCGGCGGCAGGTTCAGCTCCTCGACCGTCGGGATCTTGGTCTCGATCCGGCGCAGCACCATCCCGACCTGGTTGCGCTGGTAGAAGCAGCTGACGCGGAAGCGGCCCACGCCCGAGACGCCGATGGCGAAGTTGCACTCGTGGGTCTTCTCGAACTCCTCGCGCTGCGGCGGGGTCATCACGTTCAGCACCAGGTCGCGCGACTGCTGCGGCGTGAGCGGGTTCTGGGTGATGGGCTGGATCTTGCCGTGGACCTTCATCGACGGCGGCATGCCCGCGGTGATGAACAGGTCCGAGGCCTTCTGGTGGGCCATCAGCTTGAGGAACGAGGTGAAGTCGATACTGCTCATGGTGGCTCCTGCGTGGCCGGCGGTGGGCGGGGCGGTGGTCGGGGCGGGCCGCGCGCCTGCCCGATCCGGTCAACCCTCGCCCTTCCCGGCCTTGACTGGTCCCAAATCCGATCCCTGCCCGAGCGCCGGTCGCCCGGTCACTCGAACAGCCGCTTCTCCCGCGCATATTCCTTGGCCTGCTGACGCGTGACCAGGCCGCGCTTGACCAGGTCCTGCAGGTGCTGGTCCAGGGTCATCATGCCGTGCTGCTGGCCGGTCTGGATCGCCGAGTACATCTGCGCGACCTTGTCCTCGCGGATCAGGTTGCGGATGGCGGGGATGCCGACCATGATCTCCCAGGCTGCGGTGCGCCCACCGCCGACCTTCTTCAGCAGCGCCTGCGAAATCACCGCGCGCAGCGACTCCGACAGCATCGAGCGCACCATCGGCTTCTCGCCGGCGGGGAACACGTCGATGATGCGGTCGATGGTCTTGGCCGCCGAACTGGTGTGCAGGGTGCCGAACACCAGGTGGCCGGTCTCGGCCGCGGTCAGCGCCAGGCGGATGGTCTCGATGTCGCGCATCTCGCCCACCAGGATGTAGTCCGGGTCCTCGCGCAGCGCCGAACGCAGGGCCTCGCTGAAGCCGTGGGTGTCACGGTGCACCTCGCGCTGGTTGATCAGGCACTTCTGCGAGGTGTGCACGAACTCGATCGGGTCCTCGACCGAGAGGATGTGCGCGTACTCGTTCTTGTTGATGTGGTCGAGCATCGCCGCCAGGGTGGTCGACTTGCCCGAGCCGGTCGGGCCGGTCACCAGGATCAGGCCCTGCGGCTGCTGGATCAGCTCGCGGAAGATGGGCGGGCAGCCCAGGTCCTCGAGGGTCAGCACCTCGGAGGGAATGGTGCGGAACACCGCCGCCGCGCCGCGGTTCTGGTTGAAGGCGTTGACGCGGAAGCGCGCCAGGCCCGGGATCTCGAACGAGAAGTCGGTCTCGAGGAACTCCTCGTAGTCGCGGCGCTGCTTGTCCGACATGATGTCGTAGATCAGCGCGTGCACCTGCTTGTGCTCGAGCGCCGGGATGTTGATCCGCCGCACGTCGCCGTCGACCCGGATCATCGGCGGCAGCCCCGCCGAGAGGTGGAGGTCGGACGCCTTGTTCTTGACCGAGAACGCCAACAGTTCGGCGATATCCATGCAAGTCCCCTGGCACTGCTACTGACGTGATGCGGCCGTGTCCCCGTACCGCAGGCCAAAGCCTAGCCCCGGCCGGCAGTATAGCCCCGTACCCGGATCACAATTCCAGCCCTTTCAAGCGGATATCGGGACCTGCCGGCACCGGCCCTGCGGCAGGGCAGGCCATCGACCCGAACGCGGTGGCCGCCGGATCGGGCCGCCGGATCGGGCCGGCGGGCGCCGCCGAGCCCGCGCGACGCGCGGGGCGCGCCGTCCGCCGGCGCGCCCCGGGCACCCTCGGTCCGCGGCCCTACGTTCCCGCCGACTCTGCGGTAGGGTGATATGGCCCTTCCCGCACGCCAGGCCACTCCATGCCCGACCCTGCTTCTCCCGGATCCCTTCCCATCGTCGCCTTCATCGGCGGCGGCAACATGGCTCGCAGCCTGGTCGGCGGGCTGCTCGCGGCCGGCGCCGATCCGGCCGCGGTCCGCGTCGCCGACCCGAGCGCGGATGCACGCGCCGCGCTGGCGTCGGATTTCGGGGTGGCCACCTTCGAATCGGCCGCCGACGCGGTCGACGGGGCCGAGGCGTGGGTGTTCGCGGTCAAGCCGCAGGTGATGCGTGCGGTCTGCACGGAGCTGGCCGCCGTGGCGCAACAGGCGCGGCCGCTGGTCGTGTCGATCGCCGCGGGCATCACCTCGGCCCAGCTGGACCGCTGGCTGGGCGGCGGCCTGGCGGTGGTGCGGACCATGCCCAACACGCCCGCCCTGCTCGGCGCCGGCGTCACCGGCCTGTACGCCAACCCGCGCGTGGACGCCGCCGGGCGCGCCCGTGCCGAAGGCCTGCTGGCCAGTGCCGGGGCCACCGTCTGGATCGATGACGAAGCGCTGATGGACGCGGTCACGGGCACCTCCGGCAGCGGTCCGGCCTACGTGTTCCTGCTGGCCGAGGCGATGGAGGAGGCCGCCATCGCCGAGGGCCTGGCCGCGGACGCCGCGCGCACCCTGGTCCGGCACACGATCCTGGGCGCGGCGCGGATGCTGGTCGAATCCGGCGAGCCGCCGACCGAACTCCGGCGCCGCGTCACCTCGCCCGGCGGCACCACCCAGGCCGCGATCGAAGCGTTCGAGGCCGGCGACCTGCGCGGCCTGGTCGCGCGTGCGGTCCGGGCGGCAACCCGCCGTGGCGGCGAGCTGTCGGCGGCCAATGACTGAGCACCCGACGCGCATGCGCAGGATCGCGATCGCGGCCGCCGCCATGGCCGCGCTGGCCGCCTGCGGCGCCGATCCGTCCGCACGCGCCGACCTCGCCGCGGCCGCCCAGGCCGCACGCCTGCCGGCCGAACTGCGGGTGGGCGAGGTCACCGTGCGCGCGAGCCTCGCGCCCACCGCGTCCCTGCCGCCGGAGGTGGCGCGGCGCTACGGGGTCGAGCCGGCCCGCGACGTGCAGCTGCTGCTGGTGGGCGTGCGCCGCGGACCGGTGCACGAGGAGACGTCCGTGCCAGCGCAGGTCAGCGCGCGCGCCCGCGACCTGCGCGGCGTCTGGCAGGACGTGCCCATGCACGAAGTGCGCAGCGAGGACTTCATCGACTACGTCGGCACCGCGCGCGTGCCGCCGCCCGACACGCTGGCCTTCGAGGTCACCGTGCATCCCGAGGGCGCGCCGGCACCGGGCGTGCTGCGCTTCAGCCGCGACCTCCTGCCGCCCTGAGCGGCGCGGCTCAGCCGCGCGCGCGGCGATGCGCCCAGTCGCGCACGACCTGCGCGATCCGGGCCAGTCCGTCGGTCAACGCCGCGGGCCCGGGCTGCAGGATCAGCGGCGACTTCACCTCGTGCAGCTCGCCGTCGCGTACCGCCGGGATCGCGTCCCAGCCCGGCCGCGCGGCCACCTGCTCCGGACGGAAGCGCTTGCCGCACCACGAGCCGAGGATGATGTCCGGCGCGCGCTCGACCACCGCCTCGCCGCTGGCCAGGATCCGCCCCTTCGCCAGCGGCTCGGCCGCGCGTTCCGGGAACACGTCGTCGCCGCCGGCAATCGCGACCAGCTCCGACACCCAGCGGATGCCGGTGATCATCGGTGCGTCCCATTCCTCGAAGTACACCTTCGGCCGCGCCGGCAGCCGCGCCGATGCCGCCCGGGTCGCGTCCAGGCCGCGCGCGAGTCCGGCGGCGTAGGCCTCGGCGCGCGCCGCCGCGCCCACCAGCGCGCCCAGCCTGCGCACGTAGTCGAGGATGCCCTCGACACTGCGATGGTTGCTGATCCACACCTCGACGCCGCGCCGTACCAGTTCGGCGGCAATGTCGGCCTGGATGTCGGAGAAGCCCACCACGAAATCCGGCCGCAGGGCGAGGATCGCCTCGATCTTCGCGCTGGTGAACGCGCTGACCTTCGGCTTCTCGCGCCGCGCGCGCGGCGGACGGACGGTGAAGCCGCTGATGCCGACGATCCGGTCCTGCTCGCCGAGCGCGTACAGGACCTCGGTCGGCTCCTCGGTGAGGCAGACGATGCGGCGCGGCCCCGTACTCATGCGACGCGCTTGCGGAAGTACACGACGCGCTCGGTTTCCTCGAAGCCGCAGCACCGGTGCGCGGCCTGCGACACGAGGTTGTCCAGCAGCGCGTCGGAGGCCAGCTCGGCGCAGCCGCGGGAGCGGGTCCAGTCCCCGATGCCCTGCACCAGCGTGCGGCCGACGCCGCGGCCGCGCCAGTCGGGCTCCACGTACCAGGCCTCCAGGAACCCCACCGGGGAGGTGGTCGTGCCGTTGACGTAATCGGTGCGCAGGCGGGCTTCCGCGACACCCACCGCCTCGTCGCCAACCAGCGCAAGCAGCACGCAGGCCGCGTCTGCCGGCGCCAGCGCAGCGCGCAGTTCCTCCATGCCATCGACGCCGGGCTCGTCCGGCCACAGCGCCCGCCGCATCCGTCCCCAGGGGCCGGCATCGTCGGGCAGGCGCGCCGGCCGGAGACGGAAGGCGGGCACCGGCGTCACGGATACAGCATCCGCTTGCTGCACTGGCCGGTGCAGTCGAACTCGTACAGCCAGCGCTCGTGCAGCCGGTACTCGGCGCCATACCAGAACTCGATCCGGTCCGGGCGCACGCGCAGCCCGGTCCAGCGCGGCGGGCGCGGTACCTCGCGGCCCTCGAACTCGCGGTCGACCTCGGCCAGGCGCTGTTCGAAGGCCTCACGCGATTCCAGCGTCTCGGACTGGCGCGAGGCCCAGGCGCCGAGCTGGCTGACCCGCGGCCGGGTGGCGAAGTACGCGTCGGCCTCGGCCTCGTCGACGATCTCGACCGGACCCTCGATCCGCACCTGCACCCCGTTGCGCACGCGCGGCCAGTGGAACAGCAGCGCGGCGTACGGATTGACCTGCAGTTCCTGGCCCTTGCGTCCGTCCAGGTGGGTGTAGAACACGAAGCCGCGCGCGTCGTGCGCCTTGAGCAGCACGATGCGCGCCGACGGCCGTCCGTCGCGCGTGGCCGTGGCCAGCGTCATCGCGGTGGGGTCGGGCTCGCCGGCGGCGCGCGCCTCGGCGAACAGGGCATCGAAGGTGGCCAGGGCCTCGGCCTGGAGATCGGCGCAGTCCATTGGGCTATTGTGGCCCGATGGCCACGAATGCGCATGCCGCTGCGCCGCATGGGTTCGACGCCGCCCTGGTGACGCGGCTGCTCGACGACGCGCACGCCGCCGGTGCGCGCGTGTACGGCATTTCCGGGCTCCAGGGCAGCGGCAAGTCCACCCTTGCGGCGCAGCTGGCCGCGGCCGCGGCGGCGCGCGGGCGGCGCACGGTCGCCGTGTCTCTGGACGACTTCTATCTTGACGCCCCGCAGCGCGCGGCGCTGGCGCGCGAGGTCCACCCCCTGCTCGCCACCCGCGGTCCGCCGGGGACACACGACGTCGCCCTGGCCTGCGAGGTCCTTGATGCCCTGCGCGAACGCCGGCCGGTGCGCGTCCCGCGCTTCGACAAGCTGTCCGACCGCCGCCTGCCGGTCGCGGACTGGCCGCAGGTCGATGCGGCCGACCTGGTCGTGTTCGAGGGCTGGTGCCTGGGCGCCACGGCCGAGGACGCGTCCGCGCTCGACGCCCCGCTCAACCGGCTCGAGCGCGACGAGGACGCCGACGGCCGCTGGCGCCGCCACTGCAATGCCGCCCTGGCGCGCGACTATCCCGCGCTGTGGGGGCGGATCGACCGGCTGCTGTTCCTGCAGCCGCCGGGGTTCGGGGTGGTGCCGGAGTGGCGCTGGCAACAGGAGCAGGCGCTGCGCGCGGCGGACCCGGGCGCGCGCGGCATGGACCGGGACGCGCTCGCGCGCTTCGTGCAGCACTATGAACGCGTCAGCCGCCAGGCGCTGCGTGTGCTTCCGGCGCGCGCGAACGTGGTCGTGGAGCTCGACCGCGCACGCCGTCCGGTCGCGCTGCGCCTGCGCGACGCCCGCTGAACCGCGCGCCCGCTAGCGGACCTGGTCGCTGATGTCCTCGCTGCGCCAGGGTTCGGGCATCTCGCGCTGCGGGCACAGCCGCGCCGCATGCTCCCAGCCGCTGTCGGAGCGGAACGAGAACGAGGTGCGGTCGGGGATGTCGTAGTCCGCCACCTCCAGGCCGGTGCCGCCGTGGTCGCCGCAGCGCTGGTGCACCCGGTAGCGGTTCGCGCCGGTGCGCTCGATCCGTTCGTACAGGCAGAACGAGGTCACCCAGCGCATCCCGGCGCGGTTGACGAGGTGCACGCCGGCGGAGGTGGCGTCGTCGCACGGCTCGTCGGTGCGGACGTAGTAGCCGAAGTCCAGCGGCAGGGCGTCGACGACCTCGGGTGTCGCCGCCGACTGCGTGGGCGCCGGGCCGGCCGCCGCATCGGGCTGGCAGCCCAGGAGCAGCAGCAGGACGAGTGGTGCAAGGGTGGCTGCGAGTGCCTGCTTCATCGGTCTGCTCCCGTCGCCTCGCCGGTCACGCCGGCCGTCCGGCCGGCGCCGACGCCAGCGCCCGGTAGGACTCGTCGATCACCTTCAGGCTGTTGCGCACCTTCCAGTGCACCCAGCCCGCGACCGCCAGCATCGGGATCCCGAGGATCGCACCGATGATGGTGACGGTCAGGATGCCGCCGATGACCAGGAAGGCGAGCGAGCCGATCCTGGCCGGCTGCAGGCGCTGCACCAGCTCCTGTCGGCGCGACTCCAGCACGACCGGGTTGCCGGTGCCGGCCTGGGTGATGAATCCGGTGACGTATTCGGGGGTCAGGTTGAGCATGGCGTGCCTCGCGTCGGTTCATGGGGGCCGGCCCGTGTGCGGGGGCGGCGGGAAAGCGCGTTCAGTCCTTGCGCCGGTAGCGGGTCCCGACCGGTCCGGACAGGGTGTCGTCGTCGACCCGGGTGAGCAGCAGCGCCGCGTCGTTGTCCCGCGACAGCCGGACCCGGATCCGGTCGCCGTCGATCTCGTAGGTCAGTTCGCGTTCGACGCCCGCCACCGGGCTGGACATCACCACCCGGCCGTCGGGATGGAAGGTGAGCGCGCTCATGCCGAGCTCGTCCTCGAACGTGCCCCTGAAGCCGCCGCCGCAGGCGGACAGCAGCAGGGCGAGCAGCGCCATCGTCGTGCCGGTCCTCATCGCCTCATCCTCCATTGCCGTCGAACCGCAGCCCGCCCAGCACGACGGGCTGGCCGTGGCGGTCGCTGGTGATCGTGTAACCGAGCAGCGTGGCCGACAGCGCGGAACCATCGCTGCGCCGGCTGATGCCGGTGATGCGCATGCGCGCATCGAGGACGACGTTGCGCAGGCCGCCGTTCCTGTCGAGCACGTCCCGGGCGGTCGCGGCGTCGAGCGGCCAGAAGTTCAGCTCGCCCGGGTTGTCGACGCGCACCGACACGCGTTCGGGATGCGCCCGGTCGACCGGATAGGCGGTGAACGTCAGGACGCTGCCGGGCGTGAACGCGGTCAGGTAGTAGCCGCCGCGGCCGCCGTCGTATTCGCTCAACGCCGCGCGCACGTTCAGGCGCAGCAGGCCCACGCCTTCGGTGCCGTCGTACACCGCGCGCAGCCGCTCCTCCTCGGCGCGCAGCACGTCGGCGCGCTCGAACTCGTTGGCCATGCGCACGCCGGGCTGCGCCGCGGCCCATTCGGCGAACGGCG
Organism: Luteimonas wenzhouensis; assembly: GCF_007859305.1. GTDB lineage: Bacteria > Pseudomonadota > Gammaproteobacteria > Xanthomonadales > Xanthomonadaceae > Luteimonas > Luteimonas wenzhouensis. The sequence continues at coordinate 609,261 of NZ_VOHE01000002.1, forward strand.
GCTGCCGTCCTTCGAGCCGGTAGGCCAGCATGACCATCTGCAGGTCTTCCGGATGCGCCAGTTCGTGCCGTCCGGCCACGCCGCCGGTGGCGGTCGCGGCGCCGGCGCCCGCCGTCGAGGGCCCCGGCGCAGCTGCGACCCCGCCGGGTGCGGTCGGCTGCGGTCCTGCCGCCTGGCCAGGCACGGCGCCACCACCGGCCGGCGCCGTGGATGCGGGCGCATCGCCGCCGCCGCAGGCGGCCAGGACCAGCGCCAGCGGCACGGACAGCAGCCGGGCGCGCCCCGTCCCGCGCTCACAGCCGCACATCGCTCGCCTCCGTCGCCTGCACTTCCGCCTCGCGCCGCGCCTGGCCGAGTCGCCGCAGTTCGTCCTGCATCGCCTCGACATGGGCGTAGAGGCTGCCCTGGTGCAGCATGGCCGTGCCCACCTCCATCGCCAGCCCCGGGTTCCGACCGCTCAGCGCGATCCAGGCCTGGATGCTCAGTCCGCACCCGTCGGACCACTTGGCCCCGGTGGCATCGGGATGCGCGTTCACCGCGCCCCGGCAGCGGTGGAACAGCGGGTTGGCCGTTGCCATCGGATTGCCCGCATGGTCACGCACCCACTCGAGCCTGCGGTGCCCGGCCGAATGCCCGCGCGGCTTGTCCGATTCCTCGGTCCATTGCGGCTCGCCGTACTTGGCGACGAGCGCATCGAGCAGCGCCTGTACCGGCGGCATGGCGCCTTCGCGGAAGTGCTGCGCGCGGCGGATGAGGTGGGCGGTCTCGGCGCCGGGCGCGCCGGGCGTGGCCACGGTGACCACCTCGTCCACGTGCAGCCACTTCAGCCCGCCCTCGCACTCCTGCCATTCGCGGCGGAAGTCGCAGGGCCGATGCTCGCCCTTGCGCACGGTGAAGGTCTGGGGACCGAGTTCCACGCCGTGGGTGTCGAGCCGGTCGAGCCAGCGGTTGGCGGTGCTGACCTCCGCGTCCGCGCCGAGCGCGCAGCGCGCCGTGGCCAGGGCCTCGTCCGCGGTCATGCCCAGGCGCAATCCGATGATGTCCGGTCCGGGCAGTCCTTCGCGAACGGGCGCCGGGCAGCGCAGGTCGCCTGTCGCGACCGGTTCGGGTCCGGCCGCCGCCTCCGGCGCCGCGGCCGGCTGCGCGCCCGCGTTCTGTCCACCCGCCCCCTCGCCGCCGCAGCCCGCCAGCGCGAGTGCGCCGGCGACGGCCATGGCGCAGACCCGGTATGCATGCATCGCGTCTCCTCCCTCGCCCGTCCCGGCCCGCATCCTTCCCGGGCCGCGATCCGGTGTCCTCACGGCGGCTTCAAGGAACCTTCAAGCCGTGCATCGCGGGGGCGCCGGCGGGCACGGGGAGGGCTTCCCGGTCGCCGCGCGCGGCTATGATCCGGGCATGTCCCAGGCCCTTCCGCCGCCCGACGACCGGGTCTACCGCTGGCGCTTCGGCGCGGTGGAATTCGACGAGGCGCGCCACGAACTGCGGGTCTCGGGCCTGCCGGTGGAGGTCGAGCACAAGCCGCTGCAGGTGCTGGCCCTGCTGCTGCGCCACGTCGGCGAGGTGGTGACCAAGGAGGAACTGTTCGAGACGGTCTGGGCCGGCCGGGTCACCGTGGACCACGTGCTCGCCACCGCGATCGGCAAGCTGCGCAAGGCCCTGGATGCCGGCGGCGAATCCCGGATCGTCACCGTGCCGCGGATCGGTTACCGCTTCGAGGGGCCGGTCGAACGCATCGCCGTCGGCCACCGCCCCAGCGCCGAGCTGACGTTCGAGCCGGGCCAGCCGGTCCCCGGCCGCGAGCACTTCCTGCTCGAACGCCCGCTCGGCCAGACCCTGGGCAGCGAGGTCTGGCTGGCGCGCCAGCCGCGCAGCCGCGAGGCGCGGGTGTTCAAGTTCGCCCGCGGCGGCGAACGGCTCTCGGCGATCAAGCGCGAAGCCACCCTGATGCGGGTGCTGCGCGACACCCTGGGCGAACGCGACGACTTCGTGCGGGTGCTGGACTGGAACTTCGAGACCGAGCCCTGCTTCCTGGAATGCGAGTACGGCGGCGAGTCGCTCCCCGAGTGGGCCGGGGCGCACGCGGAGTTCGCCGGCTGGGACCAGGCGCGGCGGCTGGACTTCTTCCTCCAGGTCGCCGTCGCGGTCGACGCGGCCCACGGCGTGGGCGTGCTGCACAAGGACATCAAGCCCGCCAACATCCTGGTCCGGCCGCGGCGCGACGGCGGCTGGCAGGCCTGCCTCACCGACTTCGGCAGCAGCCGCCTGCTGCAGCCCGGGCGCCTGGCCGAACTGGGGATCACCGGCCTCGGCCTGACCGTGACCCGGCCCGACGCCGGCAGCAGCGGCGGAACCCCGCTGTACCTGGCGCCGGAGCTGGTGGCCGGCCAGCCGCCGACCGTGCGCAGCGACCTGTATGCGCTCGGCGTGCTGCTCTACCAGCTGCTGGTGGGCGACCTGCGCCGGCCGATGGCTCCGGGCTGGGAGCGCGACATCGACGACCCGCTGCTGGTCGAGGACATCTCCCGCGCGACCGACGGCGATCCCGCGCGGCGCCTGGGCAGCGTGGCCGGACTGGCCGAACGGCTGGCATCGCTGCCACGGCGGCGCGAGGAGGCGCGGCAGCGCGCGGACACCGCGCGCAGTGCCGAGCAGGCGCAACGGGCGCTGGAGCAGGCGCGCGCGCGGCGACCGTGGATCGCGGCCACCATCGGCATGCTCAGCATCGGCCTGGTCGCCAGTTCGCTGCTCTGGTACCGCAGCGAACGCCTGCGCGAAGCCGCGGCGATGCAGGCGGCGCGCGCCGAGGCGGTGGCGGCCTTCCTGAGCGACGACCTGCTCGGCGCGCTCAGCCCCGGCGGCAGCGGATACGAACGCGACCCCACCGTGCGCGAGGTGCTCGAACTCGCCTCCAGCCAGGTGGCCGAACGTTTCCCCGACGACCCGGCCACCCGCGGCGGCGTGCATGCCGCGCTGGGCCAGGCCTGGCGCACGCTCGGCGACCGCGAGCGCAGCGTGGCCCACCTGCGCGAGGCCGAGCGCGACTACGCGCGCGCCTTCGGCCCCGCCGACCCGCTGACCCTGCGCACCCGCTACGCCCTTGTGCGCACCCTCGCCTACTCCAACACCGCCGCCCACATCACCGAGGCCGGCGCGCTGCTCGACGCCACCGACGCCATGCTCGGCACGGGCCTGCACGGCGACGACGACCTGGCGCTGGACGCCGCCTACGCCCGCGGCGTGTTCCATTTCCAGCAGCTGCAGATCGAACCGGCCATGCAGGCCTACCGTCGCGCCGACCGCCTGCAGCGCCTGCTGCGCCCGGACGACGCGCTGATGGCGGCCACGATCCGCGAGAACCTCGCCGACGGGACCCTGCGCCAGGGCGACCTCGCCGGCGCGGTCGCGCAGCTGCGGGCGATGCTCGCCGACCCGCTGTTCGACGCGCGCCGGATCGGCGAGGGCAAGGCCGCCGGCCACCGCATCATGCTGGCGCGCGCGCTGCGCAACCTCGGCCGCTACGACGAGGCGCTGCCGCTGGCCGAAGCCGCCGCGGCCGCGACCGGGCGCATCCTGGGTCCCGACGACTACACCACCCTGGTCCAGCTCTCCACCGTGGCCAGCATCCACGACTACGCCGGGCGCTGCGGGCAGGCGCTGGAAATCGCCCGCGTGGTGCGCGCACGCATGGCCGCGCGTTACGGCGAGGAGCGCCAAGCGACCCTGATCGAGACCGGCAACCTCGGCTTCAAGGAATACGACTGCGGCGACCGCGAGGCGGGCCTGGACCACCTGCGTCGCGCCGAGCGCGGGCTGCGCGAACGCTATGGCGCGGACAACGTTGCCGCGCACAGCTTCCGATACGCGCTGGCGCGCGCGCTGGCCGACGAAGGCCGGCACGAGGAGGGCCTGCGGGCCGTGGACGGGCTCAGCGTCGAGGCACTGACCGCGGGCGATTCCACCCCCGGCTGGGAGCATCGCCTGCGCGCGCTGCGCGGCCGCCTGCTGCTGCAGGCCGGGGACCTCGCCGCCGGGCGCGAACTCCTGGCCGGGGCGCTGCCGGCGCTCGAGGCGCTCGGCAGCGAGGATCCGGAGGACATTGCGCGGCTGCGGGCGCTCCTGGCCACGACCGCCGGGGGCGGCGAGTAGGCGGAGCGGCCTCAGTCGACGACGAAGGTCACGCGCATGTTCACCCGCCACTCGGCGATCCCGCCGTCGGGCGACGTGACCACCTTGGTCTCGTTGATCCAGGCGCCCTGGATGTTCTTGATGGTCTCCGCGGCCTTGGCCAGGCCAGTGCGCACGGCATCCTCGACGCTGGTGGGCGACGAGGCGTTGAGTTCGATGATCTTGGCGACGGCCATGGACTTCCTCCACTGGTGCGACGCAAATGGTCGCGGGTGCAACAGACTGCACCTGCATCCGTTAAGGCAACGGCCACGGTCCGTGGACTGCTACGATTCGACGGATGAATCCCGCCCCCAACCTCGTGCTGGTCGGCCCGATGGGCGCCGGCAAGTCCTCGATCGGCCGCCGCCTGGCCGAGCGTTTCGGCCTGGCCTTCGTCGACGTCGACGGCGAGATCAAGGCGCGCACCGGCGCCAACATCCCCACCATCTTCGAATGCGAGGGTGAGGCCGGCTTCCGCGCGCGCGAGGCCGCGGTGCTGGCCGACCTGCTGCGGCGCGAAGGCCTGGTGCTCGCGACCGGCGGCGGCGCGGTGCTTGATCCGCGCAACCGCGCGCTGATGCGCGAGCGTGGCTTCGTGGTCCACCTCAAGGTGAGTCTCGAACGCCAGCTCGAACGCCTGGCGCGCGACCGCAGCCGGCCGCTGATCGCAGGCGACGACCGTCGCCAGGTGCTCGAACGCCTGTCGGCCGAACGCGCGCCGCTGTACGCCGAAGTCGCCGACCTGGGCTTCGACACCGACCATCTCATCCCCCCGCAAGCCGCGGGGCGCATCGCCCGGCTGCTCGACGAGCGCTGGACCCGCCCCGCCACCCCTACCCCGCAGGATCACACCGCATGAGCCAGCACCTCGGCGTCGACGTCGGCGGCGCCCATCCCTACCGGATCACGATCGGGCCCGGCCTGGTCGACGACGGCGCGCTGCTCGCCGCCACGCTGCGCGGTGGCGACGCCTTCGTCGTCAGCGACGACGCGGTCGCCCCGCTGTACCTGCAGCGCGTGCTCGACGCCCTGGCGGCGGCGCGCCCGGGGCTGCGCATCGGCCACTGGACCATGCCCGCGGGCGAAGGCTCCAAGACGCTGGCCACGTTCGGCCAGGCGATCAACGCGATCGCCAGCGCCGGCATGCGCCGCGACGCCACCGTGTACGCACTCGGCGGCGGCGTGGTCGGCGACCTGGCCGGGTTCGCGGCCGCGGCCTGGATGCGCGGCGTGGACTGCGTGCAGCTGCCGACCACGCTGCTGGCGATGGTCGATTCCTCGGTCGGCGGCAAGACCGCGGTCGACCTGCCGCAGGGCAAGAACCTGGTCGGCGCCTTCCATCCGCCGCGTGCGGTGCTCGCCGACACCGCCACCCTGCGCACCCTGCCGGCGCGCGAACTGCGCGCGGGCCTGGCCGAGGTGGTGAAGTACGGCGCGATCGTCGACGCTCCGTTCCTCGACTGGCTCGATGCGCGCGCCGACGCCCTGCTGGCCGGCGACGACGCCGCGCTGGCCGAGGCGATCGCGCGCAGCTGCGCGCACAAGGCCGCGATCGTCGAACGCGACCCCTACGAGCACGGCGACCGTGCCCTGCTCAACTTCGGCCACACCTTCGGCCACGCGATCGAGACCGCGCAGGGCTACGGTGGCCTGATCCACGGTGAGGCGGTGGCCGTAGGCATGGTCCAGGCGGCGCGCCTGTCCGAGCGCCTGGGCCTGGCGCCCGCGGCCGACACCGCGCGCCTGCGCGGGCTGCTGCAGCGCTTCGGCCTGCCGGTCGAACCGCCCCCGGGGCTGGACCCGGACACCCTGCTGGCACACATGCGTCTGGACAAGAAGGCCGAGGCCGGCGGCCTTCGGTTCGTGGTCTGGGACGGGGCCGGGCGCGCCCGGATCCTGGCCGGGGTGCCCGAACCCGAGGTCCGGGCGGTGCTGGCGGGGTGACCGGCCACCCCGGCGCGGGGCGGCCAGGCCGTACAATGGCCGGCCCATGCGCCTGCTCCTGCAACAACGTCCCGAAGGCCGCGAAGCGCCGCGCTTCGTCCAGCTGACCCTGCAGCCCGACCTGCTGGGCGCCTGGACCCTGCTGCGCGAAAGCGGCCAGACCGGTGGCCGCAGCACCCTGCGCCGCGAGCAGTACATGGACCACGCGAGCGCACTGGCGGCGCTGGAGCAGGCGCGCGACGCGCAGCTCAAGCGCGGCTTCCACCTGGTCTACGCCGAAGGCGCGGGCGCGCCGAAGTGAACGCGCCCCCCGTGCCCCGGCCGTCCACCGGGACCGCCCGCCCCACCGCCGCGTTGCCCCCGCCACCGCGGACCGGCACGCGCCCCCTCCCCCTGCCTGCCGCCGGCGCTGGCCGGCCCGGAACGCCATGACCCCGCCCCTCGCCAACGACCGCTTCCTGCGCGCCCTGCGCCGCGAACCCGTGGACCGCACCCCCGTCTGGCTGATGCGCCAGGCCGGCCGCTACCTGCCCGAGTACCGCCAGGTGCGACGCAAGGCCGGCAGCTTCCTGGCCATGGCCAAGCACCCGGAGATCGCCTGCGAGGTGACGCTGCAGCCGCTGCGCAGGTTCCCGCTGGACGCGGCGATCCTGTTCTCCGACATCCTCACCATCCCCGACGCGATGGGCCTGGGCCTGTACTTCGTCGAGGGCGAAGGCCCGAAGTTCGAACGCCCGGTGCGCAGCGCCGCCGACATCGCCCGGCTCGGCGTGCCCGACATGGAAGGCGAGTTGCGCTACGTGACCGACGCGGTGCGGGTGATCCGCCGCGAACTGCATGGCGCGGTGCCGCTGATCGGCTTCTCCGGCAGCCCCTGGACGCTGGCCTGCTACATGGTCGAGGGCGGCGGCAGCAGGGACTTCGCCCGGATCAAGGCGATGGCGCTCAACGACCCGCAGGCGCTGCACGCGCTGCTGTCGGTGAACACCGACGCGGTCATCGCCTACCTGGCGGCCCAGCGCGCGGCCGGCGCGCAGGCGCTGCAGGTGTTCGACACCTGGGGCGGCGTGCTGTCGCCAGCGATGTACCGCGAATTCTCCCTGCCCTACCTGCAGCGCATCGCGCGCGAACTCGAGCGCGGCGAGGGCGCGGAGCGCACGCCGCTGATCATCTTCGGCCGCGGCAACGGCGCCTACCTGGAGGACCTGGCCGGCAGCGGCGCCGAAGGCGTCGGCGTGGACTGGCTGGTGGAGCTGGGCGAGGCCGCGCGCCGCACCGGCCGGCGCGTCGCGGTCCAGGGCAATCTCGACCCGGCCACCCTCTACGGCTCGCCCGAGGCGGTGCGGCGCGAAGTCCGCCGCGCGCTCGACAGCTGGCGCGACGGCAACGGCGGCTCGCGCGAGGGCCACGTGTTCAACCTCGGCCACGGCATGTCGCCGGACATGAATCCGGAACACGTCGCGGTGCTGGTCGACGAAGTCCACGCCTACAGCGCGCGCTGAGGCGCGGCGCCGACACCCGGGGTCCGGCACCTTCAGTGGGGTGCCGGTCCGTCCTTGGCCGAACCATCCCACTCGGCGCCGGCACCACGTAGCGCGGCCTTCAACGCGGCCGTCGTCGTTTCCGGCGGCCATCCTTCGATTCCCGACACGACTGCGCATTCGCGCATGTGGAAGCGCGGCGTCGCGCAGTGCTCGAAGAACGGGAAACCGTCGCGGCGGTCTGCGACGCGGATCGGGAGATCACCGTTCGCCAGGGCCCAGCGCCCCAGCTTTCGCAAGTCCGCGATGAGATCCTTGGGGGACCGGCAGCGTCCCATGGACTGCGATCCAGCGACCAGGGTCAGGGTCCGGCCGGATGTGTTCGATCGCGCCAGACTGCCGCGGCATCCCGGATCCGGGCGCGGCTGCGCATCCTCCGATCACTCATCTCCTTGTCATGCAGCTCCCTGCAACAGCGAACTTGCCGGAGAGGCGGCGCCGTTTCCGACACGTACGCGATGAGCCGCAAGACTGATGCCCGCGTGACGCCACGCCTTTCCAGGGCCGGCCAGCGACGAACCCAGCCACCGATCGCACCTACGGATCGGGCGGCGCAGGCTCGTGCCGCACGCGCAGGAAGCGAGCGAACCGCGGCAGTCCATTGACGGTGTGGCCGCTGTAGCGATAGGTCACCAGGCTGCCGACCGGCGGCGGTGCGGCGCGCTGGGCATCGGTCAGGCCGCTGCCCAGGCGGAAGCGCACGCCGTCCCCGCGCTCGACCAGCAGCGCGCCGGTCATGCCCGCGTACTTGCCGCGGCCCGGCAGGTGCGCGACCACGCGCGCCTCGGCATCGGCATGCGGTTTGAGCTTGCGCAGGCCGTCGCTGCGCCCGGCGCGGTAGCGCGCGTCGTGATGGTGCAGCATCAGTCCTTCGCCGCCAGCGGCGACCACGGCCTGCAGCCGCGCCTGCAGTACCGCCGCATCGGGGACGCGGAACTGCGGCACCGGCTGCAGCCAGGCGATGGCGGCACCGTCGAGCAGTCTGCGCAGCTCCGACAGCCGTTCGCCGAAGCCGCCGGCGTGCCCGGGCAGGTCGAAGACCATGAAGCGCACCTGCCGCCAGGCGCCGTCGTCCCGATGCCCGGCGCGCACGAGGCCGCTGACCTGGTCGAAGCGGCCGCGGCCGATCCACAGCTCGCCGTCCATCGCCACCGTCGGCCAGCCGGCGACGAACCAGTCCGGCGCCTCGATGCGGCGGCCGCCGCGGGTCCACAGCGCGCGCCCGTCCCAGCGCCCGCGCACGCCGTCGAGCTTCTCGCTGACCCAGTAGTCGGCCGCCTCCACGCTGCTGTCGTAGTCGGTGGCCAGCATGAGCGGAGGCGGTTGCGCGGCGCCGGACCCGGCGGGCGCGAGCAGCAGGATGGACAGCAGCAGCAAGAGGCAGGCACGCATGGCGCGGTCCCACTGGGGCGATGCCCTCATCGTCCCGCCCGCACGGCCTCGCGCGTATCGGCCCCACTCCGACGCTCGGGTCGGATCATGGCGCGTGCGCGCGTCGGTCCCGACCCTGCGACTAGGCCGACGGCCTGGCCGGAAGCACGGCCGCCAACGCCTGCGCCAGCATCGCCCCGGTGACCGGCTTGCGCAGGAATGCGTCGAAACCCGCCTTGGCCGCAGCGGCCTCGGCGTCGGCGTCGGTGCGGGCGGTGACGGCGACCAGGGGCCCGGCGAAGCCGTTCTGGCGCAGCAGCGGCGCCAGGGCCAGGCCGTCGATGCCGGGCAGGTCGAGGTCGAGCAGGGCCGCGTCGAACGGCTGGCCGGCGATCTCCGACAAGGCGGCCAGGCCATGCGCGACGCGGCGGACACGATGGCCCTGGCCTTCGAGCAGGCCGGCGATCACGTCGGCGACGGCATCCTCGTCCTCGACCAGCAGCAGGCGCAGGCCGTGCGGTGCCCGCCCCTCGGGTGGAGCGTCCGGAGCGCCGGGTGGGGCGGCGGCGGAACGCAGCGGGAGCAGCACGCGGAACGTCGTGCCCTCGCCCGGCGCGCTCTCGAGTTCGATCCGCCCGCCCATCGCCGCGGCCAGCTCCTGCGAGATCGCCAGTCCCAGCCCGCTGCCGCCATAGCGGGCGCTGGTGCGCGCGCCCTCGGCCTGCTCGAAGCGGCGGAACAGGCGCTGCTTCTGCTCCTCGTTGAGGCCGGGGCCGGTATCGCGCACGGTCAGGCACACGCCGCCGGGATACGGTGCAGCCTGCAGCGCGACGCTGCCGCGCTCGGTGAACTTGGCCGCGTTGCCGAGCAGGTTGAGCAGGATCTGCCGCACCCGTCCGGCGTCGCCGAGGACCCAGCGCGGCAGCGCCGGGTCGATGCTGCAATCGAACCCGAGCCCCCGCCGTTCGAGCAGCGGCGCGTGGAACGCCGCGGTCTCGCGCACCAGCGCGTGCAGGTCGAGCGGCTCGTCCACCAGCTCCAGCCGGCCGGCCTCGATCTTCGCCAGGTCGAGCGCGTCATTGACCAGGCGCAGCAGGTGCTCGCCGGCGCGGCGGATCGACTCGACGTGGCCGCGCTGGCGGGCGTCCAGCTGGGTGCTCGCCAGCAGCTCGCTCATGCCCAGCACCGCGGTCATCGGCGTGCGCACCTCGTGTCCCAACGTCGCCAGGAACCGGGTCTTGGCGACCGAGGCCTGGAGTGCGAGTTCGTGCCGCTGTTCGGCCAGCTGCCATTCGTGGCGCCGCTTGAGCCGCGCGCGGTACTGCAGCCCGAGCAGACCGAGCAGCGCCAGCGCGGCCAGCGTCCAGGCCGCCATCGCCGCCGGCGTGCGCCACCAGGGCTGCTGTACCTCCAGCGCCAGGCGCCGCGCCGGCATCCAGTCGTCGTCGGCGGTGCGCGCCTGCACCTCCAGCCGGTAGCGGCCGTGGTCCAGGCGCGGGAACTGGCGCTCGCCCACCGCGCCGACCTCGACCCAGGCCGGGTCGTAGCCCTCGAGCCGGAAGCGGTAGCGATGGGCGTGGGCGTCGGTGAACGAGAGCAGGCGCGCGGACACGCGCAGGTCGCGGTCGTCGTGGCGCAGCCGGATCGGGGCATCGGGCGCGAAGTCGACCGTGCGGTCGCCGCGGCGCACGCTCACCGACTCGATCGCCAGGTTCGGCGAGCGTGCACCCTCCTGCACCTGGCGCGGATGGAACAGCAGCAGGCCGTCGGCGGTCCCGACCGCGATGTAGCCGCGGGCCGAGGGCTCGAACTGGTATTCGCTGAACTGCTGGCTGGGCAGGCCGTCGAGCACGCTGTACAGGCGCAGGCGGTCGTGGCCGGGGTCGTAGCGCACCAGGCCGCGCGGCGTGCTCATCCACACCACGCCCTGGCCGTCGGCGACCAGGCCGCCGGGCGCCACCGCCGGCAACCCCTGGCGCGCGTCGACGGTGCGCTCGGCCACCAGTTCGGCGCCGTCCCAGCGGTAGGCCACCAGCATGCCGTTGCCGCCCACCCACACCCGGTCGCCGGCGCCGAAGCCGAACGCGAACACCTGCCAGTCCGGGCCGCCGGGCACCGGCTCGAACCGGCGCGCGCCGGCGTTCCACATCAGCAGGCCGACGCGGGTCGCCAGCCACAGCGCGCCGTCGGGGCCGCGCGACATCTGGCGCAGGGCGTTGTTGGCGGGGAAGCCCTCCGGGCCGCCGGCCTCGATCACCTGGCGGACGCGGCCGTCGGCGTCGCGCCGCTGCAGCATGTCGTTCGCGCCCAGCCACACGCCGCCATCGGGTTCGCCCACGATGTAGCCCACGATGCCGCCGGGCGCGGCGTCGACCGCGTCGCTGCGATGCCAGCGCGACACCCGGCCGCTGCCCGGCTCCCAGCGCGTCACCGTGCCGTGGCAGCCGATCCACACGCTGCGGTCGACCATTTCGCGCGCCACGTACGGCAGCCGGTCGCCACAGACGCGCTCGAGCCGGTGCTCAAGCCGCGCCGAATGCGGATCGAGCCAGTCGAGCACGCCGCCGGTCCCCACCAGCCACAGCCCACCGTCACGCGCGGCGGTGACGCTGTAGACGAAGGCGTTCGCCGCCGAGGCCGGGTCGTCCAGCACCCGCCGCAGCACGGTGAAGTTGCGCCAGTTGGCCGGCAGGTGCCACAGCCCCATCTCGGAGCTGGCGAACCACAGGCCACCCTCGCGGTCCTCCAGCGCCGCCGACCACGACGGACGCACCAGGCCGCGGCTGGTGTTGCTGTAGAGCGGGACGTCGTGCACCACACCGTCGCGTTCGACCGACAGCCCGCTGCGCGTGTCCAGCCAGTGCGCGCCCTGGCGGTCCTGCACCAGCATGCCCAGCGGCGGATGGCCCAGCACCGGGTCGCGCCAGGGCGCCTGCTCCATGCGCCCGCTGGCGGCGCGGTGCACGAAGGCGCCGGCGGCGGTGGCGATCCACATGTCGCCGTCGCGGTCGGGCACCAGCGCGTTCACCGCCGGGGGCGGGTGCATGTCGTGCATCAGGCGCTCGAAGTCGCGGCCGGTCCAGCGCGCCACGCCGTGGTAGGTGCCGACCCACAGCCGCCCCGCGGCGTCGGTCCGCAGCCAGGTCACCGAGGCCGAGGGCAGGCTGCGCGGGTCGCCCGGCTCGGGCATGAAGCGGGTGATGCGCCCGTCGCGGCCGAGCCGGTGCAGGCCACCGTCGGCGGTGCCGAACCAGATCGCGCCATCGGACGTCTGCGCCAGCGACCAGACGTCGTTGCTGCCGATGCGCGGATCGCCATCGCGGCCGTAATGGGTGAAGGCCCGGCGCTGCACGTCGAGCATCGACAACCCGCCGTTCTGGGTGCCCACCCACACCCGGTCCTCGCGGTCGACCAGCACCGTCCACACGTGGTTGTCGCGCAGGCCGTCGCCCACGCGCCAGACGCGGTAGCCCACGCCGTCGTAGCGCGCCAGCCCGTCGCGGGTGGCGATCCAGAGATAGCCCTGGCGGTCCTCGGCCAGCGCATTGATGCGGTTGGACGGCAGCCCGTCGTAGACGCTGATCTGGCGCGGCATCGGCAGCGGCGGCCCGCCCGCCGCCATGGCGGTCTCCACGCCGGCCGCCGGCGGCGCGCACAGCGCCAGCGCGGCCAGCAGCCCGCCCGCGCATGCTGTCGTGACCAATCCCCGCACCCGGCCTCCCGGTCTGTCGTGCCTCCCTGGCGCCCGCGGCACGTGGCCCGGCATCCTCGCAACGCAACGTTGCCGGTGCAAGTGCGCGCGGCCGGCCTAGAATGCCCGCGTGCAAGCCGCCACCGCCACCGCGCCTTCCCCACGCCGACGCCGGCGTCCGCCGCCGGCCTGGCTGCTGCTGGCGCTGGCGGCGCTGCCGGCCTGGGCGCAGCCGCCCGCCTGGACGCTGGACCCGGTTCACACCCGGGTGCTGGTCGCGGTCGACCACGCCGGGTTCTCCAGCGCGCTGGGCACGCTGTCCGGGGCCACCGGCACGCTGCGCTACATGCCTGGCGACTGGACCGGCGCGGAGGTGGAGGTCGAGATCCCGCTGCAGCGCCTGGACTTCGGCGACGCGGCCTGGAACCGGGCCACGCTCGGCCGCGGCCTGCTCGACGCTTCCACCTACCCGGTGGCCCGCTTCCGCTCCACCCGGGTGGAGCCGATCGACGAGCGGCATGCGCGCGTCGCGGGCGTGCTCAATCTGCGCGGGATCGAGCGCGAGGTGGTGCTGGAGGTGCGCATGAACGCCGCCAGGCGCCACCCGCTGCCGCCGTTCCGGCGCACGGTCGGCTTTTCCGCCGCCACGGTGCTCAGCCGCAGGGCGTTCGGCGTCGACGCCTGGCCGTCGATGATCGGCGATCGGGTCGAGCTATGGATCGAAGCCGAGGCAACGCGCACCCGCGGCAGCCGTGACGAGGCGCCGGACGATCCCGATCCCGCGCAGGCCGCGGACGCCGCCGCAAACCACGACGCCACCCCGACTCCCCCGCCCTCCGACACCGATCCAGGACCATGACCCTGAAGAACACTCCCGAACGCTGGGGCGCGGTCAGCCAGGCCTTCCACTGGCTGGTCGTGCTGCTGATCCTGGCCGTGGCCACCGTCGGCCTGGTCATGGATGAACTGCCACGCACGCCGAAGTACTTCTGGGTGTACACCGCGCACAAGTCGCTGGGCATCACCGTGCTGGCGCTGATGCTGCTGCGGCTGGCCTGGCGGCTGTACGCCGGCGCCGCGCCGCCGCTGCCCGGCACGCCGCGCTGGCAGCGCGCGGTGGCCAGCGCCACGCACTGGGCGCTGTACGTACTGGCGCTGGCGATGCCGCTGTCGGGCTGGCTCTACGACTCGGCCAGCGGCCTGCGGCCGTTCCGCTGGTTCGGCCTGTTCACCATGCCCAAGCTCACCGGCCCGAATGAATGGCTGGCCGACCGCGCGCGCGACGCGCATGAACTGCTGTTCCTGCTGCTGGTCGCACTGGTGGTGCTGCACGCCGCCGCGGCGCTGTGGCACCACCTGATCGTGCGCGACGAAACCCTGGCGCGGATGCTGCCCCGACGCCGCACGCGCACCCCCGAACCCGAGGACCCGGACCATGACGCCTAGGCTCACCACCCCCGCCGCCGTCGCCGCCATGCTGGTGGCGATGATGGCCGCCCCCGCCCGCGCCGCCGACTACGTGCAGGCGCCGGGCTCCTCGCTCGCCTTCGCCACGAAGTACGACGGCGAGGTGTTCAGCGGCCGCTTCGGCGGATTCGACACGAAGCTGCGCTTCGACCCCGAGCGGCTCGACGACGCGCGTCTCGAGGTGACGATCCAGCTCGCCGGCACCTCGACCGGCAACGCCGACCGCGACTCCACGCTGGCCGGCAGCGACTTCTTCAACGTCGGCAGGTTCGCCCGCGCGACGTACGTGGCCGAACGCTTCCGCGCCGTGGACGACGGGTACGTGGCCGACGGCACCCTCACCCTGCGCGGGGTGAGCCGGCCGGTCGCGCTCCACTTCACCTGGACGCCGGGCAACCCGGCGCTGCTCTCGGGCCGGGCGACGGTGAAACGGCTGGAATTCGGCGTCGGCGGCGGGGACTGGGCCGATACCGCGCTCATCCCCGACGAGGTCGCGATCAGCACCCGGGTGTTCCTGCATCCCGCGCCCTGATCGGGGACCAAGGGCGGCGTGCGTTCAGCGGGCCCAGTCGCGCACGGTCCCGGGGTCGAACGGCCAGTCCAGCTCCCGCCCGGTCTCGACCTGGCGCAACACCGGCACCCGCGTGCCGTAGCGCGCCTCCAGTGCGTCGTCGCCGTCGATGAACACGCTGCGCGGCTCCGGGAACCGGGCCCGCGCCAGCAGCTCCAGGGCCTGGTCGCACAGGTGGCAGTCGTCGCGCTGGTAGAGGATGTAGCGGTCCATGGCCGTTCGTCGCACGGGGCCGGCGAGTGTAGCGGCCGCCGGGTCGCGCCGACAGTTGCGACGGCAACCAATACAATGCGGGCCAGGACTCCACGGATTCCGCCATGGCCGTCAGCACCTTCGACATCTACAAGATCGGCATCGGACCGAGTTCCTCGCACACGGTCGGTCCGATGCGCGCGGCCGCGCGCTTCGTCCAGCGCCGCCTGGCCGAGCCGGGGCTGCTGCCGCGGGTGGCGCGCATCCGCGCCGAGGTGTTCGGATCGCTGGCGCTGACCGGGCGCGGCCACGGCACCGACAAGGCGCTGCTGCTCGGGCTCGAAGGCCACCAGCCCAACCTCATCGACCCCGACATCATCCCCGCCGCGCTCGAACGCATCCGCGGCGAGCGCCGGGTGGTGCTCGGCGGTACCCATCCGGTCGCGTTCGAGGAAAAGCGCGACCTGGTGATGAACAAGCGCCAGAAGCTGCCGCACCACCCCAACGGCATGCGCTTCACCGCCTACGACGCCGGCGACGCCATGCTGGCCACCCAGGACTACTACTCGGTCGGCGGCGGCTTCGTGGTCAACCAGGACGAGGCCGCGCGCGACCGCATCGTCGCCGACACCACGCCCCTGCCGTACCCGTTCTCCAGCGGCGCGGAACTGCTGCGCCAGGCCGAGGCCAGCGGCCTGGGCATCGCCGGGCTGATGATGGCCAACGAGCGCGTGTGGCGCAGCGACGGGGAGATCGTCGCCGGCCTGCGCGAGCTGTGGGCGGCGATGCAGGCCTGCGTGGCGCGTGGCATCCGCGAGGAAGGCACCCTGCCCGGCGGCCTGCACGTGCCGCGGCGCGCGCCGGCGCTGCACCGCGAGCTCAGCTCCCGCCCGGAGGCCTCGCTGCGCGACCCGCTGACCGTGCTCGACTGGGTGAACCTGTACGCGCTCGCGGTGAACGAGGAGAACGCCGCCGGCGGCCGCGTGGTCACGGCGCCGACCAATGGCGCGGCCGGCATCATCCCGGCGGTGCTGCACTACTACGACCGATTCTGCCCGGCCAGCAGCGAACAGGGCGTGTTCGATTTCCTGCTCACCGCCGCGGCGGTGGGCATCCTCTACAAGGAGAACGCCTCGATCTCCGGCGCCGAGGTCGGCTGCCAGGGCGAGGTCGGTGTGGCCTGCTCGATGGCCGCGGCGGGCCTGACCGCGGCGCTGGGCGGCACGCCCGCGCAGATCGAGAACGCGGCCGAGATCGGCATGGAGCACAACCTCGGCCTGACCTGCGACCCGATCGGCGGCCTGGTCCAGATCCCCTGCATCGAACGCAACGCCATGGGCGCGGTGAAGGCGATCAACGCCAGCCGCATGGCCCTGCGCGGCGACGGCAAGCACAAGGTCAGCCTGGACAAGGTGATCAAGACCATGCGCGAGACCGGCCGCGACATGCAGGACAAGTACAAGGAAACCAGCCGCGGCGGGCTCGCGGTCAACGTCATCGAATGCTGAGCCCGGGCCACCGGCCTGCGCCGGCGAGGCGCACTGCGCTCAGGCGTGCGGCGCGGCGCGGGCGATGCGCAGCACGTCGTCGAGCAGCGCCGCCGCGGTCACCTCCGCGCCCGCGCCGGGGCCTTGGACCACCAGCGGCTGCTCGCGGTAGCGGTCGCTGAAGATCGCGGCCCGGTTCTCGGTGCCGTGGCCGCTGACCAGCGGATTGGACAGCGGCAGCGCGCGCAGCGCGACCGAGGCGCCGCGTCCGGCGTCGAAGCGGGCAACGAAGCACAGCCGCGCGTCGCTGCGATACGCGGTGAGGAAGCGCTCGCGCAGCGGCGCGTCGAGCGCGGCCAGGCGTGCGTCCACCTCGTCGGGCGCGGCGTCGCGCAGCGCATCGGGTACCAGCGAGGAGACCCGCACGTCGCGCGCCTCCAGCATCGCCCCCGACGCGCGGGCCAGGATCAGCAGCTTGCGGCGCACGTCCTCGCCCGACAGGTCCACGCGCGGATCGGGCTCGGTGTAGCCGGCATCGCGCGCCTCGCGCACCAGGTCGGAGAACGGGCGGGTGTCGTCGAAGCGCGAGAGCAGCCAGCCCAGCGAGCCCGAGAGCATGCCCTCGACGGCATGGATGCGGTCGCCCCCCGCCACCAGCTCACGCAGCAGCCGCAGCAGCGGCAGCCCGGCGCCCACCGTGGCCGAATCGCCGTAGCGGCCGCCTTCGCGCTGGGCGTCGACGATGGCCTGGGCCCGGGTCAGGTCGCCGCCGGCACCGAGCTTGTTGGCCGTCACCACGTGGATCCCGCGCGCCAGCCATTCGGGGTGCCATCCGGCGACGGTGTCGCTGGCGGTGGCGTCGATGACGATGTCGCCACGGGCCAGGGCCTCGCCCTCGGCCCAGGGCGGCACGGTCCCCGTCCGCCGCGGAGCCGCGTGCGCCGTGGCAATGGCCGATTCGAGCGAACCCTCGTTGGCCACCTGCACGCGCGAATTGCTCAGCCACGCGAACGGCGGCAGCGCCACGCCGCGCTCGGCCAGCTGGCGGTAGCGGGCGACCACGGCGCTGCCGACCACGCCGGTCCCGAGCAGGGCGATGCGGCCGCCGCGCGTGCCGGCGGCCGGGGTCCGGATCCTCGTCACCTTGCTCATGCGTCCACCCGCTGCAGCGCGCCGGCCTCACCGGCCACGGCGCGCGCGGCGCGCTCGAGCGCAGCGGCGAGGTCGGCCTGCAGGTCGGCCTGGGCCTCGATGCCGACCGACAGCCGCAGCAGCCCGTCCGGGATGCCGGCCGCGGCGCGGGCCTGGGGCGTCATCGCCGCGTGGGTCATCGAGGCCGGGTGCGCGACCAGGCTCTCCACCCCGCCCAGCGACTCGGCCAGGGTGAAGTACCGCAGTCCGTTGACGAAGGCGCGCACCGCCTCGGTGCCGCCCTCGAGCTCCAGCGACAGCATCGCGCCGAAGCCGGCCTGCTGGCGCGCGGCCAGGGCGTGGCCGGGGTGCGATTCCAGCCCCGGGTAATGCACGCGCGCCACCGCCGGATGCGCCTGCAGCTGTTCGGCGATCGCCTGCGCGTTCTCCTGGTGCACGCGCAGGCGCGCATCGAGCGTGCGCAGGCCACGCAGGGTCAGGAAGGCGTCGAACGGCGCGCCGGTGATGCCGAGCGCATTCGCCCACCACGCCAGCCGCTCGTGCAGCTCGGCCGTCGCGGCCACCACCGCGCCGCCGACCACGTCGCTGTGTCCGTTGATGTACTTGGTGGTCGAGTGCACCACCACGTCGGCGCCGAACGCGATCGGCTTCTGCAGCGCCGGCGACAGGAAGGTGTTGTCCACCACCGCCAGGGCGCCGGCGCGGTGGGCGGCCTCGATCACGAAGCGCAGGTCGGTGATCCGCAGCAGCGGATTGGACGGGGTCTCGATCAGCACCAGCTTCGGCGACTGCGCCAGCGCCGCGGCCAGCGAGCGCGGATCGGTGAGGTCGGCGGTGACCAGGTTGAAATGGCCCTTGGCCGCGAGCGCGTTGAACAGGCGCCAGCTGCCGCCGTAGGCGTCGTGCGGCACCACCAGCGTATCGCCGGCCTCGAGCAGGGCGTGCAGCACCAGGGTGATCGCGCCCATGCCGGTGGCGGTGACCACGCCGCCGGCGCCGCCCTCGAGCCCCGCCAGGGCCTCGCCCAGCAGGTCGCGGGTGGGATTGCCGCTGCGGGTGTAGTCGTAGTCGCGCTTGTTGCCGAAGCCATCGAAGCTGAAGTTGCTCGACAGCACCAGCGGCGGGGTGACCGCCCCATGCGCGGTGTCGCAGTCGATGCCGGCGCGCACGGCGCGGGTGGCCGGACGGCACTCGGCCAGGCCGGCGGCGGGGATGGGGCTGGCGGTCATGCGGACTCTCCGTGTTGGCGCAGCACGCCGGCGAGGATGGCGTCGATGCGGTCGGTTTCTTTCAGGAAGGCGTCGTGGCCGTAGGGGGAGCGCAGCACGCGCAGCTGGCCGTGCGCGCCGAGGCCCTCGACCAGGGCGACCGAGTCGGACAGCGGTACCAGCCGGTCGCCCTCCACGGCCACCACCACGGTCGGGACCCGCACCCGGGCGGGATCGACGCGGTGCAGGTCGATCGATTCGGACAGCCGCAGCCAGGCGGTGACCGGCGTGCGCGCGACGAAGCGCGCGCCGGCGACGTCCAGGTAGTCCTCGGCGGCCACCCGCACCCGGCCATTGGCGACCTGGGGCGGCGCGTCGAAACGCTCCTCGAACTCCTCGGGCGTGCGGTAGCTGAGCATCGCGAACTGGCGCGCCAGCGACAGCCCCTGCACGTCGGCGCACTGCAGCTGCCCCAGCGCCACGGCCTTGCGCTGCAGCGCGCGCCAGGCGGCGGCATAGGGGTGCGCACGGTGCGCGCCGCTCACCGCCACCAGGGCCTCCACCCGCAGCGGATGCCTGGCCGCGAACTGCAGCCCGACCAGCGCCCCGTAGGAATAGCCGACGAACGCCCGCAGCCGCTCGATGCCCAGCGCGTCGAGCAGCAGCGCGACGGCGTCGGCCTGGTCGGTGGTGTCGATCGGCGCGTCGAGGCGGCCATCCGCGCCCACGTAGTCGAAGCCGAGCACGCGCACGTGCGCCGGATCGAGCGTGCGTCCGGCGCGCACCAGGTCGCCAGCCCAGCCGGGCTCCGGGAAGTCGGGGCTGGGGCTGGCATGGCGGTGGGCCGAGATTCCGCCGGCCACCAGCACCACCGGGGCACCTTCGGGCCCGGCCAGCTCCCAGGCGATGCGCACCCGCGGCGTGCCGCCGTGGCGCAGCGCCAGGGTGGCCTCGAACTCGCCACGGCGCGCGGCCGCGGGCGCGGCGGCCCCGGCAGGCGGGAGGTCGGCGGTGCGGGCGGCAAGACTCATGGCGCGTTCCGGTCAAGGGCAGCCAGCGAGCGCATGCGGGGGACCGGAAGTGCCGGCGGCGCCGGCCAGATGCGCATCGGCCGCCGAAGGGGCGACGCGCAACCATCTTCCGGTGGACGCTCAGGTCCCCGCAGGACTTGGCACCGCGACGGGCACGGCCGCTGGCCGCGTCCCATCAGGTTGCCCCGGCGTCTCAGGGCCTGTCCCTCAGCCGGTCTCGATGGATGCCGCGCAGATTGCCCGCGCCGCGGGGGTTTGTCAATCGCTTCATGCCGATGAAGCGATATGCGTTCGGATGGAACCTTCGGCGATAATGGGCCATGCGCACCGTCCTCCCCCTCCTGGCGGCCCTGCTCCTGGCCGCCTGCGCCACCCGGAGCCCCCCGAGTCCCGTCGCTGTCGCGACGACGGCGGCACCGGCCTCGGCCAGCGTCGCAGAACGCTTCCTGACCCCCGAGATCCCCGGGGACGAGCTCGATTCGCTCGCCACCTGGCCCACCGAGGACGGGGCGGTCTGGCTGATCGCCAGTGCCAAGAACGTCCACCAGCTGCTGGTGTTCGATGCCGACAGCGGGGAGCTGCTGCGGCGGGTCGGCGGACGCGGCGGCGGGCCGGGCGAATTCCTGCGGCCGAACGGGGTGTTCGTGCACGGCGACCTGCTGCTGGTCTCCGAGCGCGACAACCGGCGGGTGCAGATGCTCTCGCTGCCCGGCTTCGAGCCGCTGGGCAGCTTCGGCGCCGGCCGGCTGCGCAGCCCCTACGGGGTATGGGGCTACGAATCCGCACCGGGCGCGCTGCAGGTCTACGTCACCGACAGCTTCATGCTGGGCGAGGCCTTCGACGTGGTGCCGCCGCTGCACGAACTCGACCGCCGCGTGCACCGGTTCGGGATCCGCCTGGACGAGGACGCCCGCCCCCGGGTGCGGCCGCTGGGCACCTTCGGCGACACCAGCGCGGAGGCGGCGCTGAGGATCGTCGAGTCGCTGGCGGGCGATCCGGCGCACGACCGCCTGCTGGTGGCCGACGAGCATCTGGGCCACGGCACGGCACTGCGCGAGTACACGCTGGACGGGCGCTACACCGGCGGCGGGGTAGCGCCGGGCGTGTTCGCCGCCGAACCCGAGGGGCTTGCGCTGTGGCCCTGCACGCCCGACTCCGGATACTGGATCGCCGCCGACCAGCTGCATCCCCTGACCGTGTTCCGGGTCTTCGACCGCACCACCCTGGCTCCGCGCGGCAGCTTTTCCGGCAACGTCACCGCCTGGACCGACGGCATCGCCCTGCATGCCAGCCCCACCGCGCGCTTCCCGGCCGGGGCGCTGTACGCGGTGCACGACGACCGCGCGGTGGCGGCCTTCGACCTGCGCGACGTGGTCCAGGCGCTCGGACTGGACCCTGCCTGCCTGGAATGAATCGCGCGCTGGCCGGCGCGA
Organism: Luteimonas wenzhouensis; assembly: GCF_007859305.1. GTDB lineage: Bacteria > Pseudomonadota > Gammaproteobacteria > Xanthomonadales > Xanthomonadaceae > Luteimonas > Luteimonas wenzhouensis. Next base: position 630,516 of record NZ_VOHE01000002.1, read on the forward strand.
TCGCCATCGCGGCCCTGGCCGTCGCCGGCGCGTCGGCCGCGCAGTCGCTGCGCTGGCCCGACCTCCGCGACCGGCCGCGCGATGCGGGGGTCGACGCACCGGCCAGGCGCATCGCGCCGCGCACGGTCATGACCGCCGGGGACGGCGCGGCCGCGCGGCTGCGGCTGGTGCCGGCCGACGACGCCGTCGAGGCCTGGGTGGACAACCTGCTCGCCGGCCCGATCGAAGTCGTGGTGCGCGCCGCCGACGGCGCATCGCCGCCGAGCGACCCGCCGCTGCCGGCGCGCGGCAGCATCCCGGCGCAGTCCTCGGCCCTGCTGGCCCGCGTCGCCCACGGTCATCCCCGCCTGCAGGTGGCGGTGGTGCCCGGCAGCCCGAACGCGCGCCCGCGCGACGTCGAATACGCCTGGCCGCTGCAGACCGGCAGCCTGCGCATCCAGCAGGCCTGGGGCGGCGGCTTCAGCCATGCCGACGAGGCCAACCGGCACGCGGTGGATTTCGCGGTGCCGACCGGTACTCCGGTGCTGGCGGCGCGCGAGGGCGTGGTGATGCAGGCCGAGGACGGCTTCGCCGACGCCCTGCCCGGCGACGGCGACGCGGCCCTGCCCGGGCGCGCCAACTTCGTCCGCATCCTGCACGACGACGGCACCATGGCCCTGTACGCGCACCTGCAGCGCGGTGGAGTGCTGGTGGAACCGGGCCGGCGCGTGCGCCGCGGCGAACCGATCGGCCTGTCCGGCAACTCCGGGCGCAGCACCGCGCCGCACCTGCACTTCGTGGTCCAGGCCAACCGCGGCATGCGCTTGCAGTCGCTGCCGTTCCGCATGTTTGGCCCGCGGGGGATCCTGCGCTTCACCGACACGCAGGCGGTCCAGGCACCTGCCGGCCGCTAGGGGCGGCCCGGCCCCGGCCGGCACGCCTGCCGCCTCCCCGCCCCCGTTCCCCGCGGGCGCCGGGCGCGAGCCCGTATAATCCACGGCCTCCCCACACCTTCCCGGCGCCACCGCGGCGGGACCGGCCATGCCCGACGTTTCCACCGAAGCCGCGCGCCGCCGCACCTTCGCCATCATCTCCCACCCCGACGCGGGCAAGACCACGCTGACCGAGAAGCTGCTGCTGTTCGGCGGCGCGATCCAGATGGCCGGCTCGGTGAAGTCGCGCAAGACCGCGCGCCACGCCACCTCCGACTGGATGGCGCTGGAGAAGGAGCGCGGGATCTCGGTCACCTCGTCGGTGATGCAGTTCCCCTACGCCGGCCGCATCATCAACCTGCTCGACACCCCCGGCCACGCCGACTTCGGCGAGGACACCTACCGCGTGCTCACCGCGGTGGACAGCGCGCTGATGGTGATCGACGTGGCCAAGGGCGTGGAGGAACGCACGATCAAGCTCATGGAGGTGTGCCGCATGCGCGACACGCCGATCATGACCTTCATCAACAAGCTCGACCGCGAAGGCAAGGACCCGATCGAGCTGCTCGACGAGGTCGAGCGCGTGCTCGGCATCCAGTGCGCGCCGGTGACCTGGCCGATCGGCATGGGCCAGCGCCTGAAGGGCGTGGTCCACCTGCTCACCGGCGAAGTGCACCTGTACGAGCCGGGCCGCAACTTCACCCGCCAGGATTCGACCATCTTCCCCTCGCTCGATGCACCGGGGCTGGAGGAGAAGGTCGGCAGTCAGATGCTGGCCGGCGTGCGCGACGAACTCGAGCTGGTGCAGGGCGCCAGCCACCCCTTCGACAAGCAGGCCTATCTTGACGGCAGGCAGACGCCGGTGTTCTTCGGCTCGGGCGTGAACAACTTCGGCGTGCAGCCGCTGCTGGACTTCTTCGTCGAGCACGCCCCCTCGCCGCGGCCGCGCGCCACCACCAGCCGCGAGGTCCGGCCGGAGGAGGAGAAGCTGACCGGCTTCGTGTTCAAGATCCAGGCCAACATGGACCCGCAGCACCGCGACCGCGTGGCGTTCATGCGCGTGTGCTCGGGCCGCTTCAGCGCCGGCATGAAAGCCTTCCACGTGCGCAGCGGCAAGGAGGTCAAGCTCACCAACGCGCTGACCTTCATGGCCAGCGACCGCGAGATCGCGGCCGAGGCCTGGCCCGGCGACGTGATCGGCATCCACAACCACGGCACGATCTCGATCGGCGACACCTTCACCGAGGGCGAGCAGCTTTCCTTCACCGGCATCCCGAACTTCGCGCCCGAGCTGTTCCGCCGCGCCCGCCTGCGCGACCCGCTCAAGCTCAAGCAGCTGCAGAAGGGCCTGGCCCAGCTGTCGGAGGAAGGCGCCACCCAGTTCTTCCGCCCGCTGATGAGCAACGACCTGGTCCTGGGCGCGGTCGGCGTGCTGCAGTTCGACGTGGTCGCCTACCGCCTCAAGGCCGAGTACGGGGTGGACGCGATCTTCGAACCGGTGCAGGTGGCCACCGCCCGCTGGGTGAAGTGCGACGACGAGAAGACGCTCGAAGAGTTCCGCGACAAGCACGCGATGAACCTGGCGATCGACGCCGCCGGCGAGCTGGTCTACCTGGCGCCCACCCGGGTCAACCTGCAGCTGGCCGAGGAGCGCTCGCCGGCGATCCGGTTCCTGGCCACCCGCGAGCACGCGCACGCCGTCCCGGCCTGACCGGCCCGGCGGGCATTGCCCGGCCGCCGGACCCGGGCCGGGCCCGGCGACGCCACCTTGCGGAGCGGCCAGCGCACCCGTCCCACCCGCGGCCACGATCCGGTAACGTATGGAGCGTGAGCAGTTCCCACGGTGAGTCGAGGCAGTCGCGACAGCACGTCCGCGAGCGCCGCCTGGCCCAGCGCCTGGCGCGCGTGCGCGACGAGATCGCCAGCGCCCTGACCCACGGCGTCGGCGCGGCCGCCGCGCTCGCCGGTGGCGCGGTGCTGATCACCCTGGCCGCGATCCGCGGCGACGCCTGGCAACTCGGTGCCGCGATCGTGTTCGGCGTCACGCTGCTGCTGCTCTACCTGGCCTCCACCCTCTACCACGCGATCCGGCATCCGGTGGCCAAGGGCCGGCTCAAGGTCTTCGACCACTGCGCGATCTACCTCCTGATCGCCGGCACCTACACCCCGTTCACCCTGGTCGGTCTGCGCGGCCCCTGGGGCTGGGGGCTGTTCATCGCGATCTGGACCCTGGCCCTGGCGGGCGTCGTCTTCAAGCTGTTCTACACCGGCCGCTTCAAGCGCCTGTCCACCGCGATCTACGTGGCCATGGGCTGGCTGGTGCTGGTGGCGATCAAGCCGGTGATGGCCTCGCTCGATGCCTGGACCTTCGGCTGGCTGATCGCCGGCGGCGTGTTCTACACCCTGGGCACCTACTTCTACCACCGCGAGTCGATCCCCTACGCACACGCCATCTGGCACCTGTTCTGCATCGCCGGCAGCGTCTGCCACTACGTGGCGGTCATGGCGCAGGTCGTGCCCTGACCACACGCGCTTCGCGAAACTGAATCTTCGCGCCGCGTTCGCGCGGGAATGACGCCGGGCGCGCAAGCCTAGCGGCATGGCAACGGATCCAGACATGGCCACCGGAGGGCCGCAGCCGCGGCATCGCTGGCGCCGTCCGTCGCGGCGCGCGCTCGCACTGGCCGTTGCGGTGGCCATCGCGGCGGTCGCGGTGCTCGTACTGCTGTGGGACTGGAACTGGTTCAAGGGCCCGATCGAACGCATCGTCGAGGCGCGGACCGGGCGCAGTTTCGACATCCGCGGCGACCTCAACGTCGACCTGGGCAGGCTGACCACGGTCACGGCCGGGCAGCTGCGGCTGGGTAACGCCAGCTGGTCGGAGCACGAGGACATGGCGACGGCCGAACGGCTCGCCCTGCAGGTCGAACTGTGGCCGCTGCTCATCGGCCGCGTGCGCCTGGCCGAACTGCGCCTGGACGCACCGGATGTGCGGCTCGAAGCGCATCCAGAAGGCGGGCCCGGCAACTGGGACTTCGGCTTCGAAGGCAACGGCGAGCCGCTCCACCTGCGCCGCCTGTGGATCCGCGACGGCCGCCTGCGCTACGACAATCCGGGCCGCGACACCGGCATCGACATCCACGTCGCCAGCCGCGAGCCGCGCCGCGAGGACGCCGCGCCGCCGGTCGAGCTCGAGGGCGAGGGGCGCTGGCGTGGCGCCGGGTTCAGCCTCGAGGGCCGTGCCGAATCGCCGCTCGAGCTGCGCGACGCCGACCACCCCTACCGCCTCGACCTGCGCGCCCGGGCCGGCGCCACCCGCGCCCATGCCCGCGGCAGCCTGACCGCGCCATTCAACCTCCAGGCCTTCCAGGCGCAGTTCGCGCTCGCCGGCCGCAACCTCGCCGAACTGTATCCACTGTTCGGCGTGGCCATGCCCGATACGCCGCCCTACGCCTTCGACGGCCGCCTCGAGCGCGACGGCGCCACCTGGCACTACCGCGGTTTCGAGGGCAAGGTCGGACAGAGCGACCTCTCCGGGTCGGCCTCGCTCACCACCGGCGGCGAACGCCCGGTGCTCGTCGCCGACCTGGTATCGAAGCGCCTGGATCTCGACGACCTGGCCGGCTTCCTCGGCGCCGCGCCCGACGCGGAGGGCGAGGAGCTCGACCCGGAACTGACCCGCCGTGCGCAGGCGCAGCGCGCGCGCGGCAAGGTGCTGCCCGACACCCCCTACGACCTGGCCAAGCTGCGCGCGATGGATGCCGACGTGCGCCTGCGTGCGCAGCGCATCAACGCGCCGCGCCTGCCGCTCGACGACATGGATGCACACCTGGTGCTGGAGAACGGCCTGGCGCGGCTGGAACCGGTCAACTTCGGGGTGGCCGGGGGCGACATCCGCGCCGACGTGCGGATGGACGCGCGCACCGACGCGATCCGCACCCGGCTGCGCGCGCAGCTGCGCGGGATCGAACTGGCGCAGCTGTTCCCCGACGCCGAACTCACCCGCGACGCCGCCGGACGCCTGGGCGGCAACATCGCACTCACCGGCGGCGGCAACTCGATCGCAGCGATGCTCGCAGGCGCCGACGGCGACGTCGCGCTCGGCATGGGCCGCGGCGAGATCAGCAACCTGCTGCTGGAGCTGGCCGGCATCGACATCTACGAGTCGCTCAAGTTCCTGCTCGGCCGCGACCGCAAGGCCCAGGTGCGCTGCGCCTTCGCCGACTTCGACGTCGCCTCGGGGACGATGCAGGCGCGCGCGCTCGCCTTCGACACCAGCGACACGATCATCGTCGGCCAGGGCCAGGTCGACCTGGAAGCCGAAACCCTGGACATCGAACTGCGCCCCCAGCCCAAGGACCGCAGCATCCTCGCCCTGCGTTCGCCGCTGCACCTGGGCGGCACCTTCGCCGCCCCCAGTTTCCGCCCGGATTTCGCCCGCCTGGGGCTGCGCGGGGCGGTCGCGCTGGCACTGGGCAGCATTGCGCCCCCGGCCGCGCTGCTGGCCACGCTGGAACTGGGCCCGGGCGAGGACAGCGACTGCGGCGGGCGCTACGCGAAGTAGCGGCCCGCGCGATGCTCAACCGGCGATGTAGCGCTGCAGCTGGTCGAGCTCGTACTGCTGGTCCTCGATCACCGCCTTGACCAGGTCGCCGATCGAGATGATGCCCACCACCGAGCCGCCTTCGAGCACCGGCAGGTGGCGGATGCGCTGCTCGGTCATCAGCTGCATGCACGCGGGGACGACGTGGTCCGGGGTCACGGTGACCACATCGCGTGTCATGATCGCGCTCACCGGGGTGTCCTTCGACGAGCGGCCCTCGAGCACGATCTTGCGCGCGTAGTCGCGCTCGGACAGGATCCCGCGCAGCTGCCCGGCTTCCGTCACCAGCACCGCGCCGATGCTCTTGAGCGCCATCAGCCGGATCGCTTCGATCACCGGCGCATCCGGCGCCACCGCGTAGACCTCAGGACTCTTGCCGTCCAGCAATTGCCGCACCGTACGCATCTTGGCTGCCTCCCGTTGCCTGCGACACGACCGAGGATACTCCGCCGGGCGCGGGGCGCCAGTCGTCGACCAGGTACAGCGGCCGCTGCTTGGATTCCTCGTACAGCCGGCCCAGGTACTCGCCGATCATGCCCAGCGCGACCAGCTGCACCCCGCCCAGGAACAGGATCACGACCATCATCGTCGGCCAGCCGGCGACCGGATCGCCATACAGCAAGGCCTTGGCCGCGATCCACACCGCGTACAGGAAGGCCAGCAGCGCCGCGCCCAGCCCGACATAGGTCGCCAGCCGCAGCGGCGCGGTCGAGAAGCTGGTGATGCCTTCGAGCGCGAAGTTCCACAGTTTCCAGAAGTTGAACTTGCTGCGGCCGGCCAGGCGCGGCTCGCGCCGGTACGGGATCGCGACCCGGTTGTAGCCGATCCAGCCGAACAGCCCCTTCATGAAGCGGTGCCGCTCGCGCAGCTGCGCCAGGGCGGCCAGCGCGCGCGGCGACAGCAGGCGGAAGTCCCCGGTGTCGGTCGGCACCGGGGTGCGCGACAGGCGCTGGATGACGCGGTAGAACAGGTGCGCGGTCAGGCGCTTGAACCAGCCCTCGCCGTCGCGCTGCTCGCGCATGCCGTAGACGTCGTCGTAGCCCTCCCGCCACTTCTCCACGAAGCGCGGGATCAGCTCGGGCGGATCCTGGCCGTCGGCGTCGAGCAACACCGCCGCACCCTCGGCCACGTGGTCGAGGCCGGCGGTGAGCGCGGCCTCCTTGCCGAAGTTGCGCGACAGCCGCAGCAGCGACACCCGGCGGTCGCCGCTGGCCAGCCCGCGCATCACCTCCCAGGTGCCGTCGCTGCTGCCGTCGTCGACGTACAGGATGCGGCCGTCGACCCCCTCCTCGCGCAGGCCATCGAGCACCCGCGCCACGCGGGCGTGCAGCAGCGGCAGGGCTTCGGCCTCGTCGCGCGCGGCCACCACGACGGTCAGGACTTCACGGCTCATGGCGGCATCGTATTCGGTTTCGCGCCACGCCGGCGTCGCGGCCGGCCTCAGTCCAGCGCCTCGACGTAGGCGGTGCCGCCGATCTGGCGCATGTTGCGCTCGATCGCCGCGGTACGGCGCTGGACGTAGGGCCCCGGCCGGGTGGCGCTGTAGCGCCGCGGGCTGGGGAGCACCGCGGCCAGGCGCGCACACTGGGTGTGGGTCAGCGCCGACGCGTCGCGGCCGAAGAAGCGGCGCGCCGCGGCCTGCGCGCCGTACACGCCGTCGCCGAACTCGGCCACGTTGGCGTAGACCTCCAGGATCCGGCGCTTGGGCCACAGCAGTTCCAGCAACACGGTGTACCAGGCCTCCAGGCCCTTGCGCACCCAGCGCGAGGCGGCGCCAGACCCTTGCCAGAGGAACAGGTTCTTGGCCACCTGCTGGCTGATGGTGCTGCCGCCGCGCAGCCGGCCGCCCCGCGCGTTGCGTTCGCGCGCCTGGCGGATGGCCTCGAAGTCGAAGCCCGAATGGGTGGCGAAGTTCTGGTCCTCGGCGGCGATCAGCGCCACCGGCAGGCAGGGCGCCATCGCACCGAGGTCGCGCCAGTCATAGGCCAGCCGGGCATCCCGCTCGCCGGCCAGCCAGGCTTGCGCCTGGCGGATGGCCATGAACGATGAGAACGGCGGATCGACCACCCGCAGCACGGCGACCTGCAGCACGCTGGCCAGGAGCAGCCACAGCGGCAGACACCACAGCCGCCTGCGCCAGCGCCGGCCCCGCGTCGCCGCACGTGCCGGCGAACCGCCGGCTTGCGCCTGCCTCATCACGCCCCCATCTGTGTCCAACGCCCACGCTGGGCGCTCCCCTATTCGACCACGCCCTGCGCGAGCGCGCGATCACGCCATGACCGAACCCAACCCTTCCGGCAGCGACCGGCTGACCCGTTTCCTCCTGCCCGGCGCCGGCGTGCGCGGGGTGCATGTCCGGCTCTCCCGCAGCTGGCAACGGATCCGGTCCACCGACGAGTACCCCGGTGCGATCGCCGAACTGCTCGGCGAGGCGGTGGTCGCTTCGGCGCTGTTCACCGGGCACGTCAAGGTCGACGGGCGACTGTCGATCCAGTTCGGCGGCGAGGGCGCGCTGCGCACCCTGTTCGCCGAATGCAGCGCCAGCGGCACCCTGCGCGGCATCGCCCGCCTGGCCGAGGACGCACCGGCGCCGCCCAGCCGCGACCTGCGCCAGCTCGGGAAGGACGCGGTACTGGCCATTACCATCGAGAACCCGGGCCTCAGCGCCCGCGACCCGGTCCGCTACCAGGGGCTGGTTCCCCTCGAGGCCGATTCGCTGGCGGGGGCGTTCGAGGACTACTTCCGCCGGTCCGAGCAGCTGCCGACCCGGTTGCTGCTGGCCGCGGCCGGGAACCGCGCGGCCGGGCTGATGCTGCAGAAGCTCCCGGGCGACGAGGGCGATGCCGACGGCTGGACCCGGGCCGGCGCCCTGTTCGACACCCTGCAGGCGGGTGAACTGCTCGAACTGCCCGCCGCGGACGTGCTGCGTCGCCTGTTCCACGAGGAGGGGGTCGAGACCGTCGGCGGCCGCGACCTGGCCTTCGGCTGCTCCTGTTCCCGCGAACGGGTGGCGGCGATGCTCGGCGCGCTCGGGGCGGACGAGGCCCGCGCGGCGGTGATCGACGGCGCGGCCCGGGTGCGCTGCGAGTTCTGCGGGGAGCGCTATGCGTTCGACCAGGCCCAGGTCGAGGCCCTGCTGGCCGAAGAAGCGCCCACGCTCGAAGCCCCCGCACGCGTTCAGTAACCGTGCAGCCGGGTTGTGATTGGCCCATTGTTAAATAACCATAAATGCGCTAGCCTGCCTGCAGGATCGCATCGGGAACTCCGACCACCGCCCACGGTCATAGGCTCGCCATGCCAAGCTTCGCTGCGCGACTGACGACGACCCTGCTCCTGGCCCTCGGCCTGGCGGCGGGCGCGCACGCGCAGGCCAAGCGCGACCAGACCGTGCTGCCGGTGGTCGACAACAGCAGCGGCAAGGTGCAGGCCTACCTGCTGCTGGAGCCGACCGCGGAAGGATCGGTGGCCGGAGCCCGCTGGCGCGCCGGCGACTCCACGCTCGATGCCACCTTCGGGCTCGAGGCGGGCGACTCGCTGGCCCTGCTGTGCAACCGGCGCAACGGCGTGTTCAGCGCCGTCGGCAGCCTGGTCAACAACTGCCAGCTGGCCTCGCTGGGCGAGCACGGCGGCAACGGGCGGGCCAGCGCCACGGCGGCGTTCAACCGCCCCGGCGGCGGCTTCGGCCTCACCGTGGGCCAGGGCAAGGACAGCCTCCCGGCGTGGATGAGCCGGGACCGGCAGCAGCACGACGTCGACCTCAACGACCTCACCATCTTCGCCCAGAAGAACCTCGGCGATGCCGCCTACGTCAGCATCGCCGGGACCGTGGCCAAGGCCACCCTGATCCCGTTCTCCGAGGCCCCGGCCGACATCAGTGACCGCTGGAGCAGCAAGAGCCTGTCGCTCGGCGGCGGCTACGGCGCGTTCAGCGCCAACGTCATCGGGCGCGTGATCGAGACCCCGGGCCAGCCGCGCTTCGAGGGCGTGGGCCTGGGCGTCACCTGGCGCACGCCCTGGAGCGGCCAGCTCACTCTCGGCGCCGAGAACGTGCTGACCCGGGGACGCAATCCGTTCTCACCAGCGGGCGAGACGGAAGACGAGGGCGCCGTGCCCTACGTCCGTTACGAGCAGGATCTCTGACGTCCGCGCGGCGGCGCCTGCTTCCCGCCGCAATCCGGCTGTTCCCCGCCTGCGACCCGCGCTGCGTCACGCATCGCAGCCGAATTATTAACGACACTTTAATTTCTCTCGACAGGCTAGTAGTATCCGGCGCAACCTTGCCGGGTTTGGCGTCTGCCTTGATTCCACCGGGGAGGTTTCCATGGGAAACACCCAATTCTCACGTTGGAGAGAGAGAATGAGACTGAAGCGAAACCAGCTGCGGGACGCGATCGTCGTCGCTTTGCTCGCAGGCACCACGATGACCGCAGGTTCTGCGCTTGCGCAGGAAGAAGGCCAGCAGCCGCAGCAGCGGGCAACCGAGCTCGACGCGATCACGGTCACCGGTACCCGCATCCAGAGCCAGACCGTCACCGCGTCCGCCCCGATCGCGGAAATCACCGCCGAGGAGTTCAAGTACTCCGGCACCACCCGCGTCGAGGACCTGCTCAACCAGTTCCCGCAGATGTCCCCCGGCTTCGACGCCTTCACGGTCAACCCGACCACGGGCTACCCGACCGCCGACCTGCGCGGCCTGGGCTCCAACCGCACCCTGGTGCTGGTGAACGGCCACCGCCTGCCGCCGGGCGGCATCCGCTCCGAGGCCCGTGACCTCAACCAGGTCCCCGCCGCTCTGGTCAAGCGCGTCGACGTGCTGACCGGCGGCGCCTCCGCCGTGTACGGTTCGGACGCGATGGCGGGCGTCGTCAACTTCGTGCTCGACACCGAGTTCGAGGGCTTCAGCGCCAACATCGGCTACTCGGGCTACCAGCACAAGAACGACAACGCCTACATCCAGGGCCTGATGGACGAGGTGGGCTTCGAGTACCCGAGCGGCAGCACCTCGCTCGACGGTGTCGCCCGGACCTTCGACATGGCCGTGGGCAGCCGCTTCGCCGACGGCCGCGGCCACGCCATGGCGTGGGTGACCTACCGCGAGAACGACGAGCTGCGCCAGGGCGCCCGCGACTATTCGTCCTGCGCACTCGACGCATCGGGCACCGCGTGCGGTGGGTCGGGCACCTCGCCGATCCCCAACTTCCTGATCATCGGCGCCACGGACGAGAACGGCGAGCCGTTCAGCGGCTACGGCCACCAGGATCAGACCACCGGTGAATGGCTCGCCGGTTCGGCCCCGCCGTACAACTACGCGCCGATCAACCACTACCAGCGTCCCGACGAGCGCTACACCTTCGGCACGTCGATCAAGTTCGAGGTCAACGAGCATTTCCGTCCGTACATCGACGCGATGTTCGCCAACACCAACACCTCGGTGCAGATCGCCGAGTCCGGCACGTTCTTCGTGAACTCCCCGCTCAGCTGCGATGACGACCTCGCCGCTGACCTCTGCGCTGCGCTGGGCATCACCGGCGGCGACATCTACGTCGGCAAGCGCAACGTCGAAGGCGGCCCGCGCGTGGCCAAGCTCGAGGCGTCGAACTTCCGCTTCGTGTTCGGCTCCGAGGGTGCGATCAACGACTTCTGGTCGTACAACCTGTCGGCGCTGTACGGCCGCAACCACTCGACCGAAGCCAACATCAACGACTTCATCACCACCTGGGTGGACGATGCGATCCGCCTGTGCCCGCCCGACTCGTTCGCCGGCTGCGTGCCGTACGACGTCTGGTCGCCGGGCGGCGTGACCCCGGAGGCGGCGGCGGCCCTCAGCGGCACCGGTATGCGCCAGGGCACCACCACGATGAAGGTCGTCAACGGCTACGTGACGGGCGGCTTCGACTGGGGCCTGCCCAGCGCCAACGGCCAGGGCATCGCGCTGGTGGCCGGCGTCGAGTACCGCAAGGAGACCTACGACGTCGACACCGACGTGAACATGGCGACCGGCAACTTCACCGGTCTCGGCGGCCCGCGCCTGCCGATCAGCGGTGAGATCGGCGTCAAGGAGATCTTCCTGGAAAGCCAGGTGCCACTGTTCGCCAACGACGACAACAGCACCAACGTCTTCCTCGACCTCGGCTACCGCTGGTCCGACTACGACACCTCGGGTTCGGTGAACACCTACAAGGCCGGTTTCGCGGCGACCTTCGCCGACAACTACCGCCTGCGTGGTGGCTACAACCGTGCGATTCGCGCGGCCAACACCGGCGAACTGTTCTCCGACCAGCAGATCGCGCTGTTCAGCGGCAACGACCCGTGCGCTGGCCCCAACCCGGCCATGACCCTGGCCCAGTGCCAGAACACGGGCGTGACCGCGGCGCAGTACGGCAACATCCTGGCCAGCCCGGCGTCGCAGTACAACCAGTTCATCGGTGGTAACCCGAACCTGACCCCGGAGAAGGGTGACACCTGGACCCTGGGCTTCGTGGCCACGCCGATCGACAATCTGTCGCTGGCCGTCGACTTCTACGACATCAAGATCGAAGACCGCATCGGCACCATCGGCGCCTCCACCATCCTCCAGTTCTGCGCCCTCACCGGCGACCCGTTCCTGTGCGACAGGGTCCACCGCAACGCCAACAGCGGCGACCTCTGGGTGGGCAGCAACGTCGAGAGCTCGGGCTACGTCGAGAACCTGACCGCGAACTTCGGCGAGCTGCACTTCCAGGGCGTCGACCTGAACGTGAACTATGGTTGGGACATGTGGGGCGGCCGGATGCACGCCGCGTTCATCGGCACCCACACCACCAAGGCCGAGATCGCGCCGCTGCCGGGCGTCAACGACGATGCGACCTACGACTGCGCGGGGGTGATCAACCTCTCCTGCCAGACGCCGGACTGGCGCCACATGGTCAACCTGCGCTACTCGGCGCCCAACTACTCGGTGGGCGTGCGCTGGCGCTATGTGGGTGAGCTGGACTACGTCGACAACAACGGCAACCCGCTGACCACCGACCAGCTGCTGGTCAACAACGGCAACAAGCTGAGCGCGGCGAACTACTTCGACGTGTCCGGCTCGCTGTTCCTGACCGACAACATCGAGATCACCGCCGGCGTCAACAACATCGCGGACAAGGAGCCGCCGATGGTGGGTTCGACCCTGGTGCTCAACGCCAACTCGGTCGGTGGTTACGACCAGCTCGGCCGGTACGTGTTCGCCAACATCAACTTCCGCTTCTGATCCCGGAAGCCAACTGCAACACCTTCAGCGGCGGACTTCGGTCCGCCGCTTTTTTTGCCCGGCGCCTGGGCGGCGGCGACATCCATGCATCCGCCCGGCAACGGGCCTCCGGGCTAGCGGACAGGGAGTGGGAGAGACGTGGCAGGACCGGCGCCGGAGCAGGTTCCGCGCCGCGACCCTCCGGGCCCGTCAGCCGGTCCGGAACCAGCCGGTGATCGCGTAGCGCCCGCGGTCGACGAACGGCGCCACGCTGCTGACGAGGTGCGGGCTGGGCACCGCGAACACGGTCAGGGTATTGAAACTGGGCGTGACCACCGACTGGACGCGACCCTGGGCGTCCGCGAACTGGAGCTGCCCGCCAAAGTCGGCCGCCCACTCCGGTGTCAGGTTGAGCACGTAGGCGGCCACGCGCTGCATCTCCTCGGCATGGTCGTCGTGCAGGGTGAGGAAGTGCCCTCGGCGGTAACGCGTCACCTGCCCGTCCGCGAGCCGGATCTGCGGGACCCCGGTCACCTCCCGCGCGAAGTCGAGGAAGCTGTCGTGGCCCAGCATCGCGAACGCCTCCGCCAGGACCGGGTCGGTCAGCCGCCCGGCACGGCCGTGGTCGAACAGCGGATAGCGCTCGTACAGGTACTGGAAGCCGTTGCGGGCCTCGGCCGCGACGAGTTCGTCGAACGCCGCCCGCCGCGCAGGGTCGAGCGCGTCCATGCCGGCCGCGTCGAAGGTCCGGTGTTCGCCCTGGATGCGGGTGACCAGCGCCCATTCGCTCCAGGACAGCAGCCGCTCGTAGAGCCTCGCGGCGAACGCGTCGTCCAGGAATCGCGGGATGACCACATGGCCACGATTGCTGAATTCGGAAGACAGCTGCGCGAGGTCGAGGCGGGGACCCAGGTAAAGCCCGGGCCCGGCAGATCCGGGACTAGTGGTCACGTCATTCGGCCAAGATCGGGGGGCAGCGCACCGTGTGCGTGCCTCCGCGCAGCGGTGCGGGCGCCGGCGCGCGAAGGCGCGCGGCGCTCAATTGCCCTCATTCCACCCTTGGGGGGTGCTTTCGAGGTCGCGCATGGCATCGCGGGTTCTGCCGTCAATGACGTCCCACTGCTCGCGCGTGTGGCAGACCTTGCGTCCGAAACGGCTGCCGGTCACCTGCATGTTCTTGCAGATCCGCTCGTTGGGATCGGCAGCGGCGACTTTGGCGTCGGCCCCCGGGTCGGCACGGACTTCCTCGGCCGGCGGCGCTGACGATGCAGCGGCCGACTGGGCCAGCACGCCCGCCGCTGCGGGCAGCGCGACGACAGGCAGGGCCAGCAGGAGAATGAGTGCGGTCTTGGTGTGTGCTGGAAGGCTATGCATGTCGTTCGATCCTGGTTGAGTCGAGCGGCGCGGGCGTCAGGCGATCCCATGGCGACTCCGGCACCATGTCGAAGGCTATCGTAGTCCGCGGAGCCTGATCGGTAAAAGGCAGGGTCCCGTGCCAGAAGTAGGAGGGGAACAGTGCCAGGCAGCCGCGTTCAGGCTTGACCACCCGCCTGGGCGGCAGGTCGATGCCCAGGGTCTCCAGGGGTTGGCCGAACTGGAGCCAGCCGGCGCGGTCGCCCTCGTCGCGGCCCGCGCCGATCGCGGCCGGCAGGCTGACGTAGAACGCCGAACTCAGCCAGCCTTCCGGGTGGACGTGGCTGGCATGCCGGCCGGAGGAGCGCAGCCTCACCGACCAGGAGCCGGCGAAGCGCAACTGCCCCGCGCGCCGGGACAGGAACGGGTGGGTCGGGTCGGTGGGCAGGTTCGCGACCCACCGCTCCGCGGTCCGCTTCAACGCCTGGCCGGCGGCCACCAGCAACGGCTCGGGACGGCCGAACAGCCGGCCCGGGGTCTGGGTGCCCTCGCGCAAGCTCTGCGCGACCGGTTCGCGCGCCGCGGCGTGGATCCGGGCCAGCACGGGCTCGAGTTCGTCCAGGAAGGCGTGGATCGACGCGAAACCTTCCGGCGGCGCCACCTCCAGGTAGCCGACGAAGCGCTCGTAGTCGCACAGCCAGTGCTCGCGCGGATCGTCGAGCAGTCGCCAGACCACGCCCAGGTGGGCCCAGCCTTCCTGGTTGCGGGGGTCCAGGCGCACCGCCTCGGCGGCATGGGATTCGGCCTCCCGCCAGCGGCCCTGGGCGAGCAGGTGGCGGGTGCGCGCGTTGCGGAAGCCGGGATGGTTGGCGTAGTGCGCGGTGAGCGCTTCGTACAGGCCTTCGGCGCGCTCGGCCAGCCCGAGCGCCTGGCATGCATCGGCTTCCTGCCAGGCGAGCACCGGATGGTCGTCGCGACGGCGTAGCGCCCCGATCCGTTCGAGCGCTTCGTCGGCCCGCCTGGATTGCAGCAGGAAGGCGACCAGGGCGACCTGCAGCTCGCGGTTGTCCGGCTGCCGGTCCGCGGCGGCCCGGAAGGCGTGCAGCGGATCCTCGTCGGCGGCCAGGACCGGACCGTACTCCCAGAGGATGTGGGCGAGCGTGGCATGGCCCGCGGCGAAGCCGGGATGGCGCGCCACCAGTTGCCGCGCCTCGCCCAGCGCCTCGCCCGGCCGCCCGACATCCACCAGCGTGCCGGCCAGCGCGTCGCGCAGTTCGGGGGAGTCGAAACCGGCGTCTCGCGCGCGGGTGAAGCAGGCGAGGGCTTCGTCCGCCCTGCCCTGCAGCCGCAGCACCGCGCCCAGGTTGACCCAGGCCGGCGCGTGGGCCGGCGCCGCGTCGAGCACCTTGCGCAACGCCTGTTCGGCGCGCTCCAGGTTTCCCGTCGCCCGGTGCGCCGCGGCCAGACCCATCCATGCATCCAGTGCACGCGGCTGCGCGCGCACCGCCCGCTCCAGTGCTTCGAGCGCCTCGTGCGGACGGCCGGCATCCAGCTCCATCAGCCCGACCTGGGCCCAGGCCGGCGCATGCCCCGGGGCCAGCGCCGCCGCCCGGCGGAAACCGTCGAGCGCCTCGGCGGTCCGCCCCACCCGGCGCAACCAGGTGGCGAAGTTCACCAGTGGTACCGGATTGCCGGGCGCCAGCCGCACCGCCGTGCGGAAACTGGCATCCGCACGCTCGGCGTCGCCGGTGTCCGCCAGGCACATCGCCAGCAGCTGGTGGGCATCGGCCACCGCCGGGGCCTGCGCCACCAGCTGCCGCGCCAGCGGCAGTGCCGCAGCCGCGCTGCCCCCGCGCAGTTGCTGCAGCGCGGCGTTGAACAGACCCGCCTGCGCTGCCGTGAAGGTCCTGGCGGCGCCCGCCCGCCCGGGCCCCGTCATCGCACCCGGCGCACCCGCAGCGCCACCGAACCGGTGCTCAGCATGTAGGTGCCAAACGCGGCCTTGCGTACGGTGACGGTATCCCCCTCGCGGACGAGGCCGCTGCTGCGCGATTCGGTCTGGGCCCAGACCTGGCCGTTGTCGAGGCCGATCACGCGCTGCTGCCTCGGGCCATAGGTCACCGAAGTCACCACCGCCTGTACCTGATCGGGCCCGGCATCGTTCGCACCCACAGCGTCAACGCCCGACGCCTCCCGTGCGCGCTCGCGGCCGAAGGCGGCCACAGCGCCCCTTGCGGCTTCCTCCTGCGCCTTCTCGGTCGGCGGAAACGCGCGGTCATAACACGCCAAGCGCGTGGCCGCGTCGCCGATCTCGGCGCAGGGGTGGGAGGATCGATCCTGCCCCGCAGCCCCCGCAGGCAGGTACGCCATCGACGCAAACGCAATCGCCACGGGGAAAACGCGCTTGATTCGGTTGGACATCTGTGCTCCCGGACATTGTGATGGACCCCCGCGGCAAGCATACTCCCGACACCCGGGCCGACGCGCCGTCGCGGTGCTCCCGGCGCCGCCATGCGCGGCCGGTCCCTCCGCCGGAACCGCCCATGTCCCGATCCCACCCGCCCCTGTTGCGGGATGCCATGCAGCTGCTCGGCGCAGGCCGCCACCGCGCGGCGATCGACGCCTTCCGCCGCGCGCTCGCGCAGCATCCCGGCCATGCCGACGGCTGGTACAACCTGGCCTGGCTGCTGAAGGCACAGGGCCATCACGATGAAGCGCTCGAGGCCTACGCGAAGGCCCTCGCCCACGGCGTGGCCGCGCCCGAGGAAGTCCACCTCAACCGCGCGGTCATCTATTCCGACCACCTGCGCCGCGACGACGAGGCCGAGCGCGAACTCCGCGCGGCGCTCGCGCTGTCGCCGCGCTACCTGCCCGCATGGCTCAACCTCGGCAACCTCGCCGAAGAGCGCGGGCGGCGCGAGCAGGCGATCGAGTGCTACGCCGCCGTCCTCGACCACGCGCCGGCCGACGACGCGCGCTACCGGCTCGAAGCGTTGGCCCGCCTGGCCCACCTGCGGCCGCCGGCCGATGCCGGCGACCCGCTGCTGGCGCAGTTGCGCATCGCTGCCGTGTCGGGCGCGACCGGCGACGACGCCACCCGCGCCAACCTGTGCTTCGCCCTGGGCCGGGCCCTCGATCGGCTCGGACTGCATGACCAGGCGTTCGAGGCCTTCGCCCGCGGCAACCTGCACGCGGGCCGCACCGGCCCCGGGTACGACCCGGCGCGGACCGAACGGGCGATCGACGCCCTGGTGGCGGCGTTCCCGGGCGCGACCCCGCCCCCCGCCGCCCCCGCGCAGGATGCAGGCCGCCCCGCGCCACTGTTCATCTGCGGCATGTTCCGCTCCGGCTCGACCCTGGTGGAACAGGTCCTCGCCGCGCATCCGGCGGTGGTGCCCGGCGGCGAACTCGACCTGCTCCCGCGCATGGCCGCGCGCCAGCTCGCGCCGTTTCCGGCCGCCATGGCCACGCTGGACGCCGCGCGCGCCGCGGCGCTGGCCGCCGCCTACCGGACCGAAACCGCGCGCCTGTTCCCGCATGCGGCCGAGGCGGCCTACCTTACCGACAAGCGCCCGGACAACTTCCTCCTGGTCGGGCTGGCCAAGCGGCTGTTCCCCGCGGCGAAGATCATCCACACCGTGCGCCATCCGCTCGACAACGGGTTGTCGATCCACATGCAGCACCTGGATCCGCGCGGGTTCGCCTACGCCAACGACCTGCGCGACACCGGGCACTACTACGGCCAGTACCGGCGCCTGATGGCGCACTGGAAACGGCTGTACCCCGACAGCATCCACGAATTCGACTACGACGCCTTCGTCCGCGATCCGCAGGCGACGGCCGAGGCGCTGCTCGCGTTCCTCGACCTGCCGTGGGACCCGCGCTGCCTGGAGTTCCACCGCCTCGACAACACGGTCAAGACCGCCAGCTACTGGCAGGTCCGGCGGCCGCTGTACGCGGAGGCATCGGGCAGGTGGCGCCAGTACCGCCGCCACCTCGAGCCGCTCGCCGAGGCGCTGCGGGCAGCCGGGGTCGATCCCGATCCCGGACCGGTCTGACCCCCCTTGCACCTGGCGGCTAGGCGGGGACCAGCGTCCGGCTCAGGTGTTCGACGTAGGCCTCGAACTCCTCCTGCGGCATGCGCGCCTGGTGCAGTTGCAGGTTGAGCTGGAGGAAGCCGACGTAGGCGGCGTAGGTCAGGCGCGCGCGGTGCAGTGCATCCTCGCGGCCCAGCCCGGTCTGGCGGAACGAGGCGGCCAGGTAGTCCAGGCGGCGCTTGGAGACGCGGTCGATCACCGGCTGCACCACCGGGTGGTCGAGCGCCTTGAGCAGCGCGCTGTAGATCACGTGCGACTGGTACTCGTGGGCCACCATCTGGAACAGCGCGCGCAGGCGCTCGCGCGGATCGGGCACCCGCTCCAGGGCGCCGAACACCGCTTCCTGCTCGACGCTTTCCCAGCGGTCCAGCGCCGCCTGCAGCAGCGCCTCGCGCGAGGGGAAGTGCCAGTAGAAGCTGCCCTTGGTGACGCCCAGCCGGCGTGCCAGGGGCTCGACCGCGACTGCGGCCACACCCTGCTCGGCGATCAGGTCGAGTGCCGCCTGGGCCCAGTCATCGGCGCTCAGGCGGCCACTGCGCTCGGGCTTGCCGCGGCCCTGGGCGGGCGGTGTGGCGCCGGTTTTGCCGGCGGCCGCAGGAGGAGTCGCGGCAGGTCTGGCCATGTCGATCGCTGTCCATACGCCTGGGTCAAGAATCGTATCGTCGCCCATCCGCCAGCGTGTTGACAAGCCTGCGGGGCGATTCCATACTCAACCGTACGGTCAGTTCGTCACGCGTCGCTCCCACGCGTGGCGCCACCATCGAGCTGGAGACAAACGTGATGAGCGTCGTGATTCCCTTCCTTGCGGTGCTGCTGGCCGGCGCGTTCGCCGCCTACCATCGACTGCGGCTCGCGACCTGGGTGGCCATCAGCGCCGTCGTGCTGGCGGCGTGCTGGTTCCTCGGCGCGCACCCCACCGCCACCCTGGTGGCCGCGGGCATCGTCGCCGCGGTCGGCGCGCTGCTGCTGTTGCCGTTCCTGCGCAAGCCGCTGGTCACCGCGCCGCTGCTGAAGTTCTTCCGCAAGGTCCTGCCGCCGCTGTCGCAGACCGAACGCATCGCGCTGGAAACCGGTTCGGTCGGCTTCGAGGGCGAGCTGTTCACGGGCGACCCCGACTGGGACAAGCTGCTCGGCTACCCGAAGCCGATGCTCACCGAAGAGGAGCAGGCGTTCCTCGACGGCCCGGTCGAGGAACTGTGCCGGATGGTGGACGAGTGGGAGATCAACCACGTCCGCGCCGACCTGCCCCCGGCGGTGTGGAACTTCATCAAGCAGCACCGCTTCTTCGGCATGATCATCCCCAAGGAGTACGGCGGCCTCGGCTTCTCGGCGCTCGCCCACCACAAGGTGATCCAGAAGCTTGCCTCCGTGTCGAGCGTGGTCAGCTCCACGGTCGGCGTGCCCAATTCGCTGGGGCCCGGCGAACTGCTGATGCACTACGGCACCGAGGAACAGAAGCGCTACTACCTGCCCCGCCTGGCGGTGGGCGAGGAGATCCCCTGCTTCGCCCTGACCGGCCCCTTCGCCGGCTCCGACGCCACCTCGATCCCCGACTACGGCATCGTCTGCCGCGGCGAGTGGAACGGCGAGCAGGTGCTCGGCGTGCGCCTGACCTTCGACAAGCGCTACATCACCCTGGCGCCGGTGGCCACGCTGATCGGACTGGCCTTCCGCATGTACGACCCGGACGGCCTGATCGGCGACAGGCGCGACATCGGCATCACCCTGGCGCTGATGCCGCGCAGCACCCCGGGGCTGGAGATCGGCCGTCGCCACTTCCCGCTCAACTCGCCGTTCCAGAACGGCCCGGTGCGCGGCAAGGACGTGTTCCTGCCGCTGGACCAGCTCATCGGCGGCGTGGACAAGGCCGGCCTGGGCTGGAACATGCTCAACGAGTGCCTGGCCGTGGGCCGCTCGATCACCCTGCCCTCCACCGCCAGCGGCGGCACCAAGTGGGCGGCGGTGGTCGCCGGCGCCTATGCCCGCATCCGCAAGCAGTTCGGCCTGTCGATCGGCCGCTTCGAGGGCGTCGAGGAGGCGCTGGCGCGGATCGGCGGCAAGGCCTACGCCACCAGCGCGCTGTCGCAGGCCACGGCCGCGGCGGTGGACCGCGGCGACGTGCCGTCGGTGCCCTCGGCGATCGCCAAGTACCACTGCACCACGATGGGCCGCGAGGTCGCCGGCGACTTCATGGACATCGTCGGCGGCAAGGGCATCATCCTCGGCCCGCGCAACATCGGCGGCCGCGCCTGGCAGGCCTCGCCGATCGCGATCACGGTCGAGGGCGCCAACATCATGACCCGCAGCCTGCTGATCTTCGGCCAGGGCGCGATCCTCTGCCATCCATGGGTGATGAAGGAGATGAAGGCGGCCCAGGACCCGGACCACGCCGCCGGCCTGCGCGAGTTCGACCGCAACCTGTTCGGCCACATCGGCTTCGCCATCTCCAACGCGGTGCGCTCGTTCTGGTTCGGCATCACCGGGGCGAAGATCGGCAAGGCGCCCGGCGACGACTACACCCGCCGCTACTTCCGCAAGCTCGACCGCTACTCCGCCAACCTGGCGCTGATGGCCGACGTGTCGATGCTGCTGCTGGGCGGCAAGCTCAAGTTCAAGGAGTCGCTGTCCGGGCGCCTGGGCGACGTGCTCAGCCACCTGTACATGGCCAGCGCGATGCTCAAGCGCTACCACGACGAGGGCGCGCCGCACTCCGATCGCACCCTGCTGGCGTGGGCCTTCCACGACAGCGTGCACAAGATCGAGACCGCGCTGTCGGCGGCGCTGCGCAACTTCCCGATCCGTCCGGTGGGCTGGCTGCTGTGGGCGCTGGTGTTCCCGCTCGGCCGCCGCGCGGTGCCGCCGGGCGACCGCCTGAGCCATCGCGTTGCCGCGCTGCTGATGGCCCCGAACGAGGCCCGCGACCGCCTGGCCCAGGGCGTGTTCCTGACCCCGGGCCCGAACAACCCGGGCGGCCGGATCAACAGCTACCTGGCCAAGGCCATCGCCGCCGAGCCGGTGGAGCGCAAATTCCTCAAGGCGCTCAAGAACAGCGACATCGAGGCGCTGGACTTCAGGTCGCAGCTCGACGAGGGCGTGCGCGAGGGCTGGATCACGGCCGAGGAACGCGCCCAGCTCGAAGAGCTGCGCGAGCTGACCCTCGACGCGATCATGGTCGACGACTTCGACACCGAGGAACTGCGCTCGGCCGGCTACCGCAACCTGCCCGATTCCGAACGCGCGCGGCGCGAAGCCGCCTGACCGGCCTCCGATCCGCGCGGCGCGCGCCGCGCGGACCGTTCCCGCGGCCCGCGGCATCCCGTGGGCCGCGCCACCACTCCGGCACCGCGCAGACCAGGGACGCCACGCCATGGCCCCGCAAGTCCTCCGCCTGTACCAGTCGCTCGAGCGCCGGCCGCTCGGCAAGTGGCTGTTTTCGCGCCTGGTCTGCCTCAAGGCGCCCTACTTCTCGGGCATTGCCCCGCGCATCGTCGAGCTGCGGCCCGGCCATGGCGAGGCCACCATCGCCCACCGCCGGCGGGTGACCAACCACCTGGGTACCGTGCACGCGATCGCGCTGTGCAACCTGGCCGAGTTCATCGGCGGCCTGACCACCGACGTGAGCCTGCCCGCATCGATGCGCTGGATCCCGCGCGGCATGCAGGTCGAGTACCTGGCCAAGGCGGTGGGCACGATGCGTGCCGTGGCCACCCCGGCCTTCGCGCCCCACGAGGCCGCGCAGGGCTACGAGCTTCCGGTGGAGGTCGAGGTTGCCGATCCGTCGGGCAAGCCGGTGTTCCGGGCACGGATCGCGATGTGGATCTCGCCGCGCAAGGCCTGACGCCCGCCGCGCCCAGGCCCGCGCGCAATGGCGCGGCGCTGGCGGGGACGGCTGGCTCTGCTGCCGCCGCCCTCGACCATTGTAGGAGCGGCTTCAGCCGCGACTTCGGCGGTGAAGCTGGATGCATGCCCGGTCGCGGCTCAAGCCGCTCCTACAGAGTCGGGAGCGAGCCGGGGCGCCCTTCAGGCGCGTTCTGCCGCGCCTGCCGCATCGGCGGGTAACGGCCGCTCCGACGGCAGCTTCGCCTCCTCGCGCAGCAGCCGCCAGGCGCTGAAGGTCATGGCGGAGGCGATGACGATTCCAGCGCCGAACACGAGGTTCGAACCCAGGGTCGAGAGCGCCTTGTGCATCCAGACGAACACCAGGTCGCCGCCGCGGTAGATCACGGTGTCGATCGCGGCGCCGGCCTTGTAGCGCCATTCCCGGCCAACCCGGGTGTAGATCGTCTCGCGCGCGGGCTTGGCCAGCGAGAATTCGCTGGCACGGGTCACCACCTGCACGATCGCCACCAGCACCGGCAGCGGCGAGGCCGCCAGTACCGAGAAGCCCAGCACCACCGCGCCGGCGGGGACCAGGAGCGCCGGCGCGATGCCGAAGCGCGACAGCAGCGCGCGCGTCACCAGCAGCTGCACCACCAGGGTGAGCGTGTTCACCGCCAGGTCGATGCGGGAGAAGAACGCGGTGCGCTGCTCGGCGTCGGCGAAGGCCGAACGCGCGATCAGGATCTGCTCGTTGTACAGCAGGGTGCCGACCCCGATCCCCAGCACCACCATCAGCGCCAGCCAGCGCAGCAGCGGCTCGCGCGCGACCAGCTTCAGCCCCGCCCAGACCTCGCCGCCCATCGGCACCTCGCCGCTGCGCCGGCCGTCGGCCTGCTCGCGCTGCACGGCGTACGGACGCAGGCGCAGGATGCAGAGCATGCACACCGCCAGCAGCGCGCACGAGACCAGCATCATGTTGGCGATCCCCAGCCGCTGCACCAGCAGCCCCGTCAATACCGGGCCCAGGAACGCGCCCACGGTGCCGGCGGCGCCGATGTAGCCGTAGTAGCGCCGCGCCTCGGCATTGCTGTACACGTCGGCCATGAAGCTCCAGAACACCGCCACCGCGAACAGGTTGAACACGGTCAGCCACAGCACAAAGGCCAGGCCGCGCCCCGCCACCCCGCTGTCGAACAGGGCGTGGAACACCAGCAGCGTGGCGATGAAGAAGCCGTAGATCACCGGCAGGAACACCCGCCGCGGGAACCGGCTGACCAGCCAGCCGTAGGCCGGCTGCAGCGCCAGCATCGCCACGAACACCGAGGTGAAGATGAACTGCGGCACGAACTCGCCCAGGGCCACGCCGCGACGGGCGAAGAACTCCACCAGTGCCGGCGGGAACACCGCGGTGACGTCGCTGGAGGCGACCATCGCCTCGCGCACCGGGCGCAGCACGTAATAGCCGCTGAGCAGGCAGAAGAAGTACAGGAACGACCACAGCAGCGGCGGCGACTCGGCCAGCGCGGCGCGCAAGCGCGCGGGACGGCCGGTGCCTGCGGGTTCGTCGATCGGAGTTGCCATGCCCAGGCCCGGAGCCGCGAAAACGTTGGCCAATTGTCCCACCATCCGCCACCGGCGCGGATATGCTGTGCGCCATGGCCCGGCACGACCGCACGCACCAGTACGACTACGTGGTCGTGGGCGCCGGGTCCGCCGGCTGCGTCCTGGCCGCGCGGCTCTCGCAGGATCCCGGGGTGCGCGTGCTGCTGCTCGAGGCCGGCCCGCGCGACTGGCACCCGTTCATCCACATGCCGGCCGGCCTGTCGAAGCTGGTCAACCGCAAGGACGTGAACTGGGACTACAGCACGGCGCCCGAGCCGGGACTGCGCGGACGGCGCCTGTGGTGGCCGCGCGGACGGGTGCTGGGCGGATCGAGCTCGATCAACGCCATGTGCTACATCCGGGGGGTGCCGGCCGACTACGACGCCTGGGCCGCGGCCGGCGCCACCGGCTGGCACTGGGACGCGGTGCTGCCCTGGTTCCGCCGCAGCGAGGGCAACACCCGTGGCGCCGACGCCCTGCACGGCGGCGACGGCCCGCTGACCGTGTCCGACCTGCGCCACGTCAATCCGCTCTCGGAAGCGTTCATCGAGGCCGCAGCCCAGGCGGGCTATCCGCGCAACGACGACTTCAACGGCCCCCGGCAGGCCGGCGTCGGCCTGTACCAGGTCACCCAGCGCGACGGCGCGCGCTGTTCGGCCGCGGTCGCCTACCTCCACCCCGCGCGCGCGCGACCGAACCTCGAAGTGGTGACCGGCGCGCTGGCCCATCGCGTGACGTTCTCGGGTGCGTGCGCCGACGGCGTGGGCTACAGCGTCGGCCGGCGCAGGGTCCACGCCCGGGCCACGCGCGAGGTGCTGCTGTGCGGGGGCGCTGTCAATTCACCGCAGCTGCTGATGCTCTCGGGCATCGGACCGGCCGACCACCTGCGACAGCACGGGATCGAGGTGCTGCACGACGCCCCCGGGGTCGGCGCCAATCTGCAGGACCACCTCGACATCTGCACCCTGTACCGCGCCACGAAGCGGGTCACCTACGACCGCGCCAGCGAGCTGCGCATCGCCTTCGACTACTACCTGCGCGGCCGCCGCGGCGCGGGGACCAGCAACATCGCCGAGGCGGGCGGCTTCGTCCGCTCGGCGCTGGCGCCGGACGCACGCGCCGACATCCAGTTCCACTTCGTCCCGGCGATGCTCGACGACCACGGCCGCAACCGGCTGCCCGGCGACGGCTTCACCCTGCACGCCTGCTTCCTGCGCCCGCGCAGCCGCGGGCGCATCGCCCTGGCCAGCGCGAACCCGTCCGATCCGCCGCGGATCCAACCGCGGTACCTGTCCGACCCGGAGGGCTTCGACCTGCGGATGATGGTCGAGTGCGCGCGCCTCTCCCGCGACATCCTGACCCGGCCCGCCTTCGCCCCCTGGCGCGGCGCGCCGCTGTTCCCGGACCGCGAAGACCTCGACGACGCAGGCCTGGCCGCCTTCGTCCGCGCCAAGGCCGAAAGCGTGTACCACCCGGCCGGCACCTGCCGCATGGGCGGCGACGAACTGGCGGTGGTCGATCCGCAGCTGCGCGTGCGCGGGGTCGAGCGGCTGCGGGTGGTGGATGCGTCGGTGATGCCGACCCTGCCGGGCGGCAACACCAACGCGCCGGTGATCATGATCGCCGAGCGCGCGGCCGACCTGATCGCCCGGTCGCGCGGTTGAGGGCGGCCCGCGCCACCGCCGCTCAGGCGTGCTCGAGCATCGGCGGCAGCGGGCAGTGGAACACGCCGCAGATCGTGCGCAGCAGTTCGGCCTCGGCGACCGTCACCTTGCCATCGTGGGAGATCGCGTCGGTGATCGCCTCCACCGCGACCTGCTTGGCCAGCGGGTCGAGCGCGTCGAGCGGTTCCCACACCGCGTCCAGCGCGAGCACGCCCTCGGCCGGGGGGGCGTACGGCAGGTGGTCGCGCGGCAGCACCCGCTGCATGCCGGCCAGGTAGGCGCGCCGCGCGGCGTCCGGATCGCGCGGATGGCCCGCCTGGGCCACGACCGCGAGCAGGGTCGCGAACTCCTGGCGGACGTTGCCGGGCTTGCGCCGGCCGAAGCGCGCGTAGCGCGACGGATCCAGCGCCTCGCGCAGCTGCACTTCCAGCAGCCGCCCGAGGCAGTACTCGAACAGCGACACCCGCCCGTCGGCATGGACCACGGCGTGCACGGTATCGAGGAAGGTCGCCAGCTCCGGGCGCGGGCGCAGGCGCAGGGTCGGGAACGCGAGCGAGGCCAGCGGCAGGCGCAGCATCGGATGCAGCGACGCCAGCGGGCCGTCGCGCAGGCGCCGGGCCTCGGCCGCGACACCGACCCCGAGCCGGGCGACGATCTCGCTGCGCTGCAGGTCGGCGACCTCGTCATCCGGCGCCAGCAGCAGCCCCAGCAGCAGCGGCATCGCGCCCTCGCGCAGCGAGGCCATCGCGCGCAGCTGCCCGGGCAGGCCGGCGACGATCGCGTCGGCGCGGCGGTAGTCCTCCTCGTCCGGGTCGGCCACCTGCGCGGAGACCATCGGCGGGGTGAGGTCGATGTCCGCGCCGTGCGCCGGCAGCGGCCCGTGGTCGGCGGGCGCCGCCAGGCCCAGGCGCAGGTCTTCCTCCAGGCCGTTGGGCGGGCGCGCGAGCCACTGCGCCTTGAGCTGCTCCAGGCCTTCGGGCCGGAAGCCCGGCTCGAGCGCGCGGATGCGCTCGAGGATCGGCGGGTGGGTGGCGAACAGGCCGCTCAGGCCGGTGCCGTCGCCGAACAGCATGTGGCTGACTTCCTCGGCCTCGGCGCGCGCGGTCAGGCGCGAGCCGTCGTGCAGCCCGGCGATCTTCTTCAGCGCCCCGGCCAGCCCCGTCGTCTGCCGGGTGAACTGCACCGCCGAGGCGTCGGCCAGCACCTCGCGGCTGCGGCTGACGCCGGCCTTGATCATGCGGCCGAAGAACAGGCCCACGTAGCCCACCACCAGCGCCAGCAGCGCGGCGACCAGCAGCGGCATCGCGTTGCGGCCACGCACCGCGGCGCCGTGCTGGAGGATCTTGCGCCCGATCAGGCCCAGCATCAGGATCCCGAACAGCACCCCGACCAGGCGGATGTTCAGGCGCATGTCGCCGTTGAGGATGTGGCTGTACTCGTGCGCGATCACGCCCTGCAGCTCGTCGCGGTTGAGCCGGTCGAGCGCGCCGCGGGTGACCGCGATCACCGCGTCGGAGGGCGAATAGCCGGCGGCGAAGGCGTTGATCCCCGGCTCGTGCTCGAGCACGTAGACCCTGGGCACCGGCACGCCCGAGGCGATCGACATCTCCTCGACCACGTTGCGCAGCCGGCGCAGCTGCACGTCGGTGGTGTCCTCGGGCACCGGCACCCCGCCCATCTGCAGCGCCACCGAATCGCCGCCGCCACTGAGCGAGGCGGTGCGGTACATCGAGCCGATGCCGATCACGCCCAGCGCGAGCAGGGTGGACACCGCGAGCAGGGCCGGGTCGCTGCCGAACACCAGCAGCACGCCCAGGTCGACGGCCACCACGATGCCGACCACCGCGAGCGCGAACAGCACCACCAGCCGGGTGGTGTTGCGGCGCGCCTGGGCCTGGCGTTCGAAGAAGTTCATCGCGACGCGGCGGCGGGCGGCAGGCAGGTCACGGCCGCGGCGCGCGGCAGCGGACCGGTGGCGACGACGCCACCCGGCCCCCTTCCGCCTGCACTCACCGCGCCCCGACCACGGACCACGGCCTCAGAACTGCACTTTGGGCGCCTCGCGCACCTCGGCGCGGTCGGCCGGGATCTCGAGCAGCGCGGCCGGCGCGAAGTTGAACATCCCGGCGACGATGCTCGACGGGAACACCTCACGCCTGTTGTTGTAGGCCATCACCGCGTCGTTGTAGGCCTGGCGCGCGAACGCGACCCGGTTCTCGGTGCTGGTCAGCTCCTCGGTGAGCTGCATCATGTTCTGGTTGGCCTTGAGGTCGGGATACGCCTCGACCACCACCATCAGCCGACCCAGCGCGCCGTTGAGGGCGCCCTGCGCCTGCGCCAGTTCGGCCATCGCCGCCGGATCGCCGGGATTGGCCTTGGCCGCCGCCAGCCCCGCCTGGGCCGCACCGCGGGCCGCGGTCACCGCCTCGAGCGTGCCGCGCTCATGCGCCAGGTAGCCCTTGGCGGTTTCGACCAGGTTCGGGATCAGGTCGAAGCGGCGCTGCAACTGCACGTCGATCTGCGCGAAGGCGTTCCTGAACGCGTTGCGCGCGGTCACCAGCCCGTTGTAGATGCCGATCGCCCAACCGCCCACGAGCACCGCGAGCCCGACCAGGACCGCCAGCAGAATCAATGCGCTCACGGTGATTCCTCCACTTGTTCATGCAAGTCCGGAAACAGGCGCCTATGATCGCCTGAAGCGA
Source organism: Luteimonas wenzhouensis (assembly GCF_007859305.1). GTDB lineage: Bacteria > Pseudomonadota > Gammaproteobacteria > Xanthomonadales > Xanthomonadaceae > Luteimonas > Luteimonas wenzhouensis. Next base: position 658,480 of record NZ_VOHE01000002.1, read on the forward strand.
GAGCATACGCAGGGGGCCGACCCGATGAAAGCCAAGCACCACCGATCCCCCGGCTCCCGCCTCGTCCGCGCGATGCTGGTGGGGATGCTGGCCGCGATCGCGCTTTCCAGTGCCGCCCAGACTCCGCTGGCCTGGAACCCGGACGCGCGCGGCGACGCCGATGTGACCGCGGCGGCCCGGCAACTGGCCCACGCCCAGGACCGCCCGGCGCCGCTGCCGGCAGAGGTCCAGCGCATGCCCCTGGCCAACGGCTTCGACGTGCGCGTGTTCGAGGCGATGGCCCAGGACCTGGTGGCCAACCAGCGCGTGCCCGGGCTGGCGATGGCGATCGTGCACGAAGGCCGGGTGCTCAGCGCGCGCGGCTACGGCATCACCGACGTGGACAACGCCGAGCCGGTGGACGCGCACACCGTGTTCCGGCTGGCGTCGCTGTCGAAGTCGTTCGCCGGCACGCTCACCGCGATGCTGGTGGCGGAAGGCGCGCTGCGCTGGGACAGCCGGGTGGCCGACTTCATCCCCAGCCTGCAGCTGGCCGATCCGGACGCCGCCCGGCAGCTCACGGTGGCCGACGTGCTGAGCCACCGGGTCGGGCTCAGGCACCACACCTTCGACCGCGACATCGAGGCCAACGCCGACTACCACAGCCTGGTGCAACGCCTGTCGGCCGCGCCGATGGTATGCGCGCCGGGCGAGTGCTACGGCTACCAGAACGTGGCCTTCAGCCTGGTCGGCGACGTGGTGTTCGCCGCCAGCGGGCAGTTCTACAACGAGGCGGTGGCGCGGCGGATCTTCAAGCCGCTGGGCATGGACGACGCCAGCGTCGGGCTTGAAGGCATCCTGGCCAGCCCGCGCTGGGCCCGTCCGCACGTGCGCGCAGGCGCGGGATGGAAGCCGGTGATGCCCAAGCCGACCTACTACCGGCTCGCGCCGGCGGCCGGGGTCAACGCGAGCATCAGCGACATGGCGCAGTGGCTGATCGCGCAGAGCGGCCGCCGCCCGGACGTGCTGCCCGCGCCGCTGCTGGCCACCGTGCAGTCGCCGATCGTTGGCACGCCCGGCGAGATGCGCGGCACGTCCTGGCGGCGCGAACGCCTCAACGCCGCCGGCTACGGGCTGGGCTGGCGGATCTACGACTACGCCGGGCATCGCCTGGTCTTCCACGGCGGCGCGGTGCAGGGGTACCGCGCCCTGATGGCGCTGCTGCCCGAACGCGACCTGGGCGTGGTGATCCTCTGGAACAGCAACAGCGCGCTGCCGTCCGGGCTGCTGCCCACGATCCTCGACCGTGCCATCGGCCTGCCGCCGCAGCAGTGGCTGGACGTGGACCCGCGGATCGAGAGCATGTTCGCGTCCGAGGACGGCGAGACCCCCGCCAGCGGCGGTCCGCAGTCCAGCTCGGCGAACGCACGGCCGGACTGAGCCCGCGCCGCAGCGCCCCCACCACGGGCACGCGATTCGCCGGCGCCAGCACGGCGCCACCCGCCGCGCACGCCCGCGCCTGCAGCGGACGGTGCTGCGGCACGTGCACCCCCGGCCCGCCGGCGCCCCCGGGGATGGCTTCCGCGCCGCCGCGTCACTCCCGTTCCGAACGGCCAAAATAAAGGGTTCTTCTCCCAACTGAGGGGAGAGAGGCGCACGGCCGACCCGGCAGAATTGTTGTTCTCGAGGCAACAAAACGGGGCCGGCCGTGGCCGAAGTGGATTGTATGTCCCAGCTGGGTGGCTGGAAGG
>NZ_VOHE01000020.1 GCF_007859305.1 Luteimonas wenzhouensis
CGTAAGCTTCCCCGTCAAGCACACAACGCAAAAGTAGAACTTTCCTCGTATTGCTGGCGGACCTCGGCGGGCGTGAGATCGCCGAGGGAATCGTGGGGGCGCTCCTCGTTGTACTCGAGCATCCACCACCAGGCGGCCTCGCGGACGTCCTCGAGGCGCCGGAAAAGGTACTGGTCGAGCACCTCTTCCCGGAACGTGCGGTTGAACCGCTCGATGTAGGCGCTCTGGTTCGGTTGACCGGGCTGGATGTACTGGATCGCCATGCCTTGGTCCTTGGCCCACTCGGTGAAGGCTTCGCCCAGGAACTCCGGGCCGTTGTCGGTCCGCAGCACCTGCGGTAGCCCACGCTCACGCTGAAGCCGCTGAAAGATCCGGACCAGGCGCAGTGACGAAATCGAAGTATCGATTTCGATGTGCAGCGCCTCACGGTTGAAGTCGTCCTCGACGTTGAAGGTTCGGAATCTGCGGCCGCAGGCGAGCGCGTCAGACATGAAGTCCGCCGACCACACCGAATCCGGCGTCCGGGGGACGTACAACGGCACGCGCTCGCGTTTGGGCAGGCGGCGCCTGGCGGCGCGGCGGCGGTTCAATCCCATGGCCTTGTAAACCCGATAGATGCGCTTGTGGTTCCATTCCGGTCGGCACCGTCGCAGCAGCTTCCGGCACTTCCAGAAGCCTCGGGCCGGCCGGTCTTTGACCAGCTCGGCCAGAGCCGAGATGATTTCGGCATCCCGGACCGTCCAATCCAGCGGCGGCCGATACCAGGCCGCCCGGGATAGCCCAACCATGTCACAGGACCGGCGCAGCGGCCGCTGGTGCTCCTCCAAGAGGAAGCGCACGGCGTCGCGCTTCTGCGCCGGCCCTACAGTTTTTTTGCGATCAGGTCCTTCATCGCGGCGTTGTCGAGGGCCAGCTCGGCGTACATCCGCTTGAGCTTGGCGTTCTCGGCCTCGAGCTCCTTCACGCGTCGCAGTTCGGACGCCTCCATGCCGCCGTACTTCGACTTCCATTGGTAATAGGTCGCCGAGCTGATCCCGGCCTGGCGGCACAGGTCTTTGATCGGCACCCCGGCGTCGCCCTGCTTGAGCACGGCAATGATCTGGGTCTCGGTGAACTTCGACTTCTTCATACAACCTCCTGGCGGGGAAAAGATGCCAGAAAGTTCTACTTATTGGGTGTCTACCGACCGGGGAAGCTTACG
>NZ_VOHE01000003.1 GCF_007859305.1 Luteimonas wenzhouensis
ACGGCAACAAGTACCTGCGCCGGGCGCTTTACATGCCGGCCCTGACCGCCATCGTCCACGACCCGCATGCCAAGGCCTTCCGCGATCGGCTGCTGGCCCGGGGCAAGAAGAAGATGCAAGCCGTGGCGGCGGTGATGCGCAAGCTGCTCACAGCCGTGTGGGCCTTGGTGCGCAACCCCGCACGCTACGACGGCAGCAAGCTGTTCGCGGTTGTGCAGGGTTGACTGGGAACAGAGTGTCTACAGGCGTCGCGGAGGGTCGGCGCTCAGCCCGCGACGTGCGCGGGGCGCTATGCCGTGGCATCCGCGACCGTGGCGAACCACGCCGCCGGCAGCGCCGGCGGATGCGCGGCCGGGTCGTGTCCGGCGAGCAGTGCATCGAGGCCGTGGTCGTCGAGGTCGGGGACCCTGGAACGGGCCAGCGCCAGCACCTCGCACGCGAGCTGGCGCATGCAGGCCACGTCGCGGGCGGTGCGCTCGAGATAGGCGTCGTCGTCGAGCCGTTCGGTCAGCCCGGCGTTCATGCGCCGGCACCAGTCCACCGCGTACTGGTCGTAGGCGCGCGCGGCATCCAGCCGCGGCGCGGCAACGCGCAGGCCCCAGTCGCGCAGCAGCGCCTGCATCGCCAGGTTGAGGCTGCGCCCTTCGTCGAAGTACGGACGCAGCCGGCCCAGCACCGGCAGCCGTGTCAGCCGTCCGCTGAAGAACAGCGGCGCCAGCAGCGACCAGTAGTAAGCGTAGTCCCACAGCACCTTGGCCGGCATCACCTCCGGATGGCCGAACACCGGGTACTGGTCCTGGTAGAGCGTGAGCGTGTTGCGGTAGAACGAGAAGTACAGCTGCTGGAACAGGTCGGCATGAAGGCCGATGGGCTCGCCGGCGAAGTCCAGCCGCACCAGTTCGGCGATATAGGTGTTGCTGATCGCGATGAAGTCGCTGCCGGGCGAGTAGAACGGATCGAGGAACACGCCGGCCTCGCCGGTCAGCGCCCAGCGCCGGCCCGAGAACACCTGGCGGCAGCCATGCGAGAAGTGGCGCAGGAACAGGAAGTCCTGCACCTTGTGGCGCGGGTCCTCCAGCGCCCGTGCCGCGCGCGGCTGGTGCCGGCGCAGCCAGTCCATGGCCTTGGCGTGGGTGTTCATGGTCTCCAGGGGATGCATCTTCGCGTCGCAGACGATGCCCAGCGAGTGCGAGTCCGAGGCCAGCGGGATCAGCCAGAACCAGTAGCCCGGGCCGCACAGGTGGTTGGTCGACTTCCAGCGTTCGGCCGGCTGGAAACGGTCCGGCCAGTTGCCCTCGCCGGTCCAGGCGTCCACGTCGATGTGGCCGTCCACCCGCCACCAGGCGGCGTTGGCGTCGTGGTCGTTGGCCTCGGCCAGGCCCAGCTTGCGCTTGAGCAGCCCCGCGCGGCCGGCCGCGTCCACCACCCAGCGCGCGCGCAGCACGTGCTGTGCGCCTTCGTGCTCGAACGCCACCGCGTGCGCGCCGCCGTCGTCGGCCAGCTCGATCCCGCGCACCACCGCGCCATGGCGGAAATCCGCGCCCAGCGCCAGCGCGCGTTCTCCGAGGTGGTTCTCGAACCGCCCGCGATCGAGCTGCCACGAAGGCGTGGGCAGCAGCCGGCTCACGCCCATTTCCGAGCAGGCGTGCACCTGCGCCATGCCGTCGCTGAAGAAGTAGCGCAGGCCGTACTTGCGCACCTGGGCGGTCTCCAGGTGCCGGCGCAGGCCGAGCACCTCTGCGAAGTAGTGGGCGCCGATCTCGACCGTCGACTCGCCCACCTTGTGCGCGGCCTCGCGCACTGGATGCGGGCGGCGCTCGAGCACCGCCACGCTGCGGTCGGGCTGCTGCAGGCGCAGCTGCATCGCGAGGGTCAGGCCGGCGAGTCCGCCGCCGAGGATCAGGACGTCGACGTCGGTGGCGGGGGCTGGCGAAGGGCTTGGCATGCTGCGGTCTCGCGTGGCGGAAGGGGGAACGCGTGGTGCCGCAGCGCACGCCTACCGGCGCGCGACGGGACCGGATGTATCGGGGTCGAATACCACGGGCGGGCGTTGGCGGGCGTCGCGGTAGGCGCGCACCACCTGGCCGTTGGCGATCACCTGGCCGACGACGTGGCTGGTGATCCGGTACAGGTCGCGGAACAGGCGGAAGTGGCTCTTGCGGAACTGCTCGCTGCCGCCGGGCACGGCGTAGCGCGTTTCCACCGGGACCGCCACCACGCCGTACCCGAGGCGGCGCGCGGCCGAGATCAGGATCTGGGCCTCGAACACGAAGCCCTCGCCGGGCACCTCCTCGAGCGCCAGCACCGGCGCCGGGTACAGCCGCTGCCCGCTTTGGCTGTCGACCAGGCCGAAGCCGCAGCCCCAGGCGATGCCCCAGTCGCCGAAGGCGTTGCCCAGCCGCCGGTACCAGGGCTGGGTGCTGCGCTTGCGCAGCCGCGCGCCGATGATGATGTGGCCCGGGTGGGCGTTCGCCGCGGCGACCAGGCGCGGGATGTCGCGTGCGTCGTGCTGGCCGTCGCCGTCCATGGTCACCACCGCGGCCACGCCGCGGCGCAGCGCCTCGGCGAAGCCGTCGCGCAGGGCGCGGCCCTTGCCCATCCGCCGCCGATGGCGCAGCAGCACCGCGGGCGTGCCGGCGACGATCGCGGCGGTGTCGTCGTCCGAGCCGTCGTCGACCACGATCACCAGCTCGGACTGCTCCAGCGCGCCCGCCACCACTTCGGCGATGCGCAGCGACTCGTTGAGCGCCGGGACCACCACCGCGACGTTGCCGCGATGCAGGAGCGGCTGCTCAGCCATGCGCGATGTCCAGCTGCAGGTGGCGGCCGGCGCCTGCATGCAGCGCGACGCGGTCGCGGCCGCATGCCAGCGCGTCGAACAGTGGCAGCATCGGTGCCATCGCGTTGGCGTGGCCGCGCATGGCCAGCGGGCCGTCGCCTGCACCGGCTTCCCCTTCCTCCAGCGTGGCCGTGATGCGCGGCCCCGGCCCGGTGCGCGCGAGCACCAGCGCCGCGCCCAGCAGGCCTTCGCTGTGGGTCATCGTCGAGAGCAGCCCGGTGGCCCAGGTGTCATAGCCGACCAGCAGCACCGCGTCGGCGTCCGTGGCCAGCTGCGCCAGCGCTTCGAGCAGGCCCTGGGCGAAGCTCGCACGATGCGCGCTGATCGCGGTGGTCGTGCGCATGCAGCCGGTGCCGATGGTCCAGTAGCCGGCGGCGGCGTTGTGCACCGAATTGTGGAACTTCGTCGGCGAGACCTCGGTCGGCGCCTGCGCCAGGGTGGTGCACATGTAGTCGGTGATGCCCAGGTCGCCGTGGGTGGAGATGAACACCGAGGGCAGCGAGTCGGGCGCCAGGCCCGCGTCGCGGCAGGCGGCCTGCGCCACTTCGAGCGCGACCAGCACCGAGGGCGGCGCGCGCCGGCGCTCGTTCGGCGGCAGCAGCTGCGGCGCGGGCCTGGCCGGCGCGTCGGCAGGCAGCGTGCCGGTGTTGGCGAACGCGCGCGCGGCCGCCCAGCCGGGCAGGCCCTCGCTCCAGTAGCCGATGCCGGCGATGGTGGCGGCGAGCGGGGTCATGCCGCGCCTCCCTTGCCGAACACCAGCGAGCAGTTGTTGCCGCCGAAGCCGAACGAGTTGTTCATCGCCCAGGCGGTCGGGCGCTGGACGTGGTCGAAACGGATCTGCGGCCCGCAGGCGGGGTCGGGCGTGGCGCTGTTGAGCGTGCCCGGCAGCAGGCCGTCACGCAGCGCGATCAGCGCGAACACCGATTCGACGATGCCGGCCGCGCCCAGGGTGTGCCCGGTCCAGCCCTTGGTCGAGCTGGCGTGCAGCGAATCGGGGAACAGCGCGGCGACCGCGCGTGCCTCGATCGCGTCGTTGGCCGGGGTCGAGGTGCCGTGCAGGTTGAGGTAGCCCACGGCGCCGGGGTCGATGCCGGCCCGCGCCAGCGCGTCGCGCATCGCCAGCGTGGCGCCGAGGCCCTCGGGATGCGGCGCGGACATGTGGTGGGCGTCGCTCGACTCGCCGTAGCCGCGCAGCTGCAGGCCGTCCTCGTCCGGCGCCGCGCGCTCGAGCACGGCGAAGCCGCCGGCCTCGCCCAGCGACAGCCCGTCGCGCGAAGCGTCGAACGGCCGGCACGGTTCCGCCGACACCAGGCCGAGCGCGTTGAAGCCGAACAGCACGCTGCCGCACAGCGTGTCGACGCCGCCGACCAGGGCCGCGTCCACCACCCCGGCGTGGATCAGGCGCGCGGCCTGGGCGAAGACCTTGGCGCTCGACGAGCAGGCGGTGGCCACGGTCATGCACGGGCCGCGCACGCCGGTGGCGTGCTGCAGGAAATCGCCCAGCGAATGCAGGGTGTGCACCATCGGCCGCTGCAGGTCGGGCGGGAAACAGGGCTGGCCCTGCGCGTCCACCGTCGCGCGCGCATAGCCTTCCTCGCTGGCGCCGATGCTCGAGGTCGAGGTGCCCACCACCAGCGCGACGCGGTCGGCGCCGTGGCGCGACACCGCGGCCTCGAGCGCTTCACGCAGCCCGTCCTGCTGCAGCGCCAGCCAGGCCAGGCGGTTGTTGCGGCATTCCCAGGCGGCGAGGGCCTCCGGCAGCGGCGTGTCCTCGATCCCGTCCACGCGGCCGATCCAGGTCGGCAGTGGCGAGGGACCGAAATCGTTGCGGCGCAGTCCGCCGCGCCGCGCCGCCAACGCTCCTGCCTGCGCTTCCACGCCATGGCCCAGGGCCGTGGTCGCGCTGAACGCGCGGATGGCGATGGGCGGCATGGGGCGGGGCGGACTCGTTGCGGGCACGGCGGCTCCTGGCTGGGGCGGGCCGAGTATAGCCAGCGCCCCGTGAGGATGGGCGTTCCCCTACGGACCCAGGCAGCGGCGCAGGAACGATTCGGCCAGCCGGTAGCGGTGCAGCGCGTCGCTCCCGCGCAGGCCGTGCTTGGCGCCCGGGTAGGTCATCAGCTCGAACGGCGTGCCGCGCGCCTGCAGGTCGCTCATCAGCGCGGTGGAGTTGCTGAACAGCACGTTGTCGTCCGCCATGCCGTGCACCAGCAGCAGCGCGCCCGGCCGGATGCTGGCCGAGTGCGCGAGCACGCGCGCGGCCGCGTAGCCGTCGGGGTTCGCGTCGGGCAGGCCCATGTAGCGCTCGGTGTAGTGGGTGTCGTACAGCGCCCAGTCGGTCACCGGCGCGCCGGCGATGCCGCAGGCGTAGTCGTCGGGCGCGCGCGCCAGCAGCATCAGGGTCATGTAGCCGCCGTTCGACCAGCCGTGCACGCCGATGCGATCGCCGTCCACCCACGGCTGCGCGCGCAGCCACTCCACGCCCTTGCGCTGGTCGTCGACCTCCACCGTGCCCTGGCGACCGTACAGCGCGCCGCCGAACTCGCGCCCGCGCCGCGGCGTGCCGCGGTTGTCGAGCGAGAACACCACGTAGCCCTGCTGCGCCAGGTACTGGTTGAAGAACGCGTCCGAACGCCCCGGCCAGGCGTCGAGCACCGTCTGCGCCGCCGGACCGCCGTACACATGCACGACCACCGGGTACTTGCGGGACGGATCGAAGCCGGCCGGCCGGATGAGGCTGTAGTGCAGCGGGGTGGTGCCGTCGGCCGCGGTGAGGGTGCCGAATTCGGTCGGCAGGTGCGCGGCGCGGTAGGGCGCGTAGGGGTGCGCCGGATCGTCCAGGTCGTTGGGCAGCAGGTTGGCGATCAGGCGCCCGTCGGCGTCGTGCAGCACGACCTGCGGCGGCGTGGTGGTGCTGGACCAGCTGTCGACGTAGACGCTGGCATTGCGCGCGAAGCTCGCGTTGTGCACGCCGTCCTCGCGCGACAGGGTGCGGACCCGGCCGCCTTCGAGCGGTACCACGTGGACGTGGCGCTGGGTCGCAGCCGCGTCCGGCGCGGCGCCTTCCACGGCGCGTGCGCCGGCGCTGAAGTACACCAGGCCACGTGCCTGGTCGACCGCGAGCAGCTCGTCCACCGGCCACGGGCCGCTGGTGATCGGCTCGAGGCGCGAGCCGTCCTCCGACGCGAGGTAGAGGTGCTGGTAACCGCTGCGCTCGGACGACCAGATGAAGCGGCCGTCGGCCAGGAAGCGCAGGCTGTTGTGCAGCGGCACCCAGGTGTCCGCGGTTTCGGTGACGAGGATGCGCTGGCGGCCGGTGGCCAGGTCCGCCTCGACCAGGTCCAGGCGCTGCTGGTCGCGGCTCTGGCGCTGGAAGGTCAGGCGCTGCGGATCGCGCCAGTCCACGCGCGCCAGGTAGATGTCCGGATCGGGACCGAGGTCGATCCACTTCGGGCGCGCGCCCGCGCGCGGGGCGATGACGCCCAGCTGGATCCGCACGTTGGCCTCGCCCGCGGCCGGGTAGCGCTGTTCGACGACCTCGGTGCGGTCGGCGTACACCTCGTAGCGGCGCACCAGCGGCACCGGCGATTCGTCGATGCGGGCGAAGGCGATCGCCGAGTCGTCCGGCGCCCACCAGTAGCCGGTGTGGCGATCCATCTCCTCGTCGGCGACGAATTCGGCCACGCCGTTGGCGACGGTGTCGCTGGCGTCGGAGGTCAGTCGCAGCTGGCGGCCGGTGGCCAGGTCGATCACCCACAGGTCGCGGGCGCGGATGAAGCTGACGAAGCCGCCGCGCGGCGAGATCTTCGGATCGGTCGCGAAGCCTTCGCCGGAGGTGAGCTTGCGCACCGCGTCGGCGCCCCCGCGCTCCAGGTCGTACAGGTAGAGCTCGCCGCCGAGCGGGAACAGCAGGCGCTTGGAGTCGGGCGACCACTGGTAGTCGACGATGCCCGAGAGCCCGGCGATGCGCTGGCGCTCGCGGCGCGCCTTCTCCTCGTCGCTCAGGGTCTCCTCGCCGGGCAGCGCCACGCTCGAATCGACCAGCATCCGGGTCTGCCCGCTGGCGACGTGGTACTCCCACAGGTCGAGCCGGTTGCGGTCGTCGTCGCGCCCGCGCAGGAAGGTGACGCGCGAGCCGTCGGGCGCGATCTGCGGCTTCATCAGGGTCGGCCCCGACAGCGGGGCGTCGCCGGTGATGGCTTCGAGGGTGAGCTTGCCCGGCGCGGGCGGATTGGCGAGTGCGGGCATGGCGGCGAAGGCGAGTGCGGCGATCAGCACGGTCAGGCGCATGGAGCGGCGTTCCCGTCGGAATGGAATGGTCGACATCGTACCCGGACGCGGCGCGGGCGACGGGTGCGCGTGGTCATGCGTGCCCTCGGCCACTCCTGCCAGCCCTCGCGACGGGCGCCCGGAGAGCGCGTCCATCACAGGCCGCACGCGCCCCCGGTTCTTCACCTGCCGTAGCCTGGAAACGCACCGCAGCGATGCCGCAGTGACCCGGGGCGGGAGGGTGCGAGCGGCACACGGATGTGCCGCGGCCGCGAGTCGGACACGGACGTCCGACCGAGCGGCGCACCCTCCCGCCCTGGGGCGCTGCGGCCCGTCCGAAGAGGTGAACCGGAACGTGGGGGCCAGGCCCGGTCGGGCCAGCGCACCCGTCCGCGCCTCACCGCTTCACCGCTTCGGCTCGATCCCGAACAGCAGCTTCTTCTGCTCGTCGCTCATCGGCTTGCCCGCGTCGGGATTGACCTGCTTCGCCAGCGCGTAGGCGCGCGCGGTCGCCGGCCGCGCCCGGATGGCGGCGTGCCAGCGCCGCACCTCGGGGTAGGGCGCCATGTCAATGGGCGCCTTGTCGTAGACCCCGATCCACGGGTAGATCGCCATGTCCGCGATCGTGTACTCGTCGCCGGCGACGAAGGCGCGCCCCGCCAGCCGCCTGTCGAGCACGCCGAGCAGGCGGTTGGCCTCGTTGGCGTAACGGGTCTGCGCGTACTCGATCGGCTCGGGCGCGTACACGTGGAAATGCCCGTACTGCCCGGTCATCGGCCCGAGCCCGGCCATCTGCCAGAACAGCCACTCCAGGGTCGCGGTGCGGCCACGCAGGTCGGTTGGCAGGAAGCGTCCGGTCTTCCCGGCCAGGTAGAGCAGGATCGCGCCGGATTCGAACACGCTCAGCGGCGCGCCGCCGTCGGCCGGCGCGTGGTCGACGATGGCCGGCATCTTGTTGTTGGGCGAGATTGCCAGGAATTCCGGCTTGAACTGGTCGCCGTTGCCGATGTCGACGCCGTGGACGCGGTATTCCAGCGGCGCGCCGGCCTCGGCCAGTTCCTCGAGCAGCAGGGTGATCTTGTGGCCGTTGGGCGTGGGCCAGTAGTAGAGGTCGATCATGGGGACAGCTCCGTTCGGGACTTTCCCCAGTGTAGGCACTGCCGCCGGAAGCGGGCGTCATCCCCCAGGATGCACGCGGCCCGGGCCGAAACCCGGGCCGCGTGCGATGCGACGGGAAAATACCGGGGCGGCCAGTCCATGGTCGGCACGCCCCGGCGGAGGAGACTGCTCAGCTGGTCGGGCAGGTGACCAGGTAGTCGTACTCGGTGCTGGCCGCCGCCCGCGCCAGCGCGATCTTCGCGCCCGCCTCGCTGCGCAGCTGGAACGGCACGTCCAGCCGGCCGGTGTCGGCGCCGTACAGGCGCAGGCACTTGAGCGGCACGGCCAGGCGGGTCCACTCGCCGTGCGGCAGGCCGGCGAGCGCATCGCCGATCTCCACCTCGCTGCCGCAGCCCGCGCCGCAGCCGGCGCCCAGCCAGGCCTTGCCGCCGTCGGGCAGCGCGTCCACGCGCAGCTGCAACACCACCGGCACGTCGCCGTTGGTTTCACGGGTCAGGTCCAGCGGTTCGGGCGACACCACCCGCACCGCGGCCGGGCCAGACCAGGCGAACAGGCGCGCGCCTTCCTGCACCTCGTGGTTGATCGCGGTCATCTGCAGCGCACCGTCGCGGCTGGAACCGGTGGGCTGGGTCACCTCGACCGCGTCGTCGTCGGCGCCGACCAGGCGCAGGCTGAACCCGGCGGCCGGCACGCCGCGCTCGAACCAGGTGTTGCCGCCGCCCGCCTCGGGATCCACGCCCGGGTCCTCCGACAGCGGCGCCAGGTCCCCGTCGTCGGCGTAGCTCAGCCCGTAGCCGAACGGGAACAGCGGGTCGTAGCCCTCCTGGCCGTGGTTGTTGAGGTACTGGTCGGCGCGCCGCGGCCAGGAGAAGCTCAGCTTGCCCTTGAAGTCGTACTGCGGCTCGCCGTCGGCGCCGCGCAACAGCACGTCGGCCACGCCGCCGCCCTCCGAGCCCGGCAGCCAGGCCGCGACGAAGGCGTCGGCGGCGTTGATCTCGCGGTTGAGCCACAGCGGGCGCCCGCTCAGGAACACCGCCACCACCGGGATGCCGTCGGCCTTGAGCTTCCGGATCAGCTCCAGGTCGCCGGATTTTCCGGACTTGAACATCAGGTCGGACAGGTCGCCCTGGAACTCGGCGTAGGGCTCCTCGCCGAACACCACGATCGCGACGTCGGGCTTGCGCTTGTACGCACCGTCCACCGCCAGCTCGGCGCGGCCGCCCGCGGCCTCGACCTGGGCGCGGATGCCGTCCCAGATCGTGTCGGCGTTCGGGAAATCCTCGCGCCGGGTGTCGCTGCCCTGCCAGGTGAGGGTCCAGCCGCCGGTCTGCTTGGACATGTTGTCGGCGCCGTCGCCGGCCACCAGCACGTTCTGCTTCGGCGACAGCGGCAGGATCCCGCCCTGGTTCTTCAGCAGCACCAGCGACTCGCGCACCGCCTGGCGCGCGACCGCGCGGTGCTCGGGCGCACCAAGCAGCTCGAACTTCCCGCCCAGCGCACGCTCGGAGGGCTTGGGCTTGTCGAACAGGTTGGCGCGGAACTTCACCCGCAGGATGCGGCGCACCGCGTCGTCGAGCCGCTCCATCGGGATGGTGCCGGCCTTGACGTGGGCCAGGGTGGACTCGTACAGGCCCTTCCAGCTGTCGGGCGCCATCGCCATGTCGAGCCCGGCGTTGAAGGTCTGCGGGCAGTCGGTGGTGGTGCAGCCCTCGACCTGGCCGTGGCCGTTCCAGTCGCCGACCACGAAGCCGCCGAAGTTCATGCGCTCCTTGAGCACGTCGGTGAGCAGCGGCTTGTGGCCGTGCATCTTCCGGCCGTGGTAGCTGTTGAACGAGGCCATCACCGCCTGCGCGCCGGCGGCGATGGCGGGCACGTAGCCGGCGGCGTGGATGTCGCGCAGCTGCGCCTCGGTGGCGGTGTTGTCGCCCTGGTCGCGGCCGCCGTCGGTGCCGCCATCGCCCAGGTAGTGCTTGACCGAACTCATCACGTGGTGGTCGTCGAGGAACTCGGGCGTGCCGGGCTTGCCCTGCAGGCCCTCGACGAACACGCCGGCGAAGCTGGCCACCAGCTCCGGGTCCTCCGAATAGCCTTCGTAGGCCCGCCCCCAACGGTCATCCTGCGGCACCGCCACGGTGGGCGCGAAGGTCCATTCCATGCCGGTGGTGCGGGTCTCGATCGCGGTGATGCGCGCGATCTCGCGCAGCAGTTCGGGGTTGCGCGTGGCGCCCAGGCCGATGTTGTGCGGGAACAGGGTGGCGCCGACGATGTTGCTCTGGCCGTGCATCGCGTCGATGCCCCAGATCACCGGGATCGCCTTGCCGCCGCCGCTGGTGTCCATCGACGCTTCCCAGAACGCGTCGGCCAGCGCCAGCCATTCCTCCGGCCTGGCGTTGTACTTGCCGCCCGGGTCGGAGCCGCCGCCGGCCAGGATCGAGCCGAGCCGGTACTTGCGCACGTCCTCGGGCGTGGTGCTGGCGATGTCGCCCTGGATGATCTGGCCGACCTTCTCCTCGAGCGTCATCGAGGCCAGCAACTCGTCGACCTTGCGCTCGAGTTCGGGATCTTCCGCGAACGGCCACTGCGGCTGTGGCCAGTTGGCCGGGTCGATCGCGCCGGCTTCGGTCGCAGCGGCGGCGTCCCGCGATGCGTCGGCGGCCGCCGGGCGGTCGCCGCCGCAGGCGGCCAGCAGCAGCGTCGCGGCCAGGCCCGCGGCCAGGCGCGAAGCGGACAGGAAGGCGCAGGATGTACTCATGGACGTCGGTTCCCCTCGTGGCGTGTGCCGGCCGCGCTGCCGCAGGGCCAATGGCGCGTCGCGACATGACAGCGTTGTCAGAATGTGCACCATACCCGGTCTTTGGCGGCGATGCTTGCTGCACAGCACAAGCGTGCCGCCCGGTTCCCGGAGGAGCAGATGGCACCGCAACGCGATGACGCGCGCAAGCCCGTGGCCCCGCGGCATGCCCGGCCCGCGCCTCTGGCAGAATCCCCGGCCGTGCAGCGGAGGACCGGCAGGCCAATGGGACGGGTACGCATCGAGGACGTGGCGGCGGAGGCGGGCGTGTCGATGAAGACCGTCTCGCGCGTGCTCAACGACGAGCCCAATGTCTCGGATGCGACCCGCGAGCGGGTGCGCGCGGTGGTCGAGCGCCTGCAGTACCGCCCGCACCCGTCGGCGCGCGTGCTGGCCGGACGCCGCTCCTACCTGGTCGCGATGCTCTACGACAACCCGTCGAGCAACTACCTGATGGAAGTCGAGCTCGGCGTGCTCGACGCCTGCCAGGCCCAGCATTACAACCTGATGCTCGCGCCGGTGACCTACGACGCCAAGGACATCGTGTCCAAGGTGGAGGCGCTGGTGCTGCAGTCGCGCCTGGACGGCGTGGTGCTGACTCCGCCGATCACCGACGACGCGGCGCTGCTGGCGCGGCTGGACGAACTCGGGATCCCGTGGTCGAGCATTTCCCCGCGCGAGGCCAACCGCCGCGTTGGCGTGGTGGTCGACGAGTGCAGCGCGGTGGTCGAGATGATCGCCCACCTGGCCGGGCTGGGGCACCGCCGGATCGCCCACATCAAGGGCCACCCCGCGCACGGCGCGAGCGAATGGCGCCTGGCCGGCTACCTCGACGGCCTGGCGCGCGCCGGCATCGAATGCGACCCGGCCCTGGTGGTCGATGGCGGTTTCTCCTACGACTCGGGGTTCGAGGCGACCAACCGCCTGCTCGAGCTGCCGGACCCGCCGACCGCGATCTTCGCCGCCAACGACGACATGGCGGCCGGCGCGATCGGCGCGATCTGCGAACGCGGGCTGTCGGTGCCCAGGCACGTCTCGGTGTGCGGATTCGACGACACGCCGATCGCGCGCCACATCTATCCGTCGCTGACGACGGTCCGGCAGCCGACGCGGGAAATGGGCCGGCTGGCCGGGCTGGAGCTGCTCAAGGAGATCCGCGGCCAAGGGCAGGGTGGCCTGGTCACCGTTCCCTACACTCTGCAGCTGCGGCGCTCGACCGGCCCCAGGCCCTGATCCGCCCGGCCGCCTGCGCGTGCGCTGGCCACGGCCCGACCGCAGCAGCGTTGCTGCAATGCCGCATCCTGGCGGGGGCACGCACGGCGCCGGCCGAATGGTAACGCTACCATCCGATTCCGGTTGACAACGCTGTCAGCTTCCGCACCTAATGCGCCCGCCGGCCGAAGCGCCGCGCAGACAACTCAACCGTTCGTGACGACCTTGGGAGAGGGAAGGTTCATGACACACTCGCACGCAGCGCCCCGGCGGCGCATGCTGGCGTCCGCGCTGTTCCTTGCGCTGGCGTCGCTCGCAACACAGGCACAGGCGCAGGACCAGGCCACCGGCCCCGCCACCCCGGCCGACGAAGCGGACACGCTCGACACGATCGTCGTGGTCGGCATCCGCGCCAGCCTCGAATCGTCGATGAACCTCAAGCGCGACGGCCAGGGCATCGTCGACGGCATCGTCGCCGAGGACATCGGCAAGTTCCCCGACACCAACCTGGCCGAATCGCTCCAGCGCATCAGCGGCGTGTCGATCGACCGCTCCATGGGCGAGGGCTCGCGGGTCACGGTGCGCGGGGTGGGGCCCGACTTCAACCTGGTCCTGCTCAACGGACGGCAGATGCCGGCCTCGAGCATCGAGGCGACCAACGCCTCGAACTCGCGCGCCTTCGACTTCGCCAACCTGGCCTCCGAGTCGGTCTCGGCGGTGGAGGTCTACAAGACCAGCCGCGCGGCGACGCCCACCGGCGGCATCGGCGCGGCCATCAACATCCGCACCGCACGCCCGCTCGACACCGGCACCCTGGCCAGCGTCGGCCTCAAGGCGGTGCACGATGGGTCGGTGGGCAACCTGCCCGGCCCGATGCGCGGCGAGCAGTGGACCGGCGAACTCTCGGGCATCTTTTCCGAGACCTTCGCCGACGGCCGCTTCGGCATCGCGCTCAGCGGCAGCTACCAGGACCGCGACTTCGGCTACAACGAAGGCGGCGTGGCTGGCGGCTGGTACGGCTGCCGGCGCTGGTGCGACCCGCTGGCCGCGCCCGAACCGGCGGCCAACGCGACCAACCCGCCCGGGCCCGACGACAACTATTCGATCCCGCAGAACCTGCTGTACGCGGTCAACTCGGTGGGCCGCCAGCGCACCAACGGCCAGGCCACGCTGCAGTGGGCGCCCAACGACCGGGTCACCGCGACCCTGGACTACACCTATGCCGAGAACCGGATCCAGGCCCGCCGCCACGAGCTGTCCACCTGGTTCAACCAGGCGGCGTCGGAAACCGAGTGGACCGACGGCCCGACCGCCTCGCCGCTGCGCTACACCGAGTACGCCGGCTGCTACAACCCGGCTACCGACCAGTGGGCCGGCAGCGATAACGCCAACAACTGCCCGGCCGGGTTCGAACCGCGCTGGGGCGACCTGGCCATGGCCGGGTCGTACAACGCGACCAGGAACGAGAACAACTCGCTGGGCTTCAACGTGGCGTGGGAGGTCAACGACGCGCTCGACCTGGAACTCGACTACCACAGCTCGAGCGCCGAGTCCGGCGCCGACGGCCCGTACGGTTCCAACAACGTGATCGGCACTGCCGCCTTCGTGCGCGGCGTGACCAGCGTCGACTTCAGCGGCGACTTCCCGGTGCTGTCGGTGCTGCTGCCGCCGGGCATGGACCGCGTCGGCGCCGACCAGATGATGGTCACCGGCTCGTCGTTCCGCAACAGCTACATGAAGTCGGAGGTCGACCAGGGCCAGGTGCGCGGCACGTTCCGCTTCGGCGACTATTCGCGCCTGGACTTCGGCGTCGCCTATACCGAGGTGCGCAACCGCACCGCCTACCACTTCACCCAGCGCGACGACTGGGGCGGCTTCGGCGGCGGGGCCGCGGACTACCCCGACGACCTGTGGATCCGCGACGACATCAGCCGCTACTTCGACCGGTTCCCCGGCAGCGGCGATGCCTTCGGCGAGTTCTTCGTGTTCGACTTCCTCGCCGTGCGCGACGCCGCGATCGCCGCGCGCGGCGGCGACGAGGCCGCCTACCTGCCGCCCGACGACTTCTCCACCGACCGCCGCACCACCGAGAAGTCCAGGAGCGCCTACCTGCAGTGGAGCGACACCTTCGGCCTGGAGATGCCGCTCAACGTCGCGGTCGGGGTGCGCTACGAAGAGACCGACGTCGTCTCCAGCGCGCTGGTGCCGATCGCGACCGGGCTGCTGTGGACCGGCAACAACGAGTTCTCGGTCCAGTTCGGCGAGCCCGACTTCACCACCCTGCGCGGCAGCTACGACTACTGGCTGCCGAGCGTCGACCTCGGCCTGGAGGTCACCGACGAGATGGTGCTGCGCGCCAGCTACGGCCACACCATCGGCCGGCCGCAGTGGAACCACATCCAGGGCGGGCAGACGATCGATTCGTTCGCTGCCTACGAAGGCGGTACCGGCTCCCAGGGCGACCCGGGGCTCAAGCCGCTGGAGTCGCGCAACCTCGACCTGTCCTTCGAGTGGTACTACGGCGAGGGCAGCTATGTCTCGGTGGGCTGGTTCCGCAAGGACATCGACAACTACATCGGCACCTCGGTGATCGAGACCTCCGCGTTCGACCTGCGCACGCCGGTGGGCGGCGCCCTGTTCCAAGAGGCCATCGCCGCGGGCTGCAGCGAGGGATCGATCGACTTCCGCGGCTGCGTGCGCCGCTACATCCTCGAGAACCATGCCGGCTCGCCGGGGGTGGTCCAGACCGGTGTCGGCCAGGACGGCCAGCCGCTGGGCACGATCGCCGGCCAGCCGGGCGATCCGCTGGCCGTGTTCCGGATCACGGTGCCGGTCAACCGCGATTCCTCGCGGCTGGACGGCTGGGAACTCAACGTCCAGCACATGTTCGGCGGCACCGGCTTCGGACTGGCGGCGAACTACACCATCGTCGATTCGGATCTCACCTACGACGATCACGACCTGTTCGACCAGTTCGCCCTGGTCGGCCTGAGCGATTCGGCCAATCTGGTGGCGTTCTACGACCGGGGACCGTGGCAGGTGCGCGCGGCGTACAACTGGCGCGACCGCTTCCTGTCGAGCACCTACGACAGCTGGCGGCCGAACCCGGTGTACATCGAGGACTACGGCCAGCTGGACGTGAACGTCAGCTACCAGGTCAACGAGAACCTCTCGCTGCACGCCGAGGCGATCAACCTGACCGACGAGACCGCGCGCTCGCACGGGCGCGATGCGCGCCAGGTGTTCTTCGCCACCCAGACCGGCCCGCGCTACATGCTTGGCCTGCGCTACCGGTTCTGAACGTCGGCGCCGCGGCGCGCGGGCAAGCCCGCCGCCGCGGCCTCCCGCGGCTCCCCGCGGCGCCGGCCCGCGCCGGCGCCCGGGGGCCGGCGCAGGGCGCTTCAGTGGCCGGCGGCCGCGGCCAGCCGGTCCAGGTCGATGCCCTGGCGGCGCAGGATCGCCGGCGTGCGTGCGGCGTAGAACGCCAGGTAGGCGAAGCAGGCCACGCCGACGACGAAGCTCACGTGGATGCTGGCGACGTCCGCCAGCCATCCCTGCAGCCAGCTCACCAGCCCGCCGCCCATGATCATCATCACCAGCAGGCTGCTGCCCTGCCCGGTGTTGCGCCCCAGCCCGGTGATGGCCAGGGCGAAGATGCACGGCCACATCGTGCTGCAGAACAGGCCGACGCTGATGAAGGCGATCACGCTGGCCATGCCGGTGGTCAGCATGCCCACCAGCAGCGCGGCGATGCCGCACAGCGAGAAGATCAGCAGCATCCGCGCCGGGTTGCCGCGGCTGGCGAAGGTCGCGGCCACCATCACCACGATCACCGCCGCGTAGAGCAGGAAGTCGGCCACGGCGTAACCGGCGATGGTGTTCACCGCCAGGAACACGCCGAAGGCGAGGTAGGGCAGCAGCAGGGTCAGCACCAGGCGCACGTTCGGCGGCGCGCCGAACGCGCCGGCGGCGCCCGCCCAGCGGCCGATCATCAGGCTGGCCCAGTACAGCGACACGAACGGCGCGATCATCGATGTGTCCAGGCCCAGCCCGCCCTGCGCCACCGGCAGCTTGAGGTAGGCCGGCAGGTTGGCGATGGTCGCGACCTCCACGCCCACGTAGACGAAGATCGCCAGCATGCCCAGCACCAGCTGCGGATAGGCCAGGGCCGAGCCCTTGTGCACCAGCTTGCTGGCGTCCTCGGCCTCCTCGGCGGCGACCTCTTCCAGGTCGATCCGGTTGGGCACCGAGGAGAACTTCAGGAACAGCGCCACCAGCACGAACGCCGCGCCGAGCACCAGGTAGGGCGTCTTCACCGCCTCGATGCTGGCCTCGGTACCGCCGGCGGCCACGCTGCCGAAGATCGCCAGGCTCACCAGCAGCGGCCCGATCGTGGTGCCGAAGTTGTTGATCCCGCCGGCCATGGTCAGGCGCTGCGCGCCGGTGGCCGGGTCGCCCATCATGATCGCCAGCGGGTTGGCCGCGATCTGCTGCAGCGAGAAGCCCAGGCCGACGATGAACAGGCCCGAGAGCATCAGCCCGAACGAGCCGGCGTTGGCCGCCGGGTAGAACAGCAGGGTGCCGACGGCCGACACCAGCAGGCCCACGGCGATGCCGTTCTTGTAGCCGATCCGGTTGAGCAGGTCGGCGCCGATCGCGCGGGAAGTGAGAAAGTAGATGACCGAGCCCACGGTATAGGCCACGTAGAACGCCACCGCGACGTACTGGCTCTGCGCCTGGCTCAGGTCGAAGGCGTTCTTGAAGACCGGGATCAGGATCTCGTTGCTGGCGGCGACGAAGCCCCAGAAGAAGAACACGGTGATCAGGACGAGGAACTGCGACCAGCGGGTCTGATGGGTCGTCATGGGGCTGCCGTGGATGAGTGGACGGTGGGCCGGACAAGTTGGAGGCGGCCGGACCCCGGGTCCGGCCGCCTCCGGCCCATGCATGGCGCGACGCGCCTCTCCTCGCATCGCGGCCTCCCTGCGCAAGGGCCGGAATGCTTGTACAGGCGCCTTGACAACGTTGTCAAACAAGAGCCCCGGAAACTGCCGTCGTGCGCGTGTAAGCCTTTGAATTTCTGCCGTTTCCGCTGCGACGCAGCAAGGACTCCGCGCGTCCAGAAGCGGGACTGGCCCGCCGCCGCGTCCGCTTGGCACGCCGGGGCGCGCCGTTTAACCTCCGCGCTCCCCGACCCGCGCCCATGCCGATGTCCACCGCCGCCGCGCCCCAGGGCCTTCGCCCGCTCGCCTACGTGATCTTCGGCTCGCGCTGGCTCCAGCTCCCGCTCTACCTCGGCCTGATCGTGGCCCAGGGCGTGTACGTGTTCCTGTTCCTCAAGGAGCTGTGGCACCTGGTGCACGACGCCAACAGCCTCAACGAACAGGGGATCATGCTGCTGGTGCTGGGGCTCATCGACGTGGTGATGATCTCCAACCTGCTGGTGATGGTGATCGTGGGCGGTTACGAGACCTTCGTCTCGCGCCTGGGCCTGCAGGGCCATCCCGACCAGCCCGAGTGGTTGAGCCACGTCAACGCCAGCGTGCTCAAGGTGAAGCTGGCGATGGCGATCATCGGCATCTCCTCGATCCACCTGCTCAAGACCTTCATCGCCGCCGGCGAGGTGGGGATGCCGGTGTGCGGCAGCGCGGAGTTCATCGATGCCATGGCCGCACATGGGGCGGCCGTCGCCGGCGGGCTGTCGCTGGCCGAACCCACGTGCACCCGGGTGACCCCGGCCGGTGTGATGTGGCAGTCGATCATCCACGGCGCCTTCATCCTCTCGGCCATGGGCATCGCCTACACCGACAAGCTGATGACCGGCAGCACCACCCGGCGCGAGCACGCCGCGGCCGGGCATTGATCGCGGCGGTGTGGAACTGCTAAAGAAGGAAGGGGATGTTCCACGCCGGCGCAGGCGCGCCGGTGGCGTGTGCGCGTCGGGGACCACGGGGAAATCCTGCGCATTCGCGCCGCGCAGGCAGCCGTTTCCAGGGAAACGACCGCGCTGTCATGCGCTCCGTGCAGCGTTGCTGCACTGCAAAGTGACACCCTGCGTAACGCTATGTTATCAATTCGTAGCGCGTATGTTAGCGCTAACAACTATTACAACCATGCAAGGAAGCGGGCCGGTTCCGTGAAACAGGCAAGGTCCAGCGTCCCATCCGGGGCCGGGAGGCGGCATCGGGTGGAGCGGCCGGGCGGCGCAGCGGGCGGTTTGAAGCGGTGATTTGACACGCGTGCCAAGTGGCGTCGCGGTTGCCCGGAGGAGGGCGTCGTCAAGGAATCCTACTGATAGTCATGTGTGATAACGGGGAGGGCAGTCGGATGATGTGCAGATTCACGTCCCGCACTGTCGCGGGCGGTGGTCACTGACCGGCCGCCTGGCGCCAGCGACATGCTTTTCTTCGCTCCAATCCAGTGCTGAGGACACAATCCATGAACCATAAGTTGAAGGGTTTGAAGTCGAAGGCCATGTTCACCTTCGTGGGTGGCATGCTGGTCATCAACCCCGCCTTCGCGCAGGACCCGGCCCCGCAGGAGCCGGTCGCGCAGTCGCAGCCCGCGGGCCAGGACGCTTCCACGCTCGACACCATCGTCGTCACGGGCCTGCGTAACAGCCTCGAGAACTCGATGGGGATCAAGCGCGACACCAGCGGTGTGGTGGACGCGATCAGCGCCGAGGACATCGGCAAGTTCCCCGACACCAACCTGGCCGAGTCGCTGCAGCGCATCACCGGCATCTCGATCGAACGCCGCAACGGCGAAGGCGCGCAGATCACGGCGCGCGGCTTCGGCCCCGGCTACAACCTGGTGACCCTGAACGGCCGCCAGATCCCGGGTGCCGACGCCTACTCCAGCGGCGACGTCATCACCGGTGGCGTGGGCGCGGGTACCCGCGGCTTCAACTTCGCCCAGCTGGCCTCCGAGGCGATCAGCGGCATCACGGTCTTCAAGACCGGCCGCGCGCACGCGCCGAGCGGCGGCATGGGCGCCACCGTCGACATCCAGACCACCCGTCCGCTGAACCTGCCGTCCGGCCTGACCTTCAACGCCGGCATGAAGGCGATGTCCGACGAGTCGCAGACCATCGGCAGCAGCATCACCCCCGAGCTGTCCTCGATCGTCAGCTGGGCCAGCGACGACAAGCGCTGGGGCGCGAGCCTGAGCACCAGCTTCCAGCACCGCAAGGGCGGCGAAGTCCAGGCCACCGAGAACGAGTGGCGCGTCCAGCCCTGGACCGGCACCCCCGAGGCGTGGGGCGACCGCGTCGAGGTGATCAACGCGCCGGCCGTCGGCTCCCTGTACTCGGTGCCGGCCGACCTGCGCTACGCGTTCTCCAACTTCGAGCGCAAGCGCGTCAACGCCCAGGCCACACTGCAGTTCGCGCCGACCGACGCGGTGACCTTCACCCTCGACTACACCCACTCGACCAACGAGCTCACCGAGGACCGCGGCGAGCAGACCCAGTGGCTCAACCAGGGTCCGTTCTCGCGCATCGAGTTCGACACCAGCGGCGCGGTCGCGGTGCCGACCTACATCCGCGAGATCGTGGGCACCAAGGACTTCGGTTACGAGCAGCAGCGCAACGAGCAGAAGTACAAGCTCGACTCGATCGGCTTCAACGTCGACTGGCAGGTGACCGACCGGCTGAACCTGAACTTCGACGCCCACAGCTCCGAAACCAAGAGCCTGCCGAACGACCCGATCACCGGCGGCAGCGTCACCGCGTTCTCGTTCGCCGGCACCAGCGCGTGCCAGTCCGCCGGCGGTCCGTACTGCGGCGGCAACTGGGCCCAGGAGTACTGGTTCAACACCGGGCTGCCGATCATGGCCCGTACCTGGTACCCCGAGTCGCCCAACGCCAACGACGCCTTCAACAACGTCAACGGCGTGGTCAACCCCGAGTTCCCGCCGGAGCAGATCGGCACCCAGATCCAGCGCATCTGGTACTCGCGCCAGGACAGCAAGGTCGAGCAGGGCCGCATCGACGGTACCTTCGACTTCGACAACAGCCGCCTGCGCTTCGGCGTCGATTCGTCCAAGGTGTCGATGCGCCGCCTGACCTCGAACGACCACCAGACCGTGCTCGGCAACTGGAGCGTGGATAACGTCGGCGAGGAGCCGGGCTTCCAGGACCTGATCCGCCCGATCAACATCTCGGGCATGTTCAATGACTACAACACCGATGGCGCGCCGCACAATGCGTGGTGGGGCAACGCCAGCCAGCTGGCGCAGTGGGCCAGCGGGTTCTACGGCACGTCCTCGACCATCAGTGGCGTGATGGCCAACGACAACCTCATCGAGGAGAAGACCAGCGCCGCGTACGTGCAGTGGGAGTTCGACGGCCAGCTTGGCACGATGCCCTACAACCTGGTGCTCGGCGCCCGCTACGAGCAGACCGACCTGCGCTCGGTGTCGACGATCCAGGTGCCGCAGTCGATCAACTGGAACGGCGACAACGACTTCGCCATCACCCCGTCGGCCGAGGAGATGCCGTTCGCCGAGGAGGCCGAGTACAACTACTGGCTGCCGAACCTGGACTTCAGCATCGACTTCACCAGCTCGCTGAAGGGCCGCCTCTCGCTGAGCCAGACCATCGCGCGCGCGCCGTACGGCAACCTGTACGCCGGCCCGACCGCCGCCGCGCCGAACGGTTCGGTGCTGTTGGGCTTCCGCGCCACGGGTGCCGCCCAGAACCCGGGCCTGCTGCCGCTGGAGTCGGACAACATCGACGTGGCCCTGGAGTGGTACTTCGCCCCGGCCAGCTACGTGTCGCTGACGTTCTTCGACAAGCGCGTCAACAACTTCATCGGCAACACCCAGGTGCAGGAGAACCTGTACGGCCTGCGTGACCCGACCGGTGGTCCCGACGCCCAGGCCGCGCTGGCGTTCCTGACCAGCCCCGCGTGCCGTGCCCAGGTCGGCCCCAACGCCGCCCCGCACGCCTGCGGTGCCAACGCCATCGCCCTGTTCACGGCGGCGGCGCTGCAGCGCCATGCCGACGTCACCGGCGGCCTGGCGGCCTACGACGGCACCGACGCGCAGTGGAACGCGATGGAGGCGCTGGTGCGCCAGCCGGGCCGCGAGTTCGTCGGCATCGCCGAGGACCCGCTGTACATGTTCAACGTGAACCGCCCGGTCAACCAGCGGAAGGCCAACATCCACGGTTGGGAGCTGGGCAGCCAGTACTTCTTCGGCGACAGCGGCTTCGGCATCCAGGCGAACTACACCAAGGTCAGCGGCGACGTGGGCATCGACGATGCCGCGGCCCCCGGCGTGGAGCAGTTCGCGCTCACCGGCCTGAGCGACACCGCCAACGTGGTGTTCATGTACGAGAAGTACGGCTGGACCGCGCGACTGGCCTGGAACTGGCGTGACGAGTACCTGTTCGCGGCCAACCAGGGCAACTCGACCAACCCGTTCTACGTCGAGGACTACCAGCAGTGGGACTTCAGCGTCACCAAGCAGCTGAACGACAACTGGTCGGTGGGCCTGGAGGCGATCAACCTCACCGGCGAGGACGTGCGCTGGCGTGCGCGTACCAACCTCCAGATGCTGCGCCTGCTCGACCAGAGCCCGCGGTACATGGCGGCGGTCCGCTACACCTTCTGAGCTGAACCTCTCCAAGGCAAGGAAGGTGTGAAGGACGGGGCCGTTGCGAAAGCAACGGCCCCTTTTTTCCGGCCGGCGCGTGCCGCGACGCCGGTCCGTATGGATCGCCGGCCGCTCGCGCGCGAAGGCCGCGCCGCCGACGCAGGATCCCCGCGCCGGTGCGCATGCGCCGCCTCGATTTAATCGCGCGGCGGGGGCATCATTGCAATGGTCGCCACGACGCGTGGCGCATCCCCGAACGAACGCCGGCGGTCGACACCGCCGGCACGGTCCGGGCCAATGCCGGAGACGACATGGCGCGACACGAACTGCTCGACAACGTGGTCCACAAGGACCTGCGCGTGGACACCCGCTTCGGCGCTGGCCTGGGCGACCCGGCCGGCCTGGTCCCGGTGTGGCCGACCGAGTTCGCCGAACTCCAGCGCGAGTACCCGATCTTCCTGCAGAAGGGCGAGGGCGAATCGGAGTACCACGCGGTGGCCCTGCTCGGCTTCGATGCATCGGAGAACCTGTTCCTGGACGGAGACCGCTGGAACGCGAACTACCTGCCGGGCGCGGTCGTGCGCGGGCCGTTCTCGATCGGCTTCCGCGACCCGGTGCCGGGTGGCTCGCTCGAACCCGAGCCGGTCGTGCACGTCGACATGGAGCATCCGCGCGTGGCCCGCGACGGCGAGGGCGTGGCGGTGTTCATGCCCAAGGGCGGGCACAGCCCCTACCTCGACCACGTGATCACCGTGCTCAAGGGCATCCACGACGGGGTCGCGGCGGCGCGCGCGATGTTCGCCACGCTCGACCGGCTCGGCCTGCTCCAGCCGGTGGACCTGGACGTGCGTTTCGACGAGGCCCGTGGCGCCCGCGTCACCGGCCTGTACGGCATCGACCGCGACCGCCTGGCCGCGCTCGAGGCCGGGCAGCTGCACGCGCTGCATCGCGACGGGCTGCTCGAGGGCGTCTACCTGATGCTTGCCTCGCTCTACAACATGCGCCGGCTGATCGCCGAGAAGCAGCGCCGGCTGCGGGCCCAGGACGGCGCGGGCGCGGCGGCCTGAGGCGCATGGCCGCATCCCCCGCCCGCGTGCGCGAGATCCGCGGCAGCCGGCCCGACCAGCTGCCGCTGCCGGAACTGCTGGCCGGCGGCGAACCGGTCGTGCTCAGGGGGCTGGTGGATGGCTGGAGCCTGGTGCAGGCCGGACGCGACTCGGCGCGGGCGGCGATGGACCACCTGCTCGAGCACTACAACGGCCGGCCGCTGCCGTATTCCTGGGGACCGCCCGAAACCCGGGGGCGCCCGTTCTACCAGGACGGCTTCACCCGGCTCAACACCGAGGCCCGGCGCGGCACGCTCGACGCGGTGCTGGCGGACATCGCCGCGCACCTGGACGATCCCTCGCCACCCACCCACTACGTGGCCTCGGTGCCGGTCGACGGCGTGTTGCCGGGGCTGCGCGCGGCCAACGACCTGGACTTCGCGGCCCACGGCGTGGAGGCGCCGCCGGCGATCTGGATCGGCAACCGCGTCACCGCCTCGTGCCATTACGACGCGCCCGACAACATCGCCTGCTGCGCGGTCGGGCGTCGCCGCTTCACCCTGTTCCCGCCCGCGCAGGTGCACAACCTCTACCCGGGCCCGCTCGAGCCCACCCCCGGCGGCCAGGCAGTGAGCGTGGTGGACTTCGACGCGCCGGACCTGGCGCGCTATCCGCGCTTCGCCGAGGCGCTCGCCCACGCGCGGGTGGCCGAGCTCCAGGCAGGCGATGCGCTGTTCATCCCGAGCATGTGGTGGCACCACGTCCAGGCGCTGGAGCCGTTCAACGTGCTGGTCAACTACTGGTGGAGCAGCATGCCGGCCTGGATCCCCACGCCGATGCACGCGCTCTACCACGCGATGTGGGCGATCCGCGACCGGCCCGAGCGCGAGAAGCAGGCCTGGCGCGAGATCTTCGAGTACTACGTGTTCGGCCCCGCGGAGCGGGCCGGCGAACACCTGCCGGAGCCGGCGCGCGGCGCGCTCGGCCCGATGGACGAAACCATGGCGCGGCGGATGCGGGCGATGCTGATCGCCCGGCTCAACCGCTGACGCCCGCCGGCGGCGCGCGTCGCCGGCTCACTGCATCATCCGGGGAGGAACCAGACATGAGCGAAGGCAGGATCAGGCGCGTCGTCATCGCCGGCGGCGGCACCGCGGGCTGGATCGCGGCGTGCGCGCTCACCCACCAGTTTCCCAAGGACGTCCTCAAGGTCGTGCTGGTGGAGTCCGAACAGATCGGCACCGTGGGCGTGGGCGAATCGACCATCCCCACCATCCGCACCTTCCACGACCTGCTCGGGATCGACGAGCGCGAGTTCATGAGTTCGGTGGCGGCAAGCTTCAAGCTCTCGATCTCGTTCGAGAACTGGCTGCGCCCCGGCCACCGCTATTTCCACCCGTTCGGCCTGACCGGGCTCAACACCTGGGCCTGCGAGTTCCACCACTTCTGGCTCGACTCGCGCCGCCGCGGTGTGCAGTCCGAGCTGGGCGACTTCTGCCTGGAGACCGTCGCCTCGCGCGCGGACCGCTTCGTCCTGCTCGGCAAGGACGGCAGCGCCGGCCAGTGGTCGACCCGCTGGGCCAGCGGCGGGATGTCGCCCGACCGGCTGCGGGTCAACTACGCCTACCACTTCGACGCCGGCCTGTACGCGGCCTACATGCGCGAGCGCGCCGAGCGCCAGGGCCTGGTGCGGATCGAGGGCCGGATCGAGCAGGTGCGCCAGCACCCGGAGACCGGCTACATCGAAGCGCTGGTGCTCGACGATGGCACCGTGATCGAGGGCGACCTGTTCATCGACTGCACCGGCGGGCGCGCGGTGCTCAGCGAGCAGGCGCTCAAGACCGGCTACGAGGACTGGGACAACTGGCTGCCGAGCAACCGCGCGGTCGCCCTGCAGACCGAGGCCGACGGCCCGGCGGTGCCGTACACGCGGGCGATCGCGCACGAGGCCGGCTGGCACTGGAAGATCGCCCTGCAGCACCGCATCGGCTGCGGGATCGTGTTCTCCAATGCGCACATGTCCGACGACGAGGCGACCGCCAGGTTGCTGAAGGAGAACCCGGCCAAGCCGCTGCGCGACCCCTGGATCATCCCGTTCCGCACCGGGCGCCGGCGCAAGGCCTGGAACAAGAACGTCATCGCCATCGGGCTATCGAGCGGCTTCATCGAGCCGCTCGAGTCGACCAGCATCCACTTGACCCTGAGCGGCGTGGCCCGGCTGATCAAGCTGTTCCCCCACGATGGCATCGACGAATCGATGGTGCGCCGCTACAACGATGTCAGCCGCTCCGAGATGGAGCACGTGCGCGACTTCATCATCCTCCATTACCACCTCAACCAGCGCGACGAGCCGATGTGGCAGCAGGTGCGCCACATGCAGCTGCCCGACGAGCTCGCGCACCGGATCCAGATGTTCCGCGACCGCGCCCATGCGACGCAGGGCGAGAACGAGCTGTTCCGGCTCGATTCGTGGACCCACTGCCTGCTCGGCCAGGGCGTGGAGCCGCGGTCGTGGCATCCGCTGGCGCGCACCCTCGCCGACGACGACCTCAAGCGCCTGTTCGACGGCATCCGCCAGCCGATCCGCCAGGCGGTGGCGGCCATGCCCTCGCACCAGCAGTTCCTCGACCAGTACTGCAAGGCGCCGCAGTCGGCCTGGGAGCTGATGTACGAGCGGGCCCGCGCCCACGCGCGCATCACCGGCAAGATCGCCGGCGTGGGCGGCGAGCTGCGGCAGTGAACCTGCGGTGCTGATCCAGCCGCATCCGGGCATGCGGATGCAGGTCCGCCGGCTCGGCGTCGAGCAGGCGCCGCTGCTGGTCATCGACCAGGCGGTGGCCGATCCCGAGCGCCTGGTGCGCAAGGCCGCGCGTGGGCATTTCCGGCCGCAGGGCGCGATGTTCCCCGGCCTGCGGCTGCGTGCGCCGCTGTTCTACGAGGCCTTCCTCGAACGCCTGCTGCGACCGCTGCTGGCCGAGCACTTCGGCCTGCCCGCGGACGGCCGCCTGGCGTTCCCGATGTGCCACTTCTCGCTGGTCACCCAGCCCCCGGAACGGCTGGTGTTCCTGCAGCGCGTGCCGCACATCGATTCGGCCGCGGACAACGGCCTGGCGACCGTGCACTACCTGTTCCGCGGGGAGTGGGGCGGCACCGCGTTCTACCGCCACCGCGCCACCGGCTACGAGCGCGTGGACGAGGCGCGGCGCGACCGCTACTTCGCGGCATTGCAGGACGAGAGCCGGCGCGAGGACGCGACCGGCGCCGGCTACATCAACGGCGACTCCGCGCTGTTCGAGCGCATCGACAGCGTCGATGGCGCGTTCAACCGGCTGGTGGTCTACCGCCGCAACTCGCTGCATTCGGGCAATATCGACAACCGGCGGGTGCCGCCGGCGGACGTCCAGGCGGGCCGCCTCTCGGTCAACAGCTTCATCGACGTGCTGGACCCGGGCGGGTGACCGCGCGGATGCGTGCGGTGGGCGGACCTTGAGCGCGCTCCTGCTGCTGATGCTGCAGCTGTCGCTGGTGCTGGCCGCGGCCAAGGCCTGCGGCGCGGTGCTGCGCCGCCTCGGCCAGCCGCCAGTCATCGGCGAGATGGCCGGCGGCCTGCTGCTGGGACCGCTGGCGTTCGGGGCCTGGCTGCCGCACGCGCATGCCGCGGTATTCCCGGCCGACTCGCTGCCGGTGCTGTCGGGCCTGGGCACGCTGGGCGTGGCCCTGTTCATGTTCATCATGGGGGCCGAACTGCGGGCGCCCGACGGCACCCGCGCGCAGCTGCGCGCGGCCGTGTCGATCGGCGGCGTGGGCATCGCCGCGCCGCTGGCGCTGGGCCTGGCGGTGGCCCCCGCGCTGTATCCGCGCTTCGCCCCTGACGGCGTGGGCTACTGGCCGTTCGCCCTGTTCGTGGCCGCGGCGATCTCGGTGACCGCGTTTCCGGTGCTGGCGCGCATCCTGCGCGACCGCGGCCTGGCCCGCTCCACGCCGGGCCGGCTGGCGCTGGGCGCGGGCCTGGTCAACGACGCGGTGGTGTGGATCTTCCTGGCCGCGGTGCTGGCCGTGGCCGGGGGCGGTTCGGGGCGCGCGGTGGCCGCCACGGCCGCGGGCGCGGTGGTCCTGGCGGGCGTCGCCTTCCGGTGGCTCCGGCCGCTGTACGCACGGCTGCTGCGCCCGGCGGCGGGCGACGGCGCGCCGTCGTCTTCGGCCCTGGTGCCGGTGCTGCTGGGCCTGCTGGGCTGCGCGGCGTTCTCGGAATGGATCGGGCTGCACGCCATCTTCGGCGCCTTCGTGTTCGGCGCCTGCCTGCCGCGCGACGACCGGATCCTGGCCTGGTGCGTGCGCGCCATCGAGCCGCTCGCGATCGGCCTGCTGATGCCGGTGATGTTCGCGGTGGCCGGGCAGCACGCCACCCCGGAGGCGTTCGGCGCCATGGGCGCGGGTGTGTTCGCCCTGCTGCTGGCGGTGGCGATCAGCGGCAAGCTGGCCGGCTGCGCCGCCGGGGCCCGGCTGTGCGGCCATGGCTGGCGCGACAGTCTGGCGGTGGGGGCGCTGATGAACGCACGCGGGCTCATGGAGCTGATCGTGATCCGGATCGGCTATGACGCCGGCCTGATCGGCCCGGAGCTGTTCACCATGCTGTTCGCGCTGACCCTGGTGACCACGGTGATGGCATCGCCGCTGCTGTCCCTGCTCTACCGCGGCACCCCGTGGCCGGCGCCGGCCGCGGCCATCGTCCCCGAACGCAATGCCTGAACCAAGCGGCGTCCGGGGGGCTGCGACGGCGCTCGCCTAGAATGGGCGCATGGATGTCTCCCACCTGCTCGACGGGCTGAACGCGGCCCAGCGCGAGGCCGTGTCCGCGCCGCCCGGCCATTACCTGGTCCTGGCTGGCGCCGGCAGCGGCAAGACCCGCGTGCTCACCCACCGCATCGCCTGGCTGCACGAGGTGGTCGGCGTCCCCGTGCACGGCATCTTCGCCGTCACCTTCACCAACAAGGCCGCGGCCGAGATGCGCCACCGGATCGAGGGCCAGCTGCGCCACGGCGCGCGCGGGCTGTGGATCGGCACCTTCCACGGCCTCGCCCACCGCCTGCTGCGCCTGCACTGGCAGGACGCGAAGCTGCCCGAAGGCTTCCAGATCCTCGACAGCGACGACCAGCTGCGCCTGGTCAAGCGCGTGGTCCAGCAGCTGGAGTTCGACGAGGCGCGCTTCCCGCCGCGCCAGGTTGCGTGGTGGATCAACGCGCAGAAGGACGAGGGCCGCCGCCCGCAGCACATCCAGGCCGCCGGCGACGAGTGGTCGAGCGTGATGCTGCGCAGCTACCAGCTCTACCAGGAGCGCTGCGACCGCGCCGGGCTGGTGGACTTCGCCGAGATCCTGCTGCGCGCACACGAACTGCTGCGCGACCACCCGCCGCTGCTCGCGCACTACCGCCAGCGCTTCGGCCAGCTGCTGGTCGACGAGTTCCAGGACACCAACGCGATCCAGTACGGCTTCGTCCGCCTGCTCGCCGGCGACACCGGCCAGGTGTTCGTGGTCGGCGATGACGACCAGTCGATCTACGGCTGGCGCGGGGCCAGGGTCGAGAACATGCAGCGCTTCCTGCGCGATTTCCCCGGCGCCCGGACCATCCGCCTGGAGCAGAACTACCGCTCCAGCGCCAACATCCTGGGCGCCGCCAACGCGGTGATCGCGCACAATCCCGACCGGCTCGGCAAGCAGCTGTGGACCGACAGCGGCGACGGCGAGCCGATCGACCTGTACGCGGCCTACAACGAGATCGACGAGGCGCGCTTCGTGATCGAGCGCATCGCGCAGTGGGTGCAGGGCGGCGGCAGCCACGGCGACTGCGCGATCCTCTACCGCAGCAACGCCCAGTCGCGCGCGTTCGAGGAGGCGCTGCTCGCCGAACAGGTCCCCTACCGCGTGTACGGCGGCGTGCGCTTCTTCGAACGGGCCGAGGTCAAGGACACCCTGGCCTACCTGCGCCTGGTCGCCAACCGCGACGACGACGCGGCCTTCGAGCGCGCGGTCAACACCCCGGCCCGCGGGATCGGCGAGCGCACCCTCGACGAGGTGCGGCGGCTGGCGCGCGGGCAGGGCATGTCGCTGTGGCAGGCCTCGCGGCGGGTGCAGCAGGCCGGCGCGCTGCAGGCCCGGGCGCGCAATGCACTGGCCGGCTTCCACGCGCTGATCGACGCGCTCGACGGCGAGGTGGCCGAGCTGCCGCTCAAGGACAAGATCGACCACGTGCTGGCGCGCTCGGGCCTGCGCGTGCACTACACCAACGAATCCAAGGGCGCGGCCGACTCGCGCGTGGACAACCTCGACGAACTGGTCTCGGTGGCCTCGCGCTTCGTCCGGGGCGACGAGGACGACGCGGCGCAGCTCAGCGAGCTGGTCGCGTTCCTGTCCTACGCCGCGCTCGAGGCCGGCGAGGGCCAGGCCCAGGCCGGCGAGGACGGGGTCCAGCTGATGACCCTGCACAGCGCCAAGGGCCTGGAGTTCCCGCTGGTGTTCCTGGTCGGCATGGAGGAAGGACTGTTCCCCAATGCGCGCTCGGTCGACGAGAGCGGGCGGCTGGAGGAAGAGCGCCGGCTGGCCTACGTGGGCATCACCCGCGCCAGGCAGAAGCTGGTGCTCAGCTATGCCGAGGCGCGCCGCCTCCACGGCCAGGACATGTACGGCGTGCCCTCGCGCTTCCTGCGCGAGATCCCGCCGGCGCTGCTCAACGAAGTGCGGCCGCGGGTGCAGGTGTCGCGCCCGGCCTACGCGCCGCGGCCGCGGCGCGACTGGGGCCACGCCGCGCTGGACGAGGCGCCGGGCCTGCGGATCGGGCAATCGGTGGTGCATGCGAAGTTCGGCGCCGGCGTCGTGACCGATCTCGAAGGCAGCGGCGCCCACGCGCGCGTGCAGGTGAACTTCGAGGACGCGGGCGCCAAGTGGCTGGTGCTCGCCTACGCGAACCTGCAGGAGGCCTGAGGCGGACCGCGGGGGGGCGGCGCCGCGCATGGGTGCCGGCCCTGGCGCGCGGCGGCGGTGGCCGGTCGCGCGTCGCTCACGCCGGTCCGGCGAGACTGGACGCGGCCTCCGGATCCCGGGCATGGTGCGGACCGGGGGCATCCGCAACCGTCCGTGGGAGGTGGAGATGCAGCTGGGGATGATCGGCCTGGGACGCATGGGCGCCAACATGGCGCGCCGGCTGCGGCGCGGCGGCCATGCCGTGGTGGGGTTCGACCCGACGCCACCGGCGCGCGCCGCGCTCGAAGACGAGACGGTGGCCACCGTCGACTCGCTGCAGGCGCTGGTGGGCGCGCTCCAGCCTCCGCGCGCGCTGTGGATGATGGTCCCGGCCGGCGCGCCGGTAGACGACACCATCGCCGCGCTGCGGCCGCTGCTGGCGCCGGGCGACGTGCTCGTCGATGGCGGCAACTCCTGGTACCGCGACAGCCAGCGGCGGCACACGGCGCTGGCCGAGGCCGGCATCGCCTACCTCGACGTGGGCACCAGCGGCGGCGTCTGGGGCCTGGCGGAGGGCTACAGCCTGATGGTCGGCGGCGACGCGGAGCCCGCCGCGCGCCTGGCGCCGGTGTTCGCCACCCTGGCGCCGGCGGCCGACCGCGGCTGGGCGCACGTGGGCCCGAGCGGCGCCGGCCATTTCGCCAAGATGGTCCACAACGGGATCGAGTACGGGATGATGCAGGCCTATGCCGAAGGCTTCGCGATCCTCGAACGCCGCTCCGACCTGGTGCCCGACATCGCCGGCCTGGCGGAGCTGTGGCGCCACGGCAGCGTGGTGCGCTCCTGGCTGCTCGACCTCACCGCCGAGGCGCTGCGTGACAACCCCGGCCTGGAGGGCATCGCCGCCTGGGTCCCGGATTCGGGCGAGGGCCGGTGGACGGTGGCCGAGGCGATCGAACTCGACGTGCCGGCGCCGGTGATCACCCAGGCGCTGCTCGAGCGGCTGCGCTCGCGGCAGGACAACGCCTACGCCGACCGGCTGCTGGCCGCGATGCGGGCGGCGTTCGGCGGGCACGGGATCAAGCGGACGTGAGGCCGCGCGCGCCCTGCTCTGGATCAATGCGGGCCGGCGACGGCGGTGGTTCCATGAAACCGTCCCCTCAACTGGAGGCAGTGCGATGTACACCCACATCCTGATCGCGACCGATGGTTCGGCCCTGGCGGGCAAGGGCCTGGACGCCGGGCTGGCGCTGGCGGCCGCGCTCAAGGCCCGGGCCACGCTGGTGACCGCTTCCGACCCCTGGCAGGCGATGATGGCCGCCGAACCCTCCGGCCTGGCCCTGGGCGCCGAGCTGCGCGAGGAGCAGCGCAGGCAGAAGGAGGCCCAGGCCCGGGCGATCCTCGACGAGGGCCGGGAGCGCGCGGCGCGCGCGGGCATCGAACTGGAGACGGTCTACGTCCCCGAATGCCCGGCCGACGAGGCGATCCTCGAGACTGCGACCAAGATCGGCGCCGACCTGATCGTGATGGCCTCCCACGGACACCGCGGCCTGCGCAAGCTGCTGCTGGGCAGCCAGACCCAGGCGGTGGTCAGTCGCGGCCACCTGCCGGTGCTGGTGGTCCGCTGACGGGCGCCGCCGCGGGCAGCGGCACGGCGCGGCCGGTCGCGGCGCTTTCGCGGCCGGCCTCGAGCACCTGCATCACCGCCAGCGACTGCGCGAGCGTCGCCGGCGGCGCGCCGCGGCCGAGGATCGCATCGCGCATCGCGACGTAGCTGGCCAGATAGTCGCCCGGCGGGCCGTCCACTTCGCGAGGCGCCCCGATGCCGCCGGACCCGGCGGGAGTGAACAGCCCCGGACGCGGGTCGCGCCCCCAGCCCCGGCCGCCGGGCGCGATGCCGTCGCGCAGCGCGGCCTCCTGCGCGTCCATCCCGTGCTTGGTGAAGCTGCCGCCGGTGCCGTGGACCGCGAAGCGCAGGCGGTTGTCGGCCACCAGCGCGCCCGCGTGCAGCACCGCGCGCAGGCGCGGCCAGCGCAGCACCACGTGGAAGTAGTCGTCGACCTGCGCGCCGTCGCGCTGCGCGCCGATGTCGGCCCGCACGTCCAGCGGCATGCCGAACAGCAGCAGCACCTGGTCCACCAGGTGCGGCCCCAGGTCGAACCACAGCCCCGCGCCGGGACCGGCGCGCTCGCGCCAGCGGTCGGGCACCTGCGGGCGGAAGCGGTCGAAGTGCGAGTGCAGTTCGACCACCTCGCCGAGGTGGCCGCCCTCGACCAGGCGCCGCAGGGCGAGGAAGTCGGCGTCCCGGCGCCGGTTGTGGAACACGCTGAGCACGCGCCCGGCCGCCCGCGCCGCCTCGGCCATGCGCCGTGCTTCATCCAGGCTGGTGGCCATCGGCTTGTCCACCAGCACGTGGCGGCCGGCGGCGAGCGCGGCGATGGCCAACGGCGCGTGGGTCACGTTCGGCGTGGCGACCACCACCAGGTCGATGCGTGGATCGGCGAAGGCCTCCGCCGGATCGGCCACCACCGTCGCATCCGGGAAATCGGCCCGGACCCGCCCGGGCCGGCTGGACACCACGGTCCGCAGCCGCAGCCCGGGCGTGTGCGCAATCAGCGGCGCGTGGAAGACCCGGCCGGCCTGGCCGTAGCCGACCAGGGCGACGTCGAGCGCATCGCCCACGGCGCGGCTTACCAGCCGAACAGCTTGAAGTAGGTCTGCGGCGGGTCGTCGCCGTCGCGGGTGGACATGACCCGGCCGTCGCGCACGTACAGGTAGTACGTCGGCCCGCGCAGCGGCTTGACCTGCACCACGCGCAACTCCCCGCCGACGCGGTACTCGGTGATCACGTCGCCGTTGGCCTCGGTCCGCACCACTTCCTCGGCGCCCGGCGGGATCTCCACCGCGGCCGGGTCGGGCGAGCTGGCGCAGGCCGCCAGGCCCAGCAGCACGGACAGGGCGAGGGGCGGGAGGCGGCGTGCGGACATGGCGGTCTCCGGGAGTGGTGGCTGCGCCCATTATGCGCGCTCGCAGCGGCGGCGCGCGTGGAAGCGGCCCCGGCGCCCCGGGGGGGTGAATCGTGGCCGGGCCGGGGCGCGTAGAATCGAGCGATGCCCAGGCTTGTACTGATCGACGGTTCGTCCTACCTGTTCCGCGCGTTCCACGCGCTGCCGCCGCTGACCAACGCGCAGGGCGAGCCGACCGGCGCGCTGTTCGGCGTGGTCAACATGCTGCGGGCCACGCTCAAGGAACGGCCCGACTACGCTGCCTTCGTGCTCGATGCCAGTGGGCCGACGTTCCGCGAGGCGCTGTATCCCGAATACAAGGCCAACCGGCCGCCGATGCCCGACGAGCTGCGCGCCCAGGTCGAGCCGATGTGCCGGATCGTCGAAGCGCTGGGCTTTCCGATCCTGCGCGAGGAGGGCGTGGAAGCCGACGACGTGATCGGCACCCTGGCGCTGCGGGCCGCGGCCGAGGGCATCGACGTCACCATCTCCACCAGCGACAAGGACTTCGCCCAGCTGGTGCGCGAGGCCGCGCCCGGGCAGGGCCTGGTCGAGCTGGTGAACACGATGACCGGCAGCCGGATGGACAGCGTCGAGGCGGTGGTGGCCAAGTTCGGCGTGCGCCCCGACCAGATCGTGGACATGCTCGCGCTGATGGGCGACAGCGTGGACAACATCCCCGGCGTGCCCAAGTGCGGCCCCAAGACCGCGGCCAAGTGGCTGGCGCAGTTCGGGACGCTCGACGGGGTGGTGGCCGCCGCCGACACGGTGAAGGGCAAGATCGGCGAGAACCTGCGCGACGCGCTCGGCCACTTGCCGCTCAGCCGCGAACTGGCCACGATCCGCACCGACGTGGCGCTGCCGGTGGGCCCGCGCGACCTCGGCCTGCGCGAACGCGACGTGGAGGCGCTGCGCGAACTGTACACGCGCTACGGCTTCAACCAGGCGTTGCGCGAACTGGACGGCGGGAGCGCGGTCGACGCGGCGGAGAAGGAGCCGGCCCGCGCGCGCGGCGGCGCCCGCTACGCCGCGCCAGCCGGCGGCGACGCGCCAGCGCCCGATCCGGCCCTGTCCGCACCCGGCGAATACGAGACCATCCTCGATGTCCCGCGCCTGGAGACCTGGATCGCCGAACTGCGCCGCGCCGGGCGGTTCGCGCTGGACACCGAGACCGATTCGCTCGATCCGATGCGTGCGCGCCTGGTCGGGATCAGCTTCGCCGCGCAGCCGCGGCGCGCGGCCTACCTGCCCCTGGGCCACGACTATCCGGGCGCGCCGTCGCAGCTCGACCGCGACACCGCGCTGGAGATGCTGCGCCCGCTGCTCGAGGACCCGCAGGTGGCCAAGATCGGCCAGCATGGCAAGTACGACCTGCACGTGTTCCGCCGCCACGGGATCGCGGTGCGCGGCTACGCCGACGACACCCTGCTCGAGAGCTTCGTGCTCAATTCCAGCCAGCGCCACGACATGGATTCACTGGCGCGGCGGCTGCTCGGCTACGAGACCCTCCCGTACGAGGCGGTGGCCGGCAAGGGCGCCAGGCAGATCCCGTTCAACGCGGTGGCGGTGGATGACGCCACCCGCTACGCCGCCGAGGATGCCGACATCACCCTGCGCCTGCACCATGCGCTGTCGCCGCGGCTGGCCGAGGCGCCCGGGTTGCAGAAGGTGTACCGCGAGATCGAGATGCCGCTGGTGGAGGTGCTGGCGCGGATCGAGGCCAACGGGGTCATGGTCGATGCCGACGAACTGCGGCGCCAGACCGCCGACCTGTCGCGGCGCATGCTCGCGGCTCAGAACAAGGCCACCGAACTGGCCGGGCGCAGCTTCAACCTCGATTCGCCCAAGCAGCTGCAGGCGCTGCTGTTCGACGAACTCGGGCTGCCGGCGCTGGTGAAGACGCCCAAGGGCCAGCCCAGCACCAACGAGGAGGCGCTGGAGGCGATCGCCGACCAGCACGAGCTGCCGCGCGTGATCCTCGAGTACCGCGGCCTGGCCAAGCTGCGCAGCACCTACACCGAGAAGCTGCCGGAGATGGTCAATCCCGACACCGGCCGGGTGCACACCAGCTACCACCAGGCCGGCGCCGCCACCGGACGCCTGGCCTCGAGCGACCCGAACCTGCAGAACATCCCGATCCGCACCGTCGACGGCCGCCGCATCCGCAAGGCCTTCGTGGCGCCGGAGGGGCGTCGCCTGGTGGCCTGCGACTACTCGCAGATCGAGCTGCGGATCATGGCCCACCTGTCGCAGGACGAAGGCCTGCTGGGCGCGTTTGCCGCCGGCGCCGACATCCACCGCGCGACCGCGGCCGAGGTGTTCGGCCGCCGCCTCGAGGAGGTGACGCCGGAGGAGCGGCGCGCGGCCAAGGCGATCAACTTCGGCCTGATGTACGGGATGGGCGCGTTCGGCCTGGCCCGCAACCTCGGCATCGGCCGCGGCGAGGCCCAGGACTACATCGCCACCTACTTCTCGCGCTACCCGGGCGTGCGCGACTTCATGGAGCGCACCCGCCAGCAGGCGCGCGAGCAGGGCTACGTGGAAACCGTGTTCGGCCGGCGCCTGTACCTGGAGTTCATCCAGCGCGGCAACCAGGCCCAGCGCGCCGGCGCCGAGCGCGCCGCGATCAACGCGCCGATGCAGGGCACGGCGGCCGACATCATCAAGCGCGCGATGGTGGACATCGACGCCTGGCTCGCGGGCCAGGGCGGCCGGGCGCTGATGATCCTGCAGGTGCACGACGAGCTGGTGTTCGAGGTCGACGCCGGCTTCGTCGAGACCCTGCTGGCCGAGGTGCCGGCGCGGATGTCGGCGGCGGCGGAACTGCGTGTTCCGCTGGTGGTCGAATCGGGCGTGGGGATGAACTGGGACGAGGCACACTGAGGCCCGCATCGCCCGTGGCGACGCGTGTGAGCGCTCACACCCGGGGGAGCTCCGGCGTGCGCCGGTGACTTCCGGCGCCGCCCGGTTTTTCCAGCCGCGTTACATCGGCGTCGGGGCCCTCGCGGCGAGGTAAACGCCGGCTGAACTTTGCCGTCGTGGGGGCGATTTCTTCACGAACTCTCAATGCCCGTGGTGGTCATATAGGTCGCGACAGATGCAAGGTCTGTCGCTGATCTCTCCCATCCCCTGGAGCAGATCCCGGAACGTAAGACTTCTCCCCGAGTCCCGTTCCCCCCGGCCCCGCAGGCCCCCCCTGCCTGCGGGGCTTTTTATTGC
Source organism: Luteimonas wenzhouensis (assembly GCF_007859305.1). GTDB lineage: Bacteria > Pseudomonadota > Gammaproteobacteria > Xanthomonadales > Xanthomonadaceae > Luteimonas > Luteimonas wenzhouensis. Next base: position 36,056 of record NZ_VOHE01000003.1, read on the forward strand.
CCGCTTTCCGGGCCGGCGCGTTCGCGCGTGCCCTGCCCGTGCGCACCTGGCTGCGTGCGATCCGCGTTCGCCGTGCCCTCGCCGCGGTTTGACCCTCACGGCCGCGCAGGCGTTGCCGTGAACCTGAACGGCCTTCAGGTCCGCCGCATCGACCGGGTGGCCCGGCCTGCCGCGAGGGCGGCTGCCGTCCGCTGCCCGGTCTTCATCCGTCGCCTGCGAGCATGCCGGCGTGCGATGGAGGAGGCGCGGTCATGTCCGGACTGTTCGAGCTCGAACTGCCGTGGTGGGAGCTGGTGCTGCGCGGCGCGGCGGTATACGTGGCGATGCTGGTGCTGGTGCGCCTGTCGGGCAAGCGCACCGTGGGCGAGTTCACGCCCTTCGACCTGGTGCTCGTGGTGCTGCTGGGTGAATCGGTGGGCGGGGCGCTGATCGGCGAGGACATGTCGCTGCCGGGCGGACTGATCGTGGCCGCGGTGCTCATCGGCCTGAACTGGCTGGTCGGCTTCCTGTCGGCCCGCCTGCCGCTGCTCGACCGGATCGTCGAGGGCCAGCCGGTGCTGGTCGCGCGCGACGGCGAGGTCTTCCGCGACGTGCTGCGCCGCGAGTCGATCAGCATGGCCGAGTTCGAGGCGGGGATGCGCGCCGCCGGCTGTCCCGGCGTGGACGAGATCCAGGTGGCGGTGCTCGAGCCCAATGGCCACATCAGCGTCATCCGCCGCGGTTCCCGCTGAGGCGTGGCCCGGGCCGGCGCGCGAGCGCCTAGAATCCACCGGGCGTGCGCAAGATCATCCACATCGACATGGACGCGTTCTACGCCTCGGTGGAGCAGCGCGACGATCCTTCGCTGCGCGGCCGCCCGGTGGTGGTGGCCTGGCGCGGTCCACGGTCGGTCGTGTGCGCGGCCTCCTACGAGGCGCGACGCTACGGCGTGCGTTCGGCGATGCCGGCGGCGCGGGCCGAGCGGCTGTGCCCGCAGGCGGTATTCGTGCCGCCGGACTTCCCGCGCTACAAGGCGGTCTCGCGCGAGGTGCAGGCGATCTTCCGCGAGCACACCGGACTGGTGCAGCCGCTGTCGCTGGACGAGGCCTACCTCGATGTCACCGAGCCGCTCATCCCCTCGCCCAGCGCCACCGCCACCGCGCAGGCGATCCGCCGGCAGATCCGCGAACGCACCGGACTGACCGCCTCCGCCGGCGTGGCCCCGAACAAGTTCCTGGCCAAGATCGCCTCGGACTGGAACAAGCCCGATGGGCTGTTCGTGATCCGTCCCTCGCAGGTGGACGCCTTCCTGCAGCCGCTGCCGGTCTCGCGGATCCCTGGCGTGGGCCGGGTCATGCAGGGCAAGTTGGCGAAGTTTGGCGTGAAGACCGTCGGCCAGTTGCGCGAACTCGGCCTCGACGAACTCCAGGCCCGCTTCGGCAGCTTCGGCGCGTCGCTCTACCGGCGCGCCCGCGGCATCGACGAGCGTCCGGTCGAGCCGAACCAGCCGGTCAAGTCGGTGTCCACCGAGGACACCTTCGAGGCCGACCTGCTGCTGGGCGAACTCGAGCCTCACGTGCGGCGCCTGGCGGCGAAGACCTGGGAGGCCGCGGTGCGCAAGGGCGGCCGCATCGGCCGCACCGTGGTGCTCAAGCTCAAGACCGCACAGTTCCGCATCCACACCCGCAGCCTCACGCCGGACGTGCCGCCCGCCAGCAGCGAGGCCCTGTGCGCGGTGGCGCTGTCGCTGCTGCAGCGCGTGGGCCTGCCACCGGCGACCCGCTACCGGCTGGCCGGCGTGGCGCTGTCCAACTTCCGTGATGCGGCCGAGCCGGACCTGCAGCCGGAGCTGTTCCCCCGCGTCGCCATCGCGTCGTGTGCGGCAGACCAGGCGCGCAGCGGGTAGACTGCGCGGTCCTCGAGGGAGCACGGATCATGCAGGAATTTCCCCGGGCGGTGCTGTTCGACCTCGACGGCACCCTGATCGACAGCGCCGGCGGCATCGCCTGGGCGCTCGACCGGACCTTGGTGGAACTGGGCCACGCGGGCGTCGGCGAAGCGCAGGCGCGCGCCTGGATCGGCGAGGGCGCGCGGGTGCTGCTGCGGCGCGCGCTCCGCCACGCGGGATCGGCGCTGGCGGACGACGAGGCCGGGTTCGAACATGCGTTCGCGCGGTTGATGCACCACTACGCAGATTCGCTTCCGCGGCAGGCGCAGGCCTATCCGGGGGCGGAGGAGGCGTTGCACGGTCTGCGCGGGCAGGGCGTGCGGGTGGCGCTGTGCACCAACAAGCCCGAGCGCTTCATCGCGCCGCTGCTCGATGCGCTGGCCTGGCACGACCTGTTCGACGGCATCGTCGGTGGCGACACCCTGCCCGAGTGCAAGCCTTCCGCCCTGCCGCTGCGCCACCTCGCCGACGCCTTCGGCGCGCGCGAGGCCGAGTGCGTGATGGTGGGCGACTCGCACACCGATGCCAGTGCGGCGCGGGCGGCGGGCATGCCGCTGGTGCTGGTCGACTACGGCTACCACCGCGACCTCGACCTGGAGGCGGCCGGGGCGCTAGCGGTCACCCCCGACCTGCGCAGCCTGCTGGTGGCGGCGCCAGCCTGAGGACGGGCGAGCGCGCGCTGTCAGCACTCGCCCCCGCCTGCTGACAACACCTGCGCCGCGACCGGCGCTAGGCTCCAGGCGCAAGCCTGGAAGTTGGAGGGCAACACGATGGGCGATATTCGACAGGGGGCGGCGGCGGCGCTGTGGCAGGACCTGGTCCGCGAGGCGCAGGCCGCCAGCGGCGACGCGCTGGACGAATCCCGGGAGAGCTACCTGGTGTTCGTGCTGTTGCGTCACCAGCGCGATGAACGGTTGCTGGCGCGGATCCAGGCGCTGGAGTGGCTGCACGCGCAGCAGCAGGTCGGCCGCGTGCGCACCGATGCGCTGCGCGACGTGGGCGACCGCTGCCTGCTGGTGGCGGGTCTGTTCCCGGACCTGGCGCAGCGCCGCCGGGTGAGCGTGGACTACTTCGTCGACCTGGGCCGCGGCGCCTACCAGGCCGTGGCCGACGCCGGGCGCGACGCGTATGCCGAGCTGTTCGCGCACCTGGCCGCGGGCTACCGCGAGCTGGTCTCGGTGCTGCGCCGGATCCGCGGCCCGGCGGGCGCGGCCGGCCTGTTGCGACCGGCGCCGGCAGTGTTGCACTGACCCGCCGCCCCGGCGCAGGTCCGCGCGCGCAAGGCGCCGGCGGACGTGCGTCCACCGGCGCCCGCGCAGGTCAGCGCACCGGGCGCCAGCGCAGCGCCAGGTGGAACTCGCGCCCGGGCTGGTAGTACCAGGCCACGGTCTCGTACTCGCGGTCGAACACGTTGCTGGCACGCGCCAGCAGCGTCCAGTCCGGGTGCGGCGCGTACTCCAGTCGCAGGTCGGCGGTGGCATGGCCGCCCAGGCGCACGATGTTGGCCGGATCGTCGTAGCGCGCGCCGGCACCCTTGACGGTGATGCCCGCGCGCAGCGGGCCGAAGTCGCGGTCCAGGTCGATCCGGCCGGTGGTGCGCGCGCGCCGCGCCAGCACGTGGCCGTGGTTGGCGCCGTGGCTGCGGTCGCGCGGATCGGCGTGGCTCAGCTCCAGCGCCACGTCGATCCCGGCCAGGGTGGTGCCGAACGAGAACTCGGCGCCGCGCACGCGCGCCTGGTCGACGTTGCTGCCCACGCCGCGGTAGTCCGGTGGCGGATAGACGAACACGATCAGGTCGTCGATGCGGCTCTCGTACACGTCCAGTGCCCAGTGGTGCCCGGCGGTGCTGCGCGCCAGCCCGAGGTTGAGGCTGACCGACTCCTCCGGGCGCAGGCCGGGGCTCTCCGAACCGGGGTAGTAGAGGTCGTTGAACGTCGGCGCCTTGAAGCCGGTGCCCAGGCTCGCGGTCAGGCGCAGGCCGTTGCCCGCGTCCAGGCCCCAGCCCAGGCCGCCGGTGACGTGGCTGCCGAACTGCTCGTTGTCGTCGTGGCGCAGGCTGGCCTGGACGCGCTGCCTGCCCACGCGCCCGCCGTAGGCGGCGAACACGCCGGTGTTCGCGCGCCCGGACACGGCGTAGGCCGTGGTGCTGTCGACGCGGTCCTCGAGATGGTCGACGCCGAGGCTGAGCAGGTGCGCGTCCGCCAGCCGCACGTCGGCCTGCAACGAGGCGCTGTCGCGCCGGGTCTGGAAGCTGGCGCGCGGCTCGTCGTCGTGGAAGTCGTCGGAGCGGTCGACGTTGCGCGCCAGCGCCAGCGTCGTCGTGACCCGACCCTGCTCCGGCGCGTGCTGCAGGCGTGCCCCGGCGATGCGCTGGCGCACCCGCGAGCGGTTGGTCCACGAGCCGTCGAACTCGTTCTCGCCATCGGCCTGCAGGAAGCGGCCATCCAGCACCAGCGCGTCGCCCAGGCGCATCCCGCCGCGCAGGTTGAGCGAGGTGTTGCGGTAGCCGTCCTCGTCGGGCTCGTCGGCGAAGCAGCCCTGGAACAACGCGTCCGACCCGCGGCAGGCATTGATGCCGTCGGTGGCGTCATAGGCGCCGTCCACGCCGATCCAGCCACGCTTGCCGCGGTAACCGAAGCCGGCGCTGGCCTCGCGCGCGCCGTGGCTGCCGGCGCCGACCCGCGCGTGGCGCGACAGCCCGGGTGCACCGCCGTCGCGGGTGAAGACCTGGATCACGCCGCCGATCGCCTCGGAGCCGTACAGGCTCGAGCGCGGCCCGCGGATGATCTCGATGCGTTCGATCTGCGCCAGCGGCAGGTCCTGGAACGCCGGCATCCCGGCGGTGGCCGAGTTCATCTTCACCCCGTCCACCAGCACCAGCACGTGGTCGGACTCGGTGCCGCGGATGTACAGGCTGCTGAGCTTGCCGCGGCCGCCGGTATTGCCCACGTCGATGCCGGCGCGGCCGCGCAGCAGTTCGATCAGGTCGCGCGCCTGGCTGCGCTCGATCTCCTCGCGCTCGATCACCTGCGCCGGCACCAGGCTGTCGGCCAGGCGTTCCTGGCTGCGGCTGGCGGTGACGAGCACGGTGTCGAGGTCGGTGGCGGCGCCTTCGGCGCGGACGCCGGCGGGAGCCGCCAGCACGGGAAGGAACACCAGGGTGGCGGCGATGGCCGCCGGTAGGGAATGACGCATGCAGTCCTCCGTCGCGCGCACGCCCACGTACGCGCAGGGGTTACGGGGAGTCGCGAACGAAGGACCGCGCAGCGTGATCCATGCCGGCATCGCCGCCGCGACGCCCTCCGCGTCGCAACCAGTGGACTTCGTGGCCGGTCTCCGGACTTGCGCGCGAGGCATCCGATGCCTCGGCCGTCGCGCCTTCCCATGCCTGCGGCACAGTGGCGGATGCGGCGGCCTGGACGCGCCTACCGTTGCGGGGGCAGTGCCGGACTGGCCGTGTCGCGTATCGCGACGCCGGCGTCACCGGCTTCCCGTTTCAGCCCTTGGACGAACGTCCGCGGGCCACCTCGAAGCGGGTGCATTGTAGGGCGGATCGCACGCGCTTGCCTCCCGTGCCCGGAAGCGCGCGCCTGGACGCGCCGGGGCGCGTTCAGTCGTCGCCGCCGGGGCGGTCGAGGAGCTCGGGCGCCGGCATCGCGCCTTCGTCCTGGTGGTGGGTGGTGGTCACCGGGGCGGCGGCGGGACGCCCGCGCGGCGGGGGCAGCTCGGCGGTGGCCGCCTCCACCGCCGCGACCAGTTCGGCCCGCCGGGCCTCGGGCACGTCCTGCCAGTGGCAGTCCTGCAGCGCCCCTTCGAGCGCATAGAGCATGTTCAGGCTCGGCTTGAAGCCCGCCCGGCGTACTCGCATGAACGCTTCTACCGCGCCCACCGCCACCAGGTCGGCCTCGGTGCGCAGGCCCACCTGGCGCAGCCAGGCCGCGGACTTGGGGCCGATGTTGCGCATTTTCAGCGGTTCAGTCATGGCAGCGACTCGAGGTAGATGCGGGCGATGGTTTCCAGCCCCTCCTGGTCGACAACGTCGAAACGCGCCGGATCCGGGCTGTCCAGGTCGAATACCCCCAGCAGCTCGCCGCCGCGCACCAGCGGTACCACCAGCTCCGAGCGCGAGGCCGCGTCGCAGGCGATGTGGCCGGGGAAGGCCTCGACGTCGTCCACCCGCTGGGTGCGGCGGGTGCGCGCGGCGGCGCCGCAGACCCCCTTGTCGAGCGGGATCCGCACGCACGCCGGCAGCCCCTGGAAGGGGCCGACCACCAGCTCGGTGCCGTCGAAGAAGTAGAAGCCCACCCAGTTCAGCCGCGGCAGCGCGTGGTAGACCAGCGCCGACAGGTTGGCGGCATTGGCGATGCGATCGGGCTCGCCGTGCACCAAGGCGCGCGCCTGGTCTGCGAGCTGGGCGTACTGCTGCGCCGTGTCGCCGCTTAGACTGGTGGGCGTGAACATGGGGCCAGTCTAACAGCGCCGCCGCGCGCGATCGGGAGACAGGGTGCAGGCAGGCAGGCGGACATGGCGTCGGGCGAACCGGGACCGTGCGCGCGGGAGCGCGTGGTGAGCGTTGCGTGGTTGGTCACCGGCACCGACACGGGGGTCGGCAAGACCTTCGCCTCGGTGGCGCTGCTGCACCAGCTGCGCGGGCGCGGCCTGCGCGCGGTGGGCATGAAGCCGGTGGCGGCGGGCAGCGCGCACACCGCGCAGGGCTGGCGCAACGAGGATGCGCTGGCGCTGCTCGCGGCCAGCAACCCGCGGCCCGCGTACGCCGACCTCAATCCCTTCGCACTGCCGGCGGCCACCGCGCCGCAGCTGGCCGAACGCGAGGCTGGCGTCGAGGTGGCCCTTCCGCCGCTGCTGGCTGCGTTTTCGCGACTGTCGGCGCTGGCCGACGTGGTGGTGGTGGAGGGCGCGGGCGGCTGGCTGGCGCCGCTGGGCGACGGGCTGGAGCATGCCGATCTCGCGCGTGCGATCGGCGGCGAGGTGCTGCTGGTGGTCGGCCTGCGCCTGGGCTGCCTGAGCCATGCGCGCCTCACCGCGCGCGCCATCCAGGCCGACGGCTGCCGCCTGGCGGGCTGGATCGGCAACCGCGTCGATCCGGGCTTCGAGCCCGTGGACGACTACCTCGACCTGTTGCGAGAGGCCCTGCCCGCACCCTGCCTGGGCGTGCTCGACCACGGCGCCGATCCCCGCGCCGCCGCGCGCGCCCTGGCGCTCCCGCTGTAGGAGCGGTTTCAGCCGCGACCCCGGACGCCGGGTGCCGCCGCCGTCAGCCGTGCGCCATCGAGGGGCGGCACGACCGGCATCGGGCCGCGCCGCCGCTCCGTCACGCGTGCTGCGGCTCCGCCGCCGCCGCCGCGGCCCCCGCGTCGCGGGCGTGGTCGCGCGCCAGGTACATGTAGAACGCCGGCAGCACGAACAGGGTGAACAGCGTGCCGATGGTCATGCCCGAGGCGATCACCGTGCCCATCGAGAAGCGCGAGGCCGCACCCGGTCCCCGGGCGATGAGCAGCGGGACCATCGCGAACACCAGCGCCGCGGTGGTCATCAGCACCGGGCGCAGGCGGATCGCCGCGGCCCGCTCGATCGCCTCGCGCTTGGACAGCCCCTCGTTGATCTGCAGCTTGTTGGCGAACTCCACGATCAGGATGCCGTGCTTGGAGATCACGCCCACCAGGGTGACCAGGCCGACCTGGGTGTAGATGTTGATGCTCATCCCGGGGAAGGCCTCGATCCCGGCGAAGCCGAGGATCCCGCCCACGATCGCGAGCACGTTGAGCGTCAGCAGCGCGCCGCAGATCGCCATCGGCACCGTCAGCAGCATGATCGTGGCGTCGCGGAAACTCTCGAACTGCGCCGACAGCACCAGGAAGATCACCACCAGCGCCAAGGCCAGGGTCAGCAGCATCGCCGATCCTTCCTGCTTGAACTGGCGCGACTCGCCGGCGTAGTCGACGGTGTAGCCCTGCGGCAGGATGTCGCGCGCGGCCTGGTCGAGGATCGCCAGCGCCTCGCCCTTGCTCACCCCGGGGCGCGGGGCGAAGGTGATCGCCACCGCGTTGAGCTGCTGGAAGCGCTTGAGCGATTGCGGCTGCGCGCTGTCCTTCAGCGTCACCAGGGTCGAGAGCGGGATCAGCTCGCCGTCGCGGGTGCGGGTGTAGTAGTGCTGCAGGTCGGAGGCGTTGAGCCGGTCGCTGCGCTGGACCTGCGGGATCACCAGGTACGAGCGGTTCTGCATCGCGAAGCGGTTGGTGTAGCCGCCCGAGAGCATCGCCGACATGTCGGCCGCCAGGGTGCGCATGTCGATGCCCAGCGAGGCCGCCTTGTCGCGGTCGATGTGCACCTCGATGCGCGGCTTGTCGATCTTCAGGTCCTTGTCGAGGAAGATGAAGCGGCGGCTTTCCATCGCCCGCTGCAGGATCGCGTCGGCCAGTTCGTCGAGCTGGGCCAGGTCGCCGACGCCGCCGATGATGAACTCGCCGCCGCCGTCGCCGCCGGCGCTGGGCAGCGAAGGCGGGACCAGGGCGAAGGTGTTCAGGCCGGTGACCTCTGCGATCTGCGGCTGCAGGTCCTGCTCGAGCACCTGCTTGGTCGAGCGGCTGCGCTCGCTCCAGGGCTTGAGCACGAAGCCGGCCATCGCCATCGGGCTGGCGCCGCCGCCGCTGCCGCCGAAGCCGCCGTTGAACAGGAAGTAGTCCTGGACTTCGGGAATGCCCTGGGCGATCCGCGACATCTCCTCGGTGTAGCGCTCGACGTAGTCCAGGGTCGCGGTCGGGTCGGCCTGGGAGATCGCGAAGACGAAGCCCTCGTCCTCCAGCGGCGCCGGTTCCTTGGGAGCGGTGGCGTACAGGAACACGCACGAGACCAGCACGATGGCGCCGAACACGGCGACCACCGACTTCGTCTCCAGGGTGCCGTGCAGGCGCCGCATGTAGCCCGACTGCAGCGCATCGAACTTCCGGTCCAGCCAGGCCTCGAGCCGGCCCTTGCCGCCCGCGCCGTGCGACTTGAGGATCTTCGAGCTCATCATCGGCGTGAGCGTGAGCGCGATCACGCCCGACAGCAGCACGCTGCCGGCCAGGGTGAAGGCGAACTCGGTGAACAGGATGCCGGTCAGCCCGCCCTGGAAGCCGATCGGCAGGTACACCGCCACCAGGGTGGTGGTCATCGCCACCACCGGCCAGGCCAGCTCGCGCGCGCCCTTGATCGCCGCGTCGTAGGGCGACATGCCCTCCTCGATGTGGCGGTGGATGTTCTCCAGCACGATGATCGCGTCATCGACCACGATGCCGATCGCCAGCACCATCGCCAGCAGCGTCAGCAGGTTGATGGTGAAGCCCATCAACAGCATCAGGAACAGCGCGCCAATGAGCGACAGCGGCACGGTGACCGCCGGGATCAGCACGCTGCGCAGCGAGCCCAGGAACAGGTAGATCACCACGATTACGATGATCACCGCCTCGATGATCGTGCTCACCACCTCGTTGATCGCGTCCTGGATCGCCTCGGTGCTGTCGTAGGGGATGGTGGCGACCAGGCCCTCGGGCAGCTGCGGCACGATCTCGTTGTCCCACAGTGCGCGCACGTCGGCGATCACGTCCAGCGAGTTGGCGTCGGGCGAGACGAAGATGCCCATGAAGGTGGCCGATTCGCCGTTGATCCGCACCGAGGTGCCGTAGTTTTCCGAGCCCAGCACCACGTCGGCCACGTCGCCCAGGCGCACGATCGCGCCGCCTTCCTCGCGGATCACCAGCTGGCGGAACTCCTCCGGGCTCTGCAGGTCGGTGCGCGCGGTCATGTCGATCGCGACCATCTGGCCCTTGGTCGAACCCACCGCGGAGAGCACGTTGTTGGCCCGCAGCGCGTTGGCCACGTCGCTGGCGGTGACCTGCAGCGCGGCCATGCGGTCGGGCTTGAGCCACACCCGCATCGCGAACGTGCCGGCGCCGAGGATGTCGGCGCGCTGCACGCCCGGCACCGTCACCAGCTTGGGCTGGACCACGCGGGTGAGGTAGTCGGTGATCTGGTTGTTGTCGAGCGTCTCGCTGGCGAACGACACGTACATCGCCGCGATCTGCTGGCCCTGCTGCAGGTCGATCACCGGGTCCTCGGACTCGGGCGGCAGCTGGCCGCGCATCTTGTTGACCTTGGCCGCGATCTGGGTCAGCGCCTCGTTCGGGTCGTGGTCCAGGCGGATGTAGGCCTGGATCGTGCTCACGCCGGCCGAACTGGTCGAGGACATGTAGTCGATGCCCTCGGCGCTGGCGATCTCGCGTTCGAGCGGGGTGGTGATGAAGCCCTGGATCAGGTCCGCGTCCGCGCCGTAGTACACCGTGGTCACGTTGACCACCGCGTTGCGCAGCTCCGGGTACTGGCGGACGTTGAGCTCGGAGAACGCGCGCAGCCCGAAGATCAGGATGAACAGGCTGACGACCATCGCCAGCACCGGCTTGTTGATGAAGATGTCGGTGAATTTCATGGCTCGACTCCCCCTCCCCCGCGCGCGGGGGAGGGTCGGGGTGGGGGCGCGGGACCGACGTCAGCGGTTCTGCGTCTGCGGCTCCGGGTCGGCGGCCGGCTGGATCTCGTTGTTGATGGTGACCTCGGCCTCGTTGCGCAGCTTCAGCAGGCCGCTGGTGGCCACCTGCTCGCCGGGCTTGAGTCCCTCGACCACCGCGACCAGGTCGCCGCGGGTCGCCCCGGTGCGGACGAAGCGCTGGGTGACGACCAGCTTGTTGCCGGTGAGCGGGTTGCCCTGCATGTCGGTCTCGCCCTCCTTGCGCGGCACCTCGCTGATGACGAACACCGCGTTGCCGTAGGGGTTGAAGCTGACCGCGGTCTGCGGGATCACCACCACCTCGCGTTCGCCGCCCAGCGAGAACCGGACCCTGGCGAACGCGCCCGGGCGCAGCAGGTGCTCGGGGTTGGCCAGGGTGGCCTGGGCGGTGAAGTTGCGCGTGGACGGGTCGATCCGCGGCTCGATCGCGGTGACCTCGCCCTCGAACTCGCGGCCGGGCAGGGCGTCGACCGTGGCCCGGATCCTGGTGCCCGGCCGCAGCTTGTCCATGTACTGCTCGGGCAGGGCGAAGTCGAGGTGGATCGGGTCGAGCTGCTGCAGGGTTACGATCGGGTCGCCCGGCGAGACGAATTGGCCGAGGTTGACCCGGCGGATGCCGAGCTCGCCGGAGAACGGCGCGCGGATGGTCTTCTGCGCGATCAGCGCGCGCTGCGCCTCGACCTGCGCGTGCGCGTTGGCGGCCGCCGAGACGCGCTGCTGCACCTCGTCCAGCGAGACCAGCTGGTCCTTGCCCAGCTGCTGCCAGCGCTCGGCCTGGACCTCGGCCAGCCGCGCGGTGCTCTCCAGCGCCTTGAGCGTGGCCACCTCGTTGTCGGTGTTCAGGCGCACCAGGACCGCGCCGGCCTTGACCGGCTGCCCGGGCTCGAACTCGATCGCGCGCACCACGCCGCCGGCCTCGGTGGTGACCTCGGTGCCGTTGACGGCCACCAGGGTGCCGACCGCCTCGCCGTCGTCGCTCCAGCGCTCGACGGTGGCGGTGGCCGCGCTGACCGCGGCCGCCGGTTGCGGCATGTTGTCGAAGAACTCGTTCATCTGCTTGCCGATGATCGCCTTCACGGCGAACACGCCGCCGAACACCAGCAGCGTCGCGATCAGCATCAGGGTCATGCGCAGCGCGAAGCGGGGCTTGCGCTCTCTGGAAGCAGTGGACATGGGGGAGCCTTGGGGGAAGCGTTGGGGGAACGGATCAGCGGTCGGGTTGGACGGGATAGGGACAGGGAACGTCGAACACGTCGCGGCACAGGCGTTCGTTCAGGCGGTCGAGCGCCGCCCCGTCGCCGGGGTCGAGCAGCGGGCGCCAGCCATAGCCGTTGAGCAGGTAGTGCAGGTGCTGGAAGAGCAGGCGGTACGGGTCGCCAAGGACCGGGTCGAGCAGGCCCTGCTGCTGGGCAAGCGTATGCATGCCCAGGCACAGGGTCCATGGGCCGATCGTCAGGGCGGCATCGGGCAGCGCGAACGAGCCGGGGAGGTCGCCGTCGCGCCGCGCCTGGGCGGCGATGTCGTCGACCAGGCGGCCGAGCGGCTCCCAGGCCGCGAGCGCGCGCTGCCGGATCGCGGCCGACGCCGCACCCCAGACCACGTCGCTCCACACGAACTGCGCCAGGCGGAAATGCTCGGGCTGCTCGCGCAGCACCACCAGGTCGGCCAGCGCCAGCGCCACCATGCGTTCGCGGGTCGGGCCCTGCCAGCGCGCGGCGCGTTCGAACAACTCCATCCGGCCCAGGCAGTTGCGCGCGGCCAGCGCGACCAGCAGGTCCTCCTTGCTGGCGAAATGCCGGTACAGGGTGCCGATCGCGTACTCGCACTCGTCGGCGATGCGCGACATCTGCAGGTTGAGCAGCCCGTCGCGCTGGATCAGCGCCTGCGCACAATCGAGGAACCGGTCCTCGCGGCGTGCGAATTCGCGTTGCTTGCGGGTGGCGGTGCTCAAGAAAGGTGGCCGGGGCGGGGGAGGCGGATTTTGAACCGGATTCATTCCATGATCCAGTCTCACCTGCGTGGCGCCCCCGGGTGGCGGACTGACTTGTGGCAGTGGTGCGCCTGACCTCCCTCTCATATACTGCGCGGTACAGTAATTACTACACCCGGCCGGCGCCCCACGGCGTCCGCCAGACAGGGATTGCCCATGCGCCGTTTGCCTGCCTGTGTCCCACTGCTGCTCCTGCTGGCCGCCTGCGGTGGCGAACCGGCCCCCCAGACCCCTCCCCCGCCCGAAGTCGGCGTGATCAGGGCCGAGGCCGTCGACCTGCCCCTCACCCTGGAGGTGGGGGGACGCCTGTCCGCTTACCGCAGCGCCGACGTGCGCGCGCGCGTGCCCGGCGTGCTACAGCAGCGCGTGTACACCGAGGGCAGCGACGTCGAGGAGGGCCAGGTGCTGTTCCTCATCGATCCGGCGCCGCTGCAGGCCGCACTGGGCACCGCGCGCGCCGCGCTCGCGCAGGCCGAAGCCAACCATGCCAACGCCCGTGCCAACGCCGAGCGCGCGCGCCGGCTGGCGCCGCAGAACTACGTCTCCGCCGCCGATCTCGACAACGCCCTGGCCGCCGAACGCAGCGCCGCGGCCGCGGTCGAGGCGGCGCGCGCGGCGGTGGAGAGCGCGCGCATCAACCTGGGCTACGCGACCGTACGCTCGCCGATCGCCGGTCGCGCCGGCCGCCAGCGTGTCACCGAGGGCGCCCTGGTCGGCCAGGGCGAGGCCACCCTGCTCACCACGGTCGACCAGATCGATCCGCTGTACGCGAACTTCTCGCTGGGCGTGGGCGAAGTCGACCGCATTCGCCAGGCGCGGGCCGCCGCGCCGGAGGCCGTCGCCAGCGTGGACGTGGTGCTGCCCGACGGCAGCCCGCACCCGCACGCGGGCACGCTGGACTTCTCCGGCGACGTGGTCGACCCCGCCACCGGCGCGATCTCGCTGCGCGCGGTGGTTCCCAACCCCGAGCGCCGGCTGCTGCCCGGCACCTATGTCAGCCTGCGTGCCAGGCTCGGCCAGCTGCGCGGCGTGTTCGCCATCCCGCAGGCGGCGGTGCAGCGCGACGCGCGCGGCGCCTACGTGCTGGTCGTGGGCGCGGAGGGCCAGGTCGCGCGCCGCGACGTGGCGCTCGAGCGTGCCGAGGGCGGCAACTGGATCGTGTCCTCGGGCCTGGAGGATGGCGAGCAGGTGATCGTCTCCGGGCTGCAGAAGGCCACGATCGGCGGCCCGGCCACGCCGGTGCCGTGGACGCCGCAGGGCCAGGCCCCCGGCGCGCCGGCGCCGGCGCCCGAGGGCGACGACGCCCCTGCCGAAGGCGGCGACGAAGCGCCCGGACGGGACTGAGCCCCCATGCCACGTTTCTTCATCCACCACCCGGTCTTCGCCTGGGTCATCGCGATCCTGATCTCGCTCAGCGGCGTGATCTCGCTGCTGAACATGGGCGTGGAGTCGTATCCGAACGTGGCGCCGCCGCAGGTGACCGTCGGCGCGACCTACCCGGGCGCGGATGCGCGCACCGCCGAGCAGGCGGTCACCCAGGTCATCGAACAGCAGCTCACCGGCATCGACAACCTGCTGTACTTCAGCTCGACCTCCAGTTCGTCCGGCCGGGTGTCGATCACCCTGACCTTCGAGACCGGCACCGACCCAGACATCGCCCAGGTCCAGGTGCAGAACAAGGTCTCGCTGGCCACGCCGCGCCTGCCTTCGGAGGTGGTGCAGCAGGGCGTGGTGGTGGCCAAGGCCAACAGCGGCTTCCTGATGGTGGTCGGGCTGCGCTCGAGCGATCCGTCGATGGACCGCAACGCGCTCAACGACCTGATCGCCTCGCGCATCCTCGAGCCGCTGGCGCGCGTGCCCGGGGTCGGCAACACCCAGCACTTCGGCTCCGAGTACGCCATGAACATCTGGCTCGACCCGGTCAAGCTGCAGGGCTACGGGCTGTCGGCCACCCAGGTGCTGCAGGCGGTGCGGGCGCAGAACGCGCAGTTCGCCGCCGGTTCGATCGGCTCGGACCCGGCGCCGGCGGGCCAGGGGTTCACCGCCACGGTGGCGGCCGAGGGCCGCTTCAGCACCCCCGAGGAGTTCCGCGACATCATCCTGCGCGCCGACCCGGACGGCGCGATCGTGCGCCTGGGCGACGTGGCCCGGGTCGAGGTGGGCGCGCAGGGCTACGGCTTCGACGCCAAGTTCAACGGCCAGCCCACCGGCGCGGTGGCGGTGATGCTGCAGCCCGGCGCCAACGCGCTGGCGGTGGCCGAGGCGGTCACCGCGCGCATGGACGAACTGCAGGCCACGTTCCCGCCCGGCGTGGAGTGGTACTCGCCGTTCGACTCCACCACCTTCGTGCGGATCGCGATCAAGGAGGTGGTCAAGACGCTGGCCGAGGCGGTGGTGCTGGTGTTCCTGGTGATGCTGCTGTTCCTGCAGAACCTGCGCGCCACGATCATCCCGACCCTGGTCATCCCGGTGGCCCTGCTGGGCACCTTCCTGGGCCTGAACCTGATCGGCTTCACCGTCAACCAGCTGACCATGTTCGCGATGGTGCTGGCGATCGGCATCGTGGTCGACGACGCGATCGTGGTGATCGAGAACGTCGAGCGGATCATGTCCGAGGAGCACCTGCCTCCGCTGGAGGCCACGGAGAAGGCGATGGGCCAGATCACCGGCGCGGTGGTGGCGATCACCGTGGTGCTGGCCGCGGTGTTCATCCCCAGCGCGCTGCAGGGCGGCGCCTCGGGCGAGATCTACAAGCAGTTCGCGATCACCATCGCCATGGCGATGGCGTTCTCGGCGTTCCTGGCGCTGGGCTTCACCCCGGCCCTGTGCGCGACCTTCCTCAAGCAGCACGCGGCGCCCGGCGAGAAGAGGGAGAACCGCTTCGTGCGCGGCTTCAACCGCCTGTACGAGCGCGTGAGCCGCACCTACGTCGGCCACATCGGCAGCGCGATCTCGCACGCGCCGCGCTGGATGGTGGTGTTCGCGGTGCTGGTGGTGCTGTGCGGGGTGCTGTTCACGCGCCTGCCCGGCAGCTTCGTGCCCGAGGAGGACCAGGGCTACGCGATGGTCATCGTGCAGCTGCCGCCGGGCGCGACCCTGCAGCGCACCCAGGCCGTGTTCGAGGACGTGCGCGCCACGCTGGAGGGCCTGGACGGCTACGAAGGCATGATGCAGATCGCCGGCTTCAGCTTCGTCGGCCAGGGCGAGAACGTGGGCATGGCGTTCGTGCGGCTCAAGCACTGGGACGAGCGCGACATCACCGTGCCCGAGTTCATCCAGCAGGCCAACGCCGCGCTGTACGGTATCCGCGACGCCTCGATCTTCGTGGTCAACCTGCCCACGATCCAGGGCCTGGGCCAGTTCGGCGGCTTCGACATGTACCTGCAGGACCGCGCGGGCGTCGGCCGCGAGGTGCTGGGCCAGGCACGCGACACGCTGCTTGGCGCCGCGGCGCAGCGCAGCGACGTGCTCACCGGGGTGCGTCCGAACACGCTGGCCGACTCGCCGCAGCTGCAGCTCGAGGTCGACCGCGCGCAGGCGCACGCGATGGGGCTGTCGGTGGGCGACGTGTACAACGCGATCCAGCTGATGCTGGCGCCGGTGTACGTCAACGACTACTTCTCCAACGGCCGCATCAAGCGCGTGGTCATGCGCGCCGACGCGCCCTACCGCACCGGGCCGGAATCGTTCGCGCACTTCTACAGCCCGTCGGCCATGCAGCGCGGCGAAGACGGCAACCCGGCGATGATCCCGCTCAGCAACGTGGTCGCGTCGGAGTGGATGATGAATACCCCGTCGCTGACCCGCTACAACGGTTACGCGGCGATCAACATCAATGGCTCGCCGGCGCCCGGTCGCAGTTCGGGCGAGGCGATGGCGGCGATGGAGGACATCGTCGTCAACGAGCTGCCCGCGGGCATCGGCTTCGATTGGACCGGCCTGTCGTACCAGGAAATCATCGCCGGCAACACCGCGACGCTGCTGCTGGTGCTGTCGGTGCTGGTGGTGTTCCTGTGCCTGGCGGCGCTGTACGAGAGCTGGTCGATCCCGGTCTCGGTACTGCTGGTGGTGCCGCTGGGCATCCTCGGCGCGGTGGTGTTCACCATGCTGCGTGGGCTGTCGAACGACATCTTCTTCAAGATCGGCCTGGTCACCGTGATCGGCCTGGCGGCGAAGAACGCGATCCTGATCGTGGAGTTCGCGGTGCTCGAGCGCGCCGCGGGCAGGACCCTGCGCGAGGCCACGATCGAGGCCGCGCGCCTGCGTCTGCGCCCGATCCTGATGACCTCGCTGGCGTTCATCATGGGCGTGACCCCGATGGCACTGTCGACCGGCGCCGGCGCCAACGCGCGCCACGCGATCGGCACCGGCGTGATCGGCGGCATGCTGTTCGCCACCTTCCTCGGCCTGCTGCTGATTCCGGTGTTCTTCGTGGCCGTGCGGCGGATGCTGGGCGACCCCATGGACGAACCGGCGCCGGGGCGCCAGGTGGGCCACGCGCCGCCGGACGCGCACTGAAGTGCCTGACGCCGGGCGGGCCTCGCCCGGCGGTCTGACCGTCGCCGCGATGCCCGGCTGCCCCGGTGCAGGTCCGACGTCTGCTGCGCCGCGGCGTTCCGGGCGCAGTCAGCGTGCCAGCACCGCCTCCGCCGCCTGGCGCGCCTCAACGTCGTCCCGCGCGGACGTGGACTGCGCATCGCGCGCGTCCAGCTGCGCCTGTCCGGACTGCATCCACAGCCGCGCCGGCGGGGTCTCGAGCAGTGCCGCGGCGCTGGCACTGATCTTCGCGCCGTCGCCGTCGCGGATTGCTTCGAGGAACCGCGCCAACGCCTGTCCCGATTCGCCACGCAGCACGGACTGCAGCGGCGAGTCCGTCGCCGCAGCGGGTCCGGCCTGCAGGTGGCGGTCGAGCAGTTCACGCGCGGCACGTTCCCGGCGTGCGATCTCGGCATCGAGGCTCGGGATCACCGCGGTGGCCATGCCGTGGCGTTCGAGGCCTTCCTGCAAGGCGGGGCCGGCGTTGCGCGCCAGGCCGATCGTGCCGCGTACTCCCGCGGCGCCGGCAGGATGGTTCGGGGCGTGCGTGGCGATGCTGCCGACGAGGAAGCCGGTGGTCGCGCCCAGCCCCGCGCCGGCGCCGGGCGCGCGCTGCGTGGTGGCGTCGATGCGCGCGCCCGAGTCTTGCAGCACGCCGCCCACGGCCTCGCCAGCGCGCTGCATGCCCCGGCGGACCGAGGCGCCCTGGCGGTCGAGATCTTCGGCCAGTGCCGCGCCGACGGCGCCCGCGATCAGCCGGTAGCGTCCGGCGTCGGCGCGCCCGCGTTCCAGCGCGTCCGCCGCCGCGGCGCCGGCTCCGGTCCTGGCCCGGCTGGCGCGCGCATCGAGCGATGCGGACAGCTCGCCGGCGCGCTCGTGCACGTAGCGACCGATCCCGCCCGGCAGTCCTCCGGCCACCCAGTGGATGCCCCGCGCGCCGCCCGCGCCGGCCGCATTGACGCGCGCTTCCAGCGCCCCGCCCGCGCGCAGCGCGACGGCCTCGGCGTTCGCGCGCAGTTCGCGCCACTGGGCGGCGAGTTCGCCGCCGGTGCGCACACCGTGGTCGATCGTGATGCCGGTGACGCGATAGCCCAGGCCGGCAAAGTCGCCGGCCTGGGCCCAGGTCCGGGACGTGACGGCGCCGGTCCATTCCAGTCCGCCGCGCGCCAGGTCGCCGCCGGCCTCGACCAGTGCCCCCATGCGGCGTCCGGCCTCGGCAGAGCGCGCGGTCGCGGCGAGCACGCTCAACATCGGCCCGGCGAGGCGATGCAGGTCCGCGATCGACGCGGCTTCCTCGCGCGCCACCAGCGACTGGCCCTGGGCGGACATCGCAACCAGTGGCGGCATGCGTCGGCCGGCCGCCTGTGGCAACTCGCCCAGCAGCGCGGCGCCGTCGCCGCGCGCCAGCCGGTCCACGAAGGCGTGGATCGCGGGATGCGAGGACCCGGGGACGCCTTCGACAGCGCGTGCTCGAGCCGCCCGCGCGCTTCGGGGACTTTGCGCAGCATTGTCGCGGTGTCGGCGAGGATCCCGGCCAGTCGCCGCCGCGAGGCGGGATCGAGGCTGGCCAGGTCGCCCTGGATGCCGTCGTTGAGCACGTCGCCCTTGACGTGCCAGGCGGTGACGGTGCGTGCGGTGTCGTAGATCCGAAGGCCATCGTTCTCGCGTGCGAAACGGGCGACGGTCTCGGGATGCAGGCCGGCCGCATTGAGCGTCACGGTGCGCATGCCGGTAACCGCCGATGCCGCGGCTGCGAGCCCGCCACCGAGGCTGTGGCCGGTGATGTCGAAGTCGAGACCGCGTTCCCTCAACAGAACCGCGAGGTCCATTGCCTGATCGTAGTAGTTCGTCTGCAGCCCAACGGATTGAGGAAAGTTGTTCCCAAGGAAATCTTCAGACGCCGTATGACGTCGGGCGCCGTCGGTGCCAAGGACTTCTCCTGCCGAGCCCTTGAACGCCAGAGTCGGTTTGAAGCCGGGTCCGAGCACATTCGGGTCGGGGATGTAGATCTCCGCCCGGAAACCGGAGTCGCTTGGCTGGAGTCTTGCCAGCAGTTGTTCATCCGTCGACGTTGTGTCGCCGATCAGTTCGCGGAGCAGGTCGAGATTCTCGCTGGCACGCAACCAGCCGTTGGGCGGATCGCCCTCGCCGCGAGCGGCATCGTAGACGTCCGCGGACAGCGCGGCCATCTCGCGAGCGTGGTAGATGTCCTGCAGCTCGTCCGCTGCTACGCGCGCCGATGGATCGTCGATCGCTCTGAGCTGCTCAATCAGCGCCAGCTGCTCTTTCCTTCCATCCATGGAATCTCTACCCTCATTGATCGGAACTACAGGATATGAATTTCGGATTCGTCATCCGGGAATCCCAAACGTGCCCGCATCTTCCTGTAGTGATCCGGCATCGGTGGGCGTTCGAACTCCTGGTCAGCCAGCCACTGCTGGCACACACGCTGCCAGGAAGGATCTTCCGGATTCCCTGGATGCCAGAAAATGGAGTTGATGGTTCGCGAGTCACTCTTCTGCACCGGTTCACCGTGCACGAATTCGCGGCCAGGCTCCGCGCCATGCTCGAGCAGCCAGTGGACCATCTTGAAGCCGCCCCTGGAGGCGTAGACCTCCGTGATCGTGCGTCCCAACGACACGTCGGCGTTCACATCGGCACCCCTCTCCACCAGCAGCTGCACGTTGCGCCATTTGTTCTGCTTGATGAAGGCATGGAACAACAGCGCTTCGCCATTGGCGTTGCGCGTGTCGGGGTCGCCGCCGTAGTCGAGCAGGATCCCGAGGTAGACCGGATCGTCCTGCTCCGCAGCCCAGACCATGGCGTTGCCGTAGTACTGGGGGCTGCTGCCCCTGCGCACGGGATACGGCTTCCTCGCATTCGGATCGGCGCCCGCCTCCAGCATGGCGCGCAGGCCTTCGGGACTGCCGCTGTAGATCGGCCAGGCGAGCAGCGGCATGCCGCCGCTCTGGCCGCCGAAGATGACGTCCGGATCCACGCCCTCGTCCTGCATCAGGCGCCGGATTTCGGCGGCATCGCCGCGTTCGGCGGCGATGGCCAGGGCCTGGGCGCGGGGATCGGGGAAGGCGCGTTCGAGCGAAGCCTGATATCGCGAGCGGGGCTGCGATGCGGACAGGTCGAAGCCGCAGCCCGGGAGCGGCAGCAGCAGGCAGGTCAGCAGTGCGACCAGCCATGGGCGGGCGATGCCCAAGCCCGTGCGCGGCGCGCGCGCGATCGCCTCCTTCACTCCATCCATGGCGTGTTCCGGTGCGTGCGGTGGCCCAAGCATACCCGCATGCTGCGGACACAAAAAAGCCCGGCAGCCTGGGCTGCCGGGCCGTGCGTCGGCGACGCTGGGAGGGGGACGTCGCCGGCGTCTGGGGGATCGATCAGCGGCGCTTGGACGCCTTGGTGGCCGCGGCCACGGCGCCCTGGGCCTGGTCCTGGGCCTTGGCCGTCGCGGACTCGATCTGGGTGCGGGCCAGCTCGGCGATCGCCTCGTTGGTCTTCACGGTCGCGCCGAGCACTTCCTGGCCGACGCTGATGACGCGTTCGACGTTCTCGCGGGCGATCTGCACGCCCTTCGGGAACAGCGTCTTCAGGCCGTCCAGGTCACGCACGTCGGCCGCCTGGCCGAGGAACGAGAACGTGGCCTCGGCATTTTCCTCGAGCGCCGCCAGCTGCAGGCCGAAGACCTTCTGGGCGTTCTCGAGGGCGAGGTGGTTGATGCGGGCGGCGGCGTCGGCGAACTGCCGGGTCGCGGCGGCGAACTGCTCGTTGTACTGGTAGTTCATGGTGATCTCCTGCGATCGGGCGGCACGGACTTTGCCGGTTTGTGCGGTGCACCATAACCCCGTTCTTGCTGCATTGCAACAAGAGCTGGCCGCTTTCCGCCCTTCCGTTCTGGAGGTCAATGAAATCAATACGTTACGGTGATGGTCCAGTATACCGGCAGCCAGAAGTGCAGGTTTCGTGGACCACGACTGCGCTGAGCGCGGGCAGGGCCGGGCGCAACCGGTCCCAGATCCAGACGGCCAGACGCTCGCTGGTCGGGTTCTCCAGCCCCGGCACCTCGTTGAGGCAGTGGTGGTCGAGCTGCTCGTACAGCGGTCGGAACGCGGCCTTGATGTCGGCGAAGTCCATCACCCAGCCGGTTTCGGCGCCCGGTTCGCCGCTCACCTGCAGTTCGATCCGGAACGAGTGCCCGTGCAGGCGCCCGCACTTGTGGCCCGGCGGCACGTTCGGCAGCCAGTGCGCGGCCTCGATGGTGAAGCTCTTGAAGATGTCCATCGCAGGATTCTCCGCGCATGCCCGGCGGTCGGCAATGCACGCCGCGTCGAAGGATGCGCCAGCGTACGTTAGGATGACGGGCCGCGCGCGGCCACCGGCCGTGCGGGATCCGTCCTCTCACGTGCCGTCCGCGAGCAGCGCCGCCCATGACCCCAGAAGAACTGTTGAGCAAGTACGGTCCCCGCGAGTCCATGGAGTACGACGTGGTCGTGGTGGGCGCCGGCCCGGCGGGGCTGGCCACCGCGATCCGCCTCAAGCAGCTGGCCGCGCAGGCCGGGCGCGACGTCTCGGTCTGCGTGCTGGAGAAGGGGTCCGAGCCGGGCGCGCACATCCTCTCGGGCGCGATCATGGATCCGCGCGCGCTGGCCGAGCTGTTCCCGGACTGGGAATCGCGCGGCGCGCCGCTCAAGCAACCGGTCACGCGCGACGAGTTCCTGTTCCTGGACGAGGGCAAGGCGAAGGCGACGCCCGGGTTCTTCCTGCCCGACTGCTTCCGCAACCACGGCAACTACATCGTCTCGCTCGGCGCGGTCACGCGCTGGCTGGCGCAGCAGGCCGAGGCGCTGGGGGTGGAGATCTTCCCGGGCTTCGCCGCGGCCGAGGTGCTGTACGACGACGCCGGCGCGGTGCGTGGCGTGGCTACCGGCAATATGGGCCTGGGCAAGGATGGCGAGCCCACGCCGGAGTTCCAGCTGGGCATGGAACTGCTGGCGAAGTACACGATCTTCGCCGAGGGCGCGCGCGGCCACCTGGGCCGCCAGCTGATCGCGAAGTACCGCCTGGACGAAGGCCGCGACCCGCAGAGCTACGGCATCGGCATCAAGGAGCTGTGGCAGGCCGATCCCGGCAGGCACCAGCCGGGTCTGGTGGTGCACACCGCCGGCTGGCCGCTGGACGCAAATACCTATGGCGGTTCGTTCCTGTACCACGCCGAGGACGGGAAGATCGCGGTCGGCTTCGTGGTCGGGCTCGACTACGCCAACCCGTACCTGAGTCCGTTCGAGGAATTCCAGCGCTGGAAGACCCATCCGGCGATCCGCAGGCACCTGGAGGGTGGCAAGCGCATCGGCTACGGCGCGCGCGCGATCACCGCCGGCGGACTGCTGTCGCTGCCGAAGCTGGTGTTCCCGGGCGGCGCGATGGTCGGCTGCGAGGCGGGCTTCCTCAACGCCAGCCGGATCAAGGGCAGCCACGCCGCGATCAAGACCGGCATGCTCGCGGCGGAGGCCGCGTTCGCGGCGATCGGTGCGGGCCGGGCGCGCGACGAGCTGGTCGAGTACCCGCAGGCGTTCGAATCGAGCTGGCTGCACGCCGAGCTGCGCCAGTCGAAGAACTTCAAGCAGTGGTTCAAGAAGGGACGTGGCCTGGCCACGCTGATGACCGGCATCGAGCAGTGGCTGCTGCCCAGGCTCGGCATCCGCAATCCGCCGTGGACGCTGCACCGGGACAGGCCCGACCACGCCTGCCTGGAGCCGGCCTCGCGCCACCAGCGCATCGCGTATCCGAAGCCGGACGGCGTGCTCACCTTCGATCGCCTGAGCTCGGTGTTCCTGTCGAGCACGATCCACGACGAGGACCAGCCCAGCCACCTCACGCTGAAGGACGCCTCGGTGCCGGTCGAGGTGAACCTCAAGCAGTACGCCGGTCCCGAGGCGCGCTACTGCCCGGCCGCCGTGTACGAATTCGTGGGCGAGGGCGAGGACGTGCGCCTGCAGATCAACTTCGCCAACTGCGTGCACTGCAAGACCTGCGACATCAAGGACCCGACCCAGAACATCGTCTGGGTGGCGCCACAGGGCGGTGGGGGGCCCAACTACGCCGGGATGTAGCCGCTCGCGTCCGCCCGCCGGCGTGCCGGCGGCGGCGCGGTCCCGTGCGGCAAGGCCGGGCCGTGCGCCATGGCGTCAGCCGGCGGCGGCGGGCGAGGCGCCGCGTGCCGGGTTGGCGCGGCGCGTCCACAGGGCGTGCAGGCCGTGCGCGGCCAGGTCCTCCGGATGCCGCTGCACCTGGACCCCGAGCGCGGCGAGCGCGCGCGCGTACGCCGCGAGCAGCCGCTCGCTGCCCACCAGGTGCACCGGTCCCGGGCAGGCGCCGTCGAAGGCGAGGCCGCCGCGCAGTTCGTGGCCGAGCAGCAGGCCGGACAGGTACGAGGGCAGCCCGTCGCCATAGCGGCCGGCCAGTCCGGCGGCGCGCACGCCGAACAGGTGGTGGAGCAGGCCGCTGGCCTCGGCGCTGCGGGCCAGGCCTGCGTCGAACGCGGCGCCGTCGAATCCCTCGTCGTCGCCCGGCATCAGCGCGCCGACCAGGCTGTGCCGGCGCAGCAGGCCGTACAGCTCGCCGGTCATGGCGGTGTGGATGCGGTCGATGCGGCCGTCGCGGATGGTCACCCACTTGCTGTGGGTCCCGGGCAGGCAGGCGCGGTGGCGGCCGGGCGGGAGCCGTTCGAGCAGCGCCGCGAGCTGGCTTTCCTCGCCGCGCATCAGGTCCGGCACCGCGCCGGAGCCGTCGCGCAGGCCCGGCACCAACCACAGCCGGCGGCCCTCGAAGCCGGGCGGCGCGAAGCGCTGCAGGTGCGCGGCGATCGCGTCCAGCCCGGCGGGACAGTCGAGATACGGCACCTCCTGCCAGCCGCCGCGTCCGCCGATCATGCCGCACAGCACGAGGTCCGGATCGTCCCAGCCGGCAAGCAGCGCGGACAGCACTTCGGCGTGGCGTCCGTGGCTGGCGTGCGCGCCCTGGTCGCTGCGCCGGCGCTCGACGATCGCGCCGGCCGCGTCCAGGCGGTACAGGCGCAGGTGGGTGCCGCCCCAGTCGACCGCGATCACGCGGGCCGGAACCTCGGTTCGGGCGCGCCGCTGCCCGCCGGCAGCGCCAGCGCGAACACGCCCCCCGCGGCCGGCATCGCCGCCAGGGTGGTCGCGTCGAGGTCCTCGCGCGCGGTGGTCACGTAGAGCGTGTCGAACGCCGCGCCTCCGATCGCGCAGCAGGTGGGCCGTCCGTGCGGGATCGCGACCACCCGGTCGACCGCGCCGTCGGGCGCGTGGCGGACCACGCAACCGCCGTCCCAGTGCGCGTTCCACAGTCCGCCGGCGGCGTCGACGGTGGACCCGTCCGGGGCCCGCCCGTCACGGGTCTCGGCGAACACGCGCACGTTGCCGAGCGTGGCGCGCGCCGGATCGTAGTCGCCGCACAGGATCCGCGGATGCGCGGTATCGCACCAGTACATGGTGGCGCCGTCGGGCGAGAAACAGATCGAGTTGGGCACCGCGGCCGGCGGCAGCGGCAGCGGGCGCAGGCCGTGCGCCGCCGAGAACTGGTAGAACCGGCCCAGCGGCGGATCCGCGCCGGTCTCGTCCTTGGTGCCGAACACGAAGTTGCCGTGGCGGTCACAGCGGCCGTCGTTGCTGCGGGTGGAGGCGCCCTGTTCGGGCTCGAGCGCGCACAGCGTCTCCAGTGCCAGGCTCGCGCCCGGCATCGGCGCCGCGGCCAGCCGTATCGACTTGGCCAGCGCCAGCAGCAGCCGGCCGTCCTCGCACAGCGCCAGGCAGCCCAGCGGCTCGGGCAGGTCCCAGTGGTGGAGCTGTCCGCTGCCGGGCACGTGCATCCACAGCCGCGCCGACAGGATGTCGGTCCAGTACAGGCAGCCGCGCCGCTCGTCCCAGACGATGCCCTCGCCAAGCCGGCAGCGGCTGTCGACCGCAAGCTCCGCCGTGGCCACGTTCACTGCACCCATTACACCTCCCATCGCATCACCATCCGGCCACGCGTCGGCGTGGCGACACAGCGGCTTGCGCCGGCACGGTGGCCGGCCGTTCGAGCCGTTCCACGTCGATCTTCGACCCCCGTCGCGGCCCTGGCGCGTCCCAAGGCGGCCCGCGTCGCAGCGCAAGTCGTCCCCGGTCGATCCCTGCCCGGCAGGCCGGCGTGCGCGTGGTCGCGGATGCCGGTGCCATGCGCCTGCAGCTTCGCGTTCCAGCATACGAAATCCGGCGGCAGGCACGTGGCTGGCGCGGAGTGTTCATCGGTGGTGGTCCATCCATGCCTGGCGGAAGCGCCGCGCCTGCGTGCGGGTGCGCTCGACCGGCTGCCCGGCGCGGTACAGCTCGCCGCCGATGCCGGCGCCCTGGCATCCGGCCGCCCGCCAGACGGGCAGGTTCCCCGGGGTGACGCCGCCGACCGCGAACAGCGGCACCGGAGGCAGCACCGCGCGCAGCGCCTGCACCATGCCCGGCCCGAAGGTCGAGGCCGGGAACAGCTTGAGCATCGGCGCGCCGGCGGCGAGCGCGGCGAAGGCCTCGGTCGGGGTGGCGAAGCCGGCCATCAGCGGCAGCCCGCGCGCGGCCGCGTGTGCGATCACGTCCGGCCGCGCATCCGGGGTGACCGCGAATGCGCCACCGGCGGCCAGCAGGACGTCGATCTGGGCGGGTTCGAGCACGGTGCCGGCGCCGATCCGGGCACGGCCGCCGCAGGCCGCGGCCGCCAGCGCCACGCTGCGCTCCCAGCCGGGCGAGTTGGTCGGGATCTCGATCGCGTCGTAGCCCGCCTCGACCAGCGCCTCGACGTGCGCCACCGCCGCCTCGGGCGTGATGCCGCGCAGGATCGCGACCAGGGGCAGGCCGAACGGGGACGGGGCCCGATCCATGCGTCGCGCCTTCAGCCGTGCACGCGCCCGCCGGCGCGCGTTGGACCCCTGGCCGCGGCCAGGTCGTCGGCGACGTGGCTGCAGGACGGTCGCGCCATCGTGTCTTCCTCCTTCGCGTTGCGGTGTCGCCGGATCCGGCGTCCGCGGCGGCGGCCCGGCCCGGCCGCCGTGCCCCGGCGCGACCACGACAGCCTCGCGTCACGAACCATGTGCGACAAATGAAATTTTGGCCGTATCCTATTCCGCGGACGCATAGCGCCGAGGGGAGCACATCGTGCAGCCGACCACCGCCTGGGCCGCCCTCACGCGCCTGAAGACGCGCCATCTGGCGCTGCTGCTGCACCTGTACGAACAGCGCTCGGTGCTGCGCGCCGCCGAGGCCGCGCACATGACCCAGCCGGCCGCCTCCAAGCTGCTTGCGGAAATGGAGTCGCTGCTGGGAGTGTCCCTGTTCGAGCGCCACGCGCGCGGCGTCGAGCCGACCTGGTACGGCCAGGTGCTGGTGCGGCGGGCGCGCTCGGCGCTGTCGGAGATCGGCCGCGCGCAGGACGAGATCGCCGCGCTGCGCAGCGGCCGCATGGGCCAGGCCGCGATCGGCACCGTGGTCAACCCGGGCACTACCCTGGTGCCGCAGGCGATCGCCGCGGTCAAGCGCGACTTCCCCGACATCCTGGTCCGGGTGGAGATGGACTACAGCCGGCCGCTGGTCGCGCGCCTGCTCGATGGCCAGCTCGACATCGTGGTCGGTCGGATCATGGGCCCGGAGGGGGCGTCGGACCTGGCCTTCGAGCCGCTGGCCGACGAGCCGCACTCGGTGATCGCGCGCGCCGGGCATCCGCTGGCGCAGCGCCCCTCGATCGACCATGCCGACCTGGCGCGCCACGGCTGGATCATGCCTCCGCCGGGCAGCGTGTTGCGCACCCGGCTGGATGCGGTGTTCCTCGAGCGCGGCCTCGAACCGCCGCGGAACATCGTCGAAACCGCCTCGCTGCCGGTGATGGTCCACCTGCTGCGACACAGCGACCTGCTCGCCGCGCTGCCGGCGCAGCCGGTCGCGCCGTACCTGGAGACCGGGCAAATGCGCCTGCTGCCGGTCGAACTGGGCGTGCGCATGGAGTACTTCGGGATCATCCGTCGCCGCGACCAGCTGCTGTCCCCCGGCGCGGAGCGGGTGCTCGAGGCGCTGCGCGCGACCGCCCGCCGCCTGTACGCCGGCGGGCGGCCGCCCGGCGCCTGAGCGGGGGCCGGCGAACCGGAAGCTATTCCGGAAGCATCTACCTGCACCCCGAAAAATCATTGGTCGCTCATGGGGACGCGTGCCTAGTCTCGCCGCAGGCAGCGCTGTCGAGCGCTGTCACACGCAGCCGTGCCCGCGTGGTGGGACACGCGGGCCATTGCGCTGTGCACCGCCTGTCATGTGCCCGTGGGAGGGACCGCCATGCCAATGCTCCGCCAGCGCCCGTATGCCGGGAAGGGCGCAACCGACCCGTTCGTCCGACTGCGCCGCCGCGCCCTCGCGCTGGGCGTCGCCGCCATGCTCGCCGCCACCGCCCAGGCCCAGGACGCCGGGGCGCCGGCGGATCCCGTCGAACTCGACAAGGTAGTCGTGAGCGGCATCCGCGGTTCGGTCTTCCGCGCCCAGGACATCAAGCGCGAGGCCGACACCTTCGTCGATTCGGTCACCGCGCTCGATATCGGCGCGCTGCCCGACCGCAGCGTGACCGAAACGCTCTCGCGGATCCCCGGCGTGACCATCGACCGCTTCCTGTCGGTGGGCGACCCGGAGCACTTCTCCGCCGAGGGCAGCGGCGTGGCCGTGCGCGGCCTCACCCAGGTGCGCTCCGAGCTCAACGGCCGCGACAGCTTCTCGGCCTCGGGCGGGCGCGCGCTGAGCTTCCAGGACGTGCCGTCGGAACTGATGGCCGGCGTGGACGTGTACAAGAACCAGAAGGCGGACATGATCGAGGGCGGCCTCGGCGGCACGGTGGACCTGCGCACCTTCATGCCGCTGGACTTCGACGGCAGCCGCTTCGGCCTGTCCTTCAGCGTCAACCGCGGTGACTTCGCCGAGCGCGTGAAGCCCTCGGCCTCGATGCTCTTCAGCAACCGCTGGGACACCGACCACGGCGAGTTCGGGATCCTGGTGGACGTGGCCCACTCCGAGCTGGCCACGCGCACCGACGGCCTGTTCGTGCGGCCGTTCTTCGACAACGCCAACAGCGACCTCGACGGGGACGGCGGCGCGGACCCGGTCTGGCTGCCGCGCGGCGCCGACTGGCGCACGCTCGAGTACGAGCGCGAGCGCCAGGGCGCCTACGTCGCGCTGCAGTGGCGGCCGAACGAGCGCCTGGACCTGTCGGCCACCGCGTTCCAGAGCCGCTACAACGAGCTGTGGTTCGAGGACGCGATCTTCGTCCAGAACGACCCGCGCCTGGTCGCGCTCGACGCCAGCCAGCCCTACCGCCTGGACGGCAGCGTGTTCGTGTCCGGGCGCCTGCGCGCCGACGGCGACATCCCGATGGGCACCGACATCCGCGCCTCGCACCGGCGCTCGCGCACCAGCGACTATTCGTTCTCCGCGAAGTGGCGCATGAGCGACCGCACCGAACTGTCCACCGACCTGCAGTTCATCAAGGCCACCACGCGCGCGCTGGATTCGACCGTGGCCCTGGGCCTGAACGTGCCGTGGATCGACGTCGACCTGGGCGGCGGCGTGCCTGCGATCGGGGTCGACCGCGACTTCGTCGCCGACCCGGCCAGCTACTACTGGGCGTTCACCATGGACCACCGCGACGACAACGAGGCCGAGGAAGTGGCCTGGCGCGCCGACCTGCGCCACAGCTTCGAGCGCGGCGCGATCGAGGCGGTGAAGTTCGGCGTGCGCGTCACCGACCGCGACGCCGACAACATCGACACCGGCTACGACTGGCAGCCGGTGATCCAGCCGTGGATGCAGTGGTGGGCGCTGCCCGGCGACCAGCCGCTGCCCGGCCTCGACCTCGGCCCCGGCGCGACCCTGGACCTGGTGAACCTGGCCACGTTCCCGGACTTCTACCGCGGCGACGCGAACATCCCCGGCGCCTTCCTCGCCCCGCGCCTGGCCACCGCGCTGGGCTTCCCCGGCAGCTACCAGGCGATCCACGCCGCGGCCGATCCGTACTACCTGTGCTGCTACGCCGGCACCTACGCGCCGCGCGACACCAGCGACCCGCAGTGGGGCAACGTCCAGCGCGAGCGCACCTACGCCGCCTACGCCATGCTCGAGTTCGGATTCGAACAGGCGCCGGTCTCCGGCAACGTCGGCGTGCGCGTGGTCCGCACCGAGAACAGCGCCGACGGCTACCTGGTGTATCCGTCCGAGGCCTACGCCCCGTACCTGGGCAACGGCGAGTCGGACCCGGTCCACGCCAGCAACAGCTACACCGACGTGCTGCCGAGCGTGAACGTGAAGTGGGAGCCGCTGCAGGACGTGGTGGTGCGCTTCGCCGCGTCGCGGGCGATCGCGCGCCCGTCGTTCAACGAGCTGCAGGCCTTCCAGATCCTCTCCGTCGCGCCCCGCGACGGCGTGACCGTGCCCGACGACGGCAGCACGCTCCCGCTCGAGGACATCGAACTGTCCTCGGACACCTACGGCAATCCCTACCTCACGCCGATGAAGGCCGACCAGTTCGACCTCTCGCTGGAGTGGTACTTCGCCCCGGACCGCGGCGGCATGGCGTGGATCAACGTCTTCCGCAAGGACGTGCGCGACTACTTCCGCCGCCAGAGCCTGCTCGAGCCCTATCGTGGCGCCGACGGCAACACCTACCAGTACCTGGTCACCCGGCCGGTGAACGTGGGCAGCGCGCGCATCCAGGGCGCCGAGGTCGGCTGGAACCAGTTCTTCGACTTCCTGCCCGCGCCGTTCGATGGCCTCGGCATGTCGGCCAATTACACCTACATCGACAGCTCGACCCGGATCCCGGACGACCCGTCGGTGCTGCCGATCGACACCGACGGCGCCCTCCTGGGCGACCTGCCCGCGGACGGCCTGTCGAAGAACGCCTACAACGTGGCCCTGTTCTACGAGAAGGGTCCGTGGCAGGTCCGCTTCGCCTACAACTGGCGCAGCCAGTACCTGCTGTCGGTGGGCGCGAACGGCTACAACGGCGAGGACGGCGGGGTGGCGTGGAAGCTGCCGGTGTACAGCGACGCCTTCGGCCAGCTCGACGGCTCGATCTTCTACCGCGTCTCCGACCACGTGCAGATCGGCCTCGAAATGAACAACCTGAACAACGCCGAGCAGCGCACGATCATGCAGCAGGGGGTCGCCGGCAGCCGGGTGACGTCCTGGTACGTGAACGACCGCCGTTACGCCGCGACCTTGCGCCTGAGCTTCTGACCGGGCCGGCGCGCCCCGCTGCCCGCCCTCCCGGGTGGCGGGGCAGGCCCTGGACTTTCGCCGCACCGGCCCGGACGTGGCGACCGTAACGTCTGCAAGTGTTTGCCGCGCCTTGGAAAATCCTGTTCGCCGGCGGTTTGACGGGCGGAAAAGGCTAGCGCTAACATCGGGCCGCGCGGCGCCTGTCGCCGTACCAGGGAGAGAAGGGGGACAGCCGGGGCGTCCGGCGCATCCAGCGGTATTTCTGCGCGCGGCGCCGGCACGGCGGCGTCGTTTTTTCGCGCAGCGGTTCGCAGCGTTCCGGACCCGATGGCCGATGTAGCCGCCGGGCCGGGCCGGTATCCGTGCCACACACAACTCGACCACGATCGCACGCAATCCTCGGGAGGGAGATCCATGCGAGCACACCACACATGCCGGCAGGCAACACGCCCGTCTGGTATCGACACCCTGCGCACGTTCCGCCGCAGCGCCATGGCGCTGGGGGTGGCCGCCCTTCTTTCCGGGCCGGCCCTCGCGCAGACCGCGGGCGGCGACGCCCCGCAGGGCTCCGACCCGGCCGTGGAACTGGACTCGGTCATCGTCACCGGCATCCGCGGCAGCGTCATGCGTGCGCAGGAGATCAAGCAGGAGGCGAACCAGATCATCGACTCGGTCACCGCCGAGGACATCGGCGCGCTGCCCGACCGCAGCGTCACCGAGACGCTCAAGCGCATCTCCGGCGTCACGGTCACCGGCTTCGCGGCGCGCGACGATA
The DNA here is from genome assembly GCF_007859305.1 of Luteimonas wenzhouensis. Classification (GTDB taxonomy): domain Bacteria; phylum Pseudomonadota; class Gammaproteobacteria; order Xanthomonadales; family Xanthomonadaceae; genus Luteimonas; species Luteimonas wenzhouensis. The sequence goes on from NZ_VOHE01000003.1 coordinate 67,142, forward strand.
CCGACCACTTCTCGGCGGAAGGCTCCGGCGTGATGATCCGCGGCCTGACCTTCGTGCGCGGCGAGCTCAATGGGCGCGACGTGTTCAGCGCGAACGGCGGCCGTGGGCTGAGCTTCGAGGAGGTCCCGTCCGAGCTGATGGCCGGCGTGGACGTGTACAAGAACCCCTCGGCCGAGATCATCGAAGGAGGCCTCGGCGGCACCGTCAACCTGCGCACCCGCATGCCGTTCGACGAGCCCGGCCGCAAGATCGCGGCCAGCGTCGATTACAACCGCGGCGACAAGGCGAAGGATGGCCGCCCCTCGGCCTCGTTCCTGTTCAGCGACCGCTGGCAGACCGGCGCCGGCGAGATGGGCTTCCTCGCCAACCTCTCGTACTCGGAGCTGGCGACCCAGTCCGACGGCATCCAGATCCAGCCGTTCTCGCGTCGCGGCCGCACGCCGGCCGAGCAGCCCGAGGGCCTGCCCGACGGCGTGGGCTGGGTCTACGACTGGGAGCAGGAGACCTGGGTGTCCGCGGACAGCCAGCGCGACCTGCTGCTCGAGGGCAGCGGGCGCGACCACGTGTTCGTGCCCGGTGGCGTGAACTGGCGCCGCACCGACTTCGACCGCAAGCGCAAGGGCGGCGCGCTCGCGTTCCAGTGGCGCCCGAGCGACGACACCGAGATCTACGCCCAGGTGGTCACCGCCAAGTACGACCTGGCCTGGCGCGAGCATTTCATGGAGTACACCGGCGCCGGCGAGGCGAACGACACCTCCAACTGGAACGGGGACCCGAACTACTACGACCAGTCGTGGGACGGCGGCGACGGCCTGGCCGACCGCACCAACCGCATCATCCCGATGCCGGGCACGACGTTCGACTACGACCAGAACGGCCGCTTCATCCGCGGCGCCATCCGCCTCGGCGGCTGGCGCGGGAGCCCGGACGACGAGACCCCGTCGATGTACAAGGGCCCGGGCATCCAGTTCGCCGTCGGCAACCGCTACAACGTCCAGCACTCGCAGACCACCGACTGGTCGGCGGGCTTCAAGCATTTCTTCTCCGACAACTTCCTGATGCGGGCGGACTTCCAGTACGTGAAGGCCACCAGCGACAACGTCGACTTCGCGGTCCACACCTCCACCCTGCTCGAAGGCATCTTCCTCGACCTGTCGGGCAAGTACCCGTCGGTCACCCTCGACAACCCGGAGCGCGCGCTGCAGCAGGACACCTACTTCTGGCGTTCGGCGATGGACCACATCGCCGACAACGTCGGCCACGAGCGTGCCGGGCGCGTGGACTTCGAGTACAACTTCAACGACAGCGACTGGTTGCGCCTGGTGAGGTTCGGCGCGCGCATCGCCGACCGCGAGTACACCAGCCAGTGGACGACCTGGAACTGGCGTGCGATCAGCGACGACTGGAACCGGATCGAGAACCCGGACCCGAACCGTCCGCCGGTGGCCTGGATCGACCAGTTCTATCCGGCCCAGAGCCAGCTGTACACGCTGACCGACTTCTTCCGCGGCAAGGCCAACCTGCCGACCCAGTTCTGGACCGCGCAGGACAGCTTCGTCGACATCGCCCAGGTCAACGCCACCCTGGCCACGATCCCCGGCGCGCAGTGGACGCCGATCACCTTCACGCCGGACGCGATCAACCAGCAGCGCGAACGCACCCAGGCGGCCTACGGCGTGCTGTACTTCGGCAACGACGAGCTTCGCTTCCCGGTGGACGGCAACGTCGGCGTGCGCGCGGTCAAGACCTCGGTCAAGGCCCAGGGCGGCGGCCTGATGCCGGACATGCGCGGCCAGTTCGTCGAGTCGGTGATCCCGGAGCTGGAGGACATGTTCTACGGCCAGGCCTTCACCAGCCAGGTCAACAGCTCCTACACCGACATCCTGCCCAGCCTCAACCTGAGGGTGCGCTTCGACGGTGGCCTGCAGTGGCGCTTCGGCGCGTCCAAGGCGATCGCGCGGCCGGAGTTCCGGCTGATGCAGAACTGGATCACCCTCGGCGCCAGCGCCGCCGGCTGCGCCCAGGCGCTCAGGGACGGCCTGCGCACCGAGCTGTGCGGTCCCGACGACCTGGCCTACAACGGCAGCGGCGGCAATCCCGCGCTCAAGCCGATGAGGGCGAACCAGTTCGACACCGCCCTGGAGTGGTACTTCGCCCAGGACGGCCACGTCTACACCACGCTGTTCTACAAGGACGTGGAGGGCTACTTCGCCACCTCCGTCGCCGACGAGCTCATCGACGGACGCGTGTACACGATGACCCGCACGCGGAACCTGGACGAAGGCAAGATCCGCGGCTTCGAGGTGGGATACTCGCAGTTCTTCAACTTCCTGCCCGGCTTCGGCATCCAGGCCAACTACACCTTCGTCGACAGCTCGGGCGGCACCAACGTCGACATCGGCATCCCCGACGGCAGCCAGCCGACCGAGGTGCCGCTGGACCTGCCGCTGGAAGGCCTGTCGCGCCGCAGCTACAACCTGATCGCGATCTACGAGCGGGGCAAGGTCTCGACCCGCCTGGCCTACAACTGGCGTTCGCGCTACCTGCTGACCTCCAGCGACGTGATGCCGGCGATGCGCCAGCCGGTGTGGAACGACGACTACGGCCAGCTGGACGGCTCGTTCTTCTACAACATCAACGACAACATCCAGATCGGCCTGCAGGCCAACAACCTCACCAACAGCATCACCAAGCTGCTGATGGGTCCGCGCGGCTACCGTCGGGACGGCTTCATCGACGAGACGCTGTACAACCGCGCGTGGTTCGAGAACGACCGCCGCTACTCGCTGGTGCTGCGCGCCAGCTGGTAACCGGCCGCGACCGGGAAGGCCGCGCGGTTCGCCGCGCGGCCTTCTACTTTGCGCCGTGGCAACGCATGGCGCGCCGCTTCGTGCGTCGCAGCATTCCCCGCCGATATATCCGGCGACGATTTCTTCATTGGTCCGGCATGACGCCGCTGCCTATCCTGCGTTGGCGACCCGCCGGGGCGTGGCCCCGGGCGTTTCCGGTGGCGGCGGCGATGCGGCGCGCCCGGGTCCGGATCGTGCCGCATCGGTGACGGCGGGGAAGGCGGACGGCATCATCCGGCAGGCGACCGGCGATCCCCGCCGGCCGGTCGCGCCTGGCCCGACCGACGGCAGGGACCCCTGGCACGGAGATCCTCGATGAAGAAGGCATCCACCCATTCGGCGCACCGCAAGCAGGCGGCCGGCGCATCCGCTCCCGGGCAGTCGCCCCGGCGCGGGATGGGGTCGCGCAGCGCCGCTGCCCTCGCGCTGTTGCTGCCGCTGGCGGCCGCGCACGCAGTCGAACTGCCGCGGGTGTTCGGCGAAGGGATGGTGCTGCAGCGCGACCAGCCGATCCCGGTATGGGGCCGCGCCGACCCCGGCGCCCAGGTCCGGGTCGCGCTCGGCGACCAGCGCGTGGAGACCCGGGCCGGTGCGGACGGCCATTGGCGGGTCGAACTGGCGCCGCGCACGGCGGGCGGACCGCTGGTGATGCGGGTCGATGACGGCAAGGCGCCGGTCGAGCTTGGCGACGTGATGATCGGCGACGTGTGGCTGGCCTCGGGCCAGTCGAACATGGAGTGGCGGCTGTCCGAATCGGCCGACGCCGAGGTGGAGATCGCGCGCGCGACCGATCCGCTGATCCGCCATTTCAAGGTCCGGCGTGCCTGGTCGGGCGAGCCCGAGTGGCAGCTGGCGGGCGGGGAGTGGATCGCGTCCTCGCCGCAGGTGGCGGGCAACTTCTCGGCGGTCGCGCACTTCTTCGCGCGCGAACTGCGCGCCTCGCAGGGCGTGCCGATCGGCATCATCGACAGTTCCTGGAGCGGCAGCGCGATCGAGGCCTGGATGGACGCCGCCAGCCAGGGCATCGACGCCGACGGCCTGGCGGCGATGGCGCGCCAGCTGCGCGAGGACGACGCGCGCGCGCTGGCGCAGGCGCGGCAGAACCTGGCGCGCTGGGAGCTGCCGGCCGACGACGCCGGCTGGCAGGCGCCCGGGCTGGACGCGTCCGGCTGGGACGACATCCCCGTGCCCGGACTGTGGGAAAGCGCAGGCTGGAACGGCATGGACGGCGTGGCCTGGTACCGCACCGGCTTCACGCTGTCCGCGGAAGAGGCGCGGGCCGGGGTGACCCTGGGCGTCGGCCGGATCGACGACAGCGACACCACCTGGGTGAACGGCGTCGAGGTCGGCGCGACGTCGATCCAGTACAACCTGCCGCGCGTGTACGAAGTGCCGGCGTCGGCGCTGCGCGAGGGACTGAACGAGATCGCGGTGCGGGTGGTCGACGTCGGTGGTGGGGGCGGCATCCACGGCCCGGACGACGAGCTGTTCTTGCAGGTGCAGGGCGGTGCGCGCCGGCCGCTGGCCGGCACCTGGAAGTTCCGCCCGGCCGAGGTCACCGCGCTCACGCTCGACGACGACAAGCACCAGCGCCCGACCCTGCTCTACAACGCCATGATCCACCCGCTGCAGCCATATCCGGTGCGCGGCGTGATCTGGTACCAGGGCGAGTCCAACGCCGGCAGCGTGGAGCAGGCGCTGCGCTACCGCGAACAGTTCCCGGCGATGATCCGGCAGTGGCGCGCGCAGTGGAATGCGCCGGAGCTGCCGTTCCTGTGGGTGCAGCTGGCGAGCTGGCACTCGGGCGGCGACCAGGGCGACACCAGCCCCTGGGCAGTGCTGCGCGAGTCGCAGACCGCAACCCTGTCGCTGCCGGCGACCGGGCAGGCGGTGGCGATCGACATCGGCGACGTCGACGACATCCATCCGCGCAACAAGCAGGATGTCGGCCGCCGCCTGGCGCTGGCCGCGCGCCGGGTGGCCTACGGCGAAGACGTCGTGCATTCGGGCCCGGTGTTCACCGGTGCGACCTTCGAGGGCGGGGCCGCGCGCCTGGCGTTCGAGGCCGACGGGCTGGCGGTGCGCGGTGGCGGCCGGCTGCAGGGCTTCCGTCTCGCCGGCGCCGACCGTGTGTTCCATCCGGCGGACGCGGTGATCGAGGGTGACGCCATCGTCGTGCGCAGCGACGCGGTGCCGGCGCCGGTCGCCGTGCGCTACGCCTGGAGCGACGCGCCGGTGGACGCCAACCTGGTCGGCGCCAGCGGGCTTCCCGCCTCGCCGTTCCGGAGCGACGACTGGTGACGGGGACGGGGGCGCCGGAGCTGCGACGCGGGGCTGCCCCCGCCCGACCCTCCCCCGCGGGCGGGGGAGGGCGTTCAAGGTTCCGCGGCGCCCTGGCCGGCGCGGTGCTGCTGGCGGCCTGGCTGGCGGCCTGCCAGCCGCACGGCGGCCAGGAAGGGCATGCGGCGGCCGGACGCGGGGCCGCGGCCGCGGCCGATGCCGGATCCGGCGAGCGCCCGATCCCGCGTTTCGAGAGCCGCGATGGCCGCCATGCGCTGATCGTCGATGGCGCGCCGTTCCTGGTCCTCGGCGGCCAGGCGCACAACTCCAGCAACTACCCCGAGCCGCTCAAGCAGGTGTGGCCGGCGCTGGACGAGCTCGGCGCCAACACCCTGTCGATCTCCATCGCCTGGGAACAGGTCGAGCCCGAGGAAGGACGGTTCGACTTCTCCTTCGTCGACCATCTGCTCGAGCAGGCCCGCGCGCACGACAAGCGGCTGATCCTGCTCTGGTTCGCCACCTGGAAGAACAACGGGCCGAACTACGCGCCGGCCTGGGTGAAGCTCGACAACGACCGCTTCCCGCGCGTGGTGCGCGAGGACGGCGTGGTGCTGAACTCGCTCTCGCCGCACGCGCAGTCGACGCTCGACGCCGACCGCCGCGCCTTCGCGCGCCTGATGGCGCACCTGCGCGAGCACGACCGCGAGCGCACCGTGATCATGGTCCAGCCGCAGAACGAGCCGGGCACCTACGGCGGCGTGCGCGACTACTCGCCGCTGGCACGGCAGGCGTTCGAGGGCCAGGTGCCGCAGGCCCTGCTCGAGCGGCTCGGCAAGCGCCCCGGTACCTGGCGCGAGGTGTTCGGCGCCGACGCCGACGAGACCTTCCACGCCTGGCACATCGCCCGCTACATCAACGAGGTGGCGAAGGCCGGGAAGGCCGAGTACCCGCTGCCGATGTACGTCAACGCCGCGCTGCGCGGCCCCTTCAACCCGGGCCAGCCGGGCCAGTACGCCAGCGGCGGTCCGACCGACAACATGCTCGACGTGTACAAGGCCGCGGCCCCGGACATCGACCTGCTGGCGCCCGACATCTACATGCCCGAGTACCTGCACTACACCACGGTGCTCGAACGCTACGCGCGCCCGGACAACGCGCTGTTCGTGGCCGAGACCGGCAACGCGCCCGAGTACGCGCGCTACCTGTTCGCCGCGCTCGACCACGACGGCATCGGCTGGGTACCGTTCGGCATGGACTACACGCCCTACGGCAACTGGCCGCTGGGCGTGAAGCGCACCACGCCCGGGACCATCGCGCCGTTCAGGCTGGCCTTCGCCCTGGTCAACCAGGGCATGCGCGAGTTCGCGAAGGCGGCGTCGGAAGGGCGCCTGCACGGCGTGGCCGAGCAGCCCGGCGTGCCCGAACGCACGATCCGGCTCAACGCGCGCTGGAACGCCACCATCGCCTACGGCCTGCCGCACTTCTGGTTCCAGGGGCAGGCGCCCGGCAATCCGGAACCGGTTGGCGGCGCGCTGATCGCCGAGCTCGGTCCCGACGAGTTCCTGGTCACCGGCATGCATGCACGCGTGACGCTGCAACCGGCCGCGGAAGGCGAGGCGCTGATCTACGAACGGGTCGAGGAAGGCCGCTACGTGGACGGACGCTGGGAGTTCCACCGCAACTGGAACGGCGACCAGACCGACTATGGACTGAACTTCTCCGACGCCGTGCAGCTGCTGCGCGTGCGCCTGGCGACCTACCGCACCACCACCGACGTCGAGCCCCGGGAGGACTGACGCCATGCAACGATTCCGCCGATCCGCGCCGCTGCTGGCGCTTCCGCTCGCCGCGATCCTCGCCGGCTGCGGCGCCCGCGCCGACACGCGCTGGGAGCACGTGGGCGGCGACGTCGTCGTGCGACCGGCCGCCGAGGACGCGGCCGACGTGCGTCTGCAGGTGGTGTCGGACCGGATCATCCGCATCACCGCCGATCCGGACGGGACCTTCGAGCGATCGCCGAGCCTGATGCGCGTGGAGCGCGATGCTCCGGCGCCGCGTTTCGACGTCGCCGAGGCCGACGGCACGCTGCGCGTGTCCGCCGCCGGGGTGTCGGCCGAGGTCTCGCTCGAGGACGGCCGGGTCGCGTTCTTCGATGGCGAGGGCCGGCCACTGCTCGCGGAGGCCGCGGGCGGGCGTGGCTTCACGCCGGTCCGGTTCGATGGACGCGACTACTACAGCGTCCGCCAGCGCTTCGAGTCCGCCGGCGACGAGAGCCTGCACGGCACCGGCCTCCACCAGCAGGGCTGGATGGACCTCAAGGGCCGCGACATCGAACTGCTCCAGCACAACATCGACAAGGCGATCCCGTACCTGGTTTCGAGCCGCGGCTACGGCATCCTCTGGGACAACAACTCGATCACGCGCTATGGCGATCCGCGCGGCCTGCGCCAGATCGGCGAGGTGGTGGCGCTGTACGACCGCGACGGCGTGGAAGGCGCGCTGACCGCGACCTACTCCATCGACGGCGACGGCAGGCTCGTGCGCCGCGAGGAGAAGATCGACTACCAGTTCATCTCCGGGCTGGAGGACTTCCCGGAGGAGGGCAAGAACCTCGAGCCCGGCGGCCGCAGCCTGGTGGTCTGGGAGGGCCAGTTCGCCGCCCGCCGCGACGGCCGCCACACCTTCTCGCTGTTCGGCAGCGAGTACATGAAGCTGTACGTCGACGGCGAGCTGGTGGTCGACCGCTGGCGCCAGAACTGGAACCCGTGGCACCACGAGTTCGCGCTCGACCTGCGGGCGGGCGAGCGCCACGACCTGCGCATCGAATGGGACCGGATCGAACCGGCGTACATCGCGCTGCAGGGCCGCGACCCGCTGCCACCGGAGGAGGCCGCCGACCTGTCGATCTGGTCGGAGGCGGCGCAGGTGATCGACTACTACGTCGTGGCCGGCGGCGACATGGACGGCGCCATCGCCGGCTACCGCGAGCTCACCGGCAAGGCGGTGCTGCTGCCGAAGTGGGCCTACGGTTTCTGGCAGAGCCGCGAGCGCTACAAGACCCAGCAGGAGCTGACCGGCGTGCTGGACGAGTACCGCCGCCGCAAGCTGCCGATCGACGCGATCGTGCTCGACTGGTCGTACTGGCCGGAGGACGCCTGGGGCTCGCACGACTTCGATCCGGCGAACTTCCCCGACCCGGACGGCATGGTCGACCACGTGCACGCGCAGAACGCGCAGATCATGATCTCGGTCTGGCCGAAGTTCTACCCGACCACCGAGCACTACAAGGAGCTCGACGCGGCCGGCTACATGTACAAGCGCAACGTCGAGGTCGGCGAGCTGGACTGGATCGGCAAGGGCTACCTCAACTCGTTCTACGACCCGTTCACCAGGGAAGCGCAGGACATCTTCTGGCGCCAGGTCAACACCAAGCTCAACAGCAAGGGCTTCGACGCCTGGTGGCTGGACGCGTCCGAGCCGGACCTGCACAGCAATATCGACATCGGCGAGCGCAAGGCGCGCACCATGCCCAATGCGCTGGGCTCCTCGACCGAGTACTTCAACGCCTATCCGCTGCCGCATTCGGAAGGCGTGTACCGCGGCTCGCGCGAGGTGGACCCGGACAAGCGCGTGTTCATCCTGTCTCGCGCCTTCTTCGCCGGCCAGCAGCGGGCCGCGGCGGCGTTCTGGAGCGGCGACATCGTGCCGCGCTGGGACGACTTCCGCGAGCAGATTTCCGGCCTGGTCAACGCCTCCATGGCCGGCGCGCCGAACGTGAGCTTCGACATCGGCGGCTTCTCGCCCGAGCGCCGCTACGAGCGCAAGGATCCCGCGCACCTGGCCGAATGGCGCGAGCTCAACCTGCGCTGGTTCCAGCATGGCGCCTTCGTGCCCATCTTCCGTTCGCACGGCCAGTTCCCGTACCGCGAGATCTGGGAGATCGCGCCGGAGGGCACGCCGCACTACGACAGCTTCGTGCACTACCTGAAGCTGCGTTACACCCTGCTGCCGTACATCTACACCCTGGCCGGCGACACCTGGCACCGCGACGGCACCCTCCTGCGCGCGCTGGCGATGGATTTCCCCGGCGACCCGAAGGCACGCGAGGTCGCCGACCAGTACCTGTTCGGCCCCGCCTTCCTGGTCGCGCCCGTGACCACGTTCGGCGCCACCAGCCGCGAGGTGTACCTGCCGGCCGGTGCGCAGTGGATCGACTTCGACACCGGGCAGCGGCACGAGGGCGGCCGCACGATCACCGCGGCCGCGCCGCTGCAGCGCATGCCGCTGTTCGTGCGCGCCGGCTCGATCGTGCCGCGGACCGTGGTCCAGGAGTACGTGGACCAGGTGCCCGACGCGCCGCTGACCATCGAGGTCTATACCGGCGCCGACGGCCGCTTCGCGCTGTACGGGGACGACGGCCGCAGCTACGGCTACGAGCGCGGCGAATGGTCGCGGATCCCGCTGGCCTGGGACGACGCGGCGGGCGTGCTGACCATCGGCGCGCGCGAAGGCGCGTACCCCGGCATGCCTGCCACGCGCGAACTGCGCGTGCGCTTCGTCGACGGCCCGCGCGGCGACAACGGCGCGCTGGAGCCGGCGGCCGACGTCACGGTGGTGTACGACGGCAGCGAGGTGGTCGTGGAGCGGCCGGGGGCATGACGCGCGGCGCGCGCCTGGCGGCCCCCACCCCGGCCTTCCCCCGCATGCGGGGGAGGGAGTTGATTGCGCGCGGAGCGGACGCAGTCGCCACATGGGCGTACACGGCGCTCCCTCCCCCGCGTGCGGGGGAGGGCCGGGGTGGGGGCAGCAACGGCCTCGGGCAGGCCCCAACCGCATCCGGCCCCGACCACTCGCCATGAGCTTCGACCCGCGCCGCCGCGACGCCCTCAAGGCCGCGACCCTCGCCGCCGTCGCCGGCGGGCTTGGCCTCGTCCCGGGGGCTCCACGCGCCGACGGCGATGCGCGGCCTTCCGCAGCCGATGCGGGCGCCATCGACACCGCCGCGGAGCCGGGTGCGTGGAACCATCTCCGCCTCTGGTACCCGCGCCCCGCCACCCAGTGGGTCGAGGCGCTGCCGCTGGGCAACGGCGCGCTGGGCGCCATGGTCTGGGGTGGCGCCAGGTATGAGCGGATCCAGCTCAACGACGACACCCTGTACGCCGGCGGCCCGTACGACCCGGCGCCCGAGGGCGTGGGCGAGGCATTGGCGCGGGTGCGCAGCCTGCTGTTCGCCGGCCGCTACGCCGAGGCCGAGGCGCTGGCGAACGAACGGCTGATGGCGCGGCCGCTCAAGCAGATGCCCTACCAGCCGCTCGGCGACCTGGTGCTGGACTTCCTCGAGATCGCCGAGACCGGCGGCTACCGGCGCGAGCTCGATCTCGATGCCGCCATCGCGACCACGACCTTCGAGGCACGCGGCATGCAGCACCGGCGCGAGGCGCTGGTGTCGGCGCCGGCCCAGTGCCTGGCGGTGCGGCTGACCGGCGACATGCCCGGCCGCATCGGCCTGCGCGTGGGCCTGCAGAGCGACCAGCCCTCGGCGCGCGCGGTCGCCGACGGGAACGGCGGCCTGCTGCTGCAGGGGCGCAACGAACCGGCGCACGGCATCGAGGGCCGGCTGCGCTTCTGCGCCCGGGCGCGGGTGCTGCCGGTCGGCGGCACGCTGCGCCACCTCGGCGACCGGATCGAGGTGCGCGACGCCGACGAGGTCGTGGTCCTGCTGGCCGCGGCCACCAGCTTCCGCCGCTACGACGACGTCTCCGCCGACCCCGACCTCGCCACCGCGCAGCGGCTTGACCGCGCGCTCGCACAGGGCTGGGACAGGATCGTCCGCGAGCACCTGCGCTTCCACCGCGCGCTGTTCCGCCGGGTCTCGATCGACCTCGGGCGCTCGCCGCCGGACGTGGCCGCGCTGCCCACGGACGAGCGCGTGGCGCGCTTCGCCGACGGCCACGACCCCGAGCTGGCCGCGCTCTACCACCAGTTCGGCCGCTACCTGCTGATCGCCAGCTCCCTGCCCGGCACCCAGCCGGCCAACCTGCAGGGCATCTGGAACGACCTGATGCACCCGCCATGGGAGAGCAAGTACACGATCAACATCAATACCCAGATGAACTACTGGCCGGCGGAGGCCAACGCACTGCCCGAGTGCGTGGAGCCGCTGGAGCGGATGGTGGCCGAACTGGCCGAATCCGGAGCGCGCACCGCGCGCACGATGTACGGCGCGCCGGGCTGGGTGGCGCACCACAACACCGACCTGTGGCGCGCCACCGCGCCGATCGACGGCGCCCAGTGGGGCCTGTGGCCGCTCGGCGGGGCCTGGTTGCTGCAGCACCTGTGGGACCGCTGGGACTACGGCCGCGATCCCGCCGTGTTGCAGCGCGTGTATCCGCTGTTCCGCGGCGCCGCCGAGTTCTTCGCCGCCACCCTGGTCGAGGACCCCAACACCGGCGCGCTGGTCACCGCGCCTTCGATCTCGCCGGAGAACCCGCATCCGCACGGTGCCACCCTGTGCGCGGGCCCGTCGATGGACGCGCAGATCCTGCGCGACCTGTTCGACCGCTGCATCGCCGCCTCGCGCCTGCTGGGCGTGGATGCGGACTTCGCGGCGCGCCTGGCCGCGCTGCGCGAACGGCTGCCGCCGCACCGGATCGGCAGGGCCGGCCAGCTGCAGGAGTGGCAGCAGGACTGGGACATGCAGGCGCCCGAGCCCGACCACCGCCACGTCTCCCACCTCTACGCCCTGCATCCCTCCAGCCAGATCAACGTGCGCGACACGCCGGCGCTGGCCGCCGCCGCGCGCCGTTCGCTGGAGCTGCGCGGCGACGAGGCCACCGGCTGGGGCCTGGGCTGGCGCCTGAACCTGTGGGCGCGGCTGCGCGATTCCGGGCGCGCGATGCGGATCCTGCGCCTGCTCATCAGCCCCTCGCGTACCTATCCCAACCTGTTCGACGCCCATCCGCCGTTCCAGATCGACGGCAACTTCGGCGGCACCGCGGGAATCACCGAGATGCTCGTGCAGAGCTGGGGCGACACCGTATTCCTGCTGCCCGCGCTGCCGCGCGAGTGGCGCGACGGCCACCTGCGCGGCGTGCGGGTGCGCAACGCCGCCCGCCTCGACCTGTCCTGGCGCGGCGGCAGGCTCGACTCCGCCGTCCTGCGCAGCGAACGCGGCGGCCGCTATCGCATCGATCATCGCGGCCGCGAACTGGCGGTGGAGCTGGCCGCGGGCGAGACCGCACGGCTGCAAGCGGGCCGCAATGGCGATCTGGTGCGCGGATGAAGCTCGCCCGGGTGAGGACGGAGTGGTTTCCCCGGCAACGGTTCCGGACGCCGATGCTGCATTGCACGAACCATCCCGGCCACATCTCGCGCTACCCTAGCGCGCCGTGTGACAGCGCAGTCATCGCCGTCAGGCCGGCGCCTCGGCGACGGGAGCCGGGCGCCGGCGGTCCTTCATTCGAGCAGCAACCAATGCATTCCCGGGGAGCGAGTACATGAGCAGTCCCAACGCCTCAGGCGAGAACACCCGTTTCATCATCCTGATCAGCCTGGTCGCCACCATCGGCGGCTTCCTGTTCGGCTACGACAGTGGCGTGATCAACGGTACGGTGGACGGCCTGGTCGCCGCCTTCCAGTCGGATGCCGCCGTCACCGGCTTCAACGTCGCCTCGATGCTGCTGGGCTGCGCGGTCGGCGCCTGGTTCGCCGGCACCCTGGCCGACCGCTACGGCCGCCGCACGATGCTGCTGTGGGCGGCGGTGTTCTTCATCGTCTCGGCCTGGGGCTCGGGCATCGCCAACTCCTCGCCCGAGTTCGTGATCTACCGCGTGCTGGGCGGATTGGCGGTCGGCGCGGCCAGCGTGATGTCGCCGGCCTACATCTCCGAGGTGGCGCCGGCGCGCTACCGCGGGCGGCTGGCGACGGTGCAGCAGATCGCGATCATCTCCGGCCTGTTCGCCTCGTTCCTGAGCAACTACATCCTCGCCCGCCTGGCCACCGCGTCCACCGCGATGCTGTGGTGGGGGTACGAAGCCTGGCGCTGGATGTTCTGGGCCGAGCTGGTGCCGGCGTTCCTGTTCCTGTTCCTGCTGTTCTTCATCCCCGAGAGCCCGCGCTACCTGGTCGCGCGCGGCCTGCGCGAGCGTGCCACGTCGGTGCTCACCCGCCTGTACGGCGCCCTGCAGGGCGAGCGCAAGCTGGGCGAGATCGACGCCTCGCTGGCGTCCGACCACCACCGTCCGCGCCTGTCGGACCTGATCAACAAGGCCACTGGCAAGATCCGCCCGATCGTGTGGGTGGGCGTGGGCCTGGCCACGTTCCAGCAGTTCGTCGGCATCAACGTGGTGTTCTACTACGGCGCGGTGCTGTGGCAGGCGGTCGGCTTCTCCGAGAACGACGCGCTGGCGATCAACGTGCTCTCCGGCGGCCTGAGCATCGGCGCCTGCATCGTGACCGTGCTGCTGATCGACAGGGTCGGCCGCAAGCCGCTGCTGTGGCTGGGGTCGGTCGGCATGGCGATCACCCTGGGCCTGGTGACGTACGCGTTCTCCACCGGCGGCCTCGACGATGCCGGCACGCTGCAGCTGAGCGATTCGATGGGCCTGCTGGCGCTGGTCGCGGCCAATGCCTACGTCGTGTTCTTCAACATGTCCTGGGGCCCGGTGATGTGGGTGATGCTCGGCGAGATGTTCCCCAACCAGATCCGCGGTTCGGGCCTGGCGGTGGCCGGCCTGGCGCAGTGGACGGCGAACTTCCTCATCACCTGGACCTTCCCGATGCTGCTCGCCGGCCTCGGCCTGGCCTTCGCCTACGGCATCTACACCGTCATGGCGGTGCTGTCGGTGTTCTTCGTGCTCAGGTTCGTGCACGAAACCAAGGGCCGCGAACTGGAGCAGATGGAAGGCTGACGCCGCACGACGTCCCGCCGCGTCGCCCCGGCGGCGCGGCGGAGCGTGCGCCACGCCTGGCGCGACCACCCGCGGACGGCGGCGCGCGGCGCCGCCTCGCCACCCGCCGCGCCGGCCCGCGCGGCGCGATCGCCGGAGGTGACGGATGCAGCTGTCGGGTCTGGATATCGGGATCGTGCTGGCCTACCTCGCCGGCATCTTCCTCCTCGCGCAGTGGGTCTCGCGCGCGAAGGCGGGGCACGACCGCGACGCCGAGGACTACTTCCTGGCCGGCAAGGCGCTGCCGTGGTGGGCGATCGGCGCCTCGCTGATCGCGGCCAACATCTCGGCCGAGCAGATCATCGGCATGTCCGGGTCGGGCTACGCGATCGGCCTGGCGATCGCGTCCTACGAATGGATGGCGGCCGCCACCCTGCTGATCGTGGGCAAGTGGTTCCTGCCGGTGTTCCTGCGCAACCGCATCTTCACGATGCCGCAGTTCCTCGAGCAGCGCTACGGCCGCCGCATCCGCACGGTGATGGCGGTCTTCTGGATCGGCCTGTACGTGTTCGTGAACCTGACCTCGATCCTGTGGCTGGGCTCGCTGGCGATCGCCCACGTCTCCGGCGTGGACCAGACCTGGGCGCTGCTGGGCCTGGCCGCGTTCGCGCTTGCCTACCAGATCCATGGCGGGCTCCGCGCGGTGGCGCTCACCGACGTGGTGCAGGTGGTGCTGCTGGTGCTGGGCGGGCTGCTGCTGGCCGGGATCATGCTCGAGCGCATCGGCGGCGACGCCGGCATGTGGGGCGGCCTGCAGCGCCTGCGCGCCGAGGCGCCGGGCCACTTCCACATGATCCTCTCGCCCGACCATCCCTTCTACAAGGACCTGCCCGGCATCAGCGTGCTGGTCGGCGGGATGTGGATCATGAACGTGAGCTACTGGGGCTTCAACCAGTACATCATCCAGCGCGCGCTCGCGGCGAAGGACATCGGCGAGGCCCAGAAGGGCGTGCTGTTCGCGGCCTTCCTCAAGCTGCTGATGCCGCTGATCGTGGTCCTGCCCGGCCTGGCCGCGGTGCTGCTGGCGCCGGGCCTGGAGCGGCCGGACGCGGCCTACCCGGCGATGATGGCGCTGCTGCCGGCCGGTGCGCTGGGGATCGTGTTCGCGGCGCTGATCGCGGCCATCGTCTCGTCGCTGGCCTCAATGAGCAATTCGATCTCGACGATCTTCACCCTTGACCTCTACCGCCGCCGCGACGCCGGCGAACAGCACCTGGTGCGGGTGGGCCGGATCGTCACCGCGGCCTCGATGCTGCTGGCCGTGCTGGCGGCGCGCCCGCTGCTGGGCAGCTTCGACCAGGCCTTCCAGTACATCCAGGAGTACACCGGCTTCTTCACCCCCGGCATCGTGGTGATCTTCGTGCTCGGGCTGTTCTGGAAGCGCGCCAACGAAGCGGGCGCGCTCGCGGCCGCGATCGGTTCGTTCCTGCTCTCGATCGTGCTCAAGCTGGCCTGGCCGGCGCTGCCGTTCATCGACCGCGTCGGCCTGGTGTTCCTGCTCGCGCTCGGGCTGGCGGCGGTGGTCTCGCTGCTCACCCCGCACGTGCCGGCGCGCGACGTGATCGAGACCGGGGACGTGGACTACCGGACCGGTGCGGCGTTCAACGCGGGCGCCGTGGCGGTGCTCGCGATCCTGGTCGCGCTGTACGCCGTGTTCTGGTAAGGCCGCGCGCGTTCCACCGCGCGCCGCAAGCGCGTAGGATCGGCCCGGGGAGGGGACGACATGCAGGCAATCGTGCTTGCCGCCGCCTGGCGGCTGTCGGTGGCGGCCGCGCTCGCGGCCACCGTGCCCGCGCCGGTCCGCGCCGCGGCGCCGGTCGACCTCGGGGACTACGTCCGCCGCGACCGTTTCGAGGACATCCGCATTTCGCCCGACGGCCGCCACCTGGCCGCGACCGTGCCGTTGGAGGACCGGGTGGTGCTGGTGGTGCTCGACCGGGCCACCGGCGGGATCGCCAGCGGCGGCGCGGGCGCGGCCAACACCGAGGTGGTCGATTTCTGGTGGGCCGACGACGGGCACGTGCTCCTCACCATGGGGCAACGCTTCGGGAGCAGGCAGGTCACCTACCCGACCGGCGAGATCCACGTGCTCGAACTGGACAGGAAGCGGGTGCGGCGCCTGATCGGCGAGGCCGGGCAGGCGGGCATCGTGCAGAACCTCGTCCCGACCACGCCGGAGTTCGCCATCGTGGTCGATCCGCTCCCCGATGAGCCCGGCGTGGCCCTGGTCGCGGTGGAACTGCCCGATGCCCAGCCCAGGGCCCAGCTCGAGCGCCTGAACCTGCGCTCGGGCCGCCGCACCACGGTGACCGCCGCGCCGGTGCGCCGCGCCCGCTTCATCCTCGATCCTGCCGGCGTAGCGCGCTTCGCCTACGGCTTCGACGTGGAGAACTACAGCAAGCTGTACTACCGCGACGGCGAGGGCGCGGCGTGGCGCCTGGTGCACGACGCACGCGGCAGCGACTTCATCGCCAAGGCCGTGGGCATGGCGGCCGACGGCGCCACCGCCTACGTGCAGGTCACCCGGCCCGACGGCGGGCCGGACGCGATCGAGGCCTGGGACATGCGGACCCTGGCCCGGACCCCGCTGCTCCAGGATCCGGTGGTCGATCCGGAGCGAATCATCTACGACAGCGACGGTCGCACCCCGGTGGGCGCGCGCTACATGGACGATGGCGTGCGCCTGCGCTTCTTCGACGAGGATTCGGCGGTGGCACGGCGCTACCGCATGCTCGAAAGCGCATTGCCCGGCAGCGCCGTGGCGATCACCTCCGGCACCCGCGACGGCCGGCTCTCGCTGGTGCACGCCGCCAGCGATCGCGATCCCGGCCAGTACCTGCTGTTCGATGCCGAGGCCAGGACGCTCGATGGCGTGTTCGCACGCATGGACTGGCTCGCGCCCGGGCAGGCGGCGCCCACCCGCCGGATCCGGCTGCAGGCGCGCGACGGCGTCGCGCTCCACGGTTACCTGACGCGTCCCGCCGGCGCGGACGAAGGGCCGCTGCCGCTGGTGGTGATGCCCCATGGCGGCCCGTTCGGGGTCTTCGATGCGTGGTACTTCGACACCGAGAGCCAGCTGCTCGCGGCCGCCGGCTATGCGGTGCTGCGGGTGAACTACCGCGGGTCGGGGAACTACGGGCGCCGTTTCCAGGAAAGCGGCGCCGGCCAGTGGGGCGGCGCCATGCAGGACGATCTCACCGATGCCACCCGCTGGGCGATCGACGAGGGGATCGCGGTGGCCGACCGGATCTGCATCGTTGGCGCCAGCTACGGCGGGTACGCGGCGCTGATGGGGGTGGCCCGGGAGCCCGGCCTGTACCGCTGCGCGGTCGGCTACGTCGGGGTCTACGACCTGCCCGCGCTGCACGCCGACCGGGCGCGCACGGCCGCGTCCCTGCGCCACTGGGTGAACGAATGGATGGGCGCGCGCGACACCCTGGCCGCGCGCTCGCCGGTCAACCTGGCGGCGCGGATCAAGGCGCCGGTATTGCTGGTCGCCGGGGGCGCCGACACCATCGCCCCGATCTCGCACAGCCGCCGCATGCAGCGCGCGCTGGAGGCGCATGACGTGCCGGTGCGGACGCTGTACGTGGACAGCGAGGGTCATGGCTTCCGCAGCGAGGACAACCGCCGTCGCTACTACGCCGAGCTGCTGTCGTTCCTGGCCGGGCATCTCGGTGGCGCCACCGCGCAGTGACCGTTGCGGCCGTGACCTTGATGGCGGTCGCGGCGCAGCGGGATACACTGCCTCCATCATGGAGGAGCGGGGGATGCGCGACATGCGGTGGCGGACGGCGGCTGGCGCAGGGACGGGTGCGCCCGGCGGGGGGCTGTCGGTCGACGCCGCGCGCCTGTCCGACGTGCTTGCGCGGATCTCGCGCGAAGCGCTGCAGGCCGATGGGCTGGACGAAGTGCTGCAACGCATCGTCGACTGCGTCGTCCAGCGGCTCCCGGTCCCGATCGCCAGCATCATCCTGCTCGACGATTCGGGTACCCGCTTCGTCAAGGAGGTCTGGGCCGGCGACATCCCGCTGGCCGAGATGGACGTGGCGATCTGGGACGTGTCCATGGGCATCGCCGGGCGCTGCGCGCGGACCGGGCGACCGCAGCTGATCAGCGACGTCACCCGCGATCCCGACTACGTGATGGGCAATCCCGCAGTCCGCTCCGAGTATGTGGTGCCGATCCACCATCGCGGCCGCCTGCACGGGGTGCTGAACATCGAGAGCACCTGCGACGATTTCTTCACCGCCGAGACCTGCGCGGTGTTCGACGCGGTGGCGCACCAGGTCGCCGGGGCCATCCACCTGGCCAGGGTGGTGGCGGAGCTGGAGGCGGCCAACCGCAAGCTGCGCGAACTCTCGACGGTCGACGGCCTCACCGGCCTGGCCAACCGCCGCTGCCTGGACGAGCGCCTGGCCCGGGATTGCGCCGACTGGCGCGGCCCCCTCGCCCTGTTGCTGGTGGACGCGGACTGCTTCAAGCAGCTCAACGACGCGCTGGGCCACCTGCACGGCGACGAGTGCCTGCGCCGGCTGGCGAGGATCTGCGCGGGTTTCGCCGCCGACGAGGCCGACCTGGCCGCGCGCTATGGCGGCGATGAGCTGGCGCTGGTGCTGCCCGGGCGCGGCGAGGCCGAAGCCATGGCCATCGCCGAGCGGCTGCGCCAGCGGGTCGAGGAGGCGGCGATGGCGCATCCGGTGTCGGTGGTGGCGCCCTGGGTCACGGTCAGCGTGGGCGTGAACGTGGCCGCCCCGGGGCAGGCCAGGACCCCGGCGCGCCTGCTGTCGGGCGCGGACCGCGCGCTGTACGCGGCCAAGTCGCAGGGGCGCAACCGCATCGCCGCGGCGATGCCGCCGCGCGACGGGAACGGCGGGCGCTGAATTGCCGTCAGGCCGGCGCGTGCGCCGGGCGCGCGCCCACCTGCCGCCGCACCGCCGCCACGTCGCGCACCGGTCGCACTTCGATGCAGCCGGTCTCCGCCCAGGGGAACTGCGCGGCCAGCTCCAGCGCCTCCTCCAGGCTGTCGGCCTCGACCAGGTTGAAGCCCGCCAGGATCTCCTTGGTTTCGGCGAACGGCCCGTCGACCACGCTGACCTTGCCGTTGCGGCGGCGCACGGACTTGGCGGTCGCGGGCCGCTCGAGCTGCCTGTAGTCGACCAGCGTGCCCCCGGCCTTGAGTTCGTCGGCGCGTTCGAGGCAGTGGCGCATGCGGCGCTCGTACTCGCCCTCGGGCAGCGCTTCCTGCAGCGCCTCGTCGATGTAGACCAGCAGCAGGTATTGCATGGGATCGTCCTGTCGGGGGAGCGGCTTCAGTCCGCGACGCCGGCCTCGGCGCCGCCGCGGCCGAGGGGGTCGGGCAGCGGCTGCCCGGCGTCGACGAAGGACAGCGACACCGAGTTGATGCAGTGGCGCTCGAAGGTGGGCGGCGGGCCGTCCGGGAACACGTGGCCGAGGTGGCTGCCGCAGCGCGCGCAGACCTCCTCGGTGCGGACCATGCCGTGGCTGGTGTCGCGCACGTAGCGGATGTGCTCCGGTGCGTAGGGGGCGAAGAAGCTGGGCCAGCCGGTGCCTGAGTCGAACTTGGCCCTGGAGCGGAACAGCGGCAGCCCGCACAGGCGGCAGCAGTAGACGCCTTCGCGCTTGTTGTCGAGGAACACGCCGCAGAACGGTGCCTCGGTGCCGTGGGCGAGCAGGACCCGGCGTTCGGCCTCGTCCAGGCCGGCTTCGAGCGCGGCGCGCTGGGCGGGATCGGGCGGGGTCAGGTCGAATCCGGACACGGGGACGGCTCCTGCGATCACTGCGACGAGTTTGCCACCGGTGCCGCCGATGCCCAACCGGCCGGCCCGCGCCCCGGGTCAGGCCTTCGGCGGCAGCAGGTACCAGGCCTCGACTTCGCCGTTGAGCTTGATCGTCAGTGGCTGTCCGCGGCGGTCGAGCGCCTTGCCGGCGGCCACGCGGATCCAGCCTTCACTGATGCAGTACTCCTCGACGTCGCGCCGTTCCACGCCCTTGAAGCGGATCCCGATCCCCCGGTCCAGCGCGGCTTCGTCGTAGTGCGGGCTGCGGGGATCGTTGGACAGGCGGTCGGGCGGGGAGTCGATCTGGGTCATGGCGGGCGGGTGGCGGTGGTGCGCGCCGATTGTAGCCCACCCGGCTCAGGGCGCCTCGCCGCGTCCCTGCGCCTTCGCGCGCGCGATCACCGCGCGCACCAGGTCGCGGTCGCGGTGGCGCGAGATCGGCCGCGCGCCGAGCGCGATCGCCAGCTCGCGCAGCTCGGCGGTGACGTCGTAGTGGGCGCCGCTGGTGCGGTCCTGGAACGCATGCCGCGGGATCCCCAGGCGCCCGGCGAAGGCGTGCAGTTCGTCGAGCGTGTCGGCCATCAGGTGCGCCCAGCGCCTGCCGCGCCAGAGCGTGACCGCATCATCGACGTACACCGCCATCGGCTGCAGGCTCCTCCGGGGACTGGCGGCAATCTTCGCGCAAACGCCGCACGTGCGCTGGGCGCGCGCCCGCGCGGACACTGCGCCGCGACCGCGGGGACGACGCACGGGCGCGGACGTCACCGCGCCCGCGACCGATCCGCACCGCGCGGAAACGACAGGGGCGCCATGGTTGGCGCCCCTGTCATGGCCGTTCGCCTGGCGCGGCCGCCTACCTGCGGGCCACCGGCGCCGGACCCAGCTCGTCGCGGACCCAGCGGTCGATCATGCGCTTCTCGAAGTGCAGGTTGTCGCGGGCAGGATAGTTGCCGCCGGTCAGGAAGCCAATGTCGCGCACCTCGCGCGTGCCCTCGTCCACCACTTGGCCGGTGGCGTCGAGATGGCGCACTTCCAGCGTCATCGACGGCGGGTAATGGTCGCGCACGATGCGCACGTCCTGCATCTGCACGCCGTGCCAGCCCTCGTAGCGACCGGCGCGGTTGAGGTCGGTGATGGTCACCTCCAGGCGATGGCCCTCGGGCAGGCGCCGTTCGGCGGCCTCGCGCAGGTAGCTGGCCAGCTCGTACACCCAGTTGCCCTGGGCGGCGCGCCAGCGGTTGCCGCTGTACTTGAGGTCGGCGAATTCGGCGGGGTCGGTCCACTGCACGCTCACCGGGCCCTCGTCCGGCAGGGCGCGGGGGGCATCGGGGTCGGTCACGTTGCGCGGCCCGGCGGCGACCGCGGCGGCCGCGAACACGGTGATGGCAAGCAGAAGCAGTCGGCTGGCGTGTCTCATGGCGATACTCCTGTCGTTCCCCGGAGTGTGCGACGTCGGCCCTGAACACTCCACGACCCTGAACCCCGGCTGGCCGTCATTCCTGAACGGCGGCGCCGGCCTGCGAATCGCGGACGGCGGCGGCGTCCAACAGCGGCGCCAGCGCCGGCCAGACGTGCGCCAGCAGCCGCTCCTGGGCCTGGGGGGCGGGATGCAGGTTGTCGTCCTGGAAGGCGTCGCGGTCGAGGGCGATCGGCTCGAGCAGGAACGGCAGCAGGCCGGTGCCGAACAGGGCGGCGAGGTCGCGGTAGATGCGCTCGAAACCGCGGGTGTAATCCTCGCCCAGGTTGGGCGGCATGCGCATGCCGACCAGCAGGACCCGGGCGCCGGCATGCTTCGAGGCGCCGATCATGCGCGCCAGGTTGCGCCGCGCCTCGCGCAGCGGCAGGCCGCGCAGGCCGTCGTTGGCGCCGAGCGCGATCACCACCACGTCCGGACGGTGGCGCAGCAGCTCGCCGACGATGCGCGAGGCCCCGCCGGCCGTGGTCTCGCCGCTGATGCTGGCGTTGACCACGCGCCAGCCGGGCTTCTCGCGCGCCAGCCGCTCGCCGAGCAGCGACACCCAGCCCTCGTGCGCGGCCATGCCGTAGCCGGCCGAGAGCGAATCGCCCATCACCAGCACCGTGCGCTGTGTCGCCGCCGCCGGCGCGGCCTGCGGCTGCGCGGCGGCAGGCAGCAGCGCCAGCAGCAGCAACAAACTCATGGCCCATTGCATCGGCCGGGCCCAGCCGCCATAAGGACATCCACGGGGCCGGACGCCGGCCCCGCGCCCATGCGGGCGGGACGGCTGCGGAACGCCGCGTCGGTTGGCCTGCTGCATCGATCGATCCTCGTTCGTGGTGCGCCTTGCGCCTGCGATCCACGATAACCAATCCGGAATGAACATGGCCGACGCCCAAGCGTTCCCCGCCGCCGCCGACCCTGCCGCCCGCGCCGCCGTGCCCGCCCTGCGCGTGCGCGGCCTGGGCAAGCGCGTGGACCTGCCCTCCGGGCCGCTGACCATCCTCGACGGCGTCGGCTTCGACATCGCCCGGGGCGAGGTGGTGGCGGTGGTCGGGGCCTCGGGCTCGGGCAAGAGCACCCTGCTGTCGCTGCTCGCCGGGCTCGATGTCCCCAGCAGCGGCTCGGTGGAACTCGACGGCGAGCCGGTCTCGGGTCTTGGCGAGGACGGCCGTGCGCGGGTGCGCGGTGCCAAGGTCGGCTTCGTGTTCCAGAACTTCCAGCTGCTGCCCTCGCTCACCGCGCTGGAGAACGTGATGCTGCCGCTGGAGCTGCGCGGCGACGCCGACGTCGAGGCGCCGGCCCGGGCCATGCTGGCCAAGGTCGGGCTGGGCGAGCGCCTGCACCACTACCCGCGCCAGCTGTCGGGCGGCGAGCAGCAACGGGTGGCGCTGGCGCGCGCCTTCGTCACCGGGCCGTCGCTGCTGTTCGCCGACGAACCCACCGGCAACCTCGACACCCGCACCGGGCAGGCGATCATCGAACTGCTGTTCGCGATGAACGCCGACGCCGGCACCACCCTGGTGCTGGTGACCCATGACCACCACCTGGCCTCGCGCTGCCACCGCACCCTGCGGCTGGACGGCGGACGCCTGGTCGCGGACGGACGCGGCTGAGCCGATGCGCACGCTGACCCTGGCCTGGCGGCAGCTGCGCCGCGACCTCGCCGCCGGCGACATCCGGATCCTGTTCGCCGCGCTGGTGCTGGCGGTGGTGGCGGTGACCTCGGTCGGCTTCGTCACCGACCGCGCCGCGCGCGCGCTGGCGATGGAGGCCAACCGCCTGCTCGGCGGCGACGCACTGGTGCGCAGCGACGCGCCGGTCACCGGGCCGATCGACGAGGCCGCCAACGACCCGGCGCTGCGCCGCACGCGGACGGTGGAACTCGACAGCATGATCCGCGTAGGCAACGGCGCCGACGCGCAGCTGCGCCTGGGCGACCTGCGCGCGCTGGACGCAGGGTTCCCGCTGCGCGGCGCGTTCCGGATCGTGGGCCGCGACGGGGTGGAACGCGATGCGGCCACCATACCGGCACCCGGCACGCTCTGGCTCAGCCGGGCCGGTGCCGACGCGCTCGGTGCGCGCATCGGCGACCGCGTCGGCATCGGCAGCCGCGAGTTCGAGCTCGCCGCGCTGGTGGTCCAGGAACCCGATGCCGCGATCGACTACTTCAACGTCGCGCCCAAGGCCTTCCTCAACCTCGCCGACCTGCCGTCCACCGGCCTGGTGCAGGAAGGCAGCCGGCTGCGCTACCGGCTGGTGGTGGCGGGCGACGCGGCCGCGGTCGAACGCTTCACCGCGGTGGCGCGCGACAATCTCGGCCGCGGACAGCGGATCGAGACGATCGGCGACGCGCGGCCGGAAGTACGTTCGGCGCTCGACCGCGGCGGGCGCTTCCTCGGCCTGGCCGCGCTGGTGTCGGTGGTGCTGGCGGCGGTGGCGGTGGCCATGGCCGCGCGCCGCCACAGCGAGCGCCACCTGTCGGGCGCGGCGGTGATGCGCTGCCTGGGCGCGCAGCAGCGCACCCTGGTCGGGATCCACGTCGGCGAACTGCTGCTGCTGGGCCTGGCCGCGTGCACCGTGGGCGTGGCGATCGCGTTCGCGCTGCAGTGGTCGGTGGCCGGCTGGCTGGCGCAGGCGCTCAAGGTGGAGATCCCGCCGGCGGGCATCTGGCCGGCGCTGCGCGGCTACGGCGTCGGCCTGGTGGTGCTGCTGGCGTTCGGCGCGCCACCGGTACTGGCGCTGCGCAGGGTGCCGGCGTTGCGGGTGCTGCGTCGCGACCTCGACGGCAGCGAGCCCTCGGCCTGGGCCGTCGCGCTGGCCGGGATGGGCGGTCTCGCCGCGCTGCTGTGGTGGCAGGCCGGCTCGGCCACGCTGGCGGTGGCGATGCTGGCCGGGATCGCGCTCACCCTGGCGGCGCTGGCGCTCATCGCCTGGCTGCTGATCCTGGTCGTGCGCCGCCTGCGCGCCCGCCTGCGCGGGGCGTTGCGCTACGGCCTGGCCAACGTCAGCCGGCGCGCCGGCGCCAGCATCGCACAGGTGTCCGCACTGGGGCTGGGGCTGATGGCGTTGCTGCTGCTCACCTTCGTGCGCACCGACCTGCTCGACCGCTGGCAGCTGGCGCTGGGGCAGGACGCGCCCAACCGCTTCATCATCAACGTGCAGGCCGACCAGATCGCCCCGGTGCGCGACTTCGTCGCCGGGCGCGGCATCCCCGAGCCGGTGCTGTTCCCGATGGTCCGCGCGCGCCTGGTCGAACGCAACGGCGAGCCGGTGCGCGGCGAGGACTATGGCGACGACGTCCAGGCCCGGCGCCGCGCCGAGCGCGAGTTCAACCTGTCGATGGCGCAGGCGCTGCGCGACGACAACAAGGTCGTGGCCGGCACGTTCTGGAACGGCAGGCCGTCCGCTCCCGAGCTGTCGGTGGAGGAGAACTTCGCCAGGGGCCTGGGCTGGCAGCTGGGCGACCGGATCGCGTTCGACATCGCCGGGCGCCGCTTCGAGGCACCGATCACCAGCCTGCGCAGCGTGGAGTGGGAGAGCTTCCAGCCCAACTTCTTCGTGCTCGCCTCGCCGGGTGCGCTCGACGGCTATCCCGCCAGCCACATCACCGCGGTGCAGGTGCCGGCCGGCGATGCGCGCTTCACCGCCGAGCTGGTGCAGGCGTTCCCGAACCTGTCGGTGATCGACATCGACGCGGTGCTGGCCCAGGTGCGTGCGACCGCCGACCAGGTGTCGACCGTGGTGCAGGTGGTGTTCTGGTTCTCGCTGCTGGCCGGCGTGCTGGTGCTGCTGGCGGCGGTGAGCGCCAGCCAGGACGAGCGCCTGCTCGAGGGCGGGGTGATGCGCGCCCTGGGCGGCAGCCGCGGGCAGCTGCGGATGGCGCAGGTGTCGGAGTTCGCGGCCATCGGCCTGCTCGCCGGGCTGGTGGCGACGGTCGCCGCCTCGGTGCTGTCCGGCGTGGTCGCGACCCGGGTGTTCGACCTGCCCTGGCGCCAGGACTGGATGCTGGCCGCCGTGGGCTGCGCGATCGGCGTGGCGGTGACCCTGGCCGCCGGGCTGTTTGCCACCCGCCGGGTGCTGGACGCGCCGCCTTCGGCGACGCTGCGCGAACTGCAGGGCTGAGGAGGGCGCCATGGCCGAAACGACGTTCGAACTCGAGGGCGACCACGTCGAACTCAACCAGCTGCTGAAGCTGTGCGGCGTGGTCGACAGCGGAGGCGCCGGCAAGGCGCTCGTGGCCAGCGGCGCCGTGCGCGTCGATGGCGCCGTGGAACTGCGCAAGACCTGCAAGATCCGCGCGGGCCAGGTGGTGGAGGCACAGGGCCTGCGCATCCACGTCGCCGCCCCGCCCGATTCCCCGTAGGAGCGGCTTCAGCCGCGACCCGTTGCGCCCTGGCGCCTGAGCTTGCCGTGCGCGGCCTGGACGGCGAGCAGCGTGTCGGCCAGGGCGTGGGGGGGCGAGGGACGGTGGTCGCGGCTGAAGCCGCTCCTACGAGGGGCGGCCGTGCGTGGCGCGGGGGCGGGCGGTCCCGGGCCAAGGGGCCCGGGATGCGGGTTTCCTGGTCGCGGCTGAAGCCGCTCCTACGGGGGCGGCCGTACGTGGCGCGGGTGCTTGCCCGCTCAGCCGTCCCAGCGGCGCAGCACCAGGCTGGCGTTGGTGCCGCCGAAGCCGAAGCTGTTGGACAGCACGGTGCGCAGGCTGGCGGCGCGGCTTTCGCGCACCAGCGGCAGGTCGGCGGCTTCCGGGTCGACGGTGTCGACGTTGATCGAGCCGGCGATGAAGCCCTCCTGCAGCATCAGCAGGCAGAAGATCGCCTCGTGCACGCTGGTCGCGCCCAGTGAGTGGCCGGTGAGCGACTTGGTCGAGGAGAACGGCGGCACCGCGTCGCCGAACACGGCGCGCATCGCGCGCAGTTCGGCCACGTCGCCGACCGGGGTCGAGGTGCCGTGGGTGTTGACGTAGTCGATCCCGCCATCGAGGCCGTCGATCGCCGAGCGCATGCAGGCGATGGCGCCGTCGCCCGAGGGCGCGACCATGTCCTCGCCGTCCGAGCTCGCGCCGAAGCCGACCAGTTCGCCGAGGATGGTGGCGCCGCGCGCCCGCGCGTGGCCGAGCTCCTCGAGCACCAGCGCGCCGCCGCCGCCGGCGATGACGAAGCCGTCGCGGTCCACGTCGTAGGGGCGGGAGGCGCGCTCGGGCGCGGCGTTGTATTTCGTCGACAGCGCGCCCATCCCGTCGAACAGCATCGCCATGCCCCAGCTGACTTCCTCGCCGCCGCCGGCGAAGACCACGTCCTGCAGGCCGGCCTGGATCTGCTGCGCGGCGACGCCGATGCAGTGCGCGGAGGTGGCGCAGGCCGAGGAGATCGAGTAGTTCAGGCCCTTGATGCCGAACGCCGTGGCTAGGCAGGCCGACACGGTCGAGCTCATCGTGCGCGTGACCTGGTACGGGCCGACGCGGCGGATGCCGCGTTCGCGCAGGGTGTCGGCCGATTCGATCTGGTTGGTCGGCGAGCCACCGCCCGAACCCATGATCAGGCCGGTGCGCGGGTTCGAGACCTGGTCTTCACCCAGGCCCGACTGCGCGATCGCGTCGCGTAGCGCGACGTAGGCGTAGGCCGCCGCGTCGCCCATGAAGCGGCGCAGCTTGCGGTCGATCTGCGCCTCGAGGTCGATCCGGGGCACGCCCGAGACCTGGCTGCGCAGGCCGCGGTCGGCGAACGCCTGGTCGAAGGCGATGCCGCTGCGGCCTTCGTGCAGCGCCGCGGAGACCGTGGCCAGGTCGTTGCCGATGCACGAGACGATGCCGGCACCGGTGACCACGACCCGGCGCGAACCCATCGACAGGCTCATGCCTCGCCTTCCCGCTGGAACAGGCCCACGCGCAGGTCGCGGGCGGTGTAGATCTCCTGGCCGTCGCAGAGCATGCGCGCGTCGGCGATCGCCATGATCAGCTTGCGCCTGATCAGGCGCTTGATGTCCACCTCGTACCGCACCAGCTTCGCGGTCGGGCCCACTTCGCCGGTGAACTTCACCTCGCCCGCGCCCAGCGCGCGGCCACGGCCCGGCAGCTTCTGCCAGGTGAGGAAGAAGCCGATCAGCTGCCACATGGCGTCCAGGCCCAGGCAGCCGGGCATTACCGGATCCCCGGCGAAATGGCATTCGAAGAACCACAGGTCGGGCCGGATGTCGAGTTCGGCCTCGATCCGGCCCAGCCCGTGCGCGCCGCCCTGGTCGTCGATGTGCGTGATGCGGTCGAACATCAGCATCGGCGGCAGCGGCAGGCGGCCGCTGCCGGGTGCGAACAGCCTGCCTTCGCCGGAGGCGATCAGTTGCTCGTAGCTGAAAGTTTCCTTCATCGGCGCGGCGGTCCTCGGTCCGGCGGGAAACCGTGAAGTATCGCGGAAATGCGATGGCGATGCCGTACGCGATGGTAGGTCAAAGCGTCCACCGGCGCCGCCGCGACCAAAGTCGCATCCGGCGGCGGGCCCCGCGGCCCGTGGCGACCGGGGATGCGCGGGGGGCGGTGGTCGTCCGGCCCCCGGGAGGGCCTGGGCCGTCAGTCCACTTCCTCCAGCACGGTGTCGAAACGGCGCGCGTGACCGCGTTCGTCGCTGACCCTCAGCACCTGGGCGCGCTCCAGGCCGGGCGCGCCGTAGACCGCGCACAGCACCACGCCGTCGCGGCGGCCCACGGCGTGCAGGCGGTAGCGCGACTGTCCGCTGCCCGTTTCCGGCGGGTAATGCCTGGGCGGCTCGGTGCCGTCCATGTCCACTTCGTTGTTGTCGATCACGCCGCCTACGAACAATGCGCGCATGGGGTGCTCCTGTAGCTGGGAATCGCGTTGGGATGGACAGCCTGCCGGCCCGGAGGTTCCGGCCCGGTCAAGGCCGGCGCCGGCGGGGTCGCCGCGGCTAGAATCCGGGGCTCCCCCGCCCGCGCCGTCCCGATGCCCGACCCGGCCCTTGATGCCCTGATGCTGCCCTTCGCCGACCGCCGCCTGGCCTGGCCGGAGGCGGGCGCCCTGTTCCTGCGCGCGCGCGAGGGCGCGGCCCTGCACGCGCACGCCCCGCGCGAGCGCGTGGTCTGCGAACAGTCGTTCCGGCCCGCGCACGACGCCCTGCAGCGGGCCGGCTTCCAGGTGCGGGCCGGGGGCGGGGATGCGTTCCCGCTGGTGCTGGCGCTGCCGCCGCGCCAGCGCGACGAGGCGCGGGCCCTGCTCGCGCGGGCGCTGGCGCGCACCGCCCCTGGCGGCCGGGTGGTGGCGGCCATGGCCAACGACGCTGGCGCGCGCTCGGGGCAGGCCGACTTCGAGGCCCTGCTGGGGCCCGCGCAGTCGATGAGCAAATACAAGAGCCGCGTGTTCTGGGCCGGGACCGGGCGCGCGGATGCCGCCCTGGCCGAGGCCTGGCAGGGGCTCGACGCGCCGCGGCCGATCCTCGACGGCCGTTTCCGCAGCCGGCCCGGGGTGTTCGCCTGGGACCGGATCGACCCGGCCTCGGCGTTGCTGGCCCGGCACCTGCCCGGCGACCTGGCCGGGCACGGCGCCGACCTGGGCGCCGGCTGGGGGTTCCTGTCCGACTGCGTGCTGGCCCGCTGCCCAGGGGTCGGGGCGCTGGACGTGGTGGAGGCCGAAGCGCGCGCCCTCGACTGCGCACGCGAAAACCTCGCCGTGCACGCGCCACGGGTCGCGCTCGAGTTCCTCTGGCACGACGTCACCGCCGGCCTGCCGCGCCGCTACGACTTCATCGTCACCAACCCGCCGTTCCACGCCCTGCGCGGCGAACCGCGTCCCGACATCGGCCGCGCCTTCATCGCCGCGGCGGCCGCGGCGATGCGTCCGGGGGGGCAGCTGTGGCTGGTGGCCAACCGCCAGCTGCCGTACGAACAGGCGCTGGCGTCGGGGTTCGCCCGGGTCGACGAGGTGGCGCGCGCGGACGGTTACAAGGTCGTGCGGGCGGTGAAGGGATGATCGGCGTCCGCGCCACCGACGTGTGCCCCCGCAGTGCCGCGCGCGGGCCGCTTCCCGGGCCGCGCAGCCGGGCGCGGGGAGGCCGGCCATGAAGCTGCTCCGCCTGCTGGCCAACCTCGGCTACGGCAGCCGCCGCGAGGTGCTGGCGATGTTCCGCGAGGGCCGCGTCACCGACGCCGACGGCCAGGTGCTGTCCGCCGACGACCGGGTCGCGCATGCCCGCGTGCGCCTGGACGGCGAGCCGCTGGACCCGGCCCCGGGCATGGTGCTGATGCTGCACAAGCCGGTCGGCCATACCTGCTCCACCCGGGATGCCGGCCGCCTGGTCTACGACCTGCTGCCGCCGCGCTTCCGCCTGCGCAGGCCGGTGCTGTCCACCGTCGGCCGCCTCGACCGCGACACCAGCGGCCTGCTGCTGATGACCGACGACGGCCAGCTGCTGCACCGGATCATCTCGCCCAGGTCCAACCTGCCCAAGACCTACGAGGCCGAACTGGCCGCGCCGCTGCGCGGCGACGAGGCGGCACTGTTCGCCAGCGGCACCCTGGTGCTCGAGTCCGAGGACACGCCGCTGCGGCCGGCCGTGCTCGAAGTGCTCGCGCCGGCCCGGGCACGGCTGACCATCACCGAAGGGCGCTACCACCAGGTGCGGCGGATGTTCGCCGCGGTCGGCAACCACGTGCAGGCGTTGCACCGCAGTCGCGTCGGCGGACTCGACCTGGGCGGCCTCGAGCTTGGCCGGTGGCGGCTGCTCGATGCCGACGACCTCGCGCGCCTGTTCGGCGCGCAGGCTGCATGAGCGCGGTCGCGCCGCTGCCGTTCGCGCCGGCGGCGGTGGTGTTCGACATGGACGGGCTGATGCTCGACAGCGAGCGCGCGATCACGGACTGCATGGTCAGGGCCGCGGAGGAAACGGGGCACGCGCTGCCGCCGTCGCTGTGGCTGGAGCTGATCGGCTCGGCCGAGGACGCCTGCCGCGAGCGCCTGGCCGGCCTGCTCGGCGCCGGGCCGGCCGATGCGCTGCTGGCCCGGGCGGACGCGCTCTACGAGACTGTGGTCGACGCCGGGGTGCCGCACCGGCCGGGCATCGTGCCGTTGCTCGACTGGCTTGAGCGGCATGCGCTCCCGCGCGCGGTAGCGACTTCCACCCGGCGCCCGCTGGCGCTGCGCAAGCTGCGCCGGGCGGGCCTGCTCGAGCGTTTCCATGCCGTGTGCACCAGCAGCGACGTGGCCCGGCCGAAGCCGGCGCCGGACGTATACCTGCTCGCCGCGCGGCGGCTCGGGGTCGCGCCGGCGCGTTGCCTGGTGCTGGAGGATTCGCCCACCGGGGTGCGCGCGGCGCTGGCCGCGGGGATGCTGCCGGTGCAGGTGCCCGACCTGCTGGCGCCGGACGAGGAGGTGCGCGCGTTGGGGCACCGGATCGTCGCCTCGCTGGACGAGGTGCGGGGGTTGCTGGAGGCGGTGGTGGCGGAGCGCCGCGGCGACGGCGCGTGCGCCCGGGACTGAAGCGGTTCCTGCGCCAGGGCAGGCGGGTCGCGGCTGAAGCCGCTCCTAAGGTGTGGGCGGCGGTCCGGGGTCGTCGTCGGCGAGCAGCCGCTGCCAGCCGTCGAAGCCGAGCGCGCGCACCCGCTCGATGTTGCGCTGGACGATCGCGTCCGGGTCCGGGAACGCCTCCACCGCGCGCGCCACGCTGTCCTCGCGCAGCAGGTGCAGGATCGGCCACGGCGCGCGGTTGGTCAGGTTCTCCACGTCGTCCGGGCCGCTGTCGGCGAACTGGTAATCGGGGTGGAAGCTGGCCACCTGGAGCACGCCGTCGAGCTCCATCGCCTCGAGCAGCGCGTCGGCCTCGTCGAGGAAGTCGTTGAAATCGAGGAACTCCGCGAGCACCAGCGGGTGCACCAGCAGGGTGGTGTCGATCCCTTCGGCGGGCGTGTCGCGCAGCAGCGCCATCTCCTCGCCCAGCTGCGCGAGCAGGGCCCGCGGGGTGCTGGCGTCGCTCACCACGATGCGCACCTGGCCCTTGGCGTACACCGCCCTGGCGAACGGGCACAGGTTGAGCCCGATCACGGCGCGCTCGAGCCAGCGCCGGACCCCGCGTTCCACCGCGTCGGGGTCGAAGGCGTCGTCAGTCACGGAAGTTGTCGAACTGCAGCGGCAGGCCGAAGTCCTCACCGCGCAGCAGCGCGATCGCAGCCTGCAGGTCGTCGCGCTTCTTGCCGGTCACGCGCAGCTTGTCGCCGTTGATCTGGCTGTCGACCTTGAGCCTGGATTCCTTGAGCTTGCCCTGGATCTTCTTCGCCAGCTCGCGGTCGATGCCCTGGCGCACCGTGACCTTCTGCCGCGCGCCGGACACGTTGGTCTCGATGTCGCCGAACTCCAGGCAGCGGGCGTCGATCTTCCGCGCGATCAGGCGCGCGCGCAGGATGTCGGTCATCTGCTGCAGCTGGAACTCGCTGGGCGCGGACTGGGTGATCACCGCGTCCTCGCGCACGAACTTCGCGTCCACGCCCTTGAAGTCGAAGCGGTTGGACAGCTCGCGGTTGGCCTGGTCGACGGCGTTGATCAGCTCGTGGGTGTCGACTTCGGAAACGATATCGAAGGACGGCATGGCAGGTTCCGGTCGCGTGGATGGGTGCGCGGTCGATCGACCTCGCGCCGCGCCCGCACAGGGTACTCCATGGTTACCCACGCAACGGATGCGCGCGGCGTTGCGAGACCTTAACGTGTCGCGGCGCCGCTCCGGGCGCGTGGTCCCCCCGACGCGTGAAACCATCCCCCACCATCGGCATTGTCGGCAGCGCCGGCACTTACGGACGCTGGCTGCGCCGCTTCTTCTCCACCCACCTGGGCCTGCGCGTGCTCGGCCACGATCCCGGCGACCCCGACGCCGATCCGCCCCAAGCGCTGCTCGACCAGGCCGACGTGCTGCTGTTCGCGACCCCGATCCGGGTGACCGCGGCGCTGATCGACGACTACGTGCGGATGTCGGCCGGTCGCGAGGCGGGGAAGCTGTGGCTGGACATCACCTCGATCAAGCAGGGCGCGGTCGAGGCCATGCTGCGCTCGCGCGCCGAGGTGGTGGGCCTGCATCCGATGACCGCGCCGCCCAAGGCGCCGACCATGAAGGGCCGGGTGCTGGTGGTGTGCGAGGCGCGGCTCGACCGCTGGCGGCCGTGGCTGCGTTCGCTGCTCGACGCGCTGGAAGGCGAGTGCGTGTACGCGAGCGCGCAGCGCCACGACGAGATGATGGCCCTGGTGCAGGCGATGGTCCACGCTTCGCACCTGGCCCAAGCCGGGGTGCTGGAGGAGTACGCCGCGCGCCTGGGCGGGCTGGAGGCGATCATGCCGTTCCGCTCGGCTTCGTTCGAGCTCGACGTCGCCATCGCCGCGCGCATCCTCTCGCTCAACCCGGCGATCTACGAGGAGATCCAGTTCGGCAACACGCATGCGGCCGAGGTGCTCGACCGGCTGCTGGAGCGGCTGGCGGAGTTGCGCGACCTGGTCCGGCGCGGGGACGACGAAGCCCGCGCCCGCTTCCGCGAACGCTTCCTGCGCAGTCGCGAGGGCTTCGGCGCGCGCGCCCTGGCCGAGGGCAACTACGCCTATGAGCGGGTGGGCTACCTGCTTGCCGACCTGGTCGGTTCGCGCTACACCAGCGTGCACCTGCCCGACGACCGGCCCGGGTCGCTGTGCACCCTGCTGCACGTGTTCGAGCGCCATGGCGTGAGCCTGGAGTCGATCCACTCCTCGCGCACCCCGGGCGGCGAGGTGCACTTCCGGATCGGCTTCGTGCGCGGCACCGACCCGGCCGGCCTGGCCGCCGCGGTGGAGGAGATCGGGCGCAGCGGGATCGGCCGCGTGCTCGAGAGCGGCTGAGGCCAGCCGCCGCGCCGGCGAACCGGTCCCGGACCCCGGATGGGGCATCATGTCGCTCCCGTGCCGAGGATCCCCGTGGCCACCATCCCCGCCCTTGCCGCCCGCCAGGCGCGCGCGCCGCTGGCGCCGTCCCCGGCCGCGCGCCGCCTGCCCGGTCCGGGGGACATGCAGGCCGGGGGCCCGGGTCGCGGCGCCTGCCCCACCGGCCCGGGTCGCGCATGAACCCGCCGACGGAATACCGGCCGGGCGCGGCCGCGGCCTGGATGCTGGCGGCGGGCCTGCTGTTCGCGATGATGGACGCGGGCATGAAGTGGATCGCCACCGACTACCCGCCGTTCCAGGTCGCGTTCCTGCGCAGCGCGGCGGCGCTGCCGCTGGTGCTGGCCTGGATCGTCGTGCGTGGCCGCGCCGGCACCCTGCTGCGCGTGCACTGGGGCCTGCACCTGCTGCGCGGGGTGCTGGGCGTGGCGATGATGGTCGGCTTCGTCTACGGCCTGGCGCGGATGCCGCTCTCGACCGCGTACGCGATCGTGTTCGTGGCGCCGCTGATGGTGACCGCGCTGGCGGTGCCGCTGCTCGGCGAAACGGTCGGGCCGCGGCGTTGGGCGGCGATCGCGGTCGGGCTGCTGGGCGTGCTGGTGGTGCTGCGCCCGACCGGCGCCGGCGTGGCCACCCTCGCGGGGCTGGCGGTGGTGGGCGCGGCGCTGGCCTACGCGATGGCGGCGATCACGGTGCGCAAGCTGGCACTGCGCGACAGTCCCGAGGCGATGGTGTTCTGGTTCCTGCTGCTGCTGGGGCTGATGGCCGGCGCAGTGGCGGCGTTCGACTGGCATCCGCTGCAGCGCGCGCACTGGCCGGTAGTGGCCGCGATCGGTGCCACGGGGGCGCTTGGCCAGGTGGCGCTCACCCATGCCTTCCGCCTCGGCCAGGCCAGCCAGATCGCGCCGCTCGAATACGCGGCGCTGGTATGGGTGGTGCTGCTGGACCTGGCGCTGTGGCGCGCGCTGCCCGACGCCATGACCTGGCTGGGGGCGGGGATCATCGTCGCCAGCGGGCTGTACCTGATCCGGCGCGAGCGCCTGGTGGCCGCCGCGCGCGAGGACGGCAGCGCGCAGACGCCGCCACCCTAGGGTCCGGCATGCCGCTGCTGCTGGCGCCGTTCGTCCTGTTGCTGCTGCTGGCCCTGCTGCTGCTGGCCTGGCCGCTGGGGCTGTGGCTGCGGCTGCGCAACGGTCGGGCGCGCCGGCGCGCGCATCCGCTCGCGGTCACGCTCAATGCGGTGGCGCTGGCGGCCTCGGCGTTGCTGTTCGTGGCCGGCGCGCTGGTGGCGGGCCTGTGGATCGACCACGCGGCCTGGAACGCGGCCGCGGGCCTGCTCGCCGGACTGGCCCTGGGCGTGGCCGGGCTGCGGCTGGCGCGGTTCGAGGCCGGCGCCGGCGCGCTCTACTACACCGGCAATGCCTGGCTGGCGTCGGTGCTGGTGCTGCTGGTGGCGGCGCGGGTGGCGCTGGCCGCGTGGCAGGCCTGGCACCGGGCGGCCGAAGGGGGGCCTGCGGCGGTGCCGTGGCCATGGCTGGCCACGCCGGCGAGCCTGTGGGGATTCGGCGGCCTGCTGCTGGGCTATCCGCTGGCCTTCGTGCTGGGCGTGCGACGCCGGTTGCGGAAGCTCGGGATGCTGCGCACGCGCGCCTTCGGGACACGCTGGCCCTGAAAGAAGACAGCGGACCCGTGGAGGGTCCGCTGCCGTCATGCGCATCGATGGCGGAAGGTCAGAAGCGGGCGCCGATGCCGATGCCCACCGTCCACGGGTTGAAGCGCACGTCGCGGGCCACGGTTTCGCCGGCCCTGCGCGCGTCGGCATCGCCGTCGAGGTAGCGCGCGTCGGCGCGCGCGAACCAGGTCGGGGTGATGTTCATGTCCACGCCCACGGTGCCGATCGCACCCTTGGGCGAGGTCAGGCCGATGTGGGACCCGTCCGCGGTGGCGATGTCCTCGTGGCTGATGTTGGTGTGGTGGTAGCCCAGGCCGACGAACGGGCGGAAGGTCTGGTCCGCGTCGCCGAAGTGGTACTGCGCACTGAGCGCGATCGGTTGCGATTCCACCGTGCCGAACTTGCCGGCGTCGCCGCGCACGCGGTGGGTGAAGCGGTCGGCCGCGCCCCAGAGTTCCACGCCGATGTTGTCGTTGGCGTGCCAGGTGGCGCTGAGGGTGGGGGCCACGTCGCCGTCGGCGTCCACGCGCGCGCCGGACAGGGGATCGGAATCGGGCTGCAGCACGGTGGCGCTGCCGACCACCGAGAAGCGCTTGCCCGAGGCGGTGTCGCCGTCCTGGGCGAAGGCGGGGGCGGCCAGCAGCGTGGCGATGGAGGCCGAAAGGCCGAGGATACGCAGGCGATGCATGGGGGACTCCTCATTGTCTGTTGTGGTGTCGCCGTTGCCCCTGAGGTGGGCACGGCCCGGACAAGCTAGGCAGGCGAGGATGAACCGGTCCGTGCATGGCGCGCGCTGCGGTGATCGCGGCTAGGCCGGGGTTCATCACCATGACGTCGAGCTGAGCGGAACACCCCGTCGGGGAACTTCCGGGGCTTGCGCGAACGGGTCGAAGACGTTCGCCCGGCTTCACGTGGCTTCCACATCCACAGTCCGCCGGCGGGGACGTGACGGGCACCGGGTCGCCTTGCCCGCGCCTGTTCGCCCGCGGCTGCAGGGCGATCGTGGCCAAGCTTGCAAACGCAACCATGGTGATGCCCTTGGCGCGACGCGGCGGCCGTGCGCGTGCGCCGCGGCCCTCCCGGGGGTGGTCGCCGCTGCCGGCGCCTGCGCGAGTTGGCGAAGCGTCGGCCATCCGGACACAATAGGAATCCCCTTGCCGCTGGAGAGGGCCGTATGGCCGAGCTCAAAGAGTCACGCGTCCCCGATATCGGCGGATACGAAGATGTCCCGGTGATCGAGGTGCTGGTCGCGGTCGGCGACACCGTCGCGCAGGACCAGGGCCTGGTCACGCTCGAGTCGGACAAGGCGACGATGGAGGTGCCTTCGGCCCATGCCGGGGTGGTGAAGGAACTCAGGGTCAAGGTCGGCGACACGCTGTCCGAAGGCGCGGTGGTGGCGGTGATCGAGACCGCCGGCGATGGCGCTGCGGACACGCCGGCGCCCGCGCCGGCGAAGGAGGCGCCGGTCCCGCAGCGGCCCAAGGAGCCCGATCCGGTGGTCGAGCCGGTGGCCACCGGGGACCGGGCCGATCGCCTCGCCCAGGCTTCGATCGACGCCCAGGCCGGCAAGCCGGCCTCGCCGGTTCAGCCTCCGGTGCGATTCGACGCCGATGCGCTGATCCCGGGCAAGGTGCCCTACGCCAGTCCCGCGGTGCGCCTGTTCGCGCGCGAGCTGGGCGTGGACCTGGGCCAGGTCACCGGCACCGCCAGGGGCGGTCGGATCACGAAGGAAGACGTGCAGAAGTACGTCAAGGGTGTGCTCACCGGCGGCGCGGCCGCGCCGGGCGCCGCCGCGTCCGCCGGCGGCGGGCTGAACCTGCTGCCGTGGCCGCAGGTGGACTTCTCGAAGTTTGGCGAGGTCGAGGAGAAGCCGTTGTCGCGGATCAAGAAGATCTCCGGTGCCAACCTTGCCCGCAACTGGGCGATGATCCCGCACGTCACCCAGCACGACGAGGCCGACATCACCGAGCTCGAGGCCCTGCGCGTGGCGCTCAACAAGGAGCACGAGAAGGCCGGGGTCAAGCTGACCATGCTCGCGTTCCTGATCAAGGCCAGCGCCAACGCCCTGGCGAAGTTCCCCGATTTCAACGCGTCGCTCGATCCCTCGGGCGAGACCCTGGTGCTGAAGAAGTACTTCCACATCGGCTTCGCCGCGGACACGCCCAACGGGCTGGTGGTGCCGGTGGTGCGCGACGTGGACCGCAAGGGCGTGCTCCAGATCGCGCGGGAAACCGCGGAACTGGCGAAGAAGGCGCGCGACGGCAAGCTCGGCCCCGCCGACATGTCCGGCGGCTGCTTCTCGATCAGCTCGCTGGGCGGGATCGGTGGCACCGCGTTCACGCCGATCGTCAACGCGCCCGAGGTCGCGATCCTGGGCGTGTCGAAGTCCTCGATGAAGCCGGTGTGGGACGGCAAGCAGTTCCAGCCGCGGCTGATGCTGCCACTGTCGCTGAGCTACGACCACCGCGTGATCGATGGCGCCGCCGCCGCGCGCTTCACCGCCTATCTGGCGCAGTTGCTGGCGGACATGCGCCGGGCGCTGCTGTAGCGCCGACGCGGCCGGCCGCCGGAGCGGCCGGTTTCCCCCACGCAGCGTGATGCGGTGGGCCGCGGCCCGCCCGACCCGAGGAACAGAGCATGGCGAACACGGTTGAAGTGAAGGTGCCCGACATCGGCGGCTACGAAGACGTGCCGGTGATCGAGGTGCTGGTCGCGGTCGGCGACATGGTGTCGAAGGACCAGGGCCTGGTCACGCTGGAGTCGGACAAGGCGACGATGGAGGTGCCGTCCTCGCACGCCGGCGTGGTGAAGGAACTGAAGGTCAAGGTCGGCGACACGGTGTCCGAGGGCAGCGTGGTCGTGGTGCTGGAGGCCGAGGGTGCCGGGTCGCCTCATGCGGCCGCGGGACAGGCCGACGCGGGCGGCGCTTCCTCGCCCCAGCCCGCCCGGCCGGTCGGCGCGGCCGACGGGCGTTCATCGGCGCGTGGGTCGATGAGCCATGAGCGCGCCTCGTCGCCCCCCGCGGGCGGAGCAGGGGGCGCTTCCGCGGGCGGCGGCGTGGTCGAGGCGAAGGTGCCCGACATCGGCGGCTACGAAGACGTGCCGGTGATCGAGGTGCTGGTCGCGGTCGGCGACACGGTGTCGAAGGACCAGGGCCTGGTCACGCTGGAGTCGGACAAGGCGACGATGGAAGTGCCGTCCTCGCATGCCGGCGTGGTGAAGGAGCTGAAGGTCCAGGTCGGCGACACGCTGTCGGAGGGCTCGGTGGTGGCGCTGATCGAGGCCGAAGGCGCCGCGTCCGCCGGTCCGGTGCCGGCCAGCCAGAAGGTCGCCCCGGGCAGCAAGCCGCCGGTCGCGCCCTCGCATCGCGCCCCGGCCGGGCCGGCGCCGCAGGCGGCGGCCGCCAGCGGGCGCAAGGCCGACGTCGAATGCGCGGTGGTGGTGCTCGGCGCCGGCCCGGGCGGCTACACCGCCGCGTTCCGCGCTGCCGACCTCGGCCTGGACACCGTGCTCATCGAGCGCTACCCGGCCCTGGGCGGCGTCTGCCTCAACGTCGGCTGCATTCCCTCCAAGGCGCTGCTGCATGCCGCCGACGTGATCGAGCAGGCCGCGCACGCCGGTGAGTTCGGCGTCGAGTTCGGCAAGCCGAAGATCAACCTCGATACGCTGCGCGGCTACAAGGACAAGGTCGTCGGCCAGCTCACCAAGGGCCTGGCCGGGATGGCCAGGCAGCGCAAGGTGCGCGTGCTGCAGGGCACCGGCAAGTTCGTCTCGGCCAATGAAATCGAGGTCGCGGGCGACGACGGCAAGGTGCAGCTGCTGCGCTTCGGCCAGTGCATCATCGCCGCCGGTTCGCAGGCGTTGAAGCTGCCGGGCTTCCCGTGGGACGACCCGCGGATCATGGATTCCACCGCTGCGCTGGCGCTGGCCGATGCGCCGAAGAAGCTGCTGGTGGTCGGCGGCGGCATCATCGGCCTGGAGATGGCGACGGTCTACCGCGGCCTCGGCAGCGAGGTGACCGTGGTCGAACTGGCCGACCAGCTGATCCCGGGCGCCGACAGCGATCTGGTCAAGCCGCTCGCCGACCGGCTGAAGAAGCAGGGCGTGTCGACCCACCTCAGGACCAGGGTGGTCGAGGCCAGGGCCGGCAAGAAGGGCATCGAGGTCACCTTCGACGGCGACAACATCCCGGACGGCAAGCTCTACGACCGCGTCCTGGTCGCCGTCGGCCGCGCGCCGAACGGGAACAGGATCGATGCCGAAAAGGCCGGCGTGCGCGTCACCGAGCGCGGGTTCATCGAGGTCGACGCGCAGATGCGCACCAACGTGCCGCACATCTTCGCCATCGGCGACATCGTCGGCCAGCCGATGCTGGCGCACAAGGCGACCCACGAGGGCAAGCTGGCGGCGGAAGTCGCGGCCGGCCACAAGAAGGAGTGGGTGGCGCGGGTGATCCCGTCGGTGGCCTACACCGACCCCGAGATCGCGTGGGTCGGCGTGACCGAGGCCGAGGCCAGGGCCAAGGGGCTCAAGGTCGGCGTGGGCAAGTTCCCGTGGGCGGCGTCGGGCCGGGCCATCGGCCTGTCGCGCACCGAGGGCTTCACCAAGCTGGTGTTCGACGAGGCGACCCGCCGGGTCATCGGCGCCGGGATCGTCGGCGTGCACGCCGGCGAGCTGATCGCCGAGGCGGCGCTGGCGATCGAGATGGGCTGCGAGGTCGAGGACATCGGCCACACCATCCATCCGCACCCGACCCTGAGCGAGTCGGTGGCGATGGCGGCCGAGGTCTACGACGGCACCATCACCGACCTGTACCTGCCGCGCAAGAAGAAGGCCTGAGCCGCCGCGCGGCCCGGACAGGCGAAAGCCCCGGTTGCCCGGGGCTTCCTGGGGGCACGCGCCGGACCGACGAGGAAAGCGGGCGGGCCCCGTCCTGCTGACCCGCGCCGGCCCGAAAGGTTCCCGGCCCGCGGGCGCCCGGTCGATTGTGCGCCGCACAAGGTTGCCGCCAGAAGCCCGCCACTGCTATAATTTTTCGGCTTTGCAGCAGCTCGAGCCAGGTACATCCCGATCCGATCCGGCCCGTCGCGCCGCCCTGCGGCTGCCG
This sequence comes from Luteimonas wenzhouensis, assembly GCF_007859305.1. Taxonomy (GTDB): domain Bacteria; phylum Pseudomonadota; class Gammaproteobacteria; order Xanthomonadales; family Xanthomonadaceae; genus Luteimonas; species Luteimonas wenzhouensis. The sequence continues at coordinate 107,145 of NZ_VOHE01000003.1, forward strand.
ATGGCCCAGGGTGTGGCGGGACTGACCGGCGCGGGGGTGCTGGCGACGGTCGCCGGGGGTTCGCCCGCGGCGGCCTTTCTGATGGGTGCGACGGTGGTCGCCGCGGGGTCCGCGGTCTTCGCCTGGCGCACCGCAGGACGCGCGCCGGTGGCCCCCGCAGGACGCATGTTCATGCGTCTGCTGGTGGGTACCGGGCTCAAGTGGCTGGTGGTCGGCGCCGGGCTCGTCCTGGCGATGGGTGGCGCCGGCCTGCCTGCGGGATTCGTGCTGGGTGGGGCGCTGGTGGCCCTCCTGGTCTCCATGATTGGCTTGCCCTGGTTGCTTCGATGATCCGTGATCTCCTCCGCGCTGCCGGCGAAAGCCCCAGCGAATACGTCACCCATCACCTCAAGCACTGGCAAATCTCGATCGGCGACGGCGCGTTCTGGACCGTCAACGTCGACAGCCTGCTGGTCTCGGTGCTCGTCGGCGTGCTGACGATGGGCACCTTCTGGTTGATGGCCCGCCGCGCCACGTCCGGGGTGCCCTCGAAGTTCCAGGCGTTCATCGAGATGGCGGTCGGCTTCATCGACACCCAGGTCAAGGACGTGTTCCACGGCAACCGCAGCTTCGTCGCGCCGGTGGCGCTGACGATCTTCATGTGGGTGTTCATGATGAACGCGCTGAAGATGGTGCCGGTGGACTTCTTCCCCGCGCTCACCTCGGCCCTGGGCCTGGAGTACTTCCGGGTCGTCCCCACCACCGACCTGAACATCACCTCGGCCATGGCGCTCGCCGTGCTGCTGCTGATGTTCGCCTTCGCGATCGGCTCCAAGGGCGTGGGCGGCTTCGGCAAGGAGCTGCTCACCGCGCCGTTCCACGGCAGCGGGGTGATGAAGGTCGTGCTGGCGCCGTTCAACCTCGCCCTGAACATCATCGAGTACCTGTCCAAGCCGGTCAGCCTGGCGATGCGACTGTTCGGCAACATGTACGCCGGCGAGCTGGTGTTCCTGCTGATCGCGCTGCTCGGCGCGGCCGGCGGAAACATGATCCTGGAAGCGGGCCTGGCGGCGAAGGCCGGTGGCGTGCTCGCCTTCATCGGCGCGGTGCTGGCCGGCGCGGCCTGGTCGATCTTCCATATCCTGGTCATCACGCTCCAGGCCTTCATCTTCATGATCCTGTCGGTCGTGTACTTCTCGATGTCGGCCGAGTCGCACTGACCGGGCCGGGCGACCGCATCCTTTTCCCTTCACCCTAGTAGATCCACCCGAGGAACCCACCATGGAACTCTCCGCTCTCATCGCCGCCGTCCAGGGCAACACCGCGCTTGCGATCGGCATCATCATCGGCCTCGGCGCGCTCGGCGCCTGCGTCGGCATCGGCATCATGGGCTCGAAGTTCCTCGAGAGTGCCGCGCGCCAGCCGGAGCTGGTGCCGATGCTGTCGGGCCGCATGTTCCTGCTCGCCGGCCTGATCGACGCGGCGTTCATCATCGGCCTGGCGATCGCGCTGTTCTTCGCGTTCGCCAACCCGCTGCTGAGCGCCCTGCAGGCGGCCTGACACGGGTCGCCGGCCGCGCGCCCGGCTGACGGCGCGCGGCCAGGGTCGGGCGCGCTCGCGCGCCCGTGCGCCAATCGCGGAGCATCACGATGCAATTCAACGCCACATTCCTGGGTCAAGGCCTCGCGTTCGCGATCCTGATCTGGTTCACCTGGAAGTTCATCTGGCCGCCGCTGATGCGGGCGATCGAGGAGCGCCAGCAGAAGATCGCCGAGGGCCTGGCCGCGGCCGACAATGCCCAGAAGAACCTCGCCCAGGCCGAGGAGAAGGTCGCCGAGGAGCTCAAGGCGGCCCGCGCCAAGGCCAACGAGATCATCGAGCAGGCGCACCAGCGCGCGAACCAGATCATCGATGCCGCCAAGGCCGAGGCGATCGCCGAGGCACAGCGCCAGAAGGCGCTGGTGGAAGCCGAGATAGAGGCGTCCGCCAACCGCGCCCGCGAGGACCTGCGCCGCCAGGTCTCGTCGCTGGCCGTGGCCGGCGCCGAGAAGCTGCTGCGCCGCGAGATCAACGCTGAGGCGCACAAGGCGCTGCTCGACGAGCTCGCCGCGCAGCTGGCCGACAAGGCGGCCTGATCGATGAGCCAGGCACTGACCCTCGCCAGGCCCTACGCCCGCGCCGCGTTCCTGATCGCGAAGGACGCCGGCGCGCTCGCGGAGTGGTCCGCGGCGCTCGACTTCGCGGCCCGCATCGCCGCCGACCCGCAGGCTTCCCAGGTGCTGGGTCATCCGGCCCTGACCCGCGAGCAGGCGGTCGCGCTGCTCGCGCCCGAGGCCGCGCCGGCGTCGTTCAACGACTTCCTCTCGCTGCTGGCCGACAACCGCCGGATCGGGCTGCTGCCCGAAATCGCGGGGCTGTACGCGGGGCTGCGCGCGGACGCCGAGCAGGTGGTGAAGGTCCAGGTCACATCGGCCACGGCGCTGCCCGAGGCCGAGCTGGACTCGATCAGGGCGGCGCTGCGCAAGCGCTTCGGCCGCGAGGTCGAGCTCGAGACCTCGGTCGACGAGGCCCTGATCGGCGGCGCGGTCATCGCCGCCGGCGACGTGGTCATCGACGGCTCGCTGCGCGGCAAGCTGGCGCGGCTGCAGGCGGCGTTGGCGCAATGAAGCGTGAGCCGTGAGCAGGCGCTCGTGATCCGGGGAACGGCCTGACCGCCCGCCGGTCACGGACCCCGGACACGAAGCACCCATCACGACACAACCGAAATCCGAATGCCGCGCCCGCGGCATACGACCAGGAAGCAAAGCAATGGCAACCACCACGCTCAACCCGTCCGAAATCAGCGAGCTGATCAAGACCCGCATCGAGAAGGTCAAGCTGTCCGCGGAGGCGCGCAACGAAGGCGTCGTCACCTCGGTGGCCGACGGCATCGTGCGCATCTACGGCCTCGCCGACGCGATGCAGGGCGAGATGATCGAGCTCCCGTCCGCGGGCGACGGCACCCCGACCTACGCCCTGGCGCTGAACCTGGAGCGCGACTCGGTCGGCGCCGTGGTGCTCGGCGACTACGAGCACCTGCGCGAGGGCGACACCGCCAAGACCACCGGCCAGATCCTGTCGGTGCCGACCGGTCCGGAGCTGCTCGGCCGCGTGGTGAACGCGCTCGGCGAGCCGATCGACGGCAAGGGTCCGATCAACGCCAGGACCTCGGCCCCGGTCGAGCGCGTGGCCCCGGGCGTGATCTGGCGCAAGTCGGTCGACCAGCCGGTCCAGACCGGCTACAAGTCGGTCGACGCGATGACCCCGATCGGCCGCGGCCAGCGCGAGCTGATCATCGGCGACCGCCAGACCGGCAAGACCGCGATGGCGATCGACACGGTGATCAACCAGAAGGGCACCGGCATCAAGTGCGTGTACGTGGCGATCGGCCAGAAGGCCTCGACCGTCGCCAACATCGTGCGCCGCCTCGAGGAGAACGGCGCGCTCGAGCACACCATTGTGGTCGCCGCCACCGCGTCCGAGTCGGCCGCGATGCAGTACATCTCCGCGTACTCGGGCTGCACCATGGGCGAGTACTTCATGGACCGCGGCCAGGACGCGCTGATCGTCTACGACGACCTGTCCAAGCAGGCCGTGGCCTACCGCCAGATCTCGCTGCTGCTGCGCCGCCCGCCGGGCCGCGAGGCGTACCCGGGCGACGTGTTCTACCTGCACAGCCGCCTGCTCGAGCGCGCCGCGCGCGTTTCGGCCGAGTACGTCGAGAAGTTCACCAACGGCGAGGTCAAGGGCAAGACCGGTTCGCTGACCGCGCTGCCGATCATCGAGACCCAGGCCGGCGACGTGTCCGCGTTCGTGCCGACCAACGTGATCTCGATCACCGACGGCCAGATCTTCCTCGAGACCGACCTGTTCAACGCCGGCATCCGCCCGGCGGTGAACGCCGGCATCTCGGTGTCGCGCGTGGGTGGCGCGGCGCAGACCAAGATCATCAAGAAGCTGTCGGGCGGCATCCGCATCGCCCTGGCCCAGTACCGCGAGCTGGCGGCGTTCGCCCAGTTCGCCTCGGACCTGGACGAAGCGACCCGCAAGCAGCTCGAGCGCGGCCAGCGCGTCACCGAGCTGATGAAGCAGAAGCAGTACCAGCCGATGTCGATCGCCAACCAGGCGCTGTCGATCTACGCGGTCAACGAGGGCTACCTCGACGACGTGCCGGTGGCCAAGGTGCTGGCGTTCGAAGAGGCGCTGCACGCCCACTTCGCCAACACCCGCGGCGAGCTGATGGAGCGGATCAACGCCAGCGGCGACTGGAACAACGAGATCGAGGCCGAGTACCGCGCCGGGATCGAGGAGTTCAGGAAGACCGGGTCCTACTGAGCCGCGAGGCCAGTGGGACGGGCCGCCGGCGACGGCGGCCGGAACGAGTGGAGTGACGGGTCCGTGGGCGGTTCATCGGTAACCGCGCACGGCCGAGCAGGAAACACCGCGAGCGGAGCAAGCTAGATGGCTGGTGGACGGGAAATCAAGACCAAGATCAAGAGCGTGCAGAACACCCGCAAGGTGACGCGCGCGCTGGAGATGGTCTCGGCCTCGAAGATCCGCAAGGCGCAGGAGCGGATGAAGGCCTCGCGCCCGTACGCGCGCGCGATGCGGCAGCTGATCGGCCACCTGGCCCAGGCGAACTCGGAGTTCAGGCACCCGTACCTGGTCGAACGCGCCGAAGTCAAGCGCGTCGGCTACGTCATCGTCTCGTCCGACCGCGGCCTGGCCGGCGGCCTGAACAACAACCTGTTCCGCAAGCTGCTGGTGGAGATCCGGCAGTGGCAGGAGACGGGCGTCGAGGTGGACGTGGTCACCATCGGCCAGAAGGCCACGGTGTTCTTCCGCCGCCTGAAGCTGCGCATGCTAGCCAGCGTCACCCACCTGGGCGACCAGCCGCAGGTGGAGCAGCTGGTCGGCGTGATCAAGGTCATGCTCGACGGCTACGACGCCGGCGACGTGGACAAGGTGTTCCTGGTCTACAACGACTTCGTCAACACCATGACCCAGCGCGCGGCGTTCGACCAGCTGCTGCCGCTGCCGCCGTCCGAGGCGGTGGCCCAGCACGACTGGGATTACATCTACGAGCCCGACGCCGAGGCCGTGCTCAGCCACGTGCTCACCCGCTACATCGAGTCGCTGGTGTACCAGGCGGTGATGGAGAACGTGGCGTCCGAGCACGCGGCGCGCATGGTGGCGATGAAGGCGGCCAGCGACAACGCCACCAAGCTCATCGACACCCTGAACCTGATCTACAACAAGGCCCGCCAGGCCGCCATCACCCAGGAGATCTCCGAGATCGTGGGCGGCGCCGCGGCGGTCTGAGCCCGGTCCCGCGGGCGCCGCGCCCGCGGGGCTTCCCCTCCGGGGGTTGCGGAAAGCCCCGGCGGTTTTCCGGAACATCCGGTTTTCGAATCAAGCGAGTAGTGACATGAACGCCACCGTTTCACAAGGCAAGATCGTCCAGATCATCGGCGCCGTGGTCGACGTCGAGTTCCCGCGCAGCGAAGTGCCGAAGGTGTACGACGCGCTCAAGGTGCAGGGCACGGACATCACGCTGGAAGTACAGCAGCAGCTTGGCGACGGGGTGGTGCGCGCGATCGCGCTTGGCTCCACCGACGGCCTCAAGCGCAACCTGGTCGCCGTGAACACGGGCCGGGCGATCTCGGTGCCGGTCGGCCCCGGGACCCTGGGCCGGATCATGGACGTGCTCGGCAACCCGATCGACGAGGCCGGCCCGGTCAAGTCCGAGACCACCTGGGAGATCCACCGCCCGGCGCCGTCCTACGAGGACCAGTCCTCGACCACGGAACTGCTCGAGACCGGCATCAAGGTGATCGACCTGATGTGCCCGTTCGCCAAGGGCGGCAAGGTCGGCCTGTTCGGCGGCGCCGGCGTGGGCAAGACCGTCAACATGATGGAGCTGATCAACAACATCGCGACCGAGCACTCGGGCCTGTCGGTGTTCGCCGGCGTGGGCGAGCGCACCCGCGAGGGCAACGACTTCTACCACGAGATGCAGGAGTCGGGCGTCGTCAACACCGCCGAGCCGGAGAAGTCGAAGGTGGCGATGGTGTACGGCCAGATGAACGAGCCGCCCGGCAACCGCCTGCGCGTCGCGCTGACCGGCCTGACCATGGCCGAGTACTTCCGCGACGAGGGCCGCGACGTGCTGCTGTTCGTGGACAACATCTACCGCTACACCCTGGCCGGTACCGAGGTGTCCGCGCTGCTGGGCCGCATGCCGTCGGCGGTGGGCTACCAGCCGACCCTGGCCGAGGAAATGGGCGTGCTGCAGGAACGCATCACCTCCACCAAGACCGGTTCGATCACCTCGATCCAGGCCGTGTACGTGCCCGCGGACGACCTGACCGACCCGTCGCCGGCGACCACCTTCGCCCACCTCGATGCCACCGTCGTGCTGTCGCGAAACATCGCCGCGCTGGGCATCTACCCGGCGGTGGACCCGCTGGATTCGACCTCGCGCCAGCTCGACCCGAACGTGATCGGCCACGAGCACTACGACACCGCGCGCCGCGTCCAGGCCACGCTGCAGAAGTACAAGGAGCTCAAGGACATCATCGCGATCCTGGGCATGGACGAGCTGTCGGAGGACGACAAGCTGGCCGTGGCCCGCGCGCGCAAGATCGAGCGCTTCTTCTCGCAGCCGTTCCACGTCGCCGAGGTGTTCACCGGATCGCCGGGCAAGTACGTCTCGCTCAAGGAGACCATCCGCGGCTTCAAGGGCATCGTCGACGGCGACTACGACCACCTGCCGGAGCAGGCGTTCTACATGGTCGGCACCATCGACGAGGCGGTGGAGAAGGCGAAGAAGATCGCGGCCTGAGGCCGCGGCCTTCCCGGGGCCGGGGCCGTTGATGAGGCCCGGTCCCCGGATCCCCCTGGAGTAGCGAGGAAACCATGTCCACCATCCGTTGCGACATCGTCAGCGCCGAAGCCGAGATCTTCCAGGGCGAAGCGACCCTGGTCGTGGCCACGGGCGAGATGGGCGAGCTCGGCATCGCGCCGCGCCACGCGCCGCTGATCACCCGGCTCAAGCCCGGCAAGGTCGTGGTGACCCGGCCCGACGGCAGCCAGCTCGACTTCGCGATCGGCGGCGGCATCCTCGAGGTGCAGCCGCAGGTGGTGACGATCCTGGCCGACACCGCGATCCGCGCCGACGAGATCGACGAGGCCAAGGTGCGCGCGGCCAAGGAAGAGGCCGAGCGGGTGCTGGCCGGCCGCGGCGAGGCGATGGACGTCGCCGAGGCGCAGCAGAAGCTGGCCGAGGTCATGGCCCAGCTCTCGGCGCTCGAGCGCCTGCGCAAGAACCTCAAGCACTGAGGCGCGGCGCCCGCGCCGCATCCGCGGAAACGCCGGCCCCGTGCCGGCGTTTTCCGTTTCAGGCGGTGTCCCCGGCGGAAGCCGCGGCGCGGAAGTAGACCACCATCCGCACCGGCCGGTACTCGTCGACCACCAGGGTGGCGTGGCGGAAATCCGACGCATGGCCTTCCTCGTCGAGGATCGAGGTCAGCCCGCGCCGGGGACGCGCGGCGGACGGAAGTTCCTTCCACCATCGCCGGAACCGCGGGGATAGCCTTTGCAGGTCGTCCACCAGCGAGCGCAGGGCAGGGTCGTCGGGGGCCAGCGCATGGTCGCGCTTGAACTCGGCAAGCATGCCGGCCGCGTCCTCCTCCCACGCCGGCAGTCGTCGCCGCAGCCGGGGGCTGGCGAACACCATGTGCAGCAGGTTGCGCTCGTCCGGTGCCTGTTCCGAGAAGCCGAACAGGCCGTCGGCAGGCCGGTTCCAGGCCAGCACGTCCCAACGCAGGTCGAGCAGGTGCGCGGGCCGCGCATGCAGCTCGTCGAGCAGCTGCCGCACGAGCGGATCCAGCGCCGGCGCCTCGTAGCTTCCCGGCGGGGGCGCGCGTCCGTGCGCGAGCAGGAAGAGATGGCAACACTCGGCATCGTCCAGGCGCAGCGCCCTGGCGACGCGCAGCAGGAAATCCTCGGACACTCCGATATCGCGTCCTTGCTCGAACCAGGTGTACCAGGTGAGCCCCACCCCGGCGAGGGCGGCCACCTCTTCGCGCCGCAGGCCCGGCGTGCGCCGGCGTCCTCCCGGGGGCAGGCCCACGTCCGCTGGGGTCAGCCGGCGGCGGTGGCGAAGCAGGAACGCCGACAGCTCCGGGCGTCGGCGGGCAAGGCTCCGGCGCGCCACGATATCACTCCTTGTAACAGGATAAACAGCAAAATTGTAACCCTATCCACGTGCGGGAAAACTGTCGGCCCCTTACCTGCGGAAGTCGACATGTCATCGTGTGTCCTGCATGCGGCGGCGGCGCCGGAGCCACGGGCCGGACGGCGTGCGTGGATTGGCCTGGCCGTCCTTGCCTTGCCCACCCTGCTGTTGGGGCTGGACGTCACCATCCTGTACCTGGCCCTCCCGGCGCTGTCCGTGGAGCTGGGAGCCACCAGCGTGCAGGCGCTCTGGATCATGGACGCCTACGGGTTCCTGATCGCGGCGTGCCTGGTGGCGATGGGCGCGCTGGGCGATCACGTCGGCAGGCGGCGTCTGTTGATGGTCGGCACCGCGGCGTTCGCGGCCGCTTCGCTGATGGCCGCCTTCTCGCCCAATGCGCCGATGCTGATCCTCGCACGGGCGGCGCTGGGCGTGGCCGGGGCCACCCTGATGCCGTCCGCCCTGGCATTGATCAGCAACATGTTCGCCGCTCCCCGCGAGCGTGCGCTGGCCATCGGGATCTGGGCCACCATGTTCGCGCTCGGCATGGCGCTGGGCCCGCTCCTCGGCGGGTTCCTGCTCCAGCGGTTCTGGTGGGGCGCTGCATTTCTCGTCGCCGTGCCGGTCGCGGCGCTGGTCCTGGTGGCGGCGCCGCGCCTGCTCCCCGAGTACCGCGCCGCCCGCGGCCGGATGCCGGACGTGGCCGGGATCGTCCAGTCGTTGCTGGCCATGCTGGCCCTGGTATACGGGATCAAGGAGCTCGGGCGTGGCGGACCGGGGTGGGCGCCGCTGGCCTGGATGCTCGTCGGCCTTGCACTGGGTGCAGCGTTCGTCCGTCGCCAGCGCAGGCTTGCGAGCCCGCTGCTGGATCTGTCGCTGTTTGGCCATCGAACCTTTTCCGCGGCCCTGCTGGTGCTGGTGTTCGGACTGGTGGCGGTCGCCGGCGCCATGCTGCTGGTCAGCCAGTACCTGCAGCTGATCGCGGGGCTCGCGCCGCTGGAGGCGGGGCTCCGGCTGGGTCCGCCGGCGCTGGCGATGGTGGCCGCTGGCGTCGGCGCGCCGCTCCTCGCCCGCCGCGTGCGCCCGGGCCTGGTGGTGGCGGGATCGCTCGCCCTGTCGGCCGCGGGCTACCTGCTGATGGGGATCGCCGGGAGCGGGGCCAGCTTCGTGGTTGCCGGTTTCGCGCTCTCCTACCTGGGCCTGGGCACGATCGCCGCCCTGGGAACGGACCTGGTGGTGGGCGCGGCCCGGCCGGAGCAGGCGGGCGCGGCCGCCGCGCTCTCGGAGACCGCGCAGGAACTGGGCATCGCCATCGGCGTGGCCCTCGTGGGCAGCCTGTCCAATGCCGTGTACCGGATGCAGATGGCCGGGACGATCCTGCCGTCCCGGGAGGCCGACGACCTGCGCGCCGCGCTGCTGGACAGCCTGGCGGCGGCGACTGCGCGCGCCGACCGGTTGCCTCCTTCCTTGCTCGACCGCGCGCGCGAGGCCTTCCTCGAAGGCTTCAGCGTCTCCACCCTTGCCTGCGCGGCGCTGGTGTCGGCGCTCGCCGCGCTTGCGGCCATCCTGTTGCGCGACGTGGGGGTCGGGGCCGTGCCCCTGGACGCAACGGCCCGACGCCCTCAGCGCCGGTAGATCCAGTGCCGGGACAGCACGAAGCCCACCAGCCCGAGCGCGATCTCGACCAGCGGCTTGGCCAGCCAGGCCCACTCAAGACCGAGCACGTCGTCCACCGCGCCGACCGCGACCGTGCTCGCGGCGGTGGTGCACAGCCAGAGGAAGGCGAAGCGTTGGAACTGCACCCGGCCCATCGCGGAGTGCTCGCCGGCGAAGGTGAACTTGCCGTTGAGCCAGTAGCCCAGCATCGCGCCGCTGACGCGGCCGGTGACATTGGCCGGCTGGATCAGCATGCCCAGGTGCGACAGCCAGACCGTCACGCCCCAGTCGAGCAGCCACTGCAGGCCGCCGATCGCGAGGAAGTGGCTGCCCTGGCGCCTCAGGGTCACGGCCGCGCTCCAGGCCGGTGGGTGGTCCGGGAATCCATCCGCGCGAGCCTAGCGCCGTCCGGGTTAACGCGGCATTGGCACGCCGCCCGGCGGCCGCGCGGGCGCGCGGATTCCGTCACCGCTTAGAATCCACGCACCCGGAACGATGGAAGCGCAATGGCCAGACCCCTGCACGTCGTGATCCTCGCCGCCGGCGAGGGCAAGCGGATGAAGTCCTCGCTGCCCAAGGTGCTGCAGCGGGTCGCCGGGCGACCGATGCTGGCGCACGTGATCGCCACCGCGCGCGAGCTGCAGCCGGCCGGGATCCACGTGGTGTACGGCCATGGCGGCGACCAGGTGCGCGCCGCGTTCGCCGACCAGGCCGACCTGGCCTGGGCCGAGCAGGCGCGCCAGCTCGGCACCGGCCACGCGGTGCAGCAGGCGATGCCGGGCGTGCCGGACGAGGCCCGGGTGCTGGTGATGTACGGCGATGCGCCGCTGCTCACCGTCGCCACCCTGCGCCGGCTGCTGGGCGCGGGCGGCCGGCTGGCGCTGCTCGCCGCCGAGCTGGCCGACCCGGCCGGCTACGGGCGGGTGGTGCGCGATGCCGAGGGCAACGTGGCCGCGGTGGTCGAGGAGAAGGACGCCAGCGACGCGCAGCGCGCCATCCGCTTGGCCAACACTGGCGTGATCGCCGCCGACGCCGACGCGCTCAAGGGCTGGCTGGCGCGCCTGTCCAACGACAACGCCCAGGGCGAGTATTACCTGACCGACGTGGCCGCGATGGCCGCGGCCGACTTCGCCGCGGCCGAACTGGTGATCGTCGACGACCCGGGCGAAACCGAGGGCGCCAACGATCCCTGGCAGCTGGCCCAGCTCGAGCGCGCGTTCCAGCGCCGCGCGGTGCGCGCACTGTGCCTGCAGGGCGCGCGCGTGGCCGATCCGGCGCGGATCGACATCCGCGGCGAGGTGGTGGTCGGGCGCGACGTCGAGATCGACGTCGACGTGGTGTTCGAGGGCCGGGTGGAGCTGGGCGACGGCGTGCGCATCGGTCCCTTCACCCGGCTCAGGGACGTGGTGCTCGCGGCCGGGACCCAGGTACGGGCGCATTGCGACCTGGAAGGCGCGCGCACCGAAGGCGCGGTCCAGATCGGTCCGTTCGCGCGCCTGCGCCCCGGCACGGTCCTGGCCGATGGCGTGCACGTGGGCAACTTCGTCGAGGCCAAGAACACGCGCATGGGCGCGGGCAGCAAGGCCAACCACCTGACCTACCTGGGCGACGCGGTGGTCGGGGCGAAGGTCAACGTGGGCGCGGGCACCATCACCTGCAACTACGACGGGGTCAACAAGGCCACGACCACGATCGGTGACGGTGCCTTCATCGGCTCCAACACCGCGCTGGTGGCGCCGGTCACGGTCGGCGAAGGCGCGACCATCGGCGCCGGCTCGGTGGTCAGCCGCGATGCGCCCCCGGGCAAGCTCACCGTGGCCCGGGCGCGGCAGGCGACGATCGACGGGTGGAAGCGCCCGGAAAAGAAGGCCTGATGCCGTATCGCGTAGTCCGGACGGCGCCGCGGGCCGCATCCTGGTCCAGGCGTCGGCGGTGCGAAGGCGGAGGGTTACGCCTGGCCCGGCAACACCATCGACACGCACAGGCCGCCGTCCTTGCGGTTGAGCAGGGCGATGCGGCCGCCGTGGGCCTCGGCGATCTCGCGCGCCAGGGCCAGGCCCAGGCCGGTGCCGCTGCGCTTGGTCGAATAGAAGGGCAGCAGCGCGTTGGACAGCACCGCCTCGTTCATGCCGCCGCCGCGGTCGAGCACGTCGATCCGCCAGCCGTCGGCGATCCGCCGCACCGCCACCGACACCCCTTCCGGCGGCGAGCCCGACTCGTGCGCGTTCTTGAGCAGGTTGAGCATCGCCTGCTCCATCTGCGCCGGGTCGAAGCGCAGCACCTCGTCGGGCACCACGCCCTCGATGGCGAACGGCACCTGGGTGCGCAGCTTGTCGATGAACCGCGCCAGCGACACCGGTTCGTCGCGAGGCGCGGGCAGCTTGGCGAAGCGGGCGTAGTCGCGCAGGAAGCCCTCGAGGTGGCGGGTGCGTTCCTCGATCGTGGCCAGCGCCAGCGGCAGCTTCCCGAGTTGGCCGCGGCGCAGCAGTTCGGCGCCCGAGTGCGCCAGCGAGGCGATCGGCGCCAGCGAGTTGTTCAGTTCGTGGCTGATCACCCGGATCACCTTCTTCCAGGTCTGCACCTCCTGGCGGCGCAGCTCGGCAGTCATCTGCCGCAGCAGCACCAGTTCGTGGGGGCGCCCGTTGAGGCGGAACATGCGCCGGGCGAGGTGGTAGATCTCCTCGTGGTCCTCGTCGCCGACGGTGAACATGCCGTCGCCGCCGCGGGCGAAGGCTTCGCCCACCGCGGCCGGCGCCTCGCCCAGCAGTTCGTCCAGGGCACGTCCCTCGAGTTGCCGGCCATTGCCGAACATCCGCCGCGCGGCCAGGTTGCCCAGCACCACCCGCCGGCCGGGGTCGAGCAGCAGCATCGCCACCGGCGTGTTCTGGACCATGGTGTCGAGCAGCAGTTCGCGCTGCACCAGCGACAGCCGCTGCTCGCGCAGGGCCTGGCCGAGCTGGTTGTGCGCGTTGACCAGTTCGACCAGGTCGCCGTAGCGGTCCCAGGAGATGCCGAAGCTGAAGTCGCCGTCGCGGTAGCTGGCGACGGTGCCGGTCAACGCCCGGATCAGCCCGCGCAGCGGCACGAACGTGCGCCGGACCACCAGCCCTGCCAGGAGGCCGCATCCGGCGGCAGCGAGCAGGGCCGCCGGCCAGGGCGGCATCCACGCCGCGAGCCCGGCGGTGGCCGCGGCCGCGCCCACCGCCGTGAACGCCACCAGGACGACCATGCGTACCGCCAGCGGCATGAGTCTGAGGGCACGCATGGCGTCGCTCAGCCGCGCGGGATGCCGTAGCGGTCCATGCGCCGGTACAGCGCCTGCCGCGACATGCCCAGGTCCGACGCCGCCTGCGCGATCACGCCGCCGGCGCGCTGCAGCGCCTCTTCGATCGCCGCGCGCCCGGGTTCCTCGCCGTGGGCGACGATGGCCGGATCCTGCGGCGGCGCGGCCAGGCCGAGCGCGGCCGCTTCGATCGTGTCGCCCGACAGCAACGCCGCGCGCTGCACCGCGTTGCGCAGTTCGCGCACGTTGCCCGGCCAGGAATGTTCGAGCAGGGCGCGCTCGGCCTGGCGGCTGAAGGCCTTGCCGGCGGGCAGGAAGTGGCGCGCGAGCGGCAGGATGTCGCGTGGCCGCCTGGCCAGCGGCGGAAGCCGCAGTTCGATGCCGTTGAGGCGATAGTAGAGGTCCTCGCGGAACCGTCCGTCGGCGATCATCGCGGCGAGGTCGGCGTTGGTGGCGCTGACCACGCGCACGCGCACGCTGCGTTCCTGGGTGGCGCCCAGGCGCTGGAAACGCCCGCTCTCGAGCACCCGCAGCAGCTTGACCTGGCCGGCCGGCGGCAGGGTGCCGATCTCGTCCAGGAACAGGGTGCCGCCATCGGCGGCTTCGAACTTGCCGATGCGGGCCTTGTTGCCGGCGCCGGTGTAGGCGCCCGGTTCGGCGCCGAACAGTTCGGCCTCGATCAGTTCGCTCGGCAGCGCACCGCAGTTCACCGCCACGAACGGCCCCGACTTCACCGCCGAGTTGTAGTGGATGATCTCGGCGTACTTCTCCTTGCCCGCGCCGTTGGGGCCGGTGACCAGCACCGGCAGCTCCGAGCGCGCGACCTGCAGCGCCAGCGACACCACCGTCTCGCTGGCGACGTCGTCATAGACCAGTCCGCGCAGGTCGTGGTCGCGCGCCATCGCCTCGCGCCGGCCGCGCTCGCCGGCGCTGCGCGCGGCCAGTTCGCGCCGGGTCTCGGCCAGCTCCAGCAGGTTGTTCACCGAGGCCAGCAGCTTGTGGTCGTCCCAGGGCTTGCCGAGGTAGTCGGCGGCGCCGGCCTTGATCAGGTCCACCGCCGACTCCAGCCGGGTCCAGGCGGTGAGCAGGATCACCGGCATGTCCGGGTGCCGGGCGCGGATCTCGCGGAACAGCGCCACGCCTTCGTCCCCGGAAGTGGTGTCGGCGTGGAAGTTCATGTCCTGGATCACCAGGTCGATGCCGCCGCGACCCAGCACCTCCAGTCCCGGTTCCGGGCCGTCGGCGTGCACCACGTCGATGTCGTGGAGCGAGAACAGCAGTTCCAGCGCGGTGCCGACGGAAGGATTGTCGTCGATGACCAGGACGGTGGGCATGGCGTCGCGGGAAATGGCCAGTCGCTATCCTAGCGATTGTCAGTGGGCGGTGGCGCGGCGGCGCGTGGCAGCCGGCCCATCGTCGCCTCAGACGCTGCGCGTGGCGATGGCCGGGGGCACCGCGGCCGCGCGCCGCGCCGGGCCGAACACCGAGGCCTGGCCGAGCAGCCACAGCGCCAGCGCGCCGATCGGCAGGTAGTGCAGCGGCAGCCGCGTCAGTTCGTAGCGCTCCATCAGCAGGTGGTTGATCGCGTACGCGGCGAGCATGCCCAGCACGATGCCGATCGTGGCCAGCAGGAAGTTCTCGGTCTGGAAGTAGCGCATGATCTGGGTCCGGGTGGCGCCCAGCGCACGCCGCACGCCGATCTGCTTGGTCCGCTGCTGGACCCAGAAACTGGCCAGGCCGACGATGCCCAGCGCGGTCACCAGCAGCAGCGCCACGCACACGATGCCCAGCAGCCAGGCCATGGCCCGCGGCGCCTGGTAGTACTCGTTGCGCAGTTCCTCGAAGGTCCTGGTGTTCTCCTCGAGGATGATCCGGTCGCTGCCGTTGCCGCGCAGCGCCGCCACGGCGGCGTCCAGGACCTCCTGGCGGCGCGAGGGCTCGGTGCGCACCACGTAGTTGCCGCCGACGTTGTAGTGCGGGCGCAGCGGCAGGATCATCGAGTACTCGCGCGCGGACGGCCCGCCGAGCTGGCTCGGCCGCACCAGGTGCTCGACCACGCCGACGATCCGGACCGGTTCGTTGCCCCAGCTGTAGATCGACTTGCCCACAGCGTCCTCGCCCGGGAACAGGCGTTCGGCCATCTTGCGGGTGATGATCACGGCCGGTATCGCCGGCCGCGGGTCGGCCTGGTTGTAGTCCTCGTAGTCGACGAACTCGTCCGGGTTGAAGTGCCGGCCGGCCACCAGGTCCAGGCCGAAGGTGTCCATGAAGCCTTCCTCGACCAGGTAGCTCGTCGCCACCAGGGTCGCCTGCTGCTGGTCCGGGGTGACGCGCACGCCGCTGTTCCACGACGAGTTCACGAACGGCACCTGGTTGGTGACGGTGGCGTTCTTCACCCCCGGGATGGCGCGCAGGTTGGCCAGGTCGGTGCGGGTGCGGGCGGCCTGGTCGGGATCGCCGCCGATGCTGACGATCTGCACCCGGACCAGTTCGTTCTCCGCCAGGCCGCTGACCTCGCGCACCTGTTCCAGGCGGTCGCTGATGATGAACAGGGCGTTGCAGATGATGGCGCAGGTCAGCGCGATCTCCAGCACGATCAGCGCGGCCGCGGTCTTGTGCCGCTTCAGGGTCGAGAGGATGGGAAGGATGTCCATGGGAGGCTCCGTGTCTCGGTAAGAGGCCCGCCGGGCGGGTGCCGCGGCGGGGCCGGCGGCGTCACTGGCTCTTGAGCTGGATCGCGGGCGCGACCTGCATCGCCCGCCAGGCCGGCAGCAGGCCGGCCAGCACGCTGGCCACGATCGCCAGCACGAAGGTCAGCAGCAGCATGCCCAGGTCCAGGTGCGCGAGCTGGGCGTAGCTGGCCGGCTGCTGGCGCACCGCCCACAGCCCGAGCAGCGACAGCCCCAGGCCGAGCACGCCGCCGGCCAGGCCGACCGCGCCGGCTTCGACCAGGCACTGCTTGAAGATCTCGGCCCGGGAGGCGCCGAGCGCGCGGCGTACGCCGATCTCGCTGCTGCGGCGCAGGAACTTGGCCAGCAGCAGGCCCACGGTGTTGAGCAGGCACACCAGCAGGAAGCCGAAGCCCAGCCAGAGCTGCATCACCACGTCGTTGGGCACCACCCGGTTGAAGTCCAGCCATTCCATGACGTTGCGCAGGCGCACGTTGGCCGGGCGTTCGAAGCGGCCGGCGGCGCGTTGCTGTTCCGAGTAGGCGACCAGGTAGTCGCGATAGGCGGCGGCCTTGGCCGGGGTGTCGAGTTCAACCCAGTACTGGATCCAGGTGCACGGCGTGCCCGGGTCGTAGGGATGGCCGTCGTAGTCCGCCCAGCAGTCCATGCTGCCGCTGTGGTTCATCCTCAGGTCGACGGCGGTGCTGAAGGGCACGAACACGTTCTCCAGGTCGCCGTAGCGGTCGGTGTACATGTCATAGAAGCGGGGCGTCGGGCGCCAGGAGGGGTCGATGATACCCACCACCGTGAAATCGGCCTGGTCCAGCCGCAGCTGCCGGCCGGTGTTGTCGCCGCCGCCGAACACGCGCTCGTTCAACGAACTGGAGATCACCGCCACGCGCGCGCGGCCGTCGTCGTCCGCCGCGGTCCAGGCGCGGCCGTAGCGCAGCGGAACCTCGAACATCGGGAAGAAGTCTGCGGAGGTGTAGCGCGCGTCGGTGGCGAACGGCACCACGCCCTCGCGTTCGGGCGAGACCGCCACCCCGCCGCCGGTCATCATCGCCTGGCGGTCGGCGCGCCGCTCGCGCAGCAGGGCTTCGGCGTCGAACCGGGTGGACTGGTCGGCCGGCTCCTCGCCGGGGTTGTAGCCGCGCATGTTGGCCGGGTCGAGCTGGACGTAGTACAGCCGGTGGCTCTTGCCGGGGATCGGGTCCCCGGACAGGACGTGGAACGTGGTCAGGGTCGTCATGCATGCGCCGATGCCCAGCGCGATCGCCAGCACCATCAGCGCCGTGAGCACGCGGTTGCGGCGGAAGCTGCGCAGCGCGAGTTTGAAGTAGTAGCCGTACATGGGGGACTCCTTGGGGCGGAGGTTGGCCGCGGCGGGATCAGCAGGGGCAGGGGCGGCCGCCGCCGGGGCGCGTGGTCGCGCGCCGGGCTGCGGCGGTGGGTGGGGGGCGGGAACCGGTCGGCATGCGTCTTCTCCGGTGCAAGCGGGCAAGCGGCCTCATACGCTGCGCGTGGCGACCGCCGGCGGGACCGCGGCGGCGCGCAGCGCTGGGCCGAGCACCGCAAGCTGGCCCAGCAGCCACAGCACGGCCGCGCCGATCGGCAGGTAGTGCAGCGGCAGCCGCGGCAGTTCGTAATGGCCCATCAGCAGCTGGTTGATGGCGTAGGCCAACACCATGCCCAATGCGATGCCGATGCTGGCCAGCAGGAAGTTCTCGGTCTGGAAGTAGCGCACGACCTCGCGCCGGGTGGCGCCCAGGGCACGGCGCACGCCGATCTGCTTGGTCCGCTGCTGCACCCAGAAGCTGGCCAGCCCGACGATGCCCAGTGCCGTCACCGCCAGCGGCAGGCCGCACACGCTCAGCAGCAGGCCGATCATGTCGCGATCGTTGCGGAAGTGGTCGCTGCGGGCCTGGGCGTAGCTCTGCTGCTCCAGCACCAGGCGCCCGGGGCCGCTGCGCTCGAGCGCGGCAAGCGCCCGGGCGAGCACGTCCCCGCGCATTCCCGGATCGGACACCCGCAGCACGTACATGCCGCCGTTGCCGTAGTTCAGGCGCACCGGCAGGATGGCCGAGTAGGTGCGGTTGCCGTAGAGCCGGCCGGGACGTGCCAGGGTCTCCACCACGCCGACGACGGTCAGCGGAATCGGCCCCCAGTACGCGATCCGGCCGAGCGGGTCCTGGTCCGGGAACAGCGCCTGCGCGGCGGCGGCGCTGAGGATCACCGAGGTCCGCAGCGTGCGCAGGTCGTCGATCGCGAACAGCGCCGATCCGTCCTGGTACTCGTCGGCGCTGAAGTCGCGCCCGGCCACCAGCCGCAGGCCCAGCGCATCGAGCGAGCCCTCGTTCACCTGGTACAGCGCCGCGCTCAGCGTCGGCACGGGCTGTTCGGGCGACAGGGACAGGTCGGCGTTGGACAGGTCCTCGTGGAACGGCACCTGGTTGACCACCACCGCGCTGGCCACACCCGGCACCGCGCGCAGGGCGGCCAGGTCCTCGCGGGTGCGGGCATCGGCGTTGTCGCGCGGCTCGTGGTTGCCGATCCGGATCTGCACCAGCTCGTCCTCGGCGATGCCGCTCGGGGTACGCACGTCGTGCAGGCGATGCATGATCAGGAACATCGCGTTGCACAGGATCGCGCAGCTCAGCGCGATCTCCAGCACGACCAGTGCGGACGCGACCTTGTGCCGGGACAGCGCGGACAGGATGGGGCGGATTTCCATGGATGGCCTCGGTCCGGAACGGGTCACTGCGACTTGAGCTGGATGGCCGGGGCGACCTGCATGGCCTTCCAGGCCGGCAGCAGGCCCGCGAGCAGGCTGGCGCACAGCGCCAGGACGAAGGTGAGCAGCAGCATTGCCAGGTCCATGTGCGCAAGCGAGGCGTAGCTGGCCGGGCGCTGGCGGACCGCCCACAGCCCGACCGAGGCGAGCACCAGTCCAAGCGCGCCGCCGGCGACGCCGATCGTGCCGGCTTCGACCATGTACTGCTTGAAGATCTCCAGCCGCGATGCGCCCAGCGCCCGGCGCACGCCGATCTCGCCGCTGCGGCGCAGGAACTTGGCCAGCAGCAGGCCGACGGTGTTGATCAGGCACACCACCAGGAAGCCCATCGCCAGCCAGAGCTGCATGCGCACGTCGCCGGGCACCGCCCGGCGATGGTCGAGCCACTGGCGGACGTCGCGCAGGCGCACGTTGGCCGGACGCTCGAAGCGGCCGGCGGCCTGCTGCTGCGCCGAGTAGTTCCCGAGGTAGGCCAGGTAGTCGCCGGCGTCGGCGGCGTCGGCCAGTTCCACCCAGTAGTGCAGCCAAACGCAGGGGGCGTTCAGCGCGCGGGTGT
Organism: Luteimonas wenzhouensis; assembly: GCF_007859305.1. Lineage (GTDB taxonomy): Bacteria > Pseudomonadota > Gammaproteobacteria > Xanthomonadales > Xanthomonadaceae > Luteimonas > Luteimonas wenzhouensis. The sequence continues at coordinate 126,357 of NZ_VOHE01000003.1, forward strand.
CGTTGACCGGTACGTCGCCGTAGCAGTGGCTGCTGCCGAAGTGCTCCAGGCCCAGGTCGAGCGCGGTCGACAGCGGCACGAACACATGCTCTTCGCCGTCGAAATGCCCGGACTCGGAATCGTAGAACTTCGGCTTCGGCGCCCATCCGTCGACGACCCCGGCCACGCGCAGCGCATGGCCGTCGATGCGGATGCCGGCCCCGGTGCTGTCCCTGCCGCCGAACAGGCGCTCGTTGAGTTCGCGCGAGATCACCGCGGTGCGCGTGCGTGCGGCGTCGTCTTCCGCCGACCAGCCCCGGCCGTGCAGGAACGGCACGTCGAACATGGGGAAGAAGTCGGCCGTGGTGTAGCGCAATCGCGCCTTGAACGGCCTGGTCGCGCTGCCGTCGACGGCAATCGCGCCGGTGCCGGGCGCCATCATCGCCTGGCGCGGCGCCCGCGCCTGGGCCAGCAGTGCTTCCGCGTCCAGGCGGGTGAGGCGGCCGAGCGGCTCGATCCCCGGGCGGTAGCGCGCAACCGGCTCGGGGTCGAGCTGGACGTGGAACAGGCGGCTGCTCTTGTGCGGGATCGGGTCGCCCGACAGCACGTGGTAGACCGTGATCGTGGTCATCGACGTGCCGATTCCCAGCGCGATGGTCAGCACCATGAGCGCGGTCAGCACGCGGTTGCGCCCGAAGCTCCGGAGCGCGAGGTGGAAGTAGTGGACGAGCACGCCGGCGCCTCAGGTGACCGGGAGTTCGGCCTCGGCGTGGGCGCGGTGCGCGGCGGCCGGCGCCGGTCCACCGTCGCGGTCGAGGTCGGTGGCCATGCCGTCGACGATGTGCACGTTGCGCTGCGCGCGCGCGGCCAGCTCCGGGTCGTGGGTGACCATCACGATCGTGGTCCCGCGCGAGTTGATGTCCTCCAGCAGCTCCATCACGCTGCGCGCCATCTGCGAGTCGAGGTTGCCGGTCGGCTCGTCGGCCAGCAGCAGGCGCGGCGAGCCGGCCAGCGCGCGCGCGATCGCCGCGCGCTGCTGCTGGCCGCCGGACAGTTCGGCCGGGTAGTGCTTCATGCGCGAGCCCAGGCCCACCTGCGACAGCGCCTCCTCGATCCGCAGGCGGCGCTCGTTGGCGGGCATACGGCGGTAGCGCAGCGGCACCTCGCAGTTGTCGAACAGGTTCAGGTCGGGGATCAGGTTGAAGCTCTGGAAGATGAAGCCGATCTTCTCGTTGCGCAGGCGCGAGCGCTGGTTGTCGTCCAGGTCCTTCACGTCGACGCCGTCGAGACGGTACTCGCCGCCGGTGAAGGTCTCCAGCAGCCCGGCGATGTTGAGGAAGGTGGTCTTGCCCGAACCCGAGGGGCCGGTGACGGCGACGAACTCGCCTTCGCGCACCTGCAGGTCGAGCGAGCGCAGGGCGTGGGTTTCGACGAGTTCGGTGCGGTAGACCTTGGTGACCTGGCGCATGTCGAGCATGGTGTCTGTCCTTGTAGGGCGGGCGTGGGGAGGGCCATCCCGGCGCGTGGCCCGGAGAGAGAGGCGGGCGCGGCGCGACGGGATGGAATCGGGTGGGCGTCAGCCGACGCGGAAGCGCGGCGGCAGCGGCGAGCGCCCGGCATAGGGCGGGCGGGGCCGGCGCGGCACGCCGGCGCCGTTGGCGGCCGGATGGCCCGGGCCGTCGACGGTGATCGCGTACAGCTCGTGCAGCCGCAGCGGCACCGCGTCGGCGAGCTGCTGCGCGGTCCAGCGCAGGTTGTGGGGGAAGCAGGCGAAGGTGTCCATGATCATTGTCCCGAGATGCGGACCCGGTCCGCGTTGGCGAACTGGTCGGTGCCGGAGACGACGATGCGCTCGCCTTCCTCCAGGCCCGACACGATTTCCACGGCGTTGAGGCTGCTGGCCCCGGCCTGGATCGGCCGGCGCACGGCACTGGAGCCCTCGACCACCCAGGCGAAGCGCCCGCCGTCCTGCTCCAGGAACGGGCCGCGCTCGACCATCAGCACGTCCTCGCGGGTGTCGAGCACGATGCGCGCGGACAGGCGCTGGTTCTGGCGCAGGTTCGGCGGCTGCTGGCCCTGGTCGAAACGCAGTCGCGCGGTGACCTCGCCGTTGACCACTTCCGGCGACACCGCCGAGACCGTGGCCGAATAGCGGTTGCCGCTGCTGGCGATCTGGGCCGGCACGCCGATCGACAGGTCGCGGGCGAAGCTCTCCGGCACCCGGATCTCGACCTCGAACACGCTCAGGTCGATCACGCTCAGGATCGGCGCGTTGATCGCCACGTTGGTGCCCTGGGCGACCTGCACCTGTCCGACCTGGCCGTCGAAGGGCGCACGCAGGGTCAGCGCGTCCACCTGGCGGCGCAGCTCGGCGACCACGGCGCGCTGGCGTTCGGCCATCAGCTGCTTGTTGCGGGCGTCGATGCCCGCGCCCTGGCCCTGCAGGGCGAAGTCCTTGCGCGCGGCGGCCAGGCCCAGTTCGGCCTTCTTCAGCCCGTCCAGCGCGCGGTCGTACTCGTTCTTCGACACCGCGCCGCCGGCGTAGGCGCGCTCGTAGCGTTCCACGTCGCGCTGCGCGGCGGTGTAGTCGATCTGCGCCTGGTCGAGCAGCTTCTGCGCCTCGGAGCGGGTGAGCTGGGCGTCGAGCACCGCGCGGTCGGCCTCGCCCTCCAGGCTGGCCAGGGTGGATTCCTCCTGCACCAGCCGGCTGCGCAGCTCGGGGCTGTCGATCACCGCCAGCTCCTGGCCGGCCTCGACCACGTCGCCGGCCACCACCTTGAGCGAGACGGTGCCGCCGGCGATCGCGTACAGGGTCGGGCTGTTGGCGGTGATCACGCGGCCTTCGGCGCTGAGGTCGCGCACCAGGTCTCCGCGGGTGACCTGGGCGATGCGCAGGCGCGAGGCATCGAACGAGGAGGCCCCCGAGGCCCAGCCACCGGCCACCCACAGCGCCGCCAGCAGCACCGCCAGCGCGCCGGCGCCGCCGAGCAGCCACGCCTTCGGCAGGCGGCGCAGGCCGGTGGGCCGTGCGAGGACCTGGTCCTGTCCGGAGGTGTCGCGGATGCGGGGCGGGCTTTGCATGTGGTTCGGCGATGGCGGTGGGTCCGGCAACGGGTACGCAAACCCCGTGCCAATCTGTAGGATATTGATCCAAAAGGATATTCAGGCTGCGCCAGGTGTCCGGCCGGACACGCGACCTGTCCGGCCGGACAGTCCTTTCCCGTACACTTGGCGGACACCCTGGGAGTAGCGGATACATGTGCGGCATCGTCGGCGCGATCGCGGATCGCGATGTGGTCCCGGTCCTGATCGACGGCCTGAAGCGCCTGGAATACCGGGGTTACGACTCGGCGGGCATCGCGCTGGTGGACGGCGGCGACGTGCGCCGGGTGCGGCGCACCGGCCGGGTCGCGGAGATGGAGGCCGCGGCGCTGGCCGAGGGCGTGCAGGCGCGCCTGGGCATCGGCCACACCCGCTGGGCCACCCACGGCGGCGTCACCGAGGCCAACGCCCATCCGCACATCAGCCACGGCGTGGCGCTGGTGCACAACGGCATCATCGAGAACCACGAGCAGCAGCGCGCGCGCCTGCAGGAACTGGGCTACGTGTTCGAGTCGCAGACCGACACCGAGGTCATCGCCCACCTGATCCATCATTACCTGAAGTCGGGCGACGACCTGCTCGGCGCGCTGCAGCGCGCGGTCAAGGAGCTGCACGGCGCCTACGCGCTGGCGGTGGTGAGCCGCAAGGAGCCGCAGCGGATGGTGGTCGCGCGCATGGGCTGCCCGCTGCTGGTCGGCCTGGGCGAGGGCGAGAACTTCGTGGCCTCCGACGTCTCGGCGATCGTGCAGGCCACCCGCCGGGTGGTCTTCCTCGAGGAGGGCGACACGGCCGAGATCACCCGCGAGTCGGTGCGCGTGTTCGACGCCGACGACGCCCCGGTCGAGCGCGAGGTGCACCTGTCGGACGTGTCGCTGGCCTCGCTCGAGCTCGGCCCGTACCGGCACTTCATGCAGAAGGAGATCCACGAGCAGCCGCGCGCGGTCGGCGACACGCTCGAGGCGATCATCGACGCCGCCGCGTTCGAGCCGGAACTGTTCGGCAAGGACGCGCGCGAGCTGCTCGCCGGGGTCGAGGGCGTGCAGATCCTGGCCTGCGGCACCAGCTTCTACGCCGGTTCGGTGGCGCGCTACTGGATCGAGGCGATCAGCGGCCTGCCGTGCAGCGTCGAGATCGCCAGCGAGTACCGCTACCGCCAGGCGGTGGCCAACCCGCGCCACCTGGTGGTGACGATCTCGCAGTCGGGCGAAACGCTCGACACCATGGAGGCGCTCAAGTACGCCAGGTCGCTGGGCCACGACCTGACCCTGTCGATCTGCAACGTGCCCGAGAGCGCGATCCCGCGCGCCAGCCGGCTGGTGTTCTACACCCGCGCCGGCGCCGAGATCGGCGTCGCCTCGACCAAGGCCTTCACCACCCAGCTGGTCGGCCTGTTCGCGCTCGCCGCCACCCTGGCCAAGCTCAACGGCCGCCTGGAAGAGGACAAGGAGGCGGCGTACATCGAGGCGCTGCGCCACCTGCCCGGCAGCGTGCAGCACGCGCTGAACCTCGAGCCGCAGATCGCCTCGTGGGCCGAGCGCTTCGCGCCCAGGCAGCACGCGCTGTTCCTGGGCCGCGGGGTGCATTACCCGATCGCGCTCGAAGGCGCGCTCAAGCTCAAGGAAATCTCCTACATCCACGCCGAGGCCTATCCGGCGGGCGAGCTCAAGCACGGGCCGCTGGCGCTGGTCGACGCGGAGATGCCGGTGGTGGTGATCGCGCCCAACGACAACCTGCTCGAGAAGGTGAAGTCGAACATGCAGGAGGTGCGCGCGCGCGGCGGCGAGCTGTTCGTGTTCACCGACGCCGACAGCAACTTCGGCGAATCCGAGGGCGTGCACGTGATCCGCACCCCGCGCCACGTCGGCGTGCTCAGCCCGATCGTGCACACCATCCCGGTGCAGCTGCTGGCCTACCACACCGCGCTGGCGCGCGGCACAGACGTCGACAAGCCGCGCAACCTGGCCAAGGCGGTCACGGTCGAGTAACGCGCGCGGCGGCTGGTTGCCGCCGCGCCGCTTCAGCCCCCGCAACCCCCGCAGCAGGTCGACGGCTGGCGCTCGATCGCGCCGGCGTCCGCCGCGAACCCCGTGCGTGCCAGGCACGCGGCAATCCGCGCCTCGTCCAGGCTGGTGGACACGCGCAGGGTCCGGGTAGCGAGGTCGAGGTCGGCGAGCGCGGCCGGATCGAGCGACTGCAGTGCGTCCTCGACGGCGCCCAGGTCGATGCGGTTCTCGCCGAGCCTGACATGGAATTCCATCGTGGTCCTCCGCGGGGTGGCCGCCGCATCCGGACGGATGCAGGCGCGAGGCCGCAGCATCGCGCGCCAGGCCCCCTGCATGCCTTGACCTGGGTCAGCCGCCGGGCGCCGTCAGGGCCACGCCTGATCCAGGTCAAACCGCCGGCGATTGTGGACATTTTGTCCGTTCCCGCGTGCCCGCCGCCGCGCTGCAATGCGCGCATGGACGGAGGACATGCGATGAAAGCCAAGGCGTTGTGCATCTGCGTGGCGATGGCCCTGTCGTCGATGACGTCGGCATCGCCCACGCCCGGATCCGGAGCGCCGGCCATGCCGGACACGGTCGACCTGGATGCGGTGGTGGTCACCGCCGCGGCGCCGGTGGCGACCTTGACCTGGGTGACCGACCCGCGCCTGCCGCGGCAGCCGGTGCCGGCCAGCGACGGCGCCGACTACCTCAAGACCGTGCCCGGCTTCGCGGCGCTGCGCAGCGGCGGCACCAACGGCGACCCGGTGTTGCGCGGGCAGTTCGGCTCGCGCCTGAACCTGCTCGCCGGCGACGGCGCGCTGATGGGTGCGTGCCCCTCGCGCATGGACAACGCGATGTCCTACGTCGCGCCGGAAACCTACGACCTGCTGACCATCGTCAAGGGACCGCAGACGGTGCTGTGGGGCGGGGGCGCGTCGGCGGGCACGGTCCGCTTCGAGCGCGCGGTGCCGTACTTCGACGCGCCCGGCGTGCGCCTGGACGGCAGCGCCACCGTCGCCAGCCACGGCCGCAACGACCAGGTGCTCGACGCGGCCGCGGGCAATCCCACGGTGTACGCGCGGCTCACCGCCAACCGCTCCGGATCGGGCGATTACGCCGACGGCGCGGGCCGGCGCGTGCCCTCGGCCTGGGACAAGTGGAACGCGGACGCCGCGTTCGGATGGACCCCGGATCCGGACACCGTGCTCGAGGCCAGCGTCGGCACCGGCGATGGCCAGGCGCGCTACGCCGGCCGCGGCATGGACGGCACCCGGTTCGACCGCGACAGCCTCGGCCTGCGCTTCGAGAAGAAGGGCATGGAGGGGCGCCTGCGCGCGATCGCGGCCAACCTCTACGCCAACGACGTCGACCACGTGATGGACAACTACACCCTGCGCGACCCCGATCCGCAGGGCGCGATGCCGACGGCGATGGCGAGCAACGTCGCCCATCGCACCCGCGGCGGCCGCGCCGCGCTCGACTTCGGCGGCGAACGCTGGGAGCTGGCCGCAGGCATCGACACACGCACCAGCCGGCACGCGCGGCGCGCCGCGATGGGCCGCGACCAGTACCTGGCGCAGCCGTGGACAGTGGACGCGCGCTTCCGCCAGGCGGGCGCCTTCGCCGAGCTGCACTGGCACCTGCGGCCCCGCCAGCACCTGGTCGCCGGCGCACGCGTGGACCGCGCTGAGGTCGAGGACCGCCGCGCCAGCACCGGCGGGATGATGCCCATGCCCAATCCGACCCTGGGCCAGGCGCGCGCGGAGACCCTGCCCTCGGCCTTCGTCCGCTACGAACGGGACGTCGAAGGCAGGCCGCTGCGGTGGTATGCCGGCCTCGGCCACACCGCCCGCATGCCCGACTACTGGGAACTGTTCTCGCCCGACCGCGGCCCCGACGGCGCGGCCAACGCCTTCGCCGGTGTGCAGCCCGAGCGCACCACCCAGCTCGACGTCGGCCTGCGCTACGCCGGCAAGCGGGTCGAGGCCTGGGTATCGGCCTATGCCGGGCGGATGGCCGACTACATCGTGTTCGACTACCTCGACGCGATGGGCCGCACCACCACGCGTGCGCGCAACGTCGATGCCGACATCCGTGGCGCGGAGGCCGGCGTGGAGTGGCAGGCGGCCGGGCACTGGACGCTCGGCGGAACCCTCGCCCACGCCTGGGGCGAACTGGCCGGCGGCGAGGCGATGCCGCAGATGCCGCCGCTGGAGGCGCGGCTGAGCGCGGCCTGGGACGACGGGACGTGGTCGGCCGGTGCGCTGCTGCGCGTGGTGGCGGCGCAGGACCGCGTCAGTCCCGCGCTGGGCAACGTGGTCGGCCGCGACCTCGGCCGCAGCAGCGGGTTCGCCGTGTTCTCGGTCAACGGCGCCTACCGGATCAACGACCGGATGCGCCTGGCGGCCGGCATCGACAACCTGTTCGACCGCGACTACGCCGAACACCTCAACCTCGCCGGCAACAGCGCCTTCGGCTATCCGGCCGACCCGGTGCGCATCCACGAGCCCGGGCGCACGGCGTGGGTGAAGCTCGACGTGGAGTTCTGAGCCTCAGCCGGAGGTCGTGGCCTTGAGGATCTCGCGCAGCCGGCGCTTGTCGAGCTTGTTGGCGCCGGTGCGCGGCAGTTCGTCGAGCACCTGGATGCCCACCGGGCGCTTGTACTTGACCAGGGTCTCCTGGCACCACGCCAGCAGCGCATCGACGTCGACGCTGCCGCCGCGGCGCGCGACCACGAACGCGTACGGGTTCTCGCCCAGGTACGGGTCGGGAATGCCGACCACCGCGACGTCGGCGACGTCCGGGTACTGGCGGATGTGGTCCTCGACCTGGCGCGGATACACGTTGTAGCCGCCGACCAGGATCATCTCCTTCATCCGGTCGACCAGGTACAGGTAGCCGTCCGCGTCGAGGTAGCCGACGTCGCCGCTGTGCAGCCAGCCGTCGGCGTCGAGGCCGGTCTCGGCCGGGTTCTCCTGCAGGCGGTATCCGCGCATGACCTGCGGGCCGCGCACGCACACTTCGCCGGGCTCGCCCACCGGCACCGGGCGCGACGGGTCGGCCACGTCCACGAGCCTGAGTTCGATGCCCGGTGCCGGATGTCCCACCGACGAGGGGCGCTGCGGACGCGAGCGCCAGTTGTAGACCAGCGGCGCGCCTTCCGACATGCCCCAACCCTCGAGCAGCGGCGTGCCGACCTTCTGCATCCAGGCCTCGCGCAGCGGCTGCGGGCAGGGCGAACCGCCGGTCAGCGCCAGGGTCAGGTGGCCCAGGTCGGTGGAGGCGAACTCGGGCGAGGCCAGCAGGCCGGCGTAGATCGGCGCCGGGCCGCCGGCGAACACGGTCGCGCGCTGGCGCTGCAGCTGCTGCAGTACCTGCTCGGGCTGGTAGCGCGGCAGCAGGATCAGGGTGGAGGCCAGGTACAGCGGCGCCAGCATCGAAAAGCCCAGGCCCCAGATGTGGAACAGCGGCGCGACGTCGAGGATGCGCTCGACGTCGTAGCGCAGCTCCCACCCGGTGCAGTGCGCGCGCACCGAGAACACCATGCCGGCATGGCTGTGCTCGACCGCCTTGGACAGGCCGGTGGTGCCGCCGGTGAAGATCAGCAGCGCGGGTTCGTCGGGCGAGAGGTCCGGGCATACCGAGAGGATCGCCCCGGCGGCGTCGCCGCCGTCGTCCTCGAACGGCGCGGTCGCGTCGAGTTCCAGCAGCGCCGTGCCGCCCGTGTCCTCGGCCAGCGCGCGCGCCGCGGCGGCGCTGTCGCGGTTGTGGACGATGAGGTCGGGCGCCTGGGCCCTGAACAGCGTCGCCAGTTCGCTGCGGCCGTAGAACGGGTTCAACGGCGCGTAGCGCACGCCGGCCGCGAACGCGGCGAATGCGGTGACCACGCACTCGGGGCTGTTGGCCAGCGCCGCGGCCACGATGCCGCCGCGCGGCACGCGCTGCTTGAGTTCGCGCGCGAGCGCCGCCACGCGCAGGCCGAGTTCGCGGTAGCTTGTCTCCCGTCCGCCGAACACCAGCGCCGTGCGGTCGGGCGCGCGCGCGACCGAGTGCGCGAGCAGGTGGGCCAGCGTGGCGGGGGCGTGCAGGTGCGGCGCGACCTGGGCGGTCTGGCATCCGCGGGCGGGTGCTTGCATGGGTCCTCTTCCCGGCCGGTCGGGACGTGGCAGATAGGTATGATATATAACAATTCCGGAGGTGTTGAAAGTGGCGGCACGCAAGAAGGTGGGCGCGGCCGGGGGGCAGGACGAGCCGGCGCTGGTCGACGTCGTCGATACCGGCCCGGTGCAGGAATACATCGGTTTCAGGCTGCGCATGGCGCAGGTGGCGGTGTTCCGCAACTTCGTCGAGGCATTCCGGCCCTACGACCTGCGTCCGGTCCACTATTCCGCGCTGAAGCTCATCGCCCTCAATCCGGGGCTGCGGCAACAGCGGCTCGGCGAGACGCTCGAGATCAAGCGGCCCAACCTGGTGCTGCTGGTGGCCGACATGAAGCAGCGCGGATGGATCGAGCGCCGGCGCAGCCGCCTGGACAAGCGCTCGTACGCGCTCCACCTCACCCCCGCAGGCAAGGCCCTGCTGGCCGAGGCCGACGCGGCGCACGAACAGCACGAAAAGCGCCTGCGGGCGCTGCTGGGCCGGGACGTGACCCGCTTCTGCCTGGCGCTCGACCGGATCCGCAGCGAACTGGCGCCGCGCTGAGCCCCGGCGCGCCAGGGGGCTCCCGGCCCCCATGCCGCCCCCCGGCCGCCCGTCCCGCCCTGCCCCCTTCCATCCGCCCGCCCATTTGTTATGCTGCATAACAATGATCGGCCGGAGGTGTTCCGGGCCGGCACGCCACAGGTGCGAGGAGACACGATGGCTGACTACCAGGGACGCTGGAGCTGCGTCGAAGTGGAAGTGGAGGACGGGATCGCGTGGGTGACGCTGAACCGTCCGGCCAAGCGCAACGCGATGAGCCCGACGCTCAACCGCGAGATGCTGGAGGTCCTGGACGCGATCGAGGTGGATCGCGATGCGGACATCCTGGTGCTGACCGGCGCGGGCGAGTCGTGGTCGGCGGGCATGGACCTCAAGGAATACTTCCGCGAGACCGACGGTCAGGAAGAGATCATGCAGGAGCGGGTGCGCCGCGAATGCTCCGAGTGGCAGTGGCGGCGGCTGCGCTTCTATACCAAGGCCACGATCGCGGCGGTCAACGGCTGGTGCTTCGGCGGCGCGTTCTCGCCGTTGGTGGCGTGCGACCTGGCGATCGCGGCCGACGAGGCGGTGTTCGGCCTGTCGGAGATCAACTGGGGCATCCCGCCGGGCAACCTGGTGAGCAAGGCGGTGGCGGACACGATGGGCCACCGCCAGGCGTTGTACTACATCATGACCGGCAAGACCTTCACCGGCCAGGAAGCGGCGGCGATGGGCCTGGTGAACGCGTCGGTGCCGCGCACGCGGCTGCGCGAGGAAGTGAAGGCGCTGGCCCAGGTGCTGCGCGAGAAGAACCAGGTGGTGCTGCGGTTCGCCAGGCACGGGTTCAAGCGCTGCCGCGAGTTGACCTGGGAGCAGAACGAGGACTACCTGTACGCGAAGGTGGACCAGTCCAACCACCGCGACCCGGAGCAGGGCCGCCAGCAGGGCCTGAGGCAGTTCCTGGACGAGAAGACGATCAAGCCCGGCCTGCAGACCTACCGTCGCAACGTCGATTGACCGGCCGCCACGGCGGCGAAGAGAGGAGGAACCATGCATCACGTTGAACTTCTGATCGGTGGTGCGCGCCGCGCCGCCGCCAACGGCGCCACGTTCGACCGCCTCAACCCGGTCAATGGCGAAGTCGCCAGCCGCGCGCCTGCCTCGTCGGTGGCCGATGCCATCGCGGCGGTCGACGCCGCGGCCGCGGCGTTCCCGGCCTGGGCGGCGGTCTCGCCCGGCGAGCGCCGGGCCCGCCTGCTCAAGGCCGCGGACCTGATGGATGCGCGCGCCGGCGACTTCATCCGCATCGGCGTCGCCGAGACCGGCGGCACGGCCGGCTGGTACGGCTTCAACGTGATGCTGGCCGCCAACATGCTGCGCGAGGCGGCGGCGCTGACCACCCAGATCAGCGGCGAGGTCATCCCGTCCAACGTGCCCGGCAGCCTCGCCATGGGCGTGCGCCAGCCGGCCGGCGTGGTGCTGGGCATCGCGCCGTGGAACGCGCCGGTCATCCTCGGCACCCGCGCGCTGGCCACGCCGCTGGCCTGCGGCAACACCGTGGTGCTCAAGGCGTCCGAAGCGTGCCCGGGCGTGCATGCGCTGATCGGCGAGGTGCTGGTCGAGGCGGGGCTGGGCGAGGGCATCGTCAACGTGGTCACCAACGCCCCGGCCGATGCGCCGGAGATCGTGGCCGCGCTGATCCGCGACCCGCGCGTGCGCCGGGTCAACTTCACCGGCTCGACCCGCGTGGGCCGCATCGTCGCCAGGCTGGCCGCCGAGTCGCTCAAGCCGGCGCTGCTCGAGCTCGGCGGCAAGGCGCCGTTGCTGGTGCTCGACGACGCCGACCTCGAGGCCGCGCGCGACGGCGCGGTGTTCGGCGCGTTCATGAACCAGGGCCAGATCTGCATGTCGACCGAGCGCCTGGTGGTCGACAGCCGGGTCGCCGACGAGTTCGTGGCGATGGTCGCGGCCAAGGCCGCCACGCTCAAGGCCGGCGACCCGGCCGCGAACGACACTCCGCTCGGCGCGCTGTTCTCGCCCGAGGCGGCCGCGCACTGCCGCGAGCTGATCGACGACGCCGTGTCCAAGGGCGCGCGCATCGCCTGCGGCGGCCAGATCGACGGCACGATCATGCAGCCGACGGTGATCGACGGGGTCACCAGGCAGATGCGCCTGTATTCCGAGGAGTCGTTCGGCAACCTGGTCTCGGTGATCCGGGTCGACGGCGAGGACCAGGCGGTCGAAGTGGCCAATGACACCGAGTACGGCCTGTCGGCGGCGGTGTTCAGCCGCGACGTCTCGCGCGCCTGGCGCGTGGCCGCGCGGATCCAGTCGGGCATCTGCCACATCAACGGCCCGACCGTGCACGACGAGGCGCAGATGCCGTTCGGCGGGGTGAAGGACAGCGGCTACGGCCGCTTCGGCGGCAAGGCGGGCATCGCCGAGTTCACCGAGCTGCGCTGGATCACGATCCAGAACGAGCCGCGCCACTACCCGTTCTGACCGGCGGAATGAGCCTGCCGTGGCAGCCGCCGCTGGATGACATCGCCTTCCTCCTCGGCCCGTGGCTGCGGGCCCGGGACGACTGGAAGCGCATCCCGCGGTTCGCCGCCCTGGACCTGGACACGGCCGAAGCGGTGCTGGCCGAGGCCGGCCGCTTCTGCGCCGAGGTGCTGGCACCGCTCAACGCGGTCGGCGACCTGCAGGGCTGCCGGCTGGTCGACGGGTGCGTCCGTACACCCGACGGATTCGCCCAGGCCTACCGGCGCTACGTCGCGGATGGCTGGCCGGCCCTGGCCCGCGATCCCGAATGGGGTGGCCAGGGCCTGCCCGCGTTGCTGGAACTGGCATTCACCGAGATGCAGGTGGGCGCCAACCATGCGTGGACGATGTACCCGGGCCTGCTCGCCGGCGCGGTCGCCTGCCTGCAGGCGCACGCGTCGCCGGACGTCCAGGCCCGCTTCCTGCCGCCGCTGGTCGGCGGCGAATGGCTGGCCACGATGTGCCTGACCGAGCCGCAGGCCGGCAGCGACCTGTCGCTGCTGCGCACCCGCGCGGTTCCGGCCGCCGACGGCAGCGTGCGCATCACCGGGGCCAAGGTGTTCATCTCCGGCGGCGGCCAGGACCTGACCCCGAACATCGTCCACCTGGTGCTGGCGCGGCTGCCCGATGCGCCGCCGGGCACGCGCGGGATCTCGCTGTTCGTGGTGCCGGACATGCTCGAGGACGGCAGCCGCAACGGCGTGTTCGTCGACGGCCTCGAGCACAAGATGGGCCTGCACGGCAGCGCCACCACCGCGCTGCGCTTCGAGGGCGCGGTGGGCTGGCGGGTGGGCGAGGCGCATCGCGGGCTGCCGGCGATGTTCGTGATGATGAACGCCGCGCGCCTGCACGCCGCGATGCAGGGCGTGGCGCACGCGGCGCGCGCGAGCGAGCTGGCCCATGCCTACGCCCACCAGCGCCGGCAGATGCGCGCCGAGCCGCGCATGGAGCCGGAACAGCCCGCCGACCCGATCGCCGCGCATCCGCCGATCCGCCACCTGCTGCGCTGCCTGCGCGGCTGGTCGGAACAGATGCGCGCCGCCGGCTACTGGCTGGGCCACCTGATCGACCTGCATGAGCACGCGCCGGATGCGGACGAGCGCCGGCGTGCGGGGATGCTGGTCGAACTGCTGACGCCAGTGGCCAAGGCGCACTTCACCGAATGCGGGCACCTGCTCGCCAATCGCGCGCTGCAGGCCTTCGGCGGCTACGGATACGTGCGCGAATACGGCATCGAACAGGTGGTGCGCGACAGCCGCATCGCGATGATCTACGAGGGCAGCAACGAGATCCAGGCGCTCGACCTGCTGCAGCGCAAGCTGCTGGCCGACGACGGCGCGCGCCTGACGGTGTTCGCCGACGAATGCGAACGCGTCGCCGCCAAGGCGGAGGGCGCGGGGCTGGCGGCAGCGGCCGGCGTGTTGCGGCGGCTGTGCCGCAGGCTCTCGGCCGCGTTCGAGCGCGTGCGCGCGGCCGCCGCCAGCGACGCGTCGGCGCCGGCGCGGGTGGCCGACACCTTCCTGCGCGCCACCGGACAGCTGCTGCTGGCCTGCGCCTGCGTGCGCACGGCCGCGGTGGCGTCCGGCGATACCGGCGCCGGCGCCGACGCGTGCGAGCGCGCCGAACGCGCGCTATGGATGCTCGGGGAACTGCGCCTGGAGTTCAACGCGCAGCTGGCGCGGCTGCGCGCCACGTCCTGACCCGCGGATCAGGCGTCCGGGAACACCGCGGCGCCGTTTGCGAAGATGCGCGCGACCGCGGTCGCGGCCAGCGAACGTGCCTGCGCGGGCGGCACGCCGAGCGCCCGCAGCATCGACTGCGCCATGCTCCGGGCGATTTCGGCCGGTGGCGTGGCCAACCGCTCCTCGAGCACGTGGCGCACCGTGATCACGGTCAGGCCCATCACCACGAGCACCGCGCATTCCAGGTCGATGTCGCGGAAGCGGCCGGCCGAGAGGCCGCGTTCGAGCACCTCGGCCATGTTCCGGTTGATCGGCGCCTGGGCCATGGTGGAGCCGTCGTTGAGCTTGTAGAGCACGCGCGCGGCGTCGCGGAAGCGGGTCGCGAACCGGGCGAACACGCACAGCGCGAGGGCCGAGTGCAGCGCGGCGTCGTCCACGTCGGCGGTGACCGCGATGATGGCCTGTTCGACGCGGTTGCGGACTTCGGCCCCGATCTCGCGGGCGAAGGCTTCCTTGTCGCGGAAGTGGTTGTAGAAGCTGCCCTTGGCAACGTCGGCCAGGTTGACGATCTCGTCGATGCTCACCGCGTCCACGTCCCGCTGCGCGAACAGCGCCCGGCCGGCGCGCAGCAGCGCCTCGCGGGTGCGGTCCCGGCGCCGGTCGGGACGCCGTCTGGACGGGGCGGGACGGGACTCGTTGGGCATGCGGCCTTCCCTGCGGGCGACGGAGCGGTGGCCACGGACGCGGGGGCGTCCCGTGGTCCGGCCATTATGACCAGATGGTCAGAGGGCATCCATCCACGCGGGAACGCCCTTGGCGGTGGATGCCGCCGGGCGCGCGATGCGGTCGCACGGGACATCCCCGTGCGCGGGACACGGCGCGCGGCACGGTCGATCGATGGACGCCGCGGGTGCGGCGCAAACCGTGTCAGCCGTCCTTGGGCAGGCGCGCGGCGCGCGCGCGGTAGGCCGAAGGCGGGCAGCCCATCGCGCGGCTGAAGAAGCGGCTGAAGTAGGCCGGGTCGCTGAAGCCCAGTTCCTCGGCGACCACCTGGACCGGCTTGTGGGTGTAGGCGAGGTCGCGGTTGGCCTCAAGCAGCAGGCGCTGGTGCAGCAGGCCCTGGGCGCTGCTGCCGGCCAGTTCGCGGCAGATCCGGTTGAGGCTGGCGATGCTGATGCCCAGGCGCTGGGCGAAGTAGCCCACCGGCAGGTGCTTGCGGAAGTGCTGTTCCACCAGTTCGCGGTAGCGCTCGAGCTGCCGCTCGCGTGCGCGCCGCGGCGGCGCCGGTTCCGGCTCCCCGGGTTCGGCCTGGTGGCGCAGCAGGTGCACCAGCGCCTGCAGGCACAACGCGCGCAGCATGGCCTCGCGGCCCGGCGCGCGCTGGTGGTACTCCTCGTGCAGCTGGGCGAAGGTGGCCGCGAGGCCCGACCCGGCCTCGCCCACCCGCAGGCGCAGCGGCTGGCGCAATTCGCCGGCCGCGCCCAACTCCTCGGCCAGGCCGGCCAGCATCGGGGCCGCCAGGGTCACCACGTGGCCCTGCACGTCCTCGCTGAACACGAAACCGTGCACGCACAGTGGCGGCACGAACTGCAGCACCGGACCCTGGGCGCGATGCTCGCGCCCGTCGAGCTGGATCGCAACCCGGCCGCGGCCCACCCACAGCAGCTGGGCCAGGTCCGCATGCCGGTGGGGCGCGATCACCCAGCCGTGGCGGCGGCTGCGCGAGGCGATCGTCTCGCAGTGCACCAGGTCGGGCGCCTGCCATGGCGTGCGCTCGCCGTACAGCGGGAACAGCGGGATCGACGTGCCTGGGCGGGCGCTGGCGGAACCGGCCATGCGGGCTTCCTCCCGGGGGCGGTGGGGCCCCGGGTACGTTATGGACGATAACAAAATCCCGGGGGTGAGCGAAAAGTCCCGGTCGTGGCCCCGTCCGTGCATTCATCGGCACGGCCCGGGGCCGAACAATCGGAAGCGTCGGGGAATCCCCCCGGTTCTGGCGTGGAGCACGGATGAAGACCCAGGTCGTCGTGATCGGTGCAGGCCCATCCGGCCTGCTGTTGTCGCAACTGCTGGCGCGTTCGGGCGTGGACGTGGTGGTGCTGGAGCGGCAGAGGCCCGAGTACGTACTCGGGCGGATCCGCGCCGGGGTGCTGGAACGGGGGACGATGGAGATGCTGCGCCAGGCCGGGGCCGGCGAGCGCATGGACCGCGAGGGGCTGCCGCACGACGGCTTCCACGTCGGCGTCGACGGCGAGCTGCACCACATCGACCTCAAGGGCCTGACCGGCTGCTCGGTGATGGTGTACGGCCAGACCGAGCTCACCCGCGACCTGATGGAACTGCGCCAGCGCGAGGGCGGGGTGATCCACTACGGCGCCGCCGACGTGCAGATCCACGACCTCGACGGCGCCCGTCCGTCGGTCTCGTTCACCCGCCACGGCCGCCGCGAGCGCATCGAATGCGACTACGTCGCCGGCTGCGACGGCTTCCACGGCGTCAGCCGCCGCAGCATCCCGGCGGGCGTGCTGACCGAACACGAGCGCGTGTATCCCTTCGGCTGGCTGGGGCTGCTGTCCGACACCCCGCCCGTCGACGACGAGCTGATCTACTCGCGGCATCCGCGCGGCTTCTCGCTGTGCAGCATGCGCAGCCGCAGCCGCAGCCGCTACTACCTGCAGGTGCCGTTGACCGAGAAGGTGGAGGACTGGAGCGACGGCCGCTTCTGGGACGAGCTGCGCGGGCGGTTGCCGCAGGCGCACGCCGAGCGCCTGGTCACCGGGCCGTCGCTGGAGAAGAGCATCGCGCCGCTGCGCAGCTTCGTGGTCGAGCCGATGCAGTACGGGCGCATGATCCTGGTCGGCGACGCCGCGCACATCGTGCCGCCGACCGGCGCCAAGGGTCTCAACCTCGCCGCGTCCGACGTGTACGTGGCCTGGAAGCTGCTCGCCCGCGCCTGCGCCGGCGACCACGACGCGCTGCAGCGCTACTCGCCGCTGTGCCTGGACCGGATCTGGAAGGCGCAGCGCTTCTCGTGGTGGCTGACCAGCCTGCTGCACGACTTCCCGGACACGCCGATGTTCGACCGTCGCGTCCGCGAGGCGGAACTGTCCTACCTGCTCTCGAGCGAGGCCGGCCGCCGCAGCATCGCCGAGAACTACGTCGGGTTGCCGTTCCCCGAGACCGACTGAAGGCGCGGCGCTACAGCCAGAACGCCGGTTGCCCGTCGCGCTGGTCGCGGCCGGGATCGAGCGCGGCCGGCAGCCCGGAGCGGATCAGCGCCACCATCGAGCGCTGGGCCTGGGTGCTGGGCCGGTGCGCGCTGGTCGCCAGCATCACCCGTACCACCACCCCCGGCGGGGCGATGGAGCGGGTGAGGTAGCGCAGCGGCTGGGCCGCGGTGCGCACCGCGTTGGCGCTGAGCAGCGCGTGCCCGACGCCGTCGGCCACCAGGCCGAGGATCGCGTCCACGCCATCGGCCTCCATCGCGATGGTCGGCGCGTGGCCCAGCCGGGCCAGGGTGTCCTCGACCCGCATCCGGATGGTGTTGGGCCGGCGCGGGATCACCAGCGGCAGGCGCGCAAGTTCCTGCAGAGACACTGGCCGCGGATCGGCGCCGGCGCTGGCGCGCGACACCAGCAGCAGCGGTTCCTCGAACACCGTCTCCAGCGCCACGCCCGGCTGCTGCGGCAGGTCGTACACCAGGGCCACGTCGAGGGTGCCGGCGACCAGCGCCTCCAGCATCACCGTGCTCAGGCCCTCGCTGATCGACAGGGTCACGCCCGGCAGGTGGCGCGCGGCCGAGCGCACCAGGGCGACGGTCAGGAGCTTGGACAGCGTGGGCGGCATGCCGAGCGCGACCTTGCCGCGGGTGCCGCCGCCCAGGCGCGCGAGCTCGTCGCGCAGGCTCTCCACCTGGTGCAGCAGGCCGCGGCCACGCTCGAGCAGCACCCGCCCGGCTTCGGTCGGGGTGACGCCGCGGCCGTTGCGGACCAGCAGCGGCTGGCCCAGTTCCACTTCCAGCAGCCGCACCTGGCGGCTGAGCGCAGGCTGGGCCACGTCCAGCACCACGGAGGCACGGGTGAAGCTGCCGAGTTCGGCTACCTGCACGAAATAGGCGATCTGGCGCAGGTCCACGGCTCTACCGGTGCGGCGGGACGCCGATGGCCCATTCTACGCGCCGCGCCTCAGGCATCGAGGTCGAGCACCAGCCTCGGCGTCAGCGAGCGCGAGCAGCAGGGCGTGAACAGTGCGGCGGAGCTGCGTTCCTCGTCGGTCAGGAACTGGTCGCGATGGTCGGGGATGCCGGCCCGCACGCGGGTGACGCAGGTGCCGCAGATGCCCTGTTCGCACGACACCGGGATGAACACGCCGTGCGCCTCGAGGCACTGGGCGACGCTCTGGTCCGCGGCGACGCGGAACACGCGCCCGTCGTTGATCTCGACCTCGAACCCGTCGTTGCCCGGAGCATCCACCGGCAGCGCGCTGAAGGACTCACTGTGGAAGCGGTCGGCGCCGAACCCCGCCGCCTCGCAGGCCCGGCGCGCGGCCTCGATGAAGCCGGCCGGGCCGCAGGCGTAGACGTGGCTGCCGGCGGGAGCGCCGGCCACGAGCGCGTCGAGGCTGTGGCTGGGGCCGTCGGGGCCGTCGATGTGGACGCGCACCTGGCGGCTCCAGGGCGCGGTGGCCAGGCGCGCCTGGAACGGCAGCCGCGCGGTGCTGCGCGCGCAGGCGTGCAGCACGAACGGCCGTCCGTCGCGATGCAGCACCTCGGCCATGCTCAGCAGCGGGGTGATGCCGATGCCCCCGGCGAGCAGCAGGTGGTGCGGCGCATCGCTCGCGAGCGGGAACAGGTTGCGCGGCGCCCCGATGCGCAGCCGGTCGCCCTCGCGCAGCGCGTGCACGGCGCGGGAGCCGCCGCGCGAATCCTCGGCCAGCAGGACGCCGAGCTCGTACCACGGCTGCCCGGGCGCGTTGCACAGCGAGTACTGGCGCACCAGGCCTTCGCCCAGGTGCACGTCCACGTGCGCGCCCGGCTCGAACGCCGGTAGCGGCGCGCCATCGGCGCGTTCCAGGCGCAGCGAGACCACGCCCTGCGCCTCGTCGGCGCGACGCGCGACGCGGACGTCGATCGTGTCGCTCACGCGGAGGCGGCGGCGGTTTCGGCCGCGATCGCCCGCTCGATCATGCGCCGCGCCTGCACGCCGCCGGCGTCGATGTTGAGCTTGAGCAGGTCGCGGCCCGGGTGGTCGAGCAGGTTGCGCTGCTGCGACTCGAGCATCGCCAGGTCCTCGGCGAAGATGCGGCCCTGGCCTTCGCGGATGCTGGCGGTCAGTTCGGGGTCGTCGACCTTGAAGCGGCGCGCCATGCCCCAGAAGTACCAGTGGCTGGTGCCGGTCTCGGGGGTGATGAAGTCGACCACGACGCTGGAGGCCTTCACCGCGTCCGGCGCCTGGTGGCCGCCGTTGCCGGCCAGGGCCACGCCGACCTCGATCATGACGTGGCTGGGCAGGGTGAAGTGGCAGATCTGCCAGCGGTCCACCGGCTGGTCGTCGGGCAGGCCGTTGGCGCGCAGCGCGGCGCGCCAGAACGGCGGCGCCAGGACGTTCTCCATGAAGCGGCTGGTCACCACTTCCTGGCCGACCACGCGCGTGGTCACCGGCGACTCGTCGATCTCCTTCTGGCCGATGCTGCTGGCGTGGACGTAGGTCTCGTGGGTGAGGTCCATGAGGTTGTCGACCATCAGCCGGTAGTCGGCCTCCACGTGGTACAGGCCGCCGCCGTAGGCCCAGTCCGGGCTTTCAGCCCACTCGAAGTGGGGCAGGGCGTCGGGCGTGGCGAGCGCGGGGTCGCCGGGCCATACCCAGACGAAGCCGTAGCGCTCGAGCACCGGGTAACTGCGGATGCGCGGGAAGCCGCCGACGCGCTGCTGCGGCATCGACACGGTGCAGCCGTCGCGGCCCATCACCAGGCCGTGGTAGCCGCACACCAGCTTGCCCTCGCACACGGTGCCGAGCGAGAGCGCGGCGCCGCGGTGCGGGCAGAAGTCCTCCACCGCGGCGGCGCGGCCCTCTCCGTCGCGGTACAGGCACATCGACAGGCCGCAGATGCGCCGCCCCAGCGGCTTGCCCTCGATTTCGTCCGGGGTACAGGCCACGTACCAGGCGTTCAACGGAAACATGCGGATCCTCTTGGCTTGGGTTCCCGGCGCGGCGCGGCGGCGGCGGGAGGCGGGAGGCGGGAGGCGGCGGCTCGAATTATTGACTATTCGGTCATATGTAGAGGAACCAGTCAAGATCGGGAGGCCGCGCGTGGAGGCCCCAGGCGGCGGGCCCATGCGCCGCCCCGCCGATCCGCGGCCCGCGCCCGCGCCGGGCGGCAAGTTATTGACAATAACTAATTGCTGTGGCCTTCTCGACCCCGGCGTCGCCGGCCGGCGGCGAATGACGACGGGAGGAACCATGGGCCAGGCGGTGCGCGAGCCGGCGGGCAGGACGGCATGGCTGACGCTGGCACTGTGCTGCGCGGTGTCGGTGTTCGAGGGATATGACCTGCAGGCGGCCGGCGTGGTCGCGCCGCGCGTGCGCGCGGCCTTCGACCTGGGGCCGGACCAGTTGGGCTGGTTCTTCAGCGCCGCCACCTTCGGACTCATGCTCGGCGCGGCGATCGGCGGCCGGCTGTCCGACCGCTGGGGCCGCAAGGCGGTGCTGGTGGCGTCGGTGGCCGCGTTCGGCGCGATGTCGGTGGCCACCGCCTACAGCTGGAACGTCGAGAGCCTGCTGGCGGCCCGGTTCCTGACCGGCGTCGGCCTGGGCGGCGCGCTGCCCAACCTGCTCGCACTGGTGACCGAGAACGCGCCGGCGAACCGCCGCCATTTCGTGGTCGGGGCGATGTACGCGGGCCTGCCCACCGGCGGCGCGCTGGCCGCGCTGACCAGCGCCGTGGGGGTCGAGCCCGAGAGCTGGAAGAACGTGTTCCTGGTTGGCGGTTTCGCGCCGCTGCTGCTCACCGTGCCGCTGCTGCTGTTCCTGCCCGATTCGCGCGAACAGCGCCAGCTCGGCACCCGCGAGCGGGCCGGCGTGGCCCTGGCGCTGTTCGGGGAGGGGCGTGCCGCGCGCACGGTGGCGCTGTGGACCGGCTTCTTCCTCGCCCTGCTGGCGATGTACCTGCTGCTCAACTGGCTGCCGTCGCTGCTGGTCGGCCGCGGCCTGAGCGTGCGCGACGCCTCGTGGGTGCAGATGCTGTTCAACATCGGCGGGGCGCTGGCCAGCGTGGCCACCGGCCAGCTGATGGACGGCCGCTGGCGCACCGCCTGCGTGCCGGTGGCCTTCGTGTCCACGATCGCGGCGCTGCTGGCGATGGCCGCGTCGCCGGCGTCGCCGATCGCGGCGATGCTCTGCGGCCTGGCGATCGGCGCCACCGTCTCCTCGACCCAGACCATCCTCTACGCCCTCGCGCCCGGCCAGTACCCGACCGCGGTGCGCGGCACCGGGGTCGGCGCCGCGGTGTCGGTGGGGCGGCTGGGTTCGGCCGCCGGCCCGCTGCTGGCGGCGGCGCTGATCGGCGGCGGCTCGAGCGCCAACCAGGTACTGATGGCGCTGGTGCCGGTGCTGCTGGTGGCCGGCGCGCTGACCTGGTGGCTGACCCTGCGGAGCCGCCCGGCGTCCCCGCGCTGACGGCATGGATGGGCACCAGCCATGCCGGAATGCGATAACAGCTAGAGCGGTCACCGGGTGGCGCGGATTGTTATGGCCAAGAACAATGCAGGTCATGCATTCGCGTCCCGCCCCGTTCCGGACAGCCGGCCCCCACGCTGACGCGCAGGGGCGCGGCCCCGCCCCGGGAGGCGTCCATGGCTGACCTGCGCCCCGTCCTCGATGGCCTGTCGTCCATGGCCACCCGCCAGGTCCTGGGGGCGCTGGCGTCCGGGGCCCTGGCGGCCGGGCTGTCCCAGGTGCGGATCACCTCGGTCGGCGGCGTCGATGCAGAGAAGCGCGTCATGGACGGCGAGCCGGTCGACCTGGTGTGGCTGGCGGCGCCGGCGCTCGAGCGGCTGGAAGCAGCCGGGCACCTGGTGCCGGGCAGTCGCCGCGCGCTGATGCGGTCGGAGATCTGGGTGGCGGTGCGCGCGGGCGCGCCGCGGCCGCCGGTCGCCGACGAGGCGCAGGTCCGCGAGGCGGTGCTGGCCGCGCGCACCCTGGGCCATTCCACCGGCCCCAGCGGCACCTACCTCACCGGGCTGTTCCAGCGCTGGAGCATCCGGGAGCAGGTACAGCCGCGCCTGGTCCAGGCGCCGCCCGGCGTGCCGGTGGCGGCGCTGATCGCGCGCGGCGAGGTGGAACTGGGCTTCCAGCAGCGCAGCGAACTGGTCGGCGTGGAGGGCGTGGACGCGATCGGCCCGCTGCCCGACGCGATCCAGCACGCGACGGTGTTCTCCGGCGCGGTGTGCGTGCGCAGCCGCGATCCGAAGGCGGCCGCACGCCTGCTCGATTTCATGGCCTCGGACGCGGCGTCCGGGATCCTGCTCGCCCACGGCATGGCGCCGGCGTGAGCGTCACCGGCCGCCCCGGGGGCGGCGCAACACCAGGTAGGACCAGATGATCATCGACATCCATGGCCACTACACCACTGCGCCCAGGGCGCTCGAGGAGTGGCGCAACCGCCAGATCGCGGCGATCGGCAACCCGTCGGCCATGCCCAGGGCCTCGGAGCTGAGGATTTCCGACGACGAGATCCGCGAGTCGATCGAGCACAACCAGCTGCGCCTGATGCGCGAGCGCGGCTCCGACCTCACCGTATTCTCACCGCGCGCCAGCTTCATGGCCCACCACATCGGCGACTTCCAGGTCTCCTCGGCCTGGGCGGCGATCTGCAACGAGATGTGCCACCGGGTCAGCCAGCTGTTCCCCGACCACTTCATCCCCGCCGCGATGCTGCCGCAGAGCCCGGGCGTGGACCCGGCCACCTGCATCCCCGAGCTGGTCAAGTGCGTGGAGCAGTACGGCGCGGTCGCGGTCAACCTCAATCCCGACCCGTCCGGCGGCCACTGGACCAGCCCGCCGCTGACCGACCGCAGCTGGTATCCGATCTACGAAAAGCTGGTCGAGTACGACATCCCGGCGATGGTCCACGTCAGCACCAGCTGCAACGCCTGCTTCCACACCACCGGCGCGCACTACATCAATGCCGACACCACCGCGGTCATGCAGCTGATCCAGGGCGACCTGTTCCGCGACTTCCCGACCCTGAGGCTGGTCATCCCGCACGGCGGCGGCGCCGCGCCCTACCACTGGGGCCGTTACCGCGGCCTGGCCCAGGAGCTGAAGAAGCCGCTGCTGCGCGACCACCTGCTCAACAACGTCTACTTCGACACCTGCGTCTACCACCAGCCGGGCATCGACCTGCTGGCCACGGTCATCCCGGTGGACAACATCCTGTTCGCCAGCGAGATGATCGGCGCGGTCCGCGGCATCGACCCGGAGACGGGGCACTACTACGACGACACCAGGCGCTACATCGAGGCCAACACCCGGCTCAGCGCCGGGGACAGGCAGAAGATCTACGAGGGCAACGCGCGCCGGGTGTATCCGCGGCTCGACGCGGCGCTGAAGCGGAAGGGCAAGTGACCATGTACGAACTGGGCGTGGTGTACCGCAACATCCAGCGCGCCGACCGCGAGGTCGCCGACGCGCTGGCCCCGCTGGGCTCGGCCACCGTGCACGAGGCGATGGGCCGGGTCGGCCTGCTCAGGCCCTACATGCGGCCGATCTACCCGGGTGCGCAGGTGTCGGGCACCGCGGTGACCGTGCTCCTGCACCCGGGCGACAACTGGATGATGCACGTGGTCGCCGAGCAGATCCGGCCGGGCGACATCGTGGTGGCCGCGGTCACCGCCGAATGCAGCGACGGCTACTTCGGCGACCTGCTGGCCACCAGCTTCCAGGCCCGCGGCGCGCGCGCGCTGGTGATCGACGCCGGCGTGCGCGACGTGAAGACGCTGCAGGAGATGCAGTTCCCGGTGTGGAGCAAGGCGATCAGCGCCAAGGGCACGATCAAGGCGACGCTCGGCTCGGTGAACATCCCGGTGGTCTGCGCCGGCATGTGGGTGACCCCGGGCGACGTGATCGTGGCCGACGACGACGGCGTGGTCTGCGTGCCGCGCGAGCGCGCCGCGGCCACCCTGGAGGCGGCGCGCAAGCGCGAGGCCAACGAGGGCGCCAAGCGCGAGCGCCTGGCCGCGGGCGAGCTGGGCCTGGACATGTACGCGATGCGCGAACCGCTGGCGCGCGCCGGTCTGCGGTACATCGACTGACCATGCAACGGGTCGCGCTCATCGGCTATGGCGAGGTCGGGAAGATCCTGGCCGAGGACCTGCGCGCCGCGGGCGTGCAGGTGCGCGCCTGGGACCTGGCGCTCGCCACCGTTGGCGAACCGCATGGCGATGCGATGCGCGCGCACGCCGACGCGCACGGGGTGGTGCCGGGCCGCGATGCCGCCGACGCCGTCGCCGGCGCCGGGCTGGTGGTCAGCGCGGTCACCGCCAGCCGGACGCTGGATGCGGCCCGCGCCTGCCTCGCAGGCCTGCAGGCGGGCGCGTTCTTCCTCGACCTCAACAGCGCCTCGCCCGGGACCAAGCGTGAGGCCGCGGCCGCCGTCGACGGCGCCGGCGCCCGCTACGTGGAAGGCGCGGTGATGACCTCGGTGCCGCCGCACCGGATCAAGGTGCCATTGCTGCTGGGTGGCCCGCATGCGCGCGCGCTGGAGGCGCCGCTGCAGGCGCTGGGCTTCGCCGCGCGCTTCCACGACGAACGCCTGGGCGTGGCCAGCGCGACCAAGATGTGCCGCAGCGTGGTGATCAAGGGGCTCGAGGCGCTGGTCGTCGAGAGCCTCGCTGCCGCCCGCGAATACGGCGTCGAGGACGCGGTCCTGGCCTCGCTGGAGGAGACCTTCCCCGGCATCGACTGGCAGGCCCAGGCCAGCTACTTCTTCCAGCGCGTGATCGAGCACGGCCGCCGGCGCAGCGAGGAGATGCGCGAGGTCGCCCGCACCGTGGCCGAGGCCGGGCTGGAACCCTGGACCGCCGAGGCCGCTGCCCGGCGCCAGGCGCGAATGGCGGAGCTCGCCGACGCGGGCGCGTTCGGCGAGCGCGGCCAGCCCGGTTTCGCCCGAAGTCCCGACTGGCGCACCGAGGCCGACCGCCTGCGCGCCGCCTGCACCTCCCGAGGAACCCGATGACGTTCGAGAAGACCCCCGGCTGGCTGGACTGGCATCCCGATCCCAGCAAGCCCGCCTTCCAGCTCCCGTCCGGCGCGGTCGACGCGCACTGCCACGTGTTCGGCCCCGGGGACATCTTCCCCTACGCGCCCGAGCGCAAGTACACGCCGTGCGATGCGAGCGCGCAGCAGCTGTTCGCGCTGCGCGACCACCTCGGCTTCGAGCGCAACGTGATCGTGCAGGCCACCTGCCACGGCGCCGACAACCGCGCGATGGTGGATGCGCTGCGCCGCTCCGGCGGACGCGCGCGCGGCGTGGCGACGGTGCGCGCGAGCGTGACCGACGCCGAGCTGCACGAGATGCACGAGGCCGGCGTGCGCGGCGTGCGTTTCAACTTCGTCAAGCGCCTGGTCGACTCCGCGCCCAAGGACGAGCTGGCCTCGATCGCCGAGCGCGTGGCCAGGCTGGGCTGGCACGTGGTGATCTACTTCGAGGCCGCGGACCTGGCCGAGCACGAGGCCTTCTTCGCCTCGCTTCCCACCACCGTGGTGGTCGACCACATGGGCCGCCCGGACGTGGGCAGGGACGCGTTCGGGCCGGAGTTCGACCGCTTCATCCGCTTCATGGCCGACAATCCCCGGGTCTGGTGCAAGGTCACCTGCCCCGAGCGCCTGAGCATCAGCGGCCCGCCGGCGCTCGACGGCGAGCGCAACGCCTACCGCGACGTGGTGCCGTTCGCGCGCCGCGTGGTCGAGGCCTTCCCCGACCGCGTGCTGTGGGGCACCGACTGGCCGCACCCCAACCTCACCAGCCACATGCCCGACGACGGCCTGCTGGTCGATTTCATCCCGCACATCGCGCCCACCGCCGAGCTGCAGCGCAAGCTGCTGGTGGACAACCCGATGCGCCTGTACTGGAGCTGATCCATGCCGCTGGACAAACCCTACCTGGACATTCCCGGCACCACCATCTTCGACGCCGACCAGTCCCGCAAGGGCTACTGGCTCAACCAGTTCTGCATGTCGCTGATGAAGGCCGAGAACCGCGCCCGGTTCAAGGCCGACGAACGCGCCTACCTCGACGAGTGGCCGATGAGCGAGGAGCAGAAGCAGGCGGTGCTCGACCGCGACCTCAACCGCTGCATCGCGCTGGGCGGGAACATCTACTTCCTGGCCAAGATCGGCGCCACCGACGGCAAGTCGTTCCAGCAGATGGCCGGCAGCATGACCGGCATGACCGAAGAGGAGTACCGCGACATGATGATCAAGGGCGGGCGCTCGCCCGAGGGCAACCGCTACCTCGGCGAGGACGGCGACGCGCAGCCGCACCGCCAGCCGCAGGGCGCCGCCGGCGGGGAGGTGCGCTGATGGCCCGCATCACCGCATCGGTCTACACCTCGCACGTGCCGGCGATCGGCGCGGCCCTGGACCTGGGCAAGAGCGGCGAGGACTACTGGAAGCCCGTGTTCGCCGGCTACGACTTCTCCAGGCAGTGGCTGGAGGAGAACAGGCCGGACGTGGTGTTCCTGGTCTACAACGACCACGCCACCGCCTTCAGCCTCGACCTGATCCCGACCTTCGCGATCGGCACCGGTGCGCAGTACGCGCCGGCCGACGAGGGCTGGGGCCCGCGCCCGGTGCCGGTGGTCGAGGGCCATCCGGAACTCGCCTCGCACATCGCCCAGAGCGTGATCCAGGACGACTTCGACCTGACCATCGTCAACCGCCTGGACGTCGACCACGGCCTGACCGTGCCGCTCTCGCTGATGTGCGGGCAGCCGGAGCAGTGGCCGTTCAAGGTGATCCCGTTCGCGGTCAACGTGGTCCAGTACCCGGTGCCCTCGGGCCGCCGCTGCTTCGCCCTGGGCCAGTCCATCCGCCGCGCGGTGGAGAGCTTCGACCAGGACCTCAACGTGCAGGTCTGGGGCACGGGCGGCATGAGCCACCAGCTGCAGGGCCCGCGCGCGGGCCTGATCAACCGCGAGTGGGACAACGCCTGGCTCGACAGGCTGATCGACGATCCGGCCGCCGCGGCGCAGATCCCGCACATCGAGTACGTGCGCGAGGCCGGTTCGGAAGGCATCGAACTGGTGATGTGGCTGATCGCGCGCGGCGCGATGGCCGACGTCGCCGGCGGCCCGAAGCCGCGGGTCGCGCACCGCTTCTACCACGTGCCGGCCTCCAACACGGCCGTGGGCCACCTGATCCTGGAGAACGAACGATGAGCAGCATCAAGGTCGCCCTCGCGGGCGCGGGGGCATTCGGCATCAAGCACCTCGACGCGATCGCCAACATCGACGGCGTGGAGGTCGTGTCGCTGGTCAGCCGCGACCTGGAGAAGACCCGCGCGGTCGCCGCGAAGTACGGCATCGGGCACGCCACGACCGAGCTCGGCGAGGCGCTTGCGCGCTCCGACGTCGACGCGGTGATCCTGTGCACGCCCACCCAGATGCACGCCGCCCAGGCCAAGGCGTGCCTGGAGGCGGGCAAGCACGTGCAGGTCGAGATCCCGCTGTGCGACGTGCTCAAGGACGGCGAGGAGGTGGTGGCGCTGCAGGAGAAGACCGGGCTGGTGGCGATGTGCGGCCACACCCGTCGCTTCAACCCGAGCCACCAGTACGTGCGCCGCCGCATCCTCGCCGGCGAGTACCACATCCAGCAGATGGACGTGCAGACGTACTTCTTCCGCCGCAGCAACCTCAACGCGCTGGGCGAGCCGCGCAGCTGGACCGACCACCTGCTGTGGCACCACGCCGCCCACACCGTGGACCTGTTCGCCTACCAGACCGGCGGCGAGATCGTGCAGGCCAACGCGATCCAGGGCCCGATCCATCCCGAGCTCGGCATCGCGATGGACATGTCGATCCAGCTCAAGAGCAGCACCGGCGCGATCTGCACCCTGTCGCTGAGCTTCAACAACGACGGCCCGCTGGGCACCTTCTTCCGCTATATCGGTGACACCGCCACCTACATCGCCCGCTACGACGACCTGGTGCAGAGCACCGCCAAGGCCGGCGAGCAGCCGGTGGACGTGAGCCAGGTGGACGTGAGCGTCAACGGCATCGAGCTGCAGGACCGCGAGTTCTTCGCCGCCATCCGCGAAGGCCGCGAGCCGAACGCGAGCGTGGCCCAGGTGCTGCCCTGCTACCGGGTCCTGGACCAGCTGGAGAAGCAGCTCGCCGCGGCGCCCTGACGGCGGCGCGGGAATTCCGTCCCCGGCGCGCGAGCCTCGATGCCGCGCCCGCCCCTCCCCGGGCGCGGCAGATCGCCGGTGGCGGACGGCGACCGGTCGGGGCGACTTGATTGCACTGGGTCAAGTCGCCCCGATCGGCCACGTCGTTCCTGCCGCAGCCGCCCGCCCTCGCGCCCGTCGCGCACTTTCGCCGCACGCGGCATCGGCTGGCCCTCGCGCAGGCGCAGCCGCACGCCGCGGAATCAGCGCGTGTCGTTCTCCGCGGGCCCCGCCGCGCCCGGCCAGTACGCGTCGTCGGGCGTGGGTCGGCGGCCGAAGATCGCCGTGCCCACGCGCACCGTGGTCGACCCCTCGGCGATCGCCAGTTCGAAATCGCCGGACATGCCCATCGACAGCTCGTCCATCGCGATCCCGTCGGGCGCTTCCTGGCGCAGCCGGTCGCGCAGCTCGCGCAGGTGCACGAAGCACGGCCGCACGCGCGCCTCGTCGTCGGAGAACAGGGCCAGGGTCATCAGCCCGCGCACGCGCAGCGAGGAGAACGCCGGCAGCTGCTTCACGAACGCCGGCACCTCTTCCGGCGGCAGGCCGAACTTGCTCGCTTCGCCCGAGGTGTTGACCTGCACCAGCACGTCGATCGCGCGGCCCAGCTTCTGCAGCCGGGCGTCCAGCGCCTGCGCCACGCGCAGGCTGTCGAGCGCCTGGAACTCGCTGGCGAAGCGCGCCGCGTACTTGGCCTTGTTGGTCTGCAGGTGGCCGATCAGCACCCAGCGCAGGTCCTCCAGGTCGGCCATCGCCTCCGATTTGGCCATCGCCTCCTGGACCTTGTTCTCGCCCAGTTCGCGCACGCCCAGCGCATAGGCCTGGCGCAGGCGCGCCTCCGCGACGGTCTTGCTGACCGGCAGCAGCCGCACCTCGCCCGGATCCCGCCCGGCGGCGCGGCAAGCGGCGTCGATGCGCGCCCGGATGGCCTGGAGGTTGGCCGCGAGCGAAGCGGCGTCGGCGTCCATCGGCCTCAGGCCCCCGCCAGCCAGTCGCGCGGCACCAGGTAGTCGCGCAACCGCGCCTCCGCGCTGCCCGGTTCCGGCGCATAGCCGTACTCCCATCGCACCAGCGGCGGCATGCTCATCAGGATCGACTCGGCGCGCCCGCCGCTCTGCAGGCCGAAGTGGGTGCCGCGGTCGTAGACCAGGTTGAACTCGACGTAGCGCCCGCGACGGTAGAGCTGGAACTGGCGCTCGCGCTCGCCGTAGGGCGTGTCCTTGCGGCGCTCGACGATCGGCAGGTAGGCGTCGAGGAAGCCGTCGCCAACCGCGCGCAGGTAGGCGAAGTCCTGCTCCATGTCGGTGTGCAGGTCGTCGAAGAACAGCCCGCCCACGCCGCGGGTCTCGTTGCGGTGCCTGAGGTAGAAGTACTCGTCGCACCAGCGCTTGTGGGCCTGGTAGCGCTCCTGCCCGCCGAACGGCTCGCACAGCGCGCGCGCGGTGCGGTGCCAGTGCAGCACGTCCTCGTCGAAGGGATAGAACGGGGTCAGGTCGAAGCCGCCGCCGAACCACCAGGCCACGGTTTCGCCGTCGCGCAGGGCGCGGAAGTGGCGCACGTTGGCGTGGGTGGTGGGCAGGTAGGGATTGCGCGGGTGGAACACCAGCGACACGCCCACCGCCTGCCAGGACGCGCCGGCCAGCTCCGGGCGCGCGGCGGTGGCCGACGGCGGCAGCCGGTCGCCGGACACGTCGGAGAAGCCGATCCCGGCCTGCTCGAACACCGCGCCCTCGCGCAGCACCCGGGTGCGGCCGCCGCCGCGCAGGTGGGTGCTGGTGTCGCCGGGATCGCGCTGCCAGGCGTCCTCGATGAAGCGGGCCTTGCCGTCGGCGGCCTCGATCGCCGCGCAGATACGGTCCTGCAGGCCGGTGAGGTAGTCGCGGATGTCGTCGAATCGGTCCATGCCGCCATTCTAGGCGTCGCGCGTGCAGCTGGCATTGCGTCCGGTCAAGCGCGCCCGCGGACCGCCCGCGCTCCTCCGCCCTGCATCCGGAGCCGCGCCGCGGGCGGCGGGCCTTCGCAGCAAACTCAAGGAGGAGGAATCCGCCGGAGGCGGATTCCGGGGGACATTTGCGGAGAAGGCCCGCCGTCCGCGGCGTGGCCCCCGGACCCGGCGCGCGCCGAAGAACGGATCGATCTTCCGCGGCCGCAGGACCAGGGTCGCCCACAGCCCGCCGCGGAAAAGCCAGCCGGGCCGGACAGACTCGCCCCGGACTCTTCGGGCAGGACCGGCTCCGTTCCGAAGACGGGATTGCCTCCGGAACGTCAGCCCGGTTCCCGGAAACCGGCCGGACACCTATTTGAGGGTGCGCTCGAACAGCTCCAGGATCCGCCGGTACTGGTCGTACCACGAGTCGGACTGCTGGTAGGCATGGCGCTCGAGCGGGTAGCTGGCCATCTCCCACTTGTCCTTGCGCAGTTCGATCAGGCGCTGCGCCAGCACCACCGAATCGCGGTAGAACACGTTGTCGTCCATCATGCCGTGGGCGATCAGCAGGTGGTCCTGCAGCCCTTCGGCGTATTCGATCGGCGAGGACCTGCGGTAGGCCTCGGGGTCGATGTCAGGCGTGTTGAGGATGTTCGCCGTGTAGCTGTGATTGTACTGCGACCAGTCGGTGACCGGGCGCAGCGCGGCGCCGGCCTTGAACGTGCCCGGCTTGCGGAACAGCGCCATGAAGGTCATGAAGCCGCCGTAGCTGCCGCCGTAGATGCCCACGCGCTCGCGGTCGGCCTGGCGGTGCTCGACCAGCCAGTCGATGCCGTCGAGGTAGTCCTCGAGCTCGGGATGGCCCATCTGCCGGTAGATCGCCGTGCGCCAGTCGCGGCCGTAGCCTTCCGAGGCGCGGTAGTCGAGGTCGAGCACGAGGTAGCCGCGCTGCACCAGCAGGTTGTGGAACATCTGCTCGCGGAAGTAGTTCGGGTAGCGCTCGCTCACGTTCTGCAGGTAGCCCGCGCCGTGCACGAACAGCACCACCGGGTAGCGGCGTCCCGGCTCGAGCGTCCTGGGCCCGTAGAACTTGCCCCAGATGGTGCCGGCGCCGTGCTTCGACGGCACCTGCACGTACTCGGGCTGCAGCCAGTCGAACGCGCGGTATTCCGCGGTGCGGGTGTCGGTGAGGGTGCGCAGGCTGCCGCCGTCGGCGTCCATCACTGCCAGCTGCGGCGGCACGTAGCTCGAGGAGTGGCGCAGCGCGATGCGCGCGCCGTCGGGCGAGGCGACGAAGCCTTCCACGCCGCCCAGGCGGGTGAGTTCGCGCACCTCGCCGCCGCCGGCCGGCAACGCGCACAGTTCATAGGTGCCGGGACGGACGCGGTTGCAGGTGAACAGGAAGCGGTCGCCGGCCGGCGCCAGCACCGGCTGCGAGACCTCCCAGCGGCCCGTGGTCAGCGCGCGGGCGCGGCCGCCGCGCACGGCGTCGACCGTGTACAGGTGCGCATGGCCGCTCTCCTCGGACACGAACCACAGCGTGCGCTGGTCGGGCATCCAGCCGAACTCGTTGAACGCCCAGTTGATCCAGGCCGGGTCGTGCAGGCGGTGGCGCGAGTGCAGCGTGGTCGACCCGGGATCGAGCACCGCCAGCCAGCGGTCCTTGTTGTCGACCGAGTGCAGCATCAGCGCCAGGCGCTGCGAGTCGGCGCTCCACAGCAGCCCGCGGACACCGGCTTCGATCCGCACCGCCCGCGGCCCCTTGAGCGACTCGGCACCGGCTTCGCGGCGCAGTGCGGCCAGCGGGTCCTCGCCGATGCCGGGCAGCTGCGCGGTCGACACCTCGCGCGGCGTGCCCTGCTGCAGGTCGACGATCCAGAACGACTGCGCCCGCGGCAGGTTGCGGCCCACGCGGGTGCGCACCTCCTCGGTGTCCTCGTAGCCCGACTCGGTCAGGTACACCGGCATCCGGCCCGGCTGGCCGCGCTCGTCCTGCTTGCGCTCGGTCACCGCGAACAGCCAGCGGCCGTCGGGCGAAAGCGCGGTGGCGACGATCTCGACGTCCTTGCCCAGGTACACCGGCGCCGGCGGCCGGCTGGGATCGGCGCGGCGCCATTGCTCCTCCTGCGCGCGCAGCGCCTCGCGCTGTTCGCGCTCGCGCCGCAGCGTCGCCACCAGCCGCAGCTGGTCCTCGCGCATGCGGTCGGCCTTGGGCGGCCTGGCCGGATCGTCCTCGGCCTTCGGCGCGGCGGCGTGGACCACGACCCCGTCGCCGGCGTTCCAGCGGAACCAGTCGTGGCCGCTGCGCCAGACCAGGCTGCCGTCGCTGCCCCAGCGCGGATCGACCTCCTGGGCCTCGGAGCGGGTCAGCTGGAGCAGGGCGCCGCTGCGCAGGTCGCGCACGAACACGTCGCCGCTGCGCACGAAGGCCATGCGCACCCGCTGCGGGTCGAGTACCGGCTCGGCGCCGTCGATCGCGCCGCGCGCGGCGCCGTCGAGCAGGCGCGCCTGGCCGCCGTCCACCGGCTGCGCGTACAGGTCCTGGATCCGGGTGTCGCCGCGGCGCAGCGGGTAGTACACCTCGCGGCCGTCCCAGGACCACCAGGCCTGTTCCACCGGCGGCCCGATCCAGGCCGGATCGGCCATGATCCGGTCCAGGGTCAGCGGTTGCGAGGGCTGGGCCTGGAGCAGGCCGGCGAACAGCAGGCAGCACAGCGGAAGGAGTCGGCGCATGTCGGGCGAATGGACGTAAAAAACCGCAACAGCCTAGCCGTTCGTCGGCGCCGGGGCACCTGTCGGGGGGCACGGCCGGCCGCCCCCGCCCCGGCGGCTGAACCGCGGCGCGTTCCCCGGCGCGCGCATTTCCCGCACAATTCCGTGAACTGCGACACTGCGCGGGACATGCACGCCTACGTCTACAAAAGCCGGCGCCGGGCCGACACCTACGTCTACCTCGATGCGCGCGACGCGTTCGACCGCCTCCCCGAACCCCTGCGCGCCCGCCTGGGTCCGCTGCAGTTCGTGCTCGACGTGGCCCTGACCCCGGACCGCAAGCTCGCCCGCGAGAACCCCGACGAGGTGCGCGCGAACCTGGCCGCCCGCGGCTACCACCTGCAGTTCCCGCCCGCGCTGGACGCCGATCCGATGAGCGAGGACTGGGGCACCGATGCCTGAGGCCCGCCCGGACCGCAGGCCTGCGCTTGCCGCCGCGGCGATCGCGGCCCTGCTCATCCTCGCCACCGGCGTCGGCGGCGTGGTCGCGGCCGTGGCCGGCGCGCTGGCCCAGCCGGCGCTGGCGCTGGCGGTCCGCGCCCGCGACGGGCTGCAGGGCCTGGACCGCGCGACGGCGCTGCGCGACCTGCGCGCGCTGCTCGCGCTGTGGGCCGGCGCGCTGGCGGCGGCGGCCCTGCTCGCGGCCTGGCCGCTGGCCGCGCTGCTGCGCGGCGGCGGGCTGGGCGCGGCGCTCGGCCTGAGCGCGGTCGCCGGCGTGTGCGTGGTGGCGCTGTGGCGCAGCTGGCCGCTGTGGCGCGCCAGCGCGCGAGAGGGCGGGACGCTGGGCGCCCACTGGCAGGCGCTCGACGCCCGCGACGCGTCCGGCTGGCACGGCCTGGGCGCGGCCGCCTGCGTGGCCGCCATCCTCGGCTCGATCCTGCTGCTGGCCTGGCCCGGGCTGCTGGGGCCGCAGGCGCGCTGGGCCGTGGCCGGCGCGGCGCTGGTCGCCTGGCCGCTGCTGCACCTGCTGCTGCAGCGCCTGCCCGAGCCGCCGCTGCTGTCCAGGCCGATCCCGGTGGTCGACATGGAGGGCGAGCCTTCCAGCCTCGCGCCCGTGCTCCCCGAAGGCGACCTCGACCGCGCGCTGTACGCGGCCGCGCGCGCCGGCCGCGTCGACCAGGCGCTGGCCCTGCTCGAAGCGGGTGCCGATGCCCACGGCCTGCCGCTGGAGGACGAGCGCGACCAGCGCCCGCTCGCGGTGCTCGCCGCGGTCCTGCCCGACCTGCGCCTGCTGCGCGCGCTCATCGCCGCCGGAGTGGACGTCAACGCCGCCCACGGCGGGCTCACGCCGCTGCTGGCGGCCACCCGCGACAGCTGGCACGGCCGCCCCGAGGCGGTGATGACCCTGCTCGCCAACGGCGCCGACCCGCGCGCCGCCGATCGCGACGGCAACACCCCGCTGCACCACGCCGCGCGCAGCTCCGACCCCGGCGTGGCCGCGCTGCTGCTCGATGCCTCGGCCGCGCTCGATACCCGGAACCACGACGGCCTCACCCCGCTGGGCGTGGCCTGCGCGGCCGGCAACTGGCGCCTCGCCCGCTTCCTGCTCGAGCGGGGCGCCAGGCCCGGGGCGGAAACCGGCACCCCGGCGCTGTTGGCGGCCGCCGGCGGCGACGAAGACGACCCGGCGGGCGTGCAGCTGCTGCTGCGGCACAAGGCCAGGGTGGACGCGCGCGACGGCGAAGGCCGCACCGCGCTGCACGTGGCCGCGTTCCAGGGCCATGCCTCGACCATCGCCGCCCTGCTCGATGCCGGCGGCGACGTGCATGCGTGCGACGCCGGCCAGTCCACGCCGCTGCTCGAGGCCGCGCGCGGCGGCAGCCTGGCCGCGTTCGAGGCCCTGCTCGCGGTCGGCGCGGATCCCGAGGCGGTGGACGCGCAGGGCCGCCACGCCCTGCTGCTGGCCTGCGCGGCCGAGGTGCCGTCCTCGGCCCTGGTCGCGCGCCTGCTCGAACTCGGGCTCGATCCCGCGCGTCGTGACCGCGACGGCCGCAGCGCGGTCGAGGTCGCGGCGGGCGCCGGGCGCTGGCGCCTGGTCGCCCTGCTCGATCCGGCCTACGCGCTGCCGGCCAGCGTCCAGGCCGACGCCGGCGAAGCGCCGCTGCCCGACCGCGCGCCGCTGGTGCTGCTGCGCGAAGGCCTCGATGCCGGGCGCTACGAGGACCTCGAACGCGTCGCCGCGCTCGTCTCCCCGGCCGAACTCGGCGCGCTGCTCGCCCCGGGGGACGAGCTGCCCACGCCCGCGCGCATCGACTGGCTGGTGGCGCAGGGCGCGGACCTGGAGGCGCGCGACGCAGATGGCGGTACCGCGCTGTCCCGGCTGCTCGCGCGCGGCCCGGCCGCGGCGCCGGCGATCCAGGCGCTGTTGCGCCATGGCGCATCGCCGGCCGGGCGCGGTGGCCTGGCGCGGTTCCTGGCCGCCTGCGTCGACGGCGACCAGGCCGGTCGCGCGCTGGAACAATGCGCGCTGGAACTGGTGGACGCCGGCGTTGATCCGTTCGGCCCCTCGGATGCGGGCGACCCGGCGCTGTCGCTGGCCGTGCACCTGGGCTGGGACCGCCTGATCGATCGCCTGCTCGAGATCGGCGTCGATGCCGACGCCCGCGACGCGCGCGGCATGACCGCGCTGCACCTGGCCGCGGCGCTGGCGCGCGAGGGCGTGCTCAAGACCCTGGTGCGCCACGGCGCGGCGATCGACGCGCGCGCCCAGGACGGCCAGACCCCGCTCGGCGTCGCCCTGGCCAGCGGCCGCCGCGACCTCGCCGACTGGCTCGACTGGCGCGGCTGGCCGCTGCCGCGGCGCATGCTGCAGCCGGCCGACCTGCCGGCCGCGGCGATGGCCGGCGACGTGGACGCGGTGCGG
Source organism: Luteimonas wenzhouensis (assembly GCF_007859305.1). Lineage (GTDB taxonomy): Bacteria > Pseudomonadota > Gammaproteobacteria > Xanthomonadales > Xanthomonadaceae > Luteimonas > Luteimonas wenzhouensis. Next base: position 162,330 of record NZ_VOHE01000003.1, read on the forward strand.
CGCCTGCTCGACCTCGGCCTGCCGCTGGAAGCGGTCGACGCCCAGGGCTGCACCGCCCTGCTGCGCGCCTGCGGCGGCGGGCACCAGGCGGTGGTCGACCTGCTGCTGGCGCGCGGCGCGCATCCGCAGCACGTGGCCAACACCGGTGCCACCCCGCTGTCGGCGGCGGTGAGCATGCGCCACGTCGAGATCGTCGACCGTCTGCTCGCCGCCGGCGCCCAGCTCGAACAGCGCCTGCCCGGCGAGGTCACGGTGCTGATGCTCGCGGCCGCGCTCGGCCTGCCGGAGATGTGCGCGCGGTTGATGACCGCCGGCGCCAACGTGCATGCCACCGACGCCCAGGGCCTGACCCCGCTGCACTGCGCCGCGCTGTACGGCTTCACCGCGCGCGACCGCACCCGCCTGGTGGCGCTGTTCGACACCCTGCTGCTGGCCGGCGCCGAGGTCGATGCGGTCGCCGCCGGCGGGGTGACGCCGCTGCTGCTGCTGCTGGGCGCGCGCGCCGAGCCTGGCTCGGCCTGCGACGAGGACGTGCTGATGGCGGTGGTCGAGCAGCTGCTCGACGAGGGCGCGGACCTGGATGCGCGCGACCCGCGCGGCTTCGGCCCGCTGCACCTGGCCGCGCTGCACGGGCTGCTGCAGCTGACCCGGCGCCTGCTGCGCGCCGGCGCCGATCCCGAGGCGCGCGACGCGCTCAACCGCACCCCGCGCGAGATCGCGGTGATGCGCGGCTTCGTCGACGTCGCCCACGAATACGTTCCGGCCCCGACCGGCGTGTCGATGGCCCGGTTCCTGCGCGACCGCGGCTGAGGTCGCGCGCGTCCACTGATGCGGCGCCCGTTCCGCTGCCATGGGCGCGGCCGCGGCTTCGCGCGCCGCGCGACGGACCCCGGCAGTGGACCCCGGCGGGTGCCGACCGCGCCGGTCAGCGCCGCGCAGGAGCCGCCAGCGCCTCCAGCCGTCGCGCGCCGCGTTCGGCGATTGCCTGCAGTGCGTGCTCGTGCGCGAGGGTGTAGAAGTCGGCGTCCGGATGCTCGCTGTCGAGCACGCCGTACAGCGCGCGGCCGCACTGGATCGGCACCGCCAGTTCCGACAGGTTCGCCTGGTCGTCGGGCACGTAGCGCGGGTCGAAGCGCGCGTCGCCGGTGCGCTGCGGCAGGCGCAGCCGGGCGCAGCGGCCGACGATGCCCTGTCCCACGGCCAGCGTGAGCCGCGATTCGAGCACCCGGCTGGCGGCGCGCTTGGGGCCCCAGGCCGCCTGTTGGGTGAGGGTGGCGCCGCATGGATCGCGCAGGTAGGCGATCGCGTCCACCAGGTCGAGCTCCTTGCCGGCGAAGCCGCACAGCGTCCAGGCCACGTCCGTCGGCGCCGCGGCGCGCGCGAGCCGCGCGTCCAGTGCGTCCAGGCGCGCGGGGGCGTTGGCGAGGAAGGTGGCGGCGATCCGCGAAGACACGGCGATGTCCACGTCGGGCCGGCGCGCACGCCGGTGCCCGGGAGGCGCATGGTGCGGCCGGCGGGCGGGCCAAGTCCAGCGCGTGGGCGTCGCACCGGGGCCGTGGCGGCCGCGTTCGCGCCGCGCGCGGCGGATGCCTGCCGCCTGCCGGGCCGCGCGGGAACGGGGAACCGGAAAAGGAAAAGCCCCGCTGTCGCGGGGCTCGTCCGTGCGCCGGGCCCGGGGCCTCAGCGCTTCATCGAGGCGAAGAACTCGTCGTTGGACTTGGTGCTCTTCATCTTGTCGAGCAGGAATTCCATCGCCGCGATCTCGTCCATCGGGTGCAGCAGCTTGCGCAGGATCCAGATCTTCTGCAGCAGCTCCGGCTCGATCAGCAGGTCCTCGCGGCGGGTGCCGGAGAGGTTGACCGCGATCGCCGGGTACACGCGCTTCTCGGCGATGCGACGGTCCAGGTGCACCTCGGAGTTGCCGGTGCCCTTGAACTCCTCGTAGATCACCTTGTCCATCGCGCTGCCGGTGTCGACAAGCGCCGTGGCGATGATGGTCAGCGAGCCGCCTTCCTCGACGTTGCGCGCGGCGCCGAAGAAGCGCTTCGGGCGGTGCAGGGCGTTGGCGTCGACGCCGCCGGTGAGCACCTTGCCCGAGGACGGCACCACGTTGTTGTAGGCGCGAGCCAGGCGGGTGATCGAGTCGAGCAGGATCACCACGTCCTTCTTGTGCTCGACCAGGCGCTTGGCGCGCTCGATCACCATCTCGGCGACCTGCACGTGGCGCGCGGCCGGCTCGTCGAAGGTCGAGGACACGACCTCGCCGCGCACGGTGCGCTGCATCTCGGTCACTTCCTCGGGGCGCTCGTCCACCAGCAGCACGATCAGGTGCACTTCCGGGTGGTTGGTGGTGATCGCGGTCGCGATCTGCTGCATGAGCATGGTCTTGCCGGCCTTGGGCGGCGAGACGATCAGCGAGCGCTGGCCCTTGCCTTGCGGCGCCATCAGGTCGAGGATGCGGCCGGCGATGTCCTCGGAGGAGCCGTCGCCGCGCTCGAGCTTGAAGCGCTTGCGCGGGAACAGCGGGGTCAGGTTCTCGAACAGCACCTTGCCCTTGCTGGCTTCCGGCGGCTCGCCGTTGATGGTGTCGACCACGTTGAGCGCGAAGTAGCGCTCGCCGTCCTTGGGCCAGCGGATGCGGCCGGACAGGTGGTCGCCGGTGCGCAGGTTGAAGCGGCGGATCTGGCTGGGCGAGATGTAGACGTCGTCCGGGCCGGCCAGGTAGCTGGCCTCGGCGCCGCGCAGGAAGCCGAAGCCGTCGGGCAGGATCTCCAGCACGCCGTCGGCCTGCACGCCCTCGCTGGTGCGGGTGAGCACCTTGAGCAGGGCGAAGATCACGTCCTGCTTGCGGGCGCGGGCCACGCCTTCGATGTTGAGCTGCTCGGCGATGTCGAGCAGCTTGTGCGCCGGCATCCGCTTCAGGTCGCCCAGCGTGTACTGCGGGAAGCCCTCGGGGATGCTCGGCGGCGGCAGGCGGTGCGCCTGCTGGTCGCCGTTGCCGTCGTCCTGGGGCAGGCCGCTGTCGCGGTGGCGGTCGCGCTGGCGGTCGCGGCGGTTGCGGAAGCGGTCGCGACGGCTGCCGCCGGGGCTGCCGTTGTTGCGGTGGCCCTCGTGCTGCTGGCGCTGCGACTGGCCGCCTTCGCCCTGGGCGTCGCCGCCGCTGGTGGCGGCCGCGGCGGCCGGCGGCTGGGCGGGCGCCGTGGGCGCGGGCTGGGCGGCGGACGCGGCTGGCTGGGCGTCGGCGGCTGGCGCTGCCGCAGGCGCGGACGCGGCCTCCGGCGGGCGCGGCGTGGCCGGGGCGGCCGCCGGCTCCGACGGCTTCGGGGTATCGGTGGCGTCGGGAATGTCGGGGGCGGACTGGGCCTTGCGGGGCGCGCGGGCGGCAGTCTTGCGCACGCGCTTGGTGGCGGTGCCGCCGTCGTCGGGGGTGTTGTCGGACAAGTGCGAGATCCTCGCTAGCTGCGAGCGCCCTGGAACGGGCGGGAAGGAAAGAAACGGGAAGCGTTGCAGACGGGGTGCGGCGCGATGGTCCACGCCGGATGCGCCAAACCTAACACCGGGCGCGGGCCACGGCAAGCGGCCCCGCGGCGCCGTTCAGGGGCCGCGGAGGGTCCGCTCGGCCCCGCCGGACGGCCTGCCCGCCTACAGGGCCTTTTCGATCACCTGCGCCAGCTGGGACTTGCCCACGGCGCCGATCTGGGTGGCCTGGACCTGGCCGTCCTTGAACAGCAGCAGCATCGGGATCGAGCGCACGTGGTAGCGCATCGCGGTGGCGCGGTTCTCGTCGACGTTGACCTTGGCGATCTTCACCCGCCCGGCGTACTCGTCGGCCAGCTCGTCCAGGGCAGGCGCGATCATCTTGCACGGCCCGCACCACGGCGCCCAGAAGTCGACCAGCACCGGCTCGGCGGACTGCAGCACGGTGGCATCGAAATCGGCGTCGGTGGCGTGGATGACGTGTTCGCTCACGGAAGGGCTCCTGGAAGGGATGGGGGCGGCCGGTCGGGCGGCCGCGGGATGGATGGTAAACTTGGGCGATTCGCGGCCCAACTCAAGGGCCACCCGTCCGGGAGCCCCGGGGCGCCCCACGCGTCCCTGGCTGGTCCGCGAGCCCCCGGGAGCGCGCCTTCGCGGCGCCGTCCCGATTCCAAGGCAGTCTGCGATGCGGGCGCCGCCCACGCAAGCTCCAGAGCGCGTCATGCAGCCCGAAGCACTTCCCAGCCCGTTTGGGTCGCCGCGAAGCGGCGCCAGGTCCCGCAGCGCGGCGACCCAAGCGGACCGGGAGCTGCTTCCAGGCACGTGGCGGCAGCGGGAGCCGCACCCAAGATCCCATCCATGAGCGACAAGCCACTTACCGACGTCACCTTCTCCAGCTTCGAACTGCACCCGGCCCTGCTGGCCGGCCTGGAGGCGGCAGGATTCACCCGCTGCACCCCCATCCAGGCGCTGACCCTGCCGATCACCCTGGCCGGGCGCGACGTCGCCGGCCAGGCCCAGACCGGCACCGGCAAGACCCTGGCCTTCCTCGTCACCGTCATCAACCGCCTGCTGACCAGGCCGGCGCTGGCCGAGCGCAAGCCGGAGGATCCGCGCGCGCTGATCCTGGCCCCGACCCGCGAACTGGCGATCCAGATCCACAAGGACGCGGTGAAGTTCGCCTCCGACCTGGGCCTGAAGTTCGCCCTCGTCTACGGCGGCGTGGACTACGACAAGCAGCGCGCCCAGCTGCAGGCCGGCGCCGACGTCATCATCGCCACCCCCGGCCGCCTGATCGACTACGTCAAGCAGCACAAGGTGGTGAGCCTGCACGCGTGCGAGGTGTGCGTGCTCGACGAGGCCGACCGCATGTTCGACCTCGGCTTCATCAAGGACATCCGCTTCCTGCTGCGGCGCATGCCGATCCGCACCGAGCGCCAGACCCTGCTGTTCAGCGCCACCCTGAGCCACCGTGTGCTCGAGCTGGCCTACGAGCACATGAACGAGCCTGAGAAGGTGGTGGTGGAGGCCGAGACGGTCACCGCCGCGCGCGTGCGCCAGAAGCTGTACTACCCGGCCGACGAGGAGAAGCTGCCGCTGCTGCTGGGCCTGCTCTCGCGCAGCGAGGGCGCCCGCACCATGGTGTTCGTCAACACCAAGGTATACGTGGAGCGGGTGGCGCGCGCACTGGAGAAGGCCGGCTACCGGGTCGGCGTGCTCTCGGGCGACGTGCCGCAGAAGAAGCGCGAGTCGCTGCTGCGCAAGTTCCAGGCCGGGCAGCTCGAGATCCTGGTCGCCACCGACGTGGCCGCGCGCGGCCTGCACATCGAGGGCGTCAGCCACGTCTACAACTACGACCTGCCGTTCGACGCCGAGGACTACGTGCACCGCATCGGGCGCACCGCGCGCCTGGGCGCCGAGGGCGACGCGATCAGCTTCGCCTGCGAGCGCTACGCGATCGGCCTGCCCGACATCGAGGCCTACATCGGCCAGAAGATCCCGTCCGAGCCGGTCACGCCGGACCTGCTGGTGCCGGTCCCGCGCCAGCCGCGCGCGGCGGTGCCCGCCGGCGACGACGACGGCGACAGCATCGGCGAGATCTACCGCGAGGTGCGCGAGGCGCGCGCGGCCGAGGACGCCAAGCGTGGCGGTGGCCGCGGCCCGCGCGGCGCCGGCAGCCGCGGCCAGCGCCCGGACGGCGACGGCGAGCGGCCGCGCAAGCGGCGCACGCGCAAGCCCAGGCCCGATGCCGTACCCGCGGCGGCGGCCGCCGCCGATGCGCCGCCATCCAGCGACGCCGCCACGCCCGCGGCGCCGGCGCCCGTGATCGACGCCGCCGGCGCGGTGGCCGCGGCGATGCCCGACGAGTCGCGCCCGCCGCGCAAGCGCCGCCGCCGTCGCCGCGGAAAGCGCATCGACGGGGCCGAGGCCGCGGCCCATGGCAGTGGCCAGACGCGCGACGGCAAGCCCGCGCCGGAACGCGAGCGCGCGCGCCAGAAGCCGGCGCCGCAGCGGCCGGCCGAGGCGCCGGCCGGCCGCGCGCCTTCGCTGCTCTCGCGCATCGGCGCACGCCTGCGCAAGCTGGTGACGCGCGCGCCGCAGGGCCAGCACTAGCGGGGAACGCGTGCCGGCGCGGGCATCGCCGGCACCGCCGTCCGCCGCGGAAACCCGGCACCGCGCCCCGGTCCGGCGAAGGCCAGTTCTGCGATACTCCCGGCCATGGCCGTCCTGCGCTTCGACCACGTCAGCAAGCAGTACCCGGGTGGGCGAGCGGCGCTGTCCGAAGTCAGCTTCGAGGTAGCGGCCGGCGAGATGCTGTTCCTTACCGGGCATTCGGGCGCCGGCAAGAGCACCCTGCTCAAGCTGATCCACCTGGCCGAGCGCCCGAGTCGCGGCACGGTGCTGTTCAACGACCGCAACCTGCTCAAGGTGCGCGGCCGGCGCGTGGCCCTGCACCGGCGCGAGGTCGGCGTGGTGTTCCAGGACCACTGCCTGCTCACCGACCGCAGCGTGTTCGACAACGTCGCCCTGCCGCTGGTGCTGCGCGGCCTGCGCCGCGGCGAGATCGGCCGGCGGGTGCGGGGCGTGCTCGAGCGCCTGGGCCTGGGCGACCGCGAGCGCGCGCTGCCGGCGCAGCTCTCGGCCGGCGAGCAGCAGCGCGTGGGCATTGCCCGCGCGCTGGTGGGCGAGCCGCGCCTGCTGGTGGCCGACGAGCCGACCGGCAACCTCGACCCGACCCTGGCCGCGGAGATCATGTCGCTGTTCGCATCGCTCCCCGAGCGCGGCACCAGCGTGCTGGTGGCCAGCCACGACCTGGGGCTGGTCCGGCGCATGCGCAAGCGGGTGCTGGTGCTCGACCAGGGCCGCCTGGTCGACGATATCGCGCCGGAGGAACTGGCCGATGGCTGACCCGCGCGCCGCCGCGCCGCTGCGCCCGCCGTCGCCGGTGCGCACCTGGTTCGACCACCACGGCTACAGCCTGGTGGCCAGCCTGGGGCGCGTGTTCGAACGGCCGTGGGCGGCGCTGCTGACGATGGCGGTGATGGCGCTGTCGCTGGCGTTGCCGCTCGGATTGGCGCTGGTGCTCGGCAACCTCGAGCGCCTGGCCGGCAACGTCGAGCGTTCGCGCGAGATCACCGTGTTCCTGCGGCAGGACGTCGAGGATGCCCGCGCCGTGGCGCTGGCCGGCGAGCTGGAGGCCAACGCGGCCGTGGCCGCGGTGCGCCACGTGACGCCGGCGCAGGGGCTGGAGTCGCTGCGCGTGGATCCGTCGCTGGCCGGCGTGATCGACGCGGTCGGCGACGACAACCCGCTGCCGCACGCGCTGGTGGTGGCGCCCGCGGGGGACGAACTGGCCCTGGCCGGCTGGCTGCGCGAGCTGCCCGAGGCCGACCTGGTGCAGCACGACGCGCAATGGCGCCAGCGCTTGGACACCTGGCTGCGGTTCGGCACCCGCGTGGCCTGGGTGCTGGCAGCGCTGTTCGGCCTCGGCGTGCTGCTGGTGGTCGGCAACACGGTGCGCCTGGACATCCAGTCGCGGCGCGGCGAGATCGGCGTGCTGCAGCTGCTCGGCGCCACCGACGGCTTCATCCGCCGGCCCTTCCTCTACCTGGGGGCGTGGTACGGTCTGGGCGCCGGCGGGCTCGCGGCGGCGCTGCTGGCGGTGGCCGGCGCGGCGCTGGCCGGCCCGCTCGCGGAATTGGCCGCCAGCTACGGCAGCCGCTTCGCGCTCACCGGCATCGACCTGCAGTGGACGCTCTCGGTCCTGGCCGGGGCGACCGCGCTGGGCTGGCTTGGCGCCGGCCTGGTGACCGGGCACTTCCTGCGCCAGACGCGCCCATCCGGGACCTGACCAGCATGATCTCGCACGACCTGCGCCATCTGGACACCGACAACCCCTGCGTGCTGGTGGTCGACGGCTCCAAGCTGGTGCGCAAGCTGATCCACGCGGTGCTGCAGAAGGAGCTGCCCGGCGTGCGCGTGGCCGAGGCCGGCAGCGTGGCCGAGGCCAACGCGGCGCTCGCCGCCGGTCCGGTGGACCTGGTGACCACCGCGCTGGTGCTGCCCGACGGCGACGGCCTGCAGGTGGCGCGCGCGGTGCGCGAGGCCGGCGGCCAGCGCTACGTGCCGGTGATCGTGATCTCCGGCGACGTGCAGTCGCACCTGGAGGACCGCCGCTTCACCGAGGACGTCACCGACTACTTCGACAAGGGCCTGGGCCACAACGCGCTGGCCGCGTTCATCCGCGGCTACGTGCAGCCCGAGCCGATCCCCGACGCGCACGTGCTCTACATCGAGGACAGCCGCACGGTGGCGGTGGCGATCCGGCGCATGCTCGAGTCGCACCAGATGCGCGTCACCCACGTCACCAACGCCGAGGACGCGATCGCCTACCTCGAGGCCTACGTGGGCACCGAGGCCGCGCCGGGCGCGGACCTGGTGCTGACCGACCTCTACCTCAAGGGCGAGCTCGACGGCCGCGACGTGCTCGACCGGATCCGCAACGCCATGGGCTACGGCAAGCGCCGGCTGCCGGTGCTGGTGATGACCGGCGACGACAACCGCGACAACCAGGCCGCGCTGCTGCGCGAGGGCGCCAACGACCTGGTGCTCAAGCCGATCGAGGAACGCCTGCTCGCGACCAAGGCCCTGTTCCAGCTGCGCCTGTCGCGGCTGCCGGTCCATCCGCTGCAGGTATGAGCGACGCGCTGCGGCTCGAACCCTCGTGGAAGGCGCGCGTGGGCGGGTGGTTCGCGCGCGAGGACATGCGCGCGCTGTCGGCGTTCCTGCGCGAGCGCAAGGCCGCGGGCGTGCGGGTCTATCCGCCCGGCCGGCAGATCTTCGCGGCGTTCGACGCCACCCCGTTCGATGCGGTCAAGGTGGTGGTCCTGGGCCAGGATCCCTACCACGGACCCGGCCAGGCGCACGGCCTGTGCTTTTCGGTGGCGCCGGGCGTGCCGGTGCCGCCGTCGCTGCAGAACATGTACAAGGAGCTCGAGCGCGACCTCGGCATCGCGCCGCCCGACCACGGCTGGCTGCTGCCGTGGGCGCGCCGCGGCGTGCTGCTGCTCAACGCGGTGCTCACCGTCGAGGACGGCCGTCCCGGCGCGCACCAGGGCCGCGGCTGGGAAGGCTTCACCGACCACGTGGTGGAGGTGCTCAATCGCGAGCGCGAGGGCCTGGTGTTCATGCTCTGGGGCAGCTACGCGCAGAAGAAGGGCGCGATCGTGGACACGCGCCGGCACTGCGTGCTGCGCACCACCCATCCCTCGCCGCTGTCGGCGCACCGCGGGTTCCTGGGCTGCGGGCACTTCTCCAAGGCCAACCGTTACCTCGCCTCGCGTGGGCTGGCGCCAATCGACTGGTCGCTGCCGCGCAGGGCGGAACTCGACGCGTGGGACGCGGAGGCGGGCGCGGGTCACGGCTGAAGCCGCTCCTACAGCGGGACCGCTTGTAGGAGCGGCTTCAGCCGCGACCCCGATGACGACCGGTGGCACGAACGGGACGCCCGGACCCGTTCGCGCGCCCTCGCCCCGGCATCGGATCGGCGGCCGCCTTCCGTTCGGGCCGAACCGGAAACCCCGGAGGACACTCCTTGCCTCAGAACCAGATCCGCACCCCCGCCACGACGCGCGTCTCCCGCGCATGTCCGCCTACGGTCTCGCGTGCCCGCGCCGTGGCCCCGAACGCGCGCTCGTGCACCACGCCGACATAGGGCGCGAAGCGGCGGGTCACCTCGTAGCGCAGGCGCAGGCCCGCCTCGGCCGTCGACAGGCCGCGGCCGGTGCCGCGGGCCGGGTCGTTACGCGCGTCGAGTTCCAGTTCCAGCGAAGGCTGCAGCACCAGGCGGTTGGTGAAGCGCAGGTCGTACTCGGCTTCCAGCTCCGCGGACAGGCCGCCCGCGCCCAGGTAGGCGGTGGCCGAGACCTCGAACATGTACGGGGCGAGGCCCCGCACGCCGAGCGCGGCGCGCGTGCGCGGCTCGCCGGGACGGATGTCGTGGCGCATGCCGGCGAACACGTCCCACCAGCGCGCGACGGCGCGCGAGGCCTGCAGCTCGACGTGCGATGCGGTGGTGCGTCCGCCGGCGCGTTCGCCGCCGCCGCGCAGCCACAGGCGGTGGATGTCGCCACCGGTCGAAGCACTGGCGTCCCACGCGGCGCCGTGCTGGCCGTCGTCCTCCCAGCCCTCCAGGCGGTGCAGGGTCACCCGCGTGTAGCGCGCGGGCGCATGCACCATGCCCGCGTGCGCGAGCACGGGGAAGGCGGCCGCGCGGTCGACGTCGGTGACCGGCGGGACCGGCTCGCGCGGCATCGCCGCCGCGGGCGCGCAGTGGCCCATCGCGGCGTGCTCCGGCGTGCAGCCGGCCGGTGCGGGTGCGGGCGTGCAATGCCCCATCGCCGCGTGCCCGGGGCTGCAGGGCGCCGGGGGCGTCGGCGTCGCGGGCGGCGTGCAGTGGCCCATCGCGGCGTGCTCAGGCGAACACGTGGTGGCCGTGCGTGGGTCCGCGGCGGGCGGCGGCGTCGCGTCGTGCGGCGGGTGCTGCGGCGGCGCGGCATGGACGGAATGCCGGGCGGTGGCCTGCCCGGCGACGCCCAGCAGCAGCGTGACGGCGATGGCATGGGCGAAGCGCTTCATGCGCGTTCCTCCACGCGCACCTCGCGCATCATGCCCGCCTCCATGTGGTAGAGCAGGTGGCAGTGGTAGGCCCAGCGGCCGAGCGCGTCGGCGCGCACGCGGTAGCTGCGGCGCGTGCCCGGCGGCATGTCCACGGTGTGCTTGCGCACCATGAAGGCGCCGTTCGCGTCCTCCAGGTCGCTCCACAGGCCGTGCAGGTGGATCGGGTGCTGCATCATCGTGTCGTTGACCAGCACGATTCGCATGCGCTCGCCGTAGTTGAGCCGCAGCGGCTCGGCGCTGGCGAAGGGAATGCCGTCGAACGACCAGGCGAACTTCTCCATGTGCCCGGTCAGGTGCAGCTCCACCGTGCGGCCGGGCTCGCGGCCGTCGGGGTCGTCGAACAGGCTGCGCAGGTCGGCGTAGGCGAGCACGCGGCGACCGTTGCCGCGCAGGCCGATGCCCGGGTCGTCCAGGCGCGGCGCGGGGGCCATGGTCTGCATGTCGACCAGCGGATTGCCGGCTTCGCTGGCCGGGTGCGATTGCATGCCGTGGCCGGCGTGCGCGCCGTGCCCCGCGCCATGCGACATGGCCGCGCCGCAGGCGCCTTCGGCCATGTGTGCGCCGCATGCGCCCTCGGCCGGCGCACCGTGGCCGCCGTGTCCCATGTCCTGCATCGTCAGCAGCGGGCGCGGATCGACCGCGGGCACCGGCGCCTCCAGCCCTGCGCGCACGGCGAGCGTGCCGCGCGCGTGGCCGGTGCGCCCCAGGTCCTGGGCGAAGATGGTGTAGGCGTCCTGGCCGGACGGCTCGACGATCACGTCGTAGGTCTCGGCGGTGGCGATGCGCAGTTCGTCGACGCTGACCGGGTGCACGTACTGGCCGTCGGCGGCCACCACGGTCATCTTCAGCCCCGGGATGCGCAGGTCGAAGTGGGTCATCGCCGAGGCGTTGATCAGGCGCAGCAGCACCTTCTCGCCCGGGCGGAACTGGCCGGTCCAGTTGCCTGCCGGCGACCGGCCGTTCACCAGGTAGGTGTAGGTGTGGCCGTTGACGTCGGACAGGTCGCTCGGCGTCATCCGCATCCGGCCCCAGGCCGCGCGGTCGGCGAGCGTGGCGCGCAGTCCGTGCTCGCGCGCGTCGCGCAGGAAGTCGCCGACGGTGGGCTTGTACCAGTTGTCGTGGTGCGGCGCCTTCTTCAGGCGCCGGAACAGCGCGGCCGGGTCGAGGTCGGTCCAGTCCGAGAGCAGCACCACGTGCTCGCGGTCCCAGTGGTAGGGCGGCGGTTCGCGCGGGTCGACGACGATCGCGCCGTACAGGCCCGCCTGCTCCTGGAACAGCGAATGGCTGTGGTACCAGTAGGTGCCGGCCTGGCGCAGGGTGAAGCGGTACAGGTACGACTCGCCCGGCAGGATGCCGTCGAAGCTCATGCCCGGCACGCCGTCCATGTTGGCCGGCAACAGGATGCCGTGCCAGTGGATCGAGGTCGGCACGTCGCGCAGGCGGTTGCGTACGCGCAGGGTCACCGTGTCGCCCTCGCGCCAGCGCAGCACCGGTGCGGGCAGGCGGCCGTTGACGGTGATCGCCGGGCGCGGCCGTCCGGTGATGTCGACGATCGAGGCGCCGATGTCGAGCTGGAATTCGCGCCCGGACAGGACGCCGGGCGATGCGGCTTCACCGGCGTCGCGCGCGTGTGCAGGCAGGCGCGCGGTGCCCGCGGCGAGGGCGGCGGTGCCCAGGCACAGGCCCTGGACGAAGCGGCGGCGGCCGGACGACGGCGGCGCCGACGGCAATTGCAGCGGGTGGTGCATGGCGGACTCCGCGGCGCGCGTGCGCGCCGGCTGGCAGGGAGGTCGGCGCGCGGATGCCGCGCGCGATCAGGTGGCCCGCAGGCGCCGCTCAGCCGATGGGAGGACGCAGGGGCGGCCCAGCGTGCACCGGACCACGCTGCGACTGGCCGGTCGCCGCGGGGAGCGGGGCCTGCACGGTCGCGGGCAATGCAGGCGGAGCCGGGAGCATGGCCACGCCGTGCTGCAGGCACAGCTCCAGACAGCGCTCGAGGCAGTCCCCGTCCGGTGCGGCCGGCGCCTCGCGCTCCAGCATGGCCGCGTCGTGGCAGCCGTGCCCGGCCTGCGCCTCCACGGACGCCGGCCGCGGCGCGTCGACCGCCACGCGCGCCAGCGCCAGGTGCGTGCCGGCGACCGCCGGGCCGAGCGTGTCGACCAGCAGGCACAGGCACAGCAGCAGGCGCAGGAAGGAGGCGGTCACCGGCGGCGGGGGGGCAGGGCGTACGGCGAGGATAGCGCGACGCGCCGCGACCGTCCCGGCCGCGGCGGCCCGGTTCAGCCGATGCCCAGCGGCCGTTCCTTGCGTTCGGCCAGCCGCTTCTCGAGGTAGTGGATGTTCTGGCCGCCGGCCTGGAAGCCGCCGTCGGCCATGATCCGCTGGTGCAGCGGGATGTTGGTGCGGATGCCGTCGATCACCATCTCCGACAGCGCCACCCGCATGCGCGCGATCGCCTGCTCGCGGTCGGCGCCGTGCACGATCAGCTTGCCGATCATCGAGTCGTAGTTCGGCGGCACCGTGTAGCCCTCGTAGATGTGCGAGTCCACGCGCACGCCCGGGCCGCCCGGGGCGTGGAAGTGCTGGATCAGGCCCGGCGAGGGCAGGAAGGTCTCCGGGTCCTCGGCGTTGATGCGGCACTCGATCGCGTGCCCGCGCAGGACCACGTCCTCCTGCCGGATCGACAGCTTCTGCCCGGACGCGATCCGGAGCTGCTCGCGGATCAGGTCGATGCCGGTGACCATCTCGGTGACCGGGTGCTCGACCTGGATGCGGGTGTTCATCTCGATGAAGTAGAAGCGCCCGTTCTCGTACAGGAACTCGAACGTGCCCGCACCGCGGTAGCCGATGCGCAGGCAGGCCTCGACGCACACCCGGCCGATCTCCTCGCGCTGCTCGGGCGTGATGCCCGGCGCCGGCGCTTCCTCCACCACCTTCTGGTGGCGGCGCTGCATCGAGCAGTCGCGCTCGCCCAGGTGGATGGCGTTGCCCTGGCCGTCGGCGAGCACCTGGATCTCCACGTGGCGCGGGTTCTCCAGGAACTTCTCCATGTAGACCATGTCGTTTCCGAACGCGGCCTTGGCTTCCTGCTTGGTGGTGGCGATCGCGTTCGCCAGCGCCGCCTCGGTGTGGACCACGCGCATGCCGCGCCCGCCGCCGCCGCCGGCGGCCTTGACGATCACCGGGTAGCCGATGTCGTTGGCCAGCCGGTTGTTGGTGGCCACGTCGTCGCCCAGCGGCCCGTCGCTGCCGGGCACGCAGGGCACGCCGGCCTCCTTCATCGCCCGGATCGCCTCGACCTTGTCGCCCATCAGGCGGATGGTCTCGGCCTTGGGCCCGATGAACACGAAGCCCGACTGCTCCACGCGCTCGGCGAAGTCGGCGTTCTCGCTGAGGAAGCCGTAGCCGGGGTGGATGGCCTGGGCGTCGGTGACCTCGGCCGCGGCGATGATCGCCGGCATGTCGAGGTAGCTGCGGTTGGACGGCGCCGGGCCGATGCACACCGACTCGTCGGCCATGGCCACGTGCTTGAGGTTGCGGTCGACGGTGGAGTGGACCGCGACCGTGCGGATGCCCAGCGCGTGGCAGGCGCGCAGGATGCGCAGCGCGATTTCGCCGCGGTTGGCGATGACGACCTTGTCGAGCATCGGGGCCGCCTCAGCCGATCACGAACAGCGGCTGGTCGAACTCCACCGGCTGGCCGTTCTCCACCGCGATGGCCAGGATGGTGCCGGCGGCGTCGGCTTCGATCGGGTTGAACATCTTCATCGCCTCGATGATGCCCAGGGTGTCGCCGACCTTGACCGTCTGCCCGACGGTGACGAACGCCGGCTTGTCCGGCGCCGGCGAGGCGTAGAAGGTGCCGACCATCGGCGAGGTGACCACGTGGCCCTCGGGCAGGCCGGGCGCCGCGGGTTCGGGCGCGGCCTGGCGGCCGCCGGTGGGGCCGTCGACCGGCGAGAGCATCGGCATCACCGGCTCGCGCGGCGCGGCCGCGGCGGCGGGCGCCGGCGCGTAGGCCGCCGGGGCGGCGCTGCTGCCGCGCGACAGGCGGACGGACTCCTCGCCTTCTCGGATCTCGATCTCGGCCAGGTTCGACTCCTCGAGCAACTCGATGAGCTTCTTGAGCTTGCGCAGGTCCATGGACGGCCTCTGGTGGGACTACCGGTAAAGGGAAATTCGGGTCAGGCGCCGGCGGGCGCCAGGCGGCGCAGGGCGGCGTCGAGCGCGTAGGCGTAGCTGTCCGCGCCGAAGCCGCACACCACCCCCACCGCCTTGTCGCTGAAGTAGCTGTGCTGGCGGAAGGGCTCGCGGGCGTGGGGGTTGGACAGGTGGATTTCGATGTACGGGATCGCGACCGCGGCCAGCGCGTCGCGGATCGCCACGCTGGTATGGGTGAACGCGGCGGGGTTGATCAGGATGAACGCGGTACCATCGTCGCGCGCGGCCTGGATCCGCTCGACCAGCACGTGCTCGGCGTTGGACTGCAGGCACTCGAGTTCGTGGCCGGCGGCGGCGGCCTGCTCGTGCAGGGTGGCGTCGATGTCGGCCAGCGTGGTGCGCCCGTAGACCTCCGGCTCGCGGGTGCCGAGCAGGTTGAGGTTGGGGCCGTGCAGGAGCAGCAGTCGGGCCATTGCGGGGTCGCGGCGAAACAGGCGCGCAGTCTGGCGCAAGCGCCGGATCGTGTCCAGTTCGGCGAAGTTTGCCGGATTTAAGCGGTTGTTTGAGTTTTCGCCCCGTCAAGGGCCCGATCCCCCGCAGGCCCTGCCCCCGCACGAGCGGCTCCGGCTGCGACCGCCCCTCCCCACGCGCGGCACACCCTGTCGGTGCGGCTTCAGCCGCGACCCGTCCTGCCCCCGGCGCACGTCCTGGCCGATGGCGTCAAGGCCGTGCCCAGCGGTCGAGTTCACCGGGGTCGAACGGCCCGATCTTCTGCTTGAGCAGGCGTCCGTCGGCCGAGACCAGGATCGAATAGGGCAGCACGCCTCGGGGATTGCCCAGCCGCACCCCGGCGTCGGCGGGGCCGGGGGCGTCGATCGCCAGCCGGTAGCGCACCGGCACGCGCTCGAGGAAGGCGCGCACGGCCTCGGGTTCGTCCAGGGCCAGGCCGAGCACCTGCACGCCGTCGTCGCCCTGTTCGCGGGCGAAACGGTCGAGCTCGGGCATCTCCTCGATGCAGGGCGGGCACCAGCTGGCCCAGACGTTGACCAGCAGCGGCCGGCCGGCGAAGTCGTCCGGCAGTTGCAGGGCGTGCCCGTCGAGGGTGTTCAGGCGCACGGCGGGCAGCGGCTCGCCGCGCCGGGCCACCGTGCCGCCGTCGGGCAGCGGCGGGGCGCTGGCGGTGAGCGCGTCGTTGAGCAGGCGCTGGCCGGCGTCGGTGCCCCAGATCGGGCCGCCGCCGGTGACCATCAGCCCGGCCAGGAGGCCCAGCCCGCCGGCCGCGAGCGCGACCAGGACCACCTTTGCCGGCGTGAGCTTCATCGCGACGCGCGCTCCAGCGCCGAGGCCACGATGTCGTCGGTGAGCAGCACCGGCAGCACCTCGCCCTCACCGCCGCCGCGCGGGTACACCACGTACAGCGGCACGCCGACCGCGCGGTGCGCGTCGAGGAACGCGGCGATGCGCGGATCGGTGTTGGTGTAGTCGCCGACCAGGTAGCTCGCCCCGGCCTGCGCCAGCGCCGCGCGGAACGCCGGCTGCGACAGCACCCGGCGCTCGTTGGCCTTGCAGGTCACGCACCAGTCGGCGGTCATGTTCACGAACACCACGCGGCCTTCCTCGCGCAGCTGCTGCAGACGCTCCGGGCTCCACGGCTCGGACAGCTGCCCGGTCGTCGCCTGCTGCGGCGGCGGCAGCGAGCCGACCTTCCACACCGGCGCCAGCGCGAGCACCGCCAGCGCCAGCGCCAGCGCACTGCCCAGGCGCCCGCCGCGCCAGCGCCGCCGCTCGAACCACCACAGCGCCAGCGCGAACACCACCAGGCCGACAGCGACCAGCGCCATCGCGTCGACGCCGCGCTGCCGGCCGAGCACCCACAGCAGCCAGATCGCGGTGAGGTACATCGGGAACGCCAGCACCTGCTTGAGCGTCTCCATCCAGGCGCCGGGCTTCGGCAGCCGGTCCGCCAGCGCCGGCACCAGCCCCACCAGCAGGAACGGCAACGCCAGGCCCAGGCCCAGCACCAGGAACACCAGCAGCGCCAGCCACGGCGGCGCGGTGAACGCGAATGCCAGCGCGCCGCCCATGAACGGCGCGATGCAGGGGCTGGCGACCACGCAGGCCAGCACCCCGGTGAAGAAATCGCCGGCCGGGCCGCTGCGGCTGGCCAGCGCATGGCCGAGGTTGCCAAGCCCGCCGCCCATGGTGAACACGCCCGACAGCGCCAGGCCGACCGCGAACATCAGGTACACCAGCGCCGCCACGAACCACGGCTGCTGCAGCTGGAAGCCCCAGCCCAGGGCCTGGCCGCCGGCGCGCAGCGCCAGGACCAGCGCGCCGATCGCCGCGAACGACGCCAGCACGCCGGCGGTGTACCAGAGCGCGTGGCTGCGTGCACGCTGGCGGCCCTCGCCGCTCTGCGCCACGCCAAGCACCTTCAGCGACAGGATCGGCAGCACGCACGGCATCAGGTTCAGCACCAGGCCGCCGAGCAGGGCCAGGACCAGCGCCCCGATCGCACCGCCCGCCGGCAGGCCCGCCCCGGACGGGGGACGGGTGCGCGCGGCGTTGTCACCCGAGGCGTCGCGGGACGCGATGGCGCCGTCGCCGGCGCCGCCGGCATCGGCGGGCGCGGATGCCGGCGCGCCGCCCGCCGCTTCCCCGGCAGGCGGAACCCCGCCGGGTCCGGGGCCGGCGTCCGCGGCCGTTGCGGCCGCCGGAGCAGGCGGGGCCCCCGCCGCCGGCAGGGCCACCTCGACGCTGCGGGTCATCGGCGGATAGCAGATGCCCTCGTCCTGGCAGCCCTGGAAGGTGGCGACCAGGCGGATCGTCGCCGCCGCCGGCGTGCGTCGCTTCAGCGGCAGCGGCACATCGACCTGGTCGAAGTACACCACCACCTCGCCGAAGTGCTCGTCGCGGTGCGCGGTGCCCGCGGGCCAGCGCGGCTCGCCCGCGGCGATGCCATCGGCGCCCTCGACCCGGAAGCTGCTGCGGTCGCGGTAGAGGTAGTAGCCGCGCGCCGGGGTGAAACGCAGCAGCAGGCGCTCGCCGCCGTCGGCGATGGCCTCGAAGCCGAACGCCTGCTCGGGCGGCAGCGGCAGCGCCTGTGCGCGGCCCGCGGCGTCGGTGCCCGGCAGCACGGGCGCGGCGCCGGCGCCGCCGGCCAGCGACCGGCCGAGCGAGGCGAAACCCGGATCGGCGTCGCCGGACGCGGGCAGCGCCACGTCGAGCCGGCGCGTCTGCGGCGGATAGCAGACGCCGGCGTCGGCGCAGCCCTGGTACTTCACCTCCAGCACGAGCGTGCCGGCGTCGCCCGCGGCGGTGCCGGGCAGCACCGCGGCCAGGCGCCCGCGATAGGTCTCGACCTCGCCGAAGAACTCGTCCACGTGGCGCTTGCCGGCAGGCAGCTGCAGCGGGCCCGCCTCGAAGCCGCCTTCCACCACCCGCACCGAAGTCCGGTGGCGGTAGAGGTAGTAGTCGTCCGCGATCGTCCAGTCGATCTCGATCCGGTCGCGCGCCGGCGCGCGCGCCTGCAGCACGAACGCCTCGTCCACGGGCAGCAGCTGGGTTTCATCGACGGCCCCGGCCGCCGGCAGCGCCACCGCCAGCAGCAGCGCGCAGAGCCGGCCCCGGCGCCTGGCCCGGTGGGGGATCATGCGGAGTCTCCGGTGCGGGTTTCCTCGGCGATCCAGGCCAGGTAGGCCGGTAGGCCGCCGGCGATATCGACCGCCACGACTTCCGGAAGTTCATACGGGTGCAGCGCGCGGATCCGCTCCGTCAGCGCGTCCAGGCGCGCGCGCGTGGTCTTGACCACCAGCAGCACTTCCTGGTCTTCGTGCACCTCGCCCTGCCAGCGGTACACCGAGCGGACGCCGGGCAGCAGGTTCACGCACGCGGCCAGCCGTTCCCCGACCAGCGCGCCGGCGAGGCGGCGCGCGGTGTCGGCGTCGGGGCAGGTGCACAGGCAGGCGATGGCGCTCACGTGATCCGGGGGGCGGGGCGGGCCCAATAGGGTATCCGACCGCGCCGCGCCCTCAGCCGGACAGGTCCTCGGGCCGGCGCCGGCGCCGCACGTCGAGCGCCTGGCGCCAGCGCCGGGTACTGACCAGGCCGCGCGAGTGCAGCAGCACCAGCATCGCCACCACCGTGGCCCCGAAGGCTGCGAGCGACCAGCGCAGCTTCTCCCAGGCGCCGTCGAAACCGAAGTCGATCAGCTGGAACACCACCTGCAGCAGGCCGAGGAAGGCCACGTAGAACAGCACCCGTTCGAGGAACTTCTCCGACTTCTGCGCCTCGTTGCCGCGCAGGTCGTCGACCGTGCGCTCCAGGTCGGACACCACCCCGGCCCAGTAGGCCTCGCGCTGCTGGATGCCGCGGACGGTCTCGATCGATTCGTAGAACTCGCGCTCGGTGTCGTAGCGCAGCACGTTGAAGTAGCGGTGGCGCGCGACGTGGTTGAAGGTGTCGAGGCGGAAGCGGCGAAACGCCTCGAACGCCTCGTCGGCGACGCGGGTGGACCACGCGCCGCCGTCCTTCACCGTCTCGGCGTGCAGCAGGCCGTCGCGCTCGAGCTGCTCGACCAGCCCGCGCACCATCGCCTCGTAGCGGTGCACGAGGGTCTCGTTGTGCAGCGTCATCAGGTGGACGAGGAACAGGTACGGGCAGGTGCCGATCCAGCCGCGCCCGACGTCCAGGCTGCGCGACCCGGCCACGACCTCGTACACCGCCGACTGGGTGGCGTAGACCAGGAAGTGGCTGTCGTCGTCCTCGACCCCGGCCGGCGGGTAGATCGGGTCGGTGCCGTCCTGGATCTCGGAGACGTCCTGGCGCAGGAAGTCGACGATGTTCTGCAGGAAGCCCGACAGGAAGTAGTAGTCGAGGTGGTGCGGCGGGATCCCGGGCGCGCGCAGCAGCTGCTCGTCGTAGCGGCTGCGGCCCGCCTCGTCGCGCGCCGGTCGCACCGCCTGCACGTCGCGCAGCTGCAGGCGCAGCTGCGGCCGCAGCAGGGCGAAGAAGTACGGGTCCTGCAGCAGGACCACGCCGCGGCAGCGCAGGCCGGCCGGCGTGCGCAGCGCGGGGCGCTCGCCTTCGCGCTCGCCGAGCAGCTGCTGCCACAGGCTGCGGCCGGGCACGGGCGGCGCCATGGCGATGCCGCGGCGCCCCAGCTCCACCCGGATGCCGGCCAGCAGGCTGGCGGCGTGGCGTTCGAACATCGCCTCCAGGTACCCTGCCAGCGGCAGCGCTCCGCCGGCCTCGCGCGAGTGCACGCGCAGGCCGCCGTCGCCGTCGAGCCACTGCGTGCCCTCGGTCGGCGCGACCGCCTTCTGCAGCAGCGACAGCGCGTAGTAGTGGGCGTGGTCGTGCGCGTAGGGAAGTTCCAGCGACAGGTGGTAGGTGAGCGCGGCGTTGGAGTGCGCGACCCAGAACGCGCGGCAGCGCGCCCGCAGCCGCACCGGCTGCGCCAGCGACAGGGCGAAGCGGTCGCCCTCGGTTTCCCAGCGGATGTCGGCGGGGAACGAGATCTCCGGCTCGTCGCACACGTTCTCGCCGTCGCTGTCGCCGGGGCGCTGCGGCGCGCTGGGCGTGTCGAGCAGGAAGTCCTGGATGAACAGCCCGCGCTGGCGGTCGGCGATGTCGTTGAACAGCGGTTCGATCGCGCGGCCCAGGCGGCGGCTGTCCTGGTAATCGTCGCCGCCGTCGTCGCCGCGCAGCGCGGAGAGCAGCTTCCGGTTCCAGAAGCAGCGGCCTTCGCCGTCCACCACCAGTGCCTGCATCCGCGTCTCCTCGACGAGGAAGGAGAGGGTCAGGTGCAGGCGACCGCCCTCGCCGCGCAGGGCGAGGGCGCGCGCGAGCAGGTCGTCGTCGGCCGGTTGCGGCAGGGTCATGCGGGGTTCCCCGGAAGCGTTTCGGTGCCGGCGCCGGGCGCGGCCAGCCGGGCGCGCAGGCCCGGCCCCCTGCCGCCCCGGCCGGCGAGTGGCCGCAGCGCATCCAGCCGCGGCATGGGATCGAGCAGCCGGATCGCCTCGCCGGCCATGCAGCGCGTGGCGCACGCGCGCAGCTGGGCGGCGGTGTCCGGATCGGCGTGCGGGTCGCCGCCCTTGAGCACCGACACCGCGAAGAAGCGTTCCAGGTGCGTGCCGAGCACGCAGGCGTCGAGCGCCGGATGCGGCGGATCGACCACGCCCAGCATCAGGCCCGTGTCGGCGAATTGGCTGGCCGACAGCGGCGGCTGCACGTAGTCGAAGTCGAGCAGGCGCGCGCCCAGCCGCGCCCACACCGCCACGCGGTCGAACTGGTCGATGCCGGCGACCTCGCTGTCGAGCGCATAGGCCTCGGCGTCCATCAGCAGCGGATCGTTGAGTTCGATGAACAGGTACAGCGGCAGCGCGTCGGCGCCGGCGAAGGTCATCCGCGCCAGCCGGCGGGCGGCTGCGACCATGTCGCGCAGGTGGCCGCGGCCACGATGCGCCGGCGCCACGAACACGTAGTTGAGGTTCATCGCCAGCGCCGAGCCGTCTCGGCCCTCGAGCGCGTGACAGAAGAAGTTGGCGCCGCCCACGACGTCGCCGTCGCGCGAGGCCACCAGCACCCATTCGGCGTAGGGCGCCGCGATCGCGCCGGCGCCATTGAGCGCCAGGCATTCGAGGAAGCCCTCGCGGCCCTCCTTCTCGTCGGGCAGCACGAAGGCCTCGTCGTAGGCGGCGAAGAAGCGGTCGAACACCGCCCCGGGCCCGGTCGCGGCCTCGACGTCGAGCCGTCCGCCGCGCCCCCCCTCGAGCTCGAAACCGGCGTCGGCAAGACCGGACAGGGCGGGCAGCGGCATGGATGGGCGCGTCGTCGGGGAACGGCGACAGGGTAACCGGGCCGCGCCCGGAACGCTGCGTGCCGGGCCGGCGCCGGGGCGGCCGTACCGGACCCGGGCGCGAGGTCTTATCCTGCGCAGCTTCGAGTTCCCCCACCGGTGTCCCCATGTCGCGACCGATCCATGCCCCCGCGCGCCTGCTGGCCCTGCTGGCGCTGACGCTCCCCTGCGCCTTCGCCGCGCACGCCGCCGACCGGTTCGAGGTCGGCGCCGGCGTTTCGTTCACCCGCGACAACGAGGACACCCCGGTGTTCGCCGCCGCCTGGCTTCCGGAGTGGCGCGAGTATCGCGGCGGCACGCTGCGCTGGGAGATCGGCGCGATGCACGTGCGCGGGCGCAGCGATTCGCACTACGACAACTTCGACGACGTCACCGTGGTCCACGCCGGCCTGCGTTACGAGCGGCCGAGCGGCCTGGTCGCCGGCTTCGGCGCCGGCGTGCAGAGCGGCAAGACCGAGGCCCTCTCGGGCGACCCGCAGTTCATCAGCACCTTCGGCTGGCGCTGGAACCGCTTCTCGCTGCTGGCCCGGCACATCTCCAACGCCAGCATCCACCAGCCCAACGACGGCGAGACGATGCTGCAGGCGGCGTGGCGCTTCTGACGCGCCGGCGCCCCGTCACGCGTAGCGGCGCGGCACCCGCTTGAGGCCGGCGAGCAGGCGGTAGGGGCTGTTGCCGCTGCGCGCGGCCACTTCCGCCACCGGCAGGTTCGGCCCCCACAGTTCCACGCGGCTGCCGAGCCCGGCTTCCGGATGGTCGGTGAGGTCGATGGTGAGCATGTCCATCGAGACCCGCCCGATCAGCTCGCCCGGACGGCCGTCGATCACCACCGGCGTGCCCGAGGTGGCGTACTGCGGATAGCCGTCGGCGTAGCCGGCGGCGACCACGCCCACGCGCGTGGGCCGCGTGGTGGTGTAGGTGCCGGCGTAGCCGATCGGCTCGCCCGCGGCCAGGTCGCGCACCGCGATCACCTTCGATTCGAGCGTCATCACCGCGCGCAGTTCGTCGGCCGCGGCGCAGGGGGCGTCGAGCATGTGCGCGCCGTACAGCATCAGGCCCGGGCGCACCCACTCGCGGCGGGTCGCGGGCCAGGCCATCAGCGCGGCGGAGTTCGCCACGCTCGCCGGGGTGCCGGGCGGCAGCGACGCCAGTACCGACTCGAACACGGCCATCTGCCCCGGCGTGCTCGGGTGGGAGAGCTCGTCGGCGCGCGAGAAGTGGGTCATTGCCACCATGCGCTCGATCCACGGCAGGGCCGAGAGCCGTTGCCACGCCGGCACGAACTCCTCCGGCGACAGGCCCAGCCGGTGCATGCCCGAATCGAGCTTGAGCCACACCTGCCACGGCTGGCGCGCCCGGTGGCGCTCGAGCAGATCCACCTGCCAGGGCGAGGCGACGACCGTCCACAGGTGATGGCGTTCGACCAGGTCGAGTTCGTCGGCGTCGAAGAAGCCTTCGAGCAGCACGATCGGCGCCTCGATCCCGGCCTCGCGCAGCTCCAGCGCCTCCTCCATGCAGGCCACGCCGAAGCCGTCGGCGTCCGCTTCGAGCGCGCGCGCGCAGGCGATCGCGCCGTGGCCGTAGGCATCGGCCTTGACCACGGCGAGCGCGCGGCCGCCGCCCAGCCGGCGCGCCAGGCGGTAGTTGTGGCGCAGCGCGTCGAGGTCGATCGTGGCGCGCGACGGACGCATCAGCGCAGGCCCCTGGGCTGCGGCCAGGGACGGTCGTAGCGCGAGATGTCCAGGCCCTCGGGGTCGATCGCCGGCGTGCGGCCGTCGACGAGGTCGGCGAGGTAGCGCGCCGAGCCGCAGGCCATGGTCCAGCCCAGGGTGCCGTGGCCGGTGTTGAGCCACAGGTTGCGGTACTTCGTCGCGCCGACCACCGGCGGGCCGTCGGGCGTGGACGGGCGCAGGCCGGTCCAGAACGTGGCCGCGGAGAGATCGCCGCCGTCGGGGTACAGGCTGCGCACCACCATCTCCAGCGTCTCGCGCCGGCGCTGCGGCAGCGACAGGTCGTAGCCCGACACCTCGGCCATGCCGCCGACGCGGATGCGGTCGTCGAACCGGGTGATCGCGACCTTGTAGCTCTCGTCGAGCACGGTCGAGTGCGGCGCCAGTGCCGGGCGCGTGATCGGGATGGTGAGCGAGTAGCCCTTGAGCGGGTACACCGGCAGGTGGATGCCCACTGGCGCCAGCAGTTTCGGCGACCAGCTGCCGAGCGCGAGCACGTAACGGTCGGCGGTCTCGACTCGGCCGTCGATGCGCACGCCGGCGATGCGGTCGCCCGCGGCCTGCAGCGCCTCGACGGTCGCGCCGTAGCGGAACTCGACGCCGGCGTCCGCGGCCAGCGCGGCCAGGCGGGTGGTGAACAGGTGGCAGTCCCCGGTCTCGTCGCCGGGCAGGCGCAGCGCGCCGGCCAGGGTGTCGACCACGCCGGCCAGCGCCGGCTCCACGCGCAGGATGCCCTCGCGGTCGAGTAGCTCGTGGGCGACGCCGTATTCACGCAGCACCGCGATGTCGCGCGCCGCCCCGTCGAGCTGGGCCTGGGTGCGGAACAGCTGGGTGGTGCCCAGGGTGCGCTGCTCGTATTCGATGCCGGTGGCCTGGCGCAGTTCGCGCAGGCAGTCGCGGCTGTACTCGGCCAGGCGCACCATGCGCGCCTTGCTCACCGCGTAGCGATGGTGGGTGCAGTTGCGCAGCATCCGCCACAGCCAGCGGTACTGCTCCGGGTCGGCGGTCGGCTTGATCGCCAGCGGGGCGTGGCGCGACAGCAGCCACTTCAGCGCCTTGAGCGGGATGCCCGGCGCCGGCCACGGCGAGGCGTAGCCGGGCGAGACCTGGCCGGCGTTGCCGAAACTGGTTTCCATCGCCGGCCCGCTGGCGCGGTCGACCACGACCACCTCGTGGCCGGCCTGGCGCAGATACCAGGCGCTGGTCACGCCGATCACGCCGGAGCCGAGGATCAGGATGCGCATGCGTGTGCCCGTGTGCTGCTACCGGCGGGCCGTGCCCGTGCCGGCGGTAGAGATCCTGTCGCCGCCGCCCCCGGTTCCGTGGAGTGCTTCCGATACGCGGCCAGCTGCGGCGATTCAACCAGTATAGAAACGATCAGCCAGTTTGTTCTCCCGAAGAATGTCGCGATCGCGAGGTATATTCCTGCGGAAGAGGCTTTCCGGAGCGGATGTGAAGCGCAGGGGACTGGACCGGATTGACCGCCGCATCCTGAAGATCCTGCAGAAGGAAGGGCGGATCTCCTTCACCGAGCTGGGCGAGCGGGTGGGGCTGTCGACCACGCCGTGTACCGAGCGGGTGCGGCGGATGGAGCGCGACGGGGTGATCACCGGCTACCACGCGCGGGTCGCGCCCGAGGCGGTGGGGGCGGGGCTGCTGGTGTTCGTGGAGATCAGCCTGGCCTACAAGTCCGGCGACATCTTCGAGGAGTTCCGGCGCGCCGCCCTGCGCCTGCCCAACGTGCTCGAGTGCCACCTGGTGTCGGGCGACTTCGACTACCTGATCAAGGCGCGGATCTCGGAGATGGCCTCCTACCGCAAGCTGCTCGGCAGCACCCTGCTGACCCTGCCGCACGTGCGCGAGTCCAAGAGCTACATCGTCATGGAAGAGGTCAAGGAAACGCTGGAGTTGCCGGTGGGGGACTGAGACGCGGCCCGTGCTCGGTCCAACCGAGGCGATCCCGCGCCCGTTCGGTCCCTGTGCGCTTCGTCGCGACCGCGCGCCGGGCAATCGCTGTCGAGGCGGTGGAGCGGCACGGGGGTCTGCCGCCGCGCAAATGGTCCGGCTTCGGAGCCGCACCCGAAGCGCCGTCAGCCTGGCCGGTGGGCGTCGGGACCGACGGGCCGCGCCGGGGCGGCAGGCCCCCGCGGCAAATGTCCCCCGGCTTCTGCCTGCAGGCGGAAGCCTCCTCCTTGATTTCGCCGCAGGGGCCTGCCACCCCGGCACGGCCCGGCTGCCGGTAGCCGCTCTCGCCAAGCGCCCCGCCGCGACGCGCGCCCCCTCCCCCGTTTGGGGGGGAGGGCCGGGGTGGGGGCACCCGTGCCGCCCGGATGGGTCCAGGCGGGTGCGGGTGCGTCCGGGGACGAAATCAAGGAGGAGGCGCCGGCCGGAGGCCGGCGCCGGGAGACATTCGTCCCCGGGCGTACCCGTACCCGGCCCCCGCGCACGCCTGCCGGACTTCCTGGCCAAAAGCAGGGGCGGATGACCTGGACGCGTCTCGCGGCAGCCCCCACCTGAGGGGCCGGCCCGATCCGGAGTGCCACCCCCCCTTGAAAGCCCCGACGCGGCCCCCATGTTCGGCCGCACCTCCCGGGTCCAAAGCCGGGATTTTCGCGCCAGCGGTGCTGGCACTCCCTTGGGCCGAGTGCTAACATCGCCGCCCCTTTTACAGTGCAATCAATCACTTGCGAGGATTGAACATGAGCAACATCAAGCCGCTGTACGACCGCGTGGTCATCAAGCGCATGGAAGAAGAGAAGGTGTCCGCCGGCGGGATCGTGATCCCCGACTCGGCCACCGAGAAGCCGATCAAGGGCGAGGTGGTGGCGGTGGGCGAGGGCAAGGTGCTCGACAACGGCAGCGTGCGTGCCCCCAAGGTCAAGCCCGGCGACAAGGTCCTGTTCGGCAAGTACAGCGGCACCGAGGTCAAGCTCGACGGCAACGAGTACCTGGTGGTGAGGGAAGACGACATCTTCGCCCTGCTCGGCTGAAACCCATGACGGCGGCGACACGGACCGGGTGAGCCACGCCCCGCGGCCCAACCGTCCGGCGGGCCCTACGGATCGCCCCGCCGCCCGCACTGGTTCCGAAACACCAATCCACGAATCAAGAATCACGGAGTTTTCCAATGGCTGCCAAAGAAATCCGCTTCGGTGAGGACGCGCGTGCCAAGATGGTGCGCGGCGTCAACGTGCTCGCCAATGCCGTGAAGGCGACGCTCGGCCCGAAGGGCCGCAACGTCGTGCTCGAGAAGAGCTTCGGCTCGCCCACGATCACCAAGGACGGCGTGTCCGTCGCCAAGGAGATCGAGCTGGCCGACAAGTTCGAGAACATGGGCGCGCAGATGGTCAAGGAAGTCGCGTCCAAGACCTCCGACACCGCCGGTGACGGCACCACTACCGCCACCGTGCTGGCCCAGGCCTTCATCCGCGAGGGCTCCAAGGCGGTCGCCGCCGGCATGAACCCGATGGACCTCAAGCGCGGTATCGACCAGGCCGTGAAGGCCGCGGTCGAGGAGCTCAAGAAGCTCTCCAAGCCGACCGCCGACGACAAGGCCATCGCCCAGGTCGGCACCATCTCGGCCAACAGCGACGAGTCGATCGGCAACATCATCGCCGAGGCGATGAAGAAGGTCGGCAAGGAAGGCGTGATCACCGTCGAGGAAGGCTCGGGCCTGGACAACGAGCTGGACGTGGTCGAGGGCATGCAGTTCGACCGCGGCTACCTCTCGCCGTACTTCATCAACAACCAGCAGTCGATGCAGTGTGAGCTGGAAGATCCCTTCATCCTGCTGCACGACAAGAAGATCTCGAACGTCCGTGACCTGCTGCCGATCCTCGAGGGCGTGGCCAAGGCCGGCAAGCCGCTGCTGATCGTCGCCGAGGAAGTCGAGGGCGAGGCCCTGGCGACCCTGGTGGTCAACACCATCCGCGGCATCGTCAAGGTCTGCGCGGTCAAGGCCCCGGGCTTCGGCGACCGCCGCAAGGCGATGCTGGAGGACATGGCCGTCCTGACCGGCGGCACCGTGATCTCCGAGGAAGTGGGCCTGCAGCTCGAGAAGGCCACGATCCAGGACCTGGGCCGCGCCAAGAAGGTGCAGGTCTCGAAGGAGAACACCACCATCATCGACGGCGCCGGCGAGACCTCGGCGATCGAGGCGCGCATCAAGCAGATCAAGGCGCAGATCGAGGAGACCACCTCGGACTACGACCGCGAGAAGCTGCAGGAGCGCGTGGCCAAGCTGGCCGGCGGCGTGGCGGTGATCAAGGTCGGTGCCGCGACCGAAGTCGAGATGAAGGAAAAGAAGGCCCGCGTCGAGGACGCGCTGCACGCCACCCGTGCCGCGGTCGAGGAGGGCGTGGTCCCGGGCGGCGGCGTCGCCCTGATCCGCGCCAAGGCCGCCATCGAAGGCCTGAAGGGCGCCAACGAGGACCAGAACCACGGCATCACCATCGCCCTGCGCGCGATGGAGGCCCCGCTGCGCGAGATCGTCGCCAACGCCGGCGAGGAGCCGTCGGTCATCGTCAACCAGGTCAAGGACGGCAAGGGCAACTTCGGCTACAACGCCGCCAACGGCCAGTTCGGCGACATGGTCGAGTTCGGCATCCTGGACCCGACCAAGGTCACCCGCACCGCGCTGCAGAACGCGGCGTCGATCGCCGGCCTGATGATCACCACCGAGGCGATGGTGGCCGAGCTGCCGAAGAAGGAAGAGCCCGCGGCCGCGGGCGGCGGCATGGGCGGCATGGGTGGCATGGACTTCTGATCCAGCGCCGACCGCGTCACCGCAACACGGAAAACCCCGCCGCGAGGCGGGGTTTTCTTTTGCCTGCGTGGCGCGACGCGTCAGTTGCCCAGCAGCCCGCGCAGCAGTCCGCGTGCGGTCTCCTTTGCCGCCGGCCTGGCGGCGTCGCGGGTGGCGCCGGCGGCCAGGCCGGGCATGAGCATGGCGGTGGACTTGCTGCGCACGCGCACGGTCCAGGCCGGGGACCAGTCGCGCCCGGCGTCGGCCGGGCGCGGCTCGGCGATGCTGCGCTGGCCGCCGTAGGCGATCATCTGCACCACCGGCGTGGCCTCCACCCCGGCGAACACCTCGGCCGGGATCCGGCAGCTGCGCGCGTCGGCGCCGAGCACGGTGCGCTTGCCGGTCCACTGTGCCAGCAGGGCTTCGGGCAGGTAGTCCATCAGCTCGGGGCCGGCGTAGCCATCCTCGGAACTGCTCCACATCACGATGGTGTCGCCCTGCGAGGCCATGGCGTGGATGAAGTAGCCGCGCGCGCCGTCGACCGGGTTCCATTCCAGGGCCATGCCCTCGCCGGGGCTCCCCGTGCTGTCGAGCTCGATCCTGGGCAGGAAGTCGTCGCCCCGGTCGAGCGCGAACTGCAGCGACGCCGGCAGGCCGCTGCCCTCGAGCCGGTGGGTGCCGACCAGCGAGGCCGTGTCGGACACGCCGCGTCGCGCCCCCGGGTTGGGCCACAGCACGTGCTGCGGGCCGATGTCGGGGCCCTGCGCCGGCACCTGGCGCGGCGCCATCGCGCGCCCGCCCTGCACCGGCTTGCCGTTGCGCACGGTCATCGAGTACTCCACCGGCTGGCCGCTGCGCGCCTGCTCGCCGCAGCCCCAGAAATAGCGCACGCGGTAGCTGGCGCCGTCGGCCAGGCCCAGGCCGCCGCTGCCGTCGTGGCTGCCGGCGGCCTCGTCCCTGCCGCGCTCGCGCGCCAGCAGCTCGATGCTGTTGCCCAGTTGCAGCCCTTTGGGCACGGCCTGGGTGGCCGGCTGGCCGGGCGCGGCGCGGTTGTACAGCGCGACGTCCAGGTAACGGCCGGGCATGCCCGGGTGCCGGGTCATGCCGTAGCTGGGGCGCTGGCCGCCCATGGCGCCGGCCAGGCGGCCCATCGCGCCCATGCCTGGCATGCCCGGCATGGCGTGGGTGGCGGCATCGATGTACAGCTCGGCCGGCGCCGCCTGCGCGGACGCGGCCAAAGTGGCGGCGGACAGCGCAAGCGCCAGGGTCGACGCCGCGCGAAGCGGGGAAACGTGCATGGGAACGTGCATGGAATGGACCCTTTGCTGGAGGAGCGGGCCGGACGGCGGCCCTGCCGGCCCGGGGTGTCCGGGCCTGCCATCCACGAGGAAAGGGGGCGGCGACTGACAGCGCCGGTCGAACGGCCCGCAGGCCCGTTCAGTCGGCGATCGCGGCAATCCGCATGTAGCGGTCGTAGGTGTCGCGCAGGGTGTCCAGGCGCGCCTGTACCGCACTGCGTTCGGCGGCCGAGAGCGTGGCGAAGGGTTCGTTCGCCAGCACCTCGAGGGCGTGCTCGCGCTTGTGCGGCTCGAGCCGGTCCAGGCGCGCCTGGCCGTCGGCGCCGGCGTAGCGCTCGTGCATCATGTGCGCGTAGAGCACGTCGTTGACCTTTTGCCGCAGCCCGCGGTACTCCGGCAGCGGCAGGTCCGCCGTGGCGGCCACCTGCAGCCCCTGTTCGTCGTATTTGGACAGCGGGATGAAGTGGCTGCCGCTGGCGTCCATCAGCGCGATCTCCTCTTCCATGCCGCGCACGTAGGCGTCCAGCAGGTCGGGCGTGAGGGTCGGACGCGGATCTTCATTGGAGGGATGCCGGACCTGGTCGGCCGACCCGGGCGGCCCGGCCCGCTCGGGGCGCGCGCGTTGTTCACCGCAGGCCGCCAGCAGCAGCGGGAGGAGCAGGGCCAGGGCGGCGGCGGGAACGGCGGGACGGGGCAGGATGGCGTCGGGCATGGATCGGGTCTCGTGGAAGGTGGCGCAGGCGCCGGTCGGAAAGGTGTCCGCTTCATCCACGCGATCGGCGGGTGCGAACTGACAGGCCGGCCACCGGTCCACCGCGTCAGTCCACCGCGGCCGCCAGCCGCAGCGTGACCGGCCGCACGATGGCCTCGGCCAGTCGCCGCCTGAACTCCTCGCGCGTGATCTCGAACGCGCCCATCCGCTGCAGGTGCGGCTTGAGGTACTGCACGTCGTGCAGCAGGAAGCCGCTCCGGCGCAGGCTCGCGCACAGGTGGGCGAACCCGACCGCACCGGCGTTGTTCACCAGGCGGAACTGGCTTTCGCCGGCGAAGTAGCCGCCGATCGCCACCCCGTACAGCCCGCCGACCAGCGCACCTTCCTGCCAGACCTCGACGCTGTGCGCGGCGCCGATGCGATGCAGTTCGGCATAGGCCCGCATCAGCTCGTCGCTGATCCAGGTGTCGTGGCGGCGATCGGGATGGTGCGCGCAATGGGCCACCACCTGATCGAATGCCGTGTCCATGGTGACCGCGAAGCGTCCCTGGCGCGCGAGCCTGCGCGCCTCCCGGCCGATGCGGACGCCGTCGACCGGCAACACCGCGCGCATCGGTGGATCGAACCAGAGCACCCGGCGCCCGTCGTCCTGCGCCATCGGGAACAGGCCGCAGGCATAGGCGCGCACCAGCGTGTCCGCGCCCAGCGGCTGGGACTCGTGCAGCATGCGCGCGAGCGCGTCCGCGTCGCCGCCCTGCAGCCGTCTTGCAAGCGCCAGCAGCGTCCGCACGGCGCGATGCCTCGACCCGCGAAGGCGGCGCCGCATCCAGCCGGTCATGCGCGTGGAATCCCCCTTGGCATGGCGTGCCACCATACGACAAGGCGCCGGAACACGCAGCGCAAGGGCCGCACGGGCGCCCGGCAGCGGCTGCATGGCCGCGCCGCCGCGCCGCTGCGAGCCGCCCCGTCCGGCACGCCACGCGGATCGCGCCATGCGCCCGCCAGTGCCCGCCACGCCCGCCGGGCCATGTGGCTGCGCGATGAACGGCGCGATCCACTCCGCCCACGACGACTCCAGGTGCTGTATGGTGGCGCCACTGTTCAAAGCGGGATCACGGTACATCGTGGCCCGATGCGGTAGATCACAGGCGCCAGGTCGAAGACGGCCGCTCCGGACGATCCGCTCCATCGCTTCGCGTTACCCCTTGCTCGATACAGTCCGGCCACGCCTCCTGCGCGGCCGTGCATCCCCAACTGATCCAGGGAGTAACACCATGTCTGAGCGTCAAACCGGCACCGTCAAGTGGTTCAACGATGCCAAGGGCTTCGGCTTCATCACCCCGCAGAGCGGTGCCGACCTGTTCGTGCACTTCCGTTCCATCCAGGGCAGTGGCTTCAAGTCGCTGCAGGAAGGACAGCAGGTGTCGTTCAAGGTCGTGCAGGGCCAGAAGGGCCTGCAGGCCGAGGAAGTCCAGGCGCAGTAAGCCTGGCGCCAAGCCTGGACCGCAGTCGCGGTCGACACCGGACCCCGGGCGGCGACGCCCGGGGTCCGTGCTTTTTCGCGGGGCGGTTTCGCGCGGGCGCTCCGCGGCGATACCCGTCACGGCACGCGTGCGTGCGCTACGCGCCGGCGGCGATCCGGCGGACCAGCCTGGCCTGCAGTTGTTCGAGCTCGCCGCGGTCGCCCTGCTGCGCGGCGTGGACGCGCATGTCCTGTCCCGCGTAGCGCGGGACGATGTGCACGTGGATGTGGAACACGGTCTGTCCCGCGGCGGCGCCGTTGAACTGCGCCACCTGCACGCCGTCGGGCTGCAGCTCGTCGACGATCGCGCGGGCCAGCCGTTGCACCACCACCATCACCTTGCACAGCGCATCGGTGTCCACGTCGAGCAGGTTGCAGGCGGCCGAGCGCCTGGGGATCACCAGGGTGTGGCCGAAGGACTGCGGATACAGGTCCAGGAAGGCCAGGACGTCGTCGTCCTCGTAGATCCGGTAGCAGGGCGCCTCGCCGCGGATGATCCGCGCGAAGATGTTCTCCGGGTCGTAGGCATCGGTCAGGCTCATTGGCGGCTCCTCGATCGCCGGGGTGGCGCGGCGACCGCGCCGGCACTGCGGCCATCGCGCAAGGGGCGTGCGCAGTATCGTCCATCGCTCGTGGCGGGAGCCGTGCCGCGCATCGCTGCACAGGCCTTCGGCGCCTGCACA
Organism: Luteimonas wenzhouensis; assembly: GCF_007859305.1. Taxonomy (GTDB): domain Bacteria; phylum Pseudomonadota; class Gammaproteobacteria; order Xanthomonadales; family Xanthomonadaceae; genus Luteimonas; species Luteimonas wenzhouensis. Next base: position 194,695 of record NZ_VOHE01000003.1, read on the forward strand.
CCGCTGCACTCCCCGGCCGGCGTCCGGGTCCGATCATCCAGGCGCGCGCGACCGGGTGCGCGACCAGCACGGCAGGCAGGGCCTGGAGATCATCGCGCGCCGCTCAGTCCAGGCGTGCGGCGTAGTCGTCGCGGACGTAGCGGTTGAGGTAGGTGTTCAGTCCGGTGCCGGCCTCGGCCAGGCGCTGCATCTGCATCACGTGCAGCGCGCCGGGGTGGCGCGCGTCGTAGCGGTAGGTGCCGCCGCGCCGGAAGCGGATGTCGATCCAGCCCGGCCCGCAAGCGTAGGCGACGATGCCCGAGTCGCCCCCGGTCGAGCGGTACGGCTGCATCGCGGTCCTGGCCCTGCCCATGGTGGCGAGGCTGGCAGCCTGGCGCGCACGGCTGCGTGAACACAAAGGCCGGCGGCCGATGGATGCTGCCGGATCGGTTGCGGGTGACGGGCGTCCGGGAGGCCCCCGCCGGGGCGGGGGCCTGTGCGTCCGGCATTGCCGGGGCGTGCTCAAAGGTCGATGCCGAAGCCGAGGCCGGCCGAGCGCTCGTCGCCGCTGAACGCACCGCCGAGCGAGAACGACGCGCGACCCACGCGCTTGCCGTAGCCCACCGACAGCCCGCGCTCGCCGCCCTGGAAGCCCACGCCCACGGCGACGCGCCCGCGTTCGCTGCCAGCGCCCGCGGCGTTGATCGCCATGTTGAGCATGGCCGTGCCCATCGCGCCCATGCGGTCGATGCGGCGGTCCTGGCGGTGCAGGCGGCGGTCGAGCTGGTCGAAGCGGTCCTCCAGCACGGTCATGCGGTCGTTGAGCCCGCCCGCGTCGAAGCCGATCAGCTGCTGGATCGCGGTGTCGGTGTAGCGGTTGGCCGAGGTCAGCGTGGTCACGTCGCCGCTGTCCATGTCCTCCCGGATCGCCGCTTCGCGCTCGTCCGTATACGCACCGGCCGAGGCCAGGGTGGCGGTGTCGCCCGCCTCGGAGACCTCGCCGGCAATGGCCTGCACCTGCGCCTCGGTCAGGCCGTCCCCGCCGCCGGCGGGGCCGGGCGGTCCGACCAGCGACGCCAGCCAGTCGTCCTCGCTGCCGGTGTAGCCGTTGCCCACCGCCACCTCGTAGGCGCTCAGCCCGCGCGGCCCGGGCGTGCCGCCCGGCGTGGATTCGAGAATGCCGACGCGTTCGTCCAGGCCCGCGAGCGCACCATCGACGGCCGCGAACGCATCGCCCACCGAGCCGTGGCTGCTGCCCTGGACCACGAACGCCGGCGCCGTCCAGGCACCGCCCGCGAACGCCGCGCCGCCGCCGAGGTAGGACGCGACGGTGCTGCCCATCGCGTGCAGCTGGGCCACGTTCACCGCATCGGTGGCTGCCGTGCCGGCGGCGACGCGGACCAGCCGCCGCTCGCTGCCCGCGTCGCCGAAGGACACGGTATCGGCCTCGGTGGCTACCGCGCCGTTGCCGATCGCGACGGCATTGGCGGCCGCGGAGCCGACCTCGGTGTTGCGGCCGATCGCGATGCCGTCCGCGGCGAGCGCCCGGGCATTGCGGCCGACGGCGACGGTGTCGTCCGCCGCGGCCCGGTTCTCGTAGCCGATCGCGACGCTGTAGCGCCCTTCCGCGGTGGCCGCGTCGCCGAAGGCGCTCGAACTGATGCCGCTCGCCTCGGCGCCCGATCCGACCGCCACGGCCCCCGCGCCGCTGGCGCTGCTGCTTGATCCCATCGCGATGGACACAACGGCGGTGGCGCTGTTGTTGCTGCCGACGGCCACGCTGCCCATGGCCGATGCCGTGTTCTGGAAGCCGAACGCGACGCTCAGCTGCCCGCCCGCGTCGTTGTTGCGGCCGAACGCGGAACTGTTGCCGCCGCTGGCGGTGTTGTTGGAGCCGAACGCGCTGTCGCCGGTGCCGCTGGCGGTGTTGCCGATGCCGAACGCCATCGCGGTGAAGCCGCTGGCGGTGTTGTCGCGGCCGAAGCCGGCGGCATTGTCGCCGGCGACCTCGTTGGCCGCGCCGAAGGCGCCGCTGTTGCTCCCGGTCACCGTATTGCTGCGGCCGAAGGCGTTGCTGGAATTGCCGTCGACGGTATTGCGCGCGCCGAACGCGCTGGAGTCGCCGGCGCCGCTGACCGTATTGCCCCAGCCGAACGCGCTGGCCCGGGTGGCGCGGGCGATGTTGCCGTAGCCGAAGGCGTTGCTCTCGACGGCGCTGGCGTTGTTGCCGCGGCCATAGGCATTGGCGGCGGGGCTGCAGGTACTGTTGCGATCGCCGTGCTCGTTGCCCTGGGTGCGGATCAGGGTGTCGCCGCTCTGCTCCCACGCGCCGGTGGCGTCGTTGAACGTCCAGCAGCCGGGGCCGGCGGGATCGGCCCTGGCCGCGGGCACCGCGACGGTCAGGCCGATAGCCAGCGCCAGCGGCGCGAGCGGCAGCAGGGTACGGGAATTCGGGGTCATGCCGTGGATCTCCTGGTTCGATTGGCTGGATGCGTGCCGCATGCCTGCTCGAGGCGCGGACGTCCATCCACGAGATCCGCGGTCGGGAACTGACAGGGGGTGCCGGCGGAATGTCCGGTACCGGCACTCAGCGCAGCGTGGCGGCCAGTTCGTGCATCCGCAGGGTGCCCGGATGCGACTCGCCATAGATCTCCAGGTGCGCCCGGAGCGCGTCTTCGACCGCGGCCTTCGCGTGCGCCGGACGGTGCCTGGCGTACAGTTCGGCGCGCGCGGCCATCACCCGCGGCCACTCGACGCCGTTGTCGACGCCGGCGGCACGCGCATCGGCGATGGCCTGCTCGAACAGGGTTTCGGCCTCGTCCACCCGGCCGAGCGCCGCCAGCGCCACGGCGCGCACCTCGTCGGTCGACGCCAGTCGGCGGGGATCCTTGTGCTCCGCGTTGCGGTAGATCGCGCTGGCCTGCCCGGCGAGCACGAGCGCCTCGGCGGCGCGGCCCTGGCGCAGCCGCAGGCGCGCCATCTGCACCAGGCCGATGGCGACGTAGGGGTGGTCCGGGCCCAGCATTTCGCGGCGCATGCGCAGGCCCTGGTCCAGCAGCGTCTCGGCCTCGTCGTGGCGCCCGGACTGGCGGTACAGGTTGCCGAGGTTGGCGACGGCGATCGCGTAGCGCGGATCGTCCCTCCCGAAGACCTCGCCGGCCAGCTCCATGGCGCGGATCATGTGCGGTTCGGCCTCGGCATCGCGTTCGGCATTGTCGAGCGCCAGTGCCAGGTTGTTGTAGGCGGCGGCGAGGGAGGAGCCCTGGGAACGCGAGGCTTCCCGGATCGCGATCGACTCGGTGATCGCCTCGACGGCTTCGTCGAACCGCGCCAGGTGGGTCAGGATGACGCCGTGCAGGTCCAGCAGCGAGGCGCGCGCGGGATGGTCCGGAAGGTACACCCTGCGAGCCAGCGCCAGTGCTTCCGACGACCGCTCCAGCGCCGCTTCCAGGTCCCCCCGCCCGAGGGCCGCGCCCGCCAGGCTGGCGTGCACCGGGAGCCGCTCGGTTGGCGTGAGCTTGTCCAGGCTTTGCAAGGCAAGCGCTTCTTCGAGCAGAGCCTCCTCGCGTTGCTCGTGTCCCTGCACGGAGAGGGCCGCAGCCAGCGCGCGCAGGTAGAAGAACATCGCCTCCGGCGGCAGCGCCGGCTCGTTGCGCGCGCGCGCCAGCGCAGCCTCGGCATAGGCGGCCGCTTCGGGGACCTTGCCCACGTCGGTCAGCGCGCGGCTGCGGTGCATCACCAGCTGGCCGTGCCGGTCCCCGGGGACCTGGCCGAGTCCCTCGAGCGCGCGCTCGACGGCATCGAATTCGGCCAATGCCTCCAGATGGCGGTCGGCCGCCGCGTCCAGCAGGCCCTTGCCCAACCTGGCGTGGATGACCAGCACCGGATCCCCGGTTTCCCCGGCCAGGGCGATGCCCTCGGCCAGCAGCGGTTCGGCGGCGTCCAGTTCCTGGATCCTCCGGTACAGGTCGCCGAGCAGGACCAGCATCTCCGCGCGCAGCGCCGGCGTGTCGCCGAAGGCGCCGCTCATCCGGTGCGCGCCCTGGTCGAGCAGGTCGCGCGCGGTGAGCGGGCCGTCGATGGAGGCATTGGGGTCGTTGGCCTCGAACAGCTGCACCATGAAATCGCGCGCGGCGGTCGCGCGCCGTTCCTGGATGCGGGCGATTTCGGCTTCGCGGCGCGCCTGGCCTGCCTGCCACAGGGTCGCGCCGACGCCACCGGCGACGCTCGCCACCAGCAGCACGGAAGCCGCCACGCCCAGCCTGTTGCGACGCAGGAACTTGCGCAGGCGGTAGCCGGCGCCGGGCGTCTGCGCCAGCACCGGCAGGCCGTCGAGCCAGCGGCGCAGGTCGTCGGCCAGCGCGTCGGCGGTGGCGTAGCGCTGCTCGGGTTCCTCGGCCAGGGCCTTGAGCAGCACGCGATCGAGGTCGCTCTTGAGCGGCACGTAGTGGCGGTGGTAGGCGTCGGAGGCCTCGCGCACCAGCAGCGACGGCCGGGCGGTGGCCTGGCCGTCGGCGGCGCCGGACTGCGGGGTGCGGCCGGTGAGCAGGCGGTGCAGCAGCGCGCCGAGGCCGTAGACGTCCATCGGCGTGCCGGGCGGGGCGCCGCGCAGCTGTTCGGGCGCGGCGTAGCCGGGCGTGAGCGCGCGCCACAGCGTGTGCGTGCGCTCGCCGGTGGCGTCGGCGAACTGGCCGATGCCGAAATCGAGCAGGCGCGCGTGCCCGGCATCGTCCACCAGCACGTTGGATGGCTTGATGTCGCGGTGGATGACGAGGTTGCGGTGCGCGTACGCGACCGCGCTGCAGACCTGCAGGAACAGGCGCACGATTGCCCGTGCGTCCGGCGCGTGCGCATCGCACCAGCGATCGATGCGTTCGCCCTCCACCAGCGGCATCGCCAGCCAGCAGGTGCCGTCGTCGGCCACGCCCGAGTCGACCAGCGCGGCGGCGTTGGGATGGTTGAGGCGGGCCAGGATCTCGGTCTCGCGCTGGAAGCGCTCGCGCCCCGCGGCGCCTAGCGCGCCGAGTGTCAGCACCTTCAGCGCCGCCTGCTGGCGCGCCACGCCGCGTTCGCGCCAGGCGCGGTGGACCACGGCCATGCCGCCGCGGCCCAGCTCCTCCTCCAGCGTCCATCCGCCCAGGCGCCGGCCGGCCAGGCCGCCGCTGGCCGGATCGAGCGCGGCGCTGGGCCGCAGGTGCGCGGCGATCAGTTGCTCGAGCCGGCGGCGTACCGGCTCCGGTGCGTCCAGGGCCGCCAGCCAGGCCTCGCGACCGGTTCCGGGCAGGTCCAGCCACTGGTCGAAGAGCGCATCGGCCTGCCGCCACTGCGCCAGCTTGTCAGGCTCCATCGCACGCCCCGCCGCCCGCTTCGTCATCGAGCATCGCCTGCAGGAATGCGCGCGCGCGGTCCCATTCCCGGTAGACGGTGCGCTCGGAGATGTCGAGCATCGAGGCGATCTCGGCGAACTCCATGCCCGCCAGCCAGCGCAGCTCCACGATCTGGCGCCGCCGCGGGCTGATGGCGTCCAGCGCCTGCAGGCCCTGCTCCAGCGCGAGCATGCTGGTGCGCGCCTGCGGTGCGTCGGGGATCCGGTCGTCGAGGCTGACCATGACCTGGTCGCCGCCGCGCTTGCCGGTGGCGCGCTGGCGCGCGTGCTCGACCAGGATCCAGCGCATCGCCCGCGCCGAGGCGGCGAAGAAGTGCTGGCGATCGACCACCGACAGCGGCGCGCCCTGGCTGATGCGCAGGAACAGCTCGTGCACCAGCACCGTCGGGGTGAGGGTGGAGTCGCGCCCGGCCATGCGCGAACCGGCCAGTCGCCGCAGCTCCGGGTACAGGGCTTCGAACACCGCATCCATGCGCGCTGTTCCGCCATCGCGCGCCTGCGCGAGCAGCTGGGTGATGTCTTCGCCTGGCACGCCTTGCGACCTGGTGGCTCGCGGCCGACGCTAGCATCCGCCCGGATGGGGCGCAAACCGCCGCGCTCAGGCCGCGGGACGATCCCCGGCCTCGTCCCCCAGCGCCTGGTAGGCGCGGCGCACGACGTCGGCGCCGTAACGGCGCTCCAGCCGGCGCACCGTGAAGTGCCCCTGGGCCATGGCCTGGAAATGGCGCATGAACAGCGTGTTGAGCGTGGCGCCGGTGACCGCGCCCACCAGCGGCACCGCCTGCAGCGCCAGCTTCTGGCTCACGTTGACCGAGAACCGCGAGGCGATCGCCGACAGCAGTTGCACGATCAACGGCCCGCCCTTGCCGACCAGGCCGTGCACGGCCACGTACTCGGCCGCCGCCGCGACTTGCTGCGCGAGCACCGCGCGCGCGGCGAAGTAGCCCGACTCGGCGCCGTCGTCGCTGCTGCTGCGCCCGCCCATGGTCAGCACCTCGAAGCAGGCGAGGGTCGTGGCGGGATCGTCCAGCGATTCGCCCTGGGCGCGCGCGATCTCGGCGATCGAACGCAGGATCACCGTGGTGGTCACCGGCAGCTCCACCGCCAGCCCGGCAAGGCCGAACGCGCCGCCGGCCGCGCCGCTGGCGGCGGCGACCAGGGTATGGGTCCGCGTGCGCGGCGGACGCCGCTGGTCCGGATCGAGCGTGGCCACCGCCGCGCGCAGCGACTGCTGCAGCGCCGAGCGCACCAGCGCGTTCACCAGGCGGGTGGCCGGCACGGGCAGGCGCCGGGTCATCACGTACTCCAGCGGCGCGCCCACCGCGTTGGCCAGCTGCGCGGCCAGGCCGGGGGTCTCGAGCAGGGTGTGCGCCTGGCGCAGTTCCTCCAGCGCGGCAGGGTCCAGTCCGTCGCCGCCGGCGCGGGCGCCGGGCAGGGGAATCGGCAGTGCGGTGTTCATCGGCGCACGGTAGCGCAGTCGCTGCCTCTCCGGCATGGCCGCGGCCGGTCACGGAGGCGCTGCGCGGCGCCCGTGTCGCGGCCAGGACGTGCGGATCCGGGTCCGTCGAGGTCCACCGCCAGCTCGCCATGGCCGGAACTGAGGACGGGCGGAGCAAGGGCCACGGAGGCTCCCGCATCCCGCGACGGCCGCTGGACGCCCGCCTGGGCGCCCGTGACCCGAACCTTGACGCCCGCTGAACGATCCGGGGCGTATGTTGATCATGGGTCCATCGAGACCAGGATCCGACGGCGCGAGGCCGCCCCGTTCCGCGGCTCCGCGCAGCACCGCAGCAAGGAGGCGCCATGCTGTATTCCCTGTATGAATGCCGCGACGGCACGTTCGTAGTCGTCCCCAAGGGCTTCACACCGCCGATCGAGGTCTACAAGCGCCACGGCGACTGCCGCCACGTCAGCGACGACTGCCGTGGCGTGTTCGACTCGCCGGTCTGGGACGAGGTGTCCCGGGTGATCGACCGGCGGCTCTACGCCCCGGTGCGGGCCGAGGTGGCGCTTCGCATTTTCGACGTGGAGCACCGCCGCCCGCCCGCCCCGGCGTCCGACCGGCGGTGGCGGCGTCCGCGCCAGGTTCCGGCGCGGGCGCAGCAGTCCCTGCGCGGGACCTAGACCCGCTGCAACCGAGAGCCCGGCAGCGGCGCGCTATCCGGGACGACACCAGCCCGCCCCCGCTCCCCGGGGGCATCCCTCGCCCGTCGACGCCGGATGGTAGCGCTACCTCGCGGCCCGGGCGGAAGCCAAGGAGAGTCGACAATGCAAAGGACCCACCGCCACCACGCCCTGTCCCTCGCGGCCGCGCTGCTGTGCGGAGCCGGCATGGCCCCGGGCGCCGCCCAGGCGCAGACGCTCAACAACAACGCCACCGGCACCCACGACGGCTACTACTACACGTTCTGGAAGGACTCGGGCAGTGCGTCGATGACGCTGCATCCGGGCGGGCGCTACAGCTCGCAGTGGAACAACAGCACCAACAACTGGGTTGGCGGCAAGGGCTGGAACCCGGGCGGCCCGCGGGTGGTGAACTACTCCGGCTACTACGGCGTCAACAACAGCCAGAACTCGTACCTGGCCCTGTACGGCTGGACCCGCAACCCGCTCATCGAGTACTACGTGATCGAGAGCTACGGCTCCTACAACCCTGCCAACTGCGCGGGCGGACAGGACTTCGGCAGCTTCCAGAGCGACGGCGCCACCTACAACGTGCGTCGCTGCCTGCGCCAGAACGCGCCCTCGATCGAAGGCAACAACAGCACGTTCTACCAGTACTTCAGCGTGCGCAACCCGAAGAAGGGCTTCGGCAACATCTCCGGCACCATCACCGTGGCCAACCACTTCAACTACTGGGCCAGCCGCGGCCTGAACCTGGGCAGCCACGACTACATGGTGCTGGCCACCGAGGGCTACCAGAGCTCGGGCAGCAGCGACATCACCGTCAGTTCCGGCGGCAGCAGCCCGCCTCCGGGTAACGGCGGCAGCAAGACCATCGTGGTGCGCGCGCGCGGCACCAGCGGCGGCGAGGTGATCAACTTCAAGGTCAACAACCAGACCATCGCCACCTGGACGCTCGGCACCACCATGAACAACTACACCGTGACCACATCGGCCTCGGGCGGCACCCTGGTCGAGTTCACCAACGACGGCGCCAACCGCGACGTGCAGGTGGACTACATCAGCGTCAACGGCCAGGTGCGCCAGGCCGAGGACCAGACCTACAACACCGGCGTCTACCAGAACGGCCAGTGCGGCGGCGGCAACGGCCGCAGTGAATGGCTGCACTGCAACGGCGCGATCGGCTTCGACAACATCTGAGCGCAGGCGCGCCATGGCGGGGCCGCGTGCATCGCTTCGGTCGCTGGCCCTGGCCGCCGCGCTGGGCGCCGGCGGCATGGGCCTGGCGATGGGCCTGGCGATGGGCCCGGGTCGCGACGACGCCGCCCGATGCCCCCGGGCCACGCCGGCCGCCGCCGACGCGGCGGGCATGCCCCGGACGGCCCCGGCGCCGACCGGGGCAGTGTTCGTGCCCGCCGGCGCGGCCGCCGTCGCCACGCGGACCGGCGCCCGTGCCGACGTGCCGCCCCCGGGGCCTGCCGATCCTGGACGCGATGCCGAACGGGCGCTCAAGTCGCTGCTGGCGCCGCCCGCCGGCGCGGCCGACATCCGCGGCAAGCTTGCCGCTTTCCTCGACCGCCATCGCGATCGCGACGGCGTCGCCGTCGCCAGCCGTGGCGTGTTTGAACTGGCCGACAACCCGGTGCTGCTCCCGGATACCGCCATCGCCGCGCTGTACCTGGAACGCGAAGAACCGGACATCCGGCGGGTGTTGGCCCAGGTCGCGTCGATGCGCGGCGACAACCGCTGGATCGAACTGCACGTCGCCGAGACCGCGCTCGGCCTGCACGCCAGCGAGGCCGCGCAGCGGCAGCAGGCGCTGGTGGAACTGGCGCGGACCCGGCACGCGGCCGCGGCCGATCTGGCGCTGCCGATGCTGGCCGACCACGACACCGGGGTGGTGCTCGATGCGCTGCTGGCGCTGCGCGTCACCGGCAACCAGCGCCACGCGCAGGCCGTGTCCCACCTGCGCGGGCATCCCGACGAAGCCGTGCGCTGGCTGGCGCGCGACGTGGCCGCGGAACTGCGCATGCTCAGCGGCCAGGCCCGCACCCGGGTGGCGGGCGGGGACCTGATGGCCGAACTGCCGGCGCTGCCGGCCCCGGCGATCGCCTGCGGCCGGGCCGGCCACGGCTGAGGCGCGCCCGGCCGCCGCGGCGTTTTCCGACGCGGCGACGCGGCGTCCCCCGACACCGCGCCCCCCGCGCCTGCGCCACGCTCGTGACAGGCGATCGCAGGGACGCGGCGACCATGGACTGGCTCGAACTCCCGGGCATCACCCGCCACGTCGTGCAGCAGGTGCGCACGGGGTTCACCGGCGATGGCGACCGCCACCACTACCTGCGCGAACTCTTCCTGGCCGCCGAGCGCGAGTTCTGCAGCCTGCATGCCTACGTCCTGCTCGAGCGTCGCGTGCACCTGCTGCTCACGCCGATGGCCTCCGGCCAGGCCGCGCGGATGATGCAGGCGCTGCGCCGCCGGCACCGTGCGGGCGGCGGTGGCTGGCACAGCCTGCTGCTGCCCGACGGCGAGGCGGTCCTGCGCCGGCAGCGCTGGATCGAGCTGTCGCCCGTGCGCGCCGGCCTGGTGGCGCACCCGGCGCGCTATCGCTGGTCCAGTCATGGCGCCCATGCCGTGCCAGTGCGCGACTGCCCGCTGCAGCCGCATCGCGCCTGGCTGGCGCTGGGCCCGGACCTGGCCGCGCGCCAGCGCGCCTGGGCGGGACTGGTGGCGACCGGGGTACCGCGCGTGCGCGGCCGCGGCGACGGCCGCAATGCATCCGGGCCCTGGTGCCGGCAGGCCGGCGGCGTCAGCTTCGCCGGGCCCTGGCGCCCCGGACAGCGGCATGTGCGGCGTTGAGCATCGTGGCCCTGGTTCGGCCCGGCCGGCTTGCCTGCCGCCAGCGACGGTGGCCTACTGTCGCCGGCGCGGGCGACCGGGGATCCCGCGCCGCCGCGCCGCGTGCGCCCGTCCGGAACGGATTCCCGGCCATGAACAAGGAGTGTCCATGAACGTCCCACGCCCGTCCGCCGTGCTCCTCGCTGTCGCCGTCGCCATCGCCGCGCCCGCCGCGCAGGCGCGGGAGGGTGCCGGCGCCAGCGAATGCGAGCGCAACTTCACCGTCGAAGGCTCGTTCCTGTCGGGGCGCACCTATGCCACCGAAGCGCTGGTACAGGGCGCCACCTATCCCGACGCCCTCCACCGCGTGCGCGACAAGCTGGTCGAACAGGGGCTGGACGTGATCGCGGCGCAGGAGAAGAACGGCTACATCCGCGCCAACAACGCCGTGCGTGGCGCCGAGGGCGGCAGCGCCAACGCGCCGCTGCGCGGCTACGTCACCCCGGTGGACGGCAACAGCGTCAACGTCTCGCTGCAGCTCACCATCCACGGCGGGCAGTCGGCCCGGAAGAAGACGGTGATGCAGTACCTGTGCGACGCGGTGGCAGCCGCCGCCGCCGGCTGAACCGGCGATGGCCCGGCCGGTCCCGGCCTGGCCGTCGACGCCGCCCCGACGCGTGCGGGTGCTAGCCTCGGCCCATGTCCAGCCTTCCGGCTTCCCCGTCCATGGTGGACGGCGCCAGCCTGGTCGCACGCTACCGCCAGGTCCGCGCCCGCACGACGCGGCTCGCCGCGCCGCTCAGCGCGGAGGATGCGCAGGTCCAGTCGATGCCCGAGGCCAGTCCGGCCAAATGGCACCTGGCCCACACCACCTGGTTCTTCGCCCGCTTCGTGCTGGAGGATCCGGCGGCCGTGCCCGACTGCTGGGACGTGCTGTTCAACAGCTACTACGTCGGCGCCGGCGAGCGCCATCCGCGCCCGCGGCGGGGGCTGCTGACGCGTCCATCGCTGGAGGAGGTCCTGGGCTGGCGCGAGGCGGTCGATGCACGGGTGGTGCGGGGCCTGGAGACAGGCGCGTTCGATCCGGCGCGGCGGCAGGTGCTGCTGCTGGGCACCCACCACGAGCAGCAGCACCAGGAACTGCTGCTCACCGACATCAAGCACGCGCTGTGGTGCAACCCGCTGGCGCCGTCCTACCGCCCGGACCTGGCGGCGGTGGCCCACGCGCCAGGCGCGGCCGCGCAGGCCCTGCGCTGGCTGTCCCGCGACGAGGCGGTCGTGGAGATCGGCGCCGCCCGCTGGCCCGATGCCGGTGCCGGCTTCGCCTACGACAACGAAACCCCGCGCCACCGGGTGCTGGTGCCGGCGCACGCGATCGCGCACCGGCCGGTGACCAACGCCGAGTTCGCCACGTTCGTCGCCGAAGGCGGCTACGCCACTCCCACGCTCTGGCTGAGCGACGGCTGGGACCACGTCCAGCGCGAAGGCTGGCGTCGTCCGCTGTACTGGCACGAGGACGGCGCGCGCGAGTTCACCCTGGGCGGCTGGCGCGAGCGCGATCCGCACGCGCCGGTCTGCCACCTCAGCCACTACGAGGCCGACGCGTTCGCGCGTTGGGCCGGGGCGCGCCTGCCCACCGAGGCCGAATGGGAAGCCTGGGCCGCCGGCGTCGACGTCGAAGGCAACTTCGCCGATGACGACGCGTCGCTGCACCCGGTCGCACCGCGCGACGCGCCCGCGGCCGACATGCCGGCGGACCTGTTCGGCAACGCCTGGGAGTGGACCGGCAGCGCCTACGCCCCCTATCCCGGCTTCCGCCCGCTGCCTGGGGTGCTGGGCGAGTACAACGGCAAGTTCATGAGCGGCCAGCTGGTGCTGCGCGGCGGCAGCTGCGCGACGCCGCGCGACCACGTGCGCGCGAGCTACCGCAACTTCTTCCCGCCGCACGCGCGCTGGCAGTTCTCCGGCCTGCGCCTGGCGAGGGATCCCGATTGAGCGGCGGGCCGCGACTCACCGACCGCCACCCCAGCCCCGACGACATCGCCGGCGACGTGCTGCGCGGCCTGTCGGCCACGCCCAGGCGTCTGCCGTCGAAGTACTTCTACGACCGTCGCGGCTCGGAGCTGTTCGAGGCCATCACCCGCCAGCCGGAGTACTACCTCACCCGGGTGGAACTGGAACTGCTCGCCGGGCGTGGCGCGCAGATCGCCGCGGCCGTGGGGCCGCGCGCGCACGTGGTGGAACCGGGTAGCGGCAGCGGACGCAAGACCCGGCTGCTGCTCGAGGCGCTGGAGGATCCGGTCGCCTACACCCCGATCGACATCTCGCGCGATGCCCTTGTCGCGAGCGCACGGCGCCTGGACAGCGAGTTCGGCGCGATCGAGGTGCTGCCCGTGCTGGCCGACTTCACCCGCCCCGTACCCTTGCCCCGGCCTGCGCGCGCGGCCGCGTCGGTGCTGGTGTTCTTCCCGGGCTCGACCCTGGGCAACTTCACCCGCCACGAGTCGGTGGCCCTGCTGCGCGCCATGCGCGCCACCATGGGCGAGGGCGGCGCCGCGCTGCTGGGGCTGGACCTGGAGAAGGATCCGGCCCTGGTCGAGGCCGCGTACAACGACGCCGCCGGCGTCACCGCCGAGTTCACCCTCAACCTGCTGCGTCGCCTGAACCGCGACCTGGGCAGCGACTTCGACCTGGACGCGTTCGCGCACCGCGCGCGCTACATCGTGGACGAGGGCCGCATCGTGACCACGCTCGAGAGCCTGCGCGACCAGGTGGTGACGGTGGCCGGCCGGCGCTTCGCCTTCGCCGCGGGCGAGCACCTGCACGTCGAGCAGAGCCAGAAGTACACCGATGCCCGCATCGCCGGCATCGCCGCCGATGCGGGCCTGGAGGTGGTCGCGGGCTGGAACGATGCCCGCGACTGGTTCGGGCTCCGGCTGCTGCGGCCCGCCGCATAGAAAACACCGCCCGGCCTGGTGGCCGGGCGGTGCGTGCGTGGCGCCGCGGGAGCAGTGCCGCGGGCTCGTCGCGATCAGTCCGCCTTGACGGTCAGGCGGCTGCTGTCGACGTTGACCACGCCCTCGATCTCGCGCGCGATGCGGGTGGCCTCGTCGATCTGCGCCTGGCTGTCGACTTCACCCGACAGGGTCACGGTGCCGTTGACCGTTTCCACGTCGATCGACAGGCCCGAGACGTCGCTGTCGGCCAGCAGCGAGGACTTCACCTTGGTGGTGATCCAGGTGTCGTCGACCGGCTGGTCGGAATCGCCGAGCCGGTCGGGGGCGCCCATGTCCGGATTGGCGTCGGCATAGGTCGGGTCGGCCTGCGCGTCGGTGGGGCCCACCGGCGGAGTCGCGGCCTGGTCGGCCGGCTCGGTCATCGCGGCATCGGCGCGGTCGTCCACCGCCGGATCGGCGCGGTCGGCACAGCCCGCGGCGAAGGCGAGGGCGGCGGTCATGGCAACGGCAAGGGGAATGCGGGACTGCTTCATGTGTTGGCTCCTGTGGGGATCGGCCGGCCAAGTGTGGGCGTGGCGCCGTCCAAGAGGCGTGACCGGGGCGTTCCGGTGGCGTGAAGCGGCCCGCGGGCTGAATCCTGCGTTCACGCCCCGTCGGGCGCGGCGCGGAGCTGGCGACCGCGCGCCTAACGGGCCTGTCCGGCGTCGTCCGCCTCGCGGAAGCTGCGCACGTGTTGCACCAGCGCGCGCAGCTTCGCAGGCTGGTTGTGGCGGCCGGGGAAGTACAGGAAGAAGCCGGGGAACGGCGGCAGGTACTCCTGGAGCACGGCGACCAGCTCGCCGCTGCGCAGCCACGGCCGGTAGTTCTCCTCCATCCCGAAGGTGATGCCGCCGCCGGCCAGCGCGGTGCGCAGCATCAGGCGCAGGTCGTTGGTGGTGACCTGCGGGTCGACGTCCACTTCGAAGTCGCGGCCGTCCTCGCTGAATTCCCAGCGGTAGGGCGCGGTCGCGGGGGCGGGTCGCCAGCCGATGCAGCGGTGGTGGACGAGGTCGCGCGGATGCCGCGGCACGCCGTGCCGGTCGAGGTAGGCGGGTGCGGCCACCGCCACCTGCCGCTGCGGGCCGGTGAGCGGGACCGCCACCATGTCCTGTTCGATCACCTCGCCCAGGCGCACGCCCGCGTCGAAACCGCCGGCGACCAGGTCGATCGGGTCGTCGCTCACGGTGACATCCAGGGTGATGCCGGGGTAGGCCTCGGCGAATTCCGCCACCAGCGGGCCGGCGAGGAAACGCTCGGCGATCGACGACACGTTGACCCGCAGCAGGCCGCGCGGCGGGCCGTCGTCCAGTGCTTCCTCCAGCGCCGCATCCACGGTGCGCAGAGGTTCGGCCACCTGGTCGCGCAGGCGCTGGCCCGCCTCGGTCAGTCGCACGCTGCGCGTGGTGCGCTGGACCAGGGCCACGCCCAGCGCATCCTCCAGCCGGCGGATGCCCTGGCTGACCGCCGACCGGGTCACGCCCAGCGCGTCGGCCGCGGCGCGGAAGCTGGCCGCGTCCGCCACGGCCAGGAACATGCGCAGGAGGTTGAGGTTGGGCGGCATTGGTTAGCCAGTCTAACCGCGGAATCCAGCAGTGGGCGGGTTCTCTCGACAGATTGCGGCGCCTACCGTGGTCGCCGTACCCCGCTGTCGAGACACCGCCATGACCCGCTCCCTCGACTACGTCGACGACACCGGCGACGGGTCGCAACGCGACGTGCGCTGACGCGTCGTCCCCTTCCCCTGTTCGAATCCACGAGGACAGCCATGAACGACAACATCCACGGCAAGGTCGTGCTGGTCACCGGGGCCAGCAGCGGCATCGGCGAGACCACCGCCCGCATCCTCGCCGCCCGCGGCGCGACGGTGGTGCTGGGCGCGCGGCGCGTCGAGCGGCTCGAGGCGCTGGCGGCGGACATCGACGCCGCCGGCGGAACCGCCCTTGCCCGCGCGCTCGACGTCACCTCGCGCGGGGACGTGCAGGCCTTCGCCGAGCATGCCCTGCAGCGCTTCGGCCGCATCGACGTGCTGGTGAACAACGCCGGCGTGATGCCGCTGGCGCCGCTGTCCGCGCTCAAGGTGGATGAGTGGGACCGCATGATCGACGTCAACATCCGCGGCGTGCTCAACGCGATCGCGGCGGTGCTGCCGGTGATGGAGCGACAGGGCCACGGGCACGTGGTGAACGTGTCCTCGATCGGCGGCCTGTTCGTGATGCCGACGGCCGCGGTGTATTGCGCCACCAAGTACGCGGTGCGCGCGATCTCCGACGGCCTGCGCATGGAAAGCGACACGGTGCGGGTGACCTGCGTGTATCCGGGCGCGGTGGAATCGGAACTGGCCAGCACGATCACCCACGCCGAATCGGCCGCGGCGATCGCCCAGTTCCGCACGATCGCGCTCGAGCCCGAGGCGATCGCGCAGGCCATCGCCCATGCGATCTCGCAGCCGGGCGAGGTCTGCTCCTCACCCTGGTTACGCACGCCCGCCCGCTGGCCGCCGCATCCCCGCCATCCCCGCCATCCCGGGCTTCGCCGGCCCCTCCGTCCCCTCCGGATTCCCTGTAGGCGCGGCGTCAGCCGCGACCCCGCCCACCGCCCGCGCGCGCACCACGACCCCAGGTGCGCAAGCCCTGGCCCTCCCCCGCGCGCGGGCGCGAGAAGCGGGGCATCGACCTGCAGGCCGCACAACCGCCCATGCAGGCGGGCATGTGAGCCGTGTTAGAATGGCCACGGTTTCGCGCATTTTTGTCGCCGTTCGCCGCGTGATTGGCGAACTTGCGGTCATTCCGGCCGCCCTGGCCATGCCCGGCGCGCGGACCTCCATGCCCGATATCGGCAGGAACGGAGCTGCGCTCCGGTCGGGAATTCCGACGTGTCTTTCCAGCGGTCCATCGGGTGCCGCCCGCCCGGGCCGGGCGTTTGCGCGCCCCATGGCGCGCCACGAGTAGTGGAGATGACAACCAGCATGACCCAACGAATCGCCGTCCTCGGCGCCGGCCCAAGCGGCCTGGCCCAGTTGCGTGCCTTCGATGCCGCCCGCCGCGCGGGCGCGGACGTGCCCGAGATCGTCTGCTTCGAGAAGCAGTCCGACCTGGGCGGCATGTGGAACTACACCTGGCGCACCGGCCTGGACCAGCATGGCGAGCCGGTGCACGCGAGCATGTACCGCTACCTGTGGTCGAACGGCCCCAAGGAGTGCCTGGAGTTCGCCGATTACAGCTTCGAGGAGCACTTCGGCCGCCCGATCGCGTCCTACCCGCCGCGCCCGGTGCTGCGCGACTACATCATGGGCCGCATCGCGCGCAGCGGCCTGCGCGACCAGATCCGCTTCAACACCGCCGTGCACTCGGTGGAGTACCACGAGGACACCGGCCGCTTCACGGTCACCGTGCGCGAGCTCGAGGAAGACCGCATGGTGAGCGAGGAGTTCGACTGGGTGGTGGTGGCCACCGGCCACTTCTCCACGCCCAACGTGCCCGAGTTCGAGGGGCTGGACAGCTTCCCGGGGCGCGTGCTGCACGCGCACGACTTCCGCGACGCCTGCGAGTTCGCCGGCAAGGACCTGCTGCTGGTGGGCAGCAGCTATTCGGCCGAGGACATCGGCACCCAGTGCTACAAGTACGGCGCCAGGTCGATCACCTTCAGCTACCGCAGCCAGCCGATGGGCTACACGTGGCCGGAGGCGTTCAGCGAGAAGCCGCTGCTCACCCGCGTGGACGGCCGCACCGCGCACTTCGCCGACGGCAGCCGCCGCGAGGTGGACGCGATCATCCTGTGCACCGGCTACCTGCACCACTTCCCGTTCCTGCCCGACGAACTCACCCTGCGCACCCGCAACCGGCTGTACCCGCAGGGCCTGTACAAGGGCGTGTTCTGGATCGACAACCCGAAGCTGGTGTACCTGGGCATGCAGGACCAGTACTACACCTTCAACATGTTCGACGCCCAGGCGTGGCTGGCGCGCGACGTGATCATGGGCCGCACCGCGCTGCCCAGCCGCGAGGAGATGCTCGCCGACAGCCAGGCCTGGTTCGCGCGCGAGAACGCCTGCGCCAGCGCCGACGACGAGATCGACTTCCAGGCCGCCTACGTGCGCGACCTGGTCGACCGTAGCGACTACCCGGACTTCGCCATCGAGGAAATGGCGGAGATGTTCAAGCAGTGGCAGCGCGACAAGCGCGAGGACATCCTCGGCTACCGGGACCGCCGCTACCGCTCGACCATCACCGGCACCCTCGCGCCGCCGCACCACACACCGTGGATGCAGGCCATGGACGATTCGCTCGAGGCGTTCCTGCGCGACCCGCAGGAGCTGGAGGAACAGCCCGCGGCCGACGCTGCGCGGCCATCGCCCGCGCCTGCGCCTGCGCCTGCGCCTGCGCCTGCGCCTGCGTCCGCGGAGGCGGCCCCCGAGCCGCGCGCGCGCCGCACCGCCTGACGCCATGGAACGGGCCGGCAGGCGGGCATCGCCGCCGGCCCCGGCCTTTGCGGATGCGGGGCGCCTTCGCCCGCTGCGGTCCTCCATGCACCGCCTGGCCATCGGGGCCGGCGCCGCCATCGTGGTGGAGGGCCCCTCAGGCGCGCGCGCGAGGGCCCGCCTGGATCGTTCGCGCCCGCAGCCTGCGCCGCCGCCCGCGCCACAGGCAGGCCGCCTCCAGCCCGGCGCCCGAGGCCGCGCCGATGACGGCCATCATCCACAGTCCTTCCGACCGCAGTTCCAGCACCCCGCCGCCGAATGCCGCGGTCGTCGCGCCGCACGCCAGCGCCGCCGCCACCGGGCGCGCCGCCGCGCCCAGCCGCGGCCGCAACACGCCCATGCAGGCGCCGCCGACCAGGGCCGGCACCATCCCCGGCACGTAGGACATCACCAGCAGGAACAGCAGCATCGTCAGCGGCTCGGGATCGTCGTGCACGAGCATTGCCGCGATGCCGAGCAGCAGGCCGCCCAACGGTGGTCCCAGCGCGGCGAACAGCAGCGCCGGCCCGGCCACCTGCGACAGGCGCAATGGCGCGCCCCCGTCCGGACGCCGGAGCAACGCCGCCGCGACGACGACCAGCACCGGAACCAGCAGCAGCGCCAGCCACGCCAGCGGCCAGGATCGCGACATCGCCCCCTTCCCATCGCGGCGGCATCGCCGCAAACCCGTCGCAGTATACGAACCGGCGCGTGGCGCGCCGGCCGCGCTCAGTGAGTCACGCGCCCGGGCAGCAGCCTGGCCAGCCGCTCCATGGGCAGGTAGCCGCTGGACTCCGGGTCGTCGGGCAGGGCGCCGACCTGCAGGTGGTGGACGTGCTCGGCCAGGGCGAGTTCGCCCAGGCCCACCTCGAGCATGGTGTAGGTCGCGTCGAGGAAGTCGTCCTCGCGCGCGGGATCGTAGTGCGGGAACCCCACCTCGATGCCGAAGAAGCCCGGATCGTCCGGATCCTCGAGCGCGACGAACCGCGCCTGCCGCGGATCGATGGCGATCCCCGAGCGGTTGAGCACGAATCCAAACCCGCGCGGCGGCTTGAACGCCGTGATCTCCCAGCCCTCGATCGCGGGCGCCGCGTCCACCAGGGCCACCACGTCGGCGAAGGCCCCGGTGTTGCCTTCCGCGGTGACGATCAGGTGGCCGCTGCCGTCCTTCATGAGGCCCAGCTCGAACCACAGCTGCTCGGACACCTGCTGCAGGCGTTCGAGCAGTTCGTCGGCCAGGGCCTCGCGCCGTGGATGGCCGCGGTCCTTGAGTTGCCGTTCATTGGCGCAGAACCACCGCCAGAAGTCGCCGGGCGCCGCCATGCCGTGCCTGCATCGGTCGGGGAAGGAACAAGTATGCACGGATGCACGCCATCGGGCGCCCAGCCCGGGCAGCGCCGGGCCCGGGCCGCGTCCGGCCACCGCCGCGCCGACCCCTGCCCCGTCGTGATCCCGGCCCGCCCGCCGCCACGCAGGCTACGCTGGTGCGGCGTGGGCAACACCGCGCTGCGCCGGCGCGCAACGCGGCGGTGCGCAACGCCGCGCGGCTGGCGTGCCGGCGGTCGCGGCGGTAGAGATCCGGACCCCCTCGTCAGTACCCGAACGCCTCGGTGAAATGCTCCAGCAGAGTGCCGAAGATCCCCAGCTGGCTTTCGAGGTACTCGCCCACGCGCGCGTGCGGCAGCTCGAAGTCGTACAGCAGGTACGGATCCATGTCCTCGTCCAGGTACGCCCGGCCGTAGCGGTACGTCCGGTTGTACTGGTTGACCACCTGCGGCGTGGTGCCTGCCTCCAGGTCCAGGCCGACTTCCAGCTGCAGCGAACCGCAGCGGTCGTTGCGGCAGTCGAAGAAGTTCAGCCTGCAGGTCAGCCCGTTCTGCTGAAACATGATCTCCGGGTCGCCATGCCGGTCGCGCCCCAGCTCGGGCGACAGCCCCAGGGCGGCCAGCACCTCCGCCGCCTGCGGGCCGGAGATGGTGCCGAGCGACTGCGCGGTGGCCGCCTGCGGGGCGGCCAGGGCGAATGCGAACAACGCGGCGAGCAGGCGCCGGCCTGGCAGGTGCATGGTGGATCCCCCTGGGTGTGTCGGGCGCATCCTAACCCGATCCCGCCGCCGCCGGCGCCGGCAGCGGCGCCCGAACCCCCCGCCAAGGCCTGGCCCGGCCGCCGCAGATGGTGCGGACCGGACAGGCGCCACCTCCCCCATGGCCCGTCCGGCCCATCCCCGGTGCTATCGTGCGCGTCGCCACGCCGCACCACACCGGAGGCCCACGCCCATGCGCAAGCGTGCGCGCTCCCTTCTCCTGTTCGCCTGCCTGGTCACGCAAGCGATGTCTACCGCCTCGGCAAGCCCGGGCCAGGCCGGCGCGCTGTACGTGTTCGAGGAAGCCAGGCGGCTGTGCGAGCGCGACGACGGCGCGTTGTGGGGCAGGTCGCTGTGCGGGCCGATCATGATCGTCGACCCGGTCGACCGCGGCATGGTTGCCAACCAGCAGGATCGCGGTGGCGTGTTGCAGGCCAGCGACGGGGCCTTCGTTGGCCAGCTGCCCCCGGAGGTCATGCTGGCCAACACGCGCGTCGAATGGTCGGGCACCGAGTGGACGCAACTGGTGTGGCCGGTGCCGCTTGAACCAGGGGTGCTGCGCGTGTTCCTGGTGCACGAGATGTTCCACCGCATCCAGCGCGACCTGGGGCTGGCACGCAACGAGGCGGGCAACCGCCACCTCGACATGCGGGAGGGCCGCTACCTGCTGCAGCTGGAGTGGCGCGCGCTCGCCCAGGCGCTGATGGCCGATGACGAAGGGGCGAGGCGCGACCGCATTGCCGATGCGCTCGCCTTCCGGCACGAGCGCCGCCGCCTGTTCCACGAGGCCGCCGCCGACGAGTCCGCGCTGGAAGTCAACGAAGGAATCCCGGAATACACCGGCGTTCGCCTGGGCCTGGCCCACGACGGGCAGCGCCGCGCCTACGCGGTCTACGCCCTTGCCCGCTTCCTCGACGCGCCCAGCTTCGTGCGTTCGTTCGCCTATGCCAGCGGCCCCGCGTATGGCCTGCTGCTCGACCAGGCCGATCCCGGCTGGCACCGCAGGCTCGATGCCGACGCCGATCTTGGCGCACTGCTCGCGAGGGCGCACGGCATCGGTCCCCCGGACCCGGCCGGCCATGCCGCGCGGGTGCAGCGCTACGACCGCGATGGCAGCCTGGGCCGGGGCGAGGACGCGCGCGAACAGGCGCGTGCAGCACGAGTGGCCGCGTGGCGCGCGACCCTGGTCGATGGCCCGCGGCTGGTGCTGCCCCTGGCC
This sequence comes from Luteimonas wenzhouensis, assembly GCF_007859305.1. Taxonomy (GTDB): domain Bacteria; phylum Pseudomonadota; class Gammaproteobacteria; order Xanthomonadales; family Xanthomonadaceae; genus Luteimonas; species Luteimonas wenzhouensis. Next base: position 215,776 of record NZ_VOHE01000003.1, read on the forward strand.
AGGACGAGTTACCAGTTCAACCCGCAGACCCTGGCCACGCTGGATGGCATCGGCACGGTCTACCCCAGCCTGCGCCTGACCGACGCCTGGGGCGAGCTGGTGGTCGTGGAGGGCGGTGCCGCCCTGGTGCACGCCGACCGCAAGCGGGCGGCCGTGGCCCTGCCGGCCAACCGCGCGCCGCTGGCGGGCGAGGTGGTGGCGGGCGAGGGCTGGACCCTCACGCTCGCACCCGGCTGGACGCTGGTGGCCGGCGAGCGCGAGGGCGACATGACGCTGGCACCCGGGCCGCATTGACCCGGCCGCACGGTCGCCGGGCGCCGGACCGGGGCGTGCCGCAGGGATCGGGCCGGTCGCGCACCCTATACTCGTGGGCCGCAGGCCACCCCGCCCGAGGACCCGGTCATGACCGATCGCAGCCGCAGGGATGTCATCCTCGCCGCCACCGCCCTCGCGGTCGGTGCAACCGCCACCGGCTCCCGCGCGGCCGCGCCCACGCCCGCCGGCAAGGCATCGTTCCCGCCGGTCGTGCACCACGTGTTCTTCTGGCTGAAGAATCCCGATTCCAGGGAGGACCTCGCGAAGCTGATCGCCGGGTTGCGCACGCTGGCGGGCATCGACACCGTGCGCGGCATCCATATCGGGGTGCCGGCGGACACCGAGCAGCGCGGCGTTGTCGACGGCAGCTACAGCGCCTCGGAGATCCTGTTCTTCGACGACGTGGCCGGGCAGGACGCGTACCAGGTCCATCCCATCCACCAGCAGTTCGTCGCCGACTGCGAGCACCTGTGGGAGCGGGTGGTGGTGTATGACGTCATGGCCGTCGCGCCATAGTGCGCCCGCGCGGGCGGGTCAGCGGGCCCGGGCGTCGTCCAGCCGCATCCCCGGGAACCAGCCGCTGTCGCGCAGGAAGGCGTCGGGGTCGTCCAGGTCGATGATGCGCGCCACCGCGGCACGCTTGTCTTCGGCCTGCAGGTAGTAGGCCTTCGCGACGCGGTAGCCGACCCAGTAGCCCAGGTCGTAGGGCTCGTCCGGGCCGGGCCGGTAGTTGTACAGCCAGGGTCCGAGGTCGGACCCGTGCATGGCGGCCTGGAACGCCGTTTCGATCTCCAGCTCGCGGCCCCGCGTCCACTCCGCGTGGTGGATGTTGCTCACGCTGCCGGAGACCAGCTCGGCGACGAACTCGGCCGCGCCTTCCAGCAGCGACATGCGCAGCACCGTCGCCCGCGGGTCGCCCGGCTCGGGCTCGTCGCGGGCCAGGGCCTGCAGGGTATGCACGTACTCGTGGGCGATCACGTGCACGAAGCGGTCTTCGGGATCGGGATGCAAGAAATCGGCGGCGCACAAGGCCTCCAGGCCGATGGTCGCGCCGGAGGGATCGGCGATCCCGACAGGGCGGCCGCGGCCGACGACGATCGCCACCGGCGGATAGGCCGCGTCCGGATACAGGTCCGACAGCGTGTCCAGCGCCGCCTGCAGCCGCCGCTCCACCGCAGGCAGCACCCGCAAGCATTCCCGCGCGTGCTCGTACATCCCCGGGTTGGACGCGATCTGCGCGGCGATGCGCTCGCCCGTCACCCGGCGCGCGCGCGCGAACTCCTGGAGGCGCTGGCTGCCCCCGGCGAGGTAGGCATCGAGCTGCTCGACGCTGGGGCGTCCACCGGTGGCGTCGTAGAGCGCGTAGAAACGGTCGACGTCGCCGGTGTGGATTTCGGGCGTGGCCGCGAACGCAGCGCTGCACATCGCGCCGCACGCTGCCGCCAGGAACGCGCGCATCGGGAGCTCCATGCGCCTACGCTACAGCGATGGCCGGCGATGTGGCTGTGCCACTGGTCACCGTCCCGGGAACGCGTGGCAACGATGGAGGCGAGGCTGTCCAGGTGCGCTTGCTTCGCTTACCTGGGCGACGGCTCCGACAGGCAGCGCTCGACGGCCACCTTGTCGATGACCGACCACACCCGGGCGATCTTCCCGTCCGCGTACCCGTACATCACGTTCTCGCAGAACCTCGCCCGGCGGCCGTCGACGTCCAGTCCCAGGAACCGTCCCGCCGGATGGCAGTCGAACGCCAGGCGCGCCGCCACCGAAGAGCCGTCCGCCACCAGCAGCTGCACCTCGAAGCGCAGATCGGGGATCGCCCGGTAGTCTTCCTCGAGCATCCGGCGATAGCCCTCCAGCCCGATCGGCTCGCCGTTGTAGGTCACGTCCGCGGCGACGAACTCGCCCAGCCGGGACAGGTCGCGGCTGTTGAGGCAGGCGATGTAGTCGCGGTAGAGGCGAGCGAGTGACATGTGTGTCCTGGGCTATCCAGTCATCGGCATATCGTCGCCACATCCTAGCCCGGCCAAGGCCGCTGGCCGCATCCGGGGCCTCGCGACAACCGTGCTGCGACGCTGCAGGACTCCCGGAGGCGAACCGAAGCCAGGCTGCCTTGTCGTCAGTCGATCCCGGCGAGGAGGTCGTCGGGCTGGCGCCATGTGGACGGACGCGGCTCCCAGTCGCCTTCGCCGAGCACGGCCGTGACCAGGTTGGCCAGGGGAAATCCGAGCTCCTGCTCGGCCGCCTGCGCGCCCGCGTCTTCCCAAAGGGTAGCGACGACGAAGGCGCGGAACGCTGCGTCTTCGCGGGCGGCCAGCCGGGACAGGATGGCCGCCAGGTCGTAGGCCAGCTCCACGCCTTCGCCGAAGTGGAAGGCCTCGCCGGACCAGAATGCTTGGATCCGCTCCGCGTCCCACCACGCCAGGTGGCGGGCATGCATCTGGGCCGGGGTGTACAGGCGCACGCGCGGGTCCGCAAGCGCGGGGACCAGCGCGTGCTCGACGTTCTGCGCCAGGCCCTCGTTGAGCCACACGGGTAGGTCGAGGTGGCGGAGCAGCGCATGGGTCAGCTCGTGCGCCACCACCGGCTCGAGTTCGTCGAGCCCGTCATGCCAGGAGGCGAAGTGGCCGTACCCCGCATCGAGGAACACGCCGCTGGAAAGCGCGCGCCCGTCGCCCCTAGGACCATAGTGTTCGAGGTACGCGTAGTAGCTGTCCTGGGAGGCGAAGACGACGACCACATGGGGGCCGTATCCCTCGTCCTTGCCGATCGACCCCAGGCGCTGCCGGATCGCGCGCCGCGCCTGCTCGCAACGCTCAAGCACCAAGTCGGCCGTGCGGTCGGGCAGGGAAGACAGCAGTAGGAAGTCGTCGCTGGCCCGCTGCGAATACTGCCCGTCCGGCAGCGCACGCCCCAGCGCCTCCATCCACCGCCGCGCGGCGGCGGTATACCAGTCGTGCAGGAACGCATCGCTGGCGCCGCCACCGGCGACGTCCATCGCCTCCCAATCAGGGATCGGCAAAGTGGCGTCGGAACGCCAGCGCATCTCGGCCGCGGCCGGCGCGGGATACGCGGGTTCCGATGCTGGCACTGCCGGGGCTGCCCTGTCCTTGCGAAACCACCCGAACATTGCGAAGCACCTCCCCCGTTTCCGTGCCGGCGGCGCAGCGAACAATTGAACCTGACCCCGCTACTGCTCGGCCCTAGACTACCAATCGCCGGCAAAGTACGAAGAGCGGCTCAACCGCTTGGGGAATGTGCCCTAGGTTCACTGGCCGAAGAACCCGGGTCACTCCAACCTGACCCCTCTCTTGTGCCCGGGCTACGCCCGCTGCTACATGATGAGTCTTAGTTGGTCATTCGTCGCTTGGGTGGCGGCCTCATACACTTGTTCCACGAGCTTGATCAAGGGCGATAGGCGGGTCACGTCATTTACCTTGAGCATGCGCTGGGCCCAGCGGCCCTTTGCCTGCATGAGTTGACCCCGTTCAATGGACCAGGGGTTCCCATTCTCTGGGAACGCAACGGCGCATTCGCCTGCCTCATGAGAGGCTTGGATTACATGAGGGCAGTAGAACCGCTCTAAGCCAACAAAAGTTGGTCCGAGCTCATTGAAGCAGAAGCTCGGATCTGCGCGCACAACGTATCTGTCGCCACGTTCGCCGTAGTGCTGTATGAGCGTGTTGATCCTACTCTCTGATACCTCCCAGTCTACAAGCACCAAGAGGGGGCAATCCTTTGGTCTCCGGGACAGAAGCCGGGAGTTCTTCCTTATGTAAGAGATTAAGGAATCGACCCCGGACGACTCGTCACTTTGCAGGTTAGGCAATGTGACAAACTTGAGGATGCCTCTTCCAATAACGTTCGCTACGTGGTTCAGTACGGCCTCATCAAGATCGCCTTCCACGAGGACAACTGGGCTGAAGGGATATGAGAGTATAGGGTGTAAGTAAGTGGAGACCCCTTGCTCCTCTGCAGCGCGAACCAGTGCAGGAGTTGCCATCGGATGGAATACGCTAGTTGTGTCGTCAACTTCGACCCAATAGCCACGATCTGCTGACATAGAGACTACGGGAGAATGGGTGGTCGTGAATATTTGGAGGCGTCTGCTTTCGTCAGAGGTCCAGTCAATGAACTTCTTTGCCAATCGAGTCTGAAGATCATGATGAAGGCCAGATTCTGGCTCCTCAACTGCCCAGACGGTGGCTTGCCTCCATCCAAACTGACGGGTGTAGTCAGTATCAATGTCGCGCAATAGATGCAGTAGAAAGAAGGCCTGATGACCGGCGCCCCAATTCTCGTCTTTCACTTTGACGCCATTAAGCCCAACGGCTTGAAATCCGGACATCCGAAGCATGCCGCCAAGTGACTCAGCTGTGGCAATGTTTGGCCTGGTTATTGGCGCGCCCGAGTCCGCTAGCGCGGACGCCGTGGAATTAAGGATCCTTTCTGCAGACTCCGAAAGGCCTCTCAGTACGTCAGCTGCCTGAGAGGATTCCCGCATTCTCTTGAATATGACGCTGGCGATTGCTTGGCTTTCGTCGCGGAGCAGTTCGGACGGGACTGTTCGGTTCGGAATGTAGCGAAAAACGATCAGAGATAGGAAGTCCGAGACCATCCGGTCACCATCTTGGACTTCTTCTCCGCTCGCGATGAGCGTGACTGATTCTTCGGGGCGGCGTTGACGATCGAGGGACCATGTCTTCCTTATGCTGAAGTTGGACCCAAGACGTTGGAGTGACTCAAGGCCGGACCTAAAGCGAAACTGGGAGGGAAGAGAAAACTCCACCTCAATTGAGATCTGCTTCTTCTGTCTCCTTGAAGGCCGGAAGTGGAGGTCTACGTCAAAGTCGACTGGTTCGCCTGGGGATGTCTCGCCATTGAAGAATAGATTCAGTGCGCGAAGAACGTTGGACTTGCCGCTGGAATTCTTCCCTGTGAAGACAACGTGGCCATCTAAGCTTGTCAACTTCTCGTCGGCGATTGATCGAAAGCCTTGGATACGAATTGAGCTTATGAGTTTCAAAGTCAACTCCTCTCGCAAGAGTCCATCCTGGGTTCCTGACCGAAGCGATTTCCGGCAACTTTCGAACAGAACGGTTGCCACTTGAAATAAAGGGCCGGCAGTACTTCAAGAACTGCCGGCCCTTATATCAATCTCAAGTGGTGTTCCTAAGCTATCCGCACTTGCTATACCCACAATTCAAACAAGTCGCGCACCCGTCCATGATCACCAGCGCCTTGGTGCTGCACTTGTGGCACATCGTGGCGCTGGGCGGGAAGCTGGTGCCGTCGCCGGTGACTTCGACGTCTTCTTCGTGGTGGGAGGACGTCGCGACGGAGCCGTCCCCATCCCGGCCTTCCCCCGCTGGGGCGGGGGAAGGAGCAGCGGCTACGTCAGGGTTTTTTTTTGAGCGCGCTTCGTACTGCTTGCGCTTCTCGGCGATCAGGGCCTTCTGGGCGGCGCTCATCTGCGGGTCATGGAGCAGGCCGATGGACTTGAGGTGCTCTTCGACGATGAAGCCCAGTTCGGCCACCAGCGAGGGCATGTACACGCCGCCGGCCTTGAAGTAGCCGCCCTTGGGGTCGAACACCGCCTTCATCTCTTCCACCAGGAAGGTGACGTCGCCGCCCTTGCGGAACACCGCGCTCATGATCCGGGTGAGCGCGACGATCCACTGGAAGTGCTCCATCGACTTGGAGTTGATGAAGATCTCGAACGGGCGGCGGTGCTCGTGCTCGGTGTCGGCGTTGAGCACGATGTCGTTGATGGTCACGTACATGGCGTGCTCCACCAGCGGCGACTTGATCTTGTAGGTGCTGCCGACCAGCACGTCGGGGCGCTCGATGCGCTCGTGCATCTGGATCACGTCGGCGCTGGGCCGTTCGTCGCCGGCCGGTTCGCTCTTCACCGGGGCGCCTGCGGCGGCCTTCTCCCTGTCCTCGGGGGTGACGACGGAATATCCGGTGATCTTCTTTTCAATCTTGACGGCCATTGCGTGATCCTGGGGCTTGCGGGGGACGAGGTTCCGGGGGGGAGGTGCCCGCCCCCGGCGCGGGGGCGGGCGGGCATTGCGATTACTTCTTCCTGCTGGCGGCCTTCCTGGCCGGCGCCTTCTTCGCGGGCGCCTTGCCGGTGGTGCGCTTGGCCGCGGCCTTGCGGGCCGGGGCCTTGCGCGCGGCCGCCTTCTTCGTGGAGGCCTTGCGGGCGGCGGGGGCCTTCTTCGCCACCTTGCGGGTCGCGGCCTTCCTGGCCGTGGCCTTCTTCGTCGCGGCCTTCCTGGTGGCCGTCTTCCTGGCCGGGGTCTTCTTCGCTGCGGCCTTGCTGGCCGTGGCCTTGCGGGCGGTCTTCTTCGCGGTGGCCTTCTTCGCCGCCTTCTTCGCGGTCGAGGTGCCGGCGGTCTTCTTCCTGGCCTTCGCCGCGGCCACCTGCTGCTTGCCGGCGCTGCTCGCGTCGGCCAGGCGCTTCTTGGTGGTGGCCAGGCGCTTGCTGACCGCCTTCTTCGCCTTGCGGGTGGTCTTGCTCACCGCCTTGGTGGCCTTGTCCGCGGTCTTGCGCGCGCGCTTGACCACGGTGCTCGCCTTCTTCACGACCTTGCTGCCGATCTCCTTGGCCGTCTCGGCGACGGTCTCGGCGGCGTGGGTCAGGGAGTCGGTGACCCCGGTGCCGTTGCTCATGGGTGGTTCCTCGTCAGTGTGCTCTTGTTGCGGTAATCGGGTCACGGGCAGGGCCCGTGGGTCGAAATGTAGCGCGAAGCGCGCGCCACGCAAGCAGTCGAACGAGGGCCGTTTTCCCGTCCCCGGCGCGCCCCTTCCATCGGGATGCGCCGGCGCCCGTGGCGGGCGGCCGGGGAGTGCCCGGTGCCCGCCGGAGGGCGTGGCGGGGAGCGTGCCGTGTGGCCATCCTGGCCTTTGGTCGCAGCTTCCCGTGTGCCTCCAGGATCCGACGGCGAAGAAGAGCCGTCAGAACTTGCCGTAATAGCCTTCCTTCAGGGCGTCGAACAGGTTGGCGGCGGTGTGGATCTCGCCGTCGTACTCGATCTGCTCGTTGCCCTTGACCTCCAGCACGCTGCCGTCCTCGAGCTCGAAGCGGTAGGTGGTGTTGGCCAGGTCGGTTTCCTTCACCAGCACGCCCTGGAAGGCGGCCGGGTTGAAGCGGAAGGTGGTGCAGCCCTTCAGCCCCTTCTGGTAGGCGTAGCGGTAGATGTCCTTGAAGTCCTCGTACGGGTAGTCGGTCGGGACGTTCGCGGTCTTGGAGATGGACGAGTCCACCCACTCCTGGGCGGCGGCCTGCACGTCCACGTGCTCCTTCGGGGTGATGTCGTCGGCCGAGACGAAGTAGTCGGGCAGCTTCGCCTCCGGGTCCTCGGAGAACGGCATCGCCTTGGGGTTGATGAGGTGGCGGTAGGCCAGCAGCTCGTACGACCAGACGTCCACCTTCTCCTTGGTCTTCTTGCCTTCGCGGATCACGTTGCGGCTGTAGTGGTGCGCGAAGGAGGGCTCGATGCCGTTGGAGGCGTTGTTGGCCAGCGACAGCGAGATCGTGCCGGTGGGCGCGATCGAACTGTGGTGGGTGAAGCGGGCGCCGGTCTCGGCCAGCTGCTCGACCAGGTCGGGGGCGACCTGGGCGATCTTCTGCATGTAGCGGCTGTAGCGCGCGTGCAGCACCTTGCCTTCGATCTTCTGGCCCACGCGCCAGCCGTCCTTCGCCATCTCCGGGCGCTTGCGCAGCATCGCCGGGGTGACCTCGAACTGCTCGTCCATGATCGGCGCCGGGCCCTTCTCCTGGGCCAGGGCCAGGCCGGTTTCCCAGCCGGCCACGGCCATCTCGCGGGCCACGCGGCCGGTGAACTCGCAGCTCTCGGGCGAGCCGTACTTCATCCGCAGCATGGTCATGGCGCTGCCCAGGCCGAGGAAGCCCATGCCGTGGCGGCGCTTGCGCAGGATCTCGGCGCGCTGCTGCTCCAGCGGCAGGCCGTTGATCTCGACCACGTTGTCGAGCATGCGGGTGAACACGCGCACGACCTCGCGGTACTCCTCCCAGTCGAAGGAGGCCTTGTCGGTGAACGGGTCGCGCACGAACTTGGTCAGGTTGACCGAGCCCAGCAGGCAGGCGCCGTAGGGCGGCAGCGGCTGTTCGCCGCAGGGGTTGGTGGCGCGGATGGTCTCGCACCACCAGTTGTTGTTCATCTCGTTGACGCGGTCGATCAGGATGAAGCCCGGCTCGGCGTAGTCGTACGTCGAGACCATGATCATGTCCCACAGGTGCCGGGCCTTGACGTGGCCGTAGATCTTGCAGGCCACCATGCCGTCGTCGCGGGTGAGGTAGCCCTCGGTGTAGGGCCAGTCGCGCCAGGTCACGGCCTGGGGGTCGTTGAAGTCGATGTCGCCGGCTTCCTTCTCCGAGACCGGGAACACCAGCGGCCAGTCGGCGTCGTCCTCCACCGCCTGCATGAAGCCGTCGGTGATCAGCAGCGAGAGGTTGAACTGGCGCAGGCGGCCGTCCTCGCGCTTGGCGCGGATGAAGTCGCGCACGTCGGGGTGGGAGACGTCGAAGGTGCCCATCTGCGCGCCGCGGCGGCCGCCGGCCGACGAGACCGTGAAGCACATCTTGTCGTAGATATCCATGAAGGACATCGGGCCGGAGGTGTAGGCGCCGGCGCCGGCCACGAACGCGCCGCGCGGGCGCAGGGTGGAGAACTCGTAGCCGATGCCGCAGCCGGCCTTGAGGGTCAGGCCGGCTTCGTGGACCTTGCCCAGGATGTCGTCCATCGAGTCGGTGATGGTGCCCGACACGGTGCAGTTGATCGTGCTGGTGGCGGGCTTGTGCTCGAGCGCGCCGGCGTTGGAGGTGATGCGGCCGGCCGGGATCGCCCCGCGGCGCAGCGCCCACAGGAAGCGGTCGTACCAGTACTTGCGCTTCTCGTCGGTCTCCTCGGCGTCGGCCAGGGCGCGCGCCACGCGCTGGTAGGTGCCGTCGATGTCGGCGTCGACCGGGACCCCGTGCTTGGTCTTGAGCCGGTACTTCTTGTCCCAGATGTCCTGCGAGGCGGGCTGCATCGGGATCTCCCGTTCCACGTGCGTCTTCACTGCTTCCAGACGAACCGTACTCATGCGTCTGTGGTCTCCTGATCTCCGGCCGGGGTCTGCCGCGGTCTTTATGGTTGTTATGGGTCGATGCCGCCGTACCGCGCAGGCGGGCCGGTGGACGGGTCGGCGGTGCCCGCACAGGCGCGCGGCCACCGGGAAGGTTCAAGGGTGCCTGTGTTCCGGCGCTGTGTTGTCACTGCGCGGTCCCCCTGTCGCCGGGGATGCGGGTTTTGCCGGGTTTTTTGCCCAAACCCTATTGCTTGGGCCTGGCTGGACCGGCTGACCCCAACATCTTGTGGCGGGCCGAGCCAAGCTACGCGCCGCGATTTGCGAAGTCAACTTTCCCGTGCGGGCCGCCCGGCCAGGCCGCAATGGACCGTGGCCGGGTGCCCGGCAAGTCCCTGTTCAGGTGGCCGCGGGCCGCCGGGCCGACACTTCGCACCGGCCGTCGTGCTGCACTGCGGCGCGGCGCTGCGCGGCCCGGACCGGCCCTTGCCCGTCCGTTGCCCGGCGCCCATGTAACGTAGTCCCCTCCCGTGACCGACACGTCCACGCACACCCCACCGCCCATGCGTCCAGCCCCCACCCTGCTCGTCCTCGCCGCCGCCGCCGCGTTCGGCGGATTCGCCGCCACCGCCATCCGCGACGCGCTGCACGCGCCTGCGTCCGCGACCGAGCCGGCGGCCGCCAGCGCCCTGCCAGCGCCCGCGGTGGCCGCGCTGCCGGCCGCGGTGGACGGCCAGCCGATGCCGTCGCTGGCGCCGATGCTCAAGCGGGTCACGCCCTCGGTGGTGAGCGTGCACGCCGCGCAGCGGCGCCAGGTGAGCCCGTTCGGCAACGACCCGTTCTTCCGCCGCATGTTCCCCGAGCTGTCGCAGGAGCGCATCGCGCGCTCGCTGGGCTCGGGCGTGATCGTGGACGCGACCAACGGCTACGTGCTCACCAACCACCACGTGATCGAGAACGCCGACGAGGTGTCGGTGACGCTGTCGGACGGACGCACGCTGGCGGCCGAGTTCATCGGCTCCGACCCGGACACCGACGTGGCCCTGATGCGGATCCCGGCCGAGCGGCTGCAGGCGATCCCGCTGGCGCGCGGCGGCGAGCTGGAGGTGGGCGACTTCGTGGTCGCGGTGGGCAACCCGTTCGGCGTCGGCCAGACCGTCACCTGGGGCATCGTCTCGGCAGTCGGCCGCAGCAACGTGCCGGGGGTGGGCTTCCAGAACTTCATCCAGACCGACGCCTCGATCAACCCGGGCAATTCCGGCGGCGCGCTGGTGAACCTGCGCGGCGAGCTGGTGGGCATCAACACCGCCAGCTTCAACCCGCGCGGCAGCGCCGCCGGCAACATCGGCCTGGGCTTCGCGATCCCGGTGGACCTGGCCCGCAACGTGATGCAGCAGCTGGCCGCCACCGGCACCGTGCAGCGCGGCACCCTGGGCATCGAGACCCAGGCGGTGGACGCGCGCCTGGCCCCGGGGCTGGGCCTGGACGAGGCGCGCGGCGTGGTGGTCACCCGCGTGTACGGCGATTCGGCCGCGGGCGCGGCGGGCGTGCGCGCCGGCGACGTGATCACCGCCGCCAACGGCCAGCGCATCGACAGCCCGGTGGCGCTGCGCAACTTCCAGGGCCTGCAGCCGATCGACACGCCGGTGACCCTGGACGTGCTGCGCGACGGCCGCCCGCTCAAGCTCACCGCGCGCCTGCGCGCGCTGCCGCGCGACGGCGCCAGCTACGACGAGCGCCTGGCCGGCGCCACCCTGGCCGACCTGCCCGAGGCGGTGCGCCGGCAGAACCCGAACGCGCGCGGCGTGCTGGTGGAGAAGATCGAGCCCGGCAGCCGCGCCCACCGCAACGGCCTGCGCGAGGGCGACTACATCTTTGCCGCCAACGCCGGCGAGTTTCGCGATCTGGCCGGGTTCCGCGACAGCCTGGCCGACCGCCCCGACCGACTGGTGCTGCGCATTTCACGCGGCCGCAGCGTCGGCGACCTGATCATGCAGTAACCGGCGCGCGCGCCGGCCCTCCCAACGCGCACTTTCCCGAGGAGACGACAGATGAGCCCGAGTTCGACCGATGCGATGAAGACCAACCTCGGCCAGGCCGGGGCCCACCTGAAGAACGCCGCGACCGACGCCGGCAGCGCGATCCGCAACGCCGCCCAGGTCGCCGGCGAGGAGCTCAAGGTCGGCCGTGCCGCGGTCAAGTCCGACCTGGCCGATTCGGCGCTGGCCGGCATCGCCGCGCTCGAGGAAGGCGGCGGCGCGGCCAAGGAGCAGGTGGACGTGCTGATGGACAAGGGGCGCGACCTGATCGACAGCGCCGCCGACCTGATCCGCGAGCGCCCGATCGCTTCGTTCGGCGTCGCCTTCGCCGCCGGCTGGATCATCGCCAAGCTCGCCCGCAGCGGCGACAGGTAAGCGCCGCGACGTGGCAGGGGATGCGCCACAAGACGCCGGCGCCGGCGACGGGGGGCGCGGGCCGGCGCCCGGTCTGGACGAGAGCCTGGCCGCGATCAACGCCGCGCGCCGCGAGGCGCTCGACGCCAGCCGCGGCACGCTGCGCGCGCTGCGGCGGCTGGCCTCGGCCGACTTCGCGCTGGCCCGCAGCGCGTTCGGGCGCGCCCTGGCCTGGGCGGGGGCGGCGACGGTGTTCGGCGCCTCGGCCTGGCTGTTCGTCACCGGCACCCTGATCGCGCTGATGCAGCGGATGGGGCTGTCGTGGCTGCAGTCGCTGGCGGTCGCGGCGCTGATGAGCCTGGTCGCGGCCGGGTTCGCGGCCTGGCGGGTGTCGCGCTATTTCGACCTCATGGGCATGCATGCCACCCGCCGCCAGCTCAGCCGGCTGGGGCTGTTCGACGAGGACGGCGCCGGCGACGATGACGACGACGAACCGCCGCCCGGCCCCGGCGCGGACGCCGCGCGCCCCGCCGCGGCGGCGGCCGCCCGCCCGACGGGCGCGGGCCCGGGGGGTGGGTGATGCGCTTCGAGCAACTGCGCGAGGAGGTGGCCCGCGCCGAGCGCAGGGTGGAGACGCGGCTGCTGCGGGCGAAAACCAACTGGCGCGTGCTGGGCACGACCTGGCGCGAGGCCTGGACCCCCGGGCGGATCCTCGTGGTGGGCCTGGTCGGCGGGCTGCTGGTCGGCCGCGCCCGCCCGCTGGACAAGCTGGGCGGGCTGGACGCGCCCGGCGGGCTGCCGTTGGCGCGCTGGGTGCAGCTGGCCACCAGCCTGTCGGGCCTGGTGACCGCGCTGCGCGCGCGGCACGCGGCCGAGTCCGCGCAGGCCGCGGCCGACGATGCCGGGGCGGTGGCCGAAGAAGCGGCCGACACGGTGGAACAGGCGGCCGGCCCGGAGGCCGCCATGGGGCAGGGCGAGGCGGCGGCCGGACCGGCGTTGCGCCCGGCGTCGGACGCGCGCCGCCGGCCCGAGCCGCCGTGGGTCGGCGAGCCGCGCGCGGCCGAGGCCGCCACCGAACTGTCCGAACGCTGAAGCCGGCGCGCCGCGCCGCCCGTCGGCGGCGATCCCCGGCCAGCGTCATCACGGGACCCTGTCCGGGGACGATGCATGCTCGCCCGGCATTCCAACGGTCCCGCCATGCCGCAAACCGCCCCGACACTCGACCCCGCCGACAGCGCGCCGCCGCCACGGCCGCGTGCGCCCGCCGCGGTGGTGGTGCTGGCCACGCTGGCGGTCGGCTATACCCTGTGGGCGGCGCAGACGGTGCTGCTGCCGGTGCTGCTGGCGATGTTCTTCGCCCTGGTCAGCAGCCCGGTGATGCGGCTGCTGCGGCGGCTGTGGGTGCCGCGCTTCCTGGCCGCGCTGCTGGTGCTGTGCGCGGGACTGTCCGCGACCGGCGCGCTGGGCTACCTGATGCTGCCCTCGGCGGCGGCCTGGGCGCGCGAAGCGCCGGGCGAACTGCGCCAGCTCGCGCCCAAGCTGCGCGAACTGGCCAAGCCGGTGCGCGAGGCCAACCAGGCCGCGGAAAGCTTCGCCCGCGCCGCCGGCGGCCAGACCGGGCGCCAGCCGCAGCTGGTGCGCACCGAGGCCGATCCCTGGCGGCACCTGGTCACCACGCCGCGGCTGCTGGCCTCGCTGCTGGCGGTGGTGCTGCTGGCGTTCTTCTTCATGGTCTACGGCGAGAAGCTGCAGCGCGCCGCGATCGCGCTGCTGCCCGGGCGCCAGCAGCAGAAGTTCACGGTCGAGATCCTGCAGTCGATCGAGCGCGAGGTCTCGCGCTACGTGCTGACCATCAGCGTGATCAACGGCGTGGTCGGGCTGTCGTTCGCCTTCGCGCTGTACCTGATGCAGATCCCGCTGCCCGAGGCGCTGATGTGGGGCACGATGGTGGCGCTGCTCAACTTCGCGCCCTACGTGGGCCCGCTGCTGGGCGTGCTGGCGATGCTGCTGGTCGGGGTGATCACCTTCGACGAGCTCTGGCAGCAGCTGCTGCCGGCCGCGGTGTACCTGGTGCTGCACACCCTCGAGGGCCAGCTCGTGACCCCGATCATCCTCGGCCACCGGATGGCGCTCTCGCCGCTGGTGCTGATCCTGGCGCTGATGCTGTTCGGCTGGCTGTGGGGGCTGGTGGGCCTGCTGCTGGCGGTGCCGCTGCTGGTGTGCGTGAAGCTGGTGCTCGAACGCGTCGACGGCATGGAGGGCTGGGCGCGGCTGCTGGAGTAGCGCGCGGGCGCGGCGTGCGCGCCCGGCCTACAATGGGGCCGTGAACGCCAGCATCCGCGCCGTCACCCTCGACCTCGATGACACCCTGTGGCCGTTCGCCCCGATCGGGGCGCGGATCGAGCGCGTGCTCGACGCATGGATGCGCGAGCACAGCCCGGCCACCGCGGAGATGTTCCCGGTGGAGGCCATGCGCGCGCTGCGCGAACGGGTGTGGCGCGAGAACCCGCACTTGGCCCACGACATGGGCGCGCTGCGGCGGATGACCCTGGAGCGTGCGCTGCGCGAGAGCGGAGGCAACCCGGCGCTGGTGGACGCGGCGTACGAGGCGTTCTACGCCGAGCGCAACCGGGTGGAGTTCTACCCCGACGCGCTCGACGCGCTGGCGCGCATCGCCGCGCGGGTGCCGGTGGTGGCGCTGAGCAACGGCAACGCCGACCTGGTGCGCTGCGGCATCCACCAGCACTTCGCCTTCCAGGTGCATGCCCACGAGCATGGCGCCGGGAAGCCGGAGGCGAGCTTCTTCCTCGCCGCCTGCGAGCGGCTGCGCTGCGCTCCGCACGAGGTGCTGCACGTGGGCGACCACGTCGATGCCGACGTGCGCGGCGCGGCGCTCGCCGGCCTGCGCAGCTGTTGGATCAACCGGGTGCAGGCGCGCTGGCCGCACGAGGACGTGATCCCGGACCTGCACTTCGATTCGCTGGCCGGGCTGGCCGACTGGTTCGAACGCGTGGCCGAACCGGCCTGAGCGGCGCTTCAGTCGCTGGACAGGCGCCAGGCCAGCGGCCGCCAGGCCCGCGCGGCGTGCAGCGCGAACCGCGCCGGCCGCGACAGCGAGAACGCGCCGCTGGCCACCGGCTCGCGGTCGGGCAGCAGTTCGGCCATGTAGCCGCCTTCGCCGGACATGCTGTCGAAGCAGCGCAGCCCGGGCCAGGCGTCGGGCAGCGCCCGCATCAGCATCCACTCGTTGAGCCGGCCGGGGCTGTAGCGCTTGAACGCCGGGTCCCAGCCGCTCTTGAACGCGTGCAGGGTGTCGCCGAGCAGGATGTTGCTGGTGGAGGCGATGGCCTGGCCGTCGAGCACCAGTTCGCCGAACACCATTGCCCCGACCGCGCGGAAACGCGCGCACATGTCGCGGAAGAACGCGGCCTGGCGCTCGCAGGCCAGCAGCGAGGTGCCGGCCTCGCGCTTCCAGCCCTGGTGCTCCAGGCGCAGGTGGCGCTCGACCGCGGCCTCGCCGGCGTCGTTGCCGTGCAGCAGGCGGAACTCGACCGCGCCCTGCTCGCGCAGGCGGCGCAGGCGCCGCTCCAGGTCCTTGCGCACCGCGGCCGGCACGCGCGCCTCCACCGGGCCGGCGTCCAGGCGCAGCACCGGGCGCTCGAAGCGCGCGCGCTCGTGCCAGCTGCCGCCCAGGCGCGCGGCGCTGCGCTCGAGCTCGCGGCTGAGCGGATCGCCCAGCGCCAGCCGTTCGAACGACAGGCCGTGCCGCCGTCGCGGCGCCGCGGTGCGGGCCGACTGCAGCAGGGCCCGGGCCACGACGTCGTCCTCGCCGTCGCGCACCAGCAGCCCGCAGCGGTAGGAGTGCAGGCTGCGGAAGCTGCCCAGGCGCCGCAACGGCGCGAACAGGTCCGGGCCCTGGTCGACGAAGCAGCCCACCCCGAGCAACGCGTTGCCGCGCAGCACGCGCACCACGGCCGGCTCCGGGCCCTCCAGCCAGCGCGCCGCGGGCAGCACGAACTCGGGCATGGCGAACGGGTTCGACCACGACGTGCCCCGGCCGAGCGCGCTCCACTGTGCGAGTTCTTCCGCGCCGAGGGTCCCCAGCGGTCCCCAGCGCACGATCACGTCGTCCAAGATGTTCCGATCTGCTACCGATCCCCGTCCGTCCAAACGTCGAACGCGCCGTGGCCCGGCCACCGCGCGTGGGCAAGCGCGGCCGATTCGGTCAAACTTGCACGATGGACCAGCACCCCCTTCCGCCGGGCTTCGCGCCCCAGGACGCCGACGCCGCGCCGCTGCACCTCGTCGGCCACGACCGTTTCCAGGACTGGCTGCAGGCCCAGCCCGCGCTGGTGCAGGCCTGGCTGTCGCGGCAGCGCTTCACCGCCGCCGCCGGCAGCGTGGCGCTGCTGCCGGGCGAGGGCGGGGTGGCGGGCGCGGTGGTCGGGATCGGCGATCGGCTCGATCCCTGCGCCTATGCGCACGCGCCCACCGCGCTGCCCGGGGGCGACTGGCGCCCGGTCGCGGCGCCCGAACCGGCCGCCGCGCGTGCGCTGCAGCTGGGCTGGGGCCTGGGCGCCTACCGCTTCGACCGCTACAAGGCCGGCGGCCCGGCGCCGGCGCGGCTGGCGCTGGCCCTGGACCCGGAGGTGCGCGACGTGCTTGCCGCGTGCGTGCGGGTGCGCGACATGGTCAACACCCCCGCCCAGGACATGGGCCCGGCCGAACTGGAGGCCGAGATGGCCGCGATCGCCCGCGCCCACGGCGCCGGCTTCGCCAGCATCGTCGGCGACGCCCTGCTGGAGCAGGGCTTCCCGGCGATCCACGCCGTCGGCCGCGCCTCGCACCGCGCCCCGCGCCTGCTGCGCCTGGACTGGGACGCCGGCGGCGAAGGCAGCCGCCCGCACCTGGTGCTGGTGGGCAAGGGCGTGTGCTTCGATACCGGCGGCCTGGACGTGAAGCCGGCCGACGGCATGCGCAACATGAAGAAGGACATGGGCGGCGCGGCGCACGCGATCGCCCTGGCCGAACTGTTGATGGCGCGCCGGCTGCCGCTGCGCCTGACCCTGCTGGTGCCGGCGGTGGACAACGCCATCGGCCCCGACGCCTACCGGCCCGGCGAGGTCCTGGCCACGCGCAAGGGCGTGAGCGTGGAAATCGACAACACCGACGCCGAAGGCCGGGTGGTGCTGTGCGACGCGCTGGCCCTGGCCGGCGAGCTCGGGCCCGACCTGGTGCTGGACTTCGCCACCCTCACCGGCGCGGCGCGGATCGCGCTCGGCCCCGACCTGCCGGCGCTGTTCGCCAACGACGACGCGCTCGCCGCCGACTGGCTCGCGGCCGGCGAGCGCGAGCGCGACCCGCTGTGGCGGATGCCGCTGTGGCGCCCCTACCTGCGCTACCTGACCAGCCATGTCGCCGACATCGCCAATGCCGGCTCGCGCATGGCCGGCGCGGTCACCGCCGCGCTGTACCTGGAGCGCTTCGTGCCCGAGGGCACCAAGTGGGCGCACCTGGACGTGTACGCCTGGAACGACAACCACCGCCCCGGGCGCCCCGCCGGCGGCGAGGCGCTGGGCCTGCGCGCGGCCTACGCGATGCTCAAGGCGCGCTGCGGCGGCTGAGCCGCCTCAGCGCAGCCAGCCGCGCGCGGCGGCGCGGCGCGCGTACAGCCACAGCCCCAGTGCCACCAGCCACAGCAGCAGCGGGAACACCGCGCCCGCCGCGCCGGTCAGCGCCCATACCGGCGTGGTCGCGTACACGGCGACGAACTGCACGACCAGCGCCAGCAGCGAGGCCAGCAGCAGCGGCGTGGCCCAGCGCCGGCGCAGCAGCAGCGCCAGCATGCCGAGCACGCCGCCGATGGTGGCGATGGCGAACGGCAGCATGATCCAGCGCGGCATCGCGAGGGTGATCTCGCGCTGGGCGTCGGGCAGCGCCGCCACCGCTTCCGGGCTGATGGTGAGGTTGAGCCAGAACATCGCCAAGCCGTAGAGGTTCCACAGCAGGCCGAGCACGGCGATGACCCGGAACGGGACTGGCACGGAACGCGACATGGCGGCGGCTCCCGATGGACGTGGGCCGAGTCTAGACCCGCGCCGCGGGCAGGGCATGCTTCACCGCGGGATGGCCCGCGCCGGCGCTACAGCCAGCCCTTTTCGCGCGCCAGCCGGTAGGCCTCGATCCGGTTGCCCACGCCGAGCTTGCCGATCGCCTCGGACAGATAATTGCGCACCGTGCCGTGGGACAGGCTGAGGCGGCCGGCGATCTGGCCCGCGGACAGGCCCTCGCCGGCCAGGCGCAGCACCTGGCGCTCGCGGTCGCTGAGCGGGTCGGGTTCGCTCCAGGCTTCCAGCGCCAGCTGCGGGTCGATCGCGCGGCCGCCGCGGTGCACCTGGCGCAGCGCGTCGGCCAGCTGTTCGACCGGCGCGTCCTTGAGCAGGTAGCCCGACACGCCCGCGTCCAGCGCCCGGCGCAGGAAGCCGCCGCGGGCGAAGGTGGTCACGATCACCACCTTCACCGGCAGCCCGTGGCGCTGGATGCGCTGGGCGAGTTCGAGCCCGGTGAGGCCGGGCATCTCGATGTCGGTGACCAGCACGTCCGGCGAGAGCCGCTGCAGTTCGCGCCAGGCCGATTCGCCATCGCCGGCGGTGCCCACCACCTCGATGTCGGATTCCAGCCCCAGCAGCGCGGCCAGCGCGCTGCGCAGCATGGCCTGGTCCTCGGCCAGCACGACGCGGATCATCGGTTGGACCTGGGCGCCTGCATGGGGCGCAACGTTAGCAGTTCGACCCGCGGTGGCGCCGTCACGGCGTGCGCGTTCCGTCGTCGTCGGCCGCCAGCGGTACCCGCGCCTCGACCAGGGTGCCGCCTTTCCGGCCAGTGTCCACGCGCAGCCGGCCGCGCACGGCCTCGAGCCGTTCGCGCATGCCCGACAGCCCGTTGCCCGGCACGATCGTGCCGCCGCGCCCGTCGTCGACGATGCGCAGCACCACCTCGTCCCCCTCGAGCGTGAAGCTGACCTCGGCACTGCCGGCGCGGGCATGGCGCTGGATGTTGGTGGCGGCCTCGCGCACCGTCAGCGCAAGTGCGCTCTCCACGCCCGGCGGCAGCGCGCTGTCGCTGAAGCCCTCGTCGAAGCGGTAGGAGAAGGCGACGCCGTCGGTCTCCAGCAGCAGCTTGGCCGAGGCCAGTTCGGCGGCGATACCGGCGGCGCGGATGCCGCTGACCGCGCGCCGCACCTGCGCCAGCGCCTCGCGCGCGACCCGGCTGACTTCGCCGATCTCCGCGCGCGCGGCCTGCGGGTCGCGTTCGAGCATGCGCCCGGCCAGGTCGGACTTGAGCGCCACCATCGACAGCGTGTGCCCGAGCAGGTCGTGCAGGTCGCGGCCGATGCGTTCGCGTTCGGCCAGCGCCGCCAGCCGCCGCACTTCCTCGTGCGACAGGCTCAGGGCGGCGTCGCGCTCGCGCCCGATGCGGTCGAACATCACCAGCACGCAGACGATCGCGGTGACCATGGGGATCCACACCAGCGCCTGCCATGGATAGCCCAGGTGCAGGGCGTAGCCCACGAGCACCGCGTTGAGCGCCACCAGCGCGAGCAGGTAGGGCGCCAGCGACCGGCCGCTGCGCGGCTGCAGCATCACGCAGCCGAACACGAAGTAGCTCATGCCAGACGGATACCAGGGCAGCAGCAACAGGCACATCGCCACCATCGCCAGCGCGGCCGCGTAGGCCTTGCGCGGCGACTGCACCACGGTCATCGCGTACAGCCACAGGAACAGCGGGAACGACACCGCGGTGATCCCGGCCCAGCGCAGGGTGTAGCCGGCGAGGCCGCCGGCGAACGCCGGGGTGACGAACAGCCAGGCCGACCAGACCACGTGCACCATCGCCTGGCAGGGCGAGCGGCCCATGCGCTGGTCGGCCGCGGCGATCGATCCCGGCCGCGGCGAGAGCGCGTGCCGGAGCAGGCGCACGAGCGCCGCGCGCAAGCCTGCGGCGCGGCCCGGCCCGCGCGCGGCGGCGGAGGCGGGAAGCGGCTCGGGTCCGGATCCAGGGCCGGTGGTGGTCATGCGGTCCTCGGGTTGGATGCCGCCGGTCATCCGCCGGCGTGCAGGCGTCGCCGGGCCAGGGCGAAGAACGCCACCGTCGCCAGCGCCAGGACCGCGACGTGCGCCCAGGTCCGGCCGCCATCGTCGTGCCCCACCACCTTCAGTGCAAGCTGGCCCAGGTGGTAGGCCGGCCAGGCCGGTGCCAGCTTCGCCAGCCAGCCGGGCAGCATCGACAGCGGTAACCAAAGCCCGGACAGGAACGCCATCGGCAGATACAGCACGTTGAGCAGCGCCGGCGCGGCGTTGCCGCCGACCAGGGTGCCGATCCACAGCCCGATTGCCGCGAACGGCAGCACCCCGGCCATGTTCACCAGCGCCAGCCCGGCCCACTGCGCGGGTGCCAGCCGGACCCCGCCCGCGGTCGCCGCCAGTGCCGCCAGCAGCAGCGAGATCGCGGCGGCGAACAGCATCGCCATCGTCATCCTCGCCAGCAGCAGCGAACCCGGCGGCGTGGGCAGGGTGCGGCGCAGGCGCAGGTAGCCGCGGTCGCGGTCGACGGCGATGGTGACGCCGAAGCCGAACATCGCCGCGCCGATCACGCCGAACGCGCCGTAGCTCGCCAGCAGGTAGCCGGCGGCGCCGGGGTTGCCGCGGTTGAGCACCACCGCGAACAGCAGGTAGAACATCGCCGGGAAGCCGAGCACCGGCAGGCAGAACGCGGGCTCGCGCGCCATCCGCAGCAGTTCGCAGCGGGCCTCGGCGAGGTGGGCGCGCAGCGGCGCGCGCAAGGTGGTGGCGGCGTGCATCAGGCGGCCTCCTGCCGGGCGTCCGTGGAACGGGTCAGGGCGAGGAAGGCGTCGGCCAGGCCGGCGCGGCGGATCTCCAGTTCGCGCAGTGCGGGATCGGACTCGAGCAGGCGCCGCACCACCGGCTCGGCCGGTTCGGCGGCGATGCGCAGCGCCTCGCCCTCGCGCGCTGCCTCGACCACGCCCGGCCACTGCGCCACCGCCTCGGCGGCCAGGCGCGAGCGGCACCGGATCCGCCGCAACGAGACCCGCGCACGTACCTCGTCCACGCTGCCTTCCGCGACCAGGCGGCCGCCGTCGAGCACCGCCACGCGGTCCGACAACGCCTCGGCTTCCTCCAGGTAATGCGTGGTGAGCAGCACTGCGCTGCCTTCGGCCACCAGCTCGCGCACCGCGGCCCACAGACCCTGGCGGGCGTCGATGTCCAGGCCGGTGGTCGGCTCGTCGAGGAACAGCAGGCGCGGGCGGCCGCAGATCGCGAGCGCGAACTGCACCCGCCGCTGCTGTCCGCCCGACAGCTTCCCGTAACGGCGGCCGAGCAGCCCGTCGAGGCCGGCGAGCGCGACGCAGTCGGCCACGCTGCGCGGCCGCCGGTAGCCGGCGCGCACCATGTCCAGCAGTTCGCCCACCTCGAGCCGGTCGGGCAGTGCCGCGGTCTGCAGCATCGCCCCGCACTGGCGCCGCACCGCGAGGCTGCCCGGCGCCCGGCCGAACACCGAGGCCTCGCCGGCATCGGCCGCCAGCAGCCCCAGCAGCAGTGCGACCGCGGTGCTCTTGCCGGCGCCGTTGACGCCCAGCAGGGCAGTCACCTGGCCGGCGTGCAGCCGCAGGTCGACGCGGTCGAGCGCGCGGGTGGCGCCATAGCGCTTGCAGGCGCCGCGCAGCACGGCGAGGGGTGGTGTCGATTCCATGGGTCGTGCTCCGTCGTGGCGGGACCTGCCGGCATCATGCGGCGGCCGCGCGGACCCTGGCAGCCACGCACGTCAACGCATTCGGGTGACAGCTGTCAGGGGGCGCGCGCGCTCCCGGCCGCTATCCTTGTCCTGCCGCGGCCCATGGGTCCGTCCACGCGGTGGGTCACAATGGCCGCCGGCCCACGTCTGGTTCAACGATGAACACCAACGCCGACCTGCTCAGGGAACTCCGCATCGACCGCTCGCCCGGACCGCCGCCCTCGCGCAAGGGGCTGTGGATCGTGCTGGCGAGCATCGTGCTGCTCACGCTGCTGGCGCTGGGCGGCTGGTGGCTGTTCGGACGCCAGGCGCCGGTGCCGGTGCAGACCGCCACTGCGGTGTCGCTGTCGGCCGGCAACGCGCCGGCCTCGGTGCTCGACGCCTCGGGCTACGTGGTGGCGCGGCGCATGGCCACGGTCTCGGCCAAGATCACCGGGCGCGTGCGCGAGGTGCTGATCGAGGAAGGCATGCGGGTCGAGGAAGGCCAGGTGATGGCGCGGCTCGATCCGATCGACGCCGATGCCCAGCGCGCGCTCGCCCGGTCCCAGCTGCAGGCCGCGCGCAGCCAGGCCGGCAGCCTCGAGGCGCGGCTGAAGGAGGCCGAGGCCAACGCCGAACGGCTGGCGCAGCTGGTCGGCCGCCAGCTGGTGTCGCAGGCGCAGTACGACGAGGCGATCGCCCAGCGCGATGCCATGCGCGCGGAGCTGGCGGCGGCGCGGCGCAACGTCGAGGTCGCCGCCGACGGCCTGCGCATCGCCGACATCGGCGTGGACAACACCGTGGTGCGCGCGCCGTTCGCCGGCGTGGTGGTCGCCAAGGCGGCGCAGCCGGGCGAGATCGTCTCGCCGCTGTCGGCCGGTGGCGGCTTCACCCGCACCGGCATCGGCACCATCGTGGACATGGATTCGCTGGAGGTGGAGGTCGACGTGGGCGAGGCCTACATCGGCCGGGTGCAGCCGAAGATGCCGGTCGAGGCCACGCTCACCTCCTACCCGGACTGGAAGATCCCGGCCGAGGTGATCGCGATCATCCCCGCGGCCGACCGCGGCAAGGCCACGGTGCGGGTGCGGGTGGCGCTGAAGGAGAAGGACGCGCGCATCGTCCCGGACATGGGCGTGACCGTGCGCTTCCTGGAGAAGGCGCCGGAGGACGGCGAGGAGCCGCGCCCGGGCGTGCGCGTGCCGGCCTCGGCCGTGGTCCGGCGCGACGGCGCCAGCGCGGTGTACGTGGTGCGCGGCGACGGCACGGTGGAACTGCGCCAGGTGGAGGCCGGCGCGCCGCTGGCCGAGGACCGCGAGGTCGTCTCCGGGCTGGCCCCGGGCGAGACGGTGGTGGTCCGGCCGCCGGACGGACTCGCCGACGGCGCGCGCGTCGAGGCCGGCGCGAGGTGAACGCGGCCGGCACTGCATGACCTCCGGGCGCGGCGCGGCGACGCGCGGCGCACGGATCCCCGGGGACATCCCCGCCAACCCGACACAGCGAGGCAACGCCATGGCACCCCTGGTATCGATCCGCAGCCTGACCAAGACCTACCAGCGCGGCCCCGAGAAGGTGGAGGTGCTGCACGGCATCGACCTTGACATCGAGCAGGGCGATTTCGTCGCCCTGATGGGCCCGTCGGGCTCGGGCAAGACCACACTGCTGAACCTGATCGGCGGCCTGGACTCGCCCACCTCGGGCAGCATCGAGGTCGACGGCCAGCGCATCGACCAGCTCGGCGGCGGGCGGCTGTCGCACTGGCGCAGCCAGAACGTGGGCTACGTGTTCCAGTTCTACAACCTGATGCCGGCGCTGAGCGCGCAGAAGAACGTGGAGCTGCCGCTGCTGCTGACCAGGCTCGGCGCGGCGCAGCGCAAGCGCAACGCGCAGATCGCGCTGACCCTGGTGGGCCTGGCTGACCGCGTCTCGCACAAGCCGGGCGAGCTGTCGGGCGGGCAGCAGCAGCGCGTGGCGATCGCGCGCGCGATCGTCTCCGACCCCAAGCTGCTGATCTGCGACGAGCCCACCGGCGACCTCGACCGCCAGTCGGCCGAGGAGATCCTGGGCCTGCTGCAGACGCTCAACCGCGAGCATGGCAAGACCATCGTGATGGTCACCCACGATCCCAGGGCCGCCGGGTACGCCAGCCACACCCTGCATCTGGACAAGGGCACTCTGGTCGGGCAGCAGGCCCACGTGGCCTGAGCCGGGAGGCGCGCGATGAAATATTTCCACCTCATCTGGGCGGCGCTGTTCCGGCGCAAGGCCCGCACCTTCCTGACCCTGGCCTCGATCGTCGCCGCGTTCCTGCTGTTCGGCATGCTCGACGGCATCCGCACCACGTTCGCCCAGCTCGGCCAGAACGCCGACGGCGCGCAGCGGCTGCAGACCATGTCGCGGCTGTCGATGGTGCAGATGCTGCCACTGGCGCTGCGCTCGCGGCTCGAGCAGGTCGACAACGTCGAGGCGGTGACCTGGGCCAACTGGTTCGGCGGCGCCTACCAGGATCCGCGCAACCAGCTGTTCACCATCGCGGTCGCGCCCAACTACCTCGACCTGTATCCGGAGATCCAGGTCGATCCGGCGGAGCTCGAGCAATGGAAGGCCACCCGCAACGGCATGCTGGTCGGCGAGGACATGATGGCCCGCTTCGGCTGGGAGGTGGGCCAGACCATCCCGCTGCAGTCGACGATCTTCCCCAACAGCGACGGCAGCCTGAACTGGCAGTTCCGGATCGTGGGCGTGATCCGTCCGCGCGACGCCGAACAGGGCGGCTTCTTCGGCGCGATGATGCTGATGCACTACGACTACTTCGCCGAGTCCACGCCCTACGTCGACGACCAGGTGGGCTGGTACATCAGCCGGGTCTCGGACGTGAACCGCAGCGACGCGGCGGCCAAGGCGATCGACGCGCTCACCGCCAACTCGCCCAACGAGACCCGGACCATGACCGAGCAGGCGGCGATGGCCGCGCAGATCAAGCAGGTGGCCGACATCGGCCTGATCGTGGGCTCGATCATGGGCGCGGTGTTCTTCACCCTGCTGCTGCTCACCGGCAACACCATGGCCCAGGCGGTGCGCGAGCGCACCTCGGAACTGGCGGTGCTCAAGACCATCGGCTTCACCAGCCACAGCGTACTGGCGATGGTGCTGGCCGAATCGGTGCTGCTGGTGGTGCTGGGCGGCGTGCTCGGGCTCGGCCTGGCCGCGGCGCTCGGGCCGGTGGTCGGGGCGGCGAGCCGCGGTGCGATCAGCCTGCCGCCGATCGGCCCGGGCAGCTGGGTGCTGGGGCTGGGGCTGATGGTGGCGATCGGGCTGCTGGTCGGCGCGCTGCCGGCGATGCGGGCCATGCGCCTGAACATCGTCGACGCGCTGGCCGGGCGCTGACCCGCACTGGGAGGACATGCGGATGAACCTGATGAAGACACTGCTGCGCGGCCTCGGGATGGTGCTGTTGCTGATCGCGTTCCTCGCGGTCTGGGTGCTCTTGCCGTGGTACGGCGCGCTGGCGCTGGCGGTCGCGCTGGCGCTGTGGATGGCGCTGACCCGCACCGGCCGCCAGGCCGCCTCGGTGACCTGGGTCGGGGTTGGCACGCTGCGCCAGCGGCTGGGCGCCTCGTCGGTGGTGGTGGTTGGCATCGCCGGCGTGGTCGGCGTGCTGGTGGCGCTGCTGGCGATGGCCGAAGGCTACCGGCACACGGTCAGCAGCGCCGGCAGCGAGGACGTGGCGATCGTGCTGCGCGGCGGTTCCTCCGCGGAGCTGATGTCGGTGCTCTCGCGCGACGAGATCCTGGCGATCGAGCGCGCGCCGCAGATCGCGCGCGACGCGCAGGGCCGGCCGCTGGCCTCGGCCGAGCTCGTGGTCTCGGCCAACGTGCCGCGCCGCGACGGCGAGGAGGGCAGCGTGACCCTGCGCGGCGTCGGCAAGATGGCCTGGGCGGTGCGGCCGGGCGTGCGCCTGGTGGACGGGCGCCGCTTCGAGACCGGCCGTCGCGAACTGGTGGTGGGGCGCGGCGCGCAGCGCCAGTTCCAGGGCCTGGAGCCGGGCAACGAGGTGCAGCTGGGCAATGAACGCTGGACCGTGGTGGGCGTGTTCGAGTCGGGCGATGCCACCGAGTCGGAGATGTGGGCCGACGCCGAGGTGGTGGGCGCGACCTACCGCCGCGGCAGCAGCCGCGCCTCGCTGTACGCCAGGCTCACCGCGCCGGAGGCGTTCAACGCCTTCAAGGCCACCCTGGCCGCCGATCCGCGGCTGCAGGTGGACGCCGACACCACCCTGGGCTACTTCAGCAGCCAGTCACGGACCCTGACCACGGTGCTGCGCGTGATCGGCATCGTGGTGGGCTCGATCATGGCCATCGGCGCGGTGTTCGGCGCGCTCAATACCATGTTCGCCACGGTCGCCGCGCGCGCGCGGGAGATCGCGACCCTGCGCGCGATCGGCTTCCGCGGCCTGCCGGTGGTGGTCGCGGTGATGCTCGAGACGATGCTGCTGGCGCTGCTGGGCGGCCTGCTGGGCGGGATCCTGTCCTGGCTGGTGTTCAACGGTTACACCGCCTCTACCCTGGCCGGCGGTGTAGCCAGCCTGAGCTTCGAGTTCCGCGTCTCGCCGCAGCTGCTGTGGGAAGGCCTGAAGTGGGCGCTGGCGATCGGCTTCGTCGGCGGCCTGTTCCCGGCCGTGCGCGCGGCCACCCTTCCGGTCACCGACGCCCTGCGCGCGATGTAAGGGCGCGCGCAGTAGCGCTCCTTCCCCCGCTTGCGGGGGAACGCCGGGATGGGGGTGCACGGCAAGCGCGTGGCGCAGCAGGCGCGGCGACCTGCCGGCCCCCGCCCCGAGCCTCCCCCGCAAGCGGGGACGGCGCAGTGGGGTGGGGCTACGCCAGCAGCCCCGCCTCCCGCAGCGCCGCTTCCACCACCGCCTGGTTGGCCTCGGCCAGCGGCGTCATCGGCAGCCGCAGCGCGCCTCCGCAGCGGCCCAGCCGGGACAGCGCCCACTTCACCGGGATCGGATTGGCCTCGACGAACAGCTGCCGGTGCAGCGGCAGCAGCCGGAGCTGGATCTCCATCGCGCGCGCCACGTCGCCGGCCAGCGCCGCCGCGCACAGCTCGCGCATGAGCCGTGGCGCGACGTTGGCGGTGACGCTGACGTTGCCGTCGCCACCGCACAGCATCAGCGCCACCGCGGTGGCGTCGTCGCCGGAATAGACCAGGAAGCCCGCCGGTCGCTCGCGCACCAGCCACTGCGCGCGCTCGATGTCGCCGGTGGCTTCCTTGATCGCGCCGATCCCGGGCACCTGCGCCAGCCGCATCACCGTCTCGTGCCGCATGTCCGCGGCCGAGCGCCCGGGCACGTTGTAGAGCACGATCGGCAGGTCGCCGGTGGCCTCTGCGATCGCGCGGAAATGCCGGTACAGCCCCTCCTGCCCCGGCTTGTTGTAGTAGGGCACCACCTGCAGCTGGGAATCGGCGCCGACCTTGCGCGCGTACTCGGCCAGCGCGATCGCCTCGCGCGTGGAGTTGCCGCCGCAGCCGGCCATCACCGGCACGCGCCCGGCGGACTGCTCGACCGCGACGCGGATGATCTCGCAGTGTTCCTCCACGTCCACCGTCGGCGATTCGCCGGTGGTGCCGACCACGCCGATGCAATCGGTGCCCTGTTCGACGTGCCAGTCGACCAGCCTGCGCAGTGCGTCGTAGTCGACGCTGCCGTCCTCGTGCATCGGGGTGACGAGCGCGACGATGCTG
Source organism: Luteimonas wenzhouensis (assembly GCF_007859305.1). Lineage (GTDB taxonomy): Bacteria > Pseudomonadota > Gammaproteobacteria > Xanthomonadales > Xanthomonadaceae > Luteimonas > Luteimonas wenzhouensis. The sequence goes on from NZ_VOHE01000003.1 coordinate 243,117, forward strand.
CCGCGCGGGAGGCTGGTGCTGGCGTTCATGGCGTGGGCAAGGAGGCTGCGGGGCGTGGAGCCGCGCATTGTAGGCCGCGCCGCGGGCGTGCGCGCAGCGCTGCCGTTGCTCACCGATGCAACCGTTGCGCGGCGGCGCGCACCCGCCGGGCTACGCCTGCTGCGCGACCACCCGGCGCCGCGCGGCGAGCACGCCATCGGTCGCGAACACCGCCAGTCCGATCCAGATGAAACCGAATCCGATCGCCCGGTCAGGCCCGAAGTACTCGCCGAAGAACAGCACGCCCAGCAGTAGCTGCAGGGTGGGGCCGATGTACTGCAGCACCCCGACCACGCTCAGCGGCACCCGGCGCACGGCGTAGGCGAAGAAGATCAGCGGGATCGCGGTGAGCGCGCCGCCCATCACCAGCAGCAGGTCGGTCCAGCCGCCCCAGCGCAGCGAGAAGAAGCCGCCGTCGCCGCCCAACTCGATCCACGCCAGCCAGGCCAGCGCCGGTCCCAGCACGAACATGTTCTCCACCCCCAGCCCGCGCACGGCCTCGATTGCGGCGAACTTGCGGATCACCCCGTACAGGCCGAACGAGCCGGCCAGGCACAGCGCGATCCACGGGAAGTCGCCATAGCGCGTGGTCAGCCACAGCACCCCGCACGCGGCCAGCGCCACCGAGATCCACTGCGCCGCCGACAGCCGCTCGCGCAGGAACAGCACCCCGATCAGCACGTTGAGCAACGGGTTGATGAAATAGCCCAGGCTGGCCTCGACCACGTGGCCGGCGTTGACCGCCCACACGTACAGGCCCCAGTTGGCGGCGATCAGCACGCCCGACGCCGCCAGCATCGCCGCCAGCCGCGGCCTGGCCAGCACCTCGCGCAGCCAGCCGCGGCCGTGGCGCAGGGTCAGCCAGGACGCCACCAGTACCGCGCACCAGATCGCCCGGTGGAGCACGATCTGCAGCGAGGGCACTTCGCGCAGCAGGTGCCAGTACAGCGGCATCAGGCCCCAGATGACGAAGGCGCCCACCGCCACCCACAGCCCGCGCCGGTCGGGGATGCCCGGGCTCATGCCTGGTCGCCTGCGACCGTGCGCGCCGGGACCGCGCGTGCCCTGGCCAGGGTGATCGCGACCACGCCCGACAGCACCACGGCCATCGCGCCCAGGTCCTGCGGGCCGAAGCGTTCGCCGGCCAGCCACGCGCCCAGCAGCACCGCGATCACCGGATTGACGTAGGCATAGCTGCCGGCGAGCGCCGGGCGCACGTGGCGCAGCAGCCAGATGTAGGCGCTGAACCCCACCAGCGACCCGAAGCTGGCCAGGTACGCCACCGCCCACAGCCCGCCGGCCGTGGGCCAGTCGTCGAGGCGTTCCCCGATCGCCAGTCCGGCGACCACCATGGCCGCGCCACCGCACAGCATCTGCGCGGCCGCGGCCATGAACGGCTGCGGCAGGTCGCGGCCGCGGCTCCAGATCGATCCGTAGGCCCAGGCGATGGTCGCGACCAGCAGCGCCACCAGCCCGACCGGGGTCGCGGCCAGGCGGCTGCCCGCGTTGAGCCAGGCCACGCCCAGGAAGCCCACGCCCAGGCCGATCCATTCCGCGCGCCGCGGGTGCTCGCCGCGAAGCGCCGTGAACAGCGCCATCCACAGCGGCACCGACGACACCGCCACCGCGGCCAGCGCGACGGCGAGCGGCGACGCGGTCGGTCCGACCGGTGCGGAATCAGGGCGCATCGGGCACCGTGGGCAGGGAAGCGGCCGACGCGCCTTGCGTTGCGCCGGGGCGACATTCTACGGCGCGCGGCGCCGCGCCGGCAGGGCGACCGGACGGGATGGTGCTTCCCGATGGCGGTGGTCGCGCGCGCGCTGGCGCAGGGGTCTAGAGCGCCAGCGCGGCGTGCAGCGGGGCCGGGTCGTCCCAGCGGTCGCGGCCGCGCAACATCGACAGTTCGACCAGCACCTGCGCGCCGCAGACCCGCGCGCCCTGGCGGCGCAGCAGCGCGACCGCCGCGCGGAGGGTGCCGCCGGTGGCCAGCACGTCGTCGACCACCAGCACCCGCGCGCCCGCGGGCAGCGCGTCGGCATGGAGTTCCAGCCGGTCGCGGCCGTACTCGAGCGCGTACTCCTCGAACAGGGTCGTCCCCGGCAGCTTGCCGGGCTTGCGCACCGGCACGAAGCCGCAGCCGAGCTCGCGCGCCAGCGCCGCGCCGAGGATGAAGCCACGCGCCTCGATGCCGGCGACCGCGTCGGGGGGCGCGGCGCGCCAGGCCCCGGCGGACGCGTCGATGGCGCCGGCGAACGCGGCGGCGTCGGCCAGCACCGGGGTGATGTCCTTGAACACGATCCCCGGGCGGGGGAAGTCCGGGACATCGCGGATCAGGCGGGACCAGTGGGGCACGGCGGCACTCCTGGACGGGGGGCGTCCGGCGCCGGTGGCGTGCCGGCTCAGTCCTTCGGCGCGAGCCGCAGCAGGCGCCCGCCCTTGCCGTCCTCGATCACCCACAGCGCCCCGTCCGGGCCCTGGCGCACGCCGCGGATGCGTGCGCCCATGGCAAAGCGCTCGGCCTCGCGCGCGCCGCCCTCGCCGTCGAACTCGATCCGCACCAGCGACTGCGACGACAGGCCGCCGGCGAAGGCGTTGCCCTTCCACTGCGGGAACAGGTCGCCGTCGTAGAACATCAGGCTCGAGGGCGAGATCACCGGAGTCCAGGTGATCGCGGGGGCGTTGAACTCGGGCCGGGTGGCGTGGTCGGGGATCGGGCGGCCGTCGTAGTGGTCGCCGTTGGAGACGATGGGGTAGCCGTAGTTGGCGCCGCGCTCGACCCGGTTGAGTTCGTCGCCGCCCTTCGGGCCCATCTCGATGTCCCAGGGCTGGCCGTTCGCGTCGAAGGCCAGGCCCAGCGGGTTGCGGTGGCCCAGGGACCATACCTGCGCGGCGACCCCGCCCTGGTCGGCGAAGGGGTTGTCGTCGGGCACGCTGCCGTCCTCGTTGAGGCGCAGCACCTTGCCGAGGTTGGACTGCATGTCCTGGGCCGGGTCGAACTTCTGCCGGTCGCCCGAGGAGATCCACAGCTTGCCGTCGTGGAACGCGATCCGGTGCGCGTAGTGGCCGCGGCCGGTGACCTTGGGCACCTGGCGCCAGATGACCTCGAGCCCCTCGAGTCTGCCGCCGCCGGCCTCGTCGAGCAGCAGCCGCGCGCGCGCGACCGCCGCGCCGGCGGTGTCGTCCTCCCCGGCCTCGGCGTAGCTCAGGTACACCAGCCCGTTCTCGGCGAACTGCGGATGCGGCACCACGTCGCCGAAGCCGCCCTGGCCGCCGTACACCACCTCCGGTACGCCGGTGATCTCGCCGGCCTGGCGCGTCTGCGGGTCGAGCAGGCGCAGCGTGCCGGGCTTCTCGCTCACCAGCAGGCGCCCGTCGGGCAGGAAGTTCAGCGCCCAGGGCTCGTTGAAGCTGGCGATGGCCTCGACCTCGAAGGGGCCGATCGTGCGCGCCTCGCCGGCGGGGGATGCGGCCATGGCCTCGCCGCCGTCCGCGGCCGCGCTCGCGGTGGCCGCGTTGCCGTCGGCGTTGCAGGCGGCGAGCAGCGCGAGCGAGAGCAGGGCGGTGGTGATCGCGGATCGTTGCATCGTGGACCTCGTTCGGGTGCGGTACCGGGGGCATCATAGCGTCCACGCGGGCCGCCACCACGGCCCGCCGGAGCCGGAGGATGGACCTGCGCCCGCTCGGCCACGGCCACTGTCCCTGGTGCGGCGAGCCGCTGGAACTGGGCCTCGATCCGGGCGCCGGCGACCAGGACCGCATCGAGTACATCGAGGACTGCCAGGTCTGTTGCCGGCCGATCCTGGTGTCGGTGACGTTCGATCCGGAGGGCGCCGTCCGGCTGTCGCTGCGGCGCGAAGGCGACTGATGCCGAACGCGCGTGATGGCCGATGCGCGGCGCACGGATGGGTTGCCCGGGTCCGTGGAACATCCATGCGTCGGGTCACGCGATCGTGCGGCCTTCCTGAACCCGCGCCTGCGGCGAACGTGTTCTTAACTCCAGCCATGCGCCGGTCTTTATGGACGCGCCGGCAAGGTGGGCCCGTGCGGAAGCGGAACGACATGCCCGTCATGGACGCAATGCCGCGCACTTCCCCCATCCCTGGAGAACGTGATGAAGAATTCCCGCAAGCCGCTGGCCGGACTGATCGCCCTGGGCGCCGCCCTCGCCATCCCGATGGCCTTCGCCCAGGACGCGACGACCGCGCCGCCGCAGGATCCGGCGACGCAGGACTACCCGACCCAGTCCACCGCGCCGTCCACCAGCCAGCAGCCGCTGACCTGGGCCGACCTGGACGTCGACGGCAACGGCACGCTCAGCCGCACCGAGGCGGCCAGCCTGCAGTCCCTGGCGCAGGTCTTCGACCAGGCCGACGCCGACAGCGACGGCGAGTTGACCCCCGACGAGTACAAGGCGTTCGTGGCGGCGGCCAACGCCAGCCAGCCCGAGGGCGGCGGCACCGACTGACCGCGGCTGACGCCCGCTTCACCCGCCGGTGGCCCCTGGGGCCCCGGCCCACGGATCGGCGGCCCCCCGGGGCCGCCGATGCCGTGTCCGCACCCGCATAATGGCGCCATGGACACCGCGATCGAGATGGTCGGCTTCGACGCCGACGACACCCTCTGGCGCAGCGAGGATTACTTCCACGCCGCCCAGGACGAGTTCGAGCAGATCCTGGCGCGCCACGTCGACCTCGCCGACGCCCGCGTGCGCGAGCGGCTGTACGCGGTCGAGCGCGGCAACATCGCGGTGTTCGGCTATGGCGTGAAGGGCATGGCGCTGTCGATGGTGGAGGCCGCGGTGGACATCACCGGCGGCTCGATCCCGGCGCGCGACCTGCACCGCATCGTGCAGATCGCCAAGGACATGCTGCGCCACCCGGTGGAACTGCTGCCGGGGGTGCGCGAGGCGGTGGAGGCAGTGGCCGCCGAACACGCCGTGGTGCTGATCACCAAGGGCGACCTGTTCCACCAGGAAGCCAAGGTGCGCGACAGCGGCATGGCCACCCTGTTCCGCCGGATCGAGATCGTCAGCGAGAAGGACATCGCCACCTACGCACGGCTGATGGAGGAGTTCGGGATCCGTGCCGACCGCTTCGTCATGATCGGCAACTCGATGCGCTCGGACATCGTGCCGGTGCTGCGGCTGGGCGGGTGGGGCGTGCACGTGCCCTACCACCTGACCTGGGCGCACGAGAACGATGCCGAGGACGTGGTCGGCCATCCGCGCCTGCGCCAGGTGGCCTCGGCCGGGGACCTGCCGGCGGCGCTGCGCGACATCGTCGCCTCCGCCGCGGCCGCGCCGGTGGCACCGTGAGCCCCGGGCCTGCCGCCGCGGCCGCGGTGCTCGCGCTGGCGCTCGCCACGGCGGCGGGCGCCGCCGCGCAGGAAGCCGGCGGCGGGCCGCAGGCCGCGGCGGAGGAGGCGGCGCGGCCGGGGACCGGCGACGACTGGATCGACCTGCGCCTGGACGACATGGACCGCTACGCGGCGCGCTACCGCGACGCGTTCGTCGACGAGGTCGCGCGCTACCTCGAGGCGCCGCGCGCGCTGGTCGTCGATGCGCTCGGGCACGGCATGCGCCCGGGCGACGTGTATTACGCCTGCGCCCTGGCGCGGGCCTCCGGGCGCGCCTGCCGCGGCCTGGTCGAGGCCTGGCGCGAGGATCCGGGCGGCGGCTGGCCTGGCGTCGCCGAGCGGCTCGGGCTTGCGCCGGACGACCTGCATCGGCGCGTCCGCGACGACATCCGCGCCAGCTACCGGCGCTGGGCGCGACCCGACGGCCACCTCGCCCCGCGCCGGGGGCGCTGACGCGCCGCGCTTCTCGCCGCGTTGACGCCGTCCCGGCCCAAGATGGCGGCGATCGGGAAGGCGGGGCATCGGCATGATCGACGTGGCTATCGTGGGTGGGGGACCCGCGGGACTCACCGCGGCGCTGTACCTGCGTCGCTTCCACCGCTCCTGCGTGGTCTTCGACACCGGCGAGAGCCGCGCGCGCTGGATCCCGGAAAGCAACAACTGCCCCGGCTTCCCCGGCGGCGTCGGCGGGCGCGAGCTGCTGCAGCGCCTGCGCCGGCAGGCCGGTTCGGTGCAGGTGCCGTTCGAGCCGTTGCGCGTGGACCGCATCGCCGCCGCGGACGAGGGCTTCGACGTGGACGCCGGCGGCCGCCGCTGGCAGGCGCGCATGGTGATGATCGCCACCGGCCTGCGCGACCGCCTGCCCGGACCCTGGGGCGAGGAGGCATTGGCCTGCGGCGCGCTGCGCCTGTGCCCGATCTGCGATGCCTTCGAGGCCAGCGACGCCCACATCGGCGTGTACGGCCACAGTCGCGACATCGGCTCGCACGCGGGCTTCCTGCGCGCCTTCTCGCGGCGCGTGAGCGCGTTGCCGTACGACGGCGGTGATGGCGGCGAGGACGGCGCCGCCGCGCGCGCGGCCGGGGTGCGCTGGCTGGGCGCGGGCGAACTGGAGTTCGACGGCGAGCGCTGTCGCTACCGCGGCGACGGCGAGACGCTCGAACCCGACACCGTGTACTCGTTCCTCGGCTTCACCACCTCGGTGCCCACCGACGGCCTGGACCTGCGCCGCACCGACGGCGGCGAGATCCTGGTCGACCGCCACCAGCAGACGCGGACGCCGGAGCTGTACGCGATCGGCGACGTCGTCGGCGGGCTCAACCAGATCGCGGTTGCGGTGGGGCAGGCCGCGGCGGCCGCCACCCATGCCCATGGCCAGCTGCCCGAGCTGGCGCGCGGCGGCGCGGGCGGCCCGTGAACCCGGACTGGATCGGCTGGGCCGCCTCGGCGATCCTGCTCGCCACGCTGGTGCGGCAGATCCGCAAGCAGGTGGCCGATGGCGGAGCGGGCGTGTCGCGCTGGCTGTTCATCGGCCAGAGCCTGGCCTCGGTCGGCTTCATCGCCTACAGCGTGCTGCTCGACAACTGGGTGTTCATCGTCACCAACACCTGCATCCTGCTCACCGCGATCGTGGGCCAATGCCTGCGGCCCCGGAAACACTGAGCCGACGAGGCAACGCGCAGCCCCCTGCCACGACTGACGCCGAAGCGACCCGCAACCCCACGAAACGCGCATCACCGGGGGCGCGGCGCAAAGGCATCGGGCAAACAACGTCAAGCCGGGACGGGGCGGCCGCGATCCATCGCGCAGTCGTGCCGCGGGCGCGGTCGCGGAAGCACCGCCACGGAGATCCGGCGCGGCGGAAAAAAAGATTTCCGGACATGGCAATCTCCCCGAAAGGGGTACCACGTTTGCGACACGCCTGTGGCGGCCATCGGCCGGCGCATGCGGCTGCTTGCGGGCGTCGCGGCCGGGATGGCCGCAACGGTCGTGGTGCGAGGAGCCTGCACATGTACATCGGAGTCGGGGAATGCAAGAAATTCTCGCCCACGGCCGGGGCCGCGCACGTCGCGTGCGGCGGGCACTGCTGCCCGTGGCCTGCGCGATCCTGTCCGCTGCGCCCGCCGGGGCACAGGACACGCCGTCCATCGCCGGCTGGCAGCCGGGCGACCAGCAACAGGCGCTGAGCGCTCCCGCGTCGCCGCCACTGCTCGACACGATCACCGTCGACGTGCCCGCGCCGCGCGAGCGCGCCGGCGCGCAGGCCACCGTGCCCACGCGCGGGTTCCGCGTCGCGGGCGTCGGCGAACATCCGCGCCACGGCATCACTCCGGCCTCGATCCAGGCGCTGGTCGACGCGCGCTTCCGCGCGCTCGCCGGCGATGCGCCGGAGGCCGCGCTGACCTTCGCCCAGCTCCAGGACGTCGCTGCCGCGGTGACCCGTGCCTACCGCGAGGCGGGTTTCCTCGTCGCCACCGCCTACGTGCCGGCGCAGACCATCGGCGAGGACGGCGTGGTCACCCTCGAGGCCCTGGAAGGCCGGCTGGGCCGCGTGCTCGTCGAGGGCAACCGCCGCGTGCGCAGCAGCGCGATCGCGGCGCCCGCGCGGCGGCTGGAAGGACGCAGCCTGCACCGCGAGGAAGTCGACACGGCGCTGCTGTCGATGCGCGAGCTGCCTGGCGTCGATACCTCGGTCGTGCTGCAGCCGGGCGAGGCGCCGGGTGAGACCGACATGCGCGTGACCGCCACCGAGGAAGCGCGTCCGTATTCGGTGAGCCTGGCCACGAGCAACCACGGCAGCCCGATGACCGGTCGCTATCGCGCCCAGGTCGGCCTGGCCTGGCGCAATGCGCTGGGCCTGGGCGACGTGTTCAGCGCAAGCTACGCGCACGGCTTCTCGCCCGAGCAGAGCAGTGCGGTCTCGGTGGGAATGCAGGTGCCGCATCGGCCTGCCCGACTCGCCGATCCATGCCCGCGACCCGGACGCGCAGACGGTCACCGCCCTGGGCAGTCCGCCTGCGTACTTCTACATCGTGCGCCAGGAGGACGAGGTGTCCCTGGAGCCCGTCGTCCGGGCCCAGGTCGCCAGCCACCGCGAGGTTGCCCACCTGGATCCTGGCGCGTGGGCGTCCGACGCCCCGGACCATGGCGTCGTGGAGCCGGGCATCCGCCTGGCCGACGACCAGGCGCCGACCTGCGATCCGCAACGCCGGGCGCCGGACTGCGAGACCCTGCACTGAGGGCATCGGTCCCGGCAGGCGGGGCGGGGACCGGGCGCGAAAGCGGCGATCGCCGCCTCCGCGCCGCCGGCTTGGGTACGGAGGCAGGGGTTGGGCGGTATCCTTGCTTCGCGGCTTATGGGTCTGTATAAAAGCTTTTATGCTGGTTTTGACGGGGTAACAGCTCTTTTGAGAGTCGTTATACGTGGTGTTGTTAACGTGTTGTATATGAGCCCTTAGTGGTGTAGATTGGGGATAAGGTCCCCTTTTCGATCCATTACGCCATGGCGCCCGCTATCGATGCCCACCTGCGCGAACTGGGCGAGCGCGTCGCCCGGCTGCGCCTGGGCCGCAACCTCACCCAGGCCCAGGTGGCGCGCGAGGCGGGCACCTCGGTGAGCAGCGTCAAGCGCTTGGAAGCGGGCGAGAACACCTCGCTGGACACGCTGCTGCGGGTGCTCGGCGTACTCGGGCTGGAGCGCCACCTGCTCGACGCGCTGCCGGACCCGGCGGTGCGCCCGGCCGAGCGGGTCCGCCTGGGCGGTCGCGAACGCAAGCGGGCCCGGCCGGCCGCCGGTCACGTGCCCAAGGCCAGCGACTGGGCCTGGGGCGAGGAGGACGGCGGGTGACGGATGCGACGGTCCGCCTCTGGGGCCGTGACATCGGCGCGGTGACCTGGCTTTCCGATCGCCAGCACGCGGTGTTCCAGTACATGCCCGAGTTTGTCGGCAGCGGGATCGAACTGGCGCCGGTGATGATGCCGCTGCGTCCCGAGCCCTATGCCTTCCCGGGGCTGCCGCGCGAGTCCTTCCTCGGGCTGCCGGGCCTGCTCGCCGACTCGCTGCCCGACCGCTTCGGCAACGCGCTGATCGACGCCTGGCTGGCGTCGCGGGGGCGCCCGCCGGGCAGCCTCGATCCGGTCGAACGCCTGTGCTACATCGGCACCCGCGGCATGGGCGCGCTCGAGTTCCGGCCGACGCTGGCGCGCGGCGCGGCTGCCTCGCGCACCGTGGAGATCGACGCGCTCACCCGCCTGGCCAACGACGTGCTCAACGACCGCCTGGGCCTTGCCGGCGACCTCCACGGGGGCGATGACCGCGACGCGCTCGAGGACATCCTGCGCGTGGGGACCTCGGCCGGCGGCGCGCGGGCCAAGGCGGTGCTGGCCTGGAACCCGGACACCGGCGAATTCCGCTCCGGACAGGTCCGCGCCGGCGAGGGCTTCGGCGACTGGCTGCTCAAGTTCGACGGGATCGCCAACAACCGCGACCGGGAGCTGGCCGACCCCCAGGGCTTCGGCCTGGTCGAATACGCCTTCCACCTGCTCGCGGTGGCGGCGGGCATCGACATGACCGAATGCCGCGTGCACCGCGAGGGCGGCCGCGCGCACTTCATGACCCGCCGCTTCGACCGCGACGCGGCCGGCCGCAAGCTGCACATGCAGTCGCTGGCGGCGATGCGCCACTTCGACTACAACGCGCCCGGCGCGCATTCCTACGAGCAGGCGGTGGAGACGATCCGGATGCTCGGCCTGCCGCGCCACGACCTGGAGCAGCAGTTCCGCCGCGCGGTGCTCAACGTGCTGATCCGCAACCAGGACGACCACGTCAAGAACATCGCCTTCCTGATGGACCGCAAGGGCGAATGGCGGCTGTCGCCCGCGTTCGACGTGGCCTACGCGCACAACCCCGACGGCCACTGGACCAACCGCCACCAGATGAGCCTGGGCGGCAAGCGCGACGGCTTCGAACTGGACGACCTGGTGGAGTTCGGCCGCTTCTGCGGCTTCAAGCCGCCGGCCGCCCGCGCCGTGATCGGGGAGATCCACGCCCAGGTCGCGCGCTGGATCGACTTCGCCGACCGCGCCGGCGTGCCCGAAGCCATGGCCGCCGCCATCGCGCGCGGCCTGCGCCTCGGCCTGGTGGACGGCGGGCGCTCAGCGGCGAAGGGGTAACCTTCGCACTGCGCCCGATGGCCCGCCGCGCAACCCGGCCTCGGGCCCGTCCACGCGCCACGCCCCGTCCCGACACATCGCCGCGACACGCCGGCGCCCCACCACGCGATCCATCCCATGGCTTCCACCGCTTCCCCCGACACCACGATCCCGCCGGCGCGCGACGGGCAGCGCGCGACCGTCGCCGAGCGCCTGTCGGTGGCGCCGATGATGGACTGGACCGATTCGCACTGCCGCGTGTTCCATCGCCTGCTGGCGCCGTCGGCCCGGCTGTACTCGGAAATGGTGCACGCCAACGCGGTGATCCACGGCGACCGGGCGAAGCTGCTGGCGATGGATCCGGTCGAGCACCCGGTCGCGCTGCAGCTGGGCGGCAGCGATCCGTCGCTGCTGGCGCAGGCGGCGCGGATCGGGGCCGGGCACGGCTTCGACGAGATCAACCTCAACTGCGGCTGCCCCTCCGACCGGGTCCAGGCCGGTCGCTTCGGCGCCTGCCTGATGCGCGAGCCGGCGCTGGTGGCCGAGTGCGTGGCGGCCATGATCGAAGCGGTGGCGACGCTGGACCGGCCGGTGCCTGTGACGGTGAAATGCCGTCTGGGCGTGGACGACGACCACGACTTCGACCGCTTCATCGGCTTCATCGACGCGGTGGCCGCGGCCGGCTGCCGGATGTTCGTGGTCCACGCCCGCAACGCCTGGCTCAAGGGCCTGAGTCCGAAGGAGAACCGGGAGGTCCCGCCGCTGCGCTACGACTGGGCCTACCGGCTCAAGCGCGAGCGGCCCGGGCTGCAGATCGTGGTCAACGGCGGCATCGCCAGCGTGGACGAGGTGCGGGCGCACCTGGAGCACGTGGACGGTGCGATGCTGGGCCGGGCGGCCTACCACGATCCCTACACCCTGCATCTGGCCGACGCGGCGCTGCGCGGCGTCGCGCCGCTCCCGCGCGCCGAACTGCTGCGCGCGCTGCGGCCCTACGCGGAAGCGCAGCTGGCGCAGGGCGTGCCGCTGCGCCACCTCAGCCGCCACATCCTGGGTCTGTTCCACGGCCAGCCCGGGGGGCGCGGCTATCGCCAGGTGCTGAGTGCCGGCGCGCACCGGCCCGGCGCCGGCTGGGCGCTGGTGGAGCAGGCGCTCGCGGCCACCGCGCGGGGCGCCGCCGTGGCCTGACCGGGGGCCCCTGGCGGCGGGCGATGAACCGCGGCTGGGCGGTGAAGGAAAAGTTAATGCCCGTTCACCGCGGGCCGCCAAGAATGCCGGTCCACCCACGCGATACGCCCGTGCCCGCCCTGCAGTCCCCGCCATGACCGTGTCGTCCTTCCGTCCGTCCGTCGTCATCCTCGCCGCCTCGGTCGCGCTCGCCGCGCTGGCCGGCGCCGGGCCCGGCTGGGCCCAGGAATCGCCCCGCGAGCGGCGCGACCAGCCCCGGCACGGACACGAGTCGCCGCGGCCGCGCGGACCGTCGGCGCGGCCGCCCGGGCACAACCGCGACGCGCTGGCGGATTCGGTGCGCCGGTTCGAGCGCGACCATCGCGGCAGCCGCGTGCTGAGCGTGGAGCGCATGCAGTCCGACGGCCGCGACGTCAACCGGATCAAGGCGATGGACGATCGCGGCCGGGTCCGGGTCTACGTGGACGATCCCCAGCGCCGGCCGCCGCCGCGCCGCGCACCTACACGCGACGACCACGACTGACGCTGCATTCTGTTCAGGCAGGTCCGGCCACACTGGGGCCATCCTGAACAGACTGAACGGAGTGGTTGCATGCGCATCCTTCTCGTCGAAGACGAAGCCCCCCTGCGTGAAACCCTGGCCGCGCGCCTGAAGCGCGAGGGATTTGCCGTGGATGCGGCCCAGGACGGCGAGGAAGGCCTGTACATGGGCCGCGAGGTGCCGTTCGACGTGGGCATCATCGACCTGGGCCTGCCGAAGATGTCGGGCATGGAGCTGATCAAGGCCCTGCGCGACGAGGGCAAGCAGTTCCCGGTGCTGATCCTGACCGCGCGCTCGAGCTGGCAGGACAAGGTGGACGGCCTCAAGCAAGGCGCCGACGACTACCTGGTCAAGCCGTTCCACGTCGAGGAGCTGCTGGCCCGGATCAACGCCTTGGTGCGCCGCGCCGCCGGCTGGAGCAAGCCGATGCTCGAGTGCGGCGCGGTCGTGCTCGACCTGGCCGCGCAGACGGTCACCGTGCACGGCAAGAACGTCGACCTGACCAGCTACGAGTACAAGGTGCTCGAATACCTGATGATGCACGCTGGCGAACTGGTCTCGAAGGCCGACCTCACCGAGCACATCTACCAGCAGGACTTCGACCGCGACTCGAACGTGCTGGAGGTCTTCATCGGCCGGCTGCGCAAGAAGCTCGACCCCGAGGGCACGCTCAAACCGATCGAGACCGTGCGCGGCCGCGGCTACCGCTTCGCCATCCCGCGCAACACCGAAGCCTGATCCGCGCCGGCGGCCCGCGCCGGACCCGCCGCCGTGGCGGGCCGGGACACGGCTGCGGCGCGATCGGCTATCGTGGGCGACGGCGCCCCGCCGCCGCCCGTGCCCCGATCCCGTTCCGAACCCATGAGCAAAGGCAAGCCCTCGCGCGAACTGCCGTGGCGCCCGCGTTCGCTGCAGGCACGCCAGCTGACGGCCGCGAGCCTGGGCCTGGTGGCATTCCTGGCGCTGGCCGGCTATGCACTCGACCGCGCGTTCCAGGACGTGGCCAGCGAAGGCCAGCGCGACCGCCTGCGCAACTACGTGCTGGCCTACGCCGGCGAGGTGGAGTTCCTGCGCAACGGCGACCTGTACCTGCCCGACAACGGGCCGGACGAGCGCTTCGACCGTCCGGGCAGCGGCCTGTACGCGGAGATCGTGCTGCCTGACGGCAGTTGGGTCTCGCGGTCGGCGTCCGGGCCGCAGCTGCCCGAAGCGCCGATGCTCGGCGGCGGCGAGGAGCGGTTCGAGGGCCCGCTGCCGATGGTCCGCGCCGACGACACCCCCGGGCACGTCTACCGCTACGGCCTGGGCATGATCTGGGCGCCGCAGGGCTCCACCCCCGAATCGGAATTCCCGTACACCATCTACGTGATGGAGGACGCCGGCACCGTGCCGCGCCAGGTGCGGGTGTTCCGCGCCGCGCTGTGGGGCTACCTGGGCGTGGCCGGACTGATCCTGCTGCTGCTGCAGACCCTGGTGCTGCGCTGGAGCCTGTGGCCGCTGCGCAAGGTGATCGACGAACTCACCCGCGTGCAGCGCGGCCAGGCCCACCGCCTGGGCGAGCGCCATCCGCGCGAACTCGAGCCGCTGACCGACAGCATCAATGCGCTGATCGAGAGCGAACGGCGGAACCTGGAGCAGCAGCGCAACACCATGGCCGACCTCGCGCACAGCCTGAAGACGCCGCTGGCGGTCATGCGCGCGCGCCTGGATTCGGACGCCAGCGAGCAGGAACTGCGCGAGGAGGTCGCGACCCAGCTGCAGCGCATGACCGACCTGGTCAGCTACCAGCTCGGCCGCGCCTCGACCACCGGCCACACCCTGTTCGCCGCACCGGTCGAGATCGAGCCGCATGCCGAGGCGCTGGTGCGCAGCCTGGAGAAGATCTACGCGTCCAAGGGCGTGATCTGCGAGTTCGAGATCGACCCGGCCGCGCGCTTCCACGGCGAACCGGGCGACCTGCAGGAATTGCTGGGCAACCTGATCGAGAACGCGTTCAAGTGGGCGCGGTCGCGGGTGCTGCTCACGGTCGAGCCCGGGGCCACCGCGCCCAACCGGCGCCCGGGCCTGCTGCTGGCGGTGGACGACGACGGCCCGGGCATCCCCGAGGAGCGCATCCCGCTGGTGCTCCAGCGCGGCGTGCGCGGCGACGAGCGGGTGCAGGGACACGGCATCGGCCTGTCCATCGTCCAGGACATCGTGCGCAGCTACCGCGGCGAACTGCACGTGGGCCGGTCCGCCGAACTGGGCGGCGCGCGCTTCGAGGTGCGGCTGCCGCCTGGGCTGTAGCAGCGGCGCGCCCGTCGCGGCTCAGGCGCCGGCCGCGCGAGCGTCCGCCGGCGAGCGGCCGTAGAAGCGTTCCAGGTGCCGGGCCACGCGCGGCAGGTGCACGCGCAGCAGGGCCGGGTCGCTGAAGTGGTACTCGCTGCACACGGCGAAGAATTCCTCCGGCGCCTCGGCCGCGTAGGGATCCACCGCCACCTCCCGGCCGGCGTCGACCGCGGCCACGAAGCCGTCGTAGGCCTGCTGGAAGTCCCGTGCCCATTCGCGCTGCCACGCGCGCGGCAGCGGCGGCGTGCCATCGAGCACGCCGTCGAGCGCGTCGAGCTTGTGCGCCATCTCGTGCACCGCCACGCAGAAGCCGGCATAGGGGTCGTCGAGGTCGGCTTCCACGTCCGCCCACGACAGGATCAGCGGCCCGCCGTCCCAGGCTTCGCCGATCAGTTCGTCGTCCCATTCGTGCAGCACGCCGGCGGCGTCGACGTGGCTGCGGTTCACCCGGAACGCATCGGGATACACGATCAGCTGCGACCAGCCGTGCAGGCCCTCTGGGCCGAACTCCAGCAGCGGCAGGCAGCACAGCGCGGCGAGGGTGGCGCACTGGGCGGGGTCGAGTGCGAGCGGTTCGATCGGGGTGATGGTCTTGCGCTGCAGGAAGCGCGAGGCGAGCGCACGCAGCCGCTGCGCACGCCCCGGGTCCAGCGCGGCCACCCACGCGACGCGCGCGGCCACCTGCTGCCAGATGGCATCGTCGATCGGATCGGGTGCGCGGCCCAGCAGCCGCCGGATCAGTCCCGCGGGCACGCCCCGGAAACCGTCAGCGGATCATGCCCGGCAGGAAGCTGTGCCAGCGCGGCGGACGGGTGGCCGTTCCGGCATCGCCCGCGCGCCGCGTTGGCGTGGTGCGCGCCGGCGTGGGCGGCGAGGGGCGCTTGTCGGGGCGCAGCGCCGGGGTCTCTTCCGCGGCCTCGTCGTCGGTGCCGAGCGGGCAAGCGCTGGCACCGCCCCCGTTCGCATCCATCATCGCCGGCTGGCGCGCCGCCACGGGCAGCGCGGCCAGGGCCAGCAGCAGGCCCGACAGCAGCTGGATTCGGGTACTCGATCCTGGAGCCATGGCAGCCTTCCTTCGACAGCTGTTGCGGAGGCAACAACCCACTATACACAGGTCGGCGTGGGCTGCGCGCGGAGGAGGGCCGAACGTGCGCGCCGCCCGCTCGCCCGCCGGTCCCGCGCCGATCCCCGATAATCGGCCCATGACCCGGATCCCGCCGCCGTGACCACCGCCGCCGACCGCAGCCTGCTGATGCGCCTGGCCGAGGGACCGGTCTCGGGCGATGCGCTGGCGCGCGAGGCCGGCCAGACCCGGGCCGCGGTGTGGAAGCGGATCCAGGGCCTGCGCCGCGCCGGGGTGGCGATCGAGGCCTGGCCGGGCCGCGGCTATGCGCTGGCCGCGCCGCTGGACCTGCTCGACGCCGCGCGCATCCGGACGGCCCTGCCGCCCGCCGTAGCCGCCGGGATCGATGCGCTGGAGGTAGCCTGGTGCCTGGAGTCGACCAACTCCGAACTGCTCGGCCGGGCCCAGGGCGCCGGCGTGCAGGTCCTGCTGGCCGAACGCCAGAGCGGCGGACGTGGCCGCCGCGGACGGGCCTGGGCGTCGCCGCTGGCGGCCAACCTCTACCTGTCGGTGGCGCGCGGCTTCGAGGGCGGGCTGGCGCGGCTGGGCGGGCTGAGCCTGGTGGCCGGCGTCGCCGTCGCCGAGGCCCTGCGCGGGCTGGGCGCCGCTGCGGTGGGGCTGAAGTGGCCCAACGACATCGTGGTCGCGGACGCTGGCGGGCTGCGCAAGCTCGGCGGCATCCTGGTCGAAGGCGGCGGCGAGCACGCCGGTCCGGCGCGCGCGGTGCTGGGCATCGGCCTGAACGTGCGCATGCCGGCGGCGTTTGGCGCGGGCATCGACCAGCCGTGGACCGACCTGGGCGCGCTGCTCGACCCGGCGCCGTCGCGCGACGCGCTGGCCGCGGCGGTGCTCGCCGCGCTGCTGCCCGCGCTGGAGTGCTTCGACCGCGACGGGCTCGCTCCGTTCCTGCCGCGCTATGCCGCCTGCGACGCGATCGCCGGGGCACGGGTGCAGGTCCAGGCCGGCGACGGATGCCACGAAGGCCTCGCGCTCGGACCGGCCGCCGACGGCGCGCTGCGGGTGCGCACCGCGGGTGGCGAGCGCAGCTTCCACGCCGGCGAGGTCAGCCTGCGGCGCATGGAGCGCAGCGCATGAGCCGGTGGCTGTTCGACCTCGGCAACTCGCGGCTGAAGTTCGCGCCGCTCGACGACGCGGGCCGGATCGGCCGGGTGCAGGCGGTCGCGCACGACGCGCGCGCGTTCGCGCCGGGCTGGGACGACGCCCTGCCCGCGCGCATCGGGGAGGCCCACGTCGCCAGCGTCGCGGCGCCGGAGCTTCGGGTGGCCCTGCTCGATGGACTGGCGCGTCGCTGCGGCCGCATCGAACTGGCCGCTACCCAGGCACGCTGGGCCGGGCTGCGGATTGCCTACACCGAACCGGCCCGCCTGGGCGTGGACCGGTTCCTGGCCCTGCTGGCCGCGCACGCCCGCGGGGGCCCCTGGCTGGTGGTCGGGGTCGGGACCGCGCTCACCGTGGACCTGGTGGACGGCGACGGTCGCCACCACGGCGGCCGGATCGCGCCGTCGCCGGCGCTGATGCGGCAGGCGCTGCATGCCCGCGCCGCGCAGTTGCCGGCCGCCGGTGGCCGCTATCGCGAGTTCGCGGCCGGTACCGACGATGCGCTCGAATCGGGATGCACCGGGGCCGCGCTGGGACTGCTCGCACGCAGCCAGGCGGGGGCGCAGGAGGCCTGCGGCGCGGCGGTGCCGCTGCTGCTGCACGGCGGCGGCGCCGGGGCGCTGCTGGCGCACCTGCCGCAGGCCGTGCACGCCCCGGCGCTCGTGCTCGAGGGGCTGGCGCGCTGGGCCCGGCCCGACGCAAGCGCCTAGAATCGGCCGATGCCGATCCGCGCCCTGATCGTCCTGCTGGTGATCCTCAACCTCGGCGTCGCGCTGTGGTGGGTCACGCGCACGGAGCCGCCGCCGCCATCGGATCCGGCGCTGCCGGCGGGGGTCGAACTGCTGCGCCTGCCCGGCGAGGACGCGCCCGCCACGCCAGCGGCGCCCCCGGTCGCTGCGGAGGCCGCGACTGGCGATGCCGCGGACGCCGCTGCCGGGGATGGCGCCGGGGCTGCAGGCGTCGCGGCGTCCAGCGGGCCGCCGGCCGCGGCGCCGCCGGATCCGCCAGCCGTGGCGCCGGAACGCTGCCTGCGCCTGGGGCCGTTCGACGATGCCGCCGCGGCCGGCGCCGCCGCCGATGCGGTGCGCGCAGCGGTCCTGCGCCAGGCGGTCCGTACGCTGCCCGAGGCCACGCGTGGCTGGGACGTGCGCATGGCGGCGCTGCCCGACCGCACCGCCGCCGAGGCCATGGCCGGGCGCCTGGGCGCGGCCGGGTTCCACGACCACTACCTGCTGTCCCCGGACGAGGACGGCCGCGTCGACATCGCGCTCGGCCGCTTCAGCACCGAGGAGGGCGCGCAGCGCCATCGCCGCGCGCTGCAGGAGGCCGGCTTCGACGCGGTGGCCCAACCGGTCGGCGACGCGGGCGTGCGCCACTGGCTGCATGTGGCGGTCGCGCAGGCGGCCGACGCCGACGCGCTGCGGCGCATGGCCGGCGCCGCGCGCGCCTCCCGGGTCGACTGCGCCACGCTCGGCGCGGCGGGCCGCTGAGGCCCGTGGGCTAGAATGCGGGCGTCCGGTGCAGGCCGTCGCCGCTTTAGCTCAGCTGGTAGAGCAACCGCCTTGTAAGCGGTAGGTCGTCCGTTCGAATCGGACAAGCGGCACCAGCCTGCGGCCAGGGCCGCCGCGCCGGATCCCGGGAGCCCGCGTTGACGCCGGGCGCACCAGCGCCGCGCCAGTCTTTCACCATGCCCGACACGCCGCCCGTCCACGCGCCGCCAGCACGCGCACCCGGCCAGAACGGGGCGGGCCCGCGATGATGCGCCGCCTGCCTGCCGGATGGACGCCGGTGCCGCGTGCGTTCTACCGCCGCCATCCCACCCTGGTCGCGTCCGAACTGCTCAACAAGCTCCTGGTCCGCGACGATGGCCGCGCGGGGCGCATCGTCGAGGTGGAGGCCTACGCCGGCAGCGAGGATCCCGCGGCGCATTCGTATCGCGGCATGACCGCGCGCAACGCCACCATGTTCGGCGAGGCCGGGCACCTGTACGTGTACTTCAGCTACGGCCTGCACTGGGGCAGCAACGCGGTCTGCGGCGAAGTGGGCGAGGGCGCGGGCGTGCTGCTGCGCGCGATCGAACCGGTGGCCGGCATCGAGCGCATGCGCGCGCTGCGCCCGGCGGCGCGCCGCGACCGCGACCTGGCCAACGGGCCGGGCAAGCTGTCGCAGGCGATGGGCCTGGACCGCAGCCACGACGGGGCCGACCTGGTGCGCGGCGACCGCGGCGTGTGGATCGCCAGCGACGGCACGCCACCACCCGCAAACCCGCGCGTGGGGCCGCGCGTGGGCATTTCGCGCGCGGTCGATTTTCCCTGGCGGTGGCGCACGCCCTGACGCGCGCGCCGTGCCGCGTCGCGCATGCGTCGATGGCGCGCGATCGCTAGACTGGCGCGAGGCCATCACGGAGTTGCATGCATGCCCGCCCCCTATCCACCCGTCTCGATCTTCGGCGTCCCCACCGACGTCGGCGCCGGCACCCGCGGCGCCTCAATGGGCCCCGAGGCGCTGCGGGTGGCCGGGCTGGGCGAGGCGCTGGCCGCGCGCGGCGTGGACGTGGTCGACAACGGCGACGTGTACGGACCGAAGAACCCGTGGCGCGGGCCGGTCGACGGCTACCGCCACCTCGACGAGGTGGTGGCGTGGAACCGCGCGGTCTACCAGGCCGCGAGCGACATCCTGGACGCGGGCCGGATGCCGGTGATGCTCGGCGGCGACCACTGCCTGGCCATCGGCTCGATCGCCGCGGTCGCCGACCACTGCCGCCGCGCGGGACGCAAGCTGCGCGTGCTGTGGCTGGACGCGCACACCGACTTCAACACCAGCCAGATCACGCCCTCGGGCAACATCCACGGCATGCCGGTGGCGTGCCTGTGCGGCATCGGTCCGGACGCGCTGACCGGGATCGGCGCGCACGTGCCCGCGATCGCGCCGGCGCAGGTGCGCCAGCTCGGCATCCGCTCGGTCGACCAGGACGAGAAGCGGCTGGTGAAGGAGCATCGGCTCGACATCTACGACATGCGCTATATCGACGAGGTCGGGATGAAGCAGGCGATGGAGCAGGCGCTCGCGGGCCTCGACGCCGACACCCACCTGCACGTGAGCTTCGACGTCGACGTGGTCGATCCGGAGATCGCGCCGGGCACCGGCACCCCGATCCCCGGTGGCGTGAACTACCGCGAGGCGCAGCTGATCATGGAGATGATCGCCGATACCGGCCTGCTCGGGTCGCTCGACATCGTCGAGGTCAATCCCGCGCTCGACGCGCGCAACCGCACCGCCGAGCTCGCGGTGGACCTGGTCGAGAGCCTGTTCGGCAAGTCGACGCTGATGCGCGATTGAGCGCGGCGTTGACGCTGCGGCGACATCAATGAATGCCGCGCCCCGCGGCGGTCGCCCGCGTGCGCCGGCCATCCGGTTTTTCAACGTGGATTTCACGGCCGCCCGCGTGAGATGGCGCCGACGCTCGCGGGTCCGCCGCGATCGCAGTTCCAGGAGAATCCACATGAAGCGTTTGATGGCCCTCATCCTGATCGCCCTGTTCTCTGCCGGCACGCTCAGCGCATGCAACACGGTCAAGGGCGTCGGCAAGGATGTCGAGAAGGTCGGTGACAAGGTTCAGGACGCGGCCGACGACACCGGCGGCACCGATCCGCGCTGACTGCGGGCCGATGCGAATCCCAAAGACCGGCGCAAGCCGGTCTTTTTTCGTCTGTGCGCGTGCAGTGGCGCGACGTGCGCGTGGCGCCGGTCGCGCTCCCTGCCGTCTTCCGTGCGGCAATGGGGCGGGGCCGTTGACGCGTTCAGCGTTCGCGTGAAAGCCGGCTTACGAATCCTTGATCCGGCCGTGATGCCTGGGCGTGGATGATGTGGCCATCGGCGCGTGGGAGGGACTTGCGCGCCGATGCCTTCCCCTACGAACGAGGACGCATGACATGAACAAAGACATCATCGCCGGCAAGTGGACGCAGCTCAAGGGCCAGGCCCAGGCCAAGTGGGGCGAACTGACCGACGACGTGTTCGACGTCGCCGAAGGCGACAGCAAGTACCTCGCCGGCAAGCTGCAGGAGCAGTACGGCTGGGAACGCGATCGCGCCGAGCGCGAGGTGCGCGAGTTCGAGAAGACGCTCAACTGATGGGCAACCGGGCCTGCGGATGATCCGGGCTCGCCGGACCGCATCGCTCCAGTAGTCATCCCGATCGACTGCGAAGGGCCGGCCATGCCGGCCCTTCGTCGTATCCGCGCGCGCGGACGCGGCCGTTGCGTCGTCACCAGGCTGGCGGGTCGGGGACGAACCCGCCGGGGAACGCCCGCGGGCCGCGCGGGGGCGGAGCACGTGGCGTGTCGCGCGGGCCGATGCCGCGCGCCGCCAGCGCCCACGGTGCGTCGTAGCGCAGCTGGGTGAGCTGCGCGGGCTGGCGGCTCGCGCGCGCGAACGTGGCCTGTCCTGCCGGTGACCACTCGCGCGGGCCGTGGCCGGTGCCCAGTTGCTGCGGTACGCGGGACGGGCTGGCGTAGGCGTCGGGCCCGGCCTGCACCGCGGCCGGCGCGGCCGGCGCGGGCGACGCGTGCGCCCGGGCAACCGGTGGGCGCGACACCGCAGGCGCCGCCGCGCGCTCGCGGAACACCGCCACGCCGATGGTGCCGACGTTGCCCGGACGCCCGGTCCGCGCGGCATAGCTCCGGTCCGGCGACGTGAACACGAACGCGGCCACGTCCTGCCACGACTTGCGCCAGCCCTCGATTTCGGCGCTCTGCCAGGGCTCGAGCACGTAACCCGGTTGCGACGGGCGCGCGGTCTGGCCGGTAATGGCGTTGACGCCGTCGATCGACAGTACCGCCAGCACCCGCTCGCCGCTGGTGTTGGTCAGGCGCACGGCGTAGCGGTGGCCGGGGGTGCCGGCGATCCAGGCCTCCCCGCGGGCCCGGTATTCGGGCAGCCAGCGGCCCTGCTCGCGGTCGACGATGTCGATCCGGACCAGGGACGCGGCCACGGCTGGCGCGGACGGCAGCAGCAGGCACGACGACAGGAGCAGGGCGGGCAGGCGTTTCATGGCGGCACCTCGTCTCGGGATCCGAAGCTGCCAACGCCCGGGCGCGCCGGACGGGGTTGGCGCGGCGGCGGGGTAAACTGCGGATCCTTCCCGCCACCCTCCACGCGCCGCGCAATGCCCCAATCCCGTACCCGCGTCCTGACCGGCATCACCACGTCCGGCACCCCGCACCTCGGCAACTACGTCGGCGCGGTGCGGCCGGCGATCGCCAGCAGCCGGGCCCCGGGTACCGAAAGCTTCTTCTTCCTGGCCGACCTGCACAGCCTGATCAAGGCCCAGGAGCCCGAGCGCACCCAGCGCTCGACGCTGGAGATCGCCGCCACCTGGCTGGCCGCCGGCCTGGATCCGGCGCGGGTGTGGTTCTACCGCCAGAGCGACATCCCCGAGATCACGGAGCTCACCTGGTTCCTGACCTGCGTCGCCGGCAAGGGCATCCTCAACCGCGCCCACGCGTACAAGGCGGCCGTGGACCGCAACCGTGTCGAGGGCGAGGACGACGACGCCGGCGTGACCGCGGGCCTGTTCATGTACCCGGTGCTGATGGCCGCGGACATCCTGATCTTCAATGCCCACAAGGTGCCGGTAGGGCGCGACCAGGTGCAGCACATCGAGATGGCGCGCGATTTCGGCCAGCGCTTCAACCACGTCTACGGCCGCGAGTGGTTCACCCTGCCCGAGGCGGTGGTGGAGGAGCACGTGGCCACGCTGCCCGGCCTGGACGGGCGCAAGATGAGCAAGAGCTACGGCAACACCATCCCGTTGTTCGCGCCGCCGGCGGAGCTGCGCCGGCTGGTGTTCTCGATCGTCACCGACTCGCGCGCGCCGGGCGAGCCCAAGGACACCGAAGGCTCGGCCCTGTTCCAGCTCTACCAGGCCTTCGCCACCGCGGAGGAAACGGCCGCGTTCGCCCGCGCCTACGCCGAGGGCATCGGCTGGGGCGAGGCCAAGCAGCGCCTGTTCGACCTGGTCGAGCGCGAGATCGCGCCGCTGCGCGAACGCTACCTCGACCTCGTCTCCCGGCCGGGCGACATCGAGGATATCTTGCGCGACGGCGCGCGCCGCCTGCGCGAGCGCTACGCCACGCCATTGCTGGCGCAGCTGCGCGACGCGGTCGGCTTGCGCGACCTGTCGAAGCTGCGCATCGACGCGTCCGCGACCGCCGACGCCGCGCCTGCCGCGCGCCCGGCGCCGCCGGTGTTCAAGCAGTACCGCGAGGCCGACGGGCGCTTCTATTTCAAGCTCGTGCAGGGCGACCGCGTGCTGCTGCAGAGCCACGCGTTCGACGCGCCGCGCGCTGCCGGCCAGGCGATCGCGGGGTTGCGTCGCGGCACCTTGGCGCTCGCGCAGGCGCCGGCCGCACTGGGCGAGGGCGTGGCCGAGTCGGAGGTCCAGGCCGCGCTGGAGGCGCTGGCCGCCGCCGATGCCGAGCGCGCGGCGAAGGAGGCCTCGTGAACCCGCTGGTCGAACTCAACCTGACCCTGATCCTGTTCCTGCCCTGGTTCGCGATCCTGGCGGTGCTGTACTGGCTGTTCCCGCGCCAGCCGCGCGGCCCGGCGCGCGTGCTCTACGACCTGGCCACGCTGGCGCTGTCGGTGGGCGCGTTCCTGTGGAGCGTCTATTGGGCGATCGGGAACGCCGATGGCGGCTATGGCAGGCTCTGGCCGCAGATCCTCGCGACGGCAGTGGGCTACGGCGTGTTCCTCGCCGTGCTGGCAATCGCGTTCGGGCTGCGATTCGTGCTGTTTCGCGGCCGCTGACCTGGTCGACCGCCGCCGGCGCATCGGCGACACTTCCGGAAGTCCCCGCAAGCGAGCGCGCCATGCCAGGCGACGGCATCACCCTCATCGATACCGGCTACATCCGCCCCCACCTGTGCGCGGCCTACCTGGTGCACGGCGAGCGCGGCCGCGCGGCGCTGGTCGACTGCGGCACCGCGACCTGCGCCGGGCGCGTGCTCGAGGCCATCGATGCCGCCGGGGTGGCGCGCGAGGCGGTCGACTGGCTGCTGGTCACCCACGTCCACCTCGACCACGCCGGCGGCGCCGGGCCGCTGATGCGCGCGCTGCCCAATGCCCGGCTGGTGGTGCATCCGCGCGGCGCGCGCCACATGGTCGATCCGGAGAAGCTGATCGCGGGCGCGAAGCAGGTCTATGGCGAGGAGATGTTCGCCCGCGACCACGCCGGGATGCTGCCGGTGGACGCGGCGCGGGTGGTGGTGGCGGAGGACGGCCACGTGGTCGAACTCGCCGGACGCCCGCTGCTGTGCGCCAACACGCCGGGGCACGCGCTGCACCACTACAGCGTCTGGGACGCGGACACGCGCAGCTGGATCGCGGGCGACGCCTTCGGCCTGTCCTACCGCGAGTTCGACAACCACAACGGCGCCTTCGCCCTGCCGACCACCTCGCCGGTCCAGTTCGACCCGGAACAGATGAAGGCCTCGATCCGGCGCCTCGTCGCGCAGGGCCCGGCCGCGATCCGCATCGCCCACTACGGGGTCGTCACCGAATGCGCGCGGATTGCCGACGATCTGGTTGCCCAGGTGGACGCGATGGCGGCGATCGCCCGCGGCGTGGACGGCGCGCCTGACCGCCACGCGCGGATCGTCGAGGGGCTGACCGTGCTGTGCGTGGAGCGCGCGGCCGAACACGGCGTCGACGCGCCCGAGCGCATGGTGGCCGAGGTGCTCGGCGGCGACATCGAGATCAATGCCCAGGGCCTGGGCGTGTGGCTCGACCGCCTGGCCAGGGCCCGCTGAGCCCGTTCCCGTCCAATGCCGGAGGAAGTCCCGTGATCAAGCGCCTGCTGCCCTGCCTGTGCACCACGATCCTGGCCCTGTCCGCGCACGCGGCCGACGTGCCCGGAGGCGGCATCGATGGCGCGGCGCTGATGCGCCACGTGCAGGTGCTGGCCTCCGACCGGTTCGAAGGGCGCGCGCCGGCCACCGCGGGCGAGGAGCGCACGGTGGCCTACATCGCCGAACGCTTCGCCGAGGCGGGCCTGCAGCCTGGCGGCGACGGCGGCGGTTGGACCCAGGCCGTGCCGCTGGTGCGGGCGCGGGTCGAGGGACCGGTGGTCGCCACCCTGCACGTCGGCGGCGAGGACCGCGCGCTCGCCAACGGCGAAGACATCACCCTGCAGTCGCTCAGCCCGGTGGACCGGGTCGAGGTCGAGCGCGCGCCGCTGGTGTTCGTCGGCTTCGGCATCGACGCGCCCGAGCGCGGCTGGGACGACTACAAGGGCGCCGACCTGGCGGGCAAGGTCGCGGTGGTGCTGATCAACGACCCCGACTTCGAGACGCCCGAGCCGGGCGCGTTCGACGGCCGCGCCGTCACCTACCACGGCCGCTGGACCTACAAGTACGAGGAGCTCGCCCGGCGCGGCGCGCTCGGCGCGCTGATCGTGCACGAGACCGCGCCCGCCGCCTACGGCTGGGAGACGGTGCGCGCCTCGGGGCTGTCGCCGCTGTTCGACATCCCGCGCGCGGATGCCGCGCGGCACCACACCCTGCTGCGCGGCTGGATCCATCGCGACACCGCGGTGTCGCTGTTCGCGGCCGCGGGCCTGGACTTCGAGCGCGAGAAGGCGCGCGCGCAGACCGCCGCGTTCGCGCCGGTGGCGCTGGGCGACGCGACCCTGTCGGCCGCATTCGACGTGGTGCGCGACGAGGTGGTGACCCGCAACGTGGTCGGCCGCCTGGACGGCGCATCGCGCCCAGGGGAGACGGTGATCGTGTCCGCGCACTGGGACGCCTACGGCATCGGCGAACCGGACGCCAGCGGCGACCGCATCCGGCGCGGCGCGGTCGACAACGCCACGGGCGTCGCCGCGGTGCTGGAGCTGGCGCGCGTGTTTGCCGCCGGACCGCGCCCGGCGCGCAGCCTGCTGTTCGTCGCCCTGGCCGCGGAGGAAAAGGGCCTGCAGGGCGCGACCTACTACGCCGCCAACCCGCTCACCCCGCTGGAGACCACCGCCGCAGTGCTCAACATCGAGATGCTCAGCCCGGACGGGCCGACCCACGACATCGCCACCTGGGGCAACGGGCGCGTGTCGCTGGAGGACGACCTGGGCCGCATCGCCCAAGCGCATGGCCGCCGCCGATCGCCCGATCCCAACCTCGAATCCGGGTTCTTCTACCGCGCCGACCACTTCGCGTTCGCGCGCGCCGGCGTGCCGGCGATCACCATCGGCGCCGGGCTGGACATGGTCGAGGGCGGCGTCGAGCGCGGCACCGCGCTGCGCGAGGCCTACTTTGCCGACTGCTACCACCGCCCGTGCGACGCCTGGTCGCCCGACTGGGACCCCAGTGGCCAGGTGCGCGACGTCGAGCTGCTGTACGCGCTTGCGCGCGAACTCGCCGACGGCGACCACTGGCCACACTGGCACGAGGGCTCGGAGTTCAAGGCGCTGCGGGAGGCCAGCCAAGAGCGGCGCGCGCGTCCGGCGGAGTAGCCGTGTTCAGTCCCAGCGGTTGAGGTGCGGGCCGAACGGCTTGCGCTGCTGGCGGACCACGCAGAAGCGGTGGCCGCTGGGCGCCTCCATCACCACCCAGGTGTGGACGTTCCGGACCCGGCGCGCGCCGAGCGTCTCCAGCCGCCTGACTTCGGCCTCGACGTCGTCGGTCTCGATGTCCAGGTGCACGCGCGAAGGGTGCGAGACCTTCTGCAGCAGGATGATCGGCTCGTCGTCCGCGGTCTGCAGGCGGGCGTAGCGGCCGTCGCCGTCCTCGTCGGCGCGCTCGACGCGCTTGCCCAGGGCCTTGCTCCAGAACTCCACGTGCGGGCCGAGGTCCTCGACCTCGCAGTCCAGGACCAGGGCGCAAAGGCGGCTGTGGTGGGGCATGGGGGTTCCTCCTTGGATCAGGGCCAGGTGGAAGGCATGGCGCGGCGTGCGCCTTCGCGCATCGGGACCACGCAGAAACGTTGGCCGCTCGGGGCCTCCATCACCCACAGGCGTGCGCGCACGTGTTCGATCCTGCGTGCGCCCAGCGCTTCGAGACGGCGGACCTCGGCCTCGACGTCGTCCGCCTTGATGTCCAGGTGCACGCGCGGGGGATGGTCGACGCGCTGGACCTCGGCGTGCAGGCCGCCGGGCGCGGGGCCGAACACGGCGTAGCGGCCGCGCCCGCCTTCATCGGGATCGACCACCGGCAGGCCGAGTGCGCCGCCCCAGAACTTCGCCGCCGCTTCCAGCGTGCCGTCGCGGACGTCGATCATGAATCCTGCGAGGCGGCTGCGGTGCATGGCGGCGTGGTCGCGCTCAGTCGGGCAGGGCGAGATCGTCGAGCATCGCGCGCAGGAAGCGGGCCGCCTCGCCGCCGGTGCAGGCACGGTGGTCGAAGGTCAGCGACAGCGGGATCACCTTGCGCGATTCGAAGCCGCCGACGACCGGCGTGACCTGGTGGCGCGCGCGCCCGGCAGCGACGATCGCCACGCTCGGCGGCACCACCACCGGAGTGGCGTAGCGGCCGGCGAACATGCCGAAGTTCGACAGCGAGATGGTGTGGCCGGTGAGCTCCGAGGCGGGAATGCTGCGGTCCTCCACCTGCGCGCGCAGGCGGTCGACCGCGGCGCGCACCCCGCGTGCGTCGAGCAGGTCGGCGTTGCGCAGCGCGGGCACGAACAGGCCGTCGGCGGTGTCGACCGCGATGCCCAGGTCCACGTGCGGGTGCAGGGTGCGGGTGAGCGTGTCGCCGTCGAACCAGGCATTGAGCGCCGGCACCGCGGCCGCGGCCACGCAGATCGCGCGCACCAGGCGCACGGTGACGTCGTTGCCCGGGTGCCAGGCCTGGATGTCGGCATCGTCCACCAGGGTGGTGGGCACGACCTTGCTGTGCGCGTCGGCCATGACCCGCGCCATGTTCCGGCGCACGCCCCGGAGCTGCTCGGGCTGGCCGCTGGCGCTGACCGAGGGCGGTTGGGTGCGCATCGGCCGGCCGCTGGCCGAGAGCGCGGTGCGCTGCGCGGCGCTGCGCGTGCTCCCACCCCGGCCCTCTCCTGCAGGTGGGGAAGGGGCAGCGGGAGACTGGCGGAAGTCGGCAGCTCCCTTCCCCGCCCGCGGGGGAGGGTTGGGGTGGTGGCCTGCCGCCGCGGTGCCTTCCGCTGCCGCCCGCTTCACGTCCGCCATCGTCACCACGCCGTCGGCACCGGTGCCGGTCACGCGGCTGAGGTCCACGCGCAGCTTGCGCGCGAGCGCGCGCACCGCCGGCATCGCCCTGACGCCGCCGACCGAGAGCAGGCGGTCGCTCTGCACCGCGTCGGAGGACTGCATCGCGCCGACCACGGTGCCGCTGTCGGCGCGCTCGCCGCCGGCGTCCGATTTGCGTTCCGGCGGCGGCACGCCCGCATCCTCGATCGCACCGCCCTCGCTGGAGGCGACCACGCGGTCGTCCGGCGCGGGGTCCTGCGTGCCTACGCCCTTGCCGGCCGGGCGCGCCCCGTGGTGGTGGCCGGTGTCCTGGCCCTCGGCGCGCTGCGGCATCGAAGGATCGACCTCGAACTCGGCCAGCATCGCGCCGGTGGCGATGACATCGCCGGGGCCGCCGCCAAGCCTGAGCACCTTGCCGGAAACCGGCGAGGGCACGTCGACCACGGCCTTGGCGGTTTCCATCGACACCAGGTTGTCGTCCAGGCGCACCGTGTCGCCCACCTTGACGTACCACTCGACGATGGTGGCGTCGGGCAGGCCTTCGCCGAGGTCGGGGAGGAGGAAGGTGTTCCTGTTGCCCATGTCGATGCCGGAAGTGTCGTTGGTATGGATCGGGGGGAGGCCGCGCGGACGGGAGCGATGGCGATGCGCCCGCGCGGCGCATCGCGCGCGCCGGGCGCTACGAGGCCGCCAGCGTGCGCTTCGCCGCTTCCACGATGCGCGCGGTGGACGGCATGTACTTCATCTCCAGCCGGAACAGCGGCATGTGGGTATCGTAGCCGGTGACGCGCTCGACCGGCGCCAGCAGGTCGTACATCGATTCGCTGGCCAGGCGCGCCGCGATCTCGGCGCCGAAGCCCGCGGTCTTCGGTGCCTCGTGCACGATCACGCAGCGGCCGGTGCGGGCCACCGACTCGGCGATGGTGGCGAAGTCCAGCGGCTTGAGGGTGGCGACGTCGATCACCTCGGCGCTGATGCCTTCGGCCTCGAGCTGCTCGGCGGCCTCCAGCGTCTCCTTCACCTGCGCGCCCCATGTGACCAGGGTGACGTCGCTGCCGTCGCGCAGCACGTAGCACACGTCCAGCGGCAGCGCCTCGCCGTCGTCGGGCACCACTTCCTTGTACTGCCGGTAGATGCGCTTGGGCTCGAAGTAGATCACCGGGTCGGGTTCGCGGATCGCCGCCAGCAGCATGCCGTAGGCGCGCGCGGGCGAGGACGGCATCACCACCCGCAGCCCGGGCACGTTGGTGAACATCGCCTCGTTGGCCTCGCTGTGGTGCTCGGGCGCGCGGATGCCGCCGCCCCAGGGCACGCGCAGCACCATCGGGCAGGTGAGCCGGCCCCGGGTGCGGTAGCGGAAGCGCACCGCGTGGCAGATGATGTGGTCGAGCATCGGGTAGATGAAGCCGTCGAACTGGGCTTCGGCCACCGGCTTCATGCCCATCGCCGCCATGCCCACGGTGAGGCCGGCGATGGTGGTCTCGTCGAGGGGCGTGTCGAGCACCCGCATCGGGCCGAACTGCTGCTGCAGCCCGGCCGTGGCGCGGAACACGCCGCCGTTCACGCCCACGTCCTCGCCCAGCACCACCACCGAATCGTCGTGGCGCATCTCCCAGGCCAGGGCCTGGGTGATCGCCTCGATCAGGGTGATCGCCTTCGCCGCCGGCGCTGCGCCGGCGCCTGCCGCGTCGTGCTTCGCGACCGCCTTCATGCGCGTCCCTCCAGGGCCAGCAGCTGGGCCCGCTGCTCGAGGATGTCCGGCGGCGGGTCGGCGTACAGGTAATCGAACATCGCCTCGGCCGGCTGGCTCTTCGTGCCCAGGTAGGCGTCGATCTCGACATCGACCTGGCGCGTGCACTCGGCGATCCATTCCTGCTCCCGGGCCTCGTCCCACAGCCCCTGCGCGGTGAGCCAGGTGCGCAGGCGCGCGACCGGGTCGCGGGTCCAGGCCTCCTTCACCTCGGCCTCGTCGCGGTAGCGGCGCGCATCGTCGGCGGTGGTGTGGTCGTGCAGGCGGTAGGTGAGGAACTCGATGACCGTGCCGCCCTCGCCGGCGCGCGCGCGCTCCATCGCCCGGCGCATGCCCTCGAGCACCGCGAACAGGTCGTTGCCGTCCACCTGCAGGCAGTGCAGGCCGCCCGCCAGGCCCTTCTGCGCCAGGGTCCGCGCGCCGGTCTGCGCGCTGCGCGGCACCGAGATCGCCCAGCCGTTGTTGATGATGCACTGGACGAAGGGCAGGGTGTAGGCGCCGGCGGCGTTGATCGCGGCGTAGGTGTCGGCCTTGGAGCTGCCGCCATCGCCACAGCAGGTCACCGCGACCCGCTTCTCGCCGCGCAGCTTGAACGCCAGCGCGGCGCCGGCCGCGTGCAGGCACTGCGTGGCGATCGGCACCGCCCAGGGAAAGTCGTGGCGCGCGGGCTCGTTCTGGTAGTCGTTGCCGCGCTCGTCGCCGCCCCAGTACAGCAGGATCTCGCGCAGCTGTACCCCGCGCATGATCTGCGTGCCGTACTCGCGGTAGCTGGGCGCGAGCACGTCCTCGGGCCGCATCATCGCGCCGATCCCGATCTGGGTGGCCTCGTGGCCCAGGCAGGGCGCGTACGTGCCGAGCTTGCCGGTACGCTGCAGGGCCACGGCCTTGCCGTCGAAGGTGCGCAGGAACAGCATCTGCCTGAACAGCTCCAGCACCTCGTCCGCGGGCGGCGCCGCGGCGGGCAGCGCGGCCACCAGCGTCCCGTCGGGCCCGAGGTACTGCAGGTATTCGATCTCGAAACTCGCGGCTATGCGCATGGATCGCATCCGTGGGTCGTCGGGGGCGGGCATGATAAGGTTTCCGCGGTAAGGAAACGTTGCGCGGCGCGTCATGCAAGGCGGCGCGCAATGTGCTTGCCCGTGCATGTCGCGGCCGCCCGCGAGGGCCCCGTCCGGGCGTGTGTCCGGCAGGGTGGCCGGCCCCGCTCGCGCTCCGTCCGCGCCGTCCGGAACCGGCGTCGGCCCGGCCCACCCGCGGCCGCGCCGGCATCCCGCCGGCGCGAGCGCGCCGCGATTGCGTTAACCTCGCGCGATGGCAATCGATCGCAACGAACGGCCGCTCGAGGCGGGCATCCATACCGACCTCGAGGGGCGGATGACCTATGGCGGGTACCTGCACCTGGACCGCCTGCTGTCGGCGCAGCATCCGCGCTCGGATCCGCCGCACCACGACGAGATGCTGTTCATCGTCCAGCACCAGGTCTCGGAGCTGTGGCTGAAGCTGGCGATCCACGAGCTGTCGGCGGCGCTCGTGTTCCTGCGCCGCGACCAGGTGTGGCGCTGCCAGAAGGTGATCGCGCGCTGCAAGCAGGTGCTGCGCCAGCTTACCGAGCAGTGGTCGGTGCTGGAGACGCTCACGCCCTCGGAATACATGGAGTTCCGCGACGTGCTCGGGCCGTCGTCGGGCTTCCAGTCGCTGCAGTACCGCACGCTCGAGTTCCTGATGGGCAACAAGAATGCGGCGATGCTCAAGGTGTTCGCCCACGACCCGGAGGGGCAGGCGCGCCTGCGCGAGGTGCTGGCCGCGCCCGGCCTGTACGACGAGCTGCTGATGTACCTCTCTCGCTGGGGCCACGCGGTGCCGCAGCAGCACCTGGACCGCGACTGGACCCGGCCGCACGTGCGCGACGAGGCCTTGCTGCCGGTGTTCGAGGCCATCTACGAGCACACCGACCGCTACTGGCGCGAGTACGCGCTGTGCGAGGACCTGGTGGACCTGGAGACCCAGTTCCAGCTGTGGCGCTTCCGGCACATGCGCACGGTGATGCGGATCATCGGCTTCAAGCGCGGCACCGGCGGGTCCTCGGGGGTGGGTTTCCTCAAGCAGGCGCTGGAGCTGACCTTCTTCCCCGAGCTGTTCGACGTGCGCACGCACATCGGCCCGGGGCGCTGACCCGCGCAGCGGATGGCCGCGTCGTCGCCGGGCTGGGAATGGGGGCCGTGGCTGCTGGCCGCGGTGCTGCTGGCGCGCACCGCGCCGGCGCTGCGCAGGCACCTGGCCGGCGCCGACGCCGAGGCGCTGCGGGTCCTGGTGGTGGCGACGCTGGCGCTGGCGGCGATGCGCTGGTTCAACACCGCGGCGCTGCAGGGCGTGATGCTGCACTTCCTCGGCGCCACCATCGCCACCCTGATGTTCGGCGCCGGGGCCGCCTGCTGGGTCATGGCCGCCTCCAGCCTGGCGGGGGCGCTGATGGGCGCGGCCTGGCACGGCTGGGCCATGGATTTCCTCGCCACCGGCGCGCTGCCGGTGGCGGTGAGCGCGGCCGCTTCCCGCGCCGCGCGCACCTGGCTGCCGCGAAACATCTTCACCTACGTGATGCTCAATGCCTTCGCCGGCGGCGCGCTGGCGATGGCGGCCTCGATGCTGGCCAAGGCCGCAGTGGTGGCCTGGCTGGGCGGCCGGACGCTGGCCGCCTACCTGGCGGCCACCCCGATGCTGATGTTCGCCGAGGCCTTCTTCGCCGGCACGGTGATGGTGCTGGTCGTGGTCTACCGTCCGCACTGGTGCCGCAGCTTCGACGACCGCGACTACCTGTGGCCGCAGCGAGGCATGTAGTTGGCCCGTCCCGGCGGGTCGGCATGCCGGAAATGCACTAGGATGCGCCGCAGCCATCCAACAAGGGGAATCCCAGCGCATGAACCAGCCAGGCAACGCGCCCGCCAGCGGCCCGCGCAGCGTCGTCATCCGGTTCCTCGACGCCGTCGAACGGGTCGGCAACCGCCTGCCCGATCCGGCGGTGCTGTTCCTGTTGCTCATGCTGGCGGTCTGGGGCGTGTCGGCGCTGCTGGCCAGCGTCAGCTTCACCGAACTCGATCCGCGCAGCGGCGATCCGATCCGGATCCGCAACCTGCTCGAGGGCGCCAGCTTCACCGCGTTCATGGCCGACATGGTGCGCACCTTCGTCAATTTCGCGCCGCTGGGCGTGGTGCTGGTGGCGATGCTGGGCCTGGGCGTGGCCGAGCACACCGGCTTCATCAACGCCGCGCTGCGCGCGATCCTGTCGGTGACGCCGCGCATGCTGCTGACCCCGATGCTCATCGCGGTCGGCATTTTCAGCCACGTCGCGGTGGACGCCGGCTACGTGCTGGTGATCCCGCTGGGCGCGGTGATCTTCTACGCCGCCGGGCGCCATCCGCTGGCCGGCATCGCGGCCGCGTTCGCCGGCGTGTCGGGCGGCTTCTCGGCGACCTTCATTCCGTCGAGCCTGGATCCGCTGCTCTCCGGCCTTACCCAGGAAGCGGCCCGGCTGATCGACCCGGAGATCGTGGTCAATCCGCTCAACAACTACTTCTTCACCACGGCCTCGGCGGTGCTGATCATCCTGGTCGGCTGGGTGCTGACCGACCGCGTGATCGAGCCGCGCCTGCGCGGCACTCCGGTCGACGGCGACGCCACCGACATGCCGACGATGCAGGCGCTGGAGCCGCGCGAGCGCCGCGGCCTGCTGCTGGCCGTGGCATCGATGCTGGCACTGGCGATCGCGCTGGTGCTGACCGCCATGCCCGCCGGATCGGCCTGGCGCGCGCCGGCCGACGCGCCCAGCGGCGCCGGCGAGCTGCTGGTGGCCACCGCGCCGCTGATGCAGTCGATCGTGCCGCTGATCTTCATCCTGTTCCTGGTGCCGGGCGTGGTGTACGGCTATGCCGCGGGCTCGGTGAAGAACCACCGCGACGTGATCCAGGGCATGAGCAAGGCCATGAGCGGCATGGGCTACTACATCGTCATGGCCTTCTTCGCCGCGCAGTTCATCTACGCCTTCGGCCAGAGCAACCTGGGCGCGCTGCTGGCGATCAAGGGCGCGAGCCTGCTGCAGGCGCTGGGCATGCCGACCGGGGTGACCCTGATCGGGATCGTGCTGCTGTCGGGCCTGGTCAACCTTGCGGTCGGCTCGGCCTCGGCGAAGTGGGCGCTGATCGGCGCGATCATGGTGCCGATGCTCATGCAGCTGGGCATCTCGCCGGACCTGACCCAGGCCGCGTATCGCGTCGGCGACTCGAGCACCAACATCATCACCCCGCTGCTGCCGTACTTCCCGTTGATCGTGGTGTTCTGCCAGCGCTACGTGAAATCCAGCGGCATCGGCACCCTGCTGGCGCTGATGCTGCCCTTCTCGCTGGCCCTGCTGGTGGTCTGGAGCGCCTTCCTGCTCGCGTTCTGGGGCCTGGACATCCCACTGGGCATCGGCGCCAGCCACGCCTACCCGGGCGACTGATCCCGCCCGCCGTGGGGGAACCGGGTCCCGCGGGTTCCCAAACGGGGCGGCTGCGGCTAACGTTGCCGCTGCAACGACCGTCGCACGCGCGGCCGTGGTGCCGCCGAGGCCCGCACCGGGGGGCGACGGCATGATCCAGCCTGTTCCCGGGGGAGTGTCACCATCATGAATTCCAACCGCGTCGAGCCGGCGGGT
The DNA here is from genome assembly GCF_007859305.1 of Luteimonas wenzhouensis. GTDB lineage: Bacteria > Pseudomonadota > Gammaproteobacteria > Xanthomonadales > Xanthomonadaceae > Luteimonas > Luteimonas wenzhouensis. The sequence goes on from NZ_VOHE01000003.1 coordinate 277,597, forward strand.
CCGGGCATGGAGCAAGCCGTGCCCGGGTCCGGCATCCCGGCGTTCACCCAGACCCTGGGCCATCCGCGTCCGCTGTGGATGCTGTTCATGACCGAGTTCTGGGAGCGCTTCGCCTTCTACGGCATGCGCTGGGCACTGGCGCTGTACATCGTGGCCCAGTTCTATGGTGGCGACGCCTCGGGCGAGGCGCCGGCCAGCGAACTCTACGGCGCCTACCTGGCGCTGGTCTACGGGGCGGCGATCTTCGGCGGTTACGTGGCCGATCGCCTGATCGGCTACCAGCGCGCGATCCTGCTCGGGGCGGTGTTCATGGCCGCGGGCCTGTTCCTGATCACGGTGCCCAGCCAGGCCTGGCTCAAGATCGGTCTGGCCACGGTGATCGTCGGCAACGGCATGTTCAAGCCGATCATCTCCACCCTGGTGGGCAAGCTCTACGCCACCGGCGACCAGCGCCGCGACTCGGGCTTCACCATCTTCTACATGGGCATCAACATGGGCGCGTTCGCCGCGCCCCTGCTCACCGGCTGGCTGGCCGAGCGGATGTTCGGCGGCAACCCGGACATGCCGGCCTACAAGGTGGTGTTCATCGCCTCGGGCATCGGCATGGTCCTGAGCCTGGTGTGGTTCTGGTTCGGCCGCGCCCAGCTCAAGGGCATCGGCGCGGCGCCGGCCGGGGCGCCGGGCGCGGGACGGGTGCTGATGGTGGCCCTGGGCGCGCTTGCGGCGATCCCGGTGTTCTACGTCCTGCTGACCATCGACGCCGGGGTGCTGAACTGGATCCTGCTGGCGCTGTTCATCGTGCCGGCGATCATGCTGCTGGCCGAGGGTATCCGCGAGGGCGCGGTGCAGCGCGACATGGTGATCGCGATGCTGGTCATCTTCGGCTTCAACGTGCTGTTCTGGATGTTCTTCGAACAGGCCGGCAGTTCGTTCAACTTCCTGGCGCAGAACATCGTCGACCGCGACTTCGGCGGCTGGATCTTCCCGGTGGGCTGGTTCCAGTCGGTGAACTCGGTGGCGATCATCGTGCTGGCGCCGGTCATGGCCTGGCTGTGGGTGAAGATGGGCAGCGCCAACCCGTCGATTCCGCGCAAGTTCGGGCTGGGCCTGATCTTCAACAGCCTGGCCTTCCTGCTGCTGATGTTCGCGCTCTCGAGCCTGGTGGACCCGCAGACGCTCAAGATCCCCTTCTGGACCCTGGTCATGGTGTACGTGATCCAGTCGGTGGGCGAGCTGTGCCTGTCGCCGATCGGGCTGTCGATGACCACCAAGCTGGCGCCGGCCCGCCTGACCGGCCTGGCGATGGGCGGCTGGTTCCTGTCGGTGGCGATCGGCAACAACCTGTCGGGCATCTTCGCCTCCAGCGTCAGCGGCGAGGGCGGCATGACGGTCGAGTCGGCGCACGCGGGTTACACCTTCGGCTTCTGGGCGCTGCTCGGCGCCGGGGTGGTGCTGTTCCTCATCGCGCCGCTGATCCAGCGCCTGATGCACGGCGTGAAGTGATGCGTCCGCCCGCGCCCCGAGCGCGGGCCTGTCCCGCGGCGGCCGTGCCCAACCAGGCCGGCCGCCCGCCTGCCGCGAGCCCGTCCCGATGACCGATCCCGTTCCCCGCGCGCTGCCGCGCCCTTCGCCCGCACAGCGCTGGCTGGCCCTGGTGCTGGTCAGCGTGGCGATGTTCGGCAACTACTACGTCTACGATGCCTTCGGGCCGGTGGTGGACCTGCTGCGCGAGCAGGAAGGCTTCACCTACGACCAGATCAGCATGGTCTTCAGCGCCTACAGCGTCGCGGCGGTGGTGGTGCTGCTGATCGGCGGCTACGTGATCGACCGCTGGGGCACCAAGCGCTCGATCGCGCTGTTCGCCGCGATCTGCCTGGCCGCGGCGGCGCTGATGGCCTCGACCGCGCGCTTCGAGACGATGCTGGCCGGGCGCTTCCTGCTCGGGATCGGCGCCGAGCCGCTGATCGTGGCCGCGACCGCGGCACTGGCCAAGTGGTTCAAGGGCAAGGAGCTGTCGTTCGCGTTCGGCATCAACCTCTCGATCGCGCGCCTGGGCTCGGCCTCCGCCGACTGGTCCACCTCGTTCGCCAGCGGGCTCTACGCCAACTGGCAGGACCCGCTGTGGCTGGCCACCGGCGTGGCCACGGTGGGCCTGACCGCGGCGATGCTCTACTGGATGGTCGAGGCGCGGCTGGAAGGCCGGGTCGACCTCGGCGAGGCCGCGGCCACCGACCGGCTCGAACTCAAGGGCATGTACGCCTTCAGCGCCTCGTACTGGTACATCGTCGGCCTGTGCGTGGTGTTCTATTCCACCGTGTTCCCGTTCCGCGCCTTCGCCATCGACTATTTCCAGCAGGCACACGGGCTGGCGCGCGAGACCGCGGGCATGCTCAGCAGCCTGCTGCCGGTGGCGGCGATCATCGTGACCCCGCTGTTCGGCCTGTGGGTGGACCGGGTGGGGCGGCGTTCGCTGTTCATGGCGATCGGCTCGCTGGCCATGCTGCCGCTGTTCCTGCTGGTGACCTACGCGCCGCCCGGGCCCGACATCCCGATGCCGTTCACCGACGGCACCCGGGTGCCGCTGACGCTGCTGGTGGTGATGCTGATGCTGGGCGGGGTGTTCTCGCTGATCCCCGCGGTGATGTGGCCGGCGGTGGCCTACATCGTGCGCGAGAGCCGGCTGGGCTCGGCCTACTCGATGATGACCCTGTGCCAGCAGGTCGGGGTGGCCCTGGTGCCGCTGGTGGTCGGGCGTTTCAACACCGCCTTCGGCGCCGGCCCGGAGCATCCGGCCGGCTATGCCCCGGGGATGTGGTTCTACACCGCGCTGGCGGCGCTGGGGCTGCTGTTCTCGTACCTGCTGTGGCGGGCCGAATCCGGCCCCGCCGCGCACGGGCTCGAGTATCCGTCGGGCGAAAAGCCGGCCTGAGCGGGGCGAGGTCGGCGCAGCGGATCCGCGTCCGGCCCGGCACCCGACTGCCGGCCGCCGGGTACCGGGCGGCGCGCGGGGCGCCCGCGCCCGGGCCGTGCTCCTCTCCCCGCCACCGCCCCCGGCGGCATCCCCTGGTCCCTGGCTGCGGCCCTACAGGTGCCGCAGCATCGACTCCATGCCTTCGCCGGCCAGCTTGTCGATCAGTCGCGACAGGGTCTCGCGCTCTTCTTCCGACAGCGGCTCGAGCAGGCGGCGCTCGCAGGCCAGGGTCATCGGCGCGACCTCGTCGTAGACCGAATAGCCGGCCTCGGACAGGGTGAGCACCGAACGGCGGCGGTCGTCGCCGTGGATGTCGCGCCGGATCAGCTCGCGCTCCAGCAGCCGGGCGACGGCGCGGCTCACCGCCACCTTGTCCATGGCCGTGCGCTCGGTCACCTCGCGCGCCGACAGGCCCGGGTAACGGCCGAGCACGGCCATTACCCGCCATTCGGTGATCGCCAGGCCGAAGCGGCGGCGGTACTCGCTGGAGATGGCGGTGCTCACCCGGTTGGAGAGCACGCTCAGGCGGTAGGGCAGGAAGCGCTCCAGATCGAGGACCGCGTGCTCCTGCTCCTGTGGGACGGCTGGGTCGGACATGATGCGCTGCACCTTGATGTTGGTTACCCGTGAAACTATAAAATGGGGTCCAGTGCGGCCCGGCCGCTCCCCCTTCCCCCCGAGGAGTATCACATGACAGCGCAGTCACAGGCAGCCGCCGCGCCCGAGGCCGGCATGCAGGTCACCCGTTTCGAAAATCCGATGGGGATCGACGGTTTCGAGTTCGTCGAATACGCGGCCCCCGAAGGCCAGGCCGGCCACCTGCACGACTATTTCAAGCGCATGGGCTTCGTCCAGGTCGCGCGCCACCGCACCCGCCCGATCAGCACCTACCGCCAGGGCGATTGCACCTTCCTGATCAACGAGGATCCGGATTCGTTCGCCGCGCGCTTCGCCGCGCAGCACGGGCCGTCCGCCTGCGGCTTCGCGATCCGCTTCAGCAAGCTGGCCGAGTGGGTGCGGGTGCAGGCGCTGCAGAACGGGGCCGAGGAGTTCGCGCCCGAGGACGAGCTGACCAAGGCGGTGGCCGCGCCGGTAATCAAGGGCATCGGCGGCTGCATGCTCTACCTGGTGGACCGCTACGACGACAAGGGCACGATCCACGACCCCGACTACGAGATCCTGCCCGGCGTGGACCTGATGCCCGAAGGCTTCGGCCTGACCTTCATCGACCACCTCACCCACAACCTCTATCCGGGCAACATGGAGAAGTGGTCGGATTACTACGAGCGGCTGTTCAACTTCCGCGAGATCCGCTACTTCGACATCAAGGGCGCCAAGACCGGCCTGCTGTCCAAGGCGATGACCGCGCCCGACGGCATGGTGCGCATTCCGCTCAACGAGTCGAGCGACCCCAAGAGCCAGATCAACGAATACCTCGAGGCCTACCGGGGCGAGGGCATCCAGCACATCGCCTGCTTCACCAACGACATCTACACCACGGTGGAGAAGATGCGCGAGGCCGGGATCGAGTTCCTCGACACCCCCGACACCTACTTCGAGGTCATCGACCAGCGGATCCCGAACCACGGCGAGGATCTCGAGCGCCTGCGCCGCAACCGGATCCTGATCGACGCCGACCCGGAGACCAAGCAGCGCAAGCTGCTGCAGATCTTCACCCAGAACGCGCTCGGCCCGATCTTCTTCGAGATCATCCAGCGCAAGGGCAACGAAGGCTTCGGCGAGGGCAACTTCCAGGCCCTGTTCGAGAGCATCGAGCGCGACCAGATGCGGCGCGGCGTCCTTTAAGGACGCGCGCCCGCGGGCGACGGGACTGGCGGAGCGGGGCAGGCGATGGCGGACAGCAACTACATGTCGGGATTCGGCAACGAGTTCGCGACCGAGGCGATCCCGGGCACCCTGCCGGTCGGGCGCAATTCGCCGCAGAAGGTGGCGCACGGCCTCTACGCCGAGCAGCTCAGCGGCACCGCGTTCACCGCCCCGCGCGGGGAGAACCGGCGCAGCTGGCTGTACCGGATCCGGCCGGCGGCGATGCACGGGCGTTTCGAGCCGTTCGCCCAGCCGCGCCTGCACGAGCGCTTCGGCGAGGCACCGGTCTCGCCCGACCAGATGCGCTGGGACCCGCTGCCGCTGCCCGAGGCGCCGACCGACTTCGTCGAGGGCCTGTACACCGTCGCCGGCAACGGCGGCAGCGGCCTGCGCACCGGCGTGGGCATCCACCTGTACGCCGCCAATGCCACCATGCGCGGGCGCTACTTCTACAGCGCCGACGGCGAACTGCTGATCGTGCCCCAGCTGGGGCGGCTGCGGATCGCCACCGAGCTGGGGGTGCTGGAGCTCGAACCGCAGGAGATCGCGGTGGTGCCGCGCGGCGTACGCTTCCGGGTCGAGCTGCCCGACGGGCCCTCGCGCGGTTACGTGTGCGAGAACTACGGCACCCTGTTGCGGCTGCCGGACCTGGGCCCGATCGGCGCCAACGGCCTGGCCAACCCGCGCGACTTCCTCACCCCGGTAGCCGCCTACGAGGACCTGGAGGGCAGCTTCGAGCTGATCGCGAAGTTCGACGGCCACCTGTGGCACGCACCGATCGGGCACTCGCCGCTGGACGTGGTCGCCTGGCACGGCAACTACGCGCCGTACAAGTACGACCTGCGCCGCTTCAACACCATCGGCTCGATCAGCTTCGACCATCCCGACCCGAGCATCTTCCTGGTGCTGACCTCGCCCACCGAGACGCCGGGCGTGGGCAACCTGGACCTGGCGATCTTCCCGCCGCGCTGGCTGGTGCAGCAGGACACGTTCCGGCCACCGTGGTTCCACCGCAACGTGGCCAGCGAGTTCATGGGCCTGGTCCATGGGGCCTACGACGCCAAGGCCGAGGGCTTCGCGCCTGGCGGCTGCTCGCTGCACAACTGCATGACCGGGCACGGTCCGGATGCGGCGACCTTCGAGAAGGCCTCCACTGCCGACCTGTCGAAGCCGGACGTGATCACCGACACCATGGCCTTCATGTTCGAGACCCGCCTGGTGCTCAGGCCGACCCGCCAGGCGGTCGAGGCGGCGCACCGCCAGCGCGACTACCAGGCCTGCTGGGCGGGCCTGCGCAAGCATTTCACACCACCCGCCTGACGGTCCCGGTCCCTGTAGGAGCGGCTTCAGCCGCGACCGGAGCCAGCCGTTGCGACGACCGGCGACGACGGTCGCGGCTGAAGCCGCTCCTACAATGCCCCGGGACAGCCAACGGGGATGCACGATGAAGTACCTGCACGCGATGCTCCGGGTCCACGACCTGGACAAGACCAGCCGCTTCTTCACCGAGGGCCTGGGCCTGAAGCAGACCCGGCGCATGGACAACGAGGCCGGGCGCTTCACCCTGGTCTACTTCGCCGCGCCGGAGAATCCGGAGGTCGAGGTCGAACTCACCTACAACTGGCCGCCCGAGGACGGCTCGCCGCCGGAGGACTACGGCAGCGCCCGCAACTTCGGCCACCTGGCCTTCGAGGTCGATGACATCTACGCCATCTGCGCGCACCTGCAGTCGATGGGCGTGACCATCAACCGCCCGCCGCGCGACGGCCGCATGGCTTTCGTCCGCACCCCGGACCGGATCTCGATCGAACTGCTGCAGAAGGGCGAGGCCCTGCCGCCGGCCGAGCCGTGGGCGTCGATGCCCAATACCGGCAGCTGGTGATCCGCCCATCGCGGCGCGGCCGGTCCGCGCCGCAGGGCCGCCTCAGCCCGCCAGCGCCTGCGCCAGGTCGGCGACCAGGTCGTCGCCGTGCTCCAGCCCCACCGACAGGCGCAGCAGGCCGCCGGGCGTGGGCGACTCGGGGCCCTCGATCGAGGCGCGGTGCTCGACCAGCGACTCGGTCGAACCCAGCGATGTGGCATTGGTGAACAGCCGCAGGCGCGCGGCCACCGCCAGCGCGGCCTCGCGTCCGCCGGCGACCTCGAACGACAGCATCCCCCCGAAGCCGCGCATCTGCCGGGCGGCGACCGCATGCTGCGGATGCGAGGGCAGGCCGGGGTAGTGCACCGCCGCCGCCTGCGGGTGCGCGGCCAGGAATTCCGCCACCGTGCGCGCGTTGCGGCAGTGCCAGTCCATCCGCGCCGGCAGCGAGCGCACCCCGCGCAGGATCATCCACGCCGCGAACGGCGAGGCGGTGGCGCCGGCCAGCAGGCGCAGCTGGTGGCAGGCGTCCGCGTGCGCGTCGTCCTGCGCGAAGCACAGTACCCCGCCCATCACGTCGCCGTGGCCGCCGAGGTACTTGGTGGCCGAGTGCAGGACGATGTCCGCGCCCAGCGCCAGCGGCTGCTGCAGCACCGGCGAGGCGAAGGTGCCGTCGACCAGCAGGCGCGCGTCGGCGCCGTGGGCGATGTCGGCCAGCGCGGCGATGTCGCTCACCTTCAGCAGCGGGTTCGACGGCGTTTCCGCCCACAGCAGCACCGTGTCGGGCCGCAGCGCCGCGCGCACCGCGTCCAGGTCGGTGAAGTCGACGATGGTGTGCGTGAGCCCCCAGCGCGGGAACTGCCGTGCCGCCAGCGCCCGGAACGAGAAGTAGCTGTCGTCGCACAGCAACACGTGGCCGCCCGGCGGCAGCGCCTGCAGCGCGGTGGCGCCGGCGGCCATGCCGGTGGGGAACAGCAGCGCCCGCCGTGCGCCCTCCAGCGCCGCCAGCGCCTGTTCGGCCTGCTGCTGGGTGGGGTTGTCGTAACGCTGGTACAGGAAGCCATGCGGCAGCCGTCCATCCGGCGCGTGCTCGAAGGTCGTGGCCAGCTGCAGCGGCGGCGAGAGCGCGCCGCTGGTCGGATCCGGGCGGCTTCCGGCGCGTGCGGCGATGGTTTCGATATGGGTCATGGCGATCGGGGAATGGGGCGGAATTGCCGCGCGGCGAGTCCCGATGGTACGCGAGCCCGGCGGGCGTGGCGGTGCGCTGTGCAGGGGACGATAATGGCCCGCCCCGGCTTCGCCGGCTCCTTCACTGGACTGGACGCAACACGCCATGAATGCATCGACGCCGGCCGCCGGCGATACCGCCTCGCTGATCGACCTGGGCCACCGCTACTTCCTGCCGGTGTACAAGCAACGCGAAGTGGTGCTCGAGCGCGGCCAGGGCGCGCGGCTGTGGGACAGCGCGGGCCGGGAGTACGTCGACTTCGCCGCGGGCATCGCGGTCTGCAGCCTCGGCCACAACGACCCGGACCTGCATGCGGCCCTGGTCGAGCAGGCCGGCAAGCTGTGGCACACCAGCAACGTGTTCTTCAGCGAACCGCCGCTGCGCCTGGCCGAGGAGCTCGTGGTCGCCAGCCGCTTCGCCGAGCGGGTGTTCCTGTGCAACTCCGGCGCCGAGGCCAACGAGGCCGCGATCAAGCTGGTGCGCAAGTGGGCCGCCGCGCAGGGGCGCGCGCCCCGCGAGCGGGTGATCGTCACCTTCCGCGGCAGCTTCCATGGCCGCACCCTGGCGGCGGTCACCGCGACCGCCCAGCCCAAGTACCAGGACGGGTACGAGCCGCTGCCGGCGGGCTTCCGCTACGTCGACTTCAACGACATCGTGCAGCTCGAGACCGCGATGGCGGCCGGCGACGTGGCCGCGGTGATGCTCGAGCCGGTGCAGGGCGAGGGCGGGGTGACCCCGGCCGCGTCCGGCTTCCTCAAGCAGGTGCGCGAGCTGTGCGACCGCCATGGCGCCCTGCTGGTGCTCGACGAGATCCAGGCCGGCATGGGCCGCACCGGCACGCTGTTCGCGCACTGGCAGGACGACGTCGTGCCCGACATCGTGACCCTGGCCAAGGCACTGGGCGGCGGATTCCCGGTCGGCGCCATGCTGGCCGGGCCGAAGGTCGCGCAGGCGATGGGCTTCGGCGCCCACGGCACCACCTTCGGCGGAAATCCGCTGGCGGCGGCGGTGGCGCGGGTGGCGCTGCGCAAGCTGGCCTCGCCGCAGATCGCGGCCAACGTCTCGCGCCAGTCGCACGCGCTGCACGAAGGGCTGGCGGCGCTCGGCGAGGAATACGGCGTCTTCGCCCAGGTGCGCGGTCGCGGCCTGATGCTGGGCGCCGTGCTCGGGCCCGACTTCGCCGGGCGCGCCGGCGAGATCCTCGACCTCGCCGCGCACGAGGGCCTGCTCGTGCTGCAGGCAGGCCCCGACGTACTGCGCCTGGTCCCGGCGCTCAACATCACCGACGCCGACGTGGCCGAGGGCCTCGCGCGCCTGCGCAAGGTCGTGGCCAAGCTCGCCGCCTGAGCGGCGGGCCGTCCCCCGCAGCGTGGGTGGATGCCCACGCTGCATCCGCCGCCGCCACGTCGCAAGCCGCTCAGGCCAGGCGGCAGCGCTTGAGCACCCGCCCCAGGGTGCGCGGGTCGCGGACTGTGTCGGCCTGCAGCCCGGCGCAGCGGGCGCCCCGCACGTTGCCGAACAGGTCGTCGACGAACAGCGTATCGGCGGCGCTCCAGCCCAGCCGGTCGAGCGCGTACAGGTAGACCCGCGGCTCCGGCTTGCGGCCACCCAGGACGCCGCTGCATGGCACCCGGCAGGCGAGCCGCAGGGCCAGCGGCGCAACGACGCACGGGATCGCGTCGGCCATCAGTTCGCCATTGTTGCCCAGCACCGCCATTGGCAGCGCGGGATCGAGCGCCAGCAGGCGCGACATCGCGCCCGGATCGGCGCGGGTGGCGGCCATGCGCGCCGCCAGCCAGGCCTGCGTCCACCTCGGCGCCGATCGCCTCGCCCGGCATCCGCAGGTAGTCGGCGGTCGCCACCTCGCCCGCGTCGTAGCGCGCCTCGGGTCCGGAGCCGTAGAGCGCTTGCCAGACCCGGTCGAACGTGGTGGCCGCATGCGCGGCCAGGCGCGCCACCCGGACTTCGCGCCGGTAATGCGCGAGGACGTTGTCGAAGTCCAGCAGCAGCTGGCGGACGCTGCGCTGCCTCACCCGGCGGCGGCCACCTTGAAGGCCTCGCGCGCGGCCTCCAGCGTGGCGTCGACCACCGCGTCGTCGTGCGCGCTGGAGACGAAGCCCGCCTCGTAGGCGCTCGGCGCGAGGAACACGCCGCGCCCGAGCATGGCGTGGAAGAAGCGGTTGAACGCGGCGGTGTCGCAGGCCGTGGCCTGGGCGTAGGTCTCCACCTTCTCGCTGGTGAAGAACAGGCCGAACATCGCGCCGACCCGGTTGGTGGTGACCGCCACCCCGGCCTCGTGCGCAGCGGCCTCGAGGCCTTCGCACAGGCGGGCCGTGGTCGCGGCGAGGCGCGCGTGGAAGCCGGGCGCCTGCACCAGCTCCAGCATGGCCAGGCCGGCGGCCATCGCCACCGGATTGCCGCTCAGCGTGCCGGCCTGGTAGACCGGTCCGGCCGGGGCGACCTGCGACATCAGCTCGCGGCGCCCGCCGTAGGCGCCCACCGGCATGCCGCCGCCGATGATCTTGCCGAAGGTGGTCAGGTCCGGGACCACGCCGTAGTGCGCCTGCGCGCCACCGAGCGCGACCCGGAAGCCGGTCATCACCTCGTCGAAGATCAGCAGCGCGCCGTGACGGGTGCACAGCTCTCGCAGGTGCTGCAGGTAGCCCTCGCGCGGCGGGATGCAGTTGGCGTTGCCCACCACGGGCTCGATGATCAGGCCGGCGATCTCCGCGCCCGATTCCTCGAACAGGGCCGTGGCCGCGTCGAAATCGTTGTAGGGCAGGGTGAGGGTGAGGTCGGCCAGCGCCTTGGGCACGCCCGGGGACGTCGGCACGCCGAAGGTCAGCGCGCCGCTGCCGGCCTTGACCAGGAAGGAGTCGCCGTGGCCGTGGTAGCAGCCCTCGAACTTCACGATCTTCGCCCGCCCGGTGGCGCCGCGCGCCAGGCGGATCGCCGACAGCGTGGCCTCGGTGCCGGAATTGACCATGCGCACCATCTCGCACGAGGGCACCAGCCGGGTGATGGTCTCGGCCATGGTGACTTCGGTCGGGCACGGCGCGCCGAACGACAGGCCGTCGGCGATCGCCTTCTGCACCGCCTCGCGCACCGCGGGGTGGTTGTGGCCGACGATCATCGGGCCCCAGGAGCCGACGTAGTCGATGTAGCGGTTGCCGTCCACGTCGTACAGGTATGCGCCGTCCGCGCGCTGGACGAAGAAGGGCTCGCCCCCCACCGACTTGAACGCGCGCACCGGCGAATTGACGCCGCCGGGCAGCAGCTGCCGTGCGCGGGAGAACAGGGCGTGGGAGCGGTCGTGGTTCATGCGGGGGTCCTGCGGTTCGGGCGCCGGCGGGGGCCGGGCCGGTCAAGGGTCGCGGCGCGCGGCCGCGTGGTCGAAGGCGCGCTGGAAGGCGCGCGCGGCTGCGCCGGGGTCGGGGGCGCCGAATACGCCGTTCACCACCGCCACCAGGTCGGCCCCGGCGGCGATGAGCGCCGGGGCATTGTCGGCGGTGATGCCGCCGATCGCCACCCGCGGCACGCCCAGGTCCGCCGCGCCGCGCAGCAGTCCCGGGCCGGCGCGGCGGGTGGCCGCCTTGGTCGCGCTCGGGAAGAAGGCGCCGAAGGCGACGTAGTCGGCACCGGCCGCGACCGCGGCGCGCGCCAGCGCGAGCGAGTCGTAGCACGAAGCGCCCAGGATCGCGGCGGGCCCGAGTGCCGCGCGAGCGTCGCGCAAGGCACCGTCGTCCTGGCCCAGGTGGGCCCCGTCGGCGCCGCAGCCGGCGGCCAGCCGCCAGTCGTCGTTCACGATCAGCGGCACTCCGTGGGCCCGGCAGCGGGCCAGCAGCGCCGTGGCCTGTTCGCGGCGCAGCGCGGCATCCGCGGCCTTGTTGCGGTACTGCAGCCAGGCGGTGGAGGGCAGCACCGGTTCGACCAGCGCCAGCAGCCGGCCGGTGTCGGCGACGTCGGGAGTGATCGCGTACAGGCCGCGGGCGCCGCGCGTGCGAGCCCGGTCCGGGAAGGGCATACCGCCCTCGCGCGGGGAGTGGGACAATGCCGTGCTTCCGACTGGACCAGGCACGCATTATCCGATGAACGACACGCCTTATCGCAGCTGGATGTGCGTCGTCTGCGGCTTCATCTACGACGAGGCTGCCGGACTGCCGGACGACGGCATCCCCCCCGGCACGCGCTGGGAAGACATTCCCGAGACCTGGACGTGCCCGGACTGCGGCGTGACCAAGGACGATTTCGAAATGGTGGCCGTGTAGCGCCGGCCGGCCGCGCCGCTCAGTGCAGGCGCGCGGGCGCGCGGCCGGTCTCGACCAGCCGCAGCCGGATCGAGGCCGCGTCCTCGGCGTGCGGCCGCAGCAGCAGGTACCGCTGCAGGTCCTCGCGCGCACCGGCCACGTGCCCCAGCTGCAGGTAGCCGGCGCCACGGTCGCGCAGCGCCTCCGGGTCGCCGGGCAGCAGCCGCAGCACGCGGTCGGCGCTGCGGGTCGCGCGCTCCCAGTCGCCGTGCCCGTGGTACACCGCGTGCAGGTTGCGCAGCACCCGCACCAGGATGGCCCGGTTCGAGGCCGGGTTCAGGATCCGCGACAGCACTTCGTCGTCCGGCGCTCTGCCGCCGAGGTGCGCCTGCGCCCGTTCGCGCAGCTCGTCGACGTCCAGCGGCCGGCCACGGTTGAACGGGTCCATGACCAGCACCCCGTCGTCCACCGGAAGCCGCACCAGGAAGTGCCCGGGGAACGAGATCCCGTCCAGCGGCAGCCCGACCTCGCGCGCCACCGCCATCTGCACCAGGGCCAGCGACACCGGGTTGCCCAGGCGCCGTTCGAACACTTCGTTGAGGTAGCTGTTGCGCGGGTCGTAGTACTCGTCGTGGTTGCCCGCGTAGCCCACTTCCTCGAACAGGTAGCGGTTGATCGCGCGCATCTTCAGCGCCGGGTGCGACTCGCGCTCGACCACGCCGCGCAGGTGCGCCGCGTGCCCCTGTACGCGCAGGGCATAGCGGCGCGGGTCGAGGTCTGGATATTCGTCGCGCGCGATCAGCAGCGCCACGTCCAGCAACGGCAGCGCGTCGTCGTCGAGCGCCGCGAGCGTGTCCCAGCCGGGCAGCGTGCCGGTCGCGTCCATGCCCCCAAGCCTGCGCCGCCGCGGGCGCCGGCGCAAGCCTCGCCGGGCCTGCTCAGGGCATCGCCTGGAGCGCGGGCGAGAGCTGCAGGCGGGCGCCTTCGGCCAGCCCCAGGCGCGCGGCTTCGCCGGCGTTAAGCTCGAGCACGTAGCGCGCCGGCCGGTGGCTGGGGTACGGCGGACAGGCGTTGCCGGCCGAGCATGGCGGCACGTCGCGTTGCTGCGACACCAGTGCCAGTGCGCTGTCGAAGTACAGGATGTCCAGCGCGATCCGGGTGTTCTTCATCCAGTAGGCCTGCGGCTCCTCGCGATCGTGGATGAAGAGCATGCCGTGGCCGTCGGGCAGCGAGTCGCGGAACATCAGCCCGCGCGCGCGCGCGGCCTCGTCGACGGCGACCTCCACGGTGTAGCGCTCGCCCGCCAGCTCCACCCAGAACCCGTCCGCGCTCGCGCAGCCGCACAGCGCAAGGCAGGTGGCGAAGAGGGCGGTTCGGAGCATCTGGCGCATGGTCGGATCCGGTGCCGGGGGGACGGATGCAACATCGACCAGCCCCCGGGCGGCGTCAAGGCGGGAGGGGGCTAGGCAAGCGCGTCCCGAAGGTGCAGAATGCGCGCCCCGCACAGACGGGCCCGCCGCATCCGCGGCAGGCACCCCCGCCGTCCGGATCGCCCCTCACGGGGTGTTGACGGAAAGGAAAAACGGGCTAGAATGTGCGGCTCCCTTCGACGAAACGGCCTCGCGGCCGGCAAGCTGAAGGGAGGCGTCAGGACTCTCTCGCGGGGTGTTGACGAAAGCGAAAACCGCGCTATCATGTGCGGCTCCCTGAGGCGAAACGCCAACGGGTACGGAGGCAAGGCGCTGAGGCCTGTTTCCAGGATCTTTGACAGTGTGCGCAGGTGACTTGTGCGGGCGTCTGGCCGGTGGATGGTTGTCCATCTTGCAGACGTTCGAACAGAACCAAGTCGATTCAAAGCATGCAAATGCAGCGAGTAATTTGGCCTGGACGACGACTGCACTCAAAACTTTGGACTTCGGTCCGAAAATTTTAAGTGAAGAGTTTGATCCTGGCTCAGAGTGAACGCTGGCGGCAGGCCTAACACATGCAAGTCGAACGGCAGCGCAGGGGAGCTTGCTCCCCGGGCGGCGAGTGGCGGACGGGTGAGGAATACGTCGGAATCTGCCTTTTTGTGGGGGATAACGTAGGGAAACTTACGCTAATACCGCATACGACCTACGGGTGAAAGTGGGGGACCGCAAGGCCTCACGCAGAAAGATGAGCCGACGTCGGATTAGCTAGTTGGTGGGGTAATGGCCCACCAAGGCGACGATCCGTAGCTGGTCTGAGAGGATGATCAGCCACACTGGGACTGAGACACGGCCCAGACTCCTACGGGAGGCAGCAGTGGGGAATATTGGACAATGGGCGAAAGCCTGATCCAGCCATGCCGCGTGGGTGAAGAAGGCCCTCGGGTTGTAAAGCCCTTTTGTTGGGAAAGAAATCTTTCCGGTTAATACCCGGAGAGGATGACGGTACCCAAAGAATAAGCACCGGCTAACTTCGTGCCAGCAGCCGCGGTAATACGAAGGGTGCAAGCGTTACTCGGAATTACTGGGCGTAAAGCGTGCGTAGGTGGTTCGTTAAGTCTGATGTGAAAGCCCCGGGCTCAACCTGGGAATTGCATTGGATACTGGCGGGCTAGAGTACGGTAGAGGGTGGCGGAATTCCTGGTGTAGCAGTGAAATGCGTAGAGATCAGGAGGAACATCCGTGGCGAAGGCGGCCACCTGGACCAGTACTGACACTGAGGCACGAAAGCGTGGGGAGCAAACAGGATTAGATACCCTGGTAGTCCACGCCCTAAACGATGCGAACTGGATGTTGGGGGCAATCAGGCCTTCAGTATCGAAGCTAACGCGTTAAGTTCGCCGCCTGGGGAGTACGGTCGCAAGACTGAAACTCAAAGGAATTGACGGGGGCCCGCACAAGCGGTGGAGTATGTGGTTTAATTCGATGCAACGCGAAGAACCTTACCTGGCCTTGACATCCACGGAACTTTCCAGAGATGGATTGGTGCCTTCGGGAACCGTGAGACAGGTGCTGCATGGCTGTCGTCAGCTCGTGTCGTGAGATGTTGGGTTAAGTCCCGCAACGAGCGCAACCCTTGTCCTTAGTTGCCAGCACGTAATGGTGGGAACTCTAAGGAGACCGCCGGTGACAAACCGGAGGAAGGTGGGGATGACGTCAAGTCATCATGGCCCTTACGGCCAGGGCTACACACGTACTACAATGGGAAGGACAGAGGGCTGCGAACCCGCGAGGGCAAGCCAATCCCAGAAACCTTCTCTCAGTCCGGATCGGAGTCTGCAACTCGACTCCGTGAAGTCGGAATCGCTAGTAATCGCAGATCAGCATTGCTGCGGTGAATACGTTCCCGGGCCTTGTACACACCGCCCGTCACACCATGGGAGTCTGTTGCACCAGAAGCAGGTAGCCTAACCGCAAGGAGGGCGCTTGCCACGGTGTGGCCGATGACTGGGGTGAAGTCGTAACAAGGTAGCCGTATCGGAAGGTGCGGCTGGATCACCTCCTTTAGAGACCAAGACAGCTAATTGCCTGTCAGGCGTCCGCACAAGTAACCTGCACAATCCGCACAAGACAGACTGGGTCTGTAGCTCAGGTGGTTAGAGCGCACCCCTGATAAGGGTGAGGCCGGTGGTTCGAGTCCTCCCAGACCCACCACTTCGGGCCTTGGCCCAGCTGGGATGGAGTCCGCTGGCGCAGCCTGGCAGCTGGATCGCCGGCTGGCCAGGTCGCATACGGGGCCTTAGCTCAGCTGGGAGAGCACCTGCTTTGCAAGCAGGGGGTCGTCGGTTCGATCCCGACAGGCTCCACCACACTCCCCGGTCGATGCGGATTGCAGCGCACACGTCAGATTTCGAAGCCGTCCGGCAGTGGAGCCGTCCGGTGTTCTTTGAAAAACAAGGGAAGTAGCGAGCGTTTGAGACGAAACTGTCCAGACGTGTCGTAGAGGCTAAGGCGGGAGTCGAGAGATTCCTTATTTGAGTCGTTGCAATATTCGCGTCTGGAGCTTGTAACTCCAGGCACTGCAACCCCGAGGCGACTTGGGGTTATATGGTCAAGCGAATAAGCGCACACGGTGGATGCCTTGGCGGTCAGAGGCGATGAAGGACGTGGCAGCCTGCGAAAAGTGTCGGGGAGCTGGCAACAAGCTTTGATCCGGCAATGTCCGAATGGGGAAACCCACCTCGCAAGAGGTATTGCATGGTGAATCCATAGCCATGCAAGGCGAACCCGGTGAACTGAAATATCTAAGTAACCGGAGGAAAAGAAATCAACCGAGATTCCCTCAGTAGTGACGAGCGAACGGGGAACAGCCCAAAAGTCTGTATGGTTCTAGCGGAACGGCCTGGAAAGGCCGGCCATAGAAGGTGACAGCCCTGTATGCGAAAGGGCCATATGGATGAAATTGAGTAGGGCGGGGCACGAGAAACCCTGTCTGAACATGGGGGGACCATCCTCCAAGGCTAAATACTCCTGACCGACCGATAGTGAACCAGTACCGTGAGGGAAAGGCGAAAAGAACCCCGGTGAGGGGAGTGAAATAGACCCTGAAACCGTGTGCGTACAAGCAGTAGGAGCCCTTCGGGGTGACTGCGTACCTTTTGTATAATGGGTCAGCGACTTATTGTCTGTGGCGAGCTTAACCGTATAGGGGAGGCGAAGGGAAACCGAGTCTGATAAGGGCGCATAGTCGCAGGCAATAGACCCGAAACCGGGTGATCTAGTCATGCCCAGGGTGAAGGTACCGTAACAGGTACTGGAGGCCCGAACCCACTCCCGTTGCAAAGGTAGGGGATGAGGTGTGATTAGGAGTGAAAAGCTAATCGAACCCGGAGATAGCTGGTTCTCCTCGAAAGCTATTTAGGTAGCGCCTCGCATGTATCTTCCTGGGGGTAGAGCACTGTCATGGCTAGGGGGTCATCGCGACTTACCAAACCATTGCAAACTCCGAATACCAGGACAGACTGTGCGGGAGACACACGGCGGGTGCTAACGTCCGTCGTGGAAAGGGAAACAACCCAGACCCACAGCTAAGGTCCCAAATTACCGCTAAGTGGAAAACGATGTGGAAAGGCATAGACAGCCAGGAGGTTGGCTTAGAAGCAGCCACCCTTTAAAGAAAGCGTAATAGCTCACTGGTCGAGTCGGTCTGCGCGGAAGATTTAACGGGGCTAAGCGGTAAACCGAAGCTTGGGGTGCACACTCACGTGTGCGCGGTAGAGGAGCGTTCCGTAAGCCTGCGAAGGTGGGTCGAGAGGCCTGCTGGAGGTATCGGAAGTGCGAATGCTGACATGAGTAACGATAATGCGGGTGAAAAACCCGCACGCCGAAAGCCCAAGGTTTCCTTGCGCAACGTTAATCGGCGCAGGGTGAGTCGGCCCCTAAGGCGAGGCAGAAATGCGTAGTCGATGGGAAGCTGGTTAATATTCCAGCACCTCGCGCAAGTGCGATGGAGGGACGGAGAAGGTTAGGCAGGCCGGGCGTTGGTTGTCCCGGTGAGAGAGTTGAGGCGGTTCCCTTAGGCAAATCCGGGGGGACAACGTTGAGACTAAGGACGAGCCCTCTTGGGCGAAGCTGCTGATATCACGCTTCCAGGAAAAGCTCCTAAGCTTCAGCTTGCGCAGACCGTACCGTAAACCGACACAGGTGGGTAGGATGAGAATTCTCAGGCGCTTGAGAGAACTCGGGTGAAGGAACTAGGCAAAATAGCACCGTAACTTCGGGAGAAGGTGCGCCTCCTCTGGTGAATAGCTGGGGGGGGCCGAAGTGACCAGGCCGCTGCGACTGTTTATCAAAAACACAGCACTCTGCAAACACGAAAGTGGACGTATAGGGTGTGACGCCTGCCCGGTGCCGGAAGGTTAATTGATGGGGTCAGCCGCAAGGCGAAGCTCTTGATCGAAGCCCCGGTAAACGGCGGCCGTAACTATAACGGTCCTAAGGTAGCGAAATTCCTTGTCGGGTAAGTTCCGACCTGCACGAATGGCGTAACGACAGCGGCGCTGTCTCCACCCGAGACTCAGTGAAATTGAAATCGCTGTGAAGATGCAGCGTTCCCGTGGCAAGACGGTAAGACCCCGTGAACCTTTACTATAGCTTCACACTGAACGTTGAGTTCGTCTGTGTAGGATAGGTGGGAGGCTGTGAAACCCCGGCGCCAGCTGGGGCGGAGCCAACCTTGAAATACCACCCTGATGTGCTTGACGTTCTAACCTAGGCCCGTGATCCGGGTCGGGGACCGTGTGTGGTGGGTAGTTTGACTGGGGCGGTCTCCTCCCAAAGAGTAACGGAGGAGCTCGAAGGTACGCTCAGCGCGGTCGGACATCGCGCACTGTGTGCAAAGGCATAAGCGTGCTTGACTGCAAGATCGACGGATCAAGCAGGTACGAAAGTAGGACTTAGTGATCCGGTGGTTCTGTATGGAAGGGCCATCGCTCAACGGATAAAAGGTACTCCGGGGATAACAGGCTGATACCGCCCAAGCGTCCATAGCGACGGCGGTGTTTGGCACCTCGATGTCGGCTCATCACATCCTGGGGCTGTAGTCGGTCCCAAGGGTATGGCTGTTCGCCATTTAAAGTGGTACGCGAGCTGGGTTCAGAACGTCGTGAGACAGTTCGGTCCCTATCTGCCATGGGCGTTGGAGATTTGAGAGGGGCTGCTCCTAGTACGAGAGGACCGGAGTGGACGAACCTCTGGTGTTCCGGTTGTCACGCCAGTGGCACTGCCGGGTAGCTATGTTCGGAAGCGATAACCGCTGAAAGCATCTAAGCGGGAAGCGCGCCTCAAGATGAGATCTCCCGGGGCACAAGCCCCCTGAAGGAACCATCAAGACCAGGTGGTTGATAGGCTGGGTGTGTAAGTGCAGTAATGCATTGAGCTAACCAGTACTAATGATCCGTGAGGCTTGACCATATAACCTCAAGTGGCCTTGGACTCTGCGATGCGTCGCGGACGTTCGGAGCAACACGATTCGCTACTTCCCTTCCCTGCGAGAGCGTGAGCGCTGCTCCAACCGGAGCCGGCGACCCTCCACGGTCTCCCTGGTGACAATAGCTTTGTGGAACCACCCGATCCCATTCCGAACTCGGAAGTGAAACGCAAACGCGCCGATGGTAGTGTGCATTCGCATGCGAGAGTAGGTCATCGCCAGGGTCTTTATCCAAAACCCCCAGCCGAGTGCTGGGGGTTTTCTTTTGCCCGGGGTTCGCGGCCCGGACCCCGGCGATCGCGCCGACGCCGCCGAACCAAAGGCACTGCGGGAGAGCGCGGCACGTGTGCTAGCGTTCCGGCCATTCCCTTGGAGACAATCGCCATGACCAGATTCATTCCAGCGGCCGCCGCCCTGGCGCTTGCAGCAGCGGGCGTCGCGGCCGGCCCGGCCCAGGCCGAAGGAGCGCGCGCGGTGTCCGATCCGTACCAGTGGCTCGAAGGCGTCGAGGACCCGAAGGCGCTCGAGTGGGTGAAGCAGCAGAACGCGAAGGCCGAGGCTGAACTGGCCGGTACGCCGGAGTTCCGCCGGCTCGAGTCCGAACTGCTGGCGATCTACGATTCCGACGACAAGATCCCGGCCGTCTACAAGCAGGGCGACTGGTACTACAACTTCTGGCGCGACCGGAACAACCCGCGCGGCGTCTGGCGGCGCACCACCCTGGACGAGTACCGCAAGCCGCGCCCGCAGTGGGAGGTGCTGATCGACCTCGATGCGTTGAACCAGGCCGAGGGCGAGAACTGGGTCTGGCACGGCGCCGACTGCCTGCGCCCCGACTACACCCGTTGCCTGGTCGCCCTGTCGCGCGGCGGCGCGGACGCGGACGTGACCCGCGAGTTCGACCTGTCGACCAAGTCCTGGGTGGAAGACGGATTTTTCCGCGACGAGGCCAAGGGCGCGCTGCAGTGGATCGACCGCGACACCGTGTACGCCTTCACCGACTTCGGCGAAGGCTCGCTTACCAGCTCGGGTTACCCGCGCATCGTCAAGGAGTGGAAGCGTGGCACCCCGCTCGCCGAGGCAAGGGTGGTGTATGAGGGCCAGGACGGCGACATGTACATTTCCGCCGGACGCGACCACACGCCGGGCTTCGAGCGCGACTTCGTGGTCCGCACCATCGCGTTCTACAACGACGAGCTCTACCTGCGCAACGCGGACGGCAGCCTGAGCAAGGTCGATGCGCCGAATTCGGCGCAGAAGTCGGTGCGGCGCGAGTGGATCGCCCTGGAGCTGCGCGAGCCGTGGACGGTCGGTGGCCGGACCTACCAGGCCGGTTCGCTGCTGGCGGCGAGGTTCGACGACTTCATGGCCGGCAAGCGCGAGTTCGAGGTCCTGTTCGAGCCCACCGACACCACCTCGCTGGCGGGCGCGTCGTTCACCCGCAACCACCTGGTGCTCAACGTCCTGGATGACGTGAAGAACCGCCTGTTCGTGCTGACCCCGGGCACGGACGGCTGGAGCCGGCGGCCGCTCGCCGGCCTGCCCGAGTTCGGCACCGTCTCGGCCCAGGCGGTGGACGCGGACCAGTCCGATGCCCTGTGGATCACCGTCACCGACTTTCTCACCCCGACCACGCTCATGCTGGGCGACGCGGGCGAGGGCGCGGCCGCGCCGGAGGTGCTCAAGACCATGCCGGCGTTCTTCGACGCCTCCAGGCACGTGGTCGAGCAGCACTTCGCCACTTCGAAGGACGGCACCCGCGTGCCCTATTTCCTGGTGCGGCCGAAGGACCTGGCCTACGACGGCAGCAATCCCACCCTGCTGTACGGCTACGGCGGCTTCGAGATCTCGCTCACGCCGGGCTATTCGGGCGGCGTCGGCAAGGGCTGGCTGGAGAAGGGCGGCGTGTACGCGGTGGCCAACATTCGCGGCGGAGGCGAGTACGGCCCGCGCTGGCACCAGGCCGCGCTCAAGCAGAACCGCCACCGGGCCTACGAGGACTTCGCGGCGGTCGCGCAGGACCTGATCGATCGCAGGATCACCTCGCCCGCGCACCTGGGCATCCGCGGCGGAAGCAACGGCGGCCTGCTCACCGGCAACATGCTGGTGCAGTACCCGGAGCTGTTCGGCGCGGTCGTGATCCAGGTGCCGCTGCTCGACATGCAGCGCTACAACAAGCTGCTGGCCGGTGCGTCGTGGATGGCCGAGTACGGCGATCCGGACAAGCCTGAGGAGTGGGAGTTCATCCGCACCTTCTCGCCCTACCACCTGTTCGACCCGTCGAAGGACTACCCGCCGACGCTGCTGCTCACCTCCACCCGCGACGACCGCGTGCATCCCGGGCATGCGCGCAAGATGATGGCGAAGATGCTCGAGGCCGGTAAGGACGTGCGCTACTACGAGAACATCGAAGGCGGCCACGGCGGCGCCGCGGACAACCGCCAGGCCGCGCACATGGACGCGCTGTACCTGACCTTCCTCTGGCAGCAGCTCGCGCGCAGGTAACCCCCCGCCGTCCCCGGGTCGCAGCCCGGGGACGGCAAGCGCCCCTCCCGGCAGACCCACGATGAAGACCGCACTGCTGATTGCGACCACGATCCTCATGACCCTTTCCCATCCCACCGCGCACGCCGCGGATCCCACGCCCCCCGACGTTGAAAAGCGCCCCCACGTCGTGCGTGCCCCGCACGGCGCCGAGCGCCAGGACGAGTACTACTGGCTGCGCGACGACAAGCGCGAGGATCCGGCGATGCTGGCCTACCTGGAGGCCGAGAACGCCTACGCCGACCAGGTGATGGCGCCGTTGCGGCCGGTGCAGGAGCAGCTCTACTCGGAGATTGTCGGTCGCATCAAGCAGGACGACAGCTCGGTCCCGGTGCGCGAGCGCGGCTGGTGGTACTACGCCCGCTACGAGACCGGCAGGGACTATCCCATCCACGCCCGCCGCAAGGACGGCCCGGGGGTCGACGCGGTCTCGATCCAGCGCGCCAACGAGGCCGGCGATTTCGCCGGAGAAGAGATCCTGCTCGACGTCAACAAGCTCGCCGAGGGCAAGGACTACTACGCCGTCGGCGCGCTCGAGGTCAGCCAGGACAACACCATCATGGCCTGGGCCGACGACACCAACGGCCGCCGCCAGTACACCTTCCGCTTCCGCAACCTCGTCACGGGCGAGGACTACCCCGAGGAGATCAAGGGGACGTCCGGCGACCTCGTGTTCACCGACGACGCGCGGGTCGTGCTCTACGTCGAGAACGATCCGGAGACCCTGCTCACCAAGCGGGTCAAGCGCCACGTCATCGGAACCGACCCGGCCACGGACGCCGTGGTCTACGAGGAGCCGGACGACAGCTACTACATGGGCATCGACCGCACCCGCGACGACCGCTACATCGTCATCGGCGTGAGCAGCACGGTGTCCGACGAACTGCGTTACGCGCCGGCCGCGGACCCGCGCGAGTTCACCGTGCTGGCGCCGCGCGAGCGCGACCTGGAGTACAGCGCCGACCACCTCGACGGGCGCTGGGTGATCCTGACCAACGCCGACGGCGCGAAGAACTTCAAGCTGGTCCAGGCGCCGAGCGGCTCCCGCGACCGGCGCGACTGGCAGGACGTGGTCGGCCACGACCCCGACGTGCTGCTCGAGGACTTCGAGCTGTTCGACAGCTTCATCGCGCTGGGCGAGCGTTCGCAGGGACTGGAGCGCGTGCGCATCCTGCGCGCCGACGGCAGCGCCGAGTACGTCAAGGCCGACGAACCGGCCTATTCGATGGGTCTGGCCGCCAACAGCGAGCACACCACCACGCGCCTGCGCTACACCTACACCTCGCTGACCACGCCCGCCACCACCTACGAGCTGGACGTGGCCACCGGCGAGCGCCGCCTCCTCAAGCAGCAGCCGGTGATCGGCTACGATGCCACGCAGTACGTCACCGAGCGGGTGTGGGCGCCGGCGCGCGACGGCGAGAAGATCCCGGTCTCGCTGGTGTACCGGAAGGGTTACGCGAAGGACGGCACCGCGGCCCTGCTGCAGTACGCCTACGGCAGCTACGGGATCTCCTCCGACCCCGGCTTCAGCGTCACCGCGATCAGCCTGCTCGACCGTGGCGTGGTCTACGCCATCGCCCACATCCGCGGCGGCCAGGAACTGGGACGGCGCTGGTACGAGGACGGCAAGCTGCTGAAGAAGGTCAATACCTTCACCGACTTCATCGACGTCACCGACTTCCTGGTGGCCGAGGGCTACGCGGCGAAGGACCGCGTCGCCGCCTACGGTGGCAGCGCCGGCGGCCTGCTGATGGGCGCGGTGGCGAACATGGCGCCGGACAGGTACCGCGTGATCCTGTCCCAGGTCCCGTTCGTGGACGTGGTCACCACGATGCTCGACCCGAGCATCCCGCTGACCACCAACGAGTACGACGAGTGGGGCAACCCGGAGCAGCGGGAGTACTACGACTACATGGTCACGTACTCGCCCTACGACAACCTCAAGGCCCAGGCGTATCCGGCGATGTTCGTCGGCACCGGCCTGTGGGACTCGCAGGTGCAGTACTGGGAGCCGGCCAAGTACGTGGCGCGGCTGCGCGACCTCGACACCGGCGATGCGCCGGTGGTGTTCCGCATCAACATGGAAGCCGGGCACGGCGGCAAGTCGGGCCGTTTCCGCCGCTTCCGGGAACAGGCCGAGATGTACGCGTTCATGCTCGACCAGCTCGGAGTGAAGTAGGGCGGGCGCGGCGGACGGCGGTTAGGATGGCCGCATGCGTCCGCCGCGCCGCCTCCGCTGGGCCTGGTGGCTGTTGGCCTACGCCAGCCTGGGCCTCGGCCTGCTCGGCATGTTCCTGCCGGTGCTGCCGACCGTCCCGTTCATCCTGCTGGCCGCGTTCGCCGCGGCGCGCGGTTCGCAGCGCCTGCACCACAGGCTGCTCGCCGACCCGCGGTTCGGGCCGATGATCCGCGACTGGCAGGCGGGACGGACGATCCGGCGCCGCGCCAAGTGGATGGCGACCTGGACCATGTTCGCCTCGACCCTGGTCCTGGTGGCGGTCGTGCTGGCGACCGGCAGCGGCCGCTGGTGGGTGGTGGCGCTGCCGGTGGCCTGCATGGCGGCGGTCGCGACCTGGCTGTGGCGGCGGCCTGAACCGCCCGGTGGCGACGGCTGAGGGCGCACCGGCGGGACTCGTGCTCGCCCCGCGGCCCGGGCTACACTGCCGGCATGCGCAGATCCTCCCTGCTCCTCGCGCCGCTGGCGCTGCTGCTCGCCCTGGGCCTCGCCGCGTGCGGCAACAAGGGGCCGCTGGTCTACGCGCCGCTGCCCGCCGCCGAGGAGGTGGACGAGGCCGACGGGTCCGGCCGGGCGGACGAAGCCGGGGAAGGCGCGGAAAGCGATCCGGCCGGTGCCGACCAGGCCCTGCCGCCGGTCGACGGCGTGCCGCCCGCTCCGCTGCCCGCGGACGACGACGCCGCTTGAGCCGGTGGCCGTGACCGCCCCCCTGACGCCGCGGCACGTGATGACGCGATCGCCGCTGCGCTTCACCAAGATGCACGGAGCCGGCAACGACTTCGTGGTGATCGACCTGCGCGATGGCGCCGCGCCACCGGCGCCGGAGCGCTGCCGCGCCCTGGCCGACCGCCGCACCGGCGTGGGTTGCGACCAGATCCTGACCATCGAACCGCCCGCCAGCGCCGGCGCGGTGGCCGGCTACCGCATCTGGAACGCCGACGGCTCGGCCTCGGGCCAGTGCGGCAATGGCGCGCGCTGCGTGGCCGCCTGGCTGGTCCGCGACGGCGCCGCCCGGGGGCCGCGTTTCGTGCTCGACAGTCCCGCCGGCGTGCACGCGGTGGACGTGCTCGGCGGCGACCGCTATCGCGTCGCCATGGGCCGGCCGCGGTTCGCGCCGGCGCAGGTGCCGATGGCGGGGATCGAGCGCGAGGAGGTCCGCTACGAGGTCGTGCTGCCCGGAATCGGCACGCTGGGCCTGGGCGCGGTCTCGATGGGCAATCCGCACGCGGTGCTCGAGGTCGAGGACGTCGACCGGGCCGAGGTCGGGACGGTCGGGCCGGCACTGCAGGCCTCGGGCCTGTTCCCGGAATCGGCAAACATCGGCTTCGCCCAGGTGGTCGACCGCGGGCGGATCCGCTTGCGCGTGTACGAGCGCGGCGTGGGCGAGACGCTGGCCTGCGGCAGTGGTGCCTGCGCCGCGGTCGCGGTCCTGGCGCGTGCCGGGCGGGTCGACCGCGACGTGGCGGTGGCCCTGCCGGGCGGCGAACTCCGGATCACATGGCCGGACGAAGGCGCAGAGGTGCTGATGGCGGGGCCGGCCGCATTCGTTTTCGAAGGGGAATGGATCCAATGAGCAACGGCGAGTCACTCGGCGCGCACGAAGTCGCGGCCTGGCTGCGGCGGCACCCGACGTTCCTGCAGCAGTTTCCGGACCTGGCGCTGAGCCTGGTGGTGCCGCGCGAGGACGGGCCCGCGGCATCGCTGGCCAGCTACCAGCTGGAGGTGCTGCGCGACAAGAACCGCGAACTCTCGCGGCGGCTGCACGACCTGTTCGCGATCTCGCAGGAGAACGAGCGGCTGGCGGTGCGCACCCACCAGCTGACCCTGGCGCTGATGCGCCAGAGCGACCCGGCCGGGGTGGTACGGGCCATGGCCGCCACCCTGGAGGAGGATTTCGACGGCGACCTGGTGCGCGTGGTCCTGTTCCGTCCGGTGGACGGGCTCGGCGGGGAGCCGTGGCTGCAGGTGATCGAGCGCGACGATGCGGTGCTGCAACCCTTCGCCGACGCGCTGCGCTCGGGCGAGCCGCTGTGCGGGCGCCTGCACCCGGACAAGCACGCGCTGCTGTACGCGGCGCGTTCCGACGAGGTCCAGTCCAGCGCGCTGCTGGCGCTGGAAGGCACCGGGCTGGTGGCCGTGGGCAGCGCCGATCCGAACCGCTTCTACCCGGGCATGGGCACGCTGTTCCTGCGCATGATGGGAGAGGCGTTCGAGGTCGCGCTGCGGCGCTTCGATGGCTGACCGGCGGCCGGCCGCCGGTCGTGCGCGCGAGCGCGCGCCGCCGCGACCGCCGGCGGACCTTCCGCCGCCGTTCGCCGACTACCTCGCCCACCTGCAGGTGGAGCGCCGTGCATCGCCGCACACGCTCGCCAACTATCGCCGCGATCTGGAGGCGCTGGTGGCGTGGGCGGCGGAGGCGGGGGTGGACGCCGCCGCGCCCGCGGAAGCCGACGTCCGCGCCTTCGTCGCGTCCGAGCACCGGCGCGGGCTGTCGCCGCGCAGCCTGCAGCGGCGGCTGTCGGCGGTGCGCGGCTTCTACCGCTGGCGGCTGCGGCACGGCCACCTGGCGGCCAATCCCGCCGCTGGGGTCCGCGCGCCCAAGGCGCCGCGCAAGCTGCCCCAGGTGCTGGACCCGGACGAGGCCCGGACCCTGGTGGAGGTGCCGACCGACGCCCCGCTCGGGCTGCGCGACCGGGCGATGCTGGAACTGTTCTATTCCTCGGGACTGCGCCTGTCGGAGCTGTGCGCGCTGCGCTGGCGCGACCTGCACCTGGACGAGGGCCTGGTGGACGTGGCCGGCAAGGGCGGCCGCGAGCGCATCGTCCCGGTCGGCTCGTACGCGCGCCGGGCGTTGCGCGAATGGCGCGCCGAAAGCCGCGGCGAGGACGACGCGCCGGTGTTCCCGGGCCGTGGTGGACGGCCGATCAGCCCGCGCGCGGTGCAGCTGCGCATGCGCCAGCTGGCCCAGCGCCAGGGCCTGTTCAAGCGCGTGCACCCGCACCTGCTGCGGCACTCCTTCGCCAGCCACGTGCTCGAGTCCTCCGGCGACCTGCGCGGCGTGCAGGAGCTGCTCGGCCATGCCGACATCGCCACCACCCAGATCTATACCCACCTGGACTTCGGCCACCTGTCGAAGGTCTACGACGCGGCGCATCCGCGCGCACGGCGGCGCAAGGGCTAGCGCGCCCGCCGGCTTGACCTGGATCACGGCGGCCCCGCCTGCGCCGGGCGAGGATGAGGCATGGTCGAGACCATCCAGGGGTGGCGCTGCATCGGTTGCGGCAAGGTCGAGGCACCGGCGCCGTGCATCGGCGTGTGCGAGGACCGGCGGGTGGAACTGGTGCTGGCGCAGGATTACGCGGAACTGGCCTGGCGGGTCCGGGAACTGGAGGCGGCGCTCGCGCTGGTCGCCCGGGTGACGCCTACCGCCGGCGGACTCGAGGCGTCCTGGCGCGCATTCCAGGAGCGCGCCCGGCGGCTGCTGGACGCCGGAACGCCAGGTTCCTGAGCGGGCGCGGGCGCGCGGCCGGCCTGGGCTTGATCGCGCCCGCCGCGCCCCTATGTCTTGGACACCCGCCGTCCGGAGGCCCCATGGATCCCAGCCAGAACCCCAACGTGTTCCACGCCACCACGATCCTGTCGGTGCGCCGCGACGGCAAGGTGGCCGTGGCCGGCGACGGCCAGGTCACCGTCGGGCACACGGTGATGAAGGCCAATGCGCGCAAGGTGCGTCGGCTGGGCAAGGACGGGCAGGTGCTGGCGGGCTTCGCCGGGGCCGCGGCCGATGCGTTCACCCTGTTCGAGTTGTTCGAGTCCAAGCTCGAGAAGCACGGCCAGCTGCAGCGCGCCGCGGTCGAGATGGCCAAGGACTGGCGCACCGAACGCCGCTTCGGCAAGCTCGAGGCGCTGCTGGCGGTGGCCGACCGGGAAACGTCGCTGGTCATCAGCGGCACCGGCGACGTGATCGAGCCCGAGGACGGCATCATCGCCATCGGCTCGGGCGGCAGCTATGCGCTGTCGGCCGCCCGCGCGCTGCTCGCGCACACGCAGCTCGACGCGCGCGCGATCGCCACCGAGGCGCTGGCCATCGCCGGCGACATCTGCATCTACACCAACCGCAACGTGGTGGTCGAAGAACTGTGAGCGCAGTCCGGCGCGGGTTGCTCCCCCCGTCGCTCGCGGCGCAGGCGCGGCCCCCGGCCGCCGCGACCCGGGCCGGGGGCGGTCGCCGCGCCGCCGCTTCCCGCCCTTCCCCGCGAACCACCCGCCAGCCACAGGCCCCCCGCCCATGACCGACCCCGCATCCTCCTCCACCATGACCCCGCGCGAGATCGTGCAGGAGCTCGATCGCCACATCATCGGCCAGCAGACGGCCAAGCGCGCGGTCGCGATCGCGCTGCGTAACCGCTGGCGCCGTGCGCAGCTGCCCGACGAGCTGCGCAACGAGGTGATGCCCAAGAACATCCTGATGATCGGCCCGACCGGCGTGGGCAAGACCGAGATCGCGCGCCGCCTGGCCACGCTGGCCAACGCGCCGTTCGTGAAGGTGGAGGCCACCCGCTTCACCGAGGTCGGCTACGTCGGCAAGGACGTCGAGCAGATCATCCGCGACCTGGCCGACACCGCGGTCAAGCTCTACCGCGAGCAGGCCAAGAAGAAGGTGCGTACCCAGGCCGAGGAGCGCGCCGAGGAGCGCATCCTCGACGCCCTGCTGCCGCGGCGCGAGACCTCGCCGCCGGCGTTCGGTTTCGGCGTGCAGGCCGCCACCGTGGACATCGGCGCCGAACCGTCCGCGCAGGAATCCGAGACCCGGCAGAAGCTGCGCCGCCAGCTGCGCGCCGGCGAGCTGGACGAGCGCGAGATCGAACTCGAGCTGTCCACCGGCATCGGCGTCGACATCATGACCCCGCCCGGCATGGAGGAGATGGGCCAGCAGTTGCGGCAGATGTTCTCCAGCCTCGGCGGCGGCAAGACCCATGCCCGCAAGCTCACCATCAGGGCCGCGCGTCCGCAGCTCATCGAGGAGGAAGCGGCGAAGCTGGTGAACGAGGACGAGGTGCGCGAGGCCGCGATCGAGGCCTGCGAGCAGCACGGCATCGTGTTCATCGACGAGATCGACAAGGTGGCCCGCCGCAACGAGGGCGTGGGCGCCGACGTCAGCCGTGAAGGCGTGCAGCGCGACCTGCTGCCGCTGGTGGAGGGCTCCACGGTCAACACCCGGTACGGCCCGGTGAAGACCGACCACGTCCTGTTCATCGCCTCCGGCGCGTTCCACCTGGCCAAGCCCAGCGACCTGATCCCGGAACTGCAGGGCCGCTTCCCGATCCGGGTGGAGCTGTCCGCGCTGTCCAAGGACGACTTCGTGCGCATCCTCACCGAGCCGCGCGCGGCCCTGACCCGGCAGTACGTGGAGCTGCTCAGGACCGAGGGCGTGGAACTGGAGTTCACCGCCGACGCGGTGGAACGGGTGGCCGAGATCGCCGCCCAGGTCAACGAGCGCCAGGAAAACATCGGCGCGCGCCGCCTGCACACCGTGCTCGAACGGCTGCTCGACACGCTCAGCTACGAGGCGCCCGACCGCGACGGCACCCGGGTGACGATCGACCGCGCCTACGTCGATGCGCAGCTGGGCGACCTGCTGCAGGATCCGGACCTGAGCCGCTACATCCTCTGACCGGCATCGGCCGGCGGCCGCGTCCGGGCCGGGTCCGGGCGCGCCGCGCCGGCCGTACCGGATCCTGAACCGGGGGCGTGGGGCGGGTTTGTCGCCGCCGGCCGACAGGCTATGTTTCCAGCGCCTGCACGGCGCCTTCCGGGCGTGGCGGGCATGATCGGACAATGCCCGTCCGGGCAGCCCGGTGCAGGGGCTGCGGGCCGGGCCCTCCGGCAAGGCCGGCCGCGACATGGGCGGCCGCCGCTTCCGCTCCGCGCACCACCAGGGAGATCCCGATGCGATACCGCCCGCTTCCCGCCGTTCCCGTCCTCGCGTCCGTGCTGCTGGCCGCGGCCCTGTCGCTGGCCACCGCACCGGTGGACGCGCGCGACGTGTCGTGCCGGCTGTCGTTCAGCATGAGCGGCTGGTCGGTCTTCTACAAGACCGGCTCGGGCACCGGCCACGTGCGCTGCAACAACGGCCAGTCGATGGCCGTGCGCATCGAGGCGCGCGGCGGCGGCCTGAGCATCGGCAAGTCCGAGATCCGCGACGGGCGCGGCGAGTTCTCCGCGGTCCGCGACATCCGCGAGGTGCTCGGCACCTACGTCGCCGCCGAGGCCCATGCCGGTGCGGTCAAGTCGAGCAAGGCCCAGGCGATGACCAAGGGCGAGGTGTCGCTGGCGCTGGCCGGGACCGGCGAGGGCTGGGACCTGGGGGTGGCGTTCGGCGCGTTCACGATCCAGGCGCGCTGAGCGCGGCGCGCGCATGCCGCGGCCTGGTGCGCGATCGCCTTGCGCGGTGCACCGCGCGGGCGTCAGTCGACCCCGATGTCCTCGTTCCAGAGCAGCGGATTGGCGCTGATCCAGTCGCCCATCATCGAGATGCATTCCGGGTCCGCCAGGTCGACCACCCGGACCCCGTTCGCGCGCAGCCATTCGTGGCCGCCGCTGAAGTTCACCGATTCGCCCATCACCACCGTGCCGATGCCGAACTGGCGCACCAGCCCGCTGCAGTACCAGCACGGCGAGAGCGTGGTGACCATGATCGTGTCGCGGTAGGAGCGCTGCCGGCCGGCCTTGCGGAAGGCGTCGGTCTCCCCGTGCACGCTCGGGTCGTCGTCCTGTACGCGCCGGTTGCGGCCGCGCCCGAGCAGGGTGCCGTCGGCGCGGTAGAGCGCGGCGCCGATCGGGATCCCACCCTCGGCCAGGCCCGCGCGGGCCTCGTCGATCGCGGTCCGGAGCATGGCGCGGAAATCGGGGTCTGGAGCCTGGGTGGACATGCGGGTTCCTCGCGCGGGGCCGTCCCCATTATCGTGGCATCGACCGCGGCGCCGCGGGCGGACTTGCGGCGACAGGTCGCGCGCCGTGGCGCTGCGCCGCCGCCGGGATCCGCACGGCCCGCCGGTCGCGGCCGCCCGGCCCGGCGCATCCCGCACGGCGGGGCGGGGCCGGCGGTGCGATAATGCCGGCATGAGCGCATCCGACGATCCCCGCACCACCCATTTCGGCTACCGCGAGGTGTCGGTGGCCGAGAAGCGCCGGCTGGTGGGCCAGGTGTTCTCGTCGGTCGCCGGCAGCTACGACCTGATGAACGACCTGATGAGCCTGGGCATCCACCGGGCCTGGAAGCGCTACTTCGCGGCCACAGCCCAGGTCCGGCGCGGCGGCCGGGTGCTGGACCTGGCCGGCGGTACCGGTGACATCGCCGCGCTGCTGCGCGACCGGCTGGGACCGGACGGCGAGGTGGTGCTGGGCGACATCAACGCCCAGATGCTGCGCACCGGGCGCGACCGCATGACCGACCGCGGCCGCGTGCGCGGCCTGCGCTACGTTCAGTGCAACGCCGAGGCGCTGCCGTTTCCGGACGCCAGCTTCGACCTGGTGACGATCGCGTTCGGCCTGCGCAATGTCACCGACAAGGACGCCGCGCTGCGGGAGATGCTGCGCGTGCTCAAGGTCGGCGGCCAGGCCCGGGTGCTGGAGTTCTCGCAAGTGAAGGCCGAATGGTTCCGGCCCATCTACGATTTCCACTCGTTCCAGGTGCTGCCGCGCCTGGGCCGGCTGTTCGCTGGCGACGAGGACAGCTACCGTTACCTCGCCGAATCGATCCGCAAGCATCCGCCGCAGGAGGAGCTGAAGGCGATGCTGGAGGCGGCCGGCTTCGCGCGCGTGCGCTACCGCAACCTGTCGGGCGGGATCGTCGCCATCCACGACGGCTGGAAGGCCTGAGGCGTCCCGGCGCGCGACGGCGCGCACGGCGGGCGCGGCGCCCGCGGATTAGAATCGCGGTCCTGTTCCCGCACGAGGCATCCCCCGGCCATGCGATCCGTCCGCGCGCGCGCATTGCGCGCCTTCCCGATCCTGCTGTCCCTCGCGCTGCTGCTGGCGGCCTGCCAGCGCGACACGTCCGGACCCGATCCCGCCGCCGCACCCGCGCCCAGGCCCACCGCCATGTCCGAGACCGACGAGCACTCCCGCGCCGAGCCGGACAAGGTCGTCATCGAGGACCTCGCCCTGGATCTGGCGCTCGATTTTGACGCCCGCACCCTGTCGGGCACCGCCACCTACCGCCTGCAGTGGAAGGACCCGTCGGCGACGGTGCTGGCGCTGGACACGCGCGACCTGTCGATCGCGAAGGTCGAGGCCGAGGTCGACGGCGCCTGGCAGCCGCTGCAGTTCGCGCTCGACGAGGCCGATCCGGTCCTGGGCAGCCGATTGCGGATCGAGGCGCCGCAGCGCCCGGCGCGGGTGCGCGTCACCTACCGCACCTCGCCCGGGGCCTCCGGCCTGCAATGGCTGACGCCGGAGATGACCGAGGGCAAGCAGCTGCCCTTCATGTTCAGCCAGTCGCAGCAGATCCACGCCCGTTCCTGGGTGCCGCTGCAGGACACCCCGCAGGTGCGCTACACCTACACCGCCCGCGTCACCACGCGTCCGGACGTGATGGTGCTGATGAGCGCCGACAACGACCCGGCCGCCGAGCGCGACGGCGAGTACCACTTCGCCATGCCGCAGCCGATCCCGTCGTACCTGATGGCGATCGCGGCCGGCGACCTGGTGTTCAAGCCGATCTCCGAACGCTCGGGCGTGTGGGCCGAGCCGGCGATGGTCGAGCGCGCGCACGCCGAGTTCGCCGACACCGAGCAGATGATCGCCGCTGCCGAGACGCTGTACGGCGAGTACCGCTGGGGCCGCTACGACCTGCTGGTGCTGCCGCCGTCGTTCCCGTTCGGCGGCATGGAGAACCCGCGCCTGTCGTTCATCACCCCGACCGTGATCGTGGGCGACAAGTCGCTGGTGGCGCTGATCGCGCACGAGCTCGCGCACAGCTGGTCGGGCAACCTGGTCACCTTCGCCAACGCCCGCCACGGCTGGCTCAACGAGGGCATGACCAGCTACGTCGAGAACCGCATCGTCGAGGCGCTGTACGGCAAGGAGTTCAGCGACATGGAATGGGTGCTCGCGCGCGACGCGCTCAAGCGCGACATCGGCGCGATGCCGGAGCCGCGCCAGGCGCTGGCGATCCGCCCCGGCACCGAGGTCGACGCCGACGACGCGCTGAGCGGGGTGAGCTACGACAAGGGCGCCTGGTTCCTGCACTTCCTCGAGGAGCGCTACGGCCGCGACGTGTTCGATCCGTTCCTGCGCGGCTACTTCGACCACTTCGCGTTCCAGAGCATCACCACCGAGACCTTCCTGGCCTACGCGAAGGAGCACCTGCTGGGCCCTAACCCGGGCGTGGTGAGCGAGGGCGAGCTGGAGGAGTGGCTGTACGGCCCCGGCATCCCGGCCAGCGCGCCGCAGGTGCTCTCGCCGCGCCTGGGTATCGTCGATTCGGCGCGCCTGGGCTGGCGCGGCAGCAAGCAGCTGCCGCCGGCCCAGATCACCGCCAAGTGGAGCACCCAGGAGTGGCTGCATTTCCTGGAAGGCATGCCCGGGACCCTGCCGCTGGCCGACCTGGAGCAGCTCGACGCCGCCTACGGGTTCACCGGCACCGCCAACGGCGAGATCGCCATGCGCTGGTACCCGCTGGCGATCCGCAGCGGTTATGCCGCGGCGTATCCGGCGGCGGCGGAGTTCATCGCCCGGGTGGGGCGGCGCAAGCTGATCATCCCGGTGTACGACGCGCTGGTGGCCACCGCGCCGGGCCTGGCGCTGGCGCGCGAGACTTTCGAGCGGGCACGCCCGGGCTACCACCCGATCACCACCGCCTCGGTGGAGAAGCTGCTGGCCGAAGCGGAGCCGGCAGCCGCGCCCGCCGGCGGCGCGTCCGCGCCTTCGGACGACTGATCCGACGCCGCAGGGCTTGCGGCGGCCTGCGCCGCGCCCGACACTGGCGCGCGTCGCCGGCCGCGGCCGGCCCGGTCCGAGGATTCCGCCCGATGTCATCGCGCCTGTTCGCCGTCGCCGCCCTGGCCCTGCTCCTGCTGTCCGGCTGCAAGGACCGCGAGGCCGAGGCCGCGGCCCAGGCGGCCGCGATCGCGGCCGCCAACGAACAGGCCGCCGCCGAAGCCGAGCAGGCCTTCGACGCTGCGGTTGCCGACGGCAACTGGGCGCTGGCCAAGGCACAGGGCGACATCGTGTTCGCGCGCTGGCCCGACACCGAGGCGGCCGCGCGCCTGCGGCCCAGGTACGAGGAAGCGCGCGCCCGGGGCGCGGCCGAGAACGAGGCCCGTCGCCTCGAGGCGCTGTGGACCTACCAGACCATCGCGGTGAAGGGCGGCCAGCAGGTGTCGGCGGCCATCCACGCGAAGGAGCCGGTGGACGTCGACGGCAGCGGGCCCGGGCCGGTGCAGCTGATCTTCCGCGACCACCCCGAATGGGGCCGCAGCAGCTATCTGGTGCTCGAGGCGGGCGACTTCGCCCGGGCCTGCTACCGCGGCTGCCGGGTCGAGGTGACGGTCGACGACCAGGCGCCGCGGCGCATGGCCGCCAACCGCCCGGACACGGACGAAGCGATCGCCATGTTCATCGACGACGAGAAGGCGCTGTGGCGACTGCTGCGCGACGCGCGGCGGCTGCGAATCGCGTTCCCCACCCGCGACGCGGGCACCCAGGCGGTGGAGTTCGAGGTCGGCGGCCTCGACCGCTCGAAGATGCCCAGGTGGGACTGAGCCCGTCGGCTCAGGCCAGCGCGTAGCCGAACTGCTGCCGGAACTGGGCGGCGAACTCGTCGAAGTCGAAGCGCTGGTTCTGGGTGCCCGGGTGCTCGACCTTGAGCGCGCCCATGAGGTTGCCGACCCGGCCGATCGTCATCCAGTCGTAGCCCTTCTGGATGCCGAAGATCAGGCCGGCGCGGAACGCGTCGCCGCAGCCGGTGGGGTCGGTCACCCGGCGCTCGTGCGCGGGCGGGACCTCGTAGACCTTCTCCGGGGTGTGGATCACCGCCCCCTTGGGACCGCGGGTGACGATGTAGGCCTTCACCCGCTGCACGATGTCCTGCCCGCTCCAGCCGGTGCGCTGCTGCAGCAGGTTGGACTCGTAGTCGTTCACGGTCACGTAGTCGGCCTGCTCGATGAACGCGCGCAGCTCCTCGCCGTTGAACAGCGGCATCGCCTGGCCGGGGTCGAAGATGAAGGGGATCCCGCACTCGGCGAACTCGCGGGCGTTCTGGATCATCCCCTCGTAGCCGTCGGGGCTGACGATGCCGATGGTGACGCCCGGCACGTCCTTCACGTGGTTCTCGTAGCTGCGCATCATCGCCCCCGGGTGGAAGGCGGTGATCTGGTTGTTGTCGTGGTCGGTGGTGATGAAGGCCTGCGGGGTGAACAGCTCCTCGATCACCTTGACCCGCTCGAGCGTGATCCCGTTCTCCTCGAACCACTGCCGGTAGGGGCCGAAGTCCTGGCCCACGGTCGCCATCGGGATCGGGTCGCCGCCCAGCAGCTTGAGGTTGTAGGCGATGTTGCCGGCGCAACCGCCGAACTCGCGCCGCATCCGCGGCACCAGGAACGAGACGTTCAGGATGTGCACCTTGTCCGGCAGGATGTGGTTCTTGAACTGGTCGGGGAACACCATGATGGTGTCGTAGGCCAGGGAACCGCAGATCAGTGCGGACATCAGGGCAACTCGGCAGCGGGACGGGGCCGCTAGGGTAGCGGGGCGGCCCCCGCGAGGCCAGCGCGCGCCGGGGCGGCCGCGGGGCCCCCCGCGGCCGGCGCGGGCCGCGGACGGCCGCCGGAATGCGCTTTTTTGCTAGGCTAGCCGCCTCGCGCGTGCGCCCCTGACGGACCCTGCTCCCCGATGTTCAAGAAGTTCCGCGGCATGTTCTCCAACGACCTGTCCATCGACCTGGGCACGGCCAACACCCTGATCTTCGTCCGCGGGCAGGGCATCGTCCTGAACGAGCCTTCGGTGGTCGCGGTCCGGCAGGACCGGGCCGGCGGCCAGAAGGCGGTGGCGGCGGTGGGCAGCGAGGCCAAGATGATGCTCGGCCGGACCCCGGGGAACATCACCACCCACCGGCCGATGAAGGACGGCGTGATCGCCGACTTCACCTATACCGAGGAAATGCTCAAGCACTTCATCCGCAAGGTGCACAAGAGCCGTTTCCTGCGCCCCAGCCCGCGCGTGCTGATCTGCGTGCCGGCCGGCTCGACCCAGGTGGAGAAGCGCGCAATCCGCGATTCGGCGATGGAAGCCGGCGCCCGCGACGTGTCCCTGATCGAGGAGCCGATGGCCGCCGCGATCGGCGCCGGCATGCCGGTGACCGAGGCGCGCGGCTCGATGGTGGTGGACGTGGGCGGCGGCACCACCGAGGTGGCGGTGATCGCGCTCAACGGCATCGTCTACTCGCAGTCCGCGCGCATCGGCGGCGACCGCTTCGACGAGGCGATCATCAACTACGTGCGCCGCAACCACGGCATGCTGATCGGCGAGACCACGGCTGAGAAGATCAAGATCGAGCTCGGCTGCGCCTATCCGCAGGACAAGGTCGATTCGATGGAGATCTCCGGCCGCCACCTGGCCGAGGGCGTGCCCAAGGTGGTCACGATCACCTCCAGCGAGGTGCTCGACGCGCTGCGCGAGCCGCTGTCGGGGATCGTGGCCGCGGTGCGCCAGGCGCTCGAGCAGACCCCGCCGGAGCTGTGCGCGGACGTGGCCGAGCGCGGCATCGTGCTCACCGGCGGCGGCGCGCTGCTGCGCGACCTCGACCGCCTGCTCAGCGAGGAAACCGGCCTGCACGTGCAGATCGCCGAGGATCCGCTGACCTGCGTGGCGCGCGGCGGTGGCCGGGCGCTGGAACTGCTGGACCTGCACGGCAACGAGTTCTTCGCTTCCGAATGAGGGCGCGCGTGGATGGCGACGGGTAGCGGGTGATCCGCGGGGCCGGTCGGCCGGCCCCGCCCCAGACGAGCACCGACGCCGGCCGCGGCAGCGGCACCGGCTTCCGACCAACCGCCGAGCATCCCACGGTTCCCTATCGTGCCTTCCCTCGCCAACCCGGCCGCACCCCGACCCGGCGACGTCGCCGGAACGCTGCGGCTGCTGGCCTACCTGGCGATGTCGGTGGTGCTGATCGTGCTCGACCACCGCGGCGGCTGGCTCACCCGCGCGCGCGAGGCGGCCACGGTCGCGGTGCAGCCGCTGTGGCAGGTCGCCGGACTGCCCGCGCGGCTGGGGCAGGCGATGCGCGAGGACGCGGTGACGCGCTCGGTGCTGGCCGAGGACAACCGCCGCCTGCGCAACGAGCTGCTGGTGATGGGCGCGCGCCAGGCCCAGTTGCAGGTGGAGGCCGACGAGAACGCGCGCCTGCGCGGCCTGGTCGGCGCCGCCGCCCGCGGCGGCCTGGACGTGCAGCTGGCGCCGATCCTCGACGTCGACCTGGATCCGTCCCGGCAGCGGCTGCTGCTCAACGCCGGCGCCCGCGACGGCGTGCGCCAGGGCCAGACCGTGATCGACGCCGGCGGCGTGCTGGGCCAGATCATCGCGGTCACTCCCGACACGGCCACGGTGCTGCTGATCACCGACCTCGACCACGCGGTCCCGGTGTCGATCTCGCGTACCGGCGTACGGTTGCTGGCCTACGGCATCGGCCGCGCCGACCGCCTGGAGCTGCGCAACATCCCGGTCTCGAGCGACGTGCAGGTGGGCGACGTGGTGGTGACCTCGGGCCTGGGCGGGCGTTTCCCGCCCGGTTTCCCGGTCGGCCGCATCGTCGACCTGCGGCCGGACGACAGCCAGGCGTTCCTGATCGGCGGGCTGGCGCCGGCGGCCCAGCTCGACCGCGGCCGAGACGTGCTGCTGCTGCGCGGGACCGCGCCGGCGGCGCCGCGCGCCGGCAGCGACGCCGATGCCGGGGCCGATGCCGGCGCGGCCGGCGGGACGGTCCCGGGCGCATCCGCGCAGGCGGGCCCGCCGGATCCGCCGGGCGATGCAGCGGCCGCCACGGAGCGCACGCCATGAACCGCCGCGGCCGCCTCTGGCTGCTTCCGGTCACGGTGCTGGTGGCGCTGCTGCTGGCGCTGCTGCCGCTGCCGGCGCCGGTCCAGGGCCTGCGCCCCTACTGGCTGGCGCTGGTGGTGGCCTACTGGGTGATCGAGGAGCCCGGCCACGCCGGGCTCGGCTTCGCCTTCACCTCGGGCGTGGTCGCCGACCTGGTGACCGGGTCGCTGCTGGGCGAGCATGCGCTGCGGCTGGTGGTGATGGCCTTCATCCTGCAGCGCTTCCGCGCCCAGCTGCGGTTCTTCCCGCTCGGCCAGCAGGCGCTGGCGATCGGCGGCCTGCTGCTCAACGACCGGGTGGTGGCCGCGGCCCTCCACCTGCTACTGGGGCTGCCGCAGCTGCCGTGGCCGTACTGGCTGGCGCCGCTGGTGGGCGCGCTGCTGTGGGCGCCGCTGTTCCTGGTGCTCGACGCGTTCCGGCAGGCGCGGAGGCCGCGCTGATGCGGCGGCGGCCGGAGAAGATCCGAAATCCGTCCGCGGAGGCCGCGCAGTTCCGGGTGCGGGCGCTGGTCGGGCTCGGTCTGGTGCTGCTGGCGCTGGGGGGGCTGGCGGGGTGGTACTTCCGGCTCCAGGTGGTGCAGCACGACGACTTCGCGCGGCAGTCCGAGGCCAACCGGATCAAGCCGCGCCCGGTGGTGCCCGCGCGCGGGCTGATCTACGACCGCAAGGGCCGGCTGCTGGCCGACAACGTGCCCGCCTACCGGCTCGACGTGACCCCGGAGGACGCCGGCGACATTCCGCGCATGCTGCGCGAACTGTCGCAGGTGGTGGAACTCTCGCCCGAGGAAATCGAACGCTTCGAGGCCGCGCGCAGGGCCACCCGCAGCTTCCGTGCGATCACCCTCAAGCAGCGCCTGAGCGACGAGGAGGTGGCGCGCTTCGCGGTCGACCGCTGGCGCTTCCCGGGGGTCGAGGTGGTCGCCTACCTCAACCGCCGCTACCTGTACGGCGATCTTCTGGCGCACGTGATCGGCTACGTCGGCCGCACCGATGAGGGCGACGTCGAGCGCTATGGCAAGGACCATGTGCTGTTCCCGCATACCGGGCGCACCGGGGTGGAACGTTACTACGACGAGCAGCTGCGCGGAAAGATCGGCTACGAGCAGGTGGAGACCAACGTCGAGGGCCGCGCGCTGCGCAGCATCGGCATGGTCCCGGCGCGGGCCGGCACCGACCTGCGCCTGGGCATCGACCTGGACCTGCAGCGGGCGATGGTGATGGCCTTTGGCGAGCAGACCGGCTCGGCGATCGCGATCGACCCGCGCACCGGGGAGGTGCTGGCGATGGTGAGCCTGCCCTCGTTCGACCCGAACCTGTTCGTCAACGGGATCTCCAATGCCGACTACCGGCGGTTGATTGACGACCCCTCGCGCCCGTTGTTCAACCGCCTGGTGCTGGGCGGGGTGGCGCCGGGCTCGACGATCAAGCCGATGCTCGCGCTCGCCGGGCTCGACAGCGGCCTGCGCAAGCCGGAGGACCGGGTGCTGTCCACCGGCATGTTCTACCTGCCGGGCTCGAGCCGCGGCTGGGGGGACGCGAGCCGCGGCGGCCACGGCTGGACCGACCTGCGCAAGTCGATCTCGGCCTCGGTCAACACCTACTACTACCGGCTCGCGCTCGACCTGGGGATCGAGCGTTTCGCCAGCCACATGGCCCACTTCGGCTTCGGCCGCCCCACCGGCATCGACCTGGTGGGCGAGATCGGCGGGATCCTGCCGTCGCCCGAGGCCAAGCTGGCCACGCGCGGCGAGCGCTGGTACCCGGGCGACACCGTCAATGCCGCGATCGGCCAGGGCGACTGGAAGGTGACGCCGCTGCAGCTGGTCCGCGCAACCGCGGCACTGGCCGATGGCACCCTGCGGCGTCCGCACCTGGTCACCCAGGTGCGGGCCGGCTTCGACGCGCCATGGACGCGGCTGCCGCAGCCGCCGGGCGTGCCGGTGAGTCCGCACCCGGAGAACGTCGAGGTGGTGCGCCTGGGCATGCAGGACACGATGCAGCCCGGCGGGACCGGCTGGCGCACCGCGCTGGGCGCGCCCTACACGATGGCCGGCAAGACCGGCACCGCACAGGTGATCAGCCGCCGCGGCACGGCCGCGGTGGATCCGCGCAGCCTGCCGCTGCACCTGCGCCACCGTGCCCTGTTCATCGGCTTCGCCCCGGCCGAGGCGCCGACGATCGCGGTCGCGATCGCGGTCGAGGGCGGCGGCTACGGCGGCGCCGCGGCCGGACCCATCGCGCGCAAGATCTTCGATGCCTGGCTGCTGGGCAAGATGCCCGAGGCGGAGGACGGCGCCGCCGCCCCGCAGGCCGGGGCCACCCCGCCGCCAGCGCTCCGGGACGCCCCCGCGCCGGAGCGCGAGGCCGCGTCCGCGCCGCCCGCGACGGGCGCCGCCGGCACCCCGCCGGCCGCGAGCCCGGCCCCGCCGCCCGGCCCCCGGCCGTCGCCGCGCCGCCGCCGGCATCGCCGGAGGCCGGCCGCGTGAACGTCATCCTGCGCTGGCTGGCCGACCTGTTCGTGCGCCTGACGCGCACGCTCGACTGGCCGCTGCTGGCCGCGCTGGCCGCGTTGATGGGCATCGGCCTGGCGGTGCTGCACAGCGCCGGGGGCCAGAACATGTCGCTGGTGCGCTCGCAGGCGGCGCGCTACCTCGTCGGCCTGGGGGCGATGTGGCTGCTGTCGCGGATCCCGCCGCTGCCGCTGCGCCGGGCGACGCCCGCGGTCTACGCGGTCTCGCTGCTGCCGCTCGTGGCGGTGCTGTTCATTGGCACCGGGCGCAGCGGCGCGCACTGGATCAACCTGGGCCTGTTCTACTTCCAGCCGGCGGAGCTGATGAAGCTGAGCCTGCCGATGATGGCGGCCTGGATGCTGAGCCAGGCGCCGCTGCCGCCGCGCATGGGCACGATCCTGGCGACCGGTGCGGTGATCGCGATCCCCACCGCGCTGATCCTCGCCCAGCCGGATTTCGGCACCGCGATGCTGGTGGTGGCCAGCGGCGTCTTCGCGCTCTACCTGGCCGGGATGTCGTGGGTCTGGTTCGCGATCGCCGGGGTGGGCGCGGCGACGGCGGCGGGCCTGGCGCTGTTCGCGCCGATCTCGTGGTTCTCGTTCCTGCGTCCCTACCAGCAGGACCGGATCCTGACCTTCCGCGATCCCGAGAACGATCCGCTCGGCGCCGGCTGGAACATCATCCAGTCCAAGATCGCCATCGGATCGGGCGGCTTCACCGGGCAGGGCTGGGGCAAGGGCACCCAGTCGCACCTGAACTACGTGCCCGAGCACACCACCGACTTCATCTTCGCGGTGCTGGCCGAGGAGTTCGGCTGGGTCGGCGTGGCCACGGTGCTGGCGCTGTACGGCTTCGTGATCGGGCGCTGCCTGTGGATCGCGGCCGAGGCGCGCGACGCCTATGCGCGCATCCTCACCGGCACGCTCGGGCTGGCGCTGTTCGTGTACGTGGTGGTGAACGGCGGCATGATCTCCGGATTGCTGCCGGTGGTGGGCGTGCCGATGCCGCTGCTGAGCTTCGGCGGCACCGCGGCGGTGTCGCTGCTGGCGGGGATGGGCGTGGTGATGGCCGTGGGCGCCCAGGCGCAGGGCCGGCGCCGGTACTGACGCGACGCGCCGGCGTTCATGCGGTGGAATCCTTCGCGCGCAGGACGCGTGCTACCCTCGCGCCGATGACCCGACCCCCGGCCCCGCTGCTTCCCGCCATCGTGCTGTCGCTTGCGTTGGGTGCCTGTGCGACACCGGTGCCGGCCGGGTCCGCGGCGGCGCCCGACGCGCCCGCCAGCGGCTCTGGCGCAGCGGCCGCCCCGGCGCTGCTGCCGAAGGTGCCGCAGCCGCCCGAGCGCCCGGTCGCGCCGCCGCAGGTCACCGACCCGGCGATTCCGCGCGAGCAGCGGATCGCCGCCTTCGTCGACTACACCGCCGAGACCTACGGCGTGGACCGCGCGCTGGTCCGCGGGGTGCTGGCACAGGCGCAGCGGCGCCAGTCGATCATCGACGCCATGAACCGCCCGGCCGAGGCGGTGAAGCAGTGGCACGAATACCGCCCGATCTTCCTCAACCCCGCCCGCATCGACGGCGGCATCGCCTTCTACCGCCAGCACCGCGAGGCGCTCGAGCGGGTGGCCGCGCAGACCGGCGTGCCGGCCGAGCTGATCGTCGCGATCATCGGCGTGGAGACCAGCTACGGCCGGGTGACCGGCAACTACCGCGTGCTCGACGCGCTCTACACCCTGGCCTTCGACTTTCCGCGGCGGGCCCCGTTCTTCGCCGGCGAGCTGGCCCAGCTGTTCGCACTGAAGCAGGAGGAGCCGCAACTCGACCTGCTCGCGCTCAAGGGCAGCTATGCCGGGGCGATGGGCCTGGGCCAGTTCATGCCCTCGAGCTACCGGCTGTGGGCCAAGGACGGCGACGGCGACGGCCGCCGCGACCTGCTCACCCACCTGCCGGACGTGTTCGCCTCGATCGCCAACTACTTCGTGGTCCACGGCTGGGAGCCCGGCGGCCCGGTGGTGGCGCGCGCCAGCCGCGACCCGGGCGCCGAGGACTTCGTGCCCGACGGCTGGGATCCGGTGTTTCCACTGGCCGAGCTGGCCGCGCGCGGCTACCGGCCGCTGCCGGGCGAACCGGTCGCCGAGGGCGCGACCGTGCTCACCTTGCAGGGCGAGGCCGGCCCGGAGTACTGGCTCGCCTACCGCAACTTCTACGTGATCACCCGCTACAACCGCTCGCCGATGTACTCCCTCTCGGTCCACCAGCTCGCGCAGGCGATCCGCGCCGGAGTCGGAACATCGCCATGAGGCGGCTGCTGTTGCTGCTGGCGGTGCTGCTGCTGGCCGGCTGCGCCGGCACCGCGAAAAAGCCCGGGGCCGCGCCCGGCCAGGTGGCCGCCGGCCCCGCCGCGGCCGGAGCGCCGGACTGCACCGGCTTCAAGCCGTACCCGCCGGCGCGCGAGGATCTGTCCACCCGCGGCCACTACGTCGCCGGGGGGCTGTACCGCCCGGACGTGCGCGACTCGACGCCGGACCACATCCCCAACGTCGACTGCATCCCCGAACCGCGCGTGGTCGACGAACCGCGGTCGGCCTACGGGAACCGCTCCCCCTACCAGGTGCTCGGCCGCACCTACCACGTGCTCGAATCGGCCGACGACTACGTCGAGACCGGGGTGGCCTCGTATTACGGCGCCAAGTTCCACGGTCGCCGGACCTCCAACCAGGAGGTCTACGACAT
This sequence comes from Luteimonas wenzhouensis, assembly GCF_007859305.1. Taxonomy (GTDB): domain Bacteria; phylum Pseudomonadota; class Gammaproteobacteria; order Xanthomonadales; family Xanthomonadaceae; genus Luteimonas; species Luteimonas wenzhouensis. Next base: position 320,749 of record NZ_VOHE01000003.1, read on the forward strand.
GTACGCCTTCACCGCGGCCCACCGGTCGCTGCCGCTGCCCAGCTACGCGCGCGTGACCAACCTGGACAACGGCCGCTCGGTGGTGGTGCGGGTCAACGACCGCGGACCGTTCCACGAAGGCCGGCTGATCGACCTGAGCTATGCCGCCGCGGTCAAGCTCGACATCCATCGCCAGGGCACCGGACGGGTCGAGGTACGCGCGCTGCGGCCGGGCGATGCCGAGGCGTCGACCCTGCAGGCGGCCGCGCCGGTGCCCGCCGCACCCCCTGCCGCGCAGGCAACGGGGATGGATGCCCTGGTCGGGCAGCTGGCCACGACACCCGATGCGCCCGCGCCGCGGGCCGTGGCCTCGGTGGCCGGCGCCGCGCCCGCGGGACGCCCGGCCGGACTGGCCGACCACCCGGACTACGGCCGCGAGGAGGACCGGTTCCGCCTGGTCGACGACAACGGCCGGGTCCGCAGCGCCGACGAATTCGATGCCTGGATGCGCGCCCGCCACGCGCGGCTGGCAGCCGCGGACGCCGCCCCGTCCAGGGCGGCGTCGGCCGCGCCGGCGCCCGCGGTGGCGGCTGCGGCCGCCCCCGCCCCGTCAGCCACCGGCGAGCCGGTCACGCTCCAGGTCGGCGTGTTCTCCGTGCGCGACAACGCCGAGCGCGTGCTTGCCACGCTGCGCGGCGCGGGCATCGCCCAGGCCTGGATGCAGGACGTGGCCAGCGCCGGCCGCACCCTGTGGCGCGTGCGCGTGGGCCCGGTGGGCGAGGCCGCGCTGGCTGAACTGTCCGCGCGCGTATCCGGCCTCGGCCTGGGCATGCCCCAGGTCGTGCGCGATTAGACTGTTCCGTCGCCATCGCGTCCGCGCCGTGTCGTGGGCGTCCCCCCTCGACCGGCCACGGACGACCGGACTACCGGAGTACCCAGTTCGATGAGATCCACCGCCGCCTTCCGCCGTTTCGCCGTCACCGCGCTGGCCACCTGCGCCCTGGGGTTCGCGTTCGCGCAGGACGCGCCGCGGCCGGGGCCCGCGCCCGCCGCGGCCGCGGCCGCGGAGCCGGCCGAGGCACTGCCCACGCCGCCGCCGCCGCCGGTGACCGCGACCGCGTGGCTGCTGATGGACTACGAGAGCGGCCAGATCCTGGCCGGCGAGAACATCGACCAGCGGGTCGAGCCGGCCAGCCTGACCAAGGTGCTGACCAGCTACGTGATCGCGGCCGAGATGAAGGCCGGCAAGATCTCCCCCGACGACCAGGTGATGATGACCGAGAACGCCTGGCGCAAGGGCGGCGCCGGCACCGACGGCAGCTACAGCGGCTTCCCGGTCAACCAGACCGCGCCGCTGGTGGACATGGAAAAGGGCATGGTGGTGCAGTCGGGCAACGACGCCGCGATCGCCCTGGCCGAGCACGTGGCCGGCAGCGAGGAGGCGTTCGCCGCGCTGATGAACGCCTATGCCAGACGCATCGGCATGAAGAACTCGAACTTCGTCAACTCGCACGGCCTGTCCGAGCCGGACCACTATTCGACCCCGCGCGACCTGGCCCTGCTCGGCGCCGCGATGGTCCGCGACTTCCCCGAGCAGTACGCCTACAACGCGATCAAGGAATTCACCGTCGGCCCGATCACCCAGCGCAACCGCAACCTGCTGCTATGGCGCGACCAGAGCGTGGACGGGATCAAGACCGGCCACCACTCTGGGGCCGGCTACTGCCTGATGGCCTCGGCCAAGCGCGGCGACCAGCGCCTGATCTCGGTGGTGATGGGCTCGACCGGCGAATCCCAGCGCGCCAACGACTCCCTGGCGCTGCTCAACTGGGGCTTCCGCTTCCACGAGACCCACCGCCTGTACGACCCGTCCAAGCCGGTGTCGGTGCAGAAGGTCTGGAAGGGCAAGGTGAACGAGGTCGCGCTCGGGGTCGACGCCCCGTTGCTGGTCAGCCTGCCGCGCGGCCGCTACGACCAGCTCAAGCCCTCGATGGACGTGCCCGCGACCCTGGTGGCGCCGATCGCCAGGGGCCAGGAGATCGGCCGGGTGCGGGTCACGCTGGACGGCAAGGTGGTCGCCGAGCGGCCGCTGGTGGCGCTGGAGGAGGTCGCCGAGGCCGGGTTCTTCAAGCGCCTGTGGCACGAATTCCTGATGTGGTGGTACGCCGACTGAGGCCCCTGTCCGGCCCCCGGCCCCGGTTTCGTCTTTGCTAAGATCCGCGCAGGGCGGGACGCTGGAGTGCGTTCCGCCCGTCCGCGGGGGCGGGCGCATGCGCCCGGACGACCATATCTTCAGGAAGAACGAAAGGGGTAACTCCATATGTCCGGATCCACTGGCAAGCGCGTGCTCACGCTCGCGCTCACGGCGGTCGCGATGGTCGCGGCCGCGTCACCGGCGCTGGCCCAGCGCCAGAGCGCACAGGAGCGACGCCAGCAGCAGGTGGCGCAGATCCCGACCTGCGCCCAGCCACTGGGCACGATTTCGGTGATCGAACCCGAGGACGGCGTGCACTGGTGGACCGGCCAGCAGCTGCCGGCGCCGTCGCGGCTGATCAAGGTGTTCGTCAACAAGTCGCGCTGCTTCACCCTGGTCGACCGCGGCGCCGGCTTGGACGCGGCCATGCGCGAGCGCGAGCTGGGGTCCGCCGGCGAGTTGCGCAACCGCTCCAACATCGGCCGCGGCCAGATCCGCGCGGCCGACTACGTGATGGTGCCCGACCTGATCGGCGCCAACTCCAATGCCGGGGGCAACGCCGTGGGCGGCCTGCTGGGCGGCCTGATCGGCGGTCGCGCCGGGGCCCTGGTCGGGGGCCTGAACTTCAAGAGCAAGACCGCCGACGTGGTGCTGACCGTCACCGACGTGCGCTCCTCCGAGCAGGTCGCGATGGCCGAGGGCCACGCCAAGAAGACCGACATCGGCTGGGGCGCGGGCGGCGGCCTGTTCGGCAGCAGCGGCCTGGGCGCCGCGGGCGTCGGCGGCTACGCCAACACCGAGCTCGGCCAGGTGATCACCCTGGCCTACCTGCAGGCCTATACCGACCTTGTCGCCCAGCTGGGCGGGCTGCCGGACAACGCCTCGGCGGCCAACGCCCACCAGGCGGTCACCGTCACCAAGCCCGCACGCCTGTTCACCGGCCCCGACGGCAAGGGCGTGGTGCGTTCGCTGGACGTGGGCATGATGCTGTACCCCACCGGCGAGAAGCAGGGGATGATGTGGGAGGTCGAGGACGAACTGGGCAACAAGGGCTGGGTGTCCTCGACCCTGCTCGAACTCTCGCGCTGAGCCGGGCCGTCCCGGCCGCGTGACGCAGGGGCCGCCTCCGGGCGGCCCTTCGCGTCCTGGCCGTGGCGGGTTGGGACCGGGCGATCCGGCCCCATAATCGAACGATGGAAATCAGGTCCGACAACCCCGAGCACGGCTTCCAGTTCCCGGGGGTCTTCGAAATCGCGGCCATCGGCAATGCCGGGCTGGAGGCCGCCGTGCCGCGGCTGCTGACCGAGGCCGGGCTGGTGGTGGTCGAAGGGTCGCTCAGCGTGCGTACCGCCCGCGGCGGGCGCTACGTCTCGGTCAAGCTGCACTTCCACGCCGAGGACCGCGGCCGCTACGAGGCCGCGCACCACGCGCTGCGCGCCCACCCGGACGTGAAATGGACGCTGTGAGCCGGCCGGCGCCGATGCGCGGCCGGGCGGGGCGCGGCGATGGCTGAACCCGTCGCCGGCCGGCCCGCGCCGCAGGCCCCCGCGCCGGACGCCGGGGCGCCCGTGGCCGCACCCCGGGCCTGCCTGGTCCGCGACCTCGGCCGCCAGCCCTACGAGCCGGTCTGGCGCGCCATGCAGCGCTTCACCGATGCGCGCGACGGGGCGTCGCTCGACGAGCTGTGGCTGGTCGAGCACGAGCCGGTCTTCACCCTGGGCCAGGCCGGCCGGTCCGAGCACGTGCTCATGCCGGGCGACATCCCGGTGCTGCACGTCGACCGCGGCGGCCAGGTGACCTACCACGGGCCGGGCCAGATCGTGGCCTATCCGCTGCTGGACCTGCGGCGGATGCGCTTGGGCGTGCGCGAGTACGTGCACCGGATCGAGCAGGCGGTGATCGACACCCTGCTGGAGTGGAACATCGTTGGCGTGCGCCGCGAGGGCGCCCCGGGCGTGTACGTGGCCGGGGCCAAGGTCGCCGCGCTCGGGATCCGGGTGCGCCAGGGCCGCAGCTTCCACGGCCTGGCGTTCAACATCGCCATGGACCTGGAGCCGTTCGCCCGCATCAACCCCTGCGGCTACGCCGGGCTGCAGGTGACCTCGATGCTAGACTTGGGCGGTCCGTCCGGCATGGACGCGGTCAAGCCCGTGCTGCTGGACGAGCTGGCACGGCAGTTCGGACTGGCGCTGGAGCATGCGCCGCCGCCGGACCTCGCCGACCCCCGACCGACCCCGTCGCGAGCCCCCTGAGCGCCATGTCCCAGTCCCCGTCCCGCCCGATCCCGCTGCAGATGGTGCCGGCCGACGCGCCGGCGTCGCTGGAGACCGGGGCCAAGCAGCTGGGCGGCGACAAGATCGCCCGCTCGCCAGTGGAGTTCGTCGACGCGCCGGTGCTGCGCAAGCCGTCCTGGATCCGGGTGCGGATCCCGTCCAACGGCGCGGTCGCCGCGCTCAAGGCCAAGCTGCGCAAGAACCGGCTGGTGACGGTGTGCGAGGAGGCCAGCTGCCCCAACATCCACGAGTGCTTCGGCCACGGCACCGCCACCTTCATGATCCTGGGCGAGGTGTGCACCCGCCGCTGCAGCTTCTGCGACGTGGCCCACGGCCGGCCGAAGCCGCCGGATCCCTCCGAGCCGGCGAACCTGGCCGACACCATCGCCGACATGCGCCTGAAGTACGTGGTCATCACCTCGGTGGACCGCGACGACCTGCGCGACGGCGGCGCCCAGCACTTCGTCGACTGCATCCGCGCGGTGCGGGCGAAGTCGCCGGGCATCCGGATCGAGATCCTGACCCCGGACTTCCGCGGCCGCGGCCGCATGGAGCGCGCGCTGGAGATCCTGGCCACGGCGCCGCCGGACGTGTTCAACCACAACGTCGAGACCGTACCCGACCTGTACCGCAACGTGCGCCCGGGCGCGGACTACCAGTGGTCGCTGACCTTGCTGAAGAAGTTCAAGGCCCAGCATCCGGACGTGCCGACCAAGTCCGGGATCATGCTCGGCCTGGGCGAGACCATGGAGCAGGTCCAGGGCACCCTGCGCGACCTGCGCGCCCACGACGTGGACATGGTCACCATCGGCCAGTACCTGCAGCCCTCGCCGCACCACCACCCGGTGCTGCGCTACTGGACCCCCGAGGAGTTCAAGGCGCTGGAGGACTACGGCATGTCGCTGGGCTTCAGCCACGTCGCCTCCGGCCCGCTGGTGCGCTCGTCCTACCACGCCGACCGCCAGGCGATGGAGGCCGGGCTGGACGCGGCCGCCTCCTGACCGTCCGCGGGGCGCGTCCGCCGCCGCCCGGCGACCGGCCCGGGCCATCCGGGCAGCTCCGTCCCGCGGCCGCGTTGCACGGGGGGCAACGGGACGTGCCATCATCGTTCACATCCCCGCAAGCCGCGGCCGATAGAGTGGGGCAGGCCCCCGCAACTTTGTGCACTGGCGCGGGGTCCAACGGGGGCGCCAACGTGGACGGGCGCCCACAGCCTTCCTCCCAGGACCGTTTCCGATGAAATTCACCCGCCTCGTCGCCGTGCCCCTAATTGCCCTGGTGCTGAGCGTGCCGCTGGGGATGATGGCGCGCGCCGAGGGCGACGCGCTGCCGGGCGCGCCCACCCCCGAGCAGATCACCACCGCCAAGCTGGTCTACGGGCTGCTGTCCGACAGCCGCTACGCCTACCGGCCGCGGCCGCTCGACGACACCATGTCGGCCGAGATCTTCGACCACTACCTCGAGGCGCTGGACCGCAACAAGCTGTTCTTCACCGCCGCCGACATCGCCCGCTTTGAGGCCCACAAGCCGCAGATGGGCGAGAACGTGCGCAGCGGCAGGCTCGAGCCGGCCTACGCCATCTTCGCCGTGTACAAGCAGCGCGTGGCCGAGCGCGTGGCCTACGCGCGCGAGCTGCTCGGGAAGGACATCTTCGATTTCACCGGCGACGACCGCTGGGAGTACGACCGCGAGGACGCGCCCTGGGCCGCCGACCGCGCCGAGCTCGACGCGCTGTGGCGACAGTCGGTGCGCAACGACTGGCTGCGACTGAAGCTGGCCGGCAAGAAGCCCGACGAGATCCGCAAGACCCTTGGCCGCCGCTACCTGAACCTCGGCAACAACGTGGCCGCGCTCAACCAGGAGGACGCGTTCCAGTCGTTCCTCAACGCGTACACGTCGACGGTCGATCCGCATACCGACTACATGAACCCGCGTACGGCCAAGCTGTTCACGCAGAACATGTCGCTGTCGCTGGAGGGCATCGGCGCACAGCTGCAGAAGCAGGACGACGTGGTGGTGATCCGCGAGCTGATCGCGGGCGGCCCGGCGGCGCTGAGCGGCAAGTTCAAGCCCGGCGACCGCATCGTCGGCGTCGGCCAGGGCAGCAGCGGGCCGATGGAGGACGTGGTCGGCTGGCGGCTGGACGACGTGGTCGAGAAGATCAAGGGCCCGAAGGGCACCCAGGTGCGCCTGGACGTGGTCCCCGGCGAGGCCACCCTCGACAGCGAACCGGTGCGGGTGGTGCTCACCCGCGCGCGGATCAAGCTCGAGGAGCAGGCGGCCAAGTCCGAGATCATCTCGCTGCCGGCCCCGGCCGGCGGCGGCGCCGACAAGCGCATCGGCGTGATCAAGCTGCCGGCCTTCTACCAGGACTTCGAGGGCCGGCGCAGCCGCAACGGCGAGTACACCTCGGCCACGCGCGACGTGGCCCGCCTGCTCGAGCAGTTCCGTACCGACGGCGTGGACGGCGTGGTGCTGGACCTGCGCAACAACGGTGGCGGCTCGCTCAACGAGGCGATCGAGCTCACCGGCCTGTTCATCGACAAGGGCCCGGTGGTGCAGGTGCGCGAGTCGGGCGGCCGCGTGAGCGTGGAGAGCGACCGCAACCCGGGCGTGGCCTGGGACGGCCCGCTGGCGGTCCTGATCAACCGCGGTTCGGCCTCGGCCTCGGAGATCTTCGCCGGCGCGATCCAGGACTACGGCCGCGGCCTGGTGATCGGCGAGACATCGTTCGGCAAGGGCACGGTGCAGAACATCGTCCCGCTCGACCGCTGGCCGGCGAAGGAAGGCGACCGCTTCGGCCACGTCAAGCTGACCATCGCCCAGTTCTTCCTGCCGGGCGGCAGCAGTACCCAGAACCGCGGCGTGGTGCCCGACATCGCCTTCCCGGTGACCGTGGACGCCAGCGAGTTCGGCGAGAGCACCTACGACAACGCGCTGGAATGGCGCCAGATCGCGGCCGTGCCGCACGAGCGCTACGGCGACTTCGCGCCGCTGTTGCCGCGACTGCAGGCGCGGCACGCCGAGCGGGTCAAGCAGGACCCGGAATTCCAGTGGTGGGTCGAGGACGTGGCGGAGTTCCGCGCCGAGCGCGAGAAGAAGTATGTCTCGCTCAACGAGGCCGAGCGCCGCGCCGAGCGCGATCGCGACGCGGCCAAGCGCAAGCAGCGCCAGGAGGAGCGCAAGCGCCTGGGCCTGGCGCTCGACCCGCTGGCCGATACCACCGACGACGGGCTGCAGGCCGGCGAGCGCAACGTGGCCGAGGACGCGGCGCGCGAGAAGGCCGCGGAGAAGCGGCCCGACCCGCTGCTGCGCGAGTCGGCGGCGATCCTGGCCGACGCGATCCACCTGCTCGACAGCGATCGCAAGCTCTCGGCGCAGGTGTTGCCCCGGTCGACCGCGCCGGGGATCTGGGCGCAGTAGCCGGGCGGCGGCCGGCCCCCGTGGAGCCCGCCACCCGGGCTCCCCGCCGGCGCCAGCCGGGCGTCAGGCCGGCCGGCGCGCCTGTTCGGCGTGGCGCTCGATCGCGTAGACCAGGATGCGCTTGGCCTCCTCGGCCGAGCCCCAGCCTTCGAGCTTGACCCACTTGCCCTTCTCCAGGTCCTTGTAGTGCTCGAAGAAGTGGCCGATGCGCTCGAGCCAGTGGGCGCTCACCTGGTCGATGTTCTCGACGTGGGCATAGCCTTGGAACACCTTGGCCACGGGGACCGCGAGCAGCTTCTCGTCGCTGCCGGCCTCGTCGGTCATCTTCAGCACGCCCACCGGACGACAGCGGATCACCGAGCCGGGGACCAGGGGCAGCGGCAGGACCACCAGCACGTCGGCCGGGTCGCCGTCGCCGCACAGGGTATTGGGCACGTAGCCGTAGTTGCAGGGGTAGCGCATCGGCGTGGACAGGACGCGGTCGACGAAGATCGCGCCGCTTTCCTTGTCCACTTCGTACTTGACCGGCTCGGCGTCCTTGGGAATCTCGATGATGACGTTGATCTCGTCGGGGGGATTCTTGCCGGTGGAGACGTGGTCCAGACCCATGCGTTGCAGCTCCGGAGGGGGGGCGGGGCGGAAGCCCGCGGAACAGGAGCGGCATTCTACGCGACTGATGCTGCATTGCGGAAAAACGGGGTGCGCGGCGGGACGGGGGCTCGGGCGCCGATCCCCGTTTGGCCTCGGCCTTGGGGATGGGAGCGTCGGGTCCGTCCGCCGGGCCCAGGCTGGGACGCAGCGGGCCCGCGGGCGGTGGATGGGGCCTCGCGGATGCCGGGGGCTCTCGACTGGTCCCGGGCGGACGCCGGGTGATCGCCGCGGTTGCCCGGGTCTCCGCCAAGGCGGAGGCCTCCCGGGTGAGGTTCGGGGCGAAGGCCTGCAGGCCGCCCCAGGCACACCGGCGTTCGGACGCGGTGGATCGCCCTGCACGGTTCGCCGGGCATCGCACAGGCCAGGGGCGGTCGCCTTCCAGGGCACTGGCGCCTGGCGCGACCCGTTTCCGGCGCCGCGGAAAAAGAAGCCCCGGCCAGGCCGGGGCTTCAGGGACCGCGGTCTGGCCCGGCTTACAGCAGCGGCACCAGCAGCAGGGCGACGATGTTGATGATCTTGATCAGCGGGTTGATGGCGGGGCCGGCGGTGTCCTTGTAGGGATCGCCGACGGTGTCGCCGGTGACCGAGGCCTTGTGCGCCTCGGAGCCCTTGCCGCCGAAGTTGCCGTCTTCGATGTACTTCTTGGCGTTGTCCCAGGCGCCGCCGCCGGTGGTCATGGAGATCGCCACGAACAGGCCAGTGACGATCGTGCCGATCAGCAGGCCGCCCAGCGCCTCGGGGCCCAGCAGCAGGCCGACCACGATCGGCACCACCACCGGCAGCAGCGAGGGCACGATCATCTCCCTGATCGCCGAGCGGGTGAGCATGTCTACCGCGCGGTCGTACTGCGGCTTGCCGGTACCGTCGAGGATGCCCTTGATCTCGCGGAACTGGCGGCGCACTTCCTCGACCACGCTGCCCGCGGCGCGGCCCACGGCCTCCATCGCCATCGCGCCGAACAGGTACGGGATCAGGCCGCCGATCAGCAGGCCGATGATCACGCGGTGGTCGGAGAGGTCGAACGCGAACTCGACGCCCGGCTTCGCCGCCTCGAGGTTGTGGGTGTAGTCGGCGAACAGCACCAGCGCCGCCAGCGCCGCCGAACCGATCGCGTAGCCCTTGGTCACGGCCTTGGTGGTGTTGCCGACCGCGTCGAGCGGGTCGGTGACGTCGCGCACCTCCGGCGGCAGCTCGGCCATCTCGGCGATGCCGCCGGCGTTGTCGGTGATCGGGCCGTAGGCGTCGAGCGCCACGATCATGCCCGCCATCGACAGCATCGCGGTGGCCGCGATGGCGATGCCGTACAGCCCGCCCAGGGCGAAGCAGCCCCAGATCGCCAGGCACACCGCCACCACCGGCAGCGCGGTCGACTTCATCGACACGCCCAGGCCGGCGATGATGTTGGTGCCGTGGCCGGTGGTGGACGCCTGCGCCACGTGCCGGACCGGGCCGTACTGGGTGCCGGTGTAGTACTCGGTGATCCACACGATCGCGCCGGTCAGCGCCAGGCCGATCAGCGCGCACCAGTACATGTTCATCGCGCCGTGGCTGTTTCCGGCCATCAGTTCCCGGGTGATCGGGTAGTAGGCGATCGCCGCCAGCACGCCGGACACGATCACGCCCTTGTACAGAGCCCCCATGATCGAGCCGCCCGGCTTCACCTTGACGAAGAACGCGCCGATGATCGAGGCGATGATCGAGGCCCCGCCCAGCACCAGCGGGTAGAGCACGCCGTTGCTGCCCACTTCGGACACCATCAGGTAGCCCAGCAGCATGGTGGCGATCACGGTGACCGCGTAGGTCTCGAACAGGTCGGCGGCCATGCCGGCGCAGTCGCCGACGTTGTCGCCCACGTTGTCGGCGATCACCGCCGGGTTGCGCGGGTCGTCCTCGGGGATGCCGGCCTCGACCTTGCCCACCAGGTCGGCGCCCACGTCCGCGCCCTTGGTGAAGATGCCGCCGCCCAGGCGCGCGAAGATCGAGATCAGCGAGGAGCCGAAGGCCACCCCGACCAGCGCGTGCAGCACCTCGGCGGTGGGCAGCTTCAGGGCGAGGTTGAGCACGGCCCAGTAGCCGGCGACGCCCAGCAGGCCCAGGCCCACCACCAGCATGCCGGTGATCGCGCCGCCGCGGAAGGCGACGTCCATCGCCGGACCCATGCCCTGGCGCGCGGCCTCGGCGGTGCGCACGTTCGCGCGCACCGAGACGTTCATCCCGATGTAGCCGGCCGCGCCCGAGAGCACCGCGCCGAGCAGGAAGCCGATTGCCGTGTACCAGTCGAGGAACAGTCCCACCAGCACGAACAGCACCACGCCCGCGATCGCGATCGTCAGGTACTGGCGGTTGAGGTAGGCGCGCGCACCCTCCTGGATCGCGCCCGCGATCTGCTGCATGCGTTCGTTGCCTGCAGGCTGCCGGTTGATCCAGCCTGCCGAGATGATGCCGTAAGCGATGGCCACCGCCGCGCACACGAGCGCCAGCGTCAATCCGTACTGCTCGAGCATGTATCCTCCCCGGGACAACCCGACCAAAAGTGCCACGACTATGGCACAGCCGGGCAGGTCCACCAATCGGGTCGGGGAGCGGGGCGGGGCGCGCCCGCGCGTTGTGCGGTGCGGCATGCGCCGGCACGGGCCGGCGTCGGAGGCCGGCCCCGGCGCCAGCGCGCGGGGCCGGTCCGGGAGCCGCGGGGTCAGGCCGCGGCGAACGCCTCGCGGGTGAGGTTGAGCGGGTCGCCCCCGGTGCAGACCACGTTGTCCTCGATCCGGATCCCGCCGTACGGGCGCAGCGCCTCGACCCGGTCCCAGTCGACCGCGCCGGCTTGCGGCGACGCACGCAGTTCCTCGAGCAGCATGTCGATGAAGTAGATGCCCGGCTCGATGGTCACCACGAATCCGGGCTCCAGCACGCGGGTCAGGCGCAGGTAGGGATGCCCGTCGGGCCTGGGGATCGTGCCGCCGCGGTCGGAGGCGGCGAAGCCGCCGACGTCGTGCACCTGCAGGCCCAGCCCGTGGCCGATGCCGTGCGGGAAGAACGCGCGGCTCACCCCGGTGGCCACGGCCTCCTCGGGTGACACCTTCACCAGGCCGGCCTCGCGCAGCACGCCGGCCAGGGCCAGGTGCGCGTCCAGGTGCAGCTGCCGGTAGTCGGTGCCGGCACGCACCTGGTCGCACATCCGCTGCTGGGCGGCGTCCACCGCGTCGATCAGGGCCTGGAACTCGCCCGGTTCCTGGGCGTGGGTGCGGGTGATGTCGCAGGCGTAGCCGGCGTGGCTGGCGCCGGCGTCGAGCAGGAAGCTGCGCACCGGCCTGGGCGGCAGGCGGTCGAACTCGGTGTAGTGGAGCACCGCCGCGTGCTCGTTGAGGGCGACGATGTTCGCGTACGGGAGCTCGTCGGTGTCCTGGCCGGCGGCCTGGCAGTAGGCCAGGTGGATGCCGAACTCGCTGGCGCCGGCGCGGAAGGCGCGTTCGGCCGAGCGGTGCGCGCGCACGCCGCGGCGGGTGGCCTCGCGCAGCATCTCGATCTCGTAGGGCGTCTTGTAGGCGCGGTGGTAGTCCAGGTAGTCGAGCACCGGGCCCGGATTGTTCGGACGGAACGCGCCGTAGCGGCCGAGCGCGCTCTGCGGCTCGCCCAGGATCGCGCAGCGCCCGGCGTTGCGCGGCAGGTGCTTGAGCGCCTCGTCTGGCCTGCGGATCACGACGATGTCGAAGTGCTCCACCCACTCACCCTCGGGCGCCTGTGGCACCACGTGCCAGTAGTCGCGCGGCTGCAGGTAGACCAGCCGCGGGCGCTGCCCGGGGGTGACCACCAGCCAGCAGCCCGGGTGCCGGGTCAGCGGCAGCCAGTGCTTGAACTGGGGGTTGGCCGCGTAGGGATACTCGCGGTCGTCGAACACCTGCACGTGGGGGGTGCCGCTGGGCACCACGAGGTGGTCGAAGCCGCCGCGCTCGAGTGCGGTCGCGGCGCGCTCGTGCAGGGTGGCGAGGTGGTCGGCGTACAGGGAACTGGCGGTGGACATCGTAAGGACGACCGGTGGGGCGGGGTCCGCATTCTGACCCAATGCGCGCCTGGCTGCAGGCCCGCCGGGCGCTATTCGTAGTGGCTGCCGGGCGCTTCGATCCAGGCCCGCAGGCGCCGCGCCTGGGTTTCGGAGACCGCGATGAACCGGAACCCGGCCCAGACCTGGTCCGGGGCGCTGGCACGGTCGCGCCACAGCAGGTGCGCGCCCACGTCCACCGGCTGGGCCGCGGTCCCGTCGGGCAGGGCGAAGCGCAGCTGGTAGAGCGCGTCGTCGGCCAGCGCCTCGCTGGCGATCAGCAGCATGCCGGTTTCGGAGAGGTTGCCAATCCGGCCGATCACCCGCTCGGTCATCGCGTCGGTGACCAGGATGGTGTCGGAGGCCTTGCGCCGCTTGGCCCGACGGAACTCGTGCATCATGCCGTCACCCCTTCCGTCCCGGCGTCCTTCTCGCCGAGGCCGGCGAAGCTGCGCAGGGCGTGCATCGCCGCCTGCCAGGCGCGGTCCACCAGGCGGGCCTGGCCGGCGGTGACGATCCGCGCCTGGCCCGCGGCCAGCATCCGCGCCACGCTGTCGAGCGACTGCTCGCCCACGCGCTGGCCGCGCTGGTTGACGAACAGGGCGCGGTCGGTGATCGGGCTGAACCACGACAGGCGCCGGCGCACCACGTCGCCCTGCTGGTTGGTGACGAACTCGATCCAGGTGCCGAACGGCATCACCTTGAGCTGCTCGTAGCGCGCCTGCTCCTCCGGCGTGCGCGGTGGCAGCTGCGGCTTCTTGCGCTCGGCGTCCTCGCCCAGGCGGGTGCGCGCCTTGAGCTTCATCGCCAGCTCGGTGCGCGAGGCGGGCTCGTCCTCGTCCTCGTCGGCGCGACTGCTGGTGAGCCGCTGGGCGATGACGCTGGCTTCCTCGCCGTGGTAGCCGACCTGGGCCAGCGAAGCCTCGATGTGCTGCACCAGCCCCGGGTCGCTCGGCGCGTCGTCGCGGCTGCAGGCGTCGATGATCCGGCGGGTGGCGTCGAGCTGGCGCTCCCAGGCCTCCGACTCCTCGCCCTGGCGCAGCAGGGTCAGGGTCAGCACGTCGGCCCAGGCCTGGTTGAGCAGGGCGCGGGTGAAGCGCGGCAGTCGCCGGTCGCCAACCAGGCCGGCCATCACCTCGGCCGTGCGCAGCTTGGCGATCTCCAGCTTCTCCTTGCCGCGCGCGGCCTCGGCGTGGCGCTTCTCGAGCAGTTCGGCCTTGCGCACCTGGGCCTGCAGGTGGGTCTGCAGCTGTTCGTTGGAGGCGGTGAACACCTCCAGGTCGCCGTGGTACTTCTCGATGACGTGGTTGACCGCCGCCTGCAGCGGCTGCAGGAACTGCGGGTCGAAGTCGGCGTCGTCGAGCCACTTGGCGGCGCTTTCGGCCACCGTGTTGAGCAGCTGCCGCGCGGGGTGGCGGCTGCGAACGAAGAACGCGCTGTCGCGCAGGGCGACCCGCAGCAGCGGCACCTGCAGGCGCTTGACCAGCGAGGCGGCCGGCGCGTCGGCGCGGATCTCCTCCTCGAGGTTGCCGAACAGCATCCCGAGCAGCTCGAAGGTGTCGTTGTCGCGCGGCGAGAGCTCGGCGTGCACCCCGCGGCGCTGGCGCGCCTGCGCCAGCAGGGTCTGCTTCACGTCGGCCAGGGTCTGCAGGGTGCCACCGGCGGTCATCGACTGCCCCTGCAGGTGGCCCAGCGCCGAGAACACCTCCTCGGTGGCGATCGGCGCACCGCCTGCGGACTTGCGGCCGGGACGCAGCTTGCCGAGCAGTTCGCGGCGACTGTTGAGCAGCTGCTGCAGCTGCTGGGAGGCAAGCTGCTCGTCTTCGTCCAGCTCCTCGATCGGTTCGCCCATCCAGCCGGTGTGCGGCCGCTGCGGATCGCCGGCGCGGTAGCCGCCGCGGCCGGGGGCGGGCGTGGCCGGCGCCCGGTCCGCCGGGGCGGCGTCGCGGGCCGGGGGCGTGGCGGCGGCCGGGCGCGCCTCGCCGGTCCGTTCGCGCGGCTGCGGCGACGGCCGGATGCGCACTGGCACGTAGGTCAGGCCCGACAGGATGCCCTCGCGGTCGAGCAGCTCGTCCAGCCGGTCCAGCACCCGCCAGAAACCCTGCATCACGTGGCGATCGAAGATCCGGTAAAGCAGCAGCCGCGAATCGTGCTCGATGTCCAGCGCATGGGCCGCGGCCCGCATCGCCCGGCACAGCGCCTGCGGGCCCAGCGGCAGGCGCTCGGTGTCGAAGGCGGGCGCGCCGGCGAGCACGCCGAAGCGCTGGCCGAGCAGGTGCAGGGCGAGGTTGGCGCGCGCTTCCTGGCGTGCCGCGATCTCGCGCAGCACCGTGTCCTCGTCCATCACCGACTCGTCCACCAGGCTCAGGGTGCCGAAGCCGGCGGTGGCAGGACCGTAGCCGGGGCCGCCAGGCAACGGGGTGGCGTGCGCCGAGCGCGGCGTGCGGATCGCGGCCACCTGTGCTTCGAGTTCGAGGATGAAACGCGGCACCAGGTCGGCGCGGTTGAGCCGGAAGCTGCGCAGCGTCTGCATGTAGCCCGACTCGATGCCCGGGTTGCGCGCCTGGTCGGCGAGCCGGAACAGTTCCTCCTCGAACTCGTCGAGCATCGCGCCCAGGTGCGGCTCGATGTCGTCGGTGACCACGGCCAGCGCCGCCTCGAGCGCCTTGCGGACGCGCGGAGGCAGTCCCGCGGCGGCGAGCGACCTGGGAGCCGCGTGTTCGGCGGGCGGAAGCGTGACGGGCATCAGGGCGGGTTTGGAACGGGTCGCCCAATAGTTACATGCCGCGGGCGCCGCGGCCAATGCCGCGCCCGGGCCGCTCCAGCCGCGCTCAGCCGGGCAGGAACAGGGCGACCACGTCGTTGTTGAAGCGGCGCCCGAGCGCGGTGGGGACCACGCGCTCGCCGCTGCGCTCCAGCCAGCCGCGGGCCACGGCCTCCTCCAGCGGCGCGGCGATCGCCTCCACCGGCAGTCCGCAGCGGGCCTGGAACGCCGCCAGACTGAAGCCCTCCACCAGCCGCAGCGCGTTGAGCATGAACTCGAACGGCCGTTGTTGCGGTGCAACGTACTCCTCGCCGCCGATCGCCGCCGCACTGCCGGCCGCCGCCTGCCAGGCGGCCGGATGCCTGGCCTTCCAGCGCCGCAAGACCTGCTGCGTCGCGCCCAGGGTGAGTTTGCCGTGCGCGCCGGCGCCGATTCCGAGGTAGTCGCCGTAGCGCCAGTAGTTGAGGTTGTGCGCGCACTGGCGACCGGGCCGCGCGTAGGCCGACACCTCGTACTGGGCGTAGCCGGCGTCGGCCAGGCGCGCCTGGCAGGCCTCCTGCATCTCCCAGGCGTGGTCCTCGTCGGGCAGGTCCTGCGGCGGGCGGGCGGCGAACACGGTGTTGGGCTCGAGGGTGAGCTGGTAGTGCGACAGGTGCGCGGGCCCAAGCGCGATCGCGCGCTCCAGGTCGTGCAGCGCCATCGCCGCCGTCTGCCCGGGCAGCGCGTACATCAGATCGAGGTTGAGGTTGTCGAAGCCGGCGTCCTGCGCCAGCCGCACCGCGGTCTCGGCCTGGGCGGCGTCGTGGATCCGGCCCAGCCGTCGCAGGCAGCCGTCGTCGAAGCTCTGGATGCCGAAGCTGATCCGGTTCACCCCGGCGGCGAGGTAGTCCTCGAAGCGGCCGTGCTCGGCGGTGCCGGGATTGGTCTCCAGGGTCACCTCCAGCCCCGGCGCGAACCGCAGCCGCGCGCTGGCGCCCTGCAGGAAGCGATCGATCTGCGCGGGCGGGAACAGGCTCGGGGTGCCGCCGCCGAAGAACACGCTGTGCACGGTGCGGCCCCAGGCCAGCGGCAGGTCGTGGTCGAGGTCGGCCAGCAGCGCGTCGACGTAGGCCTCGAACGGCAGCGGCCCGCGCGCCTGGTGCGAGTTGAAGTCGCAGTACGGGCACTTGCGCACGCACCAGGGCAGGTGCACGTACAGCGACAGCGGCGGCGGCACCAGTGCCGGGGCGTCGGTGCCGGCGGCGACCGCGCCGGGCGTGCTCATCGCGGGGGCGCGGCCGTCGCCGACAGCCGCTCGACGAGCAGCGCCAGCGCCTGGCCACGGTGGCTGATCCGGTTCTTCAGTTGCAGCGGCATCTCGGCGGCGGTCTGCCCGTGGACGGGATCGAGGAACACCGGATCGTAGCCGTGGCCGCCGCCGCCGCGGCGTTCGCGCAGGATCGTCCCGCGCCACTGGCCCTCGACCACGATCGGATGCGGGTCCTCCGGGTGGCGCAACAGCGCCAGCGCGCAGACGAAACCCGCGCCGCGGTCGGGGTCGGCGACGCCGTCGAGTTCGCGCAGCAGACGGTCGATGTTGCGGTCGGCGTCGCCGTGCCCGCCGCCGTAGCGTGCCGAATACAGGCCGGGTGCGCCATCGAGCGCGTCCACGCACAGCCCCGAATCGTCCGCCAGCGCCGGCAGGCCGGTGGCGCGGCTGGCGTGGCGCGCCTTGAGGATCGCGTTCTCGATGAAGCTCAGGCCGGTCTCTTCGGCGTCCTCGACGCCGAACTCGTCCTGGGCGCGGACCTCGAAACCGCGGCCGGCGAGCAGCGCCCGGAATTCCTCCAGCTTGCCTGCGTTGCCCGAGGCGAGCACGAGCGTCCGTGGCGCCGCGTTCATCGCGCCAGGGCGTCGCGCTGGTGCTGGAGCAAGGTGGCGATCCCGCCCTCGGCCAGGCCCAGCAGCGCGTCGAGCTCGTCGCGGCGGAAGGCATGGCCCTCGGCCGTGCCCTGCAGCTCGATGAAGCCGCCGCCGTCGTTCATCACCACGTTCATGTCCGTGTCGCAGCCGGCGTCCTCGGCATAGTCCAGGTCGAGCACCGGCACCCCGCGCCAGATGCCCACCGACACCGCGGCGACCGCTCCGAACACCGGGTCGCGGGTGATCTCGCCGCGCTTGCGCAGCCAGCGCACCGCGTCCACCAGGGCCACGTAGGCGCCGGTGATCGCGGCGGTGCGGGTGCCGCCGTCGGCCTGCAGCACGTCGCAGTCCAGGGTGATCGTGCGCTCGCCCAGCGCCGAGCGGTCGACACAGGCGCGCAGCGCGCGTCCGATCAGGCGCTGGATCTCCAGGGTGCGACCGCCCTGCTTGCCGCGCGCGGCCTCGCGGTCGCTGCGCGAATGGGTGGCGCGCGGCAGCATCCCGTATTCGGCGGTCACCCAACCTTCGCCCTTGCCGCGCAGGAACGCCGGGACCTTGTTGTCCACGCTGGCGGTGCACAGCACCCGGGTGTCGCCGAAGCACACCAGCACCGATCCCTCGGCGTGGCGGGTGAACCCGCGCTCGATGCGGACCTGGCGCATCTGGTCGGGTGCGCGGCCGCTGGGGCGGGTGATGTTCATGTGCTGCGATTCCGGCAAAAAAACGGGGCGCCAGATTACCATTGCCGCTTCGCCGGAAACGGCCCACGGGGACCGCGATGCCGATCCGAAGCATGACCGCCTACGCGTCCGGGGAACGCAGCACGCCCTGGGGCACGCTCGGCTGCGAGCTGCGCGCGGTGAACCACCGGTTCCTGGAACTGGGCCTGCGCCTGCCCGACGAACTGCGCGCGTTCGAGCCGCTGCTGCGCGAGCGGGTGTCTGCGCGCGTCTCGCGCGGCAAGCTCGACCTGGCCCTGCGCCTGCGCCCGGGGGAAGGCAGCGCCGCCCTGCAGCTGGACGAGGGCCTGGTGGCGCGCCTGGGCGAACTGGCCGGGCGCCTGCGCGGCCACTTCCCGGAGCTGCGCGTGGGGCTGGTGGAACTGCTGCAGTTCCCGGGCGTGCTGCAGTCGCAGGGCGCCGATCCGGCCGCGATGCAGGCCGAGGTGCTGGCGCTGCTGGACACGGTGCTCGACGAGTTCATCGCCGGCCGCGAACGCGAAGGGGCCAGGCTGGTAACGGCGATCCTGGAGCGGGTGGACGGGATCGAGCGCATCGCCGCCGAGGTGCGGACGCTGGTGCCGGATATCCGCGAGGCCCAGCGGACCCGGCTCCGGGCCAGGCTGGCCGAGCTGGCGCAGGGGGCCGACCCGGCGCGGGTGGAGCAGGAGCTGGTGCTGGCACTGCAGAAGCTGGACGTGGACGAGGAGCTCGACCGCCTCGCCAGCCACGTCGACGAGATCCGCCGCGTGTTCACCCAGCGCGAGCCGGTGGGCCGGCGCCTGGATTTCCTGCTCCAGGAGTTCAACCGCGAAGCCAACACCCTGGGGTCGAAGTCGGTGGACGCGCGCACCAGCCGCGCGGCGGTCGAGCTCAAGGTGCTGATCGACCAGATCCGCGAGCAGGTCCAGAACATCGAATGAGCCGGGCCCTGCGCGCGCGCCCGCGGCGGCGGGAACAGGTAGGATGTCCGGCCCGACCACGGCCGGCAGGGTGCCTGCCGTGAGCGGCCAGTCCCCGAACGCCACCAGCCAGGCCTCCATGCGCGGCACCCTGTTCATCGTCGCCGCCCCGTCCGGGGCGGGAAAGTCGAGCATCGTCAACGCGTGCCTGGCGCGCGACCGCAACATCTGCCTGTCGGTCTCGTTCACCTCGCGCCCGCCGCGCCCGGGCGAGCGCGACGGCGAGCACTACCACTTCGTCAGCGCCGAGCGCTTCGAGGCGATGATCGCGGCCGGCGACTTCTTCGAGTACGCCCAGGTCCACGGCGACTGGAAGGGCACCGCGAGGCAGTCGGTCGAGCCGCAGCTGGCCGCCGGCCGCGACGTGCTGCTGGAGATCGACTGGCAGGGCGCGCAGCAGGTCAAGGCCAAGGTGCCCGACGCGGTGGGCGTCTTCATCCTCCCGCCCTCGCGCGCCGCGCTCGAGGAGCGCATGCGCAAGCGCGGGCAGGACAGCGAGGAGACCATCGCCCGGCGCATGGCCAACGCGCGCGAGGAGATGTCGCACCACGGCGAGTTCGACTTCATCATCGTCAACGAGGTGTTCGAGACCGCGGTCGACGAGATGTGCGCGGTCTTCGCCGCCAGCCGCCTGCGCCGCGAACGCCAGCAGCAGCGGCACGCGGCCCTGATCGAGGCGCTGCTGGCGCCGGAATGATCCTGACCGGGCTCGCGGCCGTTCCGCACCGGTTTTTGCGTCGCAAGTGATTGATTTTCATGGGGCATGCTTGCAATCCGGCCGGATCCCGCTACAATGGCCGGTCCCGCATCCTGAATCGACGGCCCGCCGGCCGCCGGGAGTCCCATGGCCCGCATCACCGTTGAAGATTGCCTGAAAGTCGTCGACAACCGCTTCGAGCTCGTCATGATGGCCGCCAAGCGCGCGCGCCAGCTCGCCAACGGCGTCGAGCCGCAGCTCGACAACTCCGAACTGCAGGACAAGCCGACCGTGCTGGCGCTGCGCGAGATCGCCGCGCGCCGCATCGACCAGGACTACATCGACGCGGTCGACAAGGCCGAGCGCGAGCGCAAGGAGCGCGAGGCGCTGGAGTGGGCCGCGGCCGAGGTGGTCGCCGGCGAGGACGACATGAAGGGCGACGACTGAACGGCGCCCGCCGGCGCCATCCAGTCCACCCCCGGAGGCCCCGCCATGGCGGGGCCTTCGCGCGTCCGGGCGCCGCGTCCGCGGCGCGGGCACGCCGCCGCCCGCGCGCGCGGCGCGGCCCTATTCCCCATTCCCGTCCCACGAATTAGGCTCGCAGGATGACTTCCGGTGAGTCCGCGCTGATCCAGCCCGTGTCCACGTCCGACGCCGACGTGCCCGGCTATGTGCTCGAGTTCGAGCGCGCCGCCTCGTACCTGCCCGAGGACCAGCGCGCGCTGCTGCGCCGCGCCTGGGCGGTGGGCGCGGCCGCGCACGCCGGCCAGACCCGCCGCTCCGGCGAGCCCTACATCACCCACCCGGTGGCGGTGGCCAAGGTGCTGGCCGACCAGAAGGTCGACGTCGAGACCCTGGTCGCGGCGATCCTGCACGACACCATCGAGGACACCCCGCTCACCCGCGAGCAGCTCGCCGCGGAGTTCGGCGAGACCGTGGCCGAACTGGTCGACGGCGTCACCAAGCTCGACAAGCTGCACTTCAGCAGCCGCCAGGAGGCGGCAGCCGAGAGCTTCCGCAAGATGATGCTGGCGATGGCGCGCGACCTGCGCGTGATCCTGATCAAGCTCAGCGACCGCTTGCACAACATGCGCACGCTCGGCGCGCAGCCGGCGCCGGCGCGCCAGCGCATCGCGCGCGAGACGCTGGAGATCTACGCCCCCATCGCCCAGCGCCTGGGCATGAACCTGATCAAGGCCGAGCTGCAGGACCGCGGCTTCCACGCCCTGCATCCGCTGCGCCACCTGATCCTCGAGAAGCACATCCGCAGCCAGCCGATGGTGCGGCGCGAGGCGATGGCCAAGATCGAGGCCCAGCTGGCGCAGAGGCTCACCGCCGAGGGACTCGAATACCGGCTGGTGAGCCGGGTCAAGTCGCCGTGGAGCATCTACAACAAGATGCGCAGCGAGGGGAAGACCTTCGCCCAGGTGATGGACGTGTTCGGGTTCCGGATCGTGGTCCAGTCGGTGGGCGACTGCTACCGCGCGCTGGGCGTGGCGCACTCGGTCTACAAGCCGTTGGACGGGCGCTTCCGCGACTTCATCGCGATCCCCAAGGCCAACGGCTACCAGTCGCTGCACACGGTGCTGTTCGGCCCGTACGGCTCGCCGATCGAGGTCCAGATCCGCACCGAGGAGATGGACCTGATCGCCGAGCGAGGGATCGCCGCGCACTGGGCCTACAAGCACGGCATGGCCGCCAGCGGCGCCCAGGCGCGCGCGCATTCGTGGATCGCCAACCTGCTCGAGTCGCAGCGCGCCACCGGCTCGTCGCTGGAATTCCTGGAGAACGTCAAGGTCGACCTGTTCCCGGACGAGGTCTACCTGTTCACGCCCAAGGGCGACATCCTCGCCCTGCCGCGCAACTCCACCGCGCTCGACTTCGCCTACGCGGTGCATACCGACGTGGGCAACACCGCGGTGGCCGCGCGCGTGGACAAGAAGCTGGTGCCACTGCGTACCAAGCTGGTGAGCGGGCAGTCGGTGGAGGTGGTCACCGCGAAGTCGGCGTTCCCCAAGCCGCAGTGGCTGGAAGTGGTGGTCACCGGCAAGGCGCGCACCGCGATCCGCGCCCAGCTCAAGCAGCTCGAGCACGAGGACGCGGTGACCCTCGGCCACCGCATGATCGACCGCGCGCTGGAGGATCTGGGCACCTCGCTCGACCGGATCCCGCAGGCCCGGCTGGACGAGTTCCTCGGCGAACTGCGCTATCCGCGGCTGGAGGAACTGCTGGCCGACATCGCCCTGGGCAACCGCATGCCGGCGCAGGTCGCGCTGGCCCTGGCGCAGAAGGAGCCGGCCGCCGCCGACGCGGCCCCGGGCGCGGCGCCGGTGCAGCGCCGCGGCGAACGGATCCTGATCACCGGCCACGAGCGCGGCGTGATCAGCTTCGCGAACTGCTGCATGCCGATCCCGGGCGACGAGATCATGGGCTACCACACCGCCGGCAAGGGCATCGTGGTGCACCGGATGGACTGTCCCAACGTCGCCGACTACCGCAAGTCGCCCGACCGCTGGGTGGCGATCGGCTGGGACCGCGAGGTGATCGGCGAGTACCCGGTGGGGCTGGTGATCGAGACCGAGAACAAGCCCGGTTCGCTGGCCGAGGTGGCGGCGGCGATCGCCAAGGCCGAATCCAACATCGAGGGCGTGGAATACCTCGAGCGCGACGCCAACGTCGCCGTGATCCGCTTCTCGCTGGGTGTGCGCGACCGCACCCACCTGGCCGACGTGATCCGCCGCACCCGCCGCCTGGGCGTGGTCCACGGCGTGCGCCGCGCGTAGCGGGGCCGGGGCTCGGCCGGCGCGCGACCTATAATCGGACGCATCCACGCACAGGAGACGCGCGATGCCCCGTACCCCGATCCAGACCGAGCGCGCGCCTGCCGCGATCGGCCCCTATTCCCAGGCCACGCGGGCCGGCTCGATGGTGTTCCTGTCCGGACAGATCCCGCTCGATCCGGCCACCGGCGAAGTCGTCCCCGGCGGCATCGAGGAACAGGCGCGGCGCGCGTTCGACAACCTCAAGGCGGTGGCCGAGGCCGCCGGCGGCTCGCTCGCCGACGTGGTGCGCCTGGGCCTGTACCTGACCGACCTGTCGCAGTTCGCCGCGGTCAACGCAGTGATGGCCGGGTATTTCGAGGCGCCGTATCCCGCGCGCTCGACCATCGAGGTGTCCGCACTGCCCAAGGGCGTGCTGTTCGAGGTCGACGCGATCATGGTGACCGGCTGACCGCGCGTCGGGATGGCCAGGCCCGCCCCCGTGCTGGCCGCCGCCGGCGACCGTCCGCTGACCACCCTGCCGGGCGTGGGCCGGGTGATGGCGGAAAAGTTCGCCGCGCGCGGGCTGACCACGGTCCAGGACCTGTGGCTGCACCTGCCGCGCCAGTACGAAGACCGCACCCGCATCACGCCGTTGCCTGAGCTGCAGCCGGGCGTGGCGGCGCAGGTGGAAGGGCGGGTCGAAGCGGTCGAGCGCGGTTTCCGTTACCGGCCGCTGCTGCGGGTGGCGATCGGCGACGGGTCGCGCGCCACCCTGGTGCTGCGCTTCTTCCACTTCCGTTCGCAGCAGGTCAACCAGTTCCGGATCGGCGCGCGGGTGCGCGCCTACGGCACGCCGCGCATCGGGCAACAGGGGCTCGAGATCGTGCATCCCAGCTACCGGGTGCTGGACGAGGGCGAGGCGGGCGAACTCGGCGACGCGCTCGACCCGGTCTATCCCGCGGTCGAGGGCGTGGGGCCGGGCACGCTGCGGCGCCTGGTCGCGCAGGCGCTCGAGCAACTGCCGCCCGCGGAGGAGCTCGAGCTGCTGCCGCCAGGCTGCCTGCCGGACCAACTGCCGTCGCTGCGCGATGCGCTGCTCACCCTGCACCGCCCGCCGCGCGATGCCGACGTCGGTGCGCTGCTCGCCGGACGGCATCCGGCGCAGCGCCGGCTGGCGCTGGAGGAGCTGTTGGCCCACCACCTGAGCCTGCGCCGCCAGCGCATCGCCCTGCAGGCGCACGCGGCGCCGGTGCTGGTCGACGACGGCGGCCGGGTGGACGCGCTGCTGGCCTCGCTGCCGTTCGCGCTCACCGGCGCCCAGAAGCGGGTGTTCGGGGAGATCCGCGCCGACCTGGCCCGGCCCTCGCCGATGCTGCGCCTGGTCCAGGGCGACGTGGGCAGCGGCAAGACCGTGGTCGCGGCGCTGGCCGCGCTGCTGGCGATCGGCAGCGGCCGCCAGGCGGCGCTGATGGCGCCGACCGAACTGCTGGCCGAGCAGCACCTGGCGAACCTGCGCGCCTGGCTCGAGCCGCTGGGCGTGCGCGTGGCGTGGCTGGCCGGCAAGGTCATCGGGCGCGCGCGCAGCCAGGCGCTGGCCGACGTCGCCAGCGGCGCCGCGCAGCTGGTGGTGGGCACCCACGCGTTGATGCAGCAGGGCGTGGTGTTCGCCGACCTGGCGCTGGCGATCATCGACGAACAGCACCGGTTCGGCGTGCACCAGCGCCTGGCACTCCGGGACAAGGGCGCGCAGGGCGGCCGCGTGCCGCACCAGCTGGTGATGACCGCCACCCCGATCCCGCGCACGCTGGCGATGGCGGCCTACGCCGACCTCGACGTCTCGGCGATCGACGAGTTGCCGCCCGGCCGCACTCCGGTGCAGACCGTGGTGCTCGGCGCGTCGCGGCGGCCGGAGCTGATCGAGCGCATCCGCGCCGCCTGCGCGGAAGGGCGCCAGGCGTACTGGGTGTGCACGCTCATCGACGAGAGCGACGAGGTCGTCGCCCAAGCCGCGCAGACCACCTGGGAGCAGCTCACCGCCGCGCTGCCGGAGCTGCGCGTGGGCTTCGTCCACGGACGGATGAAGGCGGCGGAGAAGCAGGCGACGATGCTCGCGTTCAAGCGCGGCGAACTCGACCTGCTCGTCGCCACCACCGTGATCGAGGTGGGCGTGGACGTGCCCAATGCCTCGCTGATGATCATCGAGAACGCCGAGCGCCTCGGCCTGTCGCAGCTGCACCAGCTGCGCGGGCGGGTGGGGCGGGGCAGCGCGGCTTCGAGCTGCGTGCTGCTCTACCAGCCGCCGCTGTCGCAGATGGCCCGGCAGCGGCTGGAGACCATGCGTTCGACCAGCGACGGTTTCGTGATCGCCGAGAAAGACCTGGAACTGCGCGGCCCGGGCGAGCTGCTCGGCACCCGCCAGACCGGCCTGGCCGAGTTCCGGATCGCCGACCTGGCCCGCGATGCCGACCTGCTGCCCGAGGTGCACCGCATCGGCGAGTCGCTGGCGGCACGGGCCCCGGAGGTCGCCGACCGCCTGGTCGACCGCTGGATCGGCGGCGCGGCGCGCTACGCCGCGGCCTGACCCCCGCCGCGCACGCGGCCCGCGCCGGCCGACCCGGGAACGCGCGGACCCGGCCGGACGGGAGCGGCGGAACCGGGCAGGCGTGGGCCCGGGTCCGCGGTGGCGCCCCGCCGGCCGCCGGAACGGGGACAATGGACCGCCCGACGCCGGATTCCGTCCATGTCCGACCCCATCCCCCTGCTGATCGACACCGACCCGGGCGTCGACGACGCCCTCGCCCTGCTGATGGCCTTCGACGATCCCGCCCACCGCGTGGTCGGCCTGACCGTGTCGGCCGGCAATGTCGGCCTGGAGCACACCGTGGCCAATGCGCTGAAGCTGTGCGAAGTGGCCGGTCGCGCGGACGTGCCGGTCTTCGCCGGCTGCGCGGCGCCGCTGCTGCATCCGGCGCCGGACGCGGCCGAGGTCCACGGTCGCGACGGCTTCGGCGACGTCGGCTACGTGCCGGCCGCGCGCGCGGCGCAGGACGAGCACGCGGCGCTCGCGATCCTGCGCCTGTCGCACGAGCATGCCGGGCGCCTGGTGCTGGTCGCGCTGGGTCCGCTGACCAACCTGGCGCTTGCGCTCTCGCTCGACCCCGGCCTGCCGCGGAGGATCGCGCGCCTGGTGGTGATGGGCGGCGCGGTGACCGCGCGCGGCAACGTCACCTCGGCGGCGGAATTCAACATCCACTTCGACCCCGAGGCGGCTCGGATCGTGTTCCGCGCCTTCCCGCGCTTCGACCTGGCCGACTGGGAGGCGACCGTCGCCCACGGGCTGCCGCACGCCGAGGCGGAAGGCTGGCTGGCCGCCGACACCCCGCAGGCGCGCTTCTACGAGGCGATCTCGCGCCGGACCCGGCGCTGGTCCGCCGACCGCCGCGGCGACCGCTGGTACCTGGCCGACCCGCTGGCCATGGCCTGGGCGCTGGAGCCCGAGGGGGCGGCGGAACTGGCCGAGCGCCCGGTCGAGGTCTGCCTGGAGCACGGTCCGGCGCGGGGGGCGACGGTGGTGGACTGGAACCGCCAGCTGGGCGTGCCGGACAACGCCCGGATCCTGCTGCGCTACGACCAGGCCCGGTTCGAGGCGCGGGCCCGGGTGGCGCTGGCGGCCGAGGGCGGCTTGCGGCGCCGGCCCCCGACGGGCTAGACTAGCGCGCTTACCCCGCGAATTTCCGGTGCCCGCCCATGAAGGCCGACATCCATCCCGATTACCGCGAAGTCGTCTTCCAGGACGTGACTTCCGATTTCAAGTTCCTGACCCGTTCCACGCTGGCCGCCTCCGCCAAGGAGACGATCAAATGGGAGGATGGCAACGAGTACCCGCTGATCAAGGTCGAAGTGTCCTCGGCGACGCATCCGTTCTACACCGGCCAGAACAAGATCGTCGACACCAGCGGCCGCATCGACAAGTTCAAGCGCCGCTACGCGAAGTAAGCGCGCGCCCGGCGCGCTGCGCCACACGCGCCGCCGCAGCCACCACGGCCGCCCCAGGGCGGCCGTGGTGCTTTCTGCGACCGTGCCCACCGACCGCGCTGCCCGCGTAGGAGCGGCTTCAGCCGCGACCGGCGTGGCGCAGAACCAGCCGAAGCGCGCGGTCGCGGCTGAAGCCGCTCCTACGGGGGCCGGCCAACGCGCCGCAGGGCCCGCTCAGCCCAGCTTGAGCGACAGGTCGATCGCGCGGACGTGCTTGGTCAGCCCGCCGATGGAAATGAAGTCCACGCCATCGGCGGCGATCGCGGGCAGGCCGTCGAACTCGACGCCACCCGAGACCTCCAGCGGGATCCGCCCGGCGAACGGCGCGCCGCGGGCGATGGCGACCGCCTCGCGCCGCATGCCCGGATCGAAGTCGTCGATCAGCACCCGGTCGCAGCCTTCGGCCAGCGCTTCGCGCAGTTCGTCGAGCGTTTCCACTTCCACCACCAGCGGCAGCTCGGGCCGCGCTGCGCGTGCGGCGCGGATCGCCCCGGCGACCGAGCCGAACGCGCGCACGTGGTTCTCCTTGAGCATCACCGCGTCGAACAGGCCGATCCGGTGGTTGTGGCCGCCGCCCACGCGCACCGCGTACTTCTGCGCGTGGCGCAGGCCGGGCAGGGTCTTGCGGGTGTCGAGGATGCGCGTGCCGGTGCCGCGCACGGTCTCCACGTGCGCCGCGGTGGCGGTGGCGGTGCCGCTCAGGGTCTGCATGAAATTGAGCGAGGTGCGTTCGGCGGTCACCAGCGCGCGCGCGCGCCCGTGCAGGACGGCGAGCACGGTCCCGGCCTCCACGCGCTGGCCTTCGGCCACCTGCCAGTCGATCCGCACCTGCGGGTCGAGCGCGCGATGGCAGGCGTCGAACCAGGGCCGGCCGCAGACCACGGCGGGTTCCTTGCACAGCAGCCGGGCACGCCCGGCGCGGTCGGGGAGCAGGGCGGCGGTGGCGTCGCCGTCGCCGATGTCCTCGGCCAGCGCGCGCGCCACGTCGGCCTCGACGATGGCCGGGTCGGGCGGGGCGAAGGCGGGAATCGTGGTTCCGGACATGATCGGGGCGGACGCCCGCGGGCGCGCCGCGCGCCTGCGGCAGTGGCGCGCTCAGCCGCGCGGGAAGTCGGGAACCTGCCCGGTGGCGATGCCTTCCTCGGCCAGCAGCACCGGGATGCCGTCGTCGATCCGGTACACCAGGCGGCGGTCGCGGGTGACCAGCGCCTCGCGCAGCGGCTCGGCCTGCGGGCTGCCGTCCACGCGTTGCAGGGTGCCGGCCGCCACCGCCGCGTTGAGCGCGGCCAGCCCGGTGGCGTCGAGCAGGGCCAGCGGTTGCCGGGTCGCGGGGCAGACGAGGAGGTCGAGCAGCTTGCGGTCCATGGCGGGAAGCGGCGTGGGCGAACCGCTAGAATACGTCTTTAGGCACGGGAGCAGCCATGTCCGTCAATCCTGCCAGCCCGCTGGTCGGCGTCGTCATGGGGTCGCGGTCCGACTGGGGCACCATGCAGCACGCGGTGCAGAAGCTCGAGGCGCTCGGCATCGCGCATGAGGTGCGGGTGGTGTCGGCGCACCGCACGCCCGACGTGCTGTTCGACTACGCGGCCACCGCGCAACAACGCGGGCTGCGCGCGATCATCGCCGGCGCCGGCGGCGCCGCGCACCTGCCGGGCATGCTCGCGGCCAAGACCGCGGTGCCGGTGCTCGGCGTGCCGGTGCAGAGCCGCGCGCTCAACGGCCTGGATTCGCTGCTGTCGATCGTGCAGATGCCGGGCGGGATCCCGGTCGCGACCTTCGCCATCGGCCAGGCCGGCGCCGTCAACGCGGCCCTGTTCGCCGCCGCGATGCTCGCCGCCGACCACCCCGCGATCGCCGACGCGCTCGCCTCCTTCCGCCAGCGGCAGACCGACGAGGTGGCCGGCAACGACGACCCGCGCCGGTGACCGCGGCCATGGACACGGTCGGGATCCTCGGCGGAGGGCAGCTGGCGCGCATGCTCGCCCTGGCCGCCGCGCCGCTCGGGCTGCGGGTGCTGGTGATGGACACCGTGGCCGACGCCTGCGCCGGGCAGTGCGCGCCGCTGCTGGTGGGCGACTACCGCGACGAGGCGGCGCTGGCCGAGTTCGCTGCGAAGGCCGGCGTGGCCACCTTCGACTTCGAGAACGTTCCCGCCGCCAGCGCCCAGTGGCTGGCGCGGCGCATCCCGGTGTACCCGGGGCCGGGCGCGCTCGCCGTGGCCCAGGACCGCCTGGCCGAGAAGACCCTGTTCCGCGAGCTCGGCATCCCGGTGCCGGACTTCGTCGACGTGCCCACGCGCGAAGCGCTCGAGGCGGCGGTGGCGCGCATCGGCACGCCCTGCATCCTCAAGACCCGGCGCCTGGGCTACGACGGCAAGGGCCAGTTCCGGATCCGCTCGACGGCCGACGTCGGTGCGGCGTGGGCCGCGCTCGGCGCGCAGGCGGCCGAGGTGGGCCTGATCCTGGAAGCCTTCGTGCCGTTCGAGCGCGAACTGAGCGTGGTCGCGGTGCGCGGCCGCGACGGCGATTTCCGCACCTGGCCGCTGACCGAGAACTGGCACGTCGACGGCGTGCTCTCCGCCAGCCTGGCGCCGGCGCGCTGCGAGCCCGCGATCGAGGCGCAGGCGCACGCGCATGCGCGTGCCCTGGCCGAGCGCCTGGACTACACCGGCGTGTTCGCGCTGGAGCTGTTCTGCCGCGACGGCGTGCTGCTGGCCAACGAGCTCGCCCCGCGCGTGCACAACTCCGGCCACTGGACGATCGAGGGCGCCGAGACCTCGCAGTTCGAGAACCACCTGCGCGCGGTGCTGGGGCTGCCGCTTGGCGCCACCCGGATGATCGGCCATGCCTGCATGCTCAACTGGATCGGCGCGATGCCCGATCCGGCGCCGGTGCTGCGCGAGCCCGGCGGCCACTGGCACGACTACGGCAAGCAGGCGCGCGACGGGCGCAAGGTCGGCCACGCCACGCTGCGTGCGGACACGCCGCAGGCGCTGCAGGCCGCGCTCGAGCGCGTGGGCACGGCGCTGGAGCGGCAGGCCCAGGTGGCGCCGGTCATCGAGCGCCTCGCCGGCTAGCCCGGTCCGGCCCCCGCGCGCGAGGCCTCGCGCGCCCGGTCCAGCCGCGCCTCCACCACCTGCCAGTCCACCAGCGCCCAGAATCCGGCCAGGTAGCGCGCCAGGGCGTCGTCGCCCTCGGGCATGGCGTGCGGCCACAGGCAGCAGGCCAGCAGCGGCGTATCGCCGCCGGTCAGCGGCGTGGCCGAGGCGGGCGTGGCCAGGATCGCGAGCCGGCCGTCGCGGCGCTGTGCCAGCCACAGCCAGCCGGGTCCGGACAGGCGCCCGGCCGCCTCGGCGAACCGCTCGCGCATCCGCGCCGGGTCGCCGAAGGCCTGCTGGATGGCCGCGGCGAGGGCACCGCCGGGCTCCCCGGGCTCGTCGCCGCGCGCCGGACCCAGGGCGGCCCAGTGGAACTCCTCCGCCCAGGCCTGGGCCGCGTGCGCGGCGAGCGCGCCGCGCGCCTCCACCGCCAGGCGGGCCAGGTCGGGCGCCGCGTCGTCGTCGCCGGCGTCCCGCAGCGCGTCGAGGGCGTCCAGCGTCCGCTGCTGCGCCTGGCGGTGGCGTTCCACCTGCTCCGGCGCCAGGTGCGGCACGAACGCGGCGGGCGCGCAGGGCAACGGACGGGGCTCGATCGGCATGGCGGCGGCGTGGTCGGGCGGGGAGAGGCAATACAATACGCAACCCCGAATTCTTCCGGTGCGTGTCCGGCGCCCGGTACTGGAGAGACCCATGGCCGTCCTGGACCGCATCAGGGCCGAAGTCGAGACGCATCCGCTGGTGCTGTTCATGAAGGGCACCCCGGAACATCCGATGTGCGGGTATTCCAGTCGCGCGGTGGAAGTGCTCAAGGCGGCCGGTGCCCGCGACCTGCGCACGATCAACGTGCTCGCCGACCCGGAGATCCGGGCCAACCTGCCGCGCTTCTCGAACTGGCCCACGTTCCCGCAGTTGTTCATCCATGGCGAGCTGATCGGCGGCTGCGAGATCACCCTGGAACTGCACGAGAGCGGCGAGCTGGCGCGGATGATCGCGGAAGTGCAGAAGACGTGAGCGCCCCCGGGACGCCCGCGGGCGGCCGGCGCCTGGCCGGTCGCGTGGTGCTGGTGACCGGCGCCTACGGCGGCTACGGCCGGGCGCTCGCGGTCGACTGTGCCCGCGCCGGCGCGCGCCTGGTGCTGCTGGGCCGCAACGCGCGCAAGCTCGAACGCGCGGCCGACGCGGTCGAGCAGGCCGGGGGCGAGGCCCTGCTGTATCCGCTCGACTTGGAAGGCGCGACCCCGGACGACTACGCCGAGCTCGCCGCGCGCGTGGGCGAAGGCGCGGGCCGGCTCGACGCGCTGGTGCACTGCGCCGCCCATTTCCCCGGCCTGACCCCGCTCGAGCACAGCGACCCGGCGGCCTTCGCGCGTGCCCTGCACGTGGGCCTGACCGCGCGCTGGTGGCTGACCCAGGCCTGCCTGCCGCTGCTGCGCGATTCGGGCGCGGGGCGGGTGGTGTTCGCGGTGGATCCGGGGCCGCGCGCGTTCCCGGCCTACTGGGGCGGCTACGGCGTGGCCCAGCGCGGACTGGAGGCGCTGGTGGAGACGCTGGCCGCCGAGCAGCCGGGCCTGGCGGTGCACGCGCTGCACCTGCCGCCGCTGCGCACGCCGTTGCGCGCGCGCGCCTACGCCGCCGACGAGGACCGCCTGGCGCGCGATCCGGCCGGCTTCACCGGCCCCTGCCTGGACCTGCTGGCCGGTGGCGGGGAGGGCGCATGACGATCCTCTCGGCCGCGCTGCTGCTGTTCCTGATCCTCGACCCGCTGGGCAACATCCCGGTGTTCCTGAGCCTGTTGCGGCGCCTGGAGCCGGCGCGGCAGCGGGTGGTGCTGGCGCGCGAACTGCTGATCGCGCTGGTGGTGCTGATGCTGTTCCTGTGGGCCGGCAAGTACGCGCTGGAGGTGATGCACCTGCGCCAGGAATCGGTGTCGATCGCCGGCGGCATCGTCCTGTTCCTGATCGGCATCCGCATGATCTTCCCCCCGCCGGAGGGCCTGATGGGCGAGATCCCCGGCGGCGAGCCGTTCATCGTGCCGCTGGCGATCCCGCTGGTGGCGGGCCCCTCGGGCATGGCCGCGGTGGTGCTGATGGGCAGCCGCGAGCCCGAACGCCTGGGCGAATGGAGCCTGGCCCTGTTCATGGCCTGGGCGGCCACCGCCGCGATCCTGTTCTGCGCGCCGTGGCTGTACCGGCTGCTGGGCGCGCGCGTGCTCAGCGCGATCGAACGGCTGATGGGCATGCTGCTGGTCGCGATCTCGGTCCAGATGCTGCTTGACGGCGTGAGCGGTTACATCGCCCAAAGCATGGCGGCCTGAATGTGGCGACCGGGCGACAAGGACTTGCCGGAACTATCTCGATCGCTTGTCAATTTCCAGCGCTGTCAATGACTTCCATTGGGCGGCCAGTGTCTTTTGCGTGTCATCTGCAACCGATATCGTGTTAACCTGATGTTAACCCACGGCCACGTCGCCCAGCGCGGCCGCATTCCCATGGCGCACCACCGGCCACACGTTCCACCGGTCCATCCGGTATCCCACGACCACCCATCGAGGCTCCCCACATGACCAGTCGCAACTGCCTTCGACTCTCGAAACTGTCGATCGGCCTGATCGCCGCGCTCGCCGCGGCGCCCGTCTTCGCCCAGAGCACGTCGGCGGGCGTCGGCGGCGTCGTCACCGACGGCAGCGGGCAGCCGGTGGCCGGCGCCGAAGTCGTGATCACGCACGTGGAGTCGGGCACGGTGAGCCGCGCCGTGACCGATGCCAGCGGCCGCTACAACGCGCGCGGCCTGCGCGTGGGCGGTCCCTACGAGATCACCGTCAGCGCCCCGGGCGCGGGCACGCGGACCGAAGACAACGTCTACCTCGCCCTGAACCAGGTGGGCGCGGTCAACATGCAGCTGGTCGACGACACGACCACCCTGGCTGCGGTCGCGGTCACCGCCTCGCGCCTGCTCGACACCTTCAACCCCGACAACAAGGGCGTCGGCACTTCGGTCGGCGGCCGCCAGCTCGAGATCATGCCGCAGGCGAGCCGCTCGGTGGACGACGTCGCGCGCCTGGACCCGCGCATCACCGTGATCGACCAGGCCGGCGGCGCGATCTCGGTGGCCGGCCTGAACAACCGCTACAACGACATCTCGGTCGACGGCCTGTCCCAGGGCGACCCGTTCGGCCTGAACTCCAACGGCATGCCGTACACGGGCAGCCCGATCTCGGTCGACACGATCGAGGCATACGACCTGAAGATCTCCGATTACGACGTCACCTCCGACACCATCGGCGCGCGGATCAACGCGGTCACCAAGTCGGGCACCAACGAGTTCCACGGCTCGGTGTACTACGCCTACAAGGACGCCGGCAGCATGGTCGGCAAGGTCGACGGCGAGGAGTACGACCGGTTCGGGACCGACGAGACCCGCGGCGTGACCCTCGGCGGCCCGATCGTCAAGGACCGCCTGTTCTTCTTCGCCTCCTACGAGGAGCAGACGATCTCCGACTTCGGCGGGACCGGCTCGGCCGACGGCGTGGCCAACGGCTACGTGACCCTGGACGAGGTCAACCGCACGATCGACATCGCCACCCGCCTGGGCATGCAGCCGGGCAGCTACGGCGTGGCCGCCAGCAACGACCTGGAGAACAAGCGCTACCTGGCCAAGATCGACTGGAACATCAACGACAACCACCGCGCCAGCCTGACGTACCAGCAGACGGAGGAATTCCGCATCTCGCCGTACGACGAGGGCGCGCGCAACGTGCTGCTGTCGAGCCACTACTACAACATCGACAACATCACCAAGAACACGTCGCTGCAGCTGTTCAGCGACTGGAGCACGAACTTCTCGACCGAGTTCAAGCTCAGCCACCAGACCTTCGACCAGGTCAACGGCAACGAAGTCGACAACCCCGAGGTGATCGTCAGGACGCCGGGCGGGACGATCTACATCGGCGAGGACGACAACCGCCACGAGAACCAGATCAACACCGAGCGCGTGGCCGCCAGCCTGGTCGGCACCTACTACGCCGGCGACCACGCGATCAAGGGCGGCGTCGACTACCTCCGCCACGACGTGTTCAACCTCTACGGCAAGACGCTGCACGGCGAATACCGCTTCAACAGCCTCGACGACTTCGAGGCCGGCAACTACTCCAACTACATCGTGCGGCGCCCGGTGGACGGCTACACCGAGGCCGACCTGGCGGCGGCGCTGGTCTACACCCAGATCAGCCCGTTCATCCAGGACACCTGGCAGGTCAACGACCAGCTCTCGCTGACCTACGGCGTGCGGGTCAACATCCCCAGCGCCGACAGGGCGCCGCCGCGCACCCCGGGCTTCGAGGAGGCGTTCGGCTACCGCAACGACTACAAGCTCGGCTCGGACAACCGCGTGATCATGCCGCGCGTCTCGTTCAACTACATGTTCGACAGCGAGCGCTTCTCGCAGCTGCGCGGCGGCGCCGGCGTGTTCCAGAGCGTGCCGCCGTTCGTGTGGCTGGCCAACCCCTACCAGAACAACGGCGTGACCGCGCTGCAGTACCGCTCGCAGGATCCGGCGAGCGCGCCGTTCAGCCCCGACCCGTACAACCAGCCGATCCCGAGCGGCGCCTCGACCGAACTGCCGGCCTACCAGGTCGACACGATCGATCCCGACTTCAAGCTGCCCACGGCCTGGAAGTTCACCCTGGGCTACGACGCGGAGCTGCCGTGGATGGGGCTGGTCGGCTCGATCGACCTGGTCGACATCCGCGCCAAGGACGCGGTCTTCTACCAGGCGATCAACATCGGCCAGCCGCAGGGCCAGCTGCGGGATGGCCGCCTGAACTTCCGCTGCCTGCCCGCCGACGGCTGGTTCGGCAGCGCGTTCGACTCGACCCAGTTCAGCGGCAACAACTGCGGCCGCAACGAAGCCTTCGACTGGCGGTCGACCAAGCTCGGCAACACCGACAAGGGCCGTTCCACCGCGATCACCTTCTCGCTGACCAAGCCGATGTCCAACGGCTGGTACGGCAGCCTGAGCTACACCTTCACCGACGCCAAGGAAGTGGCGTCCGACGGCAGCTCGCAGGCCTGGTCCAGCTACCAGTACGTATCGCGGGTCAATCCGAACCAGGAGGTCCTCACCACCGCCGGCCGTGCCATCCGCAACTCGATCAAGGCCACCCTGGGCTGGGAGCGCGCGTTCTTCGGCGACTACAAGACCAGCGTCACGGCGTACTACAACGGCCGCAACGGGTTGCCGTACACCTGGCTGATCGACGGCGACCTCAACGGCGACAGCATCGACCAGGATCCGGCCTACGTCCCGCTGGTCGACGACCCGATCGTGAGCTACGGCAACGCCACGCCCGAGCAGATCGCGGCGTTCCACGAGTTCATCGACGCCAACCCGTACCTGGCCGCGCGCCGCGGCTCGATCGTCGAGCGAAACGGGGCGCGCTACCCGTGGGTGCACCAGCTCGACGTCGGCTTCCAGCAGGAACTGCCGGGCTTCTTCAAGGACCACAAGACGATCGTGCGTCTGGACATCTACAACGTCCTGAACATGATCGACAAGGACTGGGGCGAGACCTGGGGCGGCACCTTCTCCGACAACACCCGCGACCTCGCGGCGCTGGCGGGGGTGAACCCGGACGGCACCTACGTCTACGACCTCGGCTCGGCCGACAGCCCGACCTGGGATCCGCTGTCCCGGTATGACTCCAGCGCGACCCATCCCTCGCGCGTGGTTTCGCGCTGGTCGGCGATGCTGACGGTCCGCTACCAGTTCTGATCCGGAGCGGAGGCTTGGAGGAAACGGCCGGGGCGACCCGGCCGTTTCCGTTCGCGCACCGGCTTGCGCTACATTCCCGCCACACACGAGAGGCAGCCAATGGACAACAAGCGGACCGAGGCGGCCACGGCGTCGCTGCCAGTGGTGAGCACGCGGATCTACCCCCGCGGCGCGCTGGACATCCTGTCGCGCGACGAGGTGGCGCGGCTCAAGGATGCCTCCACCGGCGGCCTGCACGACCTGCTGCGGCGCTGCGCGCTGGCGGTGCTGACCAGCGGCAGCGCCTCGGATGACCCGCGCGCCGCGCAGGAACTGTATCCCTCGTTCGACATCCAGGTCGAGCAGCACGATCGCGGCCTGCGGATCGAACTGGTCAACGCGCCCGCGATGGCCTTCGTCGACGGCGAGCTGATCCGCGGCGTGGCCGAGCTGCTGTTCGCCGTGGTCCGCGACCTTGCCTGGACCGCGATCGAGCTGGGGCCGGACGAGTCCGAGCGGCTGCGGACCTCCGCCGGCCTGACCGACGCGGTGTTCGGCCTGCTGCGCAACGCGCGCATCCTGCAGCCGACCGAGCCGAACCTGGTCGTGTGCTGGGGCGGCCACTCGATCGGCCGCGAGGAGTACCAGTACACCAAGAACGTCGGCTACGAGCTCGGCCTGCGCGGGCTGGACATCTGCACAGGCTGCGGCCCGGGGGCGATGAAGGGGCCGATGAAGGGCGCCACCATCGCCCACGCCAAGCAGCGCCGCCGCCGGCCGCGCTACATCGGCATCACCGAGCCGGGGATCATCGCCGCCGAGTCGCCGAACCCGATCGTCAACCAGCTGGTGATCATGCCGGACATCGAGAAGCGCCTGGAGGCCTTCGTCCGGCTCGGCCACGGCATCATCGTGTTCCCGGGCGGCGTGGGCACCGCCGAGGAGATCCTGTACCTGCTGGGGATCCTGCTGCGCGAGGAGAATGCGCAGCTGCCGTTCCCCTTCATCCTCACCGGCCCGACCGCGGCCGCGCCGTACTTCGAGCGCATCGACCAGTTCATCCGGCTGACGCTGGGCGAAGAGGCCGCATCGCGCTACGAGATCATCGTCGCCGACCCCGAGCGGGTGGCCAAGCGCATGGCCGCGGGCATCCGCAAGGTGCGCGAGTACCGGATCGCGCAGAAGGATTCGTTCTACTTCAACTGGGGGCTGGACATCCCGCTCGAGTACCAGCAGCCGTTCGATCCCACGCACGAAGCGATGGCGGCCCTCGAACTGCGCCACGGCCGCTGCCCGCAGGACCTGGCGGCCGACCTGCGCCGTGCCTTCTCCGGGATCGTGGCCGGCAACGTCAAGGAGCACGGCATGCGCCGGGTGGAGCGGCACGGGCCGTTCCGGATCCACGGCGACCGGGACATCATGGAGGCCCTGGACGACCTGCTGCGCGCCTTCGTCGAACAGCGCAGGATGAAGATCTCGGGCGAGTACCGCCCGTGCTACCGCGTGGTCGCCTGAGCCCGCCGGCCTGCCGACGCTCGTCCCCTTGGTCCGACCGCTCGTCCCCCGGGCGGTTGCCCCCCGGGCCCCGCTCCGTACCCTGTATCGTCAGCCGTTGAACCGGGTGGGGGACATGCAGCGCAACAGTGCAGCGGGCGTCAGCCTCATCGAGCTGCTCGT
This sequence comes from Luteimonas wenzhouensis, assembly GCF_007859305.1. Classification (GTDB taxonomy): domain Bacteria; phylum Pseudomonadota; class Gammaproteobacteria; order Xanthomonadales; family Xanthomonadaceae; genus Luteimonas; species Luteimonas wenzhouensis. The sequence goes on from NZ_VOHE01000003.1 coordinate 357,668, forward strand.
GACCGTGGCGGTCGTGGCGATCCTGCTGGCGATCGCATTCCCGAACTTCGAGGGGTCGATGCGCCGCAACCGCCTGGCCACGACCACCAACGAACTGCTGGGCAGCGTCGCGCTGGCCCGCTCCGAGGCGATCCGCAACACCCGCGGCGCCGGCATCTGCGCCAGCGCGGACGGCCTGGCCTGCGGCGGCGACTGGAACGACGGCTGGCTGGTGTGGACCGACGGCGTCGATCCGCCGCCGACCGGCACCGTGATCCGGGTGGTCGATGCCCATCCCCGGCTGGAGCTGGTCGCCGCCGACGCCGGCGGCGCCGGCGTGAGCGAGGTCGCCTTCGACTACCGCGGCCGGCCGACCGACTTCGCGAGCACCGTCTTCACCCTCCAGCCCGACGCGTGCCCGAGCGGCCAGGAGCTGGTGCGCACCCTGACGATCAACATCTCCGGACAGATGGTCAACCAGCGGGAGGCTTGCCCATGACGATCCGTCGGGCGGGGGGCGGCGGGCGGCGGCGCCAGGCCGGCTTCTCCATGATCGAGGTCCTGATCGCGCTGGTCGTGCTGGCATTCGGCCTGCTGGGCCTGGCCCTGATGCAGACGCTCAACCTGCGCTACACCCAGAGCGCGCAGCAGCGCACCCTGGCCGTCAACCTGGCCAGCGAACTGCTGGATACCATGCGCACCAACCGCAGCCAGCTGGCCGCGTACGCGATGGCCAAGGCGGACTTCGACAGCATCGACTTCTCCGATGGCTGTCCCACCTTCGACCCGGCCACCGCGGCGAGGAACGTGGAGCGCTGGCAGTGCGAGGTCAAGGAATCGCTCGGCCCGGACGCCTACGCGATCGTCGACGTCTCGGGGGCGCCCACGGTCTCGGTCACCGTGGTGTGGACCGAACGCGGGACCGGCGGCACCGATGGCGCCGCGGAAGGCAGCATCGAACTGGAGACCACCCTGTGAGGGCGCATCCGAAGCGGCGCGGCGCGGCCGGCCTGTCACTGATCGAGCTGATGATCGCGCTGGCCATCGGCTCGCTGCTCATCCTCGCGCTGGTGGAGGTGTTCGCGGCCTCGCGCGCCGCGTACATGCTCGCGACCGGCCTGGCCCGGACCCAGGAGAACGGCCGGTTCGCGATCGACATCCTGCAGCGCGACCTGCGCATGGCCGGCCACGCGGGCTGCGTCAACGACCAGGCGCGCTTCCTGCCCGCCAACGTCACCGCCTCGCGCCCGGCCCTGATCTCGACCTTCCTCACCGACGACCAGCAGTTCAACGGCGACTACGCGGCGGTCGGGTCCCCGGGCCTGCGCTTCGACATGAGCATCACCGGCTACGAGGCGGTCAACACCGCCAGTGGCGACACGGTGTCGATCCCGGCGACCCCGGTGGTCGCGGGGCAAGGCGCCTGGACCGGGATGCCGGGAAACCTGTTCGCGGCCTTCCCGTCGGCGGCAAACGCGCCCGGGCGGCCGGTGACCAACAGCGATGTGCTGGTGCTGCGGTTCTTCGCGCCGACGGGAGTGCAGGTGGAGCAGTTCATCCCGGGCAACCCGGCCACGATCCGCTTCCCGCCCGCGCAGCAGGCGCGGCTGACCGAAGGGCTTTCGAACCCCGGGCTGTTCGCGATCGCCGACTGCATGCAGGCTGCGGTCTTCCAGGCCAGCAACACGCCGTTCACCGCCGCGCCATCGCCTGCCGGCACCATCACCGTGGCCACCGGCGGGCTGAACGCCTCGAGCTTCTTCGCGACCCCGCCGTTCACCAGCGGCCAGGCGATGCTCTACAGGGCCGAGAGCGTCATCTACTACGTCGGCATCAACGGCAACGGCAATCCTTCGCTGTACAGGATCCGGTTCGCCGCCCCGCCGGGCAGTGCCGCGGTCACGGCCATGGCGCCGGAGGAACTGGTGGAGGGCATCGAGTCGCTGCAGCTCGAGTTCGGGCAGGACAGCAACACCTCCGCCGCGCAGACGCCGACCGGCAACATCGCCAGCAGCGTGGTCGCCAGCGGCGTGCAGCCCGCCGGGGATCCGGAAACCGCCTGGCGCCGGGTCGGCATGGTCCGGGTGGGGCTGCTCGCGCGCAGCACCGAACCGGCCTCGGCCGAGCAGCGCAACACCGGCGAGGGCACCACGCGCCTGTCGGCGGTGGGCGTGGTCTTCAACCCGCCCGACGATACCCGCTACCGCGCCGTCTACGAGGACACGGTTGCCCTGCGCAACCGGCTGTTCGGGAACTGAGCAAGCACCATGAAGAACCATTCCAGCCTTTCCAGGTCCAGGCAATCGGGCGCCGTGCTGTACGTGGCGCTGATCATGCTGATCCTGCTGGCGCTGATCGGCGTGATCGCGATGCAGGTGGCCAGCCTGCAGGAACGCATGTCGGCCAACTACCACGCCGGCAACATGGCCTTCCAGAACGCCGAATCCGCCGCCCGCCTGCAGGAGCGCGACCTGGACGCGCTGGTCAACGCCGGCCGCAACCCGCCGACCAACGTGGCGCCGACCAATTGCACCTACTCCTTCGACGCCGCGGCCTGGAACAGCAGCACGCCCTTCGTGCGTCGCCTCGACCTGTGCTTCTCCTGGGGCGCGCTCGACCTGCCCGCGGACGAGGCGGAGCGGACCGACCAGATCTACCAGGTCACGGCCTACAGCCGCGACCGCCCGATCTTCCCCTCATCCGAATCGGTGGTCGACACCGTGTTCATCCCCTGAGCACGGGACGAGGAAGCAGACATGAGCCACAGCACAGTCCTTCGCGTCGGCATCGTAGGCCTCGCGGTCGCCCTGCTCGGGATCCGCAGCGCGAGCGTCCAGTCCGACACGGTCTACTTCGCCGGCTCGCCGCCGACCATCGCCCAGACGCCGCTGTACCTCGACGACGCGGTGCCGCCGTTGAACATGCTGGTGATGGGCAAGGACCACAAGATCTACTACGAGGCCTACAACGACGCCTCCGACCTGGACGGCGACGGCATCCTCGACGTCGGCTACCGCGGCTTCGAGCTCAAGAACCCGGCGCCGACCGACGGCAGTTCGCGCTTCAAGATCGACTATTACGGCTACTTCAACTCGTATGCCTGCTACAGCTGGCAGACCGATCGCTTCGTGCCGGTCGCGGCCGCCCCGAACAAGACCTGCTCCGGCAGCTGGAGCGGCGACTTCCTGAACTACCTCACCATGTCGCGGATGGACGCGCTGCGCCGCGTCCTCTACGGCGGCTGGCGGCAGGTGGACACGCAGGACGAGACCATCCTGCAGGGCGCCTTCTTCCCCCAGGACGCGCACAGCTGGGGCAAGGAGTACCAGAGCATCGAGCGCGACGGCTACGACATCCGCGACTACGCGCCGCTGCCCCTGCCGGCGCCCAACAAGTACCACCTGTTCGCCGTCACCACCGTGAGCGACAGCAGCGCGGGGTTCCCGGACTACACCGCGCCGATGTTCCGGGTGCTGCAGAACAGCGACTTCCGCGTGTGGAACTGGCTGTCGATCGAAGGGCCGGTGGCCGGCAACCGCTGCTTCAACGCGAGCAACACCCGCGTCGATTGCGTGAACAACGCCGCGGCGAGCTGGCAGCTGGTTCCGTCGTCGGCGCTGCAGAACCTGCAGATCTCGACCTGGCGGCGGCCGAACAATGTCGGCAGTCCGGCCGACCTGGCAGGCATGAACGACCTGTTCAACCAGTACGCGGTCTCGAGCCACCTGTGCGGTAGCGGCACGGTCACGCAGATCAACAAGACGAACTCGGGCAACCCGTTCACGGGCAACAGCTGCGGACACGACAATTACCTGACGCGCATCACCGGCCAGATCGTCATCCCCGCGGATGGCACCTACCGGTTCGCGGTGGACGGCGATGACGCCGTCGACCTGTTCATCGACGGCAACCACGTCGTGGGCTGGTACGGTGGCCACGCGAACGACCGCAGCAACGGCGGCCTCAACAGCCACTCGGCGAGCGTCACGCTCAGCGCGGGCGTCCACACCATCGAGTTCCGCCACGAAGAGGCCACCGGCGACGACAGCTGGGGCCTGTTCTGGCAGGACAGCTCGAGCGCGGCCAGCCGCCAGGATTACCTGGTCCGGGTGCAGGCCTGCCGTGGCGGGGACGCATATGCCGACCTGCGCGAGAGCGTGTGCAAGGCCTACGGCACGGCCGACAACCCGATCTACAAGCCGACCGGCATCCTCCACGACTATGGCGAGACCCGGAAGATGTTCTTCGGCCTGATCACCGGGTCGCAGGCGAACAACCTCGAAGGCGGCGTCCTGCGCAGCAACATCGAGGACTTCAACCGCGAGATCGATCCGGACACGGGCATCTTCCGCGCCAACGTCGAAGGCATCGTCCGCAGCATCGACCGCCTGCGCATGATCGGCGGCGGCTACAACAGCGGGGTCACCAACAACCTCAACGGCGACACCAACTGGAACTGGGCGAACACGGCCCACGGGGTCGGCGGCTACTGCGAATCCCAGGGCGGCCGCGCCCTGAGGAACGGCGAATGCCGCATGTGGGGCAACCCGATCGCGGAGATGCTGTACGAGGGGCTGCGCTACTTCGCCGGGGCGGCCACGCCGACCACCCGCTTCTCCAGCGGCGGCAGCAGCCAGGGCCAGGCCGAGGACAACCGGCTGGGCCTGCCGGCCCCGGCCTGGCGCGACCCGTACTCCGACACGGTGGTCGACGGCGTGACCACGCACACGGCCTATCCGTCGTGCGCGCGCCCGCACATGACCATCATCAGCGACATCAACCCCAGCTACGACGGCGACCTGCCGGGCAGTGCCTTCGAGGACGCGATCACGACCGTCAACAACACGCCCGCCACGATCAGCGGCTTCAATGCCGCCGAGGAGGGCGCGGCGATCTGGAATGCCGAGTTCGGCGGGCCGCAGACGGTCTTCATCGGCGAAGTGCTCGGCGACGGCGGGGTGCTGGTCAACGACGGCGCGCCGACGGCGAAGACCGCCTCGAGCTTCGGCACCATCCGCGGCCTGTCGCCGGAGGAGCCGACCAAGCGCGGCACCTACTATTCCGCGAGTGTCGCCCGGTTCGGGCGCAACACCGACGTGAACCCGGCGCCCGGGAACCAGAACGTCAACACCTACTCGATCGCGCTCGCGTCCCCGCTGCCGCAGATCGCGTTCCCGGTGGGCGGCCGCTGGGTCACCCTGCTGCCCTTCGCCAAGACGGTCAGCGGCACGTTCGGCGAGAACCCGATCAAGCCCACCAACACCATCGTCGACTTCTACGTCGAGGACTTCCAGAACTTCCCCGGCCAGCCGGTGGACCCGGCAGTCAACGGCGGCCGGCCCAGCGCGGTGTTCCGGATCAACTACGAGGACGTCGAGCAGGGCAACGACCACGACATGGACATGATCGTGCGCTACCAGGTCGTGGCCAACGCCGACAACACCGTGACGGTCACGCTCGACTCGGAGTACGCCGCGGGAAGCGCGAACCAGAATGCCGGGTACGTCATCTCGGGAACCACCCAGGATGGCGTGTACCTCGAGGTCCGCGACCGCGACAGCGCGCAGAACACCTCGGTGTATGAACTCAACACCCCGAGCGGCGTGTGGGCCGGCGGCTGCATCGGCGCCACCAACACCTGGCCGTGCAACCAGGGCCTCGGCCTGGCCTCCACGCGGACTTTCACCCCCGGCGACGCGGGTCGCGGGGTCCAGCTCAGGGATCCGCTGTGGTACGCGGCCAAGTACGGATCGCCGACCCCGACGGCCTGGGACGCGGATGGTGACGGTGATCCCGACAACTACTTCCTGGTCACCAACCCGCTCAACCTGCGCGCGCAGCTGTCCAGGGCGTTCGACGACATCGCCAGCTACAGCATCGACGCGGGCAGCCAGACCCTGACCGGCGCCCGCGTGGGCAGCGGCTCGTTCACCCTGGTGCCCAGCTTCCAGCGCGACCGGGACGGCAAGGACTGGTTCGGCAACCTGTCCGCGGTCGCGATCACGCCGGAGGGCACGCTGGTCGACACCGAGCTGTGGAATGCGCAGGCCAAGCTGCCGGCGCATGGCTCGCGAAGGATCCACACGGTGGTCCAGCCGGGAGCCAACAACGCGGTGCAGGCGGTCGAGTTCCGCGGCGACAACACCAACCTGGGCCCGGACGATCCGTCCAAGCTGGCCAGGCTGGGGATCACCGGTTCGCTGTCGACCCTGCCCAACGCCTATGGCGCGGTCTATGACGCCGCGGCGATCGTCGACTACCTGCGCGGCGACCAGTCGCGCGAGAGCGGACGCCCCGGCGTGGGCAACACCCTGCGGGCGCGGACATCGGTGCTCGGCGACATCGTCAACTCCGAGCCGGTGATCGCCTCGCCCCGGTCCGACTTCGGCTACGGGAGCTTCAACGATCCCATGTTCTCCGGGTACGCCGGCGAGAACGGCTACCTGGAGCAGAAGGCGTCGCGGCCGACGGTGGTCTACGTCGGCGCCAACGACGGCATGCTGCACGCGTTCAACGGCAATACCGTGCCGTGCGACGCCGGCGATCCCAACAGCGTGGCGTGCGCGCATCCGGCCGCCGGCAGCGAGATGTTCGCCTTCATCCCGCAGGAGTCGCTGCGGCGGATGGGCGCGCTCGCGCTCCCGGACTCCCTGTACGAGCACCGCTACTACGTCGACGGCCAGCTGATGGTCACCGACGCCAAGGACGCGACCGGTGCCTGGAGGACGGTCCTCGTCGGCTCCATGGGCGGCGGCGGCCGTTCGGTGTTCGCGCTCGACGTCAGCAACCCCGAAGGGTTCGGCAACGGCAGCGTGCTGTGGGAGCTCAACAGCAGCGTCGACCAGGACATCGGCCACGTGTACGGCCGGCCGCTGCTGCTGCCGCTGGAGAACGACCGCTGGGGCGTGCTGTTCGGAAATGGCTACGGCGGCAACACCAGCGACCCGTCGCTGTATGTGGTGGATGCCTTCACCGGTCAGCTGATCGCCAAGCTGACGGCCGACGACGGCCATCGGGCCAGCAATGCCGGCACGCCCCTGTCGAACTGGATCTGTTCGGTCACCGGGCTGCTGTGCGCGGAGGTCGACCATCCGTTCAACGGGCTGGGCCAGATCACCGCCATCGACCGCGATGGCAACGGCAAGGCCGATACCGTCTATGGCGGCGACCTGCAGGGCAACGTCTGGAAGTTCGACCTGAGCGGCGATTCCGCGGCCAACTGGGAAGTCGCGCTGGGCGGGCAGCCGCTGGTCACGGCGATCGCCTCCAACGGCGAGCGGCAGCCGGTGACCGGGGGGCTGCGCGTGTCGGCGGGCCCCGGCTCGGGCGTGATGGTCTACTTCGGCACCGGTCGCTACTTCCTCGACGGCGACAACGAGATCCCGCAGGAGCCCGACGTGCAGTCGCTGTACGGCGTGTTCGACAACGACACCCCGATCGTGATCGCCGACGAAACCCAGAAGGACGTGGTCCTGCAGCGCCAGTGGATCCAGGCCGAGGTCGAGACCAACATCGATACCGACGGCGACGGGGTGAACGATACCCGCACCGTGACCCGTAACATCAGCCGCAACCGGGTGAGCTACTACGGACCCAACGCCAAGCGAGGCTGGTACCTGGACCTGGTCGTGGACAACGAGGATGGCACGGCGTCGGGCACGGACCTGCGGCCCGAGGGCGAACGCTTCATCGCCACCCCCAGGATCCAGAGCGGCCGCGTGTTCTTCACCACCTTCTCGCCCACCGGCGACAGCTGCGATCCGGGAGGGACCAACATCGTCTACGCGCTCGACCTGCTGTCGGGATCGGGCGCGCTGAGCAACGTGCGTTCGGTAGGATCCGAGGCCGCTGCGTGCACCGGTCCCAACTGCGGGGCCGTGCAGATCCCGGAAGGCGGAGCCCCGATCACCAGCACCTCGGTGGCGGCGATCAACCCGACCCGCTACGTCACCAACCCGGCCTGCACCCCGGGCGTGGACTGCCCGACGTTCGAGGAATGCCAGGTGGTGATCTACCCGGGCGCGTTCGTCCTGCCGAGGCCATGCGGGAGGCAGTCGTGGCGACAGCTCAGGTGAACCAGCGGCACTGGATCCAAGGGGAAACGAACGTGCGACGTGAACCGACCATCACAGGAAGGCGGGGCCATCGGCAGCAGGGGTTCACCCTGATCGAGCTGATGATCGTGGTGGCGATCGTGGGCGTGCTGGTCGCGATCGCCTATCCCTCCTATACCGACAGCGTGCGCAAGGGCAAGCGCGGCCAGGCCAAGGGGCAGCTGGTGGAACTGGCGCAGCGCGCCGAGCGCTACCGGACCGTGAACAACGGCTCGTTCGCGGGCTTCTGGGACACGGTGCCGAGCACGGACCGGCGCTCCCCGAAGGAAGGTACGGTGGCCTACACCCTGGACTTCGCGGCTACCGATGGCGGGGCCGGCTTCACCCTGTCGGCCGTCCCGCAGGGCGCGCAGACTGCGGACACGCGCTGCATGACCCTGACGCTGACCGATACCGGCAAGAAGGGCGTGACCGGCGGGGCCACCGGGACGGTCGCGGACTGCTGGTAGCGACCTGGCCTCGGCAGGCGAAGGCCGGAAACAGGGAAGCCGCGGCAGGCCGCGGCTTCCCTGGATCATGAACTGGCGCCCGAAGTTGGACTCGAACCAACGACCCCCTGATTAACAGTCAAGTGCTCTAACCGGCTGAGCTATTCGGGCGGGGAGGGCCATTTTAGTGGCTGCCCCGGCAAGGTCAAGGCAAGCCTCAGCCCGCGGGGCAGGGCAGGCCGGCGGCCGGGCGGGTGCTGCGGGCACGGCCGTGGTTGTTGACCACCACCTGGCCTGCGACCGAGCCGTGCCGGCACACGTGGACGGTCAGATTGGAGTGGGCGCTGCGCCCGTCCCTCTGGTAGCGCAGGTACGGCCTCGAGGATCGCAGGGCGAATCCCGGCCCGGTCGGGGCATCGGTGGCCCGCAGGACCTGCTCCGCGGCGCCCGGCCGGCGGTCGCCGTCGAGGTCCACGAAGACCAGCCACCCCCGGCTCCAGTCCGACGCCGTGCTGCAGCCGCCCGACCGGTCCATCGGGCAGACCACCACCTGCTCGCCACGGATCACCGCGGTGCTCCGGGCCATGGCCATGTCGGCCATGAGCAGGTGCAGCGCCAGGGTGACCCGGTTGCGCTGGATCGCCTCGGCGAACGCGGGCACGCCCGCCAGCACGAGGCTCGCCGCCAGCGCGAGCACGACCATGGCCTCGATCAGCGAGAGCCCCCGGATCCGTTCATGCATCATTCTGCTCCGTCCATGGGCAGGCCCGCAGTGTCGGCGACCGTCGGCCGCCGGGGGATCGGCGGGAGCGGCGGTCCGGGGTAGGAAAACGCCGCGCCAGCCCCCATCCACGTGGATCGCTACACTGGACGGCCCGCCCGACGCCCCCGATGACCCGCTCCGCGCCCTCCGCCAGGTTCCAGCTCGTTGCCCCGTACCAGCCCGCGGGCGACCAGCCGCGGGCGATCGAGAAGCTCGTCGAAGGCTTCGAGGACGGGCTTGCGCGGCAGACGCTGCTCGGCGTCACCGGCTCGGGCAAGACCTACACCATCGCCAACGTCATCGAGCGGGTGCAGAAGCCAACCCTGGTGATGGCGCCGAACAAGACCCTGGCCGCGCAGCTGTACGGCGAGTTCAAGCAGTTCTTCCCGCACAACGCGGTCGAGTACTTCGTCAGCTACTACGACTACTACCAGCCCGAGGCCTACGTGCCGTCCACCGACACCTTCATCGAGAAGGACAGCTCGGTGAACGAGCACATCGAACAGATGCGCCTGTCGGCGACCAAGGCCCTGCTGGAGCGGCGCGACGCGATCATCGTCTGCACCGTGTCGGCGATCTACGGCCTGGGCGATCCGAACGAGTACTTCAAGATGGTGCTGCACATGGTGCGCGGCGAGCGCATCGACCAGCGCGAGCTGATCCGGCGCCTGACCGAGATGCAGTACACCCGCAACGACACCGAGCTGCGTCGCGGCACCTACCGCGTGCGCGGCGAGGTGGTGGACGTGCACCCGGCCGAATCCGACGACGAGGCGCTGCGGATCGAACTGTTCGACGGCGAGATCGAGAAGCTCACCTTGTTCGACCCGCTCACCGGCGAGACCCGCAGGTCGCTGCCGCGCTACACCATCTATCCCAAGTCGCACTACGTCACCACGCGCCGGACCACGCTCGACGCGATCGAGGCGATCAAGCGCGAGCTGCCCGAGCGGCTGGAGCAGTTCTACGCCCAGAACAAGCTGGTCGAGGCCCAGCGCCTGCAGCAGCGCACCCAGTTCGACCTGGAGATGATGGCCGAGGTCGGCTACTGCAACGGCATCGAGAACTATTCGCGCCACCTCACCGGGCGGATGCCGGGCGAGGCGCCGCCGTGCCTGTTCGACTACCTGCCGCCGGACGCGCTGCTGGTGGTCGACGAGTCGCACGTCACCGTCCCGCAGATCGGCGCCATGTACAAGGGCGACCGCTCGCGCAAGGAGACCCTGGTGGAGTTCGGCTTCCGGCTGCCGTCGGCGCTGGACAACCGGCCGCTGAAGTTCGAGGAGTGGGAGGCGCGCTCGCCGCGCACGATCTTCGTCTCGGCGACGCCTGGCAGGTACGAGCTGGAGAAGTCGCAGGGGCAGGTGGTCGAGCTGGTGGTGCGCCCGACCGGCCTGGTCGACCCGGAGGTCGAGATCCGGCCCGTGGCCACCCAGGTGGACGACGTGCTGGGCGAGATCAACAAGCGCGTGGCGATGGGCGACCGGGTGCTGATCACCACGCTCACCAAGCGCATGGCCGAGAACCTCACCGAATACCTCGGCGAGCACGACGTGCGCGTGCGCTACCTGCACTCGGACGTGGATACGGTCGAGCGGGTGGAGATCATCCGCGACCTGCGCCTGGGCAAGTTCGACGTGCTGGTGGGCATCAACCTGCTGCGCGAGGGCCTGGACATGCCCGAGGTGTCGCTGGTGGCGATCCTCGACGCCGACAAGGAGGGCTTCCTGCGTTCGACCGGTTCGCTGATCCAGACCATCGGCCGCGCGGCGCGCAACGTGCGCGGCAAGGCGATCCTGTACGCGGACACGGTGACGAAGTCGATGCAGGCCGCGATCGAGGAGACCGATCGCCGGCGGCAGAAGCAGATCGAGTACAACGCCGAGCACGGCATCACCCCGCAGTCGGTGGTGCGCGCGGTAATGGACATCATGGAAGGCGCCCGCGACGAACCCGCGGCGGCGCGGGCGGCGACCGGCAAGGCGCGCCGGGCGGCCGAGGAGGCCGAAGACTACGCCTCGCTCGATCCGGCCAGGCTGGCGGCCCGGCTCAAGGCGCTGGAGCAGCGGATGTACCAGCACGCCCGCGACCTCGAGTTCGAGGAAGCGGCGCGGGTGCGCGACGAGATCCGCAGGATCAGGGAAGCGGCGCTGGCCGGTTCGTGAGCGGCCTGGCCTGCCAGTCGGAGCGGGACGATCCGGCCATGCAAAAGGAAAACCCGCCGCGTGGCGGATTCGTCTCCAGGTTCCAACCCTCGAATCGCTGGTCCTGGTGGGCGGTACAGGGTTCGAACCTGTGACCCCTACCATGTCAAGGTAGTGCTCTACCGCTGAGCTAACCGCCCGGCTGCTGCGTAAGCCGCAGGGGCGCGAATTCTAGCGCAGGCGGGGGGCGGGGACAACCGATCGGGTCGGCATGGCTTGCCGGTCGCCGCACGCCCCCACCCCGGCCCTCCCCCGCAAGCGGGGGAGGGAGTATCGACATGGCCGAGCGAAAAGCCGGTCAGTCACCGGGCGGAGCGACCGACAGCCTCGGCGCCAGAGGCACGCTGACTGCCTGGCGCATGCCCCGCCTCGCCTCGGCGCCAGAGGCACGCTGACTGCCCGGCGCATGTCCCGCCTCGCCGCGGGGCCAGCAGGTCCGGCGGCGTTGCCGGATGGCGCCCGGGACGCCACAGAGGGGAGCGCGCTCGACGTCTGTGCCGTTCCACGCACATCGCCCGCCATGTCGCTCCCTCCCCCGCTTGCGGGGGAGGGCCGGGGTGGGGGCGGGCGGGCGCGGCCGCCGCTCGATGCCTCCAGCCTCTTCGCGCAAATCGCCCAGGCGTGGGTACGTCACTGATGGGACTGCAGTTCGGAGGCGAAGCCCCGGAGAACCCGGGAAAAAGAAGCCCCCGCGGCGGAGGAACCGGCGGGGGCCAGGCGTCGCCCGGTGGAGGGGCCCGGGCGACGTGCGCTGTGGGAGCCGTCAGAAGCGGTAGCTGAAGCCCACGAGGGTGGTGCGCCCGTACTCGAAGTAGCGTTCCGGGCGGTTGGCCGGGTCGCCGTCGTTGTAGGCGGCGAACGGCTCGTCGCCGATGTTGCTCACCTGCAGGTACAGCGACAGGCCTTCCAGCGGGCCGTGGTTGAAGGTGTAGTTCACCTGTGCGTCCTGCACGGTCTCGCCGGCGATGCTGATGGTCTGGTAGTCGGCGCCGAAGCCGCGGGTCTCGCCGCGGAAGTCGGAACGGGTGCGGCGGCTGTAGCGGATCGAGAATCCGCCGCGCTCGTAGTAGACCGTCGCGTTCGACACGTACTTCGACAGGCCGCTGATCGGCTCGCTGGTACCGGGGCCGTTGGGATGGATCGAACTGTCGGTGTCGGAGTAGGTGGCGATGATGCCCAGGCCGTCCAGCGGTGCCCACAGCACGTCCAGCGGTACCGAGGCGGTCAGCTCCAGGCCCCGGATCGTGCCGCCCTCGCCGTTGAACGGCTGGTTGATGCGGCCGATCGGCGAGTCGGGATAGACGTCCTGGCCCGGGATCGGCGGCGGCAGCGGGAAGTCGCTGAAGTCGAACGCGACATCCTGGTTGTAGATGTAGGTCTTGAGGTCCTTGTGGAACCAGGCCGCGCCGACGTAGCCGCGGTTGCCGGCGGCGGTCGTGAAGTACTTCTCCAGCGAGACGTCCACCGCGTCCGCGAGCCATGGGCGCAGGCGCGGGTTGCCGCCGCCGGCGGACCACTCGCCGCGGGTGACGTCGATGCCGACGTTCATGCCCGCGGTGAGCTGGTCCATGCGCGGGCGCGCCATCTGCCGCGCCAGGCCCAGGCGCAGCACGGTCTCGGGCAGGAATTCGAGCCCCAGGTTCAGGCTCGGCAAGGTCACCGAGTAGTCGATGCCGTCGGTGACCGCGCTGCCCGCCGGGTTGCCCTCGAAGGTGGAATAGCCCAGCGACGACTGGTCGACGTAGATCTTCTGCACGCCGACGTTGCCGCGCAGCGGCATGCCGCCGAGCTCGGTATCGATGTCGGCCTTGACGTATACCGTCGTCTGCTCTTCCTCGACCTCCCAGTTCTTGGCCGCGATGTCCTCGTGGTAGTTGTAGACGAAGTTGTAGAGGCCCGAATCCAGGATCGCGTTGGCATCGTACACGCCGAGCCGGCCGATGCCGCCGAAGTTGAAGTCCTGGATGCCGCCGGGGAAGGGCGCGGTCACGCCGAAGCGGCCGCCGCTGCAGTCGGTGAGGCACAGCTTGGCCTCGATCGAAGCCTTGTCCTTGGTGCGCTTGCTGTGGTTCGCGCCGAAGTCGACCGCGCTGATGAAGCCGTTCTCGAAGCTGCGGATGGCGTTGAGGCGCACCGCACGGATCCGGTCGTTGACGCCGAAGTCCTTGAGGTAGCCGTCCTGGCCCCAGCCGCCGGCGTCGGTCAGCACCAGCGTGCCCGGGTCGTCGAAGGTCTGGCCGAGCACGTAGTTGTAGTAAAGCCGGCCGGGGTCGAGGCTGGCCTGGAGCGTGGTGTAGCCGTTGTTGCTGGCCACGCCGGCATAGGTCTCGAGCACGCGGAAGCTGCGCTCGACATCGGACCTGGACAGGTCGAAGTTCACCAGCCAGTGGTCGCCGATGCGGAACTTGCTGTTCAGGCCGATCGAGTCGAGGCGGTCGTCGATGGGATTGCTGTCCATCCGGATCACCGGCGAGACGTCGTCCCAGACGCTGTCGACGATGGTGCCGTTGCCGGCCACCGTATAGCCCGGGCGCAGCACCCCGCTGCCCCAGAGCGTGCCGAACTCCATGCCGGTCTTGATCTCGGTCTTCTCGAACCGGGAGTGGAACCAGTCCAGGGTGCCCTCGTAGACGTCGCTGGGCTTGAACTGCAGGGTGGCCGCGACGCCGGTGCGCTCGTGGGAGTTGTCGAAGCGGTAGAGCTTGCCGCCGCCGAGCACCATGGTGCCGTCCGGCCCGTCGGTGAAGCCCCAGACCTCGTTCTGGTAGCCCGGCTGCGGGCTGTCCATCCTTGACACCGCCAGCATCACGCCGAAGGTATCGTCGGCGAACTGGTCGATGTACGTCGCGCTCAGGCGATGCCCGTTCTCCCTCTGGTCGCGGATCCGGTTGCGCTCGTAGCGGGCGTTGACGCTGACCACGCGCTCGTCGAACGACAGTGGCCGCACGGTCTGCAGGTCCACGGTGCCCGACAGGCCCTGGCCGACGAGCGCCGCGTCCGGGGTCTTGTAGACCACCACCTGGCTCAGCAGCTCGGACGGGTACTGGTCGAACTCGACGCCGCGGTTGTCGCCGGTGCTCGCCTGCTCGCGGCCGTTGAGCGTGGCGGTGGAGAAGTCGCCGGCGAAGCCGCGGATGTTGATCTGGGTGGCGCGGCCGCGCTCGCGCTGCGCGGTCAGGCCGGGCAGGCGCGCGATCGATTCGGCGATGCTGGCGTCCGGCAGCTTGCCGATGTCCTCGGCCGAGATCGCCTCGACGATCGAGGTGGAGGTCTGCTTGGTGTCGATGGACCGTTCGATCGAGGAACGGATGCCGGTAACGACGATGCGGTCGAGCTCGGTGGCCTCTTCGCCGTCCGGCGCCGCGGCGGTGTCCTGCGCGAAGGTCTGCGGTGCGGAAAGCAGGATCGCGGATGCGAGCGCGGTACTCAGCAGGGTGCGCCTGGGTTGCAACATTTTCCCCTCCCGAAAGGCAATGTCGTCATTGGTTCGTGTGGTCTGGCCCGTCGCTCGACGCGTGTCATGACGGGGCGCCGGACGTTCGCCGGACGTGCAGCCATGGTAGTGGCCGCAGCGTCGTCCGGCGCCGTCTTGCATACGTATTCATGCGCGTTATCCGCCCGGGAAAACAGCGTTTTGCGTGCACGCCGCCCGCGCGCGACGAAGCCGCACCCGACGCCGCGGGATACATTCCCGGCATGCCTGGGGACAGGGTGCGGCGACCGCCTGCGACAGGGGCGCGGCCGGCGCGGGCGCTACTCGCGCGCGGCACCGGGCCTGCCGTAGAACACACCGTAGGCAGGCAGTCGCAGGCGTCCGTCCGCCAGCGTGCCGAGGTCGAAGCCAGGGAGGTCGACGGCGCGGGCGTCGATGTCGCCCAGGGCGACGTCCGCGTCCGCGGCGGACAGGTTGAAGGCGACGAGCAGCCGCTCGCCGGCGTGCTCGCGCAGGAAGGCCAGCACCGGCTCGGGCGTGTCGAGGAAGCGGATGCCTCCCTGCACCAGCGCCGGTTCCCGCCGGCGCCACGACAGGAACGCGCGTACCGCGCAGAGGGTCGATCCTGCGTCCGCCTGCTGTGCCTCGACGTTGAGCGCGCGGTGCGCGGCGGGCACCGGCAGCCAGGGCTGTCCGGTGGTGAATCCGCCGTGCTCGCCGGCGGTCCACGGCATTGGCGTGCGGCACCCGTCGCGCCCCTTGAAGTTCGGCCAGAAGGCGATGCCGTAGGGATCGCGCAGCGCCTCGAACGGGACGTCCGCTTCCGGGAGGCCCAGCTCCTCGCCCTGGTACAGGCAGACCGAGCCGCGCAGCGAGCACACCAGCGCCACCAGCATCCGTGCCAGCTGCGGCGGCGCCGAGGGGCCGCCCCAGCGCGTCACCGCGCGGCGCACGTCGTGGTTGGACACCGCCCAGCACGGCCAGCCCTCGGTCATCACCGCTTCAAGGCGCGACACGGTGTCGCGGATGTAGCGTGCGCTGAAGTCGTCCACCAGCAGCTCGAAGCTGTAGCCCATGTGCAGGCGGCGGCCGGAGGTGTACTCGGCCGTGGTCGCGAGCGAGTCCTCGGAGGAGATCTCGCCCAGCGTCACCACGCCGGGATAGCGGTCGATGAGCGCGCGCAGCTCCTCGAGGAAGCTGATGTTCTCGGGCCGGGTGTTGTTGTACCAGTGGTACTGGAACGCGTACGGGTTGTCCGGGCTGAAGCCGCGGCCCACGCGTTCGGACGCCGGCTTGGGCGGGTTGTCGCGCAGCTGCGCGTCGTTGAAGCAGAAGTTGATCGAGTCCAGGCGGAAACCGTCCACGCCGCGGTCGAGCCAGAACTTCACGTAGTCGAGCGTGGCCTGACGGACCTCGGGGTTGTGGAAGTTCAGGTCCGGCTGCGAGGACAGGAAGTTGTGCAGGTAGTACTGGCCGCGGCGCGGCTCCCAGCGCCAGGCGACGCCACCGAAGATCGACATCCAGTTGTTGGGCGGGGTGCCGTCTTCCTTCGGGTCGGCCCAGACGTACCAGTCGGCCTTGGGATTGTCGCGGCTGCGGCGGCTCTCCTGGAACCAGGGATGCTGGTCGGAGGTGTGGCTGAACACCTGGTCGATCATCACCTTCAGCCCCAGGCGATGGGCCTTCTCCAGCAGCCGGTCGAAGTCGTCCAGGGTGCCGAACAACGGATCGATGTCGCGCTGGTCGGCGATGTCGTAGCCGAAGTCGGCCATCGGCGACTTGAAGAACGGCGAGATCCAGATCGCGTCCACGCCCAGCGAGGCAACGTGGTCCAGCCGCTCGGCAATGCCGGGCAGGTCGCCTACGCCGTCGCCATTGGTGTCCATGAAGCTGCGTGGGTAGATCTGGTAGATCACCGCGCCGCGCCACCAGTCCTTCGTCACCTGCATCGCCACCGGGGCCTCGAACGATCCGTGGCGCGCACTATTCCACAACGGCCGCGTGCTGCAGCGGCGCGACGCGTGCCGGCGGCCATGAATACGTATGCATGGATCGACCGGCCCATGCGCCACGTACACCGGCGTCGATGCACGAAAAGCCCTGGAAACAAGGGCTGGGACGCGTATCCGCCAGGCACCGGGCGGGTCCGGCGCTGCTGCGGCGCGGCAAGGACACGGGCGCGCGATCCGGGGACAATGCGCGCGTTGCCAAGGGGAGCGCGTGCTGCATGTCGTCCAAGCCTGAGCTGTCGTTCTGGCAGATCTGGAACATGTGCTTCGGGTTCCTGGGGATCCAGTTCGGCTTTGCGCTGCAGAACGCGAACGTCAGCCGGATCTTCCAGACCCTAGGCGCCGAGGTGGAGCAGGTGCCGGGCCTGTGGATCGCCGCGCCGCTGACCGGCCTGCTGGTGCAGCCGGTGATCGGCTACTTCTCCGACCGCACCTGGACCCGACTGGGTCGCCGCCGGCCTTACTTCCTGTGGGGCGCGGTCTTCTCGACCCTGGCACTGTTCGCGATGCCGAACTCGCCGCAGCTGTGGATCGCCGCCGGCATGCTGTGGATCCTCGATGCCTCGCTGAACGTGTCGATGGAACCGTTCCGCGCCTTCGTTGGCGACCAGCTGCCCTCGCGCCAGCGACCGACCGGCTACGCGATGCAGGGCTTCTTCATCGGCGTGGGCTCGGTGGTCGCCAGCCTGCTGCCGTGGCTGCTGGCGAAGTGGGGCGTGGCCAACACCGCGGCGCCGGGCGAGGTGCCCGACACGGTGCGCTGGGCGTTCTACGCCGGCGGCGCGGTGCTGCTGCTGGCGGTGCTGTGGACGGTCGTGACCACGCGCGAGTACCCGCCGGAGGTGCTGGCGTCATTCGACGACGCCGAGCCGGAGGGCGCGGGCGATCGCGCCGCGGCGGCGGTACCGGGCGCGGCCGGCGGCGTGCCCTGGCTGCTGGTTGGCGTGGTGGGCCTCGTCCTGGTCTGGCGCCAGGGATGGGACCGCATGCTCTACGTGCTGGCGGCGCTGCCCTTGGCCTACGGCCTGCTGCGGCTGCTGGCGCCACGCGCGGCGGCGGGGTCGATCCTGCCGTCGCTCACCACCGACCTGCACGCGATGCCGGCCACCATGCGGCAACTGGCCGTGGTCCAGTTCTTCTCCTGGTTCGGCCTGTTCTGCATGTGGATCTACACCACGCCCGCCGTGACCGCGCTGCACTTCGGCGCCACCGACACCGGCTCGGCGGCGTACAACGAGGGCGCGAACTGGGTCGGCGTGCTGTTCGCCGCCTACAACGGCTTCGCCGCGCTGGCCGCGATCGCGATCCCGTGGCTGGTACGCGCGCTGGGCCTGCGCGGCAGCCACCTGGCCTGCCTGTGGCTGGGCGGCGCCGGCCTGGCCTCGATGGCCCTGGTCCGCGACCCGCAGTGGCTGCTGCTGTCGATGGTGGGCGTGGGCTTCGCCTGGGCGTCGATCCTGTCGCTGCCCTACGCGATGCTGTCCGACAGCCTGCCCGCGGCCAAGATGGGCGTGTACATGGGCATCTTCAACTTTTTCATCGTCATCCCGCAGCTGGTCGCGGTGAGCGTGCTGGGAGTGCTGCTGTCGCACGTGCTGGGCGGCGAGCCGGTCCGGGTGCTGGTGCTGGGCGGCGCCTGCTTCGCGGTCGCGGGGCTGTGCGCGCTGCGGGTGCGGCTGCCGGGGCGCGGGACAGGACGGGCATGATGGCCGGGAGGAGTGCAGTGATGGGCATCCGGGACGTTTCACTGGCGCGCCGCGCAGCGCGCGTGCTGCCGCTGCTGGCGGCGCTGTCCGCGTGCGCCTGCGGTGCGGCGCCCACGGCCCCTGCCGACGAGATCCACGGCACGCTCGAGCCGTTCGCGCGCGAGGCGGTCTACTTCGTGGTCACCGACCGCTTCGTCAACGGCGACCCCGGCAACGACCACCGCGACCAGGGCGGGGAACACCGCACCTTCGACATCCCGCTGCCGCCCTGCGATGGGGTGTCGGGCAACATCGGCTACCTTGGCGGCGACTTCCGCGGACTGGCCGACAACCTCGACTACATCCAGGACATGGGGTTCAGCGCGGTCTGGATCACGCCGGTGGTGGACAACCCCGACCAGGCCTTCACCGGCGGCGAACCGCCCGGCTGCGGCAGCATCCTCACCGACCGCGGCAAGACCGGATACCACGGCTACTGGGGCGTGAACTTCTTCAAGGTCGACGAGCACCTGCCCAGTCCGGGGATGGAATTCCCCGACCTCGCCGGCGAGCTGCACCGCCGCGGCATGAGGCTGGTGCTCGACATCGTCGGCAACCACGGTTCGCCGGCCTGGACCATGCCGGTGGCGCAGCCGCAGTTCGGCCAGGTGTTCGACCGCGACGGCAGGCTCGTGGCCGACCACCAGAACCTGCCGCCGGCGCAGCTCGACCCGGCCGGCAATCCGCTGCATGCGTTCTACAACGCGACCGGGCCGGTCGCGGACGGGCAGGGCTCGATCTACGACGGCAACCTCGCCCAGCTTGGCGACTTCGACGCCTCCAACCCGGCCGTGCTCGAGTACCTGGTCGAGGCCTATGGCCACTGGATCGACCAGGGCGCGGATGCCTTCCGCATCGACACCATCGCCTGGATGCCGACCTCGTTCTGGCAGCGCTTCAGCGAGCGGATCCGCGAGAAGCGCCCCGGTTTCTTCATGTTCGGCGAGGCCTTCGACTACGACGCGGCGAACATCGCGATCCACACCCGCCCGGGCCATGGCGAGGTCAGCGTGCTCGACTTCCCGATGAAGCAGGCCATGGAAGAGGTCTTCGGCCGCAAAAACGCCGGCTTCGAGCGGCTGGAGCCGGCGTTGTTCCTCGAGGACGGCCCGTACGCGAACGTGTACGAGCTGGCCACCTTCTACGACAACCACGACATGCCGCGCATGGACGCCAGCGACGAGGGCTTCATCGACGCGCACAACTGGCTGTTCACCGCGCGCGGGATCCCGGTGGTCTACTACGGCTCGGAGGTCGGCTTCATGCGTGGCCGCGCCGAGCATGCGGGCAACCGCAGCTACTTCGGCCAGGAGCGGATCGACGCGGCGAAGGACAGCGTGATCCACCAGCAGCTGCGCCGGATCGCGCGGCTGCGCCGCGAGACGCCGGCGCTGCAGCGCGGGATACAGGTGAACCTGCTGCTGGAGGGCGAGACCGCCGCCTTCTACCGCGTGTTCCAGCACGAGGGCGTGGCCCAGACCGCGCTGGTGTTGCTCAACAAGGGCGACGCGCCGCGGACCGTCACCGTGGATGCGCTGGTGCAGCCGGGCGACTGGCGCGACGCCTTCGACGGTTCGCGCGTGGAGATCGGCCAGCGCATCGAACTCCAGGTGCCGGCGCACGGCGTGCGCGTGCTGCTGCGCGATGCGCCGGTGGAGGCGCCGGCCCTGCGGGAGCTGCTGCTGCGGCGGATGGAGGCGCGGGCGCACGGCGCAGGTGCGGAGACGACGCCCGGGTGATGCGCGGCGTCGGCCTGGCCTGAGCGAGCCCCGCGCCGGTCGGCGCAGGGAGTCGGAGTTCGCGTCCTATTGCCCGCCCGTGCCGTGGACGGGCGGCGCCGGCGCACCGCCGGTGGATTCGCGCACCACCAGCGAGGCCGGCATCCGCACGCTCTCCACCGGCTCCCGGGCGATCAGCCGCACCAGCGCATCGACCAGCAACTCGCCGGCGCGGATCGTGTCCTGGACCACGGTGGTCAGGGTCGGGCTGGCGATGCGCGCGGCGGGGATGTCGTCGAAGCCGACCACGGCCACGTCGCCGGGGATGCGCAGGCCGCGCTCGCGGAAGGCCTGCATCGCGCCGATCGCGATCAGGTCGCTGGCCGCGAACACCGCCTCGAACGGCAGCCCGCGTTCGAGCAGGGCGACCGCCGCGGCGTACCCGCAGTGCTCGGCGCTTTCGGCATCGACCTGGAGCGCGCGGTCCAGTCCTTCGCCGCCGGCCTCGCGCAGCGCGGCGTCGCAGCCGGCGAAGCGGTCGAGGAACTCGGGGTAGTGCTCGGAGGCATCGCCCAGGAAGGCGATCCGCCGGTAGCCCAGCGCGGCCAGGTGCGCGCCGGCCAGGCGGCCGCCGCCGAAGTTGTCGCAGCCGATCGACACTCCCGGCTGTTCGGGCATCACCGCGCCCCAGCGCACGAACGGCGTGCCCCGTTCGACCAGCTTGGCCAGCTTGCCCTCGTAGGCCAGGTAGTCGCCGTATCCCAGCAGGATCAGTCCGTCGGCCTTGTGGCTGTCGCCGTACTCGGCGTGCCAGTCGTCGGAGAGCTGCTGGAACGAGACCAGCAGGTCGCGGTCGTGGCGCGCGCAGGTGCGGGTGATCGATCCCAGCATGGGCAGGAAGAAGGGGTTGATGTGGGATTCGTCCGCGGTCGGGTCCTCGAACAGCAGCAGGGCCAGGGTGCCGGCGTACTGGCGGCGCAGCCCCGAGGCGTTCTTGTCGACCTTGTAATTGAGTTGCTCGGCGATGGCGAGGATGCGCTTGCGGGTCTCCTCGCTCACCATCGGACTGCCGCGCAGGGCGCGCGAGACGGTGGGCTGGGACACGCCCGCCAGGTAGGCGATGTCCAGCGAGGTGGGCCGGCCGCGGATGGTCATGCCCGGATGATGCCACGGCCGCGGCGGCCGGAGCGTCGCCGGTGGGCGGGGCGCCGCCCCCGGGAGGCCGCGTCCACCGCCGTGCGGCCGCGATTTCGGCTAGAATCGCGACGTCACGACCGCAAACAAGGTGGCCCGCGCGCGCGCCGGCCGAGTGTGCGACATGGACACTAGCAACGCCCAGCGCTGATCCCGCACGAGGCCTCCCGGCAGGGCGCCCTCGTGGCGCCTTTTTTGTGGCCGCGGCGCGGTGCGTCCAGGCCGGCCCGCTGATCCCGCCGACCCGTCCGTGCCTCTCGATCCCCAGCCCCCCGACCCCGCCCGCACATGATCACGATCACCCTCCCAGACGGCAGCAAGCGCGAGTTCGAGCACCCGGTGACGGTCATGGACGTCGCCCGTTCGATCGGTCCCGGCCTGGCCAAGGCCACCGTGGCCGGCAAGGTCGACGGCCGCCAGGTCGACGCCTGCGACCTTATCGACCGCGACGCCACGCTGCAGATCCTCACCCCGAAGGATCCAGAGGGCGTGGAGATCATCCGCCACTCCTGCGCGCACCTGGTTGGCCACGCGGTCAAGCAGCTCTACCCTGACGCCAAGATGGTGATCGGCCCGGTGATCGAGGACGGCTTCTACTACGACATCTGGCACGAGCGCCCGTTCACGCCCGAGGACATGGCCGCGATCGAGCAGCGCATGCGCGAGCTGATCGCCCAGGACTACGAGGTGGTCAAGAAGATGACCCCGCGCGACGAGGTCATCGAGGTGTTCAAGGCCCGCGGCGAGGACTACAAGCTGCGCCTGATCGAGGACATGGGCCCGGAGGTCACCGCGATGGGCCTGTACCACCACCAGGAATACGTGGACATGTGCCGCGGCCCGCACGTGCCCAACACCCGCTTCCTGAAGCACTTCAAGCTGCTGCGCATTTCCGGCGCGTACTGGCGCGGCGACTCGAAGAACGAACAGCTGCAGCGCATCTACGGCACCGCCTGGGCCGACGACAGGCAGCTCAAGGCCTACATCCAGCGGATCGAGGAGGCCGAGAAGCGCGACCATCGCCGGATCGGCAAGCAGCAGAACCTGTTCCACCTGCAGGAGGAGGCGCCGGGCCTGGTGTTCTGGCATCCCAAAGGCTGGGCGCTGTGGCAGGTGGTCGAGCAGTACATGCGCCGCGTGTACCGCGAGACCGGCTACGGCGAAGTGCGCTGCCCGCAGATCCTCGACGTCGAGCTGTGGAAGCGCTCGGGCCACTGGGACAACTACAAGGACAACATGTTCTTCACCGAGTCCGAGAAGCGGACCTACGCGGTGAAGCCGATGAACTGCCCGGGCCACGTGCAGGTGTTCAACCAGGGCCTGCACAGCTACCGCGACCTGCCGATCCGCTACGGCGAGTTCGGCTCCTGCCACCGCAACGAGCCCTCGGGCGCGCTGCACGGCATCCTGCGCGTGCGCGGCTTCACCCAGGACGACGGCCACGTGTTCTGCACCGAGGAGCAGGTCGAGTCCGAGGTCCGCGCGTTCCACGCCCAGGCGCTGAAGGTCTACGCCGACTTCGGCTTCGAGGACATCCGGATCAAGATCGCCCTGCGCCCGGAGAACCGGCTGGGCGACGACGCCACCTGGGACAAGGCCGAGGAGGCCCTGCGCTCGGCCCTGCGCGCCTCCGGGGTGGAGTGGCAGGAGCTGCCGGGCGAGGGCGCGTTCTACGGGCCCAAGATCGAGTACCACCTGCGCGACGCCATCGGCCGCACCTGGCAGCTGGGGACCATGCAGGTCGACTTCATGATGCCCGGCCGCCTGGGCGCCGAGTACGTGGACGAGCACAGCCAGCGCCGCCACCCGGTGATGCTGCACCGGGCCATCGTCGGCTCCATGGAGCGGTTCATCGGGATCCTGATCGAACACCACGCCGGCGCCTTCCCGGCCTGGCTGGCCCCGGTCCAGGCGGTGGTCATGAACATCACCGATGCCCAGGCCGAGGCGGTGGAGAAGACAGCCAAGTTTTTGAATTCAAAGGGATTCAGGGTAGAATCGGATACCCGCAACGAGAAGGTGGGCTACAAGATCCGCGAGCACACCCTGCAGCGGGTGCCCTACCTGCTGGTGGTCGGGGACCGCGAGCGGGAGGCGGGGGCGGTGGCGGTCCGGACCCGGTCCGGCGAGGACCTGGGTGCGATGCCGGTGGACGCCTTTGCCGCCCGGCTGGCGGAAGAATCCCGCCCCTGACGGTTGTATCGCGGCCGGATTCCGTTAAAAATCCGTCCCATCCCGCACGGCGGGCGCCCGGTGGCGCCCCCGGTATCCCCATTTCCGGAGACCTCGTATTAGCACCCAAGACAAGCAGAATCGCCGCAACAGCGAGATCCGCGTGCCCCGCGTACGCGTGATCGGTTCCGATGGTGAGATGGTCGGCGTACTGTCGCGCGACGAAGCACTGCAGATGGCCGAGGAAGAAGGCCTCGACCTGGTGGAGATCCAGCCCAATGCGGATCCCCCGGTCTGCAAGATCATGGACTTCGGAAAGTTCAAGTTCGAGCAGCAAAAGCGCGCCAACGAGGCCAAGAAGAAGTCCAAGCAGGTCGAGATCAAGGAAGTGAAGTTCCGCCCCGTCACCGACGAGGGCGACTATCAGATCAAGCTTCGCAAGATGCGCGGCTTCCTGGAGGAAGGCGACAAGATCAAGGTCAACATCCGCTTCCGTGGCCGCGAGATGAGCCACCAGGAACTGGGCCGGGAGATGGCCGCCCGCATCGAGGCCGACCTGGGCGAGGACATCGTGATCGAGTCGCGCCCCCGCCTGGAAGGCCGGCAGATGGTGATGATGATCGCCCCCAAGAAGAAGTAACCGCGGGCGCGGCCCGCGTACCGGCCCTCCCCACCCCCGCGGGCGGGGGAGGGCAGGATGGAGAGCGCGCCCCCAGGCGCGCTTCGTTTTTCGGGCGCCCCGCCCCGGCCCGCCCCACGCTCCGGCCCCGGCCCTCCCCGCAAGCGGGGGGAGTCAGCGAAGGCGCATCGATTGCGCCCAAAACCGGCAGCGGGCATAATGGCCGGCCCGGTTCGTCCGGGGACAGGCCGCGAGGCCTTCGGACCCGCCCCCGGCTCCTTCGGGACCAGTGGCTTGCAAACCGGCCAGGCAGGATGGAAAGCGTGCCGACGATCGGCGCCGCCCGGGCCAGTACTCGAAACGACCCCAAGGACATCGCAATGCCCAAGATCAAGACGCATCGGGGCGCGGCCAAGCGCTTCCGGAAGACCGCTTCCGGCAAGTACAAGGCGGGCCACGCCAACCGCAGCCACATCCTCACCAAGAAGGCGACCAAGCGGAAGCGCAACCTCCGGCAGACGAACCACGTCCGCGCCGAGGACGCAGGCCGTCTGGACCGCATGCTGCCGTATCTCTGAGGAGGGCTGAACCATGGCAAGAGTCAAGCGTGGCGTGCAGGCGCGTCGTCGCCACAAGAAGGTCCTCGCCCGTGCCAAGGGCTACTACAACGCCCGGCGCAAGGTCTTCCGCGTCGCCAAGCAGGCGGTCATCAAGGCCCAGCAGTACGCCTACATCCACCGCAAGCAGAAGAAGCGCAATTTCCGCAGCCTGTGGATCACGCGCATCAATGCCGCCGCCCGCGCCAACGGGCTGAGCTACAGCCGTTTCATGAACGGGCTGTCCAAGGCCGGCATCACCCTGGACCGCAAGGTGCTGGCGGACATCGCCGTGCACGACGCGGCCGGGTTCACGGCCCTGGCCGAGAAGGCGAAGGGCGCGCTCGCGGCGTAATGTCACGTGTCCCGGCGCGGCCGCCGCACGCGCGCGGCCGGCTGTCGGGAGACCAGGTGGTACACGCATGGGGAAGGGCGCAAGTCCTTCCCCATTCGTTTTTCCAGGGCCGGTCGGCGCGCGCGGGGTCCGCGGCGCGGGGACCGGAACCGGGTCGGGACCCGCGGCCGGCGGCGCCGTGGCGGGAACCGGCCGCCAACCGGGCCGCGGCCCGGAACGCAAGGGGCGTTCGATGAGCGACATCGAGTCACTGTCGAAGCAGGCGATGCAGGACATCGCCGCGGCCACCAGCGCCGACGCGCTGGAGGGGCTGCGCGTGGCGCTGCTGGGCAAGGGTGGCAGCATCACCGCCCGGCTCAAGGCGCTGGGCACCCTGCCCGCGGAGGAGCGCAAGGCCGCGGGCGAGGCGATCAACCGGGTGCGCGACGCGGTGACCCGCGCGCTGGCCGCGCGCCGCGCGGAGCTCGAGGACGCCGAGCTCGACGCGCGCCTGGCCGGCGAGTCGATCGACGTGACCCTCCCCGGCCGCGACCCCGGCCGCGGCACCGTCCACCCGATCAGCCGCACCATGCAGCGCATGGCCGACATCTTCGGCCGCCTGGGCTACGACCTGGCCGACGGCCCGGAGATCGAGGACGACTGGCACAACTTCGAGGCGCTGAATTTCCCGCCGCACCATCCGGCGCGCGCCATGCACGACACCTTTTACTTCGGTGACGGGCGCCTGCTGCGCACCCACACCTCGGGCGTGCAGGTGCGCTACATGGGTGAGGCGGTCGCCAGCAAGAGCGGGCCGCCGCTGCGGATGATCGCGCTGGGCAAGGTGTACCGCTCCGACTCCGACCAGACCCACTCGCCGATGTTCCACCAGTGCGAGGGCCTGCTGGTGGACGAGCACTCCACCTTCGCCGACCTCAAGGGCACGCTGGCCGAGTTCGTGCGCGCGTTCTTCGAGCGCGATTTCGAGATGCGCTTCCGCCCCAGCTACTTCCCGTTCGTGGAGCCCGGCGCCGAGGTCGACATCGCCTGGCAGCGCCCGGACGGCAGCACCCGCTGGCTGGAGGTGCTGGGCTGCGGCATGGTCCACCCGAACGTGCTGCGCGCGGTCGGCATCGACCCGGAGCGCTACACCGGCTTCGCCTTCGGCATGGGCGTGGAGCGGCTGGCGATGCTGCGCTACGGCGTGGACGACTTGCGCGCGTTCTTCGACAACGACCTGCGGTTCCTCAGGCAGTTCGCCTGAGGCAATGGCCGGCGGCGCGGGTCCGGCGCGCCGCCCGCCAGCGACGACTGATCACGGGAATCCAGCATGAAGTTCAGCGAGAACTGGCTCCGCCAGCACGTGCCCACCGACGCCGGCCGCGAGCGCCTGGCGGCGGTGTTGACCGCGATCGGCCTGGAGGTCGAGGACGTGGCCGAACTCGGCCAGGACCTGGACGGCGTGGTGGTGGCGCGCATCCTCTCGGCCGAAAAGCATCCGCAGGCCGACCGGCTGCAGGTCTGCCGCGTCGACGCCGGCCAGGGCGAGCCACTGCAGATCGTGTGCGGCGCGCCCAACGCCCGCGCCGGGCTGGTGGCGCCGCTGGCGCTGGTGGGCGCGCGTGTGGGCGACCTCACGATCAAGGCCGCGAAGCTGCGCGGCGTCGAGTCCAACGGCATGCTCTGCTCGGCGAAGGAGCTGGGCATCGACGCCGATGCCTCGGGCCTGATGGAGCTGCCCGACGACGCCCCCGTGGGCGCGCCGCTGGCCGGATACCTCGGCCTGCCCGACGCCAGCATCGAGATCAAGCTCACCCCGAACCGCGCCGACTGCTTCAGCGTGCGCGGCATCGCCTACGACGTGGCCGCCGCGCTCGGTGGCACGGTCGCCGACCACGACGCCACGCCGGTGGCCGCGACCGGCACGGCCACCCTGCCGATCGAACTCGGCGCCGGGGCCGATGCGCCGCGCTACGTCGGCCGCGTGATCGAGGGCGTGGACGCGCGCGTGCGCACGCCGGTGTGGATGGCCGAGCGCCTGCGCCGCAGCGGCGTGCGCCCGGTGAGCTTCCTGGTCGACGTTACCCAGTACGTGATGCTCGAACTCGGCCAGCCGATGCACGCCTTCGATCGCGACCTGCTCAAGGGTCCGGTCGGCGTGCGTCGCGCCCGCGCCGGCGAGCGCCTGGTGCTGCTCGACGGGCGCGAGGTGGAGCTGGACGGCGAGTTCCTCGCCATCACCGACGCCGACCGCCCGGTGGCGCTGGCCGGCGTGATGGGCGGCATGGATACCCGCGTCACCGACGCCACCCGCAACGTGTTCCTGGAAGCCGCGCACTTCGCGCCCGCCGCGATCATCGGCCGCAGCCGGCGCCTGGGCATGCATACCGACGCGGCGCACCGCTTCGAGCGCGGCGTCGATCCGCAGCTGCCGCGCACCGCGATCGAAGTGGCGACCCGCCTGGTCCTGGACATCGCCGGTGGCCGCCCCGGCCCCGTGGTCGAGGCCGCGCTGGAAGAACACCTCCCGCAGCCACGGCCGATCCTGCTGCGCCGCGCCCGCCTGGCCCGAGTGCTGGGCCTGCAGGTGCCGGACGCCGAGGTCGCGCGGATCCTGCGCGCCCTGGGCATGGAGGTCGAGGACGTGGCCGGGGGCTGGCGGGTCCTGCCGCCGAGCCGCCGCTTCGACGTGGCGATCGAGGAGGACCTGATCGAGGAGGTCGCCCGCATCCACGGCTACGATGCCATCCCCACCACGCTGCCGGGCGGCGCGGCCCGCATCGCCGCGCCCAGCGAGACGCGCGTGGCCGAGGACACCCTGCGCGCGCAGCTGGTGGCGCGCGATTACCACGAGGCGCTGTGCTTCGCCTTCGTCGACGCCCAGCTGCTCGACCACTGGCAGGCCGCGACCGGCAGCGTGCCGCTGTCCAATCCGCTCAGCGCCGAGCTGGGCGTGATGCGCACCATGCTGCTGCCGGGGCTGGTCTCGGCGCTCGGCCGCAACCTCGCGCGGCAGCAGTCGCGCGTGCGCCTGTTCGAGCTGGGCAAGGTATTCGCCGCCGCCGGGCCGGGCGAAGCGCCGGTGGAGACGGCGCGCATCGCCGCCGCGATCCACGGCGACGCGCGCGCCGAGCAGTGGGGCGAACCCGCGCGCGCGGCCGACTTCCACGACCTGCGCGGCGACCTGGACAGCCTGGCCGCCTGCGCGGGTGCCGTGCTCGACTACCGCCGCAGCGACGCGCCGCACGGGCATCCCGGCCGCAGCGCCGATGTCTGGCGGGTGGACGGCGGCGAGGCGCGGCTGGGCTGGATCGGGGAACTTCACCCGCGCCTGCTGCGCGCGCTGGACCTCGACGGACCGGTGCTGGGCTTCGAGCTGGACCTGGCCCCGCTGTGCCGGCGCGCCATTCCGCGTCCCCAGGCCCTGTCGCGCTACCCGTCCGTCCGCCGGGACATCGCGTTCGTCGCCCCGGATACGGTGCCCTGGAGTGCCCTGGAGGCCACCATCCGGCGCGCCGGGGGCCCGCTGCTGTCCGAAGTGCGGCTGTTCGACCGTTATCTCGGAAAGGGGGTCGATCCGGGATTCAGAAGTCTCGCAACCGGCTTGATTCTGCTGGATAAATCCCGCACTCTCACCGATGGCGACGTGGATCGCGCGGTGGCCGCCATCATGGCCGCGCTGCGGGACGAACACGGCGCCCGGATCAGAAGCTGAGTTGCCTTGGGGGACAGCGTGGCGTTGACCAAAGCCGAGATGGCCGAGAAGCTCTACGAGGAAGTGGGGCTCAACAAGCGGGAGGCGAAGGAATTCGTGGACGCCTTTTTCACCGCGCTGCGCGAGGCCCTCGAGGGTGGCCGCCAGGTCAAGCTGTCGGGCTTCGGCAACTTCGACCTGCGGCGCAAGAACGAGCGCCCGGGCCGCAACCCCAAGACCGGCGAGGAGATCCCGATCTCCGCCCGCACCGTGGTCACCTTCCGCCCGGGCCAGAAGCTCAAGGAACGGGTGGAAACCTACACGGGACCGGGCGATGCTTGACCCCGGCAGTAACCGCGAGCTCCCGCCGATCCCGGCCAAGCGCTACTTCACCATCGGCGAGGTCAGCGAGCTGTGCGACGTCAAGCCGCACGTGCTGCGCTACTGGGAGACCGAGTTCCCGAGCCTGAACCCGGTCAAGCGCCGCGGCAACCGCCGCTACTACCAGCGCCATGACGTGCTGATGGTGCGCCAGATCCGCGGCCTGCTGTACGAGCAGGGCTACACCATCGGCGGCGCCCGGCAGCGGCTGGAGGGCGAGGCCGCGCGGCGCGAGTCCACCTTGAGCAGCCAGATCGTGCGCCAGGTGCGGATGGAGCTCGAGGAAATCCTGCAGCTGCTCAAACGCTGAGAGGGCGCCGGCCGCGGACCCGTGGCCGATCCGCGCCCGGCGACGCGCGCCGGGGTATAATGCCCGGCCACACCGGGGTATAGCGCAGCCTGGTAGCGCACTTGTCTGGGGGACAAGTGGTCGTCGGTTCGAATCCGGCTACCCCGACCAACACGCCGTTCCGGGTCGCGCCCGGAACACGGAAAAGCCCCGTGTGCATCCGGGGCTTTTTTCTTGGCCGTTCTGCTGCCCCGGACCGGTCGTGGCGCGCGCGGGACAGGCTGGCGGCAGGCTGGCCGGATCCGGACCGGCCGTGCGGCGGCAGCCTCCAGCGGACGATGCGCCGGGTGGAAATTCCGTCGCAGGCCGTTTGCGTCGCGGCTCAGCGGCCGGCGGCCGCGCGGGCGCCCCGCCGCTTGCCGCGTTGCGCCACGTCCCGGCTCCGGGCGAACTCGGGGAACACCTCTTCGAGCGCAAGCGTCTCCGGGAGGATGTAGAACACGCCGCCACGCTCGAAGGCGGGAGTCACGACGTGCTCGTAGAACCCCGGCGAAACGTTGATGCAGCCGTGGGTGACGCGGTTGTCCTCGGGTGTCGGCGAGGCGAGGCGTTCCGGCCGCCTCTCGGCGGGTACTCCGGTCGCCGTCGGATGCATCGAGACCGCGGAATCGTAGTCGACCCACAGTACGCGGCCGGCGTCGATCGACGGACCGAATCCGCCGATGAAGCGGCCCGCCGGCGTGGTGCGATCGCGGCCGGGGATCTCGCGCAGCGCGAGTCCGGCGATGCCCGGCGCGGTGTGGTCGCCGATCGCCGAACCGAACAGTCCGGGAGCCGCGCCACGGAGCCGCCCGTCGCCCCCGAACACCAGGACCTGGGCGGCCTGCTTGTCCATGATGGCGAACGGATACCCCTGGTTGTCGCCGGTGGCGACGATCCAGCCGGCGAGTTCGATGACCGTGTCGGAGACTTCCTGGCCAGGCGGGAGCTCGTCGACCGCGGGGGTGGGCTGGGCTGCGACGGTTCCGGCGCCAGCCACGGCCAGGCATGTCACTGCGACTGCGTGCAGCAGCGCGCCACGGAACGCGCGGTAGGCAGGAAGCATGCGTGTTCGGATGGGGAGGTTCCTCATTCAACGGGGCGGACGATGTCCAAGGACCGGTGGCCGGGGTGGCCACCGGTCCAGTTGGACCGACGTCGCGGACTGCGCCGGACGATCAGCCGCGCGGCGCGCGGCGCGGAGCCGCTTCGAGCTGCTGGACGCGGCTCTCGATCTGGTCGAGCCGCTGGTTGGCCTGCTGCGCCGACTGGTTGGCCGATTCGGCGCTCTGCGCGGCGCTCTGCACCCGCGAGTCGAGCTGGTCGAGGCGCGAGTTGATCGTCGCGAACTCGTCGGCGTAGGTCGCACAGCCGGACAGGCCGGCGGCGGCAACGATCGCCACGCCGAGCACGCTTGCCTTGAGGTGTCGCTTGCTTACGGACATTTCGGATGCTCCTTCGTCAGGGACGGGGCGAATATAGCGGGGATTGCGTCGCGCGGCCCCGGCGCGACTCAAGGGTCCGTTGGAGTACGTGTTGGGATTGTGAAGGAGATGTGAAAGCCCGCGTCCCGGCAGGTCCAGCGCATCGCGCGGAGGGGACTGCGTCGCGACCGGGTCGCGGAACAGGCCCTCGGGCGTGATGGCGCCACAGGGCGACACGCCGTCACCCGGGAGGGCCGCCGCCGGCGTCCGCGATGCCCGATACTTGGGCCATGGCGGACTCCGCGCGCCACTGGATCGATGCCCTCGGGCTGGAACCGCACCCCGAGGGCGGGCATTACCGTCGCATCCATGCCTCGGCGACCGAGGTCGTCGTACGCGGGCTGCGGCGGCCGGCGATGACGGCGATCCGCTACCTGCTCGAGGCCGGCACGCGCAGTGCGTGGCATCGCGTCGACGCCGACGAGTCCTGGCACTGGGATGCAGGGGGCGCGCTGGAACTGCTGCTGCACCGCGAAGGCAGCGACGCGGTCGATGTCCACGTGCTGGGGCCGGCGGCAGCGGGATACGCGACCACGCACATCGTCCCTGCCGGGCTCTGGCAGTCCGCGCGCGCCCTCGATCGCCATGCGCTGGTCACGTGCGTGGTCGCCCCCGGCTTCGTCTGGGAGGGCTTCGAGCTGCTCCCGCAGGAGTCGGCGCTGGCCGCGGACCTGTCGCGCCTGGGGGCGCTGCAGCGTTGACCGTGCCGGCCCGCCGCCTGTCTCCCGCGTCGCGACGCCGGCGAGAACGCCTGGGCGCTCAGGCGCCGATCCGGTCGCGGCCGGCGTCCTTGGCCCGGTACAGGGCGACGTCCGCCTCGTCGATCCACTGCTCGACCGTCGCGTGCGTCGCGCGCGCCGGGGCGATGCCGATGCTGGCGGTCAGGCGCGCGCCGGGCAGGGCGGCGACGCCAGCCTGCCGGATCGCCTCGAGCAGCGACTCCGCCAGCGCGCGCGCCTGGGCCGGCGTGGTCCCCGGCAGCACCAGCCCGAATTCGTCGCCCCCGTAGCGGCCGGCCTCGCCGGCCTCGCCGACGGTGGCGCGGATCGCCGCGGCCACGGTGCGCAGCACCTCGTCGCCCTGCGAATGGCCGTGGCGGTCGTTGGCCACCTTGAAGTGGTCGATGTCGAGCAGCAACAAGGTCATCGGCACGCCTTCCTCGCGATGCTGGCGCAGGGCGCGGTCGGCGAGCTTGAGCCAGTGGCGGCGCACGTGCAGCCCGGTCAGCGAATCGGTGCGGCTGAGTTCGTCCAGTTGCCGGTTCTTCTCGCGGATCTGCTGCCCCATGTGGCTGACGGCCAGGGCCACGCCGATCGTGTGGATGGTGAGCACCGGCAGCGAGAACAGCAGCTCGGTCATGCTGGTCTCCAGCCGGACCGCGAAGCCGGTCGCGAGCGCGCCGCACAGCAGGCCGGAGGCGAACGCCGGCAGCGACCACAGCCACAGGCGCGGGATCCCGGTGCTGATCTTGTCCACCGTCACCAGGGTGAACAGCAGCACCGAAGGCAGCAGGTTGAACTGCATCATCGCCACCCAGAACCCGGCCTGGGCCGAATCCAGCAACAGGTTGCGGCGTTCGGCGCGGTAGGGCGACGCGCTGCGCCGCGCGACCTGCAGCGCCAGGTGCGGCCAGAGCAGGGCGGTGAAGGCCAGCAGGCCCCAGGTCGGCGGGTTCGCGCCGTTCTCGAGCAGCACCGCGCCGATGCACAGGCCGCCAAGACCCATGCCCAGCAGGCGGAAGCGGTAGGTCAGCCACGGAAGGCGATCCGCCCCGCGGGGCACCGCATGGCCGCGGCCGGTGGCCGCAGCTGTCGCCTTCGCACTCATCGACTCCCCCCGTGCCAGATGTCCCGCAACGCCCGGGCCCGGTGTCGCCGGCCCCGCGATCCCACGGCGTCCCTGCCTTCCGTCCTTCAGCCCGATGCGCTGAGCAGCGTGCGCTGGTCTTCCTGTCCGGGCCAGCGCCGCAGGATCGCGGCACGGATGCCGGCTGCGTCCAGCCCGGCCTCGGCCAGCAGCGCCTCGCGGCTGGCGTGGTGCTGGAACGCGTCCGGCAGCCCGAGCTGCAGGACCGGAAGCAGCACGCCTTCGGCGTGCAGCAGTTCGAGCACGCCCGACCCCGCGCCGCCCATCACCACGTTGTCCTCGAGGGTGACGAAGCCCTGGTGGGACTGCGCGAGCTCGAGCAGCAGCGCGCGGTCGAGCGGCTTGACGAAGCGCATGTTGACCACGGTCAGGCCCAGTTCGGCGCCGACCTGCTCGGCCGCCGGCACCAGGGCGCCGAAGGCCAGCAGGGCGAGGCGGGAGCCGTGGCGCCGGACCTCGGCCTTGCCGATCGGCAGCGAGTCCAGCGCGTCGCCCGCGGCGACGCCGGGGCCGGTGCCGCGCGGATAGCGCACCGCGGCCGGTCCTTCGTGCCGGAAGCCGGTGCTCAGCATCTGCCGGCACTCGCGTTCGTCCGCTGGCGCCATGACCACCATGTTCGGCACGCAGCGCAGGTAGCTCAGGTCGAGGTTGCCGGCGTGGGTGGCACCGTCCGGGCCGACCACGCCGCCACGGTCGATCGCGAACAGCACGTCGAGGTCCTGGATCGCCACGTCGTGCACGAGCTGGTCGTAGCCGCGCTGCAGGAAGGTCGAATAGATCGCGACGACGGGCTTGGCGCCTTCGCACGCCATGCCCGCGGCCAGGGTCACCGCGTGCTGCTCGGCGATCGCGACGTCGAAGTAGCGTTCGGGGTATTCCCTGGAGAAGCGCACCAGGCCCGAACCCTCGCGCATCGCGGGGGTGATGCCCATCAGCCGCGGGTCGGCCGCGGCCATGTCGCACAGCCAGTCGCTGAACACGTCGGTGTAGGTCGGGCGCGACGGCCCGGCCTTGGGCACCACGCCGCGCGAGGGATCGAACGGGGTGACCGCGTGGTAGCCGATCTGGTCGCCCTCGGCCCGTTCGTAGCCCTTGCCCTTGGTGGTGATCACGTGCAGCAGCTGCGGACCTTTGAGGCCCTTGAGCGTGCGCAGGGTGTCGACCAGCGCCTTGACGTTGTGGCCGTCGATCGGGCCGGTGTAGTGGAAGCCCATTTCCTCGAACAGGGTGGAGGGCACGAACATGCCCTTCCAGTGCTCCTCCCAGCGCCGCACGAAGCGCGCAGGCGGCTTGTTCTTGTCGCCCAGCAGCCTCTTGCCGCCCTCGCGCAGGCGGTTGAGCGTGGCGCTGCCGGTCATCCGGCCGAGCATCCGGGTGAGCCCGCCGACCGCCTCGCTGATCGACATGCGGTTGTCGTTGAGGATCACCAGCAGGTCCGGCTCGGGATCCATGCCGCCGGCGTGGTTGAGGGCCTCGTAGGCCATGCCGGCGGTCATCGCGCCGTCGCCGATTACCGCGACGACCTTGCGCGCGGGCGCGCCCTGGGCGCGCGCGTTGGCCACCGCCATGCCCAGCGCGGCCGAGATCGAGGTGCTCGAGTGGCCGACACCGAAGGTGTCGTACGGGCTTTCCTCGCGCTTGGGGAACGGCGCCACGCCGCCGGCCTGCTTGACCGTGTGGATCGTGTCGCGGCGGCCGGTGAGGATCTTGTGCGGATAGCACTGGTGGCCGACGTCCCAGACGATGCGGTCCTCGGGCGTGTCGAAGATCCAGTGCAGCACGGTGGTCAGTTCGACCACCCCCAGCCCCGCGCCGAAGTGGCCGCCGGACTTGCCGACGGACTCGATCAGGTAGGCGCGCAGTTCGTCGGCGACGGCCGGCAGCTCGGCTTCGTCGAAACGGCGCAGGTCGGCCGGGCTGTCGATGCGCGCGAGGCGCGGATAGCGCGTGGAATCGATCATCCGCGCATTGTAGATCCTGCGCGGTGCAAGCGCCGCGCAGAAGCCCGTTCAGCGAACCGCTAGCGTCCGCGCAGCCGGCCCAGCAGGCCGCCGCCGCGCGCCGGGGCAGCGGGCTCGGGCGGTGGTTCGGCCACTGCTTCGGCCACGCCGGTGGCCAGGCTGGCGTTCACGAAATCGGCGATTTCCTCGATCGCGATCCCGCTGGCGGCGGCGATTTCCGGCAGTGTCGCCGGGCCCTTCATCATCGCGGTGGCGATGCGGAAGTGGCGCGGGAACTCGCGTTCGGTCTGCGGCCAGCGGGTGAGCTGGTAGCGGGCCTCGGGATCGTGCCCCGGCAGCAGGCGACCCTTGCCGGTCACCAGGGCGCCGAGCCAGACCAGCCGGGCCAGCGGCTGGGGGTCGCCGGCGGCGGCCGTTTCCTGCGCCCAGGCCGCGTCGTCGAGCGGCTCCAGGTCGGCCTGCGCGACCTCGCCTTCGAAATACTGGGCCAACGGCTTGAGCGTCGCGGGACCATGGTAGGCGGGCGTCTCGGCGTCGATCAGCAGGGTCGGGCCGCTCGCCCGGCGCAAGCGCAGGCGTCCGCGCAGTTGGCCGCCGGTAAGCCAGGCGAACAGGGTGGACGGGGCGGGCGCGGCCGGCTCCGGCTCCGCCGCTGGCGCGGCCGCGGGCGTCGGCGTCGGCGTCGGCGTCGGCGTCGGCGTCGAGGCGGCGGTGGCGGCGGTGGCGGCGGTGGCGGCGGTGGCGGCGGTGGCGGCGGTGGCGGCGGTGGCGGCGGTGGCGGCGGTGGCGGCCGGCGGCGCCGGCTCCGGCGCGGCGGCCGTGGCCTCGGCCGGCCGGGTCGACTCGCCGGCCGCGGCGCCGTCGCCGCCGGACGCGTCCACCCCGGCCTGGATCTCCTCGAGCAGGGCCAGGAACGAGTCGGCGCTGAATGGGCGCCCCAGGCGGTAATCGGTCTGCGCCCGCGACGCGGACGTCAGCCCCACCACGCGCTTGCCCGAGGCATGCAGGCGCAGCCAGCTCATCGGGCCGTACATGCTGTCCATGTCCACCACGATGTGGTCGGCCTGGGTCTCGGGGAGCAGCTGCCAGCGCCCGGAGAGGCGCTCGTTGGCTTCCAGGAAGGCAGCCTTGAGCGCGGCTTCGGTGGCCGGATCCATCCCGGCCAGTCCAATGGTCAGGGACATGCTGGAGCTTCGTTCAGGAAGGTAGCGGGAGTGTAAACCAGCGCCGCGCGAAAGGGCCGGTACCCCGGGCAGCGCCGCCGCCGACCGTCTACTGGCGCCGGCGGCGCGGCAGGTGCGCCTCCAGGAACGCCATCTGGTCGGCGAGGATGTTGCGGTTCGACAGGATCAGGTGCTCGATCCAGCTCGGCCGGTACGGCACCGCCAGCAGCGGCATCGAGGCCTGCTGCGGGGTCCGCCCGCCCTTGCGGGAATTGCAGTGGAAGCAGGCGCAGACCACGTTCTCCCACACGTCGCGGCCACCCTGCGACAGCGGCACCACGTGGTCCCGGGTGAGCTGCTGGCGGCCGAACCCGCGGCCGCAGTACATGCACAGGTAGTGGTCGCGGGCGAACAGCGAGGCGTTGGTCAGCGCCGGCGTCGGGTCGAGCGCCTGGGGGCGCACGTGGCCGCGTGCGGCGATGATCGGGTGCAGTTCGAGCACGCTGCGCGCGCCGGTGCCGCGGTTGATCCCGCCGCGGATGCTCAGGTAGGGTTCGCCCAGGGTCCAGACCACCGCGTCGCGCGCGTAGAGGCAGGCGGCGTCCTGCCAGCTGATCCAGTTCAGGGCCCGGCCGTGGGCGTCGAGCGAGAGCAGCCGCACCGAGTCGAGCCGGTGCGGAAGGGCGCCCGGAATCGGCAAGGCGCCGGCCAGGCCCGGGTGGAACTGCGTTCTGTCAGGTTCCATCGGTCCCCGAGCATAGCGCTATTCCATTGCGTTTGCTCGACCCGCGGCGCGGCTGGCGGGCCGCCGCCAGGGCCGCGGCTGCAGCATCGACACCCGGCGCTGCCCATGAGCGGCGTTGGTCGCGCCGCGGCGGTGGGCGGTCAAGCGGCGGCTCAGTCGAAGTGTTCGGCCGCCAGCGCCAGCAGCGGGCCCGGGCCGCTGTCGATCGCGGCCTTGTGCAGCAGGGTGCGCGGCAGCAGGCGGGCGTAGAAGAAGCGGGCGGTCTCGCGTTTGGCGGCCTTGAACGATTCCGGCTGCGATGAGGCGTCGGCGGCTGCCACGATCCGCGCCCACCAGTACGCCAGGGCCACGTAGCCCGAATAGAACAGGTAGTCGTAGGCGGCCGCACCGATCTCCTCGGGATCGCGCGCCGCACGCCCGGCGATCGCCATGGTCAGCGCCTGCCACTCCTGCGCCTTGGCCGCCAGTGGACCGGTGAACTCGGCCAGCGCCGCGTTGCCGGCGTGCTGCTCGCAGAATCGCTGGACCATGCCGAGGAACACCTTGAGCCCGGCGCCCTGCAGCTGCATGGTCTTGCGGCCCATCAGGTCCAGCGCCTGGATCCCGGTGGTGCCTTCGTAGAGGGTGGTGATGCGCGCGTCGCGGGCCAGTTGCTCCATCCCGTGCTCGGCGATGTAGCCGTGGCCGCCAAAGCACTGCAGCGCATGGTAGGTGCACTCCACGCCCCACTCGGTGAGGCAGCCCTTGACGATGGGCGTGAGGAAGCCGAGCAGGTCGTCGGCGTCCTTGCGCGCCTGCTCGCTGGCCCCGTGCGCGGCCAGGTCGAACTGGAGCCCGGCATGGTAGGCCAGCGCGCGGCCGCCCTCGACCAGCGCCTTGCAGGTGAGCAGCATCCGGCGCACGTCCGGCTGCACGATGATCGGGTCGGCGGGCTTGTCGGGAAACTTCGCACCCGAAAGCGAGCGCGACTGCAGCCGCTCGCGCGCGTAGCGCAGCGCGTTCTGCAGCGCGCGCTCGGACAGTCCCAGGCCCTGCATGCCCACGCCGATGCGCGCGGAATTCATCATGGTGAACATCGCCGCCAGGCCGCGGTGCGGCTGGCCGACGAGGTAGCCCTCGGCGCCGTCGAAGTTCATCACGCAGGTGGCCGAGGCGTGGATGCCCATCTTGTGTTCGACCGAGCCGCAGCGCAGGGCATTGCGTTCGCCGACGCTGCCGTCGCGCGCGACCTTGAACTTGGGCACGATGAACAGCGAGATCCCCTTGCTGCCGGCCGGCGCGTCGGGCAGGCGCGCCAGCACCAGGTGGACGATGTTCGGGGCGAGGTCGTGCTCGCCGGCGGTGATGAAGATCTTGGTGCCGGTGACCGCGTAGGTGCCGTCCGCGCGGGGCTCGGCGCGGGTGCGCAGCAGGCCGAGGTCGGTGCCGCAGTGCGGTTCGGTCAGGCACATGGTGCCGGTCCACTCGCCCGAGACCAGCCGGGTCAGGAACACCTCGCGCTGCCACTGCTCGCCGTGGTGGAGCAGGGCGTTCTGGGCCCCGTGCGAGAGCAGCGGGAAGTTGCCCCAGGCCAGGTTGGCGGAGTTGATCATCTCCTCCATCGACAGCCCGAGCGCGTGGGGCATGCCCATGCCGCCGTACTCGGCCGGCGCGGTGAGGCCGCCCCAGCCGCCTTCGGTGAACTGCGCGTACGCCTCCTTGAAGCCGGGCGCGGTGGTGACGCTCCCGGTGTCGGCGTCATAGCCCACGCCGTGGCGGTCGCCGACCTGGTTGAGCGGCGCCAGCACGCTTTCGCAAAAGCGCGCGCCTTCCTCGAGGATCGCGTCGACCGTCTCGCGGCCGGCATCCTCGTAGCCGAGCTGGCGGAACGTGGCCTCCACCCCCAGCACGTCGTGCAGGGTGAAGCGGATCTCGTGCAGCGGTGCGGAATAACTGCTCATCGGGCGGACACCTGCGGGGGAAGAACTCAGCGCAACACGCCGGGCAGGCCCGGGACCGGACTCAGGCGGCTGTCGCGCCTGACCTTGTACTCGCGGGCCTTGCCGCGGTCGGCGGGGGCGGCGCGGACGGTGCCCTCCAGCCGATAGCTGGTGCCCGTGCCGTCGGCCAGGCGGCCGGCCAGCAGCAGCCGGGCGTTGGCGGAGGGCGCGAAGGGCAGCGTCACCACATCGGCCGATTCGGGGCCGATCGTCAGCGCCGGCTGCGCCTCGAGCGGACCGGCATCCTCGCCGCCGACCTGGATCGCGAGCGACACCGACTCGAAGCGCATTGGCATGCTGCTGTAGTTCTGCAGGCGCAGGTCGACCGACCAGCTGCCGTCGGCCTGCACGGTGAGCTGCTGGATGCTTGCGGCCGGCTCGGACACCCGGCGCGGCGTGCCGCCGCTGGAACAGCCGGCCAGCACGGCCAGAAGCACCACCGCCGACACGAGCGCCGGCACGCGCCATCCACGCATCATCTCGTCTCCCCGCTGTTCAAGGACCGGCGCAGGATACTACGACGTACGGACGCGGCCGGGGCGGTGGCGGGCGGGTGTGCAGGAACGCGCGAAGCCGTCGGGCAGGGCGCCGTGGCGGGCCCGACCGGGGGGCGTGGCGGTGGTGGCCGTCGGCGCGACACGGGGCGCGAGCGGCGCGGCCGGACGGTGGCTTGCCGCGCCCCCGTCGCATCCGTATCATGGCGGGCTCGCACGGCCCAGCGCCGCGGCGTATGGCCGGGTAGCTCAGTTGGTAGAGCAGGGGATTGAAAATCCCCGTGTCGGGGGTTCGATTCCCTCCCCGGCCACCAAATTTTTCAAGGGCTTGCAGAGATGCAAGTCCTTTTTCGTTGGCGCACCCTCGACGCGGTGGCCGTTCGGTGGCCGTTTGTGGGTTGCTAGGCCGCTGTGGCTGCCTCTTCGCAGTCTTGACCTAGCACCCTTGCCGCCCAGGTGAGGACCTCCGCTTCCGACCACACCGCGATGGTTGGCGTCACCTTCCTCTGTCGAGGGAAGGTGCCGGCGTCCATCATGCTGTAGATGGTCGAACGCGACAGGCCGGTCAAGTGCATGACTTCCTTCAGGCGGATAAGGCGTGGCTGGGCCGTGCGGGTGTTGTGCATCAGTCACTCCAAATGAAGAAGGCCCGCCAACACATGAGTGCCGGCGGGCTCAGGGGTTGTCGTAGGGAGGGGTGGTAAGGGGAGGGCGTCCGCATTCGTGCGGGGCTTCCGACCCTCTTTGGCAGGAGAGGCCGTGTCCGCGCTCGGGCAGAAGATGGGGGTACGGGGGGGGCAAGGCCGCGTCCGTCTCTTCGAATGCCCGCTCGGAAATTTGCGCTGAACATTTCAGGGGGTGTCGCAAAGCGACAGTCTTGATCCCCTTCATGTCGCTCTAGCAGCTCAGTTTGAGACGGCGCGGGAGCCTTGGGTGCGGGTTTCAGTAGTCCCCGTCCTCGGATGCCATCTTTTGGCTGAGTCGCTCTGCCTCCGCCGCGATTGCCTCGTTCCTGAGTAGCCGCAGGGAGAGCAGGAAGGCATCGAGCCCGTATCGGTCGATTTCCTTCCCTAGCTTTGACGCCAGACGTTCGGCTTGGCGCGCCAAGCGCTCGCCTTCAGGCATCTCCAGCTGCAGATCTCGAAAAGTGTTCCCCCTCACGTGCTTCCACTGTGGCCAACCGGTACCAGGGTCGCAGGCGGCAGCCGTGAAGTCCTTGGGGTTCACCTCGGGCAGCTTCTTCCGCATACGGGCGACCGTGTCCTTACCTGCGCCAAAGATGCGAGCGATTGCGCGAAGGGAGACCCCGGGTGGCAGTTCGCGTCGTCCGTTGTCTGTCAGCATCGCTAGGTATTGCCACGCGGCCTCTCGACGCTGTTCCACATGCATGGGCAGCTTGACCCCGTCGCAGTTCGCGGCCTTTGACGCCATGAGGGCTTCCGCCTTTGTGCTCTCGCGGATTCGCGCGGGTGCGCTCGCCCGTCCTGCGCGGCGGTAGGCCGTCAACCGGTGGTGCCCATCGATCAGGTAGAGGGAGCCGTCAACGCGCGCCAAGAGCAGGGGTTCGAGGTCCCGGCCGTCGCTAAGTTTGGCCGTCAGGTCGGCCACATGCTCGGCTGAGGCTTCCTCAAGGCGACCACGCTGCTTGTATGGGGCAAGCCGAACGTTCCGGGGCTGGTACGCGTCCGCCTGTTTGATCCGTCCCAAGGACACGTGTTGGGGAGGTATAGCCCGCCATTCATTCAAGAGGGCTTCCAGTCGCTCCGTCGCCACGTCACTCTCTCCGCTTGCGGGTATCGGGCGCGTCTGGCGCGGGGAGGGCCAGGATCAACCGGTCAAGAGTCTCCCCATTGGTCAGGTGTCGGCCCTCCCTGCGCGCCATGTGCCTCTGCCAGTGCTTAAGGCGGTCGAAAGCGGCCAGGCTGAAAGACACTTCCCGGTACACCACGGTCTCGGGCCTGGGCACGGGAGCGGGGTAGAAGCTCACGCCTCGTAACCCACGGAGGCCTCAGTGGTCTCCTTTGGGAGGGCCAGTAGGGCCTTCAGGTCAAGCCGCGTATAGCCGTCTCGGAGCCTGAGGTTGTCTCGTCGCAAATTCAGCGTGTTGCCGTCCCGGTAGTAGACCTTGCGCCCCTTGGGCGCGTTGGCGATCAACCGCGCTACCGTCACGGCCGTCATCCTGCCGCCGCTACGGGCTCGGCCATTGAGGGGCACGTGACACTGCACGTAGCTGCGATGCGATCTGCGGCTGATACGGTTGGGAACGTTGTGCTGCCAGTTGCCCGTAATGCCGCGCTCCAGCAGGGCCTGGTAGTCATCTGCGTACAGCTCAGCGAAGTTCCGGCCATCGGAGAGTGGAATGCGGACGCAAGGGGTACCGTCCGGATCGCGGAACGGGATCGGGTGGCGCTTCAGCGTCTTCATTGGTTGCTCCTTCGTGGACTTGGCGAGCGCGCACGGCAAAGCCGCCGAGGCCCGAAGGCCCAGCACTCGCGTGGGTGGGTGGTGTGTGGTGGGGTGACGTAGCCCGGAGGGCTGGTGGCTAGAGACAGCGCGCGCTGTTCCCTCCACTATGACCACTAAATTCGGGAGCCCGGTGCGGTTAACCCATTGAAGCCGCTAGGTGCGGCCAAGGATGGTCGTGGACGGACTTAGGCCGATGGATTCCAGTGTCTTCCCCCCTATAACCACTGACTTACTCTGTTTCCTTAGAGATCAATCACTTGCATGGGCTTCGGGGGTGGTCGGCGACGACGGGCGCCGATGTGCGCGAAGGCGCCGGATGCGCCCCGGGGCGCCTTTCGGCCCGCCGTGAGGTAGGGTGGGATGGCGACAAGATGGAGGGGACGAGGTGGGTACCGCACTCAT
Source organism: Luteimonas wenzhouensis (assembly GCF_007859305.1). Classification (GTDB taxonomy): domain Bacteria; phylum Pseudomonadota; class Gammaproteobacteria; order Xanthomonadales; family Xanthomonadaceae; genus Luteimonas; species Luteimonas wenzhouensis. The sequence continues at coordinate 399,939 of NZ_VOHE01000003.1, forward strand.
GATTGCCCTGCTCATCGGCGCTGTTGCTTACCTTGTCTTGGGGCCAGGTAAGGACGGCGAGCGACCCCGGCGCTCTCGGGCGGCGCGAACTAAGCCCTCCCCAGACGTTCCGGACTGGCTGCGCGGGCGGTGGGCGATGATGGATGGCTGTCGCCCGGGCGACGGTGGCCTGTTCCCCCGGTGGTACTTCGATCCGATGACCGAGTTCCAGGCTCGGCGGCTGACCGAGGACGGGATGACTTTCTCTCCATCCCTGACCAAGGGGCAGGCCTCGGACCTGATAGGCCTTGGTGAGTCTCCGGACGACGAAGACTTGGAGGTCTTGCGCTTCTTCAAGCGTCCGCTGCGGGGCATGAATAAGGCTCGGGCGCGCCACGAGGTGGCAGTGCTGTTCCAGGACGAGGCTAACCGCCGCGCATGGGAGGACCGCCCGGCGACGGACGTGCAGCGGGAGTTCTATCGGTTCTTTGGCATGTCCCTACAGGCAGGACTGCCGAAGCGTCAAGCTGATGCGGAAATTTCCCAGAAGCTGAGCGCCGCCCAGGCGGAGAGTGACCCTCGACTGGACCACTGGCGCACGCTCGCGCAACTCTTCGATGACTTCTCGGACGCTGAGTTCAGAGAGGGCTACGACATGAAGAAGCCCTCTCTTCAAGCGATTCGCAAAGCAGCGGAGGCGCTAGCGGCGGAAGCGGGATGGGAAGCCGTTGACTCTGACGGAGTGGCGGAACGGCTACTGGAAACGCACCCAAGTCTCCAGAAGTGAAATCCCGCGGCACATAGGCTGGCCACCTATGAAAGTCTTGGTTCCACACCGGCCTATGCTAAGGACTTCGACGCACTTCCCCGTCAGGACAGGAAGCTGCTATCCGAGGTGGCCGCTAGGGAGACATTCAAGCTGATCGGCTAGTCGCTTCGCGGCCAGGCGGTCGCCGTTGGCCGTTGGGACGAACGTAGCGAGAGGAGGCACACGCTGTGCGCCTCTTGATGACGGCTAGCCCCCCCCTCTCTCTCTCGCTGCCGTAGCGGGCAGGGTGCGAGTAGACCGGGAGCATGGCGCCTGCTCTTGCCGATGATGACCACTAAATCTCGCGACCCCCCTCCCGGGCTCTGGGGAGCGGGAGGCACAAAACTACAGATGGGCAAAGCCGCGCGTTGGGGATTGGGGCGCTCGTGGACACTCGCGACATATGGTGGTTCACACCGAGTCGCCACTTAGGGCTGCGGTCATTGGCGGGGCCTGTGGCGGCATGGGCGGTACGACACGGCGCCGCAGTTGACCGCTGCCACGAGCGGGCTATATGGGTGAAGGAGGACTTGGCGCTCCTGGCTTCGTTGGAGTGCCTGCGCCGCCAGGGGGCGCGTTGACTTCAGTGGTGGGCGCGCGTAGCTTGACCGCGCATTCCACGGGCGCCTTGGCCAAGAACCCAATATGTGGGGTTTTGGCTGCGGCGTCACCCCAAGGAATTGTGTTGCGATGGGCGCCGCTTCTGTCCCACAGGACGCGACAGTTTGGTGCTCAAATGCAACGAGAAGCCCCCGCCGTTGAGGGCGGGGGCCGCTCTTTGCCGGGGGGGCTTGGTGCGCTCAAACGCACCTCGTCTCACCGGTCACCGCCGGGCTAGGGGAGCTTTGGGAGCATCCCCTGCCAGAGCAGGGATTTGTCAACGGGTCGCACCGGCTGACGCGGCTGACTCTATTCGCTAGCCGCGTCTCCTGTCAAAACCCCAGCTCTCCATCGGCCGCTCCCATGTCTGGGTGTCCTTACGGCCCCGGACGGGCGCCGCTCGGCCTCCCGAAGGGGGTGGGGCGCGGTTGTGAGCCCTACTTGGTCCGCCGCAACGCTTCAGGGCCAAGGGGGCGGTGTCCGTCTTCATGGCCATTGGGACTCCCGCTTGTATGGAGATCCAATGAGAAAGTCGATCAGGAACGTTAAGAGGCACCTTCCCCACTTCCCGGAAGGCACATTGGTGCGTGCAGTGGTCGCTCTTGACCGGTGCGAGCCGGCCCAACTTCGGCGCTTCGGATTCATTGATCCTTTCGCGGAAGGCCAGACGGTGCTTCCAAGTGCGGACGTTGGTCCAGAGGCCCGGCGGAATTCGCAAGGTGACGAGTACGTGCATCGCGACCTGCCGAAGGAAGAGTTCACGCTGCTCCAATTCCGAAAGCGGAAGGAGTGGCATGGGCCTGACCAGGTGCTGACCGAGAGGCTCGTCAACTGCCGGTACCGCCGATATCCGCGCACGTTGATCGCGGCAACCTCCATCGAGTTCACGATCTTGCGTACGCCGGAAGGTGGCAGGGTGATTGCTTCGCCCCCCTATGACCCACGAATAGAGGGCGAGTGGCTAAGGGTCGCGGCTAACGTCTTGTTGGAGGGCTTCGGGCAGGTCGAATTCCGTCAAGCAGACTTGACCGCGGCCTGCAGGCCCGTCAGACGTTTGAATTGGGAGATTCTTCCGCGCGGCCGGGTTCCTTGGTCTCAGGGATCGGAGCTGCTGCGCCGCGTGATTGAGGTTGCGCCCCCTTCGGTGCAGCCCGTCATTCGGGAGCGGATCGAGGCAGTGGAGGCCCACGGCCCCAACTTCCACGCGGTAGGGCAGGCGGGCTTCAGCGGCTATTGGGTCTTTGGATTCGGTGAGCGCGACTTGTACGTGCTGGAAAGCTTGTCGCTTGACAATGCCACCTATGTGCTTGGGGCGGGGTGGGAGGTGGTCTCGCGCCTGACCAAAGCGGAGATCATTCACGGGGGCCTTGCCGTCGCTCGGCTCGTGCATGACCGCACCTGGCCGGAACGCCTGGCGCAAGTCCTCCGCCCGGTGGACGGCTGAGACCCCTGTAGGTTTGCTCCCGGCATCGGCCGGGGGCGCCTTTTCCGTCGCTACGCGGACCGTGTGATCCGCTCTCGCCGGATCGGGACCACTGTGCTCGGGGACTCGTGGACGAGGTTATACAGGGCGTCGAGGGCCGCCCGCTTCTCGGCAAGGTAGTCATGTCGGTCATAGTGGCGCGCCTGCACGCCGCCGAGGCCATGCGACTGCAACTGCGCACGCACATCCGAGTTGAAACCCAAGTCCGCCAGACGTGTCTCCGCGGTGCGCCGGATGTCGCGGATGGTGAATGGTCCACCGGGTAGTTCCCCGGCGGCCAGCATTGCCTCCATGACCGCTCGGCAGCGCGCGTATGCGGTAGACGCCGCCATCCCCGACTGGCCCGCCGTGGCGGTGAAGATGTAGTCCCCAATGCGATCCGGCGCCATCGCGTGCAGGGCATCCTCCGCGGGGGGAATCAACGGGACCACGTGGAGCCTTGCCGAGGGTCGGCGCCCCTTGGTGTCGCGTAATGTAAGCGTGCCTGCATCCGGGTCGTAGTCGGCCAGCGTGGCGCGGGCGAGCTGCTCGATGCGCTGTCCCCCGGTCAACAGGTGGAACCTCAGGCAGGCGCCGTCGCGGTCGGGTAGCGCGGAGATGCGCCGCCAGTAGGCCCGCAGTTCGGTCGCGCTGAGCGCACGGCTCCGAGCTTTGTTCGCGCCTTCGATGGTGCCCAGGTCACGCGTGGGATTGGTCCTGATGCGTAGCGCGCGAAGGGCGGGTGTAGCGCTCGCCGTTGTCCGCGCCTTGACCCCGGCGGAGTAGGCTGACTGGAGATAAGAACGGATCTTCTCCGCCTCGCGCAGCTTCCCGGTGTCGGTCAGCGGGGTCAGGATGGAGAGTAGGTCGTCCGCCGTAAGGTCGTCGGCAGGCGTCGTCCAAAGCCGCGGCCACGCCTTGGCCACGTGTCGGCAGATGGCAGCTCGGACGGCCTTGGCGCTCGCTTTGCCCCGGGCCTCCAATGAGTCCACATAAGCGGTCAGGAGTGCGCCCAGGGTGGCCTGCCTGCGTTCCATTTCCAACTGCGCGGCTCGTTCCGCCGCCTCGCGCTGCCGGCGCGCTTCTCGCTCTTCCGCCTCCAGTGCCGCGCGAAGGTCTCTATCTCCGGCACGGTAACGCGCGGACAACTCCCGAGCCCGTTCGCGCGCCGCGGCCAACGATAGGGGGCCGCCGCTCCCCTCCCATTCGCCCAGGGGCACGCGGTCACGCGTCCCGTCCGGTTTGGTGTAGCGGAAGTAGAACAACACGCTGTCGCCCGCACGTCGCCAAGCGGTGAGGGTTCCACCGCCTCTCGGCCAACCGTCAGACTTCTCTGCCTCGCCAGGCTTCAATGCATGAAGCGCGCGCGCAGTGAGCTTTGCCACGTGATCTTCCCCTGTGCACTGCCTTGCAGGACTCAGGATAGCATCCGGTGGCCGTTCGGTGGCCGTTCGTGGTCGGCATATCGCGGATACTCTCGGACACTGATGGACTAAGCTAACTTGATAAATCAATCGGTTGCGATTGAACGCGGACTCGCCCGGAAGCCGGAAGACGCTGGAAGAGGGGATTGAAAATCCCCGTGTCGGGGGTTCGATTCCCTCCCCGGCCACCATCGATGAAACAGTGTGGACCAGCAACCCGCCCGGCGCGGGTTTTTTTGCGCCCGGGCCGCGGGGTGGCGCGGCTTCGCGCGTCCGGGGCCGGTCTGGCCGGGCTCCCGCCGGACCGGGACGCGCGCCCGGCCCGGGAGTCGCGTATGCGATAATTGTTGCGATGCGGCAGCCAGTCCGCGCCGCCGGCGCCGGTCCTGCGGGTCCGGTGCTCCGAACGAACCGAGGAGTGCAATCCGTGTCAGACCATGTCGTGTTGAATGCCGGCGGCAAATCCGTCGAGCTGCCCGTCCTCAAGCCCACGCTCGGCAACGATTGCGTCGACGTCTCGCGGCTGACCAGGGAAACGGGGCTCTTCACCTACGACTCGGGCTTCACCGCCACTGCCAGCTGCAAGTCGGCGATCACCTACATCGACGGCGAGAAGGGCGTGCTGCTGTACCGCGGCTACCCGATCGAGCAGCTGGCCGAGCACTCCAGCTTCCTCGAGGTGGCGTACCTGCTGATGAACGGCGAGCTCCCGACCAGGGAGGAGTTCGCCAAGTTCGAGCACGACGTGACGCATCACACGATGATGCACGAGTCGCTGAAGAACTTCCTGCACGGGTTCCGCTACGACGCGCACCCGATGGCGATGCTCGCCGGCACGGTCGCCTCGCTGTCGGCGTTCTACCACGACACCCTCGACCTCGACGACCCGGCGCACCGCCGCCAGGCCGCGATCCGCCTGCTGGCCAAGGTGCCGACCCTGGCCGCCGCGGCCTACCGCTATTCGATCGGCTGGCCGATCCGCTACCCGCGCAACAACCTCGAGTACGTCGAGCGCTTCCTGCACATGATGTTCGAGGTGCCGAGTGAGCCGCTGGAACTCAACCCGGTGGTCGCCAAGGCGCTGGACCTGCTGTTCATCCTGCACGCCGACCACGAGCAGAACGCCTCGACCTCGACCGTGCGTCTGGTCGGGTCCACCGGCGCCAACCCGTACGCGTGCATCGCCGCCGGCATCACCGCGCTGTGGGGCCCCGCCCACGGCGGTGCCAACGAGGCGGTGCTGAAGATGCTCGAGGAGATCGGCGACCCGAAGAACGTCACCTCCGCCGTGGCCCGGGCCAAGGACAAGGAGTCGGGCTTCCGGCTGATGGGCTTCGGCCACCGCGTGTACAAGAACTTCGACCCGCGCGCCAAGATCATCCGCGAGATGACCCACAAGGTGCTGGGCGAGCTGGGCGTCGACGACCCGCTGCTGGAAGTGGCGATGCGCCTGGAAGAGGCGGCGCTGAAGGACGACTACTTCATCGAGCGCAAGCTGTACCCCAATGTCGACTTCTACAGCGGCATCATCTACAAGGCGCTGAAGATCCCGACCGAGATGTTCACGGTGATGTTCGCCATCGGCCGCACCGCCGGCTGGGTGTCGCACTGGCTCGAGCAGCAGGTCGACCCGGAAGCGAAGATCGGCCGCCCGCGCCAGATCTACACCGGCGCCGACGTGCGCGACTACGTGCCCGCCGACCGGCGCTGACCCGGTCGGCCGTTCGCCAGGCAGCGCCCCGCCATGCGGGGCGCTGCCGTTTCCGCCCGCGCGACGCGGCGGCCGGGCAGCGTCGCGCGCGCGATCAGGCGCCGGTGAGGGCCGGCGACCCGACGTCCGGGCCGTCGTCCTCCAGCAGTTGCCGCAGCTGGGACGCCGAGGCCCGCCGCATGGGGCGTTCGTCCACGTTCGACAGCGGCGCCTGGCGCAGGGCCACGCCGGGCAGCACGGTCAGCTCGAAGGCGAGGTCGCGGGCGGTGAACGCCCACATCGGGAACTCCCCCTCGCGCGTGCGGTCCAGGCGCAGCCGGTGGCTGCGGGCCTCGGCCGGGATCCCGGCCTCCTCCAGGAAGCGCGCCACCGCGTCGGCGTCGTCGCTGAAGAGCTGCATCGATACCGGCGTGCGCGCGTCCGCGGTGCCTTCGAGCACCGGCCCGACCAGGCGCGGGTCGAACCGGGCCAGGAATTCCATCGCTTCCAGCGCGGCTTCGCGGCGCAGGCGCAGTTCCTGTGGCTGGCTGCGGCCGAGGAACAGCCGCTGGTACTCGCGCAGCGCGTCCTCGATCTCGCGATTGCGCGGCAGCGAGGCGTCGTCGTGGAACCCGAGCCGGGCCGCCGCCTTGCGCTTGGCCTGCTGGTAGTCGCGGATGCCGCTTTCGGCCATCAGCCTGGCCGCTTCGTGGGCCAGTCGGGTGCGGCGTTCGCGGGCGCGGGTTCCGGCGTGCGGTCGGGCGCGGGGCATCACCTGTCTCCCGGTGCGGCGTCGTCCCGACTGTACCCCATGCGCGCACGCCGTCAACGTGACGCGCGGCCCTGGAAGCGGCCCTAGAAGATGTCGAACGCCTCTTCCGGCGGCTCGTCGTCGAAGTCGAATTCGCTCGCCGACTCCATCCGCTCGAGGTCCTCGGCCTTGAGGTACTCGACGATGCCGCCCGAGTCGCCCGCGAGCAGCCGGCCATCGGCCGAGACCGACACCCTGACCATGCCCGCCGGCGGTTCGTACGCCACCACCGGCGCATCCGCGAGCGCCACCTTCATGAAGTCGATCCAGATCGGAAGCGCGGCGCGCCCGCCGTATTCGCGGTTGCCCAGCGAACGGTTGTCGTCACGACCGACCCAGACCGAGGTCACCAGGTTGCCGCCAAAGCCGGAGAACCAGGCGTCGCGGTGGTCGTTGGTGGAACCGGTCTTGCCGCCCACGTCGGCCCGGCCGAGCGACCGGGCCGCGGCGCCGGTGCCGCGCTGGACCACGTCGAGCATCATCGAGACCAGCTGGTAGGCCACGCGCTCGTCGATCGCGCGCGGCGCGAGCACCGCGTCCTCGGGCAGCGCCTGGACCTCGCGCGGGCCCTCGGTGGCGGTGACGGCCGGCGCGGCCGGTCCGAGGTTGAAGCCGTCGACCACGTGCGACGGCGTGGCCCGGACGGCGCCGTCCGGGCCTGCCGCGCCCGCGCCGCAGCCGCGGCAGGCCCGGGCGGGGTTTTCCTTGAACACCAGTTCGCCGTTGCGGTCGCGGACCTCGTCGATGAACCAGGGCGTGACCCGGAAGCCGCCGTTGGCGAACACCGCGTAACCGCGCGCCACCGACAGCGGGGTGAGCGACGGCGTGCCGAGCGAGATCGAAAGGTTGGGCGGCAGCTCCGACTCCTCGAAGCCGAAGTGGCTGATGTAGCGGCGGGCGTAGTCGACGCCGATCGCGTCGAGCAGGCGCACCGACACCAGGTTGCGCGAACGCACCAGCGCCTCGCGCAGGCGCATCGGCCCCTCGAAGCGGCCGTCGGAGTTCTTCGGCCGCCACTCCTGGCCCCGGCGCATGCGGAACACCACCGGCGCGTCGAGCACGATCGAGGCCGGGTGGAACCCGCGTTCGAACGCCGCCGCGTAGATGAAAGGTTTGAAGCTCGAGCCGGGCTGGCGCCGGGCCTGGGTGGCGCGGTTGAACTTGTTGCCGGCGAAGCTGAAGCCGCCGACCAGGGCGCGCAGGGCGCCGGTGTCCGGCTCCAGCGCCACCAGGGTGGCCTGCGCGCGCGGCAGCTGCTCGAGGTGCCAGGTGACGGCCGCTGGCGCATCGCCGCCGCCCTTGGGCGCGGTCTCGACCCGGCGCACCCGGACCAGCTGCCCCCGCGATACCAGCGCCGCCGGATGCCTGCCGGTCCAGCGGCTGCTGGCGGCGTCCAGGGTCACCCGGGTGCCGTCGGCCAGCACCACCTCGGCGCTGGCCTCGCCGGTGCCGAGCACGATCGCCGGCAGCAGGCCGCCCTGGGCCGGGACGTCGCGCAGGCGCGCGGCCACGGCGGCCGGATCCTCGTCCGGCGCCAGTTCAAACACCTGCTCCGGGGTCCGGTTCCAGCCGTGGCGGTGCTCGTAGAGCAGCAGCCCGTCGCGCACCGCCTGGTCGGCCGCGGCCTGCATCTGCGGGTCGATGGTGGTGGTGACGTGGTAGCCCTTGGTCAGCACGTCGCCGCCGAACCGGGCCTCCATCTCCAGGCGCACCATCTCGGCCACGTACGGGGCGTAGGCCTCCACCGGGCGCTCGTGCGGCCTGGCGTGCATCTCGACCGCGCGCGCCTGGCGGTACTCGTCCTCGCTGATGAAGCCCAGTTCGCGCATGCGCGCCAGCACGTAGTCGTCGCGGCGCTCGCGCGCGCGTTCGGGATTGCTCAGCGGGTTGCCGCTGGAAGGGAACTTGGGGATCGCGGCGAGCGAGGCCATCTCGTCCAGGTCGAGCTGGTCGAGGGTCTTGCCGAAGTAGAACTCGGCGGCCGCGGCCACGCCGTAGGCGCGATTGCCGAAAAAGCTCTTGTTGAGGTAGAGCTCGAAGATCTCGTCCTTGGTCAGCTCCTGCTCCATCTTCCGGGCCAGGAGCATCTCGGCGAACTTGCGGGTGAAGCTGTACTCGGTGCTCAGGTAGAACTGGCGGGCGACCTGCTGGGTGATGGTCGACCCGCCGGGCACGCGCTCCTGTCCGCGGGTCTTGGCCAGCAGCCAGATCGCGCGGGCCACGCCGCGGTAGTCCACGCCCGAGTGTTCGTAGAAGCGTGCGTCCTCGGTGGCGAGGAAGGCCTGCTTGAGCCGTTCGGGCACGTCCTTGATCTTCACCGGGTAGCGGCGCATCTCGCCGAACAGCGCGATCAGCTTGCCGTCGCGCGAGTAGACGTACATCGGCTCCTGCATCTCGACGTCGCGCAGGCTCTGCACGTCCGGCAGGCGCGCCGAGACCGTGGTGTAGGCGAGGAAGCCGGCGGCCGCGGCCGCAAGCCCCAGCACCACGCACAGCAACAGGACCCAGCGCAGGATGCGCAGCAGGGGGCGGGCTTTGGCCCGGGTGGGCTGGGGGTCGGGGCTGGACATAGGGGCGCAAGTATAAGAGTGGGCGCCCGGCCCGGGTCCGATGCGCTCCGTCGAAACCTTCGGCGCCGGAAGCGCCGCTGCAGGGCGGCAGGCACGGAGCTTGCGAGCGGGTGCCGCAAAAGGGCAGGAATCGCCCTCGGGCGGGAAATCCGGCACGCTCTTGCAATCCGGCAGTTGCCACAGGATGAAAAGTCCGTTATTTAATGCTCCGGGGCACGTTGCGCACGTAAGCGCCCGTGGCAAAGGGGAAAAACGTGGGGCTGATCACAAAAAGTCAGGCGCCGCTTGTCGGGGTGGACATCAGTTCGACTGCCGTCAAGCTGCTGCAGTTGTCGCGCTCCGGCGACCGCTACAAGGTCGAGCACTACGCCGTGGAGCCGCTCCCGCCCAACGCGGTCGTGGAAAAAAACATCGTCGAGGTGGAGGCCGTTGGCGAGGCCATCCGCCGCGCCGTGTCCCGCTCGGGAACCAGGGCCAAGTACGCCGCCGCCGCGGTGGCGGGGTCCGCGGTCATCACCAAGGTGATCCCGATGCCCGCCGACCTGGACGACGACGACATGGAGTCCCAGGTCGAGCTCGAGGCGGTCAACTACATCCCGTACCCGATCGAGGAAGTGAACCTCGACTTCGAGGTCCTCGGCGGCATGCCCGGCAACCCCGAGATGGTGCAGGTGCTGCTCGCGGCGTCGCGTTCGGAGAACGTGGAGATGCGCGCCTCCGCGCTCGAGCTCGGCGGCCTCACCGCCAAGGTGGTCGACGTCGAGGCGTTCGCGATCGAGAACGCCTTCGGCCTGCTGGCCAACACGCTCAACGTCCCGCGCGACGGGATCGTGGCCCTGGTCGACATCGGCGCGACCATGACCACGCTCAACATCCTGCGCAACGGCCGCAGCATGTACTCGCGCGAGCAGGTGTTCGGCGGCAAGCAGCTCACCGACGAGGTGATGCGCCGCTACGGGCTGAGCTACGAGGAGGCGGGCCTGGCCAAGCGCCAGGGCGGCCTGCCCGAAAGCTACGAGATCGAGGTGCTCGAGCCGTTCAAGGAGGCGCTGGTCCAGCAGATCAGCCGCCTGCTGCAGTTCTTCTACGCCGGCAGCGAGTTCAACCGCGTCGACCAGATCGTGCTGGCCGGCGGTTGCGCCTCGATCCCGGGGATCGCCGAGATGGTCGAGGAGCAGCTCGGCGTGCAGACGGTGATCGCCAACCCGCTCGCGCAGATGACCCTGGGCTCCCGGGTACAGGCGCATGCGCTCGCGCAGGATGCCCCGGCGCTGATGATCGCCTGCGGCCTGGCCCTGAGGAGCTTCGACTGATGGCCCGGATCAACCTACTCCCGTGGCGCGAGGAGCGTCGCAAGCAGCGGCAGAAGGAGTTCGGCCTGATGCTCGCCCTGGCGGCGCTGGCCGGGCTGGTGCTGTGGTTCCTGGTCAACCTCTACTACAACGCGCAGATCAGCGGGCAGAAGGAGCGCAACCGCTTCCTGCAGCAGCAGATCGAGGAGGTCGACAAGCGGATCGTCGAGATCGACGAGCTCGACCGCCAGCGCGCGCGGCTGCTGGCGCGCAAGGAGGTCATCGAGCAGCTGCAGGCCAACCGTTCGCAGATGGTCCACCTGTTCGACTCGCTGGTGCGCACCATCCCCGACGGCGTGGTCCTCACCACGATCAAGCAGGAGGGTGAGAAGCTCACGCTCGAGGGCCGCTCGCAGTCCAACTCGCGGGTGAGCACCTACATGCGCAACCTCGAGGGCTCGGGCTGGATGACCAGGCCCGACCTGTCGATCATCGAGGCACGCGACGGCGTGGCCGGGTTGCCCTACGTGTTCAACCTGTCGGTCCAGCTGGCCAACCCCAACGCCCCCAGGGACGAGGATGGCGACGGCATCCCCGATCCGGTGCCGCCGGTCGACTCCGCGCCGGCCGCGACCGCGGCCCCTGCCGAAGGAGCTGCCCAGTGAGCAAGAAGAAGATGTCGCTGCGGGAACTCGACTTCAACAACATGGGCGCGTGGCCCCGTGAGTACAAGATCGGGTTCTGCGTGCTGATCGGGCTGCTGATCTTCGGCCTGCTGTGGTACGTGGTGACCCGCAAGAAGGGGGACGAGCTCAAGGGCCTGGAGCGGCAGGAGTCCACGCTGCGCGGCGAGTTCGAGACCAAGCAGGGACGGGCCGCGAACCTTGAGCCGCTCAAGCAGCAGCTTGCGCAGATGGAACAGCAGTTGCAGCAGATGCTGCGCCAGCTGCCCAGCCGCACCGAGATGCCGGCGCTGATCAACGACATCTCGCAGACCGCGCTGGCCACCGGGATCCACAACGAGCTGTTCAAGCCCGGCCCGGAGGTTCCCAAGGAGTTCTACGCCGAGAAACCGATCGAGCTGAAGATGGTGGGGACGTACCACCAGTTCGGCGCATTCGTGAGCGGCGTGGCGTCGTTGCCGCGGGTGGTGATCATGACCATGCACGACATCTCGTTGCGGCCGCGGGGGAGCGGCCCCAACGCGGGCCTGGGGCCCAATTCGAGCCTGGAGCTCGCCGGCACGGTCAAGACCTACCGCTACCTCGACGAGGAGGAGGCGGCGAACGCGCAGGCGGCTGCTGCGCCGGGGGGGGCTCGCTGACATGGGGATGACGTCGAACAGGGCGGGGATCGCCGCCTGCGTGCTGGCGCTGGCGCTGGCGGGCTGTGTGAGGGGAGTCACGAGCACGCCGGGGGACGCGCCGAACCTCGAGGAGTGGGTGGCCAATGTGAAGGCCCGGCCCGCGCCGCCGCTCGAACCGCTGCCGGTCATGCAGCAGTTCGAGACCTTCGAGTACGCCGCGCAGGACCTGCGCGATCCGTTCAGCGCCGCGTTCCGCGACGACGGCACCGGGAGCGGGCCGCGCCCCGACTCCAACCGGCGCAAGCAGGCGCTCGAGATGTTCCCGCTCGACAGCCTGGACATGGTCGGCACCCTGCACACGGGCCCGGACATGGTGGCGCTGGTGATGGCGCCGGACAAGGTGACCTACCGGGTTTCGCCGGGCTCCTACCTGGGGCAGAACGACGGTCGCGTGACCAGCGTGCACGAAGACAGGATCGAACTCGTTGAACTTGTGCCGGATGGCGCCGGTGGCTGGCTGGAACGGCCGGCCTCGATTGCGCTCGAAGACAATTGATCAGGGGAAGTCAAAGATGACCGTCACCAATGTGCGTAATCCGCAGCCGACCCGGCGAAGCCTTCCGCTCCAGGCACTGGCGCTCGGCCTTGCCGCCGGCCTGCTGTCCGCGTCCGTCGCCGCCGGCTCCCCGTCCGCACCCGGGTTCGCGCCCGTCCTCGTCCCTGCGCTGGCCCAGGCCGCGTCCGCGGATCCGGCCAAGCAGGTGCCCGGCGTGGTCTCGGTCTCGGCGGTCGACTTCAAGCGTGGCGACGGTGGCGCGGGCAAGCTGATCCTGCGCTTCGACGGCGAGGGCGCGAACCCCGACCTGCGCACGCAGGGTTCGAGCGTGGTCGTCAACATCGGCAATGCCAGCCTGCCGGCGGCGTTGCAGCGCCCGCTCAACGTCAGTGACTTCGCCACCCCGGTGCAGCGCATCGATGCCCGGCAGGGCGGCGAGGGCGCGCAGCTGGTGCTGAGCGCGCAAGGCAACTTCGAACCCCTCGCCTACCAGAGCGGCCGCGAGTACGTCGTCGAGATCGTGCCGCGCGCCGCGCCGGCCAGCGGGCGCGCCGTCGGCGCCAGCAACCCGGCCGCGGTTGCGTCCACCGCGCAGGCATCGGCGCCCCGCGCTTACACCGGTCGCCCGGTGACCTTCAACTTCCAGGACGTGCCGGTGCGCACCGTGCTGCAGCTGATCGCCGAGGAGTCCAACCTCAACATCGTCGCCAGCGACACGGTGCAGGGCAACGTCACCCTGCGGCTGATCAACGTGCCGTGGGACCAGGCCCTGGACATCGTCCTGCAGGCCCGCTCGCTCGACAAGCGGCGCAACGGCAACGTCGTCTGGGTGGCGCCGCAGTCGGAGATCGCCAAGTTCGAGCAGGACAAGGAGAACGCGCGGCTGGCCATGGAAGAGCGGGCCGAGATGATCACCGAGTACATCCCGATCAGCTACGGCAACGCCGAAGACATCGTCAAGCTCCTCACCGAAGAGAGCAAGACCGGCCACGGCGGCGGCGGCGCCAGCGGTGGCGTGAGCCAGAGCCGCGGCTTTCTCTCCGCGCGCGGCAGCCTGAGCTTCGACCGCCGCACCAATACCCTGCTCGCGATCGACATCCCGCAGCGCGTGGCCGAGATCAAGCGCCTGGTCCAGGCCCTCGACAAGCCGGTCGACCAGGTGGTGATCGAGGCCCGGATCGTGATCGCGAACGAGTCGTTCGCCCGCGACCTCGGCGCCCGCTTCGGTGTCTACGGCAGCGACAACTTCAACCGCTGGATCACCTCGGGCAGCATCGACAGCAACCAGGGGGCCTATGGCCAGGTGCTCGACCCCGACCACGAGGGCGGCATCACCTTCAACAACCCGCTCAACTTCGCCAACGCGGTCACCAATGGCGGCTCGCTGGCGCTCACGATCCTCGGCAACTACGTCAACTGGGACCTCGAGATCTCGGCGCTGCAGCGCGAGGGTCGCGGCGAGGTGGTGTCGAACCCGCGCATCGTGACCAGCAACCAGAAGGAAGCGATCATCCGCCAGGGCCAGGAGGTGGGTTATCTCACCGTCACCGGCGGGCAGAGCAACAGCATCCCCACGGTCGAGTTCAAGGATGTGTTGCTTGAGCTCAGGGTTACGCCGACCATCACCAACGACGGGCGCGTGTTCCTCAACATGGCGCTGAAGAAGGACGAGATCGAGGGTTTCGTTCGCAGTGGCGCCGGCGACGTGCCGCAGATCAACAAGCGCGAGATCACGACCGCCGTGCTGGTCGACGACGGGCAGACCGTGTCGATCGGCGGCGTCTACGAGTTCCGCGACCGCAGCGACCTGTCCAAGGTCCCGTTCCTGGGCGACCTGCCGATCATCGGCAACCTGTTCAAGAAGCGCGGCCGCAGCCGGGAGAAGGCCGAGCTGCTGATCTTCGTGACCCCGAAGGTGATGCGCGTCGCGCAGCGCTGAGGCGCCGGCGGCAGGACCACGCGACGGGGCCTTCGGGCCCCGCCCGCGTTTGCGGGGTTTGGCGGCGAAGGTGCCGTCCGGCACTGAACCCGGGGGCGGGAGTCTGGTCCAATGCGGGCTGACGCTCCGCGAACCGGACCCCATGGACACTTCCCGCGACGAGATTCCCCGCCTGCACGCCACCTTCGCCGCGCTGCGCGACGACCTCGCCGCCGAGATCGTGGGCCAGGCGGAACTGGTCGAGCGCCTGCTGGTGGCGCTGCTGGCCGACGGCCACCTGCTGGTCGAGGGTGCGCCGGGCCTGGCCAAGACCAGCGCCGTGCGCGCGCTGGCGGCCAGGATCGACGCCGACTTCGCCCGGGTGCAGTTCACCCCGGACCTGCTCCCGGCCGACCTGACCGGCACCGAGATCTGGCGACCGCAGGAGGCGCGCTTCGAGTTCGTGCCTGGCCCGGTGTTCCATTCGCTGCTGCTGGCCGACGAGATCAACCGCGCGCCGGCCAAGGTGCAGTCGGCGTTGCTCGAAGCGATGGGCGAGCGCCAGGTGACGGTCGGGCGCGAAACCTACCCGCTGCCGCGGCTGTTCCTGGTGATGGCCACCCAGAACCCGATCGAGCAGGAGGGCACCTTCCCGCTGCCCGAAGCGCAGCTGGACCGGTTCCTGATGCACGTGCGCATCGGCTATCCCCAGGCCGAGACCGAAACCGAGATCCTGCGCCTGGCCCGGGCCCGCGCGCGCGACGACCTCGGGCCGGACAGCCCGGCGCCGGCGCGGATTCCCCAGGCCGACGTGTTCGCCGCCCGGGCCGCGGTGCTCGACCTGCACATGGCGCCGGCAGTGGAGCGCTACCTGGTCGAGTTGGTGCTGGCCTCGCGCGATGCGGCGCGCTACGACGCGGCGCTCGGACGCCGGATCGCCTGGGGCGCGAGCCCGCGCGGCTCGATCGCGCTCGAACGCTGTGCCCGCGCCCATGCCTGGCTGGCCGGCCGCGACTTCGTGACCCCCGACGACGTCCGCGCCGTGGCGCCCGACGTGCTGCGACACCGCGTGCTGCCCCGCTACGAGGCCACTGCCGAGGGCTGGGACGGCGAGCGCCTGGTCGCGGAACTGCTGGCCCGGGTGCCGCTGCCGTGACCGGCGCGCCTGGCATGGCCAGCGGCGATCCGGGGCGCTGCGGGTGAGCGCCACGGGCGTCGAACGCCCGGTGCACGGGCCCGTGTCCGCCACGGAGGATGGAAGCCGCGGCGTGGTCCCGACCCTGGCCGAGCTGGTCGCCCTGCGCCAGGCGGCTGCCGGCCGCAGGGTGCCGCGACGCGGCCGCCATGGCGCCAGCGGCCCGGCCCCGGCGCCGGTGCGCGGCCGCGGCATGGAATACGCCGAATCGCGCGCCTACACGCCCGGCGACGACGTGCGCCACATCGACTGGCGCCTCACCGCGCGCAGCGGGCGCATGCACACCAAGCTGTTCCAGGCCGAACGCCAGCGGCTGACCCTGCTGGTGGCCGATACCGCGCCGGCCCTGTATTTCGGGACCCGCGTGCGCTTCAAGTCGGTGCAGGCGGCGCGTGCCGGGGCGGTCGCCGCGTGGGCGGCACTGCGCGACGGCGATCGGCTGGCGGCGCTGCGCGGCAGCCATGACGAGCCGCCGGTCCCGCCGGCCGGCGGATCCCGCGGCGCATTGCGCGTGCTCGATGCGCTGGTGCGCTGGTATGCGCAGCCGCCTGCCGGCGATGCCGGGCTGGCCCTGGCGCTGGAACACGCCCGCCGCCTTGTGCGCCCGGGATCGCGGGTGTACGTGCTCGCCGAGCCGGCGAGCATCGGCGCAGTGCCGCGGGCGGCCTGGGCCGGACTGGCCGCGCACCATGAGGTGGTCGTGCTGCTGGTCCAGGATCCGCTCGAGCGCGATCCGCCGCGCACGCGCCTGCCGTTCGTGGACACGGGGCGGCGGGTCGAAGTGGACCTGGGGGCCGAGCGCGACTTCGGGCGCTGGCGGGCGGCGTTCGGCGCCGTGGCGGAGGAGGCCGCCGACGCCTTGCGCGCCCATGGGGCGCGGGTGCACCTGCTGTCCACGGACGCCCCCAGCCATGCCTGGCTGCCCGCCACCGGGGCCGGGAGCCTGCCTGCATGAGCGGCGCCGGGCTGCCGCTGCGCGACGTCCACGTGCCGCCCGCGCCGCCGTGGTGGCCGCCGGCGCCCGGCTGGTGGCTGCTGCTGGCGCTGCTGGCGGCCGCGCTGGTGGCCTGGGCGGCCTGGCGCTGGCGCCGGGATCGCCGCCGGCGCCTGGCCGGGCGGTTGTTCGATCGCACGGTGGCCGCGGCGGCGACGCCCGCCGAACAGGTGGCCGCGATCTCTTCGCTGCTGCGGCGCGCCGCGCGACGGGTGCAACCCGGCGCCGACCTGCTTGCGGGCGACGCCTGGCTGGCGCTGCTCGAGCGCGACCTGCCCGGGGGCGGCGGCCTCGGCGAGGGGCCGGCGGGCCTGCTGCGCGACGGCGCCTTCAGGCGCAGCGTCGACGGGCGCGAGGTCGATGCGCTGCGCCCGATCGCGCGCGCGCGCTTCGTCGACTGGATGCAGCGGCGATGAACGTGCTGCACGACGCGCTCGCCGGCCTGCTGGCGTCGTTCGCCTGGCCCTGGTGGCTGCTGGCCGCGCCCGTGCCCTGGCTGGTACGCGTGTTGCTGCCGCCCGCGCGCGATGCCACCCCGGCCCTGCGCGTGCCCTGGGGCGGGCGCCTGCACGGCTTCGCCGGTGGCGCGCGCCGGCCCGGCGTGCACGGCATGCCGTGGCTGGCCTGGCTGGCGTGGACGCTGCTGTGCGTGGCCGCCGCGCGCCCCCAGGTGCCGGGCGAGGCGGTGCAGCCGCCGGTGTCCGGCCGCGACCTGATGCTGGCCGTGGACCTGTCCGGCAGCATGGGCGAGGAGGACATGCGCCTGGGCGGCCGCGTGGTCGACCGCCTCACCGCCGCCAAGGCGGTGCTCTCGGATTTCCTCGATCGTCGCGAGGGCGACCGCGTCGGCCTGATCGTGTTCGGCCAGCGCGCCTACGTGCTGTCCCCGCTCACCCTCGACCGCGAGAGCGTGCGCGGCCAGCTGCTCGACAGCGTGGTCGGCCTGGCGGGCCGCGAAACCGCGCTGGGGGACGCCATCGGCCTGGCGGTGAAGCGGCTGCGCGGGCAGCCGGCCGGGCAGCGGGTCCTGGTGCTGCTGACCGACGGGGTCAACACCGCCGGCCAGCTCGACCCGGACAAGGCCGCCGAGCTGGCGCGCGAACACGGCGTGCGCATCCATGCGGTGGCCTTTGGCGGCGACCTGCCGGGCCTGTTCGGGCTGCGCATGCCCGGCCACATGGCCGAGATCGACGAGGAAGCGCTGCAGCGCATCGCAACGGCCACCGGCGGCCGCGCGTTCCGCGCCCGCGACGCCCGGGAGCTGGCGGGGATCTACGCCGAGATCGACCGGCTCGAACCGGTCGAGCGCCCCGGACAGGCGCTGCGGCCGCCGGTGGAGCGCTACCACTGGCCGCTCGCCGCGGCGCTGCTGCTGGGCCTGCTGGCCACCTGGCGGCCGCCGCGCCGCCCGCGTCGCAACGCCGATCCGGCCGGGGCGGCGCCATGACCGACGCCCTGTCCCAGCTGCAGTTCATGCGCCCGGCCTGGCTCTGGGCGCTGCTGGCGCTGCCGCTGCTGGCGGCATGGTGGTACCGGCAGCGGCGGCGTGCCGGCGTCTGGCAACGCCATGTCGATCCGCACCTGCTGCCGCACCTGGTCGAACCGGGCGGGTCCGGCGCGGGGCGGGTCGGGCTCGGGGTGCGCCTGCTGGCCTTCGCCCTGGCGGTGTTCGCCCTGGCCGGGCCGGGCTGGCGGCAGGACACGGCGGTGGTGCGCCAGGACGGGCGTCCGCTGGTGGTGGCGCTGGAGCTGTCCGAGGCCATGCTCACGCCCGACCTGCCGCCCTCGCGGCTGCTGCAGGCGCGGGCCTGGCTGGCCGCGCTGCTCGACGCCCACGAAGGTGGGGTGGCCCTGGTGGTGTTCGCCGACGATGCGTTCACGGTCGCCCCGCTCACCGACGATGCCGCGAACGTCGCGATCTTCCTCGACGCCTTGGCACCGGACCTGATGCCGGTCGACGGCCACCGTCCGGCCCGGGCGATCGACCACGCGCTGGAGCTGCTGGCCCGCGCGGGGCACGGGCGCGGCGACATCCTGCTGATGGCGCACCGCGCCGATGCGGCGACGGTCGCCGCCGCCGGGCGCGCCCGGTCCCGGGGCGCGCGGGTGTCGGTGCTGGGGCTGGGCCGGCCGGCGGGCGCCAGTTACCGCGCCGGCGACGGCAGCCTGCGGCCCTCCCGCTTGGACGCGCCCTCGCTGCAGCGCGTCGCCAGCGCGGGCGGCGGTGGTTATGCGAGCCTGGCGGCCGGCGCCGCGGCCCGCGACGCGGTCCTGCCCGGGGCGGCGACGGCCTTCGATGCTGGCCAGACGCAGGCGCGGGCGTCCGGCGGCGCGCGCCTGCTGCACGATGGCGGCTACTGGCTGGTGCCGGCCGTGATGCTGCTGGTGCTGCTGGCCTTCCGCCGCGGCCTGGCGCTGGCGGTGCTGGGCGCCTGCCTGCTGCTGCCGCCCGGGGCCCATGCCGCCGGTCCCGGGGAGGGCACGCCCTGGCGTCGTGCCGACCAGCTCGCGCACGCCCGCATGCTCGAAGGGCTCGAGGCCTACCGCGCCGGGCGCCACGACGAGGCCGAACGCCTCTGGCGCGGGCTGCCGGGGGCCGACGCGGCCTACAACCGTGGCAACGCGCTGGCCCGTGCCGGGCGGCTGGAGGAGGCGCTGGAGGCCTACGACGAAGCGCTGCGGCGGCAGCCGGGGATGGAGGACGCGGTCGCCAACCGGGCCCTGGTCGAGGCCGCGCTGCGACGCGATCCGCCGCCGGGACCCGGAGGCCCGCGCCGGCAACCCGATGCGGGGGCCGAACAGGAGGGCGCGGACCAGCCCGGCGGGGCGGCGCCGGACCAGGGCGCGGCGGCGCCGCGCGGCGACCGCAACGCGGCGGACGGCGCGCCGCAGGAGCAGGACGCCGGAACCGCGGACGCCGCGGATCCGCCGCCGCCCGACGGGGCCGGCGACCAGTCGCAGGCCGACGCCGCCCAGCGCGAGCGCATGCAGCGCGCACTCGACGAGGCGGCGCGCCAGGAGGACGGCGAGGGTGAGGGCGAGGCCACGAGCCGGCTGCCCGCGCAGCCCGATGCCGACGGCGCCGAGCGCGAGCGTCGCGAAGCCGTGGAGGCCTGGCTGCGCCGCGTGCCGGACGATCCGGGCGGCTTGCTGCGCGCGCGCTTCCGCCTCGAACACGAGCGCCGCAGCGGGGGCGGGCCATGATGTCGCCCATGGCCCTGCTCCCGCGCCTGCTGGGGTGGCTGCTGGTGCTGGCCTGCATCGCGCCGGCGCAGGCGGCCACGCGCGCCTGGCTCGACCGCGAGCGCATCGGCGTGGGCGAGACCACCACCCTCAACATCGAGACCGACCAGGCCGGTGCGCGGATGCCTGACTTTTCGGCGCTGGCGCCCGACTTCGTGCTCAGCGGCCACAGCAGCACGCGCGGCAGCGAGCCCGTCGCCGGCGGCGGGCACCGCCCGCGGGTGCTGTTCGCGGTCGCGCTGCAGCCCCGGCGCGAGGGGCTGCTGACCGTGCCGGCGTTGCGCGTGGGCGCCGAGTCCACGGCGCCGCTGGTGCTGACCGTGCTGCCGGACGCCACCGCGCCGGCGCGCGCGGGCGAACCGGTGTTCATCGAGGCCGAGGCGGATACCGATGCGCCGTGGGTGCAGCAGTCGGTCGGCTACACCCTGCGGCTGTACTACGCCACCCCGCTAGTCTCGGGCCAGCTGGACCAGCCGGTCCCGGACGGTGCCGCCGTGCACCGCGTCGGCAGCGACGTGCAGTACAGCCGCGAGATCGCCGGGCGTCGCTACACGGTGGTGGAGCGTCGCTTCGTGCTGGTGCCCGAGCGCAGCGGCACGCTGGTCGTCCCCGGCGCGCGGTTCGAGGGAACCGGGGTGGGCGGGTTCTTCGACGACATGTTCGGCGGCGGGCGGCGGGCGCTGCGCGCGCAAGGCCCCTCCCGGGTACTGCAGGTGCAGCCGGTTCCGGCTTCGGCGCCGCAGCCCTGGCTGCCGCTGCAGTCGATGCAGCTGCGTTACCTGGCCACGCCACAGGAACTGCGCGCGGGCGAGGCGGCGACCGTGGACGTGGAGCTGGTGGCCGATGGCGCTGCCGCCAGCCAGCTCCCGGAACTGCGCCTGCCGCCGGTGGACGGGGCCCAGGTGTTCCCGGAACCGCCGCAGGTGGACGAACTGTTCGAACGCGGCCGGCCACGCACCCGCGTCACACGCCGGTTCGCGGTCGTGCCCGTGCAGGCCGGACCGCTGCGCCTGCCCGGGTTGCGGCAGGCATGGTGGGACGTGGACGCCGGCGTGGAGCGCACCGCGGCGCTGCCCGACCTCCACCTGGAGGTCGAGCCGGGCGCCCCGGCGGCTGCAGTGGACGACGCGGTGCAGGCCGCGTTCGAAGCCGGTCGTGGCGACCGCCGCGTGCACCCGGGTGCATGGCGCTGGCTGGCGATCGGCCTGGCCGTGCTGTGGCTGGGCACCCTGGCCTGGGCCTTGCGCGAACGGCGCCGCGCGGGAGCGCCTGCCCGGCGCCTGCCCCTGGTCCAGCCGCGCGGCGACGCGCCGGCGCCGGCCACGTCCTTGCGCGCGCTGCGCGAGGTGCTCGTCGCCGGCGATGCGCGCGAGCTCGAGGCCGCGCTGTGCGGCCTGGCCGCGCCATCGGCCGCCAGCCTCGAGGCGCTGTCGGCGCAGCTCGACGATCCCGGCCAGCGCGCGGCGATCACCATGCTGCAGGAAGCGCGGTGGAACGACGGCGACATGGCCGCGGCGCGCCGGGCCTTGCAAGAGGCGTTCGCCCGCGGACCGCGCTGGCGCGCGCCGGCGCCGGCGGATGCGGCGGCGTCCCTGCTGCCGCCGCTGTATCCCGGGCCGCGGATGTGACCCGGGCATCGCCCGGAGCAGGCAGCCGCCGTTTGCTAAGCTGCGCAGCCTGTTTCAACCGGAACCCTTGTTGATGAGTGAAACGAGGCCCCGGGGGGAGGCCCGCATGCCCCTGCACTGGAAGATCGCGATCGGTTTCTTCGCCGGCCTGGTGCTCGGGCTGTTCGTGCATTACGGCGCAGGCAGCGACGCGGGCTGGGTCCAGGCGCTCACGCATTACGCCACCACGCCGTTCTCGCAGCTTTTCCTGAGCCTGATCTTCATGCTGATCGTGCCGCTGCTGTTCTCGGCGCTGGTGGTCGGCGTGTCGGAGATGGGCGATATCACCGCGCTCGGCCGGATCGGCTGGCGCACCCTGGCCTGGACCGTGGTGCTGTCGGGCACGGCGGTGCTGCTGGGCCTGGTGCTGGTCAACCTGTTCAAGCCCGGCGCCGGCGTCGACCCGGTGCTCGCGCAGCAGCTGCTCGCCGAGGGCGCCGAGCGCACCCAGGCGATCGTGCGCGACAGCACCAGCCAGCCCACGGGTCTGGAGATGCTGCTGTCGATCGTGCCGCAGAACGTGGTCGGCGCGGCCTCCAACAACGCCAACATCCTGGCGCTGATGTTCTTCGCGCTGATGTTCGGCATCGGCCTGGTGCTCACCCGCAGCCCGCAGACCGAGGTGCTCAAGCGCGGGATCGAGGGCCTGTTCGAGATCTCGATGACCCTGATCGGGCTGGTGATCCGGCTCGCGCCCTACGCAGTGTTCTGCTTCATGTTCAACCTGGCCGTGCTGTTCGGCTGGGACCTGCTGATCAAGCTGGGCAAGTTCGTGCTGGTGGTGGTGGGCGCGCTGGCGATCCACATGCTGGTCACCTATTCACTGGCGCTCAAGCTGGTCGGCGGCTGGTCGCCGAAGGCGTTCTTCAAGGGCGTGCAGGAGGCGATGTTGATGGCCTTCTCCACCGCCTCGAGCAACGCCACCCTGCCGACTGCGCTGAAGGTGGCCGACGAGGAGCTGAAGCTGCCGAAGAAGGTGTCGCGCTTCGTGCTCACCATCGGCGCGACCGCCAACCAGAACGGCACGGCCCTGTTCGAAGGCGTGACGGTGATCTTCCTGGCCCAGTTCTTCAACGTCGACCTGACGCTCGGCCAGCAGTTCATGGTGATGCTGGTGTGCATCCTGGGCGGCATCGGCACCGCGGGCGTCCCGTCGGGCTCGCTGCCGGTCGTGGCCCTGATCTGCGCGATGGTCGGCGTGCCGCCGGAGGGCATCGGCCTGGTGCTGGGCGTGAACCACTTCCTCGACATGTGCCGGACCACGGTCAACGTCACCGGGGACCTGGGCATCGCCGCGCTGGTGTCGGCCGGCGAGACCGACGCGCCGGACGCGTCGGCGCGCGCCGGGGAGGGCTAGCGCCGCACGACTCGGTTTCAACGGTATCGGTTGCGATCGCAAGCACGGCGGGCCCGCCACTTGTCCCGCAGGACATGGGACAATGCGGGCCGCCCCGGTTCGCGGGCAGTCCCCCCATCGCATCCGCCCGACATGACGAAGCCAAGCCGCAGAGACCTCGCCAACGCCATCCGCTTCCTCGCCATCGACGCCGTGGAAGCCGCCAAGTCCGGCCACCCCGGCATGCCCATGGGCATGGCCGACATCGCCGAGGTGCTGTGGAACGACTTCCTGCGCCACAGCCCGGACAACCCCGGGTGGCCCAACCGCGACCGCTTCGTGCTCTCCAATGGCCACGGCTCGATGCTGCAGTACGCGCTGCTGCACCTGAGCGGCTACGACGTGCCGATCGAGGAGCTCAAGCGCTTCCGCCAGCTCGAGTCGAAGACTCCGGGCCACCCCGAGAACTTCATGACCCCGGGCGTGGAGACCACCACCGGCCCGCTCGGCCAGGGCTTCGCCAACGCGGTCGGCTTCGCGCTCGCCGAGAAGCTGCTGGCGCAGCGCTACAACCGCCCCGGTTTCGAGGTGGTCGACCACCGCACCTGGGTGTTCCTCGGCGACGGCTGCCTGATGGAGGGCATTTCGCACGAGGCGGCCTCGCTCGCCGGCACCTGGGGCCTGGGCAAGCTGGTCGCGTTCTGGGACGACAACGGCATCTCGATCGACGGCCAGGTGCAGGGCTGGTTCACCGACGACACGCCGGCGCGCTTCGAGGCCTACGGCTGGCGGGTGATCCGCGGCGTGGACGGGCATGATCCCGACGAGGTCCGCACCGCGATCGAAACCGCGCTGCGCCACGACGACAAGCCGGTGCTGGTGTGCTGCCGGACCACGATCGGCTTCGGCTCGCCGGCCAAGGCCGGCAAGGAGTCCTCGCACGGCGCGCCGCTTGGCAAGGACGAGGTCGAGGCCACGCGCAAGGCGCTGGGCTGGGACCATGGTCCGTTCGAGGTGCCGGCGGCAATCGCCGAGGCCTGGCGCGCCAACGCCAGGGGCGCCGCGCGCG
Organism: Luteimonas wenzhouensis; assembly: GCF_007859305.1. Classification (GTDB taxonomy): domain Bacteria; phylum Pseudomonadota; class Gammaproteobacteria; order Xanthomonadales; family Xanthomonadaceae; genus Luteimonas; species Luteimonas wenzhouensis. The sequence continues at coordinate 423,859 of NZ_VOHE01000003.1, forward strand.
AGGCGGAGTGGAACGCGCTGTTCGAGCGCTACGCCGCGCAGTTCCCGCAGGAGGCCGCCGAGCTGCAGCGGCGCCTGCGCGGTGAACTGCCCGAGGGATTCTCCGCCGCCGCCGACGCCTACATCGCGCGGCTGCAGTCCGAAGGCCCGGTGGTGGCCTCGCGCAAGGCCTCGCAGATGGCGATCGAGGCATTCGCGCCGCTGCTGCCCGAGCTGATCGGCGGCTCGGCCGACCTGGCCCATTCCAACCTGACGGTGTGGAAGGGCAGCCAGCCGGTGACCAGTGGTTCGCCCGACGCCAACTACGTCAACTACGGCGTGCGCGAGTTCGGCATGACCGCGATCGCCAACGCGCTGGCGCTGCACGGCGGCTTCATCCCCTACGACGCCACGTTCCTGGTGTTCAGCGACTACGCGCGCAACGCGGTGCGCATGAGCGCGCTGATGCGCGCGCACGCGATCCACGTCTACACCCACGACTCGATCGGCCTGGGCGAGGACGGCCCGACCCACCAGCCGGTCGAGCACCTGGCCTCGCTGCGCTACATCCCGAACAACGACGTGTGGCGCCCGTGCGACGCGGTCGAATCGGCGGTGGCGTGGAAGGCGGCGATCGAGCGCCGCGACGGCCCGTCGTGCCTGGTGTTCTCGCGCCAGAACCTGCAGCACCAGCCGCGCAGCGAACAGCAGGTGCGCGACATCGCGCGCGGTGGCTACGTGCTGAAGGATTCGAAGGGCGCGCCGGAGATCATCCTGATCGCAACCGGCTCGGAGGTCGAACTGGCGACCGCGGCGGCCGAACAGCTCGGCGACCACGTGCGGGTGGTGTCGATGCCCTCGACCACGGTGTTCGACCGCCAGGACGCGGCCTACCGCGAGTCGGTGCTGCCGTCGTCGGTGCGCAGGCGCGTGGCGGTGGAAGCCGGCGTCACCGGCTTCTGGCGCCAGTACGTGGGCCTGGACGGTGCGGTGGTCGGCATCGACACCTTCGGCGCCAGCGCCCCGGCGGGCGACCTGTACCGGCACTTCGGCATCACGGTCGATGCGGTGGTGGCCGCGGCGAAGGCGCTCTGACGCGTCGTCTGCGCCATCGGTGCATCGCAAGGGCAGGGGCGCTTCGGCGCCCCTGTCGCGTTTCAGGCACCGGCCGGGCGCAGGCGCTCGCCGCGTTCGTCGACGACGGGCGGGACCATCGCGTCCACCCGCGCGTCGCGTCAGTGCGTGGCGCGGTCGTGCCTGCTGCCGCCGCGGCAGGTCGGCGAATCGGGCGCGGCCCCCTGCACGGCCCACTCGTCCGGGGTATAGGTGTGCAGGGCGAGGGCGTGGATGTCCTGCATCAGCGGGCCCAGCGTCCGGTAGACCAGTTGGTGGCGCTGCACCGGGCGGCGCCCGGCGAAGGCATCGCCGACGATCACGGCCTTGTAGTGGGTCTCCAGGCCGCGGCTGTGCATGTGGCTCTCGTCGTGCACCTCCAGGTGCGCGGGCGAGAGCGCGGCGAGCGCGGCGCGGATGCGGTCGATCTTGGCTTGCATGCGGCCGATGTTAGCACCGCGTTCCTTTCGGCCAGGCGAAGGCGGGCGGCCGCGGCGCTACGCGTCCAGCATGTCGGGGCGGAACAGGCGCCGCCGCGAGACTTCCCCGCCCGACACCATGAACCGGCCGCCGCCGCGGTAGTGCACGGTGCGCGGCAGCGCGGGCGACACCGCCGCGCGCAGCCGCAGCACGCGCCAGACGAACAGCGGGTAGTCGCGGGTGATCCGGGCCTCGTGCAGGCGGCATTCGAGGATCGCGTGGCACTGGCCGATCCCGGGCGCAGACACCTCGCGCGAGCGGGTCGGCGTCAGCCCGAAGCGGCGGAACTTGTCGACCTCGCCGCTGGAGCAGTTGCCGATGCCGACCACCGCGTCGAGCAGGTCCACGCCGGGCACGTTGAGCGTGCACTCGCGGCTGCGCCGGGCCAGCGCGTGGCTGTGGTTGTCCTCCCAGACGTAGGTGCCGACGAGGTCGTAGCCGAGCATCATGTGCCAGCCCAGGGTCATGATGGCGCGCTGGTCGCCGTGGGCGCTGCACAGCAGCAGCACCGGGCCGGGCTCGAGGAACCGGCGGGACGCGTCGACCGGCAGGTCGCGCTTGCGGATCGTGGCCATGGCAGGCTCCGGCAGTGGCGTGGGTGTCGGGCCGCGCGGATGCGGCGGGCCGCGCGGCGCTCAGTCCAGCACGTGCACCGCTTCCGCGATGCGGCGCACGTCGTCCTGGGTGTGGCTGACGTAGACCATCGGCAGGCGCACCTCGTCGCGCACCTTCTGCAGCCACGGGATCAGTTCTTCCCGCCGCGCCTGGTCGAGCGCCGACAGCGGTTCGTCGAACAGCAGGATCGCCGGCTGCGACAGCAGCGCGCGCCCGATCGCCACCCGCTGGGCCTCGCCGCCGGAGAGGTTGGCCGGGCGCCGGTCGAGCAGGGCGCCAATGCCCAGCAGCTCGACCACCGCCTCGAGGCTGAAGGTCTCCGGCCCGCGGCGCGCGCCGTGGCGACCGTAGCGCAGGTTGCCGCGCACGTCGCGGTGCGGGAACAGGCGCGCGTCCTGGAACACGTAGCCGATGCGGCGCCGGTGGGTGGGCACGTCGATGCCGGCGGTACTGTCGAACAGGGTGCGGCCGTCGATCACGATGCGCCCCGATACCGGCCGCACCAGGCCCGCGATCGCGTTCAGCACCGAGGTCTTGCCCGCGCCCGACGGTCCAGCCAGGGCGAGCACGCGCGCGTCCTCGACGATGCGCACGTCGCGCTCGAAGCGGCCGCGGCGCAGGCGGATGTCGATGTCCAGCATCAGTCCCGCTCCCCGCGTCGCTGGCGTCGCACCAGCCACTCCGAGGCCAGCAGCGCGGCCAGCGAGATCACGACCGCGACCACGGCCAGGCGCCAGATCCCCGATTCGCCGCCGGGCGCCTGCATCAGCCCGTAGATCTCGGACGAGAGCGTGCGCGTCTGCCCCGGAATGCTGGAGACGAAGGTGATGGTGGCGCCGAACTCGCCCAAGGCCTTGGCGAAGGCGAGCACGGTGCCGGCCACGATCCCGGGCCACGACAGCGGCAGGGTGACGGTGAAGAACACGCGCAGCGGATTCGCGCCCAGGGTCGCCGCGGCCTGTTCCAGGCGCCGGTCGACCGATTCGATCGCCAGCCGGATCGCGCGCACCAGCAGCGGGAAACCCATGATCGCGCTGGCCAGCGCCGCGCCGGTCCAGCGGAAGGCGAAGCTGATCCCGAAGTGCTCGGACAGCAAGCGCCCGGCCGCGCCGCCGTGGCCGAAGGTCACCAGCAGCGCATAGCCGACGACCACCGGCGGCAGCACCAGCGGCAGGTGCACCAGCGCGTCGAGCAGGGACTTGCCGACGAAGTCCACCCGCGCCAGGACCCAGGCGGTGGCAATGCCCAGCGGCAGGCTGGCCAGGGAGGCGGCCACCGCCACCTTCAGGCTCAGCGCGATCGCCGTGGTCTCCTCGGGCGTGAACAGCATGCGGGCCTCAGCGCAGGACGAAGCCGTGGTCGAGGAAGATCGCCGCGGCCTCGGGCGAACCCAGCCACTGGACGAAGTCGCCGGCCATCGGATGCCTGCTGGCCGCGACCCTGGCGACCGGATACACGATCTCCGGATGGCTTTCCGGGGGGAAAGTCCCCAGCACCCGCACCCGCGGCTCCGCCTTCGCGTCGGTGGCGTAGACCACGCCCAGCGGCGCCTCGCCACGCGCGACCAGGAGCAGCGCGGCGCGCACGTTCTCGGTCTCGGCCAGGCGCGGTGCCACGGCCGGCCAGGCGCCCAGGGACGCGAGCGCGGCCTGCGCATGCTTGCCCGCCGGCACGCTGCCGGTCAGGGCCACGGCGAGGCGGCCGTCGCCGCCCAGCAGGGGCAGCAGGTCGACCCCGGGCGCGAGCGCCAGCCCCGGCGCCGGGTTGTCGGCGTGCGCCACCAGCACCAGGGCATTGCCCAGCAGCCCGGAGCGGCTGGCCGGATCGACCAGGCCGCGCTGCTGCAGCCAGTCCATCCACTCGGTGTCGGCGGAGACGAACACGTCGGCCGGCGCCCGCTGGGCGATCTGGCGCGCCAGTGCCGGGCTGCCGGCGAAGGACACCTGCACCGCCTGGCCGCTGCGGGCGGTGTAGGCGCGGGCGGCGGCCTCCAACGATTCGGTCAGGCTGGCGGCGGCGAACACGACCAGCGGCCCTGGTCCCGCCGGTTCCGGCCCGTCGCCCTCGCGGCCGCCGCAGGCCGCCAGCAGCAGCGCGGCCAGCGCGGCCAGCGCGCGCCGGCAGGCCCGCCGGCAGAGTGGCCACCCGAGGCGCGGTGCGCCCGGCGACGGCCGGAGCCGGGGACGGGGGGCTCGGGTCGGTGGCGGCATGTGGCGTCCGGCGGAGGGGGAGGAGGCGACTATAGCGGGCGCGGCCCGTGCCCAGGCAGGGCCGGGCGCGACGCCGGAGCGGGCCTGGGTGGGAATTTTCCTACACCGCGGCGGGTGCGGCCCCGATGGTGGCCGAACCGCGTCACGGCAATCCTGTGACCGCCCCGGCAGCGCACAGGCACAGGACGCTGCTGCACGGACGCCGGCCGCGACGACAGGACACTGCGGGTCGCGCCGGGGCACCCGTTTCTCTGGGGAGCGTCGGCCATGTCGCGTGAAATGATCGAGATCGAGGCCGTGGGCGACGGCTGGCTGGTGCGCAGCGGCGAGGCCTTGCAGGTGTTCGAGACCAAGTTCCAGGCGATCGAACGGGCGCACGCGCTGGCCGCGCGCCGCTACGTGCAGACCGGATGTGCCACGGGCGTGCGGGTGCCGGTGGCCGGCTCGGCGCCGGTGATCGTGGGGATCTGCGGCTAGCGCACGGTCGCCGCGCCGGCGCGGATCGCGTCCGCAATCCCGCGCGCCTGCACCCGCAGTTCCGGGATCGCGGTGGTTTCCCACAGGTCGCCGATGCGCAGCGCCCCGATCGCGAACAGCCCGGGCAGGGCGCGGGCGCGCCGGTCGAGCACCCGCCCGGCGTCGTCGCAGGCCAGGCCCAGGCCATGCCGGCCGGGGATCGCCAGCCCGCGTGCGCGCATCGCCTGCAGCAGTGTGCCCGGGCGCAGCTCGATGCCGGTCTCCACTCCGCTGGCGTTGACGATCCAGTCGACCCGCCGCGTGTGCTCGTGCAGGCCGTGGCGCGGGCGCACATGGAGGCAGCTTCCGCCCTGGGGATGCGGGGTGACCGCGCGCAGGCGGCCCGCGACCAGCTCCAGCCTGCCCTCGGCGCGCAGCCGCGCGATCCTGGCCGCCACATCCGGGGCGATCCGGTGGCGGTGGATGTCCCACCAGCGCACCGCGTGGCGCAGGAACCGCCGCTGCTCCGCGGGGTCGAGCGAACGCCACAGCGCCTGGCCGTGGGGGCGCAGCCGGTCCATGGTCCACTGCCAGGGCTCGTCGCCGGCGGCCGCCCGCCTGCGCAGCAGGCGCATCCGCGCGCGCACCCCCAGCGCCAGCAGGTCGTCGACGTCGCCCGCCGCGGGCGGGCCGCCGGGCGCATGCGCCAGCGGCGCGAGCCCGCGCCGCGACAGCGCCATGAGGTGGCCGCGCCGTCCCGGGCGGCCCAGGACGAGCGCGGCATCGACCATGCTCAGGCCGGTGCCCAGGATGCACGTGTCCGCGCCGTCGGGGATCGCGGCCACCGCCTCGTAGTCCCAGGCCTCCACCACGCGCGCGCCCGGGTGCAGCAGGAACGGCGGGATCCGGCGTGGCGCGTTGCCGGTCGCGAGCACCACCGCACGCGCCGGCAACGCGGCGCCGGAGGACAGGTGCACGCGCCAGCCCGCGCCATCGCGTTCGAGGTCGGTGGCGCTGGCACGCAGGTGGGCCGGCGCGACGGCGGCGGGCAGCGCCTCCAGGGTGGCGCGCAGGTACTGCGCGAACAGGGCGCGCGGGGCGAACTCCGCCCCCAGCCGTGCATGCGGCATCCGGCTGCGGCCGGCGAGGAAGTCCACGAAGTGGCCGGGCCGCTCCTCGAACGCGCTCATGCGCGCGGCCGGCACGTTCAACAGATGGACGGGCTGGGTGGTCGAGTAGGCCACGCCTTCCCCCAGACGGGCGCCGGGTTCGACGATCGCCACCCGCGGCGGCGGGCCGCCGCCCGTGGCCAGCCGCAGGGCGACCAGCACCCCGGCGGCGCCACCGCCGACCACCACCACGTCGAACCCGCCCGCCGCAGGCGCTCCGGTGCCCATGCCGGCCGTCGACCGGATCCGGATCAGGCGGCGTCGTCCGGCGGCACGTAGCCGGCGGGCTTGTCGGCGCCGCCGCCGAACAGGAACTTCTGCATCTCGGCCTCGAGGAAGGCGCGGTGATCCGGGTCGAGCGGCGAGAGGCGGTTCTCGTTGATCAGCATGGTCTGGTGGGCGAGCCACGCGGCCCATGCCGACTTGCCGATGCTGGCGAAGACCCGCTTGCCAAGCTCGCCCGGCCACGGCACGAAGTCGAGACCCTCGGTTTCGCGCTGTTCGTACTGGCAGAAGATGATCCTGGCCATGGCGGTCCGTGGAAGCTGGGAGCCGCCATTGTAGGAGGCCGTGCGCGCCGTTGCCCGCGGGCGTGCGGGCTCAGCGGGCGTGGCCGGGCCGCGGCGCCAGCAGGGTCCGCACCGGAGCGGGAATGCCCAGCGTGCCCAGCTCCGGCGCGGCCACCCAGCGCAGGTCGGCGCGGTCGCGCACCGCCGGCAGCAGGTCCACGCCCTGCCAGGCCAGCGGCTGCAGGTCGAGGCGGTAGTGGGTGAAGGCGTGCGCGACCGGTTCCAGGACGGCCGCGGCGTCGAAGTCGCCGCGCACGTGCCGCTCGAACCAGGCCCGCGCGGCGGCGTGGTCCGGGTGCTCGGGCAGCGACCACAGCGCGGCCCAGATCCCGGTGGGCGGACGCCGCTGCAGGAGCACCCGGCCGTCGCCGTCGCGCAGCAGCAGCGCCAGCGCGCGACGTTCGGGCAGCGGCCGGCCGGGGCGCGGGGTCGGCAGTTCCTGCACCCGGCCCTCGCGCAGCGCCAGGCAGGTGTCCTGCAGCGGGCACAGCGCGCAGGCCGGGTCGTGGCGGGCGCACAGGGTGGCGCCGAAGTCCATCTGCGCCTGGGTGTAGTCGGCCATGCGCCCGTCGGGGACACCGTCGAGGTGGGCCCCGGCCAGCGCCCACAGCCGCTTCTCGACCGCGGGCGCGCCGGGCCAGCCGGCGACCGCATGGACCCGGCACAGGACGCGCTTGACATTGCCGTCGAGGATCGCGGCCCGCTCGCCCCAGGCCTGCGACAGGATCGCGCCGGCGGTGCTGCGGCCGATCCCGGGCAGTGCCAGCAGGGCGTCGAAGTCGCGTGGCAGCTCGCCGCCGTGGCGTTCGACGCACTGCTTCGCGGCGGCGTGCAGGTGGCGGGCGCGGGCGTAATAGCCCAGCCCCGACCACAGCGCGAGCACCTCGTCCAGCGGCGCGCCGGCGAGCGCGCGCACGTCGGGCAGCGCCGCCACGAAGCGCTCGAAGTAGGGCACGACCACGCGCACCTGGGTCTGCTGCAGCATGATCTCCGACAGCCATACCCGGTAGGGCGTGCGCGGATGCTGCCAGGGCAGGTCGTGGCGCCCGGACTGCTCGAACCACTGCAGCAGGCGCGTGGCGAACGTGGCGGCGTGGCTCATGGTGCGTCCCCGAACTCGATCACCACTCCGCGCAGCCGGGCGCCCGAGACCTCGACCGCCTCCGCCTCGAGCCGGCCCTGCAGCGGCGGCAGCGGCGAATGCGGCAGCGGCGAATCGCGCCGCGCGTTCCAGGCCAGCAGCGCGGGCACGTCGAGCCGGCCGTGGAAGCGCACGCCCTCGCGCGCGGCGCGCAGCGCGAGCGGCGAGGACAGGTCGCGCGCGCCACGGTAGTCCAGGCCGAGCGCCAGCGGCACGCCGGGGTCGTCGAGCGGCGGCGGCAGCGCGGGCCAGGCGTCCGGCCAGCGGGCGAGCCGCCCGTCGAGGCGCAGCAGCAGTCTCGCGCCGAGCGCCGCGTGCCCGCGCGCGTGGAGCCGGGGCACCATGCCGTCGCCGCGCAGCACCAGGTGCGCGGGCAGCAGGGTCCACGCGCCATCGTGCGCGCGCAGTGGCCCATGCGCGCCGAGCGTGAAGGATTCGTCGACGGTGGCGGTGGCCAGACGCCCGCTGGCGCCTAGTCGCGCGGGCAGCAGCTGCAGCGTCGGCTCCCAGTGCAGTGCTCCCGAAAGCGCCACCCAGGCCGGCAGGCGCCAGCTGCCGGCGTCGGGCGCGACCACGCCGGCCAGGCCGAAGCCGCGCCCGCTCTCCGGGCGCTGCAGGGTGGCGGCCAGGGAGAACGGCGCGTGCAGCGCCGCGTCGACGTAGCGGCCCGAGGCGCGTGCGCGCAGCGCTGCGTCCGGCGCCAGGCGCGGCACGGACAGGCGCAAGGATTCGATCCGCCAGTCGCCGCCCTCGATGTGCCCGTCATCGGCGCGCAGGCCGCGACCGACCACCGGCATCCGGCCCACGCCCGGGGGCCGCCGGGCCAGCCAGGCCCGCAGCGCGGGCAGGTCGACGCGCGGGGCATCGAGTTCGATCCGGGTGAGATCGAGCCGGTCGCCCAGTCCGCGGACCGTGCGCCAGGGGGCGGTGACCACCACCCGCCGCGCCTGCAGCAGCGCAACCGCGGCGCCCGGTTCACGGACCTCGAGGTCGCGGGCGACGATCCCCGGCAGCGCGCCCAGCTGCAGCGAGGCGCCGCCACGCGCGCGGATCTCCAGACCGGTCGCGGCGCCGATGCGCGAGAGCAGCAGCGAGGCCGCGGGCGCGGAGCCCAGCGCCAGCCACGCGAGCAGGAGCAGGACCGCCACGGCCAGGGCGGTCCACGCCCCGATGCGCGCCCAGCGCCGGCGCGCGCGTGGCGGCACGGCCCGGTCGCGCGCGGCGTTCACCCGCCGAGGCGTTCGGGCAGCAGCGCGTCGACGAACGCGTGGGCGTCGAACACGCGCAGGTCCTCGGGCCGTTCGCCGATGCCGGCGAAGCGGATCGGGATCCCGAACTCGCGCGCCAGCGCGAACACCACGCCGCCCTTGGCGGTGCCGTCGAGCTTGGTCACCACCAGCCCGGTGACGTTGACCGCGTCGTGGAACCGGCGCAGCTGCGCCAGCGCGTTCTGGCCGGTGGTGCCGTCGATCACCATCAGGACCTCGTGCGGCGCGGCCGGGTCGATCTTGCCCAGCACGCGCCGGATCTTGCCCAGCTCGGCCATCAGCCCCTGCTGGGTATGCAGGCGCCCTGCGGTGTCGGCGATCAGCACGTCGGCGCCGCGCGAGCGCGCGGCCTGCAGTGCGTCGAACGCGACCGAGGCCGGGTCGGCGTCCTGGCCCTGGGCGACCACGGTCACGCCGTTGCGTTCACCCCAGGCCTGCAGCTGCGCCACGGCGGCGGCGCGGAAGGTGTCGCCCGCGGCCAGCATCAGCGAACGGCCCTCGTCCTTGAACCGGCGCGCGAGCTTGCCGATGGTGGTGGTCTTGCCGACGCCGTTGACGCCGACGGTGAGGATCACGAACGGCCTGGCCGCCGGGTCGATCTCGAGCGGACGCGCCACCGGTTCGAGCATCGCCACCAGCTCGGCGCGCAGCGCCTCGAGCAGGGCGCCGGTATCGGCGAACTCGCGTGCCTTCATCCGCCCGCGCAGGCGTTCGACCAGTTCGGTGCTGGCGGCCACGCCCACGTCGGCGGTCAGCAGCGCGGTTTCGATCTCGTCGAGCAGGTCGTCGTCCAAGCGCGGATTGCGCGAGAACAGGCTGCCCACGCCACGGGCGAAGGCGCTGCCGCGCAGGCGCTCGCGCCAGCCGGGCTTGCCGGGCGCGGCGGGGGGCGGCTGCGGGGCCTGGGCGCTATCGCGACCGGCCGCCGGTGCGTCGGCCTCCGGCCCGGGAACGTCCGCGGCCACCGGGTCATCGGGCGGAACGGTGGCCGTGGGCACCGCCGCCTCCGCCGCCCCGGTCGCAGCCGGCGTGGGCGTGGGCGGGGGCGTGGGCTGCGGCGGGACGTCGGCCGGATCGGCCTGCGGCGCCGGACGGCCGGCGCCCGGGAACGCGGCGGCAAGTTCCTCGGCGGTGAAGCCGCCCTTGCGCCGTCCGGCGCCGTCCCCGCGCTCGGCAGGGGCGTCGGGCTTCTTGCGGCCGAACAGTCGGATCATCGGACCAGTGGACACCGGGGGGAGGTGGGGGCCGGACATGCTACCACCGGGCCGCGGCGCGCCGGCCGCGCGGGTTCAGCGCACGAGGGCCCGGTAATCGCGTGGCGCCATGCCCACGGTGGCCTTGAACTGGCGGGCGAACGCGCTCTGGTCCGAGAAGCCGCAGGCCTGGCCGATCTCGGCGATCCGGGTGTCGGTGTGCAGCAGGCGCATCGCCTCCTCGATCCGCAGCTTGGTGAGCAGCTGCTGCGGGGTGAGCTGGAACACCCGCTTGAACAGGCGTTCGAGCTGCGCCACCGACACCTCGGCGATGTCGGCCAGGGTCTGCACCCGCAGCGGCGTGTTGTAGTTCGCCTGCATGTGGTCGACCGCGCGCTGCAGGCGGGCGAACGAGGAATGCTGGCGGTCCGGGGCGTCGAGGTCGCGGGAGATGCCCACCAGGCCGGTGACCCGTTCGCCGTCGCGCAGCGGACGCTTGAAGGTGAGGCACCAGCCCGCGGTGCGGTTCGCGTACAGGTGCAGCTCGAGCTGGTTCTCGATCGTCTCGCCCGCCAGTACCCGCCGGTCCTGGACCATGTAGCTGCCGCCGAGCCGGCTGGGGAACACCTGGTCGGCGGTCTTGCCGACCAGGTCCTCGCGGTGGCGGGCGCCGAGCCGGCGCACCAGGGTCAGGTTGACGTGGGTGTAGCGGCCTTCGCGGTCCTTGATGAAGAACACCACGTCGGGCAGTGCGTCGAAGATCGCCTGCAGCTCCGAGGGCGGAAGCGGCGTCTCCACCAACGCATCCGCGTTTGTGCTGCGTTGCGTCACGCGCTTTTGCGAATGAACGGCCATGGCTCCTGCAAAACGGCGATGAGGGGGAATCGCCGCCTTCCGCATTATGCATATTTCAACATCAGACACGGAGAGGTCGTGCTAGCGGGGCCCGCAGCGGCTGCCCGAGAATGGGGCATGGACAGGATCTCCGTCATCGACTCCCACACCGCCGGCGAACCGACCCGGGTCGTGCTGTCCGGATTCCCGGACCTGGGCGCAGGCAGCCTGGCCGAGCGGCGTGCCCGGTTCCGCGCCGGGTTCGACCACTGGCGCAGCGCCATCGCCTGCGAGCCGCGCGGCTCGGACACCATGGTCGGCGCCCTGCTGCAGGAGCCGGTCGACCCGGACTGCTGCGCGGGCGTGATCTTCTTCAACAACGTCGGCTTCCTCGGCATGTGCGGCCACGGCACCATCGGCCTGACCCGCACGCTCGCCCACCTGGGCCGCATCGGCCCGGGCCGGCACCGGATCGAGACGCCGGTGGGCGTGGTCGGGGTCGAGTTGCATGGCGACGGACGGGTCACGATCGACAACGTCGAAAGCTACCGCGCGGCCGCCGCGGTCGAAGTGGAGGTGCCCGGTTACGGCAAGGTCGTGGGCGACGTGGCCTGGGGCGGCAACTGGTTTTTCATCACCGAACATTCGCCCGCGCCGCTGGACTTCGGATACCGCGAGGAGCTGAGCCGGTACACGGTCGCGGTGCTGCGCGCGCTCCATGCGGCGGGGATCACCGGTGACGACGGTGGCGCGATCGACCACGTCGAGATCAGCCGCGAGGCGCCCGACGGCAGCGGCCAGTCGCGCAACTTCGTGATGTGCCCCGGCGGGGCCTACGACCGCTCGCCCTGTGGCACCGGCACCAGCGCCAAGCTCGCCTGCCTGGCCGCGGACGGCAAGTTGGGCGAGGGCGAGACCTGGGTGCAGCAGGGCATTCTCGGCAGCGTGTTCGAGGGCACCTACCGGGCCGGCGGGCGCGGGGTGCTGCCGCGCATCACCGGCCGGGCGTGGATCACCGGCCGTGCCGAAATCCTCATCGAGGCGGACGATCCGTTCGCCTGGGGCATCCGCGGGACGCTGTGACCGGAATGGGCGGCTACGACCTCATCGTCATCGGCGCCGGGATCATCGGCGCCAGCTGCGCCGAGCGGGCGCTGGCCGACGGCCGCCGGGTGGCGATCGTCGAGGCCGGCATCGCCGGGGGCGGGGTCACGGCCGCGTCGATGGGGCACCTGGTGGCGATGGACGACGACCCGGCGGAACTGGCCCTGAGCCGCTATTCGATGCGGCTGTGGGACGCGTTCGAAGGCCTGGAACAGTCCGAATACCGCCGCTGCGGGACGCTGTGGGTGGCGGCGGACGACCGCGAGATGGCCGCGGTCCCGGCCAAGATCGCGCGCCTGCAGGCCGCGGGCGTGCACGCCGAGGCCGTGGACGCCGCCCGGCTGCGCGAACTCGAGCCGATGCTTGCCCCGGGGCTGGCCGGCGGCATGCTGGTGCCCGGCGAAGGCGTGCTGTACCCGCCGCGCGCAGTGGACTGGCTGATGGCGCGCTGCCGCGCCGCGGGCGCGGCGGTACTGCGCCGGCGCGCGCTGCGGCTGGTCGATGGTGGGGTGGAGCTTGACGACGGCAGCGTGTTGCGCGGCCAGGTGCTGGTGGCGGCCGGCCATGCCAGCGCACAGCTGCTGCCGGAACTGCCAATGCACGTGCGTCGCGGCCACCTGGTGGTCACCGACCGCCATCCGGGACTGGTCCGCCACCAGGTGCTGGAGCTGGGCTACGCCGACAGCGCGCACGGCGACGACGACACCAGCGTCGCCTTCAACGTGCAGCCGCGCGCGACCGGGCAGCTGCTGATCGGCTCCTCGCGCGAACGCGACGCCAGCGGCCCGGAGGTCAACCCGCCGGTGCTCGCGCGCATGCTCGAGCGGGCCTTCCGCTACCTGCCGGCGCTGCGTGCGCTGCAGGCGACCCGGGTGTGGACCGGCCTGCGCCCGTGCACCGGCGACGGGCGTCCCTATGTCGGCGCGGTGCCCGGCCGCGCGGGCTGCTGGGTGGCCACCGGGCACGAGGGCCTGGGCGTGACCACGGCGCTGGGCACGGCGCGGCTGCTGCTCGACCTGCTGGCCGGGCGCGCGCCCGGCATCGACCCCTCTCCCTACGATCCGGCGCGGGTGGCGGCATGGGCGCGGTGACCGGCATCGTCCACCTGCGCGTGGACGGGCGCCAGGTCGCGGTCGTGGCCGGCAGCAGCGTGGCCGCGGCGATCGCGCATGCCGGCGCCACCGCACGCGAGTCGGTCACCGGCCAGCGCCGCACCGCGCTGTGCGGCATGGGCGTGTGTTTCGAATGCAGGGCCACCGTCGACGGTCGCGCGCAGCAGCGCACCTGCCTGCTGCCGGTCGCCGAGGGCATGGAGGTGCGGACCCGTGGCTGAGCGCATGCACCGCTGCGACGTGGCCATCGTCGGCGCCGGTCCGGCGGGGCTGTCGGCCGCGCGCGCGGCCGCTTCCCACGGTGCGCGGGTGCTGGTCGTGGACCCACAGGCCGCGCCGGGCGGGCAGGTCTGGCGCCAGGACGTGCGCCACGGGGCGCCCGGTCCGGCGCGCGCGCTGCGCGCCCAGCTGGCGCGGGCGGGCGTGGGCCTGCTGCTGCAGTCGGAGGTAGTCGGGCATTCCGGCAGCCGGCTGTTCCTGCGCAGCGGGCACGAAGCCGCCAGCATCGACTACGGCACCCTGGTGCTGGCCACCGGCGCGCGCGAACTGCTGCTGCCATTCCCCGGCTGGACGTTGCCGGGCGTGACCGGCGCCGGCGGCGCGCAGGCGCTGGCCAAGCAGGGCTGGCCGCTGCGCGACAAGCGCGTGGTGGTCGCGGGGAGCGGCCCGCTGCTGCTGGCCGCCGCGGCCACCCTCAGGCGCCATGGCGCGCGGGTGGTCGGCATCCACGAGCAGGCGTCGCGCCAGGCGGTGGCCGGGTTCGCGGCCGGCCTGTGGCGCTGGCCCGGCAAGCTGCTCCAGGCGGCGCGCCTGCGCGCTGCGCTGTGGGACGTCCCCTACCGCACCGGCAGCCACGTGTTGCGCGCGCTGGGCGGGCACGCCCTGCGCGCGGTCGAACTGAGCCTGGAGGGGCGGGTGGTGACCGTCGACTGCGACCACCTTGCCTGCGGCTTCGGCCTGGTGCCGAACATCGAGCTGGCGCACATGCTCGGCTGCGCACTGCAGGCCGATGGCGCCCACGCGCACGTGCGTGTCGACCAGTGGCAGTGCACCAGCGTGCCGAACGTGTTCGCCGCCGGCGAGGCCTGCGGCATCGGCGGCGTGGACTGCGCCCTGGTGGAGGGCGAGATCGCCGGCCATGCCGCCACCGGCCATGGCAACGCGGCCGGCCGGCTGCAGGCCAGGCGCCGGCGCGCGCGCGGTTTCGCTGCGCGGCTGCGGCGCCACTTCGCGCTCGATCCGGCGCTGCATGCGCTGGCCGGGCCCGACACCATCGTCTGCCGCTGCGAGGACGTCCCGATGTCCGCGCTCGCGGCCTACGCGCCCGGCCGCGAGGCCAGGCTGATGACCCGCTGCGGCATGGGCCCCTGCCAGGGCCGTATCTGCGGCAGCGCGCTCGCCGAGCTGGGGGGCGTGGCCAGGAGTGGCTTCCGCCCCCCGATCTTTCCCGTTCCGCTGGAGGTGCTGGCCGGTTTCGGCGACGCCCATCCAGCGGGTCAATCCCAGGAGTTGTGAAATGAGCAAGAGCATGTGGCAGGGTGTGATCCCCGCGATTACCACCCCCTTCACCGAGGACGGCCAGGTCGACCACGCCTTCCTCGCCAAGCATGCGCAGTGGCAGGTGGAGGCGGGCTGCATCGGCATGGTCCCGCTGGGTTCGCTGGGCGAGAGCGCGACCCTGTCCTTCGACGAGAAGGTGGCCGTGGTGCGCACGCTGGTGAAGGCGCTGGGCGACGTCCCGGTGATCCCTGGCATCGGCTCGCTGTCGACCGGCGAGGCGGTGAAGCTGGCGCAGGCCTGCGAGGCCGAGGGCGCGCGCGGGCTGATGATCCTGCCGGCGTACGCCTATTCCTCGGACTGGCACGAGGCCCGCGCGCATTTCGCGGCAGTGGCCCGCGCCACCCGGCTGCCGATCCTGCTGTACAACAACCCGATCGCCTACAAGACCGACTTCAGCGCCGCGCAGATCGTGGAGCTCGCCAACGAGTTCCCGCAGATCGAGGCGGTCAAGGAGTCCTCGGGCGACATCCGCCGCCTGGCCGGCATCCAGGAACTGTCCGGCGATCGCCTGGTGCTGATGACCGGCATCGACGACGCCATCGTCGAAGGCCTGGCGATGGGCGTCACCGGCTGGATCGCGGGCCAGGTCAACGCCTTCCCGCGCGAGTCGGTGGTGCTGTTCGAGCGCGCCCGCGACGGCGGCTACGCCGCGGTCAAGGAACTGTACGACTGGTTCCTGCCGACCCTGCGCCTGGACACGATTCCCAAGTTTGTGCAGGCGATCAAGCTGACCCAGCAGATGGTGGGCTGGGGCAGCGAGCGGGTGCGCGCGCCGCGCCTGGTGCTGGAAGGCGCCGAGCGCGAGCACGCGGTGCGCGTGATCGAGCAGGCGATCAAGACCCGCCCGGAGCTGTGACGGTGGCCGGACTGCAGCAGGTACTGGTGGGCGGGGCGTGGCGCGATCCGGTCGAACCGGCTGGCGAACTGCGCGCGCACGACCCGGCCACCGGCGAAGCGATCGGTCCGGCCTATCCGGTCAGCGGCCGCCGTGAGGTCGGGGAGGCCGTGGCGGCCGCGATGGCGGTGGCGGAGGAATTCTCCGCCGCCGACCCCGAACGGATCGCCGCCTTCCTCGACGGCTATGCCGCCGGGATCGAGGTCGAGGCCGAGGCGCTGGTGGCGCTGGCGCATGCCGAAACCGGGCTGCCGGCCTCGCCGCGCCTGCGCGAGGTGGAGCTGCCGCGCACCACCGGCCAGCTGCGCCAGGCCGCGCGCGCGGTGCGCGAGTGGAGCTGGGCGCATCCGGTGGTCGACACCGCCACCGGGCTGCGGGCGGCGTTCGGCCCGCTCGGCAAGCCGGTCACGGTGTTCGGCCCGAACAACTTCCCGTTCGCATTCAACGCGATCGCGGGCAGCGATTTCGCCTCGGCGATCGCCGCACGCAACCCGGTGATCGCCAAGGTGCACCCGCTGCACCCGGGCACCAGCGAGAAGCTGGGCCGCATCGCCCATGCCGCGCTGCTCGCCGCCGGCCTGCCCGCCGCCGCGATCCAGCTGCTGTACCGGGTCGATCCGGCGTGCAGCGGCCTGCTGGTGGGGCATGCGGGCATCGGCGGGGTCGGCTTCACCGGCGGGCGTGCCGGCGGGCTGGCGCTCAAGGCCCAGGCCGATGCCGCGGGCGTGCCGTTCTACGCGGAGATGTCCAGCATCAACCCGGTGTTCCTGCTCGACGGCGCGCTGGCTGAACGCGGCGACGCGCTGGCGCAGGAGTTCTTCGCGTCCTGCACCATGGGCAGCGGGCAGTTCTGCACCAACCCCGGCGTGATCGTGCTGCCGCGCGGCGACGCCGGCGACGCCTTCCTCGCCGCGGCGGCGGCGCGCTTCGACGCCGCCCCGGCGCAGGTGCTGTTCTCGGCCGACGGCAAGCGCCACCTGGCCCAAGCGGTCGACGCGCTGCTGGCCGCGGGCGCGTCCCGCGTCGCCGGCGGCGAGGATCCGGACCGCGCGGGCTACTGGGTGCAACCCAAGTTGCTGCAGGTCGACGGCGCGGCGTTCCTGGCCAACCCGGCCGCGCTGCAGACCGAGGCATTCGGACCAGTGAGCCTGGTCGTGCGCAGCGACGGCGCGGCGCAGTCGCAGGCCATCGCCCGCGCGTTCGAGGGCAACCTCACCGCGACCCTCTACCTGGCCGGCGACGGCAGCGACGACGCCGCGGCCGCGGCGCTGGTCCCGCTGCTGCGCACGCGGGTGGGGCGGCTGATCGCGAACCGGATGCCGACCGGCGTGGCGGTCAGCCCGGCGATGAACCACGGCGGCCCGTACCCGGCGACCAGCCATCCGGGCTTCACCTCGGTGGGCATGCCCGGCGCGATCCGGCGCTTCGCCGGCCTGCACAGCTACGACAACGTGCCCGACCGGCTGCTGCCGCCGCTGCTGCGCGACGCCAACCCGACCGGCGCCTGGCGCCTGGTCGACGGCCAGTGGAGCCGCGAGGCCATCGGGGCGCAGGGGTGAGCGCGCAGATCGGCCACCTCGACCGGGAGTCCGCGCTGGCGGGTCTGCGTCCGTGGGCGCAGCCCGCGCCGCCGATTTCCGGCGACGAGTACCAGGCGCGCATCGAGCGCGCGCGGGCGCTGATGCGCGCGCAGGGCGTGGACGCGCTGCTGGTCGGCGCCGGCGCGTCGCTGCGCTACTTCGCCGGCGTGCCCTGGGGCGCCAGCGAGCGCCTGGTGGCGATGTTGCTGACGGCCAGCGGTGATCCGCTGCTGGTGTGCCCGGCGTTCGAGGAAGGCTCGCTCGACGCGGTGCTGCGGGTGCCGGCCGGCAAGCGGCTGTGGGAGGAGCACGAGGACCCCCATGCCCTGGTCGCGCAGGCGATGGCGGAGCGGGGTGCGCGCAGCCTGGCGCTGGACCCGGCCGCGGCCTTCGCCGTGCACACCGGCCTGCGCGCGCACCTGGACGCGTCCGCGATCGTGGATGCGGCCGCCATCATCGACGGCTGCCGCGCGCGCAAGTCCCCGGCGGAGCTGGCGCTGATGCAGCAGGCCTGCGACATGACCCTCCAGGTCCAACGCCTGGCGGCCGGCATCGCCCGCGAAGGTATCGGCACCGACGAGCTGGTGCGCTTCATCGACCAGGCGCACCGCGCGCTCGGCGCCGACGACGGGTCGACCTTCTGCATCGTCCAGTTCGGCCACGCCACCGCGTACCCGCACGGCATCCCCGGCGTGCAGCACCTGCGCGAGGGCGACCTGGTGCTGATCGACACCGGCTGCACGGTCCAGGGCTACCACTCCGACATCACCCGCACCTGGGTGTTCGGCAGGGCCAGCGACGCACAGAAGCGGATCTGGGACCTCGAACACGCGGCGCAGGCCGCCGCGTTCGCCGCGGTGCGCCCGGGCGTGGCCTGCGAGGACGTCGATGCCGCCGCGCGGCGCGTGCTCGAGGCCGCGGGCCTCGGCCCGGACTACCGCCTGCCCGGCCTGCCGCACCGCACCGGCCACGGCTGCGGCCTGGCGATCCACGAGGCGCCCTACCTGGTGCGCGGCAACCGCAGCGCGCTGGAGCCGGGCATGTGCGCCAGCAACGAACCGATGATCGTGGTCCCGGGCCGGTTCGGCGTGCGCCTGGAAGACCACTTCCACGTCACCGAGGAGGGCGCGCGCTGGTTCACCCCTCCGTCGCCGGCGATCGACCGGCCGTTCGCATGACCCCCGCCGACATGGACGTGGCCCCGATCCAACCTTCCATCCGCTGCTGCACCCAACCAGGTGATCCATGTCGCAACAAGGCAAGTTCCGCAAGACCCTCAGCCTGACCGACCTGACCTTCATCGGCCTGGGCTCGATCTTCGGCTCCGGCTGGCTGTTCGCCGCGAGCCACGTGGCCTCGATGGCCGGGCCTGCGGGCATCGTGTCCTGGATCTTCGGCGGCATCGCCGTGTTCCTGCTCGGGCTGGTGTACTGCGAGCTGGGCGCGGCGCTGCCGCGCGCCGGCGGCGTGGTCCGCTATCCCGAGTACTCGCACGGGCCGCTGCTGGGCTCGCTGATGGGCTTCATCACCCTGATCGCGTTCTCCAGCCTGATCGCGATCGAGGCCGTGGCCAGCCGCCAGTACGCGGCGGCGTGGTTCCCGTCGCTGACCCAGGCCGACGGCACCAGCCCGACCCTGCTGGGGTGGATCGTGCAGTTCGGGCTGCTGGTGCTGTACTTCCTGCTCAACTACTTCAGCATCAAGAGCTTCGCGATCTCCAACAACATCGTCAGCATCTTCAAGTTCATGGTGCCGCTGCTGGTGATCGTGCTGCTGCTGTCGCACTTCGACGCGGACAACATGCAGGTCCACGGCTTCGCCCCCAGCGGCATGGCCGGCATCCAGGCGGCAATCTCCACCGGCGGCATCATCTTCGCCTACCTCGGGCTGACCCCGATCGTGTCGGTGGCCAGCGAGGTCAGGGATCCGCAGCGCACGATTCCCTTCGCGCTGATCCTGTCGATCGTGCTGTCGACCGTGATCTACGTGCTGCTGCAGCTGTCGTTCCTGGGCAGCATCCCCGGCGAGCAGCTGGCCAACGGCTGGGCCGGCATCGACAAGCTGTACAGCCTGCCGTACCGCGACATCGCGGTGGTCCTCGGGCTGGGCTGGCTGGCGTGGCTGGTGGTCGCCGACGCGGTGGTCTCGCCCAGCGGCACCGGCAACATCTACATGAGCGCCACGCCGCGGGTGATCTACGGCTGGGCGCGCGGCCTGGGCATCAAGTCGCTGACCAGGGTGGACGCGAAGTCCGGGATCCCGCGGCCCGCGCTGTGGCTGAGCTTCGCGCTGTCGGTGTTCTGGACCCTGCCCTTCCCGTCGTGGGAGAAGCTGATCGGCGTGGTCTCGGCGGCGCTGATGCTCAGCTACGCCGCCGCGCCGGTGGCGGTGGCGGCGCTGCGACGCAGCGCGCCGGGCATGTCGCGGCCGTTCAGGGTGCGCGCGCTGGCGGTACTGGGCCCGCTGTCGTTCATCGTCGCCGCGCTGATCGTGTACTGGTCGCGCTGGGAGACGCTGTCCTGGCTGCTCGGCCTGCAGGTGGTGATGTTCGCCGGCTACGTGCTGTACCGGCTGCCCTCGCGCGAGGGCAGGGCGCAGCTGCGGCGCCAGGTGCAGTGTTCGGCGTGGCTGATCGCGTTCTACCTGATGGTCATGCTGGTGTCGTACCTGGGCTCGTTCGGCGGCATCGGCGCGATTGCCCATCCGTGGGACACGCTGGCGGTCGCGGCGATTGCCTACGCCGTGTATGAATGGGCCGCGCGCGCCGGATTGCGCCGCGAGGAACTCGAGCTGGAGGAAGACGACGGCGCCTGAGGGCACAACCGCGGCGCGTGGCCGCAAGGGAGGAGGCGAGATGGGAAAGACCCTGGTCCTGGTGCTGCTGGCGCTGTGCACGGGCGGGCTGGCGGCGGCGCCGGTGCTGGCCGGCGATCCGCCCCCGGGCGGGCTGCGCGCACAGTGGATCGGGCTGACCCGCGACGTCGCCTGGCCGGCCACGTGGCAGGACGCCGGCCGCTTCCACTACCGCAAGACGGTCGAGGGCGGGTTCGCCTTCTTCGGCTATGAGCTCGATGGCGGACGCAAGGCGCCGGCCTTCGATCATGTCGCGATCGCGCGGGCGCTGGCCGCGGCCGGCGGCGGCGAACACGCGCCCACGCAGCTGCCGTTCGAGCAGTTCCGGTTCGAGGACGACGGCGCGGCGATCGCGTTCTCCACGGACGAGGCGCGCTGGCGCTGCACGCTGGCGCCGGCGGCCTGTGCCAGGGTGCCGCCACGGCCGGGACGGCCACGCGCCTTCGGCGTGGTGCGCGACCTGGCGGTGCCGGCCGACAACCAGCCGCGGCGCTCGCCCGACGGCCGCCACGAGGCGCTGGTGGAGGACGGGCGGGTGCTGGTGCGGCGCGTGGACGATGGCCGCACCGTGTTCCATGCCGCGGCCGCCGACGACGGCCGGTTCGACGATCCGGAGACCATCGTCTGGTCCCCGGATTCGCGCTGGCTCGCGCTCTACCGGGTGCGCCCGGGCGACCGCCGCGAGGTGGTGCGCGTCGAGGCCGCGCCGCGCGACCAGCGCCAGCCGCGGGTGCACGTGCAGCTCTACCCCAAGCCCGGCGACGCGGTGGACATCGAGTCGCCGGTGCTGGTCGACCTGGGCTCGGGCCGGCGCCACGAGATCGACGCGGCCCTGTTCGCCAACCCCTACCGGCTGTCGCCGATCCAGTGGCGGCGCGACAGCGGCAGCTTCGCCTTCGAGGTGGTGCACCGCGGACACCAGCGCGTGGACCTGTTGGCGGTGGACGTGCCCGCGCCCGGCGCCGCGGCGCAGGCGCGGATCGTGGTGGCCGAGCCCAGCGACACCTTCGTCGATACCTGGCGCGGTTTCCGCCACGACGTCGCTGGACTCGGCGAGCAGATCATCTGGCTGTCCGAGCGCGACGGCTGGCGCCACCTCTACCTGTTCGACGGCCGCAGCGGGCAGCTCCGCCACCCGATCACCCGGGGCGAGTGGGTGGTGCGCGAGGTGCTGCACGTGGACGAGGACCGCCGCGAGATCTGGTTCACCGCCAGCGGCGTGGACCCCGGGCGCGATCCTTATTTCCGGCAGCTGTTCCGGGTCGGGTTCGACGGACGCGGCCTGGTGCGCCTGACCGACGCCGACGCCGACCACGATGTGTCGGTCGCGCCCGACGGCCGCCACTTCGTGGTGGTGTATTCGCGCGTGGACATGCCGCCGGTGATGGAGCTGCGGCGCGCCGACGGCGCGCTGGTGGCCCGGGTCGAGCGCGCCGACATCTCGCGCCTGCTGGCCGCCGGCTGGAAGGCGCCCGAGGTGTTCGTGGCCAAGGGCCGCGACGGGGCCACCGACATCTGGGGCCTGGTGGTGCGGCCCCGCGACTACGACCCCGCGCGGCGCTACCCGGTAATCGAGAACATCTACGCCGGCCCGCACGATTCCTTCGTGCCCAAGACCTTCTGGCCGTTCGGCTACCACAGCGGCGGCGACAAGGTGGTGGGCATGCAGGAACTGGCCGACCACGGCTTCATCGTCGTGCAGATCGACGGCATGGGCACCGCCAACCGGTCCAAGGCCTTCCACGACGTGGCCTGGAAGAACCTGGGCGATTCCGGTTTCCCGGACCGCATCGCCTGGCACCGGGCACTGGCCGCGCGCGACCGGTCCTACGACATCTCGCGCGTCGGCATCTACGGCGCGTCGGCGGGCGGGCAGAGCACGCTCGGCGCGCTGCTGTTCCACCCGGAGTTCTACCGCGTCGGCGTGGCCTGGAACGGCTGCTACGACAACCGCATGGACAAGATCAGCTGGAACGAGCAGTGGATGGGCCTGCCCGAAGGCGAGGGCGACCACTACTCGCGCGCCTCCGGCGTGGACAACGCGCACCTGCTGCAGGGCGAGCTGCTGCTGATCGTCGGCGAGCAGGACAGCAACGTCGACCCCGCCTCGACCATGCAGGTGGTCGACGCCCTGGTCCGCGCCGGCAAGGATTTCGACCTGCTCGTGTTCCCCGGCGGCGAGCACACCGTGGGCCGCTCGACCGGCCCGATCGACTATGCCCACCGCCGCCAGGCGGACTTCTTCATCCGCCACCTGCAGGGCGTCCAACCGCCCCGCCGCAACCGCGCCGACGCGCACCCACCGACCATCCGATGATGACCGCAGGAGATCTCCCGATGCGCCCATTCCGCCGTACCCGCACGCACCTCTCCACCCTCGCGCTCTCGCTGTCGCTCGCGCTGGGCGCGGCGGTCCTCCCGGCCGCCGCCCAGGCCGCCCCGGACGCGGGCCAGCTGCCGCCGCCGGCCAATGCTGCCGAGGCAAGGCTGCGCGAGCTCTACGAGGCGGAGTGGCTCTGGCGGCAGCAGGAGTTCGCCCGCGAGCGCATCGACGGCCGCTGGCAGGCCGCCGACCGGCTGCCCTCGGTGACCGCGGGCAGCTGGGCGCGCCGCGCCGCCTACTGGAAGCAGGTGCTTGACGCGCTCGACGCGATCCCGGTCGACCAGCTCGGCCCCGAGGAGCGGATCAACGCCGCCGTGTTCCGGGCCTCGGTCGAGGCGAACCTCAACGGCGCCACCTGGCGCACCTACGAGGCGCCGTTCAACAGCGACACGTTCTTCTGGGGCGGGCTCAACCCGCGCCAGCCCTACCAGAGCGAGGCCGACTGGCGCCGCTTCATCGGCCGCCTGCGCGACGTGGGCCGCTACTTCGACGAGCACATCGCCAATATGGAGGCCGGCCTGGCGCGCGGCTGGAGCGTGCCGCGTTCCTCGGTGGAGGGTCGCGACAAGACCATCGAGCCGTACACGCTGACCTCCGACGACAACCCGTTCCTGGCCACCTTCGCCAACATGCCGGTGACGATCAAGGAGCCGCTGCGCTCGCAGCTGCAGGCCGAGGGCCGCAAGGTGGTGCTCGAGCACGTGGTGCCGGCGTACTCGAAGCTGCTGTCGTTCATGCGCGAGGAGTACCTGCCGCGCACCCGCACCACCACCGCCGCGGCCGACCTCCCGAACGGGCGCGAGTTCTACAGGACCCAGATCAAGGAGTACGTCACCCGCGACATGACCGCGAAGGAGATCCACGAGCTCGGCCTGGCCGAGGTCGAGCGCATCTCCCGCGAAATGCGCGAGGTGATGAAGCGCGCCGGCTTCGAGGGCAGCTTCGAGGAGTTCCTGCAGTTCCTGCGCACCGATCCACAGTTCTACGCGAAGACCCCGAACGAGCTGCTGTACTACACCGCCTGGATCGCGAAGAAGGTCGATGGCGAACTCAAGCATGTGATCGGCACCCTGCCGCGGTACCGCTTCACCATCCTGCCGGTGCCCGACGACATCGCGCCGATCTACACCTCGGGGCGCGGCGGGCTCGACTCGTGCCTGTTCAACACCTACGACCTGCCACAGCGCCCGCTGTACAACCTGCCGGCGCTGGTGGTGCACGAATGCGCGCCAGGCCACAGCTTCCAGGCCGCGCTGGCGCTGGAAGCCCCGGCGCGGCCGGACTTCCGCCAGCAGACCTACTTCTCCGGCTACGGCGAAGGCTGGGGCCTGTACACCGAGTGGCTCGGTACCCTGATGGGGATCTACCAGACCCCGTACGACGACTTCGGCCGCCTGACCTTCGAGATGTGGCGCGCGGCGCGCCTGGTGATCGACACCGGCCTGCACGAGTACGGCTGGACGCGGCAGCAGGCGATCGACTATCTCTCGGCGCACACGGCGCTGGCGCCGCTGGACATCGTCAACGAGATCGACCGCTACATCGCGTGGCCGGGCCAGGCGCTGGCCTACTACATCGGCTACAAGACCATCCGCGACCTGCGCAGCGAGGCCGAGCAGGCGCTTGGCGAGGCCTTCGATCAGCGTCCGTTCCACGACACCATCCTCAACCTCGGCTCGGTGCCGCTGCCGGTGCTGGAAGAGGAAGTGCGCGCGTTCATTTCGAGGCAGAAGGCGGCAGCGACCACCGACTGAGGCTGACGCGGCAAGGGGCGCGGCGCCGCAGCGTGTCCGCGTCCGGAAACACGTGCCGCCGCGGTGCGCCGCGGCGGTGGTCGGTGTACTCGCAGCACCAGCGTATGGCGCCTGTGAAAGCTGTCTGCTGGATATCGCGCTGCACCATTATTGTGCGGATTTCAACACCCGATCCCGTCATTCGACCCAAGACCTGCGTGGCTGCTGGCATCGCGGTCGGAATCATGGAAGGGTCACTGCGGGATCTGCGGGGGAAGGTGCGCAGATGGACATCGACGTCCCGCGTCTGGATCGCCCGGCCCTTTCGACGGCCGTCGATGGCGGCGCCTCCGATGGTATGTCCGGTCTTGAATTGCTCTGGAGAATCAACATGAACGACGCAACCCGTATCGTGCTTCCAACCTCCGCTTGCGGCCGCGCGGGATCGCTCGCGTATCGCCTGCGCCCGCTGGCGCTCGGCATCGCGGCCGCGGTCGTGTCCATCGGAATGGGCATCCCGCAGGCCATGGCGCAGGACGTGCAGTCGACCGGAGACGAGAGCGTCGAGGCCAGGACGCTGGACAACGTGGTCGTGACCGGGTCGCGCATCCGCCGCCAGGAGGGCGTGGAAGGGCCGACGCCGTTGACGGTGCTCGACGCCGAGCAGATCCGCGCCTCCGGCCATACCGAGATCGCCGACGTCGTCAACCAGTTGCCCAGCCTGGCCTACACGCAGACCGACCAGACCAGCAACCTGGCGGGCAACCCCGGCATCAATGCGCTGGACCTGCGCGGCATGGGGACCCAGCGCACCCTGGTGCTGGTGGACGGACGACGGCAGGTGCCGTCCATCCCGGGCACGTCCGCGGTCGACCTCAGCGTGCTCCCCTCGAGCCTGATCGAGCGTGTCGAGATCATCACCGGCGGCGCTTCGGCGCTGTACGGCGCCGATGCGGTCAGCGGCGTGGCCAACTTCATCCTGAAGAAGGATTTCGACGGGCTGGACGCCAGCATCCGCTACGGGAATTCAAGCCGCGGCGACATGGCCAGCTACAGCGGCGACGTCCTGTTCGGAACCAACTTCGCCGACTATCGCGGCAACTTCACCGTCTTCGGCTTCGTCGAAAAGCAGTCCGATACGGTGTCGGGACAGGACCGTCCGTGGACCGCGGGCGGCTATCCGTTCTACACGCGCGCAAACCCGGACCAGAGATACGGGATCTCCGACGGGAACCACAACATCTACAACTCCCCCGATGCGCAGGTGATCCTGGGGGGAGTGCACTACGCGGTCGGCGCCGACGGCAGCCTGCGTGCGCCGAACCTGGGGCCGGGTGGCTATGTCAACGCCAGCCCGCCAAACATGGCTGATCCTGCCGCCGCGCTCAACGCGCTGGTGACCGATGGTGGCGAGTACGGCGGACGCTACGACTCCTGGTACCTGATGGTGCCGTCCGATCGCATGGCGGCCCGCGCGTCGCTGGACTTCGAGTTCAGCCCGGCACTGAGGCTGTTTGCCAGCATCGGCTATTCGGGCACCGATTCGCAGTCGGCAGCCCGCGCGCTCAGCGCCTACGGAACCGAGATGGTGCCGGCCGACAGTCCGTTCATCACCGCGGAGATGATCGCCGCCAACGGCGGACCGATCGCCGGGGGAGTCAACTTCGCCCGCCACTTCGACCTGGAGGCAGGCACCGCGCACAGCGAGTACCGGCGCAGGCTGCTCCAGGGCGTGGTCGGGCTGCAGGGCGACTTCGAGTTCCTGTCGCGCCCCTGGAACTATTCCGGCTACTACTCCCACGGGCGCACGCGCCAGCGCGTTCGCGCTGTCGACAGCATCGCCCACGACCGCTACCTGCTGGGGCTCGATTCGACCACCGACGCCAGCGGCAGCCCGGTGTGCCGGAGCACGCTGTCCGATCCCGGCAACGGCTGCGTCCCGATCAATCCGTTCCGGCGACTGGGCGCGCAGGAGCTCGCATACCTGCAGTACACCTCGGACTGGTCCAGCACGACCATGACCCAGCAGGTCCTCTCGGCCTATGCCTCCGGCGGCGTGTTCGACATGCCCGGCGGCGAGGCCAAGGTCGTGGTCGGCGGCGAGTACCGCAAGGAGCGCAACGATATCGGCGCCATTCCCCAGTACGATCCGGGCAGTCCGCTGTACGACCCCAGCATCGGCGCGGTCCAGCTGCCGCTGGTCGGCGACTACAGCGTGAAGGAAGCCTTCGGTGAACTGTACCTGCCGCTGCTGAGCGACCTGCCCTTCGCCAGCCGACTGGCGCTGGACGTCGCCGGGCGCGTGTCCGACTACAGCACCGCCGGCCGCACCAACACCAGCAAGTTCGGGCTGGAGTGGGCGCCGATCGACGACCTCACGTTCCGGGGCACCTACGGCAAGGCCGTGCGTGCGCCGAACATCGGCGAGATGTTCACCGCCCGCAGCGTCGGCGGACTGTGGATCAACGATCCGTGCAACAGCTGGAACCTGGAGTACCGCAGCGACCGGACCGAATACACCGCCGCCAACTGCGCGGTCCTCGCCCCGTCCGACGTCGACACCTTCTGGCTCTGGCGCGACATCATCAGCACCGGCAACCTCGACCTGGAGCCGGAGACCGCCAAGACGTTGACCGCCGGGTTCGTGCTCACTCCGCGGTTCCTGCGGAGCCTCACCGTGACGGCCGACTACTACCGCATCGACCTGCGTGGGGCGATCGACTCCTTCCCGGCGCAGACCATCATCAACAAGTGCGTGGACGCGCCGACCCTGGATAACATCTTCTGTCCGCTGGTGACGCGCGACGCCGATGGCAACCTGTTCGAGATCGTCACGCAGAAGCTGAACCTAGCCCAGTACGTCACCCGCGGCATCGACATCGGCGTGCACTACCGCCACGACCTGACCGGCAGGTGGGGCGACAAGGCCGGATCGGTCTCCTTCGACACGAACTATGGCCGCCTGCTCAACCGCGACTACACCCTGGACCCGGATGCGCCCGACGAGGTCATCCAGTTTGCCGGCACCTTCGGCTCGCCGCAGTGGAAGGGCGTGTCCCGCCTGAGCTGGTCCAACGACAGGGGCGGCGCGACGTGGACGCTGCGCCACTTCTCGAAGATGCGCAACAGCAGCCAGATCACGGAAGAGGACTACGAGAAGGTCTGGTCCGGCACCATGTTCTACAGCAACGTCTCGGGCTGGTTCCGGATCGGTCGCGGCGTGGACGTCTTCGCCGGGTTGAACAACGTCTTCGACCGCGCGCCGCCGCGCATCCCCGGCGCCGAGGCCGGCGGTGCGAACTTCGAGCTGAGCTACCAGGCGGGCGTCTACGACGTCATCGGGCGGACGTACCACGCTGGCGTGAGGATCTCGATGTGATGCCGTCGCCGCTGGTGGCGGCGCTGCTGCTGTCCAGCGTCGCGCTGGCCGCGACGGGGGCGCCGCCAGAGCGCGCGCGGGTGGGGCCGCCGCCGGCGTCCCTGGGGCTGGACCCGTTCTATGCCAAGCATCTCGATGCCGGTGGCATCCCGGTGGTGTCCTCGGCCCGCGTCGAGGACGCCACCCTGCAGGTCGCGCGCGAACTGATCGACGGCATGCTGGCCGAACGCCCGGACCTGCGCCGGTCGATGGTCGCTGACGGCGTGCGCGTGGGCGTGATGGCCATCGACGAGTCCACCACCGACCTGCCCGAACAGCGCCACTGGAAGAAGCCGGCGCCCGACGATCCGCGGCTGACGCCCTGCGAACGCAAGCACTACGACCGGATCGCCGCGATGAGCGATCGCGAATACTGGGACAGCCGGGCCCGCGGCATGGGCGGGCGCTACACGACGGGGGCGGAGGAGAACCTGCGCGGCGTTCCCGATACCCGGTATTTCGGCGAGAACATCCTCGTCCACGAGCTGGCGCATGCGGTCCTCTATGCCGTCCAGCGGGCCGATCCTGCGCTGTACCGGCGGGTGGAGGAGGCCTACGCGAACGCCATGGACGCGGGGCTGTGGCGCGGGGACTACGCGGCCGTGACCGTGCAGGAGTACTGGGCCGAGGGCACGCAGTTCTGGTTCAACTCGAACAAGCTGTCCAGGGGCGAGGACCGAGAAGTGCTGTCGGCCGACGACCTGCAGGCCTACGACCCTGCGCTGTACGCAGTGCTGGGCGAGGTGTACAGCCATCGGCAACGCCTGGATGCGGACGTCTACTACCGGCATCCGGCGCGGTCGCGGATCGCAGCGCGGGCCGCGGGAAGCGACTGCTGACATCGGGCTTGCCGGCCACCCGGCGCCACCCAGGTGACGAGCCGCCGCGGCACCCATGCCGCGGTGGCCGTTTTCGCGCGCAGAACATGCGGGTCCGGCGGCCACGCGCGGGCGAAACCCCTCCCGCGCGCTATCGCACTGCACAACAATTGTGCGGATTTCCACATCCAATTCCGTCAATCAACACAAGACCCGGCGGGGGCTGGCGACGAGACTGGAATCACGGAAGTAACACACAGCTGCGCATCAAGCAGTGGCAATGGACTGCGGATGCGATCCGGTAGGGACGCACGCGGGTCGATCGTCTACGTGCGATTTCCTGCATCGGCAGGGGGTCGCCAAGCCACCAGAATCGGGGAAGCGCCATGACCGTAGCCACCTCTTCCATCCAGCGCCCTGGCACAGCCAGGCCGCAGCACCCTCAACTGCCGCCCGTCCGCCGCCTCGCCGCGTCGCTGGCCCTGGCCATGCTCGGCGGTGCGTTCGCCGCGGCCCCGGCCGTCGCCCAGGAGCAGGGCGAGGACGCCTCCGCCTCCGCCCAGACCGCGGTCAGCCTGGACACGGTGACGGTCACCGGCTCGCGCCTGATGCGCAAGGACCTGAGCGCGCCCAGCCCGACCACGGTCGTCTCGCGCGAGGAGATCGCCCATTCGGGCAGCGCGACCATCGAGACCGTGCTCAACGAGTTCCCGCAGCTGGCCGCGGGCAACACCTCCAACGTCAACAACGGCGGCGGCTCCGGCGTGCTGACCGCGAACCTGCGCGGCCTCGGCGCGACCCGCACGCTCACCCTGGTCAACGGCCGCCGCTTCACGCCCGCGAATTCCGACGGCGTGGTCGACCTGGCCAGCATCCCCGACGCGCTGGTCGAGAACGTCGAGATCATCACCGGCGGCGCGTCGGCCGTGTACGGCTCGGATGCGATCGCCGGCGCGGTCAACTTCATCCTGCGCAAGGACTTCGAGGGCCTCGAGGCGACCTATACCCGCGGCGAGACCGCCGAAGGCGACGGTACCTACGACAAGTTCGACCTGACCATCGGCGGCAACTTCGCCGACGGCCGGGGCAACGCGGTGCTGTCGATCAGCCGCACCGACCGCGAACCGGTCCTGCAGGCGGACCGCGAGTTCTCGCGGGTGCCGCTCGACACCGTCGGCGGCCGGCTGGTCCCGGGCGGCTCGGGTTCGATCCCGGGCACCCGCA
Source organism: Luteimonas wenzhouensis (assembly GCF_007859305.1). Lineage (GTDB taxonomy): Bacteria > Pseudomonadota > Gammaproteobacteria > Xanthomonadales > Xanthomonadaceae > Luteimonas > Luteimonas wenzhouensis. The sequence goes on from NZ_VOHE01000003.1 coordinate 453,565, forward strand.
TCGGCCTGAGCGGCCCGCAGCTCGAGTCGCTGGTCGGGGTCGACCTCTCGCCGTCCGGCGCGTGCACCGCGATCAACGGCATCCGCTTCGGCGAGGGCGGCGTGCCGCTGCCGTACTGCGCGCCCGAGGACGCGTACAACTACGCCGACCTGAACTACCTGCAGCGCCCGCTCGAGCGCACCCAGGTCAGCGCCCTGGCGCACTTCCGCGTCAGCGACTCGGTCGAGGCCTACGGCGAGGCCTACTACTCCAACAGCCGCAACCAGTACCAGCAGGCGCCGGACTCCTTCACCCCGCTCACGCCCGGCGCCGGTTCTTCGACCCTGCTGGTGCCCAACTACGCCAACAACCCGGTGCTGCTGCCGGCAGTGCGTGAGTTCTTCGCCAACAACGCCCACATCTTCGACCCGGACGGCGACGGCACCGCGGCGATCGTGGGCGCCGGCCGCCGCGCCGACGAGCTCGGCCCGCGCTACTACACCTACGAACGCTCCAGCTACAACCTGGTCGGCGGCCTGCGCGGCGAGTTCGAGGCCGGCGGCGGGCACTGGTGGCGCTGGGACGCCTTCGTCCAGGAGCAGCGCAACCGCACCGACACGGTCAACAACAACCAGATCAACCAGGCGCGCCTGGCCCAGGCGCTCGATGCGGTGGTGGTCGACGGCAACCTGGTCTGCGCCAACACCGCCAGCGGCTGCGTGCCGGCCAGCATCTTCGGCCTGGGCTCGATCAACGCCGACGCGGCCGCGTTCCTGACCCCAGAGCGCGCCAGCCGCGACATCTTCGACCGCACCATCGTCGGCGCGAGCATGAGCGGCACGATGTTCGACCTGCCCGCCGGCTCGGTCTCGCTGGCATTCGGCGCCGAGTACCGCAAGGACGAGTATGCGTTCCAGCCCAGCGCGATGGACGTGTCCGGCGACTACGGCGCGGTGTCGCAGACGCCGATGTCAGGCGAGTACAGCGTGCGCGAGGTGTTCGCCGAGTTCCGGGTGCCGCTGCTGGCCGGCGCGCGCTTCGCCCACGACCTCGCGATCGAGGGCGCGGCGCGCTACTCCGACTACTCCACTATCGGCGGCGTCAACACCTGGAAGCTGGGCGCCGAATGGGCACCGACCGACTGGATGCGCCTGCGCAGCGCGTACAACGTGGCGATCCGCGCGCCCAACATCAACGAACTCTACTCGCCGCAGGCGCGCGGCTTCACCGCCGGCGTCGATCCGTGCACCGTGGCGGCCAATCCGACCCCGGCGCAGCGCGAGCTCTGCATCCAGCAGGGCGTGCCCGCGGCCGACATCGACACCTTCACCCAGGCATCGGTCGGCTTCGAGCGGACCACGGGCGGCAATCCCAACCTCGACGAGGAAACCTCCAAGACCTTCACCTTCGGCGCGGTGTTCTCGATCCCCGCGATCGAGGGCCTGAACTTCGCGGTCGACTACTTCCAGGTCGAGGTCGAGGACGCGATCACCAGCATCAGCGCCAACCAGATGCTGAGCGACTGCTTCAGCCGCCTGGATCCGGATTCGCCGAGCTGCCAGGCCATCGTGCGCCTGCCCAACGGCCAGATCGACGACGTCCGCTCGACCCTGCAGAACATCGGCCTGCTCAAGGCGAGCGGGCTCGACTTCCAGGCCGACTACCGCTTCCCGGTCTCGTGGGGCCTGGGCGGGAACGAGGGCCAGGTGTCGCTGACCCTGCTCACGAGCTGGCTGTTCGAGCGCTCGATGCAGGTGATCGCCGACCAGGGCGAGGTCGATTGCGCCGGCTTCATGGGCGGCGGCTGCGGCGGCGGCACCGGCAACATCCTGATCCCGGACCTGAAGGTGAACTTCTCGGCCGGCTACCGCAGCGGCCCGCTGTCGGCCCGGCTGCAGGCCAGGATGATCAACGACTTCCGGCTGCGGGAGGGCATCACCGCCGCGGTCCAGGAGTCGCCGCGGACGTGGTACTTCGACGCCAACGCCAGCTACGACGTGACCGGGAAGCTGCAGCTGTTCGGCGGCGTCGACAACCTGTTCGACCGCGATCCGCCGCTGCTGGGCACCGCCCTGGCGGGCGACGCCAACACCGACGTCGGCGTCTACGACGTGCTCGGACGGCGCTACTTCGTGGGTGTGCGCCTGAAGTTCTGACCGGGTCGGGGGGGCCGCGCGCGGCCCCCTCCCTTCGTTTCCACGCGAACCGCCGCCGCCTCCTCCCCGAACTCCCCGGCGGCGGCGGTTCCATTTCCCATCGCCATCGGAGGTCGACTTGATCCGCCTGGTCCGTTTCCTGTGTTGCGCGTTCGCGCTGGCCATGGCGCCGGCGGCGGCCGCGCCCGATTCGCGTGCGCAGATCCCGGCGCGCGACGCCGGCGAAGGGCCCTACGAGCGCCTGGTGATCCGCAACGTGAACGTGATCGACGGGACCGGTGCGCCGATGCAGGGCCCGTTCGACGTGGTGGTCGTGCGCGACCGGATCGCGGAGATCGTGCCGATCGGCGCCCCGGGGGCGATCGTGCCGTCGCGGCGGGCCGCGGCGGGCGACCGCGAGATCGATGGCACCGGCTTCACCCTGATGCCCGGGTTCGTCGACACCCACGTCCACCTGCACACGCTCGACGACGGCCAGGGCGTGCCCCCGGAATACGTGCTCAAGCTGTGGATGGCGCATGGCGTGACCAGCGTGCGCGAGCTGGGCAGTGGCCGCCCGATCGAGTGGCTGGTCGACGTCAAGCGGCGCAGCGAGCGCAACGAGATCGTCGCCCCGCGCATCGACGTCTATCCGTTCTTCAACGCCATCCAGCCCGGGATCAACGACGCGGACACCGCGCGCCAGGCGGTCCGCAACGCCCGCCGCCGCGGCGCCGACGGCATCAAGTTCATCGGCTCGATCCCGGAGGACGTGCTCTACGCCGCCCTGGACGAGGCCGAGGCGATCGGCATGCGCACCACGATGCACCACGCCCAGCAGCTGGTGGCGTACGCCAACGTGCTGCAGACCTCGGCGCGCGGCCTCGACTCGATGGAGCACTGGTACGGCCTGCCCGAGGCCATGTTCACCGACCGCCGGCTGCAGCGCTGGCCGGCGGAGTTCAACAACACCGATGAGCAGATGCGCTTCGCCGAGGCCGGGCGGCTGTGGGAACAGGCGGCCGAGCCGGGCTCGCCGCGCTGGAACGAGGTGATGGAGACCCTGCTCGAGCGCGGCTTCGGCCTCAGCCCGACCTTCACCGCCTACCTGGCCAGCCGCGACCTGATGCGCATGACCAACGCCACCTGGCACGCGCAGTACACGATGCCGGCGCTGTGGGACTTCTACCGCCCCAGCCGCCTGCACCACGGCTCCTACTGGTTCGACTGGACCACCGAGTTCGAGATGGACTGGAGGCGCAACTACCGGCTCTGGATGCAGTTCGTGAACGAGTACAAGAACCGCGGCGGGATGGTCGGCATCGGCAGCGACTGCGGCTACATCTACAACCTGTACGGCTTCGGCTACGTGCAGGAGATGGAGCTGCTGCGCGAGGCCGGGTTCAGCCCGCTCGAGGTGATCCACGCCGCCACCGGCATGGGCGCGAGGATCCTCGGGCGCGAAGACAGCGTCGGCAGCGTGCGCGTCGGCCGCAAGGCCGACCTGGTGCTGGTGCGCGGCAACCCGCTGGCCAACCTCAAGCTGCTGTTCGGTACCGGCACCATCCGCCTGGACGACGACGACCGCGTCGAGCAGGTCGGCGGCGTCGACTACACGATCAAGGACGGCATCGTCTACGATGCCGCGGCGCTGCGCGCGGACGTGCGCGCGATGGTCCGCGAGGCCAAGGCCGCGCGCGGCCTGCCGGACGGGCCGATGCCGCTGGTCGCGGCCCCGCACGCGGAGCACTGAGCCATGCAGACAGGTTCCCGTTCGCTTGCGCCGACCCGGGCCCCCGATAATCGCCGGGATCCGGCGGGCGCCCCGCCGGCCGATGCCGGCCGCCGCCGCTTCCTCGCCTGGAGCGCGGCGGCGCTGGCGCTGGGCTGGAGCGGGTTCGCCGGCCGCGTGCTGGCCTTCGCCCCGGGGCGGGTGGCGCCACCGGCGCCCGGCAGCGTCAGGCTGCTGCCCTCGCTGTTCTCCGAGTCGGTGGCGGCCACCCGTCGCTACCTGATGCGGCTCGACCCGGGTCGCCTGCTCCACAACTTCCACCAGCAGGCCGGGCTGCCCCCGCAGGGGGAGGCGTACGGCGGCTGGGAAGGCGACACCATCGCCGGCCACACCCTCGGCCACTACCTGAGCGCACTGGCGCTGATGCACGAGGGCAGCGGCGACGCCGAGTGCCGCGAGCGCGTGGACGCGATCGTCGCCGAGCTCGCGCGCTGCCAGGAGGCCGGCGGCGACGGCTACGTCGCCGGCTTCACCCGCAAGCGGGCCGACGGCGTGGTCGAAGGCGGCCGCGCGGTGTTCGACGAGATCGAGCAGGGCCGGATCGAGGCGCTGCCGTTCCGGCTCAACGGCAGCTGGGCGCCGTTCTATACCTGGCACAAGCTGTTCGCCGGCCTGCTCGACGCGCACCGCTGCTGCGGCAACGATCTCGCGCTGGAGGTCGCGGTGCGGCTGGCCGGGTACGTCGAGCGCAAGCTCGCGCCGCTGGACCACGCGCAGATGCAGCAGGTGCTCGAATGCGAGTTCGGCGGCATGCCCGAAAGCCTGGCCGAGCTGTCGCAGCGCACCGGCGACGCGCGCTGGCTGGCGCTGGCGCGGCGCTTCCGCCACGACCGCGTGCTGGACCCGCTGGTGGCCGGGGAGGACCGCCTCAACCGGCTGCACGCCAACACCCAGATCCCCAAGCTGCTGGGCGCGGCGCGCGGCTTCGAGGCCGACGGCGACCGCGGCGACGCGGCCGCGGCGCTGTTCTTCTGGGAACGCGTGGTCCACCACCACAGCTACGCGATCGGCGGCAACTCCGACCGCGAGTACTTCCAGGAGCCCGGCACGCTGCCGCGCTACATCACCGAGCAGACCTGCGAGCACTGCAACACGCTCAACATGATGCGGCTCAGCCGGATCCTGCACGGCTGGAACGGCGAGGCGCGCTACTTCGACTTCTACGAGCGCGCGCTCTACAACCACGTGCTGTCGCAGCAGCATCCCGAGGGCGGGCGCTACACCTACATGACGCCGCTGCTCACCGGCGAGGCGCGCAGCTATTCCGACCCGGAAGGACAGTTCTGGTGCTGCGTGGGCACCGGGATGGAAAGCCACGCGCAGTACACCGACGGCATCTACGGTTTCCGCGACGGCGAGCTGCTGGTCAACCTCTACATCCCCTCGACCTGCGACGATTCCGCGCGCGGCGTGTCGCTGCGGATGGAGTCGGGACTGCCCGACGACGGGACCGTGCGCATCACGCTCGGGCCGCTGCGTGAGGGCGCCCTGCCGGCGCTGCGGCTGCGGGTGCCGGAATGGGCCGGCGACTGCCGGATCCGGGTCAACGGGCGCGAGGTGAAGCCCGAGATGCGCGATGGCTACGCGCGGATCCGCCGCGCCTGGCGCGAGGGCGACCGGATCGAGGTCGGGTTCGCGATGCCGCTGCGGCTCGAGCCGTGCGGGGACCACTCCACGCTGGTGTCGCTGCGCCGCGGCCCGTGCGTGATCGCGGCCGACCTGGGCCCGGCCGACGCGCCGTGGGACGGGATCGAGCCCTGGCTTCCCGACGGCATCGAGACCGCGTTCGGCGAGCCCGAGGGCGGGCGCTGGCGCGTGGCCCTGCCCACCCACCCGCAGGGGCTGGAGTTCGTCGCCTTCCACGCCCTGCACGACCGGCGGCAGGCGGTGTACTTCCATCGCTTCGACGCCGCGCAGCGCCAGCGTCACGAGGCCCGGCAGGCCGAGCGCCGGTCCCGGGAACAGGCCCTGCGCGAACGCAGCCTGGACCACATCGAGCTCGGCGACGGCGACAGCGAACAGGCCCACGCGCTGGCGGTCACCGGTGATTCGTATGCGGCCAGCTACCGCCGGGTGAGCGGCCGCGACGTCCGCGACGGCGGGACGCTGGAGTTCACCCTGCGCGGCGATCGTCCGGCGGCGGCGCTGCGCCTGCGCTACTGGGGCGAGGAGCACCGTCGCCGCTTCGCGATCGAGGTCAATGGGCGCGCGGTCGCCCACGAGGTGCTCGACGGCGGCCGCGGCCACGAGTTCGTGATGGTCGACTATCCGCTGCCGGCGAACCTGCGCGCCCCTTCGCCTTCGGGGTGGCGGGTGCGTATCGTGCCCGATGCCGGCTACTCCGCCGGCCCGGTGTTCGGCGCCTGGCTGCTGGCGGGCTGACCACGGCGAAGCCGACGCCTCCCGCGACGCGGGAGGCGGTGCGGGGCGCGGCTACTCCAGCAGCGCCACCAGGTCGGCGTGCAGCGCGGCGGGGATCCGGACACCCTCGGCCAGGCTGCGCTCGCGCGCCTGGTAGCGGCGTTGCGAGGGCAGGCGTGCGCCGGTCCCGTCGAAGGCGTTGAGGAAGGCTTCGGCCCGTGCCAGGTGTTCCTGCGCGCGATCGCCCAGGAAACGCTGCGGGTCGAGCGCCAGCACCAGTTCGCCATGGTAGGGCGAGGCGCCCGCGCCGGCGTCGTACTCCATCGACTCCAGGCTGGTGAGGTCGCCGATCAGCGGGCCGGCGATCAGCTCGATCATCGTCGAAAGCGCCGAGCCCTTGTAGCCGCCGAAGGTGAGCATCGCGCCCTCGTCGAGGACCTTCGCCGGGTCGGTGGTGGGATTGCCCTGCGCATCGATGCCCCAGCCTTCGGGGATCGATTCCCCGGCCCGGCGACGCAGCTCGATCTCGCCCCGCGCCACCGCGCTGGTGGCGAAGTCGAACACGTACGGCGGCGCGCCGGTGCGCGGCCAGCCGAACGCGATCGGATTGGTCCCAAGCAGCGGCACGCGGCCGCCGGCGGGAGCGACCCAGGCATGGCTGGGATTGCACGCCAGCGCGACCAGGCCCATGTCGGTCAGGCGTTCGATCTCCGGCCACAGGGCGGAGAAGTGCACGCAGCGGTTGATCGCCATCGCCGCCAGTCCCTGCGAGCGTGCCTTCTCCGCCAGCAGCGGCAGGCCGGCCTCGAAGGCCAGCAGCGAGTAGCCGCCGCGCGCGTCCACGCGCACGATCGCCGGCGCCTGGTCGTGTACTTCCGGCTCGGCGTCGCCCACGACCTTGCCTGAGCGCAGCGAGTGCACGCACACCAGGGTGCGGTACAGGCCGTGCGCGGCGCAGCCGTCGCGTTCGCCCGACACCATCAGCCAGGTCAGCGTGCGCACGTGGCCTTCGCTGAAACCGGCCTTCCCGAGGATCGATGACACCAGGGCGCCGGCCTCTTCCAGGGTGAGCACCACCGAATCATTCATCTGCAATCACCTGTACGCGGAACACGGGGAGGGCAGGGGACTATTGCCCATCCACCATGCCAGTTGAAGCCCGCGCCGCGGTTTGTGCCGGAATGGCGGAAAAGCCGGTGGTTCGTTGCACAATGCGTGCATGGGCAGGCACCCGACCGGGCAGGTGAGGATCATCGGCGGCAAGTGGCGCAACACGCGCCTGCCGGTGGAGGACGCGCCCGGCCTGCGGCCCACGTCCGACCGCGCGCGCGAAACGCTGTTCAACTGGCTTCAGCCGATGCTGCCCGGCGCGCGCGTGCTCGACCTGTTCGCGGGCAGCGGTGCGCTGGGGTTGGAGGCGCTGTCGCGCGGTGCGCGGTCGGCGGTGCTGGTCGAGCGCGACCGCCGCCGCTGCGAGCGCCTGCGCGCCGTCGCCGACCGCCTGGACGGCGGTGGGGCGGCGAGGATCGTGCACGCCGATGCGCTGGGGTTCCTGCGCGCGCCGACCGGGGAACGCTTCGACCTCGCCTTCATCGATCCGCCGTTCGACCTCGACCTGTGGGGCGCGGCGATCGCGCAGCTCGATCCATGGCTGGCCGACGCCGCGTGGCTGTACGTGGAAGCGCCGTTGCAGCGCAACATGGCGCCACCGGACGGGTGGCACCTGCATCGCGAGGGCGCGACCCGCCACGCGCGCCACGCGCTGTACCGGCGGGGAGGCTGAACAGCGCCGCGCGGCGCTGCTACACTGGCCCGGTCCCGACATCCGCAGCGTCGACGCCTAGCGAACCCATGAGTCCGGCCCGCACCCGCACCGCGGTCTATCCCGGCACGTTCGACCCGATCACCAACGGGCACATCGACCTGGTGCATCGGGCCGCGCCGCTGTTCGAACGGCTGGTCCTGGGCGTGGCCGCGAGCCCGAGCAAGCGCCCCACGCTCCCGCTGGAACTGCGCGTGCGCCTGGCGCGCGAGGCGCTCGCGCAATACCCGAACGTGGAAGTGCAGCCGTTCGAGACCCTGCTGGCGGACTTCGTGCGCAAGATCGGTGGCGGCATCCTGCTGCGCGGGCTGCGCGCGGTGTCCGACTTCGAGTACGAATTCCAGATGGCGAGCATGAACCGCCGCCTGATCCCCGAGGTCGAGACCCTGTTCCTGACCCCGGCCGAGGAATACGGGTTCATTTCGTCGTCGCTGGTGCGCGAGATCTCGCGGCTCGGCGGCGACGTGTCGGGCTTCGTCCCGGCCGCGGTGGCCGAGGCGCTGCAGGCCGAATGGCGGCGCGAGCCCGGCTGATTTCGTCGTTCCACATCTCTAGAACGGGAGTACCACCATGAAACTGATGAAGACCCTGGCGCTGGCCGCGTGCCTGGTGCTGCCGCTCGCGGCCTGCAAGAAGGAGGAGGCGGTCGTGGCCGAGAAGGCGCCGGTGCCGGTCCCCACCACCGACGACAAGGCCGCCTGGCAGGCCTACCTGAGCGACCAGGTGCCGCGCCACATGGAAGGCATCACCGCCCAGCCCTACGTGTACCGGGTGCCGGCGAACCCGAACCCGGACGATCCGGAGGAATACAACCGGCTGCTCGACAAGGCCAAGCTCGACGTCGCGCGTGGCATCGTCAAGGGCAACATCCTGGCCTACGCCGGCCTGGATCCGACCAAGACCGCCGACCTGGTGGTGGCCGCGTTCGAGCAGGTCCCGCCCGACACCATGAAGGGCGTGCGCGTGGTCTACATCGGCGACGCGGCCAACAACGGGCGGGTCAAGGCGGCGGTCGAACCGGCGGGCGTCGACTACGTGTTCGTCGAGGCCAAGTAAGTCCCCGGTCGCGCCCGCCGGCGGGCGCGACCCCTTTACCGTGATCGAAGGGGGGGCCGTGCACGGCCCCCGTCCCGGGGAGGCAGGACCGGTCGGGCCCGGGCTGCGCCCTCCGGCTGACGCCGATCCCGCGCGGATGCGCACCGCCTTTTCCGGTGGTGGAACGGTGCCGCGGCGGCCAGCGCTTACAATGCGCGCATGGCCCTGAAGATCAACGAGCTCTGCGTCAACTGCGACGTCTGCGAGCCGGTGTGCCCGAACCGGGCGATCACGCAGGGCGAAACGATCTACGTCATCGATCCGGCGCTGTGCACCGAGTGCGTCGGCCATTTCGACGAACCGCAGTGCGTGGCCGTGTGCCCGGTCGAATGCATCGACCCGGACCCGGACCACCCGGAAAGCGAACCGCAGCTGCTGGCCAAGCTGCGCCGCCTGCAGCAGGAGTCCGCATGAACCGCATTCTTTCCCTTTTCCTCGCCGCCGCGTTGCTGGCGGCGGCGCCGCTGTCCGCGCGCGACGCGCGAGCGGATGCCCGCCCACCGGGCGCCGCCATCGCCTCGGCGCACGCACTGGCCACCGAGGCCGGGTTCGAGACCCTGGAGGCCGGCGGCAACGCCTTCGACGCCGCGGTCACCGTCTCGGCGGTGCTGTCGGTGGTCGAGCCGATCTCCTCGGGCCTGGGCGGCGGCGGCTTCTTCCTGCTGCACGATGCGCGCAGTGGGCGCGACGTGTTCGTCGATGCGCGGGAGACCGCGCCGGCCGCGGCCACCAGCGAGCGCTACCTCGCCGCCGACGGCAGCTTCGACCGCGACCGCGCGATCAACGGCCCGTGGTCGGCGGGGATCCCGGGCCTTCCCGCGGGCCTGGTGCACGTGGCGCAGACCTACGGCCGGCTGCCGCTGTCGGTATCGCTGGCGCCGGCGATTCGCATCGCCCGCGAAGGCTTCCCGGTGTACGAGCGCATGGCCCGCGGCTACGAGATGCGTCGCGAGGTGATGGAACGCTACCCGGGGACGCGCGAGGTGTTCCTGGCTGGCGGCGCGCCGCCGCGCGTAGGCGACCTGTTCCGCCAGCCTGACCTCGCCCGCACCCTCGAACTGCTCGCGCAGCACGGCCATGACGGCTTCTACCGCGGCGAGGTTGCACGCAAGCTGGTCGAGGGCGTGAACGCCGAAGGCGGGCAGTGGACCCTGGAGGAACTGGCGTCCTACACCGTCAAGGAGCGCGAACCGGTCCGCTTCCGCTACCGCGGCTGGGAGATCGTTACCGCGCCGCCGCCGTCGTCGGGCGGCATCGCCCTGGCGCAGATGCTGCAGATCCTGCAGGGCTGGGAACTGGACCGGCTCGACGAGGTGCAGCGCACGCACCTGGTGGTGGAGTCGATGCGGCGCGCGTATCGCGATCGCACCTTCCACCTGGGCGACCCGGACTTCGTCAAGGTGCCGCAGCGCCTGCTCACCAGTCCCGACTACGCCGCCGGGCTGCGCGCGACCATCCATCCGGCGCGCGCCACGCCCAGCGAACTGCTCTCCGGAGAGGCCACGCCGCTCGAGGACGAGGACACCACCCACTTCTCGATCATCGACGCGCAGGGCAACCGCGCCGCGGTGACCCAGACGGTGAACCTGCTGTACGGATCGGGCCTGGTGGCCCCGGGCACCGGGGTGCTGCTCAACAACGAGATGGACGACTTCGCACTGCGGCCGGGGATCCCCAACGCGTTCGGCGTCATGGGCTACGACGCCAACGCGCCGGCGCCGGGCAAGCGCATGCTCAGCTCGATGACCCCGACCTTCATGGTCTCGCCGGAACGGGTGGCGGTGCTGGGTACGCCCGGCGGTTCGCGCATCATCACCATGGTGCTGCTGGGGATCCTCGGCTACGACGCCGGCCTGGACGCGCAGGCGGTGGCCGCGCTGCCGCGCTACCACCACCAGTGGATGCCCGACCGGATCCAGGCGGAGGCCGGCGCGTTCGACCCGGACGTCGCCCAGGGCCTGCGCGACCTCGGCCATACCCTGCAGCTGCCCGGCGACGAGGCCGAGGGCGGGCGCGGCTCGAGCCATGTCTGGGGCAACCTGCAGACCGTGGAGTGGCGGCTGTCGGACAACAGCCTGGGCGCCGGTTCCGATCCGCGCAACCCGGTCGGCAGCGGCGCGACCCGGCCGGTCGGCGCCGCGGCGGGCGGCCGGCGCGACTGAGGGCCGCGGCCGTGAAGCTGTGGTCGATCGAGGGTAACTCGCAGAAGCTCGACGGCGGCTCGATGTTCGGCAACGCGCCGCGCGCGCTGTGGACGCGCTGGGCCACGCCCGACGACGCCAACCGCATCCAGCTGGCCACGCGGGGCCTGCTGGCCGCACCGCTCAACGGCAAGGTGGTGCTGTTCGAGACCGGGATCGGCGCGTTCTTCGATCCGCGCATGCGCGAGCGCTACGGCGTTGCCGAGCCGCACCACGTGCTGCTCGATTCCCTGCGCGCGGCCGGGTTCGAACACGGCGACGTCGACGTGGTGGTGCTCAGCCACCTGCATTTCGACCATGCCGGCGGCCTGCTGGCCCCCTGGGCGGCCGGCCGTGCGCCCGAACTGTTGTTCCCGAACGCCACCTTCGTCGTCGGTCGGCGCCACTGGGAGCGCGCCTGCCACCCGCATCCGCGCGACCGCGCCAGCTTCATCCCGGAACTGCCGGCGCTGCTCGAGGCCAGCGGCCGGCTCGAGCTCGTCGACGGCGACCATGCGCCGTCGCTGGGCGGGGCGGTGCGGTTCCACTGGAGCGACGGCCACACGCCGGGCATGATGCTGGCCGAGATCCGCGGTCCGGACCTGCGCGACGGCGAGCCCCACGGCGGCGTGGTGTTCTGCGCCGACCTGGTGCCCGGCGTGCCCTGGATCCACGTGCCGATCACCATGGGCTACGACCGCAGCCCGGAACTGCTGGTCGACGAGAAGCAGGCCTTCCTCCAGGACAAGCTGAGGCGCAACGTGCACCTGTTCCTGACCCACGACCCGGACACCGCGCTGGTGCAGCTGGGCCGCGACGAGACCGGGCGCTTCGTCGCCGCCCACGCCTTCGGGCGGCTGGCCGCGCGGCCGCTGGGCGGGGAGGGCGCCGGATGACGCCGCGCATCACCCTGTTCATCGCCTCGCTGCACGTGCTGCTGTACCTGGTGCTGTCGCTGCGCGTGGTGCGGCGCCGGCAGCAGGCCCGCATCGGCGTGGGCAGCGGGGGCGACCAGGCCATGGCCCTGCGCATGCGCGTGCATGGCAACTTCGCCGAGTACGTGCCGCTGGCGCTGGTGATGCTGGCGCTGCTGGAACTGTGCGGGCTGCCGGCTCCGCTGCTGTGGACGTGCGGCCTGGTGCTGCTGGCCGGGCGTGTGCTGCACGCGATCGGCCTGGGCGGTTCGGCGGGCTATTCCTTCGGCCGCTTCGGCGGCGCGATGCTCACTTTCCTGGCCCTGCTGGCGATGGCGCTGGCCGGCCTGTGGCGGTTCGCCGTCCAGTTCCTGGCCTGAACCCCCGGCCCGCACTCAGCCCGGACGCTGTCGACGCTGGCGCGGCGGCGCCTGAGCTTCCACCACGGTCAGGATCGCCTGCCGGAACTGCTCGTTGCAGGCCCGGAAGCCCTCGAGCAGCCGCCGCTCCACCGGATCATCGACGAACTCGGCGTCGGCGGCCGGAATGCCGTCGCTGGGCGCGTACGGCGTCCCGCGGCCGGTGGCGAGCCATTCGTAGGACACGCCGGTGGCCATGGCCAGTTCGCCCAGGCGTTCGGTGGACGGATAGACCCGGCCCTTGGCGCTCTCCCAGTTGGCCACGGCGCTGCGGCTGACGCCGAGTGCGGTGGCCAGATCGGCTTGGGACATCCCGACCCTGACCCGGGCGGTGCGGATGCGCGTACTGATCTTCATTGTGTCTCCTGCGGCCGGTGCGCCGTCGCCAGGCCACTGTCGGGCGGCGCGGACAGTGATCCTGACGTGTCAGCAATACTGGCATCGCTTGTCCAGCTTCGTTGTCAAAATTACGCAAGCTTTTGTTGCATTGGGACATATTTTGAACACGTCAGCAATACTGACTGGTTCCGGGGGGGCCGACCCATTGCGTGTCCAGCGGACATGGGCGAGGGTAAGCCCCGTGTGGTCGCGTCGGCTCCAGGGACCGGGGTCATAGGAGCAGTCTCGCAGGGAAACGCTGGAAGCAAGCGCAGGTTTGGTTGGGTCGGCGGCTTGCCGTCGACCCAACCGGACCGGTCCCTTCCCCGTTCGCCCCGCCCGCTTCCCGCACACTTCCCGCCCACTTCCCGCCCACTTCCCGCTCAGGGCCCTCGTCACTTCCCCGCCCGGTCCGGCACCGCCTTGCAGGCGGCGCAGGATGCGGCCAGCATCCGGGGCTGTTCCGCAGCGAGGCCCGCTCCGTGTTCCGAATCCTCCGAGGAATCCTCCCCGGCGTCGTCCTGTCCGCGGCGCTGCCTGCCCTGGCCGCGTCCGGCCACGGAGGCGCGCCGTCGACCGACGCCCCGGCCATCTTCGTCAACCAGCTCGGCTTCCTGCCCGAAGCGACCAAGGCCGCGGTGGTCGAGGGTGCCGCCGCGGGCACGCGCTTCGAGGTGGTGCGCGAGACCGACGGGAGCGTGGTACTGGAGGGGGAGCTGCCGGCGCCGGCGACCTGGCCCGCGTCCGGGCGTCCAGCCGCGGCCGTGGACCTGGGCGCGCTGCGCGCGCCGGGCCGCTACCGGCTGCGGGTGCAGGGCCGCGAATCGGATCCGTTCCCGGTCGCCGCCGGGGTGTACGACGCGCTCGCCGATGCCGCGCTCAAGGGCTACTACTTCAGCCGCTCGGGGACCGCGCTGGCCCCCGCGCACGCGGGCCGCCATGCCCGGGCCGCGGGGCATCCGGACACCGAGGTCGAGGTCCATCCCTCCGCGGCGTCCGCCACCCGCCCGGCCGGAAGCGTGATCTCGGCCCCGGGCGGCTGGTACGACGCCGGCGACTACAACAAGTACGTGGTGAACTCGGGGATCACCACGCACACGCTGCTGGCCGCCTGGGAGGATTTCCCGGAATGGTTCCGCGACCGCGAACTCGGCATCCCCGAGAGCGGAAACGGGGTCCCGGACCTGCTCGACGAGGCGTGGTGGAACCTGCGCTGGATGCTGGCGATGCAGGATCCGCACGACGGCGGGGTCTACCACAAGCTCACCAACCTGCGCTTCGACCCGATCGTGATGCCGGACCAGGCGCACGAGCGCCGCTACGTGGTGCAGAAGAGTACGGCGGCGGCGCTCGACCTCGCCGCGGTGATGGCGCAGGCCGCGCGCGTGTACGGGCCGTTCGACGCGCAGTTCCCGGGGCTCGCGGCGCGCATGCGCGCGGCGGCGGAACGGGCGTGGGAATGGGCGCAGGCGCATCCGGATGTCCTCTATCGCCAGCCGGCCGACGTCTTCACCGGCGCCTACGGCGATGCGAAGCTCGACGACGAGTTCGCCTGGGCCGCGGCCGAGCTGTTCGTGCTGACCGGCGAGGCGCGCTACCTGCAGGCCTTCGAGCGCCATGCCGCGCCGCCTGGCGTGCCGTCGTGGGCGGACGTGGGCGCGCTGGCCTGGACCACGCTGGCGCGTCATCGCGCGCGCCTGCCCGACGATGCCTGGCGCACGCGCGTGGTCGAAGCGGTGACCGGGCTGGCAGGGGCGCTGGTCGCGCGCGCCCAGGCGTCGCCCTGGCGCCTGGCGATGCAGTCCGAGGATTTCGTCTGGGGCAGCAGCGCGCAGGCGCTCAACCAGGGATTCGTGATGGTCCAGGGCTACCGTCTCACCGGCGACCGCGCGCTGCTCGACGCCGCCCAGTCGCAGCTGGACTACGTGCTCGGGCGCAACCCGCTGGGCGTGTCGTTCGTCACCGGCCACGGCCTGCGCACCCCGCGCAACATCCACCACCGGCCGTCGCAGGCCGACGGGATCGACGACCCGGTGCCGGGACTGCTGTCGGGCGGGCCCAACCCGCGCCAGCAGGACCTGCGCGACTGCGAGGGCGTGGCGTATCCCTCGTCGCTGCCGGCGCTGTCGTGGATCGACCACGAATGCAGCTACGCCAGCAACGAGGTCGCGATCAACTGGAACGCGCCGCTGGTGTACATGGCCGCGGCGATCCCGGCGTTGACCGCGCGCTAGCGGCGCGGTCGGGCGCGCGGCCCGCGGGTCAGCCGATCCGGGTCCCGAAGATCCGGTCGCCGGCATCGCCCAAGCCGGGCAGGATGTATCCGTGTGCGTCCAGGCACTCGTCGATCGCGGCGGTGTAGACCTCGACGTCCGGGTGCGCGGCCTCCAGCCGGCGCAGGCCCTCGGGCGCGGCGACCAGGAAGATGCCCTTGATCCGCCGCGCGCCGGCGCGCTTGAGCATGTCGATGGTCGCGACCAGGGTGCCGGCGGTGGCGAGCATCGGGTCGAGGATCAGCGCGTCGCGTTCGTCCAGCCGTCCGGTCAGGCGTTCGAAGTAGGGCACCGGCTGCAGCGTCTGTTCGTCGCGCTGCAGGCCGACCACGCTGACCTTCGCCGCCGGGATCAGCGCCAGCACGCCGGGCAGCATGCCCAGGCCCGCGCGCAGGATGGGCACCAGGGTGATCTTGGCGCCGGCGATGCGGCGCACCTGCACCGGGCCGGCCCAGCCGGTGGTGGTGGCGGTTTCGGTCTCGAGGTCGGCGGTGGCCTCGTAGGCGAGCAGGGTGCCCAGCTCGGTCACCAGTTCGCGGAACGACTTGGTGCTCAGCGAGGCATCGCGCAGCAGGCCGAGCTTGTGCTGGACGAGGGGATGGCGGACTTCGATCGCGGTCATGTCGGTGGCACGCACGTGGGCGCTCGAAGTGTGACCGATCCATGATGGCCCGGGAAGGCGGCGGCGGGCGCGCTGTCACGCAGCTGAAACCGGGCGGACATAGCGTGCGCATCGTTTCCCGCTTCCCCGGTCCCGCCGCCATGTCGCGCCGCCACCCGCTCCACCTCGCCATCGCCCTCGTGCTGGCATCCTGCGCCTCCGCCGGCTTCGCCCGGGACGCGGCTCCCCCGATGCCCGGCCCGTCCCCCGTCGACCTCGACACGATGGTGGTGCGCGCGCAGTACGAGTCCCAGCTCCGGGCGGTGGATGCCAAGCGTTCGAGCGACGCGATCCAGGACGGCGTGTCGGCCGACTCGATGGGCCAGTACCCGGACCAGAACGTCGGCGAATCCCTCTCGCGCCTGCCGGGCATCAGCGTCACCCGCGACCAGGGCGAGGGCCGCTACGTCGTCATCCGCGGCCTGGACGCGGCCCTGAATTCGGTCACCGTCGACGGCATCGGCATGGGCACGCCGGAGGACGGCAGCCGGGCCGCGCCGCTGGACGTGATCCCCTCCGAATCCACCGAGCGCCTCACCGTGGTCAAGGCAGCCACCCCGGACATGCCGGGGGATTCGCTGGGCGGAACGATCATGGTCGAGTCGGCATCGGCCTTCGACCGCGACGGCCGCAGCATGCGGCTCAAGGCCGAGGCCAGCCACCAGAACCTCAGCGGGGAGACCAGCCCCAAGGCGGCGTTCAACTTCAGCGACGTCTATGGCGGGACCGTCGGCGTCGTCTTCGGCGTCAGCTGGCAGGACCGCGACTACGAATCGGACAACGTCGAGATCGAATACGACGATCAGTTCGAGGACGTCGCCGGCGGCCGCCTGCTGCCGCTGGAGATGCAGCAGCGCAAGTACACCATCAACCGCGAGCGCACCGGGCTGAACCTCAACCTGGACTGGCGCCCGGACAGCGACAGCCAGTACTACCTGCGCACGCTGTTCACGGACTTCACCGACGCCGAGACCCGCCAGCGCAACATCATCCCGCTGGGCGAGGGCGACATCGCCGGCTACGACGGCCACAGCTGGCAGGTGGAGAACATCGCGGCCGACGACTTCAGCCGCCGCCTGCGCTACCGCACCAAGGAAGAGCACACCTTCACCGCCAGCGCCGGCGGCATGAACCGCGTCGGCCGCGCGCGGTTCGACTACCAGCTGGGCTACACCAGGGTGCGCGAGCGCGTGGACGACGAAGTCGAGATGCGCTTCGAGTACCTGGGCGGGGAGGACATGGCGATCCGCCTCGGCCCGGGCGCGATCCCGTCCTTCGACGTGATCGACCCCGCCGGCGACGACGGCTGGCTGCGCAACGCCGGTTATGGCCTCGACCGCCTGGTCGTGGCGCCCAAGCAGGTGGACGACGAGGCGCTGAGCGCGAAGTTCGACTTCACCTGGACCGGCGAGGCGGCGACCTGGAAGGCCGGCCTGCTCGGGCGCTGGCGCGACCGCGATGTGAACGTGGACGAGGCCGAGTTCCGCCGCGGGCCGGAGATCGACCCGTCCGACTGGACCGCGGCGGCGCCGTCGTTCCGTCACGGCCTCTTCGGTGAGGGCCTGTCCTCGTCCGCCATGCGCGACTGGCTGCGCGGCAACCGCGACGCCTTCAGCGCGCGCCCCCAGGACGTGGCCGAAAACACCATGATCTCCCTGGTCGAGGACTACACCGCGGCCGAGGACGTGCTCGCCAGCTACCTGATGGCAACGGTGGACGTGGGCCAGCTGCGCGTGATCGCAGGTGCGCGGGTGGAGCGGACGCAGTTCGAGGCCAACGGCTGGCGCGTGGACCTGGACGAGGACGGCGTGCTCGCCACGACCCGGTCGTCGGCCTCGAGTTCCTACACCAGCGTCCTGCCGGGCCTGCACCTGCGCTACGACACCGACGGCGACTGGGTGCTGCGCGGCGCGGTCACCAAGACCATCGCGCGTCCCAGCTTCGGCGACATCTCGCCGCGGGTGAGCATCAACCGCGACGACGAGGAAGTGGAGCTGGGCAATCCGCAGCTCGATCCCTACGAGTCGATCAACGTCGACCTCTCGTTCGAGCGCTACATCGGCGAGTCGGGCATCTTCTCCGCCGGCGTCTTCCACAAGTCGATCGACGGCTACATCGTCGAGACCTGGACTGACAGCGACGCCCAGTTCCCTGGTTACGAAGTCACCCGCCCCATCAACGGCGAGGACGCGAAGGTGTTCGGCGTCGAGCTGAACTGGCAGCAGAAGCTCGACTTCCTTCCGGGGTTCTGGGGCGGCCTGCTGGTCAGCCTGAGCGGCACCTGGCTCGATACCGAGTTCGTCGCCGGAACCGAGGACCGCGCCGGTGAGACCTTCGTGCTGCCGCTCTCGTCCGAGCGCCTGTACAGTGCGCACCTGGGATGGGAGAACGACCGCCTCAGCGCGCGTCTGGCCGCCGTCTACCGCAGCGAATACCTGGACGAGATCGGCGACGACAGCCGCTACGACCTCTGGGTCGCGCCCAACACCCAGCTCGATTTCAGCTTGGACTACAGCATGGGCGAGCGCTGGAGCCTGTACTTCGAGGCCTCCAACCTGCTCGACGAACCGCTGGAGCTCTACCAGGGTTCGCCGGCCACCACGCTGCAGAACGAACTGTACGGCCGCAGCTACGCGGTCGGCCTGAAGCTGCGTTTCTGACCCGCGCCGCGCACGCCCGCTGACGCTGTCAGCGGGCTGTCAGAGCGGTTTGGCTAAGGTCCCGTCCATGCCGGCGCCATGCCGGACGCATCCACGGGAGAAACATCATGGGTTCCAGATTCGCAGGTTCGTTCGCGTGTCCGCTGTCGCTGCTTGCGCTTGCGCTGGCCGCCTGCACGGGGGCGCAGGACACGGCCGGCGCGGCTTCGCCGGACGCGCAGGCGGACGCCGCGCCGACCGCGCAGGCGCGCGACGTCCCGGTCATCGCCGAAGCGTTCCAGAGCGCGATGACGCCGGACGACAACATCGATTCAGTCGCCTCGTGGACCGCGCCCGACGGCGCGGTCTGGGTGATCGCCACGGCCAAGTCGACCGACCGACTGGTGGTGTACGACGGACACACCGGGCAGACGCTGCGCACCGTCGGCAGCCTCGGCACGGGCGAGGGCGAGTTCGACCGGCCCAACGGCGTGGCGGTCGCCGACGACCTGGCGTTCGTGGTCGAGCGCGACAACCACCGCGTGCAGGTGCTGCGGCTGCCGGAGTTCGAGCACGTGGCGAGCTTCGCCGCCGACGACCTGGTCAAGCCCTACGGCCTGTGGGTGACCCCGGTCGGCGAGGGCTACGAGCTCTACGTGACCGACGCCTACATGGCCGGCGAGGACGCCGACGGCGAGGACATCCTGCCGCCGCTGGCCGAGCTCGACCGGCGCGTGAAGCGCTATTCGCTCACGCCCGACGGCGCGGGCTACCGGGCGCAGCTGGTGTCGAGCTTCGGCGACACGAGCGAGCTCGGCGCGCTGCGCGTGGTCGAGTCGATCTGGGGCGATCCGGCGCACGGCCGGCTGCTGATCGCCGAGGAGGACGAGACCTATGCCAACGAGCTCAAGGTCTACGACCTGGACGGCCGCTTCGCCGGGCGCACCATCGGCGGCGACGTGTTCCATGCGCAGTCGGAGGGCATCATGCTCAAGGAGTGCGGCGACGGCGCGGGCTGGTGGATCACCACCGAGCAGGGCAAGGGCCGCACCGTGTTCCACCTGTTCGACCGCGCCACGCTCGACCATGCCGGCGCGGTGACCGGACAGATGGTGGCCAATACCGACGGCATCTGGCTGCACCAGGCGGCGACTTCGAAGTTCCCGCAGGGCGCGCTGTACGCGGTGCACGACGACCAGGGCCTGGTCGCGTTCGACTGGCGCGACATTGCCGGTGCGCTGTCTCTGCCCGCCTGCGCGGTGGACTGAGATGGCGAGCCGGATTCCGCTGGTTCTCGCTGCCGCGCTGCTGCTCTCGCCGTGGCCTGCGGCGCTGGCCGAGGCGCCGCAGGCGGCGCGCCAGGTCGAGCCCAACACCCTGGTCCCCGAGGGCGTGGTGCGCTACGCGCCGACGGGTTTTCCCGACCGCATCGTCGCCACGCCGCTGCAGGATGCGGCGACCGGGTTCTCGGTCAGCTGGCGCACCGGCGTGGCGGTCGAGTCGCCGGTGCTGGAGATCGCGGTGGCGAAGGAGTCGCCCGACCAGTGGGACGGCGACGTGCCGCCGCGGCGGGTGGTCGCCGCGACGCGCGCGCTTGCCGCGGGCAACGGCAGCGCGCACCACCACCGCGCTGTGGTCGACGGCCTGCAGCCGGGCACGCTGTACGCGTGGCGGGTGCAGGGCGATCGCACCTGGAGCCCGTGGCGGCAGCTGCGCACCGCCGCGCCGGCCGGGACGCCGCTGGAGTTCCTCTACATCGGCGACACCCAGAACAAGAACGCCAGCCTGGTGACGCGGGTGATGCACGAGGCCGTGCGCCATGCGCCGCGGGCGAACCTGGCGCTGTTCGCCGGCGATCTGGTCAGCGAGGCGGTGGACGACGACGAGTGGGGCGAGTGGTTCGACGCCACCGGCCCGCTGGCGACGATGGCGTTCGCGCCCGCGCCGGGCAACCATGAGTTCTTCGAGGAATTCGAGGACACCCCGCAGGAGCGGCGCGTGCTCGGCGAGCAGTGGAAGCATCACTTCGCGTTTCCCGGCAACGGTGCGACTGGCGTGAAGGACACGACCTACTGGTTCGACTACCAGGGCATCCGCTTCGCGGTGATCGACGGCACGTCCGCGCTCGATCTCGACGCCGGGCCGGCGCAGACGCGCTGGCTGGACGAAGTGCTGTCGGGCAACCCGCACCGCTGGAGCATCGTGCTGATCCATCAGCCGTTCTACTCGCCGCGCGCCAATCGCGAGAACCGGGAACTGCGCGAGACCCTGCTGCCGGTGATCGAGCGACACAGGGTCGATCTGGTGCTGCAAGGCCACGACCACGTCTACGGCCGCCGCGGCGGGGAACGGGGCGCGCCACCGGTCTACACCGTGTCCGTGGCCGGACCCAAGCAATACCGCCTGTCCGACGACGCCCGCCACACCATGTCGCCCGTGGGAGAGGATACGCAGCTGTTCCAGGTGCTGCGGCTGGACGGCGACCGCCTGAGCTACGAGGCGCGCACGGCGACCGGCAGGCTGTACGATGCCTTCGCGCTGATCGACGGGGGCGATGGCGGCAAGCGCCTGGAGGAGCGGGATCAAGACCGCATCGGGGAGCGCATGTGCAGCCGTCCGCACGCACCGGGCGGGCGTGCCGATCGCTGCTGGGAGTGAGGAATGAAGAGGATTGCCGGACATTCTGCGCTGTTGCTGCTGTTGGCCTGCTTCGCGCAGGCCGCCGTCGCCGCCGAATCCATCCGGCATCCCTTCCGCGCGAGCCAGCCGCCGGCCGCGCCGGACGAGGTGCTGCTGGCGGTAGAGATCCCCGCCGGCAGCTTCACCAAGTACGAGATCGACGAGCAGGACGGACTGGTCTACGTCGATCGCTTCCAGTCGATGCCGGTGGCGTATCCGGCCAACTACGGTTCGATGCCGCGCACCCTGGCCGGCGACAACGATCCGCTGGACGCGCTGGTGCTCACGCGCGCGCCGCTGCATCCGGGCGTGCTGGTCCGCTTCCGCCCGATCGGCGTGCTGCGCATGACCGACGACGGCGAGGCCGACGAGAAGATCATCGGCGTGCCCACCGACAAGGTGGATCCGGCCTACGCCGGCATCCGCGACATCGGCGACCTGCCGGAGATCGAGCGGCAGCGCATCGAGGCCTTCTTCCGCGTCTACAAGGACCTGCCGGCGGGACGCAACCCGGTGGCGCTGGATGGTTTCGGCGACGCCGCGGAGGCGAAGACGGTGATCCGCGAGGCGCTGCGACGCTACGAGGCGCGGGAGCGCTGAGGCCGTCCTTCGAGCGTCGAGTGGGCGGACCGGCAGCGGGACGGGGTCAGCCCGGCTCCCACTCGAAGCGCACCAGCGCGCCGCCGAGGGCGGACGTGCCCAGCGTCATCCGGCCGCCGGTGGCCTCGGCAAGCTCGCGAGCGATCGACAGGCCCAGGCCCGTTCGCGGACCGGATTCGTCGAGGCGCCTTTCGCTCTCCGCGATGTCGCCGCTCCTCTCAGCGGCGAAGCCGGGGCCGTCGTCTTCCACGCCGAGCACCGTCCACTGCGGTCCGGCCGCGCCGGAAACGCGCACCTGCCGGCGCGCGTGCCGGGCGGCGTTTTCCAGCACTGCGCCGAGGATCTCGGACAGGTCTTCTGGCTGCAGCGCCAGACGCAGGCCGGCGGGAACGTCCACGGTGAACGCAAGCTGCCCGCCCTTGTCGGTATGTTCGATCACGTTGACCAGCCGTTCGACCACCGTGCGTACGTCCGCATTGCCGCCGCGCGCGCTGCGTATGGTCGCGGCGCGCGCGTGCGCGAGCTCGGCGTCGATGGTGCGACGGATCGCGGCGATCGCGCGATCGAGCCCTTCCGCCGCCTGTTCGGCGCCGAGCTCCCGGGCGTGGCGACTCTGCGCGGCGATTGCCGACAGCGGCGTTTTCAGCCCGTGGGCGAGGTTCGCGGCGCGCCGTCGCGCGAGCGCCAGGTCGCGCTCGCGTGCGTCGGCAAGCGCGTTGATCGCGTCGGTCAGCGGCTGTACCTCGCGCAGCGAGGCGTCCGGCAGGCGCGCCCGCGCGCTCTCGCGCAGGGTATTCAGGTCGCCGCGGATGCGGCGCAGCGGATGCAGCCCGAGCCTGACCTGCAGCCACGCCGCCGCCGAGAGCACCAGCCACAGCGCGAGCAGGAACAGCGCCAGTTCGCGCCCGAACTCCGTGCGCGCGTCGGTCAGCGGCGCGCGGTCCTGCGCCAGCTGCACCAGCACCCTCGGCCCGCCCGCATCCGGGACGACCGCGCGTTCGAGGATGGAAACCCGTCCGCCGTAGGGGCCGTCGGCGTGGCGCAGCACCCAGTCGCGGGTCGGCGCCGCACGCGGCGCGGCGAGGTCGGCGTCCCACAGCGAGCGCGAGCGCACCGCGCCGGCCGGTCCGGACACCTGCCAGTAGTAGCCGCCGGCGGGCGTCTGCAGCCGGGGATCCATGGGCGTCGGGTCGATCACCGGCGCACCGTCGGGGGCCAGCGACAGCGCCGCGACCAGGCGCAGGCCGTCGCGGGTCAGTTCGGCTTCGAGCCTGCGCTCGAGATGGCGTTCGAACAGCAGGGTCATGAACAGCCAGGCCACGCCCAGCGCCAGCAGGATCGCCGTCGCCGCGCCGGCCAGGAGGCGCCAGTGCAGCGAGCGCGCGATCACGCGGGTTCGCCCGGCAGGTAGCCGAAGCCGCGCCGGGTCAGGATGACGTCGGCGCCGTACTTGCGCCGCAGCCTGGCGATGATCGCCTCGATGGCGTTGGTGTCCCCCGAGTCGGCGACGCCGTACAGGTGCTCGGCCAGCTCGCCGGCGGAGACGGCACGGCCCGACGCATGCGCGAGGTGGTCGAGCAGCCGGTATTCGAGCGGCGACAGCCGGGCCGGCGCGCCGTCGAAGGTCGCGCTCATGCGTGCGGTGTCGAGCCGCAGCCTGCCCAGCGCGACGATGCTGTTCGTGTGTCCCGCGCCGCGGCGCACCAGCCCGCGCACGCGGGCGACCAGCTCGCCCATCTGGAAGGGCTTTCCCATGTAGTCGTCGGCGCCCGCCTCGATGCCTTCGACCTTCTCGGTCCAGTCGCCGCGCGCGGACAGCACGATGACCGGAAAGGCGCGTCCGGCCGAACGCCAGCGGCGCAAGACCGACAGCCCGTCAAGCCGGGGCAGGCCGAGATCGAGGACGGCGGCGTCGTAATCCTCCGTGTCGCCCAGGAACCAGGCGGTTTCGCCGTCGCCGGCGACGTCGACGGCAAAACCGGAGGCTCCCAGGGCACGCCGCAGGTCGGCCTGGATGTCGGAATCGTCCTCGACGACGAGGCAGCGCATCAGTCGTCCTCGATCTTGCGGATATCGCCGGTCCGGGCGTTGAGGTCGATCTCGAGCACGCGGCCGGTCGGGGTCAACACCTTGACCTCGTATTCCCAGCCGTGTTTCTTGCTGTGGTCGAGCTCCACTTCGATGACGTCGCCGGGGACGCGCCGCTGCACGATCTGCAGGATGTGGTTGAGGGGCAGGATTTCACCGCGCTGCAGCAGCCTGCGCGCCTCGATATGATCGTTCCCGTCGCTCTTGCCGGCCAGGGCCGACGGAGCGACGAACAGGGCCGAAAGCGCGATGCCCAGCGCGAGCGGGAGGAGGGAGCTGCTGGGGGAGGGACTGGTATTCATGGTGGCGATGATGATGAGACGGGTCTGACACCCGGCTGACGGCCGGAATGATCCGGCTGTCAGCGGCGGCCGTCCAGACTGGCGCGGCCTCGGCTCCTGTATACCACCATGCGAATCCCCATTTCTGCGTGCGCCGCGCTCTTCCTGGCGCTACCGCTGTCCATGCGGCCGGTGCCCGGGGCGGCGCAGGAGCGCGAGCCGGCGGCCGAAGCGCGGGGCGTCGCCGTGTTCGAGGCTTCGGACTTTTCGGCGGCGGCGCCCGCCAACGCCTACGACATGGTGACGCGCCTGCCCGGCTTCACCATCGTCGATGCCGATGCGGACGTGCGCGGCTATGCGGGGGCGCGCGGCAACGTGCTGATCGACGGCGCCCAACCGGCCAGCAAGCGGGAGAGCGTCGACGGGCTGCTTAGGCGGATTCCGGCCGCGGCAGTCGAGCGTATCGAACTGGTCCGCGGCGGCGCGCGGGGCATCGACATGGGTGGGTACGCGGTGATCGCGAACGTGGTCCGCCGGCGCGAAGCCGCGGCCGAGATGGCGCTGCAGGCCGGCGTCGCGGTCGCCGCGGACGGCTGGTCCGGATCGCTGGGACAGTTCGAATACGGTCGCCGCCGCGGCGACGAGGCGCTGGAGTTCGCCGTGTCGGTGGAACCGGAGCTGGACGAGGACACCGGCCGCGGCCGCATCCTCGCCTTCGCGCCCGATGGCGCCCTGGTCGAGGCGCTGGATACCGACACCCGCAGGGTCGACAGGGAATTCACCTCGAATGTCAGCTGGAGGCGGACATTGTCCGGCGGCAGCTTCAGCCTGAATGCCGCGCTGCGCGGCGAAAGTGTCGACGAAGCGATGGAGCGGCTGACGCAAGGCGCTGGCACACCGGTCGAGACCGCATACGACACCGAGGACATGAAGGAACTGGAGGTCGGCGGGCGCTTCGTGCGTCCGCTTGGCGACCGCTCGACGCTTGAATTGATGGCCAGCCAGCGGCTGGACAGGCTGGACGCCCTGTCGCTGTCCCGTGAAGAGGACGAGGAGGAGCGTTTCGAGGAAAAGACCGAAACCGGAGAAACCCTGCTGCGCGTGGACGTCGGTCGCGCGCATTCGGACCAGCTGCGTCTCTCCGTGGCGCTGGAGGGAGCGTTCAACTTCCTCGAAAGCCAGGCGCGCCTGAGCGAGAACGGTGAGCGGATCGAACTGCCCGGCTCCGACGTGCGCATCGAGGAGCGACGCATGGAAGCGGCATCCGCGGCGGTCTGGCGGCCGCATGCGGACTGGTCCATCGAGGGCGGCATGCGGGTGGAGACCTCGGCGCTGCGGCAGAGCGGCGATACGCCGATGGAGCGGGATTTCGTCTATCTCAAGCCGCGCCTGGCGGCCTACTGGGAACGCGACGACAGGGATAGTTTCCACTTGGGTCTGTCGCGTGAGGTGGGGCAGCTGGATTTCGAGGATTTCGTCGCCTCGGCCGCGCTCGACACGGGCGCGGTCAGCGCCGGCAACGCGGAGCTGGAGCCGGACAAGACCTGGCGTCTCGTCGCGGGGTGGGAGCGGCGCTTCCGGGACGACGGCGCCCTGGGCATGACCTGGACGCACGAGCGTATCGCCGACGTCGTCGACCGCGTGCTGGTGGCGTCCGGGGACGACGTGTTCGATGCGCCGGGCAACATCGGTGAAGGCAGGCGCGATACGTTCGAGATCGAGTTCTCGGCCTCGCTGGACGGAATCGGCATGGCCGGCTTCCGGTTCTCGTCCGTGGTGCTGTGGCGATCGAGCTCGGTGACGGACCCGGCCACCGGCGACAGGCGCGGGATCTCGGGGGAGCCGCCCGTGGAGGGCCGGATCAGGCTGATGCAGACGGTTCCCGCATACCGCATCGCCTGGGGCCTCGGCGTCGACCTTGCGGAACGTGAGACCAAGTACCGCTACGACGAGGTCAAGATCGAACGCGAAGCGCTGTCGTGGAACCTGTTCGCCGAAAGGCGCATCGGCGCTGGCTGGCGTCTGCGCGCCGAGGCGATGGATCTGTTCGGACGCCGTTTCTCGGAGAGCCGGAGCAAGTACGATGGACCCCGGTCTCAGGTGCCGCTGGACGAGCGCAAGTACCGGATGCACCGCACGCCGGGCCAGCTACTGGTCACCGTTCGCCGTAATACGGGCGATTAGGCCAGCCTTCCGGAGGGTCGAAGCCGTAATAGCCGCGGCCTTTCCTGAACCGCTCGAGCCGTTCAAGCTCCACCGGATCGGACTTGCGGTCCCAGGTGCGCACGCCGTTCCTCAGGTCGTCAGGGGTCAGCACGAGGGGCTCCCAGACCGCCTCGCCCATGTCGTCGTGCAGGGTATAGGTCAGCGTCGGCGTGTCGCCGGTCAGGTCGAAGCGGAGCAGGCCGACGTTGACGGTGCGCGTCCACACGTCGCGCACGCGCACCTCGGGCACCTGGCGGGTGTGCTTGGCCGCCGGCACCTGCGCCAGCGGCGACGAGCAGAAGTCGTAGATGTCGTAGCCGCCGCGCTCGGACCAGGGGATGCAGTTCAGCTCGCCCATGTGCGAATCGCCCGAGATGCAGACCACGCCGCCGATGCCCTCGTCGCGGATGAAGTCGAAGATCTCGTTGCGCTCGGTCATGTAGACCGCCCAGGAGTCGCCGCCCGCCTCGTTCTCGGCCGACGACCAGCCACCGCCGATCGCCAGCACCTTGAACGGAGCGGCGCTGCGCTTGAGCTCGCGCTTGAGCCAAGCCTTCTGCTTCGCGCCGAGCATGGTCTTGGCGGCAGTGTCGGGCTTGTCGGTCGGATCGCGGTGGTAGCGGCCGTCGAGCACGAAGAAGTCGACGCCGCCGTAGTGCTGCTTGAAATAGACGCCGGGGTTGTCCCGCTCGCCGTAGGATGGGTTCGCCCAGAAGCGCTTGAAGATGCGCAGCGATTCGCGCTTGAACGGGCTGCGGCCGTCAGAGTCGTTGTAGCCGAAGTCGTGGTCGTCCCAGGTGGCCAGGTGCGGCACCGAGCGCAGCAGCGGCTCCAGGCTCGGCACCACCCGGCCGCGGCCGTAGAGGTCGGTGATCGCGGCGGGCTGGTCGCTGTCGGCGTAGATGTTGTCGCCGAGCCAGAAGAACAGGTCCGGTTCCAGCGCGCGCACGGTGTTCCAGATCCGCTGGTGCGGGTCGTACTGGATGCGGCAGCAGGAGCCGAAGGCGACCCGGAACGCGGCCCTGCCCGCCGGCGCGGTGCGCGCCCGGTACGGCAGGAACTGGAAGCGGTCCTCGACGCCGTCGTACCTGAGGCGGTACCAGTATTCGGTGTCCGGCTGCAGGCCCTCGGCGCGCAGCACCAGGCAGCAGTCGTCCTCGGCCGAGGCGACGGCCGTCGCGGTCTGCACCACGTGCCGGAACTCGCGGTCGGTGGCGACTTCGAGTTCGACGCCGAAGGCGCCGCTGGCGCGCACCCAGACCGACAGCTGCCGCGGCCCGGGCGCGCCGAGCATCGGGCCCTGCAGCGCGCGCGGGTAGCCGAGCGCGCCGGCGATCGCCCTGGGCAGCGCCGCGAACAGGCCGACCAGGCCGGTGGCGGCGAGGAAGCCGCGTCGGTGCAGTGTCGTCATGCGATGGATGCCTCCTCGCGTAGGGCCTGATCGAGCGTCGCGACCAGCGCGGCGTGGATCGCGCCGTTGCTGACGCAGACGTTGCCGCCGCCGATGTCCAGCGCATCGCCGGCGACGGAGGTGGCGACGCCGCCGGCCTCGCGCACCAGGATCACGCCGGGCGCCATGTCCCAGGCGCTGAGCGCGCGCTCCCAGTAGGCGTCCCAGCGGCCCGCGGCGACCCAGGCCATGTCCACCGCGCAGGCGCCGGTCCGGCGGATGCCGGCCGTGCCGGCGCTGAGCAGCGCCATCTCCCGCGCGAACACGGGATGGTCGGGCTTGCCGGCGAAGGGGATGCCGCAGGCGAGCACGCTGGCGATCAGTTCGCCGCGCGCGGAGACGCGGATCCGGCGGCCGTTGAGCCAGGCGCCCTTGCCGCGCTCGGCGACGAACAGTTCGTCGAGCACAGGAAGATAGGTCACGCCGGCGACCACCTCGCCCTCGCGCTCCAGCGCGACGTTGACGCCCCACAGCGGGCAGCCGAACAGGAAATTGGTGGTGCCGTCGAGCGGGTCGACGATCCAGCGCTGCGCCTGGTCACTGCCGCCGGCGACGCCGCCTTCCTCGCCGAGGAAGGCGTAGGACGGCCGTGCCTTCGCCAGCAGCCCGCGCACGGTGTCCTCGGCCTCGCGGTCCGCGATCGAGACCAGGTCGGCGGGACCCGACTTGGTCTGCACCATGAGCTCGGAGAGCTGCGCGTGGCGCCGCAGCAGTCCGCTTCCCGCCGCCTGCGCGGCCTCGATCATCGCCTTCAGTTCGCCGGATGCATCGATCACGTTCAGTCCCTCAGTCTGGTGCGCCACAGGCTGGCGGCGAGCAGCATCGACAGCACCGACGCGCCGATCCAGAAGGTGATGACCGGGCCGAAGTCGTAGCTGCGCACGCCGTCGACGACGGTCATGCCCTGCTGGATCAGTCTGCCCGAGACGTATTCCTGGATGCCGGCGCCGATGTAGCTGAAGATCCCGATCACGCCCATCGCGGCGCCGGCCACGCGCTTGGGCGCGATGTCGACCGCGAACAGGCCGCCGAGCGAGGTGACCAGGCCGGTGAGTCCGAGGCCGAACAGCAGCATTCCGGCGATCAGCACCGGCATCGTGTTCGGCCCGTAGAAGAACAGCAGCAGGCCGCCGATCTCGAGGATCGCGAACAGCAGGTTGGCCGGCGGGCGCCGGGCCTTGAACACCAGGTCCGAGACGAAGCCGAACGCGACCGCGCCGGCGATCCCGGCCAGCGTGCTGATCATCAGCACGGTCCCGGCCATCGGCAGCGACAGCCCGCGCTCCTGCTGCAGGTACAGGATGCCCCAGGAATTGATCGCGTAGCGGGTCACGTAGATCGCCGCCGCCGACAGGCACAGCACCCAGATCGCGGGGATCTTCAGGATCGACAGCTGCAGCCCCAGCACCGACTTGATGCCCGGTTTCGGCTTCTCGTCGTAGTGGTCGTTCTTCCAGTCGGCGACCGTGGGCAGGCCGAGCGTGCGCGGGCGGTCCTGCAGCCACAGGTAGCAGCCGATCGCGGTGGCGATGCCGATCAATCCCGGGCCCCAGTAGCCCCAGCGCCAGCCCAGCCACGCCACCGCGCTGCCGACCACGAGGAAGGTCAGGCCTTCGCCGATCGAGTGCGCGGTGCTCCATACGCCGTAGACGCGGCCGCGCTCGCGGTTGGAGAACCAGGCGGTCATCGCCACCACGCCGCCCGGCGCGCCGAAGCTCTGCACCCAGCCGTTGAGTCCCCACAGCAGCACCGCGCCCCACAGCGCCGTGGTGAAGCCCATCGCCAGGTTGCACAGCGCCGTGGCCAGGAAGGCGAAGGCGAGGAAGCGCTTCACGTTGGCGTGGTCGGCGAGGAAGCCGTTGGTCAGCTTGCCGAGCGCGTAGGTGTAGAACAGCGCCGAACCGATCATGCCCAGCTCGACCGGGGTGAACACGCCCTGGTCGATCAGCGGCTTCTTGACCACGCCCAGGGCGAGGCGGCAGGTGTAGATCAGGCCGTAGCCCAGGGTGATCGCGGTCATCACCCGGAAGCGGTGGCGGCGGAACAGCGCGTCGATGGTCGCCGGGTCTTCGATCCGGGGCTTGTCCTCGCCGGTCGCGAAGAACTTGAGCAGGCGTGAGGCCATGAAACGTTCCCTCCCCAGGGCGTCCCGGCCCGCCTCGTGGGGCGGGCCTCGTTGTCGGCCGGCGCCGGCGTCGCGGCGCCGGATGGTTACTGCATGGTCGGGATCACGAACGCGCTGCCGGCGGACGCGCCGCCCTTCGGCCAGCGCTGGGTGACGACCTTGGTGCGCGTGTAGAAGCGCACGCCGTCCATGCCGTACTGGTTGAGGTCGGCGAAGCCCGAGCGCTTCCAGCCGCCGAAGCTGTGGTAGGCCACCGGTACCGGGATCGGCACGTTGATCCCGACCATGCCCACCTCGACCCGCTGCGCGAATTCGCGCGCGGCTTCGCCGCTGCGGGTGAAGATCGCGACACCGTTGCCGTACTGGTGCGCACTCGGCAGCGCCAGCGCCTGCTCGAAGCTGTCCGCGCGCACGATCTGCAGCACCGGGCCGAAGATCTCCTCGCGCCAGGCCGACATGTCGCTGGTCACGCGGTCGAACAGGGTTGGGCCGAGGAAGAAGCCGTCCTCGTGCCCCGGCAGCGAGAGGCCGCGGCCGTCGACGACCAGCTCCGCGCCTTCGTCGACGCCGGTCCGGATCCACTGTTCGATCCTGGCCTTGTGCGCGGCGGTGACGACCGGGCCGTAGTGCGCGTCGGGATCGGTGGACACGCCCACGCGCAGGTCGCCGATCGCCGTAACCAGCTTCTCGCGCAGCGCATCGGCCGTGGCTTCGCCGACCGGCACCACCACCGGCAGCGCCATGCAGCGCTCGCCGGCCGAACCGTAGGCGGCGCCGATGATGTCGGCCACGGCCTGGTCGAGGTCGGCGTCGGGCAGCACGATGCCGTGGTTCTTGGCGCCGCCCATGCACTGCACGCGCTTGCCGTGCTGCGCGCCGAGCGCGTACACCGTCTGCGCGATGTCGGAGGAGCCGACGAAGCTGACCGCCTTGATCTCCGGGTGGCGCACGATCGCCTCGACGATCTCCCTGTCGCCCTGCACGACGTTGAGCACGCCCGGCGGCAGGCCGGCCTCGATCATCAGCTCGGCCAGCCGCAGCGGCACCGAGGGATCGCGCTCGGAGGGCTTGAGGATGAAGGCGTTGCCGCTGGCGATGGCCGGGCCGAACATCCACATCGGGATCATCGCCGGGAAGTTGAACGGGGTGATCCCGGCGACCACGCCCAGCGGCTGCCGCAGCGAGTACACGTCGATGCCGGGGCCCGCGCCCTCGGTGTACTCCCCCTTGAGCAGGTGCGGGATGCCGCAGGCGAACTCGATCACCTCCAGCCCGCGCTGGAGGTCGCCGCGCGCGTCTGAGATCACCTTGCCGTGCTCGGAGGCGAGCAGCCGGGCCAGCTCATCCATATGCGCCTCCAGCAGGCGCTTGAACTCGAACATCACCCGTGCCCGCCGCTGCGGGTTGACCTTCGCCCACGCCGGCTGCGCGGCAGCGGCGCTGGCCACGGCGCGCTCCAGCTCGCCGGCGCTGGCGAGCGACACCCTGGCCTGGACCCGGCCGGTGTTGGGATCGAAGACGTCGCCGTGGCGGCCGGAGGCGCCGGCGACGACCTGTCCGTCGATGAAATGTTCGATGCTGCGCATGCTCATGCTTCCGGTGGGGGCGGGGCGACGATCCAGGCGTGGTCGGGATCGTTGCGGAACAGCCAGCGACGTTCGGGGCCGGCCATCACGTTGAGGTAGTAGAGGTCGTAGCCGTGCGCGGCGCCGACCGGGTGGTAGCCGCGCGGCACCAGCACCACGTCGCCGTCGCCGACGCTGAAGCTCTCGTCGAGCGAGCGGTCGTCGCTGTAGACGCGCTGGAAGGCGAAGCCCTGCGGCGGGTCGATGCGGTGGTAGTAGGTTTCCTCGAGCACGGTTTCCTCGCCGGGCACGGCGGTGTCGTGCTTGTGCGGCGGGTAGCTCGACCAGTGCCCGGCCGGCGTGATCACCTCGACCACCAGCAGGCCTTCCGCCGGCTCGGTCTCGGGCAGGATGTTGCGCACGTGGCGGGTGTTGGTGCCGCTGCCGCGGGTCTCGTGCGACATCCGCGTCTCGTCGATCAGGCGCGGCGTGCCGGCGCCGGTGCCGGGCGCGGTGCAGACCGCGAGCTCGACCTCGCCGCGCGCGGTCACGCCGTAGCGCATCCCGGCGGGCACGTAGACCGCGCCGGGCGCGCGATCCTCGAACGGCGAAGCGCGCCCGCCGATGGCGTCGTAGCGATGCTCGCCGGCGGTCACGTCGGCGCTGCCGCTGACCAGCACCAGGCAGGCTTCGCGCCCGTCCTCGCCGCCTTCGTAGCGCTGTCCGTCGGCGAGCCGCACCAGCCTGAACCCGACGTGCGACCAGCCGGCGCTGTCCGGAGTGATGTCGATGCAGGTGCCGTCGGCGGCCGGGTCCTGCGGGCGGATGCGCAGCCGGGACATCAGACCAGCCCCGCCTTTGCCGCCTCGGCCTTCAGCGTGCGCAGTCCGAGTTCGGCGTAGGGTTTCGGTGCGGCGATGGCCGGGTCCTGCTCGGCCTCGATCACGATCCAGCCCGAATAGCCGATGTCGACCAGCGCGCGCATCACCTCGCCGTAGTCGATGCCGCCGTCGCCGGGCACGGTGAACATGCCGCCGAGCACGCCGTCGAGGAAGCTGGCGCCGCCGTCGCGCAGCCGGACGAAGGTGTCGGCGCGGAAATCCTTGCAGTGCACGTGGGCGATGCGCGCCGGGTGTTGGCGGATCACGCCGAGATAGTCGACGCCGCCGAGCGCGGCGTGGCCGGTGTCGAGGGTGAAGCCGACCGAGGCGCCGGTGTGGCGGATGAAGGCGTCCACGTCGTCGGCGCGCTCGACCACGGTGCCCAGGTGGTGGTGGTAGGCGAACTTCAGGCCCTGGCCGGCGACGTAGTCGGCGACGGCGGTCATGCGTTCGCCGAAGCGCGGCCAGTCGCCGTCGGCCAGCCGCGGTGCGGCAGTGAGCGGGACGCTGCGGTCGCCGTGCACGGCGTTGCTGGTCTCGGCGAACACGAACACCGCGCTGCCCATCGCCTTGAGCAGCTGCAGGTGCGGCTGCAACGCGGCGATCTCGGCCTCGGCATCCTGCACCAGCAGCGAGCCGCTGTACCAGCCGCCGATCAGGCCGAGGCCATAGCCGTCGAGCAGCGGCTTGAGCACCGCGGCGTCGCGCGGGAACCTGCCGCCGAGTTCGACGCCTTCGAAGCCGACGTCGCGAATGTCGGCCAGGATGCTCTCCAGCGGCGTGTCGCCGCCGAGCTCGGGCATGTCGTCGTTGGCCCAGGCGATGGGGCTGACGCCGAAGCGGATGCTCATGACAGGTCCCTCTTCATGCGGATGCGTCGTTCGTAGTCGCGTCGCGCGGCGGCAACCTGCGGGCGTTCGGACACCTCGGGCACCGCCACGTCCCACCACCAGCCGCCGGCCTCGGTGGTCTTCAGCGGATCGGTGTCGATCACCACCACGCTGCTGCGGTCGGCGGCGCGGGCGCGCGCCAGCGCGGCGCGCAGCTCGCCCAGCGTGGACGCCTTCTCGGCCAGCGCGCCGAGGCTGCGCGCGTGCGCGACGAAGTCGATCTCGGGCAGGATCTCGTGGCGCGCGTCGGCCAGCAGGTTGTTGAAGCCGGGGCTGCCGGTGGCCTGCTGCAGGCGGTTGATGCAGCCGAAGCCGCGGTTGTCGAGCAGCACCACGACCAGTTTCAGGCCGAGCATCACCGAGGTGGCGAGCTCGGAGTTCATCATCAGGTAGCTGCCGTCGCCGACCATCACCACCACCTCGCGCTCCGGCGCAGCCAGCTTCACGCCCAGGCCGCCGGCGATCTCGTAGCCCATGCACGAGTAGCCGTACTCGAGGTGGTAGCCGTCGCTGCGCGTGGTGCGCCACAGCTTGTGCAGTTCGCCCGGCAGGCCGCCGGCGGCGCAGACCACGATCGCGTCGTCGTCGAACGAGGACTGGACCGCGCCGATCACCTGGGCGTCGCTGGGCAGGACGGTGTCGTCGTCGCCGGCGGTGGCGTCCGCGACCGCGGCGTTCCACTGCGCCACCGCCTCGTGATCCACGCCCTGCGCGCAGCGCCAGCCGGCGAGCGCGCCGTCGAGGGCCTCGATCACCGAGCGCGCATCGCCAACCACGGGCGCGGCGCCGTGCTTGTGCGCGTCGAAGGCCTGCACGTTGACCTGGAACAGCCGCGCCTGCGGGAACAGGCTGCGCGAGCCGGTGGTGAAGTCCTGCAGGCGGGTGCCGATGCCGATCACCAGGTCGGCGGCGCTGGCGGCCGCGTTGGCGGCGGAGGAGCCGGTCACGCCGATGGCGCCGAGCGCGTTCGCATGGTTCCAGGGCAGGGCGCCCTTGCCGGCCTGGGTCTCCGCCACCGGCAGGCCGGTGCGCTGCGCGAACGCCGCGAGCGCGGTTTCGGCGCCGCTGTACAGCACGCCGCCGCCGGCGACCAGCAGCGGACGCTTCGCGCCGCGCAGCGCCTCGGCGAGCGCGGCGAGCTCGCGCGGATCCGCGGGCTGCCGGCGCGGATGCCAGACGCGGCGCGAGAAGAAGTCCGCCGGCCAGTCGAAGGCCTCGGCCTGCACGTCCTGGCAGAACGCCAGGGTGACCGGCCCGCAGGTGGCCGGGTCGAGCATCGTCGCCAGCGCCCTGGGCAGCGAGTCCAGCAGCTGCTCGGGACGCACGATGCGGTCGAACCAGCGCGAGACGGGGCGGAAGCAGTCGTTGGCCGAGACCGTGGCGTCGGCGAAGTCCTCGACCTGCTGCAGCACCGGGTCCGGCCGGCGGCTGGCGTAGACGTCGCCAGGGAGCAGCAGCAACGGCAGGCGGTTGACGTGGGCGAGCGCCGCGGCGGTGACCATGTTGGTCGCGCCGGGGCCGATGGACGTGGTGCACACCATTGCCCGCCTGCGCCGCATCTGCTTGGCGTAGGCGACGGCGGCATGGGCCATGCCCTGCTCGTTGTGCGCGCGGAAGGTCGGCAGCGCGTCGCCGGCCGCGTGCAGCGCCTCGCCGAGCGCGGCGACGTTGCCGTGCCCGAAGATCGCCCAGGCGCCGGCGAAGTAGGGCACCTGCTCGCTGTGGATGACCACGTGCTGGGCCGCCAGCCAGCGCACGGTGGCCTGGGCGGCGGTGAGTCGGACGGTGCGGCCGGGGTTCGTGTCCATGTCAGGCAGTCTCGCGGATCGCCTGCGTTTGCGCCCGCCGCTTCGCATCGCGCCAGGCCTCGACCAGGACCGAGAAGCGCCGCGCGAGGTCGTCGATCGCCGCATCGTCGTCGATCGCGCCGCGCAGCCACTGCTCGGCGGTATCGGCGAAGATGGTGCGGCCCACCGCGAAGCCCTTGACGATCGGCGACTGCGCGGCGGCGGCGAACGAGGCCACCAGCTCGTCCGGCGGCGCCGACATGCCAAGCAGCACCACGCCGCGGCAGTGCGGGTCGTGTTCGAGGATGGCGGCCTCGATGTTGCGCCAGGTGGCGGCGCGGCCGTCGGGCTCGAGCTTCCACCAGTCCGGGCGCATGCCGAGCTGGTACAGGCGCCGGATCGCGCGCGCCGCGGTGTCCTCGTCCACGGCGCCGCCGCGCGAGGCGATGATCTCGACCAGCAGCTCGTGCCGGGTCTTGCGCGCGGCGTCCTGCAGGCGCAGCAGCTGGCGCTCCTGGCGCTCGCGCAGCTCCGGCGGGTCGTCGGGATGGTAGAGCGCCAGGCACTTGACCACGTGGCTGGCCGGCCAGGTGAGCAGTTCGGTCGCCACGTCCGGCGAGGACTCGAATTCGAGCGGGCGCGAGCCCGGCAGCTCGATTGGGCGCCCGATCCAGTACGGATACGCGGCCGCGGTCTCCAGTGCGCGCATCCCGAAGCGGCCGTCGAGCAGGACCCCGAAGCCGGGGTCGCCGCCGGCCACGCGGTCCACCGCGCGCACCGCCAGCGACTTGAACGCGGCGATCCGCTCGGGCGCCGCGCCGGTGCGTTCGCACAGCGCCTCGAACTGGCTGCGGTGGTCCATCGCCAGGACGGTCAGGGACGGGTATGCACCGACCCGGGTGCTGGCCCAGTGCAGGTGCTCGAGCGCCCGGTCCTCGCGCAGCCGGTACGGCCGCTCGCCGCCGTGCAGGAACGCCTGCAGCTCTTCCCAGGTGGGCATCGCCGGCGAGCAGCCGTGGCGCGAGACCACGATGGCGCCACAGGCGTTGGCCCACTCGCAGCACTGCGCCAGCGGCGCCTCGCGCAGCCAGCCGCGCAGGAAGCCGGCCATGAACGCATCGCCCGCGCCGAGCACGTTGAACACTTCCACCGCGAAGCCGCGGCCGACCACGCCCTCGTCGAGGCTGTCGGGAATCTCGCCGGGGAACGCCGAACAACCCTGCGCGCCGCGCTTGCACACGAGCAGGGCGGGGCTGCGCTCGCGGATCGCGCGCAGCGCGGCGATGGTGTCGGTGCTGCCGCCGAGGATGTGTACCTCCTCTTCGGTGCCGACGATCAGGTCGCACAGCGGCAGCACCTGCTGCAGGCGGGCGGTGACGCCGGCGTCGGCCACGAAGCGGTTCTCGCCCGCGTCCTTCCCGGTCAGGCCCCACAGCACCGGGCGGTAGTCGATGTCGAACACCACCTTGCCGCCGGCCGCGCGCGCCAGCTCGCAGGCCCTGAGCGAGGCGGCGAACACGCCCGGCTGCGACAGGTGGGTGCCGTTGATCAGCACCGCGCGCGCGGAGGCGACCAGGGCCGGGTCGACGTCGTCGGCGACCAGCGCCATGTCGGCGCAGTTCTCGCGGTAGAACAACAGCGGGAAGGTGTCCGGGTCGCGGATGCCGAGGAAGGCCAGCGCGGTCAGCCGCTCCGGGTCCGGGACCACGCCGCGGGTGTCCACGCCCTCGCGGACCAGCTGCTCGCGAATGAAGCGGCCGAAATGGTCCTCGCCGACGCGGGTCAGCAGGCCCGTGCGCAGGCCCAGGCGCGAGGCGCCGACCGCGGTATTGGTGGGGCTGCCGCCGATGTACTTGGCGAACGACAGCATGTCCTCCAGCCGGCCGCCGGTCTGCTCGCCATACAGGTCCACGCAGGACCGCCCGATCGCGATCAGATCCAGCCTCTCCGCCTTCGCCATCACCGACGCTCCTCTGGCCGGGTGGTACGCCCCGGTTTTGTAAAATCTATTCTATTTTTATTGAATGAGCAAGATCTGTTTCATTCTCTTTCTACCGGGGAAGGCGCCTGCCGGCTGCGGCGTCGTCCAAGCATGGATCGATCCGTTCGAATGCCGCAGCCCTCCCGGCCCGCGCCCATTCCGGCCCGGAACCGGCCCCTGCCGTCTAAACGGCGGGCCCTTACTTCCTGCCCGGCCGCCGCTTCGTCCCCAGCGCCGAGGCGTTGCGGGTGGCGGTGGCGGTGGAGAAGGCGTAGGAGATCACCAGCGCCTGCGCCAGACACATGGAGGCCGACAGCGAGCGGAACTTGCGGATCTCCGCCTCCCTGACCTGCAGCACCAGGGTCGCCGGCTTGGCCACCGGGCTGACCGGGCTGTCGCTGATCGACAGCACCTTGCAGTGGTTGTCCACCGCGGCATCGATCAGGTGCACCGCCTCCTCGGCGTAGGGCTGGTAGCTGACCACCAGCAGCAGGTCGTCGCGGGTGATGCCGTGGATCTGCTGCCGGGTCATGCCGCCGACGCTGTCGATGAACACGGTCTTCTTGTCCACCTGGTGCAGCGAGTAGGCCAGGTAGGCCGCCACCGGGAAGGAGCGCCGGAAGCCGGCGACGAACACGGTGTTGGCCTGGGCGATCAGCTTCACCGCCTCGGTCAGCTGCTTCCTGTCGATCGCGTCGCCCAGGTGCTTGAGCGCCAGCACGTTGCCCTCGACGAACTCCGACAGCACCTGGGCCGGGTCGCCCACGCCCTTGCCGTCGACGGCCTTGCTGAACTCGCGGATGCGCTCGCCGTAGCCGAGCGAGGCGTTGGCCGAGAGCAGGCCGTCGCGCAGCACCCGCTGCATCTGGGTGGCGCCGTCGAAACCGAACGACTTGGCGAAGCGCACGATCGCCGAGGGTTGTACCTCGCAGCGCCCCGACAGTACCGACAGGGTCTCCAGCGCCACCGTGTTGGGCTCGTCCAGCACGTAGCGCGCGATCTGCTTGAGCCGCTTGCTCAGGCCGTCGTAGCGGGCCAGGATCGCCTCGCGCAGTTCCTCGGCGCTGGCCGGCGGGGGGGTCGGTTCGGACATCGTCGCTGCCTCTGGGTCGTTGCGTCGCCGGTCGCGGCAGTGTCCTGCAAAAAGATGGAGCGCGGCCAGATTTCCGGGAATTCTATTGATTTTCAATATGGAAATTATATTCTATTGAAAACCGGGTGCGGGAGAGTCGCGTGACGCGGATCGACGTGGTGCTCATCGGCGCCGGCCGCATGGGCCAGGTGCACGGAGCCAATGCCGCCCGCACCCCGGGCCTGCGCCTGCGCTACGTGGTCGACCCGCGGCCCGAGGCGGCCCGGGCCATGGCCGCAGCCACCGGCGCCGATCCGGCAAGCCTGGAGCAGGCGCTGACCGACCCGGACGTGGGCGGCGTGCTTGTGTGCAGCTCGACCGACCAGCACCTGGACAACGCGCTGCAGGCGGTCGCGGCCGGCAAGGCGGTGTTCTGCGAGAAGCCGATCGACCTGGACCTGGGCAAGGTGCTGGCCGCGCAGCCGCGCTTCGAAGGGGCGCGCTTCCTGCTCGGCTTCAACCGCCGCCACGATCCGCATTTCCGCGCGCTCAAGCGCCGCGTCGACGCGGGCGCGGTCGGGGCGCTGGAAAGCCTGCACATCGTCAACCAC
Source organism: Luteimonas wenzhouensis (assembly GCF_007859305.1). Taxonomy (GTDB): domain Bacteria; phylum Pseudomonadota; class Gammaproteobacteria; order Xanthomonadales; family Xanthomonadaceae; genus Luteimonas; species Luteimonas wenzhouensis. The sequence continues at coordinate 492,428 of NZ_VOHE01000003.1, forward strand.
GACCCGGCCGCGCCGCCGCCGCACTTCATCCCCACCAGCGGCGGGCTGTTCAAGGACTTCACCATCCACGACCTCGACATGGCGCGCTGGCTGCTGGGCGAGGAACCGGCCGAAGTGTTCGCGACCGCGAGCTGCCTGGTCGATCCAGAGATCGGCCGGCTGGGTGACGTCGATACCGCGCGCACCGTGCTGCGCACCGCGAGCGGGCGGCTGTGCGTGATCTCCAACACCCGCCGCAGCGGCTACGGCTACGACCAGCGCATCGAGGCCTTCGGCTCGGCGGGCATGATCGCGGCGGGCAACGTCTCGCGCGATACCGTGCAGGTCCTCGGCGAGTCCGGCGCGACCGCGGCGCCGATAGCCCGGGACTTCCCCGAGCGCTACGCCGAGTCCTACCGCGCGCAGATTGCGCACTTCGCCGAGGTCGCGCACGGGCGCGCGACCCCGGCTTCCGGTTACGCCGACGGCGTCGCCGCGCTCGCGCTGGCCGAGGCCTGCCAGCGCTCGATGCGCGAAGGCCGCACCATTTCCTTGCAGGAGACACGCTGATGCACAAGGTGGCACTGATCGGAGCCGGCCGCATCGGCCGCATCCACGCCCGCAATGCGGCGCTGCACCCGCGGCTGACGCTGGCCGCGATCGTCGACCCGGTGGAGGCCTCCGCGGCTTCGCTGGCGGGCGAGTGGAGCGCGCCGGTGGCCACGCTGGAGCAGGTGCTGGCCGACCCGGCGATCGCCGGCGTGATCGTCGCCAGCTCCACCGACACCCACCTGGACTACAGCGTGCGCGCGATCGCCGCCGGCAAGGCGGTGTTCTGCGAGAAGCCGATCGACCAGGACCTGCAGCGCGCGCGCTCGGCCGCCCACGCGCTGCAGGACGCGCGCCTGCTGCTCGCGTTCAACCGGCGCTTCGATCCCAACTTCCAGGCGCTCAAGGCGCGGCTGGACGACGGCGTGATCGGTGCGATCGAATCGCTGCAGATCACCTCGAACGACCCGGCGCCGCCGCCGCCGTCCTACGTCGCCGTCTCCGGCGGCCTGTTCAAGGACATGGCGATCCACGACTTCGACATGGCGCGCTGGCTGCTGGGCGAGGAGCCGGTCGAGGTGTGGGCGACCGGAAGCTGCCTGGTCGATCCGGAAATCGGGCGGCTGGGCGACGTCGACACCGCGCGCACCGTGCTGCGCACCGCCTCGGGCCGGCTCTGCGTGATCTCCAACAGCCGGCGCAGCGGCTACGGCTACGACCAGCGCATCGAGGCCTACGCCTCGCGCGGCATGGTGCGCGCGGACAACGTGCTCGAAAGCACGGTGCAGGTGCTCACCGAGGACGGCGCCGGCGGCGACCGGCTGCAGAACTTCTTCCTCGACCGCTATGCCGAGGCCTACCGGCGCGAGATGGACCACTTCGCCGACATCCTCGACGGCGCCGCGCCGCTGGTCGGCTATGCCGACGGCGTGGCCGCGCTGGCGCTGGCGGAAGCGGCGACGCTGTCGGCGAAGACCGGCGAGGTGGTGAGGCCCTGAGGACGTCACTGTCATCCCGAGCGCAGCGAGGGATCTGCTTCCACGCCTCCTGCACCGTCCACAAGCAGTTGCTTGCCTGTGGGAGCGACCTTGGTCGCGAATGCCTTTCGCGCGCAAGCGCGCTCCCACGGTCCACTCCTTCCTTCGCCGTCCCCGGGATGACGGCCTGTCGGCCGTTCCCGCGCGCCGCCGGCGCCGGTCAGCTGTCGGCGGCGGCCAGCTTCGATTCCACCAGCGCCTCGAAGTCCGGGAGCCGGCACGGTGCGTCGCAGCCCGGGATCGACAGGTATTCGAAGTAGGGTGCGTTGTCGTCGCCCAGCGGCTGCAGTTCGCGCACCTGGTCCATCGTCTGCGCGCGGTAGAAGGCGCGCACGCTGCGCCCGCCGTCGTCGTCGGCGAACAGCGCGAAGCCGAGCGCGCCGCCCGGCGGCGGATCGTCGCGCGGGTAGCCCGGCACCTGCCAGTGCAGGTCGAGCAGGCCGCCGAGGTCGGCGATGTTGGTGTCGTGCCCGACGAGCACGGTCACGCGCGCGCCGTCGAGGAGCGAGGCCACCATCCGCTTCGCCAGCGGCGCGGCCGCATGCGCGGCGACGTATGGCGCGCGGCCCTCGTACAGGAACTTGATGCGGTGGAATTCGAGCAGTTCGCCGATCTCGTCGCGGGACAGTCGACCCCAGGCGACCTGGTCCATCGGGAAGCCCTCCAGGTACTCGAGCAGGAAGGTCTGGCTGACCGTGGACGCGGTGCCCAGCAGTTCGCCCACCTTGGGGCGTCCCGCATCGCTGCTCTTGAACTGCTCGGGCAGCGCGTCGAGGCCGCAGCCGGAGGCGGCAGCCGCCGTTTTGCAGAATGTCGCCGAGCAGCAGCCCAGCGCGCGCTCGAGCAGCGCGAATCGGGCCGCGTTCTCCGCCACCAGCGCCTGCTCGCCGCCTTCGGGCAGCATGGCGCGCGCCTCGGCCATGGCGCGTGCCGGATCCATGCGCGTCGCACCGGCATCGAGCGGGTGGAACTCGACGTCGTCGGCGGCGCTGGCCGGGAAGGCGATCGGGACCTCGCATCCCGGGAACATGCCTTCCAGCAGCGCGCGCGCGGTGTCCTGGGTGCGCGGCTTCGCGCTGGCGGCGAGCGCCAGGTCGCCCTGCCAGGGACAGCCGGCTTCGGGCAGCAGGCCTTCCTCGACCCAATGGCCGCGGTCCCAGGCGCCGAGCAGCGCCACGGCCTTGTATCCGTGTGGCGTCAGTTCGCCGAAATCCACCGGCCATTCAGGCCAGGGCCGGTCGTGCGTGCCTTCCGGCGAGACGGTCGCCTTGGTCGGCGGGCGCACGCCGTGGCGCATCAGCATGACCACGCGCTCGATGCGCGGCGGCGCCGCGCCGGTCGATGCGTCCTCGTCCGCCGAGGACGCGCTGCAGCCCGCCAGCGACAGCGCGGGGCCGAGGATCAGGGTCGCCAGCAAGGCGATACGAAAAGGGGACATCGCGGTCTCCGTAATGGACCACGGCGGCACGCGGCCGCCGTGGTCGAATGACGCGCCGCCCAGGGCGCGGAAAGGGACTAGAAGCTCAGCTGGATGCCGGTACGCACCGACCAGCCGTAGCGCTCTTCTTCCGAGAGGTGGCTGCGACGGCCGTAGTACTGGCGGAAGGCGGCATCGTTGAGGTTGCTGCCTTCCAGGAACACGGTGGCGAACTTGCCGATGGCGTAGCTCATGCGCGCATCCCACTGGCCGAAGCGATCGGTGTACAGGTCGCTGTCGGCGGAATCGCCGACCTCGGCCAGCGACGCGGACCGGTAGCTGTAGGCGACGCGGGCCGAGAAGCCGCCCTTCTCGTAGCTGAGGTTGGCCGAGGCGACGCGGTCGGACTGGGTGGCCAGCGGCACGCCTTCCGGCCGCCCGGGCACGCCGTTGGCCTCGGAGTCGACGAAGGTCATGCTCGCGCCCGCGCTGAACCCGTCCCATGGCGCGGGCAGGAAGCTCAACTCGAACTGCGCGTTGAACTCGATGCCCGAGACCGACGCGTCGACGGCGTTGGTCGGCGTGCTGACCACCGCTTCCGGCAGCACCCGTCCGGCGAACGTGCCGTCGATGACCGTTTCCCGCGTCCAGAAGATCGGGTTGCTGATCTTCTTGTAGAACGCGGCCGCCGACACGATGCCGCGGTTGCCGACGTAGTACTCGAGCGCCACGTCGAGGTTGGTCGAGCGCAGCGGATCGACGTCCGGGTTGCCCTTGGTGACCGCGTAGCGTCCGTTGCCGGCGTCCTCGATCATCACGTAGGGGGCGATGTCCTCGTAGTTCGGCCGGCCGATCGCGCGCGTGGCGGCGGCCCGGAGGCTGATGTTGTCGCCGATCTCGTAGCGGAAGTTCAGACCCGGGAACAGGTCGGTGTAGCTCTGGCTGCCGAAGGAATCGAAGCCCTGGTCGAGGGTGGAATCCTCGGTCACGGACTTGGCGGCGTAGGTGCTGCTGGTGTGTTCGATGCGCACGCCGGGAAGCACGGTCGCGTCGCCGAAACGCAGGCTGGCCATGGCGTAGGCCGCGGTGATGCGCTCGCTGATCCGGTAGTCCGAGGCGAGGCTGTCGGACAGCGTGGAATCGGCACGGTAGCTGAAGTGGCCGGGGTTGGCGTTGAAGTAGGCGTCGGCGAGCGCGTGGTCGGCGCCCGGGCCGAACACGTCGCCGGTGAAGACCGGCCCGTAGGAGCCCGCCAGGGCCTGGTCGAGCGTCAGGGTGCCGGAGCCGCTCTGGCGCCAGGTGGCGCGATCCTCGTCGTTGTCCTTGTCGCGGTCGATGATCTTGGCGCCGAGCTTGAACCAGGAACCGGAATCGCCGTCGATGGGGAACTGGTAGTCGGCGCGGGCCTGGAACAGGTCCTCGTTGGCGCGACGGCTGCCGTAGCGGACCTGGTAGCCGCGGAAGTTGGCCGCGTCGTAGGCGGCCGCGGCGGGCTCGACCCGGAACGGATCGCGTCCCAGGTCGTAGCTCCCGCCGATGTTCGACGATGTCCGGAACGTCCACTCGTCGCGGCGCGGATCGCGCTTGCGCGCCTTGGAGAACGTGGTCTCGACGTTGAGGATGCGGTCGTTGAACTCGCCGAACTTGAATTCGCCGCCGACCAAGGCCGACGAGGTGCTGGTGTCCTCGCGGCGCATGCGCACCCGGCGTTCGGCGCGTCCGCCGTCGGTGAAGCTGCCGGTCGACCCGGTCTGGCTCGCGTAGTCGTCCTCGTCGTCGGGCAGGGTGACCCCGAAGTGCTGCCGGGTCTCGTCGTCCTTGTACACCGAGTGCATCAGGCGCAGGAACATCTTGCTGCGGTCGCTGGGCTTCCAGTCGAAGTTCGCGACCGCGCCCTGCCGCGTGCGATGCGGCTGGTAATGGCGGATGGCGAACTCCTCCGGCAGTTCCTGCCCGTTGATGTCCATCCAGTCCTCGGAGCCGGCGAACTGCTGCGAGCCGATCTTGCGGCTGGAATGGTTGATCGCCAGCACCGCGCCGAACTGCTTGTCCGCGCCGAACAGGCCGCCGACCGTCGCGTCGAACTCGTAGGGGTTCTCGCCGTTCATGTCGTAGTAGCCGTAGGCCGCCCGCGCCGTGGCGAAGTTGCGGCCGCGGTCGAACGCGCTCAGCGTCTCGATGTTCACCTGTCCGGCGATCGCGTTGGCGTCCAGGTCGGGCGTCAGGGTCTTGACCAAGGTGACCGAGCCGATCAGCGCCGAGGGAATGTCGTCGAGCTTGACCTGCCGCCCGTCGGGTTCGGGGGCGGCGGCGGTCTGGCCGTTGAGGGTGACGTTGAGCAATTCCGGCGCGACGCCGCGCACCGTGAGGTAGCGGCCTTCGCCCTGGTCGTTGCTGACCGAAACGCCGGGCAGCCGGCGCACGGCTTCGGCCACGTTCTGGTCGGGCAGCCGGCCGACGTCGTCGGCACGGATCGAATCGACCTGGTTGTCGGCCAACCGCTTGTCGTCGATCGCCAGGCGGTCCGCCGCGCGGCGGCCGGTGACCACGATGCCGTCGAGTTCGACGGGGCTGGATTGCGGGGAAGTGCCGCCGGTCGCGTCCTGCGCGAACGCGATGGTGGGCAGTACGGCGCACTGGCAGAGCACCAGTGCCTTGAAGAGTGCATTACGACGCAAGGTCCGCATGTTCGAGTCCCTCCCGAGGACGATCCGCTGCTTGTCGCAGTCCGATCCGGCGGCAGCCGGCAGGAGGAGAGTACGAACAAAGATTCCAGTATTCAAGAAAAATAGAATTTCTCTTGCAAATTGGTCCGGATCGACGGTAGTTTGGACCCGCAGAAGGGACTGGTCCGCACATCGTGGACGCGCCTGGAACAGACGGGAGAGATCATGAAAAACCGCCTTTGCACTGGATATGCGCTGGCCCTGGCCGCCTGCTGGCTGGCGTCGCCTGCGGCGCATGCCGGGGATGCTGCGTCGCAACAGGCCGCGACCGTGAGTGCCGCGTCCTCGACCACCGCCCCCGCCTCGTCCAAGATCGGCGGCGCCGCGCTGATCCTCGCCGCGGACGGCAGGGGCCAGCCGCGCATCGTCGCCGCCACCGCGCTGGGCGGCCTGGAGCTGTACGCGCTGGACGGGAAGCGCCTGGGCGCGACGCCGGCGGGTGAGGCGGCGGCGGTCGACGTCGCCTACGGCGTGCCGCTGGGCAAGGGCACGGCCACCGTGGTGGCCGCCCTCGACGGCAGCAGCCATAGCCTGCGCCTGTTCCGCTTCGCCGACGACCGGCTCGATGAAGTCGGCGCCCGCCCGATCGCGCTGGGCTTCGCGGCCGAGGGCCTGTGCCTGTACCGGCATCCGTTCGACGGCGCGCTGCACGTGTTCGTGGTCGGCGACGGCGGCGAGATCGACCAGCTGGCCGTCTACGCGACCGCCGACGGCATGCTCGACGCGCGCCAGGTGCGTCGCATCGGCGTGCCCTCGCCGCTGGTGCAGTGCGCGGTCGACGCCGCCGCCGGGCACGTGTACGCCTCGGAGGAGGAAGTCGGCATCTGGCGCTTCAACGCCGACCCGGAGGCGGAGATCGCCGCGGTGCTGGTCGATTCGCCGCGCGGCGGGCACATCGATGAGGAGGTGGGCGGATTGGCGATCCACGACGGCGGCCCGGGAAGCCGCTGGCTGATCGCCTCGAACGCGTCCGCGGGCACGCTCAACGTCTACGACCTGGAGCGCGACGCGGCTTTCGTGGCCAGCGCGGCGGTCGCCGCCCGCGACGGCAGCAGGGTCGACGAACCCGGCCTCCTGCACGCCACCAGCGTGGCGGTCGGCCGCCGCTATCCGCACGGGGTGCTGCTGGTCGCCGACGAGGACGGCCCCGACGTGAAGTCGATCGCGATCGAGGCGCTGGCCGCGGCGATCGGCGCGTCCCCGGGCCGTGCGCCCGCCGCGCGGGCCGGCGCACCGGCGGTGCCCGCAGTGACGGCGCTGGCCGAAACCGCGCCGGTGGCGAGCTACGGCGACGCCGCCGACGACCCGGCGATCTGGGCGCATCCGACGCAGCCCGGGCGCAGTTTGATCGTCGCCACCGACAAGAAGGCGGGCCTCTACGTCTACGACATGCAGGGGCGGGTGAAGCAGTTCCTGCCCGACGGCAAGATGAACAACGTCGATCTGCGCGACGGCTTCCGCCTCGGCGGCGACACCGTCACCCTGGTGGCGGCCAGCAACCGCACCGACAAGACCATCGCCCTGTACCGACTCGACCCCGAGGCGGGGCTGGTGGAGGTGGCCGACGGGCCGCAGCCAACCGGGATGCTGGATCCCTACGGGCTGTGCATGTACCGCAGCGCGCGCAGCGGCGAGACCTATGTGTTCGTCAACGGCGACGACACGGTCATGCGGCAGTGGCGGCTGGTGGACGCGGGCAACGGCCGCGTGCGCACGGAGCTGGTGCGCGAACTGGCGTTCGACTCGCAGACCGAGGGCTGCGTGGCCGACGACGAGACCGGCGTGCTGTACGTCGGCGAGGAAGACGTGGCGCTCTGGAAGCTGTCTGCCGAACCCAATGGCGGCGACGACAAGGTCGCGGTCGACCGCATCGAGGCCAACCCCGCGCTCAAGGACGACATCGAAGGCATGGGCCTGTATGACCTCGGCGATGGCCGCGGTTACATCGTCGTGTCCAGCCAGGGCAACGACACCTACGCGGTCTACCGCCGCGAAGGCGCGCAGGAATACCTCGGTTCGTTCAGGGTCGTGGCCGATCCGGCACGCGGCATCGACGGCATCTCGGAAACCGACGGACTCGAGGTCAGCAGCCGCAACCTCGGCCCCGGGCTCGAGCACGGCGCGATGGTCGCGCAGGACGGGCGCAACGTGATGCCTGTCGAGAACCAGAACTACAAGATCGTGTCGTGGAAGGCGATCGCCGACGCGCTCGGCCTCGAGGTGCGGGACCCGTGATCCCGGAGCACGGGAGCCGGAGAATGCTGGCTCCGGCGCGCCGCTTGCACCGGGAAGCAGCCGGCCTCGCGTCGAGCCGGCCGAGGATCCGGCGGGATCGTCGGCCGCTCCGCTCCGGGAGATCGTTCGTGGAACAATCGTGTGACATGGCGGGCAGGCAAAGGGGCATCCCGATGAGGCGGTTGTTTGCATCGGCCGGCATCGGCAACGCGGGCACCGAGGGTGCGTCGTTCGACCTGGCGGGCAAGCCGGTCGGGGAATGCGGCGCGCCTGGCGCGCTGGCCCCGATGCGTGCGTCGACGATGGCCGGTCGCCGCACGACCGGTCGATCCGGCTTCGTCTTCGCTGCGGCGATGGGGCTCGCGCTGGCCGCGTGTTCCGAGGGGGGCGCGCCGCGAACCGAAGGCGGCAGCGCCAGCTACACCATCGCGATGGTCACCCACGAGACGCCCGGCGATGTGTTCTGGGACAAGATCAGGGCCGGCGCCGAACAGGCGGCCAAGGACACCGGCACGGTGCTCAGGTACGCCAGCGACCCCAATGCCGGGGAGCAGGCGAAGCTGATCCGCAACGCCATCGACTCCAGGGTGGACGGCATCGCGACGACGATGGCCACTCCGGACGCCCTGCGTGGCGTGATGCGCGACGCCGTCGGTGCGGGCATTCCGCTGGTCGCCTTCAATGCCGGCATCGAACAGTACAGGGACGCGGGTGCCTTGATGTACTTCGGCTCGGACGAGACCCTGGCCGGGGTCGCCGCCGGCGAGCGGATCGCCGCCGACGGCGGCATCAATCCGCTTTGCGTGATCCAGCAGACCGGTTCGGTCGCGCTCGAGGCCCGCTGCGCAGGCGTGAAGTCGAAGGTGCCCGGCACGAGGAACATCCAGGTCAACGGCGCCAACAACGCCGAGGTGACCGCCACCCTGCAGGCGGCGCTGTCCACCGACCCCTCGATCGACTACGTCGTCACCCTCGGTGCGCAGCAGGCGCATGCCGCGATGATGTCGAAGGAGTGGGCCGGCAGCGATGCCAGGGTGATCACCTTCGACCTCGATCCCGATGTCGCCGAGCTGATCAGGGACGGCCGGATCGAGTTCTCGATCGACCAGCAGCCCTATGTCCAGGGCTACATGGCGGTGACCGCGCTCTACCTGAACCTCAGGAACGGCAACGACATCGGTGGTGGCCAGGCCGTCCTGACCGGTCCGTCCTTCGTCGATCGGGAGAATATCGACCGGATTCTCCCGTTCGCGCGGAACAACACTCGCTGAGTTCGCGGCGGGGCCGCCCTGGCGGCCTCTCTTGCTCATCCGGAGGAATCCATGTTGGACGCGGAATCGCGGAGCGGCCTTTCCAGGGTTTCGGGCACCGTCGCCGGCGCGCACGCCGATGACGCCCACCGGGTGCGGCTCGGCTGGTCCCACCGGCTGCTCGCCCGTCCCGAGGTCGGCGCCATCGTGGCGGCCGTCGCCATCCTCGTCTTCTTCCTCATCGTGGCGCCGGCGTTCCGCTCCGGGGCCTCGTTCGCCACCGTCCTCTACGCAGCCTCGACGATCGGCATCGTCTCGGTCGGGGTGGGGATGCTGATGATCGGCGGAGAGTTTGACCTGTCGGCTGGCGTCATGGTCTTCGCGGCCGTGTTGTTCAACTCGATGTTCTGCTACCAGCTCGGCATCAACCTCTGGGTCGGCGCAATACTGTCGCTGCTCTTCGCGCTGGCCATCGGGTTCCTGAACGGCTATCTGACGGTGCGGACCGGCATCCCGAGTTTCCTGATCACCCTCGGCTCGTTCTTTGTCCTGCAGGGTGCGAACCTGGGCTTGACCAAGCTGATCACCGGTGCGGTGATCTCGCCCAACATCAACCGGATGGACGGCTACCAGTCGCTCAAGGCGGTCTTCGCCCACCAGTTCCACCTGGGCGGCATGACCATCAACATCACGGTGCTGTGGTGGATCTTCTTCGTCGCGCTGTCTTCGTGGATCCTGCTGCGGACGCGGATCGGCAACTGGATCTATGCCGTCGGCGGCAGCGTCGCCAGTGCCCGTGCCGCCGGCGTCCCGGTGCTGCGGGTGAAGATCGGACTGTTCATGGGGGTCGCGTTCCTGGCCTGGTTCACCGGCATGCACCAGCTCTACATGTACGACACCGTGCAGGCCAACAACGGCGTCGGAGACGAATTCCTCTTCATCATCGCGGTGGTCGTGGGCGGAACGTTGATGACCGGCGGCTACGGCAACGCGGTCGGCGTGGCCATCGGCGCCTTCATCTTCGGGATGACCAGACAGTGCCTGGTCTACGCCGGTTGGGATCCGAACTGGTTCAAGGCCTTTCTCGGCGTCATGCTGCTGCTCGCCGTCATCGTGAACCTGTACGTCAAGAAGCTCTCGACCGTGCGGAAGGCGGGTTGACCCGATGGCCGCCACCGTGCACGAACGCGTGACTTTTCCCTCCGCCCCGGGCGTTCCTCTGATCCAGATGATCGACGTCGGGAAGTGCTACGGCGCCGTTCGCGCGCTGCGCGGGATCGACATGACGGTCCGGGCCGGCGAGGTCACCGGAGTCCTCGGAGACAACGGTGCCGGCAAGTCCACGCTGATCAAGATCATCGCCGGGCTGCACCAGCACAGCGAAGGCGTCATGAGGGTGGACGGGAGGAGGGTGAGGTTCCGCTCTCCGCGCGAGGCGCTCAAGCACGGCATCGCCACCGTGCACCAGGACCTCGCGATGGTCGGCCTGATGGAAGTCTGGCGCAACTTCTTCCTGGGTTCGGAGCTGACCGCAGGCAGGTTCCCGCTTGCGCCGCTGAAGTCCAGGCGGATGCGCGAGATCGCCGACGGCGAACTGCGCAAGATGGGGGTCGTGGTCAAGGACATCGACCAGCCGATCGGCGAGCTGTCCGGCGGCCAGCGGCAGTGCGTCGCGATCGCCCGCGCCGTGTACTTCGGGGCGCGCGTGCTCATCCTCGACGAACCGACCGCCGCGCTCGGCGTCAAGCAGTCGGGCGTGGTGCTGAAGTACATCGCCGCTGCCCGGAATGCAGGTCTCGGCGTCGTGTTCATTACCCACAATCCCCACCACGCCTACATGGTGGCCGACCACTTCATCGTCCTGAAGCTCGGCCGTGCCGTGCTGGACAAGGCGCGGGAGGACGTTCCACTGGACGAGCTGACCCGGATGATGGCCGGTGGCGACGAGCTCGCCGAGCTGTCGCACGAGCTGCGGCCCGGTCCCTGATCATGCTCGATCGGCAAGGGAACCGCATGACTTCAGCCTGACAACAATCTGACAGCCGTTGAAACGCGGCTGTCAGCGTCCGTCCCGCATCCTTGCGGGACAGTCGTCCAACCACGTCCACAGCACCGCATAGACTGGGTGAATCATGTCCAAGAATCCGCTTTCGCGCCTGACGGCCACAGCTGCCGCCCTGCTGGCCTGCAGCATCCCGTTCCATGCCGCGTACGCACAGCCGCAGCCGGCATCCGATCGTGAAGCGTCGTTCGTCATCTTCGGAGACCACGGCTTCATCCCTTCGTACGAGCAGTTCGATGACGACGAAGAGCCGATCCGTACGCTGGGGGAGTACCTTGCGGTGGAGGCCGAGGACTGGCTGGAGCGCAATCCATCGCTGGAAGGGTTCACCCCGACGCCGTGGACGTTCGAATCGTCGCTGGGCAGCTTCTACCAGGCCAGCGGCATGTATCCCGTCGCCTGGGCGATGGAAGGCTACTGCAAGTCATGGGGCTGCGATTTCGCGACCATGCTCGGCGACAACATCTATCCCGATGGCGCCACCCTGGGCGCCGACGGCATCTCGGACGAGCGGCGGTTCCGTGAAATGCTGGACCAGCCGCTGGGCAGGCTGGGCGAGGGCGTTGCCGATTTCACGATCTATTCGATGATGGGCAACCACGACTGGCGCGTATCGCGCGAGGCCACATTCGCCCAGGTGGAGTACCTGCAGCAGCACCCGAATTTCCACATGCCCGACCTGTTCTACCGCGTCGTGCCGCCGGGTTTCGAAGGCAGGCTGGAGCTGTTCGTGATCGACACCGAGATGCTGCTGGCCGGGACCACGGTGCACAAGGACCGGCTGGACGAGGAGGGCAGGGAACTGCGCACCGGCGAGATGGAGGAGTGGGACCCGCATATCCGCGCACAGACCGAAGCCGAGAAGAACATGGTCCCGTGGCTGGAAGAGGCCCTGGCCAGCTCCACTGCGAAGTGGAAGATCGTGCTGGGCCACCACGCGCTCTGGTCGGGAGGGGGAAGCAAGTACGAGAAGGCCAGGTCGCTGCGGGCGCTGTACATGCCGATCCTGTGCCGCCATGCCGACGCCTATTTCGCCGGCGACGACCACGTGCTGGAGGTCTACACCGACAGCTGCGCGGGCGTCGAGGGCGCCCGCCCGGGGCCGCTGCCGCTCTTCGTTTCTGGCGCCGCGTCCAAGTACCGGCCGCTGCACCCGAAGTTCATGGCGCAGCAGCTGGCGAACAACCCGCAGCTGCAAAGCCTCTGGTCGAAGGGCGCGACCTGGGGATTCATGCACGCGCGGACCGACGGGGATGACTTGGTGGTCCGGGTGTTGACGGCCCCCACCGACTTCTCGGGCGGTTCCGTGCTGGAGGCCGACTTCAGCTTCCGGAACCGGACGGGGGCGGACTGACAGCCCGAAGCACGGGATGCGAGCCGGGATCAGGTTGCATCGGCGGCCTTGTTCCGCGGCCCTTCGCGCAGGGCGCGGCCGACCATGGACACCAGCAGTTCGAGTTCGTCGGACGTGGTTTCGAAGCGCGGAGTGAAGCGCAGCGAGTTGGCGCCGCCGTGGATCACGCCAATGCCGTGCTCGCGCAGCCACTCCTCGGTCGAATCGGCGCCGTAGCACTTGAACTGCGGGGCGAGTTCGCAGGAAAACAGCAGGCCGGTGCCCTGGACCCCGGTGATCAGGCCGTCGAGCCCGGCTTGCAGCGCCTGCAGCCGCTCCACCGCCTCGCGCCCGCGCTCGCGGATGTTGGCGCGCAGCTCCGGGGTGAGCTGGTCGAGCACCGCGCAGGCCACGTCCAGGGCGCGCGGATTGGTGGTCATCGTGTTCCCGTATACGCCCGTGCGGTACAGGCCCGCGGCGCGCTCGGTCACCGCCAGCACCGACAGCGGATACTGGCCCGCGTTGAGCGCCTTGGAATAGGTTTCCATGTCGGGCGCCTCGATGCCCTCGAAGCCCGGGTAGTCGACGATCGACAGCACGCCGTGCGCGCGCAGGCCGGCCTGGATCGAATCGACCAGCAGCAGCGAGCCGTGCGCCCTGGTCAGCTCGCGCGCCGCGTCGTAGAACGCGCGCGGCAGGGCGCGACCGGGGTCGCCCTCGCCCATCACCGGCTCGAGGAACACCGCCTCGACGAACCAGCCGTTGGCCTCGGCGTCGGCGAACGCGCGGCGCAGCGCATCGACGTCGTAAGGCGTGATCGCGATGAGCGAATCCTCGCCGCGGAAGCTGGCCAGGTGCTGCAGGTAGGTCTTGCGGGTGGAATCGGAGTACAGCGCGGGCCGCTCGGTGCGGCCGTGGAAGCTGCCCTTGACCACGATCCGCTTGACCGTCGCGCCGGCGTGGCGCGCGCCCGGATCGGTCATCAGCCGGGTGTTGACGTCGGCGATGCGCGCCGCCAGGCCCACCGCCTCGGAGCCGGAGTTCAGGCACAGGAAGTGCGAGAACGGGCAACCGCCGATGCTGTGCCCGATCTCGCGGCGCATGGCGCGGTCGAAGCGCAGCTGCGACAGGCTCGGCGTCATCACGTTGGCCATCGCCTGCGGCCGGGCCATCGCTTCGAGCACGGCCGGCGGCGCGTGGCCGAGGCCGAGCATGCCGTAGCCGCCCGAGTCGTGGACCACCGCGCCCTTGAGGGTCACGATCCACGGTCCGCGCGCGGTCAGGGCCACGTACGGATTGACCGCGTCGGTCGCGTAGAAGTTGACGTAGCCGGCCTGCACTGCCTGGATCTGCGCCGGCTCGTCCAGTTCGAGCAGGTCGGCAAAGCCGTCGCGGATGCGCCGGTGCTCGGCCACGGCGGCATCGATCGCTTCGCGCAGCTCCGGGTGGCCCGCCGCCATGCGATCGATGGTGGCGTCGTCCAGGCCGGTGGTGCGGCGCTGGCCGCCGTGGGCGCGCAGGGGGGCGAGGGCATCGGTCACGGACATCGGCGTTCCTCCGGAAGTGGGGCCGCTGCCGCCGGTGGGCCGGCGTCGTCGGGCGGGAGGCCAGCAAGCGGCATTGGATTCCAATTATCGGGGGCCTGTTCGTCGCATGACAGGGCCGATCCGCGCAAAATTCAGTATGATTTCGGCATATCGACGAAAGTTCTGGACGATTCATGAAGATCACCCCGGCCGATCTGCAGCTGCTGTCGGCGCTGCGCGAGAACGCCCGTGCCTCGACTGCCGAGATCGCCCGCCGGCTGGGGCTGTCGCGCACCACGGTGCAGAGCCGGATCGACCGGCTCGAGCGCGATGGCGTGATCCGCGGCTACACCGTGCGCGTGAACGAGGACGTCGAGCGCAACCACATCCGCGCCCACATCCTGATTACCGTGCTGCCCAAGCAGATGCCGGCGGTGGTCCAGGCGCTGTACGCGATGCCTGAGGTGCGCAGCCTGCATTCGGTGAGCGGCGCGCACGACCTGGTGGCCATGGGCGTGGTGCCGACCGTGGGTGACATGGACGAGCTCACCGACCGCATTGGCGCGGTCGACGGCGTGGAGCGCACCACCTCCGCGGTGATCCTCTCCACCAAGTTCGAAAGGTAAGCGTCCTTCGCCGCAAGCGAAGGACACCACCGCCCCTCCCCCGCCCGCGGGGGAGGGTGGAACCGCTTGCGGAGCAAGCGGTGGGGTGGGGGCAGGCTCCGTGGCGAAGCTGGTCGGTGCTGTGCGTGCCCCCCTCCCGACCTCCCCCCGCAAGCGGGGGGAGGAGCGGATGGCGCGTCGCATGTGCCCCTCCCCCGCCCGCGGGGGAGGGGGGAACCGCTTGCGAAGCAAGCGGTGGGGTGGGGGCAGGCTCCCTGACGAAGATGGTCGGTGCTGCGCATGCCCCCCCTCCCGGCCTCCCCGCAAGCGGAGGGAGGAGCGGATGGCGCGCGGTCGGGGCGGGTCCCCTGCGGGCAAGCGGTGCTGTCTGGGGGGCGTCGGAAAGTCGAGGCGGATTTGCGGCCGCGGGTGCCCCGTCGCCCCTCCCCCCGCTTGCGGGGGGAGGCTGGGAGGGGGGCCGGCGAACGGCCGCCGCCCTACAATTCCCCGATGAAGAAGTCCGACTTCCACTACGAACTGCCGCCGGAGCTGATCGCGCAGGAGCCGCTGCCCGAGCGCTCTGGCAGCCGGATGCTGGTGCTTCCGCCCGGCCAGGCGCCGCCGGTGGATGCGCGCATTCGCCAGCTGGGCGACTGGCTGCGGCCGGGCGACCTGCTGGTGTTCAACGACACCCGCGTGATCCCGGCGCGGCTGTTCGGGCAGAAGGACACCGGCGGGCGGGTCGAGATCCTGGTCGAGCGACTGCTGCCCGGCAACCGCGCACGTGTCCAGCTGGGCGTGAGCAAGCCGCCGAAGCCAGGCGCGCGCATCGCGCTCGACGCCGGGGGCGCCGCGGTGGTGATCGCGCGCGAGGGCGGCTTCTACGACCTCCGGTTCGAAGTCGACGACGCGCTCGAGTCCTGGCTGTTCAAGGCCGGGCGACTGCCGCTGCCGCCCTACATCCGGCGCGAGCCGGGGCGCGACGACATCGAGCGCTACCAGACCGTGTTCGCGCGCGAGGCCGGCGCGGTCGCCGCGCCCACCGCCGGGCTGCATTTCGACGATGCGCTGCTGGACGCGCTGCGCGCGCGCGGCGTGGACTTCGGCCACGTCACCCTGCACGTGGGCGCGGGGACCTTCCAGCCGGTGCGTAGCGACGACCTGCGCCAGCACGCCATGCACAGCGAGTGGATCAACGTCGGCCCGGCGCTGGTCGCGCAGGTGCGGCGCGTGCGCGAGGCCGGCGGCCGCGTGGTGGCGGTCGGGACCACCGTGGTGCGCGCGCTGGAAAGTGCGAGCGCCGGCGGCGAGCTGCGGCCGCATTCGGGCGAGACCTCGATCTTCATCTTCCCCGGCTACCGGATCCGCAGCGTCGATGCACTGCTGACCAACTTCCACCTGCCCGAATCGACCCTGCTGATGCTGGTGTCCGCCTTCGCCGGGCGCGAGCGCATCCTGGCCGCGTACACGCACGCGGTGCGCGAGCGCTACCGGTTCTTTTCCTACGGCGACGCGATGCTGCTGCTGGGCGAGGCCTTCGCCTGAGCCGGCGGGACCGGGCGTTCCAGCCGCGTGGGGTGCCGTGCGGAAAGCGGATGAGTACAATTCTCATTTCCGGCCCGCCCCGGCCGCCCCCACGCCAGGAGTGACACCATGCAACCATTCCGTGCCGTCCGCGCGGCCGTGACCGCCACCTTGCTGCTGCTGCTCGCGGCCTGCGGAGGCCAGGGCACCCCGGACGCCGCCGCGCAGGGCACGGGCGCCGCCCCGGCCGACGCCGGCGAGGTCAACCTCTACACCACGCGCGAGCCCGGCCTGATCCAGCCCCTGCTCGATGCCTTCACCGCGTCCACCGGGATCCGCGTCAACACCGTGTTCGTGCGCGATGGCCTGCTCGAGCGGGTGCGCGCCGAGGGCGAGCGCTCGCCGGCGGACGTGCTGATGACGGTGGACACCGGCAACCTGCTCGACCTGGTGGACGACGGCCGCACCCAGCCGGTGGAGTCTGCGGTGCTGGCCGAGGCGATCCCGGCGCACCTGCGCGGCGCGGACGGGCACTGGTTCGCGCTGTCGCTGCGCGACCGCATCCTCTACGCGGCCAGGGACCTGGAGCTGGACACCTTCACCTACGAGGAACTGGCCGACCCGAAGTGGAGGGGCCGGGTGTGCATCCGCTCCGGCCAGCATCCCTACAACACCAGCCTGATCGCGGCGATGATTGCCCACGCCGGCGCGGAGAAGACCGAACAGTGGTTGCGCGGCGTCAAGGCCAACCTGGCGCGCAAGGCCGCCGGCGGCGACCGCGACGTGGCCCGCGACATCCTCGCCGGCATCTGCGACATCGGCATCGCCAACGCCTACTACGTGGGGCGGATGAAGAACGCCGAGCCCGGCAGCGAGCAGCACCAGTGGGGCGAGGCGATCCGGGTGGTCCGCCCGACCTTCGCCAGCGCCGCGGACGGCGGCACCCACGTCAACATCAGCGGCGCCGCGGTCGCCAGGCACGCGCCCAACCGCGACAACGCGGTGAAGCTGCTCGAATACCTGGTCTCGGACGAGGCGCAGAGCCTGTACGCGCGCGCCAACTACGAGTACCCGGTGAAGGCCGGGGTCGAACTCGACCCGGTGGTCGCCAGCTTCGGCGCGATGAAGGTGGACGCGCTGCCGCTGACCGAGGTCGCCAGGCACCGCCGCCAGGCCAGCGAGCTGGTGGACAAGGTGGGCTTCGACCACTGACGCCATGGCGGCCGGCACGCGCCGGCCGCGGATCCCGCCGCCGACATGAACGCGATCGCCACCGCCATCGTGCCCGCGCCCGCAGGCGCGGCCCGGTCGCGCCCGGACGGCTGGCTGCTGGCCGCGCTGCTGGTCGCGGCGCTGGTGGTGCTGCCGCTGCTGGCGCTGGCCTGGACCGCGGCCCAGGGCAGCGACGGGCTGTGGTCGCACATCGCGGCCAACGTGCTGCCGCGCGCGGCCTGGAACACGGCCCTGCTGCTGCTGGGCGTGGGCGCGCTGGTGGTGTCGATCGGCACCGGGGCCGCCTGGCTGGTGACCGCCTACGAGTTCCCGGGCCGGGCCACGATGGCCTGGGCGCTGCTGCTGCCGCTGGCGGTGCCCACCTACATCGTCGCCTACGCCTACCTCGACCTGCTGCATCCGCTGGGGCCGGTGCAGGGCGCGGTGCGCGCGCTGCTGGGCTACGACAGCCCCCGCGACTTCCGGTTGCCCGACATCCGCGGCCTGGCCGGCTGCATCGTGCTGCTGGGCTTCGTGCTGTACCCGTACGTGTACATGACCACGCGGGCGATGTTCATGACCCAGGCCGCCAGCCTGCTGGAGGCCGCGCGCACCCTGGGCGCGGGCCGCGCGGCGCTGTTCTTCCGGGTGGCGCTGCCGCTGGCGCGGCCGGCGATCGCGGTGGGCGCGGCGCTGGCGCTGCTGGAAACGCTCAACGACATCGGCGCCTCGGAGTTCCTTGGCGTGCAGACGCTCACGGTCTCGGTCTACACCACGTGGATCACCCGCAGCGACCTGCCCGGGGCGGCCCAGATCGCGCTGGCGATGCTGCTGCTGGTGGTGGGCCTGATCGCGCTGGAACGTCATGGCCGCAAGCGCCAGCGCTACGCCAGCACGCTGCGGCCGCGGCCGATGCAGCGCCAGCGCCTGCGCGGCGCGGCGGCGTGGCTGGCGCTGGGCCTGGCGGCGCTGCCGGTGCTGGTCGGCTTCGTGGCGCCGAGCGCCTACCTGGTGGCCGAGACCTGGCAGCGGCTGGGGCAGGGTGCCGGGGTGGCACCGGCGTTGTGGACCAGCGCGTGGAACACGCTGCGGGTGGCGGCGCTGGCGACCGTGGCCACGGTCCTCGCCGGGCTGGTGCTGGCCTGGGCGCTGCGGCTGGCGCAGGCCCGCCGGCGCACGCGCCTGGCCGCGACCGCGCTGCGCCTGGGCAGCCTGGGCTACGCGGTCCCGGGCACGGTGCTGGCAATCGGCCTGCTGGCGCCGCTGGCCTGGTTCGACAACGGCGCCAACCTGGTGCTGGGCAGCCTGGGCCTGGAGCCACGGATGCTGCTGATGGGGTCGTCCTGGGCGCTGGTGCTGGCCTACGTGCTGCGCTTCGCGATCATCGCCGCGGGCGGCACCGAGGCCGGGCTGGCGCGGATCCCGCCATCGCTCGACCAGGCCGCGCGCGGTCTGGGCGACAGTCCCGGGACGATGCTGTGGCGGGTGCACCTGCCGCTGCTGCGGCCGGCGCTGGCGGCGGCGGCGCTGCTGGTGTTCGTCGATGCGATGAAGGAGCTGCCCGCGACCCTGCTGCTGCGGCCGCTCAACTTCGAAACCCTGGCGACCTGGCTGTACGCAGACGCCGCGCGCGGGGCCTACGAGGACGGCGCGGTGGCGGCGCTGCTGATCGTGCTGGCCGGCCTGCTGCCGGTGATCCTGCTGGCGCGCACCGGGCTGGCCTGGGGGCGCGAGGGGGCGGGGCGATGAGCGCGGACGCGACGGTGCCGATGCTCGCGGTGCGCGGGATCCGCGTCGCCTATCCGGGGCCGGCGGGTCCGCGGGTGGTGGTGGACGGGCTGTCGCTGGCGCTGGCCCACGGCGAGATCGGCTGCCTGCTCGGTCCCTCGGGCTGCGGCAAGACCACGGTGCTGCGCGCGATCGCCGGGTTCGAGCCGTTGCAGGCCGGCAGCATCCTGCTCGACGGCCGGCCGCTGTCCAGCGCCGGGCGGACGGTGCCGCCGGAGCTGCGCGGGATCGGGATGATGTTCCAGGACTACGCGTTGTTTCCGCACCTGGACGTGGCGGCCAACGTCGGCTTCGGTTTGTCGCGGCGGCCGCGGCGCGAGCGCGAGGCGCGGGTGGCCGAGGTGCTGCAGCTGGTCGGGCTGCCCGACCGCGCCGACGCCTGGCCGCACGAACTGTCCGGCGGCCAGCAGCAGCGGGTGGCGCTGGCGCGCGCGCTGGCGCCGTCGCCGTCGCTGCTGCTGCTCGACGAGCCGTTCTCCAACCTCGACAACGATACCCGCGAGCACCTGGCGGCCGAGCTGCGCTCGATCCTGCGCCGCACCGGCACCACCGCGCTGCTGGTCACCCACGACCAGGCCGAGGCGTTCGCCATGGCCGACGCGATCGGGGTGATGGACCAGGGCCGGATCCTGCAGTGGGCGGACGCGCCGACCCTGTACGCGCACCCGCGCGATCCGTTCGTGGCCGGGTTCATCGGCCGCGGCTGCGTGCTGCCGGCCGAGGCGCTGGGGCTGGACTGCGGCGGGCGCGTGCTGCTGCGGCCCGACCGCCTGCTGCCCGACCCCGAGGGCCGCATCCGTGCCGAAGTGGTGGCGGTCTCGTTCCGCGGTCCCGGCCGGGTGGCGCTGCTGCGCCTGGCGGGCGGCCAGGTGGTCGAGGCCGACCTGCCCGCGGGCCTGGAACAGCCGCCGGGTTCGACCCTGGCGCTGCGCCTGGCCGAGGACGGGCTGGTCCGGTTCCCGTAGCCTGTCGCGTCCCGCCCCGGTCCCGCCGCCCATGCCCCGCATGCAGTTCGAACTCCTCGCCACCGACGGCGCCGCGCGCCGCGGGCGCCTGTCATTCCCGCGCGGGACGGTGGAGACCCCGGCGTTCATGCCGGTGGGCACCTACGGCACGGTGAAGGGGATGCTGCCGGAGCAGGTCCGGGCGACCGGCGCGCAGATCATCCTCGGCAACACCTTCCACCTGTTCCTGCGCCCTGGCCTCGAGGTGATCGAGGCCCACGGCGGCCTGCACGGCTTCGCGCGCTGGGACGGGCCGATCCTCACCGACTCGGGCGGCTTCCAGGTGTTCTCGCTGGCGCACCGGCGCAGGATCACCGAGGCCGGCGTGACCTTCGCCGCGCCCACCGACGGCTCGAAGGTGTTCCTCGGGCCCGAGGAGTCGATGCACATCCAGAAGGTCCTGGGCAGCGACATCGTCATGATCTTCGACGAGTGCCCGCCGGTGCAGGTCGGGGGCAAGCCGGTCGACAGGCGCGTGGTCGAGCGTTCGATGGAACTGTCGCTGCGCTGGGCGGAGCGCTCGAAGCGCGCGCACGCGGGCAGCGACGCGGCCCTGTTCGGCATCGTCCAGGGCGGCGTGCACCACGACCTGCGCACGCGCTCGGCCGAGGGGCTGAAGGCGATCGGCTTCGATGGCTATGCCATCGGCGGCCTGGCCGTGGGCGAGACCGAGGACGAGCGCAACGCGATGCTCGACCACACCTGCCCGCAGCTGCCTGGCGACCGGCCGCGCTACCTGATGGGCGTGGGGCGGCCCGAGGACCTGGTCGAGGCGGTGGCCCGCGGCGTGGACATGTTCGACTGCGTGATGCCCACCCGCAACGGGCGCAACGGCCACTACTTCACCTCCACCGGCGTGGTCCGGGTGCGCAACGCGAAGTACGAGAGGGACCTGCGCCCGATCGAGGAGGGCTGCGGCTGCCCGGCCTGCGCCGGCGGCTACAGCCGTGCCTACCTGCGCCACCTGGATCGCTGCAACGAGATGCTCGGCCCGATCCTGGGCACCCTGCACAACCTCTGGTACTACCAGGCGCTGATGGCCCGGATGCGCGAGGCGATCGCCGCGGGAACCTTCGCCGCCTTCCGCGAGTCCTTCCACGCGGCCCGGCGTGCGGCCCGGGCGTCGGGCGGGGACTGACCCCCGCGCGGGGGCGGGCGGGGCCTCCGGGGCGCCCGCCGGGTGGCCGGCCCGGCACCGTGGCATAATTCCCGGCTGTTTTCGCCAATGGACCCGATCCGATGAACCTGCTCGACCTGCTGATCGCCCCGGCCCATGCCCAGGCCGCCGGCGCCGCCCCCCAGGGAGGCGGGCTGGGCGTCCTGCTGATGCCCATCGCGCTGATCGCGATCATGTACTTCCTGATGATCCGGCCGCAGATGAAGAAGCAGAAGGAGCATCGGGCGATGCTCGAGAAGCTGGCGGTGGGCGACGAGGTCATCACCAGCGGCGGCATCGGCGGCGTGGTGCGGTCGCTCGGCGAGAGCTTCGTGACCGTGGAGATCGCCGACCGGGTGGAGATCCGCGTGCAGAAGGGCGCGATCGTCCACGTCCTGCCCAAGGGCACGCTCAAGGCGGCCTGATCCCTGCGGACGCGGCGCGCCGCCGGCTCCGCCGGCGACGCACCCCGAACGCGCACACTCGTCCCGCCCCCCGGGCGGGCACGGAGCGGGGCCGCGAGGCCCGCGCCCGATTCCGCAGACGAATCCCGCAATGCTTGAATTTCCCCGCTGGAAGTACGCCGTCATCCTGATCGTGGTCGTGCTGAGCGTCCTGTACGCCTCGCCGAACCTGTTCCAGAAGGATCCCGCGGTGCAGGTCACGAAGAACCGCGCCGGGGCGGTGGTCGACGAGGCGCTGGCCGAGCGCGTGCGCTCGATCCTCGGGGAGGCGGGGGTTGAAGGGGCGCGGGTGGCGCTGGAAGGCGACCAGGTGCTGGTCCGCCTGCCCGACGCCGGCACCCAGACCCGGGCCGCCGATGCGCTGCGCCCGGCGCTGGGCGAGGACTACACCGCCGCGCTGAACCTGGTGCCGACCACGCCGGCCTGGCTGGAGGCGCTGGGCGCGCGGCCGATGTCGCTGGGCCTGGACCTGCAGGGTGGCGTCCACTTCATGATGCAGGTCGACCAGCAGGCGGCGCTCGAGAAGCGGCTGGACTCCTACGCCGACGCGATCCGCGCCGCGCTGCGCGAGGCGCGCATCGGCTATACCGGCGCCGAGCGGCGCGCCGACGCGACCGTGGCCGTCACGCTCGCCAATGCGGGGGACGCGGCGCGCGCGCGGTCGGAGATCCAGCAGGCGCTGGCGGGCCTGCGCGCGCCCACGGCCCTCGGCGGCGGCCCCACGGTCGAGGTCGACGGCAACCGGATCACCGTGCGCCTGCCCGAGGCCGAGCTCAACCGCATCGCCACCGAGGCGATCGAGCAGAACCGCAACGTCATCTCCAACCGCATCAACGCCATCGGCGTGGCCGAGCCGGTGCTGCAGCGCCAGGGCGAGGACCGCCTGGTGATCCAGCTGCCGGGCCTGCAGGACACCGCCGAGGCCAAGCGCCTGATCGGCGCCACCGCGACCCTGGAGTTCCGCGCCGTCACCGGCGACGAGGCCCAGGCCGCGGCCGCGCTGGCCGACAACAGCATCCCCGCCGGCTCGCGGATCTACTACGACGATGCCGGCCGCCCGCTGCTGCTCTCGCGCCGCCTGCTGGTCTCGGGCGACGAACTGGTCAACGCGCAGCCGACCACCGACCCGCAGACCGGCCTGCCGGCGGTGTCGATCACGCTCAACAGCGCGGCCGGCAAGCGCATGTTCGACCACACCCTGGAAAACGTCGGCAACCGCCTGGGCATCGTCTACGTCGAGCGCATCCCGACGGTGACGATGGTCAACGGCGAGGAAGTGCGCTCGTCGCGAACGGTCGAGCGCGTGATCAGCTCCTCGACCATCCGCGGCGTGTTCGGCAAGGACTTCCAGACCACCGGCCTGAGCCGCGAGGAAGCGACCGCGCTGGCCAAGCAGCTCAAGGCGGGCGCGCTGGCCGCGCCGATGGACTTCGTCGAGGAAAGCGTGATCGGCCCGACCCTGGGCGCGCAGAACGTGGCCCGCGGCACCAAGGCGGTGGTGTACGCGTTCCTGTTCACGCTGGCGTTCTTCGCCATCTACTACCGCATGTTCGGCCTGATCACCTGCGTGGCGCTGCTGCTGAACCTGCTGATGGTGGTGGCGGTGATGAGCCTGTTCGGGGCGACGATGACCCTGCCGGGCTTCGCCGGCCTGGCGCTGTCGATCGGCATGTCCGTGGACGCGAACGTGCTGATCAACGAGCGCATCCGCGAGGAACTGCGCGCGGGGATGCCGCCGCGCACCGCGATCGCGACCGGCTACGACAAGGCGTCGGGCACGATCTTCGACTCCAACATGACCGCGCTGCTGGCCGGCATCGCGCTGTACGCGTTCGGCACCGGCCCGCTGCGCGGCTTCGCCGTGACCATGGTCATCGGCATCCTCACCTCGGTGTTCACCGCGGTCACCGTCTCGCGCGGCATCGCCACCCTGATCTACGGCGGCAGGCGCAAGCTCAAGTCGCTCGCCATCTGACCGCCGGGAGACCCAGTACATGGCACTTTTCCCCCTGCACCTGATCCCGAACAACACGCGCATTGACTTCATGCGCTGGCGGATGCTGACCGTCGGCTTCATGGCGGTGCTGATGCTGGCGTCGGTCGGGTTGATCGCGACCAAGGGTTTCAACTACGCGCTCGACTTCACCGGCGGTACCTCGGTCGAGCTGCTGTTCGAGAAACCCGCCGACGTGGACGCGGTCCGCGACCGGCTCGAGGAGGCGGGCTACCCCGGCGCCCAGGTCCAGACCATGGGCACGGCGACCGACCTGATGATCCGGCTGCAGCCCAAGGACGGCGGCACCGACGCGGAGGCGATCAACCGCACCGCCGATGAGGTGCTGGCCGCGGCGAGCTCGGAGGACAACCCGGCCACGATCAAGGGCCGGTCCTACGTCGGCCCGCAGGTCGGCCAGGACCTGGCCCGCAACGGCATCTACGCGATCGTGTTCGTGGTGCTGGGCTTCCTGATCTACATCGCGTTCCGGTTCGAGTGGAAGTTCGCGGTCTCGGCGATCATCACCACGCTGGGCGACGTGCTGATCGTGGCCGGCTGGTTCTCGCTGGCGGGGCGCGAGTTCGACCTGACGCTGCTGGCGGGCCTGCTCACAGTGATGGGCTTCTCGATCAACGACACCATCGTGGTGTTCGACCGCGTGCGCGAGAACTTCCGTTCGATGCGCGCCGAGCCACTCGAGATCCTCAACACGTCGATCAACCAGACCCTGTCGCGCACCATCATCACCTCGGTGGTGGCGTTCCTGACGGTGCTGGCGCTGTACATCTACGGCGGTGGTTCGCTGGAGGGCATGTCCGAGGCGATGATGATCGGCATCGTGATCGGCACGGCGTCGTCGATCCTGGTGGCCTGCCCGCTGCTGACCATCGGGCCGCTGAGGGTGAGCAAGCAGGACCTGCTGCCCAAGGCGCGCGACGAGGAGGCGCTGGCGCGCCGGCCCTGATCGCTGTCCGGACGCTGCCATGAAGAAGGCCGCGCACTGCGCGGCCTTCTTCTTTTCCGGGAGTGCGGCGTCGGAGGGGCGCGCACGTGGTGGGGCCGGGCATGGTGCATCACGCTCGACAGTCCGGTGTCGCGGGGAGGGCCGCCGGGTCCGCCCGGCCTGCTCCGCGAATGTCCTCCGGCCTCCGCCTGCGGACGGAGGCCTCCTCCTCGAGTTCGCTGCGCAGGCCGGGCGGCCCCGGCGCCAGGTGGCTCCGGAGGCCGGAGCACGCTTTTCGCCGTCGAAGGTGGCCGGGTGGCGAACGACACCAGGTCACGGTGTCGCTTTCCGGGTCACTCGCGCCAGACAGGTGCAGGGTGCCGACGGGTCGAGGCGCTCGAGTGGGCATCGAGGCTGCGGGAGCCGCCGGGTCCGCCTGGCCTGCTCCGCGAATGTCCTCCGGCCTCCGCCTCCAGGCGGAGGCCTCCTCCCTGAGTTCGCTGCGCAGGCCAGGCGGACCCGGCGCCACTTGGCTCCGGAGGCCGGAGCACGCTTTTCGCCCGTCGAAGGTGGTCGGGTGGCGAACGACACCAGGTCGCGGTGTCGCTTGCCAGGTCACTCGCGCCAGACAGGTGGAGGGTGCCGACGGGTCGAGGCGCTCGAGGGGTCGTCGAGGCTGCAGGAGCCGCCGGAACCGCCCGGCCCGATCCGCGAATGTCCTCCGGCCTCCGCATGCGGGCGGAGGCCTCCTCCGTCGGTTCGCCGCGCAGGCCAGGCGGCCCCGGCGCCACGTGGCTCGGGAGGCGGGAGCGCGTTGTCTTGCTGTTTCGCGGTCGCCGACGGTGGCCGGTTGGCCACGATCAGGCGAACGCGGCGGCGTACCCGGAAGAGACGATCGCCTTCTGCACCGCGTCGGTGACCTTGACGTTGCCGGCGATCAGCTGGCGGCCGCTGCCCATGGCGATGTGCATCGGGCCGGTGGGGGCGCCCTTGAAGTCGCAGACGCGGCCGCCGGCCTCGCGTACCAGCAGGGCGCCGGCGGCGATGTCCCAGGGCTGCACGCCGGCCTCGAAATAGGCGTCGCAACGACCCGCGGCGACCCAGGCCAGGTCGAGCGCGGCCGAGCCGGTGCGGCGCACGTCCTCGGCGTCCTTCATCAGCAGCTTCAGGCAGTCGAGGTGGGCGTCGAGGCGGGCGCGTTCGCGGGGCGGGAAGCCGGTGGCCAGCATCGCGCCGGACAGGTCCTTGCGGTCGGCGACGCGGATGCGCTTGTCGTTGAGCTGGGCGCCGGCGCCGCGCGAGGCGATGAACAGCTCGTTGCGCAGTGGATCGAAGACCACCCCGTGCAGCGGTTCGGGGCCCTCGCACAGGGCAATCGAGACGCACCAGTGGGGGATGCCGTGCAGGTAGTTGCTGGTGCCGTCCAGCGGGTCGATCACCCAGGTGTAGCGGCTGGGGCCGCGGCTGCCCTTCTGCGCGCCGCCTTCCTCGCCGAGGATGGCGTACTCGGGGTTGGCGCGCCGCAGTTCGCGGATGATCGCCTCCTCGGCCAGGCCGTCGACTTCGCTCGCGTAGTCCAGGCGCCCCTTCTCGACCACGTTCAGCGCGTCGAGGCGGTGCATGTGCCGCACCAGGACGTTGCCACCGGCGCGCGCGGCCTTGACCATGATGTTGACGGCAGGGGCGAGCATTGCGGACTCCGGGGCGCGGGCGGGACGGGTGGCGGGTGGCAAAGAGCGGACCGGCGCGGTGGCCGGGCGCGCAGTTTACCATTCGCACATGAGCGATTCCCTGCACGCGGCCGCGCGCCTGCGCATCGTCCTGGTCGGCACCCAGCACCCGGGCAACATCGGCTCGGCGGCGCGGGCGATGAAGACCATGGGCCTGCGCGGCCTGGTGCTGGTCGCCCCCGAGCGCTTCCCCCACCACGACGCGGTGGCGATGGCGGCCGGGGCCGGCGACGTGCTGGACTCGGCCCGCGTGGTGCCGGACCTGGCCACGGCGGTCGCCGACTGCCGGCTGGTGCTGGGGTGCACCGCGCGCAGCCGGCGGATCGCACTGGACGAGCTGCTGCCGCGCGAGGCCGCGGCCCGGGCGGTCGCCACCGCCGCGGCGCCGGCCGGGACCACGGCGGCCGTGGTGTTCGGCCGCGAGCGCACCGGGCTGGACAACGACGAGCTGCAGCTGTGCCACGCGGCGGTGACCATTCCCGCCGATCCGGAGTACAGCTCGCTGAACCTGGCCGCCGCGGTCCAGGTGCTCAGCTACGAACTGCGCCTGGCGATGCTCGGCCCGCGCGAGGCCCTGCCCGCGGTGCCGGCCCCCGACGGGGACGTGCCGGCCAGTCACGCCGAGCTCGAGGGCTTCTTCGCCCAGCTGGCGGACACCCTGGACGCGATCGATTTCCACAAGGGCCGGGCGCCGGAGTCGGCGCTGCGCAAGCTGCGCCGGATCTTCCTGCGCGCCGCGCTCGACGATCGCGACGTGCGCCTGCTGCGCGGCGTGCTCGCCGACGCCCAGCGCATGGCCCGGCTGGCGGCCGAGCGTGGCCCTTGACCCGCGCGCCTACCGGGGGCGCGGGTTTTCGGCTAGGCTCGCCGCGTCGCCTGCCTTGACCAGGAACCATTCCTTGCCCGTGCCGTTCCCCGGTTTCCGCCTGCCCCGGCTGCTGGTGGTGCTGTTGCTGCCGTGGCTGGTCCTGGCCGGGATGGCGCGCGCGGACGGCGGGGTGCTCGTGCTCGGCCGCATCAGCGACGACCCGGCGGCGCACTACGAGCAGCTCAAGCCGCTGCTTGATTACGTGGTGCCACGGATGGCCGACGTGGGCATCCGCGAAGGCCGGATCCTGATGGCGCGCGATGCGCAGCAGATGCTCAGCTACATGCGCCGCGGCCGGGTGGACTGGGTGACCGAGACCGCGGCCACCGCGATGGTGCTGGCCGAGCGCAGTGGCGCGCAGCCGCTGCTGATGACCGAGCGCGATGGCGTGTCCAGCTACCGGACCCTGTTCTTCGTCCGCGCCGACAGCCCGGTGCAGGAGCTGGCCGACCTGCGCGGGCGCAGCATCGCGTTCCAGAACCCGATGTCGACCAGCGCGTACTACGTGCCGGCGACCGAACTGCTCGACGCCGGGCAACGGCTGGAGATCCTGCTCTCGCCGATGGACCGGCCGGCGCCCGACTCGGTGGGCTACGTGTTCGGGCGCTCGGAACTCAACGTCTCGGCCTGGGTGCACAAGCGGCTGGTGGACGCCGGCGCGATGAGCAACCTGGACTGGATCAACCCGCAGCGCGTGCCGCCCTCGTACCGCCGCGACTTCCGCATCGTGCGCGAGACCCCCGAGTTCCCGCGCGCGGTGGAGATGGTGCGCGGCGACCTCGATCCGCGGGTGCGCGAGCGCCTGCGCGAAGTGCTGCTCGGCGCGGCCGATGACCCGGACGCCCGCGAGGCGCTGCTGCGGTTCTTCATGACCACCCGCTTCGCGCCGATCGATGCCGACACCGAGCGCGCGCTCCAGCACCTGCGCCGCGGCGTGGCGCGGGTGGCGCGGGAGGTCGAATGAGGACCCGCATCGGGCTGAGCGCCCGCTTCGCGATGCTGGCGGTGGTGGTGCTGGCCTGCGTGCTCGGCATGGTGGCGCTGGTGTGGGACCGCCAGGAGGCCATGCACCGCGAGGCGCAGGAGCTGAGCGTGCAGGCGATCAGCGAGTTCTCCTCGACCCGGCTGCTGTCGCGCGGGCAGGCGGCGACCGTGCAGCTGGCCGAGTCGCTGGTCAACCCGGTGTACTACTTCGACCTGGACGCGATCGGGGGGGCGGTGCGGGCAGTGCTGCGCCAGCCGGACGTGAGCTACGTGATCGTCTACGACAACGAAGGCCAGGTGATCCACGACGGCAGCCCGGACATCTCCACCTACGGGCAGACGATGTCCGATCCGTTTGCCTACGAAGTGCTGGGGCTGGAAGCGGCGCACGTGCAGTCGAACGACACCCTGGTGGACATCGCCGCGCCGATCCGGATCGGCGACCAGCGCCTGGGCGGGGTCCGCGTGGGCTACTCGCTGGCGGCGGTGAAGGCCGAGGAGGCGCGCGTGGGCGGGGTGATGGCCAGCCGGCTGCAGGCCATCGGCCGCAGCCAGCTGCTGTGGCTGGGCGTGCTGCTGGTGGGAATGGTGGGGCTGCTGGTGACCATCGGCGTGGTGCTGCAGCGGTCGCTGGTCTCGCCGGTCCAGCAGATGGCCGACGCCGCGCGCCAGATCGAGGCCGGCACCCTCGACGCCGACGTGCCCGCCTCGCGGCGCAAGGACGAGGTGGGCGACCTGATGCGGGCCTTCGCCCACATGCGCGACAGCCTGGTGCGGCACGACCGCGACATCCGCCGGATGGCCTACACCGACGCGCTGACCGGGCTCTCCAACCGCCTGGCGTTCCGCGAACTGCTCGACGAGCGCGTGGCCCAGGGCCACGGTTCCGCGCACCAGCTGGCGCTGCTGTTCGCCGACATCGACGACTTCAAGCGGGTCAACGACACCATCGGCCACGACGCCGGCGACGAGGTACTGATGCAGTTCTCCGGCCGCATCCGCGAGGTGATCGACCGCCACGGCGGCGGCGGCTCGGAACTGGCGCGCTTCGGCGGCGACGAGTTCGTGATCCTGCTGCAGGGCCTGGCCGGGGAGGACGACATCCGCCCGCGCGCCGGCCGCGTGGCCACCGCGCTGGTGCAGGAACTGTCGCGGCCGATCAGCGTGCACGGCCGCCAGATCTTCCTCGGCATCTCGATCGGCATCGCCCTGTTCCCGGACGACGCTGCCGACGTGCCGGCGCTGATGAAGAACGGCGACATCGCCATGTACCAGGCCAAGGTGGCGGGCAAGAACTGCTACCGGTTCTACAGCCGGGTCATGGACCAGGCGGTCGAGCGCCGGGTGCGCATGGAGCAGGACCTGCGCGGGGCCTGGGAGCGCGGTGAACTGAGCCTGGCCTACCAGCCGGTGTACCGGCTCGACGACGGCCGCCTGGTGGGCGCCGAGGCGCTGCTGCGCTGGCGCCATCCCGAGCATGGCCACGTCGCCCCGGCGCTGTTCATCGACGTGGCCGAGCAGAGCGGTCTGATCGAGGCGATCGGGCCGCAGGTGCTGCGTGCGGCGTGCATGGACGCGCGCGGCTGGCAGGAGGAGGCGCCGGCGGCGCGCCAGCTGTTCGTCTCGGTCAACGTCTCGGCGCGGCAGCTGCGCGCCGGCGACCTGGCCACCCAGGTCGAGGCGGTGCTGCGCGAGACCGGGCTGCCGCCGAGCCGGCTGCACGTGGAGCTGACCGAGACCGCGGTCATCGGCGACGAGGCGCGCGTCAGCGGGCTGCTCGCGCGGTTGCGCAACTCCGGCGTGAAGGTGTGGCTGGACGACTTCGGCACCGGCTTCTCGGGGTTGAGCCACCTGCGCCGGGTGCCGGTGGACGGGGTCAAGATCGACCGCAGCTTCATCGCCGACGTGCTGCGCGACCCCGACGACCTGGCCCTGACCACGGCGATCATCGCCATGGCCCACTCGCTGGGCATCCAGGTGGTGGCCGAGGGCGTGGAGAAGGAGGGCCAGTACGCGCTGCTGCGCGAGCGCGGTTGCGACATGGCCCAGGGCTACTGGCTGGGGCAGCCGATGCCCGACGAGGAGTTCAGGCGCCTGCTGGCGTAGCGATGCGGACCCATGCGCGGCCGCTGTCCGGGGCGGTTCAGGCCAGCAGGCCGCCGATCCACTGGGTGGCGGCGGCGGCCAGCGCGCCCGACAGCACACCGAACACCACCACCACCACCACGCCCACGCCCCAGCAGGCCAGCATCAGCGCCCCGTCGCGTTCGAGCAGGGCCAGGGCGTAGACCACCAGCAGGACCCCGAACGGGTAGTTGGTGAACGGGATCGGCAACGCCAGCAGGATCCCCAGCAGCACCAGCAGCAGCCCGGTGAACATGGAGGCGGCGCGGTGGTCGATGACCGCGGTCAGGCGCGGCCGCACCACCCGCTCCAGCCGTCCCAGCCAGGGGCCGAACATGCGCTGGAACGCCTGCACGCTGGCCCGCCGCGGACCGCGCCGGGCAACGAAGCGCGGCAGCCACAGCCGGCGCATGCCCACCAGCAGGTGCACCCCCACAAGCACCGTCAGCGGGCCGCCGATCGCGCCGCCTACGCCCGGGATCGGGATGAAGGCGGGCAGGGTGGAGACCAGCAGCAGCATCCCGAACACCTGCCGGCTGAGGCCGGCGAGGATGTCCTCCAGCCGCAGGTGGTCGTCCGGGTCGCCGGTGGCCAGCGCGTCGAACAGTTCGCGTGTGCCCAGGTCGCCGCGGCGCGCCCCGGCGTCCTGCCGATGGTCAGCGGCCATGGTCCGCGGCATCCTCCATCCGCCGCAGCAGCAGCTTGTCGATGCGCGGACCGTCCAGGTCGACCACCTCGATCCGCCAGCCGTTCCAGTCGAAATGCTCGCCCACGTGCGGGATCCGCCCGAACCAGGCGATCACCATGCCGGCGGCGGTGTGGTAGTCGTGTTCGTCCTCGCCGGGCAGTGTGCCGCCGCCGAGCAGTTCGCGCGCGGTTTCCACCGAGATCCCGCCGTCGACCAGCAGCGAGCCGTCGTCGCGGGCGGCGATCTGCGGCACCGCGTCCGGGCCCTCGCCGGTCTGGTTGCGGCCGATCACCGCCTCCATCACGTCGTTCACCGTGACCAGGCCGGTGACGTCGCCGTACTCGTCCACCACCAGCGCCAGCGACTGCTGCTCCTCGCGCAGGATCTCCAGCAGCTTCAGCGCCGTGGTCGACTCGGACACGAACAGCGGTTCGCGCAGGTACTTGAACAGGTCGAAGCCGGGCTCGTCGAGGCGGTCGATCAGCGACTTGATCTCGAGCACGCCGACCACGTCGGTATCGCTGCCGCGGTACACCGGGTAGCGCGAGAACGGGGTGGCCCGCATCAGCGCCAGGTTCTCCTCGAAGCCCTCGGCGATGTCGAGCCAGGCGATGCGGGTGCGCGGGGTCATCAGGCTGGCGGTGGTGCGGTCGCCCAGGCGCAGCACCCGGTTCATCATGTTGCGCTCGTCGGCATCGATCACGCCCTGCTCGTGGCTCTCGCTGAGCAGCAGGCGGATCTCCTCCTCGGTGACCTTCGCGGCCTGGGTATCGTCGAGCCGCAGCACCCTCAGCAGCCCGCGCACCGTCACGCTCAGCACCCACACCGCGGGGGTGGCCGCCCTCGACAGCCCGTGCATCGGCAGCGCCACCCACGAGGCCAGGCGCTCGGGCGCCAGCAGGGCCAGGCGCTTGGGCAGCAGTTCGCCGAGCACGATGGTGAGGAAGGTGATCAGGCCCACCGCCAGCACCGTGCCGGCCACGGTGGCGTAGCTGCCCTGGGAGAGCAGCGGCACCGGCGCGCCGGCGGCCGGGAACCATTCGAGCAGGTGCGCGCCGATCGAGCGGCCGATGGCGTCGCCGCCGAACATGCCGGTGAGGATCCCGATCAGGGTGATGCCCACCTGGACCGTGGACAGGAAGCGCTCGGGGTGCTCGGCCAGCTCCAGCGCCCGGCGGGCCCCGCGCTGGCGGGTCGCGGCCAGCTGCTTGAGCCGCGCCTTGCGCGAGGTGACCACCGACATCTCCGACAGCGCGAAGAACGCGTTGCAGGCGATCAGGACCAGGACGATGAACAGCTCAAGCACGACGGCGGCCCCGGTGGCCGGCGGGCGCCGGGGTCAGGCTGGAGCGGGGGAATCCGGTGCGGCGGGGGGGCGGTCTAGGGTCGTCGTCCATGGGCGGCGGCGCGGCGCAAGCGCGGCCATCCATCATAGCACCGGGTGTCCCCGGGCCCGCGCCGGAGGCCGGCCGTGACGGCCGGGTTGGCGGCCGGCGTCATCGAGCGGTCATAATTCCGCCCCGACGGCCGTCCACCCCGAGGCGGCGGGATCCCCCGATGTTCTCCTTGCAGACCATTTTCGGCCAGGGCCACCAGTTCTACTCGCTGCTCGAGGACGCCGCGGTGGCGGCCCACGACGCGGCCAAGGCCCTGCACGCCATGCTCCGCGAGGCCGACCGCCAGCCGGCGCTCGACGCCTTCAAGCTGGCCCGCCTGCGCGAGCGCGAGGCCTCGGACAAGATCAGCCAGGCGCTGGTGGACAGCTTCATCACCCCGATCGAGCGCGAGGACATCGAGGCGCTGGGCTCGGCGCTGTACAAGATCCCCAAGCAGATCGAGAAGTTCGCCGATCGTTACTCGCTGGCCACCCAGCACCTGGAGCACATCGACTTCGCGCCGCGCGCGGCCATGCTCGAGCAGGCGGCCGAGGTGGTGGTGCAGATGGTCAAGCAGCTCAGGCACATGAAGCTCGAGCCGATGAAGGCGCTCAACGACCGCCTGCGCGCGCTGGAGAACGAGGCCGACCGGCTGATGCTCGAGCTCTACCGCGACATCTACTCGGGCAAGCTCGACCCGCTGCAGATGTTCCTGCTCAAGGAATTCTTCGAAATCCTGGAGAAGGCCATCGACCGCTGCCGCGAGGCCGGCGTGGTGGCCTACGAAATCGTGCTCAAGAACTCCTGACCGGGCGCCGACCATGCTGACCCTGGTCCTGATCGTGGTGATCACCGCGCTGGTGTTCGAGTACATCAACGGTTTCCACGACACCGCCAACTCGATCGCGACCGTGGTCGCGACCAAGGTGCTCTCGCCGATGCAGGCGGTGGGCCTGGCCGCGTCGATGAACCTGATCGGCGCGCTGGCCGGCACCGCCGTGGCCAAGACGATCTCGTCGGGGCTGATCGACGCGGGCGTGATCGAGGTCGGCTCGCAGCTGATCCTGTGCGCGCTGATGGGGGGGATCACCTGGAACCTGATCACCTGGTGGTTCGGCCTGCCGTCCTCGTCCTCGCACGCGCTGATCGGCGGCCTGCTGGGCGCCGCGCTGGCGGCGGCGGCCAACAACTTCGACGTGGTCATCTGGTCGGAGCCCGCCGAGCCGATCTACCGCAGCGCCGGGGTGCTGTGGAAGGTGATCGTGCCGATGGTGTCCTCGCCGGTGCTGGGCTTCGTCGCCGGCTTCCTGGTGATGGGCGTGCTGTTCTTCGTGATCTCGATGATGGCCCGTAGCGGCGGCTGGCTGGCGCGGATCGCGCGTCCGCGCTGGGTCAACGGCTTCTTCGGCAAGGCGCAGATCGTCAGCGCCGCCGGGATGGGTTTCGCCCACGGCATGAACGACGCGCAGAAGACGATGGGCATCGTCGCGCTCACCCTGGTCAGCGCCCAGGCCGCCGGTACCCTGGACGTGCTGCCGGGCTGGCTGGCGTTCCTGCATCCGTCCGAGGGCGCGTTGGCCAACGGCGACATCGACACCTGGATCAAGGTCACCTGCGCGGTGGTGATGGCCGCCGGCACCGCCGCGGGCGGCTGGCGGATCATCAAGACCCTGGGCCACAAGCTGGTCAAGCTGCACCCGATCCACGGCTTCGCCGCCGAGACCAGCGCCGCCTCGGTGATCCTGGCCGCCTCGCACCTGGGCATCCCGGTCTCGACCACCCACAACATCTCGTCCGCGATCATGGGCGTGGGCACGGCCAAGCGCCTGAACGCGATCAAGTGGGGCGTGGTCCACAAGATGATCTGGGCCTGGATCCTGACCATCCCGATGTCGGGCGGGATCGCCTACCTGCTGTTCCGCCTGATGCAGAACCTGGGCTGGGCCTGACCGGGACGCCCGGCGCCGGCGCCTGCGGCTAGAGGAGGTCGCCGTCGGCCGACAGGGCCCGCTCCAGCCGATCGCCCATGCCGCCGATCTCCAGCACCACGCGGCTGACCTCGGCCGCGGTGAGGCCCTCGTAGGGCCGGTTCTCGCACAGCTGCAGGTAGGGCACGCCGTCGAGTTCGCCGATCGCCAGGTAGCCCACCCGCGTGTTCCAGTTGAAGGCCAGGGCGCGGCGCGCGTCGATGCCGGTAATCGGTGCGATCACGGTGCTGGTGCGCAGGTAGCAGCGGCCGTCGTCGTCCTGCAGCTCGGACAGGAAGATCGCCTGGTGGCGGCGCCCGCCGTCGAGCGAGAGTTCGACGCAGACCACGTAGGGCTCCTGCATCGTGACCCGGAAGTCCCCGTTGAGCAGGTGGCGGCGGATCTGTTCGAAGTTCTGCATGGGGCGCGGCCGGCCGGGTGGAGCCGATATCCTAGTGCGCGATGGCCGCCCTGTCTGCCGACTCCCCCGCCGTGGCGCGGATCCTGGCCGCGATCCGCGCGGTGCCGCGCGGATCGGTGGCCGGCTACGGCCAGATCGCGCTGCGCGCCGGGCTGCCGCGCCGGGCGCGGATGGTGGCGCGGGTGCTGGCCGGCAACGCCGACCCGGACCTGCCGTGGCACCGGATCCTGCGCAGCGACGGCCGGATCGCGTTCCCGCCCGGCTCGCGCGGGTTCCGCGAACAGGTGCGGCGCCTGCGGGCCGAGGGCGTGGCGGTGCAGAACGGCAGGGTGCGCATGGCGCGCGGGGACGAGGACCTGGACTCGGCGCTCTGGGGGCCGGGCCGGTCCTGAGCCGGACGGCGGGAAGCTTCATCCCGCGCAACGCGCGAGGGCCCTGGGGCGCCGACCGGTATGATGGGCGCCGAGTGCAGGAGCGCCGATGTTCACCAATATCCCCCCCGTCACCAAGGGACTGCTGATCGCCAATGGCGTCGTGTTCGTGCTGCAGCTGCTGCTGGGCCCGGCACTGGATGCGCTGATGCTGTGGCCGTGGCTGCCGCCGGAGCTGGCGCCCTATGCGCCGCACCGCTTCATGCCGTGGCAGCTGCTCACCCACGGGTTCATGCACAGCCCCACCAACATCGCGCACCTGCTGTTCAACATGCTGGCGCTGGTGATGTTCGGCGCCCAGCTCGAGTACGTCTGGGGCCAGCGCCGGTTCCTGACCTATTTCCTCGTGTGCGTGGCCGGCGCCGGGCTGTGCCAGCTGCTGGTGGTGTCCTGGAGCGTGGCCAACGGCGGTGGCCTCTATCCGACCGTGGGCGCGTCGGGCGGCGTGTTCGGCCTGCTGCTGGCCTACGGGCTGCTGTTCCCGCACCAGCGGGTGATGCTGCTGATCCCGCCGGTGCCGATGAAGGCGCGTACCCTGGTGATCGTCTACGGCCTGATCGAACTGGTGCTGGGCGTCACCGGGACGCAGTCGGGCGTGGCCCACTTCGCACACCTGGGCGGGATGCTGTTCGGCTGGCTGCTGATCCGGTACTGGCGCGGCCAGCCGCCGTTCGGCGGGCCCAGGCTCCGGCGCGTGGTGTAGCGCCGCCGGCGGCGCGTCATGCCCGCTTGACGGCGCGGGCGCTAGCCTCCGGTCTTCCGCGACGGCCACTGGGCCGAGGACGACCGTGCATGGACATCACCTTCGTCGGCGGGCCCTGGCACGGCTCGTCGCGCGCCTTCGATCCACCGCTGCCGACCGCCATCCCGGCCGGGCCGGACGCGGTGTACGTGCCCTGGGCCGGGCATGCGGCCACGGCCGGGGTGCTCGCGCCGCGGCTCGCGGACGCCGAGACCTATGTACTCGCCACGCTGATGCCGCCGGAACTGCTCGAGCGCGTCCAGGACGTGCTGCTGTACCGGGTGCCGGCGCCATCGCAGGCGCCGGGCGACGACGCCGGCCCGTGCGGCATGGCCGCCTGACCGGCCGTGCGAAGGCGCCAGGATGGCGCGCGCGTGGACCGGGTGCACCGCCCCTTCACCGCGGGTCCGGCAGGCTGCCCGAGAAGGACAGCAGGAGGTGGCATGGCCGGCGCCGACCAGCGCGTGGCGGATGGATCGGTGCCGCACGCGGCGGGCTCGTGGAGACCGGATCCACCACCGGCTGGCCGCGTCGGGGGCCGGTCGCCGCGGCGCCCGCACGCGCCCGGCTGAACACGGAGACCGCCCGCGTGGACAGCACGCTCGCCAGCGAGCCTGGGCGCAAGGCCCGAGCGGGGAGGCGGACCCCATGCGCGTGATGGTGCTTGGCGCCGGCCTGGTTGGCACCGCGCTCGCGCGCGGCCTGCGCGCGCGTGGCCACCACGTCACCCAGGCGGGCCGCGACACCCGCGCCGGCGCCGGGACGATCGCGCTCGATTTCAATGCGCTGCCCGACGACGCCACGCTGGTGCGCGCGCTCAGCGATCTGGACGTGCTGGTGAACACGGTGGGCATCTTCCGCCAGACGGCGCAGCAGCGCTTCGCGGCGGTCCACGTGGACACTCCGTTGCGGCTGTTTGCCGCCGCGCGCAGCGCGGGCGTGCGACGGGTGCTGCAGGTGTCGGCCCTGGGCGCGGATCCGGCGTCTCCGGTCCCCTTCCTGGCCTCGAAGGGCCGCGCCGACGCGGCGCTGCTGGCGCACGACCACCTCGAGCGCTGCGTGGTGCGCCCGTCGCTGGTGTTCTCGCCGGCCGGAGCCGGCACCCGCTGCTTCGCCGCGATGGCGGGGCTGCCGCTGCTGCCGTTGCCGGGCGGCGGGCGCCAGTGCATCCAGCCGCTGCACCTGGACGACCTGGTCGCGGTGCTGGTGCGCCTGGTGGAGGCGCCGTCGGTCCCGGACACGCTGGACGTGGCCGGGCCGCGCCCGCTCACGCTGCGCGCCTACCTGGAGGAGTTCCGTCGCGCCATGGACACCGGGGGAGCCACGGTGCCGGTCCCGATGTGGCTGGCGCGGGCGGGGGCCTGGGTCGCCGCCCGCGCCGCGCCGCGCGCGCCCCTCCACCCCGATGCGCTGGCCATGCTGGTCGCCGCCGGCGCGGTCGACCCGGCGCCGACCGCCCGCTGGCTGGGGCATGCGCCACGCGCGCCGGAGCACTTCTTCCAGGGCCTGCCGCTGGAACGGATGCGGCGCAACGCGATGCTGGGCTGGAGCCTGCCGCTGATGCGGATCGCGCTGGCGCTGGCGTGGATCGGCGCAGGCGTGGTCCTCCTCTGCGCCGATCCGCGCGCGGCGGCGCTGGAACTGCTGGCGCGCGTCGGGCTGCAGGGCGCGCCGGCGCAGGCGGTGTTGTGGATCGCGGCGCTGCTCGACATCGCGCTCGGCGCGGCCCTGCTGCTGTTGCGTCGCCGTCGCCTGCTGTACGCCGCCCAGCTGGTGCTGGTGGCGGCCTGTACGATCGTCATCACCCTGCGGCTCCCGGAGCAGTGGTCGCATCCGCTCGGCCCGGTGCTCAAGAACCTGCCGCTGCTGGCGATGATCGCGGCGCTGTCCGCGCTGGACCGCGGCGAGGGACCGGATCGACCTTGAGTCCGGGCCGCTGCGCTCGTCGACGCAGCGGCCCGCGGCACCGCGTCGTGCCGGTGCGCCCGCGGACGCCGGGGCTAATGCGCCTGGCGCCAGATCGAGACCTGCTCCTCGGTCTTGCGCACCATGGCGTTGCCCGCCTTGCACTTGAACGCCTTGGCGAAGGCCGGCAGGTTCACCAGCGGCCCGTTGGCGCGCCACTTGCCCGGCGCCTGGGCCTGGGTCGAGGCCGCTTCGGTGGCCGCTTCCGGCGAGAGCTGTTCGCGCCACAGCGACGCCCAGGCGCGGAAGAAGGACTCGTAGCCGGCGCTGTCGGGATCGGCCTGGGCGGCCTCGAAGGCGTCCAGGGCCAGTTCCACCGCGGCCAGGTCGGCCATGTTGCCTTCGCGGGTGAGGTTGCCATCGACCTTGAGCGCGGTGGCCGCCGGGTAGTCGTAGTTCGCGTACTGCGCGGCGAGGCGGTTGGCGCGCTCGCCGAACGCGGCCTCGTCGGCCGGGGTCCACCAGGTGCGGATCTGCCCGGAGGCATCCACCAGCCGGCCCTTGGCGTCGACCGCGCGCCCGAGCTCGTGGCCGACCAGGGCGCCGAAGCTGCCGTACTGCGCGGCGGCGTCCTGCTCCATGTCCAGCACCGGCGCCTGCAGCACCGCGGCCGAGACGACCAGGCGGTTGTGGGCGATGTCGTAGGCCAGCACCGGCTCCTGCGGCTGTACCCCCCAGCGCCGCTGGGCGTTGGTGCGGCCGATGCGGCGCATTTCCTCGCGGTGGTGCCAGGTGGCGGCGATCAGCATGTTGCTGCCGAAGCTGTTGCGGCCCATGGGCTGCATGCTGAAGTCGAGGTCGTCGGCGGGCGCGCCGATCTCGATCCGCAGGCCGGCCAGCTTGGCCGCGGCCTCGGCGCGGGCCTCGGCCGAGAGCCAGTCGCTGCGCTCCACGGCGCGCGCCAGCGCATCGCGTACTCCGCCCGCGATGGCTTCGGCGCGGGCGCGGGTGGCCTCGGGCAGGTAGCGGGCGACGTACTCGCGCGCGAGCATCGGCCCGGCGGCGCGATTGATCGCCTCGAGCACCTGCACGTCGCGCTGTGGCGGGGCGGACTGGCCGCGCAGCACGCGGCCGTGGAACGAGAAGTGGGCGTCGCGGAAGGCCTGGTTGAGGTAGGGCGCCATCGCGTTGCCGATCTGGTAGCGCAGGTAGGTCTTCCACTGGCCCGGCCTGAGGGTGCGCACCAGGTTGTCGACCTCGGTGAAGTACGCGACGTGGGCCATCGACACCTGGTCGGCGGTCACGCCC
The DNA here is from genome assembly GCF_007859305.1 of Luteimonas wenzhouensis. Classification (GTDB taxonomy): domain Bacteria; phylum Pseudomonadota; class Gammaproteobacteria; order Xanthomonadales; family Xanthomonadaceae; genus Luteimonas; species Luteimonas wenzhouensis. Next base: position 531,778 of record NZ_VOHE01000003.1, read on the forward strand.
TGGGCCTGCAGGAACTGGTCGAGCTGCAGGTTGCGGAACTGCTTGGCGAAGTCGGCGGTGGGGACCAGGGCGTAGTTGGCGCGGGGGTCGCGCAGGCTGGTGATCGGACGCGAGGCGCGGGCCAGCCGGGTCTCCAGGTCGAGCACCATCGCCATCTCGTCCTTGAGCTTGTCCTGGGGGGTGCCGGTCAGCGCCAGGATCTTCTCGACGTATTCGGTGTAGCGGCCGAGCAGGGCGCGGGCGTCGGCGTCTTCGCGGGTGTAGAAGGCCGGGTCCGGCAGGGCGATGCCGCCCTGGGTGAAGTAGCCGATGTAGCGGTCGAGGTCGGCCAGGTCGAGATCGGCGCCGAAATTGAAGGCCACGGGGATGCCGACCTGGTGCAGGGCGGCGATCGCGGGCGGGATGTCGCGGGCGCGGCGGATGGCATCGATGCGCGAGAGCAGGGTGGCGATCGGCTGGGTGCCGTCGCGTTCGACCGCGGCCTCGTCGATGCCGCTGGCCCAGAAGTCGCCGAGCAGTTTCTGGACGTCGTTCCGCGGCGACCGGGCCGCCTCGTCGAGGATCGCGCGCTGCTGCAGGAGGGTGTGCTGCTGCAGCTGGCCCAGGGCGGAGACCGAGCCGGTGCCGCTGACCACGGCGTTGGCGTCCAGCCAGTCCTTGTTGACGAAGGTGTAGAAGTCGCTGCAGGCGGTGATCGCGGGCTGCGCGGGGGCGCGGCGGCGCTGGCCGTTGGCGTCGGGAGCGGCCAGGGCCAGCACCAGGCAGGTGGCGAGGGCGGCGGCAAGCGGCTTCTGCATCGGCATGGAGCTCGTCCGGGGTGGTTGGGATCGGGCCCGGATTCTAGCAAGGGGGGCGCGGGTGGCCTTCACCGCCGGCGCGGCCCCGGTCACGGATTCGGGCGGTGTCACTGCCGGCGCTCGCCGACAGGTGCCGGGACGTCGGCGAGGCTGATCCGCGTGTCCCGTCGGGGGGCGTGGCGGCGGACGGGCCACGCCGCGACTGGCGGCCCCGCTCGGCGAATGTCCTCCGGCGTGCGCACAGCGCACGCCTCCCCCTGCAAGTTCGCTGCGCGGGACCACCAGCCGCGGCGCGGCCCGGCTCCGGTGACGTCGGCGGGGCGCAAGCCCGCATGCTTCCGAAAGAAAAAGGTTCTTCACCCAAGTCCGGGGAAGGCCGCCCGGATCTTCAGGAAGAAGTAGGCGTCGTCCCGGTAGCCGTAGGCCACCCGCTTGATGACCTTGATCTTGTTGTTGATGCCTTCGACCAGATTGGTTCCCAGCGGCCAGCGGCAGTGGGCCAGGATCCCCGACAGGTAGGGCTCGAGCCGCCGCACGAACACGCGCAGCGGCTCCAGGCCGCTGCGCAGGGCTCGTCGCTTCCAGCTCTTCCACGCTTTCCAGGCCCATGCCTCGCGCCGGTAGCGCCATAGCCCCTTCAGGTCTTCTTTCAGCAGGTAGACCGTCAACAAGGCCTTGTTGGCCGCCAGCAGCTCTTCCAGCCGCACCACCTGCTCGTCGGGCACGTTCTCCCGATTACGAAGTAGCAGCCAGCGCGATGTCTTGACCACCCGCCGGGCCGGCTTATCGGCGCGCAGCCGGTCTGCCTCGTCCACCCGGACCCGGTCGATCACCTCCCGGCCGTACTTGGCCACGACATGGAACAGGTCGTAGACGACCTCCGCGTTCGGGCAATGCGCCCGAACCTCCAGGTCGTAGGCGGAGTTCATGTCCATCGCCACGGCGCGGACCTGGGCGCAGCGCACCGGGCCCAGCAGCTCAAAAAACGGCCTGATTTCCGCTCTCGAACGCCCGCGCCCCACCCACAGCACCCGCTTGCGCTCGGGGTCGACCACCACGGTCGCGTACCGGTGGCCCTTCTGGATCGCGAACTCGTCCATCGCCAGCAGCCGCACGCCGTCCAGGTTCGGCGGGCCCAGCGAGCGCTCCAGATGCCGG
>NZ_VOHE01000004.1:0-87131 GCF_007859305.1 Luteimonas wenzhouensis
CCGTGGCAGCGGTGATGCGCAAGCTGCTCACAGCCGTGTGGGCCTTGGTGCGCAACCCCGCACGCTACGACGGCAGCAAGCTGTTCGCGGTTGTGCAGGGTTGACTGGGAACAGAGTGTCTACAAGGGGACGGTCCGGGTCGGGGCGCGGGCCCCGGCACGCGGATTGCACGGGCCGGGCAGGCCTTCGAACCACGGGAGGGACCATGACCGACGCCAGGCACCGACCATTGCGCCGCACGCGGCGCGGGAGCGTCGCGGCCGTGCTGGCGCTGTCGGCCGCCCTGGCCACGGCCCCGGCGCTGGCCGCCGGCCCGCAGCCGCTGGAGGAGATCGCCGCCGCTGCGGTGTCCGCGGTGGGCGCGGAGGACGCGCAGGCGGCCGAGGCCGTGCTGGCGCCGTCGCTGCGGCTGGCGCGCTGCCGCCAGCCGCTGCAGGCGGTGGCCACCGGCCCCCGCACCGCCCAGGTGCGCTGCGCCGACGACCCCGGCTGGCATCTCTACGTTCCGGTGCGGGTGCGGCGCGAGGCCGAGGTGGTGGTGCTGCGCAGCCCGGCGCCCGCCGGCAGGCCGATCACCGCCGACCAGCTGGTGGTCCAGACCCGCGACATCGGCGCCGCCGCCGGCCCCGCCTTCCGCGACCCCCAGGCCCTGGTCGGCCGCGTGCCGCTGCGCGCCCTCGCGCCGGGCGCGGTGCCCACCGAGCAGGATCTGTCGCTGGGCGCGCCGCTGCGCCGGGGCGACCCGGTGGTGCTGGTCTCGCGGGTCGGCGGGGTGGAGGTCCGGGTGCCCGGCCGCGCCATGGGCCCGGCCCAGGCCGGCGGCCGGATCGGGGTGCAGAACGTGTCCTCGGGGCGGGTCCTGCGCGGCCGTCTGGTCGGGGAAGGCGTGGTCGAGCTGCTGCCATGAACGCCCGCCAGGCCGGATTTGGTGACGGCGCTCAAGTTCCGGGGGGCAGGGCCGTTACAGTGCCCGACCAGCCACCCCCAGGAGCCACCCATGACCCACAAGATCGACGGCAGCGGGCCTGTCCTGCGTCCGCAGGAGGCCGCCGCGCGGACCGTGCCGACGTCCAGCGCCAGCGCCGCGCGCGGCGAACCCGTGGCGCCCGCGGAAAGCATCCGCCTCACCGGCGAGGCCGAGGGCCTGCAGGCGATGGCGCGCGAACTGGCCCAGGGCCCGGCCGGGATCGACATGGCCCGGGTGAACGCGCTGCGCGAGGCGATCGCCGACGGCAGCTACCAGGTCGACGCCCAGGCCGTGGCCTCGCGCATGCTCGAACTCGATCGGCTGCTCGGGGGCTGACATGAGCGCGGCCGTCGCCGAGCACCCGCTCGAAGCGCTCGATCGCGCGCTCGAGGCCGAGCGCCGGGCGCTGCTCGAGAACGACGTCGACGCCCTGCTCGCGTCCACCGCCGACAAGCTGGCGGCGCTGCGCCGGGCCGAGGCCGCGCGCCCCGGCACCATCGCCGCCGACCGGCTCCAGGCGCTGCGCGAGAAGAACCACGCCAACGGCGTGCTGCTGTCGCGCCGGCGGCGCGAGGTCGGCTGGGCCCTGCGCCATCTCGGGCGCGTGGAGTCCACCGGCGTGTACGATGCCCGCGGACAGTCCGGCGCCCGCCCCCAGGCGCGCTGTCTGGGAGTGGGATGAACAGCAGCCAGACGCAGCAACCGCCATCGCGACACGATCCGGACCCGTGCAGCCGCCGGATCCACTGGGCCTTCCGCACCACCGAGAACGCCGTGGTCCTGGTCGACCGCGCGCGCGGCCAGGCCCATGCCAACCCCTCGGCGGAGGCCCTGGCCACCCGGGCGCTGCCCGGCCAGGCGCCGTCGACCCTGCTCGACCTGCTGCCGGGCGAGGCCTGGGAGCAGGCCCGCGCCCAGGGCCGCTGGGCCGGCGAGGTCACCATGTCCTCGGGGGTGGTGCTGGAGATCGTGGTCCGCCACGGCCGGGACGAAGGCGAGGACGGCCTGTTCCTGCTCATCTTCGACGACGTCACCGCGCGCAAGGCGCGCCAGCGCGAACTGCAGCAGCGCCATGACGAGCTCGAGGCCGCGCACCGGCGCCTGGCCGGCGCCCAGGAGCAGCTGCTGCAGTCGGAGAAGATGGCCTCGATCGGCCTGCTCGCCGCCGGCGTGGCGCACGAGATCAACAACCCCATCGGCTACGTGCACTCCAACCTGGGCACGCTGCAGGAGTACGTCGCCGCGCTGTTCAGCCTGATCGAGCAGCAGGACGCCGCGCTCCAGGGCGCCGACCCGGGCGTGCGCGAGGCGATCCGGCTGCAGCGCGAGCGGCTCGACATCGACTTCATCCTCGGCGACCTGCCCAAGCTGCTGGACGAGTCGCGCGAGGGCATCGAGCGGGTCACCAAGATCGTGCAGGACCTCAAGGAGTTCTCCTACGTCGGCCGCGGCGACGCGATGCGGCCGTCGGACCTGCACAAGGGCCTGGAATCGACCCTCAACATCGTCTGGAACGACCTCAAGTACAAGTGCCGGGTGGAGAAGCACTACGGCGAACTGCCGCCGGTCGAGTGCCACCTGTCGGAGATCAACCAGGTGCTGGTGAACCTGCTGATCAACGCCGGCCAGGCGGTCGAGAACCGCGGCACCATCACCATCGCCACCGGCGCCGAGGACGGCGAGGCCTGGATCAGCATCGCCGACAACGGCTGCGGCATCGCTCCCGACGTGCTGCCGCGGATCTTCGACCCGTTCTACACCAGCAAGCCGATCGGCCGCGGCACCGGGCTGGGCCTGGCGATCGCCTACAGCATCGTGTCCAAGCACCACGGCCGGATCGAGGTGCAGAGCGAGCAGGGCGTGGGCACCACCTTCCGCGTGGTCCTGCCCGTCGTGCAACCGCGCCAGGGCGGGGACGGTGACGACGGCTCCCGCGGCGACGAGGCTCAGTAGGCCGCGAACTCGGCGTCGCCCTGGCGTTCGTGGGCGCGGAACGCGGCCTCGATGTGGCCGCGCAGTTCGTCGTCGTTCCAGGGCTTGGTCAGGAAGCGGTAGATCGAGCCGCGGTTGATCGCCTCGGTGATCGTGGCCAGGTCGGTGTAGCCCGACAGCACCATGCGCACCGTGTCCGGGTACAGCTCGCGCACCTTGGCCAGGAACTCGGTGCCGCTCATGTCGGGCATGCGCTGGTCGGAGACGATCACCTGCACCGGGTTGCTGGCCAGCAGGTCGAAGGCCTCGCGCACGGTGCTGGCGGTGAGCACCTTGTAGCCGTCGCGGCGGAACAGGCGCACCAGCGCGCGCAGCACGTTGTCCTCGTCGTCGAGCAGCAGCAGGGTGCGCTCGGGCCGGGTGGCGGCGAACGCCGACGGCAGCAGGAAGCGCTTCTGCACCAGCGGGTCGAGCAGCTCGGCCGGCAGCGGCGGGCTGAACAGGTGGCCGAGGAAGAAGTCGCAGTGGTTGCGGCGCAGGAAGCCCAGCTCGGCTTCGGTCTCCACGCCCTTGGCGGTGAGCTTCATGTTGAGGCGGTGTCCCATGGCGATGATGCCGCGCACGATCGCCGCACTGCGCGGGTCGCTGGCCACGTTGCGGATGAAGCTGCGCCCGATCTGCAGCCGGTCGAGCGGGTACTGGGCCAGCGCGGCGAAGCTCAGCCCGCCGCGGCCGAAGTCCTGCACCGTGAGCGTCGCGCCCAGCGAGCGCAGCCCGGTGAGGGTGTCGTGGATCCGGTGCACGTCCAGCGCCAGCGCGCTCTCGGGCAGCTCGAACTCGAACGAGGAGGCGTTGAGCTGGTAGCGGTGCAGGCGCTCGCCGATCGCGTCCAGGCAGTCGGCGCGCGAGAGCAGCACGCCGTCGATGTGCACCGACAGGGTCAGGTAGTCCAGGCCGCGTTCGCGCCAGGCGGCGAGCTGCTGCATCGCCGCGTCCAGCACCCACAGCCCGAGCTGGCCGGACAGCCCGGCGCGTTCCACCCGGGCCAGGAACCGGTTCGGCCGCAGCAGCCCGTGTTCGGGCGAATCCCAGCGCAGCAGGCCGCTCATGCCCACCAGGCTGCCGTCCTGCGCCGACACCTGCGGCTGGAAGTACATCTTCATCTCGCCGCGATCGAGCGCGCCCACGAAGCGGTCGGCGAAGCCGGCCTCGCTGGTGGTGCGCGCCGGCACCCCGGAGTACAGGCCGACGTTGTTGTGTCCGCCGCGCTTGCTCTCGCGCAGCGCGCGCTCGGCGCTGGCCAGCAGCGCGGCCGCGTCGGTGCCGTGCTCGGGGAACACCGCGATGCCGATCGAGACCGTCACCGGCAGGGTGTAGGGCGGAATCGACAACGGGCCTTCGAGCGCGTCGCGGAACAGCTCGGCCAGGGCCTCGCCGTTGGGCTCGCCCTCGCGGTAGGCGATGCAGGCCACGAACTCGTCGCTGCCCAGCCGCCACAGGATCGCGTCCTCCGGCATCGTGGCGCGCAGCCGCTGGGCCACGGCGGCCAGCACCTGGTCCCCGACCTCCTCGCCCATGTTCACGTTGACCAGCTGCAGCATGTCGATGTCGACGTGCAGCAGGGCCACGTTGCGCCGGCTGGCCTGGGCCGTGGCCAGCACCGCGGTCAGGCTCGGCCCGCCGCCGCCGAGCCGGTACAGCGCGGTCACCGGATCCACCGGGACCCCGCCGGATTGCTGGAAGCCGAATGTCATGGCGGCAGGGTATCCGGTCCCGGCGCCTGCTTCACCGCCGATACGCACCGGCGGCCGGGCCCCGCGCGCGGCGGACCGGTCATCGCCTCCATCCCGCGCATCCCGGCGTCGATGCGGGCACTGCACTATATTGGCGCGATGCCCGCGCCGCCCACTTTCGATCCCGCGTTCGACGCACTGGTCACCCCGGTGCTGCGGGCGGACCGGGACGGGCGGGTGGTGGCCTGCAACCAGGCCTTCGCGCGCTGGCTGGGGGTGAGCCAGAAGCGGCTCCCCGACCAGCCGCTGGTGGCGCTGGAGGTCGAGGGCGACGGCCTGCGCCGGGCGCTGGAGGGGCTGGAGGAGGCCGACGGCCCGCGCCGGCTGCGGCGGGTGGCGCTGGCCTTCCTCGGCGGCGAGCCGCGCTTCGCCGACGTCTGGCTGGCCCGCGAGCCCGGCGGCGCGATCCTGCTCGAGGCGCATCCGGTCGACGAATTTCCCGGCGAGGATCCGGCCCAGGCCCTGCCGCTGGCGCTGTCGGCCGCGCTCAAGGGCCTGGCCCACGAACTGCGCAACCCGTTGGCCGGACTGCGCGGCGCGGCGCAGCTGCTGGCCCGGCGCGCCGGCGACGGCGACTGGCGTGAACTGGTCGAGCTGATCGCCGCCGAGGTCCAGCGCCTGTCGCAGCTGGTCGACCGGCTGCTGTCGCCGGCGCCGCCGCGTCCGCACGAGCCGCTCAACATCCACGGCGTGCTCGAGCAGGTGGTGCGCCTGGCCGAGCAGGAAGCCGGCTGGGCGGTGCGCCTGGTGCGCGATTACGACCCCAGCCTGCCGCCGCTGCGCGGCGATCCCGACCGCCTCACCCAGGCGGTGTGGAACCTGGTGCGCAACGCGATCCAGGCCGGCGCGGCCAACGTCACCCTGCGCACCCGGGCCGAGTTCGGCGCCCGCATCGGCGAGCAGGTGCACGCGCTGGCGCTGCGCATGGAGATCGGCGACGACGGGCGCGGGGTGCCCGAGTCGCTGGCCGAACAGATCTTCCTGCCGCTGGTGTCGGGCCGCGCCGACGGCAGCGGCCTCGGCCTGGCCATGGCCCAGCAGGTCGCGCGCGAGCACGGCGGCTCGCTGGGGTATCGTTCGCGCCCGGGCCACACCGTGTTCACCCTGCTGCTGCCGCTGTCCGACGGTGGCGACGGCGGGCCGGCCGGCCCCGAAGGAGGCTCCGCGCAATGAGGGCAGTCAATGTCCGCTGAAGGCGATACGGTCTGGGTGGTCGACGACGACCGCTCGGTGCGGTTCGTGCTGGCCACCGCGCTGAGCGACGCCGGCTACCAGGTCGCGGGCTTCGATTCGGCCGACGCCGCGCTGTCGGCGCTGGACACGCGGCCGCCGCCGCAGCTGCTGTACACCGACGTGCGCATGCCCGGCGACGACGGCCTGGCCCTGCTGGAGAAGATCAAGCAGGCCCACCCGCAGCTGCCGGTGGTGGTGATGTCGGCCTACACCGACGTGGCCAGCACCGCGGGCGCGTTCCGCGGCGGCGCCTACGAGTTCCTGTCCAAGCCGTTCGACCTCGACGAGGCGGTGGAACTGGCCGCGCGCGTGCTGGGCGAGCGCCACGAGCAGCCGGCCGAGCCGGTGGCCGAGGGTGAACCCGACGACGACGTGCTGGTCGGCGACACCCCGGCCATGCGCCAGCTGTTCCGCGCCATCGGCCGCCTGGCGCAGGCGCCGCTCACGGTCCTGATCACCGGCGAGACCGGCACCGGCAAGGAGCTGGTGGCGCGCGCGCTGCACCGTGAGTCGCCGCGCGCGCGGCAGCCGTTCGTGGCGCTCAACACCGCCGCGATCCCGGCCGAACTGCTGGAAAGCGAGCTGTTCGGCCACGAGGCCGGCGCCTTCACCGGCGCGCAGAAGCGCCACATCGGCCGCTTCGAACAGGCCCACGGCGGCACCCTGTTCCTCGACGAGATCGGCGACATGCCGGCCTCACTGCAGACCCGGCTGCTGCGGGTGCTGGCCGAGGGCGAGTTCTTCCGCGTCGGCGGGCGCGAGCTGATCCGGGTCGACGTGCGGGTGATCGCCGCCACCCACCAGGACCTCGAGGCCCTGGTTCAGGAAGGCCGCTTCCGCGCCGACCTGCTGCACCGCCTGGACGTGGTGCGGCTGCGGCTGCCGCCGCTGCGCGAGCGCCGCGGCGACGTGCCGGCGCTGGCCGAACGCTTCCTGCATGGGGCGGCGGAGAAGTTCTCCGCGCCGCCCAAGCGGTTCTCCAAGGCCGCCACCGAGCGGCTGCTGGCCTACGACTGGCCGGGCAACGTGCGCGAACTGGAGAACCTGTGCTGGCGCCTGGCCGCGCTGGCGCCGGCCGACACCATCACCGCCTCGGACCTGGACGGCATGTTCCAGGCCGGCGAACGCGCCAACGCCGACTGGGACGGCGCGCTTCGCGCCTGGGCCCTGGAACAGCTGGCTGCCGGCACCCCTGACCTGCATGCGCGCGCCCGCGAACGTTTCGACCGCGCCCTGCTCGAGGCGGCGCTGGAACATACCGGCGGGCGCCGCGCCGAAGCGGCCGCGCGCCTGGGCCTTGGCCGCAACACGGTCACCCGCAAGCTCGGCGCCAGCCGCCGCCCGCGGCGCGGCTGATCCGGCGCCGCGGCCAGGCCGTACCTGCACGGCGGCTGGCCGCGGGGCGCGGCGCGCCTTGGCCCGCCGCGCGTGGCCCGCTAGGCTCGAACGCCCGCGGCGGCCATGCCGCGCCGCTGCCTCGCGTGTTCGTGCACCGCCCCCCGATGCCAGACCCCGCCGTCGCCAAGCCTGTCCGCAGCCTCCCCGCGATCGCCCTGCTGCTGCTGGCGGCCTGCGCCTCCGGGCCGCCGCCGGCCGCGCCGCCGCCGCCGGAGCCGGCGCCGCGCGAGACCGCCGTGCGTGGCACCGTGCCGCGCGCGGTCGCCAACCTGTTCTCGGCCTCGGGCAGCCTGGTCAGCGGCCGGGTGGTCCTCACCCCGGTCGAGGGCGGGGTGCGCGTGCGCGGCGAGGTCGGCGGACTGGTGCGCAACGGCGCCCACGGGCTGCAGGTGCACGAGCGCGGCGACTGCAGCGCCGTCGACGCGCGCAGCGCCGGCCGCTATTTCGACCCGCTCGCGGGCGCGCGCCAGGACGGCGCGGTGGCCGGCGATCCCGGCCGCATCTTCGCCGACGCCGAGGGCGTGGCCCGGGTCGACCTGGTCGTGCGCGGAGCGGTGCTGGGCGGCGGCGCCGGCAACGATATCCTTGGCCGCGCGCTGCTGGTGCTCGGCGCCACGCCCGGCGCGATCAGCGCGCGCGTGGCCTGCGGCGTCATCACCGCGGTTGAATGACGCCGCCGCTAGCGTTCCCAGTTCTGTCCGTCCACGGAGGAATCCCGATGCGCCACGTCCCCTTGCTGCTCCTGCCCGCCGCGCTGCTGTTGGCCGCCTGCCAGCCGCAGGCGCCGTCCGGCGACGCCGCCGGGCCCGGCCCCGACCCGACCCCGGCCATGGCCGACACGCCCGAGCCCGCGCCCGCCGCCGCTTCTGCCAGCGCCGCCCTGGCCCCCACCGAGGGCAATGCGGTGGCCGGCAACCTGGAATTCGCCGTGGTGGACGGCGGGATCCGCATCACCGGCGAAGTCACCGGCCTGCCCCCCGGCGGCCAGCATGGCTTCCACGTGCACGAGAACGGCGACTGCAGCGCCCCCGACGCCACCAGCGCCGGCGGCCACTTCAATCCGACCGCCAGCGCGCACGGACGCGTGGGCGAAGGCGAGCACCACGCCGGCGACAGCGACAACATCGCCGCCGACGACCAGGGCGTGGCCACGGTCGACAGCCTGCTGCGCGGCGCCACGCTGGGCGACGGCAGCCCCAGCGACATCGTCGGCAAGGCGGTGATCGTGCACGCCGACCCGGACGACTACACCACCCAGCCCACCGGCAACGCCGGCGCCCGCCTGGCCTGCGGCGTCATCGAAGCCCGGTAAGCCCCGACCGCACCGACCCCGTCGGCCCTGGACCCCTCCCCCCGCTTGCGGGGGGAGGCCGGGAGGGGGCACCCCCACCGCCACACCGGACCCGGCTACACCCCCCGCCCGTCCACGTCCGCCGCCGCCTCCACGTACACCACCTCGATGCCGTGCGCGCCCAGCACCGCGGCCAGCTGCCGCTGCCGGGTCTCGAAGCGGGCGAACATCTGCCGCAGGCGCGCCTGGTCGCCGTCCTCCGGGCGATACCGCGCGCGCCAGGCGGTCGGCGCGAACATCGCCATGCGCACGGTGCCGTCGGCATAGCGCAGCAGCGGCTCGGGCGGCGCGTCGAGCACCGCCTCGCGCGCGGGCGAGAGCAGCGCGGTCTCGAGCAGGGGCCACAGCGGCGCCAGGCCCAGGTGGTCGTACTGCAGCGCCACCATCGCCAGCAGGTCGTGCAGGGTGAGGCTGCGCGCGTGCTCGATCCGGGCGCCGAACGCCTCCTGCAGCAGCAGCGCGGTGTCGGCGGCGGCCATGCCGTGGTCCAGCAGCCGCGCCTCGAACTCGCCCGCCACCGCCGCGGCGGTGGCGGGCGTCCCGTGCAGCAGGAACGGCAGCACGCGCAGACTGCCGCCGCGCAGGTCGGGGTCGGACTGCAGCGGCCGCGGCACCTCGCCGCCGGCATCGGCGCCGAAGGCGACCAGGCGCGGCGGGCCGCCGCGGCCGGGCGCGCGCGCCAGCAACTCGTCCAGGCGCCGATGCAGCGGCCAGCCCGGGCGCAGGGCCTCGGCGGGGTCGAAGTGGGCCGCCGCCAGGCACAGGTCCATCTCGCGCACCCGTGGCTCGATCCCGGCCAGGTCGCGCCCCAGGCAGGCGACCAGGCGCGCCGCCTCGGCCTGGCCCAGGGCGGCGTGCATCGGTTCGCTGGCGTGCGCCAGTTCGATCGCCAGCAGGCCGGCCACGCTGCCCGCGGGCAGCGCCGACGGCTGGCCGGCGACAGTGTGCGCTTCGTTCATCGGGCCATTCGCCACGGTACGTTAGACTCGACATTATGCCCGCCGCCGGTGGCGGGCCCGCACCCCCGAGAGGCTCCACGATGCTGCAAGGTCGTCCCGTCGCCGTGCTGGGCGGCGTCCGCATTCCGTTCTGCCGCCAGAACACCGCCTACGCGGACGTCGGCAACCTCGGCATGTCGGTGCGCACCCTCGGCGCGCTGGTCGAGAAGTTCGGCCTGCACGGCCAGCAGCTGGGCGAAGTGGCGATGGGCGCGGTGATCAAGCACGCCTCGGACTGGAACCTCGGCCGCGAGGCCGCGCTCTCGTCCGGGCTCTCGGCGCTCACGCCGGGCATCACCATGCAGCGCGCCTGCGGCACCTCGCTCGACACCATCAACCTGATCGCGACCAGGATCGCCACCGGCCAGATCGAGTCGGGCATCGGCGGCGGTTCGGACACCACTTCCGACGTGCCGATCGTGTACGGCAAGTCGCTGCGCCGGCGCCTGCTCGCGGCCAACGCGGCGAAGACGGCGAAGGACAAGCTGGCCGCGTTCAAGGGCTTCCGCCTGCGCGAGCTCAAGCCCGACTTCCCCGGCGTGGCCGAGCCGCGCACCGGCAAGTCGATGGGCGAGCACTGCGAGGACATGGCCAAGGAGTGGAACATCTCGCGCGACTCGCAGGACGAGCTGGCCGTGGCCTCGCACCACAAGCTCGCCGCCGCCTACGAACGCGGCTTCTTCGACGACCTGGTGGTGAGCTTCCGCGGCGTGACCCGCGACAACATCCTGCGCCCGGACACCACGATCGAGAAGCTGGCCACGCTCAAGCCGGCGTTCGACCGCGTCTCCGGCCGCGGCACGCTCACCGCGGGCAACTCGACCCCGCTCACCGACGGTGCGGCCGCCTGCCTGCTGGCCAGCGAGGAGTGGGCCGCCGCGCACGGCCACGAAGTGCTGTGCCGGATCCGCGACGTGCACGTGGCCGCGGTCGACTTCGTCCACGGCGAAGGCCTGCTGATGGCGCCGACGGTGGCCGTGGCCGAGATGCTGGCGCGCAACGGGCTCACCCTGCAGGACTTCGACATCTACGAGATCCACGAGGCCTTCGCCGCCCAGGTGCTGTGCACGCTGCGCGCGTGGGAGAGCGAGGAGTACTGCCGCAACCGCCTGGGCCTGCCGGCGCCGCTGGGCCGGATCGACCCGGCCAGGCTCAACCCGGTCGGGTCGTCGCTGGCCACCGGCCATCCGTTCGCCGCCACCGGCGCGCGCATCATCGCCACCGCGGCCAAGCAGCTCAAGGAACGCGGCGGCGGCCGTGCCCTGGTGTCGATCTGCACCGCCGGCGGGATGGGCGTGGTCGCGATCCTGGAGCGCTGAGCCGCGCGGACGCGGGACGGGGAGGGGCGTGGAGTCGAACGAGCGGTTCGTCGCCGTCGAGGGCGGGCGGCTGTTCGTCCGCCACTGGCGTCCGCAGCGCCGCGACGCCTGCGCGCCGCCGCTGCTGCTGCTGCACGATTCGCTCGGCAGCGTCGCCCAGTGGCGCGATTTCCCGGCGCGCCTGGCGACCGCGTCGCGGCGCGACGTCATCGCCTACGACCGGCTCGGCTTCGGACGCTCCACCCCGCGCGCCGCGCGCCATTCGCTCGACTTCATCGACGAGGAGGCGCGCGGCGGCCTGCCCGCGCTGCTCGCCGGGCTGGGACTGGAGCGCTACGCGCTGCTTGGCCACAGCGTCGGCGGCGGCATGGCCCTGACCGCCGCGGCGTTCGACCCGGAGCGCTGCGCGGGCGTGGTGTCGATGTCGGCGCAGGCCTTCGTCGAGCAGCGGACCGTCGAGGGCGTACGCCGCACGCAACAGGAGTTCGCCCGGCCGGGCGGCCTCGGCAAGCTCGCGTTCTGGCACGGCGCACGCGCCGCCTGGGTGCTCGACGCGTGGACCGGGACCTGGCTGGACCCGGCCTTCGCCGGCTGGTCGCTGGATGCGGTGCTGCCGCGCGTCCGCTGCCCGGTGCTGGCGCTGCACGGCGACCGCGACGAGTACGGCTCCGAGGCGTTCCCGCGCCGGATCGCCGAGGGCGTGGGCGGCCCGGCGCGCATGGTGGTCCTGGAGGACTGCGGCCACATGCCGCACCGCGAGCACCCCGAACGGGTGCTGGCCGAGGTGGTGGCCTTCCTCGCGGAGGTCGCCTAGGCGCCCGATGCCGCGGGCCCATCGGGTGCGCCTCCGGCCCCGCCCGCGCTACGCTTGGGAGCGCATGGCCGCATCGCACGGGGTGATCGATGCATCTGTTCCAGGGCGTTTTCTTCCTGATCCTCGGCGTCGGCCTGCTCGTGGTCGACTGGCGCAGCCTGTCGCTCGGCTGGCTGCCGTGCGGACCGAACGGGTTCAAGGGCCGGCTGGTGTTCCGCCGCAACGAACAGCCGCTGCGCTACTGGATCTTGTTCGTCGCGTACGCGGCGGCCGGCGTCGGGCTGGTCGTGTACGCGGTGCGGGTGCTGCTGGGCCAGGTCGAGCCGCTGCCGTTGAACTGATCGGCGCGTTCGACCGCGGAACCGCGCGAGGCGGATTGCCGATCGTGCCATCCGGCGACAGAATGTCGGCGCGGCCGCCGTCGGTCGCATGGCTTGGTCGCGGCCGGGGAACCTTCGCATGAACGACATCACCGGGATCGATCCGCTCGCCTCCGCGATCCTGGCCCGCGCGGGCGATGCGCCGCGGGTGATGATCGCGATCGCCGGTCCGCCCGGCGCGGGCAAGTCGACCACGGCCGCGCGCCTGCACGACGCATTGCCCGCCGGATCGGCGGCGGTGGTGCCGATGGACGGCTTCCATCTCGACGACGCGATCCTGCACCAGCGCGGCCTGCGCCAACGCAAGGGTGCGCCCGAGACCTTCGACTTCCGTGGCTTCGCGGCCCTGCTGCGGCGCTTGCGCGACGCCGAGCCGGACGTCGCCATTCCCGTCTTCGACCGTGCGCTCGAGCTCTCGCGCGCCGGCGCGGCCATCGTCGATCGCGACGTGCGCTTCGTCCTGGTCGAGGGCAACTACCTGCTATTGGACGAGGCGCCCTGGTCGGGCCTGGCGGACCTGTTCGACCTGAGCGTCCGCATCGAAGTGCCGCGCGCCGAGCTCGAACGCAGGCTGATGGAGCGCTGGCGCCACCACGGCAGGAGCGACGACGAGGCGCGGCACTGGATCGCCTCCAACGACATGCCCAACATCGAGCGGGTGCTGGCACGCAGCCGGCCGGCGGACCTGGTGGTGGACCACGCCACGGCCGACGCGCCGGCCGCCTGAGGCCCGGCCACGCCGCGAGGCCCGGAGGCGCGAGCCCGCCCGGTAGAATCGCGCCATGCCCCTGCTCCAACTCCAGCGCGTCGACTTCGGCGTCGGCGGCCCGCTGCTGCTCGAGCGCGTGGACCTGTCGATCGAGGCCGGCGAGCGCGTGTGCATCGTCGGCCGCAACGGCGCCGGCAAGTCCACCCTGATGCGCCTGGTCGCGGGCGAACTCAAGCCCGACGACGGCGAAGTGCGCCTGCAGTCGGGCGCGGTGGTGGCGCGCATGGCCCAGGAAGTGCCGCAGGACGCGACCGGCACGGTGTTCGACGTGGTCGCGGCCGGCCTGGGCGAACTCGGCGCGCTGCTTGCCCGCTACCACCACGCGCTCGAGGCCGGCGACATGGCCGCGATGGGCGAGGCGCAGGCGCGGATCGAGGCCCTGCACGGCTGGGACCTCGACCGCCGCGTGGCCCAGGTGATCGAGCAGCTCGAACTGCCCGCGCAGGCGCGCTTCGAGGCGCTGTCGGGCGGCATGAAGCGGCGCGTGCTGCTGGCCCGCGCGCTGGTGCGCAAACCCGACATCCTGCTGCTGGACGAGCCCACCAACCATCTCGACATCGAGTCGATCGCGTGGCTGGAAGGCTTCCTCAAGTCGTTCGCCGGCAGCCTGCTGTTCATCACCCACGACCGCGGCTTCCTGCGCGCGCTGGCCACGCGCATCGTCGAGATCGACCGTGGCCGCGTCACCAGCTGGCCGGGCGACTACGACAACTACCTGCGCCGGCGCGAGGAGCGCCTGCACGCCGAGGCCCAGGAGCAGGCGCGCTTCGACAGGCTGCTGGCGCAGGAGGAGGCGTGGATCCGCCAGGGCATCAAGGCCCGGCGCACCCGCAACGAGGGCCGGGTGCGCGCGCTCAAGGCGATGCGCGCCGAGCGCGCGCGCCGGCGTGAGGCCAGCGGCAACGTGCGGATGGAGGTCGCCCAGGGCGGTGCGTCCGGGCGCAAGGTGATCGAGATGCGCGGCGTCAGCCACGGCTATGGCGCGCGCCGCCTGCTCGAGGACACGTCCACCACGATCCTGCGCGGCGACCGGATCGGCATCATCGGCCCCAACGGCTCGGGCAAGTCCACGCTGCTGCGGATCCTGCTCGGCGAGCTGCAGCCCGAGCGCGGCGAGGTCGTGCACGGCACCGGCCTGCAGGTGGCCTACTTCGACCAGCACCGCAGCCAGCTCGACGAGTCGCTCAGCGCGCTCGAGAACGTGGCCGAAGGCCGCGAGTACGTGGAGATCAACGGCGCGCGCAAGCACGCCATCGGCTACCTGCAGGACTTCCTGTTCACACCCGAACGCGCGCGTGCGCCGATCACCCGGCTTTCGGGCGGCGAGCGCAACCGCCTGTTGCTGGCCCGGCTCTTCGCCCAGCCGTCCAACCTGCTGGTGATGGACGAGCCGACCAACGACCTCGACATCGAGACCCTGGAACTGCTCGAGGAACTGCTGCTCGAGTACCCCGGCACCTTGCTGCTGGTCAGCCACGACCGCGACTTCCTCGACAACGTGGTCACCAGCACGCTGGTGCTGGAGGGCGAAGGCCGGCTGGGCGAGTACGTGGGCGGCTACAGCGACTGGCTGCGGCAGCGCCGGCCACCACCGGCACGGGCGCAGGCGCCGCCGGCTCCGGCACCGGTGAAACCGGCGCCGCCCACCGCTCCTGCCGCGCCGCCGGCCAGGCGCAAGCTCGGCTACCGCGAGGCGCGCGAGCTCGAGCAGCTGCCGGCACGCATCGAGCAGCTCGAAGCGGAGATCGCGCGGCGCACGGACGCGATGCACGATCCCGGCTTCTACCAGCAGGACGGCGCCGCCATTACCGCCGCGAACCTCGAGCTCGCGCGGCTGCAGGAGGAACTCGACGCGGCCTACAAGCGCTGGGAGGAGCTCGAGTCGCGCTGACGCCGCCGCTCAAGCGCCGAACGCCGCGCCGCGCAGCGCCACCGCCAGCGCGGCCGCGGTCATCGCGCCGAGTCCGACCGCGATCCGGATCCCGAACGCTGCCCCGCCGCTGGCGAAGGCGACCACCGACTTGGCCAGCGCGCTGGCCGCGAACAGTCCGATCACGGCCCAGCGCGCCTGTCCGGCGTCGATGGTGCCGTTGCCGAACAGGGTGGCGACCGTCGCAGCCGCGGCCTGCAGCTCGGCCAGCGCGGTGAGCAGGGCCGCGCCCAGCGCCGCCTTCGGCCCCAGCCACTGGGCCGCGACCTGGGCCAGGAACAGCACGCCCGCGATCAGCGCCGCCAGGCCCAGCGCCTGGCCGATGCGGAACATGCGCGTGTCGGCGGTCGGCGGCGGCGCGTCGGCCTGTTCGCCGCGATGGAATCCCAGCGCCGCGCCGGCCAGCAGCACCGTGCCCGCGGCCACGAGCTCCGGCGCCACCGCGCGCAGCAGCGCCGGCGCCACCGCCAGCATGACCGGCACCAGCAGGCTCAGCGAGGCGAAGTTGGCGAGCAGGGTCGCGCCGACCGCGCTCGAGCGCAGCGCCGGCTGCGCGCGCACGCGCTGGCCGAAGCCGGCGGTGGCCGCGGTGGAGGACACGTAGCCGGCGAAGAAGCCCGACAGCAGCAGGCCCCAGCGGCTGCCGATCAGGCGCAGCGCAATGTGGCCCAGGGCGCCGATCGCCATCACCAGCACCACCAGCTTCCACACCGTGGCCAGGTTGATCGCGCCATAGGGGCCGATCGGCTCGTCGGGCAGCAGCGGCATCACGATCAGGGCGAAGGCGAGCAGCACCAGGCCGTCGGTGATCTCGCGGTCGCTGATGTGCTCGCGGCTGATGTGGTGCAGCATCGGCTTGGCGTAGACCAGGATCGCCACCAGCACCGCCAGCGCCGCCGCCGCCACCGGCAGGCGCATCGCCAGGCCGCCGAGCAGGGTGGTGCACAGCATCGCGACCTCGGAGGTCACGCCTGCGTCGCGATGGCTGGTATGCAGGTAGCTCAGCGCGGCGAGCACGCCGGCCAGCAGCAGCACCGCGATGAACGCGGGCAGGCCCAGCCACATCGCGATCGCGCCGGCGAGGGCGAGCAGGGTGTGTGAACGCAGCCCGGCGGCGATCGCCGGGTCGTCCTGCTTGCGGCGTTCGTAAAGCAGGCCGATCAGCAGGCCGGCGCCCAGCGCCGTGGTCAGGGACAGGACGGGCAGGTCGGACGCGCCGGGCATCGCGCCACTATGCCATGCGCGCCGGCCGCGGCCCGCGCGCGGGCCGCGGTGCGCCGTCTTCAGTCGCGCAGCCGCGGCACCCCGTGCTGGTCGCGCTCCTCGAACACCGCCTCGTCGGCGATCTGCTGGTGCAGTGCCCGCGCCGGCAGCGGCGCCACCGGATCGCCGCGGCCGGCGGCCAGCGCGTTCGCGTAGCACTGGCGCGCACGGGCCTCGTCGCCGGCGGCGGCATACCCGTCGCCCAGCGCCTCCCAGGCCTCGGCCCCGCCGCCCTGGGCGATGGCGCGGTGCAGGCAGTCCTCGGCCCCGGGCCAGTCGCCGCTGGCGTGGGTGAGGCGGGCCAGGGTCAGCAGCAGCGAGGGGCTGGCCGGATGCGCCTTGAGCCACGCGGCAGCGCGACTGCGGCGCTGCTCGATGCGGCCCACCGGCAACTGGCCGTACAGGCTCGCCAGGCCTTCGTCCCAGCGCGTGTCCAGGGCCTGTTCGATGCTGCCGGTGGCGGCCTCGTCCCAGCCGAGCGCGGCGGCGCGGCGGGCGTAGGTGGCGACGACCACCGGTTCGGTGCGCAGCGCGCGCGGCAGGGCATCCCAGCGTTCGGCCAGGGCGTTGCCGTCGGGGGCCTCGCGCAGCGAGGCCTCGGCCCAGGCCAGTTCGCGCTCGGCCAGCACGGTGTCCGGCCAGGCCTGCTGCTGGCGCAGCGGACCGAGCAGGCCCCAGGCCTGGTCGGCCTGGCCGGCACCGCCGAGCGCGTCGGCCCGCAGCGCCAGTCCGCGCGGCGGCAGCGGCTGCGCGGCGGGGGCGTCGAGCGCGACCAGGGCATCGGTCGGGTGCTGCCCGCGCAGCGCCAGTTCGGCCGCCAGCACCGCGCGCAGGGACGGATGGCGCTCGCCCAGCCCGTCGATGTGGACCCGGGCGGCGGTCACGTCGCCGCGTCCCAGCGCGGCCTCGACCGCGCCGGCGCGCGCGGCCGCCTCCACCCGCGGATCCTCGGCCGCCTCCAGCAGCAGCTTCTCCGCACGCGCCCAGTGGCCCAGGTACAGCGCTTCGAAGCCCTCGGAGATCCGGGCCCGGGCGCGCCCGTCGCGGTGCCGGCCCCAGGCGCGGAACGGCAGCGACAGCAGTGTCCACAGCAGCCACGCCGCGAACGCGGCGGCGAACAGCAGCCCGGCCGCGACCAGGACCGTGGTGGTGTAGTCGTAGCCGCGCCAGCGCACCAGCACGTAGCCGGGGTCCTGGGCCAGCAGCAGCTGCGCCACCAGGGCGCCGGCCAGGGCCAGCAGCAGCCACAGCAGCAGGTTGCGGAACAGGGTCATGGCGGGGCTCCTCGGGATGGCCTCGGCGATGTCGGGTCAGCCTCGCCCGGGCGGCGTCGGCGTGGCGTGCACTGCCTGAACATGCGCTCAGCCGGGGCCGCGCTGGCGTCGCAGCTGCTCCAGTGTCGAGCCGAGGGTCGGCAGCTGCGGCGACAGCGGCTGCCCGCGCAGCGCCCGCAGCGCCTCGCGCTGGCGCTCGCGCGCCGGCGAGGCGGGCCACAGCCGCAGCATCCAGCCCTCGACCCGGTCGAGCGCGGCGCGCAGCCCCTCGCGGTCGCCGCGCGCGATCGCGCCCTGGGCCAGGGTCAGTTCCAGCTGCAGTGCAGCCAGGCCGGCGGCGCGATCGGCCGGGTCCAGCGCCAGCGCCTGGCTGCTGGGCCGCACCTCGACCAGGCCGCCCATCATCCGCTCCCACCACGAGGCGGGGGCCGGCTCCGCGGCGGGTTCGCGCGGCAGCGACGGCAGCGCGGCGGCCACGGCGTCCAGGCGGCCGGCGGCCACCGCGCGCGGATCGTCGCCCAGGGCGTCGAGGGCGGCCCGCTCCTGGGCCAGGGCCTGGCGCAGGTCCAGCCAGCCGGGGTCGGGGACGCCCTCGAGCAGCGTGGCCGCCAGCGCGTAGGCGCGGCGGGCGCCGTCGGCGTCGCCCGACAGCAGCAGCCGCTGCTGGCCCTGGGAGAGCAGCAGCTCGATCTCGTCCAGCCGCAGCGCGCGGGCGGCGTCGAGTTCGGGATTCGCCAGCCGCTGCACGCTTTGCTCCAGCAGCGCCGCGCGCTGGCCCAGCCCGATCACTTCCTCGCGCAGCAGGCGCTGGGTGGCCTCGCCCTGCTGCATGCGGGCGGTGTGCGCGCGCACGTCCCGGCGCAGGGCGTCGACCCGTTCCTCCAGCGCCTCCAGCCGTTGGCGGTCGGCGGCGGCCGAGCGGGCCTGGGCCTGGCGGGCGGCGTCGAGCTGGCGCCAGGCGAGCGCGCCCAGGGCGGCGAGCATGGCCGCCAGCGCCAACAGCACGATCAGCCATGCCCCGCGGCGGAGGCCTGGCGTGGGGGAGGACGGGGGCGCCATCAGTGCGGGGAGCGGGATGGGGTCGATGTCGCACTACGTGGAATGCGCCCGCGCGCGGCCGCGGCCAGCAGCGACCGTGGCCGCGCATCGGCGGCCACCACCACGTCGTCGAAGCCGGCCGCGCGCGCGATCGCGGCCAGCCGGTCGCTGGCCGCGAGCACCCGCGCCCGGCGCAGGCGCGGACCCAGGTCGGCGGGCAGGACCTCGAGCAGGCGCTGCAGCGCCTCGCCGCTGCCCAGGGCCAGGAACAGCGGCGCGCGCAGCCCGCGCAGCCGCGCCAGGGCCTGCGGCGCCGGCGCGGCCGGCACCCGCTCGTACACGTCTGCGCGCAGCACCTGCGCCCCCCGCGCGGCCAGGGTCGGCGCGATCAGCCCGCGTCCTCCGGGCGCGGTCACCAGCGCCACCTGCCGTCCGCGCAGCGAGGCCAGCGCCGGGAGCGCCAGCACGCCCTCGCTGTCCATCCGGGTCGGCGCCAGCACCCCGGACACGCCTGCGCGCCGCAGCGCGCGCGCGGTGCCTTCGCCCACCGCGAGCCAGGCCTGGCCCGGGCGCGCGCGCAGGCGCCGCAACCCGGCGGCGGCATGCACCGCCGCCGGGCTGGTGAACAGGACGATGTCGGCCGCGAGCGCGTCGCGCAGCGCTGCGCGGGTGGCGGCGTCGCCTCGCGCCCGGATCCGCCAGGGCGACAGCGCCAGCACGCGCGCGCCGTGGGCGGCGGCGGCCCGGCGCATCGACGCGTGCTGGCCGACCGGGCGCAGCGAGATCACGTAGCATGCGCGCAATTTCTGCGGGGACGGGGGAGCCATGGCACCAGCTTGGTGCCTGGCCCCGCGGCCCGCAAGCGACCCGATCCCCACGCCGGACCCGATGGACGAGATTCCCACGCACGCCCTGGACGCGCTGCGGGCGCAGATCATGGCCATGCCCCCGGCGCGCGCGATGCAGCTGCGCGTCGCCGCCGGCGGCGGCGGGCGCCTGCGCCTGGAAGCGCCGCTGGCCGCCAACGTCAACGACAAGGGCACCGCCTTCGGCGGCAGCCTGGCGTCGCTGATGACGCTCGCGGCCTGGGGCCTGACCGCGCTGCGGGTGGAGCTGGCCGGGCTGCCGGCCGAGGTCTACGTGGCCGATTCCCGGGTGCGCTACCTGGCGCCGCTGCGCGGGGACCTGGTGGCCGAGGCCTGGCTGGAGGAGGGCGGCTGGGACGGGTTCCTCGACACCCTGCGCCGTCGCGGCCGCGCCCGCGCGACCCTGGCCGCGCACGTGCTGCTGCCCGGCGGCGGCGTGGCCGCCGCGTCGCGCTCGCGCTACGCGGCCATCCTCAAGCAGGATCCGCCGGCGGCATGACAACCGGCCGGCGCTTGCCTAGCATGGCCGCGACCACCCCGGGGAGCGGCACGATGCGACATGGGCGGAACGTCCCGATGGCCTGCGCAGGCGTCCTTGCCTGCCTGCTGGCGGCCTGCGCCAGCACCAGCAAGGAGATGTCGGCGCTCGACCGCGCCCAGTACGACTGGTCGGCGGCGATCCGCTGGGGGCAGGTGGAAGGCGCCTGGGAGATGGTCGACCCGGCGGTCCGCGAAGCGCGGCCGATGACCGACCTGGACTTCGAGCGCTACCGCCAGGTCCAGGTCTCGTACTACCGGGACATCGCCTCGCGCCGGGGCGACTCCGAAGCCCTGCGCGAGATCGAGGTCGGCGTGATCAACCGCCACACCATGGCCGAACGCAGCCTGCGCCATACCGAGGCGTGGCGCTACGACCCCGAGGCCAGGACCTGGTGGAACGTGTCCGGCCTGCCCGACTTCTGGGACGGGGAGTAGCGCCGGACCGGCCGCGCGCGGCCCGCCCGGCAACGGGCGGGGTGCTGTGCGACAATCCCGTCCCCCTCCAGACCCGATCCGCCGTGGACTTCCAGGAACTGCTGGCCTTCGCGGGCCGCCACCAGATGCTGTCGCTGATCTTCGTCGGCCTCACCGGCGGCATCATCCTGAACGAGATCTTCGGGCTGCTGCGTCCGTTCAAGGGCGTGCGCCCGTCCGAGGTCAGCGTGCTGGTCAATCGCGAGAACGCGCTGGTGGTGGACCTGCGCCCGATCGCCGACTTCGACAAGGGCCACATCCCGGGCTCGAAGAACGTGCAGATGAGCCAGTTCGACCCGGAGAACAAGAAACTGGCCGCGGCCAGGGCGCTGCCGGTGGTGCTGGTGTGCAAGACCGGGTTCACCGCCGGCGACGCCGCCAAGCGGCTGAAGAAGGCCGGCTTCCAGCGCGTGTACGTGCTCGAGGGCGGCATCGGCAGCTGGCTGCAGGCCGACCTGCCGCTCGCCCGCGGCCGCGGGTGACGCGAAATGCGATAATCGCCCCTTCACCATCTTCCGATACCGGAGCAGTCCCAGGATGACCGAACAAGCCCCCAACGGCGGCGCCGCGCCGGCGCAGCAGCCCACCGGCCCGCAGTTCAGCGTGGAGAAGATCTACGTCAAGGACGTCTCGTTCGAGTCGCCCAAGGCGCCGCACGTCTTCAACGAGCAGGGCCCGCCCCAGATCAACATGAACCTCAACCAGCGGGTCACCCGCCTGGGCGAGAACGCGTTCGAGGTGGTGCTCGGCGTGACCCTGACCTGCACCGCCGGCGAAGGCGAGGGCAACACGGTGTACATGGTCGAGGTGCAGCAGGCGGGCGTGTTCGGCCTGGCCGGCTTCGAACCGCAGGTGGTCGACGCCCTGCTCGGCACCCAGTGCCCGAACGTGCTCTACCCCTACGCGCGCCAGCTGATCAGCGAGCTGATCCAGGCCGGCGGCTTCGCCCCGTTCCTGCTGCAGCCGATCAACTTCGACGCGCTGTACGCCGAAGGCCTGCGCCAGCGCCAGGCCCAGGCGCAGGCCGAGTCGCAGTCCGCCCCGGGCGGCGACCTGGCCAACAGCGAGACCGCCGGCAACGCCTGACCCATGGCGACCCCGGCCGTCGCGGTCGCGGTCCTCGGTGCCGGTTCCTGGGGCACCGCGCTTGCGGCGCTGATCGCCCGTCACGGCTTCCCCACCACGCTGTGGGGGCGTGACGCGGCGGTCGTCGCGGCGATCGACCAGCGCCACGAGAATCCGCGCTACCTGCCCGGCATCCCGCTGCCGGACAGCCTGCGCGCCACCACCGACCTGGCCGCCGCGGTGCGCGGTGCCGACCTGCTGCTGGTGGTGGTGCCCTCGCACGCCTTCACCGAGACCCTGCGCGCGCTCGCGCCGCTGCGCCCGCCGCATGCAGGGGTGGCCTGGGCGGCCAAGGGCTTCGAGCCCGGCTCCGGGCGCTTCCTGCACGAGGTCGCCACCGAACTGCTCGGCGGCGACGTGCCGCTGGCGGTGGTCACCGGCCCCTCGTTCGCCAAGGAGGTGGCCCAAGGGCTGCCGACCGCGCTGACCGTGCAGGGCGAGAACACGGCCTTCGTGCAGCAGGTCGCCTGCGTGCTGCACGGGCCGGAGTTCCGCGCCTACACCGGCAGCGACATGCGCGGTGCCGAACTCGGCGGCGCGATGAAGAACGTGCTGGCGGTGGCCACCGGCGTGGCCGACGGCATGGAGCTTGGCCTCAACGCCCGTACCGGCCTGATCACCCGCGGCCTGAACGAAATGCTGCGGCTCAACGCCGCGATCGGCGGCCGCCCCGAGACCCTGATGGGCCTGGCCGGCCTCGGCGATCTGGTACTCACCTGCACCGGCGACCTGTCGCGCAACCGCCGCCTGGGCCTGGCCCTGGGGCGCGGCAAGACGGTGGAGGACGCCGTGCGCGAGATCGGCCAGGTGGTCGAATCGGTGCAGACCGCCGACGAGGTGATGCGCCTGGCCGACCGCTATGGCCTGGAGCTGCCGATTTCCGAGAGCGTGCGCGACGTGCTCCACGGCGACATCACCCCGGCCGAGGGCCTGGCCCGGCTGATGGCGCGCGAGCGCAAGGCCGAGTATCCCGAGGCCCTGTTCCAGGGCGCGCAGGACTGAGGGGCCTGCCCGCCCGCCCCGGGCGGCCGGACGACCGCGCCGGTGCCATGCCCATCGCCACCGGGCCCGTGTCCACCGGCAGTTCCTGAAGGGGTGGGGGCGGCCGCGGCCCGCGGCGACGCGCGGGCGCAAAAAAGCCCGGCCGTTTCCAGCCGGGCCACGGACCGACGTCGGGAGAGAGAGGGAGCGACGCCGTCGTCGTGGCCAGGGAGGCCGGGGCCTGCCTGGCGGCTTCCCGTCGGTCCAGGCCTGCTGCCGCGGAGGGGCGCTGGCAGGATCACGTGGAAAGCCCTGATATGAAGATCGCCCGGGTGAAGGGGAGGGAGCACACCGTCGGGGAGAACGGGTCACCCGGGCGAGGGCTGTATTGTCGGGCATCGCCGCGCGCATTGCATTAATATTGTACTACTGGGTTCAGGAACTCTCCGTTCTGCTGCCGGAACGCTGGCGGGTCGGTCCCGCGGATTCGGCACGCACCAGCGCACGATAATCGCGTGGCGGCATGCCCACCGTGGCCCGGAACTGGCGCGCGAACGCGCTCTGGTCGGTGAATCCGCAGGCCTGGCCGATCTCGGCGATGCTCCCTTCGCCATGCAGCATGCGCATGGCGGCCTCGATCCGCAGCTTGGTGAGCATCTGCTGCGGGGTGATCTGGAACACCCGGCGGAACAGCCGTTCCAGCTGGGAGACCGAGACCCCGGCGATCGCCGCCAGCGCCGCGGCCCGCAACGGCTCGTCGAAGTGCGCCTGCATGTGGGCCAGCGTCTGCTGCAGCCGGGCGAACGAGGAATGCTGGCTGTCGGGCTGGCCGAGGTCGCGCGAGATCCCGATCAGGCCGCTGATGCGCGCGCCGTCGCGCAGCGGCTGCTTGAAGGTCAGGCACCAGCCGCGCCGGCGGTTGGGGTACAGCTGCAGTTCGAGCACGTTGTCGAAGGTCTCGCCGGCCAGCACCCGGCGGTCCTGGGCGATATAGGTCGCCGCCAGGCCGGGCGGATACAGCTCGAGCACGCTCCTGCCGATGATCTCCTCGCGCCCGCGCAGGCCCAGGCGCTGGACCAGGGTCCGGTTCACGTGCACGTACCGGCACTGGTCGTCCTTGATGAAGAACACCACGTCCGGCAGCGGGTCGAACAGGCCCTGCAGCTGCGCCGGCGGAAGCTGGAAGTCGATGGCGGCGTCTCCGGAAGTCGCGGCGCCGGTGTGGTGGCGCCGTCATCCCATTATGCACGCATCGGCGTTTCCGGACGGGGCTCCGCGGGGGAGGAAGCCATCGCATGCAGGAACGACATGCGGATCACCGGTCAGCGTATGTGCGGATCACCGCATGAGGCCGGCAGCTCACGCGGCGCCGTCGAAGCCCAGCTGGCGCCAGGCCTCGAACGCCACCACCGCCACCGCGTTGGACAGGTTGAGGCTGCGGTTGCCCGGGCGCATGGGCAGGCGCAGGCGCCGGTGGGGGGGCACCGACGCGAGCGCCTCCTCCGGCAGCCCGCGGGTTTCGCAGCCGAACACGAACGTGTCGCCGGCCAGGTAGCGCGGCCGGTCGTAGCGCACGCTGCCGCGGGTGCTCACCGCGAACACGCGTTCGGGCGCGATCCGCGCCAGCGCCTCGGCCAGCGTGTCGTGGACCTGCACCGTCGCGTACTCGTGGTAGTCCAGCCCCGCCCGGCGCAGGTGGCGGTCGTCCAGGTCGAAGCCCAGCGGCCGCACCAGGTGCAGGCGCGCGCCGGTGTTGGCGCACAGCCGGATCACGTTGCCGGTGTTGGGCGGGATCTCCGGCTGGTGGAGGATGATGTCGAACACGATCGCCGCGAACCGAAGGGAGGCGGTGATTGTCGCCCGCGCGGCCGCCGATGGCGCCGCCGGCCCGCGTGCCTACCAGGGGAGCGCGGCGCCCTGCCAGTCGAGGAAGCGGCCGCTGTCGCTGCTGTCCAGCCCCGCGACCACGCGCAGCATGCCGGCCACGGCTTCGGTCGGCGCCACCTCGGCATTGTTGCCGCCCATGTCGGTGCGGACCCAGCCGGGGCTGATCGCGACCACCACGATCCCGCGCCCGGACAGCGCGTGCGCCAGCTGCACCGTGGCCATGTTCAGCGCCGCCTTGCTCATGCAGTAGCTGGGGGTGCCGAAGCGACCGGCGAGGGCGATCGCGCCCAGGCTCGAGGACAGGTTGACCACCCGCGCGCCGTCGGCCAGCAGCGGTTCCAGCGTCTGGGTCAGCAGCAGCGGGCCGATCGCGTTGACCCGGAAGCTGTCCTCGAAGTTCGCGGCCGACAGGCTGCCCAAGCGCTCGCCCGAATGCAGCACGCCGGCGTTGTTGACCAGCAGCCCCAGGCGCGCCCCTTGCCCGAGCACCAGCGGCAGTTCGCGCGCCAGCTCCTGGTGCGAGTGCGGGCGGGCGAGGTCGAGCGGCAGCACGTGCAGTCGCCCGGGGTGGTCCCCGGCGAGCGTATTGAGCGCGTTGGCCCGCCCGGGCTGGCGGCAGGCGGCGATCACGTGGTCGCCCTGCGCGAGCAGCTGGCGGGTGAACTCCAGCCCCAGGCCGCGGTTGGCGCCGGTGACGAGGACGTGGCGTCTGGTCATCTTCCCAGTGTGCGCACGCTGTGTTCAGGCGGCGTCGTCGTCCAGCGGGACCTGCGTCCGGGCCCGGCCCGGCGCCTTCGCTACCATGGCGCGTTTCCGCTGCCTGGACCCGACATGCCGACGTTCCGATCCGCCCTGCGCCCCGCCCTGCTCTCGTTCGCCTTCGTCCTGGCCACCGGACTGGCGGCCCTGGCGGCGATGGCCCGTGCCGCGGACGAGGTCGCCGTCGACATCCCCTACGACACCTTCACCCTGCCCAACGGCCTGCGCGTGGTGGTCCACACCGACCGCAAGGCGCCGATCGTGGCGGTCAACGTCTGGTATCACGTGGGCAGCAAGGACGAACCGGCCGGGCGCAGCGGCTTCGCCCACCTGTTCGAGCACCTGATGTTCCAGCGCAGCGAGCACCACGACGGCGAGTTCTTCGAGCCGTTCACCGCGGTCGGCGCCACCGACCAGAACGGCACCACCAACGCCGACCGCACCAACTACTTCCAGAACGTCCCCACCACCGCGCTGGACATGGCGCTGTGGATGGAGTCCGACCGCATGGGCCACCTGTTGGGCGCGATCGACCAGGCCGCCCTCGACCAGCAGCGCGGCGTGGTCCAGAACGAGAAGCGCCAGCGCGAGAACCAGCCCTACGGCCAGGTCTGGGAGCGGCTCACCCGCGCGCTGTACCCGAAGGACCATCCCTACGGGCACAGCGTGATCGGATCCATGAACGATCTCGATGCGGCTTCGCTCGACGACGTGCGGCAGTGGTTCCACGCCTGGTACGGGCCCAACAACGCGGTGCTGGTGCTGGCCGGCGACATCGACCTGGCGACCGCGAAGGAGAAGGTCGCCCGCTACTTCGGGCACATCCCCGCCGGACCGACCATGGCCCGGCCGCCGGTGGACGTCGCCCGCCGCGCGCACTCCACGCGCGAGGTGATGCACGATACGGTCCCGCAGCCGCGCATCTACCGGGCCTGGAACGTGCCCGAAACCGGCAACCCCGAACTGCAGCACCTGCAGCTGCTGGCCTACCTGCTCGGCGGTGCCCGGTCCTCACGCCTGGACTCGCGCCTGCTGCACGGCGACCGGCTGGTGGACGGGGTCAGCGCTTCGGTCAGCCCCGGCCAGCTGGGCTCCAACTTCTACATCGTGGCCACGGTCAAGGAAGGCGTGGATCCGGCGCAGGTGGAAGCAGTGATCGACGAGGAGCTCGCGCGCCTGGTCGGGGAGGGCCCCACGGCGGAGGAACTCGAACGCGCGCGCACCACGATCCGCGCCGGCTTCATCCGCGGGATCGAGCGTATCGGCGGTTTCGGCGGCAAGGCCGACGTGCTGGCCGAATGCACCGTCTTCCACGGCGACCCGGGCTGCTTCCGCGAACAGCTCGCGACCCTCTCCAGCGCCACCGCCGACGACGTGCGGCGCGCCGGTGCGCGCTGGCTGGGCGAGGGCAGCCACACGATCGTGGTCGAGCCGGGCGAGCGCACGCCGCTGCCCGAAGAGCCGGCGGCCCGGCCCGAGCCGTTCGAGCTGCCGGCGCCGGACCCGAAGTACAGCACCCTGCCGCCGGCGGTCGACCGCAGCCTCGGCGTGCCGCGCACCACCCAGTTCCCGGAACTGAAGTTCCCCGCGCTGCAGCGCGCGCGCCTGTCCAACGGCAGCACCGTGATCCTGGCCGAGCGCCACGAGGTGCCGGTGGTGCAGCTGGCCTACGTGTTCGACGGCGGCCACGCCACCGATCCGGCCGACCGCGCCGGCACCGCCGAGTTCGCCATGGGCCTGCTCGACGAGGGCGCGGCCGGCCTGGGCCCGCTGGAGTTCGCCCGCCGCGCCGAACTGCTGGGCCTGGGCCTGGGCGCCAGCGCCTCGCAGGATGGCGCCAGCGCCTGGGCGTCGGCGCTGCGCGAGAACCTCGACCCGTCGCTGGCCCTGTTCGCCGACATGGTGCGGCGCCCGAACTTCGATCCGGCCGAGATCGAGCGGGTGCGCGCGACCTGGATCGCCGGCATCCGCCAGCAGAAAGCGCGCCCGGCGGGCATGGCCGGGCGTGTCCTGCCGGGGCTGCTGTACGGCCCGGACCATCCCTACGGCCGCCTGGGCAGCGGCACCGAGGCGTCGATCGCCGCGCTCGGCCGCGAGGACCTGCTCGCCTACCACCGGCGCTGGGTGCGCCCGGAAGGGGCGACGGTGATCGTGGTCGGCGACACCACGCTGGCCGAGATCGTGCCGTTGCTCGAGCGCCACTTCGGCGACTGGGCCGGCGAAGACCAGCCGCCGGCGCCGGTGGAGCTGCCGCAGGTGCCGCTGCCGCCGGCGCCGCGGGTGTTCCTGATCGACCAGCCCGGCGCGGTCCAGGCCAACATCTTCGCCGGCCACCTGGTGCCCTCCAGCACCGACCCGGGCGCGGTGCGGCTGGAGCTGGCCAACGGCGTGCTGGGCGGCGACTTCACCGCGCGCCTGAACATGAACCTGCGCGAGGACAAGCACTGGTCCTACGGCGCCCACAGTTCGCTCGGCGGCGCACTGGGCCAGCGCCGCTGGCTGGTGTCGGCGCCGGTGCAGATCGACAGGACCGGCGAGGCGATGGCCGAGATCCAGCGCGAGGTGGCCGACTTCGCCAATGGCAGGCGGCCACCCACCGAAGCCGAGGTGGCGCGCGCCAAGGCGATCCAGACGCGGACCCTGCCCGGCGCCTACGAGACCGCGTGGTCGGTGCTCGGCACCATCAGCGGGATCGTCCGCTACGGGCGCCCGGACGACTACGTGTTCCGGCGCAAGGCCGAGGTGGAGGCGGCGACGCCGGCCGAGGTCGCCGACGCGGCGCGCACGCTCCGGCCAGAGGCGCTGACCTGGGTGGTGGTGGGCGATCTGGCGCTGACCGAGGCCCCGGTGCGCGAACTGGCCCTGGGCGAGGTACAGGTGATCGATGCCGACGGCAAGCCGGTCGCCAGGTGAGGTCCGCCGGCGTTGCGTGCCTGCCGTCGCCGCGCCGGCGCGACCGGTCCTGCCGGTCGCCGATCTCTGAACGTCCCTGCTACGCCTGCCGCCGCAACCTGAACCGCGCAGCCGATCCCGGCACAATGCGCTGTCGCGTTCCCCCATTGCCCGCGAGGTAAGTTCCGATGCGCAAGATCCTGACCGTCTCCCTGGCCCTGGCGCTGTCCGCGTGCACCTGGGTGCACATGGCGCCGGGCGCGGCCGCGGTGAGGGTCGCCTCCAGCCCGCCGGCCGGTTGCGAGAAGCGCGGCGAGGTGGAGGTCTCGGTGAAGCACTCGATCGCCTTCATCGAGCGCAACCCGATCAAGGTCCGCGACGAGCTCGAGACCCTGGCCCGCAACGAGGCCCCGGGCCTGCAGGCCGACACCATCCACCCGCTGACCGACCCGGTCCGCGGCAGCCAGCGCTTCGCGGCCTGGCGTTGCGGGCGCTGAGCCCGGCCGGGTCCCGGGGCCGCACCGATCCTCCGGCGGTGCCAATCGGGATGGCCGGAGTCGGGACCGACGAAGAAGCCGAAGCCTGAGCGACGACTGGTCCGTTGACGTCGCCGCCGTGGGGCCCCGGCGCGGAGGTGTCTGCCGATCCGGCGTGGGGGCTGGCACCGCCTCGCTCCGGCCGCTGGCATCCGCTCCGACCGCTGCGTCCCCCGGGAAAAGGAGCCACTGCCCTGTCGGCGCAGGATCTGGCCGCGCCCCCGTTCAGCCGAATCATGCGCACCGGGGCGGGAAGGGGTACCCTATACGGCTCCGTTTG
Organism: Luteimonas wenzhouensis; assembly: GCF_007859305.1. Lineage (GTDB taxonomy): Bacteria > Pseudomonadota > Gammaproteobacteria > Xanthomonadales > Xanthomonadaceae > Luteimonas > Luteimonas wenzhouensis. Next base: position 28,800 of record NZ_VOHE01000004.1, read on the forward strand.
TTGCATAGCAGCACGCCCATGCTCTTCCAGCACGTCGCCATCGCCGGCCTGGCCCACATCGACGCTCCCCGCCGGCTGTCCTCGGCGGAGATCAATGCGCGGCTCAAGCCGACCCTCGACCGCCTCGGGATCAAGGCCGACGTGCTCGGCGACATCGCGGGCATCCACTCGCGCTACCTGTGGGAGGACAATGTCCAGGCCTCCGATGTCGCCACCCTGGCGGGGGTGAAGGCGCTGGCCGATGCCGGCATCGATCCGGACAAGGTCGGCCTGCTGGTCAACACCTCGGTCAGCCGCGACTACCTCGAGCCGTCCACCGCGAGCATCGTCTCCGGCAACCTCGGCCTGCCCGAGACCTGCCAGAACTTCGACGTCGCCAACGCCTGCCTGGCCTTCATCAACGGCATGGACATCGCCAGCCGCATGATCGAGCGCGGCGAGATCGACTACGCCCTGATCGTCGACGGCGAGACCGCGAACCTGGCCTACGAGAAGACCCTCGAGCGCCTGACCCGCGAGGACGCCACCGAGGAACAGTTCCGTAACGAACTGGCCACCCTCACCCTCGGCTCCGGCGCCGCGGCCATGGTGCTGGCCCGGGCCGAACTGGCGCCGGGCGCGCCGCGCTACAAGGGTGGCGTCACCCGCGCGGCCACCGAGTGGAACAAGCTCTGCCGCGGCAACCTCGACGGCATGATCACCGACACCCGCACCCTGCTGCTGGAAGGCATCAAGCTGGCGCAGAAGACTTTCGCCGCGGCCCGCCAGGCGCTGGGCTGGGCGGTCGAGGAACTCGACCAGTACGTGATCCACCAGGTGAGCAAGGTCCACACCGCGGCCTTCACCAAGGCCATCGGCATCGACCCGAAGAAGGTCATGACCATCTTCGGCGAGCACGGCAACATCGGCCCGGCCTCGGTGCCGATCGTGCTCTCGAAGCTGCGCGAGATGGGCCGCCTGAAGAAGGGCGACCGCGTGGCGCTGCTGGGCATCGGCTCGGGCCTGAACTGCTCGATGGCCGAAGTGGTCTGGTAACGCGCGCCGCCGGGCGGTGAAGCGAGGGCCGGCCCGTCCGGCCCTCGTCGTGTCCGGTGTCCGGGCGCGGGACATGTATCAGGATCCGGGGACGATTGAACATGTCGGCCCGGACATGTACAAGAAATCCAATTCTCTATACATGTAGAGCGTGCAATGTCCCTGCCATCCCTGCACGCGCTGGACCCTGCACGCTTCGAGACCGTTGCCATCCTGAAGCGGCTGGCGGCCGCCAGCCGGGCCCTTGCCGAGCTCAAGGGCGTGGCGGCCACCATTCCCAACCAGGGATCCTGGTCAGCACCCTCACGCTGCAGGAGGCGAGGGACAGTTCCGCGATCGAGAACATCGTCACCACCCAGGACGACCTGTACCGCGACGAGGATCCGGCCGACGCCGTGGGCACCGCGGTCAAGGAGGTCCTGCGCTACCGTCAGGCGCTGCGCGCCGGCTACAGCCGGGTCCGCGAGACCGGCCTGCTGACGCTCAACACGATCCTCGACGTCCAGCAGCAGCTCGAATGCAACCGCGCGGGCTTGCGCAGGTTGCCGGGCACGGCCCTGCGCGACGCGGCAGGCAACCTGGTGTACGAGCCGCCGCCCGACGCCAACGAGGTGCGCCGGCTGATGGGGGACCTGGAACGCTTCATCCACGACGATCCGCCGTTCCCCGCCGACCCGCTGGTGAAGATGGCGCTGGTCCACCACCAGTTCGAGAGCATCCATCCCTTTTACGACGGCAACGGGCGCACCGGCCGCATCGTCAACGTGCTTTACCTGGTGAAGGAAGGGCTGCTCGACATCCCGGTGCTCTACCTCAGCCGCCACATCGTGCGCACCAAGCCGGACTACTACCGCCTGCTGCATGCGGTGCGCGAGGCGGATGCGTGGGAAGACTGGGTGCTGTACATGCTCGACGCCGTGGCCGCCACCGCGTCCGAGACCGTGGCCACCGTCCAGGCCATCCGCCGGCTGCTCCAGGACACCAAGCAGCGCATCCGCGCCAACTACAGGTTCTACAGCCAGGACCTCATCAACAACCTGTTCAACCACCCCTACACCCGGGTCGAGTTCGCGCAGCGCGAACTCGGCGTGTCGCGCATCACCGCCACGCGCTACCTCGATGCGCTGGCGGCCGATGGCGTGCTGGAGAAGATCCGGGTGGGTCGCAACAACTACTACATCAACCGGCCGTTGTTCGCGCTGTTGAGCGCGGGAGCGTCACCACCGTGAGCGAAGCCCACCACCACGACGCCGACGGGTTCATCGCCAAGTGGCAGGGCGTGCCCGCCAGCGAGCTGTCCACGTCGCAGAGCTTCCTGATCGAACTGTGCGAGCTGTTGGGGGGTGCCGCGCCCGCATCCAACGCCCGAGCAGGACTACATGTTCGAGCGTCCGGTCACCTTCGTGCACGGCGACGGCGGCACCAGCGTCGGCCGCATCGACCTGTACCGCCGCGGCGCCTTCGTGCTCGAGTCCAAGAAGCTGCGCCAGGGCACCGGCCACAAGGGCTTCGACGACGCCCTGCTGCGCGCGCGCAGCCAGGCCGAGGCCTACGCCCGTGCGCTGCCCGCCAGCGAGGGGCGCCCACCGTTCCTGGTGGTGGTGGACGTGGGCCGCCGCATCGAGCTGTATTCGGAGTTCAGCCGTTCCGGCGGCACCTACGTCCCGTTCCCGGACCCGAGCAGCCACCGCATCGCGCTGCAGGACCTGCGCAGGGACGAGATCCGCGAGCGCCTGCGCCGGGTCTGGCTCGACCCGATGTCGCTGGACCCCAGCCGCGAGTCCGCGCGCGTCACCCGGGACATCGCCCACCGCCTCGCCCGGCTGGCACGCAGCCTGGAACAGGCCGGCCACGCGCCGGAACAGGTGGCCCAGTTCCTGATGCGCTGCCTGTTCACCATGTTCGCCGAGGACGTCCACCTGCTGCCGGACAACGCCTTCCGCGAACTGCTGCACAGGTACCGCGAACAGCCCGACGTGGCCATGCGCATACTCGCCCAGCTGTGGCGCGACATGGACGCCGGCGGCTTCTCGGCCGTGCTGGCCCACGACGTGCTGCGGTTCAACGGCAAGCTGTTCAAGAGCCCGGACACCCTGCCCCTGGACGGCGACCAGATCGACCTGCTGGTCGAGGCCGCGAAGGCCGACTGGCGCCATGTCGAACCGGCCATCTTCGGCACCCTGCTGGAACGCGCGCTGGACGCGAAGGAGCGCCACAAGCTCGGCGCCCACTACACCCCGCGCGCCTACGTCGAGCGCCTGGTGCTGCCCACGGTGATCGAGCCGCTGCGGCAGGAATGGGGCCTGGCGCAGGCCGCCGCGGGCACGCTGGCGGGCGAGGGCAAGGCCGACGAGGCGGTGCAGGAACTGCTGCGCTTCCACCATCGCCTGTGCAGCGTGCGCGTGCTGGACCCGGCCTGCGGCTCCGGCAACTTCCTGTACGTGACCCTGGAGCACCTCAAGCGCCTGGAGGGCGAGGTGCTCAATGCGCTGGACGAGCTCGGCTACCGCCAGGCCGGGCTGGCGCTGGGCGGGGACCGCGCCGACGCCCTGGGCGGCGAGACGGTGGACCCGCACAACCTGCTGGGCATCGAGCTGAACCCGCGTGCTGCGGCCATCGCCGAGGTGGTGCTGTGGATCGGCTACCTGCAGTGGCACTTCCGCACCCGCGGCGACGTGAACCCGCCGCAGCCTGTGGTGCGCGACTTCCGCAACATCGAGTGCCGCGACGCGGTGCTGGCCTACGACGGGGTCGAGCTGGTCACCGACGAACACGGCCGCCCGGTCACGCGCTGGGACGGCGAGACCATGAAACCCTCGCCCGTCACCGGCGAGCCGGTGCCCGACGAGACCGCGTGCAAGCCGGTGGAGCGTTACGTCAACCCGCGCAAGGCGGCCTGGCCGAAGGCGGACTTCGTGGTGGGCAACCCGCCGTTCATCGGCAACAAGCGCATGCGCCTTGCGCTGGGTGACGGCTACGTGGAAGCCCTGCGCAGCGCATGGCCGGAAGTACCGGAAACCTCGGATTTTGTCATGTACTGGTGGCACTACGCCGCGCAGCTGACCCGGCAGGGTGCGCTGGAACGGTTCGGATTCATCACGACCAACTCGATCCGGCAGACGTTCAATCAGCGGGTTGTTCAGCCTCATCTTTCAGACAAAAAGGGGGCACTATTCTTGGCGTTTGCGATTCCCGATCACCCGTGGGTGGATGGATCGGATGGTGCCGCAGTACGCATTGCCATGACGGTCGCGACGAGGGAGGTGGCTACTGGGATTCTCCAGACCGTGGTCATGGAAGACGCGATGGAACATGGTGAGTTCAGTATCCAGCTTGCGACTCAACGTGGACAGATCCAGTCAAATCTTCGGGTCGGAGCAAACATCAACAGCGCACGCCCGCTCATTGCAAATAGGGGCATCTGCTTCCAGGGTGTGAAGCTCGTCGGCAGTGGCTTCCGTCTGGATGAAGCCACATATATGGCACAGGATAAGGAGGATCGCCCTGTTCTCAGAGAATACTGGACCGGTCGCGATGTCACAGCACGCCGCGTTCCGGAGTGGGTGATCGACTTTTTCGGAATGGAAGAAGACGAGGCGAGAAAACAACACCCACGCCTTTACCAGAAGCTCGTTCACGATGTGAAGCCGTTCCGCGATCAGGTTGCACGCGCCAGTCACCGGGAGCGGTGGTGGGTGTTCGGCGAGCCGCGCCCGGGGCTCCGCAAGGCCCTTAAAGGACTGAACCGCTACCTGGCAACCTCTGAGGTGTCCAAGTTCAGGACATTCGTTTTCCTGCCTTGGCCGGATACGTTGCCTGACGGATCATTGATGGCTATCGCCATCGAAGATGCTTTCTTTGCTGGCGTTCTATCCAGTGTGGTGCACATAACCTGGACGTTAGCAACCAGCGGAACCCTAGAGAATCGCCCTCGATACAACAATACACAGTGCTTTAGTAACTTTCCTTTTCCCGACATTGAGACTGTTGAAGGCGCGGACATCCGGCGTTTGGTCGAGGAACTAGACGCCCACCGCAAGCGCCAGCAGGCCGCGCATCCCGGCCTGACTCTGACCGGGATGTACAACGTGCTGGAGAAGCTGCGCGCGGGCGAGCCGCTGAGCGCGAAGGAGCGCGCCATCCACGAGCAGGGACTGGTGTCGGTGCTGCGCCAGCTGCACGACGACCTCGACGCCGCCGTGCTCGAAGCCTATGGGTGGTCCGACCTGCTGCCGCTGCTGCGCGTGGCGCATGGCAACGAGTCGCCGGCCGAAGGCCAAAGCCGGGAGGATGCGAAGCGCGCGTTCGAGGAGGCGGTGCTGGATCGGCTGGTCGCGCTCAACGCCGAGCGCGCCGCCGAGGAGGCGCGCGGCATCGTGCGCTGGCTGCGCCCGGAGTTCCAGAATCCCGCGGGCGGTGGCCAGGCGCCGGAGCAGCCCGCCCTGGGCGGCGTGGAGCACGACGGGGGCGACGCGGCGGAGGAGGCCATCGTCGCAGCAGTGGCGGTGCAGGCCGGCAACAAGCCGAAGCCCTGGCCCAGGGATGCGGTGGAGCAGGTGCGCGCGGTGGCCGAGGTGCTGGCCGGCAGCGCGCATCCGCTGTCGGTGGACGACGTGGCGGCCCGCTTCACCGCACGCGGCCCATGGAAGCGGCGCCTGCCGCAGTTGCTCGACATGCTCGTGGCACTGGGCCGCGCGCGCGAGCAGGACGGCCGCTACGAACCGGCATGACCGCGCGGCCGCGCCGCGCGGCAGTCCGCTTCCCGGCTACTGCGCCCCGCAGCACTTCTTGTATTTCTTCCCGCTGCCGCAGGGGCACGGGTCGTTGCGGCCCGGGCCGTCGTCGCGGCGCAACGGGGTGCGCGGGGTGAGCGCCTCGACCCGGTGGCGGTTGAGGTCGGCCAGCATGCCGGGGACGCTCATGATGATTTCCAGCCGCTCGCGGTAGGTCACCGGCGCGGCCGGGGCGGTGGGGTCGGCCGGGTCGATGACCTCGCCGCTGGCGAGCCGGTCGAGCAGGTCGAGCGCCTCGCCGATCCAGTCGTGCCCGTCCAGCCAGCGGTCCCAGGCCTCCTCGCGCAGGGCCACGCCCTCGAAGAAGCCCAGCGCCCAGTCGTGGCCGACGTCGAGTTCGTCCTCGTGCAGCGCGTCCTCGCCCTCGAGTTCGGGATCCTCCGGCAGCCACATCAGCGGCGCGAGGTGCTCGGGCAGGTCGTCGCCCTCGAAGCGCGCGCGCGCGGCGCACATCGCCAGGTGCGCGTCGAGCAGGCCGTGGACCTCGCGGCGTTCGGCCTCGCTGTCCCAGCGCGGCTCCTTGCCGCCCCAGACCACCGGCCTCCATTCGTCCGCCGGGATGTCTTCGGGCGAAACCGCCAGGGCGGAGAGGAAGCCGTCGAGCGCTTCGAGGTTGAAGCCGCGGAACGGGACCGCGCGCCGGTCGAGCAGGTCGGACAGGCGTTCGATCTGGCCGTCGTCGAGGCCGGGAGGTGCAGCGGTCATGGGCGAAGGCTCGTGCGTTGAAACGTGCATGGTAGCCGCCCGCGGCGGCCTCCCGCCGGGAGACGCCACCGCAGGCCCCGCGCCCCCGCGGTGCTCCTACAGGATCCAGCCGCCGTCGACGGTCAGTTCGGCGCCGGTGACGAAGCTCGCGTCCGGGCCCGCGAGGTAGGCCACCGCGGCGGCGATGTCCTCCGGCTTGCCGATGCGCTTGAGCGGCGTGGCCTCGACGCCGGCCTTGAGCGCCTCGGGATCGACGCCGCCGAGCATCGGCGTCTCGATGTAACCCGGGTGCACCGAGTTGACGCGGATGTGGTCGGGCGCGAACTCGACCGCGGCGGTCTTGGTCATGCCGCGCACCGCCCACTTGGTGCCGACGTAGGCGCCGGACCCGGCGAGCCCGAGCTGCCCGGCGATGGAGCTGATGTTGACGATGCTGCCGCCGCCGGCCGCGCGCATCGGCGCCAGCGCGTGGCGCATGCCCAGGAACGTGCCGAACTGGTTGACCCGGAACTGGCGCTCGACGCCGGCGAGGTCGGCCTCTTCGATGGTCCCGGCCTCGTAGATGCCGGCGTTGTTGACCAGGACGTCGAGCCGGCCGAAGGCCGCGAGCGTGGCCTCGACCACGGCCCGCCAGGCGCCGTCGTCGGTGACGTCGTGGGCGAAGAAGCGGGCGCGCTCGCCAAGCTGCGCCGCCAGCGCCTGGCCGTCGGCCTCGAGCACGTCGGTAATGGCGACGTGCGCGCCGTCGGCATGCAGCCTGCGCACGATGGCCGCGCCGATGCCGCGCGCGCCGCCGGTGACCAGGGCGGTCCTGCCTGCCAGTGGAGTCCCCATGTGCGGCTCCCGTCGATGTGTCCGGCTGCCATGCTGGCCGGTGGCGGCCGCGGGCGCATTGATCGGGGTCAACGCGGCGGCGGCCGGGACCGCCGCTGGCGTCGCGTCAGGCGGGCGTCGGCACCGCTTGCGCGGGCTGGCCGCTGCGTTCGAAGGCGACTTCACGCAGCGCGCCGCCGACCAGGATCACCCCGGGCAGGCCCGGCGCGACCCCTGCCGCCGCGCCGGCGAGGCGGCCGAGCGTGGTCAGCGTGCGCCGTTCGCCCGCCTGGGTCGCCGCCTGCACGATCGCGGCCGGGGTGCGCGCGGGCAGGTGGCACAGCAGCGCGCGCGAGCGCGTCGATCCTGCGCACGCCCATGTAGATCGCGAGCGTGGTGCCGGTGGCGCAGAGCGCGGCCCAGTCCGGTTCGCCATGGTCGGCGGTGTGGGCGGTGACGAAGGTGACGCCGTGGCAGTGTTCGCGATGGGTGAGCGACACGCCGAGCGACGCGGCGGCGGCGAACGCGGCGCTGACGCCGTTGACGATGCGCACAGGCACGCCGGCGGCGCGCAGGAACGCGATCTCTTCGCCGGCGCGCCCGAACAGCAGCGCGTCGCCGCCCTTCACCCGCACCACGCGCAGCCCCTGCCGCGCGTAGCGGCGCATCAGCCGGCAGATGAAGTCCTGCGGCGTGGAGCGGCAGCCGCCGCGCTTGCCCACGCGCAGCACGCGCGCGCCCGGCGCGAGTTCGACGATCGCCGGGTCGACCAGTTCGTCGAGCAGCAGCACGTCCGCCGCCTGCAGGTCGCGCACCGCGCGCAGGGTCAGCAGCTCCAGGTCGCCGGGGCCGGCGGACAGGAGCACGACTTCGGCCGGGATCGGGCGCGGCAGGTGCGGATCGTTGCTGGCGGGGTCCATGGCGGTCTCCGGTGGCGGGGCGGGGTCATGCGCGGACGGGTTCGGCGACCAGGCGCAGCAGCTGGGGGGTGCAGGAGCCGCAGACCGTGCCGCAGCCAAGGCGCGTGCGCAGCGCGGCGAGGTCGGCGCCGTCGCGCACCGCGGCGCGGATCTGGGACTCGCTGACCTGGCGGCAGACGCAGACCATCGGGTCGCGCACGGCCGCGGCCGCGGACGAGAACGCGGCCAGGCGCGGGCCGGTCCAGGGGCGGTCGGCAAGGGCGGCCTGCAGCAGGGCATCGCCGCCGGGTCGCGCGTCGGCCCACAGCACGCCTTCGATCCGCGAGCCGCCGTCGTCTTCGCGCCAGGCCACGCGCCGCAGCAGGCCGCGGCGCGCGTCGCGGTACTCGAGCGTGTCCGGTCCGGTGTCGAGGTCCAACGCATCCTCCAGCCGCTGCATCCACGCCGCGGGCATCGGCTCCGCGGCCGCCGCGCGCAGCACCATCCAGGCTTGGTCGTCGCCGGTACTCTCGGCGCAGGGATGCAGTGCCAGCCCCGCATAGCCGCAGTCGCGCAGCAGTGGCTGCAGCGCGGCGTGCAGTGCCAGCGCATCGCCGCGGCGCGCGGCCAGCAGGTGCCAGCCGAACGTCGCCTTCTCCACCCGCACCGCCGCGTGTCCTCCCCGGCATCACCACCCGCCCGTAGGAGCGGCTTCAGCCGCGACCGGGCCGCTGCAAACCCCCGTCTTCCCGCGCAATCTCCCTCGTCACGCAGCGCGGTCCACGCACGGATCCCCGCACGCGCGACCCACTCATTCCGCGACCGCGTCCCCTGACGTGATCAGCTGGCGCAGTTCCTCTTCCAGGCGGGCAATGCGCTCGGCCAGCGCGCTCGCGGTGCCCGGATCGACGTGCACCAGGCTGTCGAGCAGTTCCGACAGCCGCAGCAGGCGCTCGCGGTGCCCGCGCACGTCGAGCGGGTTGCGGCGGCCGCGCAGTTCGCGCGCCTCCGCCTGCCCGCCGCCGCGCTGGTGGAACTCGCGCAGCGCCAGGCCCAGGCGCGAGGCGATGCGCAGGTCGGCGTCGCTCCACGGCGCGCTGGTGCCGCGCACGGTCTCGGTCCAGGCCTCGAAGCTGCGGCGCGGCCCGAGGCGCTGGCCGTCGTCGCCGAGCTCCATCGGCTGGTCGGGGCGCCCGGCCCAGCGCACCTCCTCGACCTGTTCGCGGCGGAAGAACAGCAGCCATTCGTCGCGCGCCGGATCGAGCGGCAACGCCAGCACGCCGGCGACGCCGCCGGCGGCCTCGCGGCCAGGGCTCCAGTCGTCGCAGCGGTCGGTGGCCACGGGCGCGCCGGGCGTGGCCGCGCGCCACAGCCAGGCGAGCAGGTCGGGCATGCGCTCCGGCGGCGGGCAACGGCCGGCCGCGTGCCAATGGCCGGACTGCAGCAGCACCACGCCGTCGGCCGGGACTGCGCGCTGCAGCAGTTCCAGCTCGGCCGGCAGCGCCAAGCGCGGATCGCTGGCGGCGGACAGGCGCTGGGCGAGTGTGTCGCGCACACCGCGCGCCTCCTCCTCGAGCCGCGCCGCCTCCTGCTGTTCGCGCGCGGCCACGCGCATCGAGACGAACAGGCCGAACAGGTCGGCCGCGGCGCGGATGCCCGCGGGCACCGGCCGCGGCGTGCGGTGGTGGCAGGCGATCAGGCCCCACAGCCGGCCGCCGGCGACGATCGAGATCGACATCGACGCGGCCACGCCCATGTTCGCCAGGTACTCCAGGTGCACCGGCGAGACGCTGCGCAGCGAGAGCTGACTCAGGTCAAGCGGACCGCCGCCGGGATTGCGGTCGGGCAGGATCGGCACCGGGCGGTAGCGCGCGTCGGGAATCACCCGGATCCGGCTGTGCAGGTACAGCCGGCGCGCCTGCGGCGGGATGTCCGAGGCCGGGTAGCGCAGGCCGAGGTAGGGGGGCATGTCCGGTTCGCGCGATTCGGCCACCACCTCGCCCGAGTCGTCGTGGCGGAAGCGGTACACCATCACCCGGTCGTAGCCGGTGAGCTTGCGCACCTGCTCGGCCACGCGCTCGTGGAAGCCCGCCTCGTCGAGGCCCTGGGCGATGCGCGCGATCATCGCCTGCGCCACCAGCGTGGGCGAACGGTCGCCGGCGCCGTGCACGTGCGGCTCGATCTCGATGTGGACCAGGCCTTCGGCGGCATGCACGCTGACCTCGCACAGCTTCGCCGACGGGCCGATGTTCGCCACCGCCGCGCGCTGGGCCGGCGCGCCGGGATCGCTGAAGCCGATGGTCTCGGCGATTGCCTGGATCACGTCGTCGGTGATGAACTCGCGCAGCGAGCGGCGCAGCATCGCCTCCGGCGCCGCGCCGGTGAGTTCCTCGACGTTGGCCGAGACGTTGGTGATGGTCCAGTCCGGCAGCCGGGAGCTGACCAGGTAGCCATGCGGCTGGATCGCGCCGGACAGGTGGATCGGCTCGCTGGCGCAGGCCTGCAGGGCGCGTTCGAGTTCCGGGGTCATCGGCAGTCCTCTGGCAATGGCATGGGGATGCGGTCGAAGCTGCGCTCGAAGCAGGTGTACACGAGAGTGAAGGCATCGCGCGCGCCGGCCACCGCCCCGGCGCCGCGCGCCTCGTCGTCCGCGCCGTGTCCGCGCAGCTGCGCGAGCACGGCGTTCCAGTCCTCGCCTTCGGCGTGGCGGGCGAGGAAGTCGCCGCCCCGGCCCGGTCCGAAGCCGAGCCGGCGCGCGTCGCGCAGCAGCCTGCGCGCGCCGAGGCTGCTGCCGGCCATCACGTAGTGCCAGCCCAGCCGCGCGGCATGCCCGGCGACGGGGACGCAGCGTCCTTCCGCCGGCAGCGGCGGCAGCGACAGCGCGGCGAGGTCGCCGGCCAGCCACGCCGACCGGCGCGGCAGCGCGCCGGTGGCGCATTCATAGTCGACGGCGAAGCGGTGCATGCCGAGCAGGTAGCGGCGGTAGGCATCGACCGTGTCCAACCCGCGCGGGAACAGCGCATCGACGCGCGCGTGAAGGTCGGCCGTGGCGGCGCGCAGGTGCGCGCGCAGGCACGGCGCTGCGTCACCGTCCCGGGGCGGTTGGCGGATGCTGGAAGCGTTCCCGTCGATGCGCCCTAGGGTACAGGTTCCCCGGCGCGGCAGGCGGCGGCCGGGTTCAGCCTGGTGAGCCGGCTACAATGCGCACCCCGTTCCCGCGTACGCGCCCGTGTCCTTCCCCGACTACGACTTCGCCAGCCACCGTTTCGAAGTGCGGCCGGGGATCCGGATGCACTACCTGGACGAGGGTCCGCGCGACGGCGAGGTGGTGCTGGCGCTGCACGGCAATCCCTCGTGGAGCTATTACTGGCGGCACCTGGTGCGCGGGCTGCGCGACCGCTACCGGGTGGTGGTGCCCGACCACGTCGGCATGGGCCTGTCGGACAAGCCCGACGACGACCGCGACGCGCTGCCGCGCTACGACTACACCCTGCAGTCGCGGGTGGACGACCTGCAGGCGCTGCTCGAGCACCTGGGCATCGACGGCCCGCTGACCCTGGCGGTGCACGACTGGGGCGGGATGATCGGCTTCGGCTGGGCGCTCGAACGCATGCCGCGGGTACGGCGCCTGGTGGTGCTCAACACCGCCGCGTTCCCGATGCCGGCCGGCAAGCCCATGCCCTGGCAGATCGCGCTGGGCCGCGACTACAACATCGGCGAACTGGTGATCCGCGGCTTCAACGCATTCTCGGCGGGCGCCTCGTGGCTGGGCGTGGAGCGGCGCATGCCGCGCGAGGTGCGCCGCGCCTACGTCGCGCCCTACGACAGCTGGGCCAACCGCATCGCCACCGTGCGCTTCATGCAGGACATCCCGCTGCGCCCGGGCGACCGCGCCTGGCCGCTGGTGGAGGCCTCGGGCCAGCGCCTGCGCGAGTACGCCGACCGCCCCGCCTTCATCGGCTGGGGGCTGAAGGACTTCGTGTTCGACCGCGATTTCCTCGCCCGTTTCCGGAGCGACTGGCCGCAGGCCGAGGTGCACGCCTTCGAGGACGCCGGCCACTACGTGCTCGAGGACCGGCACGAGGTGCTGGTGCCGGCAATCCGCGGCTTCCTCGACCGCCACCCGCTCTGAGTTCAGGCCGCGATCGGCGGCAGCCGAGGCGCCGGGGGCGGATCGCCGTTGTCGTCGGGGCGGCCGTCATCGTCGTTGCCGGCGGCGTCGCGCCAGCGCCAGTCGGCGGCGGTGAGCGGCGCCAGGCCATGCGCGATCCGGGCCTGGTCGCACTGGCGGCTGGGCCGGCCGGATTCCCACGACGCCTCCACCTCGCGGCACACCGACGGCCGCCGCGGATGGATCGTGCAGCGCGAGTACTCGCCGATGCGCGCGTCCAGCGCCACGCAGCGCACCGGCTCGCTGCGGGTGCCGCGCATGCACAGCCGGTGTGCGTCCAGGCGCTCGGTCAGTTCCGCGGGCACGCCGCCTTCGGCGACCTCGTCCGATTCGAGCCAGTGGAAGGCGACGCGATAGCGCGTGCAGCACGCGCCACAACTCAGGCAGGGATGCACGGCGGCGGGCAGGATCTGGATCGGGCGCGATTTTTCCCGGCCCGGCGGTGCCCGTGCAAGAGGCCCGCGCCGACAGGGCGGGCGATAATGCCGGTTTTCGCGACCCGGACCCCGCCATGGCCCAGGACCCGAGTGCCGCCCCGGCGCCCGATGCCCCATGCAACATCGCCGCCGCCCTGCCGCGCCTGGCCGCCCAGGCGCCCCACCGCGTGGCGATGCGCTGCCCGGGTCGCGACGGGCGCTACGGCCAGGCGCTCACCTATGGCGAACTCGACGCCCGCAGCGACGCGATCGCCGCGGGCCTGGCCCGGCGCGGGATCGTGCGCGGCACCCGCACGGTGCTGATGGTGCGGCCGACGCCGGAGTTCTTCCTGCTGATGTTCGCCCTGTTCAAGGCCGGCGCGGTGCCGGTGCTGGTGGATCCGGGCATCGACCGGCGCGCGCTGCGGCAGTGCCTGGACGAGGCCAGGCCCGAGGCCTTCATCGGCATCCCGCTGGCGCAGTTGGCGCGGGTGCTGCTGGGCTGGGCGAAGTCGGCGCGGGTGCGGGTGACGACCGGGCGCTGGGCGCTGCTCGCCGATGCCACGCTGGCCCGGGTCGAGCGCGAGGGCACGGGCGCCGCGCCGCCGCCGGCCGACACCGGGGCGGACGACGTCGCCGCGATCCTGTTCACCAGCGGCTCGACCGGCGTGCCCAAGGGCGTGGTCTACCGCCATCGCCACTTCGTCGCCCAGGTCGGGATGCTGCGCGACGCGTTCGGGATCGCACCGGGCGGGGTCGATTTCCCGACCTTCCCGCCGTTCGCGCTGTTCGATCCCGCGCTGGGGCTGACCTCGATCATTCCCGACATGGACCCCACCCGCCCGGCCGCGGCTGACCCGCGCAAGCTGCATGCGGCGATCGCCCGCTTCGGCGCCGACCAGCTGTTCGGTTCGCCGGCGCTGATGCGGGTGCTGGCCGACCATGGCGCGCCGCTGCCCACGCTGCGGCGCGTGACGTCGGCCGGCGCGCCGGTGCCGCCGGAGGTGGTGGCGCGGATGCTGGAACTGCTGCCGGACGATGCGCGGTTCTGGACGCCCTACGGCGCCACCGAATGCCTGCCGGTGGCGGTGATCGAGGGCCGCGAGCTGCTGTCGCTGCGCGAGCGCACCGAGCAGGGCGCCGGCACCTGCGTCGGCCGCCCGGTGCCGCCGAACGAGGTGCGCATCATCCGCATCGGCGACGACCCGGTCGCGGAGTGGTCCGATGACCTGCTTGTCGCACCGGGCGAAGTGGGCGAGATCACCGTGGCCGGTCCCACCGCCACCGACGCCTACTTCAACCGCGAGGCGCAGACCGCGCTGGCGAAGATCCGCGAGCGCCTGGCGGACGGTTCGGAGCGCATCGTGCATCGCATGGGCGACGTGGGCTGGTTCGATGCCGATGGCCGGCTGTGGTTCTGTGGACGCAAGTCGCAGCGGGTCGAGACCGCCGACGGGCCGCTGTACACCGAGCAGGTCGAGCCGGTGTTCAACGTCCATCCGGACGTGCGCCGCACCGCGCTGGTCGGCATCGGCGCGCCGGGCGCGCAGCGCGCGGTGCTGTGCGTCGAGGCCAATGCCGGCGTGCCCGCGGGCGAGCACGCGCGCATCGAGCGCGAGCTGCGCGCGACCGGCGCGCGTTACCCGCACACCGCGCGCATCGACGCCTTCCTGTTCCATCCGCGCTTCCCGGTGGACATCCGCCACAATGCCAAGATCGGCCGCGAGAAGCTGGCCGCGTGGGCAGGCCAACGACTGGGAGGCGCGCAATGAGGATCCTGGTGACCGGCGGCGGCGGTTTCCTCGGCCAGGCCCTGTGCCGCGGCCTGGTCGAACGCGGCCACGAGGTGGTGAGCTTCAACCGCGGACACTACCCCGCGCTCGATGCGCTGGGGGTGCGCCAGGTGCGAGGCGACCTCGCCGACGCGCAGGCGGTGCTCGAGGCCGCGCGCGGCGCCGAAGCCATCTTCCACAACGCCGCCAAGGCCGGCGCCTGGGGCGATTACGACGGCTATTTCCAGGCCAACGTGGTCGGTACCCGGAACGTGCTGGCCGCCTGCCGCGCACTGGGAATCGGACGCCTGGTCTACACCTCCACGCCGAGCGTGACCCACCGGCGCACGCATCCGGTCGAAGGCGGGACCGCCGACACCGTGCCCTATGGCGAGGGTTTCAAGGCGCCCTACGCGGCGACCAAGACCATCGCGGAAAAGGAAGTGCTGGCGGCGAACGGCAGCGAGCTGGCCGACGGCGCGCGCCTGGCGACGGTCGCGCTGCGCCCGCGCCTGATCTGGGGCCCGGGCGACCAGCAGATCCTGCCGCGCCTGGTCGAACGCGCGAAGGCCGGGCGCCTGCGCTTTGTCGGCGACGGCCGCAACCGCATCGACACCACCTACATCGACAACGCCGCGCAGGCGCACTTCGATGCGTTCGAGCACCTCGCGCCGGGCGCGGCCTGCGCGGGCCGCGCCTACTTCATCAGCAACGGCGAGCCCAGGCCCACGCGCGAGATCGTCAACGCGCTGCTCGAGGCTGCCGGCGCGCCGCGGGTCGAGGGCACGATCCCGTTCCCGGTCGCCTACGCGGTCGGCGCCCTGTGCGAAACGCTGTGGCCGCTGCTGCGGCTGCGCGGCGAGCCGCCGATGACGCGCTTCCTCGCCGAGCAACTCAGCACCACCCACTGGTACTCGATGGAGCCGGCGCGGCGCGATTTCGGCTACGTGCCGAAGGTCCCGATCGCCGAAGGCCTGGAGCGGCTGCGCGCGGCCTGGCGCGGCTGAACGGCAGCCTGCCGCGACGCGTCAGGGCGGCGTGAGCGTCGCGCCCTGGTGCCTTGATTTCATGCCCGCCGCGCCGCGCCTTCACGACGGACTCACCCCGCGCTCACCGGCCCACGACCGCGCGGTGCGTAGCGTTCCGCCTGCACACCATCACTGCGGCCGCGGGCCGCTGCACCGGAGACGCTCCCCATGCTCAGATACGCCGTCATCTTCTTCGTCATCGCCCTCATCGCCGCCGTCCTCGGCTTCAGCGGCGTGGCGGGCGCCGCCACCAACATCGCCTGGATCCTGTTCGTCGTGTTCGTGATCCTGGCCATCGTCTCGATGCTGCGCGGCCGCCGCGTCTAGCGCCACCACGGGCAGTCGAGGACCGGAGGGCCCGCCGCGAGGCGGGCCTTCCTGCGTCTGGCCGACGCCGGCCGTCCGCGACCGCCGCATGGACCGCGCCGGCGCCCGGCGCGCGGCTACAATGCGGCATGGCCTCGCCCATGCCTTCCCCCCTCGACGCACTCAAGCCGCTGGCCGGGCGCGCGCTCGAAGCCGCCCTCAACCGCGCGCTGGCACTGGACCCCGAGACGCGCGATGCGCTCGCGCGCCTGGACGGGCGCCATGTCAGCCTCGCGCTGGAAGCGCCCCTGCTGGCCCTGTCGCTGACGGTGTCCGGCGAGCGCCTGGCGGTGGGCCCAGTGGACGAGTCGGTCGAGCCCGATCTCGCGGTGCGCACCACCCTGGGCGGCCTGCTCGCCCAGCTGCCGTTGCTGCGCCGCGAGGAGTCCACGCCTCCGGGCCGCGTGCGCGTATCCGGCGACGCCGAGCTGGCCCGCCACCTCCAGCGCCTGGCCACCCGCTTCGATCCGGACTGGCAGCAGCCGTTCGTCTCGGTGTTCGGCGAGGTCGCCGGGGTGCAGCTGGCCAACGCCTTCGCCGGCGCCCTGCGCCAGCTGCGCGCGCTGGGCTCGGGCCTGGCCCGCAGCGCGGCCGAATTCGTGACCGAGGAATCGCGCGACGTGGTCGCGCGCGCCGAGCTCGACGCCTTCCTCGACGACGTCGACGCGCTGCGCGAGGACGCCGACCGGCTCGCCGCGCGGGTCGCGCGCCTGCGCCAGGGGAGCCCGGCTTGAGCACGCTGCTGCGCGCCGCGCGCATCGGCCGGGTGCTGCTGCGCTACCGCCTCGACGACCTGTTGGACGACACCCCGGCCGAGCGCTGGCTCAAACTGATGCGGCCGTTCGTGCCGCGCGCCGCCGGCGACATCGCCGCGCGCTCGCGCGGCGCGCGCCTGCGCCTGGCGCTGCAGGAGCTGGGGCCGATCTTCGTCAAGTTCGGCCAGATCCTTTCCACCCGCCGCGACCTGCTGCCGCCCGACCTGGTGGACGAGCTGGCCCTGCTCCAGGACCAGGTGGCGCCGTTCGACGGCGACACCGCGCGCTCGATCGTGGAATCCGAGCTGCAGGCGCCGGTGGACGTCCTGTTCGCCTCCTTCGACACCGAGCCGCTGGCCTCGGCCTCGATCGCCCAGGTCCACGCCGCCACCCTGCATCCGGTTGGCGACGCGCCGCCGCGCGAGGTCGTGGTGAAGGTGCTGCGCCCGGGCATCGACCGCCGCATCGCGCAGGACGTGGGCCTGCTGCGCAGCCTCGCCGCGCTGGTCGACCGCACCCATCCCAACGCCGACAAGATCCGCCCGCGCGAGGTCGTGGCCGAGATCGAGAACACGCTGGCGGCCGAGCTCGACCTGCAGCGCGAGGGCGCCAACGCCTCGGTCCTGCGCCGCAACTGGCTGCACTCGCCCGATCTCTACGTGCCCGAGCCGATCTGGAGCCACACCACCCAGCGCGTGCTCACGCTCGAACGCGTGCGCGGCATCAACAGCGACGACATCGCCGCGCTCGACGCCGCCGGCATCGACCGCAAGGCGCTCGCGGCCAAGGGCGTGCGGGTGTTCTACACCCAGGTGTTCCGCGACAACTTCTTCCACGCCGACGCCCACGCCGGCAACATCTGGGTCGATCCCGACCGCCGCGACAACCCGCGCTTCATCGCCCTGGACTTCGGGATCATGGGCCAGCTCTCGAGCGCGGACCAGTACTACCTCGCCGAGAACTTCATGGCGATCTTCAACCGCGACTACCGCCGGGTCGCGGAGCTGCACGTCGAGGCCGGCTGGATGCCGGCGCACATCCGGATCGAGGAACTCGAGGCCGCGGCGCGCGCGGTGTGCGAGCCGTATTTCACCCGGCCGCTGTCGGAGATCTCGCTGGGCGAGGTGCTGGGCAAGCTGTTCCGCACCGCGCGCCGCTACGAGCTGACCCTGCAGCCGCAGCTGATCCTGATGCAGAAGACCCTGCTCACGATCGAGGGCATCGGCCGCCTGCTCGACCCGAAGATCGACATCTGGGCGGTGGCCCGCCCGGTGCTGGAGCGGATCCTGGCCGAGCGCTACAGCCCTCAGCGGCTGGCCGCCGAGCTCCGCCGCCGGGTGCCGGAGATGATGACCCGCGCGCCCGAGGTGCCGCGGCTGCTGCACGCCTGGCTGGAACAGCAGGTCGAGGGCCGGCACGAGCTGCAGATGCGCTCGCCGGACGTGGTGGCGATCAGCCACGCGCTGCGCGGCATGCAGCGCAGCATCGTGGCCGCGATCCTCGGCGTGGGGCTGCTGATCGTGGCCGCGGTGCTGTACGCGCTCGAGGCCGGCGGCCCCGCCTTCCTCGGCGTGCCGCTGTCGTCATGGGTGGCCGGCATCGGCGGCCTGTGGGCGATCCGCGCCGCGCTGCCCCGCCGCTGACCCGTCGCCAACGGCGCCTCACGCGCCGCGTCGTCGAGTCCTTTCCAGCCATGCGCCCGCGCCGGCCTGCAGCGGCAGCCCGGCCAGCACGCCGATCGTGAACCAGGCGGGGAAGTCGCCCCACGCACCCAGCGCCCAGCGGATGGCGACCACGCCGACCGCCGCAAACAGCACGAGGACATGCAGGCCCTTGGCCACGGGCGCGAGCGCGGCGGCCAGCCAGGCGGCCGCGAGTCCGCCCAGCCACAGCCAGGCCAGGTCCGCGGCCAATCGCGCATCGCCGGCGAGCGCGGGGATCGCGTCGGACACGCGCGCGCCGGCCAGGTTGACCAGCACCAGGGCGGCCAGCGCCAGCATGGTCGCGAGCGCGCTGCGGAAGAGGGTGGTCGTCACCTTCGCCAGGACACGTCTGAACGCCGAGGCCGCAGCGTACACGCCAGGACGGCGATGGACAGCGCCGGGACGCCGCGGCGCGTGGCCGGCGCCTTGACCCGCCGTGCACGTTTCCTTCGCGCCGGCTGATCGCCGCGTCGCCTAGGCTGCGGCACTCCAACCCCCACCAGGAGCAGTGCGATGAACCAGCTGGAAGACAAGCGCGTCGCGATCCTCGCCACCGACGGCTTCGAGCAGTCCGAGCTGTTCGAGCCGCTGGAGGCGCTGAAGGCGCAGGGCGCCACGGTCCACGTGGTGTCGCCCGGGAACGGCCCGCTGCAGGGCTTCGAACATTTCGACAAGGCCCGCCAGGTGCAGGTCGACGTCGGCCTCGACGATGCCGATGCCGGCGACTACGACGCGCTGGTCGTGCCGGGCGGCCTGTTCAACCCCGACGCCCTGCGCGCCAACGAACGCGCGCTGGCCTTCGTCCGCGGCTTCTTCGCCACGGGCAAGCCGGTGGGCGCGATCTGCCACGGGCCCTGGGTGCTGGCCGATGCCGACGTGCTCGACGGCCGCACCGTCACCTCGGTGCCGAACATCCGCCGCGACCTCGAGCGCGCCGGCGCGACGTGGGTGGACGAGGAAGTGGTGGTGGACGAGGGCCTGGTCACCAGCCGCACGCCCGAGGACCTGCCCGCGTTCTGCGCCAAGCTGGTCGAGGAGGTTGCCGAGGGCCGGCACCGCGGGCAGTCGCGCTCGGCGGCCTGACACCCACCGCTTCGCCACCCCCTGTAGGAGCGGCTTCAGCCGCGACCGCGCGGATCGCAACGGCCGCGAGCCACCGGCCGCAGGCCCGCCGCTTCGACCGCGGCCGGGCGGATCGGGGCAGATGGCGCCTCGCACCTGCGCGCGGCGAGACAGCGCATGCGCATCCACGCCGGAAGGCGAAGCGGGCTCAGTCGGTCGCGGCTGAAGCCGCTCCTACGGGGCGGTGCAGGGTGGCTGCGGGCGGGCCAGCAGCAGCACGAAGTCGCCCAGCTGCGAGCCCAGCAGCACGGCGATGCTGCGCTTGCGGTCCGCGGCCAGCGCCGAGGCCGGCACCGCGTGGTCGGGCGGCAGCGCGCGGTAGCTGGCGTCGTCGTCGGGCAGCACCTCGCGCACGGCGTAGCCCATCAGCACGTTGACCATCTCGCCCAGCGCGTCGAGTGCCAGCGCGTCGTCGCAGTCCGCCGGGGCGAGGCCGAGCAGTGCGCAGGCCAGCGCCCGCGCGCTGTCGAGGTCGCAGGCCAGGCCGATGTCCAGCGGATGCGCGCCCTCCACCCGCACGTGCGCGGTACATGGCCACATGCCCAGCTGCGGCGGCGAGAGCACCGTGGCGGCCTGGCACTGCGCGCCGAGCATGCGCGGGAACAGCCGCGTGCACAGGGCGATGACGCGCGTGGCCAGGTCGCCCTGCGGATGGCTGGCGACCAGCCGGTCGAGCGTGCTGCGTGCGTGCTCGCGGTCGACCTGGTGCAGGGCCAGTTCCTGTTCCAGGCGCCCCGGGTCGATCGCTCCCTGTTCCACCAGCACCTCGCCGATCCGCTTGCGGCCGGCCCGCTGCGCCTCGAGCAGCGCGTCGAGCTGGGCCTGGTCGAGCAGGCCCAGTTCCAGCGCGATGTCGCCGAACTGCCGGTCTTCCACCCGCTGGCGCTGGTTGATCCGCCGCGCCTGGGCCTCGTCGAGCAGGCCCCGCTGCACGGCCAGCTCGCCCAGCAGGAGGTTGGAGGCGCGCTGCGCCTGGATCGCGGCCAGCAGCTGTGGCGCGGTGATCACGCCGCGTTCGAGCAGGAACTGGCCCAGGAATTTCGCCGCCATCTCGCCTCCGGATGAAAGTCGGCCCGCCCGCTCAGGCCAGCGCCTGGCGCAGCACGCGTTCCATCGCGTCGGGATCGATCGGCTTCTGCAGGTAGGAGCGCGCGCCCATGCGCAGGCATTGCTCGATGTCGCTTTGCGCGCCCAGAGAACTGAGGATCACCACCCGCGCCCGCGGGTCGTGCTCGAGGATGCGCGAGAGGGCCTGACGGCCGTCGCATTCGGGCATCACCAGGTCGAGCAGGACCAGGTCGGGCCGCAGCGCGCGGTACTGCTCCAGCGCCTGCACGCCGTTGCCGGCCTCGCCGACCACCTCGAATCCTGCTTCCTCGAGCTGCCCGGCGGCGAGCATGCGCAGGGCGCGCGAGTCGTCGCACAGCAGCACGGTGGGTCGTGCGGTCATCGGTCTCCTCCCCGGTCCGATCCCGGACCCGCATGGGCCTTTGTTCCATCGGTAACGGAGGCAAGGGCGATTCCTTTAGCACCGCCCGGCTGGCGGGGGGCGCGCGCCGGCTGCGACAGGCCGGTCGACCCGGCGAGCGGGGGAGGGCCCGGCTCAGTCGCTTTCGCGGCGGTAGTTGACCGAGGTGCGGGTCTCGAGCGTGCTCGATTCGATCTCGAGGTCGAAGCCGCGGCGCAGCAGGTACTTGAGCGTGAGCACCTGGCCGGTGCCGAGCAGGGAGACGCCGAAGCCCAGGTACAGGCGCGGCGAGAGCTGCTTGCCGATGCCCAGCACGCTGCCGCCGAGCGCGCGCGATTCGGATACCCCGGCATCGTCCAGGCCGAGCTTCGTGCCCAGCTGCCCGGCGAGCATGCTGCCGCCGGCGGTGAGCGCCGCGGCCGCGGCGTCGAGCTGCTGGCCCTCGGCGCTGCTCAGGTTCGACAGCGGGCGGCCCAGGGCCAGATAGGACAGTGCCTGCGACTCGTCGCTGGACGGATCGGTCCAGACATCGGCCCGTGGCGCCGAGGCGCGCCCGCTGACAGTGATGCCGGCGGTGACGCCATGGGCCTCGATCTTGCGCTCGGCGCGGATGTCGAGCAGCGGATCGGAGACCGGGCCGTTGAACCCGAGGCGGCCGCGGGTGATCCGCAGCCGCTGGCCGTAGGCGCTGTACACCCCGCCCACGTCGAGCGTGCCGTTGCCGACCATCTCGCGCCCGGGCTGGGCGCGCACGCGCAGGCTGCCGCCCAGGGTGCCGTCCAGGCCGAAGCCGCGCAGGCGCACGTCCTCGCCCATGGCCAGGGTGAGGTCGAGCTGCAGCGGCGAGGCCGCGCCGCGCTCGGGATCGACCGGGTCGAGCACCACCACGTCGGGCGAGGCGGACACGCCCTGGTCCAGCCGCTCCAGGTCGATCACCGCGCTGGGCACGGTGACCGTGCCGGTCACGCGCAGCGGCTGGCGCGCGGCGTAGCGCACCTCCACGTCGGGATCGGCGACCACCCGCAGGTCGCGGGTGTTCGCCAGCAGCACGCCGTCGCCGTGCAGCCGCAGCACCAGTGGCGCACTGGCATCGCGCCAGCTCAGGCTGCCGTCGACCGCGAGCCGGCCCTCGCCCGAACCCACCTCGCCGGCGATGAGCGCGCTGCCGTCGGCCTGCGCCTGCAGGCGCACGTCGCCTTCCTCGAGCAGGATGCCCAGCGCCGGCAGCTCGGTGCTGAAGTCCGCGAGCCGCGCCTGGCCGGCGAGCGCGGGCTGGGCGCGCGTGCCCGCCAGCTGCAGGTCGGCGGTGAGCCGGCCGGCGGGTTCGACGATGTCCGGCGAGAACAGTTCCAGCCAGGTCAGCTCGTCGGTGTCGACCTCGATCGTGCCCGACAGCGGCGAGCCCGGATCCCAGCCGGTGGCCACGCGCGCGGTGATCCGGCCGTCGTCGTTGAGGGCCGCGGCGAGCTCGGCCTGCAGCCGCGCCGGATCGAAGCTGGCGTCGAAGCGCAGGTTGCCCAGCTGTAGCAGGTCGCGCCGCGAACGCTGGCTGCTGCGCAGGCCCGCGTCGGCCGAGCGCAGGGCCACGCGGCCCTGCCAGGCACGGCCGGCGGGGCGCACCTCGCCGTCGAGGTCGATGTCGCCGCGCAGGCTCCAGCGGCGGCCGCCCTCGCGATCGGGCAGGTAGGGCTCGACCAGGGCCAGCGGCAGCTGCACCGCTTCGACCTGCAACCCGCTGCGCGGCCACTGCGCCTGCGCGCACAGCGAGCCGCCGCCCTCGGCGACGAAGCAGCTGCGCGACAGCGACCACGCGGCGCCGGCCACCGCGTAGCTTGCCGGCGACTGCAGCCGCCAGGCCGCGCCGCGCACCGGCGCCAGCTGCAGGGTGGAGACCTCGCCGCGCCAGCCGCTGCCGCGGCGCGTGGCGGTGCCGCGCAAGTCGAGCGTGCCGATCGCGCCGCTGCGCGCGGACGCCTCCAGGCGCAGGTCCTCGACCGCGCCCGCAGCGGCGACGTGGATGGATTCGAGCGCGAGGCCCGCGTCCACGCCGGCCGCGTCCAGCACCAGCGCGCCGTCGCCGCGCGACCACGGCAGGCGGCCGCGCAGGGTAAGCGAGGACGCGCCGTAGCCGGCCCAGCGCAGGCCGCTGCCCTGCACGTCGGCCTCGACGTCGGGCGCCTGGCGCGGGCCGCGTGCGCGCAGCGTGCCGCGCAGGCTGCCGGCGGCATCGGGCAGCAGGTCGGCCAGCTGCAGCGGGGCGAAGCGCGCGTCGAGTTCGACCCGCGCGTCGAGCCGGCCTTCGGCCTGCACCCGGCTGTCGCCGAGGCCGAGGTCGGCCGTGCCCTCGAAATCGTTGCGAGGCTTCGATGGCGAGGCGCCCTGCATCGCGAACCGCGCCTGGCCCGACAGGCGCCGGCCGCGCAGCGAGCCGCCCAGGTCGCTGGCCTCGACCTGCAGGTCGATCCCGCCATCGGCGCGCTGCCGGCCGGTGCCGGCGAGGCGTCCGTCGACCGCGCCGTCCCAGCCCGACACGAAATAGCCCGGGTCGAAGCCCGCCATCCGCGCCTGGATGTCCCAGGCCAGCGCCGGCGCCCACGCCACCTCGCCGTTCGCCTCGAGCGCGCCGCCGGGCGCCTGCGCGCGCAGGGTGCGCAGCACCAGCCGGTCGAGGTCGCCGCGGCCGTCGAGCTCGATGCTGGCGCGCAGGTCGTCGCGGCGGATGTCGCCGGTGCCCGAGACGGTCCAGTCGGCGCTGCGCCCGGCGATCTCCAGCGCGGCGTCCACGCCGATCGCCGGCGCGGGATCGGCCGGCTGCGGATCCGGGGCCGCCGGCTGGCCGCCGAAGCGCAGGCCCGTGGCTTCCACGGTGAAGCGGAAATCGTCGTCGTCGGGCCGGCTGAAGTCGCCGCGGCCGGTGGCGGTGATGCGGCCTTCGAACACGTCCACCACCAGCGGGTGCAGCTCCAGCACCCGCTCGCGCAGGCGCAGCCTCGACGGCCGCACGACCGTGTGCAGGTCGCCGCGGCGCAACTCGCCCTGCAGGTTGGCATCGCCGCCCTGGCCGTCGGCCTCGAACGAGAACGCCAGCGGCGTGCCGGGCTCGCCGCTGCCGGCGAGCAGGGACGGATCGAGCGCGTCGGTGCGCGCGCGCAGGGTCCAGCGCTTGCCGCGCAGGCCCACGTGCGCGCGCAGCGGGCCGGGCGCGCGGCCGCCGATGGCCAGGTCCATGTGGTCGAGGTCGCCGCGCGCGATCAGGCCCACGCGCGGCCGCGGCCGCGCGAACGGCGCCGGCAGCACCGCGGTGGCGACGAGGTCGGTGCGGTAGTTGTCGCGCGGCGCGTAGCGGCCGTCGGCGCTGAACAGGCCGCGGTCGCTGTCGACCACCAGCCGGTGCACGCGCAGGTCGTCGCGGCGCGCGTCGAGGCCGCCGCGGATGCTCGCGATGTCGATGAGCGGCGCACCGGCGCGGGTCACGCGCAGGCCATCGACCCGGATCGCGTCCGACTCCAGCGCCAGCGGCAGGTCGATGCGCGGCAGTACCTCCGGCCAGGTCGGCAGCTCGAACTCCGAGTCGGTCACCGGCAGGTCGAGCGTGGCCTGTTCGACGTCCAGCGCGTCCAGGCGCAGGCGTCGCCCGACCAGTGGCGTGATCTGCGGGTCCAGCACCACCCGGCGCGCGGTGAAGGTGAGCACGGCGGGGTCCGTGCAGCCGTCGAACGCGACCGGCTTGCCGTCGACGTCGGGGCAGCTGCGCTGCACGTAGCGCAGGTCGTGGATCACCAGCGGCCCGGAGGCCGGGCCTTCGGCGCCCGACCAGGTCAGTTCGGTGCCGGCCGGCAGCAGGCCGGCGATGCGCGCCAGCAGGAAGTCGCGCCCGCCGAACGTGGCCAGCAGCCAGTACAGCAGCGCCGCGCCGAGCACCAGCAGCGCCGCGGTGCCGATCGCGCTGCGCACCGCGAGCACGCGCATGCGCCGCCGCCGGCGTTCGCGCAGCTCGGCGATGCGGCGCTCGCGCTCCTCGGGCGTGATGTCGTCGGGCAGCCGCGGCTGGCGTCGCAGGGCCATCTCAGAACTCCGTGCCGATGCTCAGGCCGACGGTGAACGCCGAGTCCGGGTCGTCCAGTCCGCGCGCGATGTCGAGCCGCAGCGGCCCCACCGGCGAGCGCCAGCGCAGGCCGACGCCCACGCCGGTGTGCCAGTCCGGCCGGTCGTCGAAGGCGCTGCCGCTGTCGATGAACACGGCCGCGCCCCAGTCCTCGAGGAAGTAGCGCTCGTACTCGATGCTGGCGGTGAGTACGTTGCGCGCGCCGGTGGCCAGATAGCCGGTCTCGTGCAGGTTGCCGGCCTCGTCGCGTTCGTAGCGGGTCAGGCGCGGGCCCACCTCGCGCCATTCGTAGCCGCGGATGCTGCGCTCGCCGCCGGCGTAGAAGCGCAGGCTCGGCGGCATGTCGACCAGGGCGCTGGTCCAGGTGTAGCCGGCCTCGGCGCGCAGGATCAGGCGTGCGTCGTCGCCGAGGCCCTTGAACGTGGTCGCACGCGCGTGCAGCTGCAGGAAGCTGGCGTCCGACCCCGCGCCTTCCACGCCGCTGCGCAGCACCAGGGAACCACCGACGCCGCTGCGCGGGAACACCAGGTTGTCGAGGTTGCGGTAGTCGGCGCGCACCGAGGGGAAGGTGAAGGTCGCATAGCGGTATTCGGGGTCCACCGCGCGGCCGGCGACGCCGTCGTCGGCGTACAGCCAGCGCTCGCGCAGCACGTGCACCGACGCGACCAGGTCGAGGTGGCGGTTGTAGCGCCCGCTGCGGCTGCCGACCAGTTCCACCCGCCGGGTGTCGATGTAGTCGGTCTGCTCGTCGTAGGCCTGGGCGCTGACCGTGTACCAGCCGTCGCGCCAGGCGAACGCGGGGATGCGGTACTGCAGGGTCAGGGTCTTGCGCTTGCGCGCGTGGTCCACCTGCGCCAGCGCCTTGTGGCCGCGGGTGTTGACGTAGCGCCGCTCCACGCCCAGGCGCACGCCGGGGCCGCTGTCGGTGCCGTAGCTCACGCCGGCGGTGTAGATGCTGCGCTTGGCCGGGGTGAGCTTGACCGTCACCGGCACGCGGTTGTCCACCGCCTGGTCCGGATGCGGAGTGATCTCGATGTCGCCGAAGTAGTCCAGGCGCGAGAGCGAGGTGCGCAGGCGGTCGAGGCGCCCCTGGTGGTAGTACTGGCCTTCCTCCCAGTACACCAGCTTCTCGAGCAGGTCCTGGCGGATGATCGGGCGCTCCTGCTCGATCGTGGTCGGGCCCATGTCGTAGCGCGGGCCGCTGGTCCAGACCAGCTCGATGTCGGCCGCGTGTTCGGCGCGGGTGACCTCGACCCGGCGCGAGGAGAAGTCGGCGTCGAAATAGCCCCGCTCGGTCAGGCGGCGGCTGATGCGGATCTTGCTGGCCTCGTAGTCGGCGTGGTTGAAGATCGCGCCGGGGGAGGGGATGAAGGCATCGAGATCGTCCTGCAGGTAGCGGTCGCGCTGGCCCTCGCCGATGATCGCGATGTCCGAATTGCGCACCCGCACCGGTTCGCCCGGGTCGATCCGCAGGGTGACCGCCACGGTGCCGTTGTCGCGGTTGCGCTCGACCTCGATCGCCGGGGAGTAGAAGCCGAACGGCTCCAGCGCCTCGCGCGCCTCGGCCTCGGCGACCCGCACCAGGTAGCCCAGGCGCCGGCCCGTGACATCCTGCCCGGCCGCGTCGACCAGCGACAGCGACACGCGCACGTTCTCCTCCATCTCCTCGTTGAGCCCGACGATCGTGACCGGGCCGACGGTGACCGCATGCGCCGCGCCGCAGGCAAGGAGCGCCAGCAGGGCGAGGACGGCGATGCGGTGGGGGAGGCGCATCGGGGGAGGATACCCAAGCAGTGTCGAAAGACGTTTAACGGATCCAGGCTGGAACGATGGGAAGGTGCATGCGTCGCGCGGGTGCCCCCACCCCGACCCTCCCCCGCAGGCGGGGGAGGGAGCGCAAGCGGGGGAGGGAGCGCAAGCGGAGGAGCGAGCGCAGCGTGCAAGGGAGCGGAAGCGGGCAAGGGGGCGCAAGCGGGCGAGCGAGCGCAGCGGGCGAGGGAGTGCAAGCGGGCGAGGGAGTGCGGCGAGGGAGGGGGCGCAGGCCGACGAGGAAGCGCAGCGGGCAAGCGAGCGCATGCGGCAAGGGCGCGCCAGCGGGGGAGGGAGCGAAGGATCGTCGCCGTGCGCGTCGCAGCTCCCACGCCCGCCGCGGCGCCCTCGTGGACAGCGGGCGGAGCCGTCCCTCGCGGTCGTCATGGCTGCCCCCCATGCGGCTGCGCATGCGGGCCGTGACGGACGCCGCGCCAAAGCCCTCCCCCGCCTGCGGGGGAGGGTTGGGTGGGGGCAGGCCGGTGCGTGCCGTGCCCGGCGTCGACTCAGGCCGACAGGTGCTCGATCGCCGCCACGCTGCCCAGCCGCGCCGACAGGCGCTTGAGCAGGGCCAGGCGGTTGCGGCGCAGGTCCGGGTCCTCGGCGTTCACCATCACCGCGTCGAAGAACGCGTCCACCTGCGGGCGCAGCGCGGCCAGGCGGCCGAGCACCGCGACGTAGTCGCCGCGGGCCAGGGCCCCGTCGGTGTCGGCGATGGCCGCGTCCACGGCGGCCGCGAGCGCCAGCTCGGCGGACTCGCGCAGCAGCGCGCGGTCCACAGACTCGGGGATCGGGTCTTCCGCCTTGCGCAGGATGTTGCCGATGCGCTTGTTGGCCGCGGCCAGCGCCTCGGCCTCGGGCAGGGCCGCGAAGTGGCCGATGGCGGCGATGCGGCGGTCGAAGTCGGCCAGCGAGGCCGGCCTCATCGCCGCGACCGCGTTGAACTGCTGCACCGGCACGCCTTTGTCGGCGTAGTAGCCGCGCAGGCGCTCAAGGATGAAGTCGTAGAGTTCCTCGACGCCCGAAGACGCGTCGCCATCGCGAAGCGCGGTGAACTCTTCGAGTGCCTTGCGGGCGGACGCAGCTTCCTTCTCGCCCTTGGCATCGCCGACGGCCTTCTCCGCGTTCGCGACGCAGGCGGAGAGTGCGGCCCGTCGTGCCCGCAAGAGATGGTCGCGCAGGTCGAAGTCGAGCCCACCCTCGATCAGCGTGCGCGCCAGCCCCAGCGCATTGCGCCGCAGCGCGAACGGATCCTTGTTGCCGGTCGGCTTGAGGCCCGCGGCGAAGCCGCCGGCCAGGGTGTCGAGGCGCTCGGCGATGGCGAGCACCCGGCCCAGCGGCGAGGGCGCGATCGCGTCGGCGGCGAAGCGCGGCTGCCAGGCCTCGTCGATCGCGTTGGCCAGCGCCACGCGCTGCGCGTGCGGCAGGTCGGCGAGCGCGGCGTCCTGCATCGCGTAGTGGCGTCCGGCGATGCCCTGCAGTTCGGGGAACTCGTTGACCAGCCGCGACTGCAGGTCGGCCTTGGACAGCTGCGCAGCGCGCCGCGCCAGCGCCGGGTCGACGCCCGCCTGCGGCGCGATCGCCTCGGCCAGCGCGGCCACGCGCGCGACCTTGTCGGCGACGGTGCCCAGCTTCGCCTGGTAGGTGACGGTCGCCAGGCCCGCGTTCATCGACTCCAGGCCCTGCTTCATGTCCTCGACGAAGAAGAACTTGGCGTCGGCGAAGCGCGGCCGGATCACGCGTTCGTAGCCCTTGCGGATCTCGCCGTCGTCCCTGGGGTCGATGTTGGCGATGCCGATGAAGTGCGACGTCAGCCGGCCCTCGGCGTCGAGCACCGGGAAGAACTTCTGGTTGGCCTCCATGGTCGCCACCAGCGCTTCCTGCGGCACGGCCAGGAACTCCTCGTCGAAGGCGCAGGACACCGCGCGCGGCCACTCGTTGAGGCAGACCACCTGGTCGAGGTTGTCGGCGTCGATGCGGGCGCGGCCGCCCGCCGCCGCCGCCGCGGCCTCGACCTGTTCCACGATGCGGGCGCGGCGCTCGTCCGGATCCACCAGCACCTTGGCCCCGCGCAGCGCGTCGACGTAGTCGGCCGGGGTGGAGATCCACACCGGGCGCTCGTGCAGGAAGCGGTGGCCGCGGCTGAAGCGGTCGGCGCGCACGCCAAAGGCCTCGGCCTCCACCACGTCCTGGCCCAGCAGCAGCACCAGCCACAGGACCGGGCGCGCGAAGGCGTAGTCGTGGTTGCCCCAGCGCATCGGCCTGGGGATCGGGATCGCGGCGATCGCCTCGGCCAGCACCTCGGGCAGCAGGTCGCGGGTCTTCGCCCCCGGCTTCACCGAGCGCAGCACGAAGCGCTCGCCCCTGGCGTCGGTGGCGCGTTCGAGCGCGGTCCATTCCACCCCGGCCTTGGCGGCGAAGCCGAGCAGGGCCCGGGTCGGCTGGCCGTCGGCGTCGAGGGCGACGTTGACGTAGGGGCCGAACACCTCCGAGGACTGCTCGGGCTGCTCCACCGCCACGCCCGGCAGCAGCACCGCCAGCCGCCGCGGCGAGTACAGCGGCCTGGCGTCGCCGCGTTCGACCGCGATGCCGCGCCGCTCCAGCGCCGCCAGCACGCCGTCGAAGAACGCCAGCGCCAGCCCCGGCAGGGCCCTGACCGGCAGTTCCTCGGTGCCCAGTTCGACCAGCAGCGGAAGTTGTTCGCTCATTCTTCAACCTTGTGTCGTCTCCCTCCCCGCTTGCGGGGGAGGGCCGGGGTGGGGGCGCGCGGCGAGCCCCCATCCGCCCTTCGGGCACCTTCCCCCGCGCGCGGGGGAAGGAAGGAGGTCAGGCCGCCCTGGGCGGGGTCTTCAAACCGGGGAAGCCCAGCTTCCGGCGCTGCTCGTGGTACGCCTGCGCCACCGCCTGCGCCAGCCTGCGCACGCGCAGGATGTAGCGCTGGCGCTCGGTGACGCTGATCGCGCGGCGCGCGTCGAGCAGGTTGAAGCTGTGGCTGGCCTTGCACACCTGGTCGTAGGCCGGCAGCGGCAAGCCGGCCTCGACCAGCTTCAGGGCCTCGGCCTCGCAGGCGTCGAAGCGGTGGAACAGCTCGGCCACGTCGGCGTGCTCGAAGTTGTAGGCGCTCTGCTCGCGCTCGTTCTGCAGGAACACGTCGCCGTAGGTCACCACGCCCTGCGGCCCGACCGTCCAGACCAGGTCGTAGACGTTGTCGCAGTCCTGCAGGTACATGCACAGCCGCTCAAGGCCGTAGGTGATCTCGCCCAGCACCGGCCGGCACTCCAGGCCGCCGGCCTGCTGGAAGTAGGTGAACTGGGTGATCTCCATGCCGTTGAGCCAGACCTCCCAGCCCAGGCCCCAGGCGCCGAGCGTGGGCGATTCCCAGTTGTCCTCGACCAGGCGCAGGTCGTGCACCAGCGGATCGATCCCGAGTTCCTTCAGCGAGCCGAAGTAGCGCTCGACGATGTTGTCCGGGTTGGGCTTCATCACCACCTGGTACTGGTAGTAGTGCTGCAGGCGGTTGGGGTTCTCGCCGTAGCGGCCGTCGGTGGGGCGGCGCGAGGGCTGCACGTAGGCCGCGTTCCACGGCTCGGGCCCGATCGCACGCAGGAAGGTGGCCGGATGGAAGGTGCCGGCGCCGACCTCCAGGTCGAGCGGCTGGACCAGCACGCAGCCCTGCGCCGCCCAGTACGCGTCGAGGCGGGCGATCAGTTCCTGGAACGTGGGTCCGGTCATCGGCTGGAAACGGGATTCGGCGGCTGGCGCAGGGGCGCTAGTATACGGTGGACCCCGAAGCGACCGGCGCCGGCCGGCACGGAGCCACGCGTGAACGAACCACTCGCCAGGCCATCGGCCGCCGCCCACGCGCGCCTGCCGCCGGGGCGGCTGGCTCTCGAGCCGGTGGTCGCCGCGCTCGAGGCCGACGGCCTGCTGGCGCGCAAGGACGCCGAGCACGCGCGCGCCAGCGCCCGCCACGTGCGCGGACTCGAGGCGGTGCATCCGCTGGTACTGCTGGCCAACCTCAAGCTGCCCTCGGCCCTGCGCCCGGGCAGCGAGCTGGGCCTGGAGGCGTTGACCGAGTGGCTGGCCGAGGCCAGCGGCCGCCCCTACCTGCGCATCGATCCGACCAGGATCGTGGTCGCCGAGGTCACCGACGTGGTCTCGCACGCCTACGCCCGCCGGCACCGGATCCTGCCGGTGGAAGTGCGCCCGGACCGCGTGCGCATCGCCACCAGCGAGCCGCTTGCGCTGGACTGGCTGCCTGACATCCAGCGCCTGCTGCGGCGGGAAATCGAGCTGGTGGTCGCCAACCCGCTCGACCTGCACCGCTACACGATGGAGTTCTACGGCGTCACCCGCTCGGTGCGCGGCGCACAGCAGGACGGCGGCGAGAAGGGCAGCCAGGCGCCGAGCTTCGAGCAGCTGGTCGAGCTGGGCCGCGCCGGCGACGTCAATGCCGACGACCACCACATCGTCAACATCGTCGACTGGCTGCTGCAGTACGCCTACGAGCAGCGCGCCTCCGACATCCACCTCGAGCCGCGCCGCGACGTCGGCCGGGTGCGCTTCCGGATCGACGGCGTGCTGCACCAGGTGTTCGAGATGCCGCCGCCGGTGATGACCGCGGTGGTCTCGCGGATCAAGGTGCTCGGGCGCATGGACCTGGCCGAGCGCCGGCGGCCGCAGGACGGCCGCATCAAGACCCGCTCGCCGGGCGGGCGCGAGGTGGAGATGCGCCTGTCCACCATGCCCACCGCCTTCGGTGAGAAGTGCGTGATGCGCATCTTCGACCCGGACACCGCGTTCAAGGACATCGAGCAGCTCGGCTTCGACCCGGGCGAGGCGGCGACCTGGAAGGAGCTCACCAGCCGCCCGCACGGGATCGTGCTGGTCACCGGCCCCACCGGCTCGGGCAAGACCACCACGCTGTACTCCACGCTCAAGCGGCTGGCCACCTCCGACGTCAACGTGTGCACGGTCGAGGATCCGATCGAGATGATCGCGCCCGAGCTCAACCAGATGCAGGTGCACCACGCGATCGACCTGGGCTTCGCCCAGGGCGTGCGCACCCTGCTGCGCCAGGATCCGGACATCATCATGATCGGCGAGATCCGCGACCTGGACACCGCGCAGATGGCGGTGCAGGCCTCGCTCACCGGCCACCTGGTGCTCTCGACCCTGCACACCAACGACGCGCCCTCGGCGATCACCCGCCTGCTCGACCTCGGCCTGCCGCACTACCTGATCGCCTCCACCCTCAACGGCATCCTCGCCCAGCGCCTGGTGCGCACCCTGTGTCCGCACTGCAAGGCGCCGCGCCCGCTCGCGCCCGAAGCGTGGCGCGCGCTGTTCCCCGGCCCCGACGCACCGCCCATTCCCACCGGCACCTGCGGTCCGGTCGGTTGCCTGGAGTGCCGCAAGACCGGCTACCTGGGGCGGGTGGGCATCTACGAGCTGATGCCGGTCACCCCGCGCCTGCGCGCGCTGGTCCGCCCCGACATGGAACTGGCCGCCTTCACCCGCGCCGCGGTCGGCGAAGGCCTGCGGACCCTGCGCGTGGCCGCCGCGGAAAAGGTCGCGCGCGGCCTGACCACGGTGGAGGAGGTGCTGACGGTGCTGCCGCCGACCGAGTGACGGCCGCGTCGCGTCGATCGCCACCGCCCGGCGCCGCGCCGGCGATGCAGTAGCATGTCGCCATCGTGGCGTGGGCCACGTCTGAATGGTGGAACGGACTGGCATGTCGACGCGAACCATGGGGCCGGGCGCCGGGTGGTCCTGGCTGGCTCGGGCGGTCAACCTCGGGCGCAACAACCCGCGCGCGGTGATCGGCGCGATCGCCATCGTCGCCGCGCTGGCGCTGGTGCCGAGCCTGCTGCAGATGGGGCTGCAGTCGGCGCTGTCCGGCAGCCCGCAGTCGGCGATGGTGGTGGGCGGGCTTGCCACCCTGGCCTCGCTGGTCGTGTTCCCGCTGCTCATCGGTGGCGTGCTGCGGGTGATCGACGCGGCCGAGCACGGCCGCCCCACCGCGCCGGGCGCGGTGTTCGAGCCGTTCCGCGCCGGTCGCGGCGGGGGACGGCTGGTCGGGTTCGGCCTGCTGATGAGCGCGCTCTACCTGCTGGTCTTCGGCGTACTGGTCGGCACCCTGGGCGAGGGGCTGCCGGAGTGGTACGCGCAGGTCATGCAGCTGCAGGTCGAAGCCGCCGGCCGGCCGATCCAGCCCGGCGACCTGCCCGATCCGCCGCCGGGCCTGGGCAAGGTGCTGGGCCTGGGCCTGCTGCTGGGCATGTTCCTGGGCGGCGCCTACGCGATCGGCTTCGGCCAGGTGGCCCTGGGCGGGCGCGGCGTGCTGGGGGCGGTGCGCGACGGGCTCGCGGGGGCGCTGCGCAACCTGCTGCCGATCGTGGTGCTCGCGGTGCTGTCGGTGTTGGCGCTGTTCGCCCTGTTCCTGGTGCTGATGCTGGTCGGCGGGCTGCTGATGCTGGTCGGCAGCCTGGTCCATCCGGCGCTCGGGATGTTGTTGGTCGCGCCGCTCTACCTGGGCATGATCCTGCTGATGTACGTGGTGATGTTCGGCGTCATGTACCACATGTGGCGCGACGTCTGCGGGGCGCCGCCGGCGCCGCCGACGCTGCCGGGGAACCAGGTGGAACTCTGATGCCGCCCGCGGCCGCGAGATCCGGCGCGGGCCGTGCCGGCGCCGCGCGCGGCACCGGCGGGAGCCGCGGCTAGAGGAGGGCGTCGAAGGCGCGTTCGATCGCCTGCTGCGTGGCCGCCAACAGGCATGCGCCCGCGGCCACGGCTGCGAGCAGCTGCAGCCCCAGCCAGGCGAGCGACCAGGCCGGTAGCCGCGCCCCGGCACGCTGGAGCACGCGCGTCCCGGCGAGGCGGTCGTGCAGCGCCTGGTGCCGCGGCGGCAGGGCCGCCAGCAGGTGGCCGAGGTTGAGGCTGAGCCAGGACAGCGTCCCGGCAAGGTGGCGCAGCGCCGCGCGCCCGAGAGCCAGCCGCGCGCCCCGCGCGTCCACGACCCGCAGGCCGAGCGCGCGCTTGCCCGGCGTGGCCTGCAACGGCGAGGCTTCGAACCCCGCGAACCAGGCCAGGGCCAGCAGCGCGGCCAGCAGCGCAGGCGCCACCACCGCGTCGGCGACCGCGCCCGACAGCGCGGTGACCGCCTCGCGCCAGGCGGGATCGCGCAGCCAGCCGCGCGCCAGCGCCAGCGCGCCGGTGCCGTGCACCAGGGCGTCGACCATGGCCTGCGCCATCCGCTGCGCGATGGCCTCCAGCGCAGCGGTCGCGCGTGCCGACGCCGCGGCGATGCGGCCGGCGCACGCGGCCAGCGCCAACGCCACCGGCACCAGCATGTCCAGCGACCAGGCCAGGTAGCGGCGCAGCAGTCCGGCCGGCACCTGCTCCGGCCCGGGCGCTGCGTTCATGCGTCGCCGGCGGCCCCGTCCTCCGCCGCGTCCTCCGTCTTGGGCGCCAGCAGCCGCGCGGCGATGATCCCGGCCTCGTACAGCAGGCACATCGGGATCGCCAGCATCAGCTGCGACACCACGTCCGGCGGCGTGATCACCGCCGCGACGATGAACACGCCGACCACCGCGTAGCCGCGCCATTCGCGCAGCTGCGCCGGGGTCACCCAGCCCAGCAGCACCAGGATCACCAGCGCCACCGGCAGCTCGAAGCTGATGCCGAAGGCGAGGAAGATCACCAGCACGAAGTTCAGGTAGGCGTTGATGTCGGTCATCATCGCCACGCCGTCGGGCGTGATCGCGGTGAGGAAGCCGAACACCGCCGGCAGCACCAGGAAGAAGGCGAACGCGCAGCCGATGTAGAACAACAGCACCGCCGAGACCAGCAGCGGCAGGGCCAGGCGCTTCTCGCGCCGGTACAGGCCGGGCGCGACGAAGGCCCAGGCCTGGTACAGCAACCACGGCATGGTCAGCAGCAGCGCGGCGAACAGCGCCAGCTTGAGCGGGGCGAAGAACGGCGAGGCCACCTCGACCGCGATCAGGTGCGCGCCCTCGGGCAGTTTCTCCAGCAGCGGCCGGGCGAACCAGCCGTACAGGCGGTTGGCGAACGGCAGCAGCGCGAGCAGGGCGATGCCCAGGCCGGCGATCGCCCGCAGCAGGCGCGTGCGCAGTTCGACCAGGTGCTCGATCAGGCTGCCCGAGCCGTCGTCGTCTTCAGCGCTGCTGGCCATCGTCCCCGTCGTGTCCGTCGTCGATGCCCGGCAACCCGGGCTGCCGTGACGCGTCGCCGGCCGCGGTCGCGTCGGCGGGATCGGCCGCCGGCGCGCCGGCCGTCCCGGGCGCGGGCGTCCCGGCCAGGTCGCGGCGCAGGCCCTCGATCCCGCGCCGCGCCTCCTCTTCGGCCGCGCGGGCCTTGGCCTGCACCTCGGCCTCGGTCTCGCGCATCGTCTGCTCCAGCTGCGCGGCCGCCTTGCGGGCCTCGTCCATGCTGCGCTTGAGCTCCTCGGCGGCCAGTTCGCGCTCGAGCTCGGACTTCACCGAGTACCACTGCGCGCGTGCGCGCCGCACCCACAGCCCGGCGAACCGCGCCGCCTTGGGCAGGCGCTCGGGGCCGAGCACGACCAGGGCGACCACCGCGACCAGCAGCAGTTCGCTGAAGCCGATGTCGAACATGGAGGCGGCCGCGAACCCGCGGCCTCAGCGCGACACCGAGTCGTCCTGCCGGGACTTGCCCGGCGCGGTGCCCTCGCGCTCGCCGGCCTCGGACTTGTGGTCGAGCTCGGCGGCCGGCCGGTCGTCGTCGGCCATGCCCTTCTTGAACCCCTTCACCGCCTCGCCCAGGTCGCGGCCGGCGCCGCGCAGGCGCTTGGTGCCGAATACCAGCAGCACCACGACCAGCACGATCAGCCAATGCCAGATGCTGAAACTACCCATTGCGTGTTCCCGCCGAACCGTGAGGAGAGGCGCTCAGGATACTCCAGCCCGCGTGGCGGGACCGTGCCCGGCGCCCGCCCGCGCGATCAGGGGATTTCGGGGAGCGGCTCGACCAGCGCGGGATTGTCGTGGACCGGCTCGAACGCGCCCGGCTGCGGGCCGGACTGCGGCGCCTCCAGCAGCGGCGCGGTGCTGGCCGTGGCGGGGTCGGGCTGCGGCGCAGGCACGGCGGCCGTCGCCGGGGCCGGTGAGCCCGAGGTGCCGCGGGCCGCGCGGGCCGCCGCGGTGGCCTCCTCGAGCTGGTCGCGGAAGGCCACCACCGCGCCCGAGGGCGGCTGCTGGATGCGGCCCTCCAGGATCATGCGCGGGGTGGTGCCGGCGCCGTAGACGACCTGGTTGGCGTCGTGGTCGATCCGCAGCACCGCGCCGTCCAGGGCCACGCCGGCGAACAGGCCGCGCGCGCGCGACCAGGACCAGATCTCGGCCTTGAGCTGGCCGTCGGTCGCGGCGGCGGCGTTGCGGCCCACCGGCCCGGCGGCCACGCCGGCGTCGGCGCCCAGGGTCACCTTGCCGTTGACGATCGACTCGAGGCTGCGGTCGTTGCGGAACACCAGCACCACGTCGGCCGACTGCACGCCGGCCTGCAGGCCGATGCTGCCGCCGGTGAGGGTGACGAAGCTGGGGTTGGACCAGGTGCCGTCGGGCGACTTCACCGACAGCAGGCCGTGGCCGCGGCGGCCGCCGAACACCAGCCCGACCTTGAGCGTGTCGGGGACCACCACGATCGCCCGCGCCTCGTCGAGCAGCTTGTCGGGGATCGCCGACTCGGGGATCGCCTGGACCTCGGTGAGCACCCGCACCGCGTTGCGCGCGCGTTCGTCCTCCTCGGGGCCGGCGACCGCGCCGGCGGACGCCAGCGACAGCGCCAGCAGCGCCACGGCGACCAGGCGGCGCGGCAGGGAACGGGTGCGGGAAGCGGTCATGTCGGACTCCACGGTGGACGGCCCGCCGCGCGTCGCGGCGACGGCTCAGGCTAGTGACGGGGCGATGAATCGCGGATGAGTTGCGCCGGTGCACCGCAGCGTCCCCGCCGGCCGCCGTGCGCGTCCCGCCGCGGCCTGCCATCCTATGCCGATGACGACCGCCCCCGCTCCCATCGCGTCCGGCACCGCCGTGCTGCTGGTCAACCTCGGCACCCCGCAGGCGCCGACCCCCGGCGCGGTGCGCCGCTACCTGGCCCAGTTCCTGTCCGATCCCTACGTGGTGCAGATCCCCCGGCTGGTGTGGTGGCCGCTGCTGCACGGGCTGGTGCTGCCGCTGCGCTCGGCGCGGGTGGCGAGGAAATACGCCGGGATCTGGATGGAAGGCGGTTCGCCGCTGGCGGTGCATACGCAGCGCCTGGCCGCACGGCTGCAGGGGCTGTTGCCGCAGGTGCTGGTCGACCACGCGATGCGCTACGCCGAGCCCGCGCTGGACGCACGCCTGCGCGCGCTGGCCGGTGCCGGCGTGGAGCGGTTGCTGGTGCTGCCGCTGTATCCGCAGTACTCGTCCACCACCACCGGCACGGTGGCCGCGCTGGTGGAGCGCGAACGCGGCCCGATGCAGGCGCGCGTGGTCGAGGACTACGCCACCGACCCGGGCTGGGTGGACGCGGTGGCGGCCTCGATCCGGGCCCACTGGGCCGCGCACGGGCGCGGGCAGCGGCTGCTGTTCTCGTTCCATGGCCTGCCGCAGCGGCTGGTCGACGGCGGCGATCCCTACGCCGCGCAGTGCCAGGCCAGCGTGGCCGCGATCGCGCGCGCGCTGGGGCTGGATCCGTCCGGATACGCGATGTCCTACCAGTCGCGCTTCGGCCGCGAGCGCTGGCTGGGCCCGGCGACCGACGCCACCGTGCGCGCGCTGGCCGCCGAGGGCGTGCGCGAGCTGGACGTGGTGTGCCCCGGCTTCGCCACCGACTGCCTGGAGACGCTGGAGGAGATCGCGATCGAGAACGCGCAGCTGTTCCGCGAGGCCGGCGGCAGCCGCCTGCGCTACATCCCCTGCCTCAACGATGCCCCCGACCACGCCGCGGCGCTGGCCGCGATCGTCCGTCGCGAGCTGGCGGCCTGGGACCGCGCGGGCTGATGCGCGAGCTGGCCGTCGAACTGCCGGGCGGGACCGTCCGCGGACTGCGCTGGGGCGAGGCCGGGCGGCCGCCGGTACTGGCGCTGCACGGCTGGCTCGACAACGCGGCCAGCTTCGTGCCGCTGGCCGCGCACCTGGAGGGCATCGAGCTGGTCGCCATCGACCTGCCCGGGCACGGCCGCAGCGCGCACCTGCCGCCGGGCGCGGACTACTCGTTCGCCGCCGCCGTGCACCTGGTGCTGGACGTGGCCGACGCCCTGGGCTGGGAGCGTTTCGCCCTGCTCGGGCATTCGATGGGCGCCGGGATCTCCAGCCTGGTGGCCGCGGCCTGCCCGGAGCGGGTGCGCCGGCTGGTCGCGATCGAGGCGCTCGGCGCGCTGCCCGACACCCCCGAAAACACCGTGCCGCGCCTGCGCCAGGCGGTCGCCTCCACCCGCGCGTTGCGCGGCAAGCGCCTGCGCGCGTTTCCCGACCTGGAAACCGCGGTGCGGGCGCGGATGATGGCCCGCGTCGGCGCGATGGAAGAGGCGGCCGCCAGGCTGCTGGTCGAACGCGGCACGCGCCCGGTCGCGCTGGATGGCGGCGGCAGCGGCTGGGAATGGAGCAGCGACCCGCGCCTGACCGTGACCACCATGCTGCGCCCGACCGAGGAACAGGTGCGGGCGCTGATCGCCGGGATCGAATGCCCGACCCGGGTCATCCATGCCGACCCGCCGCAGCCCTACCTGCCCGAACCCGAGCGCAGCGAGCGGGCGGCGCTGCTGCCGCGCGGGGAACTGCTGGTGCTGCCCGGCGGCCACCACCTGCACATGGAGCAGCCGGCCGCCGTGGCGGCCGCGATCGGCGGCTTCCTGGCCGAGGCCGACTGAGCGCGGCCGGCTACTGCCGCCGCAGCTCCCGCAGCTGCACGCCGAGGATCACGCGTTCGTCGCCGACGTTGCGGCTGAACGAGAGGGTCGCGTTGCGGGTGCCGGCGGTTCCGGGCTTCTCGAACGCCAGCATCGCGGTGTCGGCCGAATGCCGCGCCGACAGGGTCCGGGTCCAGCCGTCCTCGCGCATCGCCGCCTCGGCGGCGGCGAGCAGGGCGTCGACGTCGCCCGGCACGCTCAGGCTCAGCACGCTGGCCTGCGGCAGGGACATCACGCTGTTCACGCGGTAGCCCGCGGGCAGGAAGACGTCGTCGGGAAAGCCCGGCGGCAGCGGCAGCGAGTCGCGGTCGCCGGCCGCCGCCGGTCCCGCGTCGCCGGCCCCGCGGGCGGCGTGTCCGATCGCCGCGGCGATCGGATTGCCGGCGCGCTGGCAGCCGCCCAGCAGCGCGAGCGCGGCGAGGACGGCCAGCGACAGGCGGATCGCGCGGGTCGGGACAGGGCTCATCGCACCACTCGGGTCGGCATTCGGGATCGGGCCACGGTTCCCCCCGGTTAACGCGGCGCGCGCGGCGGAGCGGCCACGCGGCGGGAGGGGGCACCGTCGGCGGCGTCCGGGCGGGCGCCGGCGCGCCGCGCGGGGGCCGCCTTCAGCCCACCAGCACGTGCAGGGCGGCCTTGAGCCGCCGCCCTTCCTCGCGGAAGTAGTCGCGTTCGTCGCGCCAGTCGGGGCAGCGGCGCTCCACCTCGCGCCAGAAAGCGCGCGAGTGGTCGGCGTGCACCAGGTGGCAGAGTTCGTGCACCAGCACGTAGTGGAACGCGCTCGGCCGTCCCAGCACCAGGGCCAGGTCCAGGGTGAGGGTGCCGTCGGGGGCCAGCGAGCCCCACTGCGAGGACAGCACCCGCAGCCGGATCCGCCGCGGCGGCCGCGGCAGGCCGGGCAGGTAGGCCGGCAGCCAGCGGCCGATGTCGGCCCGGGCCTGGGCCTCGTAGAAATCGCGCAGCGCGCGCGCGGCCGCGGCCGCGCCGGCGCGCGGCGGCAGCTGCAGCACCACCGCGTCGTCCTCAAGCAGGGCCCGCGCGGCGCGCCCGCCCTCCCAGCGCAGCGCCAGGCGATCGCCACGCAGCGGGACCGCGCCGGGCTCGCCCGGCACCAGCGGCTGCACGTCATCCTCGCGCGGCGCCAGCTGGTGGGTCAGCCAGTCGCGGTGCTCGAGCAGGAACCGCTCGCCCGCGGCCAGGCTCACCCGCGGCGGCAGGGTCAGGCGCGGCCCGCGTTCGCCCACGCTCAGGCGCAGGCGCCTGGCGCGCGGGTCGCGCACCCGCAGCACGTCGATCCGGCGGCCGTCGGAGAGGACGAAGGCGATGCTGTCGCGCTGCAGGCGCGACGTCGTCGGGTCTGCCGGGGGCGACAGTCGGAACAGCGAGGGCATGGGGGAATGCTAGCGGGTGGCCGCGGCCTACGCATCGGCGCGCGAGAGCTTCAGCGCGCCCTCGAGCACCGTGAACAGGCGCGAGAACTCCGCGGCCATCAGCGCGAAGCGCGCGTCGAGCTCGGCGCGGACGTCGTCGCGCTCGGTGGACTCGAGCTGGTCGACCGCGCCGTCGAGCAGCTTGAACTTGCGCACCACCAGGTCCTCGCCGAGCACGAACGAGGCGTGGTCGTCGAGCACCAGGGCCAGGCGCGTGACCTGCTTGCCCGATTCCAGGTGCCTGGCGATCTCGTCGGACTGGAGTTCCTGGCGCTGGCACTTCACCACCGCGCCGTGCTCGGCCGGGTCGCGCAGCTCGCATTCCTCGCCCAGCGACAGGCCGTCGGGCAGCCGATCGCCGGCGATCCAGCCGGTGAGCACGCTGCGCGGCGCGACCTCGGCGTTGAGCGGCAGCGCCGGGAAGCTGCCCAGCGCGTGGCGGATCTCCGAGACCACGGTCTCGCCGGTCTTGCGGCTGGAGGTGTCCACCACGCACACGCCGTGGCCGAGGTCGAGCAGCGCGTCGGTGCGCGAGGGACGCACGAACGCGCGCGGCAGCAGCTCGTGCACCAGGTCGTCCTTCATCTGCTTGCGCATGCGCCCGCCCGGGCGCCGGCCCTGCTTCTCCTCCACCTCGGCGATGCGCTTGGCGAGCATGTCGTTGACCACGGAGGACGGCAGCAGCCGGTCCTCGCCGCCGAGCGTGATCCATGCCGACTGGCCGACGCGGTGCGAGAACGCCTCGCCCTCGCGGCCGAACGGCGGTACGAAGCCGCGCGAGGACAGCTCCAGCGCGCCGACCGGCTTGAGCGGATGCCCGGCCAGCAGTTCCTCGAGCGAGGACAGGTCCAGCGAGGTGGGGAAGCGGAACATCGTGAGGTTGCGGAAGAACATCTGCGGGACCGTGTCGGGGAAGGGGGCGTGGATCGGGAACGGGGCGGGGCGCCGGCGCCGTGCCGGTGCGGCAGGCGCGGCGGCGGCGTCGCGGCGGTGCGGGTCAGGAGCCGTCGCCCGGCGGGGCGTGCGGTTCGCCGGCCAGCCAGGCGTGCGCATCGGGCGGCGGCGTGCCGGGATCGCGCCGGCCCAGCGAGAGGAAGTCGAACAGCGCCGGGTCGGCCAGCTGCGAGGGGCGGATGTCGCCCAGCGCGCGGGCGATGGTCTCGATCCGGCCCGGCGATTCGCGCTCCCACTGCGCCATCATCTTCTGCACCTGCTTGCGCTGCAGGTTCTCCTGTGAGCCGCACAGGTTGCAGGGGATGATCGGGAAGCCGCGGTGCTCCGCGTAGGCGGCGATGTCGGCCTCGCGCACGTAGGCCAGCGGCCGGATCACCACGTGCCTGCCGTCGTCGCTGAGCAGCTTGGGCGGCATGCCCGAGAGCCTGGCGTGGAAGAACAGGTTGAGGAAGAACGTCGCCACCATGTCGTCGCGGTGGTGGCCGAGCGCGATCCTGGTGAAGCCGTTCTGCTCGGCGTAGGTGTACAGCGCGCCGCGGCGCAGGCGCGAGCACAGCGAGCACATGGTCTTGCCCTCGGGCACCACGCGCGTGACCACCGAGTAGGTGTCCTGCTCGATGATGTGGTAGTCGACGCCGATCGAGCGCAGGTATTCCGGCAGCACGTGCTCCGGGAACCCGGGCTGCTTCTGGTCGAGGTTGACCGCGGTGATCGAGAACGACACCGGCGCCTTCTTCTGCAGCTGCAGCAGGATGTCGAGCAGGGTGTAGCTGTCCTTGCCGCCGGACAGGCACACCATCACCCGGTCGCCGTCCTCGATCATGCCGAAGTCGGCGATCGCCTTGCCGACCTGGTGGCGCAGGCGCTTGGCCAGCTTGGCCGCCTCGCGCGCGGCGGCGCGGGGATCGCGCCGGCTGGCGGGTTCGGCGAGGGGGAGGACGGTGTTCATGGCGCGATTTTACCGGGGTCCTGGCCCGGCGTCCCGCCGCAGGCGGAGCTTTCCGCGCGGGAACGGGCGACAATGGCCGCATCCCGTTCCTCCCGGAGGTGTCGCCGTGTCGCGGATGTCACTGACCCGTTTCCTGATCGAGGCCCAGCGCGAGGGCCACATCAATCCGCAGCTGCGGCTGCTGATCGAGGTGGTGGCGCGCGCCTGCAAGCGGATCTCGGTGGCGGTGGGCAAGGGCGCGCTGAGCGACGTGCTCGGCGACGCGGTCAGCGGCGCCGGCGCCAGCAGCGTCAACGTCCAGGGCGAGGCGCAGAAGAAGCTCGACGTGCTGTCCAACGAGATCCTGCTCGAGGCCAACGCCTGGGGCGGGCACCTGGCCGCGTGCGCCTCGGAGGAGATGGAGCACTGCCAGCCGATCCCCGATGCGTTCCCGCGCGGCAATTACCTGCTGCTGTTCGATCCGCTCGACGGCAGCAGCAACATCGACGTGAACGTGTCGATCGGCACGATCTTCTCGGTGCTGCGCGCGCCCGACGGCGCCGGCGAACCGGAGGACGCGCATTTCCTGCAGCCCGGCAGCGCCCAGGTCGCGGCCGGCTACTGCGTCTACGGCCCGAGCACGCTGCTGGTACTGAGCGTCGGCCACGGCACCCACGTGTTCACCCTCGACCGCGAGCAGGGATCGTTCGTGCTCACCCGGCGTGACGTGCGGATCCCGGAGTCGACGAGGGAGTTCGCGATCAACATGTCCAACCAGCGCCACTGGGAGCCGCCGATGCAGGCCTACGTGGCCGACCTGCTCGCCGGCCGCGAGGGGCCGCGCGGCAAGGACTACAACATGCGCTGGATCGCCTCGATGGTGGCCGACGTGCACCGCATCCTGACCCGCGGCGGCATCTTCATCTACCCCTGGGACCGGCGCGAGCCCGACCGCCCCGGCAAGCTGCGGCTGATGTACGAGGCCAACCCGATGGCGATGCTGGTCGAGCAGGCCGGCGGCGCGGCCACCGACGGCCGGCGCCGGATCCTCGACATCCAGCCCGGTTCGCTGCACGAGCGGGTGGCGGTGTTCCTGGGGTCGAAGGACGAGGTCGAGGCGGCCACCCGCTACCACCGCGAGCACGACGCGCGCGGCTGAGCGCCTTCGCCGGGGGGCATGCCGCCGCGCCGCGCGGGCGTGTAAGCTGGTGCCGGCATGCACAGCACCGACCCCGCCGAGATCAACCGCCGGCTGGTCGAACTGCGGCAACAGCATCGCGAGCTCGACGACGCGATCGCGCAGCTGCAGAGCGACACCGCGAGCGACGAGCTCACGGTCAAACGGCTGAAGAAGCGCAAGCTCCAGCTCAAGGACCAGATCGCGTGGCTGGAGAACGCGCTGATCCCGGACGAGCCAGCGTAGGGGAGGATCGGCGCGGGCCCTTGCAGCCGCCGCCCAACGGCTTGGCGCACGCGGCGCGGGCCATCCGTGCCCGCAGCGGGGAGGCCGATGCCCTGCCGGCCACGCAAGGCGGGCGCGGCAGGCGCGACCGCCGCCCGGTCGGGCGGTCGATCGGGTGGCCTGTCAGCCGCCGGCGTGCGCCTGGTGGGCGGCCATCGCGTCGCGGCACTGGTAGCGGCGCCAGGCGGTTTCGACCACGGTCTCGCCACGAGCGTCGAGCACCACCTTGTACTGGCAGACGATGTAGTCGTGGTCGGCCAGGCCCAGCTTGAGGTTGTAGTCCCACTCCGGCCCGCGCCTGCCGTGGCCGGTGCGCAGCGGCTCGCCGATCAGTTCGCGCACCTGCGCGGTGCTGGCACCGGGCACGATCCCGGCGAGCCGCTCGGGCGCCACCAGCCGGCCGTCGCGCCGGAACGGTTCGTCGTA
Organism: Luteimonas wenzhouensis; assembly: GCF_007859305.1. Taxonomy (GTDB): domain Bacteria; phylum Pseudomonadota; class Gammaproteobacteria; order Xanthomonadales; family Xanthomonadaceae; genus Luteimonas; species Luteimonas wenzhouensis. The sequence goes on from NZ_VOHE01000004.1 coordinate 72,892, forward strand.
GTCGGGCAGGTCCATCTCGATGTCGGTGAACTCCAGCTCGTGCGGGTTGGCACCACGCGAGTCGCCGGCGCTGGCCGGCAGGGCCGCCAGCAGGCAGGCCGCGGCGAGGGTGGTCAGGAGTGTCTTGTGCATTGTCTACCTCGTTCTCGGGAGCCGGTCAGCGTTCGCGCAACGCTTCGCCGGCGCGGTTCATGGGTTTGACCAGGTACTGCCAGATCGTCTTGCTGCCGGTGCGGATGTCGGTGGTGGTGACCATGCCCGGCACGATCGGGAACCGGGCGCCGGCCTTGTTGGTCAGGACGTCCGACGCGGTGCGCACGAACACCCGGTAGTACACGATCTCGGGATTGACCTCGTCGCGCATGGTGTCGGGCGAGATGGTGACGACCTTGCCGGGCAGCCCGCCGTAGATCGCGTAGTCGTAGGCGGTGATCTTGACCAGGGCGTCCTGGCCGGGGTGGATGAAGGCGATGTCGCGCGGCGAGATGCGTGCCTCCACCAGCAGCTGGTCGTCCAGCGGCACGATCGTCATCAGTGCGCCGTTGGGCGGGACCACGCCGCCGATGGTGGTGACCTCGATGTCCTTGACCACGCCGCGCACCGGCGAGCGCAGGGTCAGACGCGTGAGCGAGTCGGCGCGACCGCGTACCACCGAGGACAGCGATTCGACGTCGGCATTCGCCTTGGCCAGCTCCTCGCGGCTGCGCACCATGTACTCGGCGCGCACTTCGGCGATCTTGAGTTCGAGCTCGGAGCGCTGTCGCTGCAGGCGCAGCAGTTCGACGTGGCTGGCCGCGCCGCTTTCCACCAGCGATCCGGTGATCGCCAGCTCGCGCCGCACCAGCTCCAGCGAGCGCTGCAGGCCGCCCAGCGATTCGGCCAGGCTGCGGCGGCGGGACTGGAACAGCGCGGTCTCGGTGGCGACCAGGTCCGGGTACGCCTGCAGCTCCTGCGGGAACTCCAGCGCGTCGCGGCCGTCGACCTCGGCCTGCAGCCGCACCGAACTGGCGAGCGCCGCGCGGTACTTGGCTGCGGTTTCCTCGACGCTGGATTCGCCGCGCGTCGGGTCGAGCTGGGCCAGCAGCTGGCCCTTCTCGACGATGTCGCCCTCGGCGACCTCCAGCCGGGCGACGATGCCGCCTTCCAGCGACTGGATCACCTGCTCGCGCGAGGTCGGCACCACCTGGCCGCTGCCGCTGGACACTTCGTCCACCTCGAACCACCAGGCCCAGACCAGGAAGACGCCCAGGAACGCCGCGGCCAGCACCACCACCCGCGAGGAGCCACTGGCGCGGACCTCGTCGAAATCGAACACGTCCTCGTGCCTGCGGTTCATGCCGGCGCCTGCGCCGGCTGGGACGACATGGCGGCGGGCAGCCCGGCCTGGCGCTGCAGACGCTCGATCACCTCGTCGCGCGGGCCGTCGACCACGATGCGCCCGGCCTCGACCACCAGCACGCGCGAGGCCAGCTGCAGCAGCGGGCGCCGATGGGTGGCGATGACCATCGTGGTCCCCGGCGGCATCGCCGCCAGGCTGCGCATCACCTGCTGCTCGCTGGCCTCGTCCAGCGAGGCGGTGGGCTCGTCCAGCAACAGCACGCGCGGATTGCGCAGCAGCAGCCGCGCCAGCAGCAGGCCCTGGCGCTGGCCGCCCGACAGGCCCAGCCCGCCTTCCAGCACGCCGTGGTCCAGCCCCGCCTTGAACTGCTGCACGAAGCCCCAGGCCGCCGCCGCCTTGAGCGCCTCGACCAGTTCGGCATCGGTGGCGGCGGGTGCGCCCAGCATCAGGTTCTCGCGCAGGGTGCCGTGGAACAGGCGCGCCTCCTGCGGCAGCAGGGCGACGTCGCGGCGCACGTCGGCCGGGTCCAGGTGGGCGAGGGTGACGCCGTCGAGCAGCACGCTGCCGCGCGCCGGCTCCATCATCCCCGCCAGCGCGCGCAGCAGGGTCGACTTGCCGGCGCCGTTGCGGCCCATCACCGCGATCCGCTCGCCCACTGCGATCTTCAGCGACGGCACCGCCAGCGCGGGCGTCTGCCCGTCGTGGCTGAACACCGCGCCCTCGACCTCGTAGGCGCCGTGCAGCAGCGGCCGGTGGATGCGCTTGCCGTGCTCCGGGTCGTCGACCGGCAGCGCCAGCAGCTGGTCCAGGGCTTCCTTGGCCACCCGCGCCTGCTGCCAGCGGCTGAGGATCTGGGTGACGCTGGCCAGCGGGGCGAGCATGCGCGAGGACAGGATCGAGGCCGCCACCAGCACGCCGGTGGTCATGCGCCCGTCCATCACCATCGGCGCGCCGAGCAGCACCACCAGCGCGAACACCGTGGCCTGCACGGTCTGCGCCCAGTTGTTGAGCGTGCCGGTGAGATCGCGCAGGCGCATGCCGCTGTCGGCGGTGACCGCGTTGTAATGGTTCCAGTGGTTCTGGAAACGCGATTCGGCCTGCAGCTGCTTGATGTCCTCGATGCCCTGCACCGATTCGACCAGCATCGCGCTGCGCAGCGCGGACTCGCGCATGTTCTCCTGCGCCAGGGCGCGCAGCCGCCTTTGCGCCAGCAGCCCGGGCAGCACCATCGCCACCAGCGCCGCCAGCGGGATCCAGGCCAGCGGCGGCGCGATCCAGGCGAACACCGCGCAGAACAGCAGGAAGAACGGCAGGTCGGCCACCGCCGCCACGGTGGTCGAGGTCAGCATCTCGCGCACCGACTCGAGTTCGCGCAGCTGCGCGATGAACGTGCCGGTCGCGCGCGGGCGCGCGGCGTTGCGCACCCGCAGTGCGTGGCCGAACACGCGGTCGGACACGCGCAGGTCGGCGCGCTTGCCGACCAGATCGGTGATGCGCATGCGCGCCTGGCGCATCGACCAGGCGAACACGGTGGCCAGCAGCACGCCGCCGAACAGCACGTACAGCGTGGGCATGGACTGGGCCGGCACCACCCGGTCGTAGACCTGCATCGAGAACAGCATGCCGGCCAGGGCCATGGTGTTGGACACCAGCGAGGCCAGCATCACGTGGCCGTAGGGCCGCACGTCGGCCAGCACCAGCTGGCGCAGCCAGCCGCGCTCGAACGGGCGGATGTAGTCGTCCACGCGCGCGTCCGGGGCCGAGCGCAGCGGACGCAGCACCGCCATCCGCTGCAGCGAGCCGGCCAGCGCGTCGGCCGGCAGCACCGTGTCCAGGCCGCCGTCGCCACCCAGGCCCACGACCAGTCCTTCGCTGCTGACGGCGGTGACCACGCCCACCTGGCCGTCGCGCAGCTGCACCACCAGCGGCAGGCGCCAGGAGGTCAGCCGCGCCGGGTCCGGCTCCACCCAGCGCATGGCCAGGCCGGCCTGGCGCGCCAGGCGCGGGACCAGGCGCTCCAGCGGCAGCGCGCCGGCGCCGCGCGCGTTCCACTGCGCCGACACGCGGATGCCTTCGCGCGAGCAGTCGATGCGGTAGTGCGCGGCCACGCGCACGATCGCGTCGACCCAGCCGGACGCGTCCAGGGCCGGGGCGGGTGCCGGTTGCGCCGGGGACGTGGCGTTCATGGCGCCAGCACCACGCCCGCGACCTGGCTGCCTTCCAGGCCGAACACCTCGCGCAGGCGGCCGCTGCTGTGCAGGCATTCGACCTGCAGTCGCGCCAGGTCGTGCGCGTTGTTGACGGCCTCGATCCGCGCCTGCTGGTATTCCTGCTCCGCGTTGAGCAGGTCCAGCAACGAGCGCGTGCCCAGGTCGAGATACTGCTGCCGGTACAGGGTGCGGGTCTGGGCGAGGCTGTCGACGCGTTCGTCGAGCACGCCCGAGCGCCGCGCATTGCCGGCGGCCTGGGCGCGCGCATCCTGCAGTGACTGGCTGGCGGCCAGGCGCGCATTGTCCACCGCCGCCTCGGCCGCGCCCAGGGCGTGCCCGGCGGCGCGGCGGCGGGCCTGGTTGCCGCCGCCCTGGTACAGCGGCGCGGACACGTTGAGCATCACGGTCGAATCGTGCGCCTGGCCGAGGCGCGAATCGCCGTCCAGGCCGCGGGCGACGCTGCCGTCGAGCGACAGCGTGGGCCGGGTCCGGGCGCGCGCGTTGTCGAGGTCGGCGCGGGCGGCGCGCGCATCGGCGCGGGCGACCAGCACCGACGGCGGCTCCGTCTCCGGCACGCCGCCGAAGCAGGCCTGCGCCACCGGCACGGGCACCTCGCCGACCAGGGCCGGCAGGGCGTCGAGCCCGGTCAGGTGGCGCAGCTGCGCGCGCCAGCGCTCGAGCTGGGCGCCGGCTTCGAGCTCGAACGCGCCAGCGGCCTCCTCGCGCGCCTGCGCCTGCATCTCGTCCGAGCGCGGGCTGGCGCCCAGGCTGCGACGCTTGCGCACCAGGTCAGCGATCGCGCTCACCCCCTGCTTCTGTTCGCCGGCAATGGCCAGCAGCGCCTCGTGGCGGCGCACTTCGATCCAGGCCTGCGCGCTGTCGCGGGCGATGTCGTCCACCGCCAGCAGTACCCGCGCCTGTGCGGCCGATTCGACGGCGCGTGCGCGGTCCACCGCGCTGGACACCTTGCCGAAGTCGTAGAGCATCTGCGACACCGACACGGTGAACCGGTGCACCGCGCGGCTGTTGTAGCCGGGCACGTTGCGGCTGCCGCGCTCGGACGTCACGCCTGCGCCGATCTGCGGGAAATAGCCGGCGCGGGCGACATCGATGTAGTCGCCGGCCTCGGACAGCCGCGCCACCGCATCGCGCACGGCCGGATGCCAGGCCACCGCGATGGCGACCGCCCGCGGCAGGTCCAGCCCGGCCCGGGGGCCGGGCAGCTCGGTCACGGCAGCCGGCGCGGGCGGCGGCTGCGCGGCGGCCGGCCGCGGCACCGGGCCTGCGGCTGCCGCGCAGAGCGCGGCGGCGAGCATGACCGGGCGCGGCAGGGCGCCCCGGCGCGTGCGGTCGACCATGCTCAGCCGATCGCCTGCAGCTGCTGGTGCAGCAGCTCGTCCAGCGCCTGCGCCGGCGTGGGCGGGGGCACGAGCTCCAGCGGCGACCACCCACCCGGTCCCGCCATCCCCGCGGCCCGCAGCGCACCACCGTCCAGGCCGGCAGCGTCGTCGAGCATGGCGCTGGACACGTGCAGGGTGGCCCCTTCGCCGGAGCTGAAGATGGTGTAGTCGCCGGTGGTTCCGCCCAGGGTCCAGCCGTCGCCCAGCGTCACCGAGTCCTCGGCGGTGCCGGTGATGACCAGGGTGCCCTCGACGCCCAGGATCTGGCGCGCCTGCTCGGGGGTCAGTTCTTCGATGCTGTTCGCGCCCGGCACGGTCAGGTCCAGCTCCTCGATGCTGTCCAGGCTCAGGGCCAGTTCCGCGCCGGTCAGGTCCTGGCCGGCGGCCAGGGCCACCACGTCGTTGCCGCCGCCGCCATCGATCGTGCCGCCGGTCCAGAAGAACCAGTCGTCGCCGGCGGTGCCGGTCGTGCGCTGGGCCTGCAGGTTGAGCGTGATCGTGGCGCTGACCGGATCGGAGGGATTGTCCGGATCCGCGCTTTCCACCGTCCAGGCCTGCACGCCGATCTGGATGCCCGCCGTGCCGGCGTCCTGGTCGCTCAGCTCCGCGTTGATCTGGCGGAAGCCCAGCTGGCCCAACTGCGCCTGGGTGAGCCCGGTGATGGTGTAGGTCCCGCCGGCATCGGCGCTGTAGCCGACCCCCTCGACGGCGACGCCCCCGATGTAGAACCGGGCCCCCTCGCCCATGCCGGTCAGGCGCACCGTGGTGGTTTCGGTGCTGGCATCGGCCACGCCGGCCGCGGCCGCGGCAGGATCGGTCATGGCGGCGTTGAGGTTGAGCGGGATGATGCCGCCCTGGGCGCCGAACGAATGGGTCGGTGCAATGGTCAGGCCGTTGGCTTCCGGGGTCACGGTCAGGGTGCCCAGCGGCACCTCGAACAGACCGTTGTCCAGCACCGTCTCGCCGGCCTCCACCACCAGCCGCAGGTCCGCCACCGTGCCGCTCCAGTGCGGCGGCGGCAGCACGGTGACCGTATTGGCCGGCGTGATCGGTCCGTTGGCCAGCACCCACGTACCGGCGCTGGCGTTCGTGGCCAGGACGCCGTCGACGAACACCAGGAAGCCGCTGGGGACCCCGGCCAGCATGACTCCGGTGACCGATTCGCTGCCGTCGTCGTCCACCAGGCGGGTGTCGATCGCCGGCAGCTCCACGCCATCGGCCGCGGAGCTGCCGGCCGGTTCGGTGCCGCTGGCCAGCGTCGCGCCGGGCAGGGCTCCGTCCAGGGTCACGGTCACGCCGTTGTTGACGATCTCCACCGTGGCGGTGCCGTCCGCGCTGCCGCGCACCGGGGTGGCGTCGGGGGCGTTCTGCTCGACGCTGTCGACGTACGCCCTGAAGGTGACGTCGCCCGGATGGGTGCCGGCCGGCGGCGTGTACTCCAGTTCCACCGGCGTGTCGGCGACCACCGGCACCGCGTAGTGGCCCGCATGCGGGCCGGAGTCGATCAGGGCCAGCACCGTGCCGTCGGACAGCGCCAGGGTGCCGCCGGCGTTGTCGCCCGCGGCATCGACCTGAACGTACAGCATGCCGTCGACGATGTCCCAGAACCCGTCGTCGGCCGGGTTGCTCACGGTGATGGTGACCGGGATGCTGGTGCCGGCCGTCGGGTCTTCGGCCAGGTCGTCGGCCACGATGGTGATCGTGGCCGGGTCGCTGACCGGCCGCACCGGGACGACCAGGATGTCGCTGGGAATGGCGTCGGACTCGCTCCGGCCGCCGGCCGAGGCACGCAGCAGGGCATTGAAACTGAAGTCGCCCGGTGCGTTGTTCTCGTTGCTGTCCGCAGGCGGCGTCAGCACGATGCTGGCGAGGAACGCGTCCAGCGCCAGCTGGGCATCCCCGCCCGGCGGCACCACCAGGGTCGCGGTCCAGGTGGGCGTGCCGTTGACACTGGTCAGCACCATGCCGGTGACCGTGGTGCCCGGCGGCACGTCGGTCAGGCTGACGGTGAAGGTGTTGTTCGCGCCCGCATCGCGCACGTTCACCACGGCGTCGATCGCGTCCGACAGCTGCAGGCTGCCGTCCTCGTCCACCCCGGTCGGCGTGAACGCCCAAGTCACGATCTCGGCCGGCTCCGGCGCGGGTTCGCCGCCGAACACCGTCGTCAGCGTCCACGTGGTCCGCTCTTCCTTGCGGTCGGCATCGGCCAGCGCGTACGGCACCTGGTCGCCGCGGTCCTTGACCTGCACGACCATGGTGATCTGGTGCGCGTCCAGCTCACCGGCCTCGCCGGAGACGAAGAACTGCACGGGCGCAACGCCGCCGCCGGCACCCAGCGGCTCTTCGCGCACAAGCAGCCACGTGCCGGCGCCGGTCTGCTCGCCGCCGACCACGGTGACGCCCTCGGGCACGTCCTCGATGATGATGCGCACCACGTGCTCGCTGCCATCGGTGTCGTCCGAGGCCACGGCCAGGTTGACGCTGATGGTGGAACCCACGTCCGACACGGTCAGGTCGGTGGTGCCGGTCACCGGCGTGCCATCGACCAGGAAACCGCCGATGCCCAGAGTGACGTCGTCCGTCACCGCCTGCGCGGTGATGGTGAAGGTCCCCGGCTTGCGCACCACGTCGGGGTCGCCCGAGGGCTGGCTGCCGTAGTGGTCGTCGATCACCTCGTACAGGAATTCGAACGTGCCCAGTTCGCCGTCCAGATGCGCGCCGCCCTGCACCTCCAGCGCGTCGACGTCGCCCGCTGCGATGCGCACGTACGCCACGCCTTCGATATCGACCGTCGGCATGCCGGCCAGCGGCGTCCCGCCGAGGTACAGGGTGTAGGGGTCGCCCGGATCGCCGCCGACCTGGTCGGCCCGGATCCAGACGTCGCCCAGGCGTTCGTCGGTATCGTCGTTCTGGTGGCTGATGACCAGGCCCAGCGGAGCACGCACGTCCTCCAGCAGGCTGGCGTTGCCGTCGTTGGCGATGCCGTCCGCCGACGGCGTGACCCGGAAGCCGATGTCCACCGGCGGCATGGTCAGCGTGCTGCCGCCCGCCTGTTCGGTGGTGATGCCCGCCACCTGGAAGGTCACTTCGCCGCTGAAGTTGGCCGGCGCGCGGATCTGCGCATTGGCCAGCTGGCTCAGCGACAGCGACCATTCGCGCGCCTCGCCGGTCGCGCCGCTGTTGAGCGGCGAGGCGCCGGCGAGCGTGAAGCCCGGCGGCAGGCCGGTCAGCAGCAGCGAGACCACCTCGGACCCGTCGCCGTCGACCGGGACCGGAACCTGGACCAGGTCCGTCAGGTCGATCCGGCCGCCGCTGTCGAGATCCGCCTCGGAGTAGGCGGGAAGCTCGCCGCCCTGGAGGATCTGGACGATGTCGACCTCATCGGCCACGCCGATGACCTGGACGTTGATGTTCCGGGTCACCTGCGTTCCGTCGCTTGCGCCATCGACCGAGTGCGCGCTCACGGACAGCGGCATGTTGCCGCTCCAGTGCTCCGGCGGCTCGATCGCGACCGTGCCCGCGTTGGCACCGTTGTAGTCCGCGATCGTCAGGCTGGTATTGCCCGCGGTCGCCGTGAACGTCGCGCCGCTGCCGTAGTGGATCGTGGCGCCGACCGGAATATCGTCGATCGTGACGGTGACCGTCTCGGACGGATCCATGCTGGTCGCCACGATGTTCAGCGGGATCAGCGTGTCCTCGTCGCCCAGCACGCTGTTGACGCGCAGGGTGACGTCGTCGGCGACGGCGTCGATGACGATGCCCTCCAGGTACACCGGGCCCGAGGTGGCCGTGACCGGATCGGTGCCGCCGTCATCGTCGAAGTCTTCGGTCAGGGCCTGGACCTGGATCCGGAAGGTGCCGGAAACGTTCTCCGGCGGCAGGAATTCCACGCTCGAGAGGAACTCGACGGGGATGCGGACCGCAGCCCCGTTGGAGACCAGCGTCTGCACGTCGCCGTTGCCGTCGGTGTAGCGGAAGGCGGCGCCGGCCATGCTCTCGCCCGGCGGCATCGGGCCGTCCAGCATCGGGGTCAGCAGGGCGTAGGTGCTCTCGCGGCCACCGGATGCGGTGTCCTCGTTGTTCCAGCCGGCCGCAAGGTCGAAGCCGTCGGCATTGAGCGCGAACCACTGGTCTTCCAGCCCGATCGCGGTCGTATAGGTGAAGCCGGGGGTCATGGACAGGTCGGGCTGGCCGTTGCCGTCGCTGTCGCCGCCGATGACCTCGGCCACCGGAGTCACGGTGATGGTCAGCTCGCGCGGTGCGCTCGTCCCGTCGCTCACCACCTCGACGCCGCCGACCGTCGCGGTATCGCGGGTGTCGACCACCAGGTTCCCGAGCACCAGGTCGGCGCTGCTGTGCGCAGGCGGCGTGATCGTGATGGACGACAGCAGGCCCTGGATGCCGCTGCCCGCCGGATCGCCGGTGATGGTGATCGTGGTGCCGGCTGCCGAGATGGCCAAGCCGGCCGGGATCGTGACCGTCCAGTCGCCATTCGGCCCCGACCAGGTCATCCCGTCCGCGGTGGCCGCAAAGCCGGCCGGAAGGGTGAACTGCACCCCGGTGATGATTTCCTGTCCTCCATCGCCCGGATCGCCGCTGGTATCGGTCAGGCCGATCCCGGACAGGAAGGCGATGGCGGTGTCTTCGGGCGCCGCGGGCGGGTCCTGGACCTGGACGTCGTTGGCCACCGGATCGACGCGCAGGTTGAGCGTCACGGTATCGCTGAGCGCTGCGCCATCCGCTGGACCATCGCTGTCCATGTCCTGGACGTGCAGCGTGATCTGGATGCCGTCGATGTCGCCGGAAAAGTGCGGCGGCAGGACCATGTTGATGGCCGGCAGGCCGGTGGCGCTGGTGGCCAGGTCCGGCGCCTCCACCGTCACGGACTGCGCGGTCGAGGTGATCTCGACGCCGTTGACGACCGCGCCGACCGGAAGGCCGGTGAGCGTGAACCAGTGGTTCTGGCTTCCGTCGAGGTCGAAGCCCGGGTTGCCGTCGCCTGTTCCTTGGCCCAGCACCACGGACAGGTAGCTGGCCAGGTCGATGGTGCTGTCCTCGTCCACCGCCGGTGCGGTGTACGGACCGTCGCCGCCACCGATCCTCAGATCGGCCGGGTCGGTGACCGCCTGCACGTTGACGGTGACCGTCTGCGTGGCCTCGGCACCGTCGATGCCGGGCAGCCTGGCGCCGGCGCTGTCGACCTCGTAGCTGGCGACCTCGACCGTGACCGTGAAGTTCTCATGGCTTTCGGCCGCCGGGCGCGCCTGGATCGACTCGTACTCGGCCTGGGTCAGGTAATGGACGCCGGGCGTGCCCGGTGCCGGCACCAGGCCGGCATCGCCGGTCACGTGCAGGGCACTGGGCGCGGTGTCGCCGCTGCTGTCGACGATCACGATGGTCAGCGTCCCGTCCGCCGCGCGCGCCAGCTCCGTTTCGGTGCCGCCGATGGTGGCGAGCAGGGCCGCCCCGGCGGCGCCGGCGCCGCCGGGCGTCAGCACGATCGCACCCAGCCGCTCGGGGTGGTCGCCGCCTGCGCCGGCGTTCTGGTCGGTGCCGTCGGTGACGACCGGGATGGTCAGGCCCAGCGCGCCCTGGCCATCCTCGTTGATGGTGATGGAGGCGTCGGCCGCCAGCGTGGGCGCATCGGCGACGGGGGTGACGTCGACCGTGACGTCGATGGTCCGCACGTCGCTGCCGACCGTGGTGGTGTAGCTGAAGCTGTCGCCGCCGCCATCGTTGCTGTAGTGCTCGGCGGGCGTGTAGGTGATGCTGCCGTCGGCGTTGACGGTGACCGCGCCGTGGAAGTCCCGGGGGCCGGCGTGGTCGGCCGGATACGTGTAGGTGACGCTGCCATCGCCGTTGGTCACGCTTTCCAGGGTCGCACCGCCCTGCACAGTGATCACCGTGTTGGCGGCCGTCGCGTCGGCGCTGGTGTTGAATGTCGTGGAGCCGTCCTCCACGACCTCGATGGTCCTGCTGCTGCCCGACACGTCGTTGTCGTCGTGCACGACCACGGTGAAGCCCTGGGGGGTCGTGTCGCCGTCGCGGTCGGTGACCTGCAGGCCGGTGAAGCCCAGCTCCAGCGTGTCGTCGCCTGTCGCATGGTCCAGCGGCCTGAGCAGGGTGAACTGGTAGCTGGCGGTGCCTGCCGCGGGATCCACGGCCAGGGTGACGGTGAAGACGCGGTTGGCCGCCACGTCCGGATCGGTCCCTACCAGATGGGCCACGAGGGTGCGATCGCCGTCGGCGAAGGCGTACCCGAGGCTCGTACCGCCCGAGGTCAGGCTCGGCAGGCCCGCGATGCTGGCAGCCGTGAAGACCACGGTGCCGGCGCCGTCGGCGCCGAAGTCCACGTTCAGGGGCACGTTGCCGGTCGTGATGGCGGTCGTGCCCGCCTGGCTGCCGCTGGGCAGGCCGGATTCGTAGACGGCGGTGTCCGCGACCGCCGTCACCGCGGGACCGTCGTCGTGGAACACGAAGCTGCCGCCGATGTCTGCGGTCGCGCTGGCGCTGTCGCCATCGCCGTCGGTGACGGTGGCGCGCAGCACCACCGAGCCGGCCGGAAGCGACACGGAATCGTCCGGATTGCCGGTGTCGGCGTGGGACACGGCGCGGTGCTGGACCAGCTGCACCTGGCCGTCGGCGTCCACGCTGATGGTGAACACGTGGTGGTTGCCGACGGTCGAACGTCCCTCGAGGTTGCCGGTGGCCGCATCGAACGACAGCGCGATCGCGCTGCCGGTCGCCACGTCCGTCAGCCCGGTCGGCGTGGCGCCGGCTTCCAGGGTGTAGACCAGCGCGTCGGTGGACGCCGCGCCGTCGGCGCCGTACACCGGCGCGTCGAACAGGCCCGAGAAGTCGACCAGGGCCGAGGCGACCCCCAGCGTGGTCTCGTCCACCACGACCTGGCCGGGCGTGGCCGCGGTGGCTTCGATCTGCGGCACGTCGTCGACGATGGTGATGGTCACGGTGTTGGTCACCGTGTTGCCGTTGGCGTCCACCGCGGTGTAGCTGAAGCTGTCGGTCTCGTCGACGCCGCCGACGTCGGTGGTCGCGCTGTTCAGCGTATAGGTGTAGGTGCCGTCGGTCGCGACGCTCCAGGTGCCGAGCGCGGTCGTGCCGCTCTGGTCCGCCTGCACCGTCCAGCCGGACTGCAGGTCCAGGCTTCCGGTCGCGGTCTCGCGCCCGCTGGCCGCGTCGCTGCCCGTGGCGAGGCCGGCCTCGTCCACGCTGGTGGTGGTGTCGGTCGGCGTACCGGTCACGTCCGCCACGTCGATGGTCAGCGTCGCGGTGGTCTCGTCGCCGTCGGCGTCGCGCACCGTATAGGTGAACACGTCCTGGGCATCGGCGGTGATCGCGTTCGCCGTGGACACGTAGGTGTAGCTGCCGTCGGCGAACAGGGTCAGCGTGCCGTAGGTGCCGGTGATGGCGGTGCCCACGCCGGAGTCGGGTGCGCTGCCCGGCGTGCCCGCGGCCACGCCCACCACGCCGCCGCCGGAGGCCCAGCCATCCGCACCGGCAGCGTCGTTGGACAGCACGCCGGCCGCGGCATCCACCGACAGCGTCGCGCCTTCGGTGACGCTGCCGCCGTCGTCGGCAGCCTCGGGCGCGTCGTCGGCGATGGTGATGACCACGGTCTGGGTGACGGTGTGGGTGCCGTCGGTGATGGCGTAGGTGAAGCTGTTGCTTTCGTCGACGCCGTCGACGTCGTCGGTGCGGCTGGTCAGCGTGAAATCGTAGGTGCCGTCCGCGCGCACCACCCAGGTGCCGTTGGCGGTGCTGCCGGAGTCGGCGACGGCCGTCCAGCCGGCCGGAATGTTCAGGCTGCCGCCGGCGATGGCGTGGCCGGCGCCCGGCGTGGTGCCGCCGGCCAGGCCGGACTCGTCCACGCTGCCGCTGGTCAGGCTGGCGGGAAGCACCTGCACGCTGACGCTGGCGGTCTCGTCGACGCCGCCGGAGGTCACGGTGTAGTCGAAGCCTGCGGGGCCGCTGTAGCCGGGATCCGGGGTGAACGTCAGCCTGCCGTCGGCACCGAGCGTCACGCTGCCGTTGGCCACTGCCACGGTGTCGCCGACGCCGACGGGCGTGCCGTCGATCGCGGTGATGACGGGGCTGCCTTCGAAGTCGTCGTTGTCCAGCACGTCGATCACCACCGGCTGGTCCTCGCCCGTGGCGGCGGTGTCGCTGGCGATGTCGGCCACGGGGTCGACCGTGATGACCAGGTCCGCCGTGTCGCTGCCGCCTTCGCCGTCGCTGACGGTGTAGGTGACGGTCGGTACCGTGCCGTTCCAGTCGGCGACCGGGGTGAAGGTGTAGCTGCCGTCGCTGTCCATCACCAGCGTGCCCACGCCGGCGATCGTCGCGCTGCCCGGCGTGGTGGCGGTTACCGGGTAGGTGGTGCCGTCCACGGTGAACTGCGTTACTGCGAGCGGGTCGCCGTCCGGGTCGGTGTCGGCCACGTCGCCCGTGCCGCCGCCGGTCAGTACGTTGCCGCTGACCGGCGTGTCCTCGTCGGTCGTCGCCGCGTCGTCGTTGGCCACCGGGGCCGGGTTGGTCACCGTCCAGGTGAAGGTCTGCGTCGCGGTCGCGCCGTCGGGGTCGGTCGCGATCAGCGTGACTTCGTAGACGCCGTCACCGTCCGGGCCGCCCTGGCTCGCGGAGGGGTCGATGGTGCCGGTGATCGTGCCGCTGGCCGGGTCGAAGACCAGGCCCGGGGGCAGGCCGGCGATGCTGTGCGTCAGCGTGTCGCCGTCGATGTCTGCGAACAGGTTCGGCAGGTCGAGCGTGATGTTGACGCCGGCGTCGGCGTCCTGGCTGGTCTGGTCCAGCGGTGCAGCGGGCGTGAGCGCTGCCGGGGGGTCGTTGACCGGATCGACGGTGATCGTGACGGTGGCGGTGTCGACGTCGCCGTCGGCGTCGCGCACGGTGTAGGGGAAGCTGACCGTGCCGTGGTAGTCGGCATCGGGCGCGAAGCGCATGCTGCCGTCGGCGGCGATTTCCACGGTGCCGTTGGCCACGGCGATGCTCTGCGCACCGCCCGACACCGGCACCCCGTTGATGCTGCTGATCGCCAGGCCGCCGTCGGGCGCGGCGTCGTTGCCCAGCAGGTCGAGGGCGACGGTGGTGTCCTCGTTGGTGGTGTAGGCGTCGTCGTTGGCGGTGACCGGATCGTTCACCGGGGTCACGTCGATGGTGACCACGCTGGTGGTGGTGCCGCCGTTGCCGTCGTCGATGGTGACGGTGAACTGGTCGGGGCCGTTGTAGTCCGGATCCGGGGTGTAGGTGTAGGCG
>NZ_VOHE01000004.1:87231-342791 GCF_007859305.1 Luteimonas wenzhouensis
CGTTCACCGGGGTCACGTCGATGGTGACCACGCTGGTGGTGGTGCCGCCGTTGCCGTCGTCGACGGTGACGGTGAACTGGTCGGGGCCGTTGTAGTCCGGATCCGGGGTGTAGGTGTAGGCGCCGGTCTCGGGATCGATGGTGACGCTGCCGTTCGCCGGCGGCGTGGTGACGGTGTAGGTCAGCGTGTCGCCGTCGATGTCGGTGCCGGTCACGGTGCCGGTGACCGGTGTGTCTTCGGGCGTGGTGTGGGCTGCATCGTCCGCCGCCGGAGGACGGTTCGGCGGCGGTGGCGGGGCAGGAGGCGTGCTGTCGCCACCGCTGTCCCCGGACGCCCGGCTGAGCAGGCCCGCGCCGCCGGCAACCCCCAGGATGACGCCAGCCCACGCCGGAAAGCCGCCCGCCTCGGGTAGCAGCAACGCGGCGGCCGCGTAGTCCTCCTGGATCTCGGTGAAGTGGAATTCGCTCCACGGGCTGGTGTACTGGCCCCACCAGGCCACGCCCTCGGCGTCTTCCAGCACCAGGTCGTGGCGCTCGCCGTCCTCGTCGACGACGAAGAAGTTGTGGATCGTGATCGTGCGGCCGTCCTTGAGCACCAGCTGCAGGTCGTCGCCGACGCGCTCGAAGCGCGCCACCTGTTCCGGCCCCAGCTTGAGCCTGATGATGCCGGCCTGGTCGAGGGCGATGTCGCCGGTCCCTGCGGACACGGTGTTGCCGTCAGCCTTATGCACGATCTCTGTGGACACGGATATCTCCAAAGTGGGTGGTCAGGAGGGGCCGGAGCACAGCCGGCCCCGACGGAGCGGCAGGGGGCGCTCGCGTCGCAGGTGATTTCTGTGGTTTTCGCCGAGCCATCCGCGCTGGCGCTCGACGGCGCATTCCAGCAATGGCCGCACCCATCGGGGGGGCATATTTGTAACGGCCATCACACAATTGCGCAAGGCTTGCACCAGTCCCTACGCTCCGGACAGTGGGTGTCCGGGGCGGCGGTCGAGGGAACGTCCTGGCTTGCGTCGGCGTCATCCCCGGCAGGCGTGTGGCGCGAGTGACCCGGCGTCGGGCGCACGTATTGCGCATGGCCCGTCGCGATGCGCGCCGGGACTAGGGGCGAGTGCCTGCACGTGGGCAATAACGCCCGCCTCACCGAACCTCACTGCCGGGTGAGGGTGCGGTCGCGGCTTTCCCTTGGGCTTTCCCTTGTCTTTGCCGTCCCCCTTGGCGAGCGACCGCATGCGACGAAAGGCGTGGATGTCCTGGCTCGAAGCCCCGGCGATCGCCGATCCGGTCGACCGCCGCAACGCCCGGATCCTCCATGTGGCGTTGCTGGTGCTGGGCACCATGCCGCCGCTGCTGTGGCTCTATCGCACAAGCCACAGGGCCAGCTGATCGTGGTCCCGGCGGGGGTGTGCAGCCCCCAGCCGCCCTGGGCCAGGGACCATCCGGACCGGCCGCCCGCGCGCGTACCGTCGCCGGCGACCCGCCGCCCCAGGTTCCGCAGGGTCTGCACGAGTTCGTCCATCGCCAGCGGCTTCACCAGGTACGCGTCGACGCCTGCCCGCAATCCACGCAGGCGGTCGACGCCGCGGCCGTGCGCCGAATAGATCACGATCCCCATCCGCCCGCCAAGCGCGCGCAGGTGGCGGGCGATCTCCACGCCGTCCTCGTCGGGCAGGCCTACGTCCAGCAACACCAGGTCGAAGGGTGCGCGGGTCCATTGCCGATACAGCTCGAGCGCGCTGCGGAACCCCCTCGCCTCGAAGCCCGACGCCTGCAGCGCCGGCAGCAGGATCCGCTCGCGCAACTCCGCGTCGTCCTCGACGACGGCCAGGCGCAGGCTCGGCGCAGGCGCGTCCGGCGTACCCGTCATGGCGCCGGCGGCGCGGACCCGGTCTCGTCGGGCCGCACCGCTTCGGGGCTGACCTTCTCGATCGTGTGCCGCAGCTCGCGGCCGAGGATGATCTTGGCGTCCTTGGCCCAGCCCTCCAGGCGCTGGTCGAACACCAGCTTGCCGTTCTGGTCGAGCTTGACGAGCCCGAGTTCGCGCAGCTTCTGGATGAAGCCGCGGAACAGGCTCCTGTCGAAGAACTCCGGCGCCGCGGGCGCGTACAGCAGGCTCAGCCGCTGCGCCGCGAGCTGGCACAGGCCCTCGAGTTCGGCCGCGCCGAGCGTGCCGGACCCGTTCTTGGCCAGTACCGAGATCGCGATGTAGTAGCGCTCGAACGCCTGCTGCAGCGGATGGCCGAGCGCGCGCAGCCGGAACACCTCGTCGGACTGGCCGGCGTTGCGGGCCAGGATCCCGCCGTCGTCCTCGCCCACCTGCTCGAGCAGGCCCTCGCGCACGAACACCTCGATGGTGCGGCTGATGCGCCCGGCGAAGCCGTCCTCGTCCCAGGGCAGGAACAGTTCGCCCTGCAGGAACGGGTACACCGCGCGGCCGAGCCGCAGCAGGGTGTCGCGCGCCATCCGCCGGTTGTGCTGGAAGCAGCAGGCGATCCAGGCCGAGGCGGTGAACAGGTGCAGCACGTTGTTGCGGAAGTAGCTCAGCAGCACCGCGTCGTCGTCGCCGACGCTGAGCACGTCGCCCAACGGGTGCGGGATGCGGCGCAGCACGCCGATCTCCTCGCCGTGGGCCACGATCTCCTCCGGCGAGTGCGGGGTCACCGTCACCCGGTCGGAGTAGGGGACCTCGGCCAGCAGCATCTTCGACAGCGCGATCTGCGCCAGCAGGTCGGCTTCGCCCATCGCGTGCTTGGGCGTGGACAACAGCGCCAGCGCCAGCAAGTTGATCGGGTTCACGTCCGCGGCGCGGTTGATGTTGACCTGGATCCGCTGCGCGGCCGCGTCCACGGTGCGCGACAGCCACTCGGGCTTGTCCTCGTCCGGGAGCGCCTTGCCGTCCCAGTCGGTCGCATGCTCGGCCAGCAGGTCGGCCAGCGCGATCGGCTCGCCGAAGTTCACCACCACCTGGCCGTAGTTCTGCCGCAGCACCTTCGGAATGCCCCACAGCAAGGCCCAGATCGATTCCTTCTCCTTGGGCTTGCCGCTGAGTTCGTCCAGGTAGCTGTTGCCCTCCATCAGCTTCTCGTAGCCGATGTACACCGGCTGGAACAGCACCGGGCGCGAGAGCTGGCGCAGGTAGGCGCGCACGGTCATCGCGATCATGCCGCCCTTGGGCTGGAGCAGGCGCCCGGTGCGCGAGCGCCCGCCCTCGATGAAGTACTCGATCGAGTAGCCGCCGGCGATCAGCAGCGCCACGTACTCGGCCAGCACCGCCGAATACAGCGCCGAGCCGCGGATCGAGCGGCGGATGAAGAACGCGCCGCCCTTGCGCAGCAGCGAGCCGACCACCGGCAGGTTGAGGTTGATCCCGGCCACGATGTGCGGCGGCACGATGCCCTTGGTGTAGAGCAGGTAGCTCAGCAGCAGGTAGTCCATGTGGCTGCGGTGGCTGGGCACGTAGATCACCTCGTTGCCCGGGGCCACGGCCTTGAGGTGGTCGAGGTGGTGGACCAGCACGCCGCGGTAGATCCGGTTCCACACCGAGGTCAGCAGGAACGAGGCCGAGCGCACCACCGGGTGCGAGTAGTCGGCCGCGATCTCGTAGGCCATCGCGTGGGCCTTCTTCCACGCCTCCTCGACCGAGGTGCCGTCGCGGCGGGCCTGGTCGGCGATCGCGTCCTTGACCGGCTGCGAGGCCAGCACCTTGTCGATCAGCAGCCGGCGGGTGGACAGGTCCGGCCCGATCACCGCCTCGCGCAGGCGGTTGAAGTGGGTGCGCAGCAGGCGCGAGAGCTTGCGCACGCTGCGCTCGGGCGGCAGGTCCTCGGCCAGCAGCGCGCGGATGCTCACCGGGGCGGAGAAGCGCACCAGGGTGTCGCGGCCGTTGAGCAGGATCGCGAGCAGCCGGCGGAAGCGGCCGACGATCGCCCAGTTCTCGGAAAACAGCACCGAGAACCAGCCCGAGGCCTTGTCCGGCGAGCGGCCGACGAAGATCGACACCGGCACCAGCTGCACGTCCAGCGCCGGATCCTCACGGTGGGCGTCGAGCAGGCGCGCCAGCGATTCGGAATGGGTCCGGCGCTGCGGGGCCTGGCCGGTGGCCAGCGCCAGCGCCGAGGACGCGGTGCGCCGCGACAGGGCCACGTAGGCGCGGCGGCGACCGAGCGGATCGCCGGGCAGCGGCCGCAGCGGGGCGGGCATGCCGGCGTCGTGGCAGGCACGGTCGAGGATCAGGGCGTTGGACAGGCCGTAGTCCTCGAGCACGTAGCAGACCGGGCGGCCGTCGACCAGCGAGGCCGGTTCCTGCGGCTCGATCCTCAGGCTGATCCAGGGGCGCAGCAGCCGCCCCAGCAGCCGCGCCCACAGCGGGCGGCTGCCGCGCGCGGGCGTGGCGCGGGCGGGCGGTCCCGCCGGCGCGCGCGGGCCGGCGGGACCGGGGTCGGAGTCGCCGCCCTGGGGCGGCTCGGCCTCGAACAGGTTCGGTTGCGTGGGCATTCGGACCATTATGCCCAAGCCGGTCCGGCGGACCCGGCCGAGGGGTACGGTCAGCGATGTCAAGAGCAGCTGAACGGCTGCGCGGGACCCAGCAATGAACCGTGATTTTCGTCACGCAATCCCACCGGACGGGACTTGCGCGGCTTTACGGTTTGTTTACAAGCAGGGGTGCGGCGAAGGGGGCGCGCGCATTGCAGTGACTTCCCTGTCTCCTGGAGAGGAACCATGTCGCCCCGACCCACCCGACTGGCCATGGCCGTCCGCAGTTGCCTCGTCCTCGCCCTGCTCCCGCTCGCGGCGGCCGCGCAGCAAGAGGATGCGTCCACCCCTTCCACCCGCACCCTGGACGCCGTCCAGGTCACCGGTTCGCGGATCAAGCGCGCCGACCTGGAAACCCAGGTCCCGGTGCAGATCCTCAGCCGCGAGGACATCGACCGCAGCGGCTTCACCTCGGTCGCCGAGGTGGTGCAGGCCCTCACCGCCAGCGGCGCGGCGCTCAACACCAGGTTCAATTCCTCCGGCAACTTCGGCTTCCCGCCCGACGGCGGCGGGGTCGGCGCCGGCGCGGCCACGGTCGACCTGCGCCACCTCGGCGCCAAGCGCGTGCTGGTGCTGGTCGACGGCATCCGCTGGGTCAACGAGTCCTCGGCCTCGGGCGTGGGCTCGGCGGTCGACCTCAACACCATCCCGCTGGCGATCATCGAGCGCATCGAGGTGCTGGAGGACGGCGCCTCGTCGATCTACGGCTCGGACGCGATCGCCGGCGTGGTCAACATCATCACCCGCAAGGACGTCGACGGCGCCAGCGTGCAGCTGCACTACGGCGATTACGGCGGCCTCGCCGGCGGCGAGACCTGGGGCGTGGACCTGGGCTGGGGCGGCAGCAGCGAACGTGCGCGCTGGTTCGTCGGCGCGTCCTACCTCAAGCAGGAGGAAATCGCCTCGACCGGGTACGGCCCGGCCAGCGTGCCGGTGCCGGGCACCGGCCTGGCCAACGGCAGTTCGGCCACGCCGCAGGGGCGGTTCGTGTTCCAGGACCCCGGTACCGGCACCGTCTACGACATCACCCCGGACACCGGCGTATCCGCGCCCGGCTACCTGCCCGGCCTGCCGCCGTGCCGCGACGCCGACGGCAATCCCACCGGGCCGCGCGCCGACGACTTCCACTGCTTCGGCACCGCCGACCGCTTCAACTTCGCCCCCTACAACCTGCTGCTGACCCCGTCCGAGCGCAAGTCGGTGTTCGGCCAGGTGCAATTCGACTTCACCCCGACCTTCGGTGCCTACGCGCGGGTGCTCTACAACGAGCGCGAATCGGCCAACCAGGCCGCGCCCGAGCCGATCTTCCTCGGCACCGACGCCGGCGTGTACAACGAATGGGCCGAGACGCGGCTGGTGATCTCCGCGGCCAATCCCTACAACCCGTTCGGCTTCGACCTGACCACGGTCGGGCCCGACGCCAACCTGTTCCTGCTCGGCCGGCGCCCGGTGGAGGGCGGGCCGCGCCGCTACGTGCAGGAGGTCGAGACCTGGTACGCGGCCTTCGGGCTCAACGGCCTGTTCGATGTCGGCGGCCGCCAGTGGAGCTGGGATCTCAACCTGGTGCGCAGCGAGAGCAAGGCCGAGCAGACCAACACCGGCAGCTACAACGTGCGCCGCATCAACGAGGCCCTGGGCGACCCGGCGGCCTGCGCCGCGATCAGCGGCTGCGTGCCGCTCAACCTGTTCGGCGGCGTCGGCACGATCACCCCGGAGATGCTCGCCTTCATCCAGCCGGTCGTGCGCGACCGCAGCAGCAACGAGCTGAGCGTGGCCTCGGCCAACCTGACCGGCGACCTGTTCGACAATTGGGCCGGCACGGTCGCGTTCGCGGCCGGGGTCGAGTACCGCGAGTACGAGGGCGAGTACCAGCCCGACCCGATCACCGTGGCCGGCGAGTACAACGGCGTGCCCTCCGGCGCCACCCGCGGCCGGTACGACGTGCGCGAGGCCTATGCCGAGCTGCTGGTGCCGCTGGCGCGCGAGGGCCGGTTCGGCAAGAGCCTCGACCTGAGCCTGGCCGGGCGCTGGTCGGACTACTCCAACTTCGGCAGCACCAATACAGGCAAGATCGGCCTGCGATGGCAGGTGGCCGACGAGTTCCTGCTGCGCGGCTCGTTCGCGGAGGGCTTCCGCGCGCCCTCCATCGGCGAGCTGTACGGCACCCTGAGCCGGTTCGACGCGACCCTGGTCGATCCCTGCAACAACGAAGCCTCGACCACCCCACAGTGCGTCGCCGACGGGGTGCCGCCGGGCTACGAGCAGTCCAACCCGCAGATCTCGGTGGTCACCTCGGGCAACGTCGAACTGCAGCCCGAGACCAGCCGCAGCCTGATGCTCGGCGCGGTCTGGAGCCCGTCCTTCGCCGACGATGCGGCCTGGTCGGACGCGCTCGACCTGGGCCTGACCTTCTACCGCCACACCATCGACGGCGCGATCCAGGCGCTGGACGCGCAGACCATCCTCGAGCGCTGCATCGAAGCCCGCGATCCGCTCTCGTGCGGCTTCTACGAGCGCAACGAGCGCGGCCAGATCGTGCGCTTCGACAACATCCTCGGCAACGTCGGCACCATCCGCACCGACGGCTGGGACTTCAGCGCCGACTGGCGCCTGCCCGAGCAGGGCTGGGGCCAGCTGGCCTTCGCCTGGAAGACCACCTGGGTGACGAAGTACGAGCTGGTCAACGAGGCCGGCCAGGCCGAGCCGCGCGCGCCTGGCGTGGAAATCAACAACAGCGCCATCCCGGTGCGCACCTCGACCCTGGCCGCGGTCTGGCGCGGACCCGGCGGCTGGCAGGCGGGCTGGACCGCGCGCTACATCGACCGCCTGCGCGAGTCCTGCGCCGGCGCCAACGGCTTCGACATCTGCGACGACAGCGCCAACGACCGCAACGACCTCGGTGCCACCACCTACCATGACGCGCAGCTGTCCTGGGGCACGGATGCGTGGATGAAGGACTTCCGCCTCACCCTCGGCGTCAACAACGTGTTCGCCAAGGATCCGCCGATCTGCCTGAGCTGCTCGCTCAACGGCTACGACGCCTCGACCTACGACCTGCCGGGCAGGTTCTGGTACGCGCGGGTGGGCTTCGGCTTCTAGCGGGCGTGCCGCCACGCCCCGTCCCGTGCGCGGGAGCGGGGCGTGGTCAGCGCTGCAGCGCGGCTTCGGGCACGTCCAGGTTGAGCGACAGCGCCAGGTGGTCGGAGTAGGCGGCCGGGACCGCGCGCAGGCCTTCGCAGCGCAGGTTGTCGGAGACCAGGATGTGGTCGATCGCGCGCTGCGGCTTCCAGGAGGGGAAGGTATGCACCGCGCACTCGGGCGGCTGCAGGCGGGTCTTGCGGAACAGGTTGCCCATCTCGGGGCAGTCGGCCACACAGTTGAAGTCGCCCATCAGCACCGCGTTGGGGAAGTCCTGCAGCAGCTCGGCGATGAAGTCGAGCTGCATCCGCCGCGATTGCGCGCCCAGCGACAGGTGCGCCACCGCCACCGTGAGCCCCTCGCGCCCGGCGCCGAAGTGCCCCAGCAGCACGCCGCGGCCCGAGAGCCGCCCGGGCAGCGGATGGTCGCTCACCTCCACCGGCTCGAGCCGGCTGAGCAGGCCATTGGCGCTGGAGGCCACGTTGCCCACGCGCCGGTTGGGCTGGTGGGTCCAGTAGTCGAAGCCGGCGCGCTCGGCCAGGTAGTGGGTCTGGTTGGTGAAGCCCGAGCGCCAGCTGCCCGGATCGGCTTCCTGGAGGCCGACGATGTCGTGCTGCCCGACCAGCTCGGCGATCGCGTCCAGCGACACCCGCTTGCCCACCGGCAGCACGTGCGACCAGCTGCGGGTGGCGTAGTCGCTGTAGCGCCGGGTGCTCGATCCTGCCTGGATGTTGGCGCTGAGCAGCCGCAACCGTTGCGTCGACATACCCGCTGCGTCAGCCGCCGGCGCGCACCTGCGCGATCACCCGGTCGGTGTTCTGGATCACCTCTTCGAAGCTGCGGCCCTTGATGCGGTACCGGCCGTTGACGATGATCGTGGGGGTGGAGTTGGCGCGCTGCTGGGCGATGTACTGCCTGGCGCGGCCGAACTTGGCGTTGACCGTGAAGCTGGCCATCGTGCTCACGAACTGGGCCGGGTCGGCGCCGAACTTCGCGTACACGCGGGCGATGTCCTCGGGCGAATCCTGGCCGCGCTCGCCGCGCAGGCTGCGCTCGACGTGGATGGCGTGGAAGATGCCGTCGTGGGCCTTGTCGGCGATGCCCATCGCCTCGGCGGCGTAGTAGGCGCGCACGTACGGGTCCCAGTTGCCGCCGAAGGCGGCCGGCACGTAGGTGAAGCGCACGTCGGCCGGCTGGCGCGCCTTCCAGCTGTTGACCAGCGGCTGGAACATGGCGCAGGCCGGGCAGACGTAGTTGAACACCTCGACCACCTCGATCTTGCCGTCGAGCGGCTCGAACGGCTGCCCGCCCTGGATCAGGTCGTAGTGCTCGCCCTGCGCGGCGAAGGTGACGGCGGGCGTGCCCGCGTCGGCGGGCGCCGGTGCCGCGGACGCGCCGGCGCCGGCGTCCGCTTCCGCCCCCGGCTCCCCGGCGGCTGCGGCTGCTTCCGCGGACGCGGCGGGATCCAGCGCCGGTTCGCCGGCGATCGCCTCGTGCGGGGCCGGGTCGGCAGCCTGGCCGGCGGCCGCGTCGGCGGCCGGTGCGGGGGCGGCCGCGTCCGGCGTGGACGGCTGGCAGGCGGCCAGCAGCAACACCAGGGCGGCGGTGGAGAGGACACGTCGTGGAACGGAGCGGAGGTTCATCTGCAATGGCTTCCTGGCACGTAGGCGGTCAAGCGTACCGCGGCGCGGCCCGGGCCTGGCGCGGCGGTCAGCGGGCAGCGGCGCGTTCGCGTTCCATCGCGACCAGGCCGTCGGCGATGCGCAGGCTGTCGTCGAGCGTGCGTGCCTGTACGCGGTACCTGCCGTTGATAATGAGGGTCGGTGTGCCCTGGATCCCGCTGCGCACGGCGAACGCGTACGCGGCGTTCATCTTTTCGTCAGTCGCCGGGGCGTCCATGGCCGCGGCGACGGCCGCCGGATCCAGGCCCTCGCCGGCGAGGAACGCCACGATTTCCGCGCGCGAGGCGTTGTGCGCCGGCAGCGTGGCCTCGCGGTGGATCGCGTCGAACACCCGCGGGTGCAGCTCGGCCGCCCGGCTCAGGGCCTCGAGCGCGAAGTAGCCGCGGGCGTAGGCGTTGTCGGGCTGGTAGGCCGCGGGGACGTGGTACACCCGGACGTCCGCGCCGGCGCGCCGCGTCCATTGGGCGAGCATCGGCCGGAACCGGTCGCAGTGGCCGCAGGGGTAGGCGAAGACCTCGACCACCTCGATCGTGCCCGGCTCCGGGCGCCAGCGCTCGCCGCCGGGGATGCGGACATAGTCCACGCCCTCCACCGGCGCCTGCGCGGCCGCCGGCGCGACGGGCGCCAGCGCCAGCAGGCACAGCAGCAGGGACAGGCGGGTCAGCACGGGCGCGCAGGGGCCGGCGGCGGCCGGCCGGGTCAGCTGCCCTGGGCGTCGGCCTCGGCGGCCGGTTCGGCCGGCTCGGCCGGTGCGGGGGCGGCGGCGGGCGCCGGGGCGGCCGTCGCGGCCGCTTCCATCGCCGCCAGCGTGGCGGCGTCGGGGCGCTCGTGCAGGCCCTGCAGGTAGCTGGCCAGGGCCTGGATCTCCTGGTCGCTCAGCGGCGCGGCGATCTGGGCCATGATGTCGAACAGGCGGCGGTCCTGCAGGCTGGTGGTGCCCTGGCGGTATTCCTGCAGGCGGCGTTCGACGTAGGCCGCTTCCTGCCCGGCGACGGCCGGGTAGGCGGGGCCCGGGTTGCCGGCGCCGGCCGGACCGTGGCAGGCCAGGCACGCGGGCACGCCGCGGCTGGCGTCGCCGGCGCGGTAGAGCTTCTCGCCGATCTCGTAGAACTTCATCCCGTCGTAGGGGCCGCCCGCGACCGGGGAGTCGTCGGCCAGCCCGGCGCCGGCGGCCTTGGTGGCGAAGAACGCGCCCAGGTCGCGCATGTCCTGCGGCGACAGCGGGGTCGCGAACGGGATCATTGCCGCGGCCATGCCGCTGTTGCGCTCGCCGCTCTTGAACAGGGCCAGCTGCTGGGCGACATAGCGCTCGCTCTGCCCGGCGATGCGCGGGTAGGGCAGGCCGTCGGGCGGGTTGCCGTCGAGGCCGTGGCAGGCCGCGCAGGGCGCGGCCAGGCTGGCGCCGCGCTCGGGGTCGCCGGCCTGGGTGGTGGCCAGGGCGGCCAGCGCGCCGCTGTCCAGCGGCGCGACCTCGACCGGCGGGTTCTCCGGCAGCGGCTCGACGGTGGACTGGGCGAACGCGACGGCGCCGGCCACGAGGGCAACGAAACCGGCGAAACCGATGGCGCGGGCGTGGCGCATTGCTTGGCTCCGGGAAAACGGTAACGCGGCCGCCGGGGCGCGGTCGCAAGACCGGGATTATCGCGGTGGCCCACCGGGACGGTCAAACCGGCCCCTGCGCCGTGAGAAGCTAGGCGGCCAAGCCGCCCGTTCCCTGGACCTTTCCGGATGTCGAACCCGTTCGTGCGCGCCAGCTACCTGCTGGCCGCCCATACCCCCCGGCAGCTGCCGCCCGACGGCGGCGCCGAGGTCGCCTTCGCCGGCCGATCCAACGCCGGCAAGTCCAGTGCCCTCAACGCCCTGTGCCAGCAGAACGCGCTGGCGCGGGTGTCCAGGACCCCGGGCCGGACCCAGCAGCTGGTGTATTTCGCCCTGCCGCCGCACGAGGGCAAGTACCTGGTCGACCTGCCGGGCTACGGCTACGCCAGGGTGCCGATGGCCCTGCGCGAGCACTGGCAGGCCTTCATCGACGGCTGGTTCCGGGACCGGGCCGCGCTGCGCGGACTGGTGGTGGTGATGGACATCCGCCATCCGCTCAAGGACTACGACCAGCAGATGCTCGGCTATGCCGTCCGCCGCGGCCTGCCCGCGCATGCGCTGCTGACCAAGGCCGACAAGCTCTCGCGCGGCGCCGCCGGCAACGCGGTGCAGGCGGTGCGCCGCCAGCTCGCGGGCGCGTACGGCGACAGCGTCGGCGTGCAGGCCTTCTCGGCCGAGAACAAGATGGGCGTGGACGAGCTCAGGGCGGTCGTCGCCGGCTGGCTGGAACTCTAGGCCGGCCCCGGCCGCGCGGCGCGGCGCCGGCCTGCGCGGTTCCAATCGGTCGCGACAGGTGGTGCACTGGACCCGGCCCGTCCTGCCGGGGGCACGGAGGGGCCGGCGGCCGGCCGTCGGGGAGAGACATGCACGCAAACATCCCGTCGCAGCGTTTGCAGGGTCTGCTGGGCACCGATGCCGGCCTGTCGCAGGCCGAGGCCGCGCTGCGCCGCGCGCACTACGGCCGCAACGACATCGTCGAGGCGCCGCCGCCGACCTGGTGGATGCTGGCGCGCGAGACCCTGCGCGACCCGATGCTGTGGTTCCTGCTGGGCACCGCGGCGCTGTTCGCCTGGCTGGGCGACCGCGTGGAGGCGACCATCCTGCTGGCCGCTTTGATTCCGCTGGTCGGCATGGACGCCTACCTGCACCGCCGGACCCAGGCCTCCACCCAGGGCCTGGCCAGCCGTCTGGCCGGCACCGCCCGGGTGCTGCGCGATGGTGCCTGGACCACGCTCCCGTCCGGTGAACTGGTGCCCGGCGACCTGGTCGAGGTGGGCCCCGGCGAGGCGGTGCCCGCCGACGCCCTGGTGCACGCGGGCGAGGGCCTGCAGGTGGACGAGTCGATGCTCAGCGGGGAGTCGCTGCCGGTCTCCAAGCAGCCGCTGCCGGCCGGCGCGACGGCCGCCGCGCCGGGGCACTGGATGGCCGCCGGTACGCGCCTGCTCACCGGGACCGCCCGGATGCGCGTCGCCTACACCGGGGCCGAGACGCTGTACGGCGATATCGTGCGCCTGGCGGTGCAGGGCTCGCATGCGCGCACGCCGCTGCAGCAGGCGATCGCGCGCCTGGTCGGCGTGCTGCTGGTGGCCGCGCTGGCGATCTGCGTGCTGCTGGCGGCGATCCGGCTGCTCCAGGGCCACGGCCTGGTCGATGCCCTGCTCAGCGCCGTGACCCTGGCGGTCGCGGCGTTGCCGGAGGAATTCCCGGTGGTGTTCACCTTCTTCCTGGGCGCGGGCGTGTACCGGCTGGCGCGGCGCCAGGCGCTGGTGCGGCGCGCGGTGGCGGTGGAGAACATCGGCCGGGTCAGCTGCATCTGCTCGGACAAGACCGGGACCATGACCGAAGGCCGGCTGGCGCTGGTCCACCGGCTGCCGGCTGCAGGGCTGGATGCCGATGCGCTGCTGGGGCTCGCGGCCCTGGCCTGCCGCGGCGACAGCGGCGATCCGCTCGACGAGGCGATCCTGGCGCTCGTCGCGCCTGCCGCCGAGGGGGCGCCCGGGCCGCTGCGGGTGTTCCCGTTCACCGAGGCGCGCCGGCGCGAAACCGCGCTCTGGCCGGCGGCCGGCGGCGCGGTGCGGGCGGTCACCAAGGGCGCGCCGGAAACCGTGCTCGCCCTGTGCACCCTGGCCCCGGAAGAGGCCGACGCCTGGCGCGACCGCGTGGCCGGGCATGCCGACGCGGGGCACAAGGTCATCGCCTTCGCCTCGCGCACGCTGCAGGCCGTCGACCCCGACGCCGCCGAGCCGGATGCGGGGTTCGCCTTCGCCGGCCTGCTGGTGTTCGCCGATCCGCTGCGCGCGGGCGTGCGCGAGGCGGTGCGCGCCTGCGACGAGGCCGGCATCCGCGTGATCATGGTCACTGGCGACCATCCCGGCACCGCGCGCGCCATCGCCCGCGAGGCGGGGCTGGGCGGAGGCGAGCCGCGGGTCGCGACGATGGACGAACTGGGGCAGGACGAGGCGGCCCTGGCCGAAGTCGACGTGGTGGCGCGCGCGGTGCCGGCGCAGAAGCTCGAGCTGGTGCAGCGGCTGCAGCGCCAGGGCGAGATCGTGGCGGTGACCGGCGACGGCGTGAACGATGCGCCGGCCCTGCAGGCGGCCGACATCGGCATCGCGATGGGTGGCTCGGGCTCGCAGAGCAGCCGCGAGCTGGCCTCGATCGTGCTGCTCGACGACAACTTCCGCACCATCGTGGGTGCGATCGCCGAAGGCCGGCAGCTGTTCCGCAACCTGCAGTCGAGTTTCGCCTACCTGCTGGTGGTGCACCTGCCGCTGGTGCTGACCGCGGCGCTGGTGCCGCTGGCGGGCCAGCCGCTGCTGTACCTGCCGATCCACATCGTCTGGCTGGAGCTGCTGATCCATCCCACCGCGCTGCTGGCGTTCCAGGATCCGCCGCCGCCCGGGCGCATGGCCCCGGCCGACCGGGGCCGGCGCGCCGCCTTCTTCGGGCGCCGGGCCTGGGCCGCGATCGTGCTCACCGGGCTGGCCGTGACCGCGGCGGTCCTGCTCGCCTATCGCGCCGGACTGGCCGCGGGCGATCCGACGCTCGCCCGCACCCTGGCCATGGCCACCCTGGTGCTGGCCAGCGTGGCGGCCACCGCGGTGCTGTCGCGGCTGTCCTCGCCCACGGCGCGCGCGGTGGCGCTGGCTTCGGCGGCTTCGCTGGTGCTGCTGGTCCAGGTGCCGGCGCTGGCCGACTGGGTGCACCTGCGGCCGCTGGGCCCGGGCGAGTGGGCGCTGGCCGCGGTGGCCGGCCTCGGGACGGGCAGCCTGGCGCAGCTGTCCACCCGCTGGAGCGGACGGCCGCGGCGGCGCGCCCGCGCGCTGGCCGGCGCCGGCTGAGCGGCGGCACGCCCGCGGCCCGGGCTCAGTCGAGTTCCAGGATCAGCGGCGCGCGGGCCGGCAGGCGCAGCACCTCGCCCAGCGGCATCCGCCGGCCGGTCAGCACGTCGGTGCCGGTGCGCGCGTCGCCGATCGACCCGGCAAAGCGTCCGAGCGCGAGCGGCGCATCCGCCGGGTTGCGGTTGAGCGCGACCATCACCTTGCGGCCTTCGTGTTCGCGGAAGTACACGTACACCCCGTCTTCCGGGGCGTAGTGCACGAGGCTGCCCGCGTGCACCGCGGTCGCGCCCTTGCGCCAGTTGAACAGCCGGCGCACGAACTCCCGGGCCTCGCGCTGCCGTGCGTCCAGGCCCTCGCCGGTGAAGGCGTTGGCCGCGTCGCCGGCCCAGCCGCCGGGCATGTCCGCGCGCAGCTGGCCGTCGTGGCGTTCGGCCGGGCCGCGCAGCAGCACCTCCGAACCGTAGTAGAACTGCGGCACACCGCGGATGGTCGCGACCCAGGCCAGGCCGAGTTTCCACAGCCCGAGGTCGCCGTCGACGTGGGCCAGCAGCCGGGTGGTGTCGTGGTTTTCGGCAAACACCACCAGCGCGCCAGGGTCCGGATACAGGAAGTCGTTGGCCAGCGCCTCGTACAGTGGCATCCAGCCGCTTTCCCAGGTGTCCGGCCGCAGCAGCGCATCGCGCAGGGCGATGTGGGTGGGGAAGTCCATCATGCTGGTCATGTGCGGCACGTGGCCGCTGGCGTTGGCCTTGCCGCGCTGCCAGTGGGCGACGATCGCCGGGTTCGGGCTCCACTCCTCGCCGACCATGTCGAAGTCGGGGTATTCGTCCATCACCGCTTTCGCCCACCGCGACAGGAAGTCCGCGTCGGCGTAGCCGAAGGTGTCCTCGCGGATGCCGGCCAGGCCGGCGTACTCGATCCACCACAGGGTGTTCTGGACCAGGTAACGTGCCAGGTGCGGATTGCGCTGGTTGAGGTCGGGCATGGCCTCGACGAACCAGCCGTCGGTGAAGCCGGCGCGGTCGCCGGGCGCGGCGTAGGGGTCCTGGATCGTGGTGCGGCGGTGGTTGGTGGGGACGAAGCGGCCGCCGTGGTTGATCCAGTCGCGGCTGGGCAGGTCGCGCATCCACCAGTGCTCCGAGCCGATGTGGTTGAGCACCACGTCCATGATGATGCCGATGCCGTGTTCGCGGGCCTCGCGCGCCAGCGCGCGGAAGTCCTCGTTGCTGCCCATGCGCGGGTCGACCCTGTACAGGTCGGTGATCGCGTAGCCGTGGTAGGAGGTGGAGGCCTGGTCGTTCTCCAGCACCGGCGTGGGCCAGATGCGGGTGAAGCCGAGGCTGGCGATGTAGTCCAGGTGTGCGCGGATGCCGGCCAGGTCGCCGCCGTGGCGGCCATCCGGATCGGCGCGGTTGGCGCCCTCGCGCATGCCGGCGACGGTGTCGTTGGACGGATCGCCGTTGGCGAAGCGGTCGGGGGTGATCAGGTAGATTGCGTCGCGGGTCTTGAACCCGCGCGGTGGCGCGGGCTCGCGCGCGTCGATGCGCCAGGGATGCCGGGCGACCACCGCGTCCCCGTCGAGCAGCTCGATCGCCAGTTCGCCAGGCGCGGCGTCCTCGTCGATGGCCACGGTGACGAACAGGTAGTTCGGACTGTCCAGCGCGGCGGTGCCCAGCACCCGCACCCCGGGATGGGTGGTGCGTGCCTGCAGGGCCGCGATGTCGCGGCCGTGCAGCATCAGCTCCACTTCACTGTGGCGCATGCCCACCCACCAGTTGGCCGGCTCCACCCGCGCGAGCGTGGCGGCGTGCAGCGGGGCGAGCCAGGCCAGCAGCAGGCAGGCGAGCAGGGCGATCGGCCTCATGGTGCGTGTCTCCAGGTTGGAACCGGGCCCGAGGCTAGCGACCGGATCGCCGCAGGGGAATGCGAGGCGCGATGAATTCGTATGCATCCACCCACCGGCGCGCGCCGAGGCCGCGCGCGCCGGTGGCACGCCTGCGTTCCAGCGCCGGAATGCCGCGCCGGCCCGCCTCGCCCCATAATGCGCTGCGACCGCCCGCGTGCCGCGGCACGTGTCCAACCGAGCGATTTGCATGTCCAGCCCCAGCCACGCAGGCGATACCCCGATCATCCGTCGCGACCAGTTGGCCGCGGTGCTGGCCGACGGCGAAAAGCCGCGCGGGGACTGGCGCATCGGCACCGAGCACGAGAAGTTCGGCTTCCGCACCGACGACCTGCGGCCCCCCGGGTTCGACGGCGAGCGCGGCATCGAGGCGCTGCTCAAGGGGCTCACCCGCTTCGGCTGGGACGCGGTGGAGGAGGGCGGCCGGACGATCGCCCTGTACAAGGACGGCGCCTCGGTGACGCTGGAGCCGGCCGGGCAGCTCGAACTTTCCGGCGCGCCGCTCGAGCACATCCACCAGACCTGCCGCGAGGTGGGCAGCCACCTGCGCGAGGTGCGCGCGGTGGCCGACGAACTGGGCCTGGGCTTCCTCGGCATGGGCTTCCAGCCCAAGTGGCGGCGCGAGGACATGCCGTGGATGCCCAAGGGCCGCTACCGGATCATGCGCGAATACATGCCGAAGGTGGGCGGCCTCGGCCTGGACATGATGACCCGCACCTGCACCGTGCAGGTCAACCTGGACTACGCCTCCGAAGCCGACATGGTGAAGAAGTTCCGCGTCGCGCTGGCGTTGCAGCCGGTGGCGACCGCGCTGTTCGCCGACTCGCCGTTCACCGAAGGCCGGCCCAACGGTTTCCTCAGCTACCGCTCGCACATCTGGACCGACACCGATCCCGACCGCACCGGCATGCTCGACTTCGTGTTCGAGGACGGCTTCGGCTACGAGCGCTACGTCGAGTACCTGCTCGACGTGCCGATGTATTTCGTCTACCGCGACGGCCGCTACATCGACGTGGCCGGCAAGTCGTTCCGCGACTTCCTCGTCGGCCGGCTCGACGTGCTGCCCGGCGAGCTGCCGACCCTGCGCGACTGGAACGACCACATGACCACGGCGTTCCCCGAGGTGCGGCTGAAGAAGTACCTGGAGATGCGCGGCGCCGATGGCGGTCCCTGGAACCGGCTGTGCGCGCTGCCGGCGTTCTGGGTCGGCCTGCTCTACGACGATGCCGCGCTCGACGCGGCCTGGGACCTGGTCAAGGACTTCACTCGCGCCGAGCGGCACGCGCTGCGCGACGGCGTGCCGAAGCACGCGCTGGGCCTGCCGTTCCGCGGCACCACCGTGCGCGAGCTGGCGCGCCGGGCGCTGGAGATCGCGGCTGCGGGACTGGCCCGGCGCGGCTGCCGCAACGAATCCGGCGACGACGAGCGCGAATTCCTGGCGCCGCTGCTGGAAGTGGTGGACGCCGGTGAAACCCCGGCCGAGCGCAAGCTCGCGCTCTACCACGGGCCCTGGCAGGGCGACGTCGACCGGGTGTTCCGCGAGTTCGCCTATTGAGACGCGGGGGCCCGGACGGCCGGAGTGTGCGGTCGACGGGCGGCGGGCGCGGGGGGCACGGTGACCGCGCGGGTGCCTATGGCGTCCGTCAGCCCGTACCGGACCGGCAGCGCCGGGTCGCGGACCCTTGGCCGTCCGGCGACGGTGGCCAGGACGATCCAGGGCGGCACGGCCGGCCCGTGGTGGCCCTTGCCGGCCGGCGGGGCCGGGCATCGCGGCTGCGCCCGCAAGGTTGCGCCGGCAACGAATGCTGCGCTGCGTCAGCAAACGCGCTAACGTTTTCCGGATGAACATCCCCGACGGCCCGCTCCGCGAGCAACTCGACTTCGCCCAGACCGATGCGCTGCTGCGCGACGATGTCCGCCGCCTCGGCGCGCTGGTGGGCGAAGTGCTCGCCGAACAGGGATCGCCCGCGCTGCTGGAGGAGGTCGAGGCGATCCGCCGCGCGGCGATCGCGCGGCGCGAGCAGGGCCTTCCGGTCGATGCGCTGGCCGAGGAGATGGCGCGCGTTCCGGTGGACGACGCCGAGCTCGTGGTGCGCGCCTTCTCCACCTATTTCAGCGCCATCAACGTGGCCGAGCGGGTGCATCGCATCCGCCGCCGGCGCGACTACGAACGCATCAGCGACCTGCCGCAGCCCGGCGGTTTCGAGGCGGTGCTGCGCGACCTGCGCGCGGACGGAGTGACCTTCGAGGAGCTGGAGGCCACGTTGCCGCGACTGTGGGTCGAGCCGGTGTTCACCGCGCATCCGACCGAGGCGGTGCGCCGGGTGATGCTGGAGAAGGAGCGCGAGATCGTCGAACGCCTGGTCGAGGACATCGACCGCACGCGCACGCCGGTCGAGCGCCGGGTGGGGCTCGAGCGCATCCGGCTCTCGCTCACCGCCGGCTGGCAGACCAGCGACACCCCCGAGCACCGGCCCACGGTCGCCGACGAGGTCGAGCACGTCAGCTACTACCTCGCCAGCGTGCTCTACCGGGTGGTGCCGGTGTACTACGAGGCGTTCGCCGACGCGATCGAGGCGGTGTACGGGCGCCGGATCACGCTGCCGCAGGTGCTGCGCTTCGGCAGCTGGGTCGGCGGCGACATGGACGGCAACCCCAACGTCAACGCCGAGACCATCCGCGCGGCGCTCGACGCCCAGCGCGCCCAGGCCATCGCCCAGTACCGCGCCGACCTGCGTGCGCTCGGCAACATGCTCACCCAGTCGCTGGGCCGGGTGGGCGTGGACGAGGCGGTGGTGGCCCGCACCGACGCCTACATCGAACAGCTGCCCGAGGCCGCGGCCCGGCTGCGCCCGCGGCTGGCCGACATGCCGTACCGGCGCCTGCTGGACATGATGAAGGCGCGCCTGGCGCTCGCCGCCGAGGGCGATGGCAAGGGCTATGCCTCGGCGCGAGAGTTCATCGCCGACCTGGAGCTGATCGACGCCAGCCTGGCCAACCACCGCGGCGAACACGCCGGCCGCTTCGCGCTGCAGCGCGTGCTGTGGCGCGCGCGCACCTTCGGCTTCCACCTGGCCGCGCTCGACCTGCGCCAGGATTCGGCCGCGCACGACGCCGCCCTGGCCCAGCTGCTCGGCGACCCCGACTGGGCGGGCCGCGACGCCGCCGAACGCACCGCGCGGCTGCAGGCGCTGCTCGCCGACCCGCCCGCGGCCCCCGGCGATGCCGCTGGCGTGCTCGGCTCCACGCTGGCGGTGTTCCGCACCGTGCTCGACATGCGCCGCCAGCACGGCGTCGAGGCGATCGGCCTGTACATCATCAGCATGAGCCGCAGCGCCGCCGACGCGCTGGCGGTGCTGGCGCTTGCGCGCGTGGCCGGCTGCGTCGAGGACGGTACCGTGCCGCTGGACATCACCCCGCTGTTCGAGACCGTCGGCGACCTCGAGGCCGCGGCCGGGGTGATGCGCTCGCTGTTCGAGGACCCGGTGTACCGCGAGCACCTGGCCGCGCGCGGCAACGAGCAGACCGTGATGCTGGGCTACTCGGACAGCGCCAAGGACGGCGGCCTGTTCGCCTCGCGCTGGGCGCTGCAGTGCACCCAGGTCGCGCTCACCGAGCTGGCCGACGAGTTCGGCGTGCGGATCATGTTCTTCCACGGCCGCGGCGGCTCGGTCAGCCGCGGCGGCGGCAAGACCGAGCGCGCGATCATCGCCGCGCCGCGCGGCTCGGTGAACGGCTCGATGCGGGTCACCGAGCAGGGCGAGGTGATCCACCGCAAGTACGGCATCCGCGCGCTGGCGCTGCGCAACCTCGAGCAGACTACCGGCGCGGTGCTGCGCGCCACCCTGCGGCCGCGGCCGCGCGACCCGCGCGAGATGCGCTGGCGCGAGATCGCGCGGCACCTGGCCGAGGAGTCACGCGCGCATTACCGGGCGCTGGTCCACGACCACCCCGACTTTCCGGCCTACTTCCGCGCCGCGACCCCGGTGGACGTGATCGAGCGCATGCAGATCGGTTCGCGTCCGTCGCGCCGCCGCGAAGGCGGCATCAGCAACCTGCGGGCGATCCCCTGGGTGTTCGCCTGGTCGCAGAACCGCTCCGGACTGACCGGCTGGTACGGTATCGGCCACGCGCTGCAGGTGGGGGTGCAGGCCTACGGCCAGGAGGCGATGACGGAGATGGCGGCCGACTGGCCGTTCTTCGCCGCCATGCTCGACGATGTCGAAATGCTGCTGGCCAAGTCGGACCTGGCGATCTTCGAACGCTACTCGCGGCTCGCCGGCCCGCTGCACGACGAGTTCCACCCGCGCATCGCCGAGGAGTTCCTGCGCACCTGCGACGCGATCCTGCTGCTCAAGCAGCGCGACGCCATCCTCGCCGACGACTACCGCCTGCGCCTGTCGATCCGCCTGCGCAATCCCTACGTCGACCCGCTGAGCCTGCTGCAGGTCGACCTGCTGCAGCGCTGGCGCGAAGGCGGGCGCGAGGACGAGGACCTGCTGCGCGCCCTGGTCTCCACGGTCAACGGCATCTCGGCCGGGATCCAGAATACCGGCTGAGCAACTGCAAGGCGCGACCGCCGCGCTTCGCCGCCCATGTGGCGATCAACGCGCGCCATCGGCTTCGGTCATGGCGCAGGGCGATCGTCCAACAGGACGAACTCGCCTTGCGCCGAGCTCCACGTGGGCTGGTCCCGGTCCAGCAGGATGCAAGGGCGCCCGCCACATGACGAGATGCGGACACTGCGCAGCGCTTCCCGCGTTTCGGCGTCGATCTCGGCCGCCGTTGCCCGCGCCTCGGCGGCCTGCACGCGCTGATAGGAGTGTCTGAGCAGCGCCGCGCCAGCGGCCAGCAGCAGGGCGATGCCGGCAGTGGTCGCGATGAGCATCTTCCACGCCCAGGCGATCTGCGGCCGGAGGGTCGCGGCCATCTGCGCCTGCTGCTGCTCGAACAGCCGGGCGAGCGTCTGCTGGAACCGGGCCTCCTGCGCTTCCCGCGTCGCCTGGATGGCCGACTGGCTGTCCGCGGCCTGCCTTTGCAGCTGATCCAGCAACGTATCGAGCCGGCCGGCCGTCAGCACCATCCGGTTGAGCATCGCGTCCGTGTCCTGCATGTCGCCCCCGTTCCGTGGATGTCCCTCAGCGCTCCATGACCACGCCCTGCGCCTGCTGCTGCGCACGCGTGACTGCTTCGACCTCGCGCTGCCGTGTCTCCTCGCCCAGCCAACCCAGACTGTCCTCCAGTGGGCGCAGCGGGGCCCGTCCCGCGTCGATCGCGGTCCGCTCCTGCAGCAGGCCGTTGGGGCTGCGCCAGTGGGCCACCAGCCGGTCGTTCTCCATCGACAGCGAATCGATCCCCGGCATCTTCCGCCCTGCTGCGGTCGCCGCGATGGCGCCGGCCATGTCCTCCATCTGTACCCGGTCGCGATAGCCGCCCGCCTCGGGCCCCAGCCGATCAAGCTGCGTCAGTGCCTGCACGAACAGGGGATGGTCGCGGCCGGGCAGGGCCTGGTATCCGGCGAGCAGCTGTTCTTCCGCCTCCCTGGCCACGGCCTGCCCGGCGGCGGAGTTCGCGAACGCCTTGGCTGACCCGCGCGCGGTCGCGTCATCTCCGGCTTCCAGCGCGCGCAGGAAGCGCTCCACGTCCGGATCGGTGGCGGTTGCCGCCGGATGGACAGCCGCGGTGCGTGCCTCTTGTGCCGGGAGGCGATCGGTATGCATCGGATCCGATGGTCCCGGCCTGAGCAATGGGTCGCCGGGACGGCGGGGACCGGTATGCGCCACGTCGACATGGCGGCCACCACCGTGGCTGCTGTCGACGAAGTGGAACGGCCCGGCCGGAGGCTCGCCGAAGTTGAACTCCTGCTGGCGCAGCACCTGTGGATCCACGCCGAGTGCTGCCAGGTCGATCCGGGTCTGACCCAGACGCGACATCGGATGCGCTTCGCGATAAGCCGCCTCGCCACGCGCCAGCGCGCTGATCGCCGCAGCCGCGTAGAACTCGCGATAGCCGTGGTGTCCCCGGTCGCGATCGAAGAAGTGCCGGGCCACCGACTCGATGTTCTCCGGCGTGGCCGGCACGCTCTGGCTGACCGGGTCGAACCTGATGCCGGGTTTGAAGCGGAATCCGTCCTCCGAGGTGTAGACAAGTTCGCTGCTGCCCGAGTCGAGCAGCCGCTTTGTCAGGGCGGACTCGGTGACAGTTTCACTTCCTTCGTTGCGCATCCGGTCGGCCACCGCATTGACGCCGGCAATCTCCGCCCGCGACTCCTGCACACGACCCTTGTCGATGTACTCGCGCACCAGGTTGGTGGCGTCGCGAGGTCCAGGCCGCGCAGCCAGATCGTAAGCATCGCGCTCGATCGCATTGCTGAAATCCGACATCTCCCTGCGATCGAGCGCATGCGAGAGTTCGTGGGCGAAGACGTTTGTCAGCAGGTCAAGGTTCTTTTGATTAATCGGCCCCTTCAGTACATCCGAGTGAAGCCCGATCTCCCTGTAGTATCCGGAATACTGTCCCGACCGTGTGCCCGAATCGAGCAACGAAAGCCAGGTAAAGTCTCCCGCATCCCTCGCCCTCGTCGACATGGAACTCAACTGGGGCGACTCGCGTAATGCTGCCCCCAGCAGAAGAAGTTGCTGCTCGTTGCCGCCTGCCCTCTGGAAGCGGTGAAACGGAGTGTCCTTGTCGTTCATGTCGCTTCCTTGTAGAACTCCGGTATCACGAACGACACCAGAACAGAATCGACGCAAGTGCTGGCGTAGTCGAGATGTTGTTGGTCGAAGTAATAACGCACATCCACGACCATGGGGCCGCGAGTGTATTGCCAGTTGAAGTAGCTCCTGTCCGTGAAGATCCTGCTCTCCTCGTCAAACCCTCTCTCACGCAGTGCTGCTCGCAGCTTCTCCGTCCGCCAGGTGCAGGTGGGGGAGTTGCCCACCCCGAACTCGGCGTCGGGGCGGTAAGGATGAAATGACATTCGTACATCGTCTTCCGTGTACTTCTTCAGATCGAATGCATAGCTCCAACCCGCCGTGGTATCTCCAATTACCAGGTCGGAGAACATTTCCCCAGGCCGCTTCTGGAGCTTGAGTCCGATCGCCCGCTCGATGTTCTCCTGGTTCAGATCCTCGCGCCGCTCGATCGCATCGATCATCGCCAGCAGCTTGTCCCAGACCTGCTCGGGCGTCAGCACTGGGCCGCGCGGCAAGCGAGAGTCCGGCTCGGAGGTCGCCGCTGTCTCGGCCGGGGGCGAGCCCATTCTGTCTGGCGCCGGGCCAGTGCCGGCAGCAGCGACGGGCAATCCGCTGCAGCCCGCCAGCAGCAGGCACCCCGTCAACGTCAGCGCCGATACACGCAATTCCATTCCCCGATTCCCATCCTTGGCCGTCGAGATCTTCTATCACGTTGCGATTGGACTTTCCATGGATGTCGCGGTGGTACAGGCGTATGGCACCGGCATGAAGTCGGCCGAGTACCTGTCCATCCATGTTGCGTCCTTGTAGAACTCCGGTCTCACGAACGACACCAGAACAGAATCGATGCAAGTGCTGGTGTGGTCGAAATGTTCTTGATCGAAGTAGTAACGCACACGAACAACCATGGCGCCACGGGTGTACTGCCAGTTGAAGTAGTTCCTGCCTCTTACGGTTCTATTCTCTTCGTCAAACCCTCTCTCACGCAGTGCCGCTCGCAGCCTCTCCGTCCGCCAGGTGCAGGTAGGGGAATTGCGATCCGCGTCCATATCCAGGCGACGCGGGCGGAACCAGGCTGATATGTCGCTGTCCGTGTAGGCCACCAGGTCGAATACGTAAAGCCAACCTGCGGTGGTGTCTCCGATCACCAGATTGGAATGCGTTTCGCCAGGCCGCTTCTGGAGCTCGAGCCCGATCGCCCGCTCGATGTTCTCCTGGTTCAGATCCTCGCGCTGCCCGATCGCATCGATCATGGCCAGCAGCTTGTCCCAGACCTGCTCGGGCGTCAGTACCGGGCCGCGCGGCAAGGGAGAGTCCGGCTCGGAGGCCGTCGCTGTCCCGGCCGGGGGCGGGCCCACTCGCTCTGGCGCCGGACCAGCGCCGGCAGCGGCGACGGGCAATCCAATGCAACTCGCCAACAGCAGGCATGCCGTGAACGTCAGCGCCGATGCGCACATCCCGATCCTCCGATTCCCTTCCGATCCCAACAGAAGCAACTGCCGCTCGTCGCCACCGGCCCTCTGGAAGCGGTGAACGGAGTGTCCTTGTCGCTCATGTTGCGTCCTTGTAGAACTCCGGTATGACGAACGACACCAGAACAGAATCGATGCAGGTGCTGGTGTAGTCGAGATGTTCTTGATCGAAGTAATAACGCACATCCACGACCATCGGGCCGCGGGTGTACTGCCAGTTGAAGTAGCTCCTGTCCGTGAAGATCCTGCTCTCCTCGTCAAACCCTCTCTCACGCAGTGCCGCTCGCAGCTTCTCCGTCCGCCAGGTGCAGGT
This sequence comes from Luteimonas wenzhouensis, assembly GCF_007859305.1. Lineage (GTDB taxonomy): Bacteria > Pseudomonadota > Gammaproteobacteria > Xanthomonadales > Xanthomonadaceae > Luteimonas > Luteimonas wenzhouensis. The sequence goes on from NZ_VOHE01000004.1 coordinate 111,907, forward strand.
TGGGGAATTGCGACCCGCGTCCATATCCAGGCGACGCGGGCGGAACCAGGCTGATATGTCGCTGTCGGTGTGGGCCACCAGGTCGAATACGTAAAGCCAACCTGCGGTGGTGTCTCCGATCACCAGATTTGAGTGCGTCTCGCCAGGCCGCTTGTGGAGCTTGAGCCCGATCGCCCGCTCGATGTTCTGCTGGTTCAGATCCTCGCGCTGCCCGATCGCATCGATCATGGCCAGCAGCTTGTCCCAGACCTGCTCGGGCGTCAGCACCGGGCCGCGCGGCAAGGGAGAGTCCGGCTCGGAGGTCGTCGCTGTCCCGGCCTGGGGCGGACCCACTCGCTCCGGCGCCGGACCAGCGCCGGCAGCGGCGACGGGCAATCCACTGCAACTCGCCAACAGCAAGCATGCCGTGAACGTCAGCGCCGATGCGCGCATTTCCATCCTCAGATTCCCTTCCTTGGTCGTCGCAACGGTTCTATCACGTTGTGATCGGATTCTCCATGGATGCTCCCCGTTCCGGTCCTGTCGTCCGCCGGGGAAGACCGCCCCCCTCCCCGATCGGCGTTCATGCGCCGGGCCCTCGCATCCGTGACGGGACACGCCTCCCGCACAGGCGTATCGTCGCCTCCTGTCCCGACGAGGCGAGGCACGATGAGCGGCAGCGAACTTGTGTTCCACACCAACCCGATGTCGCGCGGCCGGATCGTGCGCTGGATGCTGGAGGAGCTCGGCGTCGAGTACCGCACGGTGGTGCAGGAGTACGGCACCGGCATGAAGTCGGCCGAGTACCTGGCCGTCAACCCGATGGGCAAGGTGCCGGCGCTGCAGCATCGCGGCGTGGTGGTGACCGAGGCCGCCGCGATCTGCGCCTATCTCGCCGACGCGTTCCCGCAGGCCGGGCTTGCGCCAGCCCCGGAGGATCCGCTGCGCGGACCCTACCTGCGCTGGATGTTCTTCGCCGCCGGGCCGGTTGAGGCGGCGGTCACCGCGCGCGCGCTCGACCGCCTGCCGCCGGCGGAGAAGGCGGGCTTCGTCGGCTACGGCAGCTATGAGCAGGCCATGGACGTGCTCGAACAGGCGGCGGCCGCGGCCTCGCCCTGGCTGCTGGGCGAGCGCTTCAGCGCGGCAGACGTCTATGTCGGCAGCCAGGTCGACTTCGGCCTGTTCTTCAAGTCGGTCCCTGAGCGCCCCGCGTTCACGGCCTGGGCCGAACGCCTGCGCGCGCGCGAGGCCTACCGCCGCGCGAGGGCGCTGGACGACGCGTTGCTGCCGTCGACGGACTGAGTGTGGCGGCGAGGGCCGGCACGCATCCAGCTCGGCCGGCGCCGCGGCTGGCGCCTGCCGGACAACGCGGTGAGCGTGGCGCGGCCCACGCGCTGGGGCAACCCGTTCCGGATCGGCGTCGATGGTGATGCCGCCACCTGCGTGGCGCGGTTCCGCGACTGGATGCTGGCCGAACCGGCGCGCCTCGAAGCGGCGGCGCGCGGGGCGCTGCGCGGCCGCGACCTGGCGTGCTGGTGCCCGCCGGACGCGCCGACTCGCCTCGCACCGGCCGTTCCATTATACTCCCCCCCACTATCTGACGATACGGCGGCCATGCCCCATTCGCCCGAGGAGAAGAGGAAGGTCCTCGCCCGCATCCGCCGCATCCGCGGCCAGTGCGAGGGCCTGGAGCGCGCGCTGGAGGCCGGCGCCGACTGCGGCCCGGTGCTGCAGCAGATCGCCGCCATCCGCGGCGCGGTCAACGGGCTGATGAGCGAGGTGCTCGAGTCGCACCTGCGCGAACAGTTCGGGCATGCCGCGCACAGTGACGCCGAGCGCGCCGCGCGCGTGGCCGAGATGACCGGGCTGATCCGCTCGTATCTGAAGTAGGCCCATCCCGAACCCGCCCGCGCCGCGGCGCGGGATCCCCCACCGCATTGCAGGAGCCACACCATGAAGACCCGTGCCGCCGTCGCCTTCGAACCCGGAAAGCCGCTGCAGATCGTCGAGCTCGACCTCGAAGGCCCGAAGAAGGGCGAGGTGCTGGTGAAGATCACCCATACCGCGCTGTGCCATACCGATGCGTTCACGCTTTCGGGCGAGGATCCGGAGGGCGTGTTCCCCGCGGTACTGGGCCACGAGGGCGCGGGGATCGTGGTCGAGGTCGGCGAGGGCGTGACCAGCGTGAAGCCGGGCGACCACGTGATCCCGCTCTACACCGCCGAGTGCGGCGAGTGCCTGTTCTGCAAGAGCGGAAAGACCAACCTGTGCGTGGCCGTGCGCGCCACCCAGGGCAAGGGCGTGATGCCCGACGGCACCACCCGCTTCTCCTACCAGGGCAAGCCGGTCTACCACTACATGGGCTGCTCGACCTTCTCCGAGTACACGGTGGTGGCCGAGGTCTCGCTGGCGAAGGTGAACCCGGAGGCGAACCCGGAGCACACCTGCCTGCTCGGCTGCGGCGTGACCACCGGCATCGGCGCGGTCCACAACACCGCCAGGGTGCAGGAGGGCGACTCGGTGGCCGTGTTCGGGCTCGGCGCGATCGGCCTGGCGGTGATCCAGGGCGCGAAGCAGGCGAAGGCCGGCCGCATCATCGCCATCGACATCAACCCCGCCAAGTTCGAGCTGGCGCGGCAGATGGGCGCCACCGACTGCGTCAACCCGAAGGACCATGACAAGCCGATCCAGCAGGTGGTCATCGAGATGACCGGCTGGGGCGTGGACCACAGCTTCGAGTGCATCGGCAACGTCGAAGTGATGCGCGCCGCGCTCGAGTGCGCGCACCGCGGCTGGGGCCAGAGCGTGATCATCGGCGTGGCCGGCGCGGGCAAGGAGATCAGCACCCGTCCGTTCCAGCTGGTCACCGGCCGCAAGTGGATGGGCACCGCCTTCGGCGGGGTGAAGGGCCGCAGCCAGCTGCCGGGCATGGTCGAGGACGCGATGGCCGGGAAGATCGAACTGGCGCCCTTCGTCACCCACACCCTGCCGCTGGAGCGGATCAACGAGGCCTTCGAACTGATGGAGAAGGGCGAGTCCATCCGCACCGTCATCCATTACTGAACGCGGGCCGGCATGGCCGCCGGCCGGACGCCGTCAACCGGGCCGCGCCAGGCGCGCCCGTGAAAGGAGCAAGACCATGAGCAACACCGAACGACTCGAACACCGCGCCTGTTTCGGCGGCTGGCAGGACGTCCATCGCCACCGTTCCGAAGTCCTGGGCTGCGACATGACCGTGGGCGTGTACCTGCCGCCGCAGGCAAAGGCCGGCGCCCGCCTGCCGGTACTGTACTGGCTCTCGGGCCTGACCTGCACCGAGCAGAACTTCATCACCAAGGCCGGCGCCCAGCGCTACGCGGCCGAGCACGGCGTCATCGTGGTGGCGCCGGATACCAGCCCGCGTGGCGAGGGCGTGGCCGACGCCGATGGCTACGACCTGGGCCAGGGCGCCGGCTTCTACGTCAACGCCACCCAGGCGCCCTGGTCCGCGCACTACCGCATGTACGACTACGTCGTGCAGGAGCTGCCGGCCTGGGTGGAGGCGAACTTCCCGGCCAGCGGCGTGCGCGCGATCAGCGGGCACTCGATGGGCGGGCACGGCGCGCTGGTGGTCGCCCTGCGCAACCCGGGCCGCTACCGCAGCGTCTCGGCGTTCTCGCCGATCGTGGCGCCCAGCCAGGTGCCGTGGGGCGAGAAGGCGTTCTCCGCCTACCTGGGCGAGGACCGCGAGGCGTGGAAACAGTACGACGCCACCGAGCTGGTGAAGCAGGCCGGGGAGAAGCTGCCGCTGCTGGTCGACCAGGGCGGCGGCGACGAGTTCCTCGAGGGCCAGCTGCGCCCGCAGCTGCTGCAGGCCGCCTGCGAGGACGCCGGCCATCCGCTCGACCTGCGCATCCACCCTGGCTACGACCACAGCTACTACTTCATCGCCAGCTTCATCGGTCGGCACATCGCCCACCACGCCGCGGCGATGGCGGCCTGAGCCCCGGCGCCGGGCCGCCGGGGCGGCACCCCTCAACCCGGGGGGGGCCGGCGCCGTTAATTTCCCCATTCACGGCTCCGGGGAATGCCATGGCCAGATCCGAGGACCACGCGACGGTCGGCCTGGCCGCGTTGCCCGATGCGCCGGTGGCGCTGGTCCGGCTCGACGACGGTGGCCGGATCCTGGCGGTGAGCCGCGCCGCGGTCGACCTGCTCGACCTGGCCGGCCTCGCCGACGGCGCCCTGGACTGCAGCTGCGTCTGGGGCCTGGCCCCGGCCGACCTGCAGGGCGAGGAGGGGGTGTGGGTGGCCCCGGGCGCCGATCCCGCGCGCCGGGTCTGCTACCAGCACGATCGCGACGGCGGCGGCTGGCTGCTGTCGCTACCCGATGCCGAGACCGCCGCGCTGTGGCGCGAACGGGCCGGGCCGGCGCCCGTGCCCGCTCCGGCGCCGGCGCAGGAGGACGGCGCGGCGCGCCTGCTGGCACGGGTCGGCGACCGGCTCGCGGCCTGCGAACTCGAACTTGCCCTCGACGCGGACCTGGCGGCGCAGCCGCAGGCGCGGCGGCTGGCCGCCGGATTCGGCAACCTCGCCGAGGCCATCCGCCAGGCGGTGGCGCTGTCGCTGCAGGTGGCCTCCGAGGTGCCGCGCGTGGTCGCCGAGAACGACGAAATGGTGCGCCAGTCGCAGGCCCAGGTGGATGCGCTGGCCACGGTCGAGGCGGCCACCCGCGACCTGCTGTCCGGGCTCGACGGCATCGGCCGGGACCTGCGCGCGGTCACCGAGGTCGCCGCCAGCGCCGACGACAGCGTGCGCGAGGCCACTGCGGCCGCGCGCGCCCTGGCCGCGGCGATGGCCGCGGTCAGGGAAAGCGCGGCGCGCGCCAACGAGGTCATCGAGGTGATCGACATGGTCGCCTTCCAGACCAACATCCTCTCGCTCAACGCCAGCGTCGAAGCCGCCCATGCCGGGCCCGCCGGGCGCGGCTTCGCCGTGGTCGCCACCGAGATCCGGCGCCTGGCCGAGCGCGCCGCGGGCGCCGCGCGCGACGTGCGCCGGATCCTGGGCGAGAACGGCGCGGCGCTGGGCGAGGGGGAAGTCTCGGCGCGCCGCACCGAGGACGTGCTCGGCGGCATCGGCGAGCTGCTCGGCCGCGCCGGCACCGCGGTGGAGGCCGTGGCCCAGGGGGTGCGCCGGCAGGGTGAGGCGATCGTCGGCATCGACCGCGCCGTGGCCCGGGTGGCCGGGCTCGGCCGCAGCAACCTCGAGCACGCCGCGCGCGTGGCCGAGCGCAGCGAGGCCCTGGGCGCCGGCGCCAGCGCGTTGCACGACTGCGTCGGCCTGTTCCGGCTGCCCGCCGATCCGCTGCGCGAGCCGCGCCACGCCCGCGCGTTCGCACTGGCCAGCGACGCCGCCGCCCGGGTCGGCGCCGCGTTCGGGCACGCGCTGGCGCAGGGCTGGATCGACGAGGCCTCGCTGTTCTCGCGCGACTACGTGCGCATCGAGGGCATCGAGCCGCCGCGCTACGAGACCGGCTTCGACGCCCTGTGCGACGACCTGCTGCCGCCGCTGCAGGAACCGGTGGCCAACGCGCATCCGTGGATCGTGTTCGCGATCTGCGCCAATCCCGACGGCTACGTCCCGACCCACAACGACCGCTTCCGCCAGCCGCTCACCGGCGATCCGGCGCGCGACCTGGTCGGCAACCGCACCAAGCGCATCTTCGACGACCGCGTCGGCCGCAGTGTTGGCGCCCATACCGACCGCTACCGCCTGCAGGTGTACCGCCGCGACACCGGCCAGATCATGTTCGACCTGTCGGTGCCGATCCACGTCGGCGGCCGCCACTGGGGCGGGTTCCGGATCGGCTACACGCTTGACTGACGGGGCGCGCCCCGCGGCGCGGGCGCCATGTAAGATCGGACTGCGCGGCCGTCGCGCGGACAGGGGGGACACATGATCGGCAAGACCGCCGGGCGCGCGTGCGCCTGCATCCTGGCATCGATGGCGCTGGTGATGGCCGGCGCCCAGGCCCGCGGCGACGCTGCGCCGCAACGCAGCGTCGCCGGCGCGCAGGAATTCCTGCGCCAGGTGCTGCCGGGCAACCGCTACGTCTCGACGCTGATGACCGAGATCCTGGAGAAGGCACGGCGCGAGGGGCTGCGCGGAAGCTACGAACCGCTGCCGCTGATCGTCGACGCCGGCCCGGTGGCCGAATGCCGCTCGATGCTGCTGGCCGACATCGAGCCCACCGACCTGGTGGTGCGCGACCCGGCCACCGGCGAGGGCGCCGTCAGCAGCCTGGCCGACCTGGTGTCCGACGGCATGGTCGGCAGTCCGGACGGATTCCATTTCGGCAGCATCCGCGCCCTGCGCCAGTCAGGCTCGCGCGTGCACCTGCGCTTCGCCGGCGAGCAGCTCGACGCGGTGGTGCACATGGAGGGCGAGGAGATCGCCGCGCGCGTGTACGAGGCCTTCGACTACCTGCGCCGGCACTGCGACCCGGCGGCCGCCACCGGGTTCTGATCCGCGCCGCCCGGCGGGACGGGCGCGAAATCGGCGACCGCGAAGCGGCCGTCGCGCAGCCACCGTCCCGCCGGTGCCAGCGCCAGCGGTGCATCGAACATCGGCCCGGCGTGCACGCAGGTGTGGAACTCGCCGTTCTCGCCACACGGATCCACGCCGGACGGGAGCGCATCGAGCAGGGCGGCGTCGAAGTCGCGGCCGGCGAAACCGCCATCGAGCTGCCCGGTATCGACGCAGCTCAGCCGCGCGCGCAGCCCGCCGCGCAGCATCGCACGCGCGAGCGCGGCGGTGTCGGCGCCGAACAGCGGGGTCTCGATGTCCCAGCCGATCCGCGCCATCTGCGCCGCGCGCCAGTCGCGGATGTCGGCCAGCAGCAGGTCGCCGAACGCGACCGTGCGCAGCCCCGGCCAGCGCGCCGCCGCCGCGTGCAGGGCATCGGCCATCGCCCGCGCATAGGTTTGGTTGTCGCTGCCGGCGCGCAGCGGGACCGGCAGCAGCGGCAGCCCGGCCGCGCGCGCCTGCGCCGCCAGCACCCCGCCCGACACCTCCTGCAAGGTGGCGCGCCCGTCCTCCAGCCGCACCGTGCTCAGCAGGCCCACGACCCGGACGTCGTCGCGCTGGCGCAGCACGTGCAGGGTCCAGGCCGCGTCCTTGCCGCCGCTCCAGGCCAGCAGCACGGGCCGTCGTCGCGCGCTCACGCGCTCCGCCCCCGCGGGTGGCAGGCGCGCGCGAGCGCACGATCCCCCGGGCGCGGCGGCATGCGGGGAAACCGGTCCATCCAGCCCTTATCCGCCATGCGCTTGCGGCGATCAAGCCCGCGCCGCCGGCATGGCCGGCGCACGCCGGTCGGAGGCGGCCGCGTGCCGCGGTCAGCGTACGTCGCGCAGTTCCCACGCACTGCCGGCGAGCAGTCGCATCCGGTGCTTGAACACCGCGCCGGGAATCGAGGTCGTGGCCACCAGGTCGACGTGCAGGTCGTGCTGCGCGCCTTCGACCACCGCCGAAGGATCGGTCGCGCCGAGCGCCGGATCGACCGCGTCCGGGTCCTCCTGGGCCGCGCGCCAGCGCTGGAACAGGCCGTCGCCGCGCAGGGCCTCCTGGAGTTCGACGGCCAACCCCTCGGCGCCCTGCGAGCGGAACGCGAACTCGCCCGCGGCGCGGGCACGCGCGGGATCGGGCAGGCGGATCATGTAGCGCACGGACATGGCGGTCTTCGCTGCGGATCGTGGACCTGCAGCCTAGCAGCCGGGCGTGGAGGCCGCGTCCCGGCCCCGCCCCCTCAGCCGAACGCGTGCGCCTCGGAAGCGAAGCCCACGCAGACCGCGCCGGTGCCGACGTTGACCATGCCGGTCAGGCTCATCACCGTCTCGAACACCTCTACGCCCTGGTCGGCGCAGGCGCTGCGCAGCGCCTCGTAGCCGGGCATCGCCCGCATCTCGTCCAGCTCGCCGCCGTAGCACAGGCACAGCGTCGGGGTCAGCAGCCCGGCCTCGACCCGGCGCGCGGCAAACTCGAACAGCGCCCGCACCGCCGGGTCGAAGCCGCGGATCTTGGCCACCGGCCCGGTCTCGCCGCGCACGCAGCACAGCACCGGCTTGATGTCGAGCGCGGTGCCCAGCGCCGCGCTGAACAGGCTCACGCTGCGGTCGCCCTTGTGCCGGGCGCGGTTGCGGATGTAGTACAGGTCGCGCGGCACCAGGTAGCCGTAGGTGTGCAGCGCCAGGTGCTCGAGCCGGCCGCGGATGCGCCCGGGGCCCTCGCCGCCGGTGCGCAGGCGCACGGCTTCCACCGGCAGGATGCCCTGGGCCGAGAACAGGTTGCGGGTGTCGACCACGCGCAGCGCGAACGGCGTGTTGTGGCCGGCGGCCGAGCGGATCGGCCGGTACTCGTTGAGGATCGCGTAGCTGGCCTGGGTGGCGTGGTCGAAGATCGGGCTGCGGGTGCTGGTGACCGTGATGCAGAACACGTGGTCGTAGTCGACCACCAGCTTCTGCAGGAACAGGTCGCGGATCTGCTCGACGCTGAACGGAATGGTTTCGGCGCTGGCGCCGCGCTCGGCGATGTGCGAGCGCAGGTAGGCCAGGGTGTCGGCTTCGTTGCGGTAGTCGACCTGCAGCTCGTCCCCGATCCGCACCGCGATCGGCAGGATCTCCACCTGGTGCTCGTGCAGGTACCCGACCGGCAAGTCGCAGGTCGAGTCGACGACGATTCCGATGCGCATGGCGCCACTCCTTCGCGGGCCGGCCGGCTGGCCGGCACCGCCCATGGTGCCGCGCATCGGCCCGCCCCGCATCCCTGCCGGACGCGGGGCGGGGGCGCGTTCAGTCGACGCGCGGCGGGTAGGCGCGGGGCAGGGCGCCGGATTCGGGCGCCGGCGCCGGGTGCAGGTAGCGGTCGCGCAGTTCGGTCTGGCGCGAGCGCATCGGGACCGCCCGGCCGCCCAGCCAGACCTGGCGCGCGGTGTGGGCGACGTCGAGCGGGTCGCCGCTCCACAGCACCAGGTCGGCCGGCTGCCCGACCGCGATCGTGCCGGTGCGGTCGGCCACGCCGAACGCCTGCGCCGGCACCCGGGTCAGGCCCGCCAGCGCGGCCTCCCAGGGCAGGCCGTTGGCGACGGCGTTGCCGGCGAGCTGGCGCACCTTGCGCGCGTTGTGCGAGGCGTCGTCGGACTGGCTGAAGCCGACCTCGACCCCGGCCGCGTGCAGGCGCGCGGCGTTCTCGAGCGTGGCGCCGAGGCGGTCGAAGTTGCCCGGCAGGTTGGCCAGCGTGTCCACGAACACCGGCACCCCGGCGCGGGCGAGCTCGGGCGCCAGCTTCCAGGCCTCGGCGCCGCCGGCGATCGCGATCTTCAGCTTGTGCTTGTGCGCCCAGCGCAGCAGCTGGCGGATGTCCGCGGCGCGGTCCACCGCCACCACCACCCGGCCGCCGCCGTCGAGGTAGCGGGCGAGCGTGGCGCGGCCGGCGGGGGTGAGCAGGGCGAAGCGCGAATCGGCGGGGATCCGCCCGCGGGCCTCGTCCACCAGCTGGTCGAGCAGCATCCACTGCCCGGCGCGCGAGGAGCCGCTGAGGCTGGAGGCGCGCGCGCCCAGCGACACGAACAGCGCCTTCGGCCCGATCGGGTCGGGGCTGCCGTCCAGGCGCACCACCGCGCCCTGGCCGCCGATGATCGAGCCGCCCGCGGTGGTGCCGGCGTTGAGCAGGGTGAAGCCGATGCCCTCCACCCGCGCCACCGGCAGCAGGATCGACTCGGGGTTGTAGGCCAGGGTCACGTCGAACTCGGGACGGACCGTGATGTCGCGCGCGTTCTGGCCCAGCGCCAGCGCGCCGTCGCGGGTCGAGGCCTCGCCCGAGACCTCCTCGATGCCGATCGCGGTGATCCCGCCGAACAGGGCCGGCGTCAGCGGCGCGCCCGCGGCGTCGACCACCTGCGCCGACCCGGCGGGCAGGCCGGTGCCGATCGCGGCGATGCGGCCGCCCTGCACCAGCACGTCCGTGTCCTGCAGGGTGCCGCGCGCGGTGGCGGTGTGCACGGTGGCGTTGCGGATCAGCACGTCCTGGGCGGCGGCCGACAGCGGCAGCAGCGCGGCCAGCAGCAGCGCGGCGCGGCGCAACACGGGGCGGCGGTTCATCGCACACCTCCCTGCGCGGTCGGCTGGCCGAGCATGAAGTCGGTCACCGGCTGGCGCGAGGCATCGTGGCGGTCGTACACCTGCGCGCCGTCGATCCAGACCTTCTCGGCCCGGGCGTAGACGCTGAACGGATTGCCGTTCCACAGCACCACATCGCCCATCTTGCCTGGCTCCAGGGTGCCGGTGACGCGGTCCACGCCCAGGGCGCGGGCGGCGTTGCGGGTGAGCCAGGTGATCGCGCGCTCGGGCGCGATCTCGATCCCGGCGCGGCGCGCGCTGGCGATCACCTTGGCCGCCTCCTGGTTGAGCCGCTGGATGCCCTCGTCCGAGTCCGAATGCACGATCGCGCAGCCGCCCGGCGCGCGGTCGACGATCGCGACGTTCTCCTGGATCCCGTCGAAGGCTTCCATCTTGAAGCCCCACCAGTCGGCCCACAGCGCGCCGCACACGCCCTCGGCGCCGAGCCGGTCGGCGATCTTGTAGGCCTCCACGCCGTGGTGGAAGGCGGCGATGCGGAAGTCGAACTCCTTCGCCAGGTCGAGCATCTGCGCCATCTCGTCGGCGCGGTAGCAGTGGATGTGGACCAGGATGTCGCCATCCATCGCCGCGGCCAGGGTCTCGAGCTTGAGGTCGCGCTTGGTCGAGGCGTCCTTCTCGCGCTTGCGGGCGTAGTCCCGGGCGTCGATGAACGCGGCGCGGTAGCCGGCCACGTTGCCCATCCGGGTGGACGGGCCGCCCTTCTGGCCGTACACGCGCTTGGGGTTCTCGCCGCAAGCCATCTTCAGGCCGTGCGGGGCGCCGGGGAACTTCATGTCCTGGACCGTGGTGGCGGCCACGTTCTTGAGCGTCACCCCGCGCCCGCCGACCAGGTTGGCCGAGCCGGGCAGGATCTGCAGCGAGGTGATGCCGCCGGCCAGCGCCGCGCCGAAGCCCGGGTCCTGCGGCCACACCGAATGTTCGGCCCAGACCTGGGCGGTGACCGGCGCGGTCGCCTCGTTGCCGTCGCTGTGGGCGCTGGCGCCCGGGCTCGGATACACGCCCAGGTGCGAGTGCACGTCGATCAGGCCGGGGGTCACCCACTTGCCGGTACCGTCCACGCGCACCGCGTCGGCGCCCGCGGCCAGGCCGGTGCCGACCGCGGCGACCTTGCCGCCCTCGAGCAGCACGTCGGCGTGCTCGAGCCGGCGGCCGTCGCCGGTGAGCACGGTGGCGCCGGTGATCAGCACCGGCGGCGCCGCGATCGGACGGTAGGTGCTGGTGAAGGCCGTGGCGGCCTCGCCGGACGGGGCGGCGGGCGCGTCGGCGCGTCCGCCGGTGCCGGTGCTGGCGCACCCGGCGAACAGGACCGCGCACAGCGCGGCAGTGAGTGGTCGGAGCATCTTGGCCTCCCTGGACATCCGGACGACGTTAGCCCGTCGCCCCGGCGGGGGCCAGCCGCCAAAGGTCATGGTCGTGCCGGAACGCGCGCGCTCGCCGAGGGGCGACCGCGCGGACGACGCCGGGCGTGCGCGATCCCGTGGCGGGCGCCGCCTGCGTCGAACGCCATGCCAGGCCGGGATCGACACGCCGCGGCCGATCGGCACCTGCGCCTGGACCCGCAAGCGCGGCGCCGGGGGAGGGCTATGATGGCCGCATGGGCAACCGCGCCGACATCGCGAAGGTCACCGGCTTCTGGCGCGAGGCCGGTCCGGGCAAGTGGTTCAACGGCGGCGAGGCCTTCGACGCCGAATGCGGCGCGCGGCTGGGCGACCTGCACATGGCCGCGGCCCGGCGCGAGTGCGACCACTGGCAGGACGACCCGGACGGGCTGGTGGCGCTGATGGTCCTGCTCGACCAGGTGCCGCGCAATATCTTCCGCGGCACCGGCCACGCCTTCGCCACCGATCCGCTGGCGCTCTCGCTGGCCAGGCGCGGGGTCGACGCGGGGCTCGACCGCGCGGTGGCCCAGGACCTGCGCGTGTTCGTCTACCTGCCGTTCGAGCACTCCGAGGCGCTCGCGGACCAGCAGCGCGCGGTGGCCCTGTTCGAGGCCCTGGGCGATCCGATGTACCTGCGCTATGCGCAGGCGCACCAGGAGGTGATCGAGCGCTTCGGTCGCTTCCCGCACCGCAACCGCGCCCTGGGCCGCGACAGCACCCCCGGGGAGCAGGCCTGGCTCGACGCCGGCGGCGGGTTCTGACCGCCGGTCGCCCGTAGGAGCGGCTTCAGCCGCGACCCGGCCATCCCGCCCTCGCGGAACGACCGCAAGCCCGCGCCAGTCCCGTCGCGGCTGAAGCCGCTCCTACGGGATTGCGCGGGGTCGTGGCTCAGTACTTCGGGATCGACGGATCCACCGTCTCCGACCAGGCGACGATCCCGCCCTCGACGTTGTAGACGTTGTGGAAGCCCTGTGCGCGGAACTCTTCCGCGGCCCGGCCGGAGCGGCCACCGCCGTGGCACAGGAATGCCAGCGCGGTGTCCTTGGGCAGCGCCTCGATCGCGGCGCGGCCTTCGTCGAAGGTGCGGAACGGCACCGGCACCGAGGCGATCGCGCGCTCTTCCGGCGGACGCACGTCCACCAGGACCAGGTCGCCGCGGCGCACCCGGGCGTCGGCCTCGGCGGGCGTGATCGCCGGCACCGGCCTTGGCGCGTTCGGGTTGTCGATCACCAGCCCGCGGCCGCGCATGTCGTCGGCGAAATCGATCGTCATGCCGTTGGCGCGGCGCGCGCCGGCGAGGTCGAACTGCACCCGCACGCCCTCGACCTCGACCGCGATCGCGTCGGGGTCGGCCGGACCGAGGTTGAGCCGGGTGCGGAAGTTGCGGTCGATGTCCACCAGCAGCGCGACCTCGCCGCCGGCGTCGTCGATCGCCTGGCGGACCATCTTCAGCGCCGCCGGCGTGATCGTGATCGAGGGCGGGGTGCGGTCGGGCGCCGGCAGGCCGAGCGCGACGTGCAGTTCGCCGCTGTTGAGCATCTGGCTGATGATGTCGCTGCCGCCGACCAGTTCGCCGTCGATGTACAGCTGCGGGATGGTCGGCCAGTCGCCGTAGACCTTGATGCCTTCGCGGATCTCCGGGTCGGCCAGTACGTCGACGTGGGCGTAGTCGGCGCCGAGCGCGTCGAGCGCGGACACCGCCTTGGCCGAGAAGCCGCACTGCGGCATGGACGGCACGCCCTTCATGAACAGCACGGCGCGGTTGGCCTGCAGCAGGGCATCGATGCGGGCGCGCACGGCGGGGTCGAGGGACATGGCGAAAGATCCTTGGAGCGGGCCGACCATGGTAGCGCGATCGCCCTGATGCAGCCCGCAACGCGGCGTTGCGCCGCCCGCCGGTGGCATCATCGGCCCATGGACGCCCCGCACCGACCACCGCGCCGGCCACGCGCCTGGCTGCCGCTGCTGCTGGCCTCGCAGGCGCTGGTGGCGGTGGCCTGGTGGCAGTGCGGCTGGACCGTGGGCCTGCCGCTGCTGCTGGCCAGCCACGGGCTCGCGCTGTGGGGCGTGCTGGCACCGGGCGCGCGGCTGTACGGGCCGGTGCTCACGCGGCTGCCGGCCACGGCGCCGGCGGTCTGGCTGACCATCGACGACGGCCCGTCCGACGACACCCTCGCGCTGCTCGACCTGCTCGATGCACACGGCGCGCGCGCGACCTTCTTCCTGGTCGGCGAGCGCGCCGCCGCGCGCCCCGAACTGGTGCGCGCGATCGCCGCGCGCGGCCACGGCATCGGCAACCACAGCCGCACCCATCCCCAGGCCTGGTTCTGGGCGCTGGGGCCGCGGCGCATGCGCGAGGAGATCGCCGGGGCCCAGGCCCAGCTCACCGCGATCGCCGGCCGGGCGCCGCGCTGGTTCCGGGCGGTGGTCGGCCACGCCAACCCGTTCGTGCACGCGCCGCTGCGCGACCTCGGGCTGGCCCGGGTGGCCTGGAGCGCGCGCGGCTTCGACGCGCTGGAGGCGGATCCGGCGCGGGTGCTCGCGCGGATCGACCGCGCCCTGGCGCCTGGCGCGATCGTGCTGCTGCACGAGGGCGCGCCGCACGGGCGCAGCGTGGAGATCGTGGCCGGCGTGCTGCGGCGCCTGGACCAGCGCGGACTGCGCGCGGTCCTGCCCGGGGCGGACGCGCCCGCGACCGCGCCGCGGCCCGCGGACGCCTGAGCCAGTCAGCCTGCGGCGGGCCCCGGCCTGGCCACCACCAGCCAGTTGTTGAACGGCGTGTTGCCGAACCAGGGCCGGATGTCGGCCTCCAGTCCCGCGGCGTCGAAGCGCGCCCGCAGTTCGTCCACGGTCGGGTAGTGCCGCGGGCGGTCGGGCATCCAGCCGGTCAGCGCGGCGAACCGGTCGCCGGCGCGGGTGCGCCGGATCCGGCGCCCGCCGTCGTCGAGCGCGGCGCGCATCACCAGCACCGCGCCCGGCGCCAGCATCGCGATCGCGGCGTCCAGCAGCGCGGCCTGCTGCGCGCGGGTGAGGAACTGCAGCACGTCCAGGATCGCCACGCTGCCGCGGTGGGGCGGGTAGCCGGCGGCCAGGTCGACCACGTCGAAACGCACCCCGGCCAGCCCCGCGCGCTCGGCGATGCGGCGCGCGCGCGCGATCTTGGGCGCGTCGATGTCCACGCCCAGGTAGGGCATGCGCCGGCCGTCGCGGCGCAGCGCGTGTGCCAGCAGGCCCAGGCCGCAGCCCAGGTCGAGCAGCGGCGCCTCGTGGCCGCACAGCGCGTCGAGTACCCCCGGGTACAGCGGATCGGTGCGCAGTTTGGCCAGGGTGTAGTAGTAGTCGTAGCGGTTGCCCAGCGCCCGTTCGGGCAGGAAGGCGCGGGCGATGCCCCGGGCGGCGTCGGCATCCATCGGCCGCGGGGCGCTGTCGTTCATGGCGCCGACAGTAACCCACGCGCGACCGGGCGCGCCAGCTGCGCCCAGGCGGCGTACATCGCCGCGGACGGATGCAGGCCGTCGTCGGCCAGCATCGCCGGCTCGGCACCGTGCGCGCGGCTGTGCGCGGTGACATCGACGAAGGCGACGCCGCGGCCATCGCAGGCCTCGCGCGCGATGGCGTTGAACGCGTCGAGTTCGCGTGCGACCTGCGTCAGGTCGCGCCCGGACTGGCGCGCGAACGGGGTCACGCCCCAGTCGGGGATCGACAGCACCAGGACCCGGTCCGCGCGTCCGCCGGCGAACCCGATCGCACGTTCGAGCAGTTCGCCGAACTGCTGGCGGTACTCCTCCAGCGGTCGGCCCCGGTACTGGTTGTTGACGCCGATGAGCAGGCCCACCAGCGCGAACGGCCCCTGCGGCGCGGCGGCGTCGATGCCGGCCGACAGCTCGTCGGTGGTCCAGCCGGTGGTGGCGATGATCTGCGGATCGTCGAGCGCGCGCCCGTCCGCGCGCAGTGCGCGCGCCAGCAGCACCGGCCAGCGGCCGTCCGGATCGACGCCCTCGCCGATGGTGTAGCTGTCGCCCAGCGCCAGGAAACGCCCGGGCCGGCCCGTGGCGCCGCTCACGCGGCCGGCCGCGCCTTCTTCTTCAGCGGCACGACCCTGGTGCGCGCCTGCGCGCGCCGCTCGAGCACGCGTTCGATGCGCGCGAACACCTCGCGCACCACCTCCGGCTGCGGCAGCAGGGTGACGCGGAAGTGGTTGCGGTAGGGCACGTTGAAGCTGGTGCCGGGCACGATCAGCACGTGCTCGGTTTCCAGCAGCTCCAGCGCGAAGGCGTGGTCGTCGAAGCCCTCGGCGGCCTCGCCGACCACGCCGGGGAAGGCATAGAGCGCGCCGGCCGGCGCCATCAGCGACAGGTGCGGGCTGGCCTCGCAGGCCTCGATCACCGCGCGCCGGGTCTCGTACAGGCGGCCGCCCGGGCCGCACAGCTGGCCGATGGTGTCGGCGCCGGTGAGCGCGGCGGCGATCGCGAACTGCCCCGGCACGTTCGCGCACAGGCGCAGCGCGCCGAGCAGGTCCATCGCGTGCCGGAACTCGGTGCTGCGTTCCGGGTCGCCCGACAGCACCGCCCAGCCCACCCGCCAGCCGCAGGCGCGATGCACCTTCGACAGCCCGCCGAACGACAGGCAGGGCGCATCGCCGGCGATCGGTGCCACCGGCACGAACTGGTGGCCGTCGTAGAGGATGCTGTCGTAGATCTCGTCGCACAGCAGCAGCAGGTTGTGGCGGTCGGCAATGGCGGCGATGCGCTCGAGCAGCTCGCGCGGGTAGTTGGCGCCGGTCGGGTTGTTCGGGTTGATCAGCACGATCGCGCGCGTGCGTTTCGAGACCAGCGCCTCCATCTCCACCGGGTCGGGCAGGAAGCCGTTCTCCGCGTGGCACTGGTAGAACACCGGACGGCCCTCGTTGAGGATCGTCGCCGCCGACCACAGGGGGTAGTCGGGCGAGGGCACCAGCACCTCGTCGCCGGGGTTGAGCAGGGCGCGCAGCGAGATGTCGATCAGTTCGCTCACGCCGTTGCCGACGAACACGCGCTCGGGCGACGCATAGGGCGTGCCGCGGGCGACGTGGTGGGCGGCGATCGCTTCGCGCGCCTCGGGCAGGCCCTGCTGGTGGGTGTAGGGATCGGTGCGGTGGATGTGGTCGGCGATCGCCCGCTGCAGGTGTTCGGGCGCGCGGAAGCCGAACGCGCCCGGGTTGCCGATGTTGAGCTTGATCAGCTGCCGGCCCTGGCCTTCGAGTTCGCGGGCCCGGCGGGCCAGCTCGCCGCGGATCTCGTAGCGCACTTCGGACAGGCGTTGGCGGACGGGCAGGCTGGGTACGGACATCGGCGGGGCAGGGGCGGGGGCAGGGGCGGCGGGCGCCGCGGAAACAGCAGATCATACGCCGGTCCCGCGCGGGGAAGGCGCGCGCGGCCGGTGCGGGCGGGACAGGGCCTAGAATCGCCGCATGCAAACCCCGTGCGCACGCGCTTGACCGCGACCCCCGACGCCCTGCGGGCGATCGGCTGGCCATGGCCGGCCGGCGCGGCCGCGACCGGCCCCTGGGCCGAGGCGATGGCGGCCCATCCACGCGCGCGGCCGGCGCGGGTGGTGGAACAGCACCGCGCGGGCTACGTGGTTGCCGATGCAACCGACCACGTCTTCGACGTCGAATCCCCGCCGCAGTGGCAGCGGCCGCCGGGGTACCGCCGCGGCAAGGTCGCGCCCGAGGCGCGCGCGGTGGTCGGCGACTGGGTGCTGGTCGAGGACGGGCGCATCGTGGCCTTGCTGCCCCGGCGCAACGCGCTCAAGCGCGCCGCCGCCGGCGAGCACTACCGCCAGCAGCTGATCGCGGCCAACGTCGACGTTGCCCTGGTGGTGTGCGGCCTGGACGGCGACTTCAATCCGCGCCGGATCGAGCGCTACCTGCTGCTGGCCCGGGCCGAGGAGGTCGAACCGGTGGTGGTGCTGACCAAGGCCGACCTGCCCGGCGCCGATCCCGATGCCGCGCGCGCCGCGCTGGCGAGCGTGCTCGACCAGGGCGTGCCGGTGCTGGCGGTCAACGCCTGCGACCCCGCGGCCGCCGACGCGCTCGCGCCCTGGCTGCGGCCGGGCACGACCGCGGTGCTGGTGGGCTCGTCCGGCGCCGGCAAGTCCACCCTCACCAACACCCTGCTCGGCCAGGCGCGGATGAAGACCGGCCAGGTGCGCGAGCGCGACGCGCGCGGGCGCCACACCACCACCTACCGTGCCCTGGTCCCGTTGCCGTCGGGCGCGTGCCTGATCGACACCCCGGGCATGCGCGAACTCAAGCCGACGGGCGAGGAGGCGCTGGACGACGGCTTCGCCGACATCGAGGCGCTGGCCGCCGTCTGCCGCTTCCGCGACTGCCGCCACCAGGCCGAACCGGGCTGCGCGGTGCGCGCCGCGGTCGAGGCGGGCGACCTGGATCCGGGGCGGCTGGCGAACTACCACAAGCTGCAGGACGAAGTGGCCCGGGCGGCCGACCGGCTGGCGCAGCGGCGTGGCGGCATCCCGCCAGGGCGCGAAGGCGGAGGCCGGCCGCGATAGCGGCTCAGCTGCGCCGCGCGGAGCGCGCCGGCCGCGGCGCGGGGGCGGACCTGGGCCGGGCGGCATCAAGCGCGGCCCGGAATTCCTCGATGAACGCCTCGGCGACATGCGAGGGCGGGCGGTCCTCCAGATAGACGCACTCGATCTGGAAGCGGATCGCAGGATCGAGCGGCCGGAACTCGAGCTCCGCGGTGGCGCTGGCGCGGGCGGTGAATTCGTCCACAACGCTCATGCCGGCCCCGCACCGGGTCAGCGCAGCGGCCAGGTAATAGGTCTGGTTGGATACCACTTCGCGGATGGTGATGCCCTGCTCTTCCAGCTCCCGTTCAAGCAGATCCCCGATCGGTCCGCTGTTGGCCAGCCCGACCATTTCATGGCCGGCCAGGCGCGATACCGGCACCCGTTCCCCCGGGTTGGCGAGCTCCGTGCGCTCGAACAGCAGCATCAGCTCGCCGCTGCCCAGGCGGCGCCGCTGCATGCGTGGGTGCATGGGCGGGGAATAGGCGAAAGCGACATCGCATTCGCGTTCGTACAGCGCCTGGAAGACATCGTTGTGGTGCAGGGTCTGGACGTCGAAGGTGACCTCCGGGAAGCGCCGCCGGTAATTGGCGATGGCGCTGGGCGCCACATGCAACCCCAGCGACGGGACCACCGCCAGGCGCACATGGCCGCCATCGATGTTGCGGATGTTGGCCACGGTCTTGCGCAGCGATGCCATGCGCTCGAAGATCTCCTTCACTTCCTCGAACAGCGCGTGCGCCTCGTCAGTCGCCACCAGCCGGCCCCGGACAAGGGTGAACAGCTCGAAGCCCAGCTGGGCCTGGGCGTGGTGGAGCACCTTGCTCACCGAGGGCTGCGACACGTGCAGCGAGCGCGCGGCGGCACTGATCGATCCGGTGGTGTAGACCGCGTAGAAGACTTCGATGTGGCGCAGACGCATCGCCACAGGTTAGGCGATGGCCAGGGGCTTGGCCATGCTCAGGCGGCCTCTTCGCCGAGGGCCAGCGCCACCGCCCGCTCGCCGCTGCCCATGGCCAGGGTCCAGCCGAGCATGCCGTGGCCGACGTTGCAGGTCAGGCCCTCGCGGACATTGGCAATGACCGGGACCGAGGCAGGCGTGGACGGGCGCAGGCCTGCCCAGGGATCCCGGATCCGGGCATAGTCCGCGGCCCCGGGCAGCGATTGCCGGGCCAGGGCCACGAGCCGCTCGAAACGGCCCTGGTCGATCCCGGGATCCCAGTCGTTGATGTCGGCCAGCCCGGCCACCCGGATGTGCTCGCCAAGGCGGCAGAACACGATCTTGCGCGAGGTATCGGTGATGCTGGTGGCCGGGGCCTGGGGGCCGCACGGTGCGGTGAAGGAATACCCCTTGATCGCCATCAGCGGCAGCCTGATGCCGAGCGGGCGCAGCAGCGCCGCGCTGTCAATCCCGGTGCAGACGATCAGCCGGCGCGCTTCGACGGCTTCGCCTTCGCGCGAGCGCAGCAGCCAGTGCCGTCCACTGCGCTGGAGCGTTTCCAGATCGAACCCGAACCGGGTGCTTACCGGATAATCGCGGCACAGCGTCTCCAGCAGCCCGCAGGCGAAACGCCACGGGTCGCCCACCGCCTCGTCCGGGGAATACACCGCGCCGCGGATCCCGGCGACCTGTTGCAGCGCCGGCTCGACCTGCCTTGCGCCCTCGGCGTCCAAAAGCGTCTGCCGCACACCGTGGGCGCGCTTCAACTCCACCATCCGCGCCCCGGCGCGCAGGGCCGGATCGCTGAAGTACAAATGCAGCTTGCCAGCGGTGCGGTGCTGGAACTGGATCGGGTGGCGGTCCAGCAGTCCGGCCATCGCCTGCTGCGATGCGCGTGCCAGCGCCAGGGTGCTGAGCGTATTGCGCTGCATCCGCGCACGGCTGGCATGGCTCAGCAGCGACAGCCCCCAGCGCCAGATTGACGGATCCCCCCGGAGCCGGATCCGGAACGCGGGATCGCTGCCGCTGAGCAGGGCCGGGATCTGCTTCCACAGCGACGGGCCCGCCATGGCGTCGGTGTACGCATAGCTGAGCTGCGCCCCGTTGGCGAACGAAGCGCCCCGCGCCGGACCTGCGGCCCGGTCGATCAACTCCACCGACAGCCCGCGCCGGGCGGCCGCCCAGGCGGTAGCCATTCCGACCACGCCGGCTCCCAAGACGGTGACCTCAGGGGTTTGGCCTGTTGTTGGCATTGCCGTTGTACCCATTCCGTGTCGTGGTGGTGAGACGGGCAACAGGCTGTCTCCGGCGGGTGGACACGTGCCGCTTTCCGGATGGAACAGGCACGGTGAAAAGCCTAACGCGAAGGTCCGGAAACGGGAGTTGCATTGATTGCACGGGGCAGAACCTGGGGTTATGGGCAGCCATAGCCGCAGGGCATGTTCCACCCCAGGATTGGTGCAGGACAGTGGGCCGGGATTTCTGCATGGTGTTGCGTGGCCGCATTCCTCGGAGGAGGAGCCATGGTCCGGAGCCTTGCCAGCAAGGTTGCCATTCTTGTTTCAGGATGCTTGCTGGCGCTGTCGCTGGGGGCGGCGGCGCAGCCGCGGCAGCTGCTCAATTACGAGGCCATCCACAAGCCCGAAGTCGGCCGTTCCGGCATGGTGGTCAGCCAGAACCAGGCCGCCAGCCGGGCCGGTGCGGAGATCCTGCGCCAGGGCGGCAATGCGGTGGATGCCGCCGTTGCCACGGCCTTCGTGCTGGCCGTGACCCTGCCCCGCGCCGGAAACATCGGCGGGGACGGGTTCATGCTGATCTACCTGGCCGACGAGGACCGCTACACGGGCATCGACTACCGCTCGGTGGCGCCCGCGCTCGCGGAGCTGGATGCCTACGTCGACGAAAGCGGGAACCTGGACGGCCATTCGGCCGGAATCCGCTCCGCCGGCGTGCCCGGCACCGTTGCCGGGCTGGCCCTGGCCCACCAGCGCTACGGGCGGCTGCCCTGGAAGCGGCTGCTGGAGCCGGCGATCCGGATGGCCGCGGAGGGAGTCGTGCTCTCGGCCGACGAAGCGTTCGCGCTTGACTGGGGCCGGGACCGGCTGGCCCGCAGCCAGGCCGGTGCGGCGGTGTTTCTGCATCCGGACGGTCAGGCGCTGCGGGCCGGCGAGCGCCTGCTGCAGCCCGACCTTGCCTGGACCCTGCGCCGGATCGCCGAACACGGTGCAGAGGACTTCTACCGGGGCGCGATCGCCGCCCGCATCGACGCCGGCATGCGCCGCCACGGCGGCCTGCTGCGCATGGAAGATCTGGCGGCATACCGGGCGCTGGAACGCGAGCCGCTGCGCAGCACCTACCGCGATGTGGAAGTTGTGACGATGCCGCCCGCCAGCGGCGGCGGAGCGGGCATTGTCGGAACCCTGAATATCCTGGAGCAGTTCGACCTGGCGGCCCTTGGAGCGGGGTCGGCGGATGCCCTGCACCTGTTCGCCGAGGCCAGCAAGCTGTCGTGGCGCGACCGGCTGGCCCACGTCGGCGATACCGGATTCATCTCCGTACCGCTGCGGGGCCTGCTTGCAAAACCGTACGCGGCCGCCCGCGCGGCGCAGATCGACCTGGACCGCGCCGCTCCCGTGGAGACCGTGGAAGCCGGGGACCCGTGGGAGCATGAAAGCCGGGACACCACTCACTTCTCGGTGGTGGACGCCGATGGGAACGCGGTCAGCAATACCTATACGATCGGCGCGGACTTCGGCTCCGGCGTGATGATCGAAGGTACCGGTTTCCTGCTCGGCAACCTGATCGGCAATTTCTCGCTGCGCGCCCAGCTGGACGCACGCAACGAAGGCCGGGAGCCCCCGCCGAACGCTTTGCAGCCGGGGCGGCGGCCGATCTCCAGCATGGCGCCGACCATGGTCCTGCGTGAAGCCCGGCCCTGGATCGTGGGCGGCAGCCCCGGCGGCAACACCATTCCCGGGACGGTCGTGCAGACCATCGTCAACGTGGTTGATTTCGGCATGAACATCGCCGAAGCCACCATGGCGCCGCGGGTGCACCAGCACATGTCCGGCGAGGGGGCACTGCAGGTCGAGCGCGGGCTGAGCCCGGACACGCTGCGGCTGTTGCAGCAGCGCGGCCATCGCATCGTCCAGGACGAAACCATCGGCAGCACGCAGTCGCTGCTGATCGAGCGCGACCGGGTGGAGGGCGCGGCCGATCCGCGGCGCCCGGGGGCGGCCGCAGTGGGCCTTTGATCATCGCCGCGATGGCGGAACCAACGCCGGGGGCCGCACCGGACCCTACGGCAGCACCGTCCGGCCTTGGCAGGACATCGAGCGAGTCAGGAGAAGGGAGATGGGAATGAAGGTTCGTTCTCTCACGGACAACACCAACGGCTTCAACCCGACGCTGTACGACGTGCTCGGGCACTATTACAGCCTGGGGGTGCGCTATGAGTTCTAGCAGCCTGCGAGGCGGCCGGGTGGCGGACAGATGCCTGCAGGCGTTCCGGGGTGGGGCGGCGGCGTGCGCGGTGGCGCTTTCCGTCTGGATGGCGTCGTTCCCGGCGGCCGCCCACGGGATCGGTGACACGCTCGCGTCGCTGATGGCCGAGCACGACACGGTGGGCCTGGCGGTGGTGGTGGTCCGGGACAATGCTGTCGTCTATCGGGACAGCCTGGGGTGGAAGGATCTGGAGGCGCGCACGCCGCTGGAGCAGGACGATGTGTTCCGCATCGCTTCGATCTCCAAGTCGTTCGTGGCCACTTCGATCCTGCAGCTGGTGGAGCAGGGCAGGCTGTCGCTGGACGACGATGCCGGCGCGCTGCTCGGATTCGCGGTGCGCAATCCGCGCTTCCCGGATGCGGCGGTCACGCTGCGGATGCTGCTCAACCACACTTCGTCGATCACCGACAGCCAGCGCTACCACAGTCTGGACATCATCAATCCGGCGACCAACGGCAGCTGGGCGGACAGCTACTCCGCCCATGCACCCGGCACCCATTACCAATACTCCAACCTGGGCTACAACATGCTCGGGGCGGTGGTGGAGCGCGCGTCCGGCCAGCGCTTCGACCGTTATGTCCGGGAGCATGTGCTGGAGCCGCTCGGCCTGGATGGCGGACATCTTCCGGACGCGCTGGATCCGGACCGCATCGCGCAGATCTATCGCCACCAGGACGGCGCCGGCTTCGTGCGCTCGGAAGCAGCCTATGCGCGTCTGGGCGATCGCCTGGACGACTACCGGCCCGGCTACAGCGCCGCGGTTTTTTCCCCGACCGGCGGCCTGAAGATCTCCGCGCCCGACCTGGCCAGGTACATGCTCATGCATATGAACCTGGGCGAATGGGACGGCGTGCGGATCCTGTCCCGCGAGCACGCCGCCCTGATGCAGTCGCCTTCGGTGGAAATCGATGCGGACGCGGATTACGGGCTGGCCCTGCGTATCGACCGGGCCCTGATCCCCGGCGTGACGCTGGTTGGCCATACCGGCTCGGCCTACGGGCTCTACAGCTCGATGTTCTTCGATCCGGTGCGGAAGTACGGCTTCGTCGTGATCACCAACGGCACCCGTGACCCGGAGGTGAGGACCGCCGTCAACCGGGCGCTGTACAGCCACTTCATCGAATCCGCGGAAGGCGGTTAGCCCCGGGCTATGGGTCGCAGCGATCTTTTCATTACCCCGCCCGCCAGCGCCTGACTATGTTGGAAAAGCGTTAGGCACAGACAAAGCCGGTTCCACCGTGCTTCCGGCACGGTGCGGCAACCACAGGAGATCCAGGTGTCGAATCAAAGTGATGTTGCGTCCGCGAACTCCCTGACCCCGTGCCTGCCGGGGCGACCGGCGAGGAACCGCCTTGCCGTGGCCTGCACGGCGATCATCGGGCTGGCCGCCTGCACCGGCGCGGTCCATGCGCAAACACCCGCCGAACCGGACGCCCGCGTCGCGGACCAAGCGGACCAGGCGGACCAGCGCATCCAGCAGCTCGATGCGGTGGTGAGCACTGCATCGCGGATCCGGCGCGGCGGGTTCGTCGCGCCGACGCCGACGACCCAGATCACCGCCGAGGAGATTGCCGCGTCCGGCCTGACCAATATCGCCGATGTGGTCAATGAAACCCCGTCCGTGCGCCCTTCGATGACCCCGGTCAGCACGGTCAACAATTCAAGCTGGTCCGGCGGCCACTATCTTGATCTCCGCGGCCTGGGCTTCAACAGGACCCTGGTGCTGGTGGACGGCAAGCGCTTCGTGCCGACCCAGATCTCCGGACCGGTCAACATCAACGTGATCCCCCAGGCCCTGATCGGCAACGTCGACATCGTCACCGGCGGTGCGTCCGCGGCGTGGGGTTCGGATGCCGTGGCCGGCGTGGTGAACTTCATGTTCGATCACCAGCTTGAAGGCGTGCGCGGCGAAGCCAGCTACGGCAGCAGCGATCACGGCGACTACCGTTCGCGGCGGGTGTCCCTGGCCTTCGGCCATCGATTCGGGGCCGATCGCGGGCACGTGCTGTTCGGCGCCGAAGTTGCCGACAACAGCGGTATCGCGCGGCTGGGCGACCGCGACTGGGGTGCCCAGGGCTGGGGCACCATCACCAATCCCGCCTACACGCCGGACAACGGCGAGCCGCGCATCCTGGTGGTGCCCAACGTCGTCAGCGCGGTGAACAGCTTCGGCGGCCTGATCAACTCCGGTCCGCTGGCCGGCATCCATTTCGACGCCAACGGCGACCCCGTCCCGTTCCGCTATGGCGAGATCGTCTCCGGCAACAGCATGATCGGCGGCGACGGCGCCTACACCCATGTGGACCAGACGCTGGCCGCGCCGCAGGAGCGCAGGAATGTCTACGGCCGCGTCTCCTACGACATCACCGACGCCACCACCCTGTACGTCGAAGGCGCATGGGCCAGGTCCGATTCCAGCCCGATCCCCAACCTGACCCGCAGCGACAACAGCATCCGCATCCACCGCGACAACGCGTTCCTGCCGGGATCGATCGGCGACGCGATGGATGCCCACGGCATCGACAGCTTCACCATGGGCCGCCTGAGCCGGGACTACGCGCGCACCGTCAACGAGCAGGAGTCCAGCACCGAGCGTGTGGTGGTGGGCCTTGAAGGCTACTTCGGCGACACCTGGAGCTGGGACGGCTACTACACCTACGGCAGCAGCGAATCGACGATGCTGGCGCACAACAACCGCATCACGTCCCGCTACAACGCCGCCATCGATGCCGTGTTCGATCCCGTTACCGGTGCCATCGTGTGCCGGGATGCGGCGGCACGGGCGGCCGGCTGCGTACCGATGAACCTGTTCGGCGAGGGTGCGCCCTCCGCCGACGCCGTGGGCTACGTGGTCGGTACCGCGTGGCGGCACTGGGACCTGTCCCAGCATGCGGCCGCGGCGACGGTCTCGGGCGAGCCGTTTGAAACCGCGGCGGGCCCGGTGTCGATCGCGGCCGGCCTGGAGTGGCGGCGCGAGGAGGCGATCGTGACCTCCGACGAGCTGTCGCAGGCAGCCGAATTCGTGACCGGGAACACGGTGCCCTGGGAGGGCGCGGTCAACGTCCGCGAGGCGTTCTCCGAAGTGGTGGTGCCGCTTGCCAACGACCGGCCGTGGGCCAAGGCGCTGGATCTGAACGTGGCCGGGCGGGTGACCGACTACAGCACCTCGGGCACGGTGTCCACCTGGAAGATCGGCGGCCTCTGGGACATCAACGATGTCTGGAGGCTCCGGGCCACGCGGTCGCGGGATATCCGCGCACCATCGCTCTCCGAGCTGTTCTCCGGATCGACCACCTCGATCTTCAGCGTGCTCGACCAGGAGCTGGGATCGACGTACTCGGTGCAGTCGCTCTCGTCCGGCAACCCGGGCCTGGAGCCGGAGGAGGCCGATACCACCACCATCGGCGTGGTGGTCAACCCCCACCCCAACCTGATGCTCTCGCTCGACTACTACAACATTGATATCGATGGCGCGATCATCACCCTGGAGGCCGCCGCCATCGTCAACCGCTGTTTCGGTGTCCAGCCGCAGTTGTGCGGCCTGATCACCCGCGGCGACGACGGACGGATCAGCCAGGTCAATACTTCGCCGCAGAACCTGCAGACCATGCAGCTGCGCGGCGCCGACCTGGAAGCCCTCTACCGCCAGCCGCTGGGCGCCGGGGACCTGACCGTGCGCGCACTGGTCTCCTACGTCGATACCCTGGAGCTGGACGACGGCGAAGTGGTCACCCGGCTGGCCGGCAGCGTCGAGCAGCCCACCATTGCCAGCGTCGGCGGCATGCCGCACTGGAACGGCTCGCTGCGCGCGTCCTACGCGACCGGACCGCTGACGCTCGGCCTGGGCGTCCGCCATGTCGGCGGCGGCAAGATCAACCATACGTTCACCGAAAAGGACCGGAATGTGCTGGAGGCATCCAGCCGCACCTATTTCGATCTCAATGGTGCGTATGACCTGACCGGGAACCTCTCGCTGTTCGGTACGGTCCGGAACGTGTTCGACAAGGACCCGCCGATCACCTCCGGCGGGTTCGCAACCGTCCGTTCGCTCTACGACGTCATCGGCCGCACCTACACCGTCGGGATGCGGTTCAAGTTCTGACGCCCAATCGAGGCAAGGCGCGGGGGCTGCCGCTGCGCCCGCGCCCTGCCTCGATCACCAGCACGACGCGCCACACGGGAGATGCACGATTGAAAGGACAACTGTCTTCGCTGGCGATTGCGCTCGGCCTCCTGCTGGGCGGCACCACCTCGGCCGCGGATGCGGACCTGCGGGACATCCTTCCGGGCTTCGGGGCGGCGCCGGGATGCGCCCTGGCCGCCCACCGGGACGGGGAACGGATCGGATTCGCTGCGTCGGGGCTGGCCGATATCGAACGCGGCGTGCCCATCGACGGGGACACGCTGTTCTACGCTGCCTCGGTCTCCAAGCAGTTCACCGCCCTGGCGATCGCGCAGCTGGTGGCGCAGGGCAGGCTGTCACTGGACGATGACGTCCGCCGGCACATCCCCGAATTGCCGGCCTACCGGGAGACGGTGACGGTCCGCATGCTGCTCAACCACAGCGCCGGGCTGCGCGACTCCCTGTCGCTGCTGCGCATGGGCGGGTACCCGTCTGCCGCGGACGCGACGATGGCCCAGGCACTGGAACTGCAGCTGGCGCAGCTGGACACCAACTTCGTCCCGGGAAGCGCGACCGCGTATTCGAACGGCGGCTACCTGTTGCTGGCCGAGATCGTCCGGCGTGCATCGGGCGAGGCGTTCCCGGATTACGTGCGGCGCCATATCCTCGATCCGCTGGGCATGAGCGACAGCTTCGTGCTCGATGACCGTGATCCGGTGTCCGACCACCTTGCGCACGGTTATGTCCGCGGCGACGCCGGCTTCGAGCGCCGCGATACGTATCCGCGCTTCGGCGGCTCCGGCGGGCTGATGCTCAGCCTGAACGACCTGGCCCGCTACGAACACGACATCGAGCAGGGCCAGCGCGTCTGGACGCCGGAGATCGCGCGGATCATGACCGAGGCCGGGGTCCTGGCGGACGGATCGCCGGCCTTTCGCGACGACACCGGCTTCGTTTTCGCCGCCGGGCTGATGCTGGGCACCCGCCTGGGGCACACAGCGATCCAGCACGGCGGCGGGGCGGAAGCGTTCCGGCACCTGTACGTGCGGCTGCCGGAGCAGCGCCTGGGCATTGCCGTGTTCTGCAACCGCAGTGACCAGCCGGTCCAGGACATGGTGGACGCGGCGATCGCCGCCCTGGCCGATCCGGCCCCCGGCGTCCTGGCCGGGGCACCCGCGCCGGGGCACTACCGCTCCCCTGAGCTGCGCGCGGACTACCGCCTGCGCGGGACCGGCCACGTGCTGTATCTGGATATCCTCCCGGACGCAGGCGCCGGGGAGCCGGTGACGGTGGAACTGGTACGGCGCAAGCCCGGTCGCTACGAAGGCCGCGGCCTCACCCTGCTGCACGAGGCGGGCGAGAACGGCTTCCGGCTGTCGACGTCCCGGGTTCCGGGCGTCCGGGTTGTCCCGGCGGTGGAGGGGGCCGGCGGCTGATCCCGCCGCCGGTCAGCTCCAGAAGTTGATGAAGCCGGTGATGATCAGCGCGTTGGTGAAGTCGATGAAGAACGCGCCCACCAGCGGCGCCACCAGGAATGCCCGCGGCGCGGCGCCGTAGCGCTCGACCAGGGTGCGCATCACCGCCATCGCATTGGCGGTGGTGCCGAGCATGAAGCCGATGAAGCCGCCGCCCATGACCGCGGCATCGTAGTCCCGGCCCATCAGCCGGTAGACCACGATGCAGAACGCCACCACCGCGCCCACCTGCAGCACCAGGTTCAGGATCAGCGGCAGGGCCAGGCCGGCCAGTTCCCAGAGCCTGAGGTTCATGAGCGCCACCGACAGGAACAGCGCCAGGCAGACGTTGCCGATCAGGTCGGTGGTGGGCACCGACATTCCGATCCAGCCGGTGCGGTCGTCCAGGTTGCGGATGAAGGCGCCGACCAGCATCGCGCCGACATACGCGGGCAGGGTGATGCCGGTTGCGGAGATCCAGCCGCTGACCCAGGCACCCAGCCACATGGCGATCAGGATGACCACGATGCTCTTGAGCGCGTTGAATTCGCGCACCGCCTCCGACAGCGCCGGGCCGGCGGCCTCGAAATCGGGCGCGGCATGGGTGCCGGACTGCGAAGGAGCCAGCCGGAACCGGCGGATCAGCACCGTGATCGCCGGCCCGCCCACGATCCCGCCCAGCACGATGCCGGCCATCGCCGCCGCGACCGCGATCGATTCGGCGCCGGCCACGCCGGCCTCCTCGAACAGCGGCGCGAACGCCAGGCCGGTCGCCGGCCCGCCGGTGAGCGTGGTGGAGCCGGCCAGCACGCCGAACAGCGGGTGCAGGTCGAAACCGACCGCCAGCGCCATCCCCAGCAGGTTCTGCAGGATGGCGAAGCCGCTGGCCAGTCCCAGGAACACCAGCACCTGGGTACCGCTGATCCTGAGCAGCCGCAGGCTGGCGTTCATGCCGATAGTGGTGAAGAACGCGATCATCAGCGGCGTCTGCAGGCTGGTGTCGAGCGCGAACAGGGTGGTGTCGCGGGCGTGGGCGATCCAGGCGGCGATGGCGAATACCAGGCCGCCGATTACCGGCGGTGGCAGGTTGTACTTGCCCAGGACGGGGATCCACCGGCACAGGCCATAGCCCAGAAACAGGGCGATGCCCGCCAGCGCAAGGGTCTGCACCGCATCAAGCTGCAGCATGGGACGGACTCCTTCAGTCGGCCGGGCGGGGTGCCGGATCGCAGGTGCCTGCGGGTGGCCGGTGGCGCAGGACCCGGCCGGGCAGGGCGTCCGCCGCCGCCTGGCCCTGCTCGATCACCGCGGTGCCGTTGACCCAGAGATACTCCACCCCCTCCGACAGCAGCGCCGGTTCGACATAGGTCGCCGCGGGCGCATAGCGCCCGGGATCAAACGCCACCACGTCGGCGAAATAGCCCGGGCGCAGCTCGCCGCGGTCTTCCAGCCCGAAGGTGGCCGCGGTCAGGCCGGTGGAACGGTGGATGAAGGCCTGCAGGTCGATCACGCCTTCCCCGACCACGTAGCGCGCGT
The DNA here is from genome assembly GCF_007859305.1 of Luteimonas wenzhouensis. Classification (GTDB taxonomy): domain Bacteria; phylum Pseudomonadota; class Gammaproteobacteria; order Xanthomonadales; family Xanthomonadaceae; genus Luteimonas; species Luteimonas wenzhouensis. The sequence goes on from NZ_VOHE01000004.1 coordinate 141,567, forward strand.
ATTTCTCCGGGAAGCTCGCGTACTGGCGCGGATGGCCGTCGCCGCCATCGGAGGCCGTCAATACCCACGGCTGGCGCATGAACGCCACCACGTCGTCGGGGTGCATGTTGAACGAGGCGACCTTGCGCGGCGGGCCGGCATCATCTGTCCCGTCGGTGCGGATGATCCTCAGCGCCGCATCCACCGGATCCACTTGCCACTCCGTCGCCATGTCCGCGACCGTCCTGCCGGACCACGGCCAGCCGTCGCCGATCATCAGCAGCGAGTCCGCGCCGCCGCGCCTGCGCAGATTCTCCTCCATTTCCGCCCGGATCCGTGCGCTCGTGGCCGGATCTTCCAGGCGCGCCAGCAGCGCTGCGCGGCCACCGTCCTGGGCCCAGCGCGGCAGCAGCGCCGCGTCCAGCCCCGTGCCCGAGGCCAGCCAGGGATACTGGTCGGCGGTGACCTGCAGACCGTCCGCACGGGCGCGCTCGATCCGCTCGATGATCCGCCCGGCGCTGCCGTGCACGTCCGTGCCCAGGGCCTTGATGTGGGCGATGTGGACCGGGATCCGTGCCCGCCGCCCGACTTCCAGCGCCTCCTCGACCGATTCGACCAGGCCGATCGAGTAGCTGGATTCGTCGCGCTGGTGGGTGTCGTACACGCCTCCGCGGATCGCCGCCTCCTCGGCCAGCGCCACCACCTCGTCCGTGTCCGCGAAGCTCTGCGGCGCGTAGAACAGCCCGGTCGACAGGCCGATGGCGCCCTGGCACATCGCCGCTGCGACCATCTCGCGCATCTGCTGCAATTCGCCGGGGTCGGGCGCGCGCGCCTCGTCGCCGAGTACCCGGCGCCTGACCGGGCCCAGGCCGACGTAGGCCGCCACATTGGTCCCCACGCCGTTGGTTTCGAACCACGCCGCCTGCTCGGCGATGTCCGGGGTGCCGCCGCCGTCGATCCCGATGAAGATCGTGCTGACCCCCTGGTGCAGCCACGGCAGGTTGCGCCGGACCGCCGCCTCCGGGGAGCGGATATAGGTGTTGGGATGGGTGTGCGGGTCGATGAAGCCCGGCGCCACGATCAGCCCCTGCGCGTCGACCGTGCGCGCGGCCCGGTAGCGCCCGGCCAGGTCCGGAGCCACCTCGACGATCCTGTCGCCGGCGATCGCGACGTCCGCCGGACGCCCGGGGCTGTCGCTGCCATCGAAGACGGTGCCGCCGACGATGAGAACGTCCACGGTCTCGTCGGCGGCTTCGGGCCGGGTTCCGGAACAGGCCGCGAGCAGCTGCGTGGCCATCAGCGCGATGGCGAACCCGGTGAGCCGGGCCGGGTGACGTGACAGGGACATGGATGACCTCGCTGTTCCGACGGTGGGCCGCCGCCCGCGCCCGTGCTGCGGACGGCGATTGTCCATCTTCACGGCTGCCGCAGGGCTTGGCCATTGAAATTGGGCCGGTCGCGCATAGCCCCGGGTTATGCACGGCGCACCGGGCCGCTGGCGTGCGCGGTATCCGGACCGGCTAGAATCAGGGCCCCTGCAGCAGGCCACAGCGCGATGTCCGGTACCCAGCCAAGCACCAAAGAATCCGCCGAAGAATTCCGCAAAGCGGCCCTGGACTACCACCGCCTGTCCCCTCCCGGGAAGATCAAGGTCACCGCCACCAAGGCGATGCTGACCCAGCGCGATTTGTCGCTGGCCTATTCGCCGGGCGTGGCCTATGCCTGCGAGGAAATCGCGGCCGATCCGCTGAGGGCCGGCGATTACACCGCGCGCTCGAACCTGGTGGCAGTGATCAGCAACGGCACGGCTGTGCTGGGCCTGGGCGACATTGGTCCGCTGGCGAGCAAGCCGGTGATGGAGGGCAAGGGCGTCCTGTTCCAGCGGTTCGCGGGCATCGACGTGTTCGACATCGAGGTCGACGAGCGCGACCCGGACAAGCTGGTGGACATCATCGCTTCGCTGGAGCCGACCTTCGGCGGCATCAACCTCGAGGACATCAAGGCGCCGGAGTGCTTTATCGTCGAGCGCAAGCTGCGCGAACGGCTGAAGATCCCGGTGTTCCACGACGACCAGCACGGCACCGCGATCATCGTCGGTGCCGCGGTGGTCAACGCGCTGGAGATCGCCGGCAAGAAGATCGAGGACGTCAGGCTCGCCACCACCGGCGCCGGCGCGGCCGGCATCGCCTGCCTGGACATGCTGGTGGCGCTGGGGCTGAAGCCGGAGAACATCACCGCCTACGACCGCGGCGGGGTGATCCACGCCGGCCGCGACGACCTCGACGACGCCAAGCGCCGCTACGCGCGCGACACCCCGCACCGCACCCTGGCCGAGATCGTGGCCGGCGCGGACATCTTCCTGGGCCTGTCGGCCGGCGGGATCCTCAAGCCGGAGATGGTGGCGTCGATGGCGGACAACCCGATCATCCTCGCCCTGGCCAACCCGTACCCGGAGATCCTGCCGGAAGTGGCGCGCGAGGTGCGTCCGGACGCGATCATCGCCACCGGCCGCTCCGACTACCCCAACCAGGTCAACAACGCGCTGTGCTTCCCGTACATCTTCCGCGGCGCGCTGGACGTGGGGGCCACGGCCATCAACGAGGAGATGAAGCTGGCCTGCGTGCACGCGATCGCGGCGCTGGCCAAGATGGAGTCGGGCGACCTGGCCACGGCCTACGGCGAGGAAGTGCCCAGCTTCGGCCGCGACTACATCATCCCGCGCCCGTTCGACCCGCGGCTGCTGACCATCGTGGCCACGGCCGTGGCCAGGGCGGCGATGGAAACCGGCGTGGCCACCCGTCCGCTGGCGGACATGGCCGCCTACGGCGAGAAGCTCTCGCAGTTCCACCACCGCACCGCGCTGGTGATGCGGCCGATCTACGACCGCGCCCGCGCCGACCGCCAGCGCGTGGTCTACGCCGAGGGCGAGAACGAGACCGTGCTGCGCGGCGTGCAGACGGTGGTGGACGAGGGCCTGGCGTTCCCGATCCTGGTCGGCCGCCCGGACGTAATCGAATCGCGGATCAAGCGCCTGGGCCTGCGCCTGCGCGCGGGCGTGGACTTCGAACTGACCAACCAGGACGATGACCCGCGCTTCAACGACTACTGGCGCCACTACCACGCGCTCACCGAGCGCCGCGGGGTGACCCCGGAGACCGCCAAGACCCTGATGCGCTCGCGCACCACGCTGATCGCGGCGGTGATGGTGGATCGCGGCGAGGCCGACGCGATGATCACCGGGCTGGTCGGCCGCTACCACAAGAAGCTCGGCTACATCCGCAGCGTGTTCGACCTGGACCCGGGCGTGCAGAGCACCTCGGCGATGACCGGCGTGGTCAACGACCGCGGGCTGTGGTTCTTCCTCGACACCCACGTCCAGGCCGACCCGACCCCCGAGCAGATCGCCGAGAGCACCATCCAGGGCGCCTACCGGCTCAAGCTGTTCGGGATCGAGCCCAAGGTGGCGCTGCTGTCGCACTCCAACTTCGGCAGCCACGACGACCCGAGCGCGCGCAAGATGCGGCAGGCGCTGGAGATCCTGCGCAAGCGCGCGCCCCGGCTCGAGGTGGACGGCGAGATGATGGCCGACACCGCCTGGGACGGCGACTTCCGCCGCCGGATCTTCCCCAACACCACGCTGGAGGGGCGCGCGAACCTGTTCGTGATGCCGAACCTGGACGCGGCCAACATCGTCTACAACATGGTGCGGGTGATGACCGACGGCGTCGCCCTGGGTCCGATTCTGATGGGCGTGAGCAAGCCGGCCCACGTGCTGACCACCGCCTCGCGCCCGCGCCGGGTGGTGAACATGACCGCGATCGCCGCGGTGGAAGCGCAGATCCGCAAACAGCGCCTGGCCGGCCGCGGCGGCTGACCCGTCGCGGCCCCAACGCATGCCGGCAGTGGCTCCCTCCCCCGCGCGCGGGGAAGGGCTGGAGTTTCGCTGCCCGGCGGTGTGGCTAGCGCACTCCCTCCCCCGCTTGCGGGGGAGGGCTGGGGTGGGGGCAACCGCCGTCCCGCGAGCATGCCGGCCGTATCCGTCTGCCTTCCAGGCTGCCCCCATCCCGACCTTCCCCCGCAAGCGGGGGAAGGGGCACGGCCTCCCACTCCTCCCCCGCGCGCGGGGGAAGGGGCACGGCCTCTCCCTCCCCGCTGCGGGGGAAGGAGCCATGACGTCCGTTCTCCCGCAAACGAGGGAAGACGCTACGGCCCCGGCGGCTCAGCCCCGGCCTTCGACCCCGGCCATCAACCGCGCCAGCAGCGGTGCCAGCGCGTCCAGGTCGTCCTTGAGCAACAGGCCGTCGGCCTGCGGCGGGCGCTCGCCCGGAGCGAGGCCGCCGGTGACGAACACGAACGGCATCGCCGCGTCATGGGCGCGCGCCAGCGCCAGCGCCTGTGCGCCCGAGAAGCCGGGCAGGTTCACGTCCGACACCACCCCCTGCGGCGCGAACTCCGCCAGCGCCCGCACCATCTCCGCCGCGGTGCAGGCGCGCCGGCATTCCACCTCCAGCCCGGCCTTGCGCAGCGCCCACTCGGCCAGCTCCGCGTCGTCCTGCGAATCGTCCACCAGCAGCACGCGCCACACGGGGCGGTGCACGGCGCGCGACGCCGGCGCGGCCATCGCCGCTCACCCCTTCCTTGGCGGTTCGTTGAGCACCGCCCAGAACCGCCCGAGCGTGCGCACCGCGTCGAAGAACTGGTCCACGTCCACCGGCTTGACCACGTAGGCGTTCACGCCCAGGTCCCAGCTGCGGGCCAGGTCGCTTTCCTCGCGCGAGGACGACAGCACCACGATCGGCAGCGATTTGAAGCGGTCGGTCTTGCGGATCTCGGTCAGCACTTCCAGCCCGTCCATGCGCGGCATCTTGATGTCCAGCAGCAGCACCGCCAGGTCCTCGTCCGGACGGTCCTTCCAGCGACCGCGGCACAGCAGGTAGTCCAGCGCCTCCACGCCGTCCTCGACGTGCACGATCGGGTTGCACAGGTTGGCCTCGCGCAGCGCGTCGATCGCCATCTCCGCGTCGTGGGGGCTGTCCTCGGCCAGCAGGATGGTTCGCAGTTCGCTCATCACGTGGTCTCTTGGTTGTCAGGCAGGTCGCCCGCCGGCGGAAGGGTGAAGCGGAAGGTGGCGCCCTCCCCGGGGCGGGAGTGGGCCTCGATGCGGCCGCCGTGGCGGGTCAGCACCCGGCGCACGCTGGCCAGCCCGATGCCGGTGCCGGGGAACTCGCTGGCCGGGTGCAGGCGCTGGAACACGCCGAACAGCTTGCCGGCGTACTGCATGTCGAAACCGGCGCCGTTGTCGCGCACCTCGAACTGGTGCGAGCCGTCGGACAGCAGGTGGTAATCCACCTCGATCCTGGCCGGCTCGCTGCCGCGGCTGTACTTGACCGCGTTGCCGAGCAGGTTGAGCCACACCTGGCGCAGCATGTTCTCGTCGCCCACCACCACCGGCAGCGGCGCGATCGACCACTCCACCGCGTGCCCGGGCGCCTCGCTGGCGTTGTTGGCGTCGAGCATCGCCCGGGTCTCGGCCACCAGCGTCTGCATGTCCACCACCTGCAGCCGCAGCGCGCTGCGGCCCAGGCGCGAATACACCAGCAGCTCGTCGATCAGCGTCGACATCCGCCGCGCCGAGGACACCATCACCTCCAGGTAGTGGCGGCCCTTGTCGTCCAGCCCGTCGCCCAAGTGGCGGGCGAGCTTGTCGCCGAAGCCGGCGATGTGGCGCAGCGGCGCGCGCAGGTCGTGCGAGACCGAGTAGCTGAACGCCTCCAGCTCGCGGTTCACGTCCGAGACCTGCTCGATCTTGCCCTCCAGCTGGCGGTTGAGCTCGCGGATCCGGCGGTCGCTGGCCTTCTGCACGCTGATGTCGCTGGCGGTGACCAGGGCTGCGCTGCCGTCGCCGTCGGGCAGCGGCATGCGTCGGGCGTTGATCACCATCGTGCGTTCGACGCCGTCGGCAGTGCGCTGCACCTGTTCGTGGTCCCAGAGCTCGCGGCCGCGGCCGAGCACGTCGGCCAGCCGCCGCAGGGTCAGCTCGTCGTCCCAGGCGCCGCCGCCGATGTCCTTGAGCAGCGCGCCGCGCGGATCGTCCCCCACCCCATACAGCTCGGCGAACGCCGCGTTGTGCATCACCACCCGCTGCTCGCCGTCGAGCAGCACGATCGGCTCGCGCACCGTGTCCAGCGCCACCCGCGCCCGCGCGCTGGCGCGCTGGGCGTCGTCCTCGGCGCGCAGCCGGTGCGAGACCTGGCGCGCGGCGTACAGCAGCAGGCCGCCGAGCAGCAGCAGCTGGCCCACCATCGCCACCCAGGTGGCCACCCGTGCGCGCCGCTCCTGGCGCTGCGCGCGCGCCTGACGCTCGGCCAGCAGCCGCTCCTCCTCGGACACGATCTCGTCCACCAGGTTGTGGATCGGGTAGCGCGCCACCATGGCGTCGATGTCGGCCACGGTCACGTCGTCGGCGCCGGCCTCGATGATCCGGTCGGCGTGCGCCTTGCGCAGCAGCACGTTGGTCTGCAGCGAGCCGATGCGCACCTGCTGCGTGGGGTTGTCGCGGGTGAGTTCCTGCAGCCGCTCCAGGGTGGGGATCAGGCGCTCGCGGCTTTGCCCCACGCGCGAACGCAGCAGCTCGTTGTCCACGCCGGCCGCGATCGACAGCGCGCCCGACTCCATGTTGCGCATGTCGCCGGCCAGCGCGTGCACGGTGGCGGCGGTTTCGTGGGTGTGCGCCACCATGTTCCAGGCCGCATTGGTGTTGTGCGCGGCCTGGCGCAGCAGCAGGAAGGGCGTGACCACGATCAGCACCACCGCCAGGCCGAGCGCGGGCAGGCGCCAGTTCGACAGCGGTTGCGGGAGGGCGGTGGCGGGGTGGGGCATCGAGGCGTTTCGGGACCGGTCGGACACGGGAATCCGGGACACCGGCCACGGCGCCTCACTCCCCTGCGATGGCGATCATTGCCGACACGGTCCCGGAGGGCAAACTGCCCTGGGGCTGGCGCGGACGCATGGGCGCCCGCCCGGAAAACGGCGCATGCTGACCGAGCCCGCGTGCACATGGTGCGAAGACGGGCTGCGCGCAGGTGCGGCGGGGGTAGGCGCAGGGTCGGCGTGGTGGGGTGCGCGCGGGCGGTGGTGGCCCGGGGAGTTCCGTCTGCAACTTCCGGGTCGGGCTGCCGTGCGCGCGACGCTGTGTTGCAGCCGCCGGGCGCGCGCCGCAGTGCGCAACCGCATGGTGCGCCGCCCGCCCGTCGCCGTCGCGCCACGGCCGTCCGGACAGGCGCGCCTGCTAGAATCGTTGGGCTGAATATCCCCCGGACACAGGACGCGGCCAGCGGGCCGCGGCGGAGCAAGCGATGAACTGGCTGACCGACGTGCTGCACAACGACCCCGACCCGACCGAGACCCGCGAATGGGTCGAGTCGATCAAGGCGGTGATCGACAACAGCGGGGCCGAACGCGCGCACCAGCTGCTGCAGAACATGGTCGAGCTGACCCGCCGCGCGGGCGCCCACCTGCCGTTCTCGCCCACCACCGAATACATCAACACCATCCCGCCGCACCTGGAGCCGAAGATCCCCGGCGACCAGACCCTGGAATGGCGCATCCGCTCGATCATCCGCTGGAACGCGATGGCGATGGTGGTGCGGGCCAACCGCAAGCCGGGCGACCTGGGCGGCCACATCGCCAGCTTCGCCAGCTCGGCCACGCTCTACGACGTGGGCTTCAACCACTTCTTCCGCGGCTCCGACGGCGACCACCCGGGCGACCTGGTCGCCACCCAGGGCCACAGCTCGCCGGGCATCTACGCCCGCGCCTTCCTGGAAGGGCGCATCAGCGAGTCGCAGCTCGACCACTTCCGCATGGAAGTCGACGGCCGCGGCGTCTCGTCCTACCCGCACCCGTGGCTGATGCCCGACTTCTGGCAGATCCCCACGGTGTCGATGGGCCTGGGCCCGATCGCGGCGATCTACCAGGCCCGCAACTGGAAGTACCTCGAGTCGCGCGGCCTGCTGCCCAGGTCCGACCGCAAGGTGTGGTGCTTCATGGGCGACGGCGAGACCGACGAGCCCGAGAGCCTGGGCGCGCTGTCGATCGCCGGCCGCGAGGGCCTGGACAACCTGATCTTCGTGGTCAACTGCAACCTGCAGCGCCTCGACGGCCCGGTGCGCGGCAACGGCAAGATCATCCAGGAACTGGAGAGCCAGTTCCGCGGTGCCGGCTGGAACGTGATCAAGACCATCTGGGGCAGCTACTGGGATCCGCTGCTGGCCAATGACCACCACGGCATCCTCAGGAAGCTGATGATGGAGACCGTCGACGGCGAGTACCAGAACTGCAAGGCCTTCGGCGGCGCCTACACGCGCGAGCACTTCTTCGGCAAGTACCCGGAGACCGCGGCCATGGTCGCCAGCCTCTCCGACGAGGACATCTGGCGCCTCAACCGCGGCGGCCACGACCCGCACAAGGTCTATGCCGCCTACGACCTGGCCATGAAGACCAGGGGCCAGCCCACCGTGATCCTGGCCAAGACGGTCAAGGGCTACGGCCTGGGCAGCGCCGGCGAAGCGCTCAACCCCACCCACAACACCAAGAAGCTCGACGACGACGCGGTGCGCGCGTTCCGCGACCGCTTCAAGATCCCGATCGACGACGACCAGCTCAAGGACGGCAACATCCCGTTCTACCACCCGGGCGAGAAGTCCGACGAGGTGCAGTACCTGCTCGAGCGCCGCCGCGCGCTGGGCGGCTTCGTGCCCAAGCGCCGCCGCAAGTCCGACGAGAGCCTGCCCGCGCCCAAGCTCGACGCCTTCGCCCGCCTGCTCAAGAGCACCGGCGAGCGTGAGATGTCCACCACCATGGCGTTCGTGCAGTCGCTCAACATCATCCTGCGCGACAAGCAGGTCGGCCCGCGCGTGGTGCCGATCGTCTGCGACGAGGCGCGCACCTTCGGCATGGAGGGCCTGTTCCGCCAGATCGGCATCTACGCGCCCGAAGGGCAGAAGTACAAGCCGGTGGATCGCGACCAGCTGATGTACTACCGCGAGGACGTTGCCGGCCAGGTGCTGCAGGAAGGCATCACCGAGGCCGGCGCCATCGCCTCGTGGATGGCCGCGGCCACCAGCTACTCCACCAACAACCTGCAGCTGCTGCCGTTCTACATCTACTACTCGATGTTCGGCTTCCAGCGCGTGGGCGACGCCGCCTGGCAGGCGGCCGACATGCGCGCCCGCGGCTTCCTGCTCGGCGGCACCGCCGGCCGCACCACCCTCAACGGAGAGGGCCTGCAGCACGAGGACGGCCACAGCCACCTGCTGTCGGGTGCGATCCCCAACTGCCGCAGCTACGACCCCACCTTCGCCGGCGAGGTCGCGGTGATCCTGCAGTACGGCATGAAGCGCATGCTCGAGGAGCAGGTGGACGAGTACTACTACCTGACCCTGATGAACGAGAACTACCCCCACCCCGACCTGCCCGAAGGCGCGGCCGAGGGGGTCATCAAGGGCATGTACCTGCTCAAGGACGCGGGCAAGCCGAAGAAGGGCGAGCTGCGCGTGCAGCTGCTGGGCAGCGGCACCATCCTGCGCGAGGCGATCGCCGCGGCCGAGCTGCTGGACAAGGACTTCGGCGTCACTGCCGACATCTGGTCCTGCCCCAGCTTCACCGAACTGCGCCGCGACGGCTACGACGTCGAGCGCTGGAACCGCCTGCACCCCGAGGCCAAGCCGCGCAAGGCCTACGTCACCGAATGCATCGAGTCCCGCCCCGCGGGTCCGGTGATCGCGGCCTCGGACTACGTGCGCAACTTCACCGACCAGATCCGCGCCTTCATCCCGCGCACCTACACCGTGCTCGGCACCGACGGCTTCGGCCGCTCCGACACCCGCGCCAACCTGCGCCGCCACTTCGAGGTGGACCGCTACTACATCGCCCACGCGGCGATCGACGCGCTGGCCAAGGACGGGAAGATGACGGCGAAGGATGCGGCCCGGGCGATCAAGCTGTACAAGATCGACCAGGAGAAGCCGAATCCGTTGGGGGTTTGAGGCGCAGGCGGCGCTCAATATCACCCTTCCCTCCTTGCGGCGGGTGGGATGCCTTCGACGTCATGCCTCCATCGTGAGGCCTGCCGCCGCCTACACTGTAGCCGCCGATGGGTCATCGCCTGTCAAGGCTGGGAAGCCCCGCGTTGCTCACGCACCTGTTCGGCATTGAGAATGGTGTGGGCGGTCCTTGTTCACGAGCTATGACGTGGGGAGATATGCCTGGCTGGTCCAGCCACTAGAAGTTCTCCTCCTCGAGTTGCCTACACAACTACCGATTCTTGTCAGGCCCCGGATTGCCGCTGCCATGCGATCAGCGCGCGCCGAACAGGACGTTCCTGCAATGAGCTAACCCCCCAGCTGGGCAAGAAACGTCGTCGGGTCCAGCCGGCAATGGGACTCGATACGGCCCGGCAGGTTGAACACGCGGGGACGCTTGCGGAAGTCGAAGACCCGGTACAGTTGGTAGCGTTCGGCATCCACATTGGAGCGCGCCAGTTCATTGCGGGTGACGAAGAACGGTGTAAGTTCGCCGAAGGCGGTGGTCTTGACTTCGATGAGGCGCTCGCGGCCGTCGGGCTCGAACGACAGCACATCGAAGCCCAGCCCGTCGCCTTGGGTTTCCGACACTTGCTCGATGCGATCGGCCAGCTGTCTGCGGCCAGCGGCACGCAGGCGTTGGGCCTCAAGCTCCATCACGAACAGCTCACCGGCTCGACCCAGCGAGCGGTTGCGCGCTTCGCGGCTGAGATAGTCGCGCTTGGCCGGCGAGAAGCGTGGGGCGTACTCCGGTGGCGCCTCGCGTTGTGTTCGTGCCTTCGGTGGAGGGACCCAGGCGGCGGCGTCGACCACGGTGTCTGCCACCAAGGCGGGACGGCTCACGGCGTTCTCAGCCGCTGCCTGCAGACTTGGGCGCGTCTTCAGCTGCGCTTCCACCACTTCCAGAAGCAGCAACTGGTAGTTCACCAGCGCCTTGTATCCGCTGACCGTCGGCCACTCCAGTTCCTGCATCACGGCACTGATGTTGCGGAACTTGTACTCGACCGAGGCCTTGCTGCGGCCGTCGAGCTTATGCATCAGGGCGCGGATACGTTCGCTCTTGTTGAACGTCTGACCGTTGAGTTCAAGCTCCAGCATCTGCAGGTAGTCAGCCACGCAGGCTTCCACCTCCAGCCGGGACCAGTCTGCTCCCGTCGCCACGTCTATCTCCCCCAAGGGCGTATGGCGCGCCAGGTTAGCGGGAAGCCGCCCCCACGACCAGGGCGAGACGGCCCGAAAGGCGACGGCTGATCCCGCCTTCCCGTGGGCTTCGGTGCTATGTTCTGGGTTCCTTTGGGGAAGGGAGAAAGGGGAGAAAAATGGCACAGGTACCCAAGCGGGTTGCAGAGCGCCTGGTTGCGGGCATCAAGCGATACCAGCCCATCCTTGCCGCCGCGCGGTCGCGGGACGTCGGGGAGTCGGACACCGTCACCATCGTCAAAGACATGCTCGCCGACGTCTTCGGCTACGACAAGTACGCGGACGTCACGTCCGAGTACGCCATTCGCGGGACTTACTGTGACCTTGCCATCAAGTTGGACGGGCAGCTTGAGACCTTGATTGAAGTGAAGGCAATCGGGTTAGACCTGAAAGACATCCACGTGAAGCAAGCGGTCGACTACGCCGCGAACCAAGGCGTCGATTGGGTTCTGCTCACGAATGGAATCATCTGGCGCGTCTACCACATCATCTTCGCAAAGCCGATCGACCAAGAGCTTCTGGTCGAGATCGACTTCAGTGCGATCAATTCCCGGTCAAAAGGCGATCTTGAGCGTCTCTTTCTCTGGTGCAAGGAAGGGTGGCAACGGTCCGTGCTTGGCGAGTATCGCAGCCAGAGGCAGGCGCTATCCCGCTTCTATGTGGGGGCCATGGTGCAGTCGGACGTGGTTGTCGATGTGATCCGCAGGGAGCTGCGCCGGCTCTCGCCCAACGTCAAGATCGAGGTCGAGCAGATCAGGGACGTGCTGGTCAACGAGGTGCTGAAGCGAGACGTCACCGAGGGCGAGCGCGCGGTCGAAGCGCGTAAGCGGATCGCCAAGGCCTCAGGCCGGGCATTACGTGCCAAAAAGCAGACGCGGGTAGCCGGCGTGACACAGGATGAGCAGGAAGCCGTGTAAGGCTAGTCCGCGGCCTGCAATCCCAGGATTGGGGTGACCCGGCCCAGTATGGCGCCGGGCGCCCCGCGGCGGGTCCAGGGCCGGGGTATACGACACGAAGGCACACGGCGCTGCCGGTGCATCACCATACGCAAGGTTCAAGTCCCGCCGCCCGCTGCCGTCAATCGTGGCCGAGAAGTCCCGCCCGCCGGGCGCAGGCTGATCTCCAACGGCCCACCCGATGGTCACCACAGCACCGCGCACCCACCCCGGCGGCGATCCGCTGGCGCCCACGACCCGCCATGGCGTGCTGCGCCGCTTCCCGCCCCGGATGGAAGCCGAATACCGCGTCTTCCAGGACACCGCGCTCAAGCCGCGGTTGCGCTGGGCGATGGGCGCGGCCGTGGTGGTGCTGGGGGTCTACGCGGTGCTGGACGTGGTGATGATGCCGCGCGCGATCCTGGCCGAGGTGCTGGCGATGCGGATCGGGCTGATGGTGCTGCCGCCGCTGCTGGCCCTGCTGGCCTCGCTGCGCGTGCAGTCGGGCCGGGTGCTGCACCTGCTGGCCGGCTGGGCCTGCCTCAACGCGGGGCTCGGCGCGGTGGTGCTGGTCGTGCGCACGCGCGTGCTCGGCATGCCGGTGGACTACGAGGGCGTGCTGCTGCTGATGTACGTCTACGGCTGCGGCGCGGTGCGCCTGCGCACGGCGGTGGCCTGCGGCACCACGATCTGCGTCGCCTATCCGCTGGCCGAGGCCTGGGCCGGGCTGCCGCCGGACGCGCTGCAGGCGCGCACGCTGTTCATCGTCACCACCAACGTGATCGGCATGGTCACCGCCTGGATCCTGGACCAGGAGGCGCGTGGCAACTTCCTGGTCGCGCGCCAGCTGCGCGGCATGGCGCACGTGGATTTCCTGACCGGGCTGCCCAACCGCCGCGACTTCTCCGAGCGCATCGAGGCGGCCTGGAAGCAGGCCTCGGCGGAGCGGCGTCCGTTGGCCATCGCCCTGGTCGACGTGGACTGGTTCAAGGCCTACAACGACCGCTACGGACACCCGGCCGGCGACCGCGTGCTGCGCGCGGTGGCGCAGGTGCTGGCGCGCCACGCCAGCGGCTCCGGCGACCTGGTGGCGCGGCTGGGCGGCGAGGAGTTCGTCTGCGTGTGGTACGGCGCGACCGCCGGCGCGGCGCGTGCCGCCGCGGACGCCATCCATGCCGACATCGCCGCGCTGGGCGTGCCGCACGCCGGCAGCGACGCCGGCCGGCTCACCCTGAGCATCGGCCTGCACGTGGTGGTCCCGCGGCCGGACCAGTCGCGCGCCGACGCGCTGTACCAGGCCGACCAGGCGCTGTACGCGGCCAAGGCGGCCGGCCGCAACACGACCGTGCTCGGGCGGGCGGACGGGGAGGGTGATCCGGCGCCTGCCGGGCGGGGAGCCGCGGCCGGCGGCATGTACGAGCGGGAACCCGGCGGCGTATCTTGATGGTCTCCTCCACTTGCAGGAACTGGCATGAGTACCCGCTACCGCGCCTGGGCGGCGCCGAGGGCCGGCGCCCCGCTGGAACCGTTCGAGTACGACCCCGGCCCGCTGGGCGACGAGGAGGTGGAGATCACCGTCGAGCACTGCGGGCTGTGCCACTCCGACCTGTCGATGCTGGACAACGAATGGGGCTTCACCGCCTACCCGTTCGTGCCCGGCCACGAGGTGGTGGGGCGGGTGACCGCGCTGGGACCGAACGCCAGGGGCGTGGCGCTGGGGCAGCGCGTGGGCCTGGGCTGGAACGCGCGCAGCTGCCTGCACTGCGACGCCTGCCTGGCCGGCGACCAGCACCTGTGCCGCGAGGTGCAGGCGACCATCGGCGGACGCCATGGCGGTTTCGCCGAGAAGGTACGCGCGCACTGGGTGTGGGTGGCGCCCCTGCCCGACGGGCTGGACGCGGCCGAGTCCGGACCGCTCCTGTGCGGCGGCATCACCGTGTTCGCGCCGCTGCGCGAGCTGGGCATTCCGCCCACCGCGCGGGTCGCGGTGGTCGGGATCGGCGGCCTGGGTCACATGGCGCTGAAGTTCTGCCGGGCCTGGGGCTGCGAGGTCACCGCGTTCACCACCAGCGTCTCGAAGGAGGAGGAAGCGCGTGCGTTCGGCGCGCACCGCGTGGTGACCACCGGCGACGCCGCGGCGCTGAAGCAGCTCACCGGGGCCTTCGACCTGATCATCGACACGGTCAACGTGTCGCTGGACTGGCCCGGCCTGCTCAACGCGCTGGCGCCGAAGGGCCGCCTGCACGTGGTGGGCGTGCCGCTGGAGCCGATCGCGGTGCCGGCGTTCGGGCTGATCGGCGGGCAGAAGTCGCTGTCCGGTTCGCCCACCGGCTCGCGCGGCGCGATCGACAGCATGCTCGGCTTCGCCGCCCGCCATGGCGTGGCGCCGCAGACCGAGCACTTCCCGATGAGCCGGGTCAACGAGGCGCTCGACCACCTGCGCGCCGGCAAGGCGCGCTACCGGATCGTGCTCGACGCCGATTTCTGAGGCCGGTCGCCCCGCTGGTGCCGGGTGGCCACGTCCGCGGCGGGACCGCCAGCGGGGCGATACGCGGCGTCCGCTGGTTGTGATGCGGTGCGGCCCGGCCGTGGGGACGGGCGCTGCCGCGAACGTCCGCGCCGCACGCCGCGTGGCCGGGCCGACCCGTACGGGCGCCGCCTACCCGGGGCAGCCGTCGGGGAACTGGTCGTGGACCAGGCCCAGCTCGATCCCGTGTTCCAACCAGGCCTTGAGGCCGGCCAGGACCATCGTGTAGCCGCCTTTCGCGTCCACCGCCTGCGCCAGCAGTTCGCCACCGTCCCCGCGGAAGCCGCGGGTGGCGATCCGGACCAGGGTCGCGTCGTCGCCGCGGGACTCGAAGGTCCATTCCACCTCGGTGGCGTCGCTGTCCCACTGGATGCGCAGCTTCCGGTCCTGCTCGAACTCGCGGACGACCAGTGTGTCGCCCACGCCGAACATCTCCCAGTCCCAGCGCACCCGTTTGCCCGGGCCGAGCCGGTCGCTGCCCTTGCTGAACCAGAAATGCGTGGTGATGGCCGGGTCGACGAAGGCTTCGAAGACCTCGGCGACCGGCCTGCGGACGAGCATCTGCGCATGGACGACGACATCGCTCACGATCGGGCCTCCTGGTGGGCGCGCCCGGTTGCGGTCCGGGCGCAACGTGGCGAAGCATGCCATGGAAGTTGTCCGCGCTGCCGCCGGCTAAGATGCCGTGCGTCGCCCGGCGGACCCGGGCCAACGGGGAGTGGACGGATGCGGATCTTCGGCGGCGCGCTTGCGGGCCTGTTCCTGTTCGGTGGCATCGTGGCTGCCGGCCCTGCGGCCGCGGGCGGCCAGGACGCCTGCGCGGCGCTCGCCGGCATGCGCGACGCGCGGCTTGACCTGGTGGTGACCGCCGCCGGGCGCGTGCCGGCCGCCGCGCCCGGCAGCGTGCGCGCGCAGCCATACCTGCCGCCGATCCCGGTGGCGCTGCCGGCGCACTGCAAGGTGCACGGACGGATCAACGACCGTACCGGTGCCGGCGGCGTGCGCTACGGCATCGGCTTCGAACTCGCCCTGCCCGACGACTGGAACGGACGCTTCCTGTTCCAGGGCGGCGGCGGACTCAACGGCTCGATCGCCCCGCCGCTGGGGGCCACCGGGGCCGGCGACGTGCCGGCGCTGGCGCGCGGCTTCGCGGTGGTATCGACCGACAGCGGCCATCGTGGCGAGGGCTTCGATGCCTCGTTCATGCAGGACCAGCGCGCCGCGCTGGACTTCGCGCACGCATCGGTAGGCACCATCACGCAGGCGGCGCTGCTGCTGGTCGAGCGCTATTACGGCGCCGCGCCGCGGCATGCCTATATCGCCGGCTGCTCCACCGGCGGGCGCGAGGCGATGCTCGCCACCCAGCGCTGGCCGGAACTGTTCGACGGCGCGCTGGTGACGGCGCCGGCCATGCGCACGGGCTTCTCCAACCTGGCGCTGGCCCATGCGCGTGCGGTCTTCGCCAGGGCCGCGCCGCGCGACGCCGATGGCCGGCCGCAGCTGGCGCGCACCTTCGGCGCGGACGACAAGCGCCTGGTGCTCGACGGCCTGCTGGCGCAGTGCGACGCGCTCGACGGGCTGGCCGACGGCGTGATCGAGGACGCCCTGGGCTGCCGGTTCGAACCGGCGCGGCTGCAGTGCCCGGGCGACAAGCGGGCCGACTGCCTCGACGCCGCCCAGGTCGCCGCGCTCACCGATGCGTTCAGGGCGCCGCGCGACGCGTCCGGCGCGCCGCTGTACGTCGACTTTCCCTACGACACGGGCATCGTCCACGAAGGCCCCGGCATTCCGGGCTTCCTGCCCAGCGACGGCCCGGACATCCTCGCCGCGGTGATGCCGGCGGCGGACGGTTTCGACGTCGACGCGCAGGCGCGCAAGGTGCGCGCCGACGCGGTGCAGATGCTCACCGATACCGCCACGTGGACCAACCTGGGCACCTTCCTGGGCCGCGGCGGGAAGGTGATCTACACCCACGGCATGAGCGATCCGTGGTTCTCGGCCTGGGACACGCTGGACTATTTCCTGCGCGCCGAAGCGGCGAACGGCGAACAGGCCTGGGCCGGGGCCAGCCGCCTGTACCTGGTGCCCGGCATGGGCCATTGCGGCGGCGGCACCGCGCGCGACCAGGCCGACCTGCTCACGGCCCTGGTGGACTGGGTGGAGCAGGGCCGCGCGCCCGACCGCATCCTGGCCGAAGGGGCATCGCTGGAAGGCCGTCGCCCGCTGTGCCCGTATCCGACCCACGCCCACTACCTGGGCGGCGATCCCGCTTCGCCCGACAGCTACGCCTGCCGCCCCACGCAGTAGCACGCATCGCAACGCCGACTCCCTCCCCCGCTTGCGGGGGAGGGTTGGGGTGGGGGCATCCCTGGCCGCGGCCCGATCTGGAGCGCCCCCCTCCCGGCCTCCCCCCGCAAGCGGGGGGAGGAGCAGTGCCGCGCCCACGCAAGATCGCCGTGCCTGCGTGCCACCACCGCCGCAGCGGACAGCCCCCTCCCCCGCGCGCGGGGGAGGGTTGGGGTGGGGGCATCCCTGGCCGCGGCCCGATCTGGAGCGCCCCCCTCCCGGCCTCCCCCCGCAAGCGGGGGGAGGAGCAGCGCCGCGCCCATGCAAGATCGCCGTGCCTGCGTGCCACCGCCGCAGCGGACAGCCCCCTCCCCCGCGCGCGGGGGAGGGTTGGGGTGGGGGCATGCAGCAAAGACCGCACAGCGCACACGCTCGTCCGCACGTTGGCCTGCGCGTCGGCCGAGACGCCAACCATGGCGCCGGTCGGACGGTCTGTTCCGGAACCGCCCCACGCCATGTCCGCAGTACCGGCTTGCCTAGAATGGATGCCCCCACCTGTCTGGAGTGCATCCATGGCTACCTGGCTGATCACCGGCGCCAATCGTGGCATCGGACTGTCGCTGTCGAAGCAGCTCGCCGCGCGCGGCGACACCGTCATCGGCGTGTGCCGCAAGCCGAGCCAGGCGCTGGTCGAGACCGGTGCGACCGTGGTCGACGGCGTGGACGTTTCCGACGCCGATGCCGTGGCCGCCCTGCCGTCGCGGATCGGCCAGGCGCGCATCGACGGCCTGGTGCTCAACGCCGGCATCTTCACCAACGAAACCCTCGACGCGCTCGACGCCGACGCGTTCGCGCGCATCCAGCGCCAATTCGAGGTCAACACCCTCGGCCCGCTGCGCGTGGCCGCGGCGCTGCAGGACCGCCTGGCCGACGGCGCCAGGATCGGCATCGTCACCAGCCGCATGGGCTCGATCGCCGACAACGGCTCGGGCGCCTACTACGGCTACCGCGCCTCGAAGGCGGCGGTGAACGCGATCGGCAAGTCGCTGGCGGTGGATCTCGCCCCGCGCGGCATCGCCGTGTGCCTGCTGCATCCCGGTCGCGTTGCCACCGACATGCTCGGCGGCCAGGGCGACATCGGCCCCGACGAGGCCGCGGCCAACCTCATCCAGCGGCTGGACGGCCTCACACTGGCCGACACCGGCACGTTCTGGCACGCGAACGGCACGCCGCTGCCCTGGTAGCGCGAACGCCGCGTGGGGCGCTCAGCGGCTCCGCGCGGCTACTTGCCCACAGGCGAGAGAGGGCGCGCGGGAAGCGTATGCCGGCCGCCGCGCCGATGGCGAAGCACTGCCGTCTGCGCCGCGAGCACGACCGCCAGGCCCGCCGCGATCCAGGCCGACGTGTCCGCGCCGGGCAGGGCATGCCCCCACTGCCTCACGGCCACCGCTACCAGGCCCCACAGCACCGCGGCGACATAGGCCAGGTTGCCGCGCATGCGGTGGTTGAGGACCAGCAGCGTGGCGGCCGCCGCCGCCCACAGCACCAGCGACCACGGCAGCTGGCGGTCGCTCGGCAGCAGTTCGTAGGCCACGATCACCTGGGCGAGGTTGAGGAACGCCGCCAGCGTGAGCCAGCCCGCGTGCAGCGACAGCGGCGCCCAGGCCCAGCCCAGCGGACGCCCGCCGGCCAGGCGTTCGCGTGACAGCAGCAGCGCACAGCGCGCCAGGCACGCCGTCGCGCCGAAGATCACCGCCAGGCAGAGCCAGAACCACTCCTGCGAGAACAGCGGCATCCACGCCGTGGTGAGGACGAAGCCGCAGGCCGCCCAGGGCGCGGCCCGCGCCAGGGTCGGGTCGCGCCGGCGCCAGCCGGTCGCCTGCCAGGCCGCATAGGCCAGGTCGAGCAGGAACACCAGGCCCCAGATCGAGAACGCATAGCCGGCCGCGACCAGCAGGGTGGGGTAGCGGCCGGACACGGTGCCGTTGTCCGGACCGAAGGCACCCGCGTTCGACAGCCAGGCCACGAGTGGCATGGCGAGGGCGGCCAGCAGCACCAGGATGCGCATCGGAGCCGTCCGGGCGATGGGGAGAACGGCGCGCGGGTCAGGCGTCGCCGAAGCCGCGGCTGGCCTGGGCGGCCGGGCGCAGCGGGGGCGTGGCGTCGATGCGCTCGCCGGCCAGGATCGGGTCGCCATGCGGCGCAGTGCGCTGGCCGTCGTCGGCGGGCATGGGCGCGCGGTGGGCCTGGTGCCGCTGCCAGGCGCGCCAGGCGACGGCGCCGAGGACGCCGGCAGCGAGCAGCTTGAGGATCGACATGGTCGCCTCCGGGTGCGGAAGGGAGCGCCAGCATGGCGGCGCGGCGGTGATCCGGGCGTGACCACCGGCCGGCCACCGGCCGCGCGGAATGGGCTACGATCCGGCGGACAGTGTTCGCGGGGGGAGGGGCGCGTCACGGGGACTGGCGTTCGCGCCCGCCCCGGTACGGCCGGTACCGGTCCCGCAGCAAGTGTGGAGAACGACCCGTAATGGATGGCGATGTCCGGACCCGGCTGCACCGGGAGTCCGGTGGACGGCTCACTGCGCACGTCACCGGTTCGAGCACCTTCGACAACACCCTGGCCTACTGGCGCACGATCGCCGAGGCGCTGCGCGCCCAGCCCGCGCGCGAGCTGCTGCTGATCGACGAGCTGCAGGGCCCGTCGCTCGACGCCGGGCAGTGGCGCACGGTGGTGGACGAGGTGGGGGCGGACCTGGCCAACCTGCGCATCGCCCACGTCAAGCCGCACGGGCTGGGCACGGTGGAGTACTGCGTGCTGCAGGCGCTCGAGTCGGGGCTGGAGGCGCAGGTGTTCTCCGACCGCAAGAGCGCCAGCCTGTGGCTGAGCTACGGCGAGAGCGCCGGATCGGAGCCCGCGCCGGGCTGAGCCGGGCACGACCCCCGGCGCCGCGCCCGGCCGCAGGATTCAGGTGCCGGGCGAGAGCGGACTGGAGCCATTGCGCCGGCGCGGCACCGAGCCGCCGCCGGCGTCGTCCTGCTTCCAGTGCCTGAGCAGGGCGCGCAGGGCTTCGGGCTTGTTGCGCGATGCGGCGGCGCCGGCCTGGTTGTACGTGTTCTCGCCGTGGCAGCCGGTGCAGGTGCGGATCTCGCCCGGCTGCATTGTCACCCACACGCGTTCGCGCACGACCGCTTCGCCGTCGGGATCGGTGGTCTGCCAGGTCAGCGCCTGGCTGGCCGGGACGAACGCGGCCGACGAGCCGTCGCGCGCGATCGCCACGCTGCCCGCCGGCCCGCCCGGGTTGGCCGGGTTGCCCTGCACCGACATCGGCTGCGCCAGCACCCGCCGGCCGCGGCGGAAATTGTCGTAGGCACGCACCTGGTTGCCCTGGAAGACCTGGAAGTGCGAGATCGAATACAGCCGGCCGTTGCCGTTGGTGGTCTTCACGCCGCCGGGCACCTGCAGGTTGAACGGCTGCTGGCGGTCGGCCCGGTCGCGGCTGGTCTGGTTGCGGACCACCACCAGGGCCAGGCCGCGCGCCTTCATCCACTGGCGCAGGGCGGCCTCGTTGACCAGTTCCTCGGCCAGCACCGCGCGCTCGGGCGCGTCGAGCTGCGCGGTCGGCGCCGGCGGACGCGGGCGCGCCACCACCTCCACCGGTTCGAGTTCCCACAGCAGGCCGTCGTAGGTCCGGCGGCTGGCCGGATCCCACCAGCTCACCGACTTGCGGATGCCCGGGGTCAGCGGGTCGCCGGCGGCCAGGCGGCCGCTGGCGTCGGTCTGGAGCTGGTGCAGGCGCAGTTCGATGCCGCTCTGGAAGCGCGCGCTCGGGGTGTAGGCGGCGACGAAGTGGCCCGAAGACAGCGGCAGCGGGTTGCGGAACCGGCCGCTGCCGGCCGAGACCGGGGTGATGGTCATCTGGTCGGCGGTGAGGGTCGGCGCGCCGGTCACGCGCACGATCCGGCCCGAGGCGCCCTCGCCGAATTCGTTGGCGTGGACGGCGTAGAAGATCCCGGGGTTGCGCGGGTCCTCGCGCAGGTTGAACAGGCCCGAGTCGATGTCGATCTCGGTGCGGTTGGCGATCAGCGAGGCGTTGACGGTGTCGGCCAGCGCACCGTCGCCGGTGAACGTGCGCGGCAGGTAGTTGAAGGACAGCTCGTGGCGCCCGATGTGGTTGAGGCTCAACTCGTCGGTGCCGTCCTGGTTCATCTGCCAGGGCGTGAACAGGTTGTAGGTGAAGCCGTTGACCTGGCCGTAGGCGTCCGTGCTCGAACGCTCGCGCGGCTCGGGGAAGCTCTCGTCGTTGTTGGCCAGGCGTGGCGCGTTGCTGGCCTCGTTGGCATAGGTCACCGGGCGGAAGGCCGAATAGTTCTGCTGGTCGCGCTGCAGGTGGTCCCAGCGGGTGAACACCACCCGGCCATGACTGTCGATCGTGGGCGAGAAGGCGCCGCTGGGCGAGTGGTTGAGCACCCGCAGTTCGCCGCTTGACGGGTCCAGGCTGAAGATGCCGGTGACGGTCTCGGTGCTCTCGTACTCGTCCAGCTGCGGGTACAGGTGGGCCTGGCCGTTGCGCGGGCGGTCGGAGGTGAACAGGATCCGGTCGTCGCTGGCGTAGACCGGCGAGATGTTGTTGTAGCCGGTGGGCTGGCGGGGGACCTTGGTGATCCGCGCGGTCTCGCCACGGCCCAGTCCGGTCACCTCGTACAGCTGCCACTTGGCGTTGTCGGCCCCGTGCTGGCGCTCCGGGGCACCGACCACCATGCTGAAGACGGCCTTGCTGCCGCTCCAGTGCACCGTCGGCTCGCGCACCGCGATGGCGTTCGCGCCCTGCTGGCCGTCCATGCCGTAGCCGGCTTCGCGGGTGAGGTTGCGCAGGGTGCCGTCGGGGTAACGGATCATCAGGTCGCCCCCGCGCGGCACCGCCTTGATGTCGGGGAAGTGGTTGGCGAAGGAGGAGACGCGGCTGCCGAAGGGATCGCCGGCGAGCGGCACCTGGGTCACGAACAGGATCGGGTTCTGCACCGTCACCGCCTTGGGCGCGGCCGCGGCCATCGCGCGTGGCGCCCCGGCCACCGCGACCAGCGCCGACGCGGCCAGTGCCTCGTCCTCCTCCACCTGCCCGGCGTCCGCCTGGGGGGGCTGGAGCCCGGCGCCGCACGCGGCCAGGAACAGGGTGGCGGCCAGGCACGTCCCGGCGCGGAGGCCGGCGCGGCGGGAGGAAAGGGCGGAATGGATCATGGACAGGGCGACCGGGGAAGCAGGCGGACGGGGCCGCGCGCCGCCCGCGGCGGCAGGGATGACCCCGCCGGCCTGTCGGTCGACGTCAGCGACGTGTTGTCTGGATCCCCCGGGCGAGGATTCTTGATCCCGTTCAGGTAACTGGAAGCTGAACGGTCGGTTTTCCCGGCGAATTCGTCGCTCGCACAGTGACAGGTCGCACGGAACTGCGCTTGCAATGCGCAGTAGGGCACGGTTTCAGCCGGTGCGGTCCGGTCCTGTGGAACGACTCCCGAGGTGGCCGGGGTGCGCGCCGGGCCCGCGCGGCCGGGATCGGGCCAGCAGCAGGCCCGCGGTCGCGGCCAGCCAGCCCACGATCATGGCGATCACCGCCTTCTGCGCCAGGCCACGCGGCAGTTCGCGCCACAACGCCAGCACCCAGACCGCCGCGAAGCAGGCCAGCGCCCAGGGCAGCAGCCAGCGTGCCGGGGCCCGCCAGCGGGGATCGTGCCGCAGGCGCAGCGACTGCAGCACCAGGCCGGTGGTCGCGAACAGGAACGCGCCCTGGGCGCTGATGCCGTGCACCAGGCCTTCCAGGGTGCGGTCGGTGCCGGGTATGTCCATCCAGGCATAGGCCGTGGTGGACAGCCCCGCGCCCGCCAGCGCGAAGGCCAGCAGTGGCGCGGCGCTGCGCGCCGGCGCGGGCGCGCTGCGGTACAGTCCCCAGGCCAGGCCGAGCATGGCCATCGCCAGCGCCAGGTACGCGCCCTGCAGCAGCGGGCCCCAGGGGCCGATCAGGTACAGGCTCATCTGGTGCCGCACCGGATCCAGGTCCGGCCGCAGCAGGTGCAGGGCCAGCGCTGCCAGCACGAACACGGCCAGCCCGGCCAGGGCCAGGCGGGGCCAGAGCGGGGCGGACGGGGAATCGGGCATCGTCGGCGGCGGACCGGGCGTGGCGTGGGTGCGCCCCGGCGCCGCGTTCCGTGGCCCTTCGTGCGGCCCTTCGTGCGGTACCGGAACCGCCGCGACGGCCGCGGCGGCATGGTGGCTATGGGTGGACTCGAACCACCGACCCCAGCATTATGAGTGCTGTGCTCTAACCGGCTGAGCTACATAGCCAGATCGATCGCGCCCACGCGGCGGCGAGCCGGTTATTGTCGATGCCGCCGCGGCCGCCGTCAACGCCGGCGCGGCCGCCGGGGCCGGATTGGAAGTTTCACCGCGCCCGTGGCAGAGTCGGACGCAGTGGATTTCTGGAGTCCGCATCGTGATCGATCCGGACGGTTACCGCCCCAACGTGGGCATCGTGCTGATGCACCCGGACGGCCGCGTCTTCTGGGCGCGGCGGGTGCGCCGCGACGGCTGGCAGTTCCCGCAGGGCGGGATGAACAGCGACGAGACGCCGATCGAGGCGATGTACCGCGAACTGCGCGAGGAGACCGGCCTGCTGCCCGAGCACGTGGCCGTGCTCGGCGTGACCCCGGGCTGGTTGCGCTACCGGCTGCCGCGCAACGCCATCCGGCGCAACGACAAGGTGGTGTGCATCGGCCAGAAGCAGGTCTGGTACCTGCTGCAGTTCACCGGGCAGGAAAGCGACCTGCGCCTGGACCTGACCCCCAAGCCCGAGTTCGACCACTGGCGCTGGGTCGACTTCTGGTACCCGGTGAAACACGTGGTGACGTTCAAGCGCGGGGTCTATGCCAGCGCACTGCGCCACCTGGCACCGTTCGCGCGCCAGGTCGCCGGCCCGCAGGCGATCCCCGCGGCGGCCGCCGACCTGTTCGAGCGCAGCCGCCGGCGGCCACGGCGCCGGGTCGGCGGGCACGCGCGCCATCCGGTCCGCGACCAGACCGACTGAACTACCTGAACCGGTCAATCACCTGATTTTCCATGGGATCCGGGCGACCGTCCGGGCCGGCGGTGTGCCGGGGGCTAATGGGACCGATAGTCTTGTTGACAATCATTCTCATGTTGTGGCGCAATAACGGCCCGCTCTCCTCCATCGGCCCACGACCTTGTACGTCTGCATCTGCAACGGGATCACCGACCAGGACATCCGCGCCGCGGCCGAGGCCGGCTGCAGTTCGTTGCCGGAGCTGACGATGCGCACCGGGGTCGGCGCCTGCTGCGGGACCTGCATCGAGACCGCCGGTGCCCTGCTCGAGGCCTGCCGGCCGTCCAGCCCGCCCGCGGCCACCACCGCGCTCGTGGTCCTGTCGCGCGCCGCCTGAACCCGCCCCCCTTCCGCGGCCGCGGATACAAATGCACCCGATTCGTGTTCCGCCACGTGTCCGCGCGTGGCGCTAGAGTGTGGTGTCCCCGTTCCACGCTTGCAGGAGTCCGGCCATGAAGGGCGACGCAGAGGTCATCCGCTATCTCAACAAGGCGCTCTACAACGAGCTGACCGCGATCAACCAGTACTTCCTGCATGCCAAGATGCTGAAGAACTGGGGCCTGGAGGAGTGGGCCAAGCACGAGTACGAGGAATCGATCGACGAGATGAAGCACGCGGACATGCTGTCCGAGCGCATCCTGTTCCTCGAGGGCCTGCCGAACTTCCAGGCGCTGGGCAAGCTGAAGATCGGCGAGACGCCGGTGGAGATCCTGCGCTGCGACCTCGCGCTGGAGCTCGAGGGCATCCCGCTGCTGCGCGAGGCGATCGCGCACTGCGAATCGGTGGGCGACTACGTCAGCCGCAAGCTGCTGGCCGACATCCTCGAGAACGAGGAAGAGCACGTGGACTGGCTGGAGACCCAGCTCGACCTGGTCGAACGCATCGGCGTGCAGAACTACCTGCAGAGCAAGCTCGACGACTGAGCCGCGACGCGCCCGCGCATGCGGGCGCGCCCCGGCTCATCCGCGCGCGCGCGCGTCGCGGCGGGCCAGCAGCTGCTGGCGGGCGCGGGCGAACTCGTTGGAGATCAGCGCCACCGCCACCGCCGGGCGTTCGAGCGAACGCTCGCGCGCGGCCAGCTCCACGCGCTTGGCCGCCGCCGACAGCGACAGCGCCCCGAGGTTGGCGCTCGACGACTTGAGCGAGTGCGCGGCGTCGCGCAGGGCGTCGTAGTCGGGACCGGCGGCGGCGCGTTCGAGCGCCCGGATCAGGCGCGGGCTGTCTTCGAGGAAGACATCGACGAGGCGGTCCACTTCTTCCCCCAGCATCGATTCCAGGTCGTCGAGGACGCTGGCGTCGAGCACCGGGGCCAGCGGACGCCTGGGCGGCTCCGATGGTGCGGCAGGCTGCATGGTGGCGGCTCCGGAAGCAGGCGCCGGGGGCGGGGACGCCGGTGGTGGTGGTGTCGGGGGAACCGGTGGCGCGGCCGCGCGCACGGGCGCGGCGGGCGCATTGGATGGGGACCCGCCAGGCGCCCGGGCGGGCGTGGCCGGCAGGATGGCCGGGCGCGGCGCGGGGGCGGCAGGCGCGGCCGGGGCCGGCGCCGGCTTCGGCGCGCCGGCCCACGACGCCGGCACCACCGGCTCGATCCGGCCGTCGGCGCCCGCGGGCTGGGCCGTGCCGGTGCGGGCGGGCCGTGGCGCCGGCGTGGGTCGGGCGACAGCGGGTGCGGGCGGGGCGGCGTCGGGCGCCGCGGTATCGGGTGGCATGGCGGGGGTGGGTGGTGGCGCCGGCGCGACGGCTGCCGCAGTGGCCGCGGCGGGGGCTGCGTCGCGGTCCGGCGCATCGCTTCTGGCCTCCGCGGTCGGCAGGCCCAGCAGCTGCGGGTCGAGCGAGGTCGAGGTCGGCGCGTCGATGGCGTCCGCACCGGCCGGCCGTCCGGCCAGGTCGGCGAACTCCGGTGGCACCGGGATCTGGTCCGGATCCCACCAGCGGTGCAGGCAGCGTTCGAGTTCGCTGCGGGTGACCGGCTTGGGCAGGTAGTCGTCCATGCCCGCGTCCAGGCACTTCTGGCGGTCGCCGGCCATGGCGTTGGCGGTCATGGCGATGATCGGCAGGCGGCGCCCGTCGCCGTTGGCCGCCTCGGTCTCGCGCCAGCGCTGGGTGGCCGTGTAGCCGTCCATCACCGGCATCTGGCAGTCCATCAGCACGATGTCGTAGCGCGAGGCCGACATGCGCAGCAGCGCGGCCTCGCCGTTGCTGGCGGTGTCGCAGGTGATGCCCAGCACGCCCAGCAGGCGCTGGCCCACCATCAGGTTGACCGGGTTGTCCTCCACCAGCAGCACCCGCGGCTTGCGCGCGGCCAGGCCGTCGGGCGCGGCCGGGGACGGGGTGGCGGCCGGAGTCGCAGCGACGGCCGCGGGCGCCGCGTCCGGCGCGGACTCCCCGGCGGCGGGCGCCTCCGAGGATTCGAACAACGCCGCGCGCAGGTCCGGATCGGGGGCCTGGCGGCTGAGCAGGGTGACGCTGCGCTGCAGTTCGTCGGGCACCGGATCCTCCCCGTAGAGGCAGACCAGCCGGAGGTCGCCGTACACGTTCTGGCGGCCGAGGTTGCGGTGCAGGGCGAGCGCGGTGTTGCGCATGCCCGCCAGGTCGGCCAGCACGATCGAATAGGCCCATGGCGGCCCTTGGTTGGCGGCGTTGCGCAGGCGGTCGAGCGCTTCCTGGGTGGTCTCCACCGAGGTCACGCGCAGGCCCCAGTTGGGCAGCAGCATGCTCAGCCGCAGCCGCAGCCGCGGGTCGCCGCTGAGCAGCAGCAGGCGGCCGCCCTGCTGCGGGCGCTCCTCGGCCTGCATGTCGCCCTGCACCTTGAGCAGCGGGATTTCGAACCAGAACGTGGCACCGAGCCCGGGTTCGGACTCGACCCCGATGCGCCCGCCCATCAGGTCGACGATGCGCTTGGAGATCGCCAGCCCCAGGCCGGTGCCGCCGTACAGGCGGGTGGTCGAGGCGTCGGCCTGGCTGAAGGCCTGGAACAGGCGCGACTGCGCGGCCTGGGAGATGCCGATGCCGGTGTCGCGGACCTCGAAGCGCAGCTGGTGCTGCGACGGCGTCTCGCCGAGCTTGCGCAGCGACACCGTGACTGAACCGCGCTCGGTGAACTTGACCGCGTTGCTGACCAGGTTGCCCAGCACCTGGCGCAGGCGCACCGGGTCGCCGCGCACCGGCAGCCGCACGCCCGGGTCGATCTGCATGTGCAGGCGCAGGCCCTTGCTCTGGGCGGGGCGCTCCATCAGCTGCATCACGCCCTCGAGCAGCTCGCGCAGGTTGAACGCGGTGGTCTCGAGCTCGAGCTTGTCGGCCTCGAGCTTGGAGTAGTCGAGGATGTCGTCGACGATCCGCAGCATCTGCTGCGAGGACAGGTAGGCGGTGCGCACCAGTTCGGCGTGGTCGGGCGCGAGCCTGGCGTGCATCAGCAGGTCGAGCATCGGCACGATGCCGTTGAGTGGGGTGCGGATCTCGTGGCTCATGGTGGCCAGGAACTCGCCCTTGGCCAGCACCGCCGACTCGGCGGCCTGCTTGGCCAGGCGCAGCTCCTGTTCGAGCTGGGCGTGGCGCTCGAGCTCGCGCTGCAGTTCGCCCAGCAGCTGCTCGTCGCGCTGGGTGCGCTCCTGCGCCTCGCGCAGTTCGCGCTCGCGCACGCGGATGTTGTAGAACACCGCGATCGCCGCGAACGCGGCCAGCAGCGCCATCACCAGGGCGACGCCGAGCCATGGGCCGTCCAGTCCCAGCGCATGCAGCGCCATGGTCACCGCGGCGCCACCGGCGGCACCAAGGGTGAACCATCGCAGCATCGCGCTGGAGGGTTGTCTGGTGCTGATCATCCCCATCAGCGTGCGTCCTTACAGGACCGAGTTGTGGAAATCGAATTCGAGCTCGCCCGCGGGCCGCTGCACCAGGTTGCCCTGGATGAAGTCGACCCCGGTCATCCACAGCGTCGCGGCCGACTGCGCGTCCTCCACCTGCTGGCCGATCACCTGCAGCCCGAGCCGGTGCGCGTGGTCGATCGCGCTGCGCATCTCGTCGCGCACCGCCGGCTCGTGCAGCTGGCTCGAGTAGCGCGCCGCCAGGCGCACGTAGCCCAGCGGCAGCTGGCCGAGCAGGGCATTGGCCTCGGGACCGTAGCTGTACTGGCTCAGGCACAGCTGGACGCCGCCGGCCACCATCTCGCGGCAGAACTCCTGCAGCGACAGCGCGTGCACCAGCGCGTCCTCCTGGCGCACGTCCACCACCAGCGAGCCGCCGTCCACGCCGGCCTCGGCCAGCGACTGGAGCAGCCACTGCGCGTGGCCCTGGTGGGCGAGGGTGGTCGGGGCCTGGGTCACGAACAGGCGCAGGGCGCGGTTCTCCAGCTTCTGCCGCCGCAGCGCGCCGATCGCGATCTCCATCACCCGCCGGTCGACGTCGATGGTGGCGCCGATCCGCGCCGCCGCGGCCAGCACCTGGCCGGCCGCGTGTTCGATGCCCTGCGAGTCGCGCATCCGCAGCAGCACCTGGAACTGGGCCTCGTTGCCGCCGGCCACCGCGACGATCGGCTGGAACGCGGTCTGCAGCCCCCCGGTCGCCAGTGCGTCGCGCAGTTCCTCGGCCAGCGCCGCCAGCGCCTGGTCCTCGACCGGCACCGGCCGCTCCCAGGCGGCGATGCCATGGACGTGCCCGCGCGCCGCGCGCAGCGCCTCCTCGGCTGCCGAGAGCGCATGGCCGGGGTCGTCGAAGCGCTGCGCCAGGTCGGCGAAGCCGACCACCGCGCGCAGCCGCAGCTGTTCCTCGCCGACCGCGAACACGTGCCCGCCCAGCCCGTCGCGCAGCTGGCGCGCGAACGCGGGCTGGGCGCCGGACGCCAGGCCGGTGGCCAGGACCAGGAAGGTATTGTCGTTCAGGCGCGAGGCGGCGTGCTCGCCGGCGATCTCGCCCAGGCGCCGGCCCGCGTCGGTGAGCAGCGTTTCCAGCGCCGCGTAGCCGAAGCGGTCGCGCAGGGCGGCCACGCCGGCGATCTCGACGAAGAACACCGCCCCGTCGCCGCCCCCGGGCACGGTGGCGTTGAGCATCTGCAGCATCTGCGGCCGGGTGTGCAGCCCGGTGGCCGGATGCCGGTGGCTGGCCCCGGCCGGCGACTGCAGGGCGCGCGCACGCACGATCCGGTTCTGCACCGCCGAAACCAGGTGCTTGGGTCGCACCGGCTTGCGCAGGAAGTCGTCCGCGCCCAGGTCCAGGGCCTCGAACCGGCGCTCGGGGTCCTCGTCGCCGGTCAGGAACACGATCGGGGTGGTGGCGAATTCGGGCCGTTGGCGGATCAGCGCGGTCAGCTCGGCGCCGTCCAGGCCGGGCATGTGCAGGTCCATCAGCACCAGGTCGGGGCGCAGCTGCTCCAGCGCGCCCATCACCTCGCTGGTGACCGATACCACCTGGGCCTGCATGCCTGCGCCATTGAGCACGCTTTCGGCGAACAGGGCCTGGCTCGGGTCGTCCTCGACCACCAGCACGCGCCAGGGCTCGGCCTGCTGGCCGGGGGCGGCGGCGGGCGGCGGCGCGACCTGGGCCGGGGCCGGGGGCGGGTCGGCGCGCGGCGGCTCGGGCGGCGCCGCGTCCCCGCACCAGCGGCGCCAGTACCCGGCCGGCGGGAATTCCGCGCGTTGGCGATTGTCGGCGTCAGACACCGCGGAAACCTTGCCGGAAAGGACGTGCACGGGCAACCGCGCACGTGCGGCACGACGGATGATCGGGCGGGTAGCCTGCCTGCGCAGCCACGCGAATCGTTCCACTCCCCCTGGGCCGGGCATTATCGCCCAAGCGCGCGCACCCCCACGACAGCCGGTGCCTCTGGACGCGCCGCCGGTCGGCGGGGCCGCGATCCGGACGCGGCCGGGCGCTCAGGGGGCCGCCGGCCGCGGCGCCCGCCGGAACAGCCGCCGCCACGCCCACCAGAGCAGCAGGAGCAGGCCGACGCCCAGGGTGACCACCACGCCCAGCACCAGCCACGGCCAGGTCCACATCAGGCCCAGCGCGCCGACCACCATCACGTCCTCGGTGGCCGAGGCGGTCCAGTTGCTCACCGGCTCGGGCGAGATGTTGAGCAGGGCGCGCGAACCGGCCTTGACCGCGTGGCTGGCCAGCGCCACGCCGGCGCCGGTCGCCAGCATGCCGGCTCCGAGTTTGCCATCGGGCGAGAGCGCGGCGGCGGCGAGGAAGGCGCCGGCCGGGATCCGCGCCAGGGTCTGCAGCAGGTCCCAGGCCGAGTCCACGCCCGGGATCTTGTCGGCCAGGAACTCGGCCAGCGCCAGGATGCCGGACACGCCCAGCACCCAGGGCGAGGTGGTGGCTTCGAGCGCCGGCGGCAGGTCCAGCCAGCCCAGCACGCCGGCCAGGCCCACGCCGAACACGGTCAGGTAGGCGCGGACCCCCGCCAGCCAGGCCAGCAGCACGCCGATGGCGAACAGGTGGGCTTCGGACATGGGCACTCCTCGCGGGCGGGCGGCGACCTTCGGCGCCTGCGGTCGGAGTATAGGGCGCGCCTTGACGCGGGCGCCGGCGCGTCGCTATACCGGCGCGATGACCGAGCCTCCATCCAGCCAGGCGGACGAGCGGCCCGCCGGGCGCGAGGAACGGGCGCCGGGGCCGGCCGAGGTGGTGCCGTCCTCGCCGGCCGGCTACGCCGTGCTGGCGGTGTTCGTGGCCGCCATCCTGTTCGGCCTGTGGGGGGTGTGGACCACGGTGGCGCGCTCCGGCCCCGGCGGGGAACTGGACGCGGCCGCCGCCCGGGCGCGGATCGAGGCGCTGGAACAGGAGGTCGCCACCCTGGCGCGCTCGGACCAGATCAGCCGCGATGCCAACCGCGACCTGCAGGGCGCCCTGGCCGAGCGCGAGGAGGAGATCTCGGCGCTGCGCGCGGACGTGGCGTTCTACGAGCGTTTTGTCGGGTCCACCGCGCAGCGCCGCGGGCTGGCGGTGCACGAGCTGGTCCTGACGCCGCGCACCGGGCAGGCCTGGCACTACACGGTCACCCTGACCCAGAACCTGAACCGCGGCGCGGTGAGCAGCGGCCGCCTGACGCTGGCGGTGGAAGGCACCCGCGAGGGACGCCTGGAGCGGCTGGACTGGGCCGCGCTGCGGCAGCAGCCCGACGCGGAGGGGGTGGAGTACTCGTTCAAGTACTTCCAGCAGCTCGAGGGCGAGGTGGTGCTGCCGCCGGGCTTCGAGCCGCTGCGGGTGGTGGCGCGGCTGGCGCCCACCTCCGGCAAGCCGCTGGAGAAGACCCTGGCCTGGCAAGAGGCCGTGCAGGCGCCGGCGCCGGCGGCCGAATGAACGCTGCGTGCCGGGCCCCGGCTTGAAGTCGCGGCGGCCGCGCCCCATCCTGATCCCATGTCTTCGCCCGCTCCCGACTATCTCGCGCTGCAGCGTCCGCTGGAATTCACCCCGGCGGCGGCCAGCAAGGTCCGCGAACTGATCGCCGAGGAAGGCAACCCGGCGCTCAAACTGCGCGTCTACATCCAGGGCGGCGGCTGTTCCGGCTTCCAGTACGGCTTCGAGTTCGACGAACAGCAGGCCGAGGACGATCTGGCGATCACCACCGACGGCGTGACCATGGTGGTCGATCCGCTCAGCCTGCAGTACCTGATGGGCGCGACGGTGGACTACGCCGAGAGCCTGCACGGCGCCCAGTTCACGATCCGCAACCCGAACGCCAGGTCGACCTGCGGCTGCGGGTCCTCGTTCGTCGTCTGACGGCCATGGCCGGCGCGACCCCGGGCTTCGCCTTCGTCGAAGGCGCGCTCGACCGCGCCGAAT
Organism: Luteimonas wenzhouensis; assembly: GCF_007859305.1. GTDB lineage: Bacteria > Pseudomonadota > Gammaproteobacteria > Xanthomonadales > Xanthomonadaceae > Luteimonas > Luteimonas wenzhouensis. Next base: position 173,470 of record NZ_VOHE01000004.1, read on the forward strand.
TCCTGCGCACCCGTGGCGACCGCCTGGCGGAGCTGTGGCCCGATGCGCGGCTGCTGCGGCTCGACGCGGACGGGCGCGCGCTGTGCGCGACCGGCGGCGCGCCGGTGGACGAGCGCGGCGCGGCGCATCCGGCGCTGCAGGCCGAGGCGGTGCTGCTGGGCATGGAGGGCGGTCGGGCCTGGTTCGCCGCGCCCGATCCCGCCACCGACCCCGGCGCGCCGCGCGTGGACCTGCGCACCGCCGCCGCGAGCTGGCCGGTGCGCGAGGCCACCGCCTTCGCCCAGGCGCGCGCGGTGCTGCACTGGCGCGCGCGCCACCGTCATTGCGGCGCCTGCGGCGCACGGCTGCGCTTCGAGCGCGCCGGCTGGCTCGGGCGCTGCGAGGGCTGCGCCAGCGAGCACTACCCGCGCACCGACCCGGCCGTCATCGTGGCCGTCACCGACGGCGAGCGCCTGCTGCTCGGGCGCCAGGCCGACTGGCCGCCGCGGCGCTACTCGACCCTGGCCGGCTTCGTCGAGCCGGGCGAAACGCTGGAGCAGACCGTGGTGCGCGAAGTGTTCGAGGAATCGGCGGTGCGCGTGCGCCGCTGCCGCTACCTGGCCTCGCAGCCCTGGCCGTTCCCCTCTTCGCTGATGCTGGGCTTCATCGCCGAGGCCGAGCCGGACGTGCCGCGCCCCAGCGACGAGGAGCTCGAGGACGCGCGCTGGTTCACCCGCGAGGAGGTGGGCGACGCACTCGAAGGACGCACGCGCGAACAGGGCCTGCTGCTCTCGCCGCGGCTGTCGATCTCGCGCTGGCTGGTCGAATACTGGCACCGGGGCGGCGCGGCGTGAGCGCGGACGCGGCCGCGCGGCGGCCCGGATTCGCCGGGCATCGCCGCGGCCCCTAGAATCGGCCCATGTTCGCCACCCTGCTCGCGGTCGTCGTGGCGCTGGTGCTCGGGCACCTGGCGCGCGAGCTGACTGCCCTGCTGCGCCACTACGGCTGGTTCGAGGGCTGGCTGGACTGGCTGCGCGCGCGCCTGGGCGAGGGCGGCGTCCTCGCCGGCCGCTGGGGCCTGGTCCTGGCCCTGGGTCCGCCGCTGCTGCTGGTGGCCCTGCTGCAGTGGCTGCTCGATGGCGTGCTGTTCGGACTCCCGGGATTGCTGTTCGCGGTGGCGGTGCTGTTCCACGCCTGGGGCCCGCGCGACCTGGACCGCGACGTCGAGGACGTCGTGGAGGCGCCCGATGGCGACGGCCGCCGCGCCGCCGCCGCGGCGCTGTGGCCGGAGAGCCGCAGGGACCAGGCCAGCCTGCGTCCGCCGGCGCTGGTGGGCGCGGTCGCCGGGGCCGCGCTGCGGCGCTGGTTCGGCGTGCTGCTGTGGTTCGCCCTGCTCGGTGCGGTGGGCGCGCTGCTCTACCGCCTGGCCGCGGTCGCCGCCGAGGAGGCAGTGGCCGCGCGCCTGCCCCCCGCGCTGGCCGGGGCCGCGCGCACCCTGCTCGCGGTGCTCGACTGGCCGGCGGCCCAGCTGGCGACGTTGTCGCTGGCCCTGGTGGGCAACTTCGACGCGGTACTCGAGGCCTGGAAGGAGGCTGGCGGCGCCGACCTGCGCCTGGACGCCGGCTTCCTCGCCGCCGCCGCGCGCGCCAGCGTGCGCAGCGAGATCGCCGACGAGGCGGAGGAGTACGCCGGGGCCGGCGTGCCGCCCGGCAGCGCGCTGGTGCTCGAACTCGGGCCGCTGCCGGAACTGCGCGACGCGATGAGCCTGTTCCGGCGCAGCCTGCTGCTGTGGCTGGCGGTGATCGCGCTGTTCGTGATCGCCGGCTGGGTCAGCTGAGCGCGGACCTCGCGCTCAGGCCCGGTCGCCACGCAGCGCGCGCACCTTCGCTTCCAGCTGCTGCGCGGTCACGTCCGGATCGGTGATCGGCGCGTCCGCCATCACCACCACGTGGGCACGGAAGCGCCGCGGCACCCGCATCCGCCCCAGCCGCGAGTCGCGCCGGCTCCACATGCTGGCCCACATCCCGCACAGCGCCATCGGCACCACCGGCACCGGACGCCCGGCCTCGGCCGCGCGGCGCACGATCCGTTCCACGCCCGGCTTGAACGGCGCGATGTCGCCGTCCCGGGTCAGCGCGCCTTCGGGGAAGATGCCGATGATCCCGCCTTCGGCCAGGGCCGCATCGATCGCATCGAAGGCGCGCTCCATCAGCGCCGGGTCCTCGCGCGCGCCGGCGATCGGGATCGCGCGCGCGGTGCGGAAGATCCAGCGCATCACCGGCACGTTGAAGATCTTGTGGTACATCACGAACCGCACCGGGCGCGGGATGGTCGCGGCCAGGATCAGCGCGTCCATGTAGCTCACGTGGTTGCACACGATAAGCGCCGGGCCCTCGTCGGGCACGTGCTTCTCGATCCCGTGCAGCTCCAGCCGGTACAGCGTGCGCACCATCAGCCAGCTGACGAAGCGCATCGCGAATTCGGGCACGATGGTGAAGATCCAGATCGCGACCAGCGCGTTGGCGATCGCCAGCGCCAGGAACAGCTGCGGGATGCTCCAGCCCAGCAGCTGCTGCACGGCGATGCCGATCAGGGCCGCGGCGACGATGAACAGCGAGTTCTGGATGTTCATGCCGGCGATCACCCGCGCCAGCTCGCCCCGCGGCGTGCGGCTCTGGATCAGCGCGAACAGCGGCACCACGAAGAAGCCGGTGAACATGCCGATGCCGGTGAGGTCGGCCACGATCCGCCAGCTGCCCGGCGCGTCGAGGAACTCCCGCACCGACAGCCCCGCCGCCAGCGCCGCACCGGGGCGGGCGAAGTACAGGTCGAGCATGAAGGCGCTCACGCCCAGCGCGCCCAGCGGCACCAGGCCGATCTCCACCGTGCGCCCGGACAGCTTCTCGCACAGCAGCGAACCGGCGCCCACGCCGATCGAGAACAGGGCCAGCGCGAAGATGTACAGCGCCTGGGTACCGCCGAGGTTGGCCTCGGCGTACATCGGCAGCTGCGCGGTGAGCACGGTGCCGATGAACCAGAACCAGGACACGCCCAGCACCGCGTTGCGCACCGCCAGCTGGCGCCGGGTGAGCTTCCAGATCCGCCAGGACTGGCGCAGCACGTTCCAGTCGATCCCGAGCGCCGGATCGCCTGCCGGCACCCGCGGGATCCTGCGCGCGACCAGGTTGCCGGCCACGGCCAGCAGGATGATCGCCACCGCGGCCACGTAGGGCCCCGACGCGCCGGCGAGCAGGAAGATCGAGCCGCCCGCGACCATGCCCAGCAGGATCGAGATCGAGGTGCCCATCTCGACCAGGCCGTTGCCGCCGGTCAGCTCCTCGGGCGCGAGCACCGAGGGCAGGATCGAATACTTCACCGGGCCGAACAGCGTGGACTGCAGGCCGGTGCAGAACAGCGCCACCAGCAGCAGCGGCATGTTCTGCAGCACGAAGCCGACCGCGGCCAGCGACATGATCGCGATCTCCATCGTCGTGGTGATCACGATCAGGCGCTGCTTCTCCAGCTTCTCCGCGATCTGGCCGGCAGTGGCCGAGAACAGGAAGTAGGGCAGGATGAAGATCGCCGGCGCGAGCTGGGTGTAGAGCGCGCGCGTCCCGGTCGAGATCGTGCCGGCGATGGCCATCGCGCCGAGCAGGCCGATGATCGCCTGGCGGTAGACGTTGTCGTTGAACGCGCCCAGCGCCTGCACCGTGAAGTACGGCAGGAAGCGGCGCTGGCGCAGCAGGTCGAACTGCGAATGGTGGTTGGGCGCGTCGTGCCCGGGCTCGTGCGCCATGCGTCCTCCGTGGGCTGGCGCCGAGTGTAGCGGGCCGTCGCTGCCCGGCGCACCGCGGGCCCGCCCGCGCCGGTGCGTTCCGGCGTTGGCCACGCCGCCCTCCGGCCGGGTTGCTAGAGTGGCCGCGTCCCCGCCCGGTGGAGCGCGCCATGTCCACGCCCCTGATGCCCGCCGCCTTCCTCGGCCACGGCTCGCCGATGAATGCGCTCGAACGCAACCGCTACACGCAGGCCTGGCGCGCGTTCGGCGCCTCGGTGCCGCGGCCGCGCGCGATCCTGGCGATCTCCGCGCACTGGTACGTGCCGATGCTGGCGGTGACCGCGATGCCGCGCCCGCGCACGATCCACGACTTCTTCGGCTTCCCGCCCGAGCTGTTCGCCGTGCAGTACCCGGCGCCGGGCCTGCCGGACCTGGTGGAGGAGGTGGCCGACCTGGCCAGGCCCGACCGGGTTGGCGCCGACCGCGACAGCTGGGGCCTGGACCACGGCACCTGGTCGGTGCTGGTGCATGCCTTCCCCGATGCCGACATCCCGGTGGTGCAGCTCTCGCTCGATACCCGCAAGCCGCTGGACTGGCACCTGGAGCTGGGCGCGAAGCTGTCCGCGCTGCGCGAGCGCGGGATCCTGGTGGTGGGCAGCGGCAACGTGGTCCACAACCTGCGCGCGATCGACTGGCAGCGGCCCGACGCCGGCTTCGATTGGGCCCACCGCTTCGACGAGCGTGCGCGCCAGCTTATGCGCGAGGCGCCGCACGAGGTGCCGTCGCTGTCCGCCCATCCCGACTACCGCGCGGCGGTGCCGATCACCGACCACTTCCTGCCGCTGCTGTACGTGGCCGGGATGGCCGCCGCGGCGCAGCGGCCGGCGTCCACCCTGGTCGAGGGCTACAGCTACGGTGCGCTGTCGATGACCGCGTATGCGCTGGAGGCGCGTTGCCCCGATGCGACGACCGGCGGAGGCGGCGCGGCCCCGCTCGCGACCAGCCTGCCGCCGGACGCGGCCAACGTCTGAGGCCGCGCGCGCTCAGCCGATGCGCGGCTGCGCCGCGAACCAGGGCGCGAGCCTGCGCAGCGCCTCCTCGACATGGGCCGTGGCCGGCGCGAAGCTGAAACGGATGTAGCGGTGGCCGTCGACCGGGTCGAAGTCGACGCCTGGCGCCAGCGCCACCCCGGTCTCCTCCAGCATCCGGGTGCAGAAGGCGAGGCTGTCGCTGGTCAGGTGGCCGACATCGGCCCACAGGTAGAACGCGCCGTCGGGCGGCGCGATGCGTTCCAGGCCCAGCGTCGGCAATGCATCAAGCAGCAGGGCGCGGTTGCGCGCGTACGTGGCGCGGTGCGCTTCGAGCTCGTCCGTGCAGTCCATCGCCACCAGCGCCGCCTGCTGGCTGGGCGAGGGCGGGGTCAGGAACAGGTTGCCGGCATGGGCGCGCGCGGTGTCGACCAGGCCCGGCGGCACCAGCAGCCAGCCCAGGCGCCAGTCCACCATGCTGTAGTACTTGGAGAAACTGTTGACCACGAGCGCGTCGGGCGCGTACTCGAGGATGGAGTGCGCCGGACGGGTGTAGTGCAGGCCGTGGTAGATCTCGTCCGAGACCAGCACGATGCCGCGCTCGCGGCAGACGCGCGCGATCTCCGAAAGTTCGTCGCCGGGGATGATCGTGCCGGTGGGATTGGCGGGGCTGGCGAGGATCACGCCGGCCGGCGCGGGGTCCAGCGCCGCGATCGCCGCGGCCGAGAGCTGGTAGCGCGTCCCGGGCCCGCAGCCGATCTCGAGCGGCACCAGGTGCGCGGCGCGCGTGGTGTTGCGGTAGGCGACATAGCCCGGGCGGGCGAACGCGATCCGGTCGCCGGCTTCGAAGCGCGCCAACAGCGCAAGCAGCAGCGCGGGCGAGGCACCGCAGGTGAGGATGATGCGCTCGGGATCCACGTCCACGCGGTAACGCTCGCGGTAGTGGCGGGCGATGCGCGCGCGCAGCGGCTCGCTTTCCCAGTAGCCGGGCGGATCGCGATCGAGCGCCTCGCGCACCGCGGCCAGCGCCGCGGCCGGCGCGGGCGTGGACGGCTGCCCGAACTCCATGTGCACCACCGGCCGGCCGGCGGCTTCCAGCCTGCGCGCCAGCTGGCTGATGGCGATCGCGCGGAACGGTTCGACGCGACCGCCCATGCTCAATGCCCCCGTTCGCGCTCGATCGCGCGCCAGCCGATGTCGCGGCGGCAGAAGGCGTGCTCCCAGGAGATCGCGTCGACCCCGGCGTAGGCGCGGCGCTGGGCGTCGGCCACGGTGTCGCCGAGCGCGGTCACGCACAGCACGCGGCCGCCGGCGCTGACCACGCGGCCGTCGCCGTCGAGCGCGGTGCCGGCATGGAACACCTTGACGTCGTCCGGCACCGCGTCCAGCCCGGCGATCGGATCGCCGGTGACCGGGGGGCCGGGGTAGGGCCGCGCGGCCATCACCACGCCCAGCGACGGCCGCCGGTCCCACACCGCCTCGGTGCTGTCCAGGCGGCCGTCCAGCGCGGCCTCGACCAGGTCCACCAGGTCCGACTGCAGGCGCAGCAGCACCGGCTGGGTCTCCGGATCGCCGAAGCGCACGTTGAACTCGATCACCTTCGGCGCGCCGTCGGCGCCGACCATCAGGCCCGCGTAGAGGAAGCCGGTGAACGGCGTGCCGTCGGCGGCCATGCCGTCCACGGTCGGCTGCACGACCTCGCGCATGATCCGCTCGTGCACCTCGGGCGTGACCACCGGCGCCGGCGAGTACGCGCCCATGCCGCCGGTGTTGGGGCCGGTGTCGCCGTCGCCCACGCGCTTGTGGTCCTGGCTGGTGGCCATCGGCAGCGCGGTGCGGCCGTCGACCATCGAGATGAAGCTCGCCTCCTCGCCTTCGAGGAACTCCTCGACCACCACCCGCGCGCCGGCGTCGCCGAACGCGTTGCCCGAGAGCATGTCGCGCACCGCGGCCTCGGCCTCGGCCAGGGTCATGGCCACGACCACGCCCTTGCCCGCGGCCAGGCCGTCGGCCTTGACCACGATCGGCGCGCCCTTGTCGCGGATGTAGGCCAGCGCCGCGTCCACGTCGGTGTGCACCGCGTACAACGCGGTGGGGATGCCGTGGCGCTTGAGGAAATCCTTGGCGAAGGCCTTGCTGCCTTCGAGCCTCGCGGCCGCGGCGGTGGGCCCGAAGATGCGGCGGCCGGCGGCGCGGAAGCGGTCGACCACCCCTGCCACCAGCGGCACCTCGGGGCCGACCACGGTCAGCGCCACGTCCTCGGCCTCGGCCAGCTCCAGCAGGCCGTCGAGGTCGTCGGCCCTCACCGGCGCGTTGCGGCACTGCGGCTCGGCGGCGGTGCCGGCATTGCCCGGCGCGACGATGACCTCGGACACCCGCCGCGACTGCGCCAGCTTCCACGCCAGCGCGTGCTCGCGCCCGCCCGAACCGATGACGAGGATCTTCATGCGCACCTATCCGTTGATCTGGTCTGAGTGTAAGCCCGCCGGGTCAGGGGCGGTTCGCGCCCGCGGCGCGAATCGGGGCGGACGCGCGGGCGGCATCAATGGCGGAAATGGCGCACGCCGGTGAACACCATGGCGATGCCGTGCTCGTCGGCGGCGGCAATCACCTCGGCATCGCGCATCGAGCCGCCCGGCTGGATCACTGCCTTGATCCCGGCCTGCGCCGCGGCGTCGATCCCGTCGCGGAACGGGAAGAACGCATCGGAGGCCATCACCGAGCCTTCCACCACCAGGCCGGCGTCGGCGGCCTTGATGCCGGCGATGCGGGCCGAGTACACCCGGCTCATCTGTCCGGCGCCCACGCCGATCGTGCGGTGGTCCTTCGCGTACACGATCGCGTTGGACTTGACGAACTTCGCGACCTTCCATGCGAACAGCAGGTCGTCGAACTGCTGTCCGGTCGGCGCCAGCTTCGTGACGACCCTGAGTTCGTCGCGGGTCACCACGCGGTCGTCGGCGGTCTGCATCAGCAGGCCCGAGCCCACGCGCTTGACGTCGATGAAGCCGGGCGACGGCGGCGCCATCGGGATCCGCAGCACGCGCACGTTGGCCTTCTTCTTCGCGTACTCGAGCGCGCCCTCGTCGTAGTCGGGCGCGATCAGCACTTCGACGAACTGGCGGTCGAGGATGGTCTTCGCGGTGGCCGCGTCGAGCGTGCGGTTGAAGGCGAGGATGCCGCCGAAGGCGCTGGTCGGGTCGGTGGCGTAGGCCAGTTCGTAGGCCTGGCCGACGTCGGCGGCCACGGCCACGCCGCAGGGGTTGGCGTGCTTGACGATCACGCAGGCCGGGGCGTCGAACTGGCGCACGCATTCCCAGGCCGCGTCGCTGTCGGCGATGTTGTTGTAGCTCAGCTCCTTGCCCTGCAGTTGGGTGAAGGTCGCCAGCGACCCCGGCGCGGGATGCAGGTCGCGGTAGAACGCGGCCTGCTGGTGCGGGTTCTCGCCGTAGCGCAGGTCCATGACCTTGACGAAACTGCCGTTGGCCTGGGCGGAGAACGGCGCGCGCACCGGGACGTCGCCGGACGCGTCGGTGATCGCGGACAGGTAGTTGCTGATCGCCGCGTCGTACTGGGCCACGCGGTTGAACGCGGCCACCGACAGGGCGAAGCGGGTGGCGGCCGACAGCCGGCCGTCGTTGGCCTCGAGTTCGGCCAGCAGGCCGGCGTACTGGTCGGGCGAGGTCGTGACGGCGACGCGGGCGAAGTTCTTGGCCGCGCTGCGCAGCATGGCCGGGCCGCCGATGTCGATGTTCTCCACCGCCTCGGCCAGGGTGCAGCCGGCGTTCGCCGTGACCTGCTCGAACGGATACAGGTTCAGCACCAGCAGGTCGATCGGGGCGATGCCGTGCTCGGCCATCACCGTGTCGTCGGTGCCGGCGCGGCCCAGCAGGCCGCCGTGCACCACCGGGTGCAGGGTCTTGACCCGGCCATCCATCATTTCCGGGAAGCCGGTCGCCTCGCTCACGTCCTTGACCGGCAGCCCGGCCTCGCGGATCGCGCGCGCGGTGCCGCCGGTGGACAGCAGTTCGATGCCGCGCGCGGACAGCGCACGGGCCAGGTCGACCAGGCCGGTCTTGTCGGAAACGGACAGCAGCGCCCGTCGCACGGGCAGGAGGTCGGCGGTCATCGTGGCTCGCGGCGGGAAACGGGGGGCGGGAATTATAGCCGCCGCGTCCGCCCGGCCGTGGCCCCGCGGGGCGTCAGGCGATGCCGTACTCGCGTAGTTTCTTGCGCAACGTCGAGCGGTGGATGCCGAGCATGGTGGCGGCGCGGCTCTGGTTGCCGTCGCAGTGCTCGAGCACTTCCAGGAACAGCGGGATCTCCAGCTCGCGCAGCGCGATCTGGTAGAGGTTGTCGGTGCTGTGGCCGTTGAGATCGCCCAGGTAGCGGCGCACCGAACTGGCGACGTGGTCGCGCAGCGGTGCGCGCGGTGCGCTGCGGGCGGTGCTGTCGGTGTGCTCCGGGACGTTCAATGGTAGCTCGGTGGCCGGTGCGACGCGGCGTGCGGCCTCGCCGCGGGCGGACGAGTCTAGCGCCATGCGGTCGCAGCGGACAATGCGAATTCGACCAGGGGCGCACCGCGTCCATGTTGCGGCGCGTCGAAGCGACGCGTGCGCGTGGCGCGTCAGGGACGGAAGTCGAAGGTGTAGGACACGGTCGCGACGGACGGTTCCAGGACGTCGAACGCGACGTCGACCGACTGTCCCGGTTCGAGCAGCGTGCCGCGCGTGGCGCCCAGGTACTCGTGCGGCTCGAATGCGCGCGCGGCCACCGCGCGCCCGTCCACGTCCGAGAGCACCAGCAGCAGCCGCGGCCAGGCCTGTGCCCAGCGCGCGTCGTTGCGGAAGCGGGCGCGTACCCGCAGCAGGGCGCCGTGGTCGGGATCGGGCCGCACCTCGCGCGAGAGCAGCACGATCGCCGCGGGCTCGCGCCAGACCGGGACCTCGCAGCCGAGCAGTCCGCAGGTGGCGACCACCAGCGGCCGCCAGCCGGCGTCGGCGGCCAGGCGCTCGCGGTCGGCGAGCACGAGCTGCAGCGCCAGCAGCAGGACCAGTGAGACGACCACGGCGATGACGCCGATGCGCCGGCGCGGCGTGGCGTTGGCCGCGTCGGTGGTCCGCGCGCGGCCGAACGCCGGTCGGGAACCCGGCGGCGTGGAAGGCGCCACGGTCCCGGCGGCGTGTCCGGTGGCCGCGGCTGCGGGAGGCTCGCCGCCAGCGGCCGCGGCCGTGGTCCCGGCTCCGGATTCCGGTTCGGGCCCCGATCCGGCGGCGGGCGCGGACGCGGGTTCGGCGCCTGGCGCCGGTGCAGGGGCGGGCGCGGATGCGCGTGCCGGGGCGGGGGGCGGCCGGGTCCCGGGTCCGGGCCGCAGCGGGGGGTGCCCGGGGGGCGGGCCGGGCGTGTCCGCCGCCGGTCCCGGAAGTGGTGCGTCCGGTGGGGACGCGACGGCCGGCGCCTCCGACGCGCCGGGCGCGGTGGGCGGTTCGCCGTCCGCATCGGCCGCGGTCGGCGGGGCGGGGATGCCGCCCGTCCCGGCATCGGCCGGGATCGATGCCGGCGCGGCTTGCCCGGGAGCGGCCGCCGGCGCGCGCACCGGCGCCGTGCCCGCGGCCGCGGCCGGCGCGGCCGCCGGTCCTGGCGGCGGCTCCAACGGCGCGGGCGCCGCATCGGCCCGCCGCAGCACGCCGCGGCAGCGCGGACAGTGCTCGGGCGGCAGGTCGGTGGCCGGATCGGTGGCGACCAGCGCGTGGCAGTGCCGGCAGTTGATGAACATGGCGCTATTCAACCACGCCGCGGTGCGGCGAAACGCCGGCGGCGGCTCAGCGCCGGATGCCGTCGATCCGCACCCAGTCGCCCTCGATGGCCACGTCGAGGGCATCGAACCATTCGGCGTAGCGCCGCAGCAGCGCGTCCTGCTGTCCATCGAGGATTCCCGACAGCGCGATGCGCCCGCCCGGCGCGGTGCGCGCGGCGAGCACCGGCGCGAGTGCGTCCAGCGCCGAGGCCAGGATGTTGGCGACCACCACCGGGTAGCGCTGCTGCGGTGCCTGCTCCGGCGCCCAGGCGCGCAGGCGGTTGGCCAGGCCGTTGCGTCCGGCGTTGTCCAGGGTGGCCTGCAGCGCCTGCGGATCGTTGTCTACCGCGTCGGCGCCTGCGGCGCCCAGGGCCAGGGCGGCCAGGGCCAGGATGCCGCTGCCGCAGCCGAAATCCAGCACGCTCGCGCCCTGCAGCCGGCCCGCGCCGGCGAGCGCGTCGAGCCAGCGCAGGCACAGTGCGGTGGTGGGATGGGTGCCCGACCCGAACGCCAGGCCCGGGTCCAGCCGCACCACCGCCGCGTCGTCGGCGCGCGCCGCGTCGGGCAGGGCGTGGTCCCAGGGCACGATCCAGGTGCGCGCGCCGAAGCGCAGCGGCGCGTACTGGTCCATCCACGCGCGTTCCCAGTCCTGATCGGCGACCACGCGGAACGAGGCGCCGCGCCAGTCCAGGGCCGGATCGAAGGCGTCCAGCGCGGCCAGCAGCAACAGCCCGTCGGCATCGGCCGGGAACAGCGCGCTCAGCGCGATCTCATCCCACAGCGGGGTTTCGCCCACGCCCGGTTCCAGGATCGCGCGTTCGTCGCTGGTGCCGGCCTCGGCATCGAGCAGGGTCACCGCCAGCGCGCCGACGTCCTCGAGTGCGTGCTCGCGACGTGGCTGCTCGGACTGCGGGCAACGGATGGTGAGTTCGAGGAACGGCATCGCGGCAGTCTAGCGCCGTGCGCGCACGCAAGCGCGAAAAGGCATCCCGTATACTGGCGCGCCACGCGTCGGGACCGGCGAGGTACCGCGCCCTTCCGACGACGAGCCGACCCGATGCGCGAAGACGCCCCGATGCCGGCAGGCGAGTCCCGATGGTTCGAATCCGGCTGGTACCGGATGTCCATCGCATCGTCCCCGCCGGATGCCGCTTCCCTCGTGCTGCGCCGCGACGAGCCCGGCGCGCGGGTACAGCGCTACCCGATGCTGGCCACCGGCGATGGCGCCGAAGGCATCGTCGCGATCGCGCAAGGCCACTGGACGGTGGCGGCCGCCGCGCCCGGCGTGGACGTGCGCTGCGAGGCGCTCGACCGCGGCGCCGCACTGCGCGCGATGTGGAGGGTGGTGGCCGGTGCCGGTGCCGCGTCGCGGTTGGCGGCGGCATGGCGGTTGCTGCGCGCCCTGCCGCGCGGGCCACGCGGCGTGGCCGAGGCGCTGGTCGCGGCCTACCAGCGCGAACTGCTGTTGCGCGCCGGATCGCGCGCCGGCGCGCAGGTGGTGCGCTACCGCCGCGCGCCCTGGCCCGCGCGCGCCGAACCGGCATTGCTGGCGCCCGGCAGGGCCGATGCGCCGGCCGCGCCGGGGGCGGTCGACGCCGCGGACCTGGGCCTGGCGCGGGTGCCCGACTGGCTGCCGATCGAGGCGGGCTGGTACCTGCTGGACCTGGACTGCCGCGCCGCCGACGGCCAGGTGCATTCGCTGCTGCTGCAGCCCGACCGCGGCCACGGGCCGGCGCCCGACCGGGGCCTGGTGCTGCCGGACGCGGCCGGCAGCGGCCGCCAGCGGCTGCTGCTGGTGCTCGACGCGCCGGCGCGCGGGCTGTGGCTGCGCACGGCGTGGCGCAACACGCAGCTGCAGGTGCAGGCGTTCTCGCTGGTCCGGGTCGGGCGGCTGCGCGCGCTGCGGGAACTGCTACGCGGCTGTGCCGCACGCACCGGCGGGTCGTGGTGGACGCACGCCGCGGGCTTCGCGGGCCAGGTACGGGCACAGGGCGTAGCGACGGCCGCCGGCGCCCTGCTGCGCCGCTACAACGAACTGCACGGGATCGGGATGGATCCCTACGCGGCCTGGGTGCGCTGCTTCGACACCCCGGGGCCGGCCGAACTGGCGCGGATGCGCGAACGCGCCGCGGCGCTGGGGCAGGGGCCCACCTTCTCGGTCCTGGTGCCGGTCTACAACACCCCCGAACGCTGGCTGCGGCGCTGCATCGACAGCGTGCGCGCGCAGGCCTACCCGCACTGGCAGCTGTGCATCGCCGACGATGCTTCGCCGGACCCGGCGGTGGCCCGGGTGCTGGAGGAGTACGCCGCGCTCGACCCGCGCATCCAGGTGGTCCGGCGCGAGCGCAACGGACACATCGCGCGCGCGTCCAATACCGCGTTGGAGATGGCGACCGGCGAGTTCGTCGCGCTGCTCGACCACGACGACGAGCTGCGCCCGAACGCCCTGCTGGAGATGGCAGAGGCGATCGTGGCCGACCCGGGACTGGAACTGCTGTACTCGGACGAGGACAAGCTCGACGCCCACGGCCGCCGCTTCGATCCCTATTTCAAGCCGGACTGGAACCCGGACCTGCTGCGCAGCCAGAACTACGTCTGCCACCTGACCGTGGTCCGCACCGCCCGGGTGCGCGCGGTGGGCGGCTTCCGCCCGGGGTTCGAGGGCAGCCAGGACCACGACCTGGTCCTGCGCTGCAGCGAAGGGCTCGAGCCCGCGCGCATCCGCCACCTGCCCAGGGTGCTCTACCACTGGCGCGCCATCGAGGGCTCGACCGCACTCACACGCGAGGCCAAGGACTACGCCGGCGCCGCCGGCGCGCGTGCGGTCGACGAGCATCTCGCGCGCTGCCACCCCGGCGCCCGCGCCAGCGAACTGTCCCACGGCCACTACCGGGTGCACTGGCCGCTGCCCGATCCCGCGCCGCGGGTCAGCCTGCTGGTGCCCACCCGCGACCGCGCCGACCTGCTGCGCACCTGCGTGGAGAGCCTGCTCGCGCGCACCGATTACCCCGACTTCGAGGTGGTGGTGGTCGACAACGGCTCGACCGAGCCCGACGCCCTGGCCTGCCTGGACGAACTGGGTCGCCGCGACCGTGTGCGCGTGCTGCGGTACGACGCCCCGTTCAACTATTCGGCGATCAACAACTGGGCCGCCGCGCAGTGCGATGGCGAGGTGCTGGGCCTGGTCAACAACGACATCGAGGTGATCACCCCCGGCTGGCTGCGGGAGATGGTGTCGCACGCGGTGCGCCCGGAGATCGGCGCGGTCGGCGCGATGCTGTACTACCCGGACGACCGCATCCAGCACGCCGGCGTGGTGCTGGGCATCCACGGCGTGGCCGCGCACGTGTATTGCGGCATGCCGCGTGGCTATCCCGGCCACGGCGGGCGGGCGCGCGTGGCCCAGCAGCTGTCGGCGGTCACCGCCGCCTGCATGGTGGTGCGGCGCGAGGTGTTCGAGCGCGTGGGCGGGCTCGACGAGTCGCTCCAGGTCGCCTTCAACGACATCGACTTCTGCCTGCGCGTGCGCCAGGCCGGCTACCGCAACCTGTGGACCCCGTTCGCCGAGCTCTACCACCACGAGTCGGCCTCGCGCGGGACCGAGGACAGCCCCGGGAAGCGCGCCCGCTTTGCCGGCGAGGTCGAGGCCATGCTGCGCCGCTGGGGCCCCTTGCTGCAGGCCGACCCGGCCTGGAACCCCAACCTGTCGCTGTCGAGCCTCAACGCCGACTACGCCTTCCCCCCGCGCGGCTGAGCCCGCGCCCCCGGGCGCCTGCGCGACGGCGGCGCGGAAAGCAGCATTGCGCGCCGGTTGATCCGGTTTTTACCCGGCGCTGGCACAATAGCACGGACCCCTGAACCGAATGGAGATCGCCGTGGCCTTTACCCTCCCCAAGCTTGCGTACGCCTACGACGCGCTCGAGCCGCACATCGACGCGCAGACGATGGAAATCCACCACACCAAGCACCACCAGACCTACATCAACAACGCCAATGCGGCGCTGGAAGGCACGCAGTGGGACGGCAAGAGCGCCGAGGAGATCATCTCCAACCTCGACGCGCTGCCCGAGGACAAGCGCGGCCCGCTGCGCAACAACGCCGGCGGCCACGCCAACCACTCGCTGTTCTGGACGGTGATGTCGCCCAATGGCGGCGGCAACCCGGTCGGCGAGGTGGCCAGGCGCATCGACAGCGACCTGGGCGGCTTCGACGCCTTCAAGGACGCCTTCACCAAGGCCGCACTGACCCGCTTCGGCAGCGGCTGGGCGTGGCTGACGGTGGACGGCTCGGGCAAGCTCGCGGTCGAGAGCACCGCCAACCAGGACAGCCCGCTGATGAAGGGCATCGCCTCGGGCAACACCCCGATCCTGGGCCTGGACGTGTGGGAGCACGCCTACTACCTGAAGTACCAGAACCGCCGTCCCGACTACATCGCCGCGTTCTACAACGTGGTCGACTGGAACGAGGTCGAGCGCCGCTACCAGGAGGCGGTGAAGGGCTGACCGGCGGGTTCCGCCGCCAGCCACGCGACGGGCCGCGCAAGCGGCCCGTTCCGTGTCCGGCCGCCGCGTCCGCGGCAGGTCCGCCGGCGTCGCGGCGGGCGGGCGGCGGGGCCGGCATACGGCCCGGCACCGGACCGTCACGGTGGCCGCCTTCGGGGCGGGGCTAGAATGGCCCCATGTCGATGCCGTCTTCCTTCGCCAACCAGCTGCTGGTCGCGTTGCCCACCCTGGCCGACCCGGGCTTCGCGCGCTCGGTTGCACTGATCTGCCAGCACGACGACGACGGCGCGATGGGGGTGGTGGTGAACCGCGCCTCGGAATACACGCTGGGCGAGGTGCTGCGGCAGATGGACATTCCCTGCGAGGATCCCGCGCTGCTCGAGCAACGGGTGCTGGCCGGCGGGCCGGTGCATCCCGAGCGCGGCTTCGTGGTCCACGACGGCGCGCGGCCCTGGGATTCCTCGCTGGAGGTCGCCGACGGACTGTGGGTCACCACGTCGCGCGACATCCTCGAGGCGCTGGCCGGGGGCGACGGGCCGGAACATGCCGCCGTCGCGCTCGGCTGCGCGGGCTGGGGCGCGGGCCAGCTGGAATACGAGATCGGCGAGAACAGCTGGCTCACCGCGCCGGTGCGCCGCGAGATCCTGTTCTCGCTGCCGCTCGACCAGCGCTGGCAGGCCGCCGCTGGCGGCATCGGCGTGGACATGATGCGCATGGCCGGGCACGTGGGCCACGCATGAGCGCCGGCGCGATCCGCGCCGACGGCACGGTGCTGGGTTTCGACGTGGGCGCGCGCCGGATCGGGGTGGCGATCGGCAGCCCGTACGGCGCCGGCGCACGTGCGCTGGCGGTGGTGGACGTGCACGACGGGCGCGTCGACTGGCCGGCGATCGACCGCCTGCATCGCGAGTGGCGTCCGGAGGCGATGGTGGTCGGCGACCCGATGACGCTCGACGGCGGCGACCAGCCGATCCGCGCCCGCGCCCGCGCGTTCGCGGCCGAACTCAAGGCGCGCTACCGGCTGCCGGTGGCGATGGTGGACGAGCGCAGCAGCTCGATCGAGGCGGCGCAGCGCTTCGCTGCCGAGCGCGCCGAAGGCCGCCGCCGACGCCGCGACGCCGCGGCGCTGGACGCGGTGGCCGCGGCGGTGATCGTCGAGCGCTGGTTCGCCGCCCCCGGGGACGCGACCCTGCTCTAGCGGCCGCCGGTCCGGCCCGGCCGGACGCCGCGCCAGGATGCGTCGGAGGGCACCGGATGCGGGACAATAGCCCCATGACCATCCAGACCGACGCCGACGGCCGCCTCGTCCACCTGCTCACCCTGGAAGGCCTGCCGCGCGAGGCGCTGCAGGCGCTGCTCGATCGCGCCGAGGCCTTCGCCGCCGGCGGCGACGCGCGCCAGTCCCTGGCGGGCATCGCGGTGTGCACCCTGTTCTTCGAACCGTCCACCCGCACCCGGCTGAGCTTCCAGCGTGCCTGCCAGCGCCTGGGCGCGGACGTGCTCGGCTTCGATGCTGCCAGTTCCTCGACCACCAAGGGTGAGACCGCGCGCGACACCTTGCGCACCATCGAAGCGATGGGCGTGCGCGGTTTCGTGGTCCGGCACTCGGGCGACGGCGCGGTCGCCGCGCTCGCTGCCGCCGCCGCGCCGGGTACCGTGCTGGTCAATGCCGGCGACGGCCGCAACGCGCACCCGACCCAGGGCCTGCTGGACATGCTCACCCTGCGCCAGGCGCTCGGACATGACTTCGGCGGGCGCAGCTTCCTCATCGTCGGCGACGTCCTGCACTCGCGCGTGGCGCGCTCGGACCTGCATGCGCTGCGGACCCTGGGCGCCGGCCGGATCCGCGTGTGCGGACCGCCGCGCCTGCTGCCCGGCGAGGACGTCCTCGCCGGCTGCGAGGTCTTCCACGAGCTCGATGCCGCGCTCGAGGGCGTGGACGCGGTGATGATGCTGCGGCTGCAGCGCGAGCGGATGGAGGAGGGCCTGGTCGGCTCGCTCGAGGACTACCACCGCGACTACGGCCTGACCGCCGCGCGCCTGCGCCGCGCCGCGCCCGGGGCGGTGGTGCTGCACCCGGGGCCGATGAACCGCGGCGTGGAGATCAGCGACGAGGTTGCCGACGGGCCGCAGTCGCTGGTGCTGCGCCAGGTCGCCAACGGCGTCGCGGTGCGCATGGCGGTGCTCGAGCGCCTGCTCGGCGGGCGCGGTTGAGCGCGCGGGTGCCGCCGCGCGGGCCGGCATGGACCTGACTCCGTCTGCCGCAGGCCACGCCGGTCCCACCCGCGCCGACCGGCTCGCGCTGGGGATCCTGCTCGCGGCGATGCCGTTGCTGTGGCTGCCCGCGGCGTGGACGCCGTTCTGGGGCGACGACTACCACTACCTGTCGGGCGCGCACCTGGCCAACGAGGCCGGGACCCCGTGGCTCACGACCTTCTGGCCGGAGCAGCCGCTGTACTTCTGGCGCCCGCTGTCGCAGGAGGCCTGGTGGCGCGTGGTGGAGGGCGTGCTGGGCGGCGACGTCCGCCTGGCGCATGCGGCGCTGCTCGTGTTCCACGCCCTGGCCGCGATCGCGGTGGGGCTGCTGGCCCGGACGCTGGCACGGGCCTGCGCCTGGCGCGACGCCGGCACCATCGCCGCGCTGGCCGCGATGCTCTACGGCGTGCTGGCCCTGCACCTGCTCCCGGTGCATTGGGTGGCCGCGGCGAACAGCCCGCTGCTGGTGCTGTTCTCCGCGCTGGCGATGGCCGCCTGGCTCGCCGCCGGCCAGGCGGCAGGCGCGCGGCAGGCGCTGCTGGCCGTGGCGACGCCACCGCTGCTGGCGCTGGCGCTGCTGAGCAAGGAGTCGGCGGTCCTTGCCCCGGTGCTGATGGTGGTGCTCTCGATCTTCGCCGGGCGCAGGCCCGGGCGCGCCCAGGTCCTGGCATGGGTCGCCTGCCTGGCGGTGGCGGCGGCCTGGCTCGCGCTGCGGGCCCGGGCCACCGGCGCTCCCGCGCCGGAGTATGCCTACGCCTTCGGCGGCAACCTGGTCCGCAATACCGCGTCGCTGTGCGCGTGGCTGCTGAACGTGCCGCGCGAGGCGCTGCGCATGCTGGCCACCGGCGCCACCGCCGCGGGCGCCGCGTGGGCCGCCGCGGCGGCGCTGCCGGTGCTGGTGGGACTGGGGCTTGCGGTCCGGGGCGGCGTGTCGCGGCTCGCGCCGCGGCAGTGGCTGCTGCTGCCGGTCGCCGTGGGCATCGCCTACGCGCCCTACCTGCCCCTGCAGTGGAACAGCTACGCCTACTACGCCGCGGTGGCCGCGATCGTGCCGGCGATCGCCCTGGCGCGCCTGCTGGCGGGCCGCCGGGTCGCGCCCGTCGTGGCACTGCTGCTGGCGGTCTCGTCGGCGATCGCGGTCGAAGGCACGCGCCGGCTCGACCACCCGGGGCTGCTCGGCCGGGCGCGCTGGGCGGAGTCCACGCTGCGCGAACTCGAGCGCCAGTCGCCGCGTCCGCCGCTGTCGGTGGTGGTCGAGGACGAGCAGCGCTTCTACGCGATCGGCGGTGCCGGACTGGCGTGGCGGCTGGGCCTCGCGCCCGGGGACGTGCGACGGGTCGCCGCCTGCCCGCAGGAAGGCGCCTGCCTGCAGGTCCGCGCCGACGGAAGCTGGCGCCTGGACTAGCGCACGCCGGAGGCCCGCGGCCCGGTCCGGGGCCGGGAACGCGAACGCCGGGAACGGGTCAGCGCTGCCCGGTCGCGCCCGGTCGCACCTGCGCGAACAGCCAGTCCCACAGCTGCGGGGTGGCATAGGCCGGGTCCCAGCTGTTGTGGTCGGCGTCGGGGAACTCGGTGTAACGGGCGTCGCGCGCGCCGGCGGCGCGGAAGGCGGCGTCGAGCCGGCGCGAATACTCGACCGGGACCGCGCCGTCGCGCGCGCCGTGGAAGATCCACACCGGGAGATCGCGCAACCGCTGCGCCACCGCCGCGTATGGATCGTCCTCGCCCTCCAGGCCGCCGACCGCCATCGACGGTCGCCGCGGATGCAACAGGCCGCCGCACACCGGCACCAGCGCGGCGAAGCGGCCGGGCTGGCGCAGCGCCAGGTCCCAGGCGCCATAGCCGCCCATCGACAGGCCGGTAAGGTAGGTACGGTCGGGGTCGCCGCCGAATTCGCGCGTGGCCGCCTCGAGCTGGGCGGTGACGACCTCGGCCAGCTGGTTCCACTCCGCGCCCTCCGGCGCCTGCGGGAACACCACGATCGCGGGGAAGCGCGCGGCCTCGGCGCGCACGCGCGGGCCCAGCCCGACCTCGAGCTGGCTGCGATTGTCGTCGCCGCGCTCGCCCGAGCCGTGCAGGAACAGCACCACCGGCGCCTTGCCGGGCGTGGCCGCGCGCGCCGGCACGAAGACCTGGTAGCGATGCGGACGGCCCTCGAGCACGATCTCGCGTTCGACGAAGGTGCCGGTGTCCTGGCGCTGCGGGGCGGAGCTGCAGGCGGCGAGCACCATCGCGGCGAGTGCGAGGGCGGGCAGTTGCAGGGACATGCTCATGCGGACCTCGTGGCGTGAGGGAACGATTGCCGACCATACCGTGCGCACGGCGGCGGGGGTACCGCCCGCGCCGCGGCGGCCGGCGCGCGGTCAGTGCAGCAGGATGATCGTGGCCAGGCCCAGGAAGCTGAAGAAGCCCATCACGTCAGTGATCGCGGTCACCGCCACCGTGCCGGCCACCGCGGGATCGATGTGCAGGCGCTTGAGCAGTAGCGGCAGCAGCACGCCGGCCAGTGCCGCCGAGCAGAAGTTGAGCACCAGGGCGGCGGCGATCACCGTCGACAGCAGCCATGAGCCGAACCACAGCAGCGCCACCGCGCCGACCAGGATCCCGATCAGCAGGCCGTTGATCAGCGCCACGCGCAGTTCCTTCCACAGCAGGATCCCGGCGTTGCTCTGGCCCACCTGTCCCAGGGCGATGCCGCGCACCATCAGCGTCAGCACCTGGACCGCGGCGTTGCCGCCGATGCCAGCGACGATCGGCATCAGCACCGCCAGGGCCACGATCTTCTCGATCGTGGCCTCGAACTGGCCAATTACCAGGGACGCCAGGAAGGCGGTGAGCAGGTTGATCCCCAGCCACACCACGCGCCCGCGCACCGCGCGCCGGATCGGCGAGAACAGGTCCTCGTCCTCGTCCAGGCCGGCCGCGCCCAGGGCCTGGTGCTCGGCCCGCTCGCGGATGATGTCGACCACGTCGTCGATGGTGATGCGCCCGAGCAGCACGTTGCCGTCGTCGACCACCGGCGCCGACACCCAGTCGTTGTCGGAGAACTGGCGCGCGACCTCCTGCGCCGGAGTGTCGACGTGCAGCGACTCGAGCTCGTCGTCGATCAGCTGGTTGATCGGCGTGGCCGGGTCGCGCGTCACCAGGTCCTGCAGCGCCACCCAACCGATCAGCTGGTGGCGGCGGTTGACCACGTACAGGTGGTCGGTGTGCTCGGGCAGCTCGCCGCGCAGGCGCAGGAAGCGCAGCACCACGTCGACCGTGGTGTCGGCGCGCACCGTCACCACCTCCGGGTTCATCAGGCGGCCGGCGGTATCCTCGGCATAGGACAGGACCTTCTCGAGCCGCTCGCGGTTCTCGCGGTCCATCGACAGCAGCAGCTGGTCGATCACCGCGTCGGGCAGGTCCTCGACCAGGTCGGCCAGGTCGTCGATGTCGAGGTCCTCGACCGCGGCGACCAGCTCGTCCTGGTCCATGTCCGCGATCAGGCTCTCACGCACCTCGTCGCCGACGTGGACCAGCACCTCGCCGTCGTCGGCGGGGTCGACCAGGCCCCACACCACCATGCGCTTGTCGGGCGGCAGCGATTCGAGCAGGTTTCCGATCTCGGCCGGCGCCAGGGTGTGGACCATGCGCCGGACCGGGCCCAGCCGGCCGCTGTCGAGCGCGTCCGAAAGCAGGCGCAGTTGGCGCGCGGTCTTGTCGTGGCGGACGGCTTCGGCCATGCGCGGCGGCTCCGGCGTTGCGAGGGCGTGGCGCGCGGCGTTGCGCGGCCGGTCATGCGTTCATGGGCGCATTATCCCCCGTGGCCGCCGCGGTTGCCCAGCCTCGCGGGCTTCGTCGCCGGCGATCGGTCGCGACCGGTGGGTCGTCAGTGCGCTGGCCGCGCGTGCCGCCGCAGCCAGCGCTCCATCGCCGCGCGGTCGCGACAGCGCAGCAGCGAGGGTGCCGCGGCGCGCAGCGCACCCAGGTCCTGGGCGCGGATCGCCTGCCGGACCTCCAGCAGCATGCCCGGGTGCAGGCTGAACTCCTCCAGCCCCAGCGCCAGCAGCATCGGGGTGAGGGCCGGGTCGCCGGCCATCTCGCCGCACACCGCCACCGGTTTGCCGCGCGCGCGCGCGGTGCGGATCACCGACTGCAGCAGGCGCGCGAGCGCCGGATGCAGCGGCGAGTACAGTTCGCCGAGCGCATCGTTGCCGCGGTCGGCGGCCAGCAGGTACTGGGTCAGGTCGTTGGTGCCGATCGAGACGAAGTCGACGTCGTCGATGAAACCCGACAGCGCGATCGCCGCCGCCGGGACCTCGATCATCGCCCCCACCGGCACGTGCTCGGCGACCTCGCGCCCTTCGGCGCGCAGCTCCGCCGCGACCTCGCGTACCAGCGCCGAGACCGCCAGCACTTCCTCGCGGCCGCTGACCATCGGCACCAGCACCCGCAGCGGGCCGTAACCGGAGGCGCGCAGCATCGCCCGCAGCTGGGTCCGGAACACGTCCATGCGCGCCAACGACAGGCGCACGCCGCGCAGGCCCAGGGCGGGATTGGGTTCGTCGGCCTGGGCCAGGCCGGTGCGGTCGGCCTTGTCGGCACCGATGTCCATGGTGCGGATGGTCACCGTGCGCCCGGTCATGGCCAGGACCACGTCGCGATAGGCGCGGAACTGCTCCTCCTCGTCAGGCAGTTCGCTGCGCTGCAGGAACAGGAACTCGGTGCGGTACAGGCCCACGCCGGCGGCGCCGAGCGCATGCGCGCCGGTCACGTCCTCGCGCGACTCGGCGTTCGCCCACAGCTTGATGTCCACCCCGTCCAGGGTGCGCGAGGGCTCGCGCCGCAGGCGGTGCAGCTGCTTGCGCTCGCGCTTTTCCTCGCGCAGCCGGGCACGGTAGACGCGCAGGTCGTGGGCGTCGGGCTCGACGATGATCTCGCCGGTGGCGCCATCGACCACCAGCACGTCGCCGTCGTTGACCTGCTGCAGCGCCTGCGGCGCGCCCACCACCAGCGGCAGGTGCAGGCTGCGCGCCAGGATCGCGCTGTGCGAGAGCGCGCTGCCGGCGGCGGTCACCACCGCCAGCACGCCCTGGGCCTGCAGCTGGCTGAGCTCGGACGGGGCGATGCTGTCGGTGACCAGGATCTCCCCGGCCACCCCGCGCAGGTCGGCGTCGCGCCGGTGCAGCATGGCGTGGATCCGCCCGACCACGTGGTCGATGTCCTCCACCCGGCTGCGGAAGTAGGCGTCGTCCATGCCCTGGAACACCGCGGCCAGGCGGTCGCGCTGCAGGCGCAGGGCGTAGTCGGCGCCGTACAGGTCGCGGCGCACCAGGTCGTCCAGCCCCTGCAGCAGCTCGGGGTCCTCGAGCAGCAGCGTGTGCAGGTCGAGGAACTCGCCCACCTCGTGCGCCAGCGCGCCGTGCAGGCGGTCGCGCATGTTGCGCATCTCCGCGCGCACCGCGTCGATGGCGACGTGCAGGCGCCCGAGCTCGGCCTCCACCGCCTCCGGCGCGATCCGCGTCTCGGCGACCTCCAGCGCGTGCGGCTGGCGGACCCGGGCACGGCCCAGGGCGCTGCCCCGGGACGCGCCGTGGCCGGCCAGCGCGTGCCGCATCAGCCGCCCTCGTCGAACTTGCGTTCGAACAGAGCGGCCGCCGCCTCCATCGCCGCTTCCTCGTCCTCGCCCTCCAGGCGCAGCACGACGGTGGTGCCGTGGCCGGCGGCGAGCAGCATCACGCCCATGATGCTCTTGGCGTTGACCTCGCGGCCCTTGGCCATCAGGGTGGCGTTGCTGCTGAAGCCCGACAGCACCTGGACCAGCTTGGCGGTGGCGCGCGCGTGCAGGCCGAGCTTGTTGGCGATGCGCAGTTCGCGTTCGATCATCGTCGGCCTCAGGCGTCGTCGTGGACCACCCCGTTGCGCGCGCCGGCGGCGGCGACCGCGGGAAGCTCCTCCAGGGGAAGTTCAGGATAATTCATCACCCGCAGCAGCATCGGCAAGCTCAGCGCCGACACCCGGCGCGCGGGCGTGCCCAGGCGCGCGAGCCGGGCGGCGAGGTTGCTGGGGCTGGCGCCGTAGAGGTCGGTGAGGATCAGCACGCCCTCGCCGCCGTCGGCGCGGCGCATCGCCGCGCTGGCCTGCGGCAGCAGGGCCTCGGGATCGGCGTCGAACGGGACCTCGAAGGTCTCCAGTCGCAGCGGCAGGTTGCCGCGCAGCAGGGTGTGCGCCACCGCGGCGAGCGCGGTGCCGATGCCGGGATGGGTGAGCAGGAGGACGCCGACGGCCATGCCCGCAAGTTAGCAGACGCGTGTGACGGCCCGGAAGCGCCGATGGCCGATGCCGGTGCGCGTGCCGGCGGCGCCCGGTGGCGGGGCCCGCGTCGGCGGGCCGCCGCGGCTCAGTCGAGTTCGCGGTGGAAGGTCGCGACCTCGGTCCAGCCGCGCTCGCGCGCGTGGCTGGCCAGGGTTTCGGCCAGGTAGACCGACCGGTGGCGGCCGCCGCTGCAGCCGAACGCGACCGTCACGTAGCTGCGGGTGCCCGACTGCATCCGCGGCAGCCAGGTGTCCAGGAACGCCGACACCTGCTGCACGTATTCGACCACCTCCGGACGCGCCTCCAGATAGGCGCGGACCTCGGCGTCGCGGCCGGACAGCGGCTTGAGCCGGGGGTCCCAGTGCGGGTTGGGCAGGCTGCGCGCGTCGAACACGAAGTCGGCATCGGCCGGCAGGCCGCGGCGGTAGGCGAACGATTCGAACAGCAGCGACAGCGACGAGTCCCGGGTCAGGCCCAGTTCGGTCAGTACCCGGTGGCGCAGCTGGTGCACGTTGAGGTCGCTGGTATCGAGCACCATGTCGGCCAGCGAACGCAGCGGCTTGAGCGCCTGGCGCTCGAGCGCGATCGCGTCGGCCAGGGCCAGCCCCAGGTGGGTCAGCGGGTGCCGGCGGCGGGTGTCGGCGTAGCGCCGCAGCAGCGATTCGTCGCTTGCGTCGAAGAACACCAGCTGCGGTTGCAGCCCCATCGCGCCCACCGCCGACAGCCATTCGGGGAGCTTGGCCAGGTCGCCGCGGTTGCGCATGTCGATGCCCACCGCGAGCTTCTGCTCGGCGCGCTCGGGGTGGGTGGCGGTGCGCACGAACTCCGGCAGCAGTTCCGCCGGCAGGTTGTCCACGCAGTAGAAGCCCAGGTCCTCGAAGGTGTTGAGGGCCACGCTCTTGCCGCCGCCGGACATGCCGGTGACGATCAGCAGCGAGGCGGGCGCGCGGCCGTTCCCGGCCGGGGGTGGAACAGGATCGGTCACGGCAGCGCAGGCTCCTCGCCGCTTTCAAGGAAATGGGAGTGGCGGGCCAGGAAGGCGGCCGCCGGATCAATGCCCTTCGAACGCAGGATATGGGTGCGGGTGGCGGCCTCGGTCAGCACCGCCAGGTTGCGGCCGGGCATGACCGGGAGCGTGATCATCGGCACGTCGAGGTCGAGCACGCGGCGGTGGCCGAGGTCGCCGGTCAGCCGCACCATGCCGTCCTCGTGCAGCGCCGGCTCGGCGTCGGGCTTGGCCAGGTGCACGATCAGGCGCAGGTACTTGTTCCGCTTGACCGCGGTGTCGCCGAACATCTGGCGGATGTTGAGCACGCCCAGGCCGCGCAGTTCCAGCAGGTCCTGGAGCAGGTCGGGGCAGGTGCCGTCGAGCACGTCGGGCGCGATCTGGGTGAACTCGGGCGCGTCGTCGGCCACCAGGCGGTGGCCGCGGGTGATCAGCTCCAGCGCCAGCTCGCTCTTGCCCGATCCGGCCTCGCCGGTGATCAGCACGCCGATCGAGTACACCTCCATGAACACGCCGTGCAGGGTTACCCGCGGCGCCAGCGCGCGGGCCATGTGGTACTGCAGGTGGTTGAGCAGTTCGTGGCCGCGGCGTGGCGAGACCCACAGCGGGGTCTGGGTTTCCTCGGCTGCGGCGCGCAGGTCCTCGGGACAGGCCTGGTTCTTGCTGATCACCAGCGCCAGCGGGCGGTACTGGATCACGCGCTCGATGGTTTCCCAGCGCAGCCGCGGGTCCAGGCCGTCGAGCCAGGCCAGCTCTTCGCTGCCGAGGATCTGCACCTTGTTGGGGTAGATGATGTTGAGGTAGCCGGCCAGCGACGGGCGGCGGGCGTTGGTCTCCACCGCCTCGAGCACCCGCGACTGGCCCTGCTGCCCGGCCAGCCAGCGCAGGCCGAGGCGCTCGTGCTGCTGCTCGAACAGGTCCAGGGCGGTCAGGCGCTGGCTCATCGTCGGGCTCAGGCGAGCGCGTGGGCGGGGGCGGTGGCGAGCAGCACGCGCCGCAGCGCGGCCACGCCGCGCGCCGCGCGCAGGCGCCCGCGGAACGCCGGGTCGGAGAACCGCGCCGCGATCTCGGCCAGGTGCTGCAGGTGTTCCTCGGGCCGGTCGTCGGTGGCCACGAGGGCGAACACCAGGTCGATGGCGCCGCCGTCCCGGGCCCCGAAGTCCAGTCCCCGCCCGAGCCTCAGGAATGCGCCGCGCGCGGCGGGGAAGGCGTCGCTGCGCGCGTGCGGGATCGCCACGCCGTGGCCGATCGCGGTGCTGCCCAGGCGCTCGCGCTGGTCCAGCGCCTCGGCGATCCCCGTCGCCGCGGCGCCGGGGCCTCCCGCCAGCAGCTCCGCCGCGGCCGCGAGCACCCGGGCCGGCGAGCCGGGTTCGTCGAGCACGACGATGCGGTCGGCGCTGAGCAGGTCGGTCCAGGGCATGGCGTGCTCGCCGGGTCAGCCGAAGCTGCCGTCGCGCGCCGGGTTGGCGCCGCGATGGTGGTCGGTCTGCTTCTTGTGCTGCTTGAGCAGCTGTCGGTCGAGCTTGTCCACCAGCAGGTCGATCGCCGCGTACATGTCCACGCCGGTGGCGTCGGCGTGCATCGCCTTGCCGCCCGCCGGGACCAGGGTGGCCTCGGCCTTGTGGTGGGGCTTGTCGAGGCTGAGCTGCACGCGCACCTCGAACGGCCGCTCGACGTGGCGTCCGAGCCGCTCCAGCTTGTTCTCCACGTACTCGCGAAGGGCCGGGGTCACTTCGATGCCATGGCCGTAGGTCTGGATCTGCATCAGCTGCCTCCTGTCTGGGAACCCCAGCATCGCCCAAAGCGGGCCGCCGTGGGTTGAAGACAGGTTAACGCAGCGTTACGCGCCCGGCGACCGACGCGATCATGGACAACCCCCCGGCCGGGGCGGTTCAATCGATCCTTATGCGCTCGTGCGAGGCGGCGATCTGCATCGCCTCGCGGTACTTGGCCACGGTGCGCCGGGCCACCGGCACCCCGGAGGCCTTGAGCGATTCGGCCAGGCGGGCGTCCGACAGCGGCCTGCGCGGGTCCTCGGACTCGATCAGGCGCCGGATCATCTGCTGGATCGCCACGCTGGAGGCCTCGCCGCCGCCCTCGGTGTCGATGCCCGAGGCGAAGAAGTCGCGCAGCGCGATCGTCCCCCGCGGGGTGTGCACGTACTTGCGGGCGACCGCGCGCGAGACCGTGGATTCGTGCATCCCGATCTCGGCCGCGACCTCGCGCAGGGTCAACGGCCGCAGCGCGCTGGCGCCGAACTCCAGGAACCCCGACTGCTGGCGGATCAGGC
Organism: Luteimonas wenzhouensis; assembly: GCF_007859305.1. Lineage (GTDB taxonomy): Bacteria > Pseudomonadota > Gammaproteobacteria > Xanthomonadales > Xanthomonadaceae > Luteimonas > Luteimonas wenzhouensis. The sequence continues at coordinate 200,400 of NZ_VOHE01000004.1, forward strand.
AGCGCACCACCTTGAGCAGGGTCTCGCCGCGCGCCTCGAGGTTCTTCAGCAGCCAGCGCGCCTCCTGCAGTCGGCCCTTGAGATAGCCGGCGTCCTCGCCGGCCGCGGTCTGGATCATGCGCTCGTAGGCCTGGTGGATGGTCAGCCGCGGCATCGAGTGCGGGGCCAGCATCGCCTGCCACACGCCGTTGCGGCGCACGATCACCGCGTCGGGCACCACGTAGCTGTCCGACGGCAGTTCCCCGACCTGGGAGCCGGGGCGCGGGTCCAGCGAGCGCAGCAGGGCGAGGGCGGTTTCGGCCTCCTCCGTGGTGCAGCCCAGCTGCTCGCAGACCCCGCGCACGCCCAGCCTGGGCAGGCGGTCGATCAGGGTGGTGGCCAGGGTGATCGCCAGCGCCCGGCCCGGGGTGTCCTCGGGCAGGGTGTCGAGCTGGATCCAGAGGCATTCGGCCAGGTCGCGCGCGCCCACGCCCACCGGATCCATGCGCTGGATCTGGCGCAGCACCGCGAGGATCTCGTCGTCGTCCGGCGCGTCGGCCTGCAGTGCGGCGGCGATCTCCGAGAACGGCGCCCGCAGGTAGCCGTCGTCCTCGATCGCGTCGACCAGGACCGCGCCGATGCGCAGGTCGCGCGGCGACAGGTGCGACAGGTGCAGCTGCCAGGACAGGTGGTCGCGCAGGGTTTCGGACTGGACCATGCGGGTGGTCGGGTCGCCGCCGTCGTCCTCGCCGCCGCGGCCGCCGGCGCCGCCGGCGCTGGGGTAGTCGAGGCCGGCGTCGTCCGCCCAGGCGTCGGCGCCCGCGTCCCATTCGCGTTCGTCGCCGGCCGGCGGGTCCTCGCCGGCGGCGCCGGCCTCACCGGTCGCCGGTTCGCCCGGCAGGCCCTGCGACTCCTCGGCCCAGTCGAGCAGGGGATTGCTTTCGACCGCGGCCGAGATCTCGGCTTCCAGTTCCACCGCGGGCAGCTGCAGAAGGTGCAACGCCTGGCGCAGCTGTGGCGTCAGGACTAGGTGTTGGCCCAGCGATGTCTGGAGGCGTGGCTTCATCGTCCCGCGGTGTCCCCTGGACGACGTGCACGGCTACAGGCGGAAGGACTCCCCGAGGTAGACCCGGCGCACGTCGGGATTGGCCAGAAGCGTGTCCGGAGCCCCCTGCGCGAGCACGCTTCCCTCGTTGAGGATATACGCCCGGTCGCAAATGCCCAAGGTTTCGCGGACGTTGTGGTCGGTGATCAGCACCCCGATCCCGCGGTCCTTGAGGTGTTCGACGATGCGCTGGATCTCCCCGACCGAGATCGGGTCCACGCCGGCGAACGGCTCGTCGAGCAGGATCAGCCGCGGCCGCGCGGCCAGCGCCCGCGCGATCTCGACCCGGCGCCGCTCGCCGCCGGACAGGCTGGCGCCGATCTGGTCGGCGACGTGGCCGATCTGCAGTTCGTCGAGCAGCGATTCGAGTTCGCGTGCGCGGCCGGCGCGGTCGAGGTCCTCGCGCAGCTCCAGCACCAGCATGATGTTGTCGGCCACGCTGAGCTTGCGGAACACCGACGGCTCCTGTGGCAGATAGCCGACGCCGCGGCGCGCGCGCTGGTGCATCGGTTCGGCGGTGATGTCGTGGCCGTCGAGCACGATCCGGCCCTCGTCGGCCGGGACCAGGCCGACGATCATGTAGAAGCAGGTGGTCTTGCCGGCGCCGTTGGGGCCGAGCAGGCCCACGACCTCGCCGGCGTCGAGGCTCAGCTGGAAGTCGCGCACGACCTCGCGCTGGCGGTAGCGCTTGCGCAAGCCTTCGGCGACCAGCATCAGTCGTTTCCGTCGTCGCCGGCGTCGCGCTCGCCGGTGCGGTTGCGCGGCTCGAACTGCAGGGTCACCCGGCCGCCGTTCTCGCCGCCGCCGCCCTGCACCTGGCCGGTGCGCATGTTGTAGACGATGCGCTCGCCGGCGATGCTGCCGCGGCCGGGCTGCTGCACGACCGCGCCGCCGGTGAACACCACCGTGTCCTGGCGCAGGTCGTAGTCGACCTGGGCGGCGGTCGCGTTCATGGTGCCGCCGTTGTCCATCTCCTGGCGCAGCTTGACCGGCGAACCGGTGAGCCTGGCGCTCTGGATGTCGCCGTCGCCCTGGCGGATGTCGGCACGCGCGGCCTCGATCACCAGCGAGCCCTGGACGATGTGGACGTTGCCGGTGAGCACGCACGGGCCGCCGTCGGTGACCACGCAGTCGCTGCGGTCGGCCTGCACGCGCATGGTCTGCCGGCGGTCGGAGGACTTGGCCACGGCAGCGTGCGCGAAACACACGGCGGCGACCGCGAGGACCAGCTTAGCGGTGGTTCGGGTCATTGGTGAGGCTCACGTCGGACAGGAGCTGGATGCGCTTGCCGGCCAGGTCGGCCTCCATCCCGGTACCGCGCATTGTAGTGCCGGGGGTGGTGATGGTCACGACGGCGTCGGAACTGGCGCGGTTGTCCTGCGGGTACACGTCGAGCCGCTCGGTGCGCATCACGGTCGGGCGGCCGCCGTCCGCGGGGCTGTCGGCCACCACGTCGCCGCGCAGCTGTACCAGGGTGCTCTTCTCGTTGACCCGGCCGGTGCGCGAGCGCACCTCCCAGCGGCCGCCCTCGCGGTCGGGCATCAGGAACAGCGGCGTGGTCAGCTCGAGGGTGCGCGCGCCCGGGGTCTGGCGCAGTTCCGGCGCGCGCAGCGAGAACGACTCCCGTCCCCCGCTGTCGAGGGTGACCACCTCGAAGTCGCGGAGGATGAAGTCCGAGCGCAGGTCGGCCGCCGCGTCTCCGGCTTCCGCCGGGTCTTCCCCGCGCCACGCGAACCAGCCGCTGAGCAGGGCGCCGGCGAGCAGGACGAGGATGATGGCCAGGCGCCAGTTCATCGCGCCCCGGCCTCCAGCAGGGCGTCCACGCGTCCCTGCGCGTGCAGGACCAGGTCGCACAGCTCGCGCACCGCGCCCTCGCCGCCGCGCGAGGGCGTGACCCAGTGGACCGCGTCGCGGATCCAGTGGTGGACGCTGGCCGGCGCGACCGCGAGGCCGGCGATGCGCAGCACGCCCAGGTCGGGCAGGTCGTCGCCCATGAAGGCCACCTGTTCGCGTTCCAGGCCCAGGCGCTGGCGGATCCGTTCGACGCAGGCGACCTTGTCCTTCACGTTCACGTGCGGCTCGGCGCCGAGCTCGCGGGCGCGGGCGGCGGCGACCAGGCTGTCGCGCGCGGTGACGAAGGCGACCGTGATCCCGGCCTTGCGCAGCTGCACCAGGCCTTGGCCGTCGAGCACGTGGAAGGCCTTGGACTCGCGGCCGGCGTCGTCGAACCACAGCCGGCCGTCGGTCAGGGTGCCGTCCACGTCGAAGCAGGCCAGCCGCACCTTCGCGGCACGAGCCACCAGTCCGGCGGGGTACTCGGGTCGGAAATGCGGCAAGGACACATCCTCCAGTCGTCGCGCCGGACCGCCCGGCAGCCAGGGATCAGACCACGCGTGCCCGGAACAGGTCGTGCACGTTGAGCGCACCGACCACGCGCTGCGAGTCATCGAGCACCACCAGGGCGTTGATCTTGCGGGTCTCCATCAGCCGCGCGGCCTCGACCGCGAGCGCCTCGCTGCCGATCGTGACCGGATCGCGGGTCATCACCTCGCCGATGGTGGTGGCGTAGACGTCCACTCGCCGGTCGCCGAGGGTGCGGCGCAGGTCGCCGTCGGTGAACAGCCCGAGCAGGCGGCTGTCCGCGTCGACCACGGCGGTCACGCCCAGTCGCTTGCGGCTCATTTCCAGCAGCGCCTCGCCCAGCGATGCATCGGGGCCGACCCGCGGGATGTCGTCGCCGGTATGCATCACGTCGGAGATGTGCAGCAGCAGGCGGCGGCCGAGCGCGCCGGCCGGGTGCGAACGGGCGAAGTCGTCGGCGGTGAAGCCGCGCGCCTCCAGCAGCGCCACCGCCAGCGCATCGCCCATCGCCATCGAGGCGGTGGTGCTGGAGGTGGGCGCCAGGTGCAGCGGGCAGGCTTCCTCGGGCACGCTGATGTCCAGGTGCACGTCGGCGGCCCGGGCCAGGGTCGACTGCGGGCGCCCGGTCATGGCCAGCAGCACGTTGCCTTGCCGCTTGAGCACCGGCAGCAGCATCAGGATCTCGTCGGACTCGCCCGAGTAGGACACGGCGAGCACCAGGTCGGCGTCGGTCACCATCCCCAGGTCGCCATGGCCGGCCTCGCCGGGGTGCATGTAGAAGGCGGGGGTACCGGTGGAGGCCAGGGTGGCGGCGATCTTGCGCGCCACGTGCCCGGACTTGCCCATGCCCGTGCACACCACGCGCCCGGTGCAGTGGTAGGCCAGCCGGCAGGCCTCGGAGAAGGCGCCGTCCAGGCGTGCGGCCACGGCCTGCAGGGCGCTCGCCTCGATGTCGAACACGCGCCGGCCGCTGGCCGCGAGTGCACTGGGGTCGGGGAGCTCGCGGGGCGTGGAATCTGCGTTGGCCATATCCGGGGCGCGGGGTTTCCGATAATCTAAGCGGTTCATTTTAGGCGCTCGCCCGGCGTGAAAGCGCCCGCCGCCCCGCCGCGGCCGCCCGCCGGCTCATGCGCGCTTCAGTCAGGAATTCCCTTGAACCCAGATACCATCCGCGATCTGATCCTGCAGGGACTGCCCGGCGCCCGGGTCCAGGTCACCGGCGACGACGGGGTCCACTTCGAGGCCGAGGTGGTCAGCGAGGCCTTCGCCGGCAAGCCCCTGCTGGCCCGCCACCGCATGGTCTACGCCACCCTCGGCGCGCTCATGGGCCGCGAAATCCACGCCCTGGCGATCGTCCGGGCCCAGACCCCGGACGAGGCCGCGGGCGCCTGATGGACAAGATCGTCGTCACCGGCGGGGTCGCCCTCGAGGGCGAGGTCCGCATCTCCGGCGCCAAGAACGCGGTGCTGCCCATCCTCTGCGCCACCCTGCTGGCCGACGGGCCGGTGGAGATCGGCAACGTGCCCGACCTGCACGACGTGCGCACCACCGCGCGCCTGCTGCGCGGGCTCGGCGCCGAGGTCGAACACGCCGCGGACGCGGCCGTGGTCCGGGTCGATCCGCGTCCGGCCAGCGGCCACGTCGCGCCCTACGAACTGGTGCGCACGATGCGCGCCTCGGTGCTGGTGCTCGGGCCGCTGCTGGCCCGGCACGGCGCGGCCGAGGTGTCGCTGCCGGGCGGCTGCGCGATCGGCTCGCGCCCGGTGGACCTGCACATCCGCGCGCTCGAGACGCTGGGCGCGGAGATCACGGTCGAGCACGGCTACATCAAGGCGCGTGCCGGCCGCCTGCGCGGCGGCGAGGTGAAATTCGACATGGTCAGCGTCGGCGCGACCGAGAACGTGCTGATGGCCGCGACCCTGGCCGAGGGCACGACCACCATCGACAACGCCGCGCGCGAGCCCGAGATCGTGGACCTGGCCGCTTGCCTGGTGGCGATGGGCGCGCGGATCGAAGGCGCGGGCACGTCGCGGATCGTGGTCCACGGCGTGGATGCGCTGCACGCGGCGCGGCACCAGGTGATCGCCGACCGGATCGAGACCGGCACGTTCCTGGTCGCCGGCGCGATCACCCGCGGCCGCGTGGTGGCCACGCACGCACGCCCGGACACGCTCGACGCGGTGCTGGCCAAGCTGCGCGAGGCCGGCGCCGACATCGAGGTCGACGGCGACCGGATCGCGCTCGACATGCGCGGCCGCCGCCCGCGCGCGGTCGATATCGTCACCGAGCCGCACCCGGGCTTCCCGACCGACATGCAGGCGCAGCTGATGGCGCTCGACTGCATCGCCGAGGGGACCGGCACGATCGACGAGCGGATCTTCGAGAACCGCTTCATGCACGTGAACGAACTGATGCGCCTCGGCGCCCACATCGACATCGACGGCCATCGCGCCACCGTCACCGGCGTCGAGCGCCTGACCGGCGCCCCGGTGATGGCGACCGACCTGCGCGCCTCGGCCTCGCTGATCCTCGCCGGGCTGGTGGCCGAAGGCGAGACCACGATCGACCGCATCTACCACCTCGACCGCGGCTACGAACATATCGAGCGCAAGCTCTCGGGCCTCGGCGCGCGGATCCGGAGGATCGCGGCATGAGCGCCACCCCGCGTTGGCGGCTGTCGCCGCGGCGCAAGGCGCTGCTGGCGACCGTGCTGTTGGCGATGGTGGCGATGCTGGCGCTGCGCTGGATGGGCGTGGCCGGCTTCAACGGCACCCAGCCGCGGGAGATGGACTGGGACGAGGACGGCACCGCAACCCGCGCCGAGATCCTGCAGGGCTACACCATCGTCGGGGTGGAGGAGACGCGCGAAGGGCCGCGCACCTGCCGCCGCTATGCGCGCCTGGGGCGGCGCGACGAACCGTTCCGGGTCGAATGCCGGGTGGTGCTGGCGCCCGGCGCGGACGACGAGGACGGGCGCTAGCGTTCCCGGGCCGGGCGCGTCGCGCCGTGGCCGCTCAGTCAAACGAGCGCAGGGTCAGGTCGATGTGGTCGCGCCCGTCGCGCTGCTGGAGGATGCGCGCCGGCACCGGCAGGTCGTCGACGATCCACGCGGTGATGCTGCGCTCATCGTTCTTCCACGCCACCTTGGTCGCGGTGCGGGTTCTGCCGGCGACGGTGATCGATTCGGTGCCGACCGGGCGGAACACCTGCCTGCGCGCCCGCCCGTCCTCGACCAGCCGGTAGGACAGCGGCTTGCCGGCGCGGAAGTCGCGCACCAGGGCCAGGTTCATCAGCATCCCGTCGACGTCGCCCGGCTGCAGGCGCACCGGCCCGCGGCGGTCGTCCTTCACGTCGCCGTCCCAGGTCGCCTGGCCGCTGGCCCAGTCGTAGGTCGCGGTGGTCGTGCGCGGCTTGACCAGCATCGCCGCCAGCCCGGATTCGCCGCGCTGCGAATCGCGGCTCGACACCGGCCGCCACTGCTCGCCATCGGCCTCGAACACGGTGTTCTGCTCCAGCCGCGCGCCGGCGCCGCTCACCTCCAGGCTGTACTTCCAGCGGTTGCCGCCGGCCGGTTCCAGGGCCATGCGCCCGGTCGCCTGCAGGCCCATGTAGCGGGCGGCGTAGTCGGCGGTGAATGCTTCGACCGCGGCCGCCGGCGCGCTGGCCAGGGCGAACAGCACGGCGAAGGCGATGGCGGGCAGGGGGGCTCTCATGGGGCAGGTCCTCGAACGCGGGTTCATTGCAGGGTCCGGTACTCGACCAGGCGCAGGTCCACGGCGTCCTCGCCGTCTTCGCGCTGGAGGATGCGCACCGGGGTGGGCACGCCGTCGGCGACCCACAGGATGGTTTCGTCGTTGCCGCCGTTGGTGCGCTCCACGCGCAGCGCCTCGTAGCTCAGGCCGGCCACTTCCACCGGCCCGGTGGCGTCCGCGGCCCGGTAGACGTGGTCGCGCGCGCGGCCGCGGTCGACGAAGCGGTACTCGAGCGTGCGCCCCGGCGCGGCGTCGCGGACCACCGCCAGGTTGATCAGCAGGCCGCTCATGTCGCCGGGCCGGATCGGCACCGGTGCGCGCCGGGCCTTGCTGACGTCGCCGGTCCAGCGCGCGGCGCCGGAGTGCCAGTCGTAGGTGCCGGTGGTGCGGCGGTTGAAAAACAGCGCGGCCTTGCGGGTGGTGCTCTGGGCGAGCGGGCGGTACTCGCCGTCCGCCAGGTCGAACACCGTGCTCTGGTCGATGTTCAGGCCGACGATGCCGGCGAAGCCGCGGTCGCCGCGCACGCCCAGATCGATCCGCCAGCGGTTCGCCTCGTCGTGCACCAGCTGCATGGTCGCGGTGCCGGCCCGGCGGCCGTCGTACCAGGCTTCGTAGGTGGCCAGGAACGGCTCGAGCGCCCGCGGTGCCGGCGTGGCGTCGGCGGGCGCCGCGGCCGATTCGTCCGCCGGCGGCGCCTGCACCGCGGATTGCGCGCGCGCGGACGCGCCCGGAACCGGGGCGAGGGCGACGGCGGCGATCAGGAGCAGGGCATGGCGCATGGGCCGCACATCATGCAAACGCGTCGTTGCATGACAGCTGAAGCGGCGCGGTCAGCGGGCGTCCATCGAAGTGAACGCGGTCTTCACGCAACGCGATGCGTCCGGCCGCGAACAGGCGCAGCGTTTCCACCAGCAGCGGATGCTCGCGCGCCAGCACCCTTGCCGCGAGCGCGTGCTCCTCGTCGCCCGGCTGCACCGGCACGCGCGCCTGCGCGACCACCGGACCGCCGTCGAGGTCGGCGCTGACGAAGTGCACGCTCGCGCCGTGCTCGGCCACGCCGGCCTGTAGCGCCTGGCGGTGGGTGTGCAGGCCCTTGAAGGCGGGCAGCAGCGAGGGATGGATGTTGATCACGCGCCCGGCGCGCGGAGTGATCACGCCCGGGTCGATCAGGCGCATGTAGCCGGCGCACACCACCAGGTCGGGCCCGAGCGCGTCGACCGCCGCGAACAGCGCATCGTCGAACGCCGCGCGCGAGGCGAAGCCGCGCGGGGACAGCGCATGGGCCGGCACGCCCGCGGCCTGCGCGCGTTCGAGCGCCTGCGCCGACGCGCGATCGGAGAACACGCCCGCGACCTCGGCCGCCAGCCGCCCGCCGGCGATCGCATCGAGGATCGCCTGCAGGTTGCTGCCGCGGCCGGAGGCCAGTACGGCCAGGCGCAGGCGCCGCACCCCGGGCCCTCAGCCGATGCGCACGCGTGGCCCGTCGCCGGCGGCGACGACCTGGCCGATCCGCCAGTGGGCCAGGCCCAGGCGCGCCAGTTCGCCGCCGAGCGCGGCGACGCGGTCGCGATCGACCAGCAGCACGAAGCCGATGCCGCAGTTGAAGGTGCGCCACATCTCCTGCGGTGCGACGTTGCCCTCGCGCTGCAGCCAGTCGAACACCGGCGGCAGTGGCCAGGCGCTGGCATCGATGTCCAGGCCCAGGCCGTCGGGAACGACCCGGATGATGTTCTCGGTCAGGCCGCCGCCGGTGATGTGGGCCATGCCGTGGATGTCCGGGCCGAGGCTGCCGCGCAGCAGTTCCAGCACCGGCCTGACGTACAGCCGGGTCGGCGCCATCAGCGCATCGGCCAGGGCCACGCCGCCGACGTCCAGGTCGGCCGGCCGCCCGGCGCGGTCGTAGATGCGCCGGATCAGTGAATAACCGTTGGAATGCGGGCCGCTGGAGGCGATGCCGACCAGCACGTCGCCGGCGCGCACCGACGAGCCGTCGCGCAGCTCGGACTTCTCCACCGCGGCCACGCAGAAGCCGGCCAGGTCGTACTCGCCCGGCGGGTACATGTCCGGCATTTCGGCAGTCTCGCCGCCGATCAGCGCGCAGCCGGACAGCTCGCAGCCCCGGGCGATCCCGCCGACCACCGCGACGGTGGTCTCGACGTCGAGCTTGCCGGTGGCGAAGTAGTCGAGGAAGAACAGCGGCTCGGCGCCCTGCACCAGCACGTCGTTCACGCACATCGCCACCAGGTCGATGCCGATGGTGTCGTGGCGGCCGAGCTGCTGGGCCAGCTTGAGCTTGGTGCCGACGCCGTCGGTGCCCGAGACCAGGACCGGCTCGCGGTACTTGCCGGACAGGTCGAACAGCGCGCCGAACCCGCCCAGGCCGCCCATCACTTCCGGGCGCATGCTGCGCGCGACCAGCGGCTTGATGCGCTCGACGACTTCGTTGCCCGCGTCGATGTCGACGCCGGCGTCGCGGTAGGTCAGGCCGCTGGGGCCGGGAGGCGGGGTGGTCACGGGTGCTCACGAGGGGCCGGGCGGCCCGCGATTCTAGCAGCCGCGGCCCGCCGGGCGGCCGCGGGCGGCCAGCGCGCCGGGGCTTTGTGGCACCATTCGGCCTCTGCTTCTTGGCTGCACAGGGACACCGGATGCGCGGTTTGCGACGAGCGGGGCAAGGCCTGGCCTGGGCGCTGGTGCTGCTGCTGGCGGCGACGCCGGCGCTGGCGCAGCGGGTCGAGGGCGAGCGCGCCGTCGCCAGCGGGCTCTACGAGGCCGAGGTGCCGGTGCGCAGCCAGTCCGAGGAGGAGCGCCAGGCCGGCTTCGCGCGCGCGCTGGCCCAGGTCTTCAGCAAGCGTTCGGGCGACCGTTCGGTGGCCAACCGCCCGGGCGTGGGCCAGGAGCTGCGCCGCGCCGCCGACTACGTCGAGGGCTTCGACTACCGCCAGGACGAAAGCGTCGGCGCCAGCGGCGCGCCCAGGTTCCGCACCATGCTGGTGGTGCGCTTCAAGCCCGAGGCGGTGGATGCGCTGGCCGACGCCCTGGGGCTGCCGGAGTGGCCGCAGCCGCGGCCCAAGCCGGTGGTCTGGCTGGCGATCGACGACGGCAACGGCCCGCGCCTGGTCGGGCTGCAGCACAACAACGTCGCCCGTCCGCTGCTGCAGCGGGCGATCGAGCGCGGCTACCGCCTCGGCCTGCCCTCGGGCAGTGCCGCCGAGCAGGCCGCCGCGGCCGCGATCTGGCGCGGCGACACCGCCGCGATCGCGCGCCTGTCGGCGCGCTACAGCCCGCCGATGCAGCTGGTCGGCAAGCTCTACCGCAGCGAAGGCGGCTGGCAGGCGGACTGGATCTTCGTCGACGACGGCCGGGTGCTCGCGCGCTGGTCGGAGCGCGACGGCGATGCGCGCCGCGCCCTGGCCACCGGCGCCGACGGCGCGGCCGACGCGCTGGCCAAGCGCTACGCCAAGGCCACCGCGCCGCGGGAACCGGTCACCCAGGCGCTGGTGTTCACCGGCGTGCACGGCAGCCGCGACTACCTGCGGCTGGCGGCGGAGCTGCAGCGCATGTCGGTGGTGCGCGCGATCCGCCCGCAGCGGGCCAGCGAGGGCCGGCTGGAGGTGGAACTGGACCTGCTGAGCGGGATGGAGGGCTTCCGCCGCATGGTCGATGGCGAGGTGCTGCTGGAGGTCGAGGGCGCGGATGCGTTCGCGCGGCCGGTGTTCCACCTGCGCTGAGGGACGGCCGGACATGGACCAGGCGCCGCTGGATGCCAACGCCGACATCGCACGCTTCCTGCGCCGGCTGCAGTGGGGCCTGGCGGGGCTCGCGGCCCTGTGGCTGGTGGCCCTGCTCGGGCCGATCCTGACCCCGTTCGTGCTCGCTGCCCTGCTGGGCTGGCTGGGCGACCCGCTGGTCGACCGGCTCGAGCGCGCGGGCCGGTCGCGGCCGGTCGCGGTCACGCTGGTGTTCGTGCTGATGCTGATGCTGCTGGTGCTGGTGGTGCTGATCCTGGTGCCGATGGTCGAGCGCCAGGTGGTGACCCTGATCGAGGCGCTGCCGCAGTACCGGGCCTGGTTCATGGAGACCGCGCTGCCCTGGGTGGAGCAGCGCACCGGGATCGAGATCACCACCTGGCTCGACCCGCAGCGGCTGTTCGAGCTGGCGCGCAACCACTGGACCCAGGCCGGCGGCGTCGCCACGGCCCTGTTCGGCTACCTGTCCAGCTCCGGCTTCGCGTTCCTGGCCTGGATCGCCAACCTGGTGCTGTTGCCGATCCTGACCTTCTACTTCCTGCGCGATTGGGATCTGCTGGTCGAGCGGGTGGCGGTGATGGTGCCGCGCGACCATGTCGCCACGGTCGCCCGGCTGGCGAAGGAGTCGGACGAGGTGCTGGGGGCGTTCCTGCGCGGCCAGTTCATCGTGATGCTGGCGCTGGGCGCGATCTATGCGCTGGGGCTGACCCTGGTGGGGCTGAAGCTGGGCCTGCTAATCGGCATCATCGCCGGCCTGATCAGCTTCGTGCCCTACCTCGGCGCGGCGACCGGGATCGTGCTGGCGGTGCTCGCCGCGCTGGTGCAGGCGCAGGGCTTCGACCTGAAGCTGCTGGTGCTGGTGGGCGTGGTGTTCACCGTCGGCCAGCTGATCGAGAGCTACATCCTCACCCCGCGCATCGTCGGCGACCGCATCGGCCTGCATCCGGTGGCGGTGATCTTCGCGATCATGGCCGGCGGCCAGCTGTTCGGGTTCGTCGGCATGCTGATCGCGCTGCCGGTGGCGGCGGTGGGCAACGTGCTGCTGCGCTTCGCCCGCGAGCGCTACACGCAGAGCCGGCTGTACGCCGGCGACGGCCCGCGGATCGTGCTCGGCGAGCCGCGGCCCGCCGGCGAGGCGGCGCCCGGGGCCCAGGGGGACGAGGCCGGCCCGCGCGACGGCGGCGCCTGACCCCGATGCCGGCGCGGACACCGTCCCCGCAGCTGCCGCTGGCGCTGCGCTATCCCCCCGACCAGCGGCTGGAGACCTTCGCCGGCGACCGCGCGCTGCCGCTGCAGCTGCGGCAGTTCGCCGGCGGCGGGGCGGGGCGCACGCTGCTGCTGGTCGGGCCGGCGGGCAGCGGCAAGACCCATCTCGCCCTCGCCGCCTGCGCCGAGGCCGAGGCCGCGGGCCTGCGCGCCGCCTACCTGCCGCTGGCGACCACGCCGGGCCGGCTGCGCGAAGCCGTGGAGGCAATGCACGCCTTCGACCTGGTGGCGCTCGACGGACTCGAGGCGGTGGCCGGCGAGCCGGGCGACGAGCTGGCGCTGTTCGATTTCCACAACCGCATGCACGATGCCGGCCGGCGCCTGCTGTACACCGCGCGGGTGGCGCCCGATGCGCTGGGATTGCGGCTGCCCGACCTGCGTTCGCGCCTGGGCCAGTGCACCCGCGCGGTGCTCGAGCCACTGGATGACGCCGGTCGCCGGGACCTGCTGCGGCTGCGGGCCCGGCGCCGCGGGCTGCAGGTCGACGAGGCCGCGATCGAATGGCTGTTGCGCCGCGCCGACCGCGACCCCGCCTCGCTCACCCGCCTGTTCGAGCAGCTGGACGTGGCCGCGCTGGCCGCCCAGCGGCGGCTGACCGTGCCCTTCCTGCGCAGCGTGCTGGGCGGCGCAGGCGACGCCTGACCCGCGCCGCCGCGCGCCTGCGCCGCGGTGCGCGAGCCTCGCATCGACCCGGGTCCGGCGGTGCAGGCCGTGCCGTCATTCGCGGCGCCGCTCAGCCCGGCCGGATGCCTGCAGGGCCGCGCTGCGCCAGGGCGCGGTCCAGGGCCTCGAGCCGCTGCGGCGTGCCGACATCGGTCCAGGCGCCGTGGTGGTGTTCGCCGGTGACGGCGCCACGGGCCATGGCCGCGCGCAGCAGCGGGGCGAGGCGGAAGCGGGGCGGAACCTCGCCGGCGCCCGGCGCATCGCCGATGACCTCGCGCCAGCCCTGGAGCAGGCGCGGACGGTAGACGCCGATGCCGGCGAACGTGAGCCGCGGCCCTGCGTCGTCCTCACTGGCGAGCCTGCCGTCCGGGCGCAGTATGAAGTCCCCGCGTGGGTTGTGCGCCGGGTTGTCGACCAGCACCAGGTGCGCGTCGCCGGCGGGTTCGCGCGGCAGGCCGGCGAAGTCGAAGTCGGTCCAGATGTCGCCGTTGATCGCGATGAACGGGGCGTCGCCCAACAGCGGCAGCGCGTGCAGCATGCCGCCGCCGGTTTCCAGCGGCACCGCGCCCTCGTGCGACCAGGTGATGCGCAGGCCGAATGCGCCGCCGTCGCCGAGCGCTTCCGGGAACCGCTCGGCCAGCCACGAGACGTTGACCACCACCTCGTCCACGCCGATCGCCGCCAGCCGCTCCAGGTGCCAGGCGATGAGCGGCTTGCCGCCGGCGGCCAGCAGCGGCTTGGGCGTGGTGTCGGTGAGCGGGCGCATGCGCTCGCCCAGGCCGGCGGCGAAGACCAGCGCCTTCATCGCCCGGACGCGCGCTCAGGCATGGATGGCCACCGGTTCCAGCGCTGCCAGCGCCGGGCGCACGCGCCCTTCGATCAGCGCCGCCAGCGGCGCCAGCGACGGGTGGCGGGGCAGCACCGCGTCGAGATAGGCGACGAAGCGTGGCGCGTCGGCGACGTACTTCGGCTTGTCGTCGCGGTGCTTCAGGCGGGCGAAGATGCCCAGCACCTTGAGGTGGCGCTGCACGCCGATCAGGTCGAGGTCGCGGCGGAAGTCCTCCAGCGGCGGCACCGGCAGGCCCGCTTCGGAGGCCAGGGCGTGGTAGCGGGCATGCCAGCCGGCCACGCGCGCTTCCGGCCAGCTCAGGAACGCGTCCTTGAACAGGCAGGCCGGGTCGTAGCCGATCGGGCCGAGCACCGCGTCCTGGAAGTCGAGCACGGCGACGTCGTCGCCGCAGGGCATCAGGTTGCGCGGCATGTAGTCGCGGTGCACCAGCACCCGCGGCTGGGCCAGCGCCGCGTCCACCAGCACGCGGTACACGCCGTGCAGCGACTCGCGTTCGCCGTCGTCGAGCGCGATGCCCAGGTGCACGCCGAGGAACCATTCGTCGAACAGGCGAAGTTCGCGCAGCAGCAGGTCCGCGTCGTAGGCGGGGAAGCCGTCGGGCACGGCGATCGACTGCAGCTGGACCAGGCGCCGCATCGCGATCTCGAACAGCGCGTCCGCGCTGGCCTCGTCGAGGATGTGCAGGTAGGTCTGGCGGCCGAGATCCTCCAGCAGCAGGAAGCCCTGCGCGAGGTCGCGCGCGAGCACCGCCGGCACGCGCAGGCCGCCGGCCTCCAGCAGGTCGTGGATCTCCAGCCACGGACGCACGTCCATGAGCCCGGGCGGTGCGTCCATCAGCACCAGGCTGGGCTCGCGTCCGGTGGTGCGCCAGTAGCTGCGGAAATCGGCGTCGAACGAGGCGCGCTCGAGTCCGGTGTCCGGCTCGCCGAGCGTGCTACGTATCCATTCAATGCGCTGCCGGTCGCGCTCGCTGGAAGGGGGGTCGGTTGGGGCCATGGGTTCTCCGGCCGGCGGTGGCCGGCAGGCAAAGGGTAAACTGCCGCGCATTTCCGGGCGAGAGAGAGCATGAAGGTGCAGCCGGTGTTGTTGTCGGGTGGATCGGGGACGCGGCTGTGGCCGCTCTCGCGCGAGGCCTACCCCAAGCAGTTCCTGCCGTTGGCCGGCGAGCACACGATGCTCCAGGACACCTGGCTGCGCGTCGCGCCGCTGGCCGCGTCCGCGCCGATCGTGGTCGCCAACGAGGAGCACCGCTTCCTCGCCGGCGAACAGCTGCGCCTGGTGGGCGTGGAGCATGCCGACATCGTGCTCGAGCCGGTGGGCCGCAACACCGCCCCGGCGATCGCCGCCGCGGCGCTGCAGGCCACCGCGGGTGGCGACGATCCGGTGCTGCTGGTGCTGCCGTCCGACCACGTGGTGCGCGACGCCGACGGCTTCCGCGCCGCGGTCGCGCAGGCCCTGCCCGCGGCCGAGGCCGGCGCGCTGGTCACCTTCGGCATCGTGCCGTCCGCGCCGGAGACCGGTTTCGGCTACATCCAGGCCGGGCCGGGCGAGGGCGTCCGCCCGGTGCTGCGTTTCGTCGAGAAGCCCGACGCGGCCACCGCGCGCTCCTACCTCGACGCCGGCGGCTATTACTGGAACAGCGGCATGTTCCTGTTCCGCGCCTCGCGCTACCTGGCCGAGCTCGAACGCTTCCGTCCCGACATCCTGGCCTCGGTGCGCGCCGCGTTCGGCGCCGCCAGGCGCGACGGCGACTTCATCCGCCTCGACCGCGAGGCCTTCGCCGCCTGTCCGTCCGATTCGATCGACTACGCGGTGATGGAGAAGACCGACGACGCGCGCGTGCTGCCGGTCGACATCGGCTGGAACGATGTCGGCTCGTGGTCGGCGCTGTGGGAGGTCAGCGAGCAGGACGAACACGGCAACGCCCGCCACGGCGACGTGATCGCGGTCGATTCGCGCAACAGCTACGCCTACGCGCGGCGTCTGGTCGCCCTCGTCGGGGTGGACGACCTGGTCGTGGTCGAGACCGACGACGCGGTGCTGGTCGCGCACAAGGACAAGGTGCAGCAGGTCAAGGACGTGGTCGCGAAGCTCAAGTCCGACGAGCGCAGCCACGCGGTCCTGCACCGCGAGGTGCACCGCCCCTGGGGCAGCTACGACTCGATCGACCGCGACGACGGCTTCCAGGTCAAGCGGATCAAGGTCAAGCCCGGCGCGCGGTTGTCGCTGCAGTCGCACAAGCACCGCGCCGAGCACTGGATCGTGGTCCGCGGCACCGCGCGCGTGACCCGCGACAACGACGTATTCGAGCTGCACGCCAACCAGTCGACCTACATCCCGCTGGGCGCGAAGCACCGGCTGGAGAACCCGGGCACCGGGATGCTCGAGCTGATCGAGGTGCAGTCGGGCAGTTACCTGGGCGAGGACGACATCGTCCGTTACGAGGACGTGTACGGGCGGTCGTAGCGGCGCTGCGGACGACGGTGCGCCGCGGGGCGGCGCAGGCGCGGTGCCCGTACCGGCGGCGGGTCGCGGCTGAAGCCGCTCCTACGGTGCCCGGATCATGGCAGGAGCGGCTTCCGCGACCGGGCGCTGCGCGCTCAGCGCTGTCCCGGATACACCCGGTACTTCAGCAGCCGCACGCCGACCGCGTCGCCGGTGGCCGGGGTCGCCACGCCCGGCGCGGCGACCAGGTCGACCTCGAGCCTGCGCGACTGGCCCGGGAGTTCGAGCTCCACGGTGATGCGCCCGGCCTGGCGCGCGAGCGCGGCCACGCGCGCCTGCAGTCCGTCGCCCGGCGCCACGAACGCCGCGTCGTGCGGGCGCAGGTACAGGCTCGCGGGACCGTCGGCGACCCCGTCGGCCTCGAAGCCCGCCGCCTGGCCGTCGACCACGAACCGGCCGCCCTCGACCCGGCCCTCGACCACGCTGGCGCGGCCGATGAAGTCGAACACGTAGGGCGAGGCCGGCGCGCCGTAGATCTCGTCCGGGGTGCCGGCCTGCTCGATCCGGCCCTCGCGCAGCACCACCACGCGGTCGGCCAGTTCCAGCGCCTCGTCCTGGTCGTGGGTGACGAATACCGTGGTCTGGCCGGTCTGGTCGTGCAGGCGGCGCAGCCAGCGGCGCAGTTCCACCCGCACCTTGGCGTCGAGCGCGCCGAAGGGCTCGTCGAGCAGCAGCACGGTCGGGTCGATCGCCAGCGCGCGCGCCAGCGCGACGCGCTGCTTCTGCCCGCCCGACAGCTGTTCGGGATAGCGGTCGCCGTAGCCGGGCAGCTGGATCAGCGCCAGCAGTTCCTCGACCCGGCGCCGGATCGTGGCCCTGTCCGGGCGTTTCGCGCGCGGCCGGCTGCGCAGGCCGAAGGCGATGTTCTCGGCCACGGTCATGTGCCGGAACAGCGCGTACTGCTGGAACACGAAACCGACATTGCGCTCGCGCAGGCTGAGCAGGGTGGCGTCGGTGTCGCCGAACAGCACCCGGCCGCCGTCGGCGGGCAGCAGGCCGGCGATCACCCGCAGCAGGGTGGTCTTGCCGGATCCGGAGGGACCGAGCAGGGCGACCAGTTCGCCGGCGGCGATGTGCAGGTCCACGTGGTCGAGCGCCGCCGTGCCGCCGTAGCGCTTGGCGACGCCTTCGATCCGCAGGTCGACGCCGTGGCCGCGCGTGCCCATGGCGCGATCATCGCCGATTCCGCGGCCAGGCGCAGTGGAGGCTTCCGGATCGGCGACGGGGTGGGGGGTGTGCACGGCGTGGTCCTGGGTCAACAGCACGTTCGTGGTCTCCGTGGGAGTGGCGCCGGCCGCGGCGTGGGTGGCGCGGCCGGCGTGGCGGGCGGACGGGGGGGAAGCGGCGAGGGACGGGCTCATGCATGCCTCCGGTGCGAGGCGAGGCCGTCGCTGTGGCGGGACTCCAACCGCGCCCGACGTGCGCCAGGCGGCGGAGATGCTTCACCGCCGCCGCGGGCGATGGACGTGAAGCGCGTCATGCATGCCTCCGGTGCGAGGCGAGGCCGTCGTTGTGGCGGGACTCCAACCGCGCCCGACGTGCGCCAGGCCGCGGAGATGCTTCACCGCCGCCGCGGGCGATGGACGTCAAGCGCGTCATGCATGCCTCCGGTGCGAGGCGAGGCCGTCGCTGTGGCGGGACTCCAACCAGAACTTCAACACCAGCGTCACCAGCGCCAGCCCCGCCAGCAGCGAGGACACCGCGAACGCACCGGTGCTGTCGAACTCGTTGTAGAGGATCTCGATGTGCAGCGGCAGGGTGTTGGTCAGGCCGCGGATGTGGCCCGAGACCACCGACACCGCGCCGAACTCGCCCATCGCCCGCGCGCCGCACAGCAGCACGCCGTACAGCAGGCCCCACTTGATGTTGGGCAGGGTGACGCGGAAGAACATCGTCCAGGCGTTCGCGCCCAGCGAGCGCGCCACCACCTCCTCCTCGCTGCCCTGCTGCTGCATCAGCGGCACCAGCTCGCGGACCACGAACGGAAAGGTGATGAACAGCGTGGCCAGGACGATGCCCGGCCGCGCGAACAGGATCTTGACCTGGTGCTCGCGCAGGAAGTCGGCGAACCAGCCCTGCGAGCCGAACAGCAGCACCAGGCACAGGCCGGCGACCACCGGCGAGACCGCGAAGGGCAGGTCCACCAGGGCCAGCAGCGCGCGCTTGCCGCGGAACTCGAACCGGGTCAACGACCAGGCCGCGAACACGCCGAACACCGCGTTCACCGGGATCACGATCGCCGCGGTGAACAGGGTCAGCTTGAGCGCGGCGATCGCGTCGGGCGTGGTCAGCGCGTTCCACCACGTGGCGAAGCCCTTGCCGAAGGCCGACAGCAGCACCATCAGCAGCGGCAGCACCACCAGCAGCCCCATCACCAGCACCGCGGCGCCGATCAGCAGCCGGCGCAGCCACGGCGGGGTCTCCAGCCCGTGTCCTGCGTGCGCGTCAGCCATCGCGGCGGCTCCTGCGTTCGTGGCGGAACGCCAGCGGGATCAGGTTGATCGCCAGCAGGCAGGCGAACGAGGCGGCCAGCATCAGCGCCGCCAGCGCGATCGCGCCGTTGTAGTCGTACTCCTCGAGCCGGATCGTGATCAGCAGCGGCGCGATCTCGGTCTGGAACGGCTTGTTGCCGGCGATGAAGATCACCGAGCCGTACTCGCCCAGCGCACGCGCGAAGGCGAGCGAGAACCCGGTCAGCAGCGCCGGCAGCAGCTCGGGCAGCACCACCCGGCGCAGGGTGGTCAGTCGCGAGGCGCCGAGCGAGGCGGCGGCCTGCTCCTGCTCGTGGCCCAGGGACTCGAGGATCGGCTGCACCGTGCGCACCGCGAACGGCAGGCCGATGAACACCAGCGCGATCACGATGCCGGCGGGCTGGTAGGCCACCTGGATGCCGAGCGGCTCCAGGTACCGGCCGATCCAGCCGGTGGGCGCGTAGATCGCGGTCAGGGCGATGCCGGCGACCGCGGTCGGCAGCGCGAACGGCAGATCGACCAGCGCGTCGAGCAGGCGCCGGCCGGGGAAGCGGTAGCGCACCAGCACCCAGGCCACCAGTGCGCCGGCGAACAGGGCGACGAGCGCGGCGACGAACGCGGTGCCGAAGCTCACCTTCAGCGCCGACTGCACGCGCGGGTCCTTGAGCGCGCGCAGCCAGCCGTCGAGGCCTAGGCCCGTGGCGCGGAAGGTCAGCGCCGCCAGCGGCAGCAGCACCACCGCGCCGAGCCAGGCCATGCCGAGGCCGAGGCTGAGGCCGAACCCCGGCAACGGGCGGCGCCAGCGCGGGCGCGACAGGTAGGGAAGGGCGAGCGTGCTCATCGGTGCGGCGGGTCGGGCTCTCGTGGGGAGGTGGCGAGCATAGGCGGCGGGGGGGCGCGGCCGGGAGCGACGGACGCGCCCCCGGTCGCGGTTACGGACCGTAGATCCGGTCGAAGAAGCCGCCGTCGGAGAAGTGCAGCTTCTGCGCCTTCGCCCATCCGCCGAACGCGTTGTCGATGGTCACCAGCGGGATCGGCTTGAAGTGCGCGATCGCCGCCGGCGGCAGCAGTTCCGGCCGCGACGGGCGGTAGTGGTTGCGTGCGGCGATCGCCTGGCCCTCGGCCGAATACAGGTGCTGCAGGTAGGCCTCGGCCAGCTTGCGGGTGCCGCGGCGGTCGACGTTGCCGTCCACCACCGACACCGGCGGCTCGGCCTTGATGCTCAGGCTCGGGAACACGATTTCGAAGCGGTCGCGCACGTCCGGGTCGGACAGGGTCAGCAGGGCCTCGTTCTCCCACGCCAGCAGCACATCGCCGATGCCGCGCTCGACGAAGGTGGTGGTCGAGCCCCGGGCCCCGGTATCGAGCACCGGCACGTTGGCGAACAGCTTCCTGAGGTAGTCGAGCACCAGGTCGGCCTTGCGGTACTCGCGCGAGGCCCACGCCCATGCGGCCAGGTAGTTCCAGCGCGCGCCGCCGGAGGTCTTGGGATTGGGCGTGATCACGGCGACGCCCGGCCTGGCCAGATCGCCCCAGTCGCGGATCTGCTTCGGGTTGCCCTTGCGCACCAGGAACACGATGGTCGAGGTATAGGGCGAGCTGTTGTTCGGCAGCCGCGACTGCCAGTCCTTCGGAATCAGGGTGGTGTTCTCGACGATCGCGTCGATGTCGCCGGACAGGGCGAGGGTGACGACGTCGGCCTCGAGCCCGTCGATCACCGCGCGCGCCTGCTTGCCGGAGCCGCCGTGCGAGGCGCGCAGGGTCACGTCCTGGCCGGTCTCGGCCTTCCACTTCTTCCTGAACGCCTCGTTGAACTCCGCGTAGAGCTCGCGGGTCGGGTCGTAGGAGACGTTGAGCAGCTCGAGCTTCTGCGCCCACGCGGTGCCGCTGGCCGCGGACAGGCCGATCAGCAGGGCGACGAGGGTATTCCTGGTCGTGGTCTTCATGTGCATGGTCTCGGAAAGGGGGATCAGAACGCGAACTGGGCGCGCGTGAAGAAGGTTTTCTCGTCCTGCCGGTCGGCGTCACCGGGGCCGCCGCCGGTGAACGAGGTATGGCCGTAGCTTGCCGCGAGCTTGAGGTGGCCGGTGGGGTACCAGTTCAGGCCCAGGGCCCAGGCGCTGGCTTCGGAGGCCGAGGCCGACGGCGAGGCGAAGAGCGGGAACGCGGCGTCGTCGACGTCGAGCTCGCCATAGCGGGCGACCAGCTCGAACGCGCCCCAGCCGCCGTCGGCGCCCGGCGCGAACGGACGGTGGGGCTTCACGCCGCGGTGGCTGGCCTTCTCGCCGGTGACCACCCAGCGGCCGCTGAGGCTCCAGGCCGAGTGGTCGAGCGAGGCGCGCGCGGCGGTGGCGGTGTCGACCACCTCCTGCTTCGAGCGGATGTACTCACCGAGCAGGCCGACCGGACCGGCGTACCAGTACGCGTGCGGCGACCAGCGGGTGTGTTCGCCGTCGGCGACCACGGTGCCGAGGTAGCTGAAGAACGTGGCCTGGCCCTGGGTGCGGTAGCGCGGCAGGAAGCTGTTGCCGGCGCCTTGCTTGTCGCCGGTGCTGGCGCCGATGCCGAAGCCCAGGCCGGAGAGGGCGCCGTCGCTGCCCTTCCACGGCTCGAAGAGCAACCGGCCGGCGAACTCGAACTCGCCATCGGGATTGCTGGTCGGGCTGTCGCGCCCGTCCGGGGCGCCGTTGTACACGCCGACCACGTAGTTGACGCGCGACTGTGCCAGTGCGCCATGCAGCTGCACGCCGAGGTCGCGGTTGGGCGCCAGCTCGGTCGGGAAGCCGCGTTCGACCAGCGCGATCGCGCCGCCGCCCTGCAGGCGCTCCAGGCCCACGGGCCCCTTCACCTTGCCCGCGCGCACGGTGGCGGCCGGGCTGAACTTGAGGTCGACGTAGGCATCGACGATCGAGGCGCTGTCGCCGGCGAACTCGGGCGTGATCCGGAAGCCGACCAGCTCGCCCCAGCTGCCCTCCAGGGTCGGGCGGATGCGACGCCACAGGAAGGTGTCGTTCTGCGGCCGCTCGTCGTCGTCGATGAACACGCGGTGGTCGGCCTGGACCAGGGCGCCGAGCTTGAGCTGCACCTTGCCGTCGGCGCTGCGGATCGAGGCGCCCTTGTCGGCGGCGAGGGTGATCTCCGGCTGCGGCTTCGGCGCCGGCGCGGGCTGGCTCGCGGCGACCGCCTGCTGGCGGTCGCGCTCGTCCAGGCCCTGCTCGACCGCGCGCAGGCGACGGTCGAGTTCGGCCAGCCCGTCGGGCGCGGCGCCGTCCACCGGGGCGATGCCCAGCCGGCGTTCGACGATGCGCAGGCGCTCGGCGATCTGTTCGGGGGTGGGGGCGGCGTCCTGGGCCATGGTGGTGGCCGGGGCCAGGGCCAGGGCGAGCGCCAGCAGGTGGCGGCGCGGTGGTCTTACGGAGGCGGGGTGGGGCGATCGCATGGCGTTTCCTCGTGGAGTTCTCGGGAAGCGCCTCCGGTCGTCCGGTCGGCACCGTGGATGGGATGGGTGGATGGGCTGCAGGCCGAGGACATGGGCTCAGTCGTTCAGCCGCAGCTTCTGGCTGCGCGTGATCTGCACGATCCGCGACGAGTGCACCACCACCTCAACCTGGCCGTAGGCCAGGTCGCGGACGGCGTCGAGCACGGCGCGCTCGGCCTCGCTGATCGGATCCCCGCCGCCGCGCGGGTCGGCCGCAGGGGGCGTGGTGGCCGGAACGGCCGGGATGGGGGGGACGGGGGATCGGCTCATGGTGGCGATGCCCGTGGGGTGGGGATCAGGCGGCGTCCCGCGCGCCGTCCAGGCCGGCCAGCCAGTCGTCGTCCGAGCCCTCGTTGAGATGCGAGAACAGCGGCGTCGAGAAGTAGCGCTCGCCGGTATCGGGCAGGGTGGCCAGCAGCACCGAGCCTTCCGGCGCGCCGGCCGCGACCTTCAGCGCCGCGGCCACGGTGGCGCCGGCCGAGATGCCGACGAAGATGCCTTCCTCGGTGGCGAGGCGGCGCGCGGTGTCGATCGCCTCGTCGTCGGTCACCGGGACCAGCTCGTCGTGCACGTCGCGGTTGAGCACCTCGGGCAGGAAGTCCGGGGTCCAGCCCTGGATCTTGTGCGGCGCCCACTCCTTGCCGCCCAGCAGCGAGGCGGCGGTCGGCTCGGTGGCGATGATCTTCACCTCCGGGCGCGCGACCTTGAGCACCTCGCCCACGCCGGTGAGGGTGCCGCCGGTGCCCCAGCCGCTGACGAAGTAGTCCAGGCGCCGGCCGGCGAAGTCGCGCAGGATCTCGGCCGCGGTGGTCTGCCGGTGGTAGGCCGGGTTGGCCGGGTTGGCGAACTGCGAGGCCAGGAACCAGCCATGCTTCTCTGCCAGCTCGCGCGCCTTCTTCACCATCCCGGTGCCGCGCTCGGCGGCCGGGGTCAGGATCACCTTGGCGCCGTAGGCGCGCATCAGCTTGCGGCGCTCGATCGAGAAGGTCTCCACCATCACCGCCACGAACCGGTAGCCGCGCGCGGCCGCCACCTGGGCCAGGGCCACGCCGGTGTTGCCCGAGGTCGCTTCGACGATGGTGTCGCCGGGCTTGAGCAGGCCGCGCTGTTCGGCGTCGAGCACGATCGCCAGCGCCAGGCGGTCCTTCACCGAGCCGCCGGGGTTGAACGATTCGGCCTTGGCATACACGGTGGCGTGCGCGGGCGCGATGCGGTGCAGCTTGACGATCGGCGTGTTGCCGATGGTGTCGACGATGCTGTCGTAGATGGCCATGGTGGTTCCTCGGTGCGGGTGGAACGGTCAGGCGGCGTCCGCGAGCGGGGTCGCGGGAGCGCCGAGCGGGGCGGCGCCAAACCAGTGCAGGTCGCCGGCCAGCGCGGCCACCTCGCCGACGATCAGCAGGGCAGGCGACTGTACGGCGTGCCGCCGCGCCAGGTGTGACAATTCGGTTAGCCGGCCGCGAACGACGCGTTGTTCCGGGCGGGTGCCGTTCTCGACCAGCGCGAACGGGGTGTCGGGCGCGCGGCCGTGGGCCAGCAGCCGCGCCTGGACCAGCTCCAGTCGGGCCGCGCCCATGTAGAAGGCGAGGGTCTGGCGGTCGCGGGCCAGCGCGGCCCAGTCCAGGGTGTCCTCCGGCCCCTGGCAATGGGCGGTGACCAGGCGCACCGACTGCGCGTGGTCGCGGTGCGTGAGCGGGATGCCGGCGTACGCCGCGCAGGCCGCCGCGGCGGTGATCCCGGGCACCACCTCGTAGTCGATGCCCGCCGCGCGCAGCGCCTGGAGCTCTTCGCCGCCGCGGCCGAACACGAACGGGTCGCCACCCTTGAGCCGGACCACGTGGCGGCCGGCGGTCGCATGCTCGACCATCAGCGCGTGGATCCGCTCCTGCGGCACGGCATGGTGGCCGGCCCGCTTGCCGACCTCGATCCGGAGCGCGTCGCGACGGGCCAGTGCCAGCACCTCGGCGCTGACCAGGCGGTCGTGCAGGATCACGTCGGCGTCGTTCAGCAGCCGCAGGGCGCGCAGGGTGAGCAGGCCGGCATCGCCGGGGCCGGCGCCGACCAGGGCCACCCGGCCGCGGGCCGGTGCGTCGGGGGCGTCGAGCGCACGCTCGAGCTCGCGCGCGGCCTCGATGTGGCGGCCGCGACGCAGCAGCCCCGGCAGCGGGCCGGACAGCAGCCGCGCGACCGCGCGCCGGCGCGCGTCGGCGTCCGGCCAGCGCGCGAGCAGCCGCGCGCGCTGGCGCGCCAGCAGCGCGGCCAGCGCGCCCAGCGAGTGGTCGAACTGGCGTTCGAGCTGCTCGCGCACCAGCCGCGCCAGCATCGGCGCACCGCCGCCGCTGGAGATCGCGACCTGCAGCGGGCCGCGCTCGACCCGCGCCGGCAGGTGCACCCGCGCAAGTTCCGCGTCGTCGACCACGTTCACCCACACCCGGCGCGCCTGGCCGGCCTCGGCCACGGCACGGTTGACCTGCGGGTCGTCGGTGGCGGCGATTGCCAGCCAGGCGTCGTCCAGCGCCTCCGGGGCGAACGTCCCCGCGCGGTGGTCGATGCGCCCATCGGCCGCCAGGGGTGCGAGCGCCCCGCCGAGTGCCGGGGCAACCACGACGATGCGCGCGCCGGTGCCCAGCAGGGCCTCGACCTTGCGCGCCGCGACCAGCCCGCCGCCGACCACCACGACGGTCCGGTCGCGCAGGTCGGCGAAGAGCGGGAACAGCCGATTGTGGTCGGACTCGGGCATCTGGAGTGGCGGGGATGGCAGGCGGGAGCGTGGAGCACGACGCTAGCGACTGCGGGGCGGCCGGCGGAAATGGCGACGCGTGCTGCTCTTATGCCGCAAAGGCATAAGCCCGGCCGGCCGCGTGGACAGGCGGGCCGGGCGGCGGCTATGATCCACCAATCCATCTTTCAATCGCGATGGAAAGATGAAGTTGCGGCGGAAACCAGCGCCGCGGGACCGCTCCGGATGACCCTGACCCAGCTGCGCTATCTCGTTGCGATCGTCGACGCCGGGCTCAACATCACGCTGGCGGCCGAGCGCGTGCACGCGACCCAGCCGGGCCTGTCCAAGCAGCTCAAGCAGCTCGAGGACGAGCTGGGCTTCCAGCTGTTCGTGCGCAAGGGACGCAGCCTGGACGGGATCGCCCCCGCGGGGCGCAAGGTGATCGAGCACGCGCGCCGGGTCCTGGCCGAGGTCGCCAACATCCGCAGCTACGCTGCCAACGAGCGCGGCGAGCACAGCGGCCGCCTGCTGCTGGCCACCACCCATACCCAGGCCCGCTACGTGCTGCCACCGGCGATCGCGGGCGTGCGGCGCGAGTACCCGCAGGTGGACGTGGACCTGCAGGCAGCCAGCGACGCCGAAGTGCTGCAGCTGCTCAAGGACGGCGCCGACCTGGCGGTGATCAGCACCGCCGGCGGCACCCCCGAGGGCGGGCTGGCGGTGCCGCTGTACACCTGGCGCCGGGTGCTGCTGCTGCAGGCCACGCATCCGCTGGCCGGCCTCGACCGCGCGCCCACCCTGGCCGAACTGGCCCGCCACCCGCTGATCAGCTACGAGTCCTCGACCCGGCCCGACTCCTCGATGCGGCGCGCTTTCGCCGCCGCCGGGGTCGAACCGCAGCTGGCGATGACCGCGCGCGACGCCAACCTGATCAAGACCTACGTGCGCGCCGGGCTGGGCGCGGGCCTGCTGGCGGAGATGGCGGTCGGTCCGCGCGAGGACCAGGACCTGCGGATCCTGCCGGCGCCGGCGGAGATCCCCGAGTGCATCACCTGGGCGGTGATCCCGCGCGGCCGGGTGCTGCGCGAGTACGCGCTGCACCTGCTGCACCTGGTGGCGCCACAGATCGACCGGCGCGACCTGCGCCGGGTGCTGGAAGGCAACCTGGAGGCGGACTGGCCGGCGCCCCCGGGCTGGCAGGACCTGAGCCAGCCGATCACGTTCTAGGCCCGGTCGCGGCGCGCGCCGGCTGCGCGGGGCGCGCGCGGGCGCGCGATCACGCCTCGACGGCGGAGATGTAGGCGCCGGTGCTGACGATCTGGAAGGTCTCGCTGTCGACCCGGCGCACCGGGCTGCCGTCCTCGAGCGTGTAGACCATGCGCGCGCCGCCGTGGGCGTCCTCGCCCTCGGCCGCTTCCAGGCGCTGGATCACGCGGTGTTCGTTCCCCGCCTCGTCGCGGGCATAGAGGATCCGGGTCATGCAATGGCCTCCGTGGAGCCGATGGCCACACGCTAGCCGCGCGCGCGGAGCCTTGCGTGAAGGATTCACCAAGGCGTCGTTAACACAGTGCCCGTCCGGACCTTCACGGCGCTCGCGCAGGCACCGCGGCCACACTGCGCGTCCCGTTTGCAGGAGCAGGCCCATGGCGACGCCCGAGGAACTCGAACACCTGGCCAGGCTGATGGAGAAGATCGACATCGCCATGCTGACCACGCGCGGCGGCGACGGTCGCCTCTACAGCCGCCCGCTGTCCACCCAGTGCGCCGACTTCAACGGCGAACGGGTGTGGTTCATGACCTCCGCCGCAACGCCCAAGGTCGCGGAGATCGAGCAGCATCCGGCGGTCAACGTCGCCTATGCCTCGGCCGATGCCAATACCTACCTCTCGGTCGCCGGGCAGGCGCGCGTGGTGCGCGACCGGGCGCTGATCGAGCGCTTCTGGAACGATGCGATGAAGGCCTTCTTCCCCGGTGGCAAGGACGACCCGAACCTGGTGCTGATCGAGGTCGCGGTCGAGACCGTCGAGTACTGGGACGGCCCCGGCAGCTGGATCGGCAAGGCCGCCGCCTTCGCGGTGGCCCGGGTCACCGGCGACGACGAGGCCCTGGGGGAGAACCGGATCGTGGACCTGCGCAGCGGCGTGACCCGGGAACCGCCGGGCGGCCGCTAGAGCCAGCCGGCGTGCGCCGGGATGGCCTCCCAGTCGTCGTTGGCGCCGTCTTCGAGCCGCACCGGGGCGCGGTCCAGCGCCTCGAACGGCACGTCGTCCAGGCGGGCCACGTTGACGCACACGAAGGGTCCGCCCATCACCTCGAAGTCGGCGCGGCTGAAGGTGGTGGTGCCGCAGTTGCGGCAGAAGCAGTGCTCGATCGTGCCGCTGCCGAAGCGGTAGCGGCCGAGGCCGGCGCCTTCGAGCAGTTCGAAGGCCTCGGCCGGCACGTGCGCCTTCCAGATGCGGGTCTTGCGGCAGTAGCTGCAGGTGCAGCGCAGGTTGGTGGCGTACCAGGGGCCGGGCCGCAGCTGCGGTGAGCGTTCGCCCTGCGGCGCGAGGTCGAGCGTGCAGCGGAACCTGACCTGGCCGCAGTGGCAGCTGCCGTGGCGCGTCTCCAGCATGGGTGTTGCTCCGTCGTGGTCCTGCCCCACGACGAACGCGGGCGTGCCGGATCGACACGCCCGCCGGCCGTGTTACCGGCCTTCGTTTTCCGGGGCGTCCGGCGCCGGGCCCTTGTTCGCGGACGAGGCCGCTTCGTCGTGCACGTAGACCGCGTCGCGGAAGCGCTTGTGCAGGTCGGTGCCACCGGGCGGGATGTACTGGGTGAACAGGACCGCCACGATGTCGTTCTTCGGGTCCACCCAGAACAGCGTGTTCGCGAATCCGTCCCAGAAGAACTCGCCGACCGCGCCGGAGGCCTCGCCGGCGTGCGCCGGTGGCGAATGCCGGACCGCGAAGTCGATCCCGAAGCCCACCTGGCCCTTGCCCGGCAGCCAGGAGCGGTCGCCGACGGTGTCGGGCAGGTCGTCGCGCGCCATCAGCGCCACCGTTTCCGGGCGCAGGATGCGCACGCCGTCGAGTTCGCCGCCGTTGGCGAGCATGCGTGCGAAGCGCATGTAGTCGTCGAGCGTGGACGCCAGGCCGTAGCCGCCGGGGCTCATCGGCCATTCCCGGGTCGCGTTGTCGAGCCAGGGCGAGTCGGGCAGACGCTCGAAGCCGCCGCCGTCCTGCAGTTCGTACATCGCGGCGAGCCGGCCGCGGCGCCCCGGCTCCACGTACCAGCCGGTGTCATGCATGCCCAGCGGTTCTAGCACGCGCGCGTGCACCAGCTGCGCGAACGGCTGGCCGGCCAGCACTTCGGCCAGCCGGGCCTGCACGTCCACCGAGATGCCGTACAGCCAGCGCGTGCCCGGCGGGTAGGCCAGCGGCACGGCGGCGAGGCGGCGCGACATCTCCTCGAGCGTGATCTCGCGGCTGTCGATGTTCGCTTCGCGGTACAGGCGCGCGGGCGCGTCGTCCTCGAACGCGGCGGCGAAACCGGCGGTGTGGCGCAGGATGTCGCGCACCAGGATCGGCCGCTCCGGCGGCACCAGCACCGGCTGGCCGTCCGCATCCTCGCCCGCGTACACCTGCACGTCCGCGTACTCGGGCAGGTACCGGGACAGCGGATCGTCGAGCTGGAACCTGCCTTCCTCGTACAGCGTCATCAGCGCGACCCCGGTGACCGGCTTGGTCATCGAATGGATCTGGGCCACCGTGTCGCGCTGCATCGGCCGCCCGGCCTCGCGGTCGGCCATGCCGAAGGCGCCGAAGTAGGTCTCGCGCCCCCGCTCGTACACCAGGGCCGACACGCCCACGACCCGGTCCTGTTCGACCATGCCGCGCAGCACGCCGTCGATGTGCCCGGGATCCACCAGCGGGCGGGCCGGCGGATCGTCGGCGGAAGCCGCGCCGGCGTCGGGCGCGGTGGACGGGTTGGGCTGGCAGGCGGCCAGCAGCAGGCCGAGCGCGGCCGCGACGTATGCCTTCATGCAGGAGCTCCCCGTGATGTGGGCGGGCGCGCGCGGCGCCGCCGGCCCAGTATGGCGATGCCCGGCGTGCGGTGCCCGCTGCGGCGCAGCGTCGGGCGCGGACGGCGCGTCGCCCGCGCGCTAGCATCGGCCGGCCGGCGTTCCGTCCGCGCCCACTGGAGTTGCCATGCCGACCGCCCGCCTTCCCGCCTCGTCCGTCCCGGGCGCCCGGCGTCCCGATCCGGCCCGGGAGGCGCGGCGATGAGCGGCGACCGCCGGCTCGGGGTGGCCCTGTGCGGCCTGGGCATGCTCAGCGAACACCAGATCGCGCCGGCGCTCGAAAAGACCCGGCATTGCCGGCTCGCCGGGCTGGTCAGCGGGAGTCCGGACAAGGTGGCCCGGTTTCAGGCCCGCTACGGAGTGCCCGACGACGCGGTGTACGGCTACCACAACATGGCGCGCATGGCGGACAACCCGGACATCGACATCGTGTACGTGGTCACGCCCAACGCGCTGCACGCCGACCACGCGATCGCCGCCGCGCGCGCCGGCAAGCACGTGTTCTGCGAGAAGCCGCTGGAGGTCTCGGTCGAACGCTGCCAGGCGATGATCGACGCCTGCCGCGAGGCCGGGACGCTGCTGGGCACCGCCTACCGCTGCCACTACGACCCGCACCACGTCGAATGCATCCGCCTGGCCCGCGAGCGCGTGTTCGGCGCGCCGGTGGTGGTGCAGGCCGCGTTCTCGATCGACGTCGGCCGCGCGGACCAGTGGCGCCTGCGCCACGCGCTGGCCGGCGGCGGCGCGCTGGTGGATGTGGGCATCTACGCGCTCCAGGCCAGCCGCTACCTCACCGGGGAGGAGCCGGTCGAGGTCAGCGCGATGGCGAGCATCACCGACGCGGAGAAGTACGCCGAGGTCGACGAGACCCTGGTCTGGACCGCGCGCTTCCCTTCCGGCGTGCTGGCGCACTGTGCGACCAGCTTCCGGGCCGGCGGCATGCAGTCGCTGCGGGTCGACTGCGAGCGCGGCTGGTTCGAACTCGACCCGGCGTTCTTCTACGACGGCAACCACGGCCGGCGCAGCGACGGGGTCGAGATCCGGCATCCGCCGACCGACCTGTTCGCGGCCGAGCTCGACGACTTCGCACTGTCGATCCTCGAAGGCCGGCCGGCGCGGCTGCCGGGCGAGGAGGGCCTGCGCGACGTGCGGATCATGCAGGCGATCTACGAGGCGGCGCGCACCGGCCGCCGCGTGCGCCTGGGCGGCTGATCGCGGCCGCGCCGCCCGCGACGCGGGCGCCCGGCCCCCCTCGTGCAGTGGCCCCGTCACGGCCGGCCACCGGATCGGGGCGGTGTGTGTTGCCTACCGCCCTTGGCCGCCGCCGGCCCGCGCCTGCTGGTCGCGCACCCAGCGCATCTGGTTGCGGAAGGTGTCGGTCCAGTACAGGTGGCGGTTCGCGGCCAGGAACGCCAGCAGTTCCTCGTGCGCCTCGTTGCTGACCGGCAGGTGGTCGCCGCCGATGCCGTGGAAGGTGAAGTTGATCATCGTGCCGCGGCGCCCGGCTTCCTCGACCAGGGCGATCAGTTCCGCGCCGGTCGCGTCCACCGGCACCGTCACCGGGACCGCGGCGCGGTCCAGCGCCCACATGTCGGGCACCACGTCGCCGCCAACCAGCTTGATCCCGAGGAACATCGGCGCCACCGCGGCGATGTAGTCGCCGTCGGCTGCGGCGCGGTCGCCGCACGGCGCGGTGTAGGTGAACTCGGTGCTGCCGTCGATCGCGTGCAGCATGGTGTTGGCCACCGCCACCTGGGCCTGCATCCGGGCCACGGTGGTCGTGTCCAGGTCCTGCTCCGGCTTCACCCACTCGCGGCCGGCGCCGCGCGCCGAGCACTGGTGGAACAGGCTGTGGTTGCCCAGCTCGTGGCCGCTGCGCGCCGCCGCGCGCCACTCTTCCATGCGCTCGCGCACCGTGTCCGCGGCGAGGGTCAGGTAGAAGGTGCCCTTGAGCCCGTGCCGGTCGAGCGCCGGGATCGCGTGGTCGAGCTGCGAGGGCAGGGCGTCGTCGTAGGCCAGGCTGACCGCCGCGCGCTGGCCGTCGGGCCACGGGAAGGGCGGCGGGGTCGCCGCCGCGGTCGCGAGCGCCAGGGTCCCCGCCGCGAAGGCCGCGGCCAGCAGGTGTCGGATCCTCATGTGCATCAATCCCCTCTGGTGGAACGCACATGTTGCCCGATGCGCACCCTCGGGCGCAGCGCGCGGCCGCGGCGCCGGCTATGGTGTGGGGTCCCCACCCGCAGGCACGTCCTTGGCAGCCCACGACCCCCGCCGCGCGCAGCAGCACGCCACCCGTGCCGCGTTCTTCATCCCCGGCTTCACGATCGCCACCTGGGCGCCGCTGGTGCCGTACGCCAAGCTGCGCGCGGGCCTGGACGAGGCCGGCCTGGGGCTGGTGCTGCTGTGCCTGGGCATGGGCTCGCTGCTGGCGATGCCGATGGCCGGCGCGCTGGCCGGGCGCCAGGGCTGCCGGCGGGTGATGCTGGCCAGCACCGCGGTGATGGTGGCGTGCCTTCCGCTGCTGGCGCTGGTGTCCGACCCGCTCCTGCTGGGCCTGGTGCTGCTGGCGCTGGGAGCGGCGATGGGCGCGATGGACTGCACCATGAACATCCAGGCGGTAGTGGTGGAGCGCGAGGCCGGGCGGCCGATGATGTCCGGCTTCCACGCCTTCTACAGTGTCGGCAGCCTGGCCGGCGCCCTGCTGGCCACGCTGCTGCTGGGCAGCGGGCGTGGTCCGCTGGCCACCACGCTGGCGGTGGCCGCGCTGGTGGCGCTGCTGTGCGCCGGCGCCGCCGGCGCCTGGCGCCCCGACCGCGCGCCGCCGGGTGCGCGCATGTTCGCGGTGCCGCGCGGGGTGGTCGCGGTGGTGGGCACGGTGTGCTTCGTGAGCTTCCTGGCCGAGGGCGCGATGCTCGACTGGAGCGCGGTCTACCTGCACGAGGTGCGGGAGGTGGACGTGGCCCGCGCCGGATGGGGCTTCGTCGCCTTCAACGTGGCGATGACGCTTACCCGGCTGCTGGGCGACGGCGTGATCGCGCGCGTCGGCAGTGCGCCGACGGTCGCGTGCGGCGGCCTGCTCGCCGCGGCCGGGCTGGCGCTGGTGGTGCTGGCGCCGGACCTGCGTGCCAGCCTCGCCGGGCATGCGCTGCTGGGCATCGGCTGCGCCAACATCGTGCCGGTGATGTTCAGCCTCGCCGGCCGGCAGACGCGGATGCCGGTGCACCTGGCGATCCCGGCGGTCACCACGCTGGGCTATGCCGGCGTGCTCGCCGGGCCGGCGCTGATCGGCTTCGTCGCCCAGGGCGCGAGCCTGGCCGCGGCCCTGCTGGCGGTGGCC
The DNA here is from genome assembly GCF_007859305.1 of Luteimonas wenzhouensis. Lineage (GTDB taxonomy): Bacteria > Pseudomonadota > Gammaproteobacteria > Xanthomonadales > Xanthomonadaceae > Luteimonas > Luteimonas wenzhouensis. Next base: position 232,695 of record NZ_VOHE01000004.1, read on the forward strand.
TTCGCGCTCGCCGCGGCGGCCCTGCTCGGCGCGCGGGTGGCCACCCGCCCCGGCGCGGCGTGACCGCGTGCGCGGTCGCGCGCACTGTCATCGCAGGGTCGGGAGGCGGCAACGCGGCGTCCACATCCGCGTCCCTACGATGCGCCTCCCCCGGCATGCGCGCGAAGGTGGACAGTGGAACAGGGCAGGATCCGGATCGAAGTCGGGCACGACCTGCGCGACGGTTGGACGGTGACCCGCGACCGCGTCGTCGACGGCTGCTTCGACAGCCTCGACGCCGCCTATGACTACGCCAGCACCTGCGCCCGGCGCGCGCACCGCGCCGGCCTGGCCGTGGACCTGGTGATGGCGCCGCCGTCGCGGCCGCGACAGGCAGCGGGCTGAGGGCGCCGGCCGCTCAGCCGTCGACGTCGATGCCGGTGGCGATGCCCGCTTCGTCCTCGGGCGTGGGTGGCTCGGGCCCGACCGGGTCGGGCGGCCCTTCCGGCTCCGGCTCCGGCGGGGGCGCGTTGCGCGGCGTCCCCGGCAGGTAGTAGGCCACCCGGTCGAACAGGCGCCGGTAGAAGTCGCGGTTCTGCACCGTGTTGCTGCCCACGCGCACCAGGTTGGCGTTGTTGCCGATGGGCACCGGCAGCGACACCGAGCCGATCATGCTCACCCCGACGCTGGCCGAACTCGACTGCGTCCGCAGCACGTGCCGGTCCTGGACCGCGTTGAGGAACACGATCGACCCGCCGTCGGCGCGTTCGACGCAGGTCGCCCGCAGGTTGAGCTGGGTGTGGAGGTCGGACTCGGGCTGGAAGACCTTGGTCGCCTCGAGCGTTTCGTCGTCCGCGCGCCCGATCACGTAGCCCTGGCCGAGCAGCGCCCGCCGCGCGGCCTCGCAGGCCACCGCGGGCGGCACCGGATACTCGCGCGAGTAGGTGTCTTCCGCGCCGAAGGTCTCGCCCAGCGGCGGGGCCTCGGCGCGGTGCACCCCGCGGCCGCCGCACGCGGACAGGGCCAGGGCCAGCAGCACGCAACCGGTGGCCAGGCCCCGGCGGCGTGCGCCGGGTGGAGGGGAGGGGAGGGAGTGGTACAACACGCGCCGGAGTCTAGTGCGCGCTGCATGCAAGGCGAATGAACGCAGGCCCCACGGGGGCTTGCGCGCCGGGCCGGGGCTGCATCACGAAACCGTTATGCCTGTGAACAGGATTGCGATTGGTCGCGGCCGGGCGCTGGTGCACCCTGTAGGGGAGGACGCGGGCGCGATCGACGCCCGCGGTGGAGGGAGGCTGGAGTGATCGCACGGACCCGGACCTGGCGGGGGTGGCTGTGGTGCGCGCTGCTGCTGGCGGCGCCCGCCACAGCGGGGCAGGACGCCGAGCGCGCGGCGCGCATCCAGGCGCGCGCCGAGGCCATGGCCGCGGAGATCGTCGCGCGCCTGGACACTGACGAGAAGCTCGGGCAGCTGCTCAACACCGCGCCCGCGATCCCGCGCCTGGGGATCCCCGCCTACAACTGGTGGACCGAATCGCTGCACGGGGCGATGGGTCCCCTGCCCACCACCAACTTCCCCGAGCCCATCGGCCTGGCGGCCACGTTCGATCCGGCGCTCGTGCAGCGCGTCGCGGCCGCGATCGGCACCGAGGTGCGCGGCCTGCATGCGCTGGCGCGCCAGACCGGCCGCACCGGACGCATCGGCACCGGCCTCAACACCTGGTCGCCGAACATCAACATCTTCCGCGACCCGCGCTGGGGCCGCGGCCAGGAGACCTACGGCGAGGACCCGTTCCTGGCCGCGCGCATGGGCGTGGCCTACGTGCGCGGCATCCAGGGCGACGCGCCGGGCCTGTACGACGTGATCGCCACGCCCAAGCACTACGCGGTCCACAGCGGGCCCGAATCGACCCGCCACCACGCCAACGTCTACGTCTCGCGCCGCGACCTCGAGGACACCTACCTGCCGGCGTTCCGCGCCGCGATCGTCGAAGGCGGCGCGGGCTCGATCATGTGCGCCTACAACCGCGTCGACGGCGTGCCGGCCTGCGCCAGCGACCTGCTGCTGCGCGACATTCTGCGCGGCGACTGGGGCTTCCGCGGCTACGTGGTGTCGGACTGCGACGCGGTCGGCGACATCCACCGCCACCACGCGTTCGCGCCCGATGCGCCCGCCGCGGTGGCCGCGGCGCTGCGCGCGGGCGTGGACAGCGAGTGCAACGGTGCCACGCTCACCGACACCGACGGGCTGACGCAGCCCTACCGCGAGGCGCTGGCGCGCGGCCTGCTCACCATGGCCGACATCGACCGCGCGCTGGTGCGCCTGTTCGCCGCGCGCCTGCGCAACGGCGACCTGCCGGGGCTGCGGCCGCTGTCGACCGAGACCGCCTCGCCGGCGGACGTGGGCGCCCCCGCGCATGGCGAGCTGGCGCTCGAAGCGGCGGAGAAGAGCCTGGTGCTGCTGAAGAACAACGGCGTGCTGCCGCTGCGGGGCGCGCCGAAGATCGCGGTGATCGGCCCGCTGGGCGACGCCACCCGGGTGCTGCGCGGCAACTATTCCTCGCCCCAGTCGGCGCCGCCGGTCTCCGTGCTCGAGGGACTGCGCCGGGCGATGCCGGATGCGCAGGTGCGCCATGTCCCGTTCGGTGCCACCTGGACCGATGGCGACCCGATTCCCACCAGCGCGCTGCGCACGCCCGACGGCGAGCCCGGCCTGCTGGCGCGCTACTTCAACGCCGCCGAGCGTCCGCCCGCGCGCTTCGCCCCCGGCGAGCTCGACGCCTGGATCGAGCGCACCGGCTTCGCCCGCGAACCGGTCGTCACCCGGGTCGAGCCCGACGTGAACTCGCGCAGCCTCGACCTGGCGCAGGTGCACGACGTGCACCGCGTGGAGTGGACCGGTTACCTGGTGCCGCCGGAGACCGGCACCTACCGGCTTGGCCTGGGCGGCTTCAACGGCGAACTCGAGTTCGACGGCAAGCCTTTCGTCGACCTGCGCGGCGCGTCCTGGAACAGCCTGCCCACGCTCAGGACGGTGCACCTGGAGGGCGGTCGCCGCTACCCGATCCGGGTGGTCACCGAGGCCCGCATCCTCACCGGCATCGGCCTGCTGTGGAAGCGGGTGTCCGACGCACCGCTCGACGAGATGCGCGCGGCCGCCGCCGAGAGCGACGTGCTGGTGGCCGTGGTGGGCCTGACCTCGGACCTCGAGGCCGAGGAGGCGCCGGTCGAGGTGCCCGGCTTCCAGGGCGGCGACAAGACCTCGCTCGACCTGCTCGCCGACCAGCAGGCACTGCTCGAAGCCGCGCGCGCCACCGGCAAGCCGCTGGTGGTGGTGCTGATGAACGGCAGCCAGGTCAACCTGGCATGGGCGCGCGAGCACGCCGACGCGATCATCGAGGCCTGGTACCCGGGCCAGTCCGGTGGCCTGGCGGTGGGCAACGCGATCGCCGGCCACCTCAACCCGGGCGGGCGCCTGCCGCTGACCTTCTACCGTTCGGTGGATGACCTGCCGCCGTTCGGCGACTACGACATGCGCGGCCGCACCTACCGCTACTTCGACGGCACGCCGGTCTACCCGTTCGGGTACGGGCTGAGCTACACCAGCTTCGAGTACGCGCCGCTGGAGATCGCCGCCGCGCGCGGCGGGGCGGCGGACGGGCTGCGTGTGACCACGCGGGTCCGCAACACCGGCACCCGCGCGGGCGACGAGGTGGCGCAGCTCTATCTCGGGTTCCCCGAGGGCGAGGGGCTGCCGCGGCTGGCGCTGCGTGGTTTCGAGCGGGTGCACCTGCAGCCGGGCGAGGAGCGCACCCTGGTGTTCGAACTCGATGCGCGCGACCTGAGCGCGGTGGACGCGGCCGGCACGCGCCTGGTGATGGCCGGTGAGCACCGCGTCTGGGTCGGCTCCGGCCAGCCCGGGACCGGGGTGCCGGTCCAGTCCGCGTCCTTCCGCAACGATCGGCCGCGGCCGGTGCCGCGGTGAGCCGTTGCCGGCGCGGGGAGGCGCGCCGGCCCCCTCCAACGTCAATGTCCCAAGGGAGCAACGACATGACTTCGAGCACGACCCGAACGCGCGGCCACGGCCGCATCCACCGCTGGTGCCTGGCCCTGGCCGCCGGCAGCCTCCTGGCGTGGGCCGGCGCCGCCGTGGCGCAGGACGACACCATGGTGGCGATCGAGACCCCGGCGCAGCCCGATGCGATCCCGCTCGGCACCGGCCCGCTGCCCGGCGCGACCCATCCCGAGAGCTGGCACCGCCAGTACGAGCGCGTGTTCGCCCGCAACGTCACCGAGGCCACGCTCACGCCGTTCCTCCCCGACCCCGACAAGGCCACCGGCGCCGCCGTGATCGTGGCCCCCGGCGGCGGCTTCCGCTCGCTGTCGATGGAGAACGAGGGCTGGGACGTGGCGCGGGCGCTCAACAGGCACGGCGTGGCCGCGTTCGTGCTCAAGTACCGGCTCAACCAGACCCCGGCCGACCTCGACGGCTTTGCCGAGTCGATCCGGCAGATGCTGTCGGGCCCGCGCCCGCCGCGCGACCCGGGCGCGGCCGATGCGGCGAAGATGCTCGAGCCGCAGCTGGCCGACGCGCGCGCCGCGTTCGCGCTGGTGCGCAGCCGCGCCGCCGAATGGAACATCGATCCCGACCGCATCGGCATGATCGGGTTCTCGGCCGGCGCCATGCTCACCCTGACCACCGCGCTGCACGGCGAGGACGCCAGGCCGGCCTTCATCGGCAACATCTACGGGCCGATCTCGGCGGTCAACGACGTGCCGGCCGACGCGCCGCCGATGTTCGTCGCCCTGGCCGCCGACGACGGCCTGTTCAGCAACCAGGGCTTCGGCATCGTCGAGAGCTGGCAGAAGGCGGGGCGTCCGGTCGAGTTCCACTACTACGAGCAGGGTGGCCACGGCTTCGGCATGTACCAGAAGGAAACCACCAGCACCGGCTGGTTCGATGCCTGGGTGAGCTGGCTGCGGATGCACGGCTACCTGTCGCGCGCCAAGTAGGCCCCTGGCCGTGTTTCCCCACGCGGCGCCGCCGTCTCCCGGCGGCGTTCGCGTTTCCGCCCCCGCAGGAGCGGCTTCAGCCGCGACCGGCCTTCCCGGGATGCCCGCCTCCATCGCGAGGCGGTCGATGCCCGCGTTTCCAGGCACCCCGTGGCCGCACACACCGGCGGTACCATCCGCCCACCGCGTTCGCGCTTCTTCCGTCACGGCCATGCACGCCGCCCCCGACCGCTGCTGGTGGCTCTACCTGCTCGAATGCGGCGACGGCACCTGGTACGCCGGCATCAGCAACGACCTGCCCGCGCGCCTGCAGGCGCATGCCGACGGCACGGGTGCGCGCTACACCCGCGGGCGCGGTCCGCTGCGGCTGCTGGCCAGCCGCGCGTATCCGGATCGCGCCAGCGCTTCGCGCGCGGAGTGGCGGCTCAAGCAGCTGCCGCGCCGGCGCAAGCTGGCCTTCTTCGCCGCCGGGGACGAGGGCTGACGGCCCGTCCCGGGCGTCGCCGCGCGCCGCTGGTCTATAGTGCGGCGCCCACTCCGCGTCGCCGCGCCATGCCGTCACCCGCCGTCCCCCGCGCCACGATCGCCCTTGCCGCCGGCGGCACCGGCGGCCACCTGTTCCCGGCCGAGGCGCTGGCGCGCGAGTTGCTCGCGCGCGGCCACGACGTGGTGATCCATACCGAACGCCGCGGCGCGCAGTACACCCGGGCGCTGGACGGCCTGGCGCACGTGGTGCTGCCGGCCAGTTCGCTCGAGGGCGGGATCGCGGCAAAGCTGCGCGCGGTGCTGGCCATCCTGCGCGGCGTGCTTGGCTCGCGCCGGGACCTGCGCCGGCGCCGCGCCGCGCTGCTGGTCGGGTTCGGCGGCTATCCCAGTTTCGCCCCCGCACTGGCAGCGCGCAGCCTCGGCCTGCCGCTGGTGCTGCACGAGCAGGCCACGCGGCTGAGCAAGGCCAATGCGCGCCTGCTGCGGTTCGCATCCGCGCTCGCGACCTCGTTTCCGACCGTGGAGGGCGCGGATGGTTTCGATCCGGCGCGGATCGTGCAGACCGGCAACCCGGTGCGCCAGGCGATCCTCGATGCACGCGGCGACTATCCGCCGCTGTCGGCCGACGGCCCGCTGCGCCTGCTGGTGGTGGGCGGCAGCCAGGGCGCGGCGGTGTTCGGGCGGGTGGTGCCGCCCGCGCTGCAGCAGCTGCCGGAGGACCTGCGCCGCCGCCTGCACGTGTCGTTGCAGTGCCGGGGCGACGATCCCGAGGTGCTGCACGCGCAGCTGAGCGGCGCCGGCATCGACGCCCAGGTGCAGCCGTTCTTCCATGACATCGGCGACCGCCTGCGCGAATCGCACCTGGTCATCACCCGCGCCGGCGCCAGCACCGCGGCCGACCTGCTGGTGATCGGCCGCCCCGCCATCTTCGTGCCGCTGCCGCACGGCGGCTCGCGCGAGGAGCAGCGCCGCAACGCTCAGACCCTGGCCGACGCCGGCGCGGGCTGGCACGTGCCGGAGCCGGAATTCACGCCCGAGGCGCTGGCACGGCTGCTGGGCGGACTGTTCGCCTCGCCCACGCGGCTTGCAGAGGCCGCGCGCGCCGCTTCCGCGCTGGGGCGTCCGGATGCGGCCGCGCGCCTGGCCGACCTGGTCGAACGCGTCCTCGCCGGCTGAGGCCTGCCGCATCGCCCTACAATCGGGCGATGCGGGAAGACTCCGGACTCCAATCCGCGCCGCTGCGCGACGATGCCGACGTGCTCGTGGTCGGCGGCGGGCACAACGGCCTGGTCTGCGCCGCCTACCTCGCGGCGGCCGGGCTGACGGTCACCGTGCTCGAACGCCGGGGCGTCGTCGGCGGCGCGGCGGTGACCGAGGAATTCCATCCGGGCTTCCGCAATTCGACCGCCAGCTATACCGTCAGCCTGCTGGACCGGTCGGTGATCGCCGACCTGCAGCTGGCGCGACACGGCTTGCGCGTGGTCGAGCGCCCGTTCTCCAACTTCCTGCCGCTGCCCGACGGCCGCGCGTTCCGCCTCGGCGGCGAGCGCGGCCTGCACGAAATCGCCGCCTGGTCGCCGCGCGATGCCGAGCGCATGCCCGCGTACGAGGCGATGCTCACGCGCGTGGTCGCCGTGCTGCGCGAGCTGGCGCGGCGCACGCCGCCGGACGTGGGTGGCAGGCTGTCGCTGTCGGACTGGCTCGCCTCCTGGGACGTGGCGCGCCGCCTCGGCCGCCTCGATCTCGAAGGCCGGCGCGACCTGCTGGAACTGTTCACCCGTTCGGCCGGCGAGCTGCTCGACCAGTGGTTCGAAAGCGAACCGCTCAAGGCGGCGCTGGGCTGGGACTCGGTGGTCGGCAACTTTGCCAGTCCGTACACGCCCGGCAGCGCCTACGTGCTGCTGCACCACGTGTTCGGCGAGGTCAACGGCAAGCAGGGCGCCTGGGGCCACGCGATCGGCGGCATGGGCGCGATCACCCAGGCGATGGCGCGCGAATGCGCGGCGCGCGGCGTGCGCATCCACACCGGCGCCGCGGTCGAGCGCGTGCTGGTACGCGGTGGCCGCGCGGTAGGCGTGGCGCTGGAGGACGGCCGCGAACTGCGCGCGGCCACCGTGGTGTCCAACCTCAACCCGAAGCTGCTGTACACGCGCCTGGTGCCGCGCGAGCACCTCGACGGGGACACCGCGCGCCGGATCGCCAGCTACCGCTGCGGCTCGGGCACGTTCCGCATGAACGTGGCGCTGTCGGAGCTGCCCGATTTCATCGCCGCGCCCGGCACGCAGCTGCAGCCGCACCACCAGAGCGGGATCCTGGTCGGGCCTTCGCTGCAGTACTTCGAGACCGCGTACTTCGACGCGAAGTCGCGCGCCCACAACCCCGGCTGGGCGCGCGCGCCGATCGTGGAGCTGGTGATCTCCTCCACCCTCGACGACACGCTGGCGCCGCCCGGGTGCCATGTCGCCAGCCTGTTCTGCCAGCACGTGAACCCGGAGCTGCCCGACGGCGGCTGGGACGCGCACCGCGAGACGGTGGCGAAGCTGATGATCGACACGGTCGACGCGGTGGCGCCGAACTTCGCGCGCAGCGTGCTCGGCTACCGCGCGCTCACGCCGCTCGACCTCGAGCGCGAGTTCGGCCTGGTCGGCGGCGACATCTTCCACGGCGCGCTCGGCCTCGACCAGATGTTCAGCGCCCGCCCGCTGCTGGGGCAGGGGCGCTATCGCGGCGCGTTGCCCGGCCTGTACCTGTGCGGGTCCGGGACCCATCCCGGCGGCGGCGTCACCGGGCTGCCGGGACGCAACGCCGCGCGCGAGATCCTGCGCGACCTGCGGCGGCGTCCGCGGCCGCGCTAGCGCCCCACGGCACCGCGCTGCGTCGTCTGGAAACGTTTGCAGCACGGGTCCGCCAGCGCGGACGGGTCCGTCGCGTTATTGAACCGCCCGGTACTGTTTTGCGCTGCAGCGTGCATCCTGGCTCACGAATCGTTCACGATGGCTCCGCACCCGACGTGGGGGAGGGAGCAAAGCCCGCTGGCAGGCAACTGCAAGCGGGCTTTTTTTATCCGCGCCTCCCTCCATGGCCGGCGCCGTGCGCCTCCGGCCCGTGCGTCGTCCACGCAGCCTGCATCGGCGATCGCGTCGGCATGAGCGGTCGAAGGCCCACCCGGCCCGCCGGACGCCCGGGCCGGGTGCCACAATCCGGGCATGGACCCGCACCGCCAGGACCTCGACGCGTTCGTGGAACGCGCACTCGCCCGGATCGACGGGCTGCCCGACGACCCGGACCTGCGCCAGCGCCTGCGCCGGGTCGCGATCGCCAGCGACTTCGCCATCGACACCCTGGTGCGCCAGCCGGACCTGCTGGCCGTGCTCGCCGACGGCGACGGCGCCGTGCCGCTGCCGCCGCCGGTCCTCGAGCCCGGCCGCGGCGAGGAGTGGCCGCGCCAGCTGCGCCGTTACCGCGCTGCCGAGTCCACCCGCCTGGTCTGGCGCGACGTCCTCGGGCTGGACGGCATCGACGCCACCCTGGCCGCCACCACCCACCTGGCCGAAACCTGCCTGCGCCTGGCTCTGGACGCGGTCGAGGAGGACTTCGCCCGCCGCCACGGCCGCATCCACGGCCCCGACGGGCAGGTCGTGCGACTGGTGGTGTTCGCCATGGGCAAGCTCGGCGGCGGCGAACTCAACTTCAGTTCCGACATCGACCTGGTCTACGGATACGAACACGGGGGCGAGAGCCGGGGCGAGTCGATCCGTCCGCTGGCGGCCGAGGACTACTTCGCCCGCCTCGGCCAGCAGCTGGCGCGCCTGCTCGACGAACGCACCGTCGACGGTTTCTGCCATCGCGTGGACCTGCGCCTGCGGCCGTTCGGGAACGCCGGGCGGGTGGCGGTCAGCTTCGCGGCGCTGGAGGCCTATTTCCAGCGCGAAGGCCGCGACTGGGAGCGTTACGCCTGGCAGAAGGCACGCCCGGTGGCCGGCGACCTCGAGGCCGGGCAGCGGTTCCTGGAGGCGCTGCGCCCGTTCGTCTACCGCCGCTACCTCGACTTCGGCGCGCTCGACGGCCTGCGCGCGATGAAGGCGATGATCGCCGCCGAGGTCGCGCGCAAGGAGCTGGCCGACGACATCAAGCGGGGGCCTGGCGGCATCCGCGAGATCGAGTTCCTGGCCCAGGCGCTGCAGCTGATCCGCGGCGGCCGCGAGCCCGCGCTGCGCGAGCCGCGGCTGCTGCCGGCGCTGGCGGCGCTGCAGGCCGGCGGCCACGTCGAGCCGGCCACCGCCGCCGCGCTCGCCCAGGACTACCGGTTCCTGCGCCGGCTGGAAAACCGCCTGCAGATGCTGCGCGATGAACAGACCCACCTGCTCCCGTCCGCGCCGCTGGACCGCGAGCGGATCGCGCGCGGGCTGGGGCACGACGGCTGGGACCGCCTGGCGCGCGACATCGCACGCCACCGGGCGCGCGTGACCCGCGAATTCGAGGCCCTGCTGTCGCAGCGCGAGCAGCAGCCCGCGGTGGCCGGCGACATCGCCGGCTACTGGCGCGCGCTGCCCGAAGGCGGCAGCGCCGACACGCTCGCGGCCGCCGGCTTCCAGTCCGCGGCGGAGGTCGACGCGGCGCTGCGCGACTTCGTGCGCACGCCCAGCGTGCGCGAGCTGTCGGATGCCTCGCGCGCGCGCCTGGACCGGGTGATGCCGGTGCTGCTGCAGGCCTCGGCCCCGGCCACGCGCCCGCTGCAGGCGATCCGGCGGCTGCTGGCGATGCTGCACAACATCCTGCGCCGCGCCAGCTACCTGGCCTTGCTTGACGAGCACCCGGCCGCGCTGGCGCGGCTGGTGGACCTGGTCACCCGCAGCGCGCTGCTGGCCGAACGCCTGGCCGCGCACCCGCTGCTGCTCGACGAACTGCTCGACGTGCGCGCCAGCGGGCCGCTGCCGCAGCGCGAGCAGCTGGCCGAGGCCTGCACGCCCCCGCTGGACATGGACACCGAGGCGGCGCTGTTCGCCCTCAACGAGGTCCGCCAGCAGCTCAGCTTCCGCATCGGCCTGGCCACGCTCGACCGGCGCCAGCCGGCCTGCGACAGCACCCGGCAGCTGGCCTGGCTGGCCGACGCCGTGGTCGCCAGCGTGCTGGCGCTGGCGCGGCGCGAACTCGAGCACGCCCATGGCGCCATCGCCGGCGCCGGGTTCGCCGTGCTCGGCTACGGCAGCCTGGGAGGCGAAGAACTGGGTTTCGGTTCCGACCTGGACCTGGTGTTCCTCTACGACGCGCCGCCCAACGCGTACTCCGACGGTGCCCGGCCGCTCGACGCCCCGCGCTGGTTCGCGCGCCTGGCGCAGAAGATCGTGTCGCTGCTGGGTGCGGTCACCGGTGGTGGCCGCCTGTACGAGGTCGACGTGCGCCTGCGCCCGGACGGCGGCAAGGGCCTGCTGGTCTCGTCGCTGGCCAGCTACGACGAGTACCAGCGCGACCGCGCCTGGACCTGGGAGCACCAGGCGCTGGTGCGCGCCCGCTGCGTGGCCGGCGACGCGCCGTTGTGCGCCGCGTTCGAACGCATCCGCACCGCCACCCTCGCTCGCGGGCGCGACCCCGGCCGGCTGCGCGCCGACGTGCTGTCGATGCGCCAGCGCATGCGCGAAGAACTCGACCGCAGCGACGGCGCGCTGTTCGACCTCAAGCAGGGCGAAGGCGGGCTGGTAGACCTGGAATTCCTGGCCCAGTACCTGGTGCTGCGTGAAGCCGCGCAGTGTCCCGACCTGCTGCAGCCGCGCGCCACGCGCCCGCTGCTGGAGGCGATGGCCGCGGCGGCGGTGCTGCCCGAGGAGGTCGCCGCGGGCCTGGGCCGGGCGCATGCGGCGCTGGTGGCGGCGGGCCTGGACTGTACGCTCGACCGCCGTCCGCGCCTGGTGCCGCACGACCCGGCGCTGGACGCCGCGCGCGCGACCATCATCGAGGCCTGGCACGGCCACGGTCCCGGCGGCTGAGGCCGGCGCGCGGACCGGCGGGGTATATTGCCGGCACCCGATGCACCACTTCCCAGGGGGAATACTGCCCATGGCCCAGGCCCAGCCGGACCTGCTCGAGGCGATCGAACGCGAAACCGGACCCGCGCCGCGGTGGAGCGTGGTGTGGCTGCACGGCCTGGGCGCGGACGGCAGCGACTTCGTCCCGATCCTGCCCGAACTGGTGCGGCGCGACTGGCCCGCGATGCGCTTCGTGTTCCCGCACGCGCCGGTGCGCCCGGTGACGATCAACAACGGCATGCGCATGCGTGCCTGGTATGACATCCGCGATTTCGACTTCGACGCGGTCGACCGCGCCGACGACGCCGGCGTGGAGGAATCGGTGGCCCAGGTCGAGGCGCTGATCGCGCGCGAGGTCGAACGCGGAACCCCCGCCTCGCGCATCTTCCTGGCCGGGTTTTCCCAGGGCGGCGCGATCACCCTGGCCGCGGGCGTGCGCCGGCGCGAGCCGCTGGCCGGGCTGGTCGGGCTCTCGACCTACCTGCCGTCGCCGCGGCGCGCGGCCGACACCCTGGCCGATGCCGCGCGCGCGCAGCCGCTGTTCATGGGCCACGGCACCCAGGATCCGGTGGTGCCGTTCCAGGCCGGGGAGCGCAGCGCGCAGTGGATGCGCGGGCAGGGCTTCGAAGTCGAGTTCCGCGGCTATCCGATGCCGCATTCGGTCTGCCTCGAGGAGATCCGCGACCTCGGCGACTGGATGTCGCGGCGGATCGCCGCGGACTGAGCCATGCCCGGGGCGCCGCGCGGGGAGCCGTGGCTGCCGGACCTGTGCCGGCCACCGCGCATCGCGGCGATGCTCGGCCTGGCGCAGCTGGCGGTGGTGGTCGCGGCACTGGTCCCGGTCGGCGGCCGCGGCTGGGATGCCCACGGCTTCCTGATCGCCAGCAGCTACGCGCTGTGGCTGGCGCTGTCGGTGACCGCCCTGCTGTGCGTGCTGCGCGAGCGCCTGTCGCTGCTGCCCGGGCGCAGCGGTGCGCTGGCGGCGGTGGCGCTGGCGCTGGTGGTGGCGGCGGTCGCGGCGGCGATCGTGCACGGCCTGTTCGCGAGCGTGGACACCTCCGGCGCCTTTCCCGGGTTCTGGCGGTTCACCGGGGGGAGCGCCGCGGTGGTGGGGCTGCTGTCGGCGCTGGCGCTGCGCTACTTCTACGTGATCGACCGCTGGCAGGCGCAGGTGGAAGCGCATGCGCGGGCCGAAGCCGACGCGCTGCAGGCCAGGATCCGGCCGCACTTCCTGTTCAACAGCATGAACATGATCGCCGGCCTGCTGCGGCGCGACCCGGCGGTGGCCGAACGCGCGGTGCTCGACCTGTCCGACCTGTTCCGCGCCGCGCTGGTCGCCGGCGAAGGACGCTCCTCGCTGCGTGAGGAGCTCGACCTGGCCGAACGCTACCTGGCGATCGAACAGCTGCGGCTCGGCACGCGCCTGCAGGTGGAATGGCGGCGCCGCGAGCCGTTGCCGCTGGACCTGCCGCTGCCGCGGCTGGTGCTGCAGCCGCTGCTGGAGAACGCGGTGCTGCACGGCATCTCGCGGCTGCCGTCAGGGGGCACGATCGAGATCGAGGTCGCGGCCGCCGACGGCCTGCTGGCGCTGCAGGTCCGCAACCCCGCGCCGCCGCCGGAAGAAGCCGGCATGCACGGCGCCGGCCACGCGCTGCGCAACATCCGCCATCGCCTGGGCTATATGTTCGGCCGCGACGCCGACATGGTGTCCGGATGGGACGGGGGCTACTATGCCTGCAGGATCGTGCTTCCGCTGGAGCCGGTGTCCAGGTGAAGATCGTCATCGCCGACGACGAGCCCCTCGCCCGCGAGCGCCTGCGCCAGCTGCTCGCCGACGAGGCCGGGGTCGAGGTGGTCGCCGAGGCCGGCGACGGCCAGGAGGCGTTGCACGCCTGCGCCGAGCACGACCCCGACCTGCTGCTGCTGGACATCGCCATGCCCAGGATCGACGGGCTCGAGGTCGCGCGCCACCTCAAGGACTTCGAGCGCCGCCCGGTGGTGGTGTTCTGCACCGCCTACGACGCGCACGCGCTGTCGGCCTTCGACGCCGAGGCGGTGGACTACCTGGTCAAGCCGGTGCGCCAGGAACGCCTGGCCTCGGCGCTGCAGCGCGCCCGGGCGCTGGCCGCGGCGCGCGGCGACGGCACGGCGCCGGCGGCGGCGGGCAAGCGCCGCACCCACCTGTGCGCCCGGCTGCGCGGCAGCCTGCGGCTGATCCCGATCGACGAGGTGCGCTACCTGCAGGCCGAGGAGAAGTACGTCGTGGTCCACCACGCCCGCGGCCAGGACCTGATCGAGGAGTCACTCAAGTCGCTGGAGGAGGAGTTCGGCGAGCGTTTCGTGCGCATCCACCGCAACTGCCTGGTGGCGCGCGACGAGCTGGTCGAGCTCAGGCGCTCGATCGACGGCCAGGTGCACGCGATCCTGCGCAACGGCGACCGGCCGCTGGACGTCAGCCGCCGCTGCGTGGCCCAGCTGCGCGCGACGATCCGCAACCTGTAGCGCGGTTCCGGCGCCGGGGCCGCGGCTGCGGGATAATGCCGGCATGGAACGACTGCGCATCGCCACCCGCAAGAGCCCGCTCGCCCTGTGGCAGACCGAGCACGTCGCCGCGCGGCTGCGTGCGGCGCACCCGGGCCTGGAGGTCGAACTGCTGCCGCTGAGCACCCGCGGCGACGAGATCCTGGATCGCTCGCTGGCGGCGATCGGCGGCAAGGGTCTGTTCCTCAAGGAGCTGGAGCTGGCGATGCAGCGCGGCGAGGCCGACTGCGCGGTGCATTCGCTCAAGGACGTGCCGATGGAACTGGAGCCGGGTTTCGTGCTGCCCGCGATCCTGCCGCGCGACGATCCGGCCGACGCCTTCGTCAGCAATGCCTTCGACGGGCTCGACGCGCTGCCCCGCGGCGCCCGGGTGGGCACCTCGTCGCTGCGGCGGCAGGCGCAGCTGCGCGCGGTCCGCCCGGACTTGCGGTTGCTCGACCTGCGCGGCAACGTGAACACCCGCCTGGCGCGGCTGGACGCCGGCGATTACGACGCGATCGTGCTGGCCTGCGCCGGTCTGCGGCGGCTGGGCTTGGAGGCGCGGATCCGTGCCCGCCTGGCGCCGCCGCGGTGGCTGCCGGCCCCGGCGCAGGGCGCGATCGCGGTCGAGTGCCTGGACGGCGACGCCCGCACCGCGCGCCTGCTGGCGGCGCTGGACGATGCCCCCACGCGGCGCTGCGTGGGCGCCGAGCGGGCGATGAACCGGGCCCTGCACGGCAGCTGCCACGTGCCGGTGGCGGCCTTCGCCGAGGAAGCGGGCGCCGGCCTGCGGCTGTCGGGCCTGGTCGGGAGCGCCGCCGACGGGCGCGCGGTGCGGGTGGAGGTCGCCGGGGACGAGCCCGAGGCGCTGGGGCGCGAGGCCGCGCGCCGGCTGCTGGAGGACGGGGCGGGTGACCTGCTCGGCCAAGCCGGCTGAGGCGGGGGACGCCTGCACGGGCACGGACGCGGCGGGGGCGCCGGTCCGGCGGGATCAGAAGGCGTAGCGCAGCCGCAGCGAGCCTTCGCGGTCGGTGCGGCCCTCGCCGCCGTTGCCGGCGGTGTCGTGGCGCAGTTCCACGTCACCCAGCAGCGACCACTGCGGGTCCAGCCGCAGGTCCAGGCCGATGGTCTGGCGCACGAAGGCGTGCTCGCGACCACGTTCGATCCGCACCTGCTGGTTGAGCGCCGCGCGCTCGCCCAGGCGCTGGTTCCAGCGCATCAGGCCCGAGGCCACCAGCCCCTGGTCGGCGGCGCCCCAGTCGGCGTAGGGCTGCAGCCGGTAGCCGGTGCCGAACTCCAGCTGCACCCGGGTGTCCGGATTGCGCACCGCCTCCACGCCGTAGCGGGCCGCGAACAGCGCATGGCTGCCGGTGGAAGAGAACCAGTCACGGCGCGAGGCCGGCGAGTGCAGCCCGATATAGCGCCGCGAGGCCAGCTGCGGCAGGCGCATCGCCCGGATCCGGTCCACCGCCCCGGGCGCGCGCTGCGCGTCCACCACCCGCGGCAGCAGCCCCTGCCACTCGGCGTCGGCGCACACCAGCCGCAGGCACGGCTGGCGCAGCGACACCTGGCCGGACGCGACCGCGAGCGCCGCCGGCAGTTGCGGCGCTTCGGGCATCGGCTGCAGGAAGACGGGCAGGCCCACCAGGGCCAGCCACCACCCGGCGAGCATGGGGGACTCCGGTGCGTGGAAGCGGCAGGCAAGCCATTGTGCCGCAAGCGGTCATGCTTGCCCAGCGCGTCCGGCCCCGTGCACGGGCGCCGGAGGCCTGGCCGGCCACGCCGCCAGGCTTCCGGCGAAGGAGGCGATGGCCACCACCCAGAGCCAGCCGGTGATCCCGCCCACGCCCAGCGAGGCCGTGGCCAGGGCCAGGCCCGGGACCCCCGCCAGCAGCAGCCACGGCCACCAGGCCGGACGGCCGGCCGGCCCTGCCGCCGCCCGCCCGTCGCGGCGCGCGTGGCGGCCGTCGAGCCATTGGGTCGCGGCCGCCAGCACGCCCAGGACCAGCAGGATGGTCAGCATCCGGAACCCGCCCCCGCCCACGGCCAGCAGCCCGGAGAGCAGGGCGAACATCAGCGCCAGCCCGGTCAGCAGCGCCGCCAGCAGCCGCGCCGGCACGGCCAGGGGCGGCAGTGTCGCGGGCGCGCCCTGCATGGCATCGGCCACCGCATCGGCGGTCACCGCGCCGAATGCGGCGCCGGCCAGCGACATGCCGGCGAAGCTCAGGGCCAGGACCCGGCCGGCCCCGCCCTGGCCCGGGGTCAGCAGCACGCCCGTGGCCAGCGCCAGTACCACCGCGATCGCCACCAGCAGGTTCCTGCGGCGTTGCCAGGGCGTGGCCGCGCGCAGCAGCTCGCGCGCGGCGCGCGGCCGGGCCCCGGCCAGCGCGCTGCCCGCCGCGGCGCACAGCAGCCCCAGGGCCAGCAGCAGCGCCCACATCTGCGGCGCGCGCAGCGCGGCCATGCCGGTGCCGTGCGGCAGCACCGCCACCGACACTCCAAGCCACAGCAACAGGCCGAATCCGGCGGCCGACAGTACGGCCGGCAGCGCGCCCGGCGCAGGTCGCATGCGTTTCCCCTTCCCCTGGCTCCCGCCCCAGCGTGCCATGGCCGCGCGCGCGCGGGAAGCGCACCGCATCACGCTCCGGGCCGGATCAGAACGGGAAGTAGCGCGGGATCAGCACGATCGCGGCGGTGCAGAACAGGATGTTGAGCGGGATGCCCAGGCGCACGAAGTCGGAAAACCTGTAGCCGCCGGCGGTGAAGACCATGGTGTTGGTCTGGTAGCTGATCGGGGTGGCGAAGCTGGTCGAGGCGGCGAAGGCGACCGCCACCAGCATCGGCTTGGGGTCCACGCCCAGCGACTCGGCCGCGGCCAGCGCGATCGGCACCACCAGCACCGCCGAGGCGTTGTTGCTCATGAACTCGGTGGCCACCGCGGTGATCAGGTAGACCGCGGCGAGCGCGGCCAGCGGCCCGAACTGGCCCAGGTTGGAGATGATGAAGTCGGCCGCCAGCGCCGCGCCCCCGGACTTCTGCAACGCCACGCCGAGCGGGATGATCCCCGCCAGCAGCAGGATCACCCGCCAGTCGATCGCCCGGTAGGCCTCGTCCGGCTCCATCAGCCGGAACACCAGCAGCGCGGCGCAGCCGACCAGCGCCGCCTGCACGATCGACAGCCAGCCCAGCGCCGCGACCGCGATCGTCGCCGCCATCACCAGTGCCGACAGGCTGGCGCGGCGCACGTCTACCTTGGCTTCCTTGCGGGTGCCCAGCACGATCATGCCCTTGTCCGCGCGCAGGTCCTCGATCGCCGTCTCCGGGGCATCGATCAGGAGCACGTCGCCGAGGCTGAGCTGGACCTGGTCGAGCGGCTGGCGGATGTCGAGCAGGCGCCGGTGGATGCCGTGCACCCGGGCGCGGTACATGTGCGCGAAGCGCATCCCGGCCAGGGTGTTGCCGATCAGGTGCGAACCGGGCGAGACCATCGCCTCGACCTGGACCCGCTCGACGTCGTCGTCCAGTTCGCCCGCGACGTGGTCGAAGCGCAGCCGCCGGGCCTTGCGCACCGCGCCGATCGCGCGCCATTCGCCCCGCACCAGCAGCCGGTCGCCGGCCTGCACGACCGCGTCCGGGTCGGTGAGCGGGCGCCGCCGGCGCAGGATCTCGAGCACCACCGCGTCCTCGACGCTGCCCGGCACCAGCTGGTCGCGACGCAGGCCGATCGCCTCGGAGTCCTCCGGCACCAGCAGTTCGGCCACGTAGCGGCCCACGTGCTCGGTCTCCTCGCTGCCGGGCACGCCGCGCTCGGGCAGCAGCCAGTGGCCCACGGTCAGCAGGTAGGCCATGCAGATGCCGACGAACACGATCCCCAGGGGCGCGAATTCGAACAGGGTGAAGCCAACGCCCACGGCCTCGCGGCCCATCGCGTCCACCAGCAGGTTGGTCGAGGTGCCCACCAGGGTGCACACGCCGGCGGCCTGGGACATGTACGACAGCGGGATCAGGAACTTCGAGGGCGCCCAGCGGTTGGCGGTGCTCGCGGCCAGCACCAGCGGCAGGAACACGGCCACGGTGGCAGTGTTGTTGACGAACGCGGCCAGCCCCGCCACCAGCACCAGCATCACCAGCAGGAACAGCCACTGCCAGCGGATCCGCGACAGCACCTCGCCCACGGCCACCAGCGCGCCGTTGCGCTGCAGCGCCCCGCTGAGCACGAACATGGCCGCGACCATGACCGTGGCCTGGCTGCTGAAGCCCGAGAGGGCCTCGGGCACGGTGATCACCCCGCTGACCATCAGCGCGGTCATCACCAGCAGCGCCACCACGTCGACCCGGAGCTTTTCGGTGACGAACAGGGCGATGGCCCCGGCCAGGATGGCGAGCGTCAGCCACAGGGCCATGCCGGCCTCCCGCTGGCGGGGCGATGCCCCGAGGGGCGGGGCGTGCCCCGTCCGCGTGCTGGTGCGATGCTGCTGGCCACGTGCTGGTCGTGTGCGCCTTGTCCGAACCGGCGCACATGGTGCGGTCGCGGCCGCGCCGCTGCAAATCCCCGCCGGGCCGGGGGCCCTGGCCGCGACCCGGGCCAGGCGGCGCGCGGGGGCGCATAATCGGGGCCATGGACCGATACGAACGCATCCTCTCCCTGCACCGGATCCTCAAGACCGCGCGCTACCCGGTCACGGTGGCGCGCCTGCGCGAGGAACTCGAATGCTCCCGGGCCACGGTCTACCGCGACCTGGCGTTCCTGCGCGATGCGCTGATGGCGCCGGTGGTCGGCGACGGCGAGGCCGGGTTCCGCTACGACGCCGAGGAGGCCGGGCGCTTCGAACTGCCCGGCCTGTGGCTCAATTCCGACGAGCTGCACGCGCTGCTGGCCGCCCAGCAGCTGCTCGCGCGCAGCGGCGGCGGGGTGCTGTCGAGCGCGCTGGCGCCGCTGCAGGCGCGGATCGAGAAGCTGCTCGACGAGCATTCGGCGGGCAAGCGCTGGCCGGTCGAGCGCGTGCGGGTGATCCCGCACCGCGGCCGGCGCATGGACGAGCAGGCGTTCCGCACCGTGTGTTCGGCGGTGCTGCAGCGCCGGCAGCTGGCGTTCGACTACCGCGCCCGCTCGACCGACGAGAAGACCCGGCGCACGGTCTCGCCGCAGCGGGTCACCCACTACCGCGACAACTGGTACCTCGATGCCTGGGACCACGATCGCGAGGGCCTGCGCAGCTTCTCGGTCGACCGGATCAGCGCCGCGCGCGTACTCGACGCCACGGCGCGCGACCTCGACGAGGCGGAGCTCGACCGCCAGCTGGCCGGCAGCTACGGCATCTTCTCCGGCCCGGCCCGGGGCGTGGCCACGATCGTGTTCAGCGCCAAGGCCGCGCGCTGGGTGGCCGACGAACACTGGCATTCGCAGCAGCAGGGCCGGCACCTGCCCGACGGCCGCTACGAGCTCAAGGTGCCCTTCAGCGCCTCGCGCGAACTGCTGATGGACGTGCTGCACTACGGCGCCGACGCCGAGATCGTCGATCCGCCGGCGCTGCGCGAGCAGGCCAAGTCGCTGCTGCAGCTGGCGTTGTCGAACTACGAGCGCTGAGCGTGGCGGCGGCCGGGGGCGGGGTCCGCATCGCGCCGCGCGGCGAGCCGATCGCCCTGGTGCTGGGCGCTGGCGGGGCGCGCGGCCTGGCCCAGATCGGGGTGATCGAAGTGCTGGAGGAGCGTGGCTTCCGGATCGAGGCCGTGTGCGGCTCCTCGAGCGGGGCGCTGGTGGGCGGCATCTTCGCCACCGGGCGCCTGCGTCAGTTCCACCAGCGCCTGCGGACGATGTCGCGACGCGACTTCCTGCGCCTGCTCGACCCGGGCTGGCGCCGCTCCGGCGTGCTGCGCGGCGCGCGCCTGGTGGACGCGATGCGCGAGGTGGTGGGCGACCCGCCGATCGAGTCGTTGCCGGTTGCGTTCACCGCGGTCGCGGTGGACCTGGAGCGCCAGCGCGAGGTCTGGATCCGCGAGGGCCGGCTGTGGGACGCGCTGCGTGCCTCGTTCGCGATCCCCGGCCTGTTCACCCCGCACCGGGTGAACGGCCGCGCGCTGGTCGACGGCGGGCTGCTGGCGCCACTCCCGATCGCGGCCACGCGCCTGTCGGACGCGCACCGGCTGGTCGCGGTGGACATGCACGGCTGGCCGCGCCGTCCGCCCGGCGAGCCGGCCCGCGCGCAGCCGGAGGACGGCGGGCCCACGATCACCAGCCGGCTCGGCCAATGGCTCGAGCGCGCGGCCGGCGGCGACGAGGGCGATGCCATGCGCATGGGCCTGCCCGAGATCATGGCGCGCTCGCTGGACACGATGCAGGCGCAGATCTCGCGCGTGCAGCTGGCGCTGGATCCGCCCGAGCTGCTGATCCGGATCCCGCGCGACGTGTGCTCGTTCTACGAGTTCTGGCGCGCGGCCGAGCTGATCGATGTCGGCCGGGCGGTCGCGACCAGGGCGCTGGACGCCGCCGGCTACTGAGCGCGGCGCGGCGTCGCAGCCCCTGAGATGGCCGCCGTGGACCCTGTGGCCAAGCCCGGGAGCCACCGCCATGACACGATCCGCCAACCTCCAGACCTCCACCGATCCGCTGCGCCTGGTCGAGGCCGCGCTGCTCGGCCTGCTGTTCCTCGCCGCCGTCGCGGTGCTGTCGCTGCCCGCAGCGCGCACGGCCAGCGCGCAGCTGGGCTGGGTGTCGCTGTGGCTGCTGGGGCTGCCCGCCGCGGCACTGGCCATGGCCCGGTGGCTGGCCTGGTCCCGGCTGCGTACGGTCGATACGCCCGCGCCGGCCGCAATGGCGCCCGCACGCCGCCGGCGCGCTTCGGTCGTGCCCGCGCGCCGGCGCGCCGCACCGCGCCGCCAGGCGCGGCCACTGGCGGTGGGCCTGTCGCGCTGATCCGCCGTCGGCGCCGCGCGCCAGGCGCGGGCGCCGCCGGGGACCTCAGCGCAGCACCTGCGGCGGTTCGCCGCCGACGATCACCACGTCCGCCGGGCGGCGCGCGAACAGGCCCACGCTGACCACGCCGGGGATCTGGTTGAGCCGCTCCTCCATCACCACCGGATCGACGATCTGCAGGCCATGCACGTCGAGCACCCAGTTGCCGTTGTCGGTGACCACGCCCTCGCGCCACACCGGCTGGCCGCCGGTGATCGCCAGGATCTCGCGCGCGACCAGGCTGCGCGCCATCGGGATCACCTCCACCGGCAGCGGGAAGCGCCCGAGCACCGGCACCTGCTTGGCCGGGTCGATGATGCAGATGAAGCGGTCGCTGGCCTGGGCGATGATCTTCTCGCGGGTCAGCGCGGCGCCGCCGCCCTTGATCAGCCTGCGGTGCGGATCGCACTCGTCGGCGCCGTCCACGTACAGCCGCAGCGGCCCGACCGCATTGAGGTCGAGCACCTCGATGCCGAGCGACTTCAGCTGGCGCGTGCTCTGCTCCGAGCTCGACACCGCGCCCGCGATCCGGTCGCGGATCCGGCCGAGCGCCTCGATGAAGTAGGCCACGGTGGAACCGGTGCCGACGCCGACGACGCTGCCGTCCTCGACGAATTCGATGGCCTTCTCGCCGGCCAGGCGCTTGAGTTCGGACATGTGCGTGGGTTCGGGGGCGGGGCGGCGGGCGCCGCCGGGACGGCCGGTTCGCGGCCGCGGCTCGCGCGGCTCAGGCCTTTTCCAGGCCCAGCAGCAGTTTCCATTGCGCCGCGGTGACCGGCATCACCGACAGCCGCGATCCCTTGCGGACCAGCGCGAACTCCTCGCCCAGGGCGTCGGCGTGGGCGCGGATCTCCTCCAGCGGCACGGGGCGCGCGAGCTTGCGCACGAACCGCACGTCCACGAGGTCCCAGCGCGGCTGCTCGCGCGTGGCCTTGGGGTCGAAGTACTTCGATCTCTTCTGGAACTGGGTCGGGTCGGGGTAGGGCGTGCTGGCGACCTCGGCGATGCCGTAGATGCCCGGCACCTGGGTGTTGGAGTGGTAGAACAGCACGCCGTCGCCGACCTGCATCTGGCGCATGAAGTTGCGCGCCTGGTAGTTGCGCACCCCGGTCCACGGCTCGGTGACCACGCGTTCGAGGTCGTCGATGGAGAAATCCGTGGGTTCGGACTTCATCAGCCAGTAGCGCTTGCGGGTGCTCATCTCAGGATGTCGGGAGGAAGGTGTCGGTGTCGGTGCAGACCGCGTCCAGGGCCACGTCCCAGGCTTCGGCCGGGATCGGGCCGGTCTGCTGGAACGCGAAGCCCGCGCCCACCAGGTACGGTGGCGCGGGCCGCGTGGCGCGGAACGCGAAGCTGCGATCGTACCAGCCTCCCCCCATCCCGATGCGGTGGCAGCGCGTATCGAAGGCCACCAGCGGCACCACCACCAGGTCGAGTTGCGCCGGCGCCAGCAGCGCCGCCTCGGGCACCTCGGGCTCGGGGATGCCGTAGCGGTTGGGCGCCAGCGGTGCGCCCGGCGCCCACGGCGCGAAGCGCAGGCTGCGGTCGCGGTGCAGCACCGGCAGGCAGTAGCGCAGGCCGCGCGGCAGGCGCAGCTGCCAGGCATGCAGCGGGATTTCCCCGTCCATCGCCCAGTACCCGGCCACGCAACCGGTGCGTGGCGCGAACGGCAGCGCCAGCAGGCGCTCGGCCAGGGCCTCGGCGGCCGCGATCCGCGCCGGCGCGGACAGCGCGCGGCGGCGGTCGCGCATCGCGCGCCGGAGCGCGACGCGGGGTTCGCTCATCTGGGGAACGGGAGCTGGCGCATGGCGCCATTGTGACCGCAGCGGCGGGGCTGCGGAAGCGTGCCCGCGCCATGGCCGTGGTGGCGCGCGCGCGCTGCAGGCGGAATGAATACGTCCTCCGCCATGCCGATGCCTGCGAAACGACCTTGAACCCGGGGTTCAAGTGGGGACGCTCGTCATCCTTCGGGCTTCCCGCTGCGAGGCGGACCTGCTCTCCCGGACTTCGCTGCATCCCCGAGGTCGTCTTAAGGGACAAGGCGAATGTTGCGCATGCCGTCGGACACGGCAGAGGACGTGGGGGAAGTATAGCCGGGCCGGGGGCACTGCCAAGGCCGTTCGTCGGCGGGGCGGGCCTGCAGTTCACGAGCGTGAACCCCGATGCGGCCGATGCCGGCGCCCGGCCGCGGGATCAGCGCGCGTCGATCAGCGCGTCGAGCTTGCGCTGCAGGTCCTCGAGCATGCGCGCCATCTCGCGGTCGCGGTGCTCGTTCTCCTCGCGCAGCTGTTGCAGTTCGTGCGCCAGGTTCAGCGCGGCCAGGACCGCGACCCGGTCCACGGCGGCCATGCGGTTGCCGCCGCGCACCTCGCGCATGCGCCCATCGAGCAGCCGCGCCGCGGCGGCCAGGCTCTCGCGCTGGTCGGGGGCGACGCCGACGGTGTACTCGCGGTCGAGCACGCGCACGCTCACCGCCTCGGTGGTCGAACTCATGCGCGCGCGCTCACGTGTGCTGCTCCAGCGACTTGAGCCGCGCGATCATGGCCTCGACCCGCGAGCGCGCCTGCTCGTTCTTGGCCAGCAGCTGCGAGCGTTCGCCGGCGAGCTGCTCCTGCTGCTGGCGCAGCGACCGGTTCTCCTCGGCGAGCTGCTGCGCCCGCGCGACCAGCGCGTCGATGCGCGCGGTCAGGGCGCGGAGCTGGGCAAGCACGTCGGGGCGGTCCATGCCGGCACGATAGGCAGGCGGCGCGGGGCGGTCAAGGCGCGGCCACCGGCCGCGGCGGGGTGCCCTCCCGGGCCGGGCGCCAGTTGCGGATGAAGGCCAGGCAGGCGTGCGCCTCCAGCGGCGGCGACAGCCAGAACCCCTGGACCTCGTTGCACGCGTGCTCGCGCAGGAACCGGACCTGGGCCTCGGTCTCCACGCCCTCGGCGACCACGTTCAGGCCCAGCGAATGGGCCATGGTGATGACCGTGCTGGTGATCGCCGCGTCCTCCGGGTCATGGGTGAGGTCGCCGATGAAGGCCTTGTCGATCTTGATCGTGGTGATCGGCAGGCGCTTGAGGTAGGCCAGCGAGGAATATCCGGTGCCGAAGTCGTCGATCGCCAGCGACACGCCCAGTTCACGGAAGGCCTGCAGCTTGGCCGCGGTGTGCTCGGCATTGGCCATCAACACGCTCTCGGTCAGTTCCAGTTCGAGCGAGCTGGGCGGCAGTTCGATGTCGGCCAGCACGCGGCTGACCACCTCGGGGAAGTCGCCGCGCAGCAGCTGCAGCACCGAGACGTTGACCGAGACGGTGAGCTCGGTCAGCCCGTGCTGGCGCCAGCGCTGCAGGGTCAGGCAGGCCTCGCGCAGCACCCATTCACCGATCTCCAGGATCAGGCCGCTCTCCTCGGCCATCGGGATGAAGTCGGCCGGCGGAATGTCGCCATGCTCGTCGCTTTGCCAGCGCAGCAGCGCCTCGACCCCGGTGATCCGGCCCTCGGCCAGCGCCAGCTGCGGCTGGAACACCAGACGCAGTTCGCCTCGGTCGAGCACCTTGCGCAGCGCGCCGGAGATCGTGGCGCGCTGGCGCACCGCCACGTCCATGGCGTCGTCGTAGCGCATGAAGGTGCGGCGGCCGGCGGCCTTGGCCTGGTACATCGCGGTGTCGGCCTGCTTGAGCAGCTCGGTCGGCACGTGCGCGTGGTCGGGGTAGAGGCTGATGCCGATCGATGGCGAGATCGCGATCTCGCGCCGGTCGTCGAGCAGCAGCGGCGCCTCGAAGGCCATGATGATCTCGCGCGCGACGTGGTCGGCCTCCTCGGGCGAGTCCAGGTTCTCGAGCACCACGGTGAACTCGTCGCCGCCCAGCCGGGCCACGGTGTGGTGCATGCCCACGGTCTGCTGCAGGCGCGCGGCCGCCGCGCGCAGGATCCGGTCGCCGGCGGCGTGGCCGAGCGAGTCGTTGACGTCCTTGAACCGGTCCAGGTCCAGGAACAGCACCGCGATCCGGTTGTCCTCGCGGTGCGCGCGCACGATCGCGCGCGACAGGCGCTCGGACAGCAGCGAACGGTTGGGCAGGTTGGTCAGGGTGTCGAAGTTGGCCAGGTAGCGCAGTTCCTGCTCGGCGCGCTTTTGCTGGGTGATGTCGTTGAGCACCATCACGTACAGGATCAGCTGGCCGTTCTTGTCGTAGACCGTGCTCGACTCGATCTGGCACAGGAACTCCTCGCCGTCCTTGCGCCGCTGCCAGATCTCGCCGTTCCAGCGGCCCTTGCGCCGGATCTGCTCGCGGATGTGCTGGTAGAACGCGGCGTCGTGCTGGAGGCTGTCGAGCACGCTGGCGTTGCGGCCGATGACGTCGTCCTCATCGTAGCCGGTCATGCGCAGGAACGCGGGGTTGACCGAGACGAAATCGAAGTTGCGGTCGATCACCGCCACCGCCTCGTTCATGCTGCGCAGCACTTCGCTGGAGATGCGCAGCTCGCGGTCGGCCTCGCGGGTGCCGGTGATGTTGAGCGCGGTTCCGGCGATGCGCTGGATGCGGCCCTGGGCGTCGCGCGAGACCGCGCGGCCGCGGGCGCGCATCCATACCCATTCGCCGCGGTCGTTGGCCACGCGCAGTTCGGCCAGGAACGTATCGGTGTGCCCGGCGAGGTAGTCGTCCACCCGGCGGCGCACCATCGCCAGGTCCTCGGGGTGGACCAGTTCCGCGGCGTCGATGCTCTCCTCGGCCAGCTCGCCCGACGGGCTGTTGCGTGATTCCCCGGCCAGGCGATGGATCCGGCCGCTGGCCACGTCGTAGGCCCAGTAGCGTTCGTCGGTCGCCCACAGCGCCAGCTTCAGGCGCTCCTCGCGGTCGCGCAGCTGCTCGATGTAGCTGCGCTCGCGGCGGCGCCGGTGCAACATGATGAACAGCAGCGCGACCAGCAGCACCGATGCGGTCGCCGCCGCAACCAGCAGCTGCAGATCCCCCGGGTTGGTCGACACGCGGACCCCTGCGCTCGCGTAAGTGACCGGGCGAGTGTAGGCGCGCGCGGCGTCCGGCAACAAGCCGCGCCCGCGCCGCGTCCACTGCGGCGGGCGCATGCCGGCATGCAGCCGCGGGAAACACGTTCTAGACTGCGCGCTTCCCAGACAGGAGCCATACGTGTCCGAATCCATGCCTTCGCTGCCGGAGGTGGAGGCCGCGGGCCGCGAGCACGGCCTGGCCTGCGGCGGGTCCGAGCTGCACGGCGGGCTGTGCGGCTGGCTGGCCGGTGGCGGCCAGGCCGGCCCCGACTGGCCGGCCCGGGTCATGGCCGACGAGGGCCTGGAGGCGGTCGCGCCGGGCGGGGTCCTGGATCGCCTGGGCCGGGCCACCGCCGCGCAGATGGAGGACCAGGCCTTCGGCTTCGACCTGCTGCTGCCCGACCCCGAGGCCCCGCTCTACGCCCGCAGCGGCGCCCTGTTCGAATGGTGCCGGGGCTTCGTCGGCGCCTTCGGCCTGGCCGCCGGCCCGGCGCCGCCGCTGTCGGAGGAGGGTGCCGAGGCGCTGGCCGACCTGGTCCGGCTGGCGGCGGCCATGCCCGAGGACGGCGGCGACCAGGAGGACGAGCAGGCGCTGGCCGAGATCGAGGAGTACGTGCGGGTGGCGGCGCTGCTGCTGCACGGCGACTGCGCCCTGGGGCCGCGCCACCGCGGCCGCCTGAACTGATGGCCGCGCCGGTGCGAGCGCCGACCGGGATCCCGGCCCAGGCGTACGCGCGCCGCCGCCGCCAGCTGATGCGGATGGCCGGCGAGGACGCGATCCTGGTGCTGCCGGCCGCCCCCGAGCGGATCCGCAGCCGGGACACGTACTTCCCCTACCGCCAGGATTCCGACCTGTGGTACCTCACCGGCTTCCCCGAGCCCGAGGCGGTGCTGGTGCTGGTGCCGGGCCGCCGCCATGGCGAGGCGCTGCTGTTCTGCCGCGAGCGCGACCCCGAGCGCGAGGGCTGGGACGGGCCGCGCGCCGGTCCCGAGGGCGCGGTCGAGGCCTACGGCATGGACGACGCCTACCCGATCGACGACCTCGACGAGATCCTGCCGGGCCTGCTCGAGGGCCGGACCCGGGTCTACTACCACTTTGGCCGCGACACCGAATTCGACCTCAAGCTGATCGGCTGGCTCAACCGGGTCCGGGCCCAGGTGCGCCTGGGCGCGCAGCCGCCGCACGAGTTCCTCGAGCTGGGCCACCTGCTCGACGAGATGCGGCTGTTCAAGTCGCGCGACGAGCTCAAGCTGATGCGCCACGCCGCGCGCATCAGCATGCAGGCGCACGAGGCGGCGATGCGCGCCGCGCGGCCGGGGGTGCGCGAATACGAACTGCAGGCCGAGCTGGAACGGGTGTTCCGCGCCGCGGGCGCCGAGCCGGCGTACAACAGCATCGTCGGCGCCGGCGCCAATGCCTGCGTGCTGCACTACCGCGCCAACCGCGGCCAGGCGCGCGACGGCGACCTGGTGCTGATCGATGCGGGTGCCGAGTACCACGGCTACGCCGCCGACATCACCCGCACCTTCCCGGCCAATGGCCGCTTCACGAAACCGCAGCGCGAGCTGCACGACCTGGTCGACGCCGCCCGCGCCGCGGCGCTGGAACAGGCGCGCCCGGGCGTGCCCTACGAGGCTGGCCACGAAGCCGCGGTGCGGGTGCTGACCGAGGGGATGCTGCGCCTGGGCCTGCTCAAGGGCAGCCTCGAACGCAACCTCGCCAGCGGCGCCTACAAGCGCTACTACCGGCACAAGACCGGACACTGGCTCGGGCTGGACGTGCACGACGTGGGCGACTACCGGATCGATGGCGAATCGCGCCTGCTCGAGCCGGGCATGGTGTTCACGATCGAGCCGGGGCTCTACGTACCCGCCGACGACACCAGCGTGGCCGCGAAGTGGCGTGGCATCGGGATCCGGATCGAGGACGACGTGGCGATCACGAAGGACGGCCACGAAGTGCTCACCGACGGCCTGGCGCGCAGCGCCGACGAGATCGAGGCGTTCATGGCGGCACGCTGAGGGCGTGGCTGCCGCGTGCGTGGGGCAGGTCGGAAGTTCCGGTCCCTAACCCTCCAGCACCGCCTTCAGCGCGTGGTACTCGGGTGCCATCGCCACTGCGCGGGCAGGCCGTGCCAGGCATTCGGCCAGCGCCGGCGGCGGCTCCACCACGCGCCCGACCAGCGGTTCGACGATGCTCTCGAACTTGGCCGGATGCGCGGTCGCGACCACCGCCCACGGGCGCGCGTCGCCCGCGGTACGCAGGTCCTGCAGCAGCTTCAGTCCGGTGGCCGTGTGCGGACAGGCGACGATGCCGTGGCGCGCGGGCGCCTCGCGCAGCACCGCGCGGATCGTCGCGTCGTCCACCGACGCGGCCACGAAGCCGGCGCGCAGGGCGTCGTCGTCGGCATGCCAGTGGCGCAGCCGCTCGAAGTTGCTCGGCGCGCCCACGTCCATGGCATTGGCCAGGGTGGCGCGGGTGGGCTGCGCGACGTACTCGGCGCCGGCGAAGTAGCGCGGCAGGGTGTCGTTGGCATTGCAGGCCAGGCGGATCTCGCCGACCGGCGCGCCCATGCTGCGCGCCACGAACGCGGCACTGGCGTTGCCGAGGTTGCCGGTGGGCACGATGAAGTTGAGCGCCTGGCCGTGCGCGGCGTGGAAGTGCGTGGCCGCGTGCGCGTAGTACGCGGCCTGCGGCAGCAGCCGGCCCAGGCTGATGCTGTTGGCCGAGCCCAGCGGCACCCGCGCGCGCAGCGCCGCGTCGGCCAGCGCCTGCTTGGCCAGGCGCTGGCAGTCGTCGAAACTGCCGGCGACGCGGTAGGCGGCCACGTTGTCGCCCCAGCAGCCCAGCCCGTGGGCCTGGCGTGGCGAGACCTTGCCGTCGGGGTACAGGATCACCACCCGGAAGCCGGGTCGGCGGTGGAAGGCGGCCGCGACCGCGGCGCCGGTGTCGCCCGAGGTCGCGACCACGATCGTGGTCGGCGGCGCGGTCCGGTCGCGCAGGCCCTCGAGCGCCCGCGCCAGGAAGCGCGCGGCGTAATCCTTGAACGCGGCGGTGGGGCCGTGGAACAGCTCCAGCACGTGGTCGCCGGCACCGGCCAGCGGACGCAGCGGTGCGTCGAACGAGAACGCGTCGGCGCAGATCGCCTCGAGCCGGTCGCGCAGCATGGAGCCGGCGAAGTAGGGCGCCAGGGTCCGCCGCGCGGTCGCGGGCAGGGTGGGCAGCGGCGACCAGTCGGCCAGGGCCGGGATTCGTTCGGGCACGTACAGGCCGCCGTCCGGCGCGAGACCGGCGACCAGGGCGGCGTCGATGGGGGTCGGGGGCACCTGTCCCCGGGTGCTGATGAAGTGCATGCGTGTCCTGCGGATGTCCTGGCGTGGGCGGACGCGGCGCGTCCGTGGCAGAGCGGGTCAGGCGCCGGTCGCGGCCCGGGCCGGCGCCGGCTGCGCGGACGATCGCGCCACCACCTCCGCCGCCGGGGCATTGACCGGGGTCACGTAGGCGCGGGCGTCGAACCCGGCGTCGACGAAGGCCTGGCGCATCGCCGGCGCGGCACGTTCGGCCGCCGCGCGCGCGTCGAACCAGGCGAACACGCTGGGGCCGCCGCCGGAGATGCTGGCGCCGAGCGCGCCGTGCTCGAGCGCGGCGGCTTTGACCGCGGAGAAGCCGGGGATCAGCGGCGCGCGGCGCGGCTCCACCAGCACGTCGCGCAGGCCGTCGCGGAGCAGGTCGGCGTCGTCGTGCTGCAAGCCGAGCAGGAACTGGGCCAGGTGCGCGCCCTGGCGCACTACGTCGGCCAGTGGATAGGGCGCCGCCAGCACCTCGCGCGAACGGCGCGTCTCCAGCACCTGGTCGGGGTGCACCACCACCGCGTGCAGCCAGTCGGGGGCGGCGATGCGCAGCGCGCGCGCCTCGGTGGCCAGGGCCACGCCGCCCAGCAGCATCGGGGCCACGTTGTCGCCATGGCGGCTGCCGCTGGAGATCGCCTCGCCGTCGAGCGCGAAGCGGTACAGCGCCTCGCGCGGCAGCGGCGCGTCGAGCAGGGCGTTGGCCGCCACCAGCGCGGCCACGCACGAGGCCGCCGATCCGCCCAGGCCCGAGCCCAGCGGGACGCCCTTGTGGAGTTCCAGCGCGAACCCGTACGGCAGCCCGAGCGCCTCGCGCAGCGCCAGCAGGGCGCCGCCGGCGGTGTTGCGCCGCGGGTCGAGGGGCAGCGTGTCGGCCCCGGCGATGTCGCCGCCGATGGCATCGATGCGCACCTGCGGCTCGGCGATCCTGCGCACGGTCGCCAGGTCCCTCGGGCCGTCGATGGCGTGGCCGAGCAGGTCGAAGCCGACCCCGATGTTGCCGACGCTGGCCGGCGCGAAGGCGGTGGCCGAATGGTTCATGAGTGCGCGCCGATCCCGTTGCTGAGCGAATGCGCGATCGCGAGGATATCGCCGAACACGCCCGCGGCGGTCACCTGCGGCCCCGCCCCCGGCCCCTGCACCACCAGCGGGTTGCTGGCATAGCGCGCGGTGGTGAACTGGACCAGGTTGTCGGTGAGGCGGGTGTGGCAGCAGGCGTGGTCGGCCGGCAGCGCGACCACGCCCACGCGCGCGCCCTGGGCCTGCGAGAGGTGGGCGATGTGGCGCAGCTTCAGGCCCTTCGACCTGGCGTCCTCGAGCCGCGCCTGCATCGGCGCGTCGAGCTCGTCGAGGCGGGCCAGGAACTCGTCGCGCGACGCCTCGCGCAGGTGCCCGGGCACCAGGCTCTCCACCGCGACGTCGTCCAGCGACAGCTCGCGCCCGGCCTCGCGGGCCAGGATCACCAGCTTGCGGGCCACGTCCAGGCCCGAGAGGTCGTCGCGCGGGTCGGGTTCGGTGTAGCCGAGCTCGCGCGCCTCGCGCACCAGGGCCGAGAACGGGCGGCTGCCGTCGAAGCTGTTGAACAGCCAGGCGAGCGTGCCCGAGAGCATGCCGTCGATCGCCTGGATCTCGTCGCCGGTGTCGAGCAGGTTGCGCAGGGTGTTGATCACCGGCAGGCCGGCGCCGACCGTGGCCTCGTACATGAAGCGCGCGCCGCTGCGCTGGGCCTCGCGGATGGCGACGTAGCGCTCCCAGTCGCCGCTGCCGGCGTGCTTGCTCGGGGTGACCACGTGGATGCCGGCCGCCAGCCACTTGGGGTAGTGGCGCGCGATCGCCTCGCTGCCGCTGCAGTCCACGATCAGCGCGTGCGGCAGGTGCTCGGCGCGCACGTGGGCGGCGAAGGCGTCGGGGTCGAATGCGGGCGTGCTCATCTCCACCAGTCGTTCGACCGCCTCGGCGGGATGGATGGCGAAATGGTCCAGGGCCATGTAGCCGCTGTTGGCGATGCCGCGCAGGCGCAGGTCGATCTGCGAGTTCGCGCGCAGCTTGGGGATCACCGCCGCCAGCTGCGAGAGCAGCGCGCGGCCGACCTGGCCGGGGCCGATCAGCCCGATCGAGACCGTCTGCGGCGACAGCCAGAACGCCGAGTGCGCCGCGCGCAGGGCGCGGGTGGCGTCGGCGTCGGCGATCGCCACCGAGATGTTGCGCTCGCTCGAGCCCTGGGCGATGGCGCGGATGTTCACCTGCGCCTGGGCCAGGGCCGAGAACAGCCGCGCGGCGACGCCCGGGATGCCGACCATCCCGTCGCCGACCGCGGCCAGGATCGACACGTCGCGGGTCAGGCCCACGCCCTGGGTGCCGTTGCTGGCGATCGCGTCGGCGAACGCGGCCTCCACCGCGGCGCGGGCACGGTCGGCCTGGCTGGCGCGCACCACGCAGCAGATCGAATGCTCCGAGGAACCCTGCGAGATCATCACCACCGACACGCCGGCCCGGTGCAGCGCCGCGAACAGCTTCTCCGCCGTGCCGGGCACGCCCACCATGCTGTTGCCGGCCAGTTCCAGCACCGCCATGTCGCGGACGATGGTCAGGCCCTTCACCGGGGACGCCTGCGCGTCGCCTTCCGGGTTCTCGGCCAGGATCCAGGTGCCGGGCGCGGACGGATTGAGCGTGTTGCGGATGCACAGCGGGATCGCGCGCGATTGCACCGGCGCCATGGTCTGCGGGTGCAGCACCTTGGCGCCGAAGTAGGCCAGTTCGCAGGCCTCGGCGTAGGACATCGTCGGCAGCACGGTGGCGTCGGGCACCAGGCGCGGGTCGGCCGAGAGCACGCCGTCGACGTCGGTCCAGATCAGCAGCTCGCTGGCATCGAACAGGTTGGCGAAGATCGCTGCCGAATAATCGCTGCCGTTGCGCCCGAGCGTGGTGCAGCGGCCGTCGCGCTCGCGGGCCACGAAGCCGGTCACGACCACCTTCGCGGGCCGTTGCCGACTGCGCCAGTCGGCGAAGCGTTCGCGCGAGGCCTCCCAGTCCACGGCCACGCCCATCTCCCCCGGCTGCACCACCAGCACGTCGCGCGTGTCCAGGCGCTGCCAGCCGGCGGCCTCGCCGCCCAGGGCGGCCTGGACCAGGCGCGAGGAGACCAGTTCGCCGGCGCCGTGCACCTGGGCCACGAGCGCGGTGGTGTCGCCGGTGGCCGAGGCCAGTGCGAGCAGGTCGTCGCGCAGGCCGTCGAAGTCGCGCGCGACCGCGTCGCGCAGGCCATGGCGGTCCCCGGGGTCGATCGTGGCGGCGGTGGCGAGGTGGCGCTCGCGCAGCGCCGCCCATTCGCCGCTCCAGTCCTGGCCGGCGGCCGCCTGTGCGGCCATCGCGACCAGCGCGTTGGTGGCGCCGGCCATGGCCGATACCACGACCACGCGAACGTCGGCGCCGTCGTCCACCAGCGGGGCAAGCGACGCGATGCGATCGGCGTCGGCGACGCTGCTGCCGCCGAACTTGTGGACCCGGGTCACGCCGCCGGGACGCAGCGCGGCGACTGCGGACGTGGCGGCGGAGGCGACGGCATCACCGAGGAGTTGGGGTGCGGACGACATGCTCTGGAAGCTCCGGTTGGGCTCCGCGTCCGGTCGAGGTGGAAGCCAGGCGGCCCCGCACCCCGGTCGGGTGCGGAGCGGCGTTGTCGATCAGTCCTGCACGCGCGCCCGCACCCCGGCCCCAATGGTGCCGGTGGTGGTGGTAATCGTCGCAATCGAAACCGCCGCGTTCGCGGGGAACGCGCCAGCACGGGTCGCGAAGATGGCGTGGATGTTCGGCATGGGGCGCCATCAATACCGGACGATGATGCAGCGCGTCAAGGCGCAGTTTGATTGCATCCGGAACCATCGCCGGAAGGGCCGATGCCGGCGCGGCGGATCCCAGCCTGCCATCGGGTCGCCGATGGTGGTGACGCACGCACCGCACTGCGCATCGTCCGTGTTCACCACGGTCATGCGCGGGCGGCCGGCATGACGGATCCGGTTTCCACCGGCGGGCGCGCGCGGCGCGCGGCACGAACGCACACACCAGGTCCGGGTCCACACGCGCTTGGCCGGCGTCGTGCGCAGCGGATGCGGTGCCGGCACTCGGCGCGTGGATGCTGAACGCACGCGCGCATGCACCGCGCGCGATTCACGGCCGCTGCACCGGGCTTCCTCTCCAATCGCGCGCTCCGGTTCCTTCCCCACAGGATGCACGTAGTGAACAAGACGTTCCTTTCCTGCGCCATTGGCGCGACGCTGCTGGCCTGTCCGCTCTTCGCGCAGGCCGATGATGACCGCTTCACCCTGCGCCTGGGCGCGATGCAGGCCGAGGCCGAAAGCCGCTTTTCCGCGGACGCCGAGTTCGGCGGCCAGGCGTACGCGTACGAGAGCGGGCGTTACACGCTCGGCGACAGGACCGTGCCGCGCGCGGAAGGCATATTCCGGATCGGCAACCGCCACCGCCTGCTGTTCAACTACTTCCGCTACGCGCAGGATCGCGACTACGCCCTGGGCCAGGACCTCGTGCTCGGCGACACCACGATCCCCGCCGGCACCACGGCGCGGTTCGACACGGAGTTCGACCTGGGCGGCCTGGTCTACGACTTCGCCGTGGTCGAGTCGCCCACCGCCAGCATCGGCCTGCAGCTCGGTGCGCAGCGCGCGAAGCTGGCCGCCGAGGTCGCGGTCGACAGCGACGACGGCAGGTTCACCGCGCGCCAGTCCGAGACCGGCACCGCGCCCGTGGTCGGCGTGCGCCTGGGCTTCAACACCGCGGACCAGCGCTGGCGCTTCGTCGCCCAGGGCCAGTACCTGGATGCCGACTGGGGCGACTTCGGCGACTACGACGGCGACCTCACCCGCGCCAATGCCCTGGTCGAGTACCGCTTCACGCAGAACTTTGGCATCCACGCCGGATACGACTGGTTCAAGCTCAACGTCCGCCGCCACGGCGGCGACGCCACGGTGGGCCTGGACCAGCGCTTCCACGGCCCGATGGCCGGCGTGACCCTCGCGTTCTGAGCGGGGCGGCCGCGCGGGCTGGCGCCTGCGCGGCCGGCGCGGTCTAATAGCCTTCGAAGCGGGGGTATCCGCGGGCATGGCCCGGCGGATTGAGACAGTCCCTTCGAACCTGATCCGGCTGACACCGGCGTAGGGAAGCTTCGCAGGTCCAGGTGCGTCCCGGCCTTCGCGCCACGCATCCGCGTCCGGCGCTCCCGCTTCGTCCAAGGTCCGCGAATCCCTCGCGGCCGCGCACAGGACGATGCCGATGAACGCAGTGCCCGCCTCCCTGGTCCAGCAGGCCCAGCAGCTTTCCGAAGCCGTGACCCGGCCGATCCCGGGATCGCGCAGGATCTACGTCGAAGGCTCGCGCCCCGACCTGCGCGTGCCGATGCGCGAGATCGTGCAGACCCGCACCCCGACCGTGTTCGGCGGCGAGGAGAACCCGCCGGTCACGGTCTACGACACCTCGGGTCCGTATACCGACCCGGACGCCCGTATCGACCTCGCCTCGGGCCTGCCGGCGTTGCGCGCGCCGTGGATCGACGAGCGCGGCGACACCGCGCCGCTCCCGGCGCTCACGTCGGAGTTCGGGCGTGCGCGCGAGCACGATCCGAAGCTCGACCCGGTGCGCTTCCCGGCGCGCCGCCTGCCGCGCCGCGCGACGGCCGGTGCCAACGTCACCCAGATGCACTACGCCCGGAGGGGCATCGTCACCCCGGAGATGGAGTTCGTCGCCATCCGCGAGAACCAGCGCCTGGAGGCGGTGCGCGACGCCGGCCTGCTGGCGCAGCACCCCGGCGAGAGCTTCGGCGCCAGCATTCCGGCCCGGATCACGCCCGAGTTCGTGCGCGACGAGATCGCCCGCGGCCGTGCCATCCTGCCGTGCAACATCAACCATCCCGAAAGCGAGCCGATGGTCATCGGCCGCAACTTCCTGACCAAGATCAACGCCAACATCGGCAACTCCGCCGTGTCCTCGGGCATCGCCGAGGAGGTCGAAAAGCTGGTCTGGGCGATCCGCTGGGGCGCGGACACGGTCATGGACCTGTCCACCGGCAGGCACATCCACGAGACCCGCGAGTGGATCATCCGCAACTCGCCGGTGCCGATCGGCACGGTCCCGATCTACCAGGCGTTGGAGAAGGTGGACGGCCGCGCCGAGGAACTGACCTGGGAGATCTTCCGCGACACGCTCATCGAGCAGGCCGAGCAGGGCGTGGATTACTTCACCATCCACGCAGGCGTGCTGCTGCGCTACGTGCCGCTCACCGCGAAGCGGGTCACCGGGATCGTCAGCCGCGGCGGCTCGATCATGGCCAAGTGGTGCCTGGCCCACCACAAGGAGAATTTCCTCTACACCCACTTCGAGGAGATCTGCCAGATCATGAAGGCCTACGACGTGGCCTTCTCGCTGGGCGACGGCCTGCGCCCGGGCTGCATCGCCGACGCCAACGACGCCGCCCAGTTCGGCGAGCTCGAGACCCTGGGCGAGCTGACCAGGATCGCCTGGAAGCACGACGTGCAGACCATGGTCGAAGGCCCCGGCCACGTGCCGATGCAGCTGATCAAGGAGAACATGGACAAGCAGCTGCGCGAGTGCGGCGAGGCGCCGTTCTACACCCTGGGGCCGCTGACCACCGACATCGCGCCCGGCTACGACCACATCACCAGCGCGATCGGCGCGGCGATGATCGGCTGGTACGGCACCGCCATGCTCTGCTACGTCACGCCCAAGGAGCACCTGGGCCTGCCCAACCGCGAGGACGTGCGCGACGGCATCATGGCCTACAGGATCGCCGCGCACGCGGCCGACCTGGCCAAGGGCCACCCGGGCGCCCAGGTGCGCGACAACGCCCTGTCCAAGGCGCGTTTCGAGTTCCGCTGGCAGGACCAGTTCCACCTCGGGCTGGACCCGGAGAAGGCGCAGTCCATGCACGACGAGACCCTGCCGAAGGAAGCCCACAAGCTGGCCCACTTCTGCTCGATGTGCGGCCCCCACTTCTGCTCGATGAAGATCACCCAGGACGTGCGCGACTACGCGGCCGAGCACGGCCTGGACCCGGCCGGCGCGCTGGAGCAGGGCATGGCCGGCAAGGCGGCCGAGTTCCGCGAACAGGGGGCGCAGGTCTACCGGCCCGGCTGATCCCCGCCGCCGCCCGCCCGGGCGTCCGGGCGGGCGCGCAACGCCGTGTTCACCCTGCGTAGCCGGCCGCATGCTAGCGTCCTCGCATTCGACAGGAGGAGTGGTCATGGGAAGCTTCCGCATCGCAGCACGGGTGCTGGTGCTGGCGGCCGCCGCGCTGCTGGCGGCCTGCGCCACCGGACCCCGGATCACTGCCGAGGCCGATCCGCAGGCGGACTTCGCCCGCTACCGGACGTTTGCCTTCTATTCGCCGCTGGCGATCGAGCCGCACGGCTATTCGTCGCAGGCCACCGAGAGCATGAAGGCGGCGGCGCGTGAGCAGATGGAGTCGCGCGGCTACGTGTACACCGAGGACCGCCCCGACCTGTGGGTGAACATCAACGCCTACACCCAGCAGCGCACCGACGTGAGCACGATGCCGACGGTGGACTACGCCTACTACTACAGCTACCGCGCGCGTGGCTATTACGTGGTGCCGTACTGGCGCGACCGCACCGACGTGTACCGCTACACCGAGGGCACCCTCAACGTCGACCTGGTGGACGTCGAGCGCAACCGCCTGGTGTGGGAAGGCATCGCCGTGGGCCGCGTGACCCGCGAGAAGGACCCGGCCAGGCGCGACGCGCGCATCCGCGAGACCATGGCCGAGATCTTCGCCCGCTTCCCGTACCGCGCGGGCGAAGTGCCTCCGCCGCGTTGATCCCGTCGCCCGGGCGCGCCTGGCGCGCCCGGGCGGTGGCGGCGGTCAGCGGCCGGAGCGGGCCTGGCGGCTCCAGGTCCTGGCGTCGATCACTTCCACCGATTCGACCTGGCAGCGGGAGTTCTTCGCGCTGACCGTTGTGCCGGCGGGGCACAGCCGGTTGTGCTCGCCGTCGGTGGCGATGTAGATGCGCGAACTGCGCGCGAGCGTCTCGCAGGTCCTGCCGAACGACACCCGGTAATGCGCGTCGCCGTCGCGCAGCAGCAGCTGGCGGTTGCCGTTGGCGCGCGTGCCGCGGTGCGCATCGGACAGCTGCACGCATTCTTCCAGCGGCGCGGCGGAACTGGCGGCGGCGGGCAGGTCGGCCGCCAGCAGGGTGGCGCCGAGGATGGTCGCGAAGTGTTTCATGGAGAAGCCTCCTGTCTGTGGGGGGTACCAGTACAGGCTAGGCATCGCGCCGGCGCGGCGGATCTGCCTGAAGTGCGCATGACCAGCGCCAGAGGCTCGCACCAAACCCGGCAAGGGGTCCGTGCATTTCCCGCATGACCGGGATCCGCGGAACGCGCATGGACCTCCCGCTGCGGTCGAGCGCCCCACCCAAAGACACATGCGTGCGCCTATTGCAGGTGCGACGCTGCCTGCCGATGTCCCCCCACCTTCCGCGCGATCGTGCGCACGCATCCGAATCCCCCGCCTACAGCACGCCGCCGCGCTCCGCGGCGGGCGGTGGCGCCGGCGCGATCCGCCCGTACGCGGATCGCCTGCGCGTACTCGATTGCCAGGTCGATGTGCTGCGGCGGATCGTCACCCGCGAGCGCGACGGCGGCGAGCGGCGGCTCACGCCGAAGGCGCTGCAGGTGCTGCTGGTGCTGGTCGAGGCGCAGGGCAGCGTGGTCACACGCGAGGCGCTGTTCGAGCGCGTCTGGCCGCACACGATGCCGACCGACGATGTCCTGACCCAGGCGGTGACCCAGCTGCGCAAGGCCTTCGGCGACGACCGCGACGCGCCGCGCTTCATCGAAACCATCGCCAGGACCGGCTACCGCCTGCTGGCACCGGCCGCGTGGCTCGGCAACCACGACGACGACGCGGGCACGGCCGCCGGGGTGGAGTCCGGAGGCGCGGGGCCCGCGTCGGCGCCGGAACCGGCCACCGTGCGGGCCGCGCCCCCGGCGCGGCCTGTGCGCACGCCGTGGATCGCCGCCGCCGCGGTGCTGCTGCTCGGCCTCGTCGCCGCCGCGCTGTGGCGGCTGCCGGGCGCCATGCCGGCGGCGGAGGCGGGCGTGCTGGCACTGGAATACCGCGCGATCGCGTCCGCGCCCGAACAGGAGCGGCTGCCGTCGCTCTCGCCCGACGGCGGCACGGTGGCCTTCGTCCGCGCCGAGGCCGACGGTGGCAGCCGGCTCATGCTGCAGGCGGTGTCGCAGGCCGCCGCGCGCGTGCTGACCGAGCCCGGGCCCGGCGAGGCCGACACGATGCCGGTGTGGTCGCGCGACGGCACCCGGATCGCCTTCGTGCGCGTTTCCCCGCAGGGCTGCCGGTTCCTGGTGGTGCCCGCGGCCGGCGGCGAGCCGCGCGAGGTGGGGCCCTGCCTGGACGGCGAGTGGTCGCACTTCGACTGGGCCCCGGACGGCCGCGGCCTGGTGATGGGCGGTCCACGGTCGCCGGGTGGCGGTGCGCCGCTGCAGCGGCTGGACCTGGCCACCGGCCGCTGGCAGCCGCTGGACTATCCGATCGCCCGGGGCGAGGTCGACCAGCTGCCGCGCTATTCGCCCGACGGGCGCTGGCTGGCGTTCCGTCGCAACGTGTCGCTGGCGGACCTGTGGATCATGCCGGCCGACGGCGGCACGCCGCGGCCGCTGACCCGCCTGCGGCGCGACATCCGCGGCTGGGACTGGCTGCCCGACAGCAGCGGCGTGGTGTTCAGCCTGCTGGCCGGCAACCCGTCGCTGTGGATGCTGCGGCTCGCCGACGGCAGCATGCAGCGACTTTCGCGCCTGCCCAGCGGCAATGCGGTGCATCCGGACGTCGCCGCCGACGACTGGTCGATGGTGCTGGAGATCGACCTCTCGCGCAGCGGGCTGTTCCGGATCCGCATCGACGGCGGCGGCGATGCCGTCCCCGAACCGGTGTTCGCATCCAGCCGCGCGGACACGCTGCCCGCGCTCTCGCCTGACGGGCAGACCCTGGCGTTCCTGTCGGACCGCTCGATGTCGCTGCAGCTGTGGCTGGGCGAAGTCGGCCAGCCGGCCACGCTGCGCGCGGTCGAGGACTTCGAACCGCTGCCGCGCCATCCGCCGGTCTGGTCGGCCGACGGCCGGACCCTGCTGGTGCTCGGTCGCGCGCATGACAGCGAGTACCTGTTCGAAGTGGAGGCCGCCACCGGACGGCCGCGGCGCCTGGAGGTGCCGGCCGCGCGCCCGGTGTTCGCGACCTACACCGGCGATCCGGCGCACCTGCTGGTCGGAGTCGACGATGGCCGCGGGCGCGTGCGCGCGGTGCTGTACCGGCGCGCGGACTGGAAAGTGCTCGCGTCGGAGGACGACGTGGCGCTGGCGCGCTACGACCCCGGCAGCGACGCGCTGCTGTTCAGCCGCTCCTCCAAGCCGGGGTTGTGGCGTGCGGACGCCCGGTTGGGCGGCATCGTGCGCATCGCCGACGACCGGCCCACGCCGCCCTTCTACCGGCACTGGGCCCTGCTCGACGGGCGCCCGTACTCGCTCGTCCCCGAGGCCGACTGTCCTGCGCCGTGGCGCGCGCTGCTGGCCGCGGACCGCGCCTGTCTCTCGCGCAGCGGCCCCGTGCTCGGCGGCTCGCCCGCGGTGGACGCGCAGGGGCGATGGCTGTACCTGGGCCTGCCGGTCTCGCAGAACATCGACGTCGGCTGGACCCGGCTGCCGGTGCCGGGGGGCAAGGCGCCTGCGCGCCCGCGCGCGTCGCCGTGAACCGCGGCCGACCTCCCGGCCAGCGCCTTCCGACCATGACTTTCGGATGCCGCACGCCGCAATATCGGCGCGATTTCGGCCCGGTTTCCTGAGTTTCGGAGCCGTTCGCGACAAGCATCCGGCTGGATTCCGCACAAGGAGACAGCCATGCAGATGCACACGATCTGGAGCGACCGCGGCACCGTGCACGAAGCGTGCGGCCCGCCCGGCGCCGAATTGCCCGCGCTGATGCTCGCCAGCCGCGGCGGCAGCCTGGCCGTCGCGGCCGCGGCGAGTGCCTGGCTGGTGCTGCGTGGCGGGGCGAGGCTCGAGTGCCGCGAGGGCCGGTTCAGCCTCGCCGCCGGCCAGTGGCTGGTGCTCGAGGCCGAGGCCCGTCCGTTGCTGCATGCCGACGACGACGGGCTCGTGGCCGCCATCACGTTCCCGCCGCGGCCTGGCCCGGGGTCGGGGCTGGGGCTGGCGGCGACCGGCGACGGCCCGCTGTTCCCCGGCCTGGGGAGCCTGGCACCGGGCGCACGCGCCGCGGCGCTACGGCTGTGGCGCGGCTGCGCGCCGTTCGCCCGCAACGTGGCCGGCGTGCACACGGTTGATCGACCGCGGCTGGAGGCGGTGCTGCGCCTGCTCGCTGCGCAGCAGGCCGGACTGCGGGGCCTGGTGGACCGTTGCCCGGGCCGGTCGCTGCACCGCCGTCGCCAGATGTTCACGCGCATGCAGCGGGCGTGGCTGTACCTGGCGGGCAACCTCGATCGCCCGGTACGCCTGGCGGAACTGGCCGAGCGCGGCAATGTGTCGATCTGGCACTTCACCAAGACTTTCCACGCACTGTATGGCGAAGGCCCGCAGGCCGCGTCCTCGCGGATGCGCCTGGCCAAGGCGGCGCGGCTGCTGCGCAGTTCGCGGCTGTCGATCGGCGAGGCCGGCGCGGCCTGCGGGTTCGAGAACAACTGCAGCTTTTCGCGTGCGTTCCGGGCGCATTTCGGCGTGCCGCCCTCGCTCTACCGCGCGCCGGCGGACGGGGCGCCAGAAGCGGCAAACCAGACCGGCACGGATGGGCAAGCGGTGGCGTCGTTGCATCCGTAACTTCACCGCTGCGCTTGACGCATCCTTAACGAATTCCGGAGAACTTCGCATGACTTCCCTGTTCCGATCGCGCGGACGCAGGCTCGCGGCGCTGCCGATCGCCATTGCCTGCGCCCTGCCATCGTTCCACGTCGCCGCCCAGGACGAGGGCGCAACCGAGGGCCTTGTCCAGACCCTGGACCGCCTGCAGGTCACCGGATCGCGCATCCGCCGTGCCGACATCGAAGGCGCCGTGCCGCTGACCGTGATCGACCGCGCCGCCATCGATGCCAGCGGCGACGTGTCGGTGGCCGAGGTGCTGCGCGATTCGACCTTCTCCTCGTTCGGCAACTTCCGCCCGCGCTCCGGCAGCTCGGCGCAGGCCACCGCCGACGTCGACCTGCGCGGCATCGGTTCCGACCGCACCCTGGTGCTGATCGACGGGCGCCGCGTCCCCTACGCGCCCTCCACCGGCGAGAGCGCCGACCTCAACACCATTCCGCTGGCGGCAGTGGAGCGGATCGAGATCCTCTCCGACGGCGCGTCCGCGCTCTACGGGTCGGACGCGATCGGCGGCGTGGTCAACATCATCCTGCGCAAGGATTTCGAAGGCGTGGAGGTGCGCTACGGGATCGGCAACCCGAAGGTGCGCGGCGGCGACACCGAGGAGGCCTCGCTGGTGTTCGGCACCTCGTCCGACCGCGGCAGCCTGCTGCTTGGCGCCGCGGCCAGCTCGCGCGACATGGTCTACACCCGCGACCAGATCAGCGGCCAGGCCCGCGGCGGCTCGTTCTACGGCAACAACTTCTACTTCGAGAGCGAGACCGAGCCGGGCGAGGAGGGCGAGTTCGGGGGAGCGCTGCCCGGCTACGCCTGCGACGACCCGAACTTCTGGCGCAACGGCGACAACTGCGTGTACGACTACACCGCGGTCGCGGCCGACGAAGCCTCGATCCGCAACCGTTCGCTGTTCGCCCGCGGCAGCTGGCAGATCAACGATGCCTGGTCGGTCCACGCCGCCGGCAGCTACAGCACGA
The DNA here is from genome assembly GCF_007859305.1 of Luteimonas wenzhouensis. Lineage (GTDB taxonomy): Bacteria > Pseudomonadota > Gammaproteobacteria > Xanthomonadales > Xanthomonadaceae > Luteimonas > Luteimonas wenzhouensis. Next base: position 274,912 of record NZ_VOHE01000004.1, read on the forward strand.
CCGGAAGCTTCGGCCGCTACGCCCCCACGCCGGGCGTGCTGTACATCCCCGAGGGATCGCCGAACGACCCGGTGCCGGGCGACGGGCTGGGCGTGTTCGTCTACCACCGCTACGCGGCGGCCGGCAACCGCGACAACTTCGTCGACAACGCGGTCGCCGACCTCAACCTCGGGTTTTCCTGGCAGGCGAGCGACGCGCTCTACGTCGACTTCGGCATGCGCCGCAGCCAGGCGACCTTCAAGGAACTCGGGCGCGGCTACATCGTCACGCCGCTGGCCGAGCAGGCCGCCGCCGACGGCTCGTACAACCTGTTCGATCCGTTCGGCAACCCGGAGGACGTGATCGGCGGCTTCACCGCCACCACCTCCCGCGACGGCTGGTTCGACATCGACGAGCTGTACGCCAACGCCACCCTCGACCTGTTCGACATGGGCGGCGGCGTGTCGGTGCTGGCCTTTGGCGCCGAGTACCGGAAGGAGGACTACGCCGACATCTACGATTCGCTGTCGGAGGCTGGCGTGGTGGCCGGGTCGGCCGGGAACTCGGCCGCGGGCGCGCGCGAGATCCACGCCGCGTACGCCGAATGGCTGTTCCCGATCGCGCGCAGCTTCGACGTCACCCTGGCCGCGCGCTACGACCGCTACAGCGACTACGGCAGCGACGTCTCCCCGAAGGTCTCGCTGCGCTGGCAGCCGCTGGGCAACCTGACCCTGCGCGCCTCCGCCGGCAAGGGCTTCCGTGCCCCGGCGCTGCCCGACGTGCACGGCAAGCGCGCGTTCTCCGCCGAGCACCTCTCCGACTACCGCACCTGCGTGGTGATGGGCTACAGCCCGGAAGAGTGCGGCGGCGATTCCAACGGCGACAACATCGCCGACCGCCCGCAGGACAGCAACGTCAGGTACCAGGTCGACACCTGGCGGAGCGGCAACCCGTCGCTGGAGTCCGAGAACTCGCGCCAGTTCAGCCTCGGCCTGGCCTGGGACGCCACCGACTGGCTCAACCTGACCCTGGACTACTACTCGATCGAGATCGACGACCGGATCCGCCTGATCGAGTACCAGGAACTGGTCAATTTCGACAACGCGGGGATCCCGCTGCCGGCGGGGACCTCGGTGCTGCGGCGTTCGAACGGTTCGATCAGCGAGGTGAGCACCGCCTACGCCAACGAGGGCGACCTGGAGACCAGCGGCATCGACCTCAATCTGCGCACCCGCTTCGGCTTCGATCGCGCCGGGCGCCTGGAGAACTGGCTGCAGGTGACCAGGACGCTCGACTACACGCTCACCGATGGCGAGGTGGTCAAGGACCGGCTGGGCTGGATCTCGCTGCCGGACCTGCGCGCGACCCTGCGCAACAGCTGGACCCTGGGGGCGCTGACCGCCAACTGGAACATCAACTACATCGACTCCCAGCAGAACCCGGAGACCACCCCGTCGTTCGGCTTCGTCGGCGGTGGGGCCGGCTCGCGCCTGGGCAGCTACACCACCCACGACCTGTCGCTGACCTGGCGCACGCCGTGGGAGGGCAGCTTCACCCTCGGCGTGAACAACGCCGGGGACCGCTACCCCGAGCTGCTGGAGGTCCGCGGCCGCCCCTGGAACTTCGAGCTGTACGACGCCTACGGCCGCACGGCCTACGTCCGTTTCGCGCAGAAGTTCTGACCACGGCCCCCGAGGCCCTGGAAGCGCCCCCGGATCCCGGGGGGCGCTTGCCATGTGGCGGCAGCGGGGGCGCCGGTTGCGCCCCGGAGCCGCCGGCACCGCCGGGGCCCCCATCATTGGCGCGGGACCGGTGTGGGTCACGGGCCCTTGATGGAGCGCAATGCAGGATGGGGCTCGCCCGGTGCGGCGGGCGCCCGAATCTGCTATCATATTTGAGCTCAATCAGTAGAAAACAGCCTCGTTGTCCCGAATACGCAACGTTTCGGGAACTTCCCCCCGGTTTAGCAGTCAAAGAGGCCGACTGCTAAACTCAACCCGATGAAGACGCCCATGACCCAAGCGCTCGTTGCCAACAACCTGCCGGTGCCCGCCTTCACCGGGCTGGAGCCACTGGGTTCGCTGGAGGCCTATATCAGTGCCGTCCACCAGATCCCGGTGCTGTCGGCCGAGGAGGAGCAGGCGCTGGCCCGCCGCTACCGCGACGAGGAAGACCTCGACGCCGCCCGCGAGCTGGTGCATTCGCACCTGCGCTTCGTGGTGCACGTGGCCCGCGGCTACAGCGGCTACGGCCTGCAGCTGGGCGACCTGATCCAGGAAGGCAACATCGGCCTGATGAAGGCGGTCAAGCGTTTCGACCCCGACATGGGCGTGCGCCTGGTGAGCTTCGCGGTGCACTGGATTCGCGCCGAGATGCACGAATTCATCCTCAGGAACTGGCGCATCGTCAAGGTCGCCACGACCAAGGCCCAGCGCAAGCTGTTCTTCAACCTGCGCAAGAGCAAGACCCGCCTGGGCTGGCTGAACGCCGACGAGGTCAGCGCGGTGGCCAAGGACCTCAACGTCTCCGAGCGCGAGGTGCTGGAGATGGAATCGCGCCTGTCCGGCCGCGACATCGCGTTCGACGCCCCGGCCGACGAGGATGACGACCGCGCGCCGCCGGCGCCCGCCGCGTACCTGATCGCGCACGAGGAGGATCCGGCCCAGGCCTACGAGCGCATGGACAGCGCCGACAACCGCCTCGAACTGCTGCGCGAGGGGCTGGCCAGCCTGGACGCGCGGTCGCGCGACATCATCCAGCGCCGCTGGCTCGACCCCGACAACAAGGTGACGCTGCAGGAGCTGGCCGACGAGTACGGCGTCTCCGCCGAGCGCATCCGCCAGGTCGAGGCCAACGCGCTGAAGAAGATGAAGGCCCTGTTCGCGGCCTGAGCCGGCCGATCCATTCGCTTGTTCGCAGGGCCCCGTGAAGGGGCCCTGCTTGCGTCTGCGCCCGGGGCGCGCTGGCCTAGCGGTGGCGTGCCTCGCCCGGGGTGTGGCCGAACCGGTGCCGGAAGCAGCGGTTGAAGTAGGAGATGTCGCTGAACCCGACGGCGAGGGCGATGTCGCTGATCTTCCGGCCGGCATTGCGCGGATCGGCCAGCGCGCGCCGGGCCGCCTCCAGGCGCTGGCCGAGCAGGTGGCTCGAGAAGGTCGCATCGTCCGCGGCGAACAGCCGCTGGATGTAGCGCACGGACAGGCCGAGCTGGCGCGAGGCGTCCTGGATGGACAGGCTGGGGGTGCAGGCGTTCGCCGCGATGAAGCGCTTGATCCGGGCCATGTGCGCGGCCGAGGTGCTGCGGGCGTACGCGCGCGGATCGCCGTGCCGGTCGAGCAGCAGGCCCATCAGGTCGCGGACGTGCCCGGCCAGCACTTCGGACCGCGCATCGTCACCGGGCCCCTCGCCGGCCCCGTCGTCGAGCAGGATGTCCACGTAGGAGACCAGCAGCCGCAGGAGCGGGTTGCGCGGGGAGAGCCTCAGCCGCGCACCCGGATCGAGCCTGCAGGTGGCCGGCAGCAGCGCGCGGTCCACCAGGAGGCAGCGGAAGCGGGCGGTGCCCCGGGACTCCAGGATCGAAGCGTCGCCGGTGGTCAGGACCGTGGCCTCGCCCGGGTCGAGCGCGACCTGGTGGCCCGCCTGGGAGGCGGCGATGCTCCCCGTGCAGGTGACCAGCCCGATGTAGTCGCTGCCATCGGCCGCCGATGCGGCCGTGCGCACGACGCGCAGCGGGGACGTGAGGGTCGTCAGGACCCGCACCCCGGGCAGGGTGCGCACGTCGACGTCGGCGGCGAAGGGGGCCTCGGTCATCGGCACCGCGTCCGCGCCGAACACGCGGCGACCCCAGTAGTCGCGCCACGCCGGGATGCGCTCGTGCTCGGGCAGGTCGGCAGTGGAGAATCGCATCGACGTCTCCTCGCGGGTGCCCGGCCCGGTGGCGAAGAGACCTGCTTCCGCCGCCCCCGGGCAGGCGCTACCGCGCTGCGGTGCGGGCGGTGAAGGAGGGCGGGCCGTCGCCCCGGCCCGGATTCTAGGGCGGGAACCCGGCACCCTCAACGACGCCCGGCGGGGCCGGCGGCGGCCGGGGTCAGAACCGGACATCGACGGCGAGCGTCGCCATGTGGCTGGCCTGGTCGCGCGAGAACAGGCCGTCGTAGCGGGCGCGGATGTCCACGGCGCGGGAGACGGTCCACGCGGCGCCGGCGCCGATGCGAAGCCGGTTCTCGTCGGTGCGGGGCCCGCGGATCTCGTACCCGGTGCCGCCCCCGAAGCTGTTCATGGTGACCTGCATGGTGTCGCCCATGGCGTACTCCCAGGTCGCCCGGCCGTCCAGCGCCAGCACCCCGCGCGCGGTCGGGACCGTGCGCGCCAGCGCCAGGCCCACGCCGGCGTCGAAGCGGCTCCAGTGGTCCGGCCCGGCGGACAGGTCGAAGTCGCCGGCGCCCTGCTCGGAGAAGCGTCCGTGCCGGGCCCGGCCGGCCTCCACCATCAGCAGCGGGGCCAGCGTGCCGCCACCGGCAAGTTCGAAGGCGTAGGAGGCTTCGATGGACGCCGCCAGGCCGTGCACCCGGCTGTCGGCCCTGGTGCTCGCGTCGATCGCGCCGAAGCCGATCCCGCGCCGGGTCGCGGTACGCGTGGCGCCGTACGAGAGCGAGCCCGCGACCCGGCCCTGTCCGAGGCTCCAGGCACCGTAGGCGCCGAGGTGGGTCCCGTATCCGTCGTGGTGCGAGCGGCGGTCCGGGATCGAGCCCTTGCTGCGGACGTGGCCGGCGCCGAGCCCGGCGACCAGGTCGCCGCGGCCGAGCTCGAGCGTCCGCTCGACGCCGCCGGCCAGGCCCACGCCCCACCATCTGGTGCGCGCCGCGTTGCCGTCGCCGTCGATGTCGCCATGGGTGCCCAGCGGCGCCACCCAGGCCCGGCGGGCCTGGCGGCCGCCATTGTCGTCGGCGCGCAGCTCGATGGTGGCGCCGCCCGCGCCGCGCTGGCGCAGGATGCGGTTGAACGCGGCCCCCGCGTGGTCGACGACGTGCCGGGCGGAGGCGTGGACTTCGCCGGACATGGCGTCGAACGCGGCCGGGGCCGCCGCACCGCCCAGCGCAAGCACGGCGTCGTGGGCCGGATGGCCTGGGCCGAGATCCTCGACCGCGTTGGCGGTGGAGCACTGGTTGAAGGTGAAGCCGCCCAGGCAGAAGGACGCCACCTGCCGGCTGGTCAGGTAGTAGTGGCGTCCATCCGTGCTGCCGGTGAAGTCGAGGAAGGCGAAGTCGTCGACGATGGTGGGCGGCGCCTCCACCACCAGGCCGCCGGCCGCGCCGGTCCGGATGATCGTGTAGGTGGTCCCCGGGGCGTAGGTGCGGCCGTCGTCGCGGCCGTTCTCGGGCGTGACGAGGAAGGTGACCCCACCCTGGATGGTGCCGGCGTCGGCCACGACCAGATCGTTGTGGACGCCGGCGGTGTTGCCGCCGTCATTGATCTCCACCACGTAGGTCGCGCCGCTGGCCAGGGTCAGGTCGCCCTCCGCCGCGGCCGGACGCACTGCGAGCGCGACCGCGCCGGTGGGCTCGAAGGAGGGCGCGCTGGCGCGGACGGTGAGGGTGCCGATCGATGCCCCGGGCTCGAGCCGGCCTCCCACGCGCAGGCTTCCGGTTTCGCCGCTGCCCGAGAGGACAGTGCCCGCCGAAGTGGTGATGGAACCGGCGAGCGTCCCCTCCAGCCGCAGCCCGCCTTCGGCCAGCGACAGGCGGCCGCTGAAGCCGGTGCCGTCGCCGGTGTAGTGCAGCTGGCCCGCGCCGTGCTTGGCCACTTCCCCGGCCCCGGAGAGCCGGCCCGACAGCGACACCGTGCCGTCCTCGGCCCGAAGCACGTTGCCCGAGCCCTGGAAGGTGAAAGCGCGATCGCTCGAGAGCGCCGACGCGAAGGCGAGCGTCGCCCCGTCCGCGCCGCCGCGCAGGGTCACGCCACCGCCGGCCGCGCCGAGCGCCGCGTCGGACCAGATCCGCAGCGTGCCCGCCTCGATCCGGGTGCCGCCGGTGTAGCGGTTGGCGCCGCGCAGCGCGAGCGTGCCCAGGTCGGTCTTGACCAGGCCGTCGACACCGTCGATGGCCGATGTGATCGTGGCGGTCATGCCGGCGCCCGCGGCAGTGCCGTCGCCCACGCGCACCACCGGTGCCTGTTCGAGCCGTATCCCGTCGCCGACGACCGAATAGCCGTCGACCGCGAACTGCATCCCCGCCGACAGCACGATGGCGCCCTCGCCGTCGTCCACCGTCACCTCGCCCGGGGTCCCGGCGAAGACCAGGCGCGCTTCCGGGTCGAACGGCCCGTTGGCGGTCGCGTCGGCGCTGGTCCAGTTGCCGCCGGTAGCGGTCCATTCCCCGCTGCCGCCGTCGACGACGGCGTTGCCGGACGTGTCGGTGCCGTCCCAGAAGAAGTACGAAGCGGGGGGCGCGGCCGGCGTCCCGACCAGCAGGTTGACCTGTTGGGCGATGGCGGTCTGCACGGCGAGGTTGCCGGCGTCGAAGCCCGGTGGCGCGATGCCGATCTCCAGGCCCCGGTCGGTCAGGGTGCCGCCATACTCGAGCAGGCGGTAGAGGCCGGGGCCAAACCCCCCGGCGTCGAGGACGTGCAGGGTGCCGTCCAGGATGAGGTCGTTGGCGACGCGGACCAGGTCGCTGTCGATCCCCGGCGTGCCGTCCGCTGCGCCGAGTTCGAACTCGAGCGTCGCGCCGGCATCGAGCGCGAGGTCGCCGCCGATGGTCATCAGGCCAGCCGAGGCGCCCGGGGCGAGGGTGCCGTCCAGGACGGTGACGCTGCCGCCGAACTCGCCGCCCGACAGGCGTGCCCCGCCGTGCACCTCGACCTCGCCGCCCAGTGCCTGGGCCACGTGCAGGGCGCCGCCCGCCAGCACGGTGGAGCCGCCGAAGCCGCTGCCGTCGCCGGCCAGCGTGGTGTTGCCGGCCAGGTGGTGGATGACGCCGTTGCCCGCCGGGCCCGAGAGGGCGGCGTCGATCCGGTGCTCCCCCGCATGGTTGACGACGAGGGTGCCGTGGCCCGCGCCGAACTCGATCCGGCCCGCCTCCAGCGTCGCCCGCCCCGGCGCTTCGCCCTCGCGCGCGCCGAGGTGGAGCGTGGCGGTGGACGCCGGGTCGCGCGCGATGCGGATCGTCCCGGTGCCGGTGCTGCCGACGCGGACCTGCCCCTGGTCGGAGACCGTCAACGTGCCCGGGCCGTTGCGGCCGACGGTCAGCGGCCCGTCGGTGGTCCACCGGCTGCCGGCGCCGGTGACCTCCACGACCGCACCGGACACGCCGTTGCCCGCCCCGTAGGCCTGGCTGCCGACGACCCCGCTGGCGCTTTGCACGCTGCCGCCGGCCGAGATGCGCAGGCGGCCCAGGGTCCCCACTTCGACGGCGTCGCCGACGATCCATTCCGATCCCGCGCCGGTGACCGTGGCCGTCGCCGGCGTCCCGATTGCCGAGTCGCCGGCGCCCACCAGGCCCTGTCCGCTCTCGACCAGGGCGCCCGCGCCGACGAGCAGCTCGCCGCCGCCGCTGCCCGAGTACCCGACGTGGAGGATGCCGTCCAGGCGCAGGTGGGAGCGGTCCCCCGTGCCCGCATCGGTGCCCGACACCTCGACCCGGCCCGTGCCGTCGCTGCCGATCCGTAACGACTGGTCGAAGGGACTGTCCAACGCGACCGCGCCGCCCCCGGACACGATCAGGCTCCCGGTGCCGACCACGACCATGTCCCCGGCCTGCCAGCGCGATCCGGCGCCGCTCACGGCGACCGTCCCGCGCGCATCGGCATGGCCCACGCCGATCATGCCGCGGTTGCTGGTCACCACACCGCCGTCCTCGACGGTCATCGCCCCGGTGGCACCGCCCTGGGGGCTGCCGGCGCCGACATGGAGGTTGCCTCCGCCCTCCCAGCGCGAACCCGCGCCGGTGACGAGCACCGTGCCGTGCGCGCCGTCCTGGCGCCCGGGCCCGCCGTGGAGGCCCACGTGGCTTTGCCCGCTGGTGGCCACGACGCCGCCGTCCGAGATCGCCAGCTGGCCTTGCCCGCCGTCGTAACCGCCGACGATGAGGGAGCTCGCCTCCCAGCGCGAGCCCGTGCCGGTCACGGTCACGGCGCCTGCCGAGCCGCGGTAGAAGCCCAGGATGCCACCGAAGGACTCCACGCGCCCGCCGTCGGCGATGGTCATCGTGCCCAGGCCCCGATCCCCCACGGTGATACCGGGCTGGCCGCCGACCCCGCCGGTGCCGGACAGGAGCAGGGCGGAGCCGGCGCCCGTCACCTCGAGCGTGCCGTGCGAGCCCTGGTTCTGGCCCAGCACGACGTGGCCGGTGTTGTAGGGCGTGCGCACCTCGCCTGCGTTGCGGACCACCACTTCGCATTCGCCATCCACGCCGATCACCAGCGCGCCAGGCGTGTTCCATGGACTGGGCTGGGTGCCGCCGCCGGCGCCGTCGACCACCACCACCGCCCCGGCGTCGCACGCTTGCGCGAGGACCGGGGCCGGCAGCAGCGCCGGCAGGACCGTGGTGGCCGCGAGCAGTGCGGTATGGGACACCGGAAGGGAGGGATGCCTGCGATCTGTGTGCACGGTTGAACTGGCCACGGGTGCGCTCCGGAAAGGACTGGCAGGGGCGGTGCGAGGACGGGCGGATCCCGGGGGCCGCCGGCCCACTCCGGACGGGTCCGCCCGCGCGCCGCGATGCACGCTACGGAGCGGGTGGCGACGGGTCTTGGACCCTGGCGACAGGGGCTAGGACGCAAGCGACACGGGCCGCCCCGGGGGCGGCCCGCATGGACAGGCGGGAGGGCGGGCGCGTGGGACCGCGGGGTCAGCGCGGCCCGCGCCTCACCACTTGAACAGCACCAGGCTGATGGCGAGTGCAGCCATGCCGGTGACCAGCCCGTACACCGTCTCGTGGCCCTTGGCGTAGCGCTTGGCGGCGGGCAGCAGCTCGTCCAGGGCGAGGAACACCATCACCCCGGCGATGATGCCGAACACGGCGCCGAACACCGCCTCGGACAGGAACGGCCGCAGCAGCGCGTAACCCAGGATCGCGCCGACCGGCTCGGCCAGGCCCGAGAGCAGGCAGGCGGTGAAGGCGTAGGCCTTGTTGTTGGTGGCGAAGTACACCGGCACCGCGATCGCGATGCCCTCGGGGACGTTGTGGATCGCGATCGCGAACGCCAGCGGCAGGCCCACGCCGGGGTTCTCGAGCGTGGCGAAGAACGTCGCCAGCCCTTCCGGGAAGTTGTGCGCGGTGATCGCGACCGCGGTCAGCAGGCCCACGCGCCTGACGTAGTCGCGGTTGTGCTCGCGGAAGTAGGGGTCGTCGACTTCCAGCCGCTCGTGCGGGTTGGGCACCAGGCGGTCGATGGTCACGATCACCAGCACGCCGGCCAGGAACGACAGCGTGCCCCAGGTGAATCCGAGCCGCTCGCCGTAGTGCATCGAGAAAGAGGCGATCGACTTGGTCAGGATCTCGCCCAGCGACACGTAGACCATCGCGCCGCCGGCGAACGCCAGGCCGAAGGCGAGCAGCCGCGCGTTGGGGGACTTCGACGCGAACACGAGCAGGCCGCCGAACCCGGTCGCCAGCCCCGCGGCAGTGGTCACCGCCAGTGCGATCAGCAGGTTCTGTGTGGGGAGATCGAGCATGCGCGGGCGATGGCCGGGGGACGCGGCCATCCTAGCCGAAGCGCGGCGCCGCCGAACGCCATCGACGAGGGGCCGCGATCGTCAGTCCCGATCGGAACGATCGTCGCCGCCGAGGATGATCCGGGCTGCGCGCTGGTGGGTCCAGTAGGCAACCGACCAGTTGAGCAGCACCACCAGCCGGTTGCGGAACCCGATCAGGAAGAACAGGTGCGCCAGCAGCCAGAACCACCAGGCCAGCACCCCGGACAGGCGCCACGCACCCAGTTCGACCACCGCCGCCATGCGGCCGATGGTGGCGAGGTTGCCGTAGTCGCGGTAGGCGAACCGGTCGGGAACGGCACGCCCGCCGAGACGGGCCCGGATGCGGCGCGCCACGTACCGCCCCATCTGCTTGGCCGCCGGCGCCACGCCCGGCACCGGACGCCCGTCCGGCCGCTCGACGGCGGCCAGGTCGCCGGCGACGAAGATCTCCGGATGGCCCGGCACCGACAGGTCCGGGCGGACTTTCACCCGGCCGGCGCGATCCAGCGCTACGCCCAGGCAGCTGCCCAGCGGCGAAGCGGAGACGCCTGCCGCCCAGACCACGGTCCGCGCCGGCACGAAGCGGCCGTCGCAACGGTAGCCGCGCGCGTCGATGTCTTCGACCGGCGCGCCGGTCAGGACCTCGACGCCGAGCTGTTCCAGCTGCCTGCGCGCCTTGCGCGACAGGTCTTCCGGGAACGCGGACAGCACCCGCGGCCCGGCCTCGACCAGGCGTACCCGGGCGCGCGCCGGGTCGATGTTGTGGAACTCGCGCTCGAGCGTGTGGCGCGCGATCTCGGCCAGGGTGCCGGCCAGCTCCACGCCGGTCGGGCCGCCGCCGATGATCGCGAAGCTCAGCCAGGCGTCGCGCTCGGCGGGGTCGGTCGCCGCTTCGGCGCGTTCGAACGCCAGCAGCAGGCGGCGGCGCAGCTCCAGCGCGTCGTCGAGCGTCTTCAGTCCCGGCGCGTGCGGCGCCCAGTGCTCGTTGCCGAAGTAGGCGTGGGTGGCCCCGGTGGCGAGCACCAGGTAGTCGTAGCCCAGGCGCCGGCGGCCGCCGGCGTGCTCGAGCTCGACCTCGCGCGCCTGCGCGTCCACCCGCGAGACCGTGGCCATCTGCACCTCGACGTTGCGCTGCCGGCGCAGGATCCGGCGCAGCGGTGCGGCGATGTCGGGCGCCGACAGGCCGGCGGTGGCGACCTGGTAGAGCAGGGGCTGGAACAGGTGGTGGTTGCCGCGGTCGAGCAGGGTGATGCGCACCGGCGCCCGCGCCAGCGCGCGCGCGGCCCACAGGCCCGCGAATCCACCGCCGACGATCACCACGTGCGCGGGCCGGTCGTCCATGCCGGCCATCTTATGGGGCGCGCCGCGCAGCGCCGTTGACGCCGCGCATGCACACGCCGGGCGCGGCGGTGCGGTCGTCACGCGCGCGGGCGTGCGCCGTGCGTGGCGCCGGCGCCCGGCGGGCGATCGGGTGCATCGGCGCCGCCTCGCGGTGACCGGGTGCGCGGCCGCGCGCGGTCAGCCGATCTTCGTGGCCAGCAGCGCCTCCAGCTTGCGCTGGTCGGCGGCGAAGTTGCGGATGCCCTGGGCCAGCTTCTCGGTCGCCATCGCGTCCTCGTTGTGCTCCCAGCGGAACGCCGTCTCGCCCAGCGGCTGCGGCCGCGCGCTGCGCTCGCCCGCGTCCGCCAGCGCACGCTCGACCGGCGCGTCGGACGCCTCCAGCGCCGCTAGCAGCTCGGGCGAGATGGTGAGGCGGTCGCAGCCGGCCAGCGCCAGCACCTGTCCGGTGTTGCGGAAGCTCGCGCCCATCACCACGGTTTCGAAGCCGTGCTGCTTGTACCAGCGCCAGATGCGGGTGACCGACTGCACGCCCGGGTCGTCCTGCGGCGTGGCCGGCTTGTCCATGCCGTTGGCCAGGTGCCAGTCGAGGATGCGGCCGACGAAGGGCGAGATCAGGAACACGCCCGCCTCGGCGCAGGCCACGGCCTGGGCGAAGGAGAACAGCAGGGTCAGGTTGCAGTGGATGCCGTCGCGCTCCAGGCGCTCGGCGGCGCGGATGCCTTCCCAGGTCGAGGCGATCTTGATCAGCAGGCGGTCGGGGCCGATGCCGGCCTGGTCGTACAGCTCGACCAGGCGGTGCGCCTTGGCCACGGTGGCATCGGTGTCGAAGCTCAGGCGCGCGTCGACCTCGGTGGACACGCGGCCGGGGATCAGCTTCAGGATCTCGCCGCCGATCGCCACCGCCAGGCGGTCGCTGGCGTCGGCCACCTTCGCTTCGCCGCTGCCGCTGGCGGCGGCGACGGCCTGGTCCAGGTGCGCCGCGTATGCGGGCAGCGAGGCGGCCTTGAGCAGCAGCGACGGGTTGGTGGTGGCGTCCATCGGCTTGAAGCGGGCGATGGCCTCGATGTCGCCGGTATCGGCCACGACGGAGGACAGGGAGCGGAGCTGTTCGAGCTGGCTGGGCATGTCGGCGTTGCGCGGTTGTCGAAGTGGGGGAAACGGCCATTGTCGCGCATCCGCCGCCGCGCTGCCGCAACGGTTTCAGGACGTACGGTTGCGGGCGGCCGGCCGTCGCCCCGGCGCCGGCCGCCGCGACGCGCTACCCTGCGCGCACCAGGACACCGGGACACGGACATGGCGGAAGGTGAACGGCGCATCGCGCTGCTGATCGACGCGGACAACGCGCCGGCCTCGAAGATCGACGCGATCCTCAACGAGGTCGCGCGCCACGGCGTGGTCAACGTGCGCCGCGCCTACGGCAACTGGAAGAGCCAGAACCTGGCCGGCTGGGAGAAGGTGCTGCACGAGTACGCGATCCGCCCGATCCAGCAGTTCGCCTATTCCACCGGCAAGAACGCCTCGGACATGGCGATGGTGATCGACGCCATGGACCTGATGTACGCGCGCACCCTCGACGGCTTCGCCATCGTCTCCAGCGACGCCGACTTCACCCCGCTGGTGATGCGCCTGCGCAACGACGGTTACGCGGTCTACGGCTTCGGCCAGAAGCAGACGCCGCTGCCGTTCGTGAAGGCCTGTTCGACCTTCCTGTTCCTGGAGAAGCTGGGGGACGACGGCAGCGTGGCGCCCGAGGAGGCCAGGCCCCGGACCGCGGGCGAACTCAAGCACGACCAGGCGCTGGTGCACCAGCTGCGCGGCGCGGTGGCGGCCGTCGCCGACGACGAGGGCTGGGCCTACCTGGGCGGGGTTGGCAGCCACCTGGGCAACCAGGGGTCGTTCGACCCGCGCAACTACGGCTACCGCAGCCTCAGTGCCCTGATCGACGCGGTGGATCTGTTCGAGGTGCGCCGCGACGGGCAGAAGGTCTTGGTGCGTGAACGCCCCGCGGCCAAGGCCCGGCCCTCGCGCACGCGCCGTGCGAAGGCCGCCGCCGGGGCGAAGGCGGCTCAGTAGAGGTCGACCGGGTCCACGTCCAGCGACCAGCGCACCCGGCGCGCCTCGGCCAGCGCGTGGATCGCGGGCACCGCGGCATGCAGCGCGGCGTGCAGGGCGGGCCGCGTCGGCGAGGACAGCAGCAGCTGCGCCCGGTGCATGCCCGCCCGCCGCGGCATCGGCGCCGGCATCGGCCCGCTGATCGCGGGATCCTCGCCGCCCCGGGCCGCGACGGCCTGCTCGAGCACCTGCCGCGCCGCCTGCAGGAACGCCAGCGGTGGGCCGGCGTGCCTGGCCTCGGCGCGCAGCAGGGCCAGCGACGCGAACGGCGGGAAGCCCGCGGCCTCGCGCAGCGCCAGCGCCTCGGCGGCGAAGGCGTGGTAGCCGCCGTGGATCAGCGTCGCCAGCAGCGGATGGTCGGGATGATGGGTCTGCAGCAGCACCCGGCCCGGGCGCTGCGCACGGCCGGCGCGGCCCGCGACCTGGATCAGCAGTTGGGCGAGCTTTTCGTGCGAGCGGAAGTCGGCCGAATACAGGCCCTCGTCGATCCCTACCACGCACACCAGGCCGAGCTGGGCCAGGTCGTGACCCTTGGCCAGCATCTGGGTGCCGACCAGGATCCCGGGGCGTTCGCCCAGGTCGCCGAGCAGCCTCTCCATCGCATCGCGGCGCCGGGTGCTGCCGCGGTCGATGCGCAGCACCGGCACGTCCGGGAAGCGCACGGCCAGCACCTCCTCGATCCGTTCGGTGCCCACGCCCTGCGGCTGCAGCGCGAGGCTGGCGCAGTCGGGACAGGCCGGCGGCGCCGGCCGCCGATGGCCGCAGTGGTGGCACTGCAGGCGCCGGCCCTGCGCGTGCACGGTCATCGGCCGGCCCTGCCCGGCGCCGCCGCAGCGCGGGCACTGCGCGCTCCAGCCGCAGTCGTGGCACAGCAGCACCGGCGCGTAGCCGCGGCGGTTACGGAACACCAGCACCTGGCCGCCGGCGTCGAGTTCGGCGCCGATCGCGTCGAACATCGGCTGCGACAGGCCCGCCTCGAGCGGGCGCTTGCGCACGTCGGTCACGCGCACCTCGGGCGGGCGCGCCGCGCCGGCCCGGCGCGACAGGCGCAGGTAGCGGTAGCGCCCGCCGGTGGCGTTGTGCAGCGTCTCCAGCGAGGGCGTGGCGCTGCCCAGCAGCACCGGGACCGCGAGCGCGCGAGCGCGCACGATGGCGAAGTCGCGGGCGTGGTAGCGGATGCCGTCCTGCTGCTTGTAGCTGGCGTCGTGCTCTTCGTCGACCACGATCAGGCCGGCATCGGGCAGCGGCGTGAACACCGCCGAGCGCGTGCCCACGACCACGCGGGCCTCGCCGCGCCAGGCCGCGGCCCAGACCCGCGCGCGTTCGTTGTCGTTGAGCCCGGAGTGGGTGGCGTGGACCGGCACGCCGAGCCGGGCGCGAAAGCGCGCCAGCAGCTGCGGGGTGAGGCCGATCTCGGGCACCAGCACCAGGGCCTGGCGGCCGCGCGCCAGGCAGTCGGCGATCGCGTGCAGGTAGACCTCGGTCTTGCCACTTCCGGTCACGCCGTCGAGCAGCATCGGCGCGAAGCCGTCCGCCGCGCGGATCGCGTCGATCGCGGCCTGCTGTTCGGGTTCCGGGGTCGGGCCCGGCTGCGGCGCCGGCGCGATCGCCGAGGCGGGCACCGCGAACCGCTCGGCCAGCCCGCGCTGCTGCAGCGAGCGCGCGGCCGCGCGCCAGCCTTCGAACTGCGCATCGAGCGCATCCTCGTCGCGCGCCGAGGCCTGCAGCAGCGCGGCCAGGCGCGCCGGGCGCGAACCCGTGCGCAGGCCGGGCAGGGCCGCCTCCCCCTGCGCGGTCAGCCGCCACGCCCAGGCATGGGTGTCGGGCAACGGCTCGCCGCGGCGCAGCGCTGCCGGCAGGGCGGTGGCCAGGACCTCGCCCAGCGGTGCGTGGGTGTAGCGCGCCAGCCACCGCAGCGAGTCGAACAGTTCGCCGTGCAGCAGGGGCGCGGGATCCAGGCGTTCGAGGATCGGACGCAGTTCGGGCGCGTCCGGCGCCGGCGGTCCGACCGCGGCGACCACGCCCACCAGCTCGCGCGGACCGAACCCGACCCGGACCCGGCGGCCGACGTCGTCGGGCGCGGCGGCGTCGGGGGCGCGGTAGTCGAACAGCCGCGGCAGCGGCACCGGCAGGGCGACCTGGAGGACGGGGGCGGCGGGATCGGACACCCGGAAAGTCTAGTGCGCACGCCCGGCGTTCCGGCCCCGACTTGCCGGCCGGACTTGCGCCGCATTGGACCTTCCGCGCGCAAGTCGATGGTGGGCAAGGAATTTCGCCTTATCCACAATTCATGTGGATAACCCTGTGCATGAACGCCCGCGGCAGCACTTTTCGCCCATGCATGGCGCGTGAAAGCCTGACTTGGCGAAAAATTCGCCACCGGCAGGTTTTTCTCGAAAATCAATGATTTGCGCGTGAAACAAAGCGTTCACAATGATCAATCCGGCTCCACGCGCCGCGTCCGTGACGGTTCCAGGACGCATGTGCACAACATCGGCGCCGGAAACCGCGGCTGGAACAGCCGGTGCGACATCCGTCAAGTCCCCGGAGGCGCGGCGCCGGCCCGTATCATGGCGGCCGCGGGCCACCCCCCGGGCCCGCCACAGATGCCGTCTTGAACGATCCCGCCGCGGCCCATGCTGCCCTGACCGCTTTCCTGCGTGGCGTCGAGCGACGCGGCGCGGTGCTGGCCCACTGGCAGGGTGGCAACGCCGGAGCGGGGGACGCGGCGCTGGCGGCGACCCTGCGCGACTTCCAGGCCGTGGCCGCGGCGACCGCGTTCGCCCAGTGGCCGCGCCGGTTCTGGGCGATGCTGCTGGCCGCGCCGCAGCTGCGCGATCGGAGCGGGGAGGCGGATCCGGGCCTTCCGCCGGCGGTGGCGGCGCTCGGCACCGGGCCACGCGCCGTGCTGCTGCTGCGGCTGGTCGCCGGCCTGGCCGAGGCCGATGCCGCCGCGGTGCTGGGGATCGGCCGGTCCAGCTACCGCCTGGCGCTGCAGCGCGCCTTGCCGCGGCGCGAAGACGGCAGCCCGGACACGGCGGCCTGGCAGGCGCTGTCGGCGGCGGCGCGCGAGGCGGTGCGCACGGTGCCGGAGGAGCGGCTGGCGCGGATCCGGATGCTGCGCGACGGCGCCCGCCTTCCGGCGGCCACGCCCGGCCGCGCCCGTGGTCCCGGCCAGCGGCGTGGATGGCTGTGGCCGGCGACGCTGCTGGCGGTGGCCGCGGTCGCCGCCGCCCTCGCCGCGACCTGGTGGGGGCCCTGGCTGCCGCCGGCGGCACCCGGGCCGGGGAACGGCATCCGCAGCGAACCGCTGCCCGCGGCCGAGCCCGCTGCGCGCTTCGATCCCGCCGCCGCGCTCGCCTCCCATCGCGACCTGGAGTTGCTGCTGGACGCCGTGGCCGGCGACTTCGGGCCCGACGCCGATCCCGCGTTCGAGGCCTGGCTGGTGCAGGCGCTGGAGGAGATCGAGGGGGTCGTGCCCCAGAGCGACGGCGAGGCGGGCACCGCTGCGGAGGGCGCCGATGGTCCCTGAGTGGCGCTGCCGGCTGGCCGCCGCGCTTGCCCTGCTGCTGGCGGTGGGGAACGTGGTGGCCGCGGGCGGCGACGGCGCGGCCCGGATCGCGGCGCTCGACCCCGACCAGCGCGCGGCCCTGCAGCGCCGCGCCGCGCAGTGGGACGCCCTGCCGGTGACGATCCAGCGCGAGCGGCGCGAGGCGTGGCTGGCCTGGCGGTCACTGCCTGCGCAGGAGCGGGCGCGCATGCGGGCCGCGCGCGAGGCCTGGCGCAGCCTGCCGATCGACCGCCAGCAAGCGCTGCGCGCGCGCTTCGACGCGCTCGACGCCGGGATCCGTCGCGGCTGGCTGCTGGGGCCGGTGCTCGGCCGCCACTGGCCGCGGCTGCACGCGTTGTTCGCCCAGGTGCCGCCGGACGAGCGCGATGCGCTGCTGGCGGCGCTGCGCGCGCTGCCGCCGCAGGCACTGGAGGACCTGGGCGTGCTGGCCCAGCGCACCCCGCCGCAGGAGCGGGCGGCGCTGCGCGCCGGCCTGATGGCCGAGCCGCCCGCGCGGCGGGCGCAGTGGCTGCGCGCGCGGGTGGCGCCCTGAGCGCCGGACGCGGGGCCACGGCCGGGCGCCCCGGACCGGGCCCGCGCCGCCCCGCGGCCTACATCCAGACCAGGCTGGCGAGCGCGGTGAAGGCCGCGCCGAAGCCGAGCAGGATCGAGTAGCAGGTGCCGATCGCGAAGTACTTCAGCAGGGTCATGATCCAGCCCTGGCCATACACCCGCTTCTGCATCAGCAGCAGGTAGACCGGGATCCACAGCCACAGCCCCGCCTCCACCAGCCCGAACACGTTCGCGCCCGCGCCGCCGTCCGGCGCCAGCCAGTCCTCCAGCGCCATGGTCACGAACACCAGCAGCAGCACCAGGCACACGAAGGCGTGGCTGTGCATCGCCACGATCAGGTGCTCCATGTACAGCCGGCGCCGGAACAGGTAGGCCAGTTTCAGCATCAGGGCGAAGATCGGCAGCAGCACGAACAGGGTCGAGGGCACCGCGCCGAGCAGCGACTCGACGAGCAGGTCGGGCTCCTCCTGCATCCGCTGCACGTTGCGCTCGGCGCGCCCGATCTGGCGGTTGATCCAGTCGTTGGCGAAGTCCGGCAGCCACTCCACCGTGACCGGGTTGGTCACCGGATCCCATTCCTCGGGGCCGAACGAAATCCGGTGCGGGCGCGGCACCGGTGGCGGCCCGCCCTGGGCTTCGGCTTCGCGGAACGCGGCGATGCGCTCGTCGGCCTGGGCGCGGATCGCGGTCTCGGCAGCGTCCAGCGCGGCATCCGCGCCGCGCGGCGGGGCCCGGCCGCCCGCCGCCGCCGCGCGCAGCTTCTCCCGCGCGGTCCCGATCTCCGCCAGCGCCCGCTCGCGCGCCTGCTCGACCTCCTCGATGCTGCGCGCGACCTCGATCCCGCTGTCGCCGCCGATGTTCAGCGCCGCCCCGGTGCCGTCGTCGGCGCTGATCACGAGCCGGCCGACGAAGAAGGCGACGATCGCGAGGAAGAAGAACAGGCGGAACGGACTGACATAGCGGACCCGGCGGCCGGCGAAGTACTCCAGCGACAGGTAACCGGGCTTCGCCAGCAGCGGCCACAGCGTCCTGGGCGTGCGCGCGTCCCACTCGAACACGCTGTCGAGCACGTCGCCGACGATGCTCGAGAAGTGGCGCACCAGGCCCTTCACCGGCTGGCCGCAGGCATAGCAGTGGTCGCCCAGCAGCGGGGTGCCGCAGTTGGCGCAGGCGCCGCGTGGCGCGGGCGTCGGCGCCGGCGCGGCGGGTTCGGGGCTGGAATTCATCGTTCGGACCGGGAAAGGGGTGCCGCGACCCCGGGTGCGCGCCCTAAAATACGGCCCCCCCTGGCGTGGCGCCAGCGTCGTCGCGGACGCGGGCCCGCCGCTCCCCCGGATCCCACCATGTCCCCGTCCGCAACGCCGGCGCGCCTGCGCGAGGAAGTGCGCACGACCGCAGCGCTCGCCGCGCCGCTGGTCGCCGGCCACTTCGCCACCGGCCTGATCGGCTTCGTCGACAACGTCATCGCCGGCCGCCACGGCACCTCCACCCTCGCCGGGGTGGCGGTGGGCACGGCCATGTTCTGGCTGGTGATGCTGGTGCCGATGGGCACGCTGATGGCGCTGCCGCCCTCGGTGTCGCAGCTCGACGGCGCCGGGCGCCGCGCCGAGGTCGGGCCGCTGTTCCGGCAGGCGCTGTGGCTCGCGCTGGGACTGGGCCTGCTGCTGTTCGTGCTGCTCGGCCTCGGGCGCCACGTGCTCGAACCGATGGGCATCGCGGTGGACGTGCGCCCGGACGCGGCCGCGTTCCTCGGCGGCATCCGCTGGGGCGTGCCGGCGCTGACCGTGTACTTGTGCCTGCGCTACCTGTGCGACGGCCTGCACTGGACGCTGCCGACCATGGCCTTCGGCTTCGGCGGACTGCTGGTGCTGCTGCCGCTGGGCTACGCGTTCACCTTCGGCGCGTTCGGCTTGCCCGAGGGCGGCGCCGGCGGGCTCGGGTTGGCCTCGGCGATCATGATGTGGGCGCAGGTGGCCGGCTTCGTGCTGTACCTGGCCCGGTCGCGGCGGTTCTCCGCGCTGCGCCTGTTCGACCGGTTCGAACTGCCGCGCCGGGGCGAGATCGGCTCGCTGCTGCGCACGGGGCTTCCGATCGGGGTGACCGTGGCGATGGAGGGCGGGCTGTTCGTGGTGACCGCCCTGCTGATCGGCCGGATCGGCGAGCTGGAAGTGGCCGCGCACCAGATCGCGATCAACGTCGCGAGCCTGTGCTTCATGGTGCCCTTCGGCCTGGCCGAGGCCACCACGGTGCGGGTGGGGCACGCGCTGGGCGCCGGCCGCGGTGCGTACGGCGTGCGCCGCGCGGCGCTGGCGGGGCTGGTGCTGGTGCTGGCGACGCAGGCGGTCTCGGCCACGGTGCTGCTGGGCGGGCACGGCGCGATCGTGGCGATCTACACCCACGACGTGGCGGTGGCTTCGCTGGCCGGGTCGCTGTTGCTGTTCGCGGCGGCGTTCCAGTTCCCCGACGGGATCCAGGTGCTTTCGGCCGGCGCCCTGCGCGGACTCCGGGACACCCGGGTGCCGATGTTCATCGCCGCGCTGGCCTACTGGGGCATCGGCATGCCGCTGGGGGCGGGGCTCGGCCTGGGCCTGGGCTGGGGCCCGCGGGGGATGTGGACCGGCCTGATTGCGGGGCTGGCGGTGGCGGCGGTGCTGATGGCGGCGCGTTTCCTGCGCAGCAGCCGGCCGGCGGCGCTGGCGGCGACGGGCCGGGTGACCAACGGCGCATGAAAACAGGAGGTTGGCCGGGTACTCTGGCGGCCTGGATACGGAGTGATTTCACCCATGAGTCAGGTGTCTCCGCGCGGCCCGCTGCTGCGCGCCATCGTCGGCGTCTGGAACGGCATGAACTTCGTGCGCCGGCTGGTGCTGAACCTGCTGTTCTTCTTCCTGCTGCTGCTCGTGCTGCTGGCGATTGCCGGCGGGCGCGGGGCGGTGGTGCCGGTACACGAGCGCAGTACGCTGGTGATCGCGCCGGAGGCGCGGCTGGTCGAGCAGTACACCAGCGACCCGGTGAGCCGCTCGTTCATGGGCACCTTCGGCCAGGGCCCGGCGGAAGTGCAGCTGCGCGATTTGCTGGCGGTGCTCGATGCCGCGCGCGAGGACGCGAAGATCGAGCGCGTGCTGCTGCGGGTGGACCGGATGTCGTTCTCCGGTTTCGCCTCCCTGCGCGAGCTCGGCGAGGCGATCGACGAGCTGCGCGCGGCGGGCAAGCAGGTGGTCGCGTTCGGCGAGCGCTTCACCCAGGCCCAGTACCTGCTGGCCGCGCACGCCGACGAGGTCTACCTCGATCCCGAGGGCGAGGTGCTGCTGCTGGGACTGAGCGGCTACCGCCAGTTCTACCGCGAAGGCCTGCAGGACAAGCTCGGCATCGACATGCACCTGTTCAAGGTGGGCGAGTACAAGTCCGCCGCCGAGCCGTTCGTGCGCGACGACGCCTCGCCCGAGGCGAAGGAGGCCGACCTGTTCTGGCGCGGCGAGGTGTGGCGGCGCTACCTCGAGGACGTGGCGCGCCTGCGGGGGACCAGCGCCGGACACCTGGCCGCCGCGGTCGACGGCCTGCCCGAAGGCATCGCCGCGGTGCAGGGCGACACCGCCCGCTACGCGCTTGAACACAAGCTGGTGGACGGGCTGAAGACCCGCGAGGAGGTCGAGCGGCTGCTGGCCGAGCGCGGCGTGGCCGACGAGGACGCCGAGGGTGGCTTCCGCCAGGTCGGCTTCTTCGACTACCTGCGCAACGTCGAGGGCGCCGGGCGCGGTCTCGACCCGCGCCGCCCGCAGGTGGCGGTGGTGGTGGCCGAGGGCGAGATCGTCGAGGGCCGGCAGCCGCCGGGCCGGATCGGCAGCGAGTCGACCGCGGCCCTGCTGCGCGAGGCGCGCGAGGACGAACACGTGAAGGCGGTGGTGCTGCGGGTGAACTCGCCCGGCGGCTCGGCCTTCGCCTCCGAGATCATCCGGCGCGAGGTGCTCGCGCTCAAGCAGGCCGACAAGCCGGTGGTGGTCTCGTTCGGCGACGTCGCCGCCTCCGGCGGCTACTGGATCAGCATGGACGCCGACCGGATCTTCGCCGACCC
Organism: Luteimonas wenzhouensis; assembly: GCF_007859305.1. Classification (GTDB taxonomy): domain Bacteria; phylum Pseudomonadota; class Gammaproteobacteria; order Xanthomonadales; family Xanthomonadaceae; genus Luteimonas; species Luteimonas wenzhouensis. Next base: position 296,230 of record NZ_VOHE01000004.1, read on the forward strand.
GTCGACGATCACCGGATCGATCGGCATCTTCGGCCTGGTGCCGACCTTCCCGCGCGCGCTGGACAAGATCGGCGTGCACACCGACGGCGTGGCGACCACGCGCATGGCCGGGGCGTTCGACCTGGCGCGGCCGCTGTCGCCGGAGCTGGCGCAGGTGGTCCAGTCCTACATCGAGAAGGGCTACCGCGACTTCATCGGTCGGGTCGCCCAGGGCCGCGGCCGCACCCCCGAGCAGATCGACGAGGTCGCGCGCGGGCGGGTGTGGACCGGCGCGCAGGCGCGCGAGCGCGGCCTGGTGGACGAGTTCGGCGGCCTGCGCGCGGCGATCGCCGAAGCCGCGTCGCGCGCGCGCCTGGGCGAGCCGCGGACCTGGCGGGTGCGTTACGTCGAGCGCGGCGCCACGCCGTTCGAGCGCTGGTTCAGCGGCTTCCTGCAGGGCCGGCTGGCGCAGGGCTGGCTGCGTGACTCGGACCTGGCGCGCAGCCTGCTGTCGCGCGCGGCGCCGCAGGCCGAGCGCGACCTGCGCCTGCTCGACCAGGTGCTGCAGTCGCGCGACGGCGCACCGGTGAAGGTGCTCGCGCACTGCTTCTGCGGCCTGTGACGGGCGCGGGCGGCGCCGCGCCCGCGCTGCCGCTCAGCGTTTCACGTCCAGGCGTTCGCCGCGCACCACGGCGAGCACTTCGTCCTCGCCGCACAGGTTGAAGTCGCCCGGCACCGCATGCTTGAGGCAGCCGGCGGCGTGCCCGAACCGCAGGCTGTCGGCATCGTCCCAGCCCGACAGCAGGCCGTGCAGCACCCCGGCGGCGAAGGCGTCGCCGCCGCCGATGCGGTCGACGATGCCGGGCACGGGACGCTCCTCGACCCGGTGCAGCTCGCCGTCGCGGGTGGCCATCAGCGCCCCCAGGGCGTGGTGCTCCACGCTCGCCTGGCGGCGCGTGGTGCAGGCGATGCGCCGCAGGCGCGGAAAGGCGTCGAAGGCGCGCCGGGCGGCGCGCGCGAAGCGGTGTTCGCGGGGTTCGTCGTCGCCGGCGCCGGGGTCGGGGCCGAGCACGACGTCGACGTCGCGCTGGTCGGCGAAGGCGATCTCCGCGCCTTCGAGCAGCGGCCGCAACATCGTGGCCGGGTCGCCGTCCCAGGCCGCCCAGAGCATCGGCCGGAAATTGCCGTCGAACGAGACCCGCACGCCGTGGTCGACCGCCGCGCGCACCGCCTGCGCGGCCGCGCGCGCGCTGGCCGGACCCAGCGCCGGCGTGATCCCCGACAGGTGCAGCCAGGCCGCGCCGTGCAGCAGCCGCGGCCAGTCGTAGGCCCCGGCGTCGGCGGTGGCGAAGGCGGAGCCGGCGCGGTCGTACAGCACCTCGCTCGGGCGGTGCCCGGCGCCGGTGGCGAGGAAGTACAGGCCCATGCGGCCCGGCGCCAGGCGCACGCCGCCGGTATCGACCCCGTGGCGGCGCAGCTCGCCGAGCGCGGCGCGGCCCAGGGCGTTGTCGGCGACCGTCCCCAGCATCGCCACCTCGTGGCCGAAGCGGGCCAGGGACACGCCGACGTTGGCCTCGGCGCCGCCGATCCACGCCTCCAGCCGCGGCGACTGCAGCAGCAGCTCGCGCCCCGGCGCCCCCAGGCGCAGCAGCAGCTCTCCGAAACAGGCGATGCGACTCGACATACGCGCTTCCTCGATGGTGGCGTCCGGCTGGCGGCGTCCGCGGTGCCCGCGACGCGGTCGCCGGCCGCGCGTCCGGTGCGCGGTGGCCGGCGGCCGTGCGGGACGTTCGATGTTGCCGGGATCCATTATGGGCCCGGCCCGGCCCGGGATGCCGACCGGGGCGCGCGACGGTGCCCGTGTCGCGGGCATCGTGCCGGCGCGTCGGCGCGGCCGCCCCGTTCGCCGCCGCGATAGACTGTCCGCGCCGGTATCTCGAGGGGATCGGGGCAGGTCATGCCACGCAACCGCAGGGAAGAGGCGGCCCGGCACGGGATCACGGGCCGGGCTGCCACGATCAACGACATCGCGCGCCTGGCGGGGGTGTCCAAGAAGACCGTGTCGCGGGTCATCAACCGCTCGCCGCTGGTGCGTGCGGACACGCGCGAGAAGGTCGAGGCGCTGATGCGCGAGGTGGGCTACGTGCCCGACCCGCTGGCGCGCGGGCTGGCGTTCCGGCGTTCGTTCCTGATCGGCATGATCTACGACAACCCGACCGCCCAGTACATCGTCGACTTCCAGTACGGCGCGCTCGACGCGCTGCGCAACTCCGGCTTCGAGCTGGTGGTGCATCCCTGTGACAGCCGCAGCCCGGACTACGTGTCGGGCGTGCGCAGCTTCGTCCTGCAGCAGAAGCTGCACGGAGTGATGCTGGTGCCGCGGGTCTCGGAGGACCAGGCGCTGGCCGACATGCTGCAGGAAGTGGGCTGCCGCTACGCGCGCGTGGCCGCGGTGTGCCTGGACGCGCCCGAGCGTTCGGTGATCACCCACGACCGCGACGGCGCGGCCGAGGTGGCCGACTACCTGCAGACCCTGGGCCACCGCGACATCGCGATGATCACCGGCCCGGCGGCCTACCGCTCGGCGATGGAGCGGACCGAGGGCTTCGTCGGGGCGCTGCAGCGGCGCGGGATCGAGGTGCCGAAGTCGCGGGTGGTGGAGGCGGGCTACACCTTCGAGTCGGGCGTGGCCGCGGCCGAGAAGCTGCTCGGAGCCAGGCAGCGCCCGACCGCCATCTTCTGTTTCAACGACGAGATGGCTGCGGGGGTGTACCGGGTGGCGATGCGGGCAGGGATCCAGATCCCGCAGCAGCTGTCGGTGGTCGGCTACGACGACAGCCCGCTCGCGTCGCGGCTGTGGCCGCCGCTGACTTCCGTGCGCCGCGACACGCGCGACACCGGCCGCATCGCCGCCGCGATGCTGCTGCAGGGCGAGGGCGAGGCGCGCGCGGTGGCCAGCGTGCGCCCGCACCTGATCATCCGCGACTCGTGCCAGCCGCCGCAGTAGCGGCGCGGCCCGGCGCGTGCCGCGCGGCGGTATCCTACGCCCCACACGCAACGGAGGCAGGCATGGACCCCCATCGGTGGCGGCTGGACGGGCAGCTCGCCCTGGTCACCGGCGGCAGCGCCGGCATCGGCCGCGCGATCGCGCGCGAACTGCTGGGCTTCGGCGCCACGGTGCTGATCGTGGCCCGCAGCGGCGACGCGCTCGAGGCCGCGCGCGACGAACTGGCCGAGGAGTTCCCCGACGGCGACGTGCGCGCCTTCATCGGCGACGTGGCCGACGAGGAGCAGCGGCGCGAGGTGCTCGACTGGGTCGAGGACCAGGGCGGAGGCCTGCACATCCTGGTCAACAACGCCGGCGGCAACCTCAGCCGCGCGGCCAACGACTACACCGAGGACGAGTGGCGCGAGATCTTCGAGGTCAACCTGTTCAGCGCCTTCGAGCTGTGCCGCTACGCGCATCCGCTGCTCACCCGCCACGCGAGTTCCTGCATCGTCAACGTCGGCAGCGTCTCGGGCCTCACCCACGTGCGCACCGGCGCGCCCTACGGGATGAGCAAGGCCGCGCTGCACCAGATGACGCGCAACCTCGCGGCGGAGTGGGCCGAGGACGGGGTGCGGGTCAACTCGGTCGCGCCCTGGTACATCCGCACCCGCCGGACCTCCGGCAAGCTGGCCGATCCCGACTACCTGGACGAGGTGCTGCTGCGCACGCCGATGGGCCGGATCGGCGAGCCGGAGGAGGTGGCGGCGGCGGTCGCGTTCCTGTGCCTGCCGGCGGCCGGCTACATCACCGGCGAGTGCATCGCCGTGGACGGCGGCTTCCTGCGCTACGGGTTCTGATCGCGGTCGTCGCGTCCGCCGCGGTACCGGGCGGCCGGACGCGGTGCGGATCACGTTCGACGCGCCGGGCTGAGCGGCTGCGGCGCCAGCGCGGTGCTCACGGCTGCATGGCGCAGGTGGAGTCCACCAGGATCGCGGTCACCCGCGCGAACTCCTCCTGCAGCGCCGGCTTGTCCGGCCCGCGCGCGTGCCGCCAGGCGGACTCGATCTCGCGCTGGCGCCGCTTCCAGCCATCGCACGCGGCCCGGTCGCCGATGCGCGCGCACAGGTCGTACTTCATCTCGCAGGCCTGGCCGACGCCGCCGGTGTCCAGCCGCACGCAGCGCGGCTTGGGCGCGGGATCCTCGCTGACGTAGCTGTCGTTGTCCCAGGTCTCACACTGGTAGATCGGAGGTGGCGGCAGCCGGTCGGTATTGGCGATCTTGGCCGCGCGCGGCAGCTCCGGGCGCAGCGGTCCGTCGTCGTCGCGCGGCCCGGCCACCAGCACGAAGTCGGACAGCGGCGGTGGCTGGTAGGCCGGCTCCCCGGTCACGACCCGCCCACCGCCGGATGGCGGTGGGCGGGTCGGCAGCGCCTCCACCCGGCGGATCTCCTGGCGGGTGCCGGCGGGGCAGGGCGTGCCGTTCTGGATCGTGACCTGGCCGTTGGCGGCGGTGCAGCGGTAGATCGTGTCCGCGTCGCCGGCCACCGCCGGCGCCGCCCAGGCCGGCAGCAGGCACGCCAGGAGCCACCCGCGCAGGACCGGCCGGCGCATCAGCGCTGCCCGCAGTCCGCCGCCAGGCGGTGGTTGATGCCGCGCTCCTCCTTCCGCAGCGCGTCGCGCTCGCGCTCCTGGGCGTTGAAGAAGCGGCGCCGGATCTCCTCGCGCCGGTCCACCAGGCGTGCGCAGACCTCGGCCTGCGGCAGCGCGTGGCAGGTGTCGCGGATCCAGGTGCCGGGGCCGCCCAGGTCCGCGTGGCCGGGCCGGTGCGGCCGGCCCCGGTCGGGCCGGGTGCCGGCGCCGGCCGGGGGCGACGGGCGCGGCGTGGGCGCGCCGACCCGGCCCCAGGCCGGGCGCTGGGCGTAGAACTCGCCCAGCGCGCCGCCACGATCGGCGGACGGCGGCGTGCCGCGGGCGCCGCTCCGATAACCCAGGGTCCACAGCGGCACCCAGCGCGGATTGCCGTCGCCGGTGTCGCTGGTGTAGCGCTCGCCGTCCGGCGTCACGCATTCGTACATCGGCTGTGGCGCATGCACCACCACCACCTGCGGCTCCGGGGGCGTGGCCGGCTCCTCGGCGGGGGCCGGCGCCGCGGGCGCGGGCGGCGGCAGCGGGCGGTCGACCGGCCGCTGCAGGGTGCGCACCTCCTGGCGGGCGCCGTTGGCGCAGGGCCGGTCGCCCAGGGTCACGTGGCCGTCGGCACCGGTGCAGCGGTACACCGTGACCGGATCGGTCGCACGCGCCGGGAGGGCGAGCAGCGCGGCCACCAGCAGGCAGGCGGTCGGAAGCGGGCGCATGGCGCCATCTTGGAAGCATCCGCCGCGCCTGGCAAACCGCGCGCAGCCGCGCCCCCGGCGCGGCCGAGGGCTCAGGCCGCGTCCAGTGCCGAGTGCGGGTGGTCGGCCTCGCTGCGCAGCAGGTGGGCGATCGAGCGCGCCGCGTCGCGCCCTTCCTGGACCGCGGTCACCACCAGGTCGGCGCCGCGCACGCAGTCGCCGCCGGCGAACAGGCGCGGATGCGTGGTCTGGTAGGGCAGGCGCTCGCCGCCGCCGACGATGATGCGGCCGTTCTCGCGCGCCTGGACGCCCGCGCTCGCCAGCCACTCGGGTACGCGCGGCGAGAAGCCGAACGCGATGATCACCACGTCGGCCTCGATCACCGATTCGCTGCCGGGGATCGGCACCGGCGAGCGGCGACCCTTGTCGTCCGGCTCGCCGAGCCGGGTCTCGACCACGCGCACGCCGCTGGCATGGCTGCCGTCCTGCGACTGGATCGCCAGCGGCTGGCGGTTGAACAGGAAGCGCACGCCTTCCTCGCGAGCGTTGGCCACCTCGCGCGCCGAGCCGGGCATGTTGGCCTCGTCGCGGCGGTAGGCGCAGGTGACGCTGGCCGCGCCCAGGCGCACGGCCGAGCGCACGCAGTCCATGCCGGTGTCGCCACCGCCGAGCACCACCACGCGCTTGCCGGCCAGGTCCGGAAGCTCGATGTGGGACTCCCAGCCCGCGATCGGGCGGCCGTGCGGTTCGCGGCCGGTGACGATGCGGCCGTTCTGGACCAGGAACGGCAGCGCCGGCAGCACCCCGCGCAGGTCCTGGCCAGGCAGGCCGCCGTCGGTGTAGCGGTAGGCGCCCAGGCCAAGGAACACCGCGTCGTAGTCCTTGAGCAGCGTGCCGAGCGCCACGTCGCGGCCGACCTCCACGCCGAGGCGGAAGCGCACGCCCATCTCCTCGAGCACCTCGCGGCGGGTGTCGATCACCGCCTTGTCGAGCTTGAAGCTGGGGATGCCGAACTGGAGCAGGCCACCGATCTGCTCGTAGCGGTCGAACACGGTCGCGCCGATGCCGGCGCGCGCCAGGCGGTCGGCGCACGCCAGGCCCGCCGGGCCGGCGCCGACGATCGCCACCTGGCGGCCGGTGGGCACCACCTTGGACAGGTCCGGGCGCCAGCCCTGCTCGAACGCGGTATCGACGATGTACTTCTCCACCGCGCCGATGGTCACCGCGCCGAAGCCGGCGTTGAGCGTGCAGGCGCCTTCGCACAGGCGGTCCTGCGGGCACACGCGGCCGCACATCTCGGGCAGCGGGTTGGTCTCGTGGCACAGCGCCGCGGCCTCGAGGATGCGGCCTTCCTCCACCAGCTGCAGCCAGTTGGGGATGTAGTTGTGGACCGGGCACCTGGCCTCGCAGTACGGGTTGCCGCAGTCGAGGCAGCGTCCGGCCTGGTGCGCCGCCTCGGCCTGGCCGAAGCGGCCGTAGAGTTCGTTCCAGTCGCCTTCGGTGCGCAGCTCCAGCGGCACCTTGCGCGGCATGTCACGCGGGACGTCGAGGAACTGGAAGACCTGCTTCTTGCTCATGGGAAAACCGTGGTCGGTGGTGTCGCGGTGGCGGGAAGTCGGGAACGGCGATGCCGCCGCGCGCGGGCGGGGTGCCGGCGACGTGCCGGTCCGCCACGCGCATGCCCACTTCCTTCACCAGCGAAGCACCACCGGCCGCCATCACGCGGCCCTCCGCAGTTCGTGTGCCAGCGCCTCGAGGCTGGCCGCCTTCGGCTTGACCAGCCAGAACTTGCCGACGAAGTCGCGGAACTCGTCGAGGATCCGCGCGCTCCACGCGCTGCCGGTCAGGCGCGCGTGGCTCTCCAGCAGGTCGGTCAGGTGCTGGCGGTAGTTGTCGAAGCCCTCGGCCGAGATCCGGACGATGTCGATCAGCTCGTGGTTGTAGCGGTCGACGAAGTCGCGGTCGAGGTCGAGCACGTAGGCCAGGCCGCCGGTGAAGCCGGCGCCGAAGTTCAGCCCGGTGCGGCCGAGTACCACCACGGTGCCGCCGGTCATGTACTCGCAGCAGTGGTCGCCGGCGCCCTCGACCACGGCGACCGCGCCCGAGTTGCGCACCGCGAAGCGCTCGCCGGCGCGCCCGGCCGCGTAGAGCTCGCCGCCGGTGGCGCCGTACAGGCAGGTGTTGCCGAGGATCGGCGCGAGCCGCGACTCGAACGCGCTGCCGCGCGGCGGGCGGATCACGATGCTGCCGCCGGCCATGCCCTTGCCGACGTAGTCGTTGGCGTCGCCTTCCAGGTGCAGGTGCAGGCCGCCGGCGTTGAACGCGCCGAAGCTCTGGCCCGCGGTGCCGGTCAGGCGCAGGGTCAGCGGCCGCGCCGCCATCCCGGTGTTGCCGTGGTGGCGGGCGATCAGGCCCGACAGGCGGGTGCCGATGCTGCGGTCGGTGTTGGCGATCGGATAGCTGTACTCGCCGCCGGCCGCGCGCGCGACCACGTCGGACAGGTCGGCCTCCAGGCGTGCGGCCAGGCCGTCGGGCGGCGCCTGCAGCGCCGGCGCGCCGCACCACGACGCGGGCTGGTGCGGATCGCGCGCCAGCAGCCGCGACAGGTCGATGTCGACGCCGTCGCGGGTGTGGTGCAGGTGCTGCTCGAGCAGGTCGGTGCGGCCGATGATCTCGTCGAGGCGGCGGGCCCCGAGCGAGGCCAGCAGCTCGCGCACGTCCTCGGCCAGGTTGCGGAAGAAGTTCTCCACCCGCTCCGGCAGGCCGGTGAAGTGCTGCGACCGCAGGCGCGCGTCCTGGGTGGCGACGCCGGTGGCGCAGTTGTTGAGGTGGCAGATGCGCAGGTACTTGCAGCCGAGCGCGATCATCGGCGCGGTGCCGAAGCCGAAACTGTCGGCGCCGAGCATCGCCGCCTTGACCACGTCCAGGCCGGACTTGAGGCCGCCATCGGTCTGCAGCAGCACGCGCTCGCGCAGCGCGTTGGCCTGCAGCGCCTGGCGCGCCTCCGACAGGCCCAGCTCCCAGGGCACGCCGGCGTAGCGGATCGAACCCAGCGGGCTGGCGCCGGTGCCGCCGTCGTGGCCGGAGATGGTGATCAGGTCGGCGCCGGCCTTGACCACGCCGGCGGCGATCGTGCCCACGCCCGCGTGCGAAACCAGCTTGACCGAGATCAGCGCCTCCGGATTGACCTGGCGCAGGTCGAAGATCAGCTGCGCGAGGTCCTCGATCGAATAGATGTCGTGGTGCGGCGGCGGCGAGATCAGGCCGATGCCCGGGCGCGCGTAGCGCAGCCGCGCGATCAGCGCATCGACCTTGCTGCCGGGCAGCTGGCCGCCCTCGCCGGGCTTGGCGCCCTGCGCGATCTTGATCTGCAGCACCTCGGCGTTGATCAGGTACTCGGGCGTGACGCCGAAGCGGCCCGACGCGATCTGCTTGATCTTGCTGCGCTTCTCGGTGCCGTAGCGGGCCGGGTCCTCGCCGCCCTCGCCGGAGTTGCTGCGGCCGCCGAGCCGGTTCATCGCGATCGCCAGCGCCTCGTGCGCCTCGGGCGAGAGCGCGCCCAGGCTCATCGCCGCGCTGTCGAAGCGCCTGACGATCGACGACACCGGTTCGACCTCGTCCAGCGGCACCGGCGGGCCGAGCGGCTTGATCCGCAGCAGGTCGCGCAACGCCGCCGGCGGGCGCTGGTTGACGTGGTCGGTGTAGGCCTTCCAGTCCTCGCGGGTGCCGGTGAGGACCGCGCGCTGCAGGCTCTGGACCACGTCCGGGTTGTACTGGTGGTACTCGCCGCCGTGGACGTAGCGCAGCAGGCCGCCGGGCTCGGGCAGGGCGGTGTCGTCCCAGCCGTGCTCGGCCAGGGTCCAGGCGTCGCGCTCCAGGCGCTCGAAGCCGGCGCCGCCGATGCGCGAGGGTGTGCCCTCGAAGCACAGCGACACCACCTCGTCGGCCAGGCCCACGATCTCGAACAGCTGCGCGCCGCGGTAGCTGGCGATGCTGCCGATGCCCATCTTCGACAGGATCTTGAGCAGGCCCTTCTTGACCCCGCGCCGGTAGCTGCGGCCGAACTGGGTCGGTTCGTTGCCGGTCTTGCCGCCGAGCAGGCCGCGGCGCGCGAGCGCGGCCAGCGTCTGGTAGGCCAGGTATGGATAGACAGCGGTGGCGCCGAAGCCGATCAGGCAGGCGAAGTGGTGCGGGTCGCGGGCGGTGCCGGTCTCGATGATCAGGTTGCAGTCGCAGCGCAGGCCCTTGCGCACCAGGTGCAGGTGGACCGCGCCGGTGGCCAGCAGGGCGTGCACCGCGGCGTGGCCCTGGCGCGGGCGCCGGTCGCTGAGGATCAGCAGCTCGGTGCCTTCGCGCACGGCCGCCTCGGCCTCGGCGCAGATCCGCTCGAGCGCGCCGCGCAGTCCGGTGCGGCGGTCGAAGTACAGATCGATGTAGCGGTGCGAGGAGGCGAACCGCGGCAGCGCCAGCAGCTGGTACAGCTTGCGCTGCGACAGCACCGGCGAGTTGAGCATCACGTGGTGGACGTTCTCGGCCTGGTCCAGGAACAGGTTGCCCTCGCGCCCGATCTGGGTGGAGAGCGACATCACGCACTCCTCGCGCAGCGGGTCGATCGGCGGGTTGGTCACCTGGGCGAAGGCCTCGCGGAAGCAGTCGTAAAGTGCACGTACGCGCTGGCTGATCGCGGCCATCGGCACGTCGTCGCCCATCGAGCCGATGCCTTCCTGCTCGGTCTCGGCGAGCGGACGCAGCACCGACTCCTGCTCCTCGCGCGAGAGCTGGAACAGCTTCTGGAACGCGAGTAGGGTCTCGGAGGTGAACGGCGCGTCGGTCAGCGCCGGATCGATCAGCTCGGTGTGCAGCCAGCTCATGCCGCGCTTGAGCCACTGCTTGTAGGGTGCGCGGGTGCGGTTGACGTCGTCGATCGCGTCGTTGTCCAGCAGGCGTGCGCCTTCCAGGTCGACCGCGATCATCTCGCCCGGACCGAGCTTGCCCTTGGCCTGGACCTGTTCCGGCGGCAGGTCCCACACGCCGGCTTCGGAGGCGATCACGAACACGCCGTCCTTCGACAGGGTCCAGCGCGCCGGGCGCAGGCCGTTGCGATCGAGCGTGCAGGCGGCGAAGCGGCCGTCGCACATCACCACGCCGGCCGGGCCGTCCCAGGGTTCGGAATTGATCGAGTAGTACTCGTAGAACGCGGCGAGGTCGGTGTCCTTGTACTCCAGCGACTGGGTCGCCGGCGGGATCAGGATCCGCATCGCCTGCAGCATGTCCATGCCGCCCAGCAGCAGCCACTCGAGCATGTTGTCGAGCGACTGCGAGTCCGAGCCGTGCATGGCCACGGTGGACGAGAACTCGGACACGTCCAGCAGCGGCGACTTCCACACCGCCTTGCGCGCCTGCGCCCAGCGGCGGTTGCCCTCGATGCTGTTGATCTCGCCGTTGTGGGCCAGGCGCCGGAACGGATGCGCCAGCGGCCAGCGCGGCAGGGTGTTGGTGGAGAAGCGCTGGTGGAAGACCACCGCGCGCGCGGCCAGCGCCGGGTGGGAGAGGTCGGGGAACAGCTGGCGCAGGTGGCTGGGCAGGACCATGCCCTTGTAGCCGAGCAGTCGTGGCGAGAGGCTCACCACGTAGAAGTCCGCGATCGCCGCCAGCGCTTCCTCGGCGCGCCGGCGGGCGAGGAACAGGGCGCGTTCGAGTGCGTCGACGTCGGCCTCGTCGCTTTCGACGAAGACCTGCTCGACGCGCGGCGCGGACGCGCGGGCCAGCGTGCCGCAGGCGTCCAGGTCCAGCGTCACCACGCGCCAACCCGCCACCCGCGCGTCCACCCTGGCCAGCTGCCGTTCGAGCTCGCGGCGGCAGCGCGCCGCGTCGGCCTCGGCGTGCGGCAGGAACACCAGGCCGGCGGCCACCGGCCCGGCGTGGAGCGCGATCCGCGACTCGGCCGCGATCGTGCGCACGAAGCGGTCGGCGCCATGGATCAGCACGCCGCAGCCGTCGCCGGTCAGCCCGTCGGCATTGACGCCACCGCGGTGCGCCATGCGCGACAGGGCTTCCAGGGCGATGTCCACGATCCTGCGCTCGGCATCGCCCTCGATCCTGGCGATCAGTCCGAAACCACAGCTGTCGTGCTCGCTTGCGGGGTCGTGGAGGCCCCGATCCGGGTGTGCCCGCATCGTCGTGCTCGTCGTTGGGTGGGAAGGGCGGCGGGGTGGGAAACAGTGCCGGTACGCAGGGAAAACATGCCCGGCCGAGCATCCACTCGGGTCGAATAAATCACAATTTGTGCGACGCGGCAATAATGGTTTCGGGTTGGTTTCCGATGCAATCGAACCACCACGAAATCATGCCGGTCTCAGCGCAGATGGACACCCGTGCGGGCATCGCGCAGGCTGCTCGGCTGGCCCAGTCCGGAAGTTTCTCCGGCAACCACCAGGTCGACGCCGGCGACGATGTCCGCCGCCAGCCCGTCGCGCGAGACCGGCGCGGGCTTGCCGCCGCGGTTGGCGCTGGTCGAGACCAGCGGACCGCCCCAGGCATCGCACAGCGCGGCCACCACCGGATGCGCGCTGACCCGCACCGCGACCGCCTCGTGCGCGCCGCGGATCCAGCCGGGCACGGCCGCGGTCGCCGGCACCACCCAGGTGTGCGGCCCGGGCCAGCTGGCCAGCACCGCGTCGCGCGAGGACGGGTCCAGCGTGTCCCAGTCGAGCAGACCGTCGAGCTGCGCGGCCGAGGCCGCGACCAGGATCAGTCCCTTGGCGACGTCGCGCTGCTTGAGCGCGAGCAGGCGCGTGACCGCGGGCCGCGAGAACGGATCGCAGCCCAGGCCCCAGACGCCTTCGGTGGGGTAGGCGAGCAGCCCGCCCGCGCGCAGCACGGCCACCGCCCGCTCGATATCGCCGCGTTCGAGCATCGCGGCAGCTTAGCCCAATCCATGCGCCGCGCGCCGGCGCCCGCCGCGGCTCAGAACGGCGCCGCGTCGGTCTTCTTCACCACCCGCTTCTTGCCCGGCTCGAAGCGCGCCGCGGTCACCAGCGGGCGCGCCGGCTCGACGTCGCCCGAGAGCGGGCGCGCGGCCTTCTTCGCCGTCGCCTTCTTCGCGGCCTTCTTCGCCGTGGACGCCTTCGCCGCCGCCTTCTTCGCAGGAGCCTTCCTGGTCGCCGCCTTCTTCGCCGCGGCCTTCTTCGCGCCGAAGCCGCGCCGCGCCGGCTTGCCGGTCTCCTCGAGCAGGCGGGTCGCCTCCTCCAGGGTCAGGCTGGCGGGGTCGCGGTCCTTGGGGATCTTGCCGTTGAGCCGGCCATCGCTCAGGTACGGGCCGAAGCGGCCGTTGAGCACCTGGATGTCGCTGCCGGGGAACTCCTTGATCACCCGGTTGCGCGCGATCTCCTCCTTCTCCTCGATCAGCGCCACCGCGCGCTCCAGGTCGATCTTGTACGGGTCGTCGCCGGCCTTGAGCGAGGCGTAGGTGTCGCCACGGCGGGCGAACGGGCCGAAGCGGCCGATGCCCACGCTCACCTCCATGCCGTTGCTCTCGCCCAGCACGCGCGGCAGGCGGAACAGCTCGAGCGCCTCCTCGAGCGTGATCGAGTAGATGCTCTGGCCGGGGCGCAGCGAGGCGAAGCGCGGCTTCTCCTCGTCCTCGACCGTGCCGATCTGCACCAGCGGGCCGAACCTGCCGATGCGCGCGCTCACCTGGCGTCCGCTCGCCGGATCCTCGCCGAGCACGCGCACGCTGCCGGCGTCGGTCTTGTCGAGCGTGGCCTTCTTCTCGTCCACCTGCTCCTTGAACGGGCCCCAGAACTTTTCCATCAGCGGCACCCACTCCTCCTCGCCGCGGCTGACCGCGTCGAGCTCGTCCTCGAGCCTGGCGGTGAAGTCGTAGTCGACGTAGCGGGTGAAGTGGTTGCTGAGGAACTTCGATACCGCGCGGCCCACGTCGGTGGGCTTGAACGCGCGGCCGTCGAGCACCGCGTACTGCTTGCCGAGCAGGGTCTGGATGATCGAGGCGTAGGTGGAGGGGCGGCCGATGCCGTATTCCTCCAGTGCCTTGACCAGCGAGGCCTCGGTGTAGCGCGGCGGCGGCTGGGTGAAGTGCTGGTCGGTCTGGACCTTCTCGAGCGCGATCCGGTCGCCGAGCTTCATCGCCGGCAGCTTGCGGCCCTCGTCCTCGTCCTCCTTGCCCTTGCTGTCCTTGCCTTCCTCGTACACGGCCAGGAAGCCGGGCACGACCACGGTGGTGCCCGAGGCGCGGAACGCGTGCTCGGCGCCGGCGGCCAGGTCGACGGTGACGGTGTTGAGCGTGGCCGGGATCATCTGCGAGGCGATCGTGCGCTTCCACACCAGTTCGTACAGACGGCGCTCGTCCTCGGACAGGAAGCGCGCGACCTGTGCCGGGGTGCGCAGCGCGGACGTCGGGCGCACCGCTTCGTGCGCCTCCTGCGCGTTCTTGCTCTTGGTCTGGTAGACGTTGGGCTTGTCGGGCACCGAGGCGGTGCCGTAGTCGCGCGCGATCACGTCACGGATCTCGCCCAGCGCGTCCTGCGACAGGTTCACCGAGTCGGTACGCATGTAGGTGATCAGGCCGACCGTGCCTTCCTCGCCGATCGCCACGCCCTCGTACAGCTTCTGCGCCACCTGCATGGTGCGGCGGGTGGTGAAGCCGAGCTTGCGCGCGGCTTCCTGCTGCAGGGTGGAGGTGGTGAACGGCGGTGACGGGCGGCGCTTGCGCTCCTTGCTGGCGACGTCGGTGACGTGCAGCGAGCCCTGGGCGGCGGCGGCGATGCGTTCGCGCGCGGCCTCGGCGGTGGCGGCGTCGGTGATCGTGAACTGCTCGACCTTCTGCCCGTCGAGCTTGACCAGCCGGGCGTTGAACGGCTGCGAGGGGTGCGCGCACGCGGCCTCGATGGTCCAGTACTCGCGCGGCTTGAAGGCTTCGATCTCCTCCTCGCGCTCGACGATCATGCGCAGCGCCGGCGACTGCACCCGACCGGCCGACAGCCCGGCCTTGATCTTGCGCCACAGGACCGGCGAGAGGTTGAACCCCACCAGGTAGTCGAGCGCGCGCCGCGCCTGCTGGGCATCGACCAGTTCGCCGGCGATGTCGCGCGGCTGGTCCATGGCCTCGCGGATCGCGCGCGGGGTGATCTCGGTGAACACCACCCGCCGCAGCTGCTTGCCGTCGAGCAGGCCGCGCTCGCGCAGGATCTCGGCGATGTGCCAGCTGATCGCCTCGCCTTCGCGGTCCGGGTCGGTGGCCAGCCAGATGCTGTCGGCCGCCTTCGCCGCCTTGGCGATCGCGTCGACGTGCTTCTCGTTCTTGTCGATCAGCTCGTAGCGCATCCGGAAGCCGTCGTCGGGGTCGACCGCGCCCTCCTTGGGCACCAGGTCGCGGACGTGGCCGTACGAGGCCAGGACCTGGAAGTCCTTGCCGAGGTACTTGTTGATCGTCCTGGCCTTGGCGGGCGACTCGACGATGAGGAGGTGCTTGGGCATCGGGGATGGCATCCGGGCGCGGCCTCCGGGCCGCGCCGCTCGGGACTTCGGAAGAACACGACGCCCGGGGCTTGCCCGGGCGTGCTCGACGGGGCCGGAAGGGGGCCGGCACTCCTTATATAGTGGAATCACGGCCCATGCGGGCCTGTCAAGCGCGGCGGCGCCCGCCGCGGCAGGGGGCGGCCCTCAGCGGGCCAGGACCGGGATCAGGGCCGCGGGCACCGCCGGGGCCAGCAGGCCCAGCGCGGGCACGATCGCGCCCGGGCGACCGTCCCGGTTCCCGCCGCTGCGGGTCGGGGCGGCCGGTGAAGGCCGATGAACGCCTCCAGGCGCGGCCGCGGCGCGGCGCCCCGGAACACCAGGCCCATGGACCGTTGGCGATGGCGCGGACGGAAACGTCGGCCCGGATCAGTGCACCGGCTCGGGCTCGTCCGCGAACATCTGCGTTTCCATCCACGCGTAGGCGGCCTCGCTGCCGGGCTGGTTGAACAGCACCATCAGCACCACCCACTTGAGGTCGTCCAGGTCCAGTTCGTCCTGGTCCAGGGCCATCGCCCGGTCCAGCACCAGTTCGCGCTGCTGGGCGTCGAGGATCCCGTGTTGCTCCAGGAACAGCAGGAAGCCGCGGCATTCGACGTCGAGCTTGTCCAGCTCCGGCCCGAAATAGACCCGGGTCGGGCCGTCGCTGCGGGCCGCTTCCGCCACCGGGCGCTGGTCGGCCAGGGCATCGAGCCAGTCGAACGCCTTGCTGATTTCCGCCGGGCTGAATCCGGCCTGGAGCAGGCCGGCCTGGAGGGAGTCGCGGTCGCGGACCAGGTCCGCGTCTTCACTGAAGTAGTGTTCGAACAGGTAGAGCAGGACGTCCAGGATGCTCTCTTTCATTTCCCCCCGGCCTGCGCCCCGTGTGGCGCGGTGTGTCAGGACTTTCGGGCATATCGGCCGTGCGCCTGCACGACCCGGCCATCCAGCTCCATGAGCAGCAGCATGGACGAGGCCTGCGCGGCCGTCAATCCGGTGCGTTCGAGCAGCTGATCCATAGGGCTTGGGTCGTGGCCGAGAGCCGACCACAAGCGCTGGTAGTCCGGATCGGGCCTCGGCGACGCGTTGGACACGGCCTCGCAAGCGTGTCCAGCCGCGTTGATGGGGGCCTGGAGCCGGGTTCGCAAGGCATCGGCCAAGGCCTGCGCCACCGGGCCCAGGGCCGCGACCACCTCGGCCGGCTCTTCGACCAGCACCGCGCCGTCGCGGAGCAGGCGGTGGCAGCCGCGCGCCATGGGGTTGCGGATCGAGCCGGGGATGGCGAACACCTCGCGTCCCGCGTCGGCCGCCAGGCGGGCCGTGATCAGGGCGCCGGAGCGGTGCGCCGCCTCGACCACCAGCGTCCCCAGCGACAGCCCGGCGATGATCCGGTTGCGGGCGGGGAAGTGCTCGCGGCGCGCGCCGGTGCCCGGCGGGTGCTCGCTCACCGCCACGCCGCGGGCGGCCACCTCGCGCAGCAGGCCGGCGTTGGCGCGCGGATAGGGGCGGTCCAGGCCGCTGCCGAGGACCGCGATGGTGGCGCCCCCGGCCTCCAGCGCGGCGCCGTGGGCCACGGTATCGATCCCGGCGGCCAGGCCGCTGCACACGCCCAGTCCCGCGCGTGCCAGCGCGGTGGCGAAACCCCGGGCGTGGTCGCGGCCGCCCGCGGTGGGCGCGCGGGTGCCGACCACGGCCACGCACGGGTGCCAGAGCAGGCCGGCGTCGCCGGCCACGAACAGGCCCAGCGGCGGCGCCGGCATCCGCCGCAACAGCGCCGGGTAGTCCGGGTCGTGCCAGCCGAGCAGGCGCTGGCCGGGCACGGCCAGCCAGTCCCGCGCGTGCGGCGACGGCCGGGCCGCCTCCAGCGCGCGGACCTGGGCGGCGTCCAGGCCTGCGTCGCGCCAGGCCGCGATCCCGGCCTCGATGGCGCGCGCGGGGCTGCCGTAGCGTTCGAGCAGCCGCCGGCGCGGCGCCGAGGCGCCACCGGCGGCGAGCAGCCGCAGCAGGGCGAGATCGTCCTGGGTCATGCCGGCAGCATGGCGCGCAAACGCCAGCGGCGCCCGAAGGCACCGCTGGCGGAAACCGTAGGAAAAGCCCGCGCCCGGCGCGGCGCCCCAGGATCAGTAGGGCGCGTCCGGATGCTTGAGGTGGTAGCCGACGCGGGTCGGCTTGATGCTGTCCATCACCAGCGCGTAGCTGACCTTGTCGTAGGTGCGGAACACCATGGCGTGGCCGGCGAACTCGTCGGGCAGGCGTACCTTGTTCTCGTGGAACACGGTATCGGGGTCGCGGTCGGCGCCCTTCTCGACGCGGTCGATGGTGTTGGTGCCCTCGCGCCAGAGCGAGAACACGGTGCCGTTGTCCACGCCCTCGCGCGCGCCGACCGACAGCACGATCACGTCGCGCGGGCCGCCGTGGGCAAGGGCGTCGGCCACCGCCAGCACGCGCGCGCGGCCGTAGTCGAGCTGGTGTGCCGGCGCGTGCGGGAAGAACTGCAGGTCGTAGGGCTGGGCGTCGACCGGGATCAGGCGGTCGCCCACGCGCACCTCGCGGCCGGTCTCGTCGAGCAGCAGGGTGCTGGCCTGGATGCCGCCGACCTCGCCGCGGGTGATGGTGCCCACGTTGACCCGCTGCAGTTCGTAGCCCAGCAGCTCCTGGCCCTTGTCGGGCGTGAGCACGTTGGTCCAGTACTGCTGGAAGTCGATGGTGCGGCGACCGCGGAAATCGAGGTCGTCGGTGTGGAACAGGTCACAGCACAAGCTGTCGCGCGAGACGTGCGTGTAGCGCACGGTCGGGCGCACCACGGCGTAGCGCTGGCCCGGCGCCGCCGAGGGGAGCCCGCGGATGTACGCGACCTGGCCCTGGGTGGCGCGCAGGCGGTCTTCCTCGAGGCCGACCACGTAGGGCAGGTGCTCGAACGCGTCGACCACGCGCAGGTCCTTGAGGAAGGGTTCGACCTCGGAGAGCGGGATGGCGTTGATCGGCGCCTCCTCGCGCGGACCGGGTTCGGCGGTCACGCGGTTGAGGTAGGCCAGGCTGATCACGTCGCCGGGGTAGATGAGGTGGGGATTGGCGATCTGCGGGTTGGCCTGCCAGATCTCGGGCCACAGCCAGGGGCGCTGCAGGAAGCGGCCGGCGATGTCCCACAGGGTGTCGCCGCGCTCGACCACGTAGGTGTCGGGATGGTCGCCGCGCATGGTTTGGGCAGCGGCATAGGTCGCCACGGTCATCAGGGCGACCACGCACGTGGTGCGGAGCCCCTGAGAAAGGCGCTGAAGCATGCGGGCCATCTATTTGCTCCCCTTGAAGATTTCCCCGTGCAGCGGGGGCACTATAACGTACAAACCGCAGGCGGTTGCAAGCCGATGGGGGGTACAATAAGCGGTCGTCCCGCGCGGTTGTGACCGCTGCCACCCTTTGCGCCCATGGCCCTGCTCCCCATCCTCGAATATCCCCATCCGCGGCTGCGCACGGTCGCTCGCCCGGTCGATCCGGGCCAGGTCCACGATCCGGCCTTCCAGCGGCTGCTCGACGACATGTTCCAGACCATGTACGAAGCGCCGGGGATCGGCCTGGCGGCGACCCAGGTCGACACCCATCAGCGCTTCATGGTGATCGACGTCACCGAAGGCCGCGACCAGCCGCTGGCGTTCATCAACCCGGTGATCCGCGAGCGCTCGGCCGAACTGCGCCTGCACCAGGAGGGCTGCCTGTCCATCCCCGGGGTGTACGCCGACGTCACCCGGCCCGACGGCATCGTGGTCGAGGCGCTCGACCGCCACGGCAAGCCGTTCGAGCTGCGGGTCGACGGCCTGCTGGCGACCTGCATCCAGCACGAGGTCGACCACCTCGACGGCAAGCTCTTCATCGACCACCTGTCCGCGCTCAAGCGCGACCGGGCGATCAAGCGCCTGGAGAAGCTGCGCAGGGAGGCGCGCTAGCGGTGGCCCGGGGCGGTCGGCCCGTGGCGCCGATCGCCCGGCCCTCCGCACCGCCCGATCCCCGCCGTCCGACCCCGATGCGCCTGGTCTTCGCCGGAACCCCCGAGTTCGCCGTCCCCAGCCTGCGCGTGGCCGCGGCCCGCGGCGAGGTGGTGGCGGTCTACACCCAGCCCGACCGTCCGGCCGGGCGCGGGCGCGGCATGGCCGCCCCGCCGGTCAAGCGCGAGGCGCAGCGGCTCGGCTTCGAGGTCCGCCAGCCGCAGACGCTGCGCACGGTGGAGGCGCGCCGGGCGCTGCGCGCGCTGCGCCCGGACCTGATGATCGTGGTCGCCTACGGGCTGCTGCTGCCGCCGCGGGTGCTGGAGATCCCGACCCACGGCTGCTGGAACGTGCATGCCTCGCTGCTGCCGCGCTGGCGCGGCGCGGCCCCGATCCAGCGCGCGATCGAAGCCGGCGACGCGGAAACCGGCGTGTGCCTGATGCAGATGGAGCAGGGCCTGGACACCGGCCCGGTGCTGCTGTCGCGCACGCTGCCGATCGGTCCAGACGAGACCGCCGGCCAGCTCCACGACCGCCTGGCCGCGCTCGGCGCGCAGGTGCTCGACGACGGCCTGGCCCTGCTGCAGAGCGGGATCCGCCCGGTGCCCACGCCGCAGCCCGAGGCCGGCGTGACCTACGCGCACAAGCTCGAAAAGGCAGAGGCGCGACTGGACTGGACGCAACCGGCCGAAGTGCTGGCGCGCAAGGTGCGGGCCTTCCATCCCTGGCCGGTGGCCGAGGCGGAGGTCGCGGGCGACCTGGTGCGCATCCATGCCGCGGTCGCTCTGCCGCTGGCCCACGACGCGGCGCCGGGCGCGCTCCTGCATGCCGGCCGCGACGGCATCGACATCGCCTGCGGCGAGGGCGCGCTGCGCATCCGCACGCTGCAGCGCGCCGGCGGCAGGGCCATCACCGCCGCCGACTACGTCAACGCGCGGCGCGAGCTGCGCCCCGGCCCGCAACAGTGAGCGGGCGTGCGCTTCCGCCGGGCGTCGCGGTGCGGGTGTGCGCGGCGCGTGTGCTCGACGCGGTGATGCACCGGGGGCGATCGCTCAAGACCGAACTCGCGCAGGCGCTGCCGGACTTGCCCGACCCGCGCGACCGCGCGCTGGTCGAAGCCATCTGCTTCGCCGCCCTGCGCCAGCGCGCGCGGGCCGACGCCGCGCTCGCGGCGTGGATGCCGCGTCCGCTGCCACGGCGCGACGCCCCGCTGCGCGCGCTGCTGCACGCGGGCCTGGCCCAGCTCGATCCGCTCGCGCTGCCGGCGCATGCGGCGCTCGCGGCCACCGTGGACGCGGCGCGCGCGCTGGATCGGCCGCACCAGGCCGGACTGGTGAACGCGCTGCTGCGCCGCGCCCAGCGCGAGGGCCTGCCGGCGGCCGCGCCCGGGGACGCCTGGCCGCAATGGCTCCGCGCGCGGGTCCGCGAGGACTGGCCCGGCCAGGCCGAAGCGATCTTCGCAGCAAGTACGCAGCAGGCGCCCACCTGGCTGCGGGTCAACCGCCGCCGCACCACGCGCGACGACTACGCCGCTCGCTTGCGCGAGGCGGGCATCGAGGCGCAGCGGGTGGAAGGTCTTCCGGATGCCTTGCGCGTCGATGCCCCCGTGGCGCCGACGACGCTGCCCGGATTCGCCGAAGGCGACGTCTCGGTGCAGGACGGAGCCGCGCAGTGCGTGGCCGACGCGCTCGCGCCGCCGCCCGGCGCGCGCGTGCTCGACGCCTGCGCCGCGCCCGGCGGCAAGTCGGCGCACCTGCTCGAGCGCGATCCCGCGCTGCGGCTGACCGCGATCGACGTCGATGCGCGTCGGCTGCGGCGCGTGGCCGAGACCCATGCCCGCCTCGGGGTCGGCGAGGGCGCGCGGCTGCTCGCGGCCGACGCCGCGGAGCCGAAGGCGTGGTGGGACGGCGAACCGTTCGACGCGGTCCTGGTCGATGCGCCCTGCTCGGCGACCGGCATCGTGCGCCGCCAGCCCGACGTGCTGCTGCACCGCCGCCCGTCCGACGTCGACGCGCTGGTCGCGCTGCAGTCGCGCCTGCTCGAGGCGTTGTGGCCGCTGCTCGCGCCGGGCGGGCGCCTGGTGTACGCCACCTGTTCGATCCTGCGCGTGGAGAACGAGGCCCAGGTCGCGGCGTTCCTCGCGCGCACCCCGGACGCGTCGGCGCAGGCGCTCGACACGACGTTCGGCCACGCCTCGGGCGCGGGCCGCCAGCGCCTGCCGGGCGAGGACGGCATGGACGGGTTCTTCTATGCCGCCCTGGTGAAGGCCGGCTGACCCCGCGCGGCGCGCGCGTCGGCGTGCAGGATAGACTCGCGCCCGTTCCCGTTCCCTGTCCCGGATTCCCGATGCCGCAGCCCGCCGACGCGCCCTGGTTGAGCGTCCTGGTGCCCGTCTACAACGTCGAGCGCTACGTCCGCGCCTGCCTGGACTCGGTGCTGGGGCAGGCCGACGCGGGCGTGGAACTGCTGGTCCTCGACGACGCCTCGCCCGATGCGGCGATGGCGGTGGTGGCGGACCTGCAGCGTGCGCATCCCGGCCGCATCCGCACCCTGGCGCATGCGCGCAACCGTGGCCTGTCCGCGGCCCGCAACAGCCTGGCGGAGGCCGCGCGCGGGCGCTACCTGTGGTTCCTCGATTCCGACGACGTGCTGCTGCCGGGCGCGATCGCGGGCCTGCGCGAGGTGGTCGAACGCGAGGCGCCCGACCTGGTGCTGTGCGACTTCCGCCTGCTGCGCGAGCACGGCACGCCCTACGGGCCGCTGCGCGGACGCGCGCGCCGGCCGGGCTTCGGCGGGCGCGCGGGCGACGGCGGCAGCGATCACGACGCGCTGCTCACCGGACTGCTGGAAGGCCGCCAGCTGCACGCCTGGTCGAAGATCGCCGTGCGCGAGGCCTGGCAGGCGGCAAGGTTTCCCGAAGGGCGCTATTTCGAGGACATGGCGGTGGTCGCGCCGCTGTGCGCGCGGGTCGCGCGCTGGCGGCACGTGCCGCGGCCGTGGGTGGGATACCGCCAGCGCGGCGACAGCATCATGGCGCGGATGACGCCGGACAAGTCGCGCGACCTGCTCGCATCGCTGCGCGAGCTGCATGCGGGGGTGCTGGCGAGCCCCGGCGGCGTGTCGGCGGACACGCGGCGCGCGCTGGAGTACTTCTGCATGCGGACCTTCGCCGCCCTGGCGCGCAAGGTGCCGCGCGACGACGACGCGCTGGCGCGCGAATGCGTGGCGGAGATCGCCCGGGTGTTCCCGGGCGGGCTGCGCGCGGTGCTGGCCGAATACCGCGCGCGCGGCTGGTGGCTGCGCGCCTGGCGCGCGGGCCGCACCCTCGGCCGGCGGGGCTGGCTGCGCTGAGCGGCGGCGGTCAGGCCAGGTAGCGCCCGGCGATGCTGTCGCGCCGCATCAGGCCGCGGGCGACGTAGGCTTCCAGCTTGTTGCGCTCGCCGCCACGCAGCTTGACCAGGCGCGGCGCGCGAAGCGGCGCCGGGCGCGCGAGCAGGCGGAGGAACAGGCCCGGGCGCCGCCAGTGCGAGGCATGGTGGAGGAAGTACGCGGAGTCTTCCGCGCGCCACAGCTGCAGGCGGTAGGGTCGCCCGGTGTCGAGCACGGCCTGGGCGCAGACGTGGATGATCAGGTAGGCCGGGCGCGAGATCTTCTGCAGCAGGCGTTCGTAGCGGCCCTCGCGGCGCAACGCCTCAAGGTAGGCGTCGTCGCCGGTGGCGAGCGCGCGATCGAGCTCCTCCGCCCAGGCGCGCACGAACGGCATCCCCGGCGGCGCGGCCATCGCCCAGCTGTCGATCACCGGCGTGCGTCCGGGCACGCAGAAGCCCTCGAGGTAGAAGCCCAGGTACTCGGCGCGGCTTTCGGCCTGCGCCTCGACGAGCCAGTCGAGCGATCCGGTCAGGATGGTGCTGGCGTCGAGCCACACGCCGCCGTGGCGGGCGATCAGGTGCAGCCGCAGCCAGTCCGAGCGCCGCGCCGGGGTCAGCTGGTCGAAGCCGGCCGGGAGCGATGCCGGGTCGACGTGGCGGGACAGCTCGCTGCCCAGGACCAGGTGGATCTCCCAGTCCGGGCACATCCGGCGCCAGTTGTCGAGGCACCGCCGGACCACCACCGGCACGTCGTCCGAGTGCCAGTACGACCAGAGCCGGCGCGGAATGCGCGCATCGTCGGCGACCGGCCCGCCCCCGGGGAGCAGGATCGTGCGCGGCGCCTCGGGCGCCGGCTCCACCGGCCGCGACAGCCAGGCCCACGGCACGACGATGGGCACGCACAGGGCAAGGACTGACAGGACCATCATCACGCGGCCGGCCGGGGGAGCAGGGAAACGATATTGTAGGCGGCCCCGTGTCACGGCCGTCTTGATGTCCCAGCCCCGCCCGCGCGTCCTCCATTTCGTCACCGGCGGCTTTTCCGGCGGCGCGACCCAGGTCGCGATCCAGCTGGTGAACGCCGGCGTGGCGGGCGGACGGGTCGAGCCGCTGCTGGTCCTGCGCCGCAAGCGTCGCGGGGATCCGGCGCGGATCGAGGAACTGCGCGCGGCCGGCACCCCGCTGGAGGTGGTGCCGGGCTGGTCGCACCCGGCCACGATCCACGCGCTGGCGCGGCTGTGCCGACAATTCCGGCCCGACGTGCTGGTCGCGCACGGGTTCAGCGAGCACCTGTGGGGCCGCTACGCCGGGCTGCTCGCCGGCGTCCCGCACCTGGTGCACGTGGAGCACAACACCCGCGAGCGCTACACGCGCTGGCGCCTGGCGCAGACGCGCTGGCTGGCGGCGCGCACCTCGCGCATCGTCGGCTGCTCGGAAGGCGTGCGCCAGGTGCTGCTCGGCATGGGGATGCCGCCCGACCGCACCATCGCCATCCCCAACGGAATCCGCCTCGATCCGTTCGCCGATGCCGATGCGCATCCGCTGCCCGGGCGCGTGCCCGGGATCGTCATGGTCGCGCGGTACTCGCGGCAGAAGGACCACGCCACCCTGCTCAAGGCGCTGGCCCTGCTCGGCGAACGCGGCTTGCGTCCGCCCTTGCTGCTGGCCGGCGGCGGCAAGGCGCTGCACCGGGCGCCGGTCGAGCGCCTGGCCGCCCGGCTCGGACTGGAGGGGCAGGTGCGGTTCCTCGGGGTGGCGCGCAACGTGCCCGAGCTGCTCAAGACCCATCGCATCGCGGTGCTCAGCACCCACTACGAAGGCATGCCGCTGGCCCTCATCGAAGGCATGGCCGCCGGCTGCGCGGTGGTCGGCAGCGCGGTGCCCGGCGTGCGCGAGGTGGTCCACGACGGCGAGGACGGCCTGCTGGTGCCGGAGGCCGATCCGGCCGCCTTGGCCGATGCGCTCGAGCGCCTGCTGCGCGACGACGCGCTCGCGTCGCGCCTCGGCCGGGCCGCGCGTGCGCTGGCGCTGCGCGAGTACGGCCGCGAACACATGAACGCGCGCTACGAGGCCTTGTTCCTCGAACTGGCCGCGCAGCCTTCGCCGCGCGGCTGAGGCCGCGCTACCAGCGCAACGGGCGCCGCGCCACTTCGCCGCGCAGGCGGTCGTAGAGTGCGCGTGCGTCCGTCTCTGCGATGTGGCGGATGCGCAGCGGCGGCGTGGCCGCGCCGGCGCCGGCCGTGTCCAGCCACAGCGAGGCCATGCCGAAGCGGCGGTCGAGCCACGACTGGCGCAGCTGCAGGGCCTGCAGCTTGTCGATCTCGGCGAAGCGCCAGTGCCGCGACCACCAGCCTTCGCGCACCGCGACCAGGCGCTCGCCCAGGTGCCAGCCGGCGAAGCGTGCGTGGCGCCGCGCCAGCACCCCGCCCCAGGCCAGCCACAGCAGCCCGGCCGCGCCCCACGGGCCGACGTTCCATGCCAGCGCCGCCACCAGTGCGATCGCCCAGGGCAGGTGGCCCAGCCACAGGCGCAGCCATGCGCGCCGGTGCAGCGGGTGCCAGTGCGACGGCGGCCAGCAGCGCGCGTCGAGCAGTTCCTGCAGCAGCGCGTCGCAGGCCTGCGGGGACGCGATGGGGGCCAGCTCGGGCGGCTCGTGCTGGCGGCCGCGACCGTCGCCGGTCACCTGCGAACCGGCGGTGTCGATCGCCAGCGAGCGGCGCGAGAACAGGCGGTGCAGCACGCCCTCGCGCAGGGTCCAGGCCTGGATCCTGCGGCGCGGCACGCTGCTGCGCACGCGCTGGAACAGGCCGCGCTCGACGGTCAGCCGGCGTCCGTGCGCCTGCAGCCGGAAGCCGTGGTAGCGCGCCAGCGCCAGCGCCACCGAGAACAGGCGCAGCAGGGCCAGCGCCAGCAGCACCAGGCTGGTCGCGGCCAGCACCGGCCCGGCGATCCCGCCCTGCCATGTGGAGACATAGCCCGATCCCTGCTGCCACATGCGCTCGAACACGTGCCGGAACATGTTCTCCGGAAGCACCTGCGACGCGAGCGCCATCGCCGCGCCCACCACCACCATGCCGCGGTTGGACACCAGCCCGAGGCGCACGATCTCGGACGTGGGCAGCGCCAGCAGGGTCTGCGCCGCGTCCTCGCCGCCATCGGCGGCGACCCGGGCCGCATCCGCACGACCGCGGTGGCGGATCAGCCGTTCGAGCGCCAGCGCGTCCTCCAGCCTGAGGACCCGCATCTGCGCTTCGGGCCGGGTGCCGCCGGCCGATTCGAGCTTGACCTCGGCCACGCCGAACACCCGGTGCATCACGCCCTGGATGACCTCAACGTTGTGGATGCGCGAGAACGGCACCTGGCGCAGGCTGCGCTCGAACAGGCCGCTGCGGATGAACAGGCTGTCGCCGTCGACCCGGTAGCGGTAGGTGAAGTACCGCCACACCGACGCCACCGCCAGCACCGCCACCGCGATCCCGGCCGCGGCCAGCTGCAGGCCTTCCTCGCGGCGCCCGCCGAGCACCACGAGCACGGCCAGCGGCACCAGGAACTGGCGCATCGACCCGAGCAGCACGAACAGCCACGACCACGGGTGCAGGCGCCGCTCGACGCCGGCCGCGGGCGGTTCAGGCGTCGTCGTCATCGACCTCGATCCAGCGCGCGAGCTGGTCGCGCAGCCATTCGGCGTCGCCGTCGTCCAGGCCGGTCGTGGCGACCGCGTTGTGGCGGGTGCCGGCGGTGTGGATGACCAGGGTGGCCAGGCCGAGCCGGCGCTCGATCGGGCCGCGCTGCAGGTCCAGGTGCTGCACCCGGCTGCGCGGCACGAAGGTTTCGCGCCGCCACAGCCGGCCGCGGCGCAGCGCATAGCCGTGCGCGTCCAGGCGCCAGCGGGTGCAGGCGTACCGGCGCAGCGCCAGCCACAGCCCCCAGCCCGGCAGCGCCACGAGCACCAGCACTCCCAGCACCAGGGCCCGGGTCGTGCCGCCGAGCCAGATCCCCAGCGGCACCAGCAACCCGATGGCGACCGCGCCGAGCGTCGCCAGGTTGCCAATCACGAACAGCCAGCGCGCGCGCGGCGGCAGCGGGCGCCAGCCCCCGTCGCCGGCGACCGACGGCGGGGCGGCAGGGTCGGGCAGGGCGTCACCGGCGGCGCTCATCCACGCTCCAGGTCGATGTAGGGATGCGGTCCGCTGCCCGGCGGCTGCGCCTTGAAGCGCTTGTAGGTCCACTGGTACTGGGCCGGGTCGCGGCGCGCGATGCGTTCGACCCCGGCGTTGAGCGCGGCCGTGGCCCGGGCCGGATCGGGATCGTCGATCCCGGGGTCGGCCGGCGCGATCCACAGCGCATGCTCGCCGCGATCGCCGATCCGTTCGCACCAGGCGAACAGGACCGTGGCGCCGCTGCGCGCGGCGAGGCGGCCAAGCAGGGTCATGGTCAGCACCGGGCGGCCGAAGAACGGCGCGAACTCGCCATCGCCGCCCTTGGGCTGCTGGTCGGGCAGGATCCCGACCACGCCGCCGGCCTGCAGCCGCTTGTACAGCTGGCGCACGCCCGCCCCTTCGGCGCGCACCTGGGTCACGCGGTCGGCGTCGGCGTTGGCCCGCACCAGCCGCAGGAAGGCCTCGCCGACCGCCGACTCCGGCGGCTTGTACAGGATCGCCAGCGGGGTCCTGGACGCCAACCACTGGTTGAGCAGTTCCCAGTTGCCGAAGTGCGGTGCGGCCACGATCAGCCCGCGTCCGCCGGCCAGCGCGGCGTCGAACAGCGCCTCGCCGTGCACTTCGCGGATCGACTGCAGGTTGCGGTGGTGCGGGCGGGTCCACAGGCGCAGCGTTTCGAGCGTCTGCAGCGCGGTCGAATGCAGCACGGCGCGATGCCACTGCGCGCGCTGCGCGGGCGCCAGGTCGGGGTAGGCGAGTTCGAGGTTGCGCAGCGCGACCACGCTCTCGCGCGCGCCGGTGCGTCGCCACAGCCAGGCCAGCAGGGCGGCGAGCCCCCGCAGCAGCGGCCACGGCAGGCGCCCGATCGCGGCGGCGAACACATAGAGCAGGCGGGCGAGGAGACCGGTCACGCCGGCCAGTGTAGCGGGCGGCCCGCGGCGGTCGCCGCCGCGCAGGCCCGCGCGCTGCGCGTGGCGCGGCGAGGCGGTAGGCTGTGCGGCCGTCCTCCCCACCGACCTGCCGGCCTGTCCATGCTTGCCCTGATCCAGCGCGTGTCCGAAGCCAGCGTCAGTGTCGACGACGCAACCATCGCCCGCATCGGCGGCGGCCTGCTGGCCCTGGTGGGGGTGGAACCGGGCGACGGCCAGCCCCAGGTGGCGCGCATGGCGACCCGGCTGCTCGGCTACCGGGTGTTCGCCGACGACCAGGGGCGGATGAACCGCTCCCTGGCCGACACCGGCGGCGGCCTGCTGCTGGTCAGCCAGTTCACCCTGGCCGCCGATACCCGGTCGGGCATGCGCCCGGGCTTCAGCGCCGCCGCGCCGCCGCAGGAGGCCGAACCGACCTTCGCCGCGCTCGTGGCCGAATGCCGGGCCCGGCATGCCGGACCGGTGGAGACCGGCCGCTTCGGGGCCCACATGGTGGTCCGGCTGGCCAACGACGGGCCGGTGACTTTCCTGCTGCGCGCCTGAATGCGGGCGCCAGGCGCGGTTCGCCGGTGGACGGGCCGCGGCTGGAATCGGGCGCGATCGCCCCCATATGGTCACGGGTCGGGCCACGGGGGCCCGGCTCCGGTGCCCGCGGTCAGGACCCGTACCGCGGGCAATGGTACAATTACGGGTTCACTTTTCTTCCCGGTGCGCGCCTCATGGCGAACGAACGTCCAGCTCAGCAGTCCGACATCAAGCTCCTGATTTCCAAGGGGTTGGAGCAGGGCTACCTGACCTACGCCGAAGTCAACGACCACCTGCCCGACGACCTGGTCGATCCGGAGCAGATCGAGGACATCATCGGCATGATCAACGGCATGGGCATCGAGGTGCACGAGATCGCGCCCGATGTCGAGTCGTTGCTGCTCACCGGCGATTCCACCGGCAGCCGCGAGGTCGACGACACCGCGGCCGAGGAGGCGGCGGCGACCCTGACCGCGCTCGATGGCGAGGGCGGCCGCACCACCGACCCGGTGCGCATGTACATGCGCGAGATGGGCACGGTGGAGCTGCTCACCCGTGAGGGCGAGATCGCGATCGCCAAGCGCATCGAGGAAGGCCTGAACCAGATGCTGTCCTCGCTGGCCAGCTTCCCGTGGTCGGTGCAGCTGCTGCTGGAGGAGTACGAGCTGCACAAGGCGGGCAAGAAGCGCCTGGCCGAGATCGTGGTCGGCTTCAACGACCTCGAGGAAGAGGCCGAGGTCCCGGCCGCGGCCGAGCGCGAGGAGGCGGGCACCGCTACCGCGACCGCCAGCGAGGGCGACGACGAGGAGGCCGAGGACGAGGACGACTCCTCCAGCGACACCGAGGACACCGCGCCGACCGGGCCCGACCCGGCCGAGGTGGCGCGCCGCATGGAGACGCTGGCCGGCCTGTACGCGAAGTTCCAGCGGGCCTACGCCAAGCACGGCCCGGAGGCCAGGCAGGTGCTGAAGCTGCGCGAGGAGATGGCCGCCATCTTCACCAGCTTCAAGCTGCCGCTGCCGCTGACCGACGTGCTGGTCAAGAAGCTGCGCGACGTGGTGGGCGAGATCAAGGACCACGAGCGCCGCATCCTCGAGCTGGCGACCAAGGTCGCCAAGATGCCGCGCAAGGACTTCATCCGCTCCTGGGAAGGCAACCAGACCAACCTGGGCTGGGTGGACGACGTGCTCAAGCGCAAGCAGAAGTGGTCGAGCGGCCTGCGCGAGGTCAAGGACCAGATCATCGCCGAGCAGGAAGCCACGATCGCCGTCGAGAAGGCGATGATGGTCACGCTCGCCGACCTCAAGGAGATCAACCGCGCGATGGCCTACGGCGAGGCCAAGGCGCGCAAGGCCAAGAAGGAGATGGTCGAGGCCAACCTGCGCCTGGTGATCTCCATCGCCAAGAAGTACACCAACCGCGGCCTGCAGTTCCTCGACCTGATCCAGGAGGGCAACATCGGCCTGATGAAGGCGGTCGACAAGTTCGAGTACCGCCGCGGCTACAAGTTCTCGACCTATGCCACCTGGTGGATCCGCCAGGCGATCACCCGCTCGATCGCCGACCAGGCGCGCACCATCCGCATCCCGGTGCACATGATCGAGACGATCAACAAGCTCAACCGCATCTCCCGCCAGATGCTCCAGCAGTACGGCCGCGAGGCCACGCCGGAGGAGCTGGCCAAGGAGATGGACATGCCCGAGGACAAGATCCGCAAGGTGATGAAGATCGCCAAGGAGCCGATCTCCATGGAGACCCCGATCGGCGACGACGAGGACTCCCACCTGGGCGACTTCATCGAGGACACCAACGTCGAGTCCCCGATCGAGGCCACGACCAACATCAACCTGTCCGAGACCGTGCGCGACGTGCTCGCCGGCCTGACCCCGCGCGAAGCCAAGGTGCTGCGCATGCGCTTCGGCATCGACATGAACACCGACCACACCCTCGAGGAAGTGGGCAAGCAGTTCGATGTCACCCGCGAGCGCATCCGCCAGATCGAGGCCAAGGCGCTGCGCAAGCTGCGCCACCCGAGCCGCTCCGAGCAGCTGCGCTCGTTCCTCGACATCGACTGACGGCCGCAGCCACCCGCGAAAGACCAGGACGCCCCGGTGCGATGCGCCGGGGCGTCGTGCTTTGCGAGGCCCGCGACGCATCCGGCGCCACGCGGCGGTGGGGCATCCGCGGCCAGCGACGCGACCGGCGCCACGCCGACCCGCATCCCAGGACCGTCGCCGCACCGGCGGTTCAGCACGCGGTGGCCGCAATGGCGCGGTTGCCGGCCCGAAGCTGAACGCGACGGCGGCCGTTGCCGGGAAATTCGCGCGGCGCGAACACGGCTTCGCGCAGATTGGCCCGCGACGGCGCACAGGGCGCCGGGTACAGGAGATCCCATGAACATTGCCAAGACCCTTCTCGCGCTCTCGCTGGCTGCCGGCCTGGCGGCGTGCAGCAACACCGACCAGGCTGCCAACTCCGCCCAGGAGGCCGCCGACTCGGCCGCCGAGGCGCAGCAGGCCGCCGCCAATGCCGCCGCCACCGGCGACGTGGTGGCCGCCGAGGCCGCCCAGACCGCCGCCGAGGCCGCCGATGCCGCCGCCGACGCGAGCGCGCAGATCGCCGGCCAGGTGCAGGGTGCCGACGAGATGACCGGTCGCGAGGATCTGGCCGACGCCGCCGAGAAGGCCGCCGACGCCGCCGAGCAGGCGCAGGACGCCGCCGAGGAGGCGAACGCCGCGGCCGATGGCCGCAACAACACCGACGGCACCGAGTAAGCCGTCGTCCCGACGACCGGGCGGTCCGCCGCCCGCTCGTATCGCGCAGCCGTGGCCAGCTTCTCGTCGATGGCCGCGGCTGCGCGATTCTTTTTGCGCGCGGCGCAGGCCCGCCCCCTGCTGCGTGGACGACGCACCGCTTGCGCCGCCTTCGGAAGGCGGGTTGCGCCGGAGGGCGGCCGGACGACAGGACCACGTGGCCGGGCCGGCTCCGCAACTGCCGCCGCTGTGGCGATAATGGCCGCGGCGGCGGGCCTATAGCTCAACGGTCAGAGCAGGGGACTCATAATCCCTTGGTTCCAGGTTCGAGTCCTGGTGGGCCCACCATATCTCCCGCCCCGAAGGTGTGCTGGTACGACAACCGGGCACCTGGGGCGGTTCTTCACTGTGCGGGGCCACGGGCGATATACGT
This sequence comes from Luteimonas wenzhouensis, assembly GCF_007859305.1. Classification (GTDB taxonomy): domain Bacteria; phylum Pseudomonadota; class Gammaproteobacteria; order Xanthomonadales; family Xanthomonadaceae; genus Luteimonas; species Luteimonas wenzhouensis. The sequence goes on from NZ_VOHE01000004.1 coordinate 327,192, forward strand.
CGTACGTCGGGTAGAGCGCCTGGTCCGCGCGCGCCGCTGCGAGGCCCCCGCCGGGTTCCGTGGCGTCGAAGAGAGCATGATCAAAGGGGAAAGCAGGATGGCGAGACGAAATGCCGCCAGGAAAAGCAACGGCGGCAGCCTCGGCTTCGAGGCCGAACTCTTCAAGGCCGCCGACAAGCTGCGCGGCAACATGGAGCCCTCCGACTACAAGCACGTGGTGCTCGGGCTCATCTTCCTCAAGTACATCTCCGACGCCTTCGAGGCCAGGCACCAGGCACTGCTCACCGAAGACCCGGCCGCCGCCGAGGACCGCGACGAATACCTGGCAGAAAACGTGTTCTGGGTGCCGAAGCAGGCGCGCTGGTCGCACCTGCAGGCCAACGCGAAGAAGCCCACCATCGGCACCCTGATCGACGACGCCATGCGCGCCATCGAGAAGGAGAACGAATCCCTCAAGGGCGTGCTGCCCAAGGACTACGCCCGCCCCGCGCTCAACAAGGTGATGCTGGGCGAGCTGATCGACCTGATCTCGGGCATCGCGCTTGGCGAGGACGGCAGCCGCTCCAGGGACATCCTCGGCCGCGTGTACGAATACTTCCTCGGCCAGTTCGCCGGCGCCGAAGGCAAGCGCGGTGGCGAGTTCTATACCCCGCGCTCGGTGGTGCGCGTGCTGGTGGAAATGCTGGAACCCTACACCGGCCGCGTCTACGACCCCTGCTGCGGCTCCGGCGGCATGTTCGTGCAGAGCGAAAAATTCGTGGAGGAGCACGGCGGGCGGCTGGGCGACATCGCCATCTACGGACAGGAAAGCAACTACACTACGTGGCGGCTGTGCAAGATGAACCTGGCGGTGCGCGGCATCGACGCCGACATCCGTTGGAACAACGAAGGCAGCTTCCACAAGGACGAGCTGCGCGACCTCAGGGCGGATTTCATCCTGGCCAACCCGCCGTTCAACGTTTCCGACTGGGGCGGCGAGCGCTTGCGCGAGGACGTACGCTGGCAGTTCGGCGTGCCGCCTGTGGGCAACGCCAACTACGCCTGGCTGCAGCACATCCACCACCACCTGGCCCCCAACGGCACGGCCGGCGTGGTCCTGGCCAACGGCTCCATGAGCTCGCAGCAGAGCGGCGAAGGCGAGATCCGCAGGGCCATGCTGGAAGCCGACGTGGTGGACTGCATGGTGGCGCTGCCGGGCCAGCTGTTCTATTCCACCCAGATCCCCGCCTGCCTCTGGTTTCTGGCCAAGGGCCGCAGCAACGGCCTGGTAAAGAAGACCAAACTGCGCGACCGCCGCGGGCAGGTGCTGTTCATCGATGCCCGCAACATGGGCGTGATGGTGGACCGCACCCGGCGCGAGCTCACCGACGAGGAAATCAAAAAGATCGCCGACACCTACCACGCCTGGCGCGGCGAGAAGGACGCCGGCGAATACGCCGACGTGCCCGGCTTCTGCAAGTCCGCCACGCTGGACGAGATCCGCAGGCACGACTACGTGCTCACGCCCGGCCGCTACGTGGGCGCGGCGGCGCAGGAAGATGACGGCGAACCGTTCGCGGAAAAGATGGCGCGGCTGGCGGCGCAGTGGCGCGAGCAGCGGGCGGAAGCGGCGCGGCTGGATGCAGCGATCGAGGCCAATCTGGCCGCCCTGGGCTTTTCAACGCCGCGTTGAACTCGGCCCTGGAACCCATCCATACTAAACGATACGTTTAACAAGCGGCCCGTCACCGTTCATGATCAACGCGCCCGATCCCATGCGCTTCCGGGCCGGTCGCTACCTGCAGCAGCCCCCCGGCTACCGGGCCTTCATCCCCGCGCCCCTGCCGCCGGATCCGCCCCTGGACCTCTCCGGCCCGCTGCGCGAGCGCCTGTCGGAGGCCGACTACGCCCTGGGGCGACTGGATGGCGCCATGCTCACGCTGCCCAATCCCGACCTGTTCGTGTTCATGTACGTCCGCAAGGAGGCCGTGCTCTCCAGCCAGATCGAGGGCACGCAAAGCTCCCTGCAGAACCTGCTGGCCGCCGAGGCGCAACTGTTCGACCCGGATACGCCCAGGGACGTGAACGAGGTGGCCAACTACGTGCGCGCCATGAACCACGGACTGGCGCGGCTGGCCGACCTGCCCGTCTCCGTGCGCCTGATCCGCGAGATCCACGCCGAACTGATGCAGGGTGTACGCGGCGGACGCCTTGCGCCGGGCGACCTGCGCACCAGCCAGAACTGGATCGGCCCCGGCGGCTGCACCTTGGCCGATGCCACCTTCGTGCCGCCTCCGCCGCACGAGGTGCCCGGCGCCCTGTCGGACCTGGAAAGGTTCCTGCACGACGGCGCCGGCCTGCCGCCCCTGATCCAGGTGGGGCTGGCGCACGCCCAGTTCGAAACCATCCACCCCTTCCTCGACGGCAACGGCCGCATGGGGCGCCTGCTCATCACCTTCCTGCTCACGGAAAAGCGCCTGCTGGGCAAGCCGGTGCTCTACCTCTCGCACTACTTCAAGCAGCACCGCGGCGAGTACTACGAACGCCTGCAGGCCGTGCGTGACGCCGGGGACTGGGAAGGCTGGCTGGGCTTCTTCCTGGAAGGTGTGGTCAGCGTCAGCCGCGAGGCCGCCCGGACCGCCGCCGCCATCCTGCGCATGCGTGAAGAATTCCGCGCCCGCATCACCGAAGAGCTGGGCCGCGCCGCGGCCAATGGCCAGCGCGTGATGGATCGCCTGTTCGACCACCCCATCGTCAACGTGGCCACCGTGCGCGAATGGCTGAACCTCACCCCCGCCGGCGCCAACCAGATCGTCAGCCGACTGGAAGGCATCGGCCTGCTGCGCGAGATCACCGGCTATGCGCGTAACCGGCGCTTCGTGTTCGAGCCGTACCTGAGGCTGTTTGATGAGCAAAGGGAAGACGGGTATGGCGGATAAGTGGCCCGGGCAGCGGGCGGAAGCGGCGCGGCGGGATGCGGTGATCGAGACCAACCTGAGGGAGCTTGGGTATGGCGAATGAGTGGAAGCAAGTGACCCTTGGAGAGCTGTTCAGGGTGAAGCATGGATTCGCCTTTAAGAGCGAATATTTCACTGACGAGCCCCAAAAAACTGTTCTGGTTACTCCGGGCAATTTCTCCATTGGTGGCGGCTTCCAAGACGGCAAGCGCAGGTACTACAAGGGGCCATTACCTGAAGGCTACGTACTCAAGCCGGGACAGATTGTTGTAACAATGACAGACCTTAGCAAAGAGTCTGACACCCTTGGGTACGCCGCACGAATTCCAAATGATTCGACCGTCTGGCTACATAACCAACGAATCGGATTGCTTGAATTCAAAGATGAAATACCAATATCGCCACGCTTTATCGAGTATCTATTAAGAACGAGGGAGTACCGCTCATGGATCGTCGGCTCTGCTACGGGTACAACGGTAAAGCACACGGCTCCGGGGCGAATTGAGAGTTTCTCGACTCGGATTCCCCCGCTTGAAGAACAACGCGCCATCGCCCACATCCTCGGCACGCTGGACGACAAGATCGAACTCAACCGCAAGCAGAACGAAACGCTGGAAGCCATGGCCCGCGCCTTGTTCAAGGCGTGGTTCGTGGACTTCGAGCCCGTGCGCGCCAAGATGGAAGGCCGCTGGCAGCGCGGCCAATCCCTCCCCGGCTTGCCCGCCCACCTTTACGACCTCTTCCCCGACCGCCTCGTCGAATCCGAGCTGGGGGAGATTCCGGAGGGGTGGGAAGTGAAGTCGTTTGCGGACACGGTTGAGATAATTGGGGGCGGGACACCAAAGACATCCGTAGCTGAGTATTGGGGCGGCGACATCCCATGGTTCTCGGTTGTCGATGCCCCGCCGGCGCCAGATGTCTGGGTGTTGGACACGGAGAAGAAGATTACCCATGCCGGTGTCGAGAACTCATCGACGCGGATTCTTCCGGTCGGCACAACAATCATCTCCGCGCGCGGAACGGTGGGCAGACTTGCTCTTGTAGGTGTTCCGATGGCGATGAACCAATCCTGCTACGGCTTGCGAGGGAAGCTGGGCCATCGCGGCTTCTTCAACTACTTCACAACTCGTCAACTGGTCTCGACTCTCCAACATCGGACACATGGCTCCGTATTCGACACGATCACCCGTGACACCCTCGCGGGGGCCCAGGTCGTGGCGCCTCCTTTAGCTGTAGTTGAAACATTCGAAAGGCTTGTTGCGCCGGCGCTGGACCGTATCCGTGAAGCACTTTTCGAGTCCCGCTCCCTTGTCACAAAGCGCAACACGCTGTTGCCCAAGCTGATTTCCGGTGACGTGCGAGTAGGCGCAATACACCGCAACTACCTTGAGGGGGTGAAAACATGACGGTGCTGCAAGAGATTCTTGAATGGTCACAAGAGCGCCCCGCATGGCAGCGCGATGCGCTACGCCGCCTCGTGCTTGACGGCGAGCTTTCGGAAGAAGACATCGATGATCTGACTGAGATATGCAAGAGCAGCCGTGGCCTTGCCGAGCAACGCGACGTCTTGCCGCTTGGGAGGGAACACGTGCCAGATCGTACAGCGGGTGCTCCCGTCTCACTGGTTTCGATTTTCCATCAGCGCGGCGTGAATGCGTTGGCAGATAATCAGACTCTCAGATTCGGTCCCGGCCTCACCGTCGTCTACGGCGACAACGGCGCAGGCAAGACAGGCTACATTCGCATTCTGAAAAACGCTTGCCGGACGCGCGTCCAAGAGCCGATCTTGGGAAACATTGTTTTCGGTAATAAAACGAACGCTCCCGTTGTCTCCATAAAGTACAAGGTTGGCGAGGGGTCCGATTTACGTGAATGGACATTCAGAAGTGAAGATCCATTCCTTTCGCGCGTGAGCGTCTTCGATACGAAATGTGCTGCCTTCTATCTCACTGAGAAAACGGACGTTTTGTTCCGACCGTTCGGTCTGGACCTGTTCGACAAGCTCGCAAAGGCTTGCAAGGCCGTTCGCACGAAGCTGGAATCCGAACAGCGCTTGCTCAATGCGAGCACCTTGCCCGCTGTGCAAGCGATGATCCCGGACGGCACCGACGTAGCCAATTTTCTTGCGAAAGTGAGCTCGCTAACCAAGCCGGAGGACGTGCAAGCGCTCGCGCAGCTATCAAAAGAAGATGAAAATCGCCTTGAATTTCTCGAAAAATCCCTGCTGGACTTGCAAGCTAACGATCCTCAGAAGCTTGTCCAGCAACTCACGGTGCGTACCGATCGAGTTGTGGCGCTAGTTCGTCATTTGGAGGCTGTCGAGGCAGCGCTGTCGGATGATGCGGTGAAGGCTGCTTTTGAAACACGAGCCAAGGGCCTCTATAAGAGTGAAGAGGCCAAGCGATTGCGCGAGGCAACGTTCCCGGAAGGTTTATTAGCGGGAACGGGTGGTGATACATGGAGGGCCTTCTGGGAATCGGCGCGGCGTTTTTCAACGGAGCAGGCATACCCAGGCAAGCCTTTTCCATTTGTGGAGGAAGGAGCAAAGTGCTCTCTATGTCAACAGAGTCTCGACCACGCCGCCGCTCATAGACTTAAGCAGTTCGAGGAATTTGTGGCATCCGCGCTCGAGCAAGAACTTCGCCAGTTAAGAGATGACTTCAGGCGACAGAGAGAGGTTTTCGCCGATCTCAAGACGATGACAGAAGCGGCCGAGGAGACCCTCAAGGAAATTCGTATCGAGCATGAAGCCGTAGCAGACGCTATCAGTGCGGCGCTTGCATCCAATGAGAAACGTCGAGTCACTGTATTGCTCGCCCTCAAGGAAAACAAGGATCTAGACGCCGATTGCCCCGCGCTTGTGTCCGTTATTGCCGATGCCGAAAGTTTGTTGGTTCAGATCGAGGAACGCATCAAGACGCTTCGTGCCGGCGCGAATGATCAGGTACGCAGGAACATGACGGCCGAGGCGCAGGAGCTGCGCGCACGAAAGATCTTGGCTGGAAATCTCCAGATGGTGCTCAATGAAATTGAGCGTCAGAAGAAATATGCTGCTTACAGTTTGTGCATTGACGATACGAAAACCAATACGATAACGGCTAAAAGCACGAGTGTCACTAAGGCGGTTGTTTCTCAGAAGCTCAAGCAGAGCTTTCAGGAGGAGCTGGACAAGCTTTCCTTTGATCATGTTGAAGTTGAGCTGAAAGAGATTGGTGGTAAGGAGGGTGTCTTTCATCACAGGCTCATTCTTACGCGGGCACCAGGTGTTGAATTGCCCAAGGTGGCCAGCGAGGGCGAGCAGCGCTGTCTTTCCATTGCTGCATTCTTCGCTGAACTCAGTACTGCCGATGATCTTTCTGGCATCGTTTTCGACGACCCGATGTCATCACTGGATTTTCAATGGCGTCACACTGTAGCCCGCCGGTTAGTAGAAGAGTCAAAGAAGCGGCAGGTCATCGTCTTTACGCACGATGTCGTTTTTCTGCTTTCGCTCAGACAATACGCTGATGAGTTGGGTGTAGAGCTGCTAGATCAGCATGTTCGCCACTTAGGCATAGGTTCTGGCGTATGCACGGACGAGCTTCCATGGGTTGCGCTTCCTGTGAAAAAGAAGATCGGATATCTCAAGAAGTGTTGGCAGGAGGCTGCCAGGCGTTCACGCGACAGGGATCAGGACGGCTACGAGAAGGAAGCCAAGTTTCTCTATGGGTTGCTCCGAGAAGCGTGGGAACGTGCGATTGAAGAGGTGCTTCTGGGCGGTATAGTCGTTCGCTACAGGCCGGGAGTCCAAACCCAGCACATTGCCCAGATCGCGGACATCTCCCCAGATGACTGCAAGTCCGTTGAAATTGCAATGACAAAGTGCTCTACATGGCTTCCCGGTCATGATGAAGCGGCGGCGGCGCGAGCGCCGGTGCCTGGGCCGAAAGAACTCGAAGCGGATATTAGGGATTTGGAAAACTGGGTCGATGAAATTCGGAAAAGGAGAAAGTAATCTCCGTGAGAACTTTCCTTGTTGAGTGCATGCCTACGACGCCGCCAAGTAGGGTTTGCAGGTCTGAACGAGAATCTGCTTGCCATGCCAGGCGAAAAGGATGAAATATTAAAATGGCTTTTTTATCGGAAGCCGAAATCGAAAGCGCAATGCTGGATCAGCTGCGCGCGCTTGGTTACAGCATTGAACGCGAGGAAGACATCGGCCCCGACGGCCACCGGCCGGAGCGCGAGAGCCTCGACGAGGTGGTGCTGCGCAGGCGGGTCGAGGACGCCGTTGCCCGCCTGAACCCCGGGTTGCCGCCGGAGACGCAGCAGGACTCGATCCGCAGGGTCGTACAGGCCGTGCGGGCCTCGCGGCTCGATGCGCATGATCCGCACGGCCTGATTTCCGGCACGCTGCGTATCTCCGATGCCCAAGCCTTCCTCAAGGAACGTGACTTATGAACGAAGCTGGGCAACTCGTCATCTTCGAAGCTGAAAACGGTCCGGTCCAGGTGCGGCTGGAGGGAGAGACCGTGTGGCTGACGCAGGCGCAGATGGCCGAGCTGTTCGGTACTTCCAGTGACAACATCAGCCTGCACCTCAAGAACATTTACAAGGAGCGGGAGCTTCAGGAGGCGGCAACTGCCGAGGATTTCTCGGTAGTTCGCCAGGAGGGCGCGCGGCAGGTACGGCGCCAGCTCAAGCACCACAACCTCGACGCCATCATTTCCGTGGGCTATCGGGTCAGTTCCGCGAAAGCCACGCGCTTTCGCCAGTGGGCAGCTACCGTACTGTGCGAGCACCTGACCCGAGGCTTCACCTTGAAGCGCGGGCGTTTCGGGGAGAACGCGGCTTTGCTGAGCAATTTTGACCAAGAGGAGCTCCCGGTTTGAGGCCCCTGAAACGTTGGCTGTCCATCACCGATCAGCTGGAGCTGCTGCAAGCACGCGGCCTGCATGTGGATGATCGTGTGGCGGCTATGGACTATTTGGAGCGCCTGGGTTACTACCGCTTGAGCGGTTACTGGTATCCGCTGCGGCGAATCGACGAGGCTGCATCGCAGGCGCAGGGCAAGCCAGTACGGCTGGATGAGTTTGTGCCAGGCAGCCGTTTCGAAGATGTGGTGCGCCTGTACGTCTTCGACAAGAGGCTGCGATTACTGGCTCTGGACGCACTGGAGCGCATCGAGATGGCTGTGCGCGTGGATGTCGCCTATCTGCTCGGGCAACAGGATCCGCTCGCACACGAGAATCCGGATTGCCTGCACGGCAACTTCACGAAGAAACGAATTTCCAACGGCCCGGACAAAGGCAAGACACCGCATCAGGTCTGGCTGGAAAAACACGAATCCCTGGTGCACCGTGCCCGCAAGGAGCCATTTGTTGTACACCACATGCAGCATTACGGTGCATTGCCGATCTGGGTTGCGATAGAAGTCTGGGATTTCGGGCTTCTTTCGAAACTGTTTGCAGGGATGAAGTATGAGGACCAGAAATCCATTGCGCGGATGTATGGTGCTCCCGACGGCAAGGCGCTTGCCCAGTGGCTGCGCAGCCTGAACTTCATCCGCAACGTCTCGGCCCACCACAGCCGGCTGTGGAACGTCAACGTACTGGAACTTTCCCCAGTTCCGGACGACTGGCCCAAGGAATTGCGCAGGAATCGGCCATTTTTCTATTTCTGCCTGATGCAGAGGCTGTTGCGAGTCATTTGTCCGAATTCCAGCTGGGGACGGCGCCTGGTAAGTCTGCTGAGGACGGAATTCCCGGCGGCGTTCTCGCTGACGGAATTCGGCGTGTTCCCTGGCTGGGAGGACTGGCCGTTGTGGGAGAGCGGTGGGCACAAATGAGAACCGACGCGTACACCCAAGGGTGCAGAGGCGCCGGTCATATTGGCTACTATTATAGGTTGACGGGCGACCGAGGTCAAGCAGGCGGTACGTGGCCAGTGGCGGGCAGCGGGTAACGATCCAGGGGGGCAATACCTCATGGCCTTTCTCTCCGAGGCGGAACTTGAACAGTCCTTGCTTGAGCAGCTACGGGGGCTGGGATACAGCATCGAACGCGAGGAAGACATCGGCCCCGACGGCCACCGGCCGGAGCGCGAGAGCCACGACGAGGTGGTGCTGCGCAGGCGGTTCGAGGACGCCGTTGCCCGCCTGAACCCCGGGGTGCCGCCGGAGGCGCGGCAGGACGCGATCGGCAGGGTCACGCAGTCCGAACTGCCCGCCCTGCTCGAAGAGAACCGCCGTCTCCACAGGCTGATGACGGAAGGCGTGGACGTCGAGTACTACGCCGACGACGGCACGCTGACCGCCGGCAAGGTGGCGCTGCTCGACTTCGAACACCCGGAGAACAACGACTGGCTGGCGGTGCGCCAGTTCGTGGTGATCAATGGCCGGAACACCCGCCGGCCCGACGTGGTGGTGTTCGTCAACGGCCTGCCGCTGGCGGTGATCGAGCTCAAGGCGCCGGGTAGCGGGAACGCCACGCTGGCCGGTGCCTTCAACCAGCTGCAGACCTACAAGCAGCAGATCCCCCAGCTGTTCCACACCAACGCGCTGCTGGTCACGTCGGATGGCATCTCCGCCCGGGTGGGGTCGCTGTCGGCCGACCTGGAGCGGTTCATGCCGTGGCGCACCACGGACGGCCGGGAGGTCGCGCCCAAGGGGGCGCCGGAACTGCCGACGCTGATCGAGGGCGTGTTCGAGCATCGCCGGCTGCTCGATCTGGTGCGGGACTTCACGGTCTTTGGCGAAACCGGCTCTGGCCTCGTCAAGATCATCGCCGGCTACCACCAGTTCCATGCGGTGAAGAAGGCCGTGGAGTCCACGGTGCGCGCGGCCATGCAGGTCCAGGAAGTGGACGAAGATCCCGCGGAATACGGTCTGCCCAGCGTGAAGTCCCAGCGCCCGGGCGACCGGCGCGCGGGGGTCATCTGGCACACGCAGGGCTCCGGCAAGAGCCTGCTGATGGCCTTTTACGCGGGGCAGCTGGTCAGGCACCCGGCGATGGAGAACCCGACCCTGGTGGTGCTGACCGACCGCAACGACCTGGACGACCAGCTCTTCGCCACCTTCTCCATGTGCCGTGACCTGATCCGGCAGACACCGGTGCAGGCCGAGAGCCGCGAGCACCTGCAGGCGCTGCTGAACCGCGCGTCGGGCGGCGTGATCTTCACCACCCTGCAGAAGTTCGGCGAAGTCACGGCGCCGCTGACCACCCGACGCAACGTGGTGGTCATCGCCGATGAGGCACACCGCAGCCAGTACGGCTTCAAGGCCAGGGTGGATGCGAAGACCGGCGAAGTCTCCTACGGCTTTGCCAAGTACATGCGTGATGCCCTGCCGAACGCCTCCTTCATCGGCTTCACCGGCACGCCCATCGAGGCGGATGACGTCAACACTCCGGCGGTGTTCGGCCACTACATCGACATCTACGACATCAGCCGGGCGGTGGAGGACGGCGCCACGGTGCCGATCTATTACGAGTCCCGCCTGGCGCGCATCGAGCTGGACGAGGACGAGAAGCCCCAGATCGACGCAGAGGTGGAGGAGATCCTGGAGGGCGAGGAAGAGACTGCCCGCGAACGCGCCAAGCAGAAGTGGGCCACCATCGAGGCGCTGGTGGGCGCGGAAAAGCGCCTTCGGCAGGTGGCCGCCGACATCGTGCAGCACTTCGAAAGCCGCGTGGCCGCGCTGGACGGCAAGGCCATGGTGGTGTGCATGAGCCGCCGCATCTGCGTGGCCCTCTACGAGGAGATCGTCAAACTGCGCCCGGACTGGCACAGTCCGGACGACAACGCCGGGGTGGTCAAGATCGTGATGACGGGTGCAGCCAGCGACCCGCCCGAGTGGCAGCCGCACATCGGCAACAAGGCCCGGCGCGACCTGCTGGCCAGGCGTGCACGTGACCCGAACGATCCGCTGAAACTGGTGATCGTGCGCGACATGTGGCTGACCGGCTTCGACGCGCCCTGCATGCACACCATGTACGTGGACAAGCCGATGCGCGGCCACGGCCTGATGCAGGCCATCGCGCGCGTCAATCGCGTGTTCCGCGACAAGCCCGCGGGCCTGGTGGTGGACTACATCGGCATCGCGCAGAACCTGAAGTCGGCGCTGGCGCAGTACTCGCCGAAGGACCGCGAGAACACCGGCATCGACGAGGCCGAGGCCATCGCGGTGATGCTGGAGAAGTACGAGGTCGTGCGCGGCATGTTCCACGGCTTCGACTACCGTTCGGGTCTCGACGGCTCGCCCCAGGAGCGCCTGGCCACGATGGCCGGGGCCATCGAGTGGGTGTTGGACATGCAGCAGCGGCTGGCCGCCAAAGAGACCCTCCCCGAGGGCAAGAAGAAGGCCCATCGACGCTACCAGGACGCCGTGCTGGCGCTGTCCAAGGCCTTCGCGTTGGCCTCCGCCTCTGACGAGGCGCGCGAGATCCGCGAAGAGGTCGGTTTCTTCCAGGCCATCCGCGCGGCGCTGGTCAAGAGCGGCACCGGCTCGGGCGTGACCCGGCAGGAGCGCGAGCTGGCCATCCAGCAGATCGTCAGCCGCGCGGTGGTGTCCACCGAGATCGTGGACATCCTGCAGGCCGCCGGGCTCAAGAGCCCGGACATTTCCATCCTCTCAGACGAGTTCCTCGCCGAGGTCCAGCAGATGGAAAAGAAGAATCTGGCGCTGGAGGCGCTGCGTAACCTGCTCAACGACAGCATCCGCTCGCGCAGCAAGAGCAACGTGGTCCAGACCAGGGCGTTCTCGGAGCGGCTGGAAGATGCGGTGGCCCGCTATCACGCCAATGCCATCACCACGGCCGAGGTGCTGCAGGAACTCATCGAGCTGGCCAAAGACATCCGCGCGGCCCGCCAGCGCGGCGAAGAGTCCGGACTGTCGGACGAAGAGATCGCCTTCTACGACGCCTTGGCCGAGAACGAAAGCGCGGTGCAGGTGATGGGTGACGACAAGCTCAAGGTCATCGCCCACGAGCTGCTGATAAGCCTTCGGGAGAACGTGACAGTGGACTGGGCCCACCGGGAATCGGCCCGCGCCCGCATGCGGGTGCTGGTCAAGCGCATCCTGCGCAAGTACGGCTATCCGCCCGACCTCCAGGATGCTGCCGTGCAGACGGTGTTGCGGCAGGCCGAGGCATTGTCGTCGGCCTGGTCGTTGTTGCCTCAAGAGGCAACAGCCTGAGCGGCTGACGCGGGGGTAGGAATGAGGTGCGACGGCGGTACAGCGCCTGGTGCGGAGCGCACTGGTCAGTAGCGCGCCTGGCAGTGCCCGCACCAGAAGGTGCGGCGCTGGCGGGTGCCCAGGTGCGCGAGCTCCAGGTGGCGGCCGCATTCGGGGCATTCGCGCCTGCGGTGCACCAGCCAGTGCCTGCGCAGGACGAACCGCCGCTTCCACTCCAGGAAATCGAAGCTGTACGCGCGCGCCTGGGCCACCAGCTGGGCCAGCTTGCGTGGTGGCAGGTCGCCGACCCGGGTGCAGGGATGCACGCGGATCCGGAACAGCACCTCGTTCTTGATGATGTTGCCGACGCCGGCGAACACGTCCTGGTCGAGCAGGGCGTCGCAGACGAGCGCCTCGGGCGCCGACCTGAGCTTGCGGCGGGCGAGCGCCGGATCCCAGTCGGGTGACATCACGTCTGCGCGCCAGTCGTAGGCCGCCGCGAGCGGGCCTTCGATGAAGCGCACCGAGCAGGCGTAGAAGTACAGCGACCCCGTGTCGAAATGCAGGGCCAGGCGCGGCGGCCTGTCCTTCGGCGCGTCGATGCGGCAGGAGCCGAACATCATCAGGTGCACCCACAGGCTGAAGCCGGAGAAGGCGAGCAGGAAATGCTTGCCCCAGCTGCGCACGTCCAGCACCCGCCGGCCGACCATGCGCTGGATGTCCTGGCGGCTGTCGCCTTCGACCCGGCGCACGGTGCGGTGGCGGAAGCGCATCGCCTCCTCGCGCAGGAGCACGATCGAGGGGCCTTCAGGCACCTCGCGGTCCTCCCCGGCGCGCGCGGAGCAGCGCCTGCAGGCGCAGCGCGTCGGTGGCGGCATGGCCGTGCGCGGTGTTGTCGAACACCACCCAGGCCGGGGTGCCCCGGCCTGCGGCGACTGCGTGCGCGAGGCCCGCCAGCGCCTCGTCGTCGTAGCGGCTGTAGTACATGCGCGGCGCACCGTGCCAGCGCCAGTAGCTCCAGCCGGTATCGCCGCCGGGCGTGGCCGCGGCGGGCACGCGGGCGGGGTCGGCCGCGACCCGGGCCACGGCATGCCGCCGCAGCAGTGCATCCGCTTCCGGGTCGAACCAGCTGGCGTGGCGCGGCTCGCAGGCAAGCGCGACATCGCTGCGCCGGCGCAGCATGCGCACGAACGCCGAGGCGCTGCGCGCGTCGAACGCCAGCGACGGCGGCAGCTGCAGCAGCAGGCAGCCGAGCTTCGCGCCCAGGCCTTCGACCTCCGCCAGGAACCGGTCCAGGGCCGGCCCGGCGCCGCGCAGGCCCAGCTCGTGGGAGATGGTGCGCGGCAGCTTCACCGAGAAACGGAAGCGCGCCGGCACGGCGCCGGCCCAGCGCCGCCAGGTCTCGCGGCGGTGGGGGCGATGGAAGGAGGAGTTCACCTCCGCCATGTCGAATCGCGTGGCATAGCGCACCAGCATGCTGGCGCCGTCGCCGAACAGCGCGCGCTGGGGCGTGCCGATCGACCAGCCGGCGCAGCCGATGCGGGTGCGGGCCGGGCGGGTCATGCGGGCGATGCCGGCGCGGCTGGCCCGGGATCGCAAGGCGTGGGTGCCCGGGTGGCACGCGCGCCTGGGCAGGCGGGCAGGCTGGCCATGGGCGCGATCCGTGCGGACGGGAGCGGCAGGCTGGCGCAGGCGAGGTCAATGCGCCGTGAGCCGGTGCGCGTGGCCATTGAATCGGCTGGCCAACCCGTTCACGCTTTGCGGCAGGCGCGGGCCGCGGGTGGCCTGCGTGCGGCCCTGGCTCGCGCATGCGCTCCGGCGTCGTACCCCGTCGTGTCCGCCGTTGGTCCGTGCCGTGTTCCGCGGGCCGCCGGTCCGGCCCCACTGCGATCGTGACCATGACCACTGCGACCTTGCCACCGGACCTGGATGCCGAGCTGTCCGCGCTCCTCGGCGCAGAAGGCTGGCGCACCGACGCGGCCACGCGGCAGGCGCACGGCAGCGACGATTCGCGTCGCCATGCGATGCCGGCAGGGGTGGCGCTGCCGCGCGATCGCGACCAGGTGGCGGCGATCGTGCGCGCCTGCCGCCGGCACCGGGTGCCGCTGGTGGCGCGCGGCGCGGGCACCGGGACCGCGGCGGCCGCGGTCCCGTTCGGCGGCGGGATCGTGGTGTCGTTCGCGCGCATGAACCGGATCCTGCAGCTGCGGCCGGACGACCGCTGCGCCGTCGTCGAGCCCGGCGTGGTCAATGGCGACCTGCAGCAGGCGCTGCAGCCGCTGGGCCTGTTCTGGCCGCCGGATCCCTCGAGCTTCGAGACCTGCACCATCGGTGGCAACCTGGCCTGCAACGCCGGCGGCCCGCGCGCGGTGAAGTACGGCGCCACCCGCGACAACGTGCTCGGCCTGGTGGCGGTGACCGGGCGTGGCGAGCTGGTGCGCTGCGGCGGGCCATGGACCAAGGACGCCACCGGCTACGACCTCACCCACCTGATCGTCGGCAGCGAGGGCACGCTGGCGCTCATTGTCGAGGCCACGCTGCGGCTGCAGCCGCGCCCGCGGGCAGTGGCGGGACTGCGCGCGCTGTACCGCGACGCCGCCTCCGCCACCGCCGCCATCGCGCGGCTGATGCGCCAGCCGCAGGTGCCGGCGATGCTCGAGTTCCTCGACCGGAGCGCGCTGGGCCTGCTGCGCGGCCAGGGCGTGGCCTTGCCCGAAGCCGGGGCGATGCTGCTGGTCGAGGCCGACGGCGACGACGACGGACTGCCCGGGGTGCTGCAGGCATTGGCCGATGCCGCGTCCGGCGAAGGCCTGCTGGACCTGGACGTGGCGCCCGACGGCGCGGCGCGCGAGCGGCTGTGGGCGGCGCGGCGCGCGCTCTCGCCGGCGCTGCGCGGGATCGCGCCGGGCAAGCTCAACGAGGACGTGGTGGTACCGGTCTCGCGCATCGCCGAGCTGGTCGAGGGCGTGGAAGCGCTGGCGGCCCGGCATGCGCTGCCGATCGTGGCCTTCGGCCATGCCGGCAACGGCAACCTGCATGTCAACGTCATGTTCCATCCCGATGACGCGGGCGAGGCGGCGCGCGCCCGGGCGGCGCTCGACGAGCTGTTCGCGCTGGTGCTGGCGCTGGAGGGCACGCTTTCGGGCGAGCACGGCATCGGCGTGGCCAAGCGCGACTGGATGGCCCGCGCCTTCGACGCCCCGACGCTCGCGGCAATGCGCGCGGTGAAAGCGGCACTGGATCCCGACGGCATCCTCAACCCCGGCAAGGTGCTGCCGCCAGGGCACCCGGACCCCCTGTAGGAGCGGCTTCAGCCGCGACCCCGCCACCGGACCGCCCGCGCCGCCTTCCGCAAGGCCTGGAGGGAGCCGGTCGCGGCTGAAGCCGCTCCTTGTACGTTACTGGTGTCCGGCATTTGGCCGGACAGGATCGGTTTCCGGGGAAGCCGTTTGCTCCTTGGGGCAGCATTGACTGACCCCGTTTGTAGAGCGGCTCCCCGCCCCATTCGCGAGC
>NZ_VOHE01000005.1 GCF_007859305.1 Luteimonas wenzhouensis
TGCGCTGGCTGCGCGACGCGGCGATCGGCCCGGCCTTCATCGCGCCGGGTAGCCCCTGGCAGAACGGGTTCGTCGAGAGCTTCAACGGCAAGCTTCGGGACGAGCTTCTGAACCGGGAATGGTTCCGCAGCCGCGCCGAAGCGAAGGTGCTGATCGAACGCTGGCGGCAGTTCTACAACGAGCAGCGGCCGCTCAGCGCCCATGGCTACAAACCCCCGGCGACCGTTCGCCGGAACTGGTCGGAACCCGATACCATTCGCCCCGGACTCACTGCCTGATTGGCTACAAGTTCCATACTCAGGTCAGGAGGAAGCACCATCTGCATTCCAACGGCAGGGCTAGTCTTACAGCCTGCAACAAGCACGACTATCAGAGCAGCGGCGGCGATTGTTCTGAAGCACTTTGCAGAGCTCTTCAAGTGAGCCTCCATGGCCTGGCGCGCGCCTAACACCAGAATTAAGCCGCGCCGCGAAGCGGTGTCGGCTTGAATGATTTGTTAGGCCGCAGCTTGCGGTATGCCAGCGATGCCAGCAACGCACCCACCGCCCATGCGACAAGGGTCTTGGTACCGAAAGTGAGCTGGCCCGCCAGCCCCATTGCAAGAAGCGCTGCGCCGAGGAACGATACGAGTGCCCAAGCAGCGTCCGCTTGGAACATGCGAAGCGCGACGAGCTGGGCGAGCAGCGCCACAAGTGCGGCTCCAATCCCGAAGACTACGACGGCCTCCCAAAGTACCAATGGTGCCCAAGACGGCATCACGAATGCGTTGGTGTAACCAAGCGCGGCGACGGATACGAAGTAGGTGGCGATACCCGACACCACGCCTGCAGCGATGCTCTTAAGTGGTCCTTGCATGATCCTCTCCCTTTGGCCTAACGCCTGAATTAAGCCGACCCGCGAAGCGGGTTCGGCTTGAATGAATTGTTAGGGGCTATGCGACTGGCAAATCAAGCTTGACGCCAAAGTGCCCCTGATCTGTCCGAGATCGACGCCACCCACCTACTACCATTGCATCACACCTACAAAGGATCCGCTCGTGCCCGAGCCGCTTGAGTTGCTGGCGATACGAGCGAGCATCCTTGCGAGACAAGTAGCCAACCGTTCGGCCATCAATGTCTACGCGGACCGCCAGATTGTCGTGCGGATTCGAATCCTCAAGGTGCAGAACGGCCTCAGTCATGTGCTCAGCACTGTCCTCGGTGCGGCCACCACAGATCGCCTCAAGTGCATCTTGGTACTTGGACTCACCAACAATGTCGAACTCGTATGTGCCGGGACCTGGCAAGTGGCCTTGCACGGATGGTCCGCCACGTTGAACAGATCGCTTGCGCCAGAAGAAGTAGGCGAGCGCTGCTATAGCCAAGAATACGAGAATGCTGGACATAGCCCCTAACACCTGAATTAAGCCGCGCCGCGAAGCGGCGTCGGCTTGAATGAACTGTTAGTTAGACCGCACCTGCCTCGTCCGCGATGACGCGAGAGGCGCATGCCGCAGTACTGAGGTCAACATTGCGAGCCATTTCCGTTGGTTCATATGCGTAGCGCCAGCTGATAAACACGTCCTTGGTGGCTGCGAGAACCGCGGTGATCTCTAGGGTCTGACTATCGCCACTATTTTTGTTTCTTGTTTTAGCAATGCGCTCGTACCGCTGCTCAAGGTTGCGCTGCACGTCAGCTGGCAAGGCCTTGAAGAGTTTAACGTGATCATGCGTACGTAAGGCCTTCCCGTGGTGCTTCAAAAGCAAGGCTTTAAGTGCTACTTCGATACTCAGCGATGTCAGAGCTACCGCACCAACAATGGGTCCGAGCGTAGCTGGATGAACCATGCCGGATTTCGTCTTTCGGGTCCTGCTGAAATCAAAATCATCCAAGAGCTTGTAAGCAGCCCACTCATACGCCTTCGCAAGATTTGTTGCTGCTTCACCTGGTGAGGACATGTCTGTGCGGTCTAACGCCAGAGTTAAGGGGTGCCGCGAAGCGGCATCCCCTTGAACGAATTGTTAGGTGTCAGTCTTACGTAGCGACTGAACCCACTCGTCGACTTTGTATTGCAGGGATAAGAACGTCTCGTCCGAAATGCGCTTGATTTGCCGCGCCAAGAAGCTGAGTGCATCTTTGTGCACCACCCTAACCGTACAGCTAAGTCGATCCGGGATATATGCGGTGAAGTTGAGCGAGGTGCAGTCGACCTCTCGAAGCCGGAGTTCTCCGTCGTCTGCAACCATGCATTCGAATATCGGAGCATCGACGACTATGACCGGAATCACAAATTTGTACCGTTCCGTCTTGCTATGTGATTCCTCGAGTTGGGCCTTTGCTGCCTTCATGACAGATATGCAGGCAGCATAGGCCGGATCATTGTCCTTGCAGAAGGCTTGTCTAAGCCCGTACCCATTCACGTGGAGGGTTTGCAGGGCGCTTCCCAAGCTGTGGCGCGTCGAAAGTGCCTCGGCGGAAAGTGCCTCGCGAGTCTTCTGGGTGGTGAGCCCAAGTGAGGAATACGTGTTGCCGGAAGGGCTTGAACTTACGAGCACGACCCAAGGGTTTGGTGAAGCCTTGCACTCAATCACGGCATAGCCCTGCAGCAAACCCGTGCCGTCGCGCGCATACGCTACGACATCGATTTCTCGCCCCTTGTCCAACTGAGGGTCTGCATAGACTGCGGAGTGTGTCACCTCGAAGTTCTGTTGTTTAAAGGCTGAGGCAGCAGCAATTTCTAGCGGCAGCCCTGTCTTGTGGAGCCACTCAGAGACCTTCGATGGCAAGGACTGTTGCGTCATGACACCTAACACCAGAATTAAGCCGCGCCGCGAAGCGGCGTCGGCTTGAACGAATTGTTAGGCCGCGCTCTCACTGCTTTAAAACCCCCTCGAGAACAGGCTCTAAAGCAAGCACGTGCCAACTGCCAAACACTACGACGACACGATCATGGTCGCGCAGTGCCCTACGAATTTCCGTGAGCAGATGTCGGTCCCGGACCGCATTTGTTGAGCGAGCCAAATCGCTGAGGCGTCCGGTGCGTTTGATTGGACTAAAAAGATCTCGATCCCAAGTGCCCGGCGAGAGCGGTTGGCCCGTGACGTTCTCATAGGCATCTAGAAACCCGCTCCAGGTTTTCCATTCCACTCTTGCAGGAAACCCGTTCCCGACTAAGTACCGCGCGAAGAACTCGGGGTACTCGGCGGCAGCGGAGTCCAGATTCGGAGCTTTCACATTTCCTATCAGACGCTGTGCCGTTAAGAAAACCAATACATCCTGTGGCGAGTACATACCAAGTAAGGCGTTGATCTCGTCCCTTAGAGGAGCGTCAGCGCTACGGGTTGCGGCGCCGTGCTTGCTTGCAAGGTGAACGGCAAATCCAAGGTCTGCCCCGACCTTGATTGCTTGATCTCTAGGCATGCTCTTCAGTTCCGCAGGGGCTTCACTTTCGTGCAGAACAAGCTGTGGCCGGACACGGCTAAAAACCTTCTCAATGCGCGGATACATCGGGGAAGTTGGGTCGAAAGCATGACGCGTGCCGAGCACAACGATGTGCTTGCCCCGGACACTTCGCTCCCAGATGTAAGGGAGTGCGTGCGGTTCGCCAGACGCGTCAATGGGCAGTTCAAGGTAGCTCCTTGTGCCAGTGACTGCTTCTATCTCTGTCGCATGAGAGCCTGTAAAAGCGCATAGCGTGCCTACGACAATGGCGGCGATTCTTGAAGTGGGCGAAGTTCTCTTCATGCTGCCTCGACAGTCAGAAAGCGGCCTAACACTAGAGTTAAGCCGTGCCGCGAAGCGGCATCGGCTTGAACGACTCGTTAGGCGCGCCCTTCATGGGACGTTGCCTACGGAAACCGCGCCCGTCTCTGTTACGGCGACATACCGTTGCATCACACGGCCTGACGTAAAGCCACGGGAGAACACTACATAGATTGTCCGGCCGCCCAAGTCCACATAGCCGCCCTCGTAACTGATCTGTACGCCATTGGCGTTGAAGCCATTGAGGCCGCGGAGCTGATGAGGCTGAAGCGTGAAATTCTTTCCGAAAGCCTCAATCCTGAGAAGGCTAATGCCACCATCGGATTGCGCTCCTGACACCTTGACCGGGCCCGACTGGCCAATGCCTGGCGACTCCAGAGCAAATGCGTTAAGAGGAAGCAGACCCTCTTTCGAGCCAGAGACCTCGCTCGATGCAGCCAGAAGGCCAAACACAAGAAGCAGGGAGAGCGACAATCTAGCCATAAGCGCCTAACACCTGAATTAAGCCGACCCGCGAAGCGGGTTCGGCTTGAATGAATTGTTAGACGGCAGGCTCACGAGCCCTGCTCGTCTGAAGAATGGCTGCCGCGACGAGCGCCTATTGCAGCACCAAGCGCGACACCAATAGCGATGCCAAGCGCGACATTGCCGATTATCAATCCAATAGCAGCGCCAAAGCCAAGGCCAGCGCCGATGCCTTTAGCCAAGCTGCTGCTTGAGTGGGCGGCTCTCCTCTTTAGGAAGTCCATTCCTGTCTCCTGCCGTCTAACGCTGGACTTAAGCCGCGCCGCGAAGCGGCGTCGGCTTGAAGGACTTGTTAGGCTGCTGTCCGCTCATCATGCAGCCGCCTACGTGAGATGACCTGGCCAAGGTATACGCCGAGTGCGACCGCTACCAGTGACGTGACCAGGCCCAAGGCGTTGAACTGAAGGATGCCAAGAACCGAAGCCTGCCCTGTTGGTGCGGCAACCTGATAAAGCAGAAAAACGATCAAAGTCCATAGGGCGCCCCAAACGGCAACGGCCGGGACGATGAATCTAGAACCGGCGTACCAAGCTGCAAGAAGGGCGGATACCAACCAAACAATCGGAACGTCAAATCCGTAAATCGTCCACGGCTCGATGCCCACGGCGGACATGATCTCACTAAGGATGATGTGCGCAGAGAAAAAGATCAGAGCCGCAACCAAGATCCGTTTGTTGATCACCTATGTTCTCTCCATAGCAGCCTAACACCTGAATTAAGCCGCGCCGCGAAGCGGCGTCGGCTTGAATGAATTGTTAGGTGCTAATCGAGATTCACAAATGAAAGATTTCTCTCCACAATGTTGCCGTTTGCATACATGGATATCAATCTCACGGATCCTGCCTTGACAGGGGTAACAGTGTGTTGCGTTGGTCCAAAGCTGAAGGTAATGCCGTTGTCAGACTCCACATATGAGTTGTCACCGGCCATGTCTGAACCTTCAAGCAATTGCCGAGAAATCTCTTCGCCTGTAGCAGGTGAAATTACCAATGCAATCTTCTTTCCAGGGAAAACTCTCATGTATAGCCTGTAAGGCTCAGTAGATGCATTGGGAGAATTGAGCGCGAATGGCTCTGATTGATACAGGCCGACTCGTACTTCAATTTCCGAACTGCAGCTCTGGCAGAAGTTTCGCTCGGTTTTGCTCACCGACCAAATCTTCTCGCGGTTGTCATAACGAAAGCAGACATCGCTACCAGGAAAGTCGTTGAAGCTGAAGTTGATGGTCTGAGTGATCAAACCGTCAACCATGAATGTTGCACTGTGTTGTTTCGCTGACTTGAGAACAGCAGCGGAGGCGAACGTACCTGGACGCAGAGCATCCAATTCGTATCCATTGTTGAACGACACGCCATGCATCTCCCCCACCTTGCTAGGCATGCCGCCGCTTATGCAGGCCAAAGCCTCATCTCCCATGATCGGTCTCGACCCGTATGCCGAAAACGCGAGGAAACTCATAATTAACAGTGCGAATGTTCTCATGGCACCTAACACCTGAGTTAAGCCGTGCCGCGAAGCGGCATCGGCTTGAACGAATTGTTAGGCATCAGGCCCGATACTCCGACACGCGCCACCGAATACACCGAATTCGCCTAAATCTACCGTAAGAGCTTTGCTGAGGGAGGAAAAATTGCCGCCAAGTTTGTTTGACGGGCCCCAAAGCTGAAGTTGATCTCCGACCTCTGTGATGTGTCCGAAGTAGCTGACTGTTTGACTGGGGAGCTCGACCCAAGCAGAACCGCTTGAGTCGCTCCATAGCCCAACCCAAGGGCGATAGGTCTCTAGCTTGAGGAAGATGGTTGAGGGTTGCTCGGCGCCACTGGACGAGAGAGTGCCAGAGCACTCATAGCGTGACTCCACCGCTGAGAAGTTTGCGACGAGCAGGAAGAGAGCGATGGCAACGACTAAGAGCCCCCCTAAAACTTTCAGAACCTTCATACGCTTCCCCTGATGCCTAACACCGGAGTTAAGCCGCCGCGCGTAGCGCGGTCGGCTTGAACGAATTGTTAGACATCATTTACCAACTGACTTGATGATCTCGCCTTTCACAAAGCGAATAAATTCTTCCAAGTGATCTGCGCGTGAGGCCAAGTGATCTTCTTTTTGTCCCAGATAAGCTTGCTTAGCTTCAAGTAAGACGGGCTGATACTGGGCAGGTAGGCGTTTTATTGCCCAGTCGGCAGCGACATCCTTCGGCGCGATTTTGCCGGTTATTGCGCTGTACCAAATGCGGGACAACGTAAGCACTACATTTCGCTCATCGCCGGCCCAGTCGGGCTGCGAGTTCCATAGCTTCAAGGTTTCCCTCAGCGCCTCGAATAGATCCTGTTCAGGAACCGGGTCAAAGAATTCCTCCGCTGCCGGACCTACCAAGGCAACGCTATGTTCTCTTGCTTTTGTAAGCAGGATAGCTAGATCAATGTCGATCATGGCTGGCTCGAAGATACCCGCAAGAATGTCATTGCGCTGCCATTCTCCAAATTGCAGCTCGCGCTTAGCCGGATAACGCCACGGGATGATGTCGTCATGCACGACAAGGGTGACTTCTATAGCGCGGAGCGTCTCGCTCTCGCCAGGGAAAGCCGAAGCCTCCATAAGGTCATTGAGCAATGCTCGCCGCGTCGTTTCATCAAGCTTTACGGCCACAGTAACCAACAAATCAATATCGCTGTATGGCTTCAGGCCGCCATCCACTGCGGAGCCGTACAAATGCACGGCCAGCAACGTTGATTCCAGATGGCGCTCAATGACGCTTAGCACCTCTGATAGTTGGTTCGAAATTTCGATGGTCACCGCTACCCTCATGATGTCTAACACCAAGTAGACCCCGCACCCGGGGAATATGGCCGAGTATTCAGCCGCCCCCTGCCCCAGTCAAATCGGAATTCCTACCCTGGATCAGGCATTTGCCCGATCCTCCGGCCCGGTGTCCCGGGCCACGCTGGACCCGGATATCGCCATGGACGGGGCGGTATCGATTCTCCGGCCGGAAACGGGTGATAAGCATGGATGCGAGTGAGCGGCAGGCTCCGCGCCTGTTCGACGAGGTTCGCCGCAGGATGCGGTTGCATCACTACAGCCTGCGGACCGAGCGGGCCTACCTGGGGTGGATTCGCCGGTTCATCCTGGCCAACGGCAGGCGCCATCCGCGCACGATGGGCGCGGTGGAGGTCGAGCGCTTCCTGACCACGCTCGCGGTCGAGGGCGGGGTCGCCGCGAGCACCCAGAACCAGGCCCTGTCGGCGCTGCTGTTCCTGTACCGGGAAGTGCTGGGGATCCGCCTGCCGTGGATGGACGAGGTCGTCCGCGCCAAGCGGCCGGCGCGGGTGCCGACGGTGCTCTCGCGCCGGGAAGTGGCGGCGCTGATGGCGGGGATGGACGGGCGCGCCGGCGTGGTGGCGCGCCTGCTGTACGGCACCGGGATGCGGCTGATGGAGGGGCTGCGGCTGCGGGTCAAGGACGTGGACTTCATCCGCAACGAGATCGTGGTGCGCGACGGCAAGGGCGGCCGCGACCGGCGCACCGTGCTGCCGGCGACGCTGGCCGGGCCGCTGCAGGCCGAGCTCGAACGCGCCAGGGTGTTGCACCGCGGCGACCTGGAGGACGGCTTCGGCGCGGTCTGGCTGCCGCATGCGCTGGCGCGCAAGTATCCGTCCGCCGCGCGCGAGTTCGGCTGGCAGTACGTGTTCCCCGCCCTGCGCCGCTCGAGGGATCCGCGCGACGGCGTCGTGCGCCGCCACCACCTGGACGACGCGGTGGTCTCGCGCGCGATCCGCAGGGCGCGGCGCGCGGCCGGCATCGACAAGCCGGTCTCGGCGCACACGCTGCGCCACTCCTTCGCCACCCACCTGCTCGAGGACGGCTACGACATCCGCACCATCCAGGAGCTGCTCGGGCACAAGGACGTCGCCACCACGCAGGTCTACACCCACGTGCTCAACCGGGGCGGCCGCGGCGTGGTCAGCCCGCTCGACCCCGGGCGGGCGCCGGCAGCGGCAGGCCGCGGTAGCCCTTGATGGTGCGCAGCACGAAGCTTGAATTGACGTCGGCCACGCCGGCCTGGGCGAGCAGGCGGTCGAGCAGGAAGCGCGAGAAGTGCTCGAGGTCCCCGACCACGATATGCAGCAGGTAGTCCATCTCGCCGGTCAGGGCGTGGCAGGCCACCACCTCGGGGCAGTCGTTGACGTGGGCGGCGAAGGTGGCCAGCGCCTCGGCGTCGTGGCGGGCCAGGTGGACGCGCACGAAGGCCTGCAGGCCCAGGCCCAGGCGCTCGCCGTCGAGTTCGGCGCGGTAGCCGGCGATCACGCCCTCGCGTTCGAGCCGCTGCACGCGGCGCAGGCAGGCCGAGGGCGACAGGTGCACCCGCTCGGCCAGCTCGGCGTTGGTCTGGCGGCCAGCGCGCTGGAGTTCGGCCAGCAGCTGGATGTCGATGCGGTCGAGTTCGATCGCGGTCATTTCGCGCGTCCTCCCGGCGTTGTCCGCACGAATGGTGCGCGCTCGCGCCCATGCGATGCAACGTTCGCAATCCTGTTGCGGCCGCGGCGCGATATCCTGCCGGTTGTATCCCATGCCCGCCGGCCAAGAGGAGACCGCCATGTCCACCGCACCGCGCCGCGTCGAGAACCTGCACACCGACAAGGGCAAGGTCCCGGTGTACGCCACCGGCATCGTGGAACAGCCCTGGGACGATTACAGCGCCGCCGACCATGCCACCTGGGCCACGCTGTACGCGCGCCAGCGCGGGGTGCTGGCCGGGCGCGCCAGCGCGCAGTTCCTGCAGGCCCAGGACGCGATGGGCATGAATCCGCGCGCGATCCCGCGCTTTCGCGACCTCAACGCGGTGCTGGGCCGGGCCACCGGCTGGGAGCTGGTGGGCGTGGAAGGCCTGCTGCCCGAGCTCGACTTCTTCGACCACCTGGCCAACCGGCGCTTCCCGGTCACCTGGTGGATCCGGCGCCCCGACCAGATCGACTACATCGAGGAGCCGGACCTGTTCCACGACCTGTTCGGCCACGTGCCGCTGCTGATGAACCCGGTGTTCGCCGACTACATGCAGGCCTACGGGCGCGGCGGGGTGAAGGCGCACGGCATCGGCCCGGAGGCGCTGCAGAACCTGACCCGGCTGTACTGGTACACGGTGGAGTTCGGCCTGATCCGCGAGGCCGGCGCGCTGCGGATCTACGGCGCCGGCATCGTCTCGTCGTCGGGCGAGTCGGTGTACGCGATGGAAAGCGCCGCGCCCAACCGGATCGGCTTCGACCTGGAGCGGATCATGCGCACCCGCTACCGGATCGACAGCTACCAGAAGACCTACTTCGTAATCGACAGCTTCGCGCAGCTGATGGACGCGACCCGGCCGGATTTCACCCCGATCTATGCCCGCCTGGCCGGGCAGCCTGCGATCCCCGCGGGCGAGGTGCTGGACACCGACCGCGTCCTGCACCGCGGCACCGGCGAGGGTTGGCCCGACGACGCCGACACCTGACGCCGCCCTCCCGACAGCACCTGTAGGAGCGGCTTCAGCCGCGACCCAAGGAAATCCCGGACCGACGGCAATCCCCATGTCCGCAGCCCCGTCCCCGGGCCGCCGCAGTTCGCGGCGGCGCGGGCGCGTTGCCGCGAATGCGCGGTAAGCGGAGACATCGGTCGCGGCTGAAGCCGCTCCTACAGGGATGGGATGGAGACGAAGGCGGGGGCTGGTGGGGAACGTTCCGGCCGCAACGAACGCGGCCGGCGTGGAGATCGCTGCTAGAATCAGGCGGTTTTTCGCCGCGGCCCGCGGCGCCCCTCCCCTCCTCCTGCGACGACTGCCGCCGTGTCCTTCTTTGCGAACGTTGAACTGGTCCCGGGCGATCCGATCCTGGGCCTGACCGAGGCCTACAACGCCGACCCCCGCGCCACCAAGGTGAACCTGGGCGTGGGCATCTACTACGACGAGGACGGGCGCATCCCGGTGCTGCGCGCGGTGCAGCAGGTCGAGCGCCAGCTGGCCGAGCAGAGCAAGCCGCGCGGCTACCTGCCGATCGACGGCCTGCCCGACTACACCCGCGCCACCCGCGACCTGCTGTTCGGCGCGCAGTCGCCGCTGGTGGTCGAAGGCCGCGCGGTCACCACCCAGACCATCGGCGGCAGCGGCGCCTTGCGCGTGGGCGCCGAGCTGCTGAAGAAGACGCTGCCGTTCGCGCGCATCGCGATCAGCTCGCCGAGCTGGGAGAACCACCGCGCGGTGTTCACCGCGGTCGGCTTCGAGGTGGTGGAGTACGCCTACTTCGACGCCGCCACCCGCGGCGTGGACTTCGACGGCATGCTCGCCGACCTGCGCAGGCTCGAGCCGGGCACCGTGGTGCTGCTGCACGCCTGCTGCCACAACCCCACCGGCGCCGACCTGACCCCGGCGCAGTGGGACCAGGTGGTGGCGCTGCTGCACGAGCGCGGCCTGTTCCCGTTCATCGACATGGCCTACCAGGGCTTCGACCGCGGGATCGAGGAGGACGCGCATGCGATCCGCTTGCTGGCCGCCTCGCCGATCCGCAACTTCGTGGTCGCCAGTTCGTACTCCAAGTCGTTCTCGCTCTATGGCGAGCGCGTGGGCGCGCTGACCGTGGTCGCCGACAGCGCCGACGAGGCGCGCCGGGTGCAGTCGCAGATCAAGCGCCTGGTGCGCGCCAACTACTCCAGCCCCTCCACCCACGGCGCGGCGCTGGTGGCCGGCGTGCTCAACGATCCGGCGCTGCGCGCGCAGTGGGAAGAGGAGCTCGGGCAGATGCGCACGCGCATCCACGCCCTGCGCGCGGGCCTGGTCGAGCGCCTGGCCGCGCACGGGGCGCCGCAGTACGACTTCATCCAGCGCCAGGCGGGGATGTTCTCGTACTCGGGCCTGTCGCGCGCGCAGGTCGACCGGCTGCGCGACGAGTACGGGATCTACGCCGTCGGCACCGGCCGGATCTGCGTGGCGGCGCTGAGCGCGCGCAACCTCGACTACGTGGCCAGCGCGGTGGCGGCGGTCAGCTGACCGCCCCGGGGAAGAGACGGTTGCGGTGGAAATCTTTCCCCATCCGCGACCATGACGATCGTCCCGCGCCGGCGCTCCGGGCACCGCATAGATTGCGGTGCATGCCCCCGATCCCCGCCCCCGCGCCGATGAGGGTGCGCCGCCCGGTCCTGCCCCTTCGCCTGCGCGCCTGCGCGCTCGCCGTGGCGCTGGCCCTGCCCGCGCTCGCAGCGGCCGAGGACGCGGCCGATGCGGTGACGCTCGACCGCCTCCAGGTCACCACCGCGCGGCTGCGCGACGTGCCCGCGTTCGAGGTGCCGGCCTCGGTCACCACGATCGCGCTCGACGGCGACGCCGCGGGCCAGGGCGTGGCGCTGGCCGAGGCCCTGGCCGGCGTGCCGGGCCTGGCTGCGCGCGAGCGGCAGAACTTCGCCCAGGACACCCAGCTGTCGATCCGCGGCTTCGGCGCGCGCTCGACCTTCGGCGTGCGCGGCCTGCGCCTGTATGCCGACGGCATCCCGGCGACCATGCCCGACGGCCAGGGCCAGGTCTCGCACGTCGTGATGGCCGGCGCCGAACGCATCGAGGTGATGCGCGGGCCGTTCTCGGCGCTGCACGGCAACTCCTCCGGCGGCGTCGTGCAGGTCACGAGCGCCGAAGGCCGGGCGCCCACGCGCGGCCACCTGCAGGCCAGCATCGGGCGCGACGATGCGCGCGCGCTGGCCGCCAGCCTGCGCGGCGCCGGGGACGTGCTGGGCTACGCACTGGCCGCGAGCCGTTTCCAGACCGACGGCTGGCGCGACCACAGCGCGGCCGAACGCAGCTGGCTCAACCTCAAGCTGCACGCCGGCCTGCCCGGCGACGGCCGCCTGGTGCTGGTGGGCAACCATTTCGATGCGCCCGATGCGCTCGATCCGCTCGGCCTGGACTGGGACCAGCTGCAGGCCGATCCGCGCCAGGCCACCGGCGTCGCCCACCAGTTCAACACCCGCAAGTCGGCGCGCCAGGACCAGCTCGGCCTGCGCTGGGAGCAGCCGCTGGGCGGCGGCCACGCGCTCGAGGCGATGGCCTATGCCGGGCAGCGCGACATCGAGCAGTTCCTCGCCATCCCCGCCGGCGCGCAGGCCAATCCGCTGCACTCGGGCGGCGTGATCGACCTGGACAACGACTACGGCGGCCTCGACCTGCGCTGGCGCTGGGGCGGGTCGCTGGCCGGGCGCACGGTCGAACTCACCGCCGGCGCCAATGCCGACCGCCAGCGCCAGCACCGGCGCGGCTACGAGAACTTCGTCGGCGAGGTGCTGGGTGTGCGCGGCGCACTGCGGCGCGACGAGCGCAACCGCGTCGACAACCGCGATCTCTACGCCCAGGCGTGGTGGCAGCTGGCCGACCGCTGGTCGCTGCTGGCCGGCGCGCGCCGCAGCCAGGTGCGTTTCGATTCGCGCGACGGCTATGTCACCGCCACCAATCCCGACGACAGCGGGCGCGTGGACTACGCGCGCACCACGCCGGTGCTCGGCCTGTCGTTCGCGCCCACCGGGCACTTGCGCCTGTATGCCTCGGCCGGACGCGGATTCGAGACGCCCACCTTCAACGAACTGGGCTACCGCGCCGACGGCGGCGCGGGCCTGGCCTTCGACCTGGCGCCGGCCACCAGCCGCAACCTCGAGCTCGGCGCGAAGTGGCGCAGCGGTGCAGGCGCGCAGGTCGAGGCGGCGCTGTTCCGCGTCGACACCCGCGACGAACTGGCGGTGGCGCGCAACGTGGGCGGCCGCAGCAGCTACCGCAACGTGGGGCGCAGCCGGCGCGAGGGCGCCGAACTCTCGGCCGCGCTGCCGCTGGCCACGGACTGGTCGCTGGAACTGGCGTGGACCTGGCTCGACGCGCGCTTCCGCGATGCGTTCCCGGTCTGCACCGGCGCCGGCTGCACCGATCCCTCGGTGCGGGTGCCGGCCGGCAGCCCGATCCCCGGCACGACCCGCCAGCAGGGACATGCCCGCCTGCGGTGGCAGCCGCGCGCGTGGAGCTTCGCGCTGGAGGCCTCGGGCAGCGCCTCGACCGCGGTCAGCGACACCGGCGCGCGCGAGGCGCCCGGCCACGTGCTGGCCCACCTCGAAGCGGCGCGCACTTGGACCACCGCGCACGGGCGGCTGCGCGGCTTCGCGCGCGTGGACAACCTGTTCGACCGCGACTGGGTCGGCTCGGTGATCGTCAACGAGGGCAACGGGCGCTATTACGAACCCGGTCCCGGGCGCGGGCTGCTGCTCGGGCTGCGCTGGGACTGGAGCGCCGGCGCCGACTGAACCGCGGGCGGCGCGCTGGCGCGCTCGACCAGGGCCTGGGCCAGCCAGCGCGCGGCCACGCGCAGCTCTGGCACGGCGGTGATCTCCCAGTAGCGGCCGCGCAGCAGCGGACCGAGGCAGTACAGCCCCGGCACCACCCTGCCGCGCGCGTCCACCACTTCCAGCGCATCGGTGGTGTCGAGGCCGAGCTCGTGCGCGTCCGGGCGCACCATGCCCGATTCGCGCAGCTGGGCGAGCAGCGGGTGCGTGGTGCGGGCCACGTCGGTGTTCAGGCCGGTCGCGCGCAGCAGCACGTCGTAGCGCTCGTGGCGCACGTCGCTGGCGCCGCGCGGCCGCAGCAGCACCGACACGCAGTCGTCGGTGCGGCCGCAGCGCATCGACCAGCGCGCGCCAGTCGACGAGGTTGGACAGCGCGCGGATCCGGCGCACCAGTTCGCGCAGGTCGTGCCCGGCCAGCACCTGCAGGATCGCCGGCGGCAGCGACACCGGGGCCAGCGGCTGCTCCGGATGCTCGGCCGGCAGCAGTCCGTGCCGCGACAGCACGTCGATGCGCGCGCGGTGGCCGCGCTGGTGCAGGGTCAGCACCACGTCGGCCATGGTCAGGCCGGTGCCGACCACCAGCACCCGCGCATCGGGATCGATGCGCTCGATCGCGTGCTCCTGCCAGGGCCAGCCGATGTAGGACGGATGCACCGCCAGGCGCGGCCCCACGCCGGCCAGCGGCGGCGGCGGCAGCGCGCCGACCGCCAGCACCACAGTGTCGCCGAGGATCGCCGCGCCGTCGTCCATGCGCACCGCGAAGCCGCGGTCCACGCGCTCGATCGCCACGGCCTCGCGCCGCACCGCGTGCACGCGCGCGCCGGGCGCCTGCAGCAGTTCGTGCAGGCGGTCGCGCAGGTAGTCGCCGTAGAGCTGGCGCGGCAGGAAGGCGTTGCGGCCGCGGTCGCCGAGGTTGAACCAGTTGGCGAAGTCCTCCGGGTCGTCGGCGTCGAGCCCGAGTTCGCGCGCACGCACGTTGAGCACGTGCTCGGGGCGCGCCTCGCCGTAGGCGACGCCGCCGCCGAAGCCGCGGTCCACGCCGACCAGGTGGATGCGCGCGTCGTCCGGCGCGATGCGCTGCAGCGACGCGGCCAGCGCGACGCCCGAGAACCCGCCTCCCACGATGGTGATCCGCATGGCCTGCTCCTGTCGCCAACGGGCCACTGTTTACGCAGCCGGGCGCGGCGATGCGTGAAGCGCGCGTTATCCGCGCAGGCGGGTTGGTTGGGTGCACATTCCGGATCGGCATGACGCGGCGCCGGAGCGGGTTCGCGCGCGCTCGACAGCGGGCGCGGCGGCAGGGAGCGGCGGCGTGGATGGCCGGTGGGTCGGGTCGCGGCTGAAGCCGCTCCTACAGAAGCCGCTCTTACAGTAGTGGCGCAGGGTTGCTGGCGGTCAGCTCGCGACGCGCGGCTGGTTGAGCACCAGCCAGTACAGGCCGATCTGCTTGACCACGTCGACGAAGCGCTCGAAGTCGACCGGCTTGCGGATGTAGCTGTTCACGCCCAGGGCGTAGGTGGCCTCGACGTCGAAGGGTTCGTCGCTGGTGGTGAGCACCACCACCGGCAGCGAGCGCGTGCGCTCGTCGCCGCGGATGGCCTGCAGCACCTCGCGGCCGTCGAGCTTGGGCAGGTTCAGGTCGAGCAGCACGATCGCCGGCAGCTGGCGCACGTCGCGCCCTGCGTACTGGCCCTTGGCGAACAGGTAGTCCAGCGCTTCGGCGCCATCGCGCACCACCACCAGCTGGCGATCGATGCCGGCCTGCGCGAACGCGATCCGGGTCAGTTCCGCATCGTCCGGATTGTCCTCGATCAGCAGGATGTCGTTCTGGTTCATTGCCCTGGTTCCGCGCCAGCGCCGGGGGACGCCGCCGGCAGTTCGATGAAGAAGGTACTGCCCTGCCCGGGCCGCGACTCGGCCCGGATGCTCCCGCCATGGCACTCGGCCACCCGCCTCGCGATCGCGAGACCGAGTCCGTGGCCGCCGCCCTGGTTGCTGCCGTGCAGGCGCTGGAACGGCAGGAACAGCTTGTCAGCATAGCGCATGTCGAAACCGCATCCGTGGTCGGTGACCGCCAGCTGCAGGCGCCCGTCGCTGACCGCGCCCTCGACCGTGATCCGCACCTCGTCGCGGTCGGCCGAGAACTTCCATGCATTGTCGAACACTTCCCGCAGCAGCACCTTGATCCAGTGCTCGTCGCCGCGCGCCCACAGGCCCGGGGCCACCTCGATCCGGGCTGCGCGGCCGCGGTCGCGGTCCTGCAGTTCGGCCGCCACCCACTCGCACAGCAGGCTCACGTCCACCGGCTCCTGGCGCATGGGCTGGCGCGAAGCGCGCAGGAACTCCAGCAGCGCCTGCACCAGCTGGTCGGCGCGCGCGGCGGCGGCGCGGATGCGCTCCAGGTCGGGCCGGCCGTCCGCCGCCACCTGGCCGGTCTCGTCGAGCCGGGCGGCGAATCCGGCGATGCTGCGCAGCGGCGCGCGCAGTTCGTGCGACAGGCCGTGCGCCAGGTACTCCTGCAGGGTGGCGCTGTCCTGCTCGCGCAGGTGGTGCGCGCGCTCGGCGGTGAGATCGTCGCAGCGCAGCAGCAGCGCGCCGCCATCGCCGGGCAACGGCGACAGTACGATCCGGCGGGCCGGGCCGGCGGCGGCGTCCGCGCCGGACTCGAGCACCAGCCGCGGCGCGCACGCCTGCGCCGGGGCGGCGAGCAGGGCGTCGATGGCATCGGCGACCGCGGGCTCGAACACCTGCCGGTGCGCTCGCTGGCCCTGCAAGGCCGCCGCCGGCTGCCCGGCCAGGGCGGCCAGCGCGGCATTCACCAGCAGCCACTCGCCCTGGGGCGAGAGCACGGCCAGCCCGGCATCGGCGGATTCGAAGGCCAGGCGGTACAGCGACGTCGGCTTGGTGTCCACGACTCCCCGCATGGCGCACGCTGCGCGCGCCCAATGCGGCAAGTCTACGAGACCCGGGGGTGGATGCGCGGTGCAGGGCCGGGGCGCGCAGGCCGCCCCGAAGGCACGGTTCAGAACAGCTGGCCCTGCGCCCCGGGCGCGGGCGGGACGCCGAAGGCGGACGTGTCCAGCGGCGGCAGTCCGGGGAACCCGAGCCGCCTGCGCGTGCGCGCGAAACGCTGCGCCAGCAGCTGCGCGAACGGCCCCTGCCCCTGCATGCGCCGCCCGAAGCCGCCGTCGTAGTCGCGCCCGCCGCGCATCTGCCGCACCAGGCTCATCACGTGCGCGGCGCGGTCGGGAAAGTGCAGTTGCAACCATTCCTTCCAGATTTCGCCCAGTTCGTGCGGCAGCCGCAGCAGCGCGTAGCCGGCGGCGCGGGCGCCGGCCTCGTGGGCGGCTTCGAGGATCGATTCGAGCTCGTGGTCGGTGATCGCCGGCACCACCGGCGCCACCAGCACCCCCACCGGCACGCCGGCGTCGGCAAGCGCGCGGATCGTGCGCAGGCGGGTGTGCGGCGCGCAGGCGCGCGGCTCCATCCGCGCCGACAGGCGGTTGTCGAGCGTGGTCACCGAGACATGCGCATTGACCAGGCCCTGCGCGGCCAGCGGCGCGAGCAGGTCGAGGTCGCGCTGCACCAGCGCGCTCTTGGTCACCAGCCGGAACGGGTGGCGGAACTCGGCCAGCACCTCGATCAGTTCGCGGGTGATCCGGTAGCGGCGCTCGATCGGCTGGTAGGCGTCGGTGTTCACGCCCAGCGCGATCGGCGAGCAGCGGTAGCCCTTGCGCGAGAGTTCGGCGCGCAGGCGTTCGGCGGCATTGGTCTTGGCGAACAGCCGGGTCTCGAAGTCCAGCCCCGGCGACAGGTTCACCCACGCGTGCGACGGGCGCGCGTAGCAGTACACGCAGCCGTGCTCGCAGCCGCGGTAGGGATTGATCGACTGGTCGAAGCCGAGGTCGGGCGACTGGTTGCGGCTGATGATGCCGCGCGCGGCCTCTTCGTGGACGCGGGTGTCCGGGTGCGGGGCCGGGGCGGTGTCGTCGCCGGGGTCGCGCGCGTCCCAGCCGTCGTCGCAGGCCTCGATGGTGGTGGCCTCGTAGCGGCCGGGCACGTACGAGGCCGCGCCGCGCCCCTTGATCGGGGCGGTCGCCGGGGCCCTGGCTTTCGTCGCCATCGACATCCCGCTAGCCTAGCGCCGGGGCGTCGCAGCCGACGCGACGACGGGCCTGCCGTGCCGATTCTCGATCTCCTGCGACAGGGCTGGGACGCGCTCGCGGCGGTGCGGCACCTGCGGCTCTACCTCGCGTTGGGCTGGGCGGTGTACCTGC
This sequence comes from Luteimonas wenzhouensis, assembly GCF_007859305.1. Lineage (GTDB taxonomy): Bacteria > Pseudomonadota > Gammaproteobacteria > Xanthomonadales > Xanthomonadaceae > Luteimonas > Luteimonas wenzhouensis. Next base: position 17,877 of record NZ_VOHE01000005.1, read on the forward strand.
TGCTGCTCGGCGGCTGGATCGTGCTGCAGAAACGCGAGCCGGTGGCCACGCTGAGCTGGCTGCTGGGCCTGGCCCTGCTGCCCTACGTCGGCTTCCTGGTCTACCACGTGTTCGGCCCGCAGCGGATCCGCCGCCAGCGCCTGCGCCGGGCGAAGGTGCGCGGCGAACTGCCGACCCAGGACCTGGTGGACAACGAGGAGGTGGCCGAACTGGCGCGCATGGCGCACGAAGTCACCGGTCTGCCGATGACCACCGCCACCGACGTGCGCCTGCTGGTGGACGGCGCGGCCAAGTACGACGCGCTGCTGGCCGACATCGCTTCGGCGCGCGCGCACATCCACCTCGAGTACTACATCTGGCACCCCGACCGCACCGGCACCGCGCTGCGCGATGCGCTGGTGGAGCGCGCGAAGGCCGGGGTCAAGGTGCGGCTGCTGGTCGACGCCTTCGGCGGCGGCAAGTGCGCCAGGCTGTTCCGTCCGCTGGTGGAGGCCGGCGGCGAGCTGGCCTGGTTCCATCCCACCCGCTTCGGCCGCGTCTGGCAGCGGCCGTGGGCCAACCTGCGCAATCACCGCAAGCTGGTGGTGATCGACGGGCGCATCGGCTACACCGGCGGGATGAACATCACCGACGACCAGAACGAGCGGGTCTATCCGGCGGCCTACCGCGACCTGCACCTGCGCCTGGAAGGCAACGTGGTACGCGCGCTGCAGCTGGTGTTCGTCGAGGACTGGGCCTACGCCACGGGCGAACGCGACTTCATCGGCGAGGTCGCGCGGCAGACCCCGCGCCAGCCGACCGGCCCGGTCTGCGCCCAGGTGGTGCCGTCCGGCCCCGATTCGCCGTGGGAGGCGATCCACCGCATGCACGTCGGCGCGATCCATGCCGCGCGCGAGCGGGTATGGCTGGTCACGCCGTACTTCGTGCCCGGCGAGGCGGCGATGATGGCGCTGACCTCGGCCGCGCTCGCCGGCCTGGACGTGCGCCTGCTGGTGCCACGGATGAGCGACTCGCGCCTGGTCACGCTGGCGGCGCGCTCCTACTTCGGTCCGCTGCTGGTGGCCGGGGTGAAGATCTACGAATACGGCCCGCGGATGCTGCACACCAAGGCGCTGCTGGTCGACGACAGCACCGTGCTGGTGGGCAGCGCCAATTTCGACCACCGCAGTTTCCGGCTCAATTTCGAGGTGTCGGTGCTGTTCGAGGACGCGGCGATGGGCGCGGCGCTGGCCCAGCTGATCGAGGGCGAGCTGGCCAGCGCCCCGCGCGTGCGCCAGGGCCGCCGCCGCAGCCTGCTCGGCGCGCGCCTGCCCGAGGCCCTGGCGCGGCTGCTGTCGCCGTTGCTCTAGCCGCGGCCCGGACCCTCGCCCGCCGCTGCCGCCGGCCACGTCCCGACGCAGGCGCCGGCCGCGACGGTACCGCTCCGGCGCGGGCGCGGCCACGGGTCGCCGAAGCGGGGCCGCCGCCACGGCACGGGCGGTCGCTCCGCGGCGCCGGACGGCGTGCGCGCGCGGCGACAGGCGGTAGACTTGCGCCATCCCCGCAACGGAGCCTGCGCATGCCCTGGTTGTTCCTGTTGCTCGCGGTCGCGGCGCTCGCGATCGCCTTCATGGCCTCGTCCATGGCGGTGGTGGTGGTTTGCCTGCTGGCGGCGATGGTCCTGCTGGTGCTGTGGGTGCTGGGCCTGCTGTCGCAACGCATCGACACGCGCAGCCGCGACGATGCGCAGATGCTCGACCCGCGCGAACTGCAGCGCATGCGGGAACTGGCCGAGGCCCGCCGTGCCGGCGCCGAGCAGCCGCAGGCGGCCGCGCCCGGCGACCCGCCACGCGCGTCGTGAGCATGGCGATGCCTGGATCCCGGCGCCCGTGAGCACGCGACTGAGCGTCAACCTCAACAAGATCGCGGTGCTGCGCAACTCGCGCGGCGGCGCGGAGCCGTGCGTGGTGCGCGCGGCGCGCACCTGCCTGGACGCCGGCGCCCACGGCATCACCGTGCACCCCCGGCCCGACGCCCGCCACATCCGCCACGACGACGTGCTCGCCCTGGCGGAGGTGTGCAGGGAGTACGGCGTCGAGTTCAACATCGAAGGCAACCCGTTCGCGCCGCCGCGCGAGGGGTACGCCGGCTTCGTCGCGCTGTGCGAGGCGGTGCGGCCGGCGCAGGCCACCCTGGTGCCCGACGACGACGCGCAGATCACCTCCGACCACGGCTTCGATTTCGCCCGCGATGCCGATGCGCTGGCGCCGCTGGTCGCGCGCCTGAAGGATGCCGGGTGCCGGGTCAGCCTGTTCGCCGACGCCGGCAGCGAGGTCGCGCACGCGGCGCGGATCGGCGCCGACCGGGTGGAACTCTACACCGGCCCCTATGCCGAAGCGTTCGCCGCCGGCCGCGCCGGCGACGTGCTGCCCGCCTTCGCCGCGACCGCGACGGCGGCGCAGGCCGCCGGACTCGCCGTCAATGCCGGCCACGACCTGAGCCAGGCCAACCTCGGCGCCTTCCTCGACGCGGTGCCGGGGGTGGAAGAGGTCTCGATCGGGCACGCGCTGATCGGCGAGGCCCTGTACGAAGGCCTGGCCACCACGATCGCCCGCTACCTGGCGATCCTCTCCCCGCGCTAAAAAAAACGCCGCCCGAAGGCGGCGTTGGAAACGTGTGGCGGTAAGCGGCCGGCGCGCTGCAGGCGGCGCCGGACGGTCGAGCTTTACTTCTTGACGAACCCGATCTTCTGCATGTGGGCGTTCTTGGCCGCCGCCAGCACCTTGGCCAGCACGCCGTACTCGGCATCCTCGCTCATGTCGATCTCGAGCGTGGGCTGGTTGCTGATGTCGCGCTGGACCTCGGCCTCCATCATCTGGCGCAGGGCCGACAACGGGGTCGGGCTGTCGTTCCAGTAGATGGTGCCGCCGGCGTCGATCCGCAGGCGGATCGGCTCCGGCGGATCCACCGGGTTCTCCGGCGGGTTGAGCGAACGCTGCGGAAGGTCGATGTCGATCGGATAGGACACCTGCGGCGCCGTGACCATGAAGATGATCAGGAGCACCAGCATGATGTCGCACAGGGGAATGATGTTGATGTCGGCCATCGGCGCGCCATCGCCACCACCTGATGAAAAAGCCATCGTGCGTTCTCCCGATCAGTTCTTTTCGCGGGCCGAGACGAAGCCCACCTTGCGCATGCCCTTCTGCTGCGCAAGGGTGACTACCTCGTTGACGATCCGGTAGGGCGTGGTCGCGTCCCCACGCACGTTGACGGCGGGTTGCGGCGTCTTCTGCGCTTCCACCGCCAGCGTGCTGTCGAGCAGGTCCATCGTCACCGGCTGGTCGTTGAGGTAGAGGTTGCCGTTGGACGTGATCGCGACCGTCAGGGGCGGCACCGGCGGTGCCGTGTCCGGACGCTCATCGAGGTTGGCCTGGGGCAGGTCGACCTTGACCTTGTGCGCCATCAGTGGCGCGGTGACCATGAAGATGATCAGCAGCACCAGCATCACGTCGACCAGCGGCACGATGTTGATCGTGGCATTGACGTTGTTGTGGCCGCCGTCACCGCCTGAACTGAAGGCCATGTCGGATCTCCGTCAGTCTTGGGTCGGGATCAGCGCGACTCGCCGACGCGGGAGCCGGTGGCGAAGAAGTCGTGCAGGTCGTGCGCGAAGGTGTCGAGCTTGTTGTTCGTGCTGCGGTTCAGGCGCACGAAGAAGTTGTAGCCCAGCACCGCCGGGATGGCCACGGCCAGACCAATCGCGGTCATGATCAGCGCCTCGCCCACCGGGCCGGCGACCGCGCCGATGTCGGCCTGGCCGGTGGCACCGATGCGGATCAGCGCGTTGTAGATGCCCCACACCGTGCCGAGCAGGCCGACGAACGGAGCGGTCGCACCGACGGTGGCGAGCACGGTCAGGCCGGCTTCCAGGCCCAGCGACTCGCGGGTCACCGCCTGGCGCAGGGCGCGGTCGACGAACTCGGAGCGGCTGAGCGACTCGGCCAGGCGCGAACCGTCGTGGCGCTGGTGGTGGGCGGCGGCCTGCGCGGCGTCGAGCGCGATCTTGGAGAACGGCTCGCTGCGCGGCTGCTCTTCCATGAAGCGGATCGCGTCCTGCGCGTTCGGGGTCTCCCAGAACGTCGCGATCACCCGGTCGGAGTTCTTCTTCAGCCGGATGTTCTTGATGAAGTTGTAGATGATCCAGTAGATCGACAGGACCGACATCAGGATGAGCACGATGAACACGATCCAGTTGACCACGGTCATGTGTTCAATCAGGTTCGCGAAGCCCATCTGGGTCAGTGCCTGGGCGTTGCCGGCTCCGGCAGCTGGGGCGGTGGTTTCCTGCAGCATGACGCTTACCTTCTAGATGTTGTTGAGTGTAGGAGTTGGAACGGTGTAGCGGGTTGGAGAAACCTGCGGGGACCGGTGGCCGTCAGCCACCGAGCCTGAAGTCGACCGGCACGCGGACGCGACCCGGGGCGGGCTGGCCGTTGACGATCGAAGGGTTGAAGCGCCACCTGCGGGCCGCCTGCATCGCGGCGCGGTCGAGGTCGCGGTTGCGGCTGGACTTCTCGACCGACACGTTGGTGACGTTGCCGCTCGCATCGACGTCGATGACCAGGATCACCGTGCCCTCGATGCCGGCACGCGCCGCGGCGGGCGGGTATTGCGGCGGGTTCATGTTCTTGGACGAGATGTCGACGCTGGCGCCGATGTCCGGCTGCGGCGCGGGCGGGGTCGGCGGGGCCGGCGGCGGCGCGGGCGTGTCCATCGGCGAGGGCTCGTCGAACACGACCGGCGGCTCTTCCGGCGGCGGCGGCAGCGGCGTGGGCTGCGGCGGCACCAGCTCCTTGATCGGCTGGGGCTTGGGCGGCTCCGGCGGCGGCGGCGGCGGCGGCGGCGGCGGCGGCGGTGGCTCGATGATCACCACGCGGGTGGTGTCGTCGTCCTGCTGCTCGGCTTGGGGTGGCGTGGCGGGCGCCAGCAGCAGCAGCAGTGCCGCTGCGTGGATGGCCACCACGAGGGTGAATCCGGCGATTCGCGCCCAGTCCAGACCTTCGTCTTCGTCTTTCTTGTCGGTCGTCGGCAAGCGGTCGGTCATGCGTTGAACTCAAGTCTGGCTGGGCGCTCGGCGCCCCGTGGTCGTGTCGTAAACCGCCGCCGGTTTTCGGCGACGGGAATCCCCAAGCTTATACCAATCCGCTGGCGCGATACCAACAGGTTTCCCGTGCAATTGGTCAGTTGCTGCGCGAGAGGATGCGGCGTGCTTCCTCGGGCGAACGGATGCCCTTGTCGAGGGCGCGCTGGGCCGCTTCCTTGGCCTCCGCCAGGCGGCCCTCGTTGGACAGCAGCCTGGCGAGATTGAGGTAGGTCTCCCCGGTCGGCGCCAGCGGCGCGGCCTTCTGGTAGGCCGCGATCGACTCGGCCACGTTCTGCGGCTCGCCGAAGTAGTGCGCCTGGGCCAGGGCGATGTAGGTCTGGTAGTCGGGCGGCAGGATGTTCTTCTCCAGCCCCTCATTGATGATGCCTATCGCCCTGGCATGGCCGTCGTCCAGGCTCAGGTAGGAGGCGATGAGGTTGCGGTACTCGCGCTCCTCGGTCAGCTCGCCCCGGGCGCGCAGGGCCTCGTAGACCCCGGCCGCCTTCTCGTACTGGTCGGTCTGCAGGTAGACCGCGGCCAGGTTGAGCTGCGAGCGCTTGTCGTCGGGGGTGGCGGCGGCGATGCGCTCGGCCAGGCGGGTGGCCTCCTCGCCGCGGTCGCTCTCGGCGTAGGCCGCCATCAGCAGCTGCTGCCACTGGGTCTTGGCCTCGGGCGATTCGGCCAGCGGCTGGAGGGTGGCGATCGCCTCGTCGTAGCGCTCCAGGCGCAGCAGCACGTTGCCGCGCAAAGCGGCGATGTCCGGATCGGTGGTGCTGGTCTCGGCGACCAGCCGGTCGATCGTGGCCAGGGCCTGGTCGTAGCGTTCGTCCTGCGCGTGCAGCTGGGCGATGATGTACATCACCTCATAGTGCTCGCGGTTCTTCAGCCCGTCGAACTCCAGCGCGCGCTCGAAGTACTCCAGCGCCTTGGCTTCGTCCTCGCCCAGCATCAGCGCGCCGGCGATGCGCGCGGCCACCGAGCGCTCGTACGCGTTGGACTTCTCGTCGGCGATGATCTCGTCGGCCAGTGCCTGGGTCCGGGCCACGTCCTGCGCCTCGTAGGCGTCCGAGAGCTTGCCCAGGCGGGTGCTCGACGCGCGCGAGGAGGCCCTGCCTTCGGGCTCCTTGCGGGTGGCGCCGGCGAACTTGTCGACCTGCTGCGCTTCGTCCGCCTTCGCCGCGCGCTCGGCCCGCCGCTGCTCGGCGCGGCTCGTGCCCTGGGCCAGCGCGGCAGTGGTCGCCAGCATCAGGCCGGTTGCCATCATCGCGGTCAGCAGGCGGGTCGGGAGCGTCTTGTGGGGCATGGGTCTGGCCTCGTGGCACGCGCGCTGTGGGGCGCGGGGGTTGGAAGGGTATTGCGAAACGGCGTCGGGGCGAAACCCCGGGGGGCCGTTCAGCCGCAGGCGGGTCGTCGTCCTGCCGCGCGCGCCTGCTGCCAGGTCGGCACGAGCTGCTCGGCCCGCGCCCGCAACTCGGCGATCCGGCTCTGGGGGTCGGGGTGGGTGGACAGCCACTGCGGCGGACGGCTGCCGCCGGCGGCGATCATGTTCTCCCACAGGCCCACCGCGGCGCGCGGGTCGAATCCGGCCTGGGCCATGAGCCGCTGGCCGACGACGTCGGCCTCGCTCTCCTGGGCGCGCGATCCCGGCAGCAGGAACCCGGTCTGCGCCAGCAGCCCGCCGCCCTGGGTGGCCAGCTGGCCGTAGTCGCCGGCGAGCGCGCCCAGCAGCTGGACCACGCCGGCCGCGCCCATCTGCCGGGTGATGCGCTCGTCGTGGTGGCGTTCGACCACGTGGCCGATCTCGTGCGCGACCACCGCCGCCAGCTGGTCCTGGCTCCTGGCGACCTTGAACAGGCCGGAATTGATGCCGACCTTGCCGCCGGGCAGGGCGAAGGCGTTGGGCTCGTCCTGGGCGAAGACCGCGGTCTCCCACGCCAGCTGGCGCTGGGCGGCCGGAAGCTGGCGCACCAGCGCGTCGACCACGCAGCGCACGTAGGCGTTCTGGCGCGCATCGGTGCTGAGCGGACCCTTCTGCCTGGCCTCGGTGAAGGCCTGTGCGCCGAGCTGGTGGAGCTGCTGCTCGGACACCGCGCCCACGTACTGGGTCCGCCCGGTGGACGAGGTCGTGGTGGCACAGGCGGACAGGACGCCGACCATCACCAGCGCGGCGAGGGAGTGCTTCATGGACGTGGGTTCCGGGTACTGCAGGTGGCGAGTTTGGCGACGAAGATCTTAATTTTTCGTCAATCGGGCGTGATCGCCGCCACTGTATGCCGACTTCGTCGGGCTGCGCGTCCGATGCCGCATGTTCCCGCCACCGCCGCCCCCCGCCGCGGCGGCCCCCCCGGGGGCGCCGCGAGCGACGAGCACCCCGGGGTCAGATGTCGAGGTTGGACACCTTGAGCGCGTTGTCCTCGATGAACTCGCGCCGCGGCTCCACCACGTCCCCCATCAGGGTGCTGAAGATCTGGTCGGCGGCCACCGCGTCCTCGATCCGCACCTGCAGCAGGCGCCGGGTCTCGGGATTGACCGTGGTCTCCCACAGCTGTTCGGGGTTCATCTCGCCCAGGCCCTTGAAGCGCTGGATCTGACGCCCCTTCTTGGCCTCCTCCAGCAGCCAGGCGTGGGCCTGGGCGAAGCTGGTCACCGGCTGGGCGCGGTTGCCGCGCAGGATCTGCGCGCCTTCGCGGACCAGGCCGTGGAGCAGGTCGGCCGCGTCCTTGAGCGCGCGCAGCTCGCCGCCCTCGAAGGCCGACAGCGGCAGCACCTGGATCGCCTCCACGCCCATGTGGCGCCGATGCGCGATCAGCGCCGCAGGGCGGTCGCCCTGCGCCGGCTGCCACTCCAGGCGGTAGCGCGGGCGGCCGAGGCCTTCGTGGTTGAGGCGCTTTTCCAGCGCGTCGAGCTCGTGGCGCTCGTCGGTGTTGGCGCTGAGGATCTCCGGCTCGAGCGGGGTGAAGTCGATCAGCGCCTCGAGCAGCTGCGGGTCGTAGCGGTGGGCGTTGCGGGCGATCGCCTCGCGCGCGCCGGCGTAGGCCAGCAGCAGCTTCTCCAGCGCCGCGCCCTCGATCGGCGGCTCGCCCTCGGCCGGCACCAGCGCCGCGCCCTCGACCGCGTTCGCGGCCAGGTAGGCGTCGAGCGCCGCGTCGTCCTTGAGGTAGAGCTCGGTCTTGCCCTGCTTGACCTTGTACAGCGGCGGCAGGCCGATGTAGACGTGGCCGCGTTCGATCAGCTCCGGCATCTGCCGGTAGAAGAAGGTCAGCAGCAGGGTGCGGATGTGGGAGCCGTCCACGTCCGCGTCGGTCATGATGATGATGCGGTGGTAGCGCAGCTTGTCGGGGTTGTACTCGTCCTTGCCGATGCCGGTGCCCAGCGCGGTGATCAGCGTGCCCACCTCGGCCGACGAGAGCATGCGGTCGAAACGCGCGCGCTCGACGTTGAGGATCTTGCCGCGCAGCGGCAGCACCGCCTGATTCCTGCGGTTGCGGCCCTGCTTGGCCGAGCCGCCGGCCGAGTCGCCCTCGACGATGAACAGCTCCGACAGCGCCGGATCCTTCTCCTGGCAGTCGGCGAGCTTGCCGGGCAGGCCGGCGATGTCCAGCGCGCCCTTGCGGCGGGTGAGGTCGCGCGCCTTGCGCGCGGCTTCGCGCGCGCGCGCGGCCTCGACGATCTTGCCCGCGATCGCGCGGGCCTCATGGGGGTGTTCCTGCAGGAACTCCTCCAAACGCGCAGAGAACGTGCTGTCAACGACCGGTCTCACATCCGATGAGACAAGCTTTTCCTTGGTTTGCGAGGAAAAGCTCGGGTCCGGCACCTTCACCGACAGCACCGCGATCAGGCCCTCGCGCATGTCGTCGCCGGTGAAGCTCACCTTGGCCTGCCTGGCGATTCCGCTCTGCTCGATGTAGTTGGTGAGCGTGCGCGTGAGCGCCGAACGGAAGCCCTGCAGGTGGGTGCCGCCGTCCTTCTGCGGGATGTTGTTGGTGAAGCAGAACATCGTCTCCTGGTAGGAGTCGGTCCACTGCAGGGCGACCTCCACCGTGATGCCGTTCTGCTCGCCAGACACCGAGATCACGTTCGGGTGCAGCGGGGTCTTGAGCTGGGCCAGGTGCTCGACGAAGCTGGCGATGCCGCCCTCGTACTGGAACACGTCGCGCCGGCCCTCGCCGCGCTCGTCGGCCAGCACGATCCGCACCCCGGAATTGAGGAACGACAGCTCGCGCAGGCGCCGGGCGAGGATGTCGTAGTGGAACTCGGTGTCGGTGAAGATCTCCGTCGACGGCCAGAAGCGGGTGAGGGTGCCGCGGCGGGTGGACGGTTCGCGCCGCTCGAGCGGATGCAGCGGCTCGCCCAGGGCGTACTCCTGGTGGTGGTGGTAGCCGTCGCGCCAGATGTCCAGGGTCAGCTTCGAGGACAGCGCGTTGACCACCGACACGCCCACGCCATGCAGGCCGCCGGACACCTTGTAGCTGTTGTCGTCGAACTTTCCGCCGGCGTGCAGCACGGTCATGATGACCTCGGCCGCCGAGCGCCCTTCCTCCTTGTGGATGTCCACCGGGATGCCGCGGCCGTTGTCCGCGACCGAGACCGAACCGTCCTCGTGGATCGTCACCACGACCTCGTCGGCGAAGCCGGCCAGGGCTTCGTCGATCGAGTTGTCGACCACCTCGAACACCATGTGGTGCAGGCCGGTGCCATCGTGCACGTCGCCGATGTACATGCCCGGGCGCTTGCGCACGGCCTCCAGGCCGCGCAGCACGGTGATCCGGCTCGAATCGTAGGTCGGGGCGGGGGTTCCGCCGGTTGCTTGGGGCTGTTCGGTCATTGCACCACCAGTGCAGCGGCGCGGCGCGCAGGGGCGCCACGCCAGCGACACATTAGTAATAGGGACTCAGGCGACATTATACCGCGCGCACCGGCCACCACCGCGCCGGTGGTCGGGACCGTTTGCCGGCGGTTGGGGGCGCGGGCCGCAGCCCACGTGCGTGAGTGCCGGCGGAACCGTGGCGGCACCGGGACGGCGCGGGCGCAGGCTCCGCCAGCCACCGCGCACAGGCCAGGCGGGTCGTGACGGCGCCGGCGGCAGCGGGGGGCCGCGCGGACGGGCCGCGGGCGTCTCCACCCAGTCAGGCGCGCGGGGCAGGGCACACACCTGGGCCCGGCGCACCCCGGCCGCCACGCCCCCGCCTTCCGGCCCCAGGTCGCGGCTGAGCGGGACCCGCCCTCCGGACCCGCGATGAGGCCGACGCAGGCAGGAGCGCGAACACAGGCGTCAGGACGCACAGCCGGGCTGGCGACGCCCCGCCCTTGGCCGGGGCAGGGCGTCTGTCAATGTGCGTTGCTGGCGTCCGCGGCGTCCGCGCGCCGGACCCGACCGTGTTCCACGTGGAACACGGCTGGCGTCCAGCCGCTGGCCGCCAGCCCGGCGGGCACATCGGTCCCGGTCACGAAGACCTGGGCGCCGCTGGCGCGCAGGCGGGCCAGCAGGCGTCCCTGGTGGCCGCGGTCCAGTTCGGCGGTCAGGTCATCGAGCAGGAAGACCGGCCAGTGGCCCCGCCGGGCGGCGTAGTCCTCGGCCTGCGCCAGCAGGCAGGCCAGGGCGGTGAGCTTGGCTTGGCCGCGCGAGAGGGCTTCCCCCGCCGGCCGCAGTGCATGCTCGATGCGCCAGTCCGCCCGGTGCGGCCCGACCGACGTGAAGCCGGTCGCCAGGTCCCGTTCGCGCGCAAGCAGCAGGGCGTCGGCCAGCGGCAGCTGGTCCGCACGCCAGCCCGGCCGGTACGCCAAGCGGCCCTCGCCGAGCTGGGGCACGAGCTCCGCGGACAGGGACTGGACCAGCGGCTGCAGGCGATCGACGTAGGCCCGGCGCTGCCGGTCCAGCGGCTCGGCGGCCTGGACCAGTTCCGCATCCCAGGCATCGAGCTGGTCCGCCGCCACGCGCTGCTTGAGCAGGGCATTGCGCTGCTTCAGCGCCCGCGTGTAACGGCGCCACACGGGGCGGAAGGCTTCGTCGCCGTCGTGTTCCACGTGGAACAGGCCCCAGTCGAGATAGCGTCGCCGGGCCTCGCTGCCGGCGGTGACCAGGGCATGGCTGCCGGGTTCGAAGGTGATCGCGGCCAGTGCGGCGCACAGATCGCCGAGCTGTTCCACCGGCTCCCCGTCCAGGCGACCGGTCCAGGCCTGGCCGCCATGCCGCAGCCCCGCGCGCCGCCGCCCCCCGGGCTCTTCCCATTCGGCGAACACCTCCAGTGCCGGGGCGCCGGTCCGGACCAGGCCGTCGCGGACCCGGCCGCGGAAGCTGCGCCCGTAGGCCAGCAGGTGGATCGCTTCCAGCAGGCTGGTCTTGCCCGCGCCGTTGCCGCCCAGTACCAGGTTGAGGCCGGGATCCGGATGCAGTTCGAGCGGCTCGAGATTGCGGACCGCGCTGACCGTGAGCCGGGTCAGATGCATGCGCACCCCCGCGGGTCGGCTCGACCGGCGCCGGAGTCCGGCCGGGAAAACGAATTCGCCCGGCACGGGCCGGGCGAATCAGGACGTTCCACGTGGAACATGGCCAGGGTCACAGCCGCAGCGGCATCACCACGTGGCGGCAGCGCTCGCTGCCCGCCTCGCGCACCAGGGCCGAAGAGTTGGCATCGCGCAGCTGCAGGACCACGAACTCGTCGCGCAGGGCGCCCAGCGCGTCGAGCAGGTAGTTGACGTTGAAGCCCACGGCCAGGCCGTCGACCCGGGTCTCGGCCTCGACCTCTTCCTGGGCTTCCTCCTGCTCGGGGTTGTGGGCGTTGATCCGCACCAGTCCCGGCGACACCTCCAGCCGCACGCCGCGGTACTTCTCGTTGGACAGGATCGCCGCACGCTGCAGGGCGGCGCGCAGTGCTTCGCGGTCGATCTTCACCTCGCGGTCGGCGCCGATCGGAATCACCGCCTCGTAGTCGGGGAAGCGGCCATCGATCAGCTTGCTGGTGAAGGTCACGTCGTCGCGCTTGACCCGCACGTGGCTGCGGCCCATTTCCAGTTCGAGCGTGCGCTCTCCGCCCTCCAGCAGGCGCTGCAGCTCCTGCACGCCCTTGCGCGGCACGATGATCTGGCGCTTGGCCTGCACCGCCGACTCCAGCGCGGTCTCGCACAGCGCCAGGCGATGGCCATCGGTCGCCACGCAGCGCAGGCGGGTCTCGGCCAGGTCGAACAGCAGGCCGTTGAGGTAGTAGCGCACGTCCTGCTGGGCCATGGCGAAGGCGGTGCGCTCGATCAGTTCCTTGAGCGCAGCCTCGGGCACGGCCACGCGCTCGGTCGCCTCGACCTCGTCCACGGACGGGAAGTCGTTGGCCGGCAGGCTCGACAGGGTGAAGCGGCTGCGCCCGGCCTGCACCGTGATCTTGTCGCCCGACTGCGACACCGTGACCTTGCTGCCGTCGGGCAGGGCACGGACGATGTCGAACAGCTTGCGCGCCGGGATCGTGGTCTCGCCGTCCTGGGAATCGTCCACGCTGCTGCGCGCCACCATCTCCACTTCCAGGTCGGTGCCGGTCAGAGACAGCTCCCCGCCGGAGACCTGGGTCAGCAGGTTGGCCAGCACCGGCAGGGTCTGCCGGCGTTCGACGACGTTGACCACTTGCGCGAGCGGCTTCAGGAGGGCTTCGCGTTGCAGGCTGAAACGCATGCGTAGGATTCCTGTGGCAAGGCTTCTAAGAAACGGGAAAATCTTGAAAAGCGGTGGGGCTGGGGGGCCTGCACAGCGGGAATAACTCACATAACCCACTGTTTTGTATGGTTTTTCTTCTCCTGGGCGGGTGTGGACAAGTGCCCGGCCTGCAGGCCGCAAAGCTGTGGATCATTCCGTCCCCTGCGGCTTGTCCACAGCTTGTGCCACTGCTGTCCACGCACACCCCAACATCTAGTGTAGCGAAGGTTTCAGGCCGCAGGTGGGGCCGGCCCGGCGGCTTCCTGGCCTGTCCCCGGGCGGGCGTGGGAAGGGGCGGGAGGTCGGCGCGGGGAAGCGGCCGATCCGGTCCCGGAGCGCCTGGCCGCGTCCCGTGGGCGCCACTGTGTACTCGCTGCGTCCCATTGGCACGTCTTGGCGTGGGCGTTGCAGGGGCAGCCGGCCCGGTCCCGGCCGCGTCGCAGCGGTGCGGCCGGCCGCGCCGGCGGGCCGCGCGCCGCCGACTCACTCCGAAAGCTTGCGGATCAGCTTGTCCCAGTCCTCGCGCAGCTTGCCGTCGGTGGCCATCAGGTTGCGCACCTGGCGGCAGGCGTGCAGCACGGTGGTGTGGTCGCGGCCGGCGAAGGCGTCGCCGATCTCGGGCAACGAGTGCTCGGTGAGTTCCTTGGCCAGCGCCATCGCCACCTGGCGTGGGCGCGCCAGCGAGCGGGTGCGGCGCTTGGACAGCAGGTCCTTGATCTGCAGCCCGTAGTAGTCGGCCACCACCTTCTGGATGTTGGGGATGCCGATCGACTGCTGCTGCGCCCGCAGCAGGTCGCGCAGGGTCTCCTGGGCGAACTCCACGGTGATCGTGCGGCCGGTGAAGTTGGCGCGCGCGGCCAGCGAGTTGAGCGCGCCCTCGAGGTCGCGCACGTTGCCGTGCATCTTCTTGGCCAGCAGGAACGCCACCTCGTCCGGCACCAGGATGCCGCGCTCCTGGGCCTTGGCCAGTACGATCGCGGCGCGGGTCTCGAAGTCGGGCGGGTCGATCGCCACCGACAGGCCCCAGGACAGGCGCGACTTGAGTCGCGGCTCGAGCCCTTCCACCTCGCGCGGGTAGCGGTCGCAGGTCATGATGATCTGCTGCCGGCTCTCGAACAGCGCGTTGAAGGTGTGGAAGAACTCCTCCTGGGTGCGGTCCTTGCCGGCGAAGAACTGGATGTCGTCGATCAGCAGCGCGTCGACCTGCTGGAACTGGCGCTTGAAGCGGTCGGTGGTCTTCTCCTGCAGCGAGCGGAAGAAGGCGCTGTAGAACTGCTCCGAGCGCAGGTAGAGCACGCGCGCGGACGGGTTCTGCCGCCGCATCTCGTTGCCGGCGGCGAACATCAGGTGGGTCTTGCCCAGGCCGGTGCCGCCGTACAGCAGCAGCGGGTTGTGGGTGCGGTCACCGGGCTTGAGCGCGGCCTGCCAGGCGGCGGCGCGTCCGAGCTGGTTGCTGCGGCCCTCGACGAAGTTGTCGAAGGTGTAGTGCGGGTCGAGGTGGCCGGCGAAGGCCTCCATCGGCGGCGCGGGCTGCGCCGGGGCGGCGGCCACCGTGGCCGGCGCCGCGGCCGCGCGCGGCAGCGAGCCGATTTCCAGCGCCACCTCGTCGCTGCCGCCGAAGTGCGCGAGCAGCTCGCGGATCCGCTGCAGGTAGCGGCTCTCGACCTCGTCGCGGACGAAGGCGTTGGGCGCGTACAGCACCGTCCGGCTGTCCTGTCGGCTCGCCTGCAGCGGCTTGAGCCAGGTATGAACGTCCTCGGCGGGCAGTTCGGCTTCGAGGCGTTCTAGGCAGCGGGGCCAGGCATCCATAGGGTCGTGACGGAGGAAATCGGGGCCGGCCGGCCCGCTCGGGGCGGGCCGGTCGTCCGGTGTGGCGGGAGCAGGCCAGCCTACCACCCGCACCCCGGGCGTGCATCCGCCGGCGCGCCCGTCGACTTGACCCGGATCGTGGGCCGTCGCTAGAATCGCCGGTTCTTTCCGCCCGCCGTACCCACAGCATCCCGCCATGGCCACCAAGCGCACCTTCCAGCCCAGCAACCTCAAGCGCAAGCGCGACCACGGCTTCCGTGCGCGCATGGCGACCGCCGACGGCCGCAAGATCATCGCCCGCCGCCGCGCCAAGGGCCGCAAGCGCCTGTCGGCCTGAGCCGCGCCGGACCCGCGCCTGGACCGGGTCCTGTCCTGCCTCGCATGAGCCAAGCGCGCTTCCCGCCGACGGCGCGGGTCCGGGCGCGCGCCGACTTCGACCGCATCTTCCGCGACGGCCGCCGCGTCGCGCTGCCCGTGCTCGCCCTGCACTGGCGCCGCGAGACCGGCCCCGCGCGGCTGGGCCTGGCGGTCTCGCGCAAGGTGGATCGCCGGGCCGTGGTGCGTAACCGCATCCGCCGCGTCCTGCGCGAACATTTCCGCCTGCTGCGCAGCCAGCTGCCCGGCGGCGACTACGTGCTGGTGGCCCGGCCCCCGGCCGCCAGCGCCAGTGCGGCGGCGCTGCGCGAGGCCTGCAGCCAGCTGCTCCGGCGCGCCGGTGCGTTGCCGCCCCCAGCCGCGGACGGCACAATGCCGGCCCCGCATTCCTCCCCGGCCTCCCCGCCTTCCTCCGACCCGCCGCCGCTTGCCGGCGAATGAGCCTGCCCGCCCGATGAACCAGACCCGCACCTTCCTGATCCTCGCCTGGCTGATGGTGGCGGTGCTGCTGTGGATGGAGTGGAACAAGGAGCAGTCCACGCCGCTGGCCCCGCCGCCCGCCGCGCAGGCGGCCGCCGACGTCCCGGCCGCGGTGCCGTCGGCGCCGGCCGCCGCGCCCGCGGGGGTGCCCGATGCCCCGGCGGTGGCACCCGCCGGGGCCCAGGCCGAGAGCCACGCCGCCCCCGCCTCCGGGGTGGTCGAGGTCGAGACCGACGTGCTGCGCCTGCTGGTCGACGGTGGCAGCGTGCTGCGCGCCGAGCTGCTGGCGTATCCGCAGACCCGCGACCCGGGCAGCCCGCCGGTGGTGCTGTTCGACAACAGCGGCACCAGCTTCTACGCCGCCCAGAGCGGCTGGGTGAGCGCCGGCGGCGCCGCCCCCAACCACCTGCAGGGCTTCGTGCCGGCCGGCGACAAGCGCCGCCTCGCCCTGGCCCCGGGGCAGGACGAACTGGTGGTGCCGTTCGTGTGGCAGGGCCCGGACGGGGTGAGCATCCGCCGCAGCTACGTCCTGTCCCGCGGCCAGTACGCGATCACCGTGCGCGACGAGATCGTCAACGCCGGCGGCGAGCCGTGGCAGGGCTTCGCCTACCGCCAGCTGATGCGCGGCAGCCCGAACGTCAAGCGCGGGATGACCAACCCCGAGTCGTTCAGCCTCACCGGCGCGACCTGGTTCGGCGATTCGCAAGGCTACCTGCGCCGCTGGTTCAGCGACTACGAGGACGGCGCGGTCAACGCCACCGACACCAACACCTGGATCGCGTTCGTCCAGCACCACTTCTTCGGCGCGTGGCTGCCGGGCGAGGCCGCCGGCGCGCGCAACGCGATTACCCTGGACACCGACCGCTCCA
Source organism: Luteimonas wenzhouensis (assembly GCF_007859305.1). GTDB lineage: Bacteria > Pseudomonadota > Gammaproteobacteria > Xanthomonadales > Xanthomonadaceae > Luteimonas > Luteimonas wenzhouensis. The sequence continues at coordinate 34,213 of NZ_VOHE01000005.1, forward strand.
GCGGCGCGCCGCGCTACCTGATCCGCGAGATGGCCAGCGAGCCGGTGGTGGTCGCGCCGGGCCAGCAGGCGACCGCCAGCGCCCGGCTGTGGGTCGGTCCCAAGCTGGTCAACCAGATCAAGGCGCAGCAGGTGCCCGGGCTGGAGCGGGTGGTGGACTACAGCCGCTTCTCGGTCATGGCCTGGCTGGGCGAGGGCCTGTTCTGGGTGCTGGAGAAGCTGCACCGGCTGTTCGGCAACTGGGGCTGGGCGATCGTGGGCCTGGTGCTGCTGGTGAAGGTGCTGCTGTTCCCGCTGGCCAACGCGCAGTACAAGTCGATGGCGAAGATGCGCAAGTTCCAGCCGCGCATGCAGCAGCTCAAGGAGCGCTACGGCGACGACCGGCAGAAGTTCCAGGTCGCGATGATGGAGCTGTACAAGAAGGAGAAGATCAACCCGGTCGGCGGCTGCCTGCCGGTGCTGCTGCAGATGCCGATCTTCTTCGCCCTGTACTGGGTGCTGCTCGAGTCGGTGGAGCTGCGCCACGCGCCGTGGATCGGCTGGATCCAGGACCTGACCGCGCGCGACCCGTGGTTCATCCTGCCGGTGATCAACGTGGCGGTGATGTGGGCCACCCAGAAGCTCTCGCCGATGACCGGCATGGATCCGATGCAGCAGCGGATGATGCAGATGATGCCGATCGTGTTCGGCGTCATGATGGTCTTCTTCCCGGCCGGCCTGGTGCTGTACTGGGTGGTCAACGGCGGCCTGGGCCTGCTGCAGCAGTGGTACATGCTGCGCAAGTACGCCGACGCGCCGGCCAGGGCCTGAGCCCGGCCGCGCGCGGGCGCGCCGCGCCCGCCGCCCGTCCCGCCCGCGCCGGCGCGTCGCCCATGCCCGCCGCCGTCGCGGCCCGCGGCGACACGTGCATCCGATCGCGTGACGCCCGGCGCGCGCGCCGCGTCCCGCCTCTTCCCTTCCCGCGACCATCACCGGCTTGACCGACCTGCGCACCATCGCCGCCATCGCCACCGCCCCCGGCGCCGCCGGCATCGGCATCGTGCGCCTGTCCGGGCCGCGCGCGCGGGAGATCGCGGCCGCGCTGTGCGGGCGCCGGTTGCGGCCGCGCCATGCCCACTACGTGCGTTTCCGCGACCACGACGGCAGCGTGATCGACGACGGCATCGCGCTGCTGTTCGCGGCGCCGGCCAGCTACACCGGCGAGGACGTGGTCGAACTGCAGGCGCACGGCAGCCTGCCGGTGCTGCGGCAGCTGCTCGCGCGCTGCCGCGCGCTGGGCGCGGAGGATGCGCGGCCGGGCGAATTCAGCGAGCGCGCCTGCCTCAACGGCCGCCTGGACCTGGCCCAGGCCGAGGCGGTGGCCGACCTGATCGCCGCGGCCGACCTGCGCGCGGCGCGCGCGGCCAGGCGTTCGCTCGAAGGCGAGTTCTCCGCCCGGGTCGAGGCGATTGCCGCCGACCTGCTCGCGATCCGGGTCCAGGTGGAGGCGGCGATCGACTTCGCCGACGAACCGCTCGACACCCTCGGCGGCGAGGCCCTGCGCCAGCGCCTGGAGCAGGCGCGTGGCCGGCTGCGCGACCTGCGTGCCGCCGCCGAACGCGGGCGCCGGCTGCGCGACGGCCTGCACGCGGTGCTGGTCGGTCCGCCCAACGCCGGCAAGAGTTCGCTGCTCAACGCGCTCGCCGGCAGCGAACGGGCGATCGTCACCGCGATCCCCGGCACCACCCGCGACCTGCTGCAGGAAACGCTGCAGTTCGACGGCCTGGAACTGACCCTGGTCGACACCGCCGGCCTGCGCGAGGACGGCGACGCGATCGAGCGCGAGGGCATGCGCCGCGCCCGCGCCGAACTCGCCCGCGCCGACCTGGCCCTGGTGGTGCTGGACGCGCGCGACCCCGAGGCCGGCCTGCGCGCGCTGGACGCCGACCTTGACCCGGTGCCCGGGCGCATCGTGCTGCACAACAAGGCCGACCTGCTCGCGCCCGGCGCCGGCGCGCCGGACGACGGCGCGCTGCGGGTCTCGGCGCTGACCGGTGCGGGGCTCGACGCGCTGCGCGCGCGCCTGCGCGAGGCCGCCGCCGCGATCGCGCCGGGCGAGGGCGGGTTCAGCGCCCGGCTGCGGCACGTGCAGGCGCTCGAACGCACCGCCACCGCCTGCGCGCAGGCGGCGGAGCGACTGCAGGGCGAGCAGCTCGAGCTGGCGGCCGAGCACCTGCGGCTGGCGCACGATGCGCTGGGCGAGATCACCGGGCGGACGTTGCCTGATGACCTGCTGGGCCATATCTTCTCCACGTTCTGCATCGGCAAGTAGCCGGCGGCGCGCGCGGGAATTCCGCAAACCGCGTCACAGTTTGCCCGCGCGTCGCCGCGCAGACTTGCCGGCCATGGCCGCGCAGTTGACAAACGTCGCGGCCTGTCGCGTCCTAGATGCGCAGCACCACCGTCACCACAGGGGAAAACCGAATGTCCACCAACACCACCGCGGCCGGCCGGAGGGTGCCGCCGCGTCTGCCGACCGGCGCGCTCGCGCTGGGACTCGGGCTTGCCGTGCTGCTGGCAGGCTGCAAGCAGGACGCGCCGCCCGCCCAGGCGCCGGCCACGCCGTCCACGCCGGCCGCGGGCGAGCCCGCCCAGGCGCCGCAGGCGCCGGCCGAGGCGGTCTCGGCCGAGGTCGCCGCCATGGACGCCGAGCAGCTGCGCGAGGCCGCGTCCAAGGCCTACCAGGAGAGCCGGCTGTACGCGCCCGGCGGCGACAACGCGATGGAGTACTACCTTGCCCTGCGCGACAAGCAGCCGGCCGACGCCGGCGTGTCCAGCGCGCTGGTCGACCTGCTGCCGATGACCGTGATCGCCACCGAGCAGAGCCGCGACCGCGGCGACTTCGCCGAGGCCAAGCGCCTGCTGGCGCTGATCGAGAAGACCGACTCGTCGTACCCGGCGATCGAACGGCTCAAGACCACCATCGCCAGCGCCGAGGCCGAGGCGGCGCGGCGTGCGGCCCAGGAGCAGCTCACCGCCGAACAGGAGGCGCAGCGCCAGCGCGAGCTCGAGCGCCAGCGCCAGGAGCAGCAGCGCCTGGCCCAGGAACAGGCAGCGCGCGAACTGGCCGCGCAGCAGGCCGCGCAGGAAGAGGCGGCGCGCCAGGAGGCCGCACGCCAGGAGGCGGCGCGCCAGGAAGCCGCGCGCCGCGAGGCCGAGCGTCTGGAAGCCGAACGCCGCCAGGCCGAGGCCGCGCGCCGCGCCGCGCCCGCGGCCACCGAACTGCGTGCGATCAGCACGCCGGCGCCGCGCTATCCGCCCGACGCGCTGCGCTCGGGCACCTCGGGCGAGGTCCAGGTCGAGTTCACCGTCGGCGTCGACGGTACGGTCACCGCCGCGCGCGTGGTCCAGGCCACCCCGCCGCGGGTGTTCGACCGCGAGGCGCTCAACGCGGTCCGGCGCTGGCGCTTCGAGCCGGTGCCGGCGCCGGTCACCAGCCGGCGCACGATCAACTTCGCGCCGTCGCAGTAACCCCGCGGCCGCGGCCGCGCAAGAAGAAGCCCGGCCCTGGCCGGGCTTCTTCTTGGCCGGATCCCGGCCTCAGGCCGAGATCGCCAGCTTCTCGCGGTGGTACAGGCGCGCGGCCAGCAGCCACAGCGCCAGGCCGGCGCCGAACCCGGCCCCCAGGTACACCAGCCATTCCTGGGCGGTGATCGCCTCGCTGCGCACCAGCTTGAGGATCATCTGGTTCTGCGCCAGGAACGGCACCGCGAACTGCCACAGCTGGGTCTTCACCGGGTTCACCATCAGCACGATGGTCGGGACCATCGGCAGGAACATCAGCACGCTCATGTAGCTCTGCGCTTCCTTCACCGACTTCACGCTGGCCGCGATCAGGGTCAGCAGGGTGGTGCCCACCAGCACCATCGGCAGCAGCACCAGCAGCAGCTGGGCCATCACCGGCACGGACACGTCCACCATCCGCATCGGCCCCGGCGCCAGCTGGAACGAGAGCTTGAGCGAGACCACGATCAGCAGCAGCGACAGCATGCCGAACAGGCAGGCGGCCAGGATCTTGCCGCTCATGATCGCCGCGCGCGGCGCGGGCGTGGCCAGCAGCGGCTCGAGCGACTGCCGCTCGCGTTCGCCGGCGGTGACGTCGATCACCAGCGCCGCCCCGCCCAGGAAGCTGAAAAGCACCAGCAGGTAGGGCAGGAACACCAGCAGCATCCCGCGCCGCGCCTCCGGGGTGGCGACGTCGCGCTGGCCGATCTGCACCGCGAACGCGACCTCGGGGCTGATCCCGCGGTGGATCCCGCGCAGCACGCCCACGGTGCGGCTGTACTCGGTCAGTACTCCGCGCACCCGGCTCACCGGGATCTGCGAGTCCTGGCGCGAGCTGTCGTACACCAGCTCGACCTTGGCGGCGCGGCTGCCGCGCCACTGCTCGCCGAACTCCGGGTCGATCCGCAGCACCAGGTCGTGTTCCTGGTCGCGCACCGCCCGGTCGGGATCGGCGGGCGGCGGCAGGATGTCGATGTTGCGCGACTCCAGGAACGCCACCAGGTTGGGCGCGTGCTCGGCGCCGACCACCGGCAGTTCCAGGGTCGATTCGAGTTGGGTGCGCACCCGCTTCTCGGCCAGCGCGCCCACGCCCAGGAACATCGCCGGGATCAGCACCGGGCCCATGAACAGGCCCAGGGCCATGGTCTTGCGGTCGCGGAACAGGTCGATCAGTTCCTTCTTCGCGACGGTCCAGATCACAGCCAGGTTCATGCGGCGTCTCCTTCCAGTCCGGCCAGGCGCACGAACACGTCCTCCAGGTCCGGCAGGCCGGTCATCGCGCGCAGTTCGTCAGGGGTGCCGATCGCGCGCACCTCGCCGTGGGCGATCACCACGATCCGGTCGCACAGCGCGGCCACCTCCTGCATGATGTGGCTGGAGAACACCACGCAGCGGCCCTCGTCGCGCAGTTCGCGCAGGAAGCCGCGCAACCCGCGCGTGGTCATCACGTCCAGGCCGTTGGTGGGTTCGTCGAGGATCACGTTGCGCGGATCGTGGACCAGGGCGCGCGCGATCGCGGTCTTGGTGCGCTGGCCCTGGCTGAAGCCCTCGGTGCGGCGGTCGAGGAAGTCGTCCATCGCCAGGGTCTTCGCCATCGCCTCGGTGCGCGCGCGGATCGTGGCTTCGTCCAGGCCGTGCAGGCGGCCGAAGTAGGCGATGTTCTCGCGCGCGGTCAGGCGCTTGTAGATGCCGCGTGCGTCGGGCAGCACGCCCAGGCGGCGGCGCACCGCCGCCGGATCTCTGGCCACGTCGATGCCGTCGACCTCGATCCGGCCCTGCTCGGGCGCCATCAGGGTGTAGAGCATGCGCAGGGTGGTGGTCTTGCCGGCGCCGTTGGGGCCGAGCAGGCCGGTGATCTCGCCGTCGCGGGCCTCGAAGCCGACGCCTTTCACCGCGTGCACGGTGCCGGCCTTGCCGCGGAAGGACTTGTGCAGGTTCTCGAGCAGGATCATCTCAGGGCTCCCAGCCGTAGTTGCCGGCGAACGGCGGCTGCGCGGACAGGCGCTCCAGGCAGCCGGCGTCCAGCGACGCGGCATCGGTGGTTTCGAGGAACTGGGCGAACAGCTTGGGCATGCAGCCGGCGCCGAGCACGCTGTGGCCCTGGCCAGGCAACACCAGGTGGCGCGCGTTGGCCAGCCGCTCCACCACCGCGTCGCCGTAGCGCGGCGGCGTGACCGGATCGTGTTCACCGCTGACCGCCAGCACCGGCAGCGCGCCCGACAGCGGTTCGCGGAAGCCTTCGGCGCGGGTGCCCCTGGGCCACACCGAGCACTGCGCGCGCATGGCATCCACCAGCAGCGTGCCCAGCACCGTCGCGTCCTCGCCCTGCGGCGGGTCGGCGAGTTCGTGGACGTCGTCGGTGCAGCTCACCGACAGGCCCATGCCCATCGCCATCGAATCGCCGACCTGGGTGGTGAGCATGCGCGACTGTGCGAGCAGGCTCTCGTAGCGCTCCTGCGAGGCCTCGTGCAGCAGCAGCGGCAGGGTGGCGGCCATCGAGGGGTGGTAGGCGTACAGCCGCAGCAGGCTGACCAGGTGGATCTCGCGCGGCACCTCCTCGCGCCACTCGCCGGACACCGGGTCGCGGTAGCGCACCGGGGCGATGCCGCCGGCGCGCAGGCGTTCGCGCACCGTGGCCAGCTGCGCGCGCGGATCGCCGAGGTTGGCGAGGCAGGCCTGGTCGTCGCGGCAGCGCGCGAACTGCGCGTCGAGCGCGTCCTCCAGGTTGCGCGCGTGCTCCTGGCCCAGCACCAGGGTGTTGGGCACCACCGAATCGAGCACCAGCGCCCGGGTCTGCGCCGGATAGGTGGCCGCGTACTGCTGCGCCACCCGGGTGCCGTAGGACACGCCCACCAGGTTGACCTGCTCCACCCCCAGCGCCTGGCGCACCAGCTCTAGGTCGCGGACGTGGTCGCCGGTGGCGTAGTGGCGCAGGTCCGCGCGCTGCGCGAGCTCGTCGCGGCAGGCCTCGGTCATGCGGACCACGGCCGCGAGGTCGTCGTTGGCCGGGTCGGCCAGCGCATCGTCGTCGTTGAAGCCGGAGCAGTGCAGCGGGTTGGAGCCGCCGGTGCCGCGCGCGTCGACCAGGACCACGTGGCGGTTGCGGCTGACGTCGGAGAACGCGTCGGCCACCATCGGGAAGCTTTCGATCGCGGACTGGCCCGGCCCGCCGGCGATCATGTAGACCGGATCCGGCGCGGCCATGCCGCGCGCCGGCACCAGCGCGATCGAGAGGCTGATCCTGCGCCCGTCCGGCGATGCGTGGTCCTCGGGGACCTCGTAGGTGGTGCACTGCGCTTCCACCGAACTGCCGCCGGGCGCGGCCAGCGCGCAGGGCTCGAACGACAGTTCGCCGTAGTGCAGCCTGCCCGCGGCGTCGGCATGGATGCCGACCTGCTGGCGCGGGCCGCCCTCGCAGGCGGCCAGCAGCAGCGCGCTGGCGAGCAGGGCGAAGGTGGGTGGCAATGGCTTCATTCGGAAGGCTCCGGGAAGACGATCGGTTGGGGTCTGGAACACGGCGGCGATGCGCGCCGGGCGGGCGCGGGCGCTGCCGCCCGTCACGAGAACAGCAGACGTGGGCCGGGGGGCGCCTGTGACCGGGCGGGCGCGCGGCGGGCAGCCTACTTGCTGCTGACGTACTTCTCGCGGCGGATCCGCGGCACCGGCAGCCCGGCCGCCTTGAGCGCCTCGAAGCAGGCATCGACCATGTTGGGGTTGCCGCACAGGTAGGCGATGTCGCCCTGCGCATCGGGCGCGAATTCGGCCAGGAACAGCTGCACGTAGCCATGGCGCACGTCCGGGTGGTCGTGCGGCGATCCGGGTTCGGGCAGCTGGCGCGAGAAGCACGGCACGAAGCGGAAGCCGGGGTTGCGCCGGGCGAACGCGCGGAACTCCTCGCCGTACAGCAGCTCCTCGGGCGAGCGCGCGCCGAACAGCAGCACCACCTCGATCCCGCGCGCGGCGATCGCCTGCTCCAGCAGCGGCAGCATCGACCGGTACGGCGTCACCCCGGTGCCGGTGCCGATCAGCAGGTAGCGCCGGTTGTCGTCGCCGGGCATCAGGCAGAAGCGCCCGAACGGGCCGCTCGCCTGCACCGTCCCGCCGGGCTCCAGGCCCTCGAACAGGGCGGTGGCCGCGCCACCGGGGACGTAGCTCACCGCGATCTCGACCGCGTCGCCCGGGCCGAGCGCATGGTCGTGGATGGTGGCCAGCGAATACGAGCGCCGGGTTGGCGTGCCGTCGGCGTAGTTGAAATGCACCTGGATGAACTGGCCGGGCACGAAGTCCAGCGGCTGGCCGTCGTCGCGGGTGAAGGTCAGGTGCGCCACCGACGGGGCGAGCATGCGCTTGCCGACGAGCTTGAGCGGAAACTGGGCGATGGCCAAGGCGGGGGGAGCAGACCAGAGGGGTGCCTATACTAGCCCCTCGCCGTGAAGCACGCGGCCGGCCCCGCCGGGACGCGCCGCTGCGCGCCGCGTTCCCCGGCAGCCGGGTGGATCCTTTGCCGCGGCGGCAGCGCCCTGTAGCATCCGCCAGCGTGCCCAGCGCCGCATGGGAGGGGGACGCGCACGCGCCATCGCGCGCGCGACCGCCCCGGCGTGGCATCCCTCGGGTCGATCCCGGGCAGCATCGCCACGCCCGGCCGCTCGAGCGGGCATGGAAGGCTGGATCGGATGCGCCCTCGATCGATGCGGGGAAGACAGGAGGCGGCATGAGCACAGGCACGCGCGCAACTGCGCCGCTGTTTGGGGGCGGCGCCCACGGCTACCGCTTCGACGCCTACGTGGCGGCGATGACCCGGCAGATGCTGGAGAGCCTGCTGGCCAGGCGTGACGGGATCCCGCAGCCCGTGCGCAAGCTGCACTGGACCGGCCACCAGGGATACAACCAGCTGGCCTGCCTGGCGATCAACGGGCAGGAATGGCCGGACGACTTCGGCGTCGAGACCAGCATCCCCGCGAACTGCGAATGGCCGGAGGAGGACGAGGTCATGCTCCGGTTCCTGCGCGTGCATGGCCAGCGCATCGACGACGGCGCCGGCCAGGACGGGGACGACGCGATCGGGGAACACGAGGAGATCGGGAACTTCGAGTGGGGCGACCGCTTCGAACTGCCGGCCTGCGCCCTGATCCACGAACAGCTGCTCGGACTGCAATGGCTCGCCGGCGAACTTGGGCGCGCTGGCGTCCGGTTGAACGACGACTGCAAGGTGGTCGTCGGCGACGAGGACAACGAGTGGGAGGACTTCGGCGACTTGGTGCTGGAGAACGTCGCCGGCCTGCCGCAAGCGTGGCACGAGGACGTGGCCGCCATGTTCTACGAGCGCCCGGAGCGCCAGGCCTGGCTCCGCGGCGGTGCCGGCTGAGGACGCCGCTGCGCCCGCAGCGGGCCGTTCCCGGCGCCGCAGCGCCACGGATCCGGGACGGTGTGGCCCGGAAGTGGGCCAGTCGGCCACCTATACTAGTGGCTTGCCGCGAGCCGCGCGGCCATGTTCCGTGACGATCCCGATGACCATCCATCCAGACGCGGGCCCCGGCGCTCCGGCGCTGCGGATACGCGACCTCTGCAAGACCTACGACAACGGCGTGCAGGCGCTGCGCGGCGTGTCGCTGGACGTCGAACCGGGCGACTTCTACGCCCTGCTCGGCCCCAACGGCGCCGGAAAGAGCACCCTGATCGGCATCATCTCCTCGCTGGTCAACAAGACCTCCGGCCAGGTGTCGGTGTTCGGCATTGACCTGGAGGCCGATCGCGGCGCGGCCATGCGCCAGATCGGCCTGGTGCCCCAGGAGATCAACTTCAACATGTTCGAGAAACCGCTCGACATCCTGGTCAACTACGCCGGCTTCTACGGGGTGCCGCGCGCCGAGGCGCTGGCGCGCGCTGAGCAGGAGCTGCGCCGCGCCTTCCTCTGGGACAAGGCGCGGCTGATGAGCCGCACGCTCTCGGGCGGCATGAAGCGCCGGCTGATGATCGCGCGGGCGATGATGACCCGGCCGCGGCTGCTGATCCTGGACGAACCCACCGCCGGCGTCGACATCGAGATCCGCCGCGACATGTGGCGGGTGCTGCGCGAGATCAACGCCGCCGGCACCACCATCATCCTCACCACCCACTACCTCGAGGAAGCCGAGTCGCTGTGCCGCAACCTGGCGATCATCGACCGCGGCACCATCGTCGAGCAGGGTCCGATGCGCGCGCTGCTGGCCAAGCTCGACGTCGAGGGGTTCCTGTTCGATGTCGAGGGCGCGCTGCCGGCCACGCTGCCGGCGATCGAGGGCGCCGCCCTGGCCGCGCGCGACGACCACACCCTCGACCTCGACATGCCGCGGGCGATGGACCTCAACCGGGTGTTCGCGGCGTTCGACGCGGCCGGGATCCGGGTGCGTTCGATGCGCACCAAGTCGAACCGGCTCGAGGAGCTGTTCGTGCGCCTGACCGGCAGCGCCCGCGACCGGGAGCAGGCCGCATGAGCCGGGTCGATCCGCATTCCGGCATCGTGGCCGCGCCGCCGGGCGCGCGCCTGCACTGGGTCGCGCTGTACACGATCACCCGGCGCGAGATCGCGCGCATCCTGCGCATCTGGGGCCAGACCCTGGTGCCGCCGGCGATCACGATGACCCTGTACTTCCTGATCTTCGGCGGCCTGATCGGCTCGCGCATCGGGCAGATGGGCGGCTACAGCTACATGGAGTTCATCGTCCCCGGCCTGGTGATGATGAGCGTGATCCAGAACAGCTACGGCAACATCTCCTCCAGCTTCTTCGGCGCCAAGTTCGGGCGCCACATCGAGGAGCTGCTGGTCAGCCCGATGCCCAACTGGGTGATTCTGGGCGGCTACGTGGCCGGCGCGGTGCTGCGCGGGCTGATGGTGGGCGTGATCGTGCTCGGGATCGCGATGTGCTTCACCACGGTGCGCATCCCGCACCCGCTGGTGACCCTGACCACCGTCCTGCTGGGTTCGACGATCTTCTCGCTGGCCGGCTTCGTCAACGCGGTCTACGCGAAGAAGTTCGACGACGTGGCGATCGTGCCCACCTTCATCCTGACCCCGCTGACCTACCTGGGCGGCGTGTTCTATTCGGTCAAGCTGCTGCCGGGCTGGGCCGAGACGGCCACGCATTTCAACCCGATCTTCTACATGGTCAACGCGTTCCGCTACGGCCTGCTGGGCACCTCGGACGTGCCGCTGTGGATCGCCTACGCGCTGATGCTGGCCTTCGTCGCCGTGCTCGGCGCGCTGTCGCTGTGGCTGCTGCGCCGCGGCGTGGGGCTGCGCAGCTGATGCGGGTGCTGGTGCTCGGCGCCGGGGGGACCGGCGGATACTTCGGCGGGCGCCTGGCGCAGTCCGGCGCCGACGTCGCGTTCCTGGTCCGGCCGGCGCGCGCGGCGCAGCTGGCGCGCGACGGCCTGCGCATCCGCAGTGCGCTCGGCGACGCCGACCTGCCGGTGCGCGTGGTCACCGCCCAGGCGCTGCCCGGCGTGCTGCGCGACGAACGCTTCGACCTGGTCGTGCTGAGCTGCAAGGCCTGGGACCTGGAAGCGGCGATCGCCGACGTGGCGCCGGCGGTGGACGCCGGCGCGACGGTGATGCCGATCCTCAACGGGCTGCTGCACTACGCCGCACTGGATGCGCGCTTCGGCCGCGAGCGCGTGCTCGGCGGGCTGTGCTTCATCAGCGTGGCCAAGGCTGCGGACGGCAGCATCGTGCACATGGGGCGGCCGGCCTCGATCACCTTCGGCGAGCGCGACGGCGGCCGCAGCGCGCGCGTGGACGCGTTCGCCGCGCTGTGCGCACGCGCCGGCCTTGACCACCGCGCCAGCGACGACATCGCCACCGAGCAGTGGATCAAGTTCAGCTTCCTCGCCACGCTGGCCGCGGGCACCTGCCTGATGCGCGACGGCGTGGGAGCGATCGTGGCCTGCGAGGGCGGCGCGGCGTTCATGGCCGCGCTGCACGACGAATGCCTGGCGGTGGCCGCGGCCGAAGGCCATCGGGTGCCGGAGAAGGCGCGCGCCATCGCCCGCGACAGCCTGGTCGATCCGGCTTCGCAGGTGAAGGCCTCGATGCTGCGCGACCTCGAAGCCGGTGGCCCGGTCGAGGCCGCGCACATCGTCGGCGACATGTGGCACCGCGCGCGTGCGGCCGGTCTGGACACGCCGCTGCTGCAGGCGGCCTGGGTGCACCTGCAGGCCTACCAGGCGCGCCGCCAGCACTGAGCGCGTGCGCGAACCGCATCGCACCGCGCCGGGCCGGTCGCGCGCGTGGTGTACCCTGCGCCGGTTCGCCAACGGAGACCGCAACGGATGCAGAAGGGAGCACTGCCGGCCATCGCGCTGGCGCTGGCGTTGTGCGCATGCGGCGGGTCCGCGCCCGGCCCCACCGACACCGACGCCACCAACGCCACCGACGCCACCCGACGCGCGGCCGACGCCGCGCCCGGCCCGGCGGTCGACGCCACCAACCAGCCGCCGCCCGATCCCGCGACCCCGTCGCCGCCGGCCGACATCGTCCACGACACCGACGGCCAGCCGGTGCCGCTGCTCGGGTTCGACATCGCGGCGGTGCCGCCAAGCCAGGCGACGCTGGGCGAGCTGCCGTTCTTCTCGCTGCCCGAAGGCTACGCGGCGCAGAACCGTCCGCACGTGCGCCGCCACGCGCGCTTCCCGTTCCGGCTCGGCGATGGCGTGCACTGGGTCGAGGGCGCGAGCTGGAACGCCATGCTGGCGGTCGCGCGCGACCGCCGCCGCGACAAGGAGTTCTCCGAGCGCGAACTGCGCCGCAACCTCGAGGCGGTGCTGGCGCAGGCCGGTGCGCAGCAGGTGTTCGAGGGCCCGCTGCGGCGTGGCATCTATTACGGGCCGGAGCTGAAGGAGGAGATCGGCGGCGGCTTCATCGACGGCGTGAACCTCGACCGCGACGCCCGCACCAGCGTGCACGTGCTGCGGCTGGCCGACCGCAACGTCTGGGTGCAGCTGGCCACGACCCGGTCGCGCGCCGGGCTGGTGGTGGTCGAGGAGCGTCCGTTCACCGCCACCGCGCGCTGGACCGGCCAGTTCCCCTACCTGTCGATGCCCGAGGGCTACGACGAGGGCAACCGGCCGCGGCAGCGCGATTTCGACATGTATCCGTTCTGGACCGGCGAAGGCTTCGAGGAAGTGGAGGGGCGCACCTGGGCCGGGCAGGTCATGGCGGGCAAGCGCGCCCGTTCCATGCACGAGGTGCGGCGCAACCTGCAGGCGATGATGGCCGAGGCCGGCGGCGAGCTGGTATTCGAGGGCCGGATGCCGAAGGAGGCCTCCGAGCGCTACGGGCCCGACCTCAAGGGCACCTTCAGCGACGGCACTGGCTACAGCTGGCACGACTACGAGTCGCTGGTGTACCGCGTGCCGCTGCCCGCGGGACGCGAGGCCTGGGTCCACGCCAGGCTCGAGTACGGCAGCGCCGGCTGGGTGGTGGTGGAACGCGAGGCGTTCATGCAGACCGCGGCGCTGCTGCCGGCCGACGCGCTCAAGCGACAGCTCGACGCCGACGGGCGGGTTGCGATCGAGGTGAACTTTGCCGTCGACAGCGACCGGATCCTGCCCGGGTCGCAGCCGCAGATCGAACAGGTGCTGGCGCTGCTGCAGCAGGCGCCGGACCTGCAGCTGGCGGTCGAGGGCCACACCGACGACACCGGCGCGGCCGAGCACAACCGCACGCTGTCCCGGGCCCGCGCGGCTTCGGTGGTAGCGGCACTGGTCGGGCGCGGCATCGCCGCTTCGCGGCTCTCGGCCGCGGGCTTCGGCGCCGACCGGCCGGTCGCCGACAACGCGACCGACGCGGGCCGGGCGCGCAACCGCCGGGTGGAGCTGGTCAGGCGCTGAGCGCGCGCCGGACGCGGGCCGCTGTCCGGTGGCCCGGCCCGGCTGCCGTTTGCCAAGGGGGTACGAGGCGCCGGGGAGGCCGGCGCATCCACAGGGAGGAAGCGATGCAACGACGCACGGGAATGCTGGGGCTGGTGCTGGTGCTGGCGGCGGGCGCGTGTGCGGGGCCCGCGGCGGGGCGCGATGCCTGCCTGGTCGGCCGCTGGAAGCCGGTGGGTAACGGCGCGGCGGAATGGATCGCGCGCCAGGGCAGCGGCCTGCGGGTCGCCGTCCACAACCAGGTCGCGAGCATGCGCCTGGATGCGGACGGGCGCTATTGGGCCGGGTCCACGATCGACGCCAGTTCCAGCCTCGGCGGGCGCAGCGCCCGCGGCACCGCCACCCATGCCGCCAGCGGCACCTGGACCAGCGCCAATGGCACTCTGGTCCTGCAGCCGTCGCAGGCCGATTCGGGCGGCAGCGTCGAGGTGCGGGCGGGCGACGGGCGCGCCACCCGGATGCCGATCCCCGCCCAGGGCGGCGGCGCGCTGGCCCAGGAATACCGCTGCAGCGGCGATACGCTCGAAACCCGGATCCGGATCCCGGGATCGAACGACCCGATCGTGCAGCGTTTCGTCCGCGAGTAGCGCCGCCGCGCCTCGCCGCGCCCCGCGGCCGGTGGATCAGCCGGCTGCGGGCCCGGAGGGCAGGCGGAAGAACGCGCTGGCGGTGGCGGTGGTCGCGGCCGCGGTCACCGCGGGATCCTCGCCGCGGCAGCGGGCCAGGTCTTCGACGATGTGCGGCAGGAACGCCGGTTCGTTGCGGCGGTCCTTCGGCATCGGCCGCAGCGAGCGCGGCAGCAGGTAGGGCGCGTCGGTCTCCACCATCAGCCGGTTGGCGGGGATCTGGCCGACGATCCCGCGCAGGTGCTGGCCGCGGCGCTCGTCGCACAGCCAGCCGGTGATGCCGATGTGCCAGTCGTGGTCGAGGTAGTCGAACAGTTCCTCGCGGCTGCCGGTGAAGCAGTGCACCACCGCCGGCCCGATCCGGCCTTCGAACTGCCGCATGATGGCCATGAAGTCCGCGTGCGCGTCGCGCTGGTGCAGGAACAGCGGCTTGCCGGTGTCCACGGCGATCTCCAGCTGGCGCTCGAACGCCTTGCGCTGCGCCGGGCGCGGCGAGAAGTCGCGGAAGTAGTCCAGGCCGCATTCGCCCACCGCCACCACTTCCGGGTGGCGGTGCAGTTCGCGCATCTGCGCGTCGCACTCGGCGGTGTACTCCACCGCGTGGTGCGGATGCACGCCGGCGGTCGCGAACAGCACGCCCGGATGCGCGCGCGCCAGCGCCAGCGCCCTGGGCGAATGCTCGCGGCTGGCCCCGGTCACCACCATCCGCACCACGCCGGCCGCGCGCGCGCGTTCGAGCACGGCGTCGCGGTCATGGTCGAAGCTGTCGTGGGTGAGGTTGAGGCCGATGTCGATCAGCTGCATGGAACGGATGTCGGGTTGCGGGCCGCGCATTCTAGCCGGCGCCCCGCGGGGCGGGCCCGGCACGGTCGCGGCCGCGCCCGGCCGGATCGCCGGATAATGGGCGCTCCCGCTCCGCCGCGACCAGCGCGGCCGCGACCAAGCCGATCCATGGATCTTCCGATCACGCCACTGCTGCCCGCGATCCGGGACCGCCTGGCCGCGCATCCGCGGCTGGTGCTCGAAGCGCCGCCCGGCGCCGGCAAGACCACCGCGGTGCCGCCGGCGCTGCTCGAGGCACCGTGGCTGGCCGGGCGCCGGATCGTGATGCTCGAGCCGCGGCGCGTGGCCGCGCGCAGCGCCGCGGGCTTCATGGCCGCGCGGATGGGCGAGGAGGTCGGCGGCACCGTCGGCTACCGCATCCGCTTCGAGCACCGGGTGTCGGCGCGGACCCGGATCGAGGTGGTGACCGAAGGCATCCTCACCCGCATGATCCAGGACGACCCGGAGCTGCCGGGCGTGGGCGCGCTGCTGTTCGACGAGTTCCACGAGCGCCACCTGTCGGCCGACCTGGGCCTGGCGCTGGCGCTGGACGTGCAGGCCTCGCTGCGCGAGGACCTGCGGATCGTGGTGATGTCGGCCACGCTCGACGGCGAGCGGCTGGCCGCGTTCCTCGACGCGCCGCGGCTGTCGAGCCAAGGCCGCAGCCATCCGGTGCAGGTCGAACACTTCCCGGCGCGCCGCGACGAGGCGCTGGAGGCGCAGGTGCGGCGCGCGGTGGAGCACGCGCTCGCGCGGCATCCGGGCGACGTGCTGGTGTTCCTGCCGGGCCGGCGCGAGATCGCGCGCGCGGCGCTGGCGCTGGAAGGCGCGGCGGTGGACGCCGAGGTGCTGGAGCTGCACGGCGAGCTGCCGGTCGAGCGCCAGGCGCAGGTCCTGCGCCCTGCCGCGGACGGCCGTCGCCGCGTGGTGCTGGCGACCAACGTCGCCGAATCCAGCGTGACCCTGCCGGGCGTGCGCGTGGTCATCGACAGCGGCCTGGCGCGCGAGCCGCGCTACGACCCGGGCAGTGGCTTCCCGCGCCTGGACGTGGTGCCGATCGCGCAGGCCTCGGCCGACCAGCGTGCCGGCCGCGCCGGCCGCGTTGCCGAAGGCTGGGCCTACCGCCTGTGGCCGGCCTCGCAGCGGCTGGAGCCGCAGCGCCGGCCCGAGATCGCGCAGGTCGAACTGGCCGGCCTGGTGCTGGAACTGGCCGCCTGGGGCGACGCCGCGTTGCGCTTCGTCGATCCGCCGCCGCCGGGCGCGCTCGCGGCCGCGCGCGATCTGCTGCGGCGCCTGGGCGCGCTCGACGATCAGCACCGGATCACTTCGACCGGCCGGCGCATGCTCGCCCTCGGCACCCATCCGCGGCTGGCGGCGATGCTGCTGGCCGCGCGCGACGGCGACGAGCGCGCGCTGGCCTGCGACCTCGCCGCGCTGGTCGAGGCGCGCGATCCGCTGCGCGGCCGCGACGACGGCTGGCGCGCGCGCTGGGCGGCGCTGGCCGCGTTCCGCGCCGGCCGCACCGATGCCGACGCCCACCGCGCCACGCTCGCCGCGATCGATACCGCCGCGCGGCAGTGGCGGCGCCGCCTCGGCGCCCGCGACGCGCCGCCGCGCGAGGCGCCCGCGCACGCGCTCGGAGACCTGCTCGCGCACGCCTTCCCCGACCGCATCGGCCGCGTGCATCCGCGCGATCCGCAGCGCTACCTGCTCGCCAACGGCCGCACGGCGCGGCTGGCCGACGACAGCGCGCTGCGCGGCGAGCCCTGGATCGTGGCCAGCGAACTGCGCCACGAGGCGCGCGACGCGCTGGTGCTGCGCGCCGCGCCGGTGGACGAAGCGCGATTGCGGCGCGACTTCGGCGAGCGCTTCATCGAGCGCGACGAAGTGCGCTGGGACGAGGCACGCCGCGCGCTGGTGGCCGAGCGCGTGCGCCGCTTCGACGGCATCGTGCTCGATGCGCGGCCGGCCGGATCGGTGGATCCCGCGCTGGCGGCGCAGGCGCTGACCGATGCGGTCGCCGCGCTGGGGCTCGACGCGCTGCCGTGGACGCAGGGTCTGCGCCAGTGGCAGGCGCGGGTGCAGTCGCTGCGCGCGTGGATGCCGGACCTGGGCCTGCCGGACGTGTCGGACGCGGCGCTGCTGGCCACGCGCGAAGCGTGGCTGCGGCCGCCGTTCGAGGGCGCGACCCGGCTCGATGCGCTGTCGGCCGAAGCCTTGGGCGAGGCGCTGCGTTCGCAGCTCGATTGGCCGCTGCGGCAGCAACTGGATGCATTGGCGCCGGTGCGGATCGTCGTGCCTTCGGGCATGGAGCGTCGCATCGATTACGCGCTTGCTGCCGACGGCACGCCGGAACCGCCGGTACTCGCGGTCAAGCTGCAGGAACTGTTCGGTCTGGCCGACACCCCGCGCATCGCCGACGGTCGCGTCCCGCTCACCCTGCACCTGCTCTCGCCGGCTGGCCGGCCGCTGCAGGTGACCCGCGACCTGCGCGGGTTCTGGGACCGCACCTACCCGGAGGTGCGCAAGGAAATGAAGGGTCGCTATCCGAAGCACCCGTGGCCGGAAGATCCGTGGAGCGCCACCGCGACCCATCGGGCGAAGCCGCGTGGAACCTAGCCGCGCGTTCCTTCCCCGCAAGCGGGGAGGGATGTCGGTGCGACGGAAGCGCGGTCCCTGCTCCTTCCCCCGCTTGCGGGGGGGAAGGCTGGGATGGGGGCAGGTTCCGCAGCGAGGACACCTGGCGTAGCGATGGATGCGGCCCCCACCCCGGCCCTCCCCCGCGAGCGGGGGAGGGGGTGTCAGGTGCAATGGTGGTGCGGTCCCTGCTCCTTCCCCCGCTTGCGGGGGAAGGCCGGGATGGGGGCAGGGGGTAAATCGTCGCGCCGCAGCGCATCACGCCGCGGCGACGGCGGCGGCCGCAGACTGTGCCACTATCGGCTTCCCGCCCAGGATTCCCCCATGAGCAGACTCGATTCGATCTCCGGAAAAATGATGGACCTGGTCGGCCAGGTCGGCGACAGCGTCCGCCACACCCTGCCCGACGGCGCCGGCAAATGGCTGCAGGCGGGCATGGCGCTGGGCGCGGCGAAAACCGGTTCGCGTGCCGTGGGCGGTGTCCTGCGCCGCAATCCGGCGGTGCTGGCCGCGGCCGCGGTCGGGATCGGTGCGGCGTGGTACGCGGTCCATCGCTACCGCCGCAAGCAACAGGCCAATGGCGACGGCCAGGTGATCGAGGGCAAGGCGCGCCGGGTCGAGGCGCGGCGTGCGTCGCGCAAGGGCGACGCGCCTTCGGGTGACGGCACCAGCGTGCGGCGGCGGTCCTCGCGTGCCAGGCAGGCCACGGCCGACACGCCCGCCGGCAACGAATGACACCGGGCATGGGCCGGCCCGCGCCGGCCCGGCCTCAGCCCGAAGCCGCGGCGGCGGCCGCCTCGGGCAGTTCCAGCACGAAGCGCGCGCCGCCGCCCTCGCGGTCCTCGTAGCGCAGTTCGCCGCCCACCGCGCCCACGATCTGGCGCGCCAGCGACAGCCCGAGCCCGCTCGATACCGCGTCGTTCCCCCCGTCGTTGGGGTTGACCCGGAAGAACGGCGTGAACAGCGACGACTGCTTGGACGCCGGGATCCCCGGCCCGCGATCCTCCACCCGCAGCTGCTGGTAGCCCGGCGCGCCGGGCTGCACCGACAGGTCGATGTCGCTGCCCGGCGCGTACTTGATCGCGTTGCTGATCAGGTTCTCGCACACCTGGCGCAGCACCAGCGGATCGATCGCCACCGTCGCATCCGACACCGACAGCACGCGCAGTCGCGCGCCGCGGTCCTCGAGCTGCAGTGCGTAGCGCCGCTCCAGCCATTCCACCAGCTCGGGCAGCGCCGCCCGGGCCGGTTCGCGCGCGGCCTGCGAGCGCGCCGATGCCTGGGTCTCGAGGTAGCGGCGGATGTAGCCCAGCGCGTCCTCGGCGCTGTCGCGGATCATCTGCAGGTAGCGCGGGACCCGCTCCGCGCGGGTCTGCCCGGTAAGCAGCAGGTCGCTAGCGAAGAAGATGCTGCTGAGCGGGTTCTTGAGGTCGTGCGCGACCAGGTTTACCAGTTCCTGGCGCTCGCGCGCCACCCGCTCGAGCCGGTCGCGGGTGAGCTTGAGGCCGATGTGCGCCTGCACCCGCGCCAGCAGTTCCTCCGGCATGAACGGCTTGGTGACGTAGTCCACCGCGCCCGAGTCGAACGCGCGCAGCAGCAGGTCGCGGTCGTGGGCGGCGGTGAGGAACACCACCGGCAGCCCCGACCAGGCCGGATTGGCGCGGATCTCGTCGAGCAGTTCGAAGCCGTCCATGCCCGGCATCATCATGTCCAGCAGCACCAGGTCGGAGGACTGCTGCTCCAGGCGCTGCAGCGCTTCCTCGCCGCTCTCGGCGGTGTACACCGAATAGCCCTGGCGCGACAGCAGGGCGCTGATGATGCGGAGGTTGGAGGGCTGGTCGTCGACGACCAGGACCCGGCCGGCGCTGGCTTTGGTATTGGGCATGGGTTCCGGCGTTCCTGCGGTGCTCCGTACCGCGGCGGGTTGCCCGAACGTTAACAGACGCCCCTGCCGCCGGGAATCCGCCCGCGCCGGCTGCGCGCCGACCGCCCGGGCCGGGCGTCGAGCAACCGCCATTGCCCCGGCGCCAGCCCGTCGAGCGCGTGCTCGCCGATCGCCATCCGCACCAGGCGCAGGGTGGGCAGCCCGACCGCCGCGGTCATGCGCCGCACCTGCCGGTTGCGGCCCTCGTGGATCTGCAGCCGCAGCCACGCGTCGGGCACGGTCAGGCGCCGGCGGATGGGGGGATCGCGGGGCCACAGCGCGGGCGGGTCGATGGCCTCGACCCGCGCCGGCCGGGTGGGTCCGTCGTTGAGCAGCACGCCCTCGCGCAGTGCCTGCAGCTGCGCGGGGGTCGGCATGCCTTCCACCTGCACCAGGTAGGTCTTGGGCAGTTTGTGGCGCGGATCGGTGATGCGGTGGGCGAGCGTGCCATCGTCGGTGAGCAGCAGCAGGCCCTCGCTGTCGTGGTCGAGCCGCCCGGCCGGATACACGTCCGGCGGCAGGCCGAACTCGGCCAGGGTGCGCCGCGGCGGGGTGCTGCGGTCGGTGAACTGGCACAGCACCCCGTACGGCTTGTTGAGCGCGACCAGCGCCACGCCGCGCTCAGTGCCCGTCGAGGACCAACGCGCGCACGCTGTAGTCGCCCAGGGTGTCCCCGCCGATCGGCAGCGAGTTGACCCGCACCGTGTAGTCGCCGCTGACCGGCGCGGTGACCACCACCGCGGCGTTGGTGGAAGCGTTCTCGTGGTCGTCGTTCTCGGCCAGCGGCTCGCCGTCGGGCTGGAACACCATCAGCACCGGGTCGAAGTCCGTGGAGCGGACCACGATCGCCACCAGCTGGCCCTGCTCCAGGCGCAGGTGGTAGTCGTGGCTGCGGCCGCCGCGGTCGCCGGGGCGGTCGCTGGATTCGAGCCGGGCCTGGCGGGTCTGGCCGGGTACCAGGACGTCGGCCGCGACGGCCGGCAGCGCCAGGGCGGCGAACAACAGGGCGAGGAGCGGTTTGCGCATGGAGGATCCTGTGAGGCGCGCGCATGGCGCGTGGCCGCGGTGCGCCGCGCGGCAACGGTCCCGGGGAGTTGCCCGGGAGGCATAGCTTAGAGGGATGCGGGGCGGATGGTGCGCCGGTCCGCGCGCGCGGTGCAGATGGGGGGCCGGAAGGCTCCTGGCAGGCGCCCCGCGCGCGCGGCGTGGTGCGGTCGAGGCGGCTATTCGCGCGCGGGCTTCACGAAGCGCAAGGTCATGCGGTCGCTCTCGCCGACGGCGCGGTACTTCTCCGCGTCGGCAGGATCGTGGCGCCCCACCGGGAACAGGGTCCACACGCCGTTGGGGTGGTCCTTGGTGTCGGCCGGGTTGGCGTTGACCTCGCTGGTCGCGTCGAGGCGGAAGCCGGCGGCCTCGGCCAGCGCGATCACCTGGTCCTGGCCGACGTAGCCGCTGCGGTCCTCCTCGGCCACGTCGGCCGCGGCGCGGTGTTCGACCACGCCCAGCACGCCGCCCTCGCGCAGCACTTCGAAGAAGCCTTCGAACATCCGGTGCGCCTGGCCGCTGCCGCGCCAGTTGTGCACGTTGCGGAAGGTCACCACCAGGTCGGCCGAGCCGGGCTCGCCGAACTTCGGCGCGGCCGGGTCGTAGGCGACCACGGCGGCACGGTCGAACTGCGCCGGCGCGCCGGCGAACAGGGCCTCCAGTTCGGCCCTGGCCCGCTGCGGGTAGTCGCGGCGGTCCTCGGGCAGCGCCTGCGGGTCGACCACCGCGGCGACGTAGCGGCCGTGTTCGCGCAGGTACGGCGCGAGGATCTCGGCGTACCAGCCGCCGCCGGGGGTGATCTCGACCACGGTCTGGTCGGGCTTGAGGCCGAAGAACGCGAGCGTCTGGGCCGGATGGCGGTACCGGTCGCGGGCGCGGTTGGCCTCGCTGCGCCAGTCGCCGGCAAGCACCGCTTCGAGCGCCGGATCGACGGCGGACGCGGTGGCCTGCGCGGCGGCGGCCGGCTCGGCCGCCAGCGCAGTGGACAGGGCGGGCGCCAGGGCCAGGGCGAGCAGGCCGGCGCGGAAGAGCGGGTGTCGGATCATGGTCTCGGGCCGCATCATGAAGGTGCGGCCGAGCCTAGCACGCCGCTGCGCCGGCGCGCGCATGCCCAGGGCGGCTACAGCGCCGCCAGCGCCTCGTTGAACAGCCGGCTCGGGCGCATCGCCGCCGACACCTTTTCCATGTCCGGGCGGTAGTAGCCGCCGATGTCCACCGGCCGGCCCTGCACGCCGTTGAGCTCGGCCACGATCCGCTCCTCGTTCTCCGACAGCACCTTGGCCAGCGGCGCGAACTTCGCCTTCAGGCCCGCATGCTCGTCCTGGGCGGCCAGCGCCTGGGCCCAGTACAGGGCGAGGTAGAAATGGCTGCCGCGGTTGTCGAGCCCGCCGATCCGGCGCGCCGGCGAGCGGTTCTCGTCGAGGATCCGGCCGTTGGCCTGGTCCAGCGCCTGGGCCAGCACCGGCGCGGCCGAGTTCAGCCAGCGCTGGCTGATGTGCTCGAGCGAGGCGCCCAGGGCCAGGAACTCGCCCAGCGAATCCCAGCGCAGGTAGTTCTCCTCGAGGAACTGCTGCACGTGCTTGGGCGCGCTGCCGCCGGCGCCGGTCTCGAACAGGCCGCCGCCGGCCATCAGCGGCACGATCGACAGCATCTTGGCGCTGGTGCCCAGCTCCATGATCGGGAACAGGTCGGTGAGGTAGTCGCGCAGCACGTTGCCGGTGACCGAGATGGTGTCCAGGCCCTTGCGGATGCGCTCGAGCGAGAACTTCATCGCCTCCACCGGCGGCAGGATGCGGATGTCGAGCGCGTCGAGGGTGTGCTCCTTGAGGTAGGTCTCGACCTTGGCGATCACCTGCGCGTCGTGCGCGCGCGCCGGATCGAGCCAGAACACCGCTGGCGTCTTGCTGATGTGGGCGCGGTCGACCGCGAGCTTGACCCAGTCGCGGATCGGCGCGTCCTTGGTCTGGCAGGCGCGCCAGATGTCGCCGGCCTCGACCGCATGCTCGAACACGGTCTCGCCCCTGGAATTGGTCACCCGGATCACGCCGTCGCCCGGCGCCTGGAAGGTCTTGTCGTGGCTGCCGTATTCCTCGGCCTTCTGCGCCATCAGGCCGACGTTGGGCACGCTGCCCATGGTGGCCGGGTCGAACGCGCCATTGGTCTTGCAGTCCTCGATCACCGCCTGGTAGATGCCGGCGTAGCAGCGATCGGGGATCACCGCCTTGGCGTCCTGCAGCTTGCCTTGCGCGTTCCACATGCCGCCCGAGTCGCGGATCATCGCCGGCATCGAGGCGTCGACGATCACGTCGCTGGGCACGTGCAGGTTGGTGATGCCCTTGTCGGAGTTGACCATCGCCAGCGCCGGGCGCTGCGCGTACAGCGCGGCGATGTCGGCCTCGATCGCCTCGCGGGTGGCCGCGGGCAGCGACTGGATCCGCGCGTACAGGTCGCCGATGCCGTTGTTCGGATTGAAGCCGGCCTCGGCCAGCGCCGCGGCGTGCTTCTCCAGCACCGGGCGGTAGAACTCCTCAACCACCACGCCGAACATGATCGGGTCGGAGACCTTCATCATGGTTGCCTTCAGGTGCAGCGAGAACAGCACGCCCTGCGCCTTCGCGTCCTCGATCTGGCGCGCCACGAACGCCGCCAGCGCCTTGCGCGACATGCGCGCGCCGTCGACGATCTCGCCGGCCTGCACCTTCAGCGAGTCCTTCAGCACCTTCGTGCTGCCGTCGTTGCCGTGGAAGGTGATCGACAGGACGTCGCCGGCCGGCATCGTCGCCGACCGCTCGCTGCCGTAGAAGTCGCCCTCGTCCATGTGCGCGACGTGCGACTTCGAATCGGGCGACCACTTGCCCATCCGGTGCGGGTGCTTGCGCGCGTAGTTCTTCACCGCCGCCGGCGCGCGGCGGTCGGAGTTGCCCTCGCGCAGCACCGGGTTCACCGCACTGCCCAGCGCCTTGCCGTAGCGCGCCCTGATGTCACGCTCGGCCTCGTCCTTCGGCTCGTCGGGATACTCGGGCAGCGGGTAGCCCTGCGCCTGCAGCTCGCGGATCGCGGCCTTGAGCTGCGGCACCGAGGCGCTGATGTTGGGCAGCTTGATGATGTTGGCTTCCGGGGTCTTGGCCAGTTCGCCCAGTTCGGCCAGGTCGTCGCCCACCGCGCGCTCGCCCAGCAGGTCCGGGAACTGGGCCAGGATCCGCCCCGACAGCGAAATGTCGCGCGTCTCCACCGCGATCCCCGCGGCGCCCGCGAACGCCTGCACGATCGGCAGCAGCGAGGCCGTGGCCAGGAACGGCGCCTCGTCGGTGAGGGTGTAGATGATCTTGGGGGTGTCGGACATGAAGGCGGGTTCCTGCGTGTCGAAAGGGCGGGGGCGCTGCAGCGCGGTCCGGGGGAAGCGACCGGCGGGGGACAGATCCCGCGCATTGTCGCGCGTCAGGGCGGGGCGGGCAAAGCAGCGCCCGTATGAGATCCATCGGGATGCGGGACGGCGCCGATGGCGACGAGCAATCGATCCGGAATGCGGCAGGCTCCCGCCGTGCTCGGCCAACAGGCGGGGTCCGGCGCGTGAAGCTTGACGTGCATCCCGGCGTCCGCGTTGGCCTTGCATTGGAGAACCATTTGGCGCCCCTGTTCGGCGCCCTCGGCATCCGCTGCAGCCGCGCGGCGGTCACGGAGCGACGCTCGAAGCCCGACTTCTTGTTTCCGGGTGCCACCCAGTACCGCGATCCTGCATTCGACCCACTCCGGCTGACGATGCTAGGCGTAAAGAGCACGTGCAAGGACCGCTGGCGCCAGATCCTTCCGGAGGCAGACCGGATCGGCACCAAGCATCTTCTGACGCTCGAAACCGGGATCAGCGAACACCAGACCGGTGAAATGCAGAGCCAGAGCGTGCAGCTCGTGCTGCCCCGGGTGTTGCACGAAACCTACAGCGTCGCCCAGCGTGGATGGCTGTGGGATGTGCGCGGCTTCACGAACCTTGTCCTGTCGCGTCAACAACCCTGACCCCCACGATTCCGGCAAGGCAACCAGGTTGGTCTGCGCAGACGTGAGGCGGACTGGTGCCCCTGCTCTGAATACATGCCGAGTTGGCATCCGATTCCAAACGATCGGGCGTGAGCAGGCGCCTTCCCGAAGCGCGGATCATTTGCTTCCTGCGTAAGGCCGAGGCCAGGCTGCACCGTCGGGGCGCCGTGCCAAAAACGCGGCACCAGCGACGCGTCGTACTAGCTGCAGGTGAAAGTTCAACGACAAACTTGCCAAGAGCGGAAGTTAATACGCTGCAGGCGCGCCGAAAACTAACGCCGGACAGACCAGTTGACTGTTCAACCGGCGACCTCATCCTCTTCTGTGGCGGTGGGATGCGCAACCCTCAACGGCACCCCCAGCCCTCTTGCGGCGCCCGCCGCCATGTAGACGTGCGCGCTTCTCTTCCTCGTCACCGCTGCAAGCAGCTTTACAACTGCGCGCTTATCCGCCGCGCTGCACGCCCGGAATCTTTGCAGCAACAGCATCTCCTCGGGGTCATCCACCATCATTCCTTCGGCCGCCGGCGTCCACTGATCGCCCAATTCGGCTGATCCCCGGCCGGTGGCGAGCCATTCGAACGATACATCTGTCACCATCGCAATATGTTGCAAACGCAAGCTGCTTGGGATCTTGGCCCCACACTCCCAGTTGGCCACCGCGCTGCGACCGACATTGAGCAGCGACGCCAGCTCCAGCTGGGAGTACTGCTTGCGCGTTCTAGCCCTGCGAATCCGTATCGCCAGCTCCATAAGCCCCCATCCTTATGTCACCGCCCTAGGCTGCCACCAATAGTGGCACAAGTTGTCTACTTTCGGTGGCGTGCGTTCCCAACTGCCTGAGCGCAACTGGGGTTCTTCCTGCTAAGCGCCACGGGAGGGCTCGTCCAAACGCCCCGACGGCTTGTCACCGCCGAACATCGGCAGTACATAGCCGATGGGGAACGACTGACCTCGACTCACGGCTGTTGCATCGCTCTGGGGCGGAGCGAGCGCAGCACGCAAGCCCCGACTTTCAACTTGCGACTCATTGAATGGACGGCCAGCCGGCGGGCTGACCACAGCGGAAGGACGAGATGAAGATCAGGCTGCTTTTCTTCGTGGTGACATGGTCCGTGGCTATGCTACTTCCACTTCCTGCTGACGCTGGCTATTTCGTGTGCCGAGCAGGCTCGTATGGCGCGGGGACGGTCGACGTGGGGGACCCGGAGCCAATCAGGGCAGGAGACACGGGTACATCGCGAGAAGGCGGCTCTTCACGACGAGCACCACCGCCTCTAACCTGTGAATTCGTTCGATACAGAGACGATCCCGGTTTGTCTGATCCTCGGATCATTCAGAACCATGGCGTTGCGATCGGAAACACAAATGCCGGATCAGCGAGCTGCGATGGATCTGGCCCGCTGGGTGCACCCAAAACCATGGGGAACCCGGTTGTACTGGCGACGGGCAACAAGGTCGAATCCGAGCTCGACTTTGCAACAAGCGGCCAAGCGTCGCTTCGCCTTGAGCGCACATACAACCACCTTTGGAAAGGCGCAGGACTCTTCGGCAAGCACTGGATCAGCAACTTCGACTACAAGTTGACGTTCGGCACCACGAATCTCGATGCATGTTATCCACGGCCCGGAAGCGGCACCTGTGCGATTGGCACAAGCCAGATCATCTACGCGTGGCGTCCGGACGGCAGGACAATCAAGTTTGTCCGCAACAGTACCGACGGAATCTTCTATGAGGACAAGCCGGCTCCGATTGCCACGATACAGAGGAGGGCCGACGGGACATTCATGCACGTGGCCGAGGACAGTACCGTCGAGATCTACACGGCGTCGGGCCATATCACCAGCGTCAAGAAGTACAACGTGGGCTGGGAGTACACCTACAGCGGAACCTGGCCCCAGCGCGTGACGCATACGTCCGGCCGGTACGTCCAGTTCACGTGGACGAATGGGCAGCTGACTGCCGTGCGCGATCCGGCCGGGAATCAGTACGGCTTCTCGTACCACGCAAACCAGTTCGGCACAGGGTTGCATCGGCTGGCGGCCAGTTCGCAGCCCGGATCACCGGCAACCACGATCACTTACCATTACGAGGATGCGCGACACCCAGGCGCCCTCACCGGCAAGTCATTCAACGGTGTCCGTTACTCCAAGTTCACCTACAGTGCGAATGGCTTGGCCACCAGTTCCGAGCACATGGGAGCTGAGAAGCACACTTTCGCATACACGCCTGGCCCGAACGGCCTGTCGCACACCCATGTTATTAATCCGCTCGGAAAGGCGACTACGTACACCTTCCGGCATGGGAAGCTGGAAGCCGTCACCGGAAACCCGACCACCTACTGCCCTGGAACCATGAGAAGCCTGGTCGAGTACGATGCCAACGGCTATCCGGCAATGGAGTCGGACTTCAACGGGAACCGGACATACTTCCGCTACAACGCCAAAGGCCAACTGCTTGAAAGGATCGACGGTGAAGGCACGGCGGATGCGCGGACGGTCAGGTACGAGTGGTGGGGCTTCGGCAAGATCATGACCGAGGAAGTGGTCGGAGTCTCCAAGACCACCTACCACTACGACGCCCTGCGACGCCCCTCACGTACAACCGTCCAGAACCTGTCAGGCAATGGCACCGTCAACCAGGTGCTTGAAACCTGGCATCACGTCACGGGCTACGACGTGGTACAGCCGAACGGCTCCCGCCTCGCGGGCCCACTGAGATCAGTGTCGAGCTACGGTCCCAGTACCACTTCCGCGCACGCGCGGACCGTCAACTACGATCAGCTCGGGAACCTGACGTCCATCCAGGAGTCGTCCGGAGCCGTCACAACCTACAGCAACCACAACGGCTTGGGCCAACCAGGGAAGATCACGGGGCCAAACGGCGAAGTTACGGAGTACACATATGACGCGCGCGGCCGGGTGATACGTGTGCGAACGCGCTTCAACGGCGTCGCCGCTGACACTCACTATGCGTACAACGGGCTTGGCCTGCCGAGTCGGGTGACTGCTCCCGACGGGCAGTCGGTTGCTTACCAGTACGACAGCGCGCACAGGGTAGTCGTTCAGTCAGAACGCGTCGGCACGCGACGGTATGCAATCAAGAGCTACGATTACGATGCGGCATCGAATGTGACTGCGGCATACACCGCAGAGAACGCTTACGTCCCGGGAACCGCGATTCGCGGCTACATCGATGGCGTGGTGGACGACGGTTCCGGAGGAAAATCTCTTCGTGGCTGGGCTTGCTCTTCATACATGGATGAATCGGTCAGCGTGCACCTGTATGCGGGTAACAGGGCAGGTAGTGGAGGAACCTACGTCGGAGCGTACACTGCGAATGTCGCCAGCGAGAGTGCGGTGGGCACGGCCTGTGATTCCAGAGGCAGTGCACACCGCTTCATGATTCCTTTGACCAATGCAGTTCAACAGCAGCATGGTGGAAAGGCAATCTATGTGCACGGGATCTCTCCCGTCGGCACCGGGAGCATGAACCTTCTGCTGACCAGGTCTGGAGTGTTCACCATCCCTGGCGGGTCGTCCGCCAACTCGGCCGCCGTGTCCTGCTTTGGACAGGCGTGCGCCGACGACGTAGACCTCGGGTTCGAAACGATGCACGACGTCGGAATCATGGCGGCGCCGCCGGGGACAATGACGCACCGGGCATTTGCCGATTACGATGAGTTGAATCGTGTCCGCGCACGTCGGGGCAACAACGGCCAGCTCGAAACCTACGTCTATGACCACAACAGCAACCTGACCAGCTTCAGTCGGGGCAGCTCAGGCGGGGTGCGGACGACGACATTCAGTTACGACGCATTGGACAGACTGGTCAGGAGCACCGCACCGGGGAATCGCGTCACCAGTTTCGTCTACGACAAAGCGGATCGAATCGTTCGCGTCACCGATCCAAGGGGCAGACAAACCAACTACACCTACGACGGATTCGGCCAGCTGTGGCGCCTTGTCAGTCCAGACACCGGCACCACCAACTTCCAGTATGACGCGCGTGGCCTGCGCACCCGAATGACTCGCCAGAATGGTGTCGCCACGAGCTACAGCTATGATGGCCTGGGGCGCATGACCAGTGCGACTGCCGGGGGACAAACACAGACCTTTGTCTATGACAGCTGCAGCAATGGGATAGGCCGCCTTTGTCGTGTGAATGATCCGACCGGCAGCGTAAGCTACACCTATACGCCACACGGGCAGCTCGCCAGCCAGGCCAGCACCTTGCCGGCGGGTGGTTCGGCCAGCTATGCGTACACGTACGATAACCTGGGCCGCCTGTCCGGCATTGGCTATCCGGGAGGCGTGGGAGTCGGCTACGGCTACGCCAGCGGCAGGCTCTCTGCAATGACGGTAACGATCGGCGGGGTTGCCCGTAACGTGGCCACCGGCATGCAGTACGAGCCATTCGGTTCGGTGAAGAGTTGGACGTGGGGTAATGGCTTGAGCCACGGGGCGATCTACGATCTGGACGGGCGGCTGACCGAACTCCACACGAAGAACGGCAGCGCCTTCCTGCAGAAGCTCAACTACACCTATACGCCGCACGACGAGATTGCCGCAATCAGCAACCACGCTAATCCGGCGTTGAACCAGACCTATAGTTACGATCCACAGTCGCGGTTGGTGTCGGTAATCGCGAGCGGAGCAAACCAGAGCTTCGCCTGGGATCCTAACGGCAACCGGACCAGTCACACCTGGGACGGTGCGATCGACAGCTACGTCACGCCGTCGGCCAGTAACCGGTTGAGCGCCATCACCGGTTCACGGGCAACCAGCTACACCTACGACGCAAACGGCAACACCCTGACGGGTGAAGGCTCGAGTTACACCTACAACTCGTTCAACCGGATGGCCACCGCGACCAAAGGGGGCGCCACCACGACCTACGCGATCAACGCACTCGGCCAGCGGGTGCACAAACGCACCGGAACCGGGCCCGATCACTGGTTCACCTACGGCCCAAGTGCCCAGATGCTGGGCGAGTATCGTGGTAGCTGGACGCACTACGTGTGGATGGGCGGGGTCCCCGTGGCGCGCGTGAAGGGCAACGAGCTTCTGATGATCCATAGCGATCATTTGGGGAGGCCCGAGATCGTGACCAACAGCGCGAAGGCCGTCGTCTGGCGCGCGAGCAACTATGCATTCGACCGGAAGGTGACTCTGGACGGCGTTGGGGGATTGAACCTCGGCTTTCCTGGACAATACTGGGATCAAGAGACTGGCCTCTGGTATAACCTCAACCGGACCTATAACCCGCGAACTGGACGGTACTTGGAAAGCGATCCGATCGGTTTGGCTGGCGGCCTGAATACATATGCCTATGTTGGAGGAAACCCAGTTAACTTCATCGATCCGCTGGGCCTGCTAGGGGGGCGCCCTGGTAGGCCTAGAAGTCAATGGAATAGATTCCAACAGCAGAATGGCGGAACCGGTTTGACCCAAGCTCAGATGCGGTGGATCTACAGGCAGCTGCAGCTTCAAGAAATCGGGAGAAATCGTGATCTCCTTGAAGCAGGTGAGAACGCACCGGAGCCGTGGGGCGGGGTGACAGTGCAAAGTTGTGACGCATATTTTTGTAACGTGGAGGTTATGCAGTGCGCCTGCCCTGAGTCGAATTATTGTCCAAATCCGTCAAATCCGCCGCGGCAGGAGAGCTGTCCCTGCAGCCCAGTACAAGTTCGAGTGATTTCACCTCCCAGCTAAGGTGATCTGCGTGAAACTAGATATCGCTTACCGAGCATGCGTTGTCGCTCTCCTGATCGGCCAGTTGCTCTGGTTTCTCTTTCCGTGGGCGAGCCTGTACGGTGAACAGTCTGTAGCTGCATTGCTCTTCTATGGAGCGGATTCCATACTGGGGGAGCAGGCATTGAATGTAGCCAGCCATTTCATCTTTGCGCTGTACTTAGTGACTTATGCTGGCATGTACTTTTTCATGCGGTGGGCGCGTAACTTCCTTCTAGTTTTGTTGCTGTTGGGAGGGCTCTGGATTCCCGTGAATGGGATTGCCGTTCAATCCGGATATGAGGCAATGCTCGGCTATTTTCTGACTCTCGGGGACGGCTTTCTTATTGGCATTTCCTTTTTCTCAAGGGTAAGCCAGGGATTCTCTAGATCATGAACCAGGTGATGCTCATATTGCTTGCTCTTGGTTGGGTGGTCAGTCTGATCCTTATGGTCAGGCTTTTACGAAGCGGCAAGGGGGTTGCCGAAAAAATTGGAGGATGTGCGCTGCTTCTTGTGCCATTTTTTGGCCCCCTTCTGTATCAGTTCGTAGTTGATCCCCCGCCCGCGAAACATCCGTTGCTGCAAGCTCGTGGTCCCAGAGGGGAATACGCGCACAAGTGGATCGCCGTTCGGCCTGTTCTGGAAGACGGCCTGAAGCAAAAAGGCGAGCCTGAGGAAGCGGCCAAAGGCGAGCTTGATGGCGGCGGCTCACGGGGATCGTAGGTCCTGGGTATATGCCTATGTTTGCGGAAATCCGATTAGCTTGATTGATCTGTAATCCCAGACGTGTCTGCCGTGACGCCCCAAGCTCTCACGCGTTGGCGCCAGCGGCTGGGTGAGGCGGGGAAGAGCTGCTGACGCAAACCATTGCGGCGGCGCGGGTGATGAAGGCAGTCGATGCGCGGGAGCTGTCGAGGGTGGCCGTGGACACGACGGTGCAGGAGAAGGCGGTTTCCCACCAGACCGACAGCCGGCTGCTGGAAGTGGCACGCAGGAAGCTGGTACTGCTGAGCCGTCGTAAGGGATGATGAGCCGACTGCTTGAAGACTGCACCATGGCGGCGCGTCGTATGCCGTGCATGCGGGGATGAGCCGGACTGACCATGACCGGAATGAGCCGCCTTGCCGCCTAGGATGCGCAGGCTAGGGATGTGTTCCGCGCGCATGCGAGGAAGAGCTGGCACCGGTCGGTTCTTGCAGCGTCGATTGAAGTGTGTGCGGCAGCCCGCGCGCGCAGCCGTGCCATCACTTCGTCGTCAAGATGCTGGATGGTCAACGTGGACATGGAGCCCTCCGGCATGGCACCTCGAACGATCGTATTCCAATCCCTGTGCAGCGTCCGGGGCCGCCGACGCGATGCCTATTGCGGTTTGCCGGGGGAAAGGCCACGTGCAACGACGGAACCAAGGTCGAAGCTGGTCCGCAGCATGAGTGCGAAGGAATGGCCGGCGCGCGCAGTAGGAAAAAGCGCGGCTTTCGCCGCGCCTTCCGGATGCGCGATGCGATCCGCGTCACCGCACCTCGAACTCGCTGCTGCTGATCACGTTGCCATCCTGGCTGATCTCGACCTGGTAGCGGCCGGTCGGCCAGCCGTCGGGGTTGCTGACGTGGAAGTGGGTGACCTGGGCGCCGGCGGCGACGTCCTTGTGTTCTTCGGTCACCACCTGGTCGCTGTCCAGGTGGGTCCAGCGCGCGGTCAGGCGGCGGGCCTCGCCGTCGGTTTCCACCGAGGCATGGATGGTGTCGCCGCTGGAGAAGGCGTTGACCGGGGTGGCGATGCGGTTGTCGGCGCCGATCGCGTTGCCCAGGGTGAGGGGCGCGGTGCTGGAGGCCGGCGCCAGCACCGGTGCCGGCACGGTGGTGGCGGGCTGGGTGGCGGTGGGCGGCGGCACGACGGGGTCGGGCTCTTCCCTGCGGCAGCCGGCAAGCGCGGCGACGGCGACGACGGTAACCAGCAGGGCCTGGACGGAACGGTTCTGGCGCATGGGATGTCCTCTTCGATGGGCGTGGGCGCGGTCAGGCCGCGGAGGGCGGCGGACCCTGGCCTTCGCCGTCTTCCTCGATCTCCGGCAGGGTGATCACCTGGCCGGGAAAGATGCGGTCGGGGTTGTCGAGCGTGGCGCGGTTGGCTTTGAAGATCTGCTGCCAGTAGCTGGCCTTGCCGTAGACGCGCCTGGCGATCGCCGAGAGCGTGTCGCCCTTTTCGATGGTGTAGCTGCGCGCGCCGATGCTGCCGGCGCCGCCCTGGCCGGCGGGCACGCTGTCGGCGCCGCTGACCACGTTGGAAAAATCCGGGCGCCCGCCCTGCAGCGGTGCCTTGCCGTCATCCGCGGGCTGGCTGCTGGCGCCGCTCTGGACCCGCGAGAAATCGGGTTTTCGTTCGTTGTTCATCGCGCTGCGCTCCCGTGGCAGGTGCGGCACGACGTTGGCATGGGCGACGTTAAGGGCGCATCGCGATGGCGGCGGCCGGTCCGGCTATTGCCGGTGTTCGCGTCGCGGCGCCGGCGGGGTGGAGCCCGGCGTGGCGCGCCAGGGGTTGATGTCCAGCCCGCCGCGCCGGGTGTAGCGCGCTTCCACCGACAGCCATCGCGGCGCGCACCGCGCCATCAGGTCGATGAACACCTGTTCCACGCACTGTTCGTGGAAGCCGGCGTGTTCGCGGTAGGACACCAGGTAGCGCAGCAGCGCGGCGCGGTCGATGCGCGGGCCGCGGTAGGCGATGTCGATCGTGGCCCAGTCGGGCTGGCCGGTGACCGGGCAGTTGGACTTGAGCAGGTGGCTGCGCAGCACCTCGTCGGCCTGGTCGCCGGGATCGGCGCGGAGCAGGCCGGGGTCGGGCGGGCCGTAGCGGTCGATGTCCACCTCCAGCGCGTCGATGCAGGCCGCGCCGTCGTCGCCGCCCATCGGCGGCAGGCCGAAGTCCACCGCCACCGGGCCGCCGGTCGCGCGCGACAGGTCGTCGGCGATGCGCCGGCGCACGGCTTCCGGCGCCTCGAACCGCTCGGCGTTGAGCGAGTTCAGGTAGAGCTTGAGCGACTTCGACTCCACCAGGTGCGGGGTAGAGGCGGGGACGCGCAGGGTGGCGGTGGCGACCTGCGGCTTGCCGCGCGCGTCCAGCCACGACAGCTCGTAGGCATGCCAGCGGTCGTGGCCGGCGAACGGCAGCGCGTCGCCGAGGCCCAGCGCCGCGCGCGCCGGGGCGCGCGCGATCGGGAACAGCAGCGCCGGATCGTAACGGCGCGGATAGGCGACCTCGCGGCCGAGCAGCGAATCTTCCGGCGTGGACATCGCGCCATTCTAGGCGCGCGCGGCCGCGCCTGCTCAGCCGCCGGTCGCCCCATGCAGGTAGTCCAGCGACACCTGCAGCATCGCCCGCAGGCCCACGTCCAGCGCTTCCTCGTCGAGGAAGAACTCCGGCGAATGGTTGCTCGGCGCGGTGGCCGGGTCGACGCCGCGCGGGGTGGCACCGACGAAGAAGAACAGACCGGGCACCTCGCGGGCGAAGAACGAGAAGTCCTCCGCGCCGGTGATCAGGCCCGGGTCGAGGACGTTGCCCTCGCCGACCGCCTGCGCGAGGCTGGGTCGCATCCGCGCCGCCAGCGCCGGGTCGTTCACGGTCACCGGGTAGTTGTGGTCGATCGGGATCCGCGCTTCCACCGTCGCCCCGTGCGCGGCGGCCACGTGTTCGGCGACGTTGCGCAGGTCGGCGAAGACCGCCTCGCGCATGCCGTCGTCGAAGGTGCGGATGGTGCCGATCAGCTCCACCTGGTCGGGGATGATGTTGTGGCGGATGCCGCCCTTGACCGCGCCGAAGGTCACCACTGCCGGCAGCCGGGTGATGTCGGTGCGGCGGCTGACGATGGTCTGCGCGGTCGACACCAGGTCGGCGGCGGCGACGACCGGATCGACGCCGTTCCACGGCCGCGAGCCGTGCGTCTGCCGGCCCTTGACCGTGATCTCGAACGCGTCGGACGCGGCCATCAGCGGGCCCGGGCGCACCGCGATGCGGCCGACGTTGTAGCCGGAGCTCACGTGCAGCCCGAACACGGCGTCGGGCCGGAAGCCGTCGAATACGCCCTGGGCCAGCATCTCCTGCGCGCCGCCCACTTCGCCTTCCGGCGCGCCTTCCTCCGCCGGCTGGAAGATGAAGAGCACCTCGCCCGGAAGCTCGTCCCGCATCGCCGCCAGCGCCTCGGCCACCCCCATCAGGATCGCCACGTGCGCGTCGTGGCCGCAGGCGTGCATCACGCCCACGGTCTGGCCGCGGAAGGTGGCGGTGGCCTTGGAGGCGAACGGCAGGTCCACGCGCTCGGTGACCGGCAGCGCGTCCATGTCGGCGCGCAGCGCGATCCGGGGGCCGGGCCGCCCGCCCTTGAGCACCGCGGTGACGCCGGTGGTGGCGATGCCGGTCCTGGGCTCGAGCCCGAGCGATCGCAGGTGCGCGGCGACCAGCGCGGCGGTGCGCGTCTCGCGGTTGCCCAGCTCCGGGTGCTGGTGGATGTCGCGGCGCCATTCCACCACCCTGGCCTGCAGCGCCTGCGCCGCCTGCGCCACTTCCGGGCGCTGCTGCGCGGCGGCGGCCGACGGCAGGCAGGCGGCGATCAGGCAGGCGAGGGCGGTCGGCAGCAGGCGCGGATGCATCGGCGGTCTCCGGACAAGGACGTCCCGGGATGCTAACCGACCGCACGATGCGTAGACTCCGCGACTCCCGCGCGCCTTGCGCCCCCCACACCCTCTCCCGATGCACGAACTTGCCCTGCAGCTGCTGGCGTGGCTGTTCCTGGCCGCGCTGCTGGCCGGCTTCATCGACGCGATCGCCGGCGGCGGCGGCATGGTCACGATCCCGGCGATGCTGCTGGCCGGGATCCCGCCGCTGCAGGTGCTGGGCACCAACAAGCTGCAGGCGGTGTTCGGTTCGGGCGCGGCCAGCTGGAGCTACGCCCGCGCCGGCCACGTCGACCTGCGCGGGCAATGGCCGATGGCGCTGGGCGCGGCGCTCGGGGCGGTGGGCGGCGCGCTGCTGGCCACCGCGATGCCCACCGACTGGCTGCGCGCGGTGCTGCCACTGCTGCTGGTGGCGATCGCGCTGTACTTCGGCGTCAAGCGCGACGTGGGCGAACTCGAACGCCACCGCCGGATCAGCCCGCTGCTGTTCGGGCTGCTGTTCGTGCCGGCGATCGGCTTCTACGACGGCGTGTTCGGCCCCGGCACCGGCTCGTTCCTGATGCTGGGCTTCGTCAGCCTGGCCGGCTTCGGCATCCTCAAGGCCACCGCCCACACCAAGTTCCTCAACTTCGGCTCCAACGTCGGCGCGCTGCTGGTGTTCGTGGCCGCCGGCGCGGTGTTGTGGAAGGTCGGCCTGGTGATGGGCGCGGGCCAGTGGATCGGCGCGCGGCTGGGGGCGCGCTTCGCGATGCGCCGCGGCGCGCGGGTGATCCGGCCGCTGCTGGTGGTGGTGTCGATCGCGCTGGCGCTGCGCCTGCTCGCCGACCCGGCGCATCCGCTGCGCCAGTGGGCGGGCGGGTAGGCCTCAGCCGCCCTCGAGGAAATCCACGGTCGCCTGCAGCAGCGCGCGCACGCCGAGCGCGAGCGCCGATTCGTCCGGCGCGTACAGCGGCGAGTGGTTCATCGGGGCCTCCTCCAGCGGCGTGCCGCGCGGCGTGGTGCCGACGAAGAAGTAGAAGCCCGGCACCTCGTTGGCGAACACCGAGAAGTCCTCGGCGATGGTGTAGCGCGGCACCTCGACCACGTTGCCGGCGCCGGCGGCCTTCGCCAGCGAGGGGCGCAGGCGCTCGAACAGGGCCGGATCGTTGCGGGTCGACGGTGCGTTGCCGGCGACCTCGAGCTGCGCGGTCGCGCCGCTGGCCGCGGCGAAGTGGGTGGCGGTGGCGCGGAAACGTTCGATCACGTCCTCGCGCACCTGCGGGTCGAAGGTGCGCAGGGTGCCGACCATCGTGGCCTGGTCGGGGATGATGTTGAAGCGCGTGCCGCCCTGGATCTGGCCGGCGGTGAGCACCACCGGATGCGCGGTGATGTCGACCTGGCGGGCGATGATCGCCTGCGTGCCCAGCAGCACCTGCGCCGCCACCGTGAGCGGATCGACCCCCGCCCAGGGCTGCGAGCCGTGGGTCTGGCGGCCGCTGATGGTCAGGGTCCACTCGTCGGCGCTGGCCATGAACGGGCCGCTGCGCACGCCCAGCTGGCCGGCGTGCAGCCGCGACCACACGTGCAGGCCCAGCACCGCGTCGGGCCGGAAGTCGTCCCAGATCCCTTCGTCCAGCATGCGCTGCGCGCCGGCCACCTCGCCGGCCACCGGCGGCCCTTCCTCGGCGGGCTGGAAGATGAACATCACCTCGCCCGGCAGTTCCTCGCGCATGCCGGCCAGGGCCTGCGCCACGCCCATCAGGATCGCCACGTGCATGTCGTGGCCGCAGGCGTGCATCACCCCGACCGGCTGCCCGCGGTATTCGCCGCGCACGGTCGAGGCATACGGCAGGCCGGTGGCCTCGGTGACCGGCAGCGCGTCCATGTCGGCGCGCAGGGCGATGCGCGGTCCCGGCCGGCCGCCCTTGAGCACCGCCACCACCCCGGTCGGGCCGATCCTGGTGCGTGGCTCCAGCCCCAGCGCGCGCAGGTGGTCGGCGACGACCTGCGCGGTGCGCGTCTCCCGGTTGCCCAGTTCCGGATGCCGGTGCAGGTCGCGACGCCACTCCACGACTTGCGCCTGCACCCCGCGCGCGGCCGCATCGAGATCCGGCAAGCCGTCGGCCAGGCCGGGAACCGGCAGCAGGGCGAGCGCGAGCAGGGCGATGGCGGGACGACGCATGGCGGACTCCTCCGGACGGATCCCGCATCGTATGCGACCCGGGAGGCCGGGGCGCCGCGTCCGAGGCCACGCCCCCGCGGCGGCAGCGCGCCCGCTAGGGAAAGTTGCTCGCCGCCGAACCGCCGCCGCCTCCGATGGGCAGCCGCGCCCCGCCGCCGTCGCCATCGCCCGACGGCTCCGGGAGCGGCGTGGGTGGCGGCTCGCCGCGCCAGCGCCGGGTGGCGCGCTGGAAGAACAGGCTGTTGGGCACCCGCAGCAGGCTCTCCCCGCCCCCCGCGTGGGTCTCGGCCAGGGTCACGTAGACCAGGTTCATGTCCACCACCCGCCCGCGCAGGCCCGGCTTGTCGCCACTGTCCACCAGCTCGATGTGGTCGAGCAGCCGGAACGGCCGCGTCACCAGGATCAGCAGCGCGCAGAACACGTTGGTCAGCACGCTCCACAGCGCGAAGAACGCGACCGCCGCCACCGTCGCGAACCCGGTGAACGCCCCCCACAGCACCCCGCCCGAGACCCCCAGCGCGCGCAGCACCAGCAGCAGCGCCGCGAAACTCACCACGAAGCTCAGCGTGCGCCGGGCGACGATCACGATCTGCGCCGGCAGGTCGTAGCGCCCGGCCAGGCGCCGGACCAGATGCAGCAGCAGCCAGCGCAGCAGCAAGGCCCCGAGCGCCACCACGACCACCTGCAACAGCACGGTGATCCCGCCCAGCCACTCCTGCAGCGACGGCGGCAGCAGCCGGCTCAGCGCCATGCCACCCACCTCGGGCCGCGGCGGTGCTCGCCTCGCTGGGAATGCGCGCTCATGGAGGTCCACGCCCGGGCGGAGGGCCGGGTCGAAGCGGCGCCAGCTTGCACCAGCCCGGCGCGGGCGGGCAAGCGCAAACACAAGCAAAATTATCTTCTGAACATCGCCACGCCGCCTTTGATCGCGGGGGGGATCACGCACACTGGCCCGATTGCGGGAGGCATGATGCGCAGCAAGCTGTTCGTACCCGGCGCCCGTCCGGACCTGTTCGCCAAGGCCTGGTCCAGCGGCGCCGACGCGGTGTCCTTCGACCTGGAGGATTCGGTGGCCCAGGAGCGCAAGGCGCGCGCCCGCGCCGACGTGGCCGCGTTCCTCGCCTCGCGCCCGGACGCCGGCCCGCTGGCGATCGTGCGCATCAACGCCCCCGGCAGCGCGCACTTCGCCGCCGACCTGGCTGCGATCGTGCCCGCCCGCCCCGGCCTGCTCAACGTGCCCAAGCTCGAATCGGCCGCGCAGGTGCGCGAGGTGGTCGCGCACGTCGAAAGCGCGGTCGCACGCGCACCCGGCGCCGCCATGCCGCGCCTGCTGGTCAACATCGAAACCCCGCGCGGGCTGCGCCACGCCGCCGAGATCGCCGCCGCGCACCCGTGCGTGGCCGGCCTCCAGCTCGGCCTGGGCGACCTGTTCGAACCGCAGGGCATCCGCCGCGACGACCCGGCCAACCTGCACGCGGTGATGTTCCGCCTGGCGCTGGCCGCCGCCGAGGCCGGCGTGTTCGCCTGCGATGGCGCCCATCCCGACTTCCGCGACCCGGCCGGGTTCGAGCGCGAGGCGCGGATCGCCCAGGGCCTGGGCTTCATCGGCAAGAGCTGCATCCACCCGCGGCAGGTGGAATGGGCGCACGCGGTGTTCACCCCCGACCCCGAGGCCCTGGACTGGGCGCGGCGGGTGGTGGCCGCGGCCGCCGAGGCCCGCGCGCAGTCGCTGGCCGCGTTCGCGGTGGACGGCCGCATGGTCGATCCCCCCTACCTGCGCCGCGCCGAACGCCTGCTCGCGCAGGCCGGCGCGCCGGGCGCGGCGGATACCCCGGCATCGTGAGCAGGACGCGACCGGCGTCCCGGCCGCGCCGCCGGGGGATCGTGGCCTGGCTGCTCCTGCTCAGCCTGGCCCTGGCCCTGGCCCTGGCGCCGGCCGCCCACGCCGAACAGGCCGAGGGCGTGGTGCTGACCAGCGACACCGGGCGCGCCCCGTTGCCGCCGGGCAGCGATCCGGCCTCGCTGCGCCTGGTCGCGGAGCGGGCAGTGGTCGAGGCCGGCGATGCCCTCTGGGCGCTGGACCCCGACGGCGACCGGTGGCGCCCGGCGCAGGACCCGGCGGCCGCCGGCCTGCAGGTGCTGGACACCGCCCGCCTGGGTGCGCGCGACTACCGCCTGCTGGGCCAGGGCCGGCGCCTGGAGCGGATCGAACAGGTGTCCTGGTCGGGCGACCGGCTGCAGGCGCAGGCGCTGCCGGCGCTGCCCGAGGCGCTGCAGGCGCCGCGGGCGGCCGTGCTCGGCGGGCGGCTGTACGTCGCCGGCCTGGCGGCCGACGGCCGGGCCCGGCTGTGGTCGCTGGACCCGGCTGGCACCGCGCCCTGGCGCGCGCACGACGGCTGGCCCGGCGACGCCGCGCCGGCGGCGCTCGCCGCGCAGCGCCTGGCGCTGTACCTGGCGACCGGGGACGGCGCGCTGTGGCGCTGGACCGCCGACGATGGCTGGGCCGCCCGCGCCGCGCTCCCGGCACCGGTGGTCCGTGGCCAGGTCGTGGCGGTGGGCCAGGCGCACCTGCTGTGGCTGCTGGACGCCGGCGACGGCGAACGGCCGCGCCTGTACCACGTCATCACCGACGCCTGGTCGGACTGGCCCGGCGCCACGCCGGCCGGCGCGACCGGCCTGGCGCGCGGCAACGGCGTGCTCTGGGCCGCGCCCGGTGGCGGCCTGCGCGAGGTGCGGCTGGAAACCGGCAAGCACCTGCTGGGCGTGGCCGACTGGCTGGTGATCGCGCTGTACATGGCCGCGGTGCTGGGCATGGGCTTCTGGTTCTACCTGCGCGACCAGACCGCGAGCGCCTCCGACTACTTCGTCGGCGGCCGCAGCATCCCGTTCTGGGCGGCGGGCATCAGCCTGTACGCCACCAACACCAGTTCGATCAGCTTCATCGCCATCCCGGCCAAGGCGTTCGACACCAACTGGCAGTACATGACCAACAACCTGATGGCGGTCATCGGGCTGGTGTTCGTGGCGGTGTGGATCGTGCCGCTGCTGCGGCGGCTGGACCTGATGAGCGTGTTCTCCTACCTGGAGACGCGTTTCCACCCGGCCATCCGCATGCTCTCGAGCGCGCTGTGCATCGTGATGCAGATCGGCGCGCGGATGAGCGTGATCCTGTTCCTGCCGGCGCTGGCGATCTCCACCATCACCGGCCTGGACGTGGTCTGGTCGATCCTGATGATGGGCGTGTTCACCATCATCTACGCCACCGTGGGCGGCTCGCGCGCGGTGATCTGGACCGACGTGGTCCAGGTGCTGGTGATGTTCGGCGGCGCGCTGTTCGCGGTCGGCTTCGTGTTCTGGCAGTCCGGCGCCGAGCTGCCGCAGCTGATGGCCGCGGCCGCGGCCGAGGACAAGACCCGGCTGCTGGACTTCAGCTTCGACCTGACCAAGGCCACCGTCTGGGGCTTCGTGTTCCTGGTCGTGTTCGACGTGGTGCTGACCTTCCCCAAGGACCAGGTGCTGATGCAGCGCGCGCTGTCGACCACCGACGACAAGGCCGCGGGCCGCTCGATCTGGGCCTTCGCCGCGATCATGATCCCGGGCGGGTTCGTGTTCTACGGCATCGGCACCGCGCTGTGGATGTACTACCGGGACAACCCCGAGCGGCTCAACCCGCTGCTGCCGGTGGACGCCACCTTCCCGCTGTTCATCGCTGCCGAGCTGCCGGTGGGCGTCACCGGGCTGATCATCGCCGGCATCTTCGCCGCGGCCATGTCCACGCTGTCGAGCATCATCAACTCGGTCGGCACCCTGGTTTCGGTGGATTTCTACCAGAAGCTGGCCAGGTCGCCGGACGAGAAGACCGCGGTGCGCATCGCCGAATGGTCCGGGGTGATGGTGGGCGTGGTCGGGATCGCGATCGCGCTGCTGATGAGCCGCTACGACATCCAGTCGCTGTTCGACGTCTCGATCGAGCTGGCCGGCCTGCTCGGCGGCGGGTTCGCCGGCGCCTACACCCTGGGCATGTTCACCCGCCGCGCCAACTCGCCCGGGGTGGCGATCGGGGTGGCCGGTTCGATCGTCATCACCCTGGCCTGCTGGTGGATGGACCTGGTGCATCCGTACTTCTACCTGGCGATCTCGATCGCGCTGTGCATCGTGATCGGCTACGTGGCCAGCCTGTTCTTCCCGCCGCCCTCGCGTTCGCTGGCGGGGCTGACGATCCACACCCCCGCGCGCTGACCGGCCCGCCCGGCCGGCTGCGGCCCGGCCCCCGCGATGTCATCATGGCGGGGCACGACCGGCACGTGCGCAGGTTGCCGGAACGGGTCGTACCAGTTGGACACGCAGTTTCTCTACACCTTCGTCAACGTGGTCGACCGCGGCTCGATGGCCGCGGCGGCGCGTTTCCTCAACATCACCCCGGCCGCGGTGGCGCAGCAGATCCGTACCCTGGAGCGCGAACTGGGGGTGCCGCTGGTCACCCGCGCCGGGCGCACGGTGACGGTCACCGAGGAGGGCGCGCGGATCCTCGACCGGGTGCGCGCGGTGCTGCGCGACGTCTCCGACCTGCGCAGCATCGCCAACGACTGCTCGGTGGCCGGCGAGCTGCGGCTGGGCGCCTGCCCCACGGTGCTGGTGGGCATGCTCCCGGACGTGCTGGCGCGGATGGTCGCGCGGCTGCCGCAGATCAACGTGTTCATCAAGCCCGGGCACTCGGCCGAGCTGTACGCCGACGTCGAGCGCGGCGAGCTCGACGCCGCGCTGGTGCTGCAGGCCCCGTTCGAGCTGCCCAAGGTGTGCCGCTGGGAGCTGCTGCGTGAGGAGCCGCTGGTGGTGCTGGTGCCGGAGAAGTTCGCCCACCGCGACCCGCACGAGGTGCTGGCCAGCGAGCCGCTGATCCGCTACGACCGCCACCAGTGGGGCGGGCGCCTGGCCGACGAATATCTGCGCCGGGTGGGGATCGTGCCGCGCGAGCGCTTCGAGCTCAATGCGCTCAACTCGATCGCGGTGATGGTCGACCGCGGCCTGGGGGTGTCGCTGGTGCCGGACTGGCTGCCGCCCTGGCCCGAGGGCCTGCGCCTGGCCTGGCTGCGCCTGCCCGAGGCCAGCGAGACGCGCAGGATCGGCCTGGTGTGGTCGAACAGCAGCGTACGCGCGCGCGCGGTGGCTGCGCTGCGCGAGGAGTGCCTGCAGGTGTGCGCCGCGCGCTGAGGCGGCGCGGCGTTCAGTCGCGGAAGTCGGCCGGGTCGGGCAGGTGCACCGGCACTCCGTCGGCGTCGCAGGTGCCGGCGGCGCACAGGCGTTCGCGCAGCCGCGGGGTGGCTTGCACGATCAGGTGGTAGAGCACGTTCTGCTCCAGGGTGCCGCGGAACGCGGCGCTGCCCGGGCCCCGCGCCCAGACGCCCACGTCCTCGCCGCCGTGGGTCTCGTCGTGCAGCGGCACCAGCGCCTCCTGCAGGTAGTCGGGGTGGGTGGTGTCCACGCCGCGCAGGTCCGGCCGCCCGGTGGCCGGCGCATAGCGGCCGGGCGTGTGCGGCAGGCGCTTGGGGCCGGCCGGCTGGGTGGCGCTCTCGCCCACGTAGCCGGCGCCGTTGGCGTAGCTCAGGGTGGTGTAGGGCAGGCCGAGCTTGTCGAGCATCTGGGCATCCTCGTGGCCGGCCGCCGAGAGCCGTCCGCGCACCGTGCCCAGGATCGGGTTCCCGCGCGCGGGGTAGCCGGCGAAGCTGAGCGTGTGCGAGTGGTCGGCGGTGACCACGATCAGCGTGTCCCGGGCCGAGGTCGCCTCCAGCGCCGCCTCCACCGCGCGCGACAGGGCGATGGTCTCGTCCAGCGCGCGGTAGGCGTTGCCGGCGTGGTGGGCGTGGTCGATGCGCGCGCTTTCGACCAGCAGCACGTAGCCGCCGGGCTCGCGCGCGAGCCGCTCGATCGCCAGCCGCGTCATCTCGGCCAGGTCCGGGGTGCCCTGGTCGCCGCGGTCGCGGTCGTGGTGGTAGGGCAGGTGCCCGCTCGCGAACAGGCCCAGGATCGCTTCGGCGCCGGCGGCCGCGCGCAGCTGCGCGGTGTTGCGCACCACCACCCCGCCCGGGTTGCGCGCGAGCCACTCGCGGGTCAGGTCGCGGCCGTCGCGCCGCTGTCCCGGCGTCGCGCCGGCCCCGTCGCCGGCGGGCAGGAAGCGGCCCAGGCCGCCCCCCAGGGCCACGCGCGGCCCGCGCCCGGGGGCGAAATCGAGCAATTGCTGGGCGATGTCGCGGCAGCCGGCCGCGATCGCCTCGGCCGGCATGTCGCCGTCGCCCTCCCACTCGCGGTTGGGCGAATGCGCGTACGTGGCCGCGGGCGTGGCGTGGCTCAGGCGGGAGGTGGTCACGATGCCGGTGGCCATGCCGGCGCTCGCCGCCAGCCGCAGCCACGACAGCAGCCGGCGCGACTGGCTGCCGGCGCAGTCGTCCACCCGTCCGGCGGCCACGCCGATCGCCCCCATGTGGGTCTTCACCCCGGTGGCGATCGCGGTCATGGTGCCGGCCGAGTCGGGGGTCTGGTGGTCGGTGTTGTAGGTCTTGCTGAACGCGGTGTAGGGGAAGTCCTCCCAGGCCAGCAGGTGCTCCTCGCCCTTGAGGCCGCGACGCTGCCCGTCGAGGATCCGCGCGGCGGCGACCGTGGTCGGGCCCATGCCGTCGCCGAGGAACACGATCACGTTGCGCGCGGTGCCCGCGCCCGCGCCAAGCCGGTGCGCGTGCAACGCACCGTTGCGATACCACCACGCCGCACTCTCGGGTTCGGGTGCCGGAACCGCGCCGCCGGCGACCGGCGGCGGCGCTGCCGCCGGCGCCGCCGCGGGGACCGGGCGGGCGGCGCAGGCCGCGAGCGTGGCGGCCAGGAACGCGACGCAGGCCGCGCGCAGGCGAAGGTTCATCGGGCACTCCTGGGGACGGGTCGGCCGGCGGCGGCAGCGCGCGCGCCGCCGTCCAGTGTTGCTGCATCGCCGCAAAGATTGCCTGACATCAAAGACAACAAAAACTGTCGATTGAACGTAGTGTTTCGCGCCCCGTGGCGCGCCCGCGCCCACCTAACATCCTTTTCACACGTTCCTCACGGGGCCCGCGGCCCCGCAATCCCGAACCCACCGGAGCACCTCATGGTCAAACCGCTTTCCCTCGCTGTCGCGGCGGCTCTTGCCCTCGGCACGTACCAGTCCGCACACGCGGCGGCCGCCACCGCCGAGAACGACGAGGCGACCAACGACGCGTCCACGCAGGCCGCCGAGGACGCGACGACCCTGGACCACGTGATCGTCACCGGTTCGCGCCTGCCACGCGCGGCCGACCGCATCCCCGGCGCGGTGAGCGTGATCACCAAGCAGGAGATCACCAACTCGCTCACCCTGACCGAGGACGCCACCGCGGTGCTGTCGCGGATGCTCCCGGGTTACTCCGAATCGACCCAGGCCCTGACCAACTCGGGCGAGACGCTGCGCGGCCGCATCGCGCTGCGCCTGTTCGACGGCGTACCGCAGACCTCGCCGCTGCGCGAGACCAACCGCGCCGGCAGCTTCACCGACCTGGGCATCGTCGACCGCATCGAGGTCATCAACGGCCCGTCGGCCGCCGAGGGCATCGGCGCCGCGGGCGGCATCATCAACTACATCTCCAAGCGCCCGGTG
Source organism: Luteimonas wenzhouensis (assembly GCF_007859305.1). GTDB lineage: Bacteria > Pseudomonadota > Gammaproteobacteria > Xanthomonadales > Xanthomonadaceae > Luteimonas > Luteimonas wenzhouensis. The sequence goes on from NZ_VOHE01000005.1 coordinate 78,962, forward strand.
CGCGGCACCGAAGCCACGCTGACCACGCGCTGGACCACCCAGGGCTACGACGACAGCGACGGCTGGAAGGTCGGCATGACCTTCGGCCACGGCGAGGACGACTACGACGTGCTGGTGTCGGCCTCGTTCGTCGACCGCGGCATGGCCTACGACGGCAACGGGCGCGCGATCGGCATGCGCGGCTCGGGCACGATCAACGACTCCGAGGCCAACAACCTGTTCCTGAAGCTCGGCCTGAACTTCGGCGAGGACAACCTGCAGCGGCTGCAGGCCACCGTCGCCCGCTTCCACCTCGAGGGCAAGGGCAACTACACCGGCGTGGACGGCGACCGCGCCAACAACATCACCAACACCGTGGTGCGCGGCACCCCGCTCGGCGCCCGCCCGGAGTTCAACGACTTCGACCAGATCCACCTGCAGTACCGCCACGACGACCTGTTCGGCGGCAGCCTGCTGCTCGACGCCTACCGCGCCGACCAGGCCATGCGTTACCCGGCCGAGAACGGCAGCGACCGCCAGGATCCGGAGATCGCCCCGATCGGCGAGCTCTGGGACCAGTCCGAGGTCAACTCGGCCAAGCGCGGCGTGCGCGCGTCCTACGCCCGGCCCGATGCGTTCGGCATCGAGGGCCTGGAGGTGCGCGGCGGCGTCGACCGCGTCGAGGACACCACCGACCAGCGCCTGGCGCTGACCCGGCGCGTGTGGGTGCCGCCGATGGAGTACAACAGCACCGCGCCCTACGTGCAGATGTCCTACGACCGCGACAAGCTGACCCTGAGCGCGGGCGTGCGCCGCGAGCGCGGCGAGCTGTCGGTCGACGGCTACACCACCACCTACTACAACAACCGCGTGTACGTGGACGGCGGCACCCTCGACTACCGCGCCACCCTGCCGAACTTCGGCCTGGTGTGGCGGTTCACCGACCAGCTGTCGGCCTACGCCTCGTACAGCGAGGGCTTCAGCCTGCCGAACGTCGGCATCCCGCTGCGCAACATCAACACCCCGGGGCAGAGCGTCGACGGCATCCTCGACCTGCAGGCGATCATCGTCGAGAACAAGGAGATCGGCTTCAACTACCGCGGCGACCGCCTGGTCGCGGGGATGTCGCTCTACCGCAGCTTCTCCGAGTTCGGCGTGTCGCTGAGCACCGATCCGGTCACCGGCGACTTCGTGATGAACCGCGGCCCGGTCGAGATCGACGGCATCGAGCTGCTCGGCAGCTACGCTTTCAGCAACGCGCTGAAGGTCAACGCGATGTATTCGCGCATCCTCGGCCGCACCTGGTGGACCGCGGGCGGCCCGCTGACCAAGCACATGGGCGCCGGCGACATCAGCCCCGACAAGTTCGGCCTGAACGTGCAGTGGGGCTTCGCGCCCAGGGCCGAAGCGGTGCTCTCGTCCACCACCTACCGCGGGCGCACTCTCAACACCGGCGAGCACACCTCCGGGCGCATGCTGCTGGACCTGACCGTGGGCTACGACACCGGCCGCTACGGGCGCCTGGCGCTCGGCATCGAGAACCTGCTTGACAGGCAGTACATCCTGTTCGGTTCCGAGTCGAGCACCAGCAACCGCGACTGGATGGCCGGCCGCGGGCGCATGTACTCGCTGACGCACACGATCACGTTCTGATCGTCCCCGGCGCGGCGGTCCTCTCCCCGCCGCGCACCCGCCGGGCCCCGTGCCCGGCGGCCCTCTCCCCGGCGGGGCCGCACCGCATCGCTTCGCCCTCCCCTCGAGCAGCGGTGCGGCTCCTGCCTTTTGCATGCGATCGTGCTGACACTGCTTCGTCTCCTGCTGTTGCTCGTGGCGTGGCCGGCCGCCATGTCCGTCGCGGCCGCGACCCCGCCCGCGCCGGACGCCTGGGTGCAGGCGGCCGTGCTCGACGCCGGCTACCCCGGCGCGCGGCTGCTGGTGGCGACCGCCGACGAAGTGTTGGTGGACGTGGCCGCGGGGCACGCCGACGTGGCCCGCACCCGGCCGCTGCGCGCGGACGCGATCTACCGCATCCGCTCGATGACCAAGCCGATCGTCTCGGCCGCGGTGCTGCGACTGGTCGGCGAAGGCCACGGCGCGCTCGACGATCCGGTCGCCAGGCACCTGCCCGAACTGGACGGGCTGCAGGTGCTGGAGGACGGGCGGCTGCGGCCGCCGGCGCGGCCGGTCACCGTGCGCCACCTGCTCACCCACACCGCCGGGTTCGCGGTGCTTGAACCCGGGCCCCTGCGCCTGCGCGAGGCGCAGCGCCTGGAGGACAGCGCCGACCTGGCCGACCTGGTGGCGCGCGCCGCGCGCGTGCCGCTCGAGCGCGACCCCGGGACGCGCTTCGTCTACGACGGCCTGGCCACCGACGTGCTGGGCCGGCTGGTGGAGGTCTGGAGCGGACGTCCGCTCGAGGCCTACCTGCAGCAGGCCTTCTTCGAACCGCTGGGCATGCGCGACACCGGCTTCTCGGTGCCGCCGGACCAGCGCCACCGCCTGGTGGAGCCGAGCGAGGTCGATGCCCAGGGCCGGCTGGTGCCGGCCGCGCTGCCGGCCGGCCACGTGCCGGGCATGCCGCTGCGGCCGTATGCCAGTGCCGCGGGCGGGCTGTACTCCACCGCCCGCGACTACCTCGCCTTCGCGCGCATGCTGCTGGCGCGCGGCCGCCACGGCGAACGGCAGCTGGTGCCGGCCGGGCTGGTGGACGCGATGTTCCGCGACCAGCTGGCGCCGATGGGCCTGGCCCATCCCTGGATCGAGGCCGGGCGCGGCCGTGGCTTCGGGCTCGGACTCTCGGTCCTGCTCGACCCGGCGGCGATCGGCCGAGACGGCGCGCCGGGACAGGTGGGCTGGACCGGCGCCTCGTCCACCTACTTCGTCATCGACCCCGCCGCCGGCGGCATCGGCCTGCTGCTGCTGCAGCACCGGCCCCGCGACGGCGGCCACGATCTGCCGCGGGTCGCGCTGCCTTTCTACAACCACGTGCAGCAGGTGCTGGCGCGATGAGCACGAACGCGTCCCCCCGGGTGTTGGTGGCCGGGTCGGCCAACCTCGATTTCGTGGTGCGCGCGCCGCGCGTGCCGGCACCGGGCGAAACCGTGCTCGGCGGTGGCCTGCAGACCTTCCCCGGCGGCAAGGGCGCCAACCAGGCGGTGGCCTGCGCGCGCGCCGGCGGCGCGCCGACCACGATGCTGGTGGCACTGGGCGCCGATGCCCAGGGCGAACGCCTGCGCCGGTCGCTGCGCGAGGCCGGGGTCGAGCTGGTGGAGAAGCCGGTGGAGGACGCCAGCGGGGTGGCCTTCATCTGCATCGCCGATTCCGGCGAAAACGCGATCGTGGTCGCGCCCGGGGCCAACGAACGGCTGCGCCCGGACGACCTGCCGCCGCTCGATGGCGTCAGCCACCTGCTGCTGCAGCTGGAAACGTCGCTCGACAGCGTGACCGCCTGGGCCGCGCGCGCGCGCGCGGCCGGGGTGGCCGTGGTGCTCAACGCGGCGCCCGCGCAGGCGCTGCCGCCGGCGCTGCTGGAGGCGGTGGACCTGCTGGTGGTCAACGAGGGCGAGCTGGCGATGCTCGCCGGCGATGCCGGCGACCTGGAGGCGGCGCTGCGCCGGCTGCCGGTGCCGCGCGCGATCGTGACCCTCGGCGGCGAGGGCTGCGTGGCGCGCGACGGCGACGCGATCCTGCGCCAGCCCGCGTTCGCGGTCGAGGTGGTCGATACCACCGCCGCCGGCGACACGTTCTGCGGCGCCCTGGTGGCCGCGCTCGCACGCGGCGACGCGCTGGCGCAGGCGATGCGCGAGGCCAGCGCCGCTTCGGCCCTGGCCTGCACGGTCGCCGGCGCGCAGGCGAGCATTCCCGACCGCGCGTCGGTGCTCGCATTGCTCGACGGCGCGCCCGCGCCCGGCCGTGGGGGCGCGCGGTGAGCGCCCTCGCCATGGCCCCAGGCCGGCGCGACCGCGGCCCGCTGCCGCGGGCCGGCCTGGTTCCCGGCTGAGCGCCGGGCGGCGCGCGCGCGTGGCGTGCGCCGCGACACGACGAGCGCGCCGCGAGCGGCGCGATGCCTGCGGCCCGGTCCGCATTCCCCTACGATGCCCAAGTCCATGACTTCACGCTACGACATCCCCGACCACGACCCCGCGACCGCCGACTACGGTCCGGCCCCGGTGCGCACCGAGTACAAGTTCTCCCACGTCACCACCGGCCGCTACCTGCCCACTCCGGGCAAGGCGCCGCAGTGGCCGTTCGCCGACATCGGCCACTGGATGATCGACGCCAACGAGAGCTCGGCCGACTGGCTGGCCGAGCTGCGCGACTGGCGCCGCGAGCACCTGGTGCGCATCGGCTACGACGACGCCAACTACCGCCGCCCCGAGCTGCAGTGGGCGCAGCGCAACTTCGTCCACGCCCAGATGCTGGTCGAGGACCGCTATTTCTACGACGTCGAGACCGGCCAGTACACCGTCGACCGCTACCTCGACGACCTCGAGGAGCGCTTCGGCGGCCTGGACTCGGTGCTGATCTGGTACATCTACCCGAACATCGGCATCGACGACCGCAACCAGTTCGACCTCGCCCACGACCTGCCCGGCGGCCTGGAAGGCCTGAAGCAGGCCGTCGAGGCGTTCCACCGCCGCGGCGTGCGGGTGTTCCTGCCGGCCAAGCCCTGGGACCACGGCACCCGCGACCCCGGCTGCACCCACTGGGAAGGGCTGGCCGAGATCGTCAAGGCGGTCGGCGCCGACGGCATCAACGGCGACACCTTCAACGGCGTGCCGCGCGCGTTCTTCGACGCCTGCGACCGGATCGGCCACCCGGTGGTGGTGCAGCCCGAGTCCACGATCAGCGCCGAGGAACAGCTGATCTGGAACGTGCAGAGCTGGGGCAAGAAGGCGCCCGACGGCCCGGTGCCGCCGGTGTCCAAGTGGAAGTGGCTCGAGCCGCGCCACATGGTCAACTACGAGAACCGCTGGGGCCGCGACCGCACCCACGACCTGCAGTACTGCTTCCTCAACGGCATCGGCTACAACGCCTGGGAGAACATCTGGGGCATCTGGAACCAGTTCACCCCGCGCAACGCCGAGGCGCTGCGCCGCATCGCCACCATCTACCGGCAGTTCCCGTCGCTGGTGGTGAGCATGGACTGGGAGCCCTACCAGATCAGCGCCCAGCGCAACGTGTTCATCAGCCGCTTCCCCGGCGAGGGCCGGGTGCTGTGGACGATGGCCAACCGCAACGAGTACGACATCGACGGCGAGCAGTTCTCGGTCGAGCACGTGGACGGCACGCGCTACTACGACGTGTGGCACGGGCGCGAGCTGCAGCCGCGGGTGGTCGAGGGCCGCGCGCTGATCGAACTGCCGATGGAGGCGCGCGGCTTCGGCGCGGTGCTGGCGCTGGCCCCGGGCGTGGAGGAGCCGGGCCTGGATGCGTTCCTGGCCCGGATCGCGGCGATGGCCGCCACCCCGCTGAACGCGCACTCCGCGGCCTGGCGGCCGCTGCCGCAGACGATCGTCGACGTCGCCCCCACCCGGCCGTGCGCCGAGGCGCCCGAGGGCATGGTCACCATCCCGGCCGGCGAGTTCCTGTTCAAGGTCGGCGGGATCGAGATCGAGGGCTTCAACTGGGCCGGGGTGGACGTACAGTACCCGTGGGAGAACAGCCCGCGGCGCCACCACTTGCGGCGCATGACGCTGCCGGCGTTCCACATCGACAGGCACCCGGTCACCAACGCGCAGTTCCAGCGCTTCCTCCAGGACAGCGGCTACCGGCCGCGCGACGCGGCCAACTTCCTGCGCCACTGGGTGGACGGCGCGCCGCGCCCGGGCTGGGAGAACCGGCCCGTCACCTGGGTGTCGCTGGAGGACGCGCGCGCCTACGCGGCCTGGGCCGGCAAGCGCCTGCCGCGCGAATGGGAATGGCAGTACGCCGCGCAGGGCACCGACGGGCGCCTGTACCCGTGGGGCAACGAGTGGGACGAGAGCCGCGTGCCGAAGGTCAACCGCGGCCGCCGCCTGCTGCCGCCCGACGAGGTCGGCCGGCATCCGCAGGGCGCTTCGCCGTTCGGCGTCGAGGACCTGGTGGGCCACGTCTGGCAGTGGACCGACGAGTTCGTCGACGAACACACCCGCGCCGCGATCCTGCGCGGCGGCAGCAACTACCGGCCGCAGACTTCGCACTGGTACTTCCCCCAGGCCTACCGCCTGGACCAGCACGGAAAGTACCTGCTGATGGCCCCGTGCAAGGACCGCTCGGGCACGGTGGGCTTCCGCTGCGTGGTGGACGCGGAGCCGCCCCGTGGCTGAGCGGACCGGTTGCGCGCAGGCCCTGGCCCGGCCGGGCCAGGTGCGCCTGGACGGACTGCTCGGCGAGGCGCTGGAGGCCAACCGGCGCGGCCGGCTGTCCACGTTCATCACCGGGCCGGACAGCCCGGCGATCGCGATATTCGACCCCGCCCACCGCGAGCACAACGAGGAAGGCGACTGGTACGGCGAGCACGCCGGCAAGTGGCTGGCGGCCGCGGCCAAGGCCGCCGCGCGCAGCGACGACGCGGACCTGCGCGGGCGCGTGCTGGCGGTGGCCGACCACCTGCTGCAGGTGCAGGCGGCCGACGGCTACCTGGGCACCTATGCGCCGGCGCGCCGGTTCATGGTGCCGCAGCCGCCCAGGCCCGAGAGCTGGAACGGCGAGCCGGCGCTGCGCACCTGGGACATCTGGACCCATGCCTACCTGCTGCTGGGGCTGATGGAGGTGCACCGCTGCTTCGGGCAGATCCGCCACCTCGACGGCGCGCGCCGCATCGCCGACCTGTGCTGGCGGGTGTTCTGCGAACAGGGCCTGGACATCACCAGCGTCGGCAACCACCACGGCATGTCGGCCACGGTGCTGCTCGACCCCGCCGCCGCGCTGTACCTGGAGACCGGCGAACCACGCTACCTGGAACTGGCCGAACGCATCCTCGAGCAGGCCAACGCGCAGCCGCGCCTGGCCCTGCTCGACCGCGCGCTGGCCGGCGCCGACCCGTCGGAGATCGCCACCGGCAAGGCCTACCAGCTGTGCTGGAACCTGGTCGGGCTGGCGCGGCTGTACCGCGCCACCGGCCGCGAGGACCTGCGCCGGGCGCTCGACCTGCAGTGGCAGGCGATCCGCGACCACCACCTGAGCCTGGGCGGCGGTCCGTTCGGCGGCATCGGCCACCGTTCGCGCGAGGTGTTCAACCCGGCCGGCGTGTTCGATCCCGAGGCCTACATCGAGACCTGCTCGGTGCTGGCGTGGATCCAGCTCAACCGCGAGCTGCTGGCGATCACCGGCGACGTGCGCCACGCCGAGGAGATCGAGCGCAGCGCCTACAACGACCTGCTCGGCGCGCAGGCGCCGAACGGGGAGGACTGGGTCTACTACTCGTTCGCCAACGGCCGCCGCATCCACACCAACTACTGGCGCTGCTGCAAGTCCAGCGGCGCGATGGCGCTCGAGGAGCTGCCGGCGGTGGCCTGGGCGCACGACGAGCGCGGCGTGGTCGCCAACCTGCTCGGCCCCGGCCAGGCGCGGTTGCCGCTGCCCGGCGGCGGCCAGGCGCTGCTGCGCCAGCGCACCGGCTACCCGTTCGCCGGCAGCGTGCGCATCGAGGTCGAACCCGACGCGCCGGCGCGCTTCCGCCTGCGGGTGCGGGTGCCGGCCTGGGCCGACGGCGCGACCCTGGCGGTCGCCGGCGGCGCCCCGGCGCCGGTGGCGGCCGGCGCCTACGCCGACATCGAGCGCGAGTGGGCGCCGGGCGACGCGGTGGTGCTCGAGCTGCCGATGCGTCCCCGCGTGCACCGCCGGGTGCACCGCAACGTGCAGGAATCGCGCGCGCCCGACGGCTCGCCGGTGCGCCAGCAGGTGCTGCACAACGCCTGGCTCGCGCTCAGCCGCGGCCCGCTGGCCTACGCCACCGGACTGATCGACGGCTTCAAGCCGCGCGAGACCGTGCGCCTGCCCGGCGACGACGCGACGCTGCGGATCGAGGAACTGCCGCCTGCGGGCGAGGGCGCGGCCCCGGTGCTGCGCCTGCACTGCGAGGGCCGTGCGCCGCTCGACTTCGAGCCCTGGTACGCCGCCGGCGGCCGCCGCGACCGCTGCTGGCGGCTGACCTGGCTGCACCTGGCGCCGTCGCCCGACGGCCGCGCGCACGACGATTGCGGGGCGATGTGAACACGCGCCCTGCAAGCAAGTTTCCCTGTGCGTTGAAGATAGGCGCCGGCGCTGTCCCGGCGCCGGGCCGTGGGCGAGACTTGCCAGACCCCCGACCATGGACGAACCGCCGGAGGCCCCATTGAGCCCTGTGTTCCCCCAAGACCGCCGCGGCGACGCGGGCCCGCTCAGCGGCGTCCGCGTGCTCGACCTCAGTGCCTACATCGCCGGCCCCTACGGCTGCACGCTGCTGGCCGACCAGGGCGCGGACGTGATCAAGGTCGAACCCCCCGGCGGCGACAACCTGCGCAACTACCCGTCCACCCTGGAGGCCGAGAGCCGTGCCTTCCTCGGCGTGAACCGCAGCAAGCGGGGCGTGGTGCTGGACCTCAAGCGCGAGGACGAACGCGCGGTGCTCTACCGCATGCTGCGCGAGGCCGACGTGCTGGTGCACAACTTCCGCCCGGGCGTGCCCGAGCGGCTGGGCATCGGCTACGAGACCCTCTCGGCCCTGCATCCGCGGCTGGTCTACTGCGCCGTCACCGGCTACGGCGAGACCGGGCCGATGAAGGACAAGGCCGGCTACGACCAGGTGCTGCAGACCATGACCGGCATGTGCGCCATGCAGGGCAAGCGCGGCGGGCCGCCGGAGCTGATCTACGGATCGGTGGTCGACTACTACGCGGCGGCCCTGCTTGCCGCCGGCGTGGCCTCGGCGCTGTACGAGCGCGAGCGCAGCGGCCAGGGCCAGTACGTGGGCGTGTCGCTGCTGCGCGCGGCGTTGACCATGCAGTCGGCGCGCATGATCTGGGCCCGGGGCGAGGGCCACGACATCAGCCGCGACATGCGCTCGGGCGGGGTGACCGGGATCCATCCCACCCGCGAGGGCTACCTGTACCTGTCGGCCAACACGCCGCGCTTCTGGCGCGCGCTGTGCGAGAAGACCGGGCTGGCCGAGCTCGCCGACGATCCGCGCCTGGACACGGTGCGCAAGCGCGCCAGCCACGCCGACGAGATCGTGCCGCGGCTGCGCCAGGCGCTGCAGGCGCACACCGCGCTGGAGTGGGAGCAGATCTTCGGCGACGAGGTGCCGTGCGCGGCCGCGCGCCAGGTCGAGGACATGTTCGACCACCCGCAGGTCCTGGCCGAGGGCCTGATCGCCGAGCTGCCGCACCCGGTGCTCGGCAGCTACCGCGGCGTGGCCTGGCCGATCCGCTTCGGCCGCACCCCGGGCCCCGAGCCCTTCGCCGCGCCGACCCTGGGCCAGCACACCGGCGAGGTGCTGGCGGCGACCGCCGGCGACGATCCCGACCCCGCGGCCTGAGCCTGCACGCCGCGGCGCGGGCCGCCCGCGTCCCTCGTGCGCGGCGGCGCCGGCGCGGCCGGCGTTCGCCGGCGGCTGGCGCTATCATCCCGGTTCCCGTCCCGCCACCGCACAGGAGAACCGACACCGTGGCCATCCACCCGCAGCAACGCGAACGCATCGCTTCCGGCAAGGGCTTCATCGCCGCGCTCGACCAGAGTGGTGGCAGCACGCCCCGGGCGCTCAAGCTCTACGGCGTCGACGAGTCGGCGTACTCGAACGAGGAAGAGATGTTCGCGCAGGTGCACGCGATGCGCGCGCGGATCGTCGGCAGTCCCGCGTTCGACCAGCGCATCCTCGGCGCGATCCTGTTCGAGCGCACCATGGACGGCGAGTTCGCGGGCAAGAACGCGGTCGCCTACCTGTGGGAAGACAAGGGCGTGGTGCCGTTCCTCAAGATCGACAAGGGCCTGGCCGACGAGGCCGACGGCGTGCAGGTGATGAAGCCGATGCCCGGCCTGGCCGACCTGCTGGAGCGGGCCAGGGCGCGCGGCGTGTTCGGCACCAAGGAACGCTCGGTGATCAAGGCCAACAACGCCAGGGGCATCGCCGCGGTGCTGGACCAGCAGTTCGAGGTCGCCCGCCAGGTGGTCGCCGCCGGACTGGTGCCGATCATCGAGCCGGAGGTGGACATCAAGGCCGCCGACAAGGCGCAGATCGAGGTCGCGCTCAAGCAGGGCCTGCTCGAGCGCCTGGACGCGCTCGATCCGTCCGGCCCGGTGATGCTCAAGCTCACCCTTCCCGAGGTGGACGGCTTCTTCAAGGAGCTGGTGGAGCACCCGGTGGTGCTGCGCGTGGTCGCGCTCTCGGGTGGCTACAGCCGCGACGAGGCGAACGCCCGGCTCGCCCGCAACCCCGGCGTGATCGCCAGCTTCAGCCGCGCGCTGACCGAAGGCCTGACCGCGCAGCAGAGCGACGACGAGTTCAACAAGGCGCTCGACGCCTCGATCGAGTCGATCTACCAGGCCTCGATCACCTGAGTCCGCGCGCCGGCCCGCCCCGCCGCGCGCTGTCACCCTCCCGCGGCGGGCCCCGCCATCCCCCTCCCCCCGCGGAGCAGGGCCTGATTCATCCTCCCCCGCCTGCGGGGCAGGGCCGGATCCCCCTCCCCCGTCTGCGGGGGAGGGCCGGGGTGGGGGCCAGCCGCCCCCCGCCCCTCCCCCTCCCCGTCACGCCCCCACGATGCCCACGCCCCACCCCCCCACCACCGCCCTGCTGGTGATCGACCTCCAGCCCGACTTCATGCCCGGCGGCGCGCTCCCTTGCCACGAGGGCGACGCGATCGTGCCCGGCATCGCCGACCTGCTCGCCTCGCGCGCCTACCGCACCGTGGTCGCCACCCAGGACTGGCATCCGCGCGGCCACGCCTCCTTCGCCTCCAGCCACGCCGGGCGCCAGCCGTTCGAGACCATCGAACTGCACGGCCATCCGCAGGTGCTGTGGCCCGACCATTGCGTGCAGGGCACCCCGGGCGCGGCGCTCGACCCGCGCGTGGACTGGAGCCCGGTGGACCTGGTGCTGCGCAAGGGCACCCGCCCGCAGGTGGATTCCTACAGCGCCTTCCGCGAGAACGTCGGTCCGGACGGCCGCCGCCCGCCCACCGGCCTGGCCGGCTGGCTGCGCGAGCGCGGCATCGAGGAAGTGCACCTGTGCGGGCTGGCGCGCGACTACTGCGTGCTGTGGTCGGCGCAGGATGCGATCGAGGCGGGCTTGCGCGCGAGCGTCCTGTGGGAGCTCACGCGGCCGGTGACGCCGGAAGGCGATGCACCCACGCGCGCCGCACTCGGCGCGGCGGGTGCATCGGTGGAACAGGTCTCGCCCCCATGAGGGGCATGGACGCTAGGCGGCCGCCTGGTCCAGGCGCAACTCCTTGGCCGCCGCAACCATCGCCTCCAGGGCGGCCGTTGTCTCGGCCCAGCCGCGGGTCTTGAGTCCGCAGTCCGGGTTGACCCAGATCTGGTCGACCGCGAGCACCGACGTGGCCTTGCGGAGCAGGTCGCCCATCTCATCGCGATCGGGAATGCGCGGGGAATGGATGTCGTAGATGCCCGGGCCGATGGCGTTGGGATAGCGGAACTGCGCGAACGCATCCAGCAGCTCCATCCGCGACCGCGAGGTTTCGATCGAGATCACGTCCGCGTCCATCGCGGCGACCGCTTCGATGATGTCGTTGAACTCCGAGTAGCACATGTGGGTGTGGATTTGCGTCTCATCGTCCACCGGCGAAGTCGTGATGCGGAAGCACTCCACGGCCCATTCCAGATACGCGTCCCAGTCCTTGCGCAGCAGCGGCAGGCCCTCGCGCAGCGCGGGTTCGTCGACCTGGATGATGCCGATGCCGGCCGCCTCCAGGTCCGCCACCTCGTCGCGCAGCGCAATCGCGATCTGCCGGCATGTGTCCGCACGCGGCTGGTCGTCGCGCACGAACGACCACTGCAGCAAGGTCACCGGGCCGGTCAGCATGCCCTTCATCGGTCGTTGGGTCAGCGACTGGGCGTAGGTCGACCAGCGCACCGTCATCGGCGCGGGGCGCGACACGTCGCCATAGATGATCGGCGGCTTCACGCAGCGCGAGCCGTAGCTCTGGACCCAGCCGTTCCGGGTGAAGGCGAATCCTTCCAGCTGCTCGCCGAAATACTCGACCATGTCGTTGCGTTCGAACTCGCCATGCACCAGCACGTCGATGCCGATCTGCTCCTGTACCTGCACGCAGTGCGCGGTCTGCTGTTCGAGGAACTGGACGTACTGTGACTCGTCCAGCCGGCCGGCCCTGAACGCGGCGCGCGCCTTGCGCACCTCCGGGGTCTGCGGAAATGACCCGATCGTGGTGGTCGGGAACGCCGGCAAGCCATAGCGGCGCTGCTGGAGCGCGCTGCGCTGCGCATATGGGCTCTTGCGGCGCGCATCGTCCGGGGTGAGGGCCTCGACCCTCGCAGCGACCTCGGCCCGGTGGACGCGCCTGGACCGGCGGCGTTGCTGGAGACGCTCGCGTGCGAGCTCGAGGGTCGCGTTTGCCGATGCCAGGCCATTGAGCGCATCGGCCACCACCCGAAGCTCGCTGAGCTTCTCCTTGGCGAAGGCAAGCCAGCCGCGAAGCTCCGTCGCCAGTCCGGTTTCGAGGCTCGCGTCGATGGGCACGTGCAGCATCGAACACGAGGGCGCCACCTGCAGGCGCTCCTTGCCGAGGCGGTCGGCGGCGCTGCGCGCGAGCAGCACGGCCCGGTCGAGATCGGCGCGCCAGATGTTGCGACCGTCCACCAGCCCGAGCGAGAGCACGCAGTCCTCGCGCAGCGCACCGAGCACCGCATCCAGCTGTCCGGGCGCACGCACCAGGTCCACGTGCAGGCCCTGGGCCGGCAGGGATGCGGCCCACGGCAGGTTGTGCTCCAGCGTGCCGAAGTAGGTCGCCAGCAGCAGCTTCGGGCCGGCCGCATCGGCAAGCGTGTGATAGGCCTCCTCGTATGCGCGCCGCTCCGCATCGCCGAGATCCAGCACCAGGCAGGGCTCGTCCAGCTGGACCCACTGCGCGCCGGCATCCCGGAGCTGGGCAAGCAGTTGCGCGTACGCCGTAAGCAGCGCCGGCAACAGGTCCAGGGCCTGGCTGCCGTCCACGCACTTGGACAACAGCAGGAAGCTCACCGGGCCCAGCAGCACCGGGCGTGCCCTGGCGCCGGCGTCGCGCGCTTCGATGAACTCCGCAAGCGGCTTGTCGCCACGCAGGCGGAACGACTGCCCGCGCTCCAGCTCCGGCACCAGGTAGTGGTAGTTCGTGTCGAACCACTTGGTCATCTCCAGCGCAGGCAGGTCGAGGCCGTCGTCCTGCCAGCCACGCGCCATCGAGAAGTAGCCGCGCAAGGGGTCCGCATCGAACAGGGGCCTGTAGCGTGCGGGAATCGCGTCGAACAGCACGGCCGTGTCCAGCACGTGGTCGTACAGGGAAAAATCGTTGCAGGGCACGACATCGGCGCCTGCGGCGTGCTGCAGCTGCCAGTGCCGCAGCCGGAGCGCCCTGGCCTGGTCGTGCAGCTGTCCGGCGGTGGAGTCGCCGCGCCAGTAGGCCTCGACGGCCTTCTTCAGTTCGCGTCGCAGGCCGATGCGGGGAAAGCCCAGATTGCATACGGTGGTCATGTACGTGTACTCCTCGGTTCGTGGTCGCCCCCTCGGGCGATGCGGAGCCGTGCGGACACACGCGAAGGCACGCGCCTTGGTTCGAAAGGCGCGACCTTCCCGCGCCTCCCACGGGCGCCAGGTCGACGGAGATCGCTCTCCGGCCGAGGCAGGTCTTCGGGCTCGTGGACGCAGGACGGGGCGCGTCCTCCCTACTGTTCGCCGCTTCCCGGGCAATGCCCAGTGCTTATGGCGAAGGTCGTTTCCACATACCGCTGCGGGGCAGCGCCGGCTTCGACCCGTGGGTCCTACCGGCTTCCCTTTCAAACATATCGCTCTATCAAGATAAAGCGATACGTACCTTGGCGGGCGGGACATTACGCCGGTCCAGGGGCGGGGTCAAGCGTCGGCGAGGCGGCTTCGGGCATCCTCCCGACGTCGGCCTCGCGGCTGGCGGAAGGGCCGCGGGAGATGTCGCGCTACGGCGGGCGTACCGGGCCAGGTGCCGGGATGCCGAGGCGATCGGATCGATCCGGCTGCAGGCGGCGGGCGCGCACCTGCATCGCCCCAGGGCATCCGGGAATGGCGGCTCAGCGGAACACGACCGTGCGGTGGCCGTTGAGCAGGATCCGGTGTTCGACGTGCAGGCGCACCGCGCGCGCCAGCACCCGCGACTCGATGTCGCTGCCGATCCGCGCCAGTGCCGCCGGCGTCATCGAATGGTCCACGTGGACCACGTCCTGCTCGATGATCGGGCCCTCGTCGAGGTCCGGCGTCACGTAGTGCGCGGTCGCGCCGATGATCTTGACTCCGCGCGCATGCGCCTGGTGGTAGGGCTGGGCACCCTTGAAGCTGGGCAGGAAGCTGTGGTGGATGTTGATCACCCGCCCGGCCAGCGCCTCGCACAGCCCGGGCGAGAGGATCTGCATGTAGCGCGCCAGCACCACCAGGTCGACCTGCTCGCGCTCCACCAGGTCGAGGATCGCGCGCTCCTGCTCGGCGCGGTTCGCGGCATCGACCGGCAGGTGGTGGAACGGCACGTCGTAGGAGCCGGCGAGCTGGGCGTAGTCGGGATGGTTGGACACCACCGCGGCGATGTCGGCGCGCAGCTGGCGGCTGCGGGTGCGGTAGAGCAGGTCGTTGAGGCAGTGGCCCTGGCGGCTGACCAGCACCAGCAGCCGCGCGCGCCGCTGCACGTCGTGCATCGCCCACTCCATCCCGCAGGCCTCGGCCAGCGGCGCGAACGCCTCGCGCACCGCGTTGAAATCGCCGTCGGCCGGCACGTCGAAATGCACGCGCAGGAAGAACCGCCCCGATTCGCCGTCGCCGAACTGCTGCGCGTCGAGGATGTTGCAGCCGTGTTCGAACAGCAGCCCGGAGACGCGGTAGACGATGCCGGGGCGGTCCGGGCAGGAGAGGGCGAGGATGTAGTCGTGGCGCATAGGCGCGCCATGGTATGCGAGCGCGGGCCCCGCGCGGACGGCGGTTGCAGCTGTTACCGACCCCGGGGCGCGGCGAACACGCCCCGCGCCTGCGCCGGCTCGCAGCGCAGGTACTGCGGTGGCGCCTGCACCGAGGCGCCCAGCTCGGCAGCGGCATGCCAGGGCCAGCGCGGGTCGTAGAGGATGCCGCGGGCCAGGGCCACCGCATCGGCATGGCCCTCGGCGACCACCGCCTCGGCCTGGCGCGGCCGGGTGATCATCCCCACCGCGACCACTGGCATCCGCACTTGCGCGCGGATCGCCGCGGCGAACGGCACCTGGTAGCCGGGGCCGGGCTCGATCCGCTGGCGTGGATCCAGGCCGCCGCTGGAGACGTGGATGAAGTGGCAGCCGCGCGCGTCGAGCGCGCGCGCCAGGGCGATGCTCTGCTCCAGGTCCCAGCCGCCCTCGACCCAGTCGGTGGCCGAGATGCGCACGCCCAGCGCCATGCGCCCGGGCAGCGCTGCGCGCACCGCGTCGAACACCCGCAGCACCAGGCGCATGCGGTTCTCCAGGCTGCCGCCGTGGTCGTCGTCGCGCCGGTTGGACAGCGGCGACAGGAACTGGTGCAGCAGGTAGCCGTGCGCGGCGTGGAGTTCGACCAGGTCCAGGCCGATGCGCGCGGCGCGGCGGGCGGAGTCGACGAACGCATCCACCAGCGCATCGATGCCGGCCGCGTCCAGCGCCTGCGGCGCGGGATGCCGTTCGTCGTACGCCAGCGCGGAGGCGGACACGGTGGTCCAGCCGCCGGGCTCGCCGGCGGCGATCGGGCCGCCGCCCTCCCACGGCCGCGCGGTGGACGCCTTGCGCCCGGCATGCGCCAGCTGGATGCCCAGCGGCATCGGCGACCAGCGCCGCAGCGAGGCCAGCAGCGCGGCCAGCGCCGCCTCCTGGTCGTCGTTCCACAGGCCCAGGTCGGCATGGCTGATGCGGCCGTCGGCCTGCACCGCGGTCGCCTCCAGGATCAGGAGCCCGGCCCCGGACAGCGCCAGGTGGCCCAGGTGGATGTGGTGCCAGTCCGACGCCACGCCGTCGTGCGCCGAGTACTGGCACATGGGGGCGATGACGATGCGGTTGGGCAGTTCCAGGGGGCCGATGCGGAGCGGCGAGAACAGCTGGCTCATGGGCGGTCGCACGGGGGAAAGGCCCTGGCATTGCAACGCCGCCACCGTGTGGCTTCAACCCCGGTGGTGGATCGCAGCATCGCGCCGGCCTCCGGACCGCGACCACCGGCGACGAAGAACGGCGCCGGCCCCACGAGGGGCCGGCGCAGGTCGATCGCGTCGTGGCAGGCCCGGCCTGCGCGGCGTCCTAGAACTCGCGCCAGTCCTCGTCGCCGGCGATCGCCGCGTCCAGCACCGGCGCCGGGCGCGGGGCCGGGGCGGGTGCCCTGGGAGCCCGAGGGCGCGGGGGCGTGTCCGCCTGCGGGCGGACGGGGGCGGCCGGAACCGGGGCCGCGGGGGCCGGCGTCTGGCCGGCCAGGCGGAACACCGACACCAGTTCGACCAGCTCGCTGGCCTGCTCCTCCATGGAACGGGCCGCGGCGCTGGCTTCCTCCACCAGCGCGGCGTTCTGCTGGGTGGCCTCGTCCATCTGCACCACCGTCTGGCTCACCTGCTCGATGCCGGCGGACTGTTCCTGCGAGGCGGCCGAGATCTCGGCCATGATGCTGGTCACCCGCTCCACGCTGCCCACGATCTGGTGCATCGTGTCCCCGGCCTGGCGCACCAGCTCCGAGCCGTTGGCCACCTTCTCCACCGAGTCGTCGATCAGCTGCTTGATCTCCTTGGCGGCGCTGGCCGAACGCTGCGCCAGCGAGCGCACCTCCGAGGCCACCACCGCGAAGCCGCGGCCCTGCTCGCCGGCGCGCGCGGCTTCCACCGCCGCGTTCAGCGCCAGGATGTTGGTCTGGAAGGCGATGCCGTCGATCAGCGAGATGATCTCGGCGATCTTGCGCGAGGATTCCTCGATCCCGGCCATGGTCTCGACCACCCGCACGGCCAGCTGGCCGCCTTCGGAGGCCACGCCGGTCGCGCCGATCGCCAGCTGGTTGGCCTAGCGCGCGTGCTCGGCGTTCTGGCGCACGGTGGAGGTCAGCTCCTCCATCGTGGCGGCTGTCTCCTCCAGGTTGGCGGCCTGCTGCTCGGTGCGGCGCGCCAGGTCGGCGTTGCCCGCCGAGATCTCGGCGGCGGAACTGTCGATGCTGCGCGAGGCCTGCTGGATGCGGCTGACCATGGTGGTCAGGTGGCCCACGGTGGCGTTGGCGTCATCGCGCATCTCGGCGAACACGCCCTCGTACTCACCCTCCATACGCGCGCCCAGGTCGCCCCGGGCGATCGCCTTGAGCAGCTGCGAGATCGACTGCAGGCTGCCGTCGGTGGTGGCCATCAGGCGGTTGAGGTCCGCCACCATGTCGCGGAAGCCGAACTCGAAGCGGGCCTCGTCGCCGCGCAGGCTGAAGTCGCCGCGCGTCGCGGCCTGGCTGATCGTGCCGATCTCCTGGCTGAGCGCCAGCAGGCTCGCCTTCACGCTGTCCATGGCCTCCATCAGCACCGCCTTGCCGCCCGGCACGCGCGGGAAGTCCTCGCGCAGGTCGCCACGGGCATAGGCGGCGGCCAGGTGGCCGGCGTGCAGCGCGGCCTGGATGTGTTCGTGCATCACCGCGTTGATGACCGCGGTCAGGTGGCGGAACTCGCCCTGCACCGCCGTTTCGTCCAGGCGCACGGAGATGTTGCCCAGGTCGTGCTGGCGGCCGAGTTCGATCGCATCCGACACCAGGGTCTGCAGCGTCTCGCGGGTGGCCTGCACCGCGCGCAGCACTTCGCCGGCCTCGTCGGTGCCGCCCTCCAGCCGGGCGCCGTCGATGCGGCCGGCGGCCAGTTCGCGCGCGGCGGCCGCGGCCCGTGCCAGCGGGCCGGTCAGGCTGCGGGTGAACACCACGCCCAGGAACACGCCCAGGACCACGGCGAACCCGAGCACGATGAACAGCGTGGTGCGCGCGGCGGCCGCGGCGGCCACCGCCGCCGTCCGCGCCTCGTCCATCATCGATGCTTCGCGCTGGAGGTAGGCGTCCACGCTCGCGCGCCACCGGTCGAGGCCGGCGGCGGCCTGGTCCTGGAGGTAGGCCACGGCCTCGTCGCGGCGGCCGGCGGTGGCCAGGCCGATCACCTCGTCGTTGAGCGGCGCCGCGGCGTCGTGGGCCGCGCCCACCGCCGCCAGCGCCTTGCGGCCGCCTTCGCGGGCCGGCATCGCCTGCAGCTGCTCGTAGGCCTGGCCGAACGCTTCGCGGGCCGCGGCGATGCCGGCCAGGGCCTGCCGCAGCCGATCCTCGTCGCCGGCCAGCAGCATGGCATGCAGGTGCAGGTTGAGATCGCCGGCCGAGCGGTACAGCGCGTCGGCCAGCCGGGTCTTGGTCACCCGTTCGACGGTGATCTTCTCGAGGTGCCCCTCGAGGGTGGACAGCGACCAGGCCGACACCACGGCGATGGAGGCCATCAGCGCGAGCATCAGGCCGAAGCCGGCAAACATGCGCTTGCCGACCGTGAAGCGTTGCAGAAAGTTGTTCATGACTCACCTGGGGGGGAGGGTGCGCGCTTCACGAGGGGGCGCCGGGCCGTCCGTGGACACGCGAGGGGGGAGGGGGTGGCCCGGGCGCTGCCGGACGCGCCACCCGTGCCGAACTGCGCGTTCGGCAGTCCGGTTATCGGCCGGGCCGCCGCTTAAATGAGGATCCGGCCATTCGCGTTGCATATCGGATCGATTGACGCTGTGAATCGCATGCCCTTTCCCCACCCCTCCCCAAGCGGCTTCAGCCTTGCGGACGCCCGGTGCCGGTTCCGCGCACCACCGACGCAGGCCCAGGGGGCAGCCACCTGAGCACCGCCGCCGCGATCCGGGCCGGCGGCTGGAACCCGGGCAGGCGGCACCGCTCGACGCCGTCGCCGACCAGCGACAGGGTGGGCGTCTGGCGCAGGCCGAGGCCGCGGAAGAAGTCCTCGCCCAGCGTTTCCAGCCGGGCCTTGAGCACGACCAGGCCGGCGGCCGCCGGTTCGCCGGCGAAGCGCTGCAGCGACAGGTCCAGCATCCGGCAGGCCGGGCAATCGTCCTTGTGGTAGTCCACCAGCAGGCGCGGATGGGCGGAGATGGCCGCCCGCCAGTCGTCAGGCGATGCGGCGTGCAGGGTGTGCATGGGCAGGGCTCCCGAGGGTGTCGAGGACGTGGTCGGTCCATTGCGCGATCCGTTCGCTGTCGCGGCGACCGTGCGGCATCTGTTCGATCTCCAGGCGCGGATGCGGGGAATCGAAGAAGGCGGCGATGCGACGCACGGCGCCGCAGTAGTACTCCTGGCCCCACTGGGTCTCGCCGGTGCCGAACACCGCGACCTGCCGGGGCTTGCCTACCGCCTGCACCAGCTGCGCGATGAAGCGTTTCATCTCCGCCGGCGTGCGTCCGCCGTTGTCCGACCAGGCGCCGAACAGGTACAGGTCGTGGCGCGGATCGGGGCCGGCGGCGGACAGCTCGTCGATGCCGGTCTCTATCCAGCTGACCGCATGTCCGCGCGCCCGGCAGCGCTCGCGCACCAGCCGCGCCACGTCGCGGGTGTTGCCGCTGAGGGAGGTGAAGGCGATCAGGATGCGCATGCGCTGGGGGCGCAGGCCGGTGCGGTTCCGCGACGACCCGGAACGGAGCCGGGCCGCAGGAGCGCGCCTGCGCGCGAGGTGCTTCGCGACCAGGGTCGCGCCGAGGCGGAGAATGTGCCGCCCGGCGCGGCCTGCGCGCCAGGGCTGCCCGCTGCGCGGCGAACGGCAAGAGGCCAGCCGGGGCAACGGCGCCGGCTCACAGGTCGTCGAAGCCGTTGTCGAGGTTGGTCTTCTTGTACGACGCGTTGCGCATCTCGAAGAAGTCGGTCTTGGTCTCGGTGAAGTTGTCGGCGTAGGCCCGGATCCACGGCATCACGTTGTCGGCGGTGTCCGGGTACAGGCTTTCGATGCCGAGCATCCCGGCCATCTTGTTGGCCCGGTACTTCACGTAGCGGATCATCTCGTCGATGTTGATGCCGTCGATGCCGTCGAGCACCTCGCCGGTCCACTGCACCTCCAGCTCCACCGCGTGCTCGAAGGCGCGGTGCACGTACTCGGTCAGCTCGTCGGTCTGCAGCTCCGCGTTCTCGCCGACGATGGCGCGGATCACCTCGCTGATGAACTTGGTGTGGGCCAGCTCGTCGCGGTTGATGAAGCTGATGATCTTGCCGGTGCCGGCCATCCGGTTCTGGCGCACCAGGTTGTAGAAATAGGCGAAGCCGGAATAGAAATTGATGCCCTCCAGGATCGAGGACTGGATCAGCGCGCGCAGCAGGGTCTCGGCGGTCTTCTCGCGCATGAAGTCGTCGTAGGAGCCCATGATCGGCGCGTTGCGCCTGAGGATCGTGGGGTGGGTGCGGGCGATCTCGAAGATCCGCTTCTGGTTGGCCAGGTCGGTGATCGAGGCCAGCACGTAGCTGTAGCTCTCGTTGTGGATCACCTCCTGCTGGCCGATGATCGCCGCGTTGGCGTGCGCGGCCGGGTCGGTGATGTACTCGGCCACGTTGTAGATGAAGCGCGTCTGCGGCGAGTCCAGAGTGGCCAGCAGGCCGATGATCGAATCGAAGGCGTGCTTCTCGCGCGCCGACAACTCGCCGTACTGGCGCGCGTCGCCCTTCATGTCGACCTCGTCCGGGATCCAGAAGTTGGTCGAGAGTTCCTTGTAGGCGCGGTAGAAGGACGGGTAGGGGATATCGTTCCAGTTGAGGATGCCGGAGGTGCGGCCGTTGATGATCCCGGTGGATCGGTTGGGATGGCGCGGCTCCAGGATGCGGATGCGTTCGAGCGGCGTGGCGGTGCGGGGCGTGGCGGTCAGCGGTGCGGTGGCAGACATGGTGTCCGGGTCCTCGATGTGGGTTCATGCTCCCTCCCCCGCGTGCGGGGGAGGGCTGGGGTGGGGGCGCGCACCGCAGGCGGGCGAAAAGCGGGCCCCATCCGGCCCTTCGGGCCGGCTTCCCCCGCAGGGCGGGGGAAGCGGGTCAGCGCGTCAACTCGAACACCATTCGCACTCCGCGATATCGATATCGTTCGAGCGCACGTAGTAGGTGGTCTTCAGCCCTTCCCGCCACGCCGTCATGTGCAGATCCAGCAGGGTCGAGGCACGGATGGTGGAAGGTACGTAGAAGTTGAAGCTGATCGACTGGTCGATGTGGCGCTGGCGGCGCGCGTTCTGCCGCACCGAGGCGAACTGGTCCAGCTTCCACGCGCCCTTCTCGTAGTACGGCCAGGTCTCCAGCGACAGCCCGGGCGCGGCCACCGGACGCCGGTAGTCCTTCTTCTCCTCGTAGTAGAACGCCGAGTAGATCGGGTCGATCGACGCGGTACTGCCCGCGATCTGCGCGGTCGACATGTTGGGCGCCACCGCGAGCAGCCAGCCGTTGCGCAGGCCGTTGACCGCCACCTGGGCCGCCAGGTCCAGCCACGCCGGGCTGTTGTAGCCGCGCTCGCGGAAATAGGCGCCGGTATGCCAGTCGCTGCCGGCGAAAACCGGATAGGTGCCCTTTTCCTTCGCCAGCTCCATGCTCGCCTGCACCGCGAGGTAGTTGATGCGTTCGTACAGCGCATCGCTGAACTCCTCGGCCTCCGCCGAGTTCCAGTCGACGCCCTTGAGCGCCAGCAGGTGGTGCCAGCCGAAGGTGCCCAGGCCGATCGCGCGATACTTGCGATTGGTGATCGTGGCCTGCGGCACCGGCAGCTCGTTGAGGTCGATCACGTTGTCGAGCATGCGCACCTGGATCGGCACCAGGCGCTCGAGCACGTCGCTGATCAGGTCGCCCTGCCCCTCGGCCGCGACCACCGCGCGCCCCAGGTTGATCGAGGACAGGTTGCAGACCACGAAATCGCCGGCTTGCCTGGTGGTGACGATCTGGTCGCCGGAGATGACCTCCCGGATCATCCGGGTCGGGCCCTGGTTCTGCAGGATCTCGGTGCACAGGTTGGACGAGTAGACCATGCCGCAGTGCTTGTTCGGGTTCTTCCGGTTGACCTCGTCGCGGTAGAACATGAACGGGCTGCCGGTCTCCAGCTGCGACACCATGATTCGCTTGAAGATGTCGATCGCCTTGACCGTCTTGCGCGCGATGCGCTCGTCGTCCACGACTTCCTGGTACTTGCGGCGGAAAGTGCCGTCGCCGCGCGCCTCGTCGTAGAAGTCCTGCAGGTACCAGCCCTTGATCCGCTTCACTTCGTACGGGTCGAACAGGTACCAGTCGCCGCGACGCTCGACGGCCTCCATGAACAGGTCGGGAATGCAGACCGCGGTGAACACGTCGTGCGCGCGCAGGCGCTGATCGCCGTTGTTGAGGCGCAGGTCGAGGAAGGCCTCGATGTCGCGGTGCCAGATGTCCAGGTACACCGCCACCGCGCCCTTGCGCTGGCCCAGCTGGTCCACCGAGACGGCGGTGTTGTTGAGCTGCTTGATCCACGGCACCACGCCGCCGGAGGCGTTGGGCACCCCGCGGATCGGCGCACCGGCCGCGCGCACGTAGCCCAGGTACGCACCCACGCCGCCGCCGCCCTTGGACACGCGGGCGATGTCGGTGTTGGAGTCGTAGATGCCCTGCAGCGAATCGTCCACCGTATCGATGAAGCACGACGACAGCTGGCCGCCGACCTTGCCCGCGTTCTGCAGGGTCGGCGTGGCCACGGTCATGTACAGGTTCGACAGCGCCCAGTAGGCCTCGCCGACCAGCTGCATGCGCCGCTCGCGCCCGCCCTGTCCGGTGCCGCCCTCGTTCTGCATCAGGTACAGCGCGATGGTCAGCCAGCGCTCCTGCGGCAGCTCGTAGACGTTGCGCGCGTTGTCGGTGGCCAGGTAGCGCGTGGCCAGCAGGTACAGCCCGTTGTATGTGAACAGCCGGTCGCGCCCGGGATCGATCATGCGCCCGGCCTGCTCCAGCTCTTCCTTGGAGTAGGCGTGCAGGATGTCGTTGGAGTAGATGTTGCGGTCGGCCAGGCTCTCCTGCAGGCCGACATACGAGCCGTACTTCTGCGCCGCGTCGTAGAAGCGGTTGCGGCTGGCGCGCTTGTACAGCCGGTGCAGGTAGATGCGCGCGGCGAAGTGCTCCCACTCCGGCGCGGTCAGGTCCACGCGTGCCTCGGCCTCGCGGATCAGGTGGTCGACCAGGTCGTCGGCATTCACCGCCGCCTTGCGCTCGACGAAGCCGAACACGCTGCGCTTGTAGTCGGCCACGTCCAGATGCGGGAACTCGGCGTGGATGGCGTCGATGCTGCGCTCGAGCCGGGCGCGGTCGAAGGGCAGGCGGCGGTTGCCGGCCTCCTTGGTGATCCAGGTATCCGCCGGTGCGGCCGGCTGCGCGGACCCCGTGGGGCGTTCGACCGGCGGTGGGGGGATCGCGTCGCAGGGGTTCGCGATGGATTGCAGGGGCGAGTGGCCGGTGGCGGGGCCGGCCGGCCCGGCGCCCGGCGCCGGCGGCGGAACAGGCGGCGACGGGCTTGCACTCGCGGCCGCGGGGGCGGCGCAGGTCGGGTCTGGGTGGGTCATGCATCCTCCACGGGTGGCGCACGGCCGGCCTGTCCCTCGCAGGCGGGCGTGGCGGCGGAGGCGGGGCGGGGAGCGGCGTCGCGGGACGGTGGACGCATGCGCGTCCACGGACCTGCTCCACCGGCCATCTCCCCCCGGAGATTCCGCGGCCGGCACCGCGCGGCGTGCATGCGCGCGGCTGTCGGCAGGTCTTCGGACTGACGGGTCCGGAAGGCCGTGGCCTTCCACCTCCCCCGCCGCTTCCCGGAGCGTTGGCTCCAGTGCTGGTGGCGGGTTCGTTCCCGATTACCGCTGCGGGGCAGTGCCGGACTGGCGCCAGGGGCGCGTCACCGGCTTCCCTTTTAATCCGGCCAGCTGCGGCTGGCCCGAACCGACGACCACAAGGTAGTGGGGTGGGTCGGCTTCCGTCAACCCATATCTTGTGTACGGCCCGACGGCGGGCGCCTGTTTGGCCGGCCTGCCTGCCGGCCGGTCCGGCGCAGGGCGGGCGCCCTCAGCCGCGGTGCTCGCGCGCCAGGTACTCGGCGCCCTGCATCTCGACCAGGCGCGAGGACGTGCGCTCGAACGCGGCGGCCAGGCGCTCGCCGGCATAGAGCGCGTGCGGGGGCGCGTCGGCGGTGCAGACCAGGTTGACCTGGCCGTCGTAGAGTTCGTCCACCAGGTGCACGAACCGGCGCGCGGCATCGTTGCGGCGTTCGTCGAACACCGGGATCCCGCCCAGCAGCACGGTGTGGAATTCGCGCGCGATCTCGATGTAGTCGGCGGTGCCGCGCGGGCCCTCGCACAGCGCGGCGAAGTCGAACCAGGCCATGCCCTCGCCGCGCGCGCGCACCGGGATCCGGCGGCCCTCGATCTCGATGCCGGCGTCGCGATGGCCGTCGTCGCCGCCCAGTTCGTGCCAGCGCGATTCCAGCCACGCCTCCGAACCCGCGTCGAGCGGCGCGCGGTACACCGGCGAGCGGGTCAGTGCGCGCAGCCGGTAGTCGGTGTCGCTGTCCAGGTGCACCACTTCGCAGTGGGCCTGGATGAGGTCGATCGCGGGCAGGAAGCGCTGGCGCTGCAGGCCATCGCGGTACAGGCCCGGCGGATCGATGTTGGACGTGGTGACCAGCACGATCCCCTCGGCGAACATGCGCTCGAGCAGGCGGCCGAGGATCATCGCGTCGCCGATGTCGCTGACGAAGAACTCGTCGAGCACCAGCACCCGCAGCCGGCGCCGCCAGCCGCGTACGATCGTGGCCAGCGGATCGCGCTCGCCCGGGTGCGCGCGCAGCTGCTCGTGCACCGAGCGCATGAAGCGGTGGAAGTGGGTGCGGCGCTTGCCCGGCGCGCCGCCGTCGCCGCGGACAAGGGTGTCGCCGCGCAGTTCGGGCAGCGGCAGGGCGCGGTGGAACAGGTCGACCAGGAAGGTCTTGCCGCGGCCGACGCCGCCCCACAGGTACAGGCCGCGCGGCGCCGGCGCCGCCTGCCCGCGCAGCCGCGCCAGCAGACCGGTGCGCGGCGGCTGCAGCAGCTCGCCGTGCAGCCGGTCGAGCGCCTGCAGCGCCGCGCGCTGGCGCGGGTCGTCGTCCCATTCGCCGCGTTCGACGCCGGCGCGGTACAGCGACGACGGGGGCGGCGCTGCGGCCGGCTCAGCCATCCGCGCCGGGGAGGTAGGGGCGCACACCGTGCTTGATCGCGCCGCGCAGGTCGATCAGCTTGCGGTGGAAGAAGTGGCTGGTGTCGGGCATGCGCACCAGCTCGGCCCGGGCGCCGCTGCGCTCGAGCCAGTCGTACACGTCCTGCGGATCGACCACCTCGTCGGCCTCGCCCTGGATCACCAGCCAGGGCATGGTCGGCAGCTCGATCGCGTCGAAGTCCCAGCGCCCGGCCGGGGGCGCGATCGACAGCAGCAGCCCGGGCTGCAGTCCGGCCGCCGCGCGCAGCGAGACGTAGGCGCCGAAGCTGAAGCCCGCCAGCCACAGCGCGTGGCCGGGGCGCTGCGCCCGGACCCAGGCCGCGACCGCGCGCAGGTCGTCGGTTTCGCCTTCGCCGTGGTCGAATTCGCCTTCGGAATCGCCGGTGCCGCGGAAGTTGAAGCGCACCGTGGTCGCGCCCAGTTCGCGCAGGCTGCGCGCGGCCATGGTCACGACCTTGTTGTGCATGGTCCCGCCCTCGGTCGGCAGCGGGTGGCAGACGATGGCCACCAGCGGCAGGGGCGCCGCGTCGCCCTCGGGCGGGTCGACCGCCACCTCCAGCCGTCCGGCCGGTCCGGGCAGCGACAGGGTGGTGGCCTGGTCGGGAAACGGAGGCAACCTGGACATCGGCCCATGATACCGGGGCGCATGGCGGGCCCGGCGTGCAGGCCGGCCGATGGCGCTACAGGGCCAGCCCCACCAGCAGCGGGTCGTGATCGGAACTGCGCCAGGGCGTTGCCTGTCGATCGCCGACGTTCGCGCCGCGATCGCGGACGTTCGCCGGCTCGTCGGCGTTGGCATGCCAGACCGCCGCGCCAGCCAGGTGGCGCGCCAGGGCGGGGCTGAGCAGGGCGTGGTCGAGGCGGCCGGCCAGGCCGTCGAACACGAAGCTGTGGGGGCCGCCGCGGTCGGCCGGCAGCGCGTCCACCCAGCCTTCGGCGCGCAGCAGGCGCAGCGGGTCTTCCTGGCTGTACGCGTTGAAGTCGCCGACGATCGCGGCCAGATCGGTGCCGGTTCCGGTCGGGTCGCTGGCCATCCACGCCGCCAGCCGGCGCGCCGAGTCGACCCGCGTCGCGTTCCAGCAGGCCTGGCCGTCGCCCTGGTCGGCGTCGGCGCCGGTGGCCTCGCCGCAGCCCTTGGACTTGAAGTGGTTGGCCACCAGCACGAAGGCCGGCCCGGCATCGCGGCCGCCGGCCTGCGGGACGAAGGCCTGGGCCAGCGGCACCCGGCTGCGGCGGCCGAACGGCCCGTCCTCGAGCGTGGCCGGCGCGCCCAGCGGACGCAGCCGCGAGCGGCGGTAGACCAGGGCCACCCGGATCGCGTCGCCGCCCGGCCCGTGCCCGGCATCGACGAAGGCCCAGTCCCCGCCGCCGGCGTTGAGCGCGGCGACCAGCTGGGCCAGGCTCGAGTCGGGGCCGTAGCCGTCGTTCTCCAGTTCCATCAGCGCCGCCACGTGCGGGTCGAGCCCGTGCAAGGTGGCGACCAGGGCATCGAGCTGGGCGCGCAGCTGGGCCGGGGTGCGGGCGCCGCGCGCGGTCGGGAAGCCGCCGCCGCGGCCGTCGCCATTGAACAGGTTGTGCAGGTTGAGCACCGCCAGGCGCAGGTTGCCCGGCACGGTGGGCGGCGGCGGCCGGTTGGCGGGCTCGATCCGCAGCGGCGCGGTGAGCTGCAGCCGCATCTCGCCCCAGCGCTGGTCGACGATGCCCTCGACGCCGCGGGCCACGCTGCCCAGCCGCGGCGGCGGCTGGCCGTCCAGGTACCAGGCCGGGCCCGGGTTCGTATCGGCCCGGGCGTCGTCGAGCGGCACCAGGCGGCGGGCGTTGTCGGCCGCCACCCGCGCGGCGCCTTCGCCGGGCGGCGCCAGCTCGGTCGGGGTGGACAGGCGTCCGCCGAAGCTCGCGTGCAGCACGCCGTGGCGCGACAGCTGGTGCTGGCCGCCAAGGGTGAGCGGCGCCTCGATCCGGACCCGCATGCCCTCGTAGCGCTCCCAGTCCGCCGGCGGCGCCTCGAGCACCACCGGCGCCACCGCGCCGCGGCCGACCACCTCGATCCGCCCGGCCTGCAGCGTGGTCAGCGTGCCGCGGGCGCGGTCGCCGTGCTCCACCACCCGGCCGTGCAGCCGGACCCGGTCGCCGGCGCGCAGTTCGGGGGCGTGGTCGGCGACCACGAACAGGCCGTCGGAGGTGGCCGGATCGCCGTCGCCCCCGTCCTGCACGAACCAGCCGCCGAGGTAGCGGGCGAAGTTGCCCGTGACCACGCCCTCGACGGTGACGTGCTGGTCGAGCAGGGGGCTGGCCTCGCCCGTGCCCTGGACGGCGCCGATCGCGAGCACGTCGCCCGGCGCCCGCGGCGCGGCGGGATCGGGCGGGAGCTCGCAGCCGGCGACCAGGCAGGCGGCCAGCAGCAGGGCGGGGAAACGGACGCGCGGGACGGCGTGCATGCGGGCGGCGGGGGCGTGCAGGGCCCGGATGCGACGACGCCGCCCGGAGGCGGCGTCGCGTGGGCCGGGATGGGCGGCCAGCTTACTTCAGGTTGTCGAGCATCCAGTCGACCGTGGCCATCACCTGTTCGTCGGTCAGCGCCGGGTTGCCGCCCTTGGCCGGCATCACCCCGGAACTGCCGGTGAAGCCTTCGATCGAATGGCGGTAGAGGGTCTCGGTGCCCTGGGCGATGCGCGCGGCCCACTGGCCCGCGACCAGGGTCGGCGCGCCGCCGGCGCCCGAGCCGTGGCAGCCCGAGCACAGGTTCTGGTAGATGACCGAGCCGTCCAGGGTGCCGCCGTAGGCCACCTGCGACGCGGCGGCCGCGGCCGCCGCGGCGGCGGCCGCGGCCTTGGCGGCGGCACCGGTGCTGCCGGCGTAGACCGCGCCGACCGGCGCGATGCGGTTCTCCGTGCGCTTGGCGGCGGCCGGGTCGACCTCCGGCGGCAGGGTGCGGTGGATGGCGATCGAAGCGACGATCAGGCCCAGCGTGATCGCGGCCAGGAAGGCGATCACCAGCGAGAAGCGCTTGAGGAACTCAAGGTCGTAGTTGCGCACGGAAGCACCTTTGCCCGCGGCAGACGGAGCCGCAGCTAGCCCCGCAGTATAAACACCAAAGCGCGCCGGACCCACCCCGGCTCATCCCGCGCATGACGGATGCAGCCGCCTAGGGGCCAGTCGGCCCCCCTGTCCGGCTACGGCGACAAACCCGGTGCAGCCCCAGCGGGCCGCGCCAACGCCTCGCATATCCAGAGGTGGCTGTGAACGGGGGCCGGACAAGTGCCTTCCCTCCGCCCTACCTGACGCGCCGGGGAGGGCGGGCTCCCTGCGGCGCACTCGCGCATTGCCCGCGCGGCAATGCCGGGATGTGCGCAGCCGGGGCCCTGCCACGCCGACAGGCGTTTGGCTGGCGGCGACACCGGTGTCCGAAACAATACCCCGCTCCATGCCAGCCGACCGATGAACCGTTTTCCGTCAGACGCGGTGGCGGCTGTTCGCCAGAGAGCTGCGTACGATTGTGCCGAGGCCGAACCGATGGAGGCGAGGGTCGTACTCAACCGACGCAGCGCTGCGCCGCCGGCTGCACGCCACCTGGGGCAGGCATCGGGTCTGGCGGCAACCTCCAGTGCCTGCCGCCAACTTGATGCGGCGCGTGCCGGAAGCGAGCGTGCCCATCCGAGTGGGAGGATGTCGCCGCGCGGCGCCGCGCTACTGCACTTGCGCCGTAGATCGAGGTGGGCAGAAAAGCTTTCGGTAAGGTCTGGAAACGAAGGGGTTCCGCAGCGTCGGGCCCCCCCAGCGGCGACCGCCTCATGCGCTAACAGAATCAGTGTCCCGGTGGCCTGGTAACCCGGGCAACGTCGCCTCATCGGAACTGAGGATTTGCGCAGGACCTGAGAGCATGTCCGAATGGAGCATGCGCGCATGCCGTGCAGGCCGACCCAGAAGAGCACCGCCGGCGAAAGTTCGCGCGGCGCTCTACTGAGGTGAATGGGTCTGCCAGGGCGACGTCGGGGGTGGGCCGGATCACGCTGTGCGATCCCGCCCGGTGATGCGGCGGGCGGTTTCCTATGCCGTAGGCACCGTTGCGGCCCTAGCCGCGACCGAGCTAAAGATCTCCCGTTCAAAATCATCCTTGAAGTGGTACATCAGGCGATCAAGCTCCCAACCACTGAGACCGGCCAGCCTTGCGGCCTCCAGAAAAAATGCCTCGTGCTCCTGGTAACTTTTGAACGAAACGCCTAAAGCCTCCGAGATCGATTTGATCCGTGCATCTACGGCGATGCTGTCGCGGAAATCCTCATGATAGACATCCATCATGATGTTCCTCGCATACTTTGGCCCTATCCCGGGGAACTGCAGGAGAAACTTGATCTTTCCATCCCGCCCTTCCTGAGCAAGCAGCCGGCTCCTGGCCTCGTTCAGTCCGCCCATGTCGCGGATAAGCCGGAAGCAGCCCAGAATGAAATCCGCTTTCTTGTCCGGCATCCTGATCTTGGCCTTTCGGCAGACGGCCCGCACGGTCCTCTCCCTGTCCGCATCGTCCAGCCTGCTGAGCGCCTCGAATGTGACCTGGTCGTAGTTGCTCCTTTCTCCTATAAGACCTCGCCATCCAGACGACCTGCCCATGGTAGCGAAACTCTGCAACAGGAAATGCCACAAGAAGTCTTCGCGCTGCAGGCTCCGGTGTTCCAGCTTCAATCTTTCAAGCTCCTGCACGCGCTGCGCACCGATACGCTTCGCGATACAAGAAAGATTCTCCGCAATCTCGTTTATTGACATATCAAATAGCCTTCCATGTTGATCACTGTGGAGAAACGCGGATCCCCGGAAAGAAGCCATCGCAACTGAAGTATCGATGCTGAGCCAAGTGCACGCAGGCACCGGGGAAGCCGGGGAAGCCGGGGAAGGATACACGCAGAAATCTGCGACGACGCTCCTGCCACGTCTGCATCTGATGGCCTTGAAGCCAATCGCTTCCCATTTTGCCTTCAACATAGCCATGTCGAACGGACTCATCGCCCCGTCGCGAAACAGGAGGCCATCGTGCCAACAAGCGCCGAACGAGGAGGGCTGCTCTTCCAGGCCATGGTCCGTGCGGCACTGCTTCCAACCGCCTGGATACTTGCGGTCGATGACATGGACAGGAACGATCAGATTCAGGAACTCGAGACGGATGGCCACGGCAGCACTGGATCTTCCCGGGGCGTCAGTATGCGCGGACTGAATCGCATTCTGTGAGACACGATGTTTCTATCTTATCGCTCAGGTGATCAAGGTCGGCGGGGGGCTAGTTCCGCCGTCGCTCCAGCCGGTCCGAGAGGCGTCGCCTGGGGGGACGGTCCCGCCGACCGCGGGTGACTCGTCTTGTCGCGCACACGCATCGCGTCGGAAAGGCTGCGACGTGGAAGGAATCAGGGGAGGCGTCGATGTTGTCCCATGTAGAAGAAGGGGGCTTCTATCGCACATGCGATGGCGGCGTTTCATATGTCCTCCTTGACGAGGATGAGGAGGGCGACGCCTGGCTGATCGTACTTTCCGGCCGGTCCGAAGAGTTCGCGCCGGGCGACACCTACTTCTTGCGTCCAGACGGGTCCGTTCTCGGTCGGGAAGACAACGAGGCCGACCCGATGCGGCTGCGTGAAAGGCTCGACCTGCAGCTACCCGCCGGCGCGAAATGGCAGGCGTTTTACAAGAGTCAGGGCGCTGTCTACACGGCTTCGCGGTGGGAGTGGATCGATTTGATGTCGGACATGCAGCAGCTTCTTGAGCTGTACGCAGAGCACTCGCCCCCTGTGCCGGAAGCAGGCGCCTTTTACCTCACCTTGAATGGGAGCATTGCCTATGTGCTGGAGGTCGAAGATGAGGATGTCCATGTCGCCCTCCTCAAGGGGGGCGCGGCTGGACTGTCGGCGGGAGATGTGTACCGGCTTGCTGAAGATGGTTCGCCCGGCGGATTCAATCCGTTGGAGTTCGGCCTGGTGTTTCATGAGAAGCTGGAACTGGGATGGGAATGAACGACCTGCAGGTACACGAAGCGCCGCAGGACGGCCTGCTTGCCGAGATCGCCGAATTGCTTTTCCGGCTTGATCCAGTCGGGTTGGCGGCCTGTGGCGCCCCAGCCGACGAGTATGTGCCCGAAGCCGGGACTATTGCACCCAAGCTGGTGCAGACTTCCTCGGTGGAGGATGTGCATGCTGTGGTCTTCGCAGAGTTCTTGTCCTGGTTCGGTTCGGACGCCGGAACTTTCGAGCAGTACCGGGGCGTCGCCGAAGCCATCTGGG
The DNA here is from genome assembly GCF_007859305.1 of Luteimonas wenzhouensis. Taxonomy (GTDB): domain Bacteria; phylum Pseudomonadota; class Gammaproteobacteria; order Xanthomonadales; family Xanthomonadaceae; genus Luteimonas; species Luteimonas wenzhouensis. The sequence continues at coordinate 110,591 of NZ_VOHE01000005.1, forward strand.
AGAGACTGCCCCGGAGGTCAGATCAATGCTGATTCGGCTTGCGGCAGACCAGGAGCACAAATTGCTTCAGTGGGCAGGATCTTTCACGGAAGCCGAGGTCGACTCGGACGTGGAGCCCTCCGGCTACGAGCTCAGGATCAGCATCGTGCCAGGTCAAGGATGCTTCGCCGAGGCTATCAAGGGCGCTAGCGTGCTCGAACTTGGAGAGGTGGAACTGGTCCTCCAGATCAGCCGGTTACTGGAGAGGCCAGCGCAACCAAAGAACCGTCAGGAGCTATAAATGAATCATGCGCAAGTGAGGTATCGGTACCGAAAGTCCGGCGGGCCATGGGCAGGCTCTTCATGGAGCGGAAACGTCCAAAGCCGAAGTGAGCAGCTGGTCATGCAGGTTTTGCGGAAGCGGCACCCAGGTTGTGATGTCGAGCTGGTCGACATCAAATGGAAATAGATGGCGCGACGTATTTTGGAGGCTTGAGCCATATTTGGGAGCTTGCTGCACTATGAGCTTGTCGAGACGGCCCTGGGTGGAGCGCCCCGATGATGAGTCCCTGCCCGACATTGGTGTTGGGTGCGTTGAGCAATGAGCGAAGCTGCGCTGGTTCGGATCGTACGGGCGCAGTTTCGCCTTGATCAACGCGGCATCCATGGTGTCGCGCACTGGGCGCGTGTACGCTTCCACGGCGTGTTCCTTGCCCGCCAACTGGACCTTGATGCGCGGGTACCCAGGTTGTTCGCGGTCCTGCACGACTCCCAACGGCGCTACGAGGGCGATGATCCGGAGCATGGGCTGCGTGCTGCAGATTACGCGGATTGGCTATGGAGGAAAGGAAAAATTGAGATCGATGCCCCCGGGATGCGTCTGTTACGTGAGGCATGCGACGGGCACAGCGAAGGGCATCTCGATGCCGATCCGGTCGTGCAGGTGTGCTGGGATGCGGACCGGTTGGATCTGGGCCGCGTAGGCATTCGCCCTGATCCACAGTTACTTTGCACCTCGCCCGCAAGGCAGTTCGAACATATCGAGCGCGCTTGGCACTGGTCCCGGCGGAATGCGCCGTCGACTGGCGACCGTGCCTCCCTTGTGCAGCCGTCTCGCAAAGTGCGACGGACTGAATACAGTATCCCGGGTAGATGACTGTGTCCGCCGACTTCCGGCTCTACCATTCCAACGCGCTGGAGGTGCTGGCCGGCATCCTGGCCGACATCCTGCGCGCGCCCGCCGATCCGGGCCGTCCGCTGGCCGCGGACATCGTGCTGATCCCGCAGGTGGCGATGCGGCGCTGGCTGCAGGCGACCCTGGCCCAACGCCACGGGGTCGCGGCCAACATCGAGTTCCTCACCCCGGGCGAGTTCGTCGGCCGTGCGCTGGAGGCCAACCTGGGGCCGACCGCCGACGAGCTCGATCCCGAGGTCCTGCGCTGGCACCTGTACGCCGCGCTTACCGATCCGGCCCTGCTGGCCCGTCCGGCGCTGGCGGCGATCGCCGGCTACGTGGACGACGGCGATCCGCTGCGCGCCTGGTCGCTGGCCGGCGAACTGGCCACGGTGTTCGGCAAGTACCAGGCCTGGCGCCGCGACTGGCTGCTGCGCTGGGAGGCCGGCGCCGACCCGGACGATCCGCAGGCCGAGCTGTGGCGGCGGGTGGCCCGTGGCCGCGCCCACCGCGCGCGCCGGATCCAGGACTACCTCGACCGCCACGAGCGGCGCGACGGCCCGCTGCCCGCCGGCCTGCCGCCGCGCCTGTGCGCGTTCGCCACCCTCAACGTCTCGCCCGACGTGCTGCGGGTGATCGCCACCCAGGCCCGCGTCGGCACCCTGCACTGCTTCGTGCCCTCGCCGGTGAAGGACTACTGGGGCGACCTGCAGCGGGCGCGCGCGCTGCCCGAGGCGGCCTGGGCGGAAGCCGGCGCCGCCGCCCTGCTCGAGGACGAGACCCCGCTGCTGCGCGCCTGGGGCGCGGCGGGGGTGGACTTCATGCGCCTGGTGGGCACCTATGAAGTGGTGCACGCCTCGGCCGAGGTCCACGCCCACGCCGATCCGGGCGAGGGCGGGGGCCGGCTGCACGGCAGCCTGCTGCGGCGCCTGCAGTCCGACCTCTACCACCGCCGCGGCGCGCCCGGCTGGCCGCTGCGCACGGCCGTGGACCGGCGCGACCCCAGCCTGCAGCTGCACGCCTGCCACACCCGCCTGCGCGAGCTGCAGGTGCTGCGCGACCAGCTGCGCGCGCTGTTCGACGACGACCGCTTCGATCCGCCGCTGCAGCCACGCGAGGTGGCGGTGCTGGCGCCGGACATCGACCCCTACCTGCCCTACCTGGACGCGGTGTTCGGGGGGCACGGCCAGGATGACGCCATCCCCTACGCGCTGGCCGACGCCAGCCCGCTGGCCAACGAACCGCTGGCCGAGGTGTTCCTGCGCCTGCTGGCGCTGCCGGTCTCGCGCTTCGGCCTGCACGAGGTGCTCGACCTGCTCGCCAGCCCCGCGCTGGCCGCGGCCAACGGCCTGGATGCGCCGGCGATCGAGCGCCTGCAGGCCTGGCTCGGCGCCGCTGGCGCGCGCTGGGGCATCGATGCCGCGCACCGCGCCCGCTTCGACGCGCCCGCGGACGAGGCCTACACCTGGGCCTTCGCCCTGGACCGCCTGCTGCTCGGCCACGCCAGCGGCAGCGACGCGCCGATCGGCGCCGCCGACGGCCGCCTCGTCGCCCCGCTGCCGGACCTGGAAGGCAGCGCCCTGGACGCGCTCGACACCCTGGTCCGGCTGCTGCGGGTGCTGGCCCGGCATGCGTGGCTGCTGGGCGAGGCGATGCCGCCGGCGCAGTGGCGCGAGCGGCTGCTGGAACTGCTCGAGGCGGTGCTGCCGCGGCCGCCGGCCACCCCCGCCGGCCAGCGCGCGCTCGACCGGCTGCGCAGCCTGGTGGACGCGTTCGCCGGCAGCGCGCGCGAGGCCGGGTTCACAGCGCCCGTGCCGGCCGAGGCGGTGCGCGCGCATTTCGCCGCCGTGCTCGGCGAGGCCGACGTGCGCGCGCCGCTGCTCACCGGCGGCGTGAGCATCGCGCGCATGGTGCCGATGCGGCTGCTGCCGTTCCGGGTGATCTGCGTGCTCGGCATGAACGACGGCGAGTTCCCGCGCCGCGACCCCGCGCCCGGCCTCAACCGCCTCGCCGCCGAACTGGGCACCGGACGCCGCCGGGCCGGCGACCGCTCCACCCGCGACGACGACCGCTTCCTGTTCCTGCAGCTGTTCACCGCGGCCCAGGACGTGTTCTACGTGAGCTGGCAGGGCGCCGACCCGCGCGACGGCAGCCGGCGCGAGCCGTCGGTGCTGGTGTCGGAGCTGCTCGAGGCCGCGGTGGCGCAGCATGCGCCCGGCGCCACGGAGGACGTGGCCGAGGCGCTGGTCGTGCGCCATCCGCTGCAGCCGTTCTCCGCCGAGGCGTTCGGCGCCGGCGGCGACCCGCGCCGCTTCTCCTACGCCGCGCACTGGCGCGAGGCCGCCGCCGGGGCCGGGCGCCGGCGCGTGCCGTTGCCGCCGTGGTTCGAGGGCGAACCGCTGCCGGCGCCCGACGCGGAACCGGACCTGCCGCTGTCGGCGCTGCGCCGCTTCCTGATGCGGCCGGCCGAGGAACTGCTGCGGCGCATGGACGTGCGCCTGGTCGGCATCGAGGAGCGCGGCGAGGACCTCGAACCGCTCGACGCGCCGGCGGGCGGGCTCGAGCGCAGCCGCCTGCAGCACGCGCTGTTCGAGGCCCTGCTGCAGGGGCACGACGACGCGCGCATCCACGCCCACCTGCGCGCACGCGGCCTGCTGCCGTCGGCCGCGCCGGGGCGGCGCGTGCTGGCCGAGGCGCGCCGGACGCTGGCGCCGTGGGTGGACGCGTTCTCGCAGTGGCGCGGCGATGCGCAGCCGCGGTCCGTGGCCGCCGAGGTGCAGATCGACGGGGTGCGCGTGCATGGCCGCATCGAAGGCGTGTATCCCGACGGCATCGCGCGCCTGCGCTTCGGCAAGCTCAACGGGCCGGCCGCGATCCGCCATGGCCTGGACTGGCTGCTGGCGCGCGCGGCGGGCCTGGACCTGCGCCTGGTCGAGTTCCACGACGCCGGCAGCGACGGCCACGGCCCGCACGAATCGCCCGACCTGTCGCCGCAGGCCGCGCGCGCCGCCCTGCGCCGGCTGCTGGAGCTGCGCGCCATCGGCCTGCGCGAACCGCTGCCGTACGCACCCTACAGCGCCTGGGCCTACTTCAGCTGCGACAAGGATGAGGCCAGCGCGGTCGCCGCCGCGCGGGCGCAGTGGCATGGCGGCGGCAACGGCGGCTATGCCGAAGGCGAGGAGGAGGCGATCGGCCAGGTGCTGCGCGGCCGCGATCCGTTCGCGGACGACGCACTGCTGCTGCGCTTCGCCGACCTGGCGATGACGGTGTTCCTGGCGCTGCGCAGGGGCGAGGCCTACGAAGGCGTCGATGCCGCCGCGCTCGCGGGGCTGGCCGCGCGCTTCGAGCCGGAGGAGGGCCAATGAGCGCGTCCGACCCGTACCTGGCCCAGCCGCTCGAAGGCGTGTTCGCCATCGAGGCCTCGGCCGGCACCGGCAAGACCTTCACCCTCGCCACCCTGCTCGCGCGCCTGGTCATCGAGCGTGGCCTGGGCGTGGACGGGATCCTCGCGGTCACCTTCACCGAGGCCGCCACCCAGGAGCTGCGCGCCCGCGTGCGCCGGCGGCTGCTGCTGGCGGCCGAACTCGCCGCCGGCAACGAGTGTCCGGGCGCCGATGACGCGCCGCTGATGCGCCGGCTGATCGACGCGCACCTCGCCCGCGGCACCGAAACGCCGGCCGCGCTGCGCCGGCGCCTGCGCCAGGCCGCCGACGGCATCGACCTCGCGGCGATCTCCACCATCCACGGCTTCTGCCTGCGGGTGCTGCGCGAGCATCCGCTCGAAAGCGGGCAGGGCTTCGACCCGCCCGAACTGCTCGCCAGCGACTCGGAACTGCGCGCGGCCATCGCCGCCGACCTGTGGCGTGCCCATGCGCGCGACGTGGCCGCGGTCGAGGACCTGCACGCGCTGTGGCCGCAGGGCCCCGATGCGCTGGCCGCGGATCTTGCCCTGCTCACCGGCGAGCCGGTGCTGCGGCCGCCGCCGCCCGCGGACCTGCCCGATCCCGGCCCGATGCTGCAGGCCGCGCAGCAGGCCTTCGCCGAAGCCGCGCGCACGCATGGCGACGCGTTCCGCGACGAGCTGCTGCGCGCGGTCGAGGGCAAGGTGCTGCACGGCGGCAGCTACCGGGCGGACTGGATCCAGGACCTGTTCGACCAGCTGCGCCGCTGGTGCAGCGGCGTGCCGGACGCTCCGTTCGAGCATGGCAAGCTCGGCCAGCTGCACCGCGACACGCTGCGCCTGCGCACCAGCAAGGCCGGCGCCGGGCGCACGCCCGACTCGCCGCTGTGCGATGCGGTCGAGGCCTACGCCCATGCGCTGGCCGAGGCGGGGCGCATGACCGGCGCGCGCCGCGTCGCGCTGCTGCACCGCGTCCGCGAAGACGCCCGCCGCCGGCTGGAGGCCCACAAGCGGCAGGCGCGGGTGCTCACCTACGACGACCTGATCGCGCGCGTCGCCGACGCGCTCGACGGCCCGCACGCCGACGCGCTGGTCGCGCGGCTGCGCGCGCAGTACCGCGTCGCCCTGGTCGACGAGTTCCAGGACACCGATCCGCGCCAGTGGCGGATCTTCCACCGCACCTTCGGCGCCGCCAGCCCGGAGCCGGCGCTGTTCCTGGTGGGCGATCCGAAGCAGGCGATCTACCGCTTCCGCGGCGGCGACGTCGAGACCTACCTCGACGCCGTCGCCACCGCGCAGGAGGCGCCGCCGCTGGCGCACAACTTCCGCTCGCGGCCCTGCGTGCTGCAGGGCATCGAGGCGCTGTACGCGCAGGCGCAGGCGGTGCACGAGGCGGACGCCGACAAGGTGCCGCCGCCCTTCATCGACGGCCGCATCCGCTTCCATCCGGTGCAGCCGGGCGGCAAGCGCGACGATGCCGCGTATCTGCGCAATGGCGCGCCGGCGCCGGCGGTGACGTTGTGGCGGGCACCGTTGCCGACCGAGGTGGACCGCAGCGGCAAACTCAAGCCGCACAGCGCGCCGGCGTCGCGCGAACTCGCCACCCGGGCCTGCGTCGCCGCGATCCATTCGGTCCTGCGCGACGCGCGCGAGGGCCGCGCGACGATCGGCGACCGTCCGGTCCAGCCCGGCGACATCGCGGTGCTGGTCCGCACCCACCGCGAAGCCACGCGCATGCGCGACGCGCTGGCCGCGGCCGGCATCCCGGCCGTCGCCGCCGGCCGCCAGAGCCTGTTCGCCACGCCCGAGGCGCACGAGCTGCACACCCTGCTGCAGGCGCTGGTGCACGGCGCCGACGACCAGCGCCTGCGCGCGGCGCTCGCCACGGTGCTGCTGGGCCACGACGCGCACGCGATCGCCGCGCTCGCCCGGGGCGAGGCCCTGCAGCGCTGGCAGCTCGAGGCGCTGGGCTGGCGCGAACGCCTGCAGCGCGGCGGTCCGCTGGCGCTGGTCGGCGAACTGTGCGCGCAGGCCGCGCGGCGCCTGCTCGGCCTGGCCGACGGCGAACGCCGCCTCACCAACTACCTGCAGCTGGCCGAACACCTGCAGGAGGCGCAGCGCACCACGCTCGGCCTGCACGGGCTGCTCGACTGGCTGGCGCGCGCGATCGCCGGCGCCAGCGCCGACGACGAGGCGCAGCAGCTGCGCCTGGAGTCGGACGCGCGCCGGGTGCAGATCGTCACCCTGCACAAGAGCAAGGGCCTGGAGTACCCGCTGGTGTTCCTGCCGTACGCAGGCATCGGCGCACGCGCGCCGAGCCCGGGCCGCCGGGTCGTCGTCCACGACGGGCACGGCCGCACCCTGCACTGGAAGCTGCAGGAGGAAGCGAGCGGATGGGAACGGGCCTGCGAGGCCTGGCTGCAGGGCGAGCGCGCCGAGAACGCGCGCCTGCTCTACGTCGGCCTCACCCGCGCCCGCGACGCGCTATGGCTGGCGACGGGCCTGTTCTACAACCATGCGCAGTCGCCGCTGTGGACCATGGTGTCCGACCTCGACGCGCTTGTTGCGCGCGCGCCAGACGCCATCGCCATCGATGCCGCGCCGCCGCCTGCGCAGCTGCCCTGGCTGGGCGCCGACGAAATGGACGACGTCCCCCCCGCGCGCGCGCCAAAGCGCCCGCTCGCCAGCGACTGGTGGGTCTACAGCTTCACCCAGCTGGCCAACGCCGACGCCGGCCACGACCTGTCCAGCGCCGCCACCCAGCCCGCCCCGGGCGGCCGCGACGAGCCCGATCCGGACCCCGACGCCGCGCCCACCGACGCTACCGACACCGACACCGATATCGACGTCGACCCGCGCTTCGGCGGCACGCGCTTCGGTGTGGTGCTGCACGAAGTCTTCGAACATGCCGACTTCGCCGCCTGGCAGGGCTGGCACGCCGGCGACGACGCACCCGCAGGCGAACGCCGCAAGATCACCGAGGCCCTGGGCAAGGGCGGCTATGCGGCCGCAGACATCGATGACGGCGTGGCCCTGATCGTGCCCATGGTCGGCCACACCCTCAATACCCGCCTGCCCGAAGGCACCACCCTCGCGGCCGTGCCCGACGCGCACCGCCGCCCGGAGATCGAATTCCAGTTCGCCCTCGCCCCCACCCGCGTCGACGCGCTGCTGTCCCTGTTGCACCGCCACGGCCTGCTCACCGGCCGTCAGGGCTTCGGCCTGCGCCGCCGGCTGGAAGGCCTGATGACCGGCCTGATCGACCTCACCTACCTGCACGACGGCCGCTGGTACGTCCTCGACTGGAAATCCAACCGCCTGCCCGGCTACGCCCCCGCGCAGCTGCAAGACGCCATGGCCCACAACGAATACCACCTGCAGGCGTTGCTCTACACCCTCGCCCTGCACCGCTGGCTCCGCTTCCGGCTGGGCGAGGCCTACGACTACGCCCGTGACTTCGGCGGTGTCCGCTACCTCTTCTGCCGCGGCATCGACGCCACCCGCAACGATGGCCAGGGCATCCACGCCTGGCGCTTCGACCCGGACCTCGTCCACGCCTTGGACGCCCTGTTCGCCGGCGACTCCACGCGCTCCCACGCGGGTGGCCAAGGATCCGGACACGCGCCACCGGAGCCTGCCGGATGCGCTCCTTCCTCCGACCCCGGTGAAGGGCCGGGGCCGCAGACGCCGAATCCCGCCGGATCCGCTCCCTCCCCCGCCAGCGGGGGAGGGCCGGGGTGGGGGCCGCCGGAGCCGACCAAATGACCCTCCTCAGTACCCTCCACCGAAGCGGCCACCTCCGCACCCTCGACCACGCTCTGGCCGAAAGCCTGCGCCGCCTCGACCCGGACACCCCCGACGCCGTCCTCGCCGCCGCCGCCCTGGCCTCGCTGGCCGTTGCCGCAGGCCACGCCGGCTTCGATCCCGCGCAGCCGCAACAGCTGGTCGACGCCCCGATCGACTGGCCCTCGCACGAGACCTGGCACCAGGCGCTGGCCTCCTCGCGCTGGGTCGCCCGCCCCGACGCCGGCGACACCGAATCCCCCGCCGACGCGCCCCTCGTCCTCGAACACGGCCTGCTCTACCTGCGCCGCTACCGCGAGTACGAGCGCCGCCTGGCCTCCGGCCTGCGCCGCATCGGCGACAGCGCCCCCGCCGCACCTCTTCCCCCGCCTGCGGGGGAAGATGCCCGAAGGGCAGATGGGGGCCCGCCCGCGCCTCCTGCCGGCGACGAAGCCGCCCAGGTCCCCACCCCCCTGGCCAACCTCTTCGCCCAGCTCTTCCCCCAGGCCGCGACCGGCGGCGACCTCCAGGCCCAGGCCGCCGCCGCCGCGCTCCACCACCACCTGCTGCTGGTCACCGGCGGCCCCGGCACCGGCAAGACCACCACCATCACCCGCATGCTGGTGCTGCTGGTCGCGCAGGCGCTGCAGGCCGGCGGCGCGCCCCCGCGCATCGCCCTGGCCGCGCCCACCGGCCGCGCCGCCGAACGCATGGCCGAGAGCGTGCGAAACGCCGTGCAGACCCTGTCCGCGCTCGGCATCGACCCCGCGCTCGCATCCCACCTGCCCACCACCGGCACCACCCTGCACCGCCTGCTCGGCACCATCCCCGACCGCCCGGACTTCCGCCACCACGCCGACAACCCGCTGCCCTTCGACGTGGTGGTGGTCGACGAAGCCTCGATGATCGACCTGCCGCTGATGGCCAAGCTGGTCGAAGCCGTCCCCGACGGCGCCCGCCTGGTCCTCCTCGGCGACCCGGACCAGCTGCCTTCTGTGGAAGCAGGCGACGTCCTGGCCGGCATCCTCGCCGCTGCATCCAATCCGCGCGCCACATCCGACACCTCCCCCGCTCGCGGGGGAGGTCGCGCCGAAGGCGCGGGTGGGGGTGCTCTCCGACCAGCTGCCCATGCCCCCACCTTCCCCGTCCGCCACATCCACCTCGCCCGCGGCTACCGCCAGAGCGCCGCCCTCGACGTGGCTCCCCTCGCCACCGCCGTCCGCAGCGGCGACGCCGACCGCGCACTGGCACTCCTGCGCAGCGGCCAGCTCTCCGGCGTCCATTTCCACGAAGGCGACACCGACCCCCTGCAGTCCCACCGCGACCACCTGCTCGCCCACTGGACCGCGCTTGCCGACACGACCGACCCGGCCGAAGCGCTCGCCCGCGCCAACCGTCTGCGCATCCTCACCGCCGTACGCGAAGGCCCCCAAGGCGCCCGCAGCCTCAATGCCCGTATCGAAGAACTGCTCGCCGGTACCCGACGCGGCGCCGGCCCGGCCTCGGCCGCCGGCCGCTACTTCCACGGCCGCCTGTTGCTGATCACCGAAAACAGCTACCGCCACCGTCTGTTCAACGGCGACATCGGCATCTGCCTGCGAAGCGAAGCGGGCACCGCGGCGCATGACGACAGCGGCAGCCTGATGGCTTGGTTCCCCGGCGACGACCCGCACAACCCGCGCCCCTTCCACCCCGCCGCGCTCCCCGCCCACGACAGCGCCTTCGCCATGACCGTGCATAAGGCGCAGGGCTCGGAGTTCGGGGAGGTGTGGCTGGTGCTGCCGGAGCGTCCCAACCGCGTCCTGTCGCGGGAGCTGGTGTACACCGGCCTCACCCGCGCCCGCGATGCGCTCCACCTGCATGCGTCTGCGGCGATCCTCAAGGACGCCCTGGCCCGTCACGCGACACGCTGGTCCGGGCTGAGGCAGCGGTTGTCCCTGGGCGCTTGAGAAAAATCTAATTTGTGATTTAGATTTCGGGAGGTGTCGACCGCTCGGGGCGAAATCTAAAATCCAATTTGGAAATCGCTTGATTCAGTCATTCCGCCCAAATAATCTAATTAGAACTTTAGATTGTTGGGGTGTTTGAACGCCAACAGCCTGAAGTTCCGGGACGCCGATTTCGATTGAGCCGCGAATGGGCATGACCACGCGCCGCCACCAGGACAGTGGCGCGCATTTCGGCAAGATCGTGCGCCTTCTTGCGTGTTTCAGGCAGCCAGCCGTCGCGACACGCCTTCCACCACGCGCCGGATCTGCTCCACCACTGCACCCTCCCCATGGTGCGACATCTCCAGCTGCCGCAGCGCTCGCGTCATGGCGACATAGAGCGCCCGCACCTGCTGCTGCTTCCGCCCGGCATCCTCGTCGTGGCTTGCAAGCTCGCAGACGCCGGGAATGAACACCGTGTCGAACTCCAGCCCCTTGCTTGAGTGCATGGTCATCACCTTGACCGAGGGTGGGCCGTTGAACATGGCGCGGCGCTGGCTGTCCGACGCCAGCAGCACGGCCAGGCCGCGCTTCTGCAGCTGCTTGGCGATCAGTCCGGCCAGCTGGTTGGAGTGGCACAGCACGGCGAAGTCGTTGGGACTGGCGCCGTTGGCGGTCGCGTCCTGGATGCGTTCGGCGATGATGTCCGCCTCGGCCCAGATGTTGCGCGCACGCCACAGTTCCGGCATCGGGCCGCGCCGGCCGGCGCTCTCGGGGGCGACCACGGGCACGTGGTCGTCGTCGGCGTCCTGGCCGGTCAGCACTTCCTCGGCGAAGGCCTTGGCGACGGCCAGAACTTCCAGGGTGTTGCGGTAGTTCAGGCGCAGGATGGTGGTGCGGCCCTGGGCCTGGATGCCGACGCTGGCGAAGGAGAATCTGCGGCGGCCGGGGCCGCCGTACAGGCTCTGGGCGTCGTCGTAGAGCAGCAGCAGCGAATTCGTCTCAGGGTCCACCATCTGGGCCACGAGGCGCAGCCACTCGGGGGCGAAGTCGTGGCCTTCGTCGATCAGCACCGCACCGTACTGACCGCGCGGGATGGCGCTGGACTCCACGCCGTCGATCATCGACTGCACCAGCAGCTGGGCATACGCGTCCGCGCTGTCCTGCCGCGGCGGCATGCGCAGGCCGTAGCTCTTGAGCTGTTCGCGACACCATTCGTGGAAGTTGCGCACGGCCACGCGGTCCTGCACGCCGTGCCCCTGCATGAGGTGCTCGAGCCGGCTGGCCAGCGTCTTGTTGTAGCAAAGCACCAGCACCGGCTTGTGCTGGCGGCGGGCCAGTTCCACGCAGCGGTAGCCGAGGATCATGGTCTTGCCGGAGCCGGCGACGCCGTGGATCACGCGGTGGCCGTCGCCCAGCGAACGGGCGAGCTGCTCCTGTTGCAGGTCCATCACCCGGATGATGTCGGGAATCCCGACCGGCGCCGCTTCGTCCCTGGCCGGCGCCGCCAGCAGGTCGCCCTGCACCTGGATGCGCAGCTGCGGAAACAGATGCCAGCGCACGCGCTCGATCTGCGGCAGGCTGAGCAGGCAGGGGAAGGGCATCAGGAACATGTCCCACAGCCGCTTCTGGAACTCCTCGGTGTCCACGCCCTCGGTCATCTCGTCGCGGCAGATCACACTGCCAGGGGGCAGGAAGTGCTCCAGCTCCATCAGCTCGAACTGGCTGCGGGTGATGCCAGTCAGCACCACGCCGAAACCCCACGGCATCAACAACTTGCCGGCGCGCTTGTCTCCCGGGGGATGGCACAGCGCCGGGTCCTGCTGCAGCAGGCGGACAATCTCCATCGCGTACTCGCGCGCCTGCCGCAGCGGGTTGGGCGCGGTGACGCGCCCGCGGTCGGTGTCGATGACGGCGCGGTCGCGATCGAGTTCGGCCAGGGTCTCCGCCTTCCAGTCCTTGACCTCGAGCACCAGGAAGCCGCGCGACGGATGCAGCACCACGAAGTCGGGGTGCCGGTAGCGCGGGCCGATCGGCACGTCGTACCAGCACAGATACTCGTCGTCGAGCTTGTCGTCCAGGCGCGCGGAGAAGCGTCGTTCACCCGGCGTCATGCGCGACAGACAACTGCCGCGGTTCGGAATCAGCGTGGCCATCGGACTCCCCGAGCCATGGGACACCGGTGCCGAAGTTACCCCAAACCGATGGGGAAGCGACGTTCCGCGGCAATCTGGCTGGAGGCAGCGGCAGCGGCAGCGAGCGACCGAGCTGCTGGCAGGGTCTGCCGTACGGTGCCCACCGCGTCCCGAATGTCTTGCCGGCAGCATCAAGCGCCTCGCATTCCTGAGCGCACGCGGCTGACGTTTCGTACTCGTCCGGTGCAAACTCCAATGCACGGTCGGGTTGCGTCGCCGCCCAGGCCTGGTAGTGGTCGAGCAGGTCGCGGGCCACCGCGGGATGCTGTCCGAGATCGACCTGCATCGTGCCGAACGAATAGCCACTGTTGGCCACCGGCCGCATACGGCCGTCCGGACCCACGTTACCGGCGAAGCTCAAGCGATAGGCAAGGTCGCGGCCGGCGATGCTCCCTTCCGAGGCCACACCCACGGCGAAGTAGGCCGCCGCTTGCAGCTCGTTCTCGGTCAGGGGATTTGCGTTGGTCATGATCCATTTCCTTATGGGTCAGATCCGTCATGGCGCGTCGGACAGGCACTCCCGTACCCATGGCTCTGCCCGCAGCGCTTCCCACTCGCTTCGTAACGTGGGCGCCTGCTCGAAATCGGCGATACATGCGCCGTTTGCGCCTGCAAGATCGCCAAGCTTGCCGTTGCACAACAGCAGTGGCTTGTCGACGTGTTGCCATCCGCTGCCGCATTCGGTGTCGGTCTCCGAACCCGGACGGCCGCACACGTGGGTGCGTCGCGCTTCAGTCGAAGACGTGGCCCGCGCAACGACCCTGCCCTCGTACGATTCTCCGGAGGCGACGTAGGACCAGGTACCGCAGATCCGATCGCCTTGTTGTACCAGCACGTAGCGACTGCATTCCCCGGGCGAGGGCGCGTCCTCGCATGACTGCCAGACGCCGGTAAAGGTTCCGGCAGGTGAGGTTGCCCAGGTTTGCTCTCGGACCGAAATCGCCCACGGACTTCCGTCCCTATCCGCGGGCGACGCGCGTCCGCCATCAGGCAATGCACCCGACCCGGCGCATGCTGCCAGCCCCAACCACGCCACCATCCCTAGTGTTCGCATCCGGAATCCCTCCTGACGAGGGGTCTACCCTACGCCATGGGAAGGGGCGGCATTGATCGAAGTGGCCGGATTCCGTGGCCATAGAGAGCGAGATCGATTTGGTCTCCGAGGGGGCCGCGCTCGGCGCATAGCGGTGCAGGCGGGGAGGGGTCCGCGCCGGAAATCATGCGCCCGCGTGCATCCCCTCCCGCGTCCCAAACGTTCGCCGCCACTCCCTCGGACTCACCCGGTGCCGCTTCCTGAAGTGCTCGCGCAGCGACACCGGGGTCTGGAATCCGGCCAGGTCGGAGATCTTCTCCACCGGGAGTGAAGTGGTCTCCAGCAGCTCGCACGCGCGGCGCAGGCGTTCGTTGACCAGCCACTCGACCAGGGTCATGCCGGTGGCCTTGCGGAAGTGGCGGGTGAACGTGCGGCGGCTCATCGCGGTGCGCGCGGCCAGGTCATCGACCGTGTGGGGGGTGGCGAGGTGGGCGCGCAGGTGGTCGAGCAGGGCGTTGATCTTCGCGTCGTGGGTGGACGCGGCCACCGGCTGTTCGATGAACTGGGCCTGGCCTCCCTCGCGGTGCGGGGCGATCACCAGTCCGCGCGCGAGCCGGTTGGCGACGCGGGCGCCATGCACCTGGCGCACGATGTACAGGCAGCAGTCGAGTCCGGCGCCGACGCCGGCCGAGGTGACCAGCCGGTCGTCCTCGACGTACAGGGCGTTCGCGTCCAGCGCTACCCGCGGAAACCGGCGCGAGAAGTCGTCTTCGGCCATCCAGTGGGTGGCGGCGCGGCGTCCGTCCAGCAGGCCGGCGTAGGCCAGCGCGTAGGTGCCGTAGCACAGGCCGACCACGCGCGCGCCGCGGGCGTGGGCCCGGCGCAGCGCGTCCTGCAACGCGGCCGAGGGCGCCTCGTCCAGGGCGTGCCAGCCGGGCACCACCAGGATGTCCGCGGTGTCGGCCAGTTCCAGGCCGCCGTCGGGCTCCAGCGCCAGTGCCCGCTCGGCCCTCAGGGCTTGCCCGTCCGGCGCCACGATGCGCAGCTCGAACAGCGGCTGGCCCGGCGCGTGGGTGCCGAACACCATGTACGGCATGGCGAAGTGGAACGGGCTGAAGCGGGGATAGGCGATCAGCGCGACCACCGGGACGGGGGCGGACATGGGTGCTCCGGTGGCCCGAAGGCATCGGTAATGGTCTCGTGGGCCAGTTATATGCGCCGCGGGGCGTTCCGACAATGGCCACCTGCCTTCCCTGACGGAGTCCCACGATGAAGCCCACCGCCCTGCTGTCCACCCTTGCCCTGTCCCTTGCCCTGGCTCTGGGCGGGGCGCCCGCTGCCGCCGCCGAGCCCGCTGCGTCCGCTCCCACGGTGCAGATCCAGCAGATCCGCAACGCGACCCTGAAGCTCCAGTACGCCGGGCGTACCTTCCTGGTCGACCCGATGCTGGGCGCCAGGGGCGCCTACCCGGGCTTCAAGGGCACCTACAACCAGCACCTGCGCAACCCGCTGGTCGAGCTGCCGATGCCGGCCGCCGAGGTCATGCGCGGGGTCGATGCGGTCGTCATCACCCACACCCACCTGGACCACTGGGACGGCGGCGAGCACGCCTTCGTGCCCAAGGATCTCCCGATCTTCGTCCAGCACCAGGCCGACGCGGAGCAGGTCCGCGGCCAGGGCTATCGCGACGTGCGCGTGATCGAGGGCAGCGCGGAGTTCGAGGGCGTGCGCCTGACCCGCACCGGCGGCCAGCACGGCACCGACGCGATGTTCGCGGTCGAGCCTGTCGCCGGGCTGCTGGGCCAGGCCATGGGCGTGGTCTTCCAGGCCCCGGGCGCGGCCACCGTCTACGTGGTGGGCGACACCACCTGGCATGGCGAGGTGGAGCAGGCGCTGGCCGCGTTCAAGCCGGACGTCGTCGTGCTCAACACCGGCGACGCCCGCGTGCTCGGCTTCACCGGCTCGATCATCATGGGCCGCGACGACGTGCTGCGCGCTGCCCGCGCCGCGCCGGGGGCCGCCATCGTCGCCACCCACATGGACGCGATCAACCACATGACCCTGTCGCGCGAGGTGCTGCGCGACCACGTCCGGCAGAACGGCCTCGAGGACCGCGTGCGGGTGCCGGCGGATGGGGAAACGATGGCCTTCTGATCCTTCCACGGCTCCCCCCGGGACCATCGATTCGGGGGACGGGGCCGGATGATCCCCCGCTGCCCCACCAATGAACGATGGTGCGCCCGCCACGGGCCCCTATCATTGCTCCCCCTCCCCACGGACTTCGGCCCTCCATGGCCTTCGATGCCTTTGCCCTCGCGCTGGTCATGCTCGCGCTGGGCATGCTGTTCGCCCGGTTCCGGATGTTTCCCGACAGTGCCGCGGACACGCTGAACCTGGTGGTGCTCTACGTCTGCCTGCCGGCGGCGATCCTGGTCTACGTGCCGCGCCTGCGCTTCGATCCGGCGCTGGTGGGCCTGGTGGCCGTGCCGTGGCTGCTGGCGCTGGCCGCTTGGGTGGCGCTGCGCCTGCTGGCGCCGCGCATGCGGCTGCGGCGCGACGAGCTGGGCGCGCTGCTGATGTGCACGATGCTGGGCAATACCAGCTTCATCGGCTATCCGATGATCCAGGCCCTGCTCGGCGACGAAGCGCTGCCGTATGCGGTGGTCTACGACCAGTTCGGCACTTTCGTGATGCTTTCGACCGTGGGCCTGGTGGTGCTGGCGCGCTACGGCGGCGAACACCCGCCCGGCGTGCGCGAGATCGCGCTGCGGATCGTGCGCTTCCCGCCGGTGTGGGCGCTGGTGTTCGGCCTGACCCTGATGCCGGAACAGCCGCCGGCCTGGATCGCGACCGCGCTCGGCCAGCTGGCGTCGGTGATGCTGATGCTGGTGATGCTGGCGGTGGGCATGACCATCCAGTTGCGCCTGCCGCGCGACGAGGTCGGGCCGCTGGCGCTCGGCCTGTCGCTCAAGCTGGTGCTGCTGCCGGCGCTGGCCCTTGGGTTGGCGCTGGGCTTTGGGCTGCAGGGCGACATGCGCCAGGTGGCGGTGCTGGAGTCGGCGATGCCGACCATGGTCACCGCCGCGGCGCTGGCGATCTCGCACGGGCTGGCGCCGCGGCTGGCGGCGGCCCTGGTGGGCTACGGGATCGTGCTGGCGATGGCCACGCTGCCGGCCTGGCGGTTCGTGCTGGACCGGCTCGGGAGCTGAGGCGATCCGGACTGAAGGAGCGGCTTGAGCCGCGACCGGGCGGGGCCGCACGTCGACGGAGGTGGATTGCCGGGTCGCGGCTGAAGCCGCTCCTGCACGGGGGCCGGGCTTGTCGGGGCCGGAAAAACGGAACAGGCCCCGCCGCAGCGGGGCCTGTGTCGAGACGCGGCGATGGCGCCGGTCAGAAGCGGTACTGGGCCGACACGCCGTACAGGTTGGCGCTGCCGTCGAACGGGCCGACGATGCGGCTGCCGCTGGAGGTGATGTCCACGCGCGGGTCGTCCGGCTTCAGGTGGCTGAAGGCGAAGTTGACGTCGAGCTGGTCGCTGACCGCCCAGGTGGCGCCGATCGAGTACCAGCGACGGTCGTCGTCGGGCAGGCGCGGGGTCCGGTGCACCAGGCTGGTCGGGGTCTGGTCGTCGGCGATGCCGCCGCGCAGGGTCCAGCGGTCGTTGAGCTTGTACTCGGCGCCCAGCGACACGAAGGTCGAGTCGCTCCACTCGAACGGCTCGACCGCGTCCGGATCCGGGTTGTCGAACTCGATGCGCACCTCGCGCAGCGACGACCAGCCGGTCTCGGCGAAGGTCGCGGCCAGGGCGAAGCGGTCGTTGACCTGCCAGTGGGCGCCGATCGACAGCACCGACGGGGTGGTCAGGTTGGCGCCGCCAGGGCCGTCCTGGAAGAGCGGGGCGGTCATCGGGCTGGCGCCGAACACGGCCGCGACGTTGCCCGGCACGGTCCAATCGGCGCTGCCGCGCAGTTCGTAGTCGATCTCCGAGCGGTAGCTCACGCCGATCGAGACGTTGTCGGTCGGGCGGAAGTGCGCGCCCACCAGCCAGCCAAAGCCGGTGTCGTCGCCCTGGATCTCGACGAAGCCGTCGGCCGCCTGCGGCTGCGCGAACGGCAGCGGGCGGGTCTGCGGGTTGGAGTAGAGCAGGGTGCCGAAGTCGACCGAGCGCGACAGGGTCACGTCGGCGCGCGAGACGATCACGCCCAGGCCGACCGAGAAGCGGTCGCTCAGGTCGAGGGCGCCCGACAGCGCCAGGTCCACGATCTGCACGTCGGAGGTGTGGGCGAAGTAGCGGCCCACCCAGTTGTCGTCGTACTCGGTCTTGAGGCCGAACGGCGCGCTGATCATCGCGCCCAGGGCCACGCCGTTGTCGAGCTTGCGCACGTAGGAGATCGCCGGGACCGGGGTCACGTCGCCGGCGTTGCCGCCGTTGCCGCCGCTCATCGGGCGGCCGAAGGCGTCGGTGGCGGTGCCTTCGAACTCGTAGTTGAGGTCGATCGCGGTAACGTCGGCCTGGAAGGTGCTGCCTTCGAACTGGGTCATCACCGCCGGGTTGTTGGTGACCACGGAGGCGTCGCCGGCCTTGGCAGCGGTGCCGGCGAAGGACATGCCCTGCGACTTGACGCTGTTTTCCTTGAGCTGGAAGCCCGCGGCATGGGCGCCCGGGGCGAAGGCGAGCGCGCCGGCGATGCCGAGCGCCAGGAGCGTGACATGGGGGGTGATTCGCATTGCGGACTCTCTCTAGCGGAGTTGAGGGGTGTCAGCCGCGCCGCAGCGTCGCCGGGCCGCAGCGGCCCGCCGCGCCGCCGATCCTCCCGGTCGCGGCCCACGGCTCGCCCGACTATACCGTACTGTGCCGTGTGGTGAATGTGTCTTCCGGCACGCGACGGAACATTGGCGGCTGTCCGATCCGGGCGCCGAGCGGGTAAGGTGGCGCCCATGTTCGTGTCGGTTCCCGTCCGCTCCGGCGCCCCGCCGCGCTGGGCCACGCCGCTGCTGTCGGTGCTGCTGTGGGCGGCCTTCGTCTGGGCGCTGTCGCGGCCCGACGCCTGGCAGCGCGCGCTGATGCTCGAATGGGGGGCCCTGGCCGGCGGCATCCCCGGGGCCGGTCCGTGGGAGACCTGGACCGATCCGCAGCAGTGGGCGCGCCTGGTCACCGCGCTGTTCCTGCACGCCGACTGGGCCCACCTGCTGGGCAACCTGGTGTTCCTGCTGATCTTCGGCCTGCCCGCCGAGCGGGTGATGGGGCCTTGGCGGTTCCTGGCCCTGTTCTTCTTCGGCGGGGCGCTGGCCAACCTGTTCGCAGTGCTGGTGATCGGCGCGCCCGACCGGTTGATCATCGGCGCCAGCGGCGCGGTCTCGGCGGTGATCGGGGCCTACCTGGCGCTGTTCCCGCGCGCCCGGCTGGGGGTGGTGGTGCCGCTGGGGCTGTTCCTGGAGTTCGTGCGCGCGCCGGCCTCGCTGCTGATCGGGGTCTGGGCCGCGCTGCAGATCGTGTTCGCCTACATCGGCCCGGCCTTCGGCGCGGTGGCCTGGGCCGCGCACGCGGCCGGCTTCCTGTTCGGGATCGTGTTCGCGATCGGCTCGCGCGGCGCGA
The DNA here is from genome assembly GCF_007859305.1 of Luteimonas wenzhouensis. GTDB lineage: Bacteria > Pseudomonadota > Gammaproteobacteria > Xanthomonadales > Xanthomonadaceae > Luteimonas > Luteimonas wenzhouensis. The sequence continues at coordinate 129,679 of NZ_VOHE01000005.1, forward strand.
TCGCCAGGCGGCTGCGGCGGATGCAGGGCTACTGACGGGCCGGGCCGCCGCGCCCTTGAATCGCCGCCGCCCCGCCACCAATCAGGCCGGTGCGGTTCCTATAATCGTTGCCATGTCCAAGACGCTCTACAAGGTCTCCTTCCTCAACCACGGCAAGGTCTACGAGCTCTACGCCACGCGCGTGGAGAGCGGGCGGCTGTGGGGGTTCGTGGAAGTCTCCGACCTGGTGTTCGACGTCCACGACGGGATCGTGGTCGACCCCACCGAGGAGCGGCTGCGCGACGAGTTCGGCAATACCCGCACCCTGCACCTGCCGATGCAGGCGGTGCTGCGGGTGGAGGAAGTGGAGAAGAAGGGCCAGTCGGCGATCCGCGACGCGGCCTCCGGCGAGAAGGTGGTCACGCCCTTCCCGCTGCCGGCCAAGCCGCGCTGAGGCCCCGGTGGCGCCGGCCGGTCTGCTGCTGGCGGCGCTGGGGGGTGCGGCCGGCGCGGTCGCCCGCATCCTGCTCGGGCACTGGCTGTCGGCGCCGGCGGCGTCGCCGGCGTTCCCGCGCGGCACCTTCCTGGTGAACCTCGCCGGTTGCCTGGCGGCCGGCCTGCTGGCCGGCCTGGTCGAACGCCACCCCGGCTGGCTGTCGCCGGAGCTGCGGCTGGCGCTGTTCGCCGGCGTGCTCGGCGGCTTCACCACCTTCTCCGCCTTCGGCCTGGAGACCGTGCAGCTGCTGCGACGCGGCGACTGGCTGCTGGCGGCCGGCTACGCCGGCGGCAGTGTGCTGCTGGGGCTGGCCGCGGTCTGGCTCGGGCTGCGGGTCGCCGGGCCGGCCTGAGGCAGCCGGCCCGGGCCGGTTACCGCTGCGGCGCCGGCGCCGGTGCCGCCGGTTTCTTCAGTTCCGCCAGCGCGGCCTGGATCGGGCCGTCGCCGTCGAGCACGTCGCCCGCGCCGGCGCCTTCCTCCTCCTCGTCGCCGCGCAGGTGGCCGGGCAGCATCGCCTCGGTGTAGCGCGAGCGGGCGGTCGGCCGCGCCGGCGGGTCGGGCTGGAGCACGACGTCCGGATCGATGCCGCGGGCCTGGATCGAGCGCCCGCTGGGGGTGAAGTAGCGCGCGGTGGTGAGCTTGACCGCGTCGCCGTTGCCCAGCGGCATCACCGTCTGCACCGAGCCCTTGCCGAAGCTGCGGCTGCCGACGATGCGCGCGCGGCCGTTGTCGCGCAGCGCGCCGGCCAGCACCTCCGAGGCGCTGGCCGAGCCGGCGTCGATGATCACCACCACCGGCGCGCCGTCGAGGATGTCGCCCGGCGTGGCGCTGAATTCGGTGTCGTTGACCGGGTTGCGGCCGCGGGTGCTGACGATCCGCCCGGCCTCGAGCAGGTCGTCGGCGACCCGCACCGCGGAGGTCAGCAGGCCGCCGGGATTGCTGCGCAGGTCGATCACCAGGCCCTTGAGCGGTCCGCCGGCCTGCAGTTCGCGCACGGTGCGGGTGAAGTCCTCGCCGGTCTCGACCTGGAACTGGCTGATGCGCACGTAGCCGTAGCCCGGCTCGAGCAGGCGGCCGCGCACGCTGGCCACGCGGATGGTGTCGCGCTGCACGGTGATCTCCAGCGGCTCGGGCTCGCCCTCGCGCAGCACGGTCAGCACCACGCGGGTGCCGGGCGGGCCGCGCAGCGGACCGTGGCCTTCCGCGTCGGCCGGGGCCAGCGGACGGCCGTCGACCGCGACGATGGTGTCGCCGGCGCGGATCCCGGCCTTGGCCGCGGGGGTGTCGTCGATCGGCGCGATCACCTTCACCTTGCCGTCGGGCAGCTGCAGCACCTCCACGCCGATCCCGTCGTAGGCGCCGGTGGTGCCCTCGTCGAAGGCCTCGGCGTCGCTCTTCTCCAGATAGGCGCTGTGCGGGTCGAGGTCGAGCAGCAGGCCGCGGATCGCCGAGGTCATCAGCTTGCGCTCGTCGACCGGGTCGACGTAGCCCTGGCGGATGGCGTTGAACACGCCGACGTAGCGGCGGATCTCGTCGAGCGGAACCCCGGTGGCGGCGCTCTCGCTGGCGTCGGGGTCGTCGCTGGCGGGGACCGGTTCGGCCGGGGCGGGTTCGTCGGGAGCGGGATCGGCCGCGGAAGGATCGGCTTCGTCGGTGGCGCCGGCCGCATCGGCCGGCGGTTCCGTCGCACCGGCATCGGGCTGCGTCGGGCCGCTGCGGGCGCCCGGAGACGGTGGCGGCACGGCGGCGGGCGGCTCGGCCGGTGCGGGATCCGGCGCGGCCGCCTCCGACGCCGCCGGCTCCTCGGTGGCCGGGTCGGACGCGCGCTGCCCGGACGGGGCGGGGCTGGACGGAGCCGGCTCAGCCGCGCGGTCCGCTGCCGCCGGGTCCGTCGCCGGCTCTTGCGGGGAAGAGGCTTCGGCCGGCGGCGCGGGCGGTGCCTGCCGGGCCGGCGCGGGCAGGGGGGCCAGCACCAGCAGGGCGGCAAGCAGCGACAGGGTGCGGAAGGTCATGCGCAACTCCGGGAAGCGTCTGGCATCGGACCACGCGCAGGGCGCGGGGTGGCCCGATTATGGGGGGCCACCCGCGTGCCGTTAAGGCAGCGAGCCCTCCCGGGGCGCAAGCGCGGCCGCTCAGCGGCGCTGCAGGAAGCCCGCGGGATTGACCGGCTTGCCGTCGCGGCGCAACTCGAAATACAGGGCCGGCTGGCCTTGGCCGCCGGAATTGCCGACCGTGGCCACCGTGTCTCCGCGTGAGACCCGGGCGCCGGGCTCGCGCAGCAGGCTGTCGCAGTGCGCGTACAGGCTCATGGTGCCGTCGCCGTGGTCGATGATCAGGATCATGCCGTAGCCGGTCATCCACTCTGCGAACACCACGGTGCCATCGGCCACGGCCCGCACCGGGGTGCCGGCGGCCGCGCCGATCAGTACGCCCTGGCTGTTGCGGCCATCGGGCATGCGCGCGCCGTAGCCGGCCAGCAGCGCGCCCGAGAGCGGCCAGCCCAGCCCCCCCACCTGCGGCGGCGTGGTGCGCGCGGCCTGTGCCGGGGCGCGCGGAGCGGTCCCGGCGGGCGCCTGCCGGCGCGCGGCCTCGGCCCGCGCCGCCTCCGCCCGCGCCGCGGCCTCGCGCAGTCGCGCCAGCAGCCGTTCGAGCGCACGCGCGTCGCGGCCCAGCGCCTGCTCGCGCTGGTTGCGGTCGCGGTAGCGCGCCTCCAGGCCGGCCAGCGCCTCGGCGCGCGCCTTGCGGTCGCGTTCGAGCGCGGCCATCTGGCTGCGCTGGGCCTCGCGCGTGCGTTCGAGCTCGGCCTGGCGTTCGCGCACCTCGCGCTCGAGCGCCTCCAGCGCGGACAGCTCCTCGCCCAGCGCGGCGATGCGTGCGGCGCGCTGGCGTTGCAGGTAGCGCTGGTAGGTAAGCGCGCGGCCGGCGTCGGCGAGCTGGTCCTGCGCCAGCAGCAGTTTCAGCGGCGCGGCTTCGCCGGCGGTGTAGCTGGCGCGCAGCAGGGCGCGCAGCTCGTCGCGCTGTGCGGACATGCGCGTGCGCAACGCGTCGCGCTGCTGCGACAGGTCCTCCAGCGCGGCCTGCTGGCGGTCGAGTTCGGCGGTGGTCGCCTCCAGCGCGCGCGCGCTGCGCGCGACCTGCTCGTCGGCCTCGCGCAGCCGCCGCGCCGCGGCGCCGCGCTCGCTTTCGAGCTTGCGCCGCTCGCCGGCGACCTCACGCAGCTCCTTGCGCACCGCCTCGAGCCGGCGCTCGGCCTCGCGCGACTGCTGGGCCCACGCGGGCGCCGCGACGCAGGCCGCGAGCAGCAGCGCCGCCCAGGCCCGCGCGCGGACGCGTCCGGTCATCCCCTCGGGACCAGCAGGCTCGCGCCGGTCATTTCCGCCGGCTTCTCCAGGCCGAGCATGTCGAGCAGGGTGGGCGCCAGGTCACGCAGGGCGCCGCCGCTGCGCAGGGTCGCGTCGCGGCTGCCGACGTAGACCAGGTCCACCGGGCCGACGGTGTGCGAGGTATGCGGCTCGCCGGTCTCGGGGTCGCGCATCATCTCGCAGTTGCCGTGGTCGGCGGTGACCAGCAGTTCGCCGCCCTTCGCGCGGACCGCGGCGATGATCTTGCCGACCGCCTGGTCCACCGTCTCCACCGCCTTGATTGCCGCCTCCAGCACGCCGGTGTGGCCGACCATGTCGGGGTTGGCGAAATTGCAGATGATCGCGTCGAAGCGTTCGGCCTCGATCGCCTCCAGCAGCTTGCCGCACACCTCCGGCGCGCTCATCTCGGGCTGCAGGTCGTAGGTCGCGACCTTGGGGCTGGGCACCAGGATCCGTTCCTCGCCCGGGAACGGCTGCTCGCGGCCGCCGCTCATGAAGAAGGTGACGTGGGCGTACTTCTCGGTCTCGGCGATGCGCAGCTGGGTCATGCCGTGCGCGGCCAGCACCTCGCCCAGGGTGTTGACCAGGTTGTCGGGCGCGAACGCGACCGGCGCCGGCAGGGTGGCGTCGTACTCGGTCAGGCACACGTACCGCGACAGGGCCGGGCGGCGCACGCCGGGGCCGAAGCCGTCGAAGCCTGGCGACACGAACGCGGCGCTGAGCTGGCGCGCGCGGTCGGCGCGGAAGTTCATGAACACGATCGCGTCGCCGTCGGCCATCGGCGTCGCCCCGGCGATCGCGGTCGGCTTCACGAACTCGTCGTTCTCGTCGCGCGCATACGCCGCCTGCAGCGCGGCCAGCGCATCCGGCGCATCGCCCCGGGCCTCGACGATCGCGTCCCAGGCCAGGCGCACCCGCTCCCAGCGCTTGTCGCGGTCCATCGCGTAGTAGCGGCCGGACACGCTGGCCACGTGCGCGTTGCCCGCCGCGGCGCAGCGCTCGCGCAGCGCGCGCAGGCTCGGCTCGGCCGAGCGCGGCGGCATGTCGCGGCCGTCCAGGAAGGCGTGCACCGCCACCCGCGGCACGCCGCGGCGCGCGGCCAGGTCGAGCATCGCGAACAGGTGCGACTCGTGGCTGTGCACGCCGCCGGGCGAGAGCAGGCCCATCAGGTGCAGGGTGCCGCCGCTGGCCAGCACCGCGTCGCAGGCGGCGTTGAGCTCGGCGTTGTCGAAGAAGCTGCCGTCCTTGATCGCGGCGTCGATCCGGGTCAGGTCCTGGTAGACGATGCGGCCGGCGCCGATGTTCATGTGCCCGACCTCGGAATTGCCCATCTGCCCGTCGGGCAGGCCGACGAAGCGGCCCTCGGTGTGGATCAGCGTGGTCGGGTGCTCGGCCAGCAGCCGGCGCCAGGTGGGCGCGTCGGCCAGGGCGACGGCGTTGTCGCGCGGATCGTCGCGATGGCCCCAGCCGTCCAGGATCAGCAGGACCACGGGGCGGGGGCGGTTGGGGGCGGATGCAGGCACGACGGGAGTCCCGGTGACTTTCGACCGGTGCGATTGTAGCCAAGCGGGTGCAAGCTGTAGGCCAACGTCACGGTGGCGACCGTTGCAGCGGCAACCGCGCCGCCCCTCCGGGAGATCCGAACATGAAGCGCGTACCCTCCTTCCTGGTGCTGGCCTGCGGCGCGCTGCTGGCGGCCGCGCCGGCGCTGGCGCAGCAGGACATCAGCAAGGTCAACGGCAGCATCGTGGCCCAGGCCGGGCGCGCCTACGGCGACGTGGAAACCGTCAACGGCAGCATCTCCATCGAGACCGGCGCCCAGGTCGAGGACGCCGAGACCGTCAACGGCAGCATCAACGCCGGCGACGACGTGGTCGCCGACAGCCTGACCACGGTCAACGGCCAGATCCGCGTCGGCGCGCGCGCGCGCATCCGTGGCGACGTGGAGACGGTGAACGGCGGCATCTTCATCGACCGCGGCAGCAGCGTCGGCGGCGACGTGGGCACCGTGAACGGCGCGATCGGCCTGGTCGCCGTCGACCTGGCCGGCGATATCAGCACCGTCGGCGGCGACATCACCGTGGGCGTGGGCTCGCACGTGCGCGGCGGCGTCACCGTCAGCCGGCCGAGTTCGAACTGGTTCCCGGTGCAGATCAAGCGCCGGCCGAAAGTGATCATCGGACCCGATGCCGTGGTCGAAGGTCCGCTGCGCTTCGAGCGCGAGGTCAACCTGTACGTGCACGAGACCGCGCGCACCGGCCCGGTCACCGGCGCCACCCCGGTGTCCTACAGCGGCGCGCGCGCGCCGCGCGACTGACCGGCCCGGCCCCCGCCCCCGGCAGGGGGGCCGACCGCGCGCGGGACGCGTAGAATCCGGGCACTGCCATTCTTCGGAGTCCCCGGATGCGTTCCACCCTGATCCTCCTGTGCGCCGGCAGCCTGCTGCTGGCCGCGTGCAGCCGCGAACCCGCACCCGACGCCGGCGCCGCCGCACCCACCGCGTCCACGGACGGGCACGCCTTCAAGCCGGACATCGACGCCGATGACCTGCGCGAGCTGGTCGCCACCCTGGCCTCGGACGAGTTCGAGGGCCGCGCCCCCGGCTCGGCCGGCGAGGAGAAGACGGTGGCCTACATCCAGGCCCAGTACGAACGCATCGGGCTCGAGCCCGGCGGCGACAACGGCACCTGGTTCCAGACCGTGCCGATGATCGAGACCACCGCCGACACCTCGACCGTGCTGCGCCTGGACAGCAACGGCAACCAGCGTGAACTGAAGTTCGGCACCGACATGGTGCTCGGCACCCGCACCGGCCAGGAGCAGGTGAGCGTGGCCGACAGCGAGCTGGTGTTCGTCGGCTACGGCGTCAACGCCCCCGAGCAGGGCTGGAACGACTACGAGGGCCTCGACGTCAAGGGCAAGACCGTGGTGGTCCTGGTCAACGACCCGGGCTTCCACGCCGGCGACGAGTCGCTGTTCGAAGGCAAGCGCATGACCTACTACGGGCGCTGGACCTACAAGTTCGAGGAGGCCGCGCGCCAGGGCGCCGCCGCCGCGCTCATCATCCACGACACCGAAGGCGCGTCCTACGGCTGGGAGGTGGTGCGCAACTCCTGGTCCGGCCCGCAGTTCGACCTGCGCGCCGAGGACGATCCGGAACCGCGCCTGCCGGCGCAGGGCTGGATCACCGGCGAGGTCGCGCGGCAGCTGTTCGCCGAGTCCGGGCTGGACCTGGACGAGCAGTACGCGGCCGCCAACCGCCGCGGCTTCAAGGCCGTGCCGCTCAAGGCCAGGGTCTCGTTCGACCTGCGCAGCACGGTGAGCGAGAAGTCCTCCCGCAACGTGGTCGGCTACCTGCGCGGCACCGAGGCGCCCGAGGAGACCGTGGTCTACCTGGCCCACTGGGACCACCTGGGCAGGCACGAGGGCGAGGGCGACACGATCTACAACGGCGCGGTCGACAACGCCACCGGCGTGGCCGGCATCATCGAGATCGCGGAGAAGTTCGCCGCCGCGCCACCGCGCCGTTCGGTGGTGTTCCTGGCGGTGACGCTGGAGGAGTCGGGCCTGCTCGGCTCCAAGTACTACGTCGCCCAGCCCGCGTTCCCGCTGGAGAAAACCGTGGCCGTGGTCAACCTCGACGCGATGAGCGTGGCCGGGCGGTCGCGCGACGTGGTGGTCACCGGCAAGGGCAACTCCGAGCTCGAGGACATCCTCGCGCCGCTGGCCAGCGCCCAGGGCCGGGTGCTGGTGGAGGAGAGCAACCCGGCGGGCGGCTACTACTTCCGCTCCGACCACTTCAACTTCGTCAAGGCCGGCGTGCCGGCGCTGTATGCCAAGGGCGGTGGCGACCTGCTCGAGGGCGGCGCCGCGGCCGGCAAGGCGGCCGCGGACGAGTATGCCCGCCGCTACCACCAGCCCAGCGACGAGATCCACGACGGCTGGCGCTGGGACGGCATGGTCGAGGACCTGGAGCTGCTGCACGAGGTCGGCCGGACCCTGGCCGACGGCGACCAGTGGCCGAACTGGTACGAAGGCAATCCCTTCAAGGCCGCGCGCGACGCGGCGCGGGCGGGCGCGCAGTAGGCCCGGCGCATCGAGGGTCGTGCCGGGAACGGCGCCTGCGGGCGCCGTTCCTTTTCTTCCGGGGGTGCTGCGGGGTGCCCCCACCCCAACCCTTCCCCGCGAGCGGGGGAGGGAGCGCTGCAGCCGCAGCGGCGATACCCGTGGTCTCCCTCCCCCGCCCGCGGGGGAGGGCCGGCCGCCGCGCCGCCCACCCGCTTTGCAGCCGCTTCGTCCCGCGGCCGCCACGCGCGCGCTGGTCTACTGGGCCTCCCCCGACCGGAGGCCGTCCATGACCCTCGCCACCGCCTACTGGTGCGTGCTGATCGCCGCCCTGCTGCCCTACGTCTGGATCTCGCTGGCGAAAGCCGCCGGCCCGAAGTACGACAACCGCAACCCGCGCGCCTGGCTGGCCGCGCAGTCCGGCAACGACCGCGTCCAGCGCGCGAATGCCGCCCACCTCAACGCGTTCGAGGCCTTCGCGCCGTTCGCCGCCGGGGTGGCGATGGCGCAGCTGGCCGGCGTGGCGCCCGCCACCATCGCGCTGCTCGCGGTCGCGTTCGTGGCGTTGCGCGTGCTCCACGGCGTGCTGTTCCTGGCCGGCGCGGCGACCGCGCGCAGCCTGGTCTGGTTCGCCGGTTACCTGTGCGTGCTCGCCCTGCTGGTGCTGGCGGCGCTGCGCATCGCCTGAGCCCGGCTCAGCCGCCTTCGCGCGGGACCGGCCCCGACGGCCGGCGGCGCTCCCACCAGGACAGCGCCACCAGCACGAACAGCGCCAGCGCCGTGGCCGCGACGGCGACGATGTAGTAGTCCAGCCCCGCGGCCACGCCGATGACCGCCACCGTCAGCAGCGAGGCGGCGGTGGTGATGCCGGCGATGGTCTCGCCGCTGCGGCGGCTCTCGCCGAAGATCGTGCCGGCGCCGATGAACGCGACCCCGCCAATCACCGCTTCCACCAGGCGCAGCGGATCGACCCGGAGCACGCCCGCCGACTGCCCGGACAGGTGCATGTCCACGGTCAGCGCGCCGATCGCGACCAGCAGCGCCGAGGCGCCGGCGACCAGCATGTGGGTGCGGAACCCGGCGGGCCGGCGCTTGAGTTCGCGCTCGTAGCCGACCAGCCCGCCGAGCACCATGGCGACCGCCATGCTGCCCACGACATCGAGCTGGGCCATCAGTCCGGGAGTCATGGGGCAAGCCTTGCCTGCCGCCTGTCGTCAGCCGGTGACGAGGCGCACCCGCGCGAAGTTGCGCTTGCCGACCTGCAGCACGCCCTCGAAGCCGGGCGTGAACACCCGCCCGGCGTCCTCGACCACCGCGCCGTCCACCTTCACCGCGCGTTCCTTCAGCTTGCGGTTGGCCTCCGAGTTCGACGGGGTGATCCCGGCGGCGGTGAGCAGCGCGGCGATGCGCAGCCCCTCGGCCGGCACCGCGACCTCCTGCAGCGGCAGCAGCGAGGTGTCGCCCCGGCCGGTGACCGCGGCGTGCCAGCCGGCGATCGCGGTCTCGGCCGCGGCGGCGTCGTGGAAGCGGGTCGCGAGTTCGCGCGCCAGGCGCAGCTTCACGTCGCGCGGGTTCAGGCCGGCGGCGACCTCGGCCTTGAGCTTCTGCGCCTGCGCGATCGAGATCTCGAAGCTCAGCAGCTCGATCCACTTCCACATCAGTTCGTCGCCGATCTTCATCGTCTTGTTGACGATGTCGATCGCCGGCTCGGTGATGCCGATGTAGTTGCCGAGCGACTTGCTCATCTTGTGGACGCCGTCCAGGCCCTCGAGCAGGGGCATGGTCAGCACGATCTGCGGCGGCTGGCCGTGCGCTTCCTGCAGGCCGCGGCCCATGAGCAGGTTGAACTTCTGGTCGGTGCCGCCGAGCTCGACGTCGGCCTTCAGCGCCACCGAGTCGTAGCCCTGCACCAGCGGGTAGAGGAACTCGTGGATCGCGATCGGCTGCTGGGCGGCGTAGCGCTTGGCGAAGTCGTCGCGCTCGAGCATGCGCGCCACCGTGTGCTGGCCGGCGAGGCGGATCATGTCGGCAGCCGACATCTTGCCGAACCACTCGCTGTTGAACCGGACCTCGGTGCGCTCGCGGTCGAGCACCTTGAACACCTGCGCCTCGTAGGTGCGGGCGTTCTGGAGCACGTCCTCGCGGCTGAGCGGCTTGCGGGTGGCGCTCTTGCCGCTCGGGTCGCCGATCATCCCGGTGAAGTCGCCGATCAGGAACACCACCTGGTGGCCCAGGTCCTGGAACTGGCGCATCTTGTTCAGCAGCACCGTGTGGCCCAGGTGCAGGTCGGGGGCGGTCGGGTCGAACCCGGCCTTGACTCGCAGCGGGCGCCCCAGCTTGAGCCGGGCCTCCAGCTCCTCGCGCTTGAGGATCTCGTCGGCGCCGCGGGCGAGCAGGTCCAGGGTGGCGGGGTCGAAGACGGGCTGGGTCATGGGATCGGGGCGCGGGGAGGCGGCATCCGGGGTGTGATGCCGGTCAAAGGAAGCCGTAAAGGATGCGTTAACAAGTGTGCGCTCGCGAAACCCTTTGGACAACAAGGGTTTGACGCACCCAGTTCATGTCCTTATGTTACCGCGCTGACGTGCCCGTCACGCCCCGGACCACCCGTCATGTCGCAGCCGCCCTCGATGTCACCGGATGACGCCCGTCGCCAGGCCATCCGGGAACACAACCTGCGTGCCGCTGCCCAGAACACCGCCAACGAACGGCTCCACGTCGATCCGCGCGACCTCGCGGCGCGATTGCCGTTCAATGGCCGCTGGACCCGCCGGGACTGGGCCCACGCCAGCCTGTTCGCCACCCTCGGCGCCCTGGTGATCGGCCTGGTGCCGGGGTTCTCCAACGCCATGCGGGTGGTCGAGCACGCCCCCGAGATCACCACCCTGGCGCTGCCGCTGCCACCGCTGCCCAAGGCGGCGCAGCGCGCCGAACCCCAGCGCAACTGGGAGGTGGTGCGGGTCGAGCCGGGACAGACCCTGGGCGCGATCTTCCAGGAGCGCGGGATCCCCGCCGCCACCCTGCACCGCCTGCTCGACGCCAGCCCCGACCGCCAGGCCCTGGCCCGGCTGCGCCCGGGCGCGGAACTGGCCTTCGAACAGGCGCCCGACGGCCGCCTGCTCGCCTTCCGCTACGACCGCAGCGACACCGAGCGGGTCGAGCTGTCGGTCTCTGGCGACCAGGTGGCCAAGAAGGTGATCGAGCGCCCGGTCGAGATCCGCACCGCGGTGATCAGCGGCAAGGTCGGCCGCTCGCTGTTCCATTCCGCGCGCAGGCTGGGCCTGAGCCCGGCGGTGATCAACACGCTCACCGACGAGGTGTTCAAGTACGACATCGACTTCGACCGCGACGTCGCCGCCAGCGACCGCTTCTCGGTGGTGGTCGAGCAGACCTGGCGCGAGGGCGAGCTGATCCGCTCCGGCCCGGTGACCGCGGCGGTGTTCACCGCCAAGGGCAAGCCGTTCACCGCGGTGCGTTTCGAGCGCGAGGACGGCAAGGCCGAGTACTTCACCGCCGACGGCCGCCCGCTGAAGAAGAGCTTCATCCGCAGCCCGATCCAGTACGCGCGGCTGAGTTCGCGCTTCGGCACCCGCCGGCACCCGGTCCTGGGCACCCAGCGCATGCACAAGGGCGTGGACTACGCCGCGCGCACCGGCACGCCGATCATGGCCGCCGGCGACGGCCGGGTGGTGTCGGTCGGCTGGCAGGGCGGCTACGGCAACACCGTGGTGCTCGACCACGGCAAGGGCCACACCACGCTGTACGCGCACATGTCGCGCACGGCCAAGCTCAGGCGCGGCGACCGCGTTTCCCAGGGCCAGGTGATCGGCTACGTGGGCTCGACCGGCCTGTCCACCGGCCCGCACCTGCACTACGAGTTCCGCGTCAACGGGGTGCACCGCAACCCGCTGCAGCACACCATGCCGCCGCCCGAGCCGCTCACCGGGGCCGCGCTGGCCCGCTTCAAGGCCGAGACCGCGCCCGCGCTCGCGCGCATCCGCGAGGTGGAGCAGGTGCTCTACGCCAGCGTGTCGACGGACCAGGACCAGCGCGTCGCCGCCGCGGGCACCGGCAAGGGCGGCAAGGGCTGACGCTCGGTCCGCGGCGGCCGGGCTGCCCGTCGCCGCCGCTCGCCCCGGCACCGCGCGGGCGTGGCGTCCGCGGCCGTGCCCGTAGAATCGCGCCATGTCCGACCTCTTCCTCGGCCTGATCTCGGGCACCAGCGCCGACGGCATCGACGCCGCCCTGGTCGAATTCGACGGCGGCCGCGCGCGGCTGCGCTTCGGCCGCACCTATCCCTGGGATCCGGACCTGCGCGCGCGGCTGGTGGCGCTGGGCCAGCAGGAGGCCACCCTGACCCTGGATGCGGTGGCGGAACTGGACGTGAGCATCGGCCGCGCCTTCGCCGCGGCGGCGAACGCGGCGCTGGCCGACAGCGGCACCCGGGCCGCCGACGTGCGCGCGATCGGCTCGCATGGCCAGACCCTGCGCCACCGGCCCTGGGGCGAGGTCCCGTACACGCTGCAGCTGGGCGATCCCTCGACCATCGCCGAACGCACCGGGATCACCGTGGTCGCCGACCTGCGCCGCCGCGACGTGGCCGCCGGCGGCCACGGCGCACCGCTGCTGCCCGGCCTGCACGCGGCCCTGCTGCATGTGGCCGGCGAGGACCGCGCCGTGCTCAACCTCGGCGGCATCGCCAACCTCACCCTGCTGCCCGCGACCGGTCCGGTGCGCGGCTTCGACACCGGGCCGGCCAATGCGCTGATGGACGCCTGGTGCCTGCGCCACCTCGGCCATGCGTACGACCGCGACGGCGCCTTCGCCGCGAGCGGCCGGGTGGACGAGGCGCTGCTGGCGCGGCTGCTGGCCGACGACTGGTTCGCGCTGCCGCCGCCCAAGTCCACCGGGCGCGACCACTTCCACCTCGGCTGGGTCGAGGCCCGGCTGCGCGGCGGCGAGGCACCGGCCGACGTCCAGGCCACGCTCACCGCGCTCAGCGCGCGCACCGTGGCCGATGCGCTGCGGGCCACCCAGCCGGGCACCGCGCGGGTGCTGGCCTGCGGGGGCGGCGTGCACAACCCGGTGCTGATGGCGGCGCTGGCCGCCGCCCTGCCCGGCGTGGAGGTGGAATCGACGGCCGCGCACGGCGTCGATCCCGACCATGTCGAGGCGATGGGATTCGCCTGGCTGGCGCGCCAGACCCTGCTCGGCCTGGCCGGCAACCTGCCGGAGGTGACGGGCGCCGCCGGCCCGCGCGTGCTCGGCGGCGTCTATCCGGCCTGAGCGCTACTCGCGCACCAGCGGCCGCACCACCTCGAGCAGGCTGACCAGGGTCTTGCCGGGCTCCTCCCACGGCACCATGTGCGCCGAGCGCTCGAACCAGACCCCGCGCTTGAACGGCGCGTCGACCTGCTCCAGCCAGTCGGCAGTGATCTGCGAGGGCGTGGTGTAGTCGTGGCGGCCCATGAACATCACCACCGGGATCGGGAATTCGCGCACGCCGGTGAAATCGACCTGCACGAACTCGTCCAGCAGCCGTTCCAGGCTGAACAGGCTGCCGGCCGACAGCGCGGCGCGGTCCTGCGCGTCATAGTCGGGCGACAGGCGCGCCGCGCCGTAGTACCAGAGGTTGGTCTCGTCGCGGTGCGCGGCCATGCCGCCGTAGTGCTGCGGCCACTTGCGGGCGGCGACGATGCGATCGCGGGTCAGCGGCGCGTCGCCCGGGTAGGGCAGCAGCGCCTCCATCTCGCGCACCGCCTCGGCGTTGCCGCGGCGACGCGCCTCCTCGAGCCCGTAGGCGAGGCTGAGGCGCTCGTTCTCGCGCACGTTGACCACCTGGCCGATGCCGACGTAGGCGTGGAACAGGTCGGGCCGGGCGAGCGCCGCGTGCATCGCCGGGATCGTGCCCCAGCTGTGCGCCACCAGCACCAGGCGCTGCTTGCCCAGCTTCGCGCGCACGTGTTCGGCGATGGCGACGAGGTCGTCGACGTAGGTCTGGATGCGCAGGGTCTCGCCCAGCGCTTCGGAATGGTCCTCGCGCCAGGTCTTGCCGGCGCCGCGCTGGTCGTAGTGGACCATCGTGAAGTATTCCTCCAGCGGGCGCTGGAACTGCCACAGGCTGGGGATCGTCGGCGACGCCGGGCCGCCGTGCACGAACAGCACGACCGGGTTGGCCCGGTCCTGGCCGCGGATGCTGATCCAGTGGTCGAGGCCGTTGACGGGGTGGCGATAGGTCTCCTGCACGCCGTCCGGGCCGGGGATCCGCATCAGGTCCGCGACCACGGCGCGCGCGCGCGCCGCGTCGTCGTCCGCGGGTGTCTGGGCGCGCCCCGGTGCGATGGCTAGGCCGCACAGCAGCAGGGCGAGGGCGATGCGTCGGACCATGGGGGGCTCCTCGATGCAAGGCGCCATGATGACGCCGCGGGCGGCTCCGGGGAAACCGTGGCTGGCTCCACGCCGCGGCCGATCCGTCCTCCCCGTGCTGCTGCGCCCGCGCCTGCATGCCGCGGCACGAACGGCCCGCGCTGGCGCGACCTTCCCCGTGTAGGAGCGGCTTCAGCCGCGACCGGTGCTCCGGCTGTCCGCGCACGCATGGCTCCTGGTCGCGGCTGAAGCCGCTCCTACAGGAGGCAGCGGGCCCGGGCGCCGCCGTGCCGGGCCGGCCGCGTCAGTCGGGAGACGGCGGCCGGATCCGGCCGATGGCGGCGAAGCCCGGGTCGTTGGGCACCTGCTCCAGCGCCGCGATCGCGGCCTGCAGGGCGTCGGCCTCGGCATTGTCCAGGTGCACCGAGCCGTCGCCCTCGTACACGTGCAGGCCCTGCTCGAGCAGGTAGAGCAGGGCCTGCGGCAGTTCCCAGCCGCGGGACTGGGCCACGCGCCTGATCCGGTCGACCAGGACCGGGTCTGCATCCCGCAGCACGATGTCGGTCATGTCGCCTCCACGGGGGCTTCCTTCACCGGCTCACGGATCCTGCGCCACAGCCAGGCCAGCAACAACAGCGTCGGGACCACGGTGAGCGCGCTGAGCACGAAGAAGGTGCTGTACGACGTCCGCTCGACCAGGTAGCCCGACAGCCCGCCGGCGAACTTGCCCGGCAGGTTCGCCAGCGACACCAGCAGCGCGAACTGGGTGGCGGTGAAGGCGCGGTCGGTGAGCGAGGACATGAACGCGATCAGGACCACGCCGGCGAAGCCCTGGCACAGGTTGTCGGCGGTGATCGCCGCGTAGAACGCCCAGATCTGCGAGGGGTACTGGGCCATCAGCAGGAACGCCAGGTTCGACAGCGCCACGCCCAGCGTGGCCACGAACAGCATCCGCCGGAACCCGTAGGCGGCCACGGCCATGCCGCCGAGGAAGGCGCCCGCGATCCCGGTCCAGATGCCGTAGAGCTTGGACACCGTGGCGATGTCGGCCTTGCTGTAGCCCGAGTCGAGGTAGAACGGCCCGGCCATCACCCCGATCACCTGGTCGGGGAACTTGAACAGGCCCACGAACAGCAGCAGCACGAGGCCGAGCGCCACGCCGTTGTTGCGGAAGTAGCTGGAGAACGGCTGCCAGAACGCGCCGAGGAAGTCGATCCGGCGCTCGACCGTGGTCTCGGGCTGGTCGGGCTCGCGGCTGAGCAGGGTGGCCGCCACCGGCAGCAGCATCAGCGCCGCCATCGCGGTGTAGGCCCAGCGCCAGCCCTGGTACTCGGCCAGGTACAGTGCGCCGGCGCCGCCGAGGATCAGGCCGAAGCGGTAGCCCAGCGTGTAGGTCGCGGCGAGCGCGGCCTGGGCGCTCGCCGGCGCGATCTCGATGCGGTAGGCGTCGACCACCGAGTCCTGGGTGGCGCCGGCGAACGAGCCCACCAGCACCCAGGCCACCAGCGGGCCGACGCCGAGGTCGGGCCGGGCCAGCGCCAGCGCGAACAGGCTCGCGGCCACCAGCAGCTGCGCGAACAGCAGCCACGAACGGCGGCGGCCGAGGAACGCGGTGAGCGGGAACGCGTAGCGGTCGATCAGCGGCGCCCACAGGAACTTGAGCAGGTAGAAGAAGCTGGCGAGGCTGATCAGGCCGATGCTGCCCAGGTCGAGCCCGACGTCGCGCAGGCGCGTGGACAGGGTCATCGAGGCGATCAGCAGGAACGGCAGGCCCGAGCCGAAGCCGAGCACCAGCATGGTCAGCGCCGAGGGCGTGGCGAACGCGCGCCGGATCCCGGCCCAGCCGCGGTAGGAAGGCGCGGCCGCTTCGCTCACGTGGCGTAGTCCACGACGTAGGGGGCGTGGTCGGACAGGCGCGGCTCGCGCTGCACGAAGCAACCCGTGATGGTCTCGGCCAGCGCCGGCGTCACCAGCTGGTAGTCGATCCGCCAGCCCACGTCATTGGCGCGCGCCGCGCCGCGGTTGCTCCACCAGGTGTATTCCTCGGCGTCGGGCTTGGCCACCCGGAAGCTGTCCTTCCAGCCCAGCGCCGGCGGCTCGACCAGGCCGTCGCCGTGGTCGTCGGCGATCATCGCGTTCAGCCATGCGCGCTCGGGCGGCAGGCAGCCGGAGTTCTTCTGGTTCGAGCTCCAGTTCCGGATGTCGCGGCGCGAGCGCACGATGTTCCAGTCGCCGCACAGCACGTAGTCGCGGCCGCTGGCCAGCCACTGGTCGAGGATCGGCCGCAGCCAGTCCATCACCTCGAACTTGAAGCCTTGGCGCTCCTCGCCCGAGGAGCCGGACGGGATGTAGAACGAGACCACGCTCAGGCTGCCGAAGCGCGCCTCGATGTAGCGGCCTTCGTCGTCGAACGGCGCCCAGCCCAGCGACGTGCGCACCTCGTCGGGTTCGCGGCGGCTGTAGATCGCGACCCCGCTGTAGCCCTTCTTCGTCACCGCGTCGCGGTAGACGCAGTGCTTCATCGGGCGGAAGCAGGCGTCGCCCAGCTGGTGTTCCTGGGCCTTGGTTTCCTGCAGGCAGACGATGTCGGCGTCCTGCTGCGCGAGCCAGTCGAAAAACCCCTTGTTCGCGGCGGAGCGGATGCCGTTGGCGTTGAAGCTGACGATGCGCATGCGGTGGACCATGGACGACGTCGCGCAAGCCTAGCGAAATCCGCCGCCGCCCGCAGCGCGGCGCCCGCGCTCGTGTGCGTCCCGGCCGCTGCGCCGATCCGCTCCCGGCCTGCGCCGATCCACGTCCCGGCTCGCTGCAGGAGCGGCTTCAGCCGCGACCGGGAACCGTGCGTGCGCGGATGGCCGGGGCAACGGTCTGAAGCGCTCCTCCAGGCGATCGGGCCCAGGAGGCCGGATGCCGCAGATCGGATGCCCGAGATCGAGGGCCGGGAATCGGCTCGCGAGCGCGGATCCGGAGGGTCAGCGACTCCTGGCCGCTCAGGCCTTGCGCACGAACTCCGACTTCAGGCCCATCTGGCCGATGCCGTCGATCCGGCAGTCGATGTCGTGGTCGCCCTCGACCAGGCGGATGTTGCGCACCCGGGTGCCGACCTTCACCACCTGCGACGATCCCTTGATCTTCAGGTCCTTGACCACGACCACGGTGTCGCCGTCGGCCAGCGGGGTGCCGTTGGCATCGCGCACCTGCGCCGCCGCCGCGGCCGCGGCGGCCTGCTCGGCCTGCTCGGCCGGGGACCACTCGTGCGCGCATTCGGGGCACACCAGCAGCACGCCGTCCTCGTAGGTGTAGCTCGACCCGCATTGCGGGCACGGGGGCAGGGCGGACATGCAGGCTCCTCGCGCAACTGGGGGCCGGGGATTGTCGCATCCCCTGCGTCGCGGTGCGCCCGGAGGCTATTCCGGGCGCGGCGTGTCGGCGGTGCTCGGCGGCAGCACCGGGTACTCCACCCGGGGCTGGCGGCCGGTGAGCGTGCGCAGGAACGCGGCGATCGCCCTGGCCTCGTCGTCGTCGATCTCGCGGCCCAGCTGCGCGCTGCCCATGATCGCGACCGCCTGCTCCAGGTCCCAGACCTGGCCGCTGTGGAAGTAGGGCGCGGTCAGTTCGACGTTGCGCAGCGGCGCGGCGCGGAACACGTACTCGTCGCTGGCGGTGGCGGTGACCTCGAACCGGCCCTTGTCGCCGGGCGGCAGGATCTCGGCGCCGGGGCGCTCGATCACCCCGAACGGGAAGTAGGCCTGGCCGCCGAAGTTGCGGCCGTTGTGGCAGGACGCGCAGCCGCTGGAGACGAACAGTTCCAGGCCACGGCGCTCGGTGGCGTCGAGCGCGTCGTCCTCGCCCAGCACCCAGCGGTCGAAGCGCGAGCCGGGGGTGACCAGGGTGGCCTCGAAGGCCTCCAGGGCCAGCGCCATGTTGTCGAAGTTGACCGGCTCGGCCTCGCCCGGGAAGGCGCGGCCGAAGCGTTCGACGTACTCGGGGATGCTGCGCAGCGTGCGTTCCACCAGTTCGGGCGTGCTGTTCATCTCCACGCTGGCCTGCACCGGGCCCTTGGCCTGTTCGGCCAGGTCGGCGGCGCGCCCGTCCCAGAACTGGGCGCCGTTGAACACCGCGTTGAGCACGGTCGGCGAGTTGCGCGGTCCGCGCTGCCAGCCGTGGCCGATCGAGGTGGGGACGTTGTCGGCGCCGCCGGTGCCGACGCTGTGGCAGGTGTTGCAGGTGATCAGGTGGCTGCGCGACAGGCGCGGGTCGAAGAAGAGCATGTGCCCGAGCTCGACCTGCTCGGCCGAGAGCGGCTTGCCGCGCAGTTCCTCGACGCGTTCGGGAATGGTGCCGAACAGGGCCGCCGCGGTGGCGCGCAGGGTGTCGCCGTCGGCGGCGGCCGTGGCCGGGTCGGATGCGGTAGCCGCGGGCGCGGCGCCGGCCACGCCGTCGGCCGCCGGGCCCGCCGCCTCCGCCTGCGGCGCGGTGGCCGCGGCCGCGGCCGCGTCGCGGTCGCCCTCGGCCTGCCGGCAGCCCACCGCGACCAGCAGCGTCGCGGCGATCGCCAATGCCAGCCTGGTGCGCTTGCCCATGGTCGATCCTCCGTCGTGTCCTGTCGCCGCCACCATAGGCCCGGCCGGCGCCGGGCGCCTTGATCGCGGTCAATGGCCGGCGGTTGCTACCATGGCCGTTCCGCGGCTTCCTGCTCCACGCCATGCCCGACCATCGCACCCGGTTCCTGCGCCTGGCGCTGCAGGCCAATGCCCTGGGTTTCGGCGAGTTCACCCTCAAGTCCGGCCGCATCAGCCCGTATTTCTTCAACGCCGGCCGCTTCGATTCGGGCGCGGCGCTGGCCGCCCTGGCCGGCTGCTACGCCGACGCGCTGGAGGCCGCCGGGGTCGGCTTCGACGTGGTGTTCGGCCCGGCCTACAAGGGGATCCCGCTGGCGACCGCGCTGGCCTGCGAGTACGCGCGCCGCGGCCGCGACCTGCCGCTGGCCTTCAACCGCAAGGAAGCCAAGGACCACGGCGAGGGCGGCCGCCTGGTGGGCGCGCCGCTGGCCGGGCGCCGGGTGCTGGTGGTGGACGACGTGGTCACCGCCGGCACCGCCATCCGCGAGGCGCTGGCGATCATCCGCGGCGCCGGCGGCACTCCGGCGGGGATCGCGGTGGCGCTCGACCGCCAGGAGGTCGCCGGCGACGGCGGCGGCCAGTCGGCAACCCAGGCGATCGCGACCGAGGCCGGGATCCCGGTGGTCGCGGTGGCCACCCTGGACGACCTGCTGGCCTTCGCCGACCAAAGCGCCGGGCTTGCGGACGAACGCGCGCGCCTGGAGGCGTATCGGGCGCAATATGGTGTGCGATGACATCCACTGATTCGAACCGCGGGGGGCGGAATCGATGAAGAGCAGGATCGTGTTGGCGGTCGCGCTGGGCGCGTTGGCGACGGGGACCGGGGCGCAGGCGCAGCAAGGCCGCGCGCAGGCGACCGAGAAGCGGCTTTACTGCTGGGACGAGGGCGGCCGGCGCGTCTGCGGCGACGCCCTGCCCGCGCACGCGGTGGATGCGGCCCGGACCGAACTGAGCATCCGCAGCGGCCGGCCGCTGGCGCAGGTGGACGAAGCGATGTCGCCCGAGGAGCGCGCCGCGGCCGCGGAGGCCGCGCGCCAGGCGGAAGTCGCCGCCGCGGCGGAAGCCGCGCGCCTGCGCCGCGAGCGGGCGATGGCCGAGTCGTACGAGACCGAGGAGGACCTGCGCAAGGCCTTCGACGACCGGATCGTGCTGGTCGACGAGGCCCTGAAGACCTCCGACATGGGCGTGGCCAACCTGCGCCAGAGCCTGGTGTCGCTGCTGCGCCAGGCCAACGACCTGGAATTGCAGGGGCAGCCGGTGGGCAAGCGGCTGGTCGAGAGCATCCGCTCCCAGCACCACGACCTGCTGCGGCAGCAGGCGATCCGGCGCCAGCAGCTCAAGGAGCGCGCCTCGCTCGACGCCGAACTCGAGCATGCCGTCGAGCGCTATCACGCGCTGCGGGGGCCGGCCAGGCGCTGAATCCGCGGTGGCGCGCGGCCGCGGGGCGGGTGTTGCGCCTGCCGCGAACGCGCCCGGCTGCGGGTGGCGGGCTCAGCCGCGGCCCGTGCCGCCCAGCCAGGCGATCGCCCCCTCGGCCGCGACCAGCCCGCTGGCGAAGCAGGCGGTGAGCAGGTAGCCCCCGGTCGGGGCTTCCCAGTCGAGCATTTCCCCGGCGGCGAACACGCCCGGCCGGGCGTGCAGCATCAGGCGCTCGTCGAGCGCTTCCAGGCGGATGCCGCCGGCGGTGCTGATCGCCTCGGCCACGGGCCGTGGCTGCCGCAGGCGCAGCGGCAGGCGCTTGAGCGCGGCGGCCAGCCGGTGGGGATCCTGCAGCGCATCGCGCTCCAGCACTTCGCGCAGCAGGCCCGCCTTGGCCTCGTGCACGCCGGCCGCCCGGCGCAGGTGTTCGGACAGGCTGCGGCCACCGCGCGGCCGGGCCAGGGCCGCGGCGAGGGCGTCGGGCGACAGGCCGGGGACGAGGTCCAGGGCGATCTCGGCGCAGCCGTCGCGATCGACAAGCTCCCGCAATATCGCCGAAACGGCATAGATCAGGCTGCCTTCCAGCCCGTATCCGCTGGCCACGCACTCGCCCTGCAAGGACCACGCGCGCCCCGCTGCGTCGGTCCAGTGCAGCACCACCGGCTTGAGCGGGGCGCCGGCGTGGCGCTGGGCGAAGTGGGGCGTCCAGTCGACGTCGAAGCCGCAATTGGCCGGACGCAGTGCAGCCACGTCCACTCCCTGCGCGGCCAGCAGCGGCGCCCACGCCCCGTCGCTGCCCAGCTGTGGCCAGCTGGCGCCGCCCAGGGCCAGCACCGTGGCCGCGGCGTGGCGCCGGCGCGGACCGTCCGGGGTGTCGAAGCACAGCGCGCCGTCCCCGTCCCAGCCGGTCCAGCGATGGTGCACGTGGATCGCCACGCCCTGCGCGCGCAGGCGCCGGACCCAGCCCCGCAGCAGCGGCGCGGCCTTGCGGTCGAGCGGGAACACCCGTCCCGAACTGCCGACGAAGGTGTCCACGCCCAGCCCGCGTGCCCAGGCGCGCAACGCGTCGGCATCGAACCGCTCCAGCCAGCGGCCGACCTCGGTCGCGCGCTCGCGGTAGCGGCTGGCGAACAGCGGGCGCGGATCGGAGTGGGTGAGGTTGAGCCCGCCCTTGCCGGCGATCAGGAACTTGCGGCCTACCGAGCCCTTGCACTCGTACAGGTCCACGCCCAGGCCGGCCTGGCGCAGGCGCTCGGCCGCGAACAGGCCGGCGGGCCCGCCGCCGACCACCGCGACGCGGGGGATGTCGGCGTCGTGCATCCCCGCATTATCGCCGCCCCGCGCCCCGCCCCCGCCCGGCAGGAGCGGCTTCAGCCGCGACCGGACATGCCTTCCCACGCCCGGCCCGCCCCGTGGCAGCGGCTTGGGCGGCGACCCCCGCCGCCCACCCGCCCGATGGGAGCGCTACCATGCCCGCGACCATACGCAGAGGGAGGACGCCGATGGCAGGAGAGAGGAACCCGCCGGGCTGGACCCGGCGCGAAGCGCTGCAGTCGATGGCGCTGGCCGGGGCCGCCGCAGCCTGGAGCCCGCGCGCGCTGGGACGCGGGCAGCGCAGGATCGGGGTGGCACTGGCGGGCCTGGGCCACTACAGCCGCGACCTGCTCGCGCCGGCGCTGCAGCTCACCCGGCACTGCCGGCTGGCGGGCCTGGTCACCGGTTCGCCGGACAAGCTGCCCGAGTGGCAGGGCCGGTACGGCATCCCCGACCGCAACGTCTATTCCTACGACGACCTCCACCGCATCGCCGACGACCCCGACATCGACGTGGTCTACATCGTCACCCCCAACCACCTGCACAAGCCGCTGGCGCTGGTGGCGGCCGCCGCGGGCAAGCACGTGTGGTGCGAGAAGCCCATGGCGATGGACGCGGCCGAAGGCGCGGAGATGCTCAAGGCCTGTCGCGACAACCGGGTGCAGCTCGCCATCGGCTACCGGATGCAGCACGAGCCGAACACGCGCCGGTTCATGGCGATGGCGAAGGAGCGTCCCTACGGGCGCATCGTCAAGCTGCGCGCCGACGCCGGCTGGTTCGGCTGGCGCGACGGCGCCGACGGCGCCTGGCGCCTGGACCCGGCGCGCGGCGGCGGGGCGATGTACGACATGGGCGTGTACTGCATCAACGCGGCGCGCTACTGCACCGGGATGGAGCCGCTGGCGGTGCAGGCCTGGGACGAGACCGCGCGCCGCGACCTGTTCAAGGGCGTCGACGAGACGATCCGCTTCCGGCTCGAGTTCCCCGAGGACATCGTGGCCGAGTGCGTGACCAGCTTCGGCCGCAACCTCAACACGCTGCAGGTCGACTGCGAGCGCGGCTGGTACATGCTCAGTCCGTTCCAGGGCTACGAGGGCAACCAGGGCCGCGCCAGCGACGGCACGGTGTTCGCGCCGCAGCTCGGCCCCCGTCCGCGGATGCAGGCCGAGCAGATGGACCAGGACGCGCTCGCCATCCTCGAGAACCGGACGCCGCGCGCGCCGGGCGAGGAGGGGCTGGCCGACATGCGGGTGATCGACGCCGCGTTCGCGTCCGCCAGGGCCGGCGGCGAGCGGGTGGACATCGCGCGGGGTTGAGTCCGGCCAATCGCGCAGACGCAGGCCGGTTGGATCGAACGCGCGACGCGGCCGGGGGCCCGTCGGGGCGGTGGGGAGGTGCGCCTCTTGGGCTCGTCACGGAAGGCGCGGTGGGCCCGTTGGTGCGTGGCGGCGGTGGGGCCGCGCCCTGGCCGGGCAGTTCCTTCCGCGAATGTCCTCCGGCCTCCGCCTGCAGGCGGAGGCCTCCTCCTCGGAACTCCCCGGCCAGGACGCGGCTCCGTTCCGGGCGGTGGCCCGGTGGGTGAGCCAGGCGAAGCGCCATGCGCCGAGGCCCCCGCCGTGTCGCGCATGCAGCAGCGCGCTTGGGAAAGCGCCGCGGTGCCGGCCCCGCGAGCCCCTGTCCGCCCTCCCCGGCGCACGAAAAAGAAGACCCGGCTGCATGTGCCGCAGCCGGGTCGGATGCAGGACGCCAGGGCGGGATCGCTAGAACGGCAGCTTCAGCTCCGGATCCACCGCCAGGATCTGCTCGCGGAAGTCGCGCAGGATGCGCCCCAGCGCTTCCTCGGAGTCGGCGTCGAAGCGCAGCACCAGCACCGGCGTGGTGTTGGACGCGCGCACCAGGCCCCAGCCATCGTTCCAGTCCACGCGCAGGCCGTCGATGGTCGACAGCCGCGCACCCTCGAACTTCGCCGCCTCCTGGAACCGCGCCACGAACCCGTGCGGGTTGCCGTCGGCCACCTCGACCTTGATCTCCGGGGTCGACACCCCGCCGGGCAGCGCCTTGAGCGTGGCGCTCGGATCGTCCGGCTCCAGCGCGAGGATCTCCAGCAGGCGCGCGGCGGCGTAGATGCCGTCGTCGAAGCCGTACCAGCGCTCGGCGAAGAAGAAGTGGCCGCTCATCTCGCCGGCCAGCTCGGCCTCGGTCTCGCGCATCTTGGCCTTGATCAGCGAATGCCCGGTCTTCCACATCAACGGGCTGCCGCCGTGGCGCAGGATGTGTCCGGGCAGGCGCCCGGTGCACTTGACGTCGTACACGATCACCGCGCCCGGGTTGCGGTCGAGCACGTCGGCCGCGAACAGCATCAGCAGCCGGTCGGGGTAGATGTTCTCGCCATCCCTGGTCACCACGCCCAAGCGGTCGCCGTCGCCGTCGAAGGCGATGCCGAGGTCGGCGTCGAAGCGCTGGACGGTGCTGACCAGGTCCTCGAGGTTGTGCGGTTCGCTCGGGTCGGGATGGTGGTTGGGGAAGGTGCCGTCGATCTCGCAGTACAGCGGGATCACCTCGGCGCCGATCGCCTCGAGCACCCGCGGGCCGATTTCGCCGGCCACGCCGTTGCCTGCGTCCACCACCACCTTGAGCGGGCGCGCCAGCTGGATGTCGCCGGCGATGCGCTCGACGTAGGCGTCGCCGATGTCGCGCTGGACCGCGTCGCCCGGTTCGGGCGCCGTGTGCAGGCGTCCGTCGGCGATGCGCGCGTACAGGTCGGTGATCGCGTCGCCCGACAGCGTCTGGCCGCCGACCACGATCTTGAAGCCGTTGTAGTCGGGCGGGTTGTGGCTGCCGGTCACCGAGATGCAGCAGCCGGTGCGCAGGTGGAAGGCGCCGAAGTAGGTCACCGGCGTGGGCGCCAGGCCGATGTCGATCACGTCGCGGCCGGCCAGCCGCAGGCCGCGGACCAGGCCGGCGACCAGGTCCGGGCCCGACAGCCGCCCGTCGCGGCCGATCACGATCTCGCGCAGGTCCTGCTCGGCCATCAGCGAGCCGACCGAATGGCCGATCAGCTCGGCGATGCCGGCGTCCAGCGACTGGCCGACGATGCCGCGGATGTCGTAGGCGCGGAAGATGCCGCGATCGATGTCGACAGGGGGCGGCGGCGGGGGCGTGTCTTCGGTTACTACCACCCGCGGCGCGGCCGCTTCGCCGGCGTCTTCGGGTGCGTCGGCCAGCGCTTCGACCAGGGTGCGCTCCGGCGGTTGCTCGGCCGGCTCCGGGCCCTGCAGCGCCCGGCTGATGCGCGCCGGTACGCGCCACAGCAGGTAGGCCAGCACCAGCAGCAGCGCGACCGCCACGAACAGCGGGATGCCTTCGAGCCCGAGCAGCGGCCGGCCGGTGCGCGGCAGCGACGCGGCCACGCGCAGGTCGGTGCCCGGCACCGGCGCCGCCATCCGCTCGGCGGCCTCGGCTTGGGCCGGGTCGCCCTTCTCCTGCAGGGTGAAGCCGCCCTGGCGCACCGCCAGGTAGGTGGCCGGGTCGACCGTAATCTCGTCGAGCGCCGCGGTCACCCGCGTTACCGGCAACCGCACGAACGCCACCGCCACGGTCTTGCCGTCGCGCTGCACCGGCGCGGCCAGGCCCAGCTGCGGCGTGCCGCCGGCGCGGATGATCGCCACCACCGGCTCCCCGCGCACCAGCGCCGACTCCATCACCGAGACCCGGCCGAAGCCGCCGTCGGGCAGGGCCGCGTAGAGGCGGTCGAGTTCCGGCGGATGGATCTCCACCGACTGGGCGTCGGGCCAGTCGGCCGCGACCGCCGCCGAGGCGGCCGCGAAGTCGCCCGCCGCCACGGCGGCCTGCACCGCCTCGCGGTCGAGCCGCTCGCGCAGCTTCGCCTCCTCGCCGCGCAGGGTGCCGGCGATCATCCCGACCACCGTGTCGCGGGCCACGCTGACGCTGCTGCGGCGCGAGTCCTCCTGCAGCGCGCGCCAGCCGCTCCACGCCAGCCAGGCCGCAAGCAGGGCCAGGGCCGCCGCCAACACGGGCAGCCAGGGTCGCAATTGCGCATAGACGCGCGCCTTGGTGGGTTCGCTGTTGGTCGTCATGCTGGTTCCGTTGCCCTGGTCAACGCACGCCGGTGTGGCCGAAGCCGCCCTCGCCGCGCGCACTCTCGTCGAAAGTATCCACGACCTGCAGCTGGGCGCGCACCACCGGCAGCAGCACCAGCTGCGCGATGCGGTCGCCCGGCTCGATGGTGAAGGGCTCGCAGCCGCGGTTCCACACGCTGATCATCAGCGGGCCCTGGTAGTCGGCGTCGATCAGGCCGGTGCCGTTGCCCAGCACGATGCCGTGCTTGTGGCCAAGGCCCGAGCGCGGCAGGATCACCGCGCACAGCCCCGGGTCGCCGATGTGGATCGCCATGCCCGAGGGCACCAGCGCGGCGTCGCCCGGCGCCAGGGTGAGTGGCGCGTCGAGCGCGGCGCGCAGGTCGAGGCCGGCGCTGCCCTCGGTGGCGTGCGCGGGCAGCGGCCATTCGCGCCCGAGCCTGGGGTCGAGCAGGCGCACCTGCAGGTCGACCATGGCGGTCGCGGACCTCATGCGGGCAGCCGCCTGGCGACCAGGTCCACCAGCGCCGCGGCGACCGCGTGCTTGGACGCCGGCCCGAGCCGGCACTCGCCGCTGTCCCAGTACACGTGCAGGGTGTTGTCGTCGCGTTCGAAGCCGCCTTCGGCCGCGCCGACCAGGTTGGCGGCGATCAGGTCCAGGCGCTTGGACGCGAGCTTGCCGCGCGCGTAGCGTTCCAGGTCGTGGGTCTCGGCGGCGAAGCCCACCACCAGCGCCGGCCGCGCCGGATGCGCCGCCACCTCGGCCAGCACGTCGGCGGTGCGCACCAGCTCCAGCACCAGGGTGTCGCTGCCCGCGGTCTTCTTGATCTTGTGCTCGGACACCTGGCGCGGGGTGAAGTCGGCCACCGCGGCCGCGCCGACGTAGACGTCGGCCGGCAGCGCGGCGAGCACCGCCTCGCGCATCTGCGCCGCCGAGCGCACGTCGATCCGCTGCACGCCCGGCGGCGTATCCAGGTGCACCGGGCCGGCCACCAGCACCACCTCGGCGCCGCGCGCGCGGGCGGCCGCGGCCACCGCGAAGCCCATCTTGCCGCTGCTGCGGTTGCCCAGGAAGCGGACCGGATCGATGTCCTCGTAGGTAGGCCCGGCGCTCACCAGCACCCGCCGGCCGGCCAGCGGGGCGCTCACATGGCCTCCAGCGCGGCGACGATCGCCGCCGGCTCGGCGAGGCGCCCCGGGCCGGATTCGCCCTCGGCCAGCGGGCCGTCGTCGGGGCCGATGACGCTCGCGCCGCGCTCGCGCAGCAGGGCGACGTTGGCCTGGGTGGCCGGGTGCAGCCACATGCGGTGGTTCATTGCCGGGCACAGGGTGATCGGCGCGGTGGTGGCCAGGCACAGGGTGCTGACCAGGTCGTCGGCCAGGCCGTGGGCGAGCCTGGCGATGGTGTTGGCGGTGGCCGGGGCGATGACCACGCGGTCGGCCCAGCGCGCCAGTTCGATGTGGCCCATCGCCGCTTCGGCGGCCGCGTCCCACAGGCTGGTGCGCACCGGATGCCCGGACAGCGCCTGGAACGTCTGCGCGCCAACGAAGCGCTGCGCGCTGTCGGTCATGGCCACCTGCACCTGTGCGCCGGCCTCGCCGAGCCGGCGCAGCAGTTCGGCCGCCTTGTACGCGGCGATGCCGCCGCATACGCACAGCAGCAGGCGTTGTCCGCGCAGGCCGCGTCGGGCTGGCATCGTCAGGAAAGTCCTACTCCGGATCCGGCCGACAGCTTACCCGATGGCGGCCGGCCCGCCGGCTGCGCGGGCCGCTCCGGATCGGTTGCAATCGTCCCATGCTGGCGGCCCGGCCGGCCGCGCGCCGACGGACTTTCCCCTGTCCGGTGGAGCGCCGCGGCCGGCCGCCAGCGCCTCAGGGACGAGGAACCGATCGATGCGCATCCGCGACTGGCCGGGCCACGAACGCCCGCGCGAAAAACTGCTTGCCCGGGGCGCCGGCGTCCTCTCCGACGCCGAGCTGCTGGCGATCTTCCTGGGCTCGGGCCTGCGCGGCCAGGACGCGGTGGCCACCGCCCGCCAGCTGCTCGAACGCCACGGACCCCTGCGGCGCCTGCTCGAACTCGAACCGGCGGCGATGGCGCGCCTGCCCGGGCTCGGCCCGGCGCGCGCCTGCTGCCTGGCGGCGGCGCTGGAGCTGGGCAACCGCTGGCTGGCCGCGGGGCTCGAACGCGGCCAGGCGCTGACCGACCCGGGCTCGGCCGGACGCTATTTCGCCCGGCGCCTGCGCCCGCAGCCGGTCGAGGTGTTCGCGGCCCTGTTCCTGGACACGCGCCACCGCGCGCTCGCGTTCGAGGAACTGTTCCGCGGCACCATCGACGGCGCCGAGGTGCACCCGCGCGAGGTGGTGCGGCGCGCGCTGGCCCACAACGCCGCGGCGGTGATCGTCGGCCACAACCATCCGAGCGGGAATCCCGAGCCCAGCGCCGCCGACCGCGCGGTCACCGCCCAGCTCAAGCAGTCGCTGGCGCTGGTGGACGTGCGCCTGCTCGACCATTTCGTGATCGGCGATGGCGCGCCGGTGTCGCTGGCGGCGCGCGGCTGGGTGTGAGGGCCCTTGCGCAGCGCTCGCGGCCTGCGTGAACGCCACGCGCGGCCGGCGGACGCGGCGGCGCGCCAAGCGGGTAAAATGGGCGGCCTGACCTGAGCGCAGACCCCCGTGAAATCCCAGCTCCGCGGCCTGATCGAACAGGCCATCGCCGCCCTGCGCGACGCAGGCACCCTGCCCGCCGACCTCGCCACGCCCGACTTCGTCGTCGAGCGTCCGAAGGACCGCGCGCATGGCGACTTCTCCACCAATGCCGCGATGCTGCTGGCCCGGCCGGCGAAGTCGAACCCGCGCGCGCTGGCCCAGGCGCTGGTCGACGCGCTGCCGCGGGGCGACGACATCGCCGCGGTGGAGATCGCCGGCCCCGGCTTCCTGAACTTCCGCCTCTCGCCCGGCGCATGGGGCCGGCAACTGGCGCAGGTGCACGCCCAGGGCGCGGCCTACGGCCGCAACGACAGCGGCGGCGGGCGCACGGCGGGCGTGGAGTACGTCTCGGCCAACCCTACCGGCCCGCTGCACGTGGGCCACGGCCGTGCCGGCGCGATCGGCGACTGCATCGTGCGCGTGCTCGAGGCCAACGGCTGGAACGCCAAGCGCGAGTTCTACTACAACGACGCCGGCGTGCAGATCAACAACCTGGCGCTGTCCACCCAGGCGCGCGCCAGGGGCCTCAAGCCCGGCGACGCGCAGTGGCCGGCCGACGCCTACAACGGCGACTACATCGCCGATGTCGCCGCCGCCTACCTGCGCGGCGAGAGCGTGGAGGTCGACGGCCAGGTGGTCACCGGCAAGGACGATCCGGACGACCTGGAGGCGATCCGCCGGTTCGCCGTGGCCTGGCTGCGCCGCGAGCAGAACGCCGACCTGGCCGCGTTCGGCGTGACCTTCGACGTCTACTTCCTCGAGTCATCGCTGTATACCGACGGCAAGGTCGAGGAAACGGTCCGCACCCTGGTCGCCAACGGCCACACCTACGAGGACGGCGGCGCGCTGTGGCTGCGCACCACGGCGTTCGGCGACGACAAGGACCGCGTGATGCGCAAGTCCGACGGCACCTACACGTACTTCGTGCCGGACGTGGCCTACCACCTGTCGAAGTGGGAGCGCGGCTACGAGCGCGCGATCACCGAACTCGGCGCCGACCACCACGGGTCGCTGGCGCGGGTGAAGGCGGGCCTGCAGGCGCTGGGCAGGGGCATCCCGGAGAACTACCCCGAATACGTGCTGCACCAGATGGTCACGGTGATGCGCGGCGGCGAGGAAGTGAAGCTGTCCAAGCGCGCCGGCAGCTACCTGACCCTGCGCGAGCTGATCGACGAGGTCGGCGCGGACGCGGTGCGCTGGTTCCTGGTCGCGCGCCGGCCCGACTCGCAGCTGGTGTTCGACATCGACCTGGCGCGCAGCCAGTCGCTGGACAACCCGGTCTACTACGTCCAGCTCTCGCACGCGCGCATCTGCGGCCTGATGCGGCAGCTGGACGAGCGCGGCCTGGGCTTCGACCTGGAGGACGGCCTGGCGCAGCCGCTGGACCTGTCCGACGACTCGCTGCGCGCGCTGCTGATCGACCTCTCGCGCTGGCCGGAGGTGGTCGCCACCGCGGGCGCGCAGCTCGAGCCGCACCTGGTGGCGGCCTACCTGCTGGAGCTGGCGCAGGGGTTCCAGAGTTACTACAACGACCACCAGTTCCTGGTCGACGAGGCGCCGGTGCGCAATGCCCGCCTCGCGCTGGCGCTGGCGGTACGACAGGTGCTCGCCAACGGCCTGGGGCTGCTTGGCGTGAGCGCCCCCGAACGGATGTGAGACAGTAGGACCATGGCGGCAAGACGCGGCAGATCCCAGGCAAGGCGTAACGACGGCGGCGGGCTCCCGGGCTGGGCGTGGATGATCCTCGGCATCGTGATCGCGCTGGCCGCGGTCATGTTCGCGCCGCGGCTGCTCAAGTCCGACCGCGCCGACGGTTTCTTCCGGCCGCAGCCCAACCCGTCGGCGCAGCCGGCGGTGAGCGCGGTCGACGAGGTCGAGCCGCCGCCGGTCGTCCGGCCGGCCGACACTGGCACCGTGCGCCCCGGCGCGGAGCCCGCGCCCGCGGGCCCTGAATACGACTTCTACACCGTCCTGCCCGAGCAGGAAGTGGCGATGACCGACGCCGAACTCGCCGCCAGCGCGCGCGAGGAGGCCGAGCGCCAGCGCCGCACCCTGGCCGCGCAGCGCCAGCGCGAACGCGACGCCGCCGCGTTGGCCGAACCGGCCGCGCCCGCCGCCGCCGCCCCGGCCGCCGCCACCCCCGCCACCGCCGCGGCGGCGCCGGCCGCCGATGGCGCGCGCTACCTGCTGCAGGCCGGCTCGTTCAGCGCCCATGGCGATGCCGAGGCGCTCAAGGCGCGCATCGCCCTGCTGGGCCTGAGCGCCCGGGTCGAGGAAGGCACCGCGAACGGCAAGACCGTCTACCGCGTGCGCATGGGCCCCTACGCCACCGCGACCGAGCTGGCCGAGGCCAAGCAGAAGCTGGGCAACGGCGGCCTGCCGGCGCTGGCGATCCGCGCCAACTGAGGGCACCGGCCCTGGTCCGTCGCCGCTGGTGCGACGGGCGCATGGCAGGCGCGCGGCACGAGCGCATCGGCCGGGACCGCCGCGTCGTCGCGCGTCGCAGTCCGCGCGATGCCCGGGCGGGAGACTGGCGGGACTGGAGGAGACCCGCCATGGCCATCGAAGCCGCCCTGATCAAGCCCGTCGTCGACGCCCTGCTGGCGCTGTTCCGCGAAAGCAGCGACCTCAAGCTCAAGCGCAGCGCCGAGCGCGCGCTGCGCGAAGCGATCCGCGAACTGCTGCAGGCCAACCCCGACGAGAACCGCGCCCAGGCGCGGATCGCCATCGCCAAGGCCGCCGGGCTCCTGTCCGAGGATGTGGTGCTGGCCGAGGGCATGCTGGAGAAGCATCGCGCGACCAGGGCCGCCACCCGCGGCAAGTCGGCAACCGGGCGGCGCCGGGCGCGGCAGGAGAAGTTGGCGAAGCCGGCCGGCAAGGAGGCAGGGGACGGGCAGGCGCGGGGCTGAGGCGGCGGTGGCTGGCCTGGCGTTGATCGCGGGCGTGCCCCCACCCCGGCCCTCCCCCGCAAGCGGGGGAGGGGGCTTGCAGGTCCAGTCCCGGCGTGTCCAGCGACCCACGCTCCCCCCGCAGGCGGGGATGGGCTTGCAGAAGCGTCCTCCCTCCCCCGCTTGCGGGGGAGGGCCGGGGTGGGGGTGAGCGCCCGCAATACACTTGTCGTCCCCGCCGCGTCGGAGTCCATCCATGGCCCGCACCATCCTCATCACCGGCGCCACCGCCGGGTTCGGCGCCGCCGCCGTCCGGCGCTTCCTCGCCGACGGCTGGCGGGTGGTCGCCACCGGCCGCCGCGCCGGCCGCCTGCAGGCGCTGCGCGACGAACCCGGCGGCGACCGCCTGCACGTGGCCGTGTTCGACATCCGCGACGCCGACGCGATGCAGGCCGCGCTCGACGCGATCCCGGCGCCGTTCCGCGGCATCGACGTGCTGGTCAACAACGCCGGCCTCGCGCTCGGCACCGCGCCCGCCCAGCGCGCCAGCCTCGAGCAGTGGCGGCAGATGATCGACACCAACATCACCGCCCTGGCCACGCTCACCCATCGCCTGCTGCCGGTGCTGGTCGAGCGCCGCGGCGCGATCATCAACATCAGTTCGATCGCCGGCAGCTACCCGTATCCGGGCGGCAACGTGTACGGCGGCACCAAGGCCTTCGTCACCCAGTTCTCGCTCGGGCTGCGCTCGGACCTGCACGGCACCGGCGTGCGGGTGACCTCGATCGAGCCGGGCATGGCCGAGACCGAGTTCACCCTGGTGCGCACCGGCGGCGACCAGGCCGCCTCCGATGCGCTCTACCACGGCGCCAATCCGATGACCGCCGAGGACATCGCCGGCGTCATCCACTACGTCGCCACCCTGCCGCCGCACCTCAACATCAACCGGCTGGAGATCATGCCGGTGAGCCAGTCGTTCGCCGGCTTCCAGGTGCACCGCGAAGGCGACTGACCGGGACGGTGTCCGCTGCCGGTCGGTCGAGGCGTTGCACGGAATGGGCCGGCCGCGTCGCCGGCCGGAGGAGGCCTCCATGCCCCAGTACGTGATCGAACGCGATATCCCCGGCGCGGCTCGCCTCTTGCCCGACCAGCTGCGCGGCGTCTCGCGCAAGTCCTGCGCGGTGCTCGACGAGCTCGGCCCGGACATCCAGTGGCACCACAGCTACGTCACCGGGGACCGGGTGTACTGTGTGTACTCGGCGCCGTCCGAGGCCCTGATCCTGGAACATGCGCGCCGCGGCGGATTCCCGGCCAGCCGGATCTCGGAAGTGGCCGCGGTCATCGGCCCGGCGACGGCGGACTGACGGCACCGGAGGCCGGCCGGGAGCTGGCGCTCCGTCGACGGGGCCGGTCGGACGGGGCCACCCCGGACCTGGCCCGGGGCGGGCGGCCGGCGCCGGCGCCAGGAAAGCGGATGGCCGGCGCTACTGCGCCGGCACCCAGGCGAAGCTGTCGCCGCGGCGCTCGATCCGGCCCACGCCCGGGAACGGGAAGTGGGGCGAAGACACCATCAGCGATTCGTCGGCGAGGCGCGCCAGCAGCGCCTCGCGGCTGTCCTCGGCCAGGACCGGATCGCGGTCGAACTGGATCGTCCAGCGCGGGCGCTGCACCGAGATCACGTGGTGGTGGGCGCTATCGCCGATATACAGCAGGCGCGCGTCCCCGTCCGCGACCAGGTAGCCGCTGTGTCCGGGCGTGTGCCCGTCCACCGCCACCGCGCTGACCCCGGGCACGATGTCCTGCGCGCCGGGCGCGAACGTCTCCACCTGCGGTGCGATCGCCTGCGCCAGCGCCGCCTGGCCCTCGTCGGCCTGCAGCGCCGCCCATTCCGGTTCGGACATGCGCACCCTGGCGTTGGCGAAGGCGGGCCGGCCGTCGCCGTCGACTAGGCCGCCGACATGGTCGCCGTGCAGGTGGCTGATGAACACGTCGGTCACCTGCGCCGGTTCCACGCCGGCCGCCTGCAGCGAGCGCGGCAGCCGTCCGCCGTCGGCCCACTCCGCCTGCCCGGCGCCGGTGTCGAACAGGATCACGCGTTCGCCCGCCTCCACCAGCAGTCCCTGGATCGACAGCTGCAGCGGGTCGGTGGCCTCGCCCGCGGCCTCGAGCAGCGCGTCGACCTCGGCCCTGGGTTCGCCCATGGCCACGATCGAGCCGTCGTTGGGCAGGGTGATCGTGCCGTCGCGCAGCATCGCCGCCGGCAGCGAGCCGATGCTGAAACGGTGGACGTCGGGCGAAGCCTCGGGCGCCGCTTCGGCGGCGGGCGCCTGCGCCTGCGCCTGCGCGTCCGGCTGCGCGGGCGGCTGTCCGCATGCGGCGCAGGCGAGTGCGATGGCGCCGGCCAGGGCCAGCAGGCGGTGGCGGGATGCGATGGTCATGCGGTGTTCCCCAGCGTCCAGGACGTCGGGGGCGAGGATAGCAAGGCGCCACGGCGTGGTTCGACGCCTGCGTGGCAGCGCACCAACAGGCGGCATGGCCGCGGGCGGGAAGCCGGGCGCTGGCGGCCGATGCCCCCGTGAGGGGCGTTGCCGCGTCGCCGCCGCCTACTCGAGCGGCGATTCCTCGAGGTAGGTGTAGCCGGTCAGCCCGCGCTCGAGCGCCTCGTTCAGGCGCGATGCCTCGCTCTTGCCCAGGTCCACTGCGCCGACCCGCGCGCGGTAGATGCGGCGCAGGTCGTCGAGCTTGTAGCCGACGTAGTCGAGCATCACGTCGGTGGTGTCGCCCTTGCGCTGCTGGGTGATCGCGTAGCCGTCGCCGTCCAGGCGCACCTCGACCGCGTCGGTGTCGCCGAACAGGTTGTGGATGTCGCCCAGGATCTCCTGGTAGGCGCCGACCAGGAAGAACGCCAGCCGGTAGCTCTCGCCCTTGCGCAGCGGGTGCAGCGGCAGCGAGGAGTCCAGGCCCTCGTTCTCGACGTAGATGTCGATCTTGCCGTCGGAGTCGCAGGTCAGGTCGGCGATCACGCCGCGCCGATCCGGGCGTTCGTCCAGGCGGCTGATCGGCACGATCGGGAACACCTGGTCGATCGCCCACACGTCGGGCAGCGATTCGAACACGCTGAAGTTGACGAAGTACTTGTCCACCAGCCGCTCGTCGAGCTCGTCGATCACCGCGCGGTGGCTCTTCTCGTCCCAGCTCAGGCGCGCGCGCACGCCGTGGGCGATGGCGTAGAACAGGTCGTCGATGCGGGCGCGGTGGACGAGGTCGATCTGGCCCAGGGCGTAGGCGGCCAGGCCCTCGGCGTGGAAGTGCAGCGCTTCCTGGTAGAGCTCCACCGGCGGACGCTTGCCGAGATCGGCGTGGATCTCGCGCAGGTAGCGGATCGCGCTCGGCTCGTCGTCGTGCTGGTCGGGCACCCGGCCTTCGGGCGCCGGCTCGACCTCGACCACGTTGGTCACCAGCAGCGCGTGGTGCGCGGTCATCGCGCGGCCGCATTCGGTGACGATCCGCGGCGGCGCCAGGCCGTGTTCGGCGCAGGCGTCGGCCAGCGGCTGGACGATGGTCGAGGCGTACTGCTGCAGGCCGTAGTTGATCGAGCAGAAGCTGCGCGAGCGGGTGCCCTCGTAGTCCACGCCGAGCCCGCCGCCGACGTCGACGTGGGTGATGGTCGCGCCCAGGCGCGAGAGCTCGACGAAGTAGCGCGTGGCTTCGCGCATGCCGTTGGCGATGTCGCGCACGTTGGAGATCTGCGAGCCCATGTGGAAGTGCAGCAGGCCCAGCCAGTGCGCGTTGCCGCCGTCGCGCAGGGTCTTCCACAGGTCCAGCACCTGGCGCGGCGAGAGCCCGAACTTGGCCTTGTCGCCGCCGCTGTTCTGCCACTTGCCCGCGCCGAGCGAGGCCAGGCGCATGCGCACGCCGATGCGCGGCTCGACCCCGAGCGCGGCCGCCTCCTCCAGGATCAGCGGCAGCTCGGAGGGCTTCTCCACCACCAGGAACACGTCGAGGCCGAGCTTGCGCCCGATCAGCGCCAGGCGGATGTACTCGCGGTCCTTGTAGCCGTTGCACACGATCAGGCCACCCGGGCGCGAGAGCGCGAGCACCGCCATCAGCTCGGGCTTGCTGCCGGCCTCCAGGCCGAAGCTCTCGCCGTGGTGCGAGGCCAGGGTGCCGGCCACGGCGGCGTGCTGGTTGACCTTGATCGGATAGACCGCGGTGTAGCCGCCGCGGTAGTCCCAGTCGGCCTGGGCCTGGGCGAAGGCGGCCTGCAGCCGGCGCAGGCGGTCGCCCAGGATGTCGGGGAAGCGCACCAGCAGCGGCAGCTTGGCGCCGCGCGCCAGCGCCTTGTCCACGATCTCCGGCAGCGGGATCGCCACGCCCGCCTCGCCCAGCGGCCGCACCACCATCCGGCCGTCGTCGCCGGCGTCGTAGTAGCCCTCCGACCAGTGCGGAATGGAGTAGGTCTTGCGGGCGTGGTCGATCGACCAGGCGGTCATCGCGGTCACCGGGCGGGGGGGGGCCTGCATTCTAGGCCCTGCCCGGCGGCGGCAGGGCGAAGCGGCGCTCAGCCGGCCCGCTTGCGGTAGACCGGCTCGCCGCAGGCCTGGCGCACCTGGCGGGCGAGCGGGCGCTGGTTGGTGCCGGTGAACAGGGCGAAACGGATCCCCGGCAGCGCCAGCGACCGGTCCAGCCGGGCCAGCCCGGCGGTCTCGCCGGCGACCGGGCCGCGCCAGTCCAGCAGCACCAGGTATTCGGCCGGGGCGCCCGCCAGCGGCGCCGCCCGCCGCGCGATCCAGGCCCGCGCGACCCGCGGCTCGCAGGCCAGCCGGGACGCCAGCCCGCGCAGTGTGTCGGGGTCCAGGTCGTGCGGCTGCAGCCCGTGCGTCCGGTCCTCGTGCGCCGGCGCCGGGTCGGCCAGCGCCGCGAAGGCGTCCCGCAGGGCGCTGGCCCGGGCGGCGGCCTCCGCGGCGAGGTCGGGGTCCAGCGCGAGCGCGTCCAGTTCCTCCAGCGCCGCCCGTGCAGCCCGCCGGTCGAGCGCCACCGCCCGCTGCAGGCGGGCCGCGCCGGCGTCCGCCTGCCCGTCGCGCAGCTGCAGCAGCCCGGCGCGCAGCAGCAACGGCACGTGGTCGGGGCTGGCGGCGAGGGCGCGCTCGTACAGCGGCAGGGGGTCGACGTCGCGCCGCACCCGTTCGGCGAGCCGGGCATGCTCGGCGAGTTCGGCCGCGGTGGGCGCGGCCAGCGCTTCGAGCTCCGCCAGCCGCCCGCGATCGGCGGCCGCTGCGTCGTACCGCGCCCGCCACTGCGCGCGCACGGCGTCGCGCCAGGCCGCGTCGAGGCGGCGTTCCAGCCGCTCCTCCAGGTCGCCGAGCATGGCCGCGGCCGGCGCGCCGGCCGCCCCGGCCCGCGGCCGGGCCCGCAGCGCCTGCAGCCGCTGGGCCAGGGTGGGATGGGTATCGGCCGGGTCCGGCCTGCGCCCGGGCGCGTCCGGCGCGGCCAGCCGCGCCGGATCCAGGCCGCCGGCCGTCGCGGCCTGCAGCAGCGGCGCCTGCAGCTGCGCCGGCGGGTGCGACTGGACCTGCGCGCGTGCCCACAGTCGCGGCCAGAAGCGCGCCTGGAGCCGGCGCGAGGCCAGTTCGATCGCGGCCAGCGCGTCGGCGACGGCCTGGGCGCCGACCACCTGCGCGGCCACCGCGTCGGCCGCGTACTCATGGGCCCGGGCGAGCGCGCGGCTGGCGAGGTCGAAGCGTGGCGCCAGCCAGCCGTAGAACCGCGACAGCAGCCAGGCGAATCCCAGCCCGTGCGCGCCCAGGCCGTCGCGCAGCCGGTACCAGGTGCCGCGCGAGAGGTAGACCCAGGCCGCGAAGCGGCCGTCGTCGGCGGTGAAATGCCCGAACTCGTGCGCGATCACCGCCGCCAGCCGCTCGCGATCGAGCAGCCGCAGCAGCGGCAAGCCCAGCACCAGCACGTGGCGGTGGCCGAGCAGGCCGAGCGCGCGCGGGATGCTCGCGGCCCTGGCGTTGAAGTCGCCGTCGATGACGATGCCCTCGAGCGGCGGCGCGCCCGTGGCCAGGCGCAGGCGTTCGACCTCGGCCTGCAGTTCCGGCGCCTCGCCCGGCGCCAGCCGGTGGCCCTGCGGCGGTTCGAACCGCACCCACAGCGTGCGCACCACCACCGCCGCAACCGCGGCGGGTAGCAGCAGCACGTAGGCGTGCTCCGGCGCCAGCGGACCGCCGCGCAGCAGGTGCGCGGCCACCAGCACGAACGGCGCGAGCAGGAGCAGCAGCAGCGCGGCGACCACGCCGTGGCCAAGCAGGGCCAGCGCCAGCAGCCGCAGGCGCACGCCAGGCGCCGGCCACGCCGGTTCGCGCGTGTCGTCGTGCTGCCTGCCTTCGCCCATGGCGCCTCCGTTCCGTCCGGGGCCATCGTAGTGGATCGGCTCCGGCCCGTGCCCGGACGCTGGCTACAATGGCGCCCCGCGGCGCGCCTGCCGCGGGGCCATGCGCAGGGCGCACGGCGCGCACCACTCCATCCCCAGGACGTCCCCATGACCGCCAGCGACTGGCTCCACGAGCAGTTCGAGCCCACCGGCTCGTCGATCGGCTTCCGCGTGACCCGCAAGCTCGACGAGGTGCAATCGCCGTTCCAGAAGATCGAGGTCTGGGAGTCGACCGACTGGGGCAACGTGATGCTCATCGACGGCGCGATGATGGTCACCACGCGCGACAACTTCCTCTACCACGAGATGATGGCGCACCCGGCGCTGTTCACCCATCCCGACCCGAAGCGGGTGGTGATCATCGGCGGCGGCGACTGCGGCACGCTGCGCGAGGTGCTGCGCCACCCGGGCGTGGAGAAGGCGGTGCAGTGCGACATCGACGAGCAGGTCACGCGGATGGCCGAGAAGTACTTCCCGGAACTGTGCGAGTCGAACGCCGACCCGCGCGCGCAGATCCTGTTCGACGACGGCATCGCGCACATGCGCAACGCCGAGCCGGCGAGCCTGGACGTGGTGATCGTCGATTCCACCGACCCGGTCGGGCCGGCCGAGGGCCTGTTCAACCAGGCCTTCTTCGAAAGCTGCCACCGCGCGCTGAGGGACGACGGGATCCTGGTCCAGCAGTCCGAGTCGCCGCTGGCGCTGCTGGACCTGATGCGCGAGATGCGCGCGGAGATGGCCAGGGCCGGCTTCGACAGCTTCCAGACCCTGCCGTTCCCGCAGCCGTGCTACCCCACCGGCTGGTGGAGCTGCACCATGGCGCGCAAGGGCGGGCGCGGCTTCGGTTTCCGCGAGGCCGACGCGCGGGCCAAGGCGTTCGCGACGAAGTACTACAGCGCCGAAGTGCACCTGGGCGCGCAGGCGCTGCCGCCGTTCGTGGCCCAGGCGCTGGGCGGCTGAGCCGCGTCGCGCGGCCTCAGGCCAGGGCGCGGCGCAGCACGTCCTCGAACGATTCCTCGCCGGCGACCTCCAGGTCGGCCGGTGCGAATGCCGCGGCGCCGGCCTCGAATGCCGCGGCGCCGGCGGGCGCGTCTGCCGACGGGGTCCGGCCGATCAGCCGCATGCGCGCCGCGTGCCCGTCCGCGGCCAGGCTGGCGACGACCGCCCGCCCGACCTGTCCGGTGGCGCCGAGGATCGCGTACATGACGCGCCCTCAGAGGGCGTCGGCGTCCAGTTCGCCGGTACGGATCCGGACCGCGCGCAGCAGGTCGTAGACGAACACCTTGCCGTCGCCGATCTTGCCGGTGCCCGCGGCCTTGACGATCGCCTCGGTCACCGGCTCGACCTGGTCGTCGGTGACCGCGATCTCGAGCTTGACCTTGGGCAGGAAGTCGACCACGTACTCGGCCCCGCGGTAGAGCTCGGTGTGGCCCTTCTGCCGGCCGAAACCCTTGACCTCGGTGACGGTGATGCCGGTGACCCCGACCTCGCCCAGCGCCTCGCGCACGTCGTCGAGTTTGAACGGCTTGATGATCGCCATCACCATCTTCATCTGCAGGCTCCAAAGGTGGGGTCGTGACGCGCGGTCGCGGCGCGGCGTTAGCATACCGCCGCCGGGCGGCCGGGGTTTTCCTACGGCCGCCCGCGCCCGGCCCCGACTGCGCCCTCACGCGGTGCGGGCCACGCTGGGCGCATCCACGAACACCGGAGCCGCGGCATGATCGACCTCAACCACATCGACGACCTCGCCCGCCGCCTCAGCGGCCTGGTCCCGCCCGGCCTGCGCGAGAGCCGCGAAGAGCTGCAGGAGAACTTCAAGGCCGTGCTGCAATCCGGGCTGGCCAAGCTCGACCTGGTCACCCGCGAGGAGTTCGAGGTGCAGCGCGCGGTGCTGCTGCGCACGCGCGAGAAGCTCGAACAGCTGCAGGCCACGGTCGCCGAACTGGAGGCGCGCCTGGCCAGCGGCGGGGACGCGCCCGGCCCCGACGCCGGCTGAGCCCGCCGCCATGGGGCTTGCGCTCGTGCATGGACGCGCGCGCGCCGGCGTGCACGCGCCCGCGGTGACGGTCGAGGTGCACCTGGGCGGCGGCCTGCCCTCGATGTCGATCGTCGGCCTGCCCGAGGCCGCGGTGCGCGAGGCCAAGGACCGGGTGCGCGCCGCGATCCAGTGCGCGCAGTTCGAATTCCCGGCGCGCCGGATCACGGTCAACCTCGCCCCGGCCGACCTGCCCAAGGGTGGCGGCCGCTTCGACCTGCCGATCGCGCTGGGGATCCTCGCCGCCAGCGGCCAGGTCCCGCGTGAGCCGCTGGCCGGCTGCGAATTCCTCGGCGAACTCGGGCTGGCCGGCGAACTGCGCCCGGTCGACGGCGTGCTGCCGGCGGCGCTGGCCGCCGCCCGCGCCGGGCGGCGCCTGGTGGTCGCCGAGGCCAACGGGCCCGAGGCCGCACTGGCCGCCGGGCTCGAGGCCTGCACCGCGCGCACCCTGCTCGAGGTCTGTGCCCTGCTCGCCGGCCGCAAGCAGCTGCCCCCGGCGGTGGCGCCGCCGCAGCGCGCGGTCGAGCGCCCGGACATGCGCGAGGTGCGCGGCCAGGCGCAGGCGCGGCGCGCGCTGGAAATCGCCGCCGCCGGTGGCCACCACCTGCTGCTGTCCGGTCCGCCGGGCTGCGGCAAGACCCTGCTCGCCACCCGCCTGCCCGGCCTGCTGCCCGAGGCCAGCGAGGCCGAGGCGCTGGAAACCGCCGCGGTGGCCTCGGTCGGCGGGCGCGGGCTGGATCCGGCCTGCTGGCGCGAACGCCCGTTCCGCGCTCCGCACCACACCGCCAGCGCGATCGCCCTGGCCGGCGGGGGCAGCGACCCGCGTCCGGGCGAGATCTCGCTCGCCCACAACGGCGTGCTGTTCCTGGACGAGCTGCCCGAATGGGGCCGCGCGGCCCTGGAGGTGCTGCGCGAACCGCTCGAATCGGGTGTGGTCACGATCTCGCGCGCCGCACGCCAGGTCGAGTTCCCGGCGCGGTTCCAGCTGGTGGCGGCCATGAACCCGTGTCCCTGCGGCTGGGCCGGCGACCTGTCCGGACGCTGCCGCTGCACCGCCGACCAGATCGAGCGCTACCGCGCGCGGATCTCCGGCCCGCTGCTCGACCGCATCGACCTGCACGTCGAGGTGCCGCGGCTGCCGCCCTCGGAGCTGCGCCCCGACGCGCCGCCCGGCGAATGCAGCGCGTCGATCCGCGCCCGGGTCGAGGCCGCGCGCGAAATCCAGCGCCGCCGTGGCGGCCGCCCCAACGCGCGACTCTCGCAGGCCGCCACCGCCGAGGCCTGTCGCCTGCGTCCGGCCGACCAGGCCCTGCTCGAACGCGCGGTCGAGTCGCTGTCCCTGTCGGCGCGCTCCGTGCACCGGATCCTGCGCGTGGCCCGCACCATCGCCGACCTGGCCGGCTGCGACGCCATCGCCACCGCGCACCTCACCGAGGCCCTGGGCTACCGCCAGCCCTGCGGCCACGACCGCAGGGCCGCCTGACCCCGTCGCCGGATCCCGGCCCGGCGGGCCCCTGCGGCAGGCGGGCGGCTTCCGCCGTATGCTCGGTGCCCCGAACCTGCCCGGAGCCGTCCATGCATCGCCTGCTGCTTGCCTCCGCCGTTGCTCTCGCCCTCGCCGCCGCCGGCGGCACCGCCACGGCCGCGCCGGCCTCGCTCGACGAGGTGGAACTGATCCCGCGCGATGCGCTGTTCGGCAACCCCGAGCGCGCCAACGTGCAGATGAGCCCGGACGGCCGCTACCTGAGCTGGATCGCGCCGCTGGACGGCACGCTCAACGTGTGGGTGGCGCCCGCCGACGATCCGTCCGCGGCGCGCGCGGTGACCCGCGACACCGCGCGCGGTATCCGCAGTTATTTCTGGTCGTATCTGCCCGACACCCTGCTGTACCTGCGCGACACCGGCGGCGACGAGGACTTCCACCTGTACGCGGTCGACCTGCGCAGCGGCGCCGCCCGCGACCTGACCTCGTACGGGAAGACCACCGCCCGGGTCGTGGGCGTGAGCAGGCGCCATCCGGGCACCGTGCTGGTGGGCATGAACG
Source organism: Luteimonas wenzhouensis (assembly GCF_007859305.1). GTDB lineage: Bacteria > Pseudomonadota > Gammaproteobacteria > Xanthomonadales > Xanthomonadaceae > Luteimonas > Luteimonas wenzhouensis. The sequence continues at coordinate 171,505 of NZ_VOHE01000005.1, forward strand.
ACCGCGACCCGCAGTGGCACGACCTGTACCGGGTCGACCTGGCCAGCGGCGAGCGCACCCTGGTCGAGGAGAACACCGGCCAGATCGGCGAGTACGTGGCCGACGCCGACTACCGGCTGCGCTTCGCCACCCGCTCGCGCCCCGACGGCGGCATCGACCTGCTGCGCCGCGCCGGCGACGACTGGGAGAAGTACGACGAGATCCCGTTCGAGGACGGCCTGAGCACCGGCTACGCCGGCCTCACCGACGACGGCTCCACGCTCTACCTGCGCGAATCGCGCGGGCGCAACACCAGCGCCCTGTTCGCGATCGACACCGCCACCGGCGAGCGCCGCCTGGTCCACGAGGATGCGCGCGCGGATGTCGGCGGCGGGCTTGCCGATCCGGCCACGGGCGAAGTGCAGGCGGTGTCGGTCAACTACCTGCGCGAGGAGTGGACGGTGCTCGACGATGCGATCCGCGCCGACCTCGAGCGCATCGCCGCGATCGGGCCGGGCGAAGCGTCGATCAACACCCGCACCTTGGACGACCGCACCTGGATCGTGGCGTATTCGGCCGCCGAGTCGCCGGTCGAGTACTACCGCTACGACCGCGACGGCCACGGCAACGGCGAGCTGACCCACCTGTTCTCCGGCCGCCCGGCGCTGGCCGGCAAGCCGCTGGTGCCGATGTGGCCGCTGGAACTGGAGTCGCGCGACGGCAAGACCCTGGTGAGCTACCTCACCCTCCCGGCGCATGCCGACGCCGATGGCGACGGCAAGGCCGACAGCCCGGTGCCGCTGGTGCTGCTGGTGCACGGCGGCCCCTGGGCGCGCGATGCCTACGGCTACAGCGGCTGGCAGCAGTGGCTGGCCAACCGCGGCTATGCGGTGCTGAGCGTGAACTACCGCGGCTCGACCGGCTTCGGCAAGGACTTCACCAACGCCGGCGACGGGGAGTGGGCGGCCGGCATGCACGACGACCTCATCGACGCGGTGCAGTGGGCGGTCGAGTCGGGCACCACCACCGCCGACAAGGTCGCGATCATGGGCGGCAGCTACGGCGGCTACGCCACCCTGGTCGGCCTCACCTTCACCCCGGACACCTTCGCCTGCGGCGTCGACATCGTCGGCCCGGCCAACCTCAATACCCTGCTCTCCACGGTGCCCCCGTACTGGGCCAGCTTCTACAAGCAGCTCGTGCGGCGCATGGGCGACCCGGAGACCGAGGAAGGCCGCGCCTGGCTCACCGAACGCTCCCCGCTCACCCGCGTCGACGCGATCCGCAGGCCGCTGCTGATCGGCCAGGGCGCCAACGACCCGCGCGTGAAGCAGGACGAGAGCGACCAGATCGTCAACGCGATGACCGCCAAGGGGATCCCGGTCACCTACGTGCTGTTCCCCGACGAAGGCCACGGCTTCGCCCGCGCCGAGAACAGCAAGGCGTTCAACGCCGTGGCCGAGGGCTTCCTCGCCCAGTGCCTGGGCGGCCGCGCACAGCCGATCGGCGACGACTTCAACGGCTCGAGCATCACCGTCCCCACCGGCGCCGACGGCGTCCCCGGCCTGGCCGAGGCGCTGCGGTCGCATACCCGGGACGTGCGCCAGTAACCGCGCGTGGCGCGCTCCCCGCGGCGCGGGGAGCGGCCGGCCCGGACGGTGGGCGGACCTCCGGCGTGCGCGTCGCAGGAGCGCATGCGCGAGGGCTTCGTGGCCGGCGCGCAACGGCCGCCGGGTGAAGGGCCGGTCATACGGCGCTGCCGATTGCGGCCCGCTCCCGGGTCGGCGCGGGCCCTTCAGCCTGGCGTCGCGCTGGCCCCGAATCCCTGCACCAGCTCCGCGTTCTCCACCGCTTTCGAGAACAGGAACCCCTGTGCCCGTTCCACGCCGCAATCGCGCAGGGCGCGCACCTGGGCCTCGGTCTCGACGCCTTCGGCGACCACGTCCAGGCCGGTGCTGCGGGCCAGGCCGGCGATGGCCTGGACGATGGCCAGGTCGTGCGGGTCGTCGGGCAGGCCGGCGATGAAGCTGCGGTCGAGCTTGAGCACGTCGATCGGCAGGCGCTTGAGGTGGGACAGCGAGGAATAGCCGGTGCCGAAGTCGTCGAGGGCGATCGAGATCCCGAGCTCGCGCAGGCGCTTGAGGGTGTCCACGGCGGTGTCGATGTCCGGCAGCAGCGCGCTCTCGGTCAGCTCCACGCACAGCCGCGACGGCGGCAGGCCGCTGTCGGCCAGGGCCTGGCGCACGTCGTCCACCAGCGAGGCCTGGGCGAACTGGCGCGCCGACAGGTTCACCCGCAGCCTGGGCGCCGGGCCGTCCGCGGGCGCGGGCCAGGCCAGGGCCTGGCGGCAGGCTTCGCCCAGCATCCAGCGCCCGATCGGCAGGATCAGGCCGCAGCCTTCGATGATGTCGATGAACTCGCACGCCGGGCGGCAGTTGCCGTCGCTGTCGTGCCAGCGCAGCAGGGCCTCGGCCGCGATCCAGCGGCCGCTCGACAGGTCGACCTCGGGCTGGAAATGCACCTTGAGCTGGCCCGACTCGAATGCGTCGCGCAGCGCGCGCTCGGTGCGGATGCGCGCGACCAGTTCGCGGTGGCGCCCGGCGTCGAACACCTCGCAGCGGTGCAGGCGCGAGCTGCGCGCCGTGAGCGCGGCGGTCTCGGCGTTGCGCAGCAGGTTGTCGGCCGATGGCGCCGACAGGTCGCGCGCGAAGGCGATGCCGGCGGTGACGATGGCGGCGGTGCCGCTGGCGTCGAGCTGGGCCTGGGCCAGGTCGGTGCAGCGCTCGGCGAGTTCCAGGGCCTCGGTCTCGTGCATCGCCCGGTGCGGCAGCACCGCGAACGCGTTGCCGCGCACGCGCGCGAGCGTGGCGTGTCCGTCGAGCTCTTCGAGCAGGCGCGTCGCGGCCTCGACCAGGACCTCGTGGCGGGCGTCGCCCTCGTGCGGCGAAGCGTCCAGGTGCAGGTGGATCACCACCGGCCCGGCCTCGCCACCGGGGATCGGCCGCAGCGCCGCGTGCACCAGCTGCACCAGGTGGTCGCGGTTGGGCAGGCTGGTGTGCGGGTCGAACAGTTCGAGGTGGCGCACCTGCCCTTCGAGCCGGCGCCGCCGGTCGATCTCGTAGGCCATGGCCACGTAGTCGCCGATGCTGCCGGCGAAGGCCTGGTCCTCGGGCGTCCACACCCGGGACGGGCCGACGTGTTCGTGGCAGATCACCCCGAGCAGCTCGCCGGCCGAGCGCACCGGCGCGTCGAGCAGCGAGCCGATGCCATGCCGCCGCAGGTACTCGCCCAGGCCGTTGCCACCCCCGTCGCGCTCGACCGAGGCCATGTTGATCACCCGCACCTCGTCCAGGGCCTGCGAGTAGTCGGCGTCGACGTGCAGGACCATGTCCCGCGGCCGGGAGTGGCGGCCGGTGCTGCGCTGGTAATGGTGCAGGCAGCTCAGCCGCCGGGCCTCGGGATCGTGCCGCCAGATGTTGACCCGTTCGACGTCAAGGGTCTCGGCCGCGGTCTCGCAGATCACCGCGAAGGCATCCTCGAGCGAGCAGGCGTCCTGCCAGACCCGGCGCGCCAGCGACACCAGCGCCTGGTTGTGGCGCCGGGCCCAGGCTCCGCGTTCGCGCACACTCGCCTGTACTTCGGGTGACATCGGCCTCCCCTTGGCCCCGGCTGGCGCCGGTCCAGCCCCCGTGGGTGTTTGTTGTATACCCCTCACGGGGTCCGCGGCAAACCTGGGTCCCGGGATGCCACTGTTACAATTGAGACTATCTATCAGGACCGGCGGCGATCCCCGCGCCGCCCGCCAAGCGAGCTTCCATGACCAGCACCGCCGAACTCTCGTCCCCCGCCTCGGCCCATACCGGACTGACCCGGGGTGTGACCGACCCCGACTACACCCTCGACCACAAGTACACCCGCACCCGGGGGCGGATCTACCTGTCGGGCGTGCAGGCGCTGGTGCGGCTGCCACTGATGCAGCGGCTGCGCGACCAGGCCGCGGGGCTGGACACCGGCGGCTTCATCTCCGGCTACCGCGGTTCGCCGCTGGGCGGCTTCGACCTGGAGCTGTGGCGCGCGCGCAAGTACCTCGAGCAGGCGAACGTGAAGTTCCAGCCCGGCCTCAACGAGGACCTGGGCGCGACCATGGTCTGGGGCACCCAGCAGACCAACCTGTTCCCCGGCGCCAAGGTCGATGGCGTCTACGCCATGTGGTACGGCAAGGGCCCGGGCGTGGACCGCTGCGGCGACGTGTTCAAGCACGGCAACGCCGCCGGCACCTCGAAGCACGGCGGCGTGCTGGCGCTGGCCGCCGACGACCACGCCTGCCGTTCGTCCACCCTGCCGCACGGCAGCGAGGGCGAGTTCACCAGCGCGATGATGCCGATCCTCAACCCGGCCGGCGTCCAGGACATCCTCGACATGGGCCTGGTCGGCTGGGCGATGAGCCGCTACACCGGGCGCTGGGTGGGCTTCAAGACCATCGCCGAGACCGTGGAGTCGTCCGCGTCGGTGGACGTGGACCCGCTGGCGCTGCAGATCGTCACGCCGGAGGACTTCGAACTGCCACCGGGCGGGCTCAACATCCGCTGGCCGGATCCGCCGCTCGACCAGGAGATGCGCCTGCACCGCTACGCGGTCAAGGCGGCGCAGGCCTTCGCCCGCGCCAACCGCATCGACAGGATGGTGATCGACACGCCCGACGCCTGCCTGGGCATCGTCACCACCGGCAAGAGCTACCTGGACGTGCTGCAGGCGCTGGAGTACCTCGGCCTCGACGCCGACCGCTGCCGCGAGCTGGGCATCCGCGTCTACAAGATCGGCATGACCTGGCCGCTCGAGCCGCTGGGCATCCGCGCCTTCGCCCGCGGCCTGCGCGACATCCTCGTGGTCGAGGAGAAGCACGCCTTCATCGAGAGCCAGATGAAGGAGCTGTTCTACAACTTCGAGGGCGACCGCCCCTCGATCGTCGGCAAGTACGACGAGGAGGGCAACTGGATCCTGCCCTCCACCGGCGAGCTGACCCCGGCCACCATCGCCGGCGTGATCGCGCGGCGGCTGATGAAGTTCGTGCCCCAGGGCAGCCGCGACACCGCGCACATCCGCGAGGTGCTGCGCTGGATGGAGCTCAAGGAGGGCGAGCTGGCCCTGCCGCGCGCGCAGTTCCCGCGGGTACCGCACTACTGCTCGGGCTGCCCGCACAACACCTCGACCGTGGTCCCGGAGGGCTCGCGCGCGCTGGGCGGCATCGGCTGCCACTACATGGTCACGTGGATGGACCGCAGCACCGACACCTTCACCCAGATGGGCGGCGAGGGCGTCACCTGGTGCGGGCAGGCCGCGTTCACCGACACCCCGCACGTGTTCCAGAACCTGGGCGACGGCACCTATTTCCACTCCGGCTCGCTGGCGATCCGCCAGGCGATCGCGGCCGGGGTCAACATCACCTACAAGATCCTCTACAACGACGCGGTGGCGATGACCGGCGGGCAGCCGGTCGACGGCGTGCTGAGCGTGCCGCAGATCGCCCACCAGGTGCGCAGCGAGGGCGTGCATACGATCGTCGTGGTCAGCGACGACATCGGCAAGTGGCGCGACCGCTCGATCTTCCCCGCCGGCACCGAGTTCGAGGACCGCAGCCAGCTCGACGCGGTGCAGCGCCGGCTGCGCGAGGTCAAGGGCGTGAGCGTGCTGATCTACGACCAGGTCTGCGCCACCGAGAAGCGCCGCCGGCGCAAGCGCGGCCGGATGCCCGACCCGCCCAGGCGCGTATTCATCAACACCCTGGTGTGCGAAGGTTGCGGCGACTGCGGGAAGAAGAGCTTCTGCGTCTCGGTGCTGCCGAAGGACACCGAGTACGGGCGCAAGCGCGAGATCGACCAGAGCAACTGCAACAAGGACTACCGCTGCGTCGAGGGCTTCTGCCCGAGCTTCGTCACGGTGCACGGCGGCAGGCCGCGCAAGGGCGACAAGGCGGCGACCGCGGCGCGCCTGGCCAGCCTGCCGCCGCCGGTGTTCGCCAGCGACCTGTCGCAGCCCTGGAACATCCTGATCACCGGCGTCGGCGGCACCGGCGTGGTCACCATCGGCGCGCTGCTGGGCATGGCCGGCCATCTCGAGGGCCTGGGCTCGACCGTGCTCGACCAGACCGGCCTGGCGCAGAAGGGCGGCGCGGTGACCACCCACATCCGCATCGCGCGCACGCCGCGGGACATCCACGCGGTGCGCATCGCCGCCGGCGAGGCCGACCTGGTGCTCGGCTGCGACATGGTGGTGGTCAACGACTACTGGGCGCTGTCCAAGATCCGCGCCGGCCGCTCCCACGTGGTGCTCAACACCTGGGAGGCCATGCCGGGCACCTTCACCACGCGCCCGGACATGGAGTTCCCGGCCGCCGACATCATCCAGGCGGTGCGCCAGGCGCTGGGCGGCGAGTCGCCGCTGCAGATCGACGCCACCGAGCTCGCCACCGCGCTGATGGGCGACGCGATCGCCACCAACCTGTTCATGCTCGGCTATGCCTGGCAGCGCGGGCTGGTGCCGCTGTCGCTGGACTCGCTGATGCGCGCGGTGGAACTCAACGGCGCGGCGGTGGAGATGAACAAGACCGCGTTTGCCTGGGGCCGGCTGGCGGCGATCGATCCGGAGGCGGTGTACGAGGCCGCGGGCGTCGTGCGCAACGCGCCCACCGCGGCCGAGGACACGCCGTCGCAGCTGCAGTCGCTGCCGCCGGGCGAGTGGGAGAGCACCGAGTGGGGCGCGACCAGCGCGCCGCGCGCGCTGCGCGCCGGCGACGAACTGCGCCACGTGCCGCCGCACGCCGGCACCGACGCGGTCGCGTTCCTGCCCCTCGACGACCTGCGCCTGTCGCGCTCGCTCGACGAACTGATCGCGCGCCGGGTCGAGTTCCTCACCGAGTACCAGGACGCCAGGTACGCGAAGCGGTATTCGGACTTCGTCGCCCGCGTGCGCGAGGCCGAGCGCACCCGCGCGCCGGGCTCGACCGACCTGTCCGAGGCGGTGGCGCGCTACTTCTTCAAGCTCATGGCCTACAAGGACGAGTACGAGGTGGCGCGGCTGTACACCAGCGGCGAGTTCATGCGCCGGCTCGAGCAGCAGTTCGACGGCGACTACCGGCTGCACTTCCACCTCGCCCCGCCGCTGCTGGCCAGGCGCAACGAGAAGGGCGAACTGGTCAAGCGCGAGTACGGCCCGTGGATGCTGAAGGCCTTCGGCCTGCTGGCGAAGCTGCGGTTCCTGCGCGGTGGCCCGTTCGACGTGTTCGGCCGCACCGCCGAGCGGCGCATGGAGCGCCAGCTGATCGACGACTACGAGCGCACCATCGGCGGGCTGCTGGACCGGCTCGACGGCGGCAACGTCGGCCTCGCGGCCGAGATCGCCAGCATCCCCGAGCAGATCCGCGGCTACGGCCACGTCAAGGAAGCGCACCTGCACCAGGCCAAGGCCCGCGAAGCCGAACTGCTGCGCGAATGGAACAATCCGCTCAGGATCGTGCAGGCGGCTTGAACCAGAGGAGGCGTGCAGCGATGACCACGGAACCGGACGTACCGCCGCCTCCCGCCCCACCGCCCCACCGCCCCAGGCACCGCCGCCTCCGGCCGCCGCGCCCTCCGCGCGCGGCGGCCGCTTCGAGCTGGTGGTGGGCGCCAGCGCCATCCTGCTCTCGGTGGTCTCGCTGTTCGTGGCGATCAGCGCCAACCGCACCCAGGAGCGGATGCTGGCCGCCAGCATCTGGCCCTCGCTGCTGTTCAGCACCAGCAATACCGCGCCCGACGGCGCGCCCCAGCTCGGCATCGACCTGCTCAACCGCGGTACCGGGCCGGCGCGCGTGCGCTGGCTGGAGATGTACTACCGCGATGCCCCGCTGGCCGACTGGCGCGAGCTGCTGCGGCGGTGCTGCGCATCCTCGCCCGCCCAGGTCGAGGAGGTGTACGGGATCAGCAGCGGCGTGCAGAACCGCGTGCTGGGCGCGGACGAGTGGGTGCGGATGCTGCAGATCCAGCCCGAGGACGCGCCCGACGCGATCTGGAAGGCACTCGACCGGGAGCGCCACAACGTGCGCATGCGCGCCTGCTACTGCTCGGTGCTCGACGACTGCTGGCTGTTCGACAGCGGGCGCGAGGATCCGGAGCCGGTCAAGCGCTGCCCGGCCCCCGGTCCGGTGCTCTGGCGCGGCTGAGGCCGCGCCGGGTCACTCCCTGCGCACGAACACCATCGTGCGCCCGCCCTGGGTCAGCACCACCCGCCGGGGCGCCGCGTCGTCGGGCTCGAACCGCAGCGTCGCATCCACCGCCTTGAGGAAGAAGCGCGAGCCGGACTCGGCGAAGATCTCGAGCGCCGGCTGGCCCTCGAGCTGCACCTTCGGCGTGTCGCCATCGAGGAACACGCGCAGGAGCGCGCCGTCGAGCACGTACTCGCCCGCGACCCGCTCCAGCGCCGCGCGCGGCAGGGTGGTCTCCACGCGCCCCTGCGGCGGCGGCTCGTCCGAGCGTTCGACCCGCTCGCCCTCGCCCTCGTCCTCGGGGAAGTAGCGCATCGCCACCACCCGGCCCTCGGCGTCGCGCTCGAACACCACCCGCGAGTGTCCTTGGGGGAACACGAACTCGTCCTTCGCCACCGGGATCAGGCGGTAGGGGCGGCCGCCGGTGCGCTGCGACGTCAGGTGGCCGTCGCTGACCCGCACCACGCGCGTGCTGTCGGCGTCGATGCGGTACACCCCGGCGTACTCCTTGAGCGCGGCCGCATCGACCTCGATGGGCGTCTTGTCCGGATACGGCCGCCCGATCGCATGCGCGGCCAGCGCGCGGGCGAGCTGCTCGGGGCTCTGCCTGCCCGGGGCCAGCCCGTCGCTGTTGCGCAGCACCGCCACGGTCACCTGTTCCCCGGGCACGTAGCCCAGCGCGCTGACGAAGCCGAAGATGCCGCCGCCGTGTTCGAGGTAGCGCTGGCCGCGCAGGGTCCGGGCGAAGATGCCGAAGCCGTACTCGCCGTCGGCGGCCTTGCCCGCCGGCGTGGTCATCGCACGGTAGGCCGCGTCGTCGAGCACCCGCCCGCCGTGCAGGGCGCGGTTCCAGCGCAGCAGGTCGTCGACGGTGGACACCAGCGCGCCCGCGGCATGCGGCTGGGTCATGCTCAGCGGCAGCGCCGGGGCCCAGCGGTCGCCCTGGCGGGTATAGCCGTTGACATGGCCCGGGATCACCGCGTCGGCCGGATGGCCGTAGCGGGTCGACGCCATCCCCAGTGGACGGAAGAACGCCTCGTCCAGGTAACCGTGCCACGACTTGCCCGTGACCGCCTCGATCACGGCCCCGGCCAGCACGTAGCCGGAGTTGTTGTAGCGCCAGCCCTGGCCCGGGGCGAAGTCGGGCTTCTCGTCCTTGAACACGTCCACCAGCTGCGCGGTGGTGAGGTCGCGGCGGATCGTGCCGTCGGGCATCACGTCCGGCATCGAGGTGTAGCTGCGCACGCCCGAGGTGTGGTCGAGCAGCATGCGCACGGTGATCGCCTCGCCGCCGGGGTAGCCGGGCAGGAACCGGTCGAGCGGATCGTCCAGCGACAGGCGGCCTTCGCCGGCCAGCTTCAGTACCGCCGCCGCGGTGAACTGCTTGGTCACCGATCCGATCCGGAACACGTGGTCCGGCGACAGGTCCACGCCGAGTTCGAGGCTGGCCTTGCCGCAGGCGCCGCGGTACAGCACCTGGTCGCCGCGCGCCACCAGCACCGCCATGCCGGGGGCGTCGTCGTCGCATTCGGCCGCCAGCGTGCGCGCGGCATGAGCGGCCACTTCGTCGGGGGTCGGCAGGGCGGCATGCGCCGCGACGGGCAGGAGCAGCAGCAGGGCGAAGGCGGTCAGGCGCATGGGACCAGTCCGGTGGCGGCATCGGGAAGCACGCTAGAGGGCGCGCGTGGGGGTGCGAACGTGTGGAACGTCATGGCAACGCCCGTGCGGGGGCGCGGCAGGCCCCGCCTCATTGGCCATCCCCGGCCCGCGGCGCCGCGGCCTCGGGACCGCGCCCGCGGCGCAGCCTGGCCCGGGCGGCGTCCGAACGCGCCTGGTGGCGGTGCCGCGCGAGCGCGAGCGTCCGCTGCAGCCAGGCCTGCAGCCGGCGCGCGTGGCGGTCCAGGCAGATGCCGCCGATGCCGTAGTGGCCGCCGCGGATGTCGACCGCCGTCACCACGTGGCGGTTGATCAGCAGGCGCATGAATTCGGTGGCCAGGCCCAGCCGGCGCACGTGGTCCTGCACCCGCAGCAGGCGCAGCGTGCGTCCCGACACGACCGCGACCCCGAACGTGGTGTCGGGGATGCGGTGGCTGGTGCGGGCCAGCACCGAGGACCAGCGCAGCCGCAGCAGGAACAGGTGGGTGGGTGCGGGCGAGGCCAGCGGGCCGGAGGTGAGGATCGAGTGCTCGACGTGGTTGATCCTGCCTTCGGCCATGAGCCTGCGGCACAGGCCCGCCCAGTCCCCGTCGGCCGCGACCTCGTGCCGATCCAGGCGCAGCATCCGCTTCGGGCCGTCGTTGTCCAGGCGCGGCAGGCCAAGGCGCTGCTGGCAGAACGACACGAAGCGCGCGCCGAAGGTGGGCGCGCCCACCACCCAGGCGATGCGGAACATCGGCGCCCAGCTCCAGTGGCGGAAGGCGTTGATCCAGCCGCGGTTGTCCGGATGGTCCCAGGCGTGCTCCAGGCCGAGGTCGTGGTACACCGCCTCCATCAGCCGGATCAGTTCCTGGCAGAAGTAGAAGCAGGCGCGGAAGTCGGCCGGGTCCGGCATCCGGGTGCGCCGCTCCAGCGGCGAGGCCGGCGGCTCGCCGGCCTGGCGCGGCGCTTCGACCAGATCGGTCCAGGCGGGATGGAACTGCGCGTCGAGCACCGCCAGCGCCGGCGTGTCGCGCAGCCGGTCGAGCAGTCGCGCGAGCGCCTCGCCGTGGCGCGCGAAGCGTTCGTCGAGCCGCGGCAACGGCGCCACCCAGCGCTGGCGCAGCGCGATCAGCAGCTTGCCCTTGTCCGGCGAGTCGGTCAGCCCCAGCCGCGGCGGCCCGTGGCCGGCGGCCGCCGTGCGCAGGCGTTCGAGCGCAGGCTCCAGCGCGCGTCGCGCCACGTCCTCGCCCAGCCGCCGGTAGCTCTCGAACTGGGCCTCGTCGAAGTACTGGTCGGAGGTCGGTTCGTGCGGGAACGCCGGGTGGCTGCGCGCGTAGTGCAGCACGTCGGCCGGCTCCTCGCCGGTCAGGGTCGGCTTGAGGTAGAGCAGGGTCCCGGTGGCGCCGTCGGCGTAGGTGATGCGGCCGACCGCGCAGCTGCGCTCGGCGGTGCCGTCGTCGCGCGGGACCAGCCCCGACACGTCGAGGTCGATGTCGGCGCCGAAATCGACCCGGCACTTGTGCACGGCGTTGCCGAGGTCGGCGAACGCGCGCGCCGGGTCGGCCGCGGCGTCCACGCACAGGATGAAGCGGCAGCGCCGGCGCACCAGTTCGTAGATGCCGAGGTTCTCGAAGTGGCCGCCGTCGGACAGGTGCACGAACTTGCCGCCGGCATGGGTGCGGCCGAGCAGTTCGGCCAGCAGCCAGCGGCCGAAGAACGGCACCGCGTCGCCGCTGGGATGGCCCGGGTGCAGCGGGTTGGGCAGCCACCAGCCCAGGCGCGCGTCGAACAGGGTGAGCAGGAAGGTCACCGCGGGCGAGCTGTGGTAACCCATGTTGGGATTGACCGCGGCGCCCGAGATCGCGATCGCACCGCCGAGGGTGAGCGAGGACGCGAGCGCGTCGCGCCCGGGCCGGCGGCCGGGGCCGGCGGTGGCGGCGATCGCCGCCTCGGTGTCGCCGATCGGCCGTTCGCCTGCGCGCGAATCGGGCGGCAGCCAGCCGCACCAGCCCGGGCTCAGGCAGAACGAGGCCGCCTTGCGGTCCTGCCAGTCGAGCTGCCTGGCGGCGACGAGGTTGAGCGCGGTGCCGATCAGCGGATACAGCGGCCGGGTGCCGTCGTCCATGCGCTCGCGTTCGACCACGTCGGCCAGAGGCAGGTCGTCGTCGGGGTCGAAGTTGGTGGTCGGTTCGGGATTGCGCGGCACGTTGCTGGCGCCGAGGTAACAGCGCACCAGGCGATTGCGGTAGAAGGCGTTGAGGCTGAATTCGTTGACGTCCACCGCCCAGGCGAACAGCAACCACGTGCCCAGCGCGGCGAGCACCAGCAGCGCCAGCGCACGCGGGTAGGCCTCGACCGTCGCCCGCAGCCCGTCGAGGTAGGCCGGCAGGCCGTTTCCGGTCGGCGGCGCCGGTGCCGCGGCGGTGCCGCCGGCCAGGTGTTCGAGCGCCGGGCCTGCCAGCTGCAGCAGCACGTGTCCGGCCAGGCTCAGCGCCACCAGCAGGCCGAACACGAAGATCCACGGCGCCACCCGCACCAGCAGGTCGATCCAGCGCGAGCGGCGGGTGCCGGCCTTGGCCAGGCGCGCCCCGTGCGCGGCCAGCAGGCCCAGCCCGGTGGTCGCCAGCCAGGTCGCCACGCCCGCCCAGCCGGCGGCCGAGAGCGCCTGCCGGCCCTGCTCCGCCCCGGCGCGCAGCAGCCACGGGCCGTAGATGGTCAGCCCCAGCGACAACGTCATCCCCAGCGCCACCAGGGCGCAGGTCTTGCCGCCCACGCGCGCCCAGATCTCGCGCTGCAGGTCGCTCATCGCCGGGCCGGCGAGGCCCAGGTGCACGATCGCGGTCAGGGCCACGGCCAGCGCCATCAGCAGCGGGCCGGCCACCAGGACGTGCCACAGGCCGTCGCTGCCGGCCCATGTCGCCAGCCAGCCGCGCAGCAGCGCGACCAGCAGCCCCGCGAATACGGCCGCGCCGGCCGTTCCCAGTACGAACCGCCACGGATGCCGCAGCAGCGGGGGCGGTGGCGCCTGGCGCCTGCCGGCCAGCCCGCTCCAGGCCAGCCAGCCGTGCCAGATCAGCAGGTACAGCGCGGCGGTGGCCACGCCCAGGTCGGCGCCGGCGGCGCTCCACTCCGGCGGCAGCCAGCCGACCGCGCCGGCGAGCGGCGCCGGCAGGTGCTGGTACCGCGCGAGCCCCAGCGCGCCCAGCATGGAGCCGAGCGCCAGCGACAGGATCGTGCCGAGCGCGGCGAGCACCACCGGGCGCGGCGGCGGCTCGGTCTCCGCATCGCCCTGCGGCCGGCGGTCGGCCCAGGTACTGACATAGGCCAGCATCAGCATCGCCGCCATGCCGGCGATGCCCGAGGCCACCAGCGGCACCACCGGCCAGCGGCGGGTGAGCACGTCGGCGCCCGCGTACACCAGCAGCGGCAGCAGGCACAGCGCCAGGATCAGCGCGCACAGCTGCACCTGGACCAGCAGCACGTTGCGCACGTAGGTGCCGACCATGCCGAGGGTGTCGCCGGAGAACGGCGACTTGCGCGGCGCCAGGTAGTTGCTGTACTCGCGCAGGTGGCGTAGCGGCCGGGTGTCGGCGGGCGCGTCTTGAGCGCGCGCCGGGCCGGCGTCGTCCGGCGCGCCCAGGGTCGCGAACGCCCGGCGGAAGCCATGCCGCCGCACCAGCGCCTGGAGGAAGGCGCCGACGTAGCCGCCACCGGACACCGTGGACAGGTAGTGGAAGCACTCCAGCAGGCCGTTGCGCGCCAGCGCCTGCAGCACGCCCAGGCCGAAGGTGGCGCTGCGGATGCCGCCGCCCGACAGCGCCAGTCCCCAGGCCTCGACCGACTGCGGGTCGCGGCGCAGCGCCGGCCCGAGGATGGTGCGCAGTTCGGCGTCCCTGACCGCGTGGATGTCGGGGAGCCGGCTGTCCTTGCGCCGGCGGCTCCGGGGCCGGGGCATGACGTCCTTCAGGCGCACCGCGTCCTCCATGTGCGTTGGCCGATCCCCCCGTCCGCCACTGTAGTGCAAACGCGGCGCGCGGCCGATTCCCGCCACGGGACTGGTGGCCGGCGGCGGCACGGCGCAGACTCGCCGCGGGAGGGCATGGCCATGCCGCTGCGCCGCATCTACGACAACTGGGGCCAGCTCAACGCCGCCAGCGGCGCCCCGCGTTCGCGCGCGCGCCGCGAATGGGAGGCGTGGCTGGAGCGGCGGCCGCTCGTCGCCTACTGGGGCGATTCGTGGTTCACCACCCCGCTGTACCGCAATCTGGCCTGGCACAGCTTCTCGCGCATCGACGGCATGTCGATCCGCCTCGGCAAGCCCGGGCTGACCGCGGCGCGCATGCTCACGCCGGCCGCGTGCGCCAACAATGCCGAACGCTTCGCCTCGCGCGGCTTCGACCTGCTGTGCGTGAGCGCCGGCGGCAACGACTGCCTCGGCGAGCGCCTGGCCGCGATCTTCGCCGGCCGCGGGCGCATGGACGCCGACGCCGCGTTCGACGCGGTGGTCGCGCACGGCACCTTCGAACGCCTGCGCGCGCGCTACGCGACGCTGATGGCGCAGATGGCCGGCGTCGGCGACCACTTCCGGGTGCTCGGCCACGGCTACGCGCCGCCATCGCGGCACGCGATCGGCAAGCCCGGCGCACTGACCGTGCGCGACCTGGGCCTGGCGGCGCTGGTGATGGGCACGGTCGGGCCCTGGCTGTGGCCGGTGATGCAGCCGGTGCTCGGCAGCAAGGCCGAAGCGGAGCGCTTCGCGCAGCGCTTGCTGGCCGAGGGCTTCCGCGACCAGGTGCTGGCGCCCACGCGCGCGGCCTGGCCCGGGCAGTTCGCCTACGCCGACTTCTCCGCGGTCGGCTCGCGCGACGATGCCGGTTTCTGGTACGACGAGATCCACCCCACCGAGGCCGGCTTCGGCCTGCTGGCGACGGGATTCAACGCCCTGCTGCGGCGCGCGCTGCCGCCGGCCAAGCGCGGCGCCGTGGCCTGAACCGGTCCCAACCCCGGCCCCGCGCCACGGTTCGCGCGCGCGGGGGGCGGGCGGTAAGGTGGACGGCCCGTTCCGCCGGAGTCCGCCCATGCGACACCCGAACCCCGTGCTTCCGCGCGCCGGCCTGCTCGCGCTGGTCCTGGCGCTGCCGCTGGCCGCCTGCCAGCAGCCCGCGCCCGAACCGCCGGCCGAACCGCCCGCGCCGGAGCAGCCCGCGCAGCCCGGGCAGCCGGCCATGGAACCGGTCGAAGCGCCGCCGGCCGAGGCGATGGGCGCCACCGGCGGGACCGACCCCGCCGCGGGGCCGGACGCCGAGGCCCTCGGCGGCCCGGTGCCGACGGCGCCCGACGAGAGCGGGGCCGCGTTCGAGGACACGCGCCCCGGCTGCGACGCCGCGGCGGTGCAGTCGCTGATCGGCGAGGAGGCGACCGAGGCACTGGTCGAACGCGCCCGGTCGCAGAGCGGCGCCAACAGCGTGCGCGTGCTCAAGCCCGGCGACGCGGCGACCATGGACTACCGTGGCGACCGCCTGAACATCCTCACCGACGACGGCGGCACGGTGCAGTCGTTCAACTGCGGCTGAAGCCGAGTCGCGAAGGCGCCTGCGCCCGGGCCGCCCCGGCGCGGGCGCCGCATCGTTCAGTCGTCGCCGCGCCTGCGGCGGAAATCCACCGGCGCGCTGTCGCGGCGCTCGCTGCTCCAGGTCGCGCTGGCCTCGCGCTCGCAGTCGCGCGACACCGGCTCGCCGGGGCGGTCGGGTCGGCTCGCGCAGGCCGGATTGCGGTCGACGGCGGCGTTGCTGTCGCGCACCTCGTAGCTGCCGCAGCCGGCCGCCAGCAGGGCCAGCAGCGTCGCCGCGGTGGTCTTCGTCCGCATGGTGGCACCTCCGTTGCGTCGATGGCGGGATGCTCCCACCTCCGTCCGCCCCCGGGATGTGCCGGGGGTCACGCCGCCGGGTTCAGTCCGGCTGGAGGGATGCCGCGGCATGGCGTGGTGCGTGCCGCCAGGCGATGAGGGCGCCCAGCGCCAGCAGCAGCCCGGCCAGCGCCCACGCCGCGCCCGGGAACTCCACCGGCGCTCGCTCGCCGATGAACAGCCCGAACACGCTGGCGAACGCGATCGGCGCGATGATCCCGGCCACCGACACCAGGCTCATCAGCGCGCCCTGGATCCGGCCCTGCATGTCCACGTCCACCTCGCGCGTGATCAGCGCCTGGCTGGCCGGCGCGGCGATCGCCCACAGCGCGCTCACCGGCAGGCCGAGCAGGAAGATCCAGCCTTGCGGCGCGAACGCGTACACCGCGAACCCGACCGTGCCGCAGCACAGCCCGAAGATCAGCGCGCGCCGCTCGCCCATCGCCCGCACCAGGCGCCCGACCACGGCCGCGTTGACGATGACGCTGCACACGCCGACCAGGAACAGCACCCAGCCCACTTGCCACGGACCCCAGCCGAAGCGCACGTCGGCGAACAGCACGAACACGCTCGGGTACACGTAGTGGGCGAGGTTGGCAATGAACACCACCGCCGCCAGGCCGACGATCCGGGGATAGCGCCCGATCAGCAGGATCGCCGCGTACGGCCGGATCGCGCGCCAGTCGAAGCGCGTGGCGCGCGAGGACGGCGGCAGCGACTCGGGCAGCACGAACAGGCCGTAGCAGAAGTTCACCAGAGCCAGGCCCGCGGCGAACCAGAACGGCAGCCGCAGGTCGACCTCGCCCAGCCAGCCGCCGATCACCGGGCCGATGGTGAAGCCGAGCCCGAACGCCGCGCCGATCATGCCGTAGCTCTTCGCCCGCGCCTCGGGCGGCACCACGTCGGCGACGTAGGCGTTGGCGGTGCTGAAACTGGCCGAGAACACGCCCGAGAACACCCGCGCCAGCAGCAGCCACCACAGCGACGGCGCCAGCGCCATGATCGCGAAGTCCAACGCCAGCCCCAGGCACGAGAGCAGGATCACCGGCCGCCGCCCGTAGCGGTCCGACAGTGCGCCCTGGATCGGCGAGGACACGAACTGGATCGCGGCGAACACGGTGCCGAACACGCCGATCCACAGCGCCGCGGTCGCGGTGCTGCCGGTGAACTCCTCGACCAGGTGCGGCAGCACGGGGATGATCAGCCCGAACGCCAGCACGTCGATCAGCACGACCAGGAAAATGAACGCCAGCGCGGCCTTGCGCGGCGAGGGTGCGGGGGTGGTCATGGCGCGTCCGGCGCGTCGGCACGAAGTGGCGGATTATGCGCGAACGTGCAAGCGCGGGGGGAACGTTCCGGTGCGCGCCGACGACGGTGCATGCGTGGGCCGGCGGCAGCGCCGGGGCCAGCGGACACGCCGCGATCGTTCGCGTCCGTGGTCGCGGTGCACGTCGTCCACGCGTGGGAGCCCGCGCACGCAGGATCAGCGCCCGACGCCCGGCGGCCGGACCCGCGGCGTGCGCCGGATGCACCTCAGGGCGTCGTCGCTGCGGCGCGCAGGGCCTCGAGGATGCGCGTGCCGGCGCGGCCGTCGGCGGGCGACAGGCCCAGTCGCCGCTGCTCGGCCTGGATCGCGCGCCGGGTGTTGGTGCCGATCATGCCGTCCACCTCGCCGATGGCGTGGCCGCGCGCGAGCAGCAGGGTCTGCAGTTCGCGGCGCTGCGCGCGCGACAGGCCCGGGTCGTCGGTCGGCCAGGCCGTCGTGAGCCCCTGCCCGCCGCGCAGGCGATCGGACAGCAGCGCGATCGCGAGCGCGTAGCTCTCGGCCGCGTTGTACGAATAGATCGCGTCGTAGTTGCGGAACACCAGGAACGCGGGACCGTTGCGCCCGGCCGGCAGCACGATCGCGCTGCGCGCGTCCGACGGCGCGATCGCGCTTCCGTCCACGCGGGTCACGCCGCGCGCGACCCAGTCCGAGAGCGGACGCCGGTTCGTGCGCCCGGCCAGCGACGCGTCGAAGCCGGTCGGCAGTTTCACTTCATGGCCCCAGGGCCGGCCCGGCTGCCAGCCGCTGCGCTTGAGGTAGTTCGCGGTCGAGGCCAGTGCGTCGGGGATGCTGCCGACCAGGTCCCGGCGGCCGTCGCCGTCGCCGTCCACGGCGATCCGGGCATAGGTGGTGGGCATGAACTGGGTATGGCCGAAGGCGCCGGCCCAGGAGCCGGTGATGCCCGGATCGCGCAGGTCGCCGCGGTGGAGCAGGTCGAGCACGGCCAGGAACTCGCCGCGGAAGAACTCCTGGCGGCGGCCGAAGCACGACAGCATCGACAGCGACTGCAGCAGCGGCCGCTTGCCGGAGACGCGGCCGTAGTCGCTTTCCACGCCCCACACCGCGACGATGGTTTCCGGATCCACGCCGTACTGCGCCGAGACCCTCGCCAGCAGCTCGCGGTGCGTGTCCAGCCTGGCGCGGCCGTCGGCCACGCGTTCGTCGTCCACCAGGCCGGCCAGGTAGTCCCAGATCGGGGTGGTGAACTCGGGCTGCGCGTCGAGCAGGGCGAGCACGCTGCGGTCGGGCGCGATCCCCGCCATGTAGCGGTCGAAGGCCTCACCGGGGATGCCGCGCGCCACGGCCTGCGGACGCAGGCGGCCGGTGACGCAGCGGCGGTACTCCGGATCGTCGGTGGCCTGCGCGGGCGCGGACGTGACGGCGGGTGGCTGCTGTGCCATCGCGGCCAGCGGCAGCGCGCAGGCCAGCACGGCGAGGGAAACGGCGACAAGCGTGGGGGCGCGGGACATCGCGGGGCACCGTGGGGGAACGGGGCCAGCAGCATAGCGTGGCGGGGCGTCGCGGCCTGCCTGCGTGGCCGGGCGTTGGGCGACGTTCACGGGCGCGGCGAATGCGCGGGCGTTGCGTGGCCGCCGGGGCCGCGGACGGACGCGCACGTGTCGACCCGCTCCCTCGTGACGGCATGCGGACGATGCGACCGGGACGTCCTTCGGCGGGGAAGACCGGAAAGCCTGTTCGTGTGCCAGGGCGCGCGCTGGAGTGTCGTTCGGGGCGGGCACTGCGTGGTCGCGGCTGAAGCCGCTGCTACGGCGGGGGTACGGCGTCGAGGTAGGACCAGTGGCCGTGCTCGCGCACGAAGCGGCTGTGCTCGCGCATGCGCACCACGCTGCCGCCGCCGATCCGGTACTTCGCGACGAACACGACCTCGGCGGTGTCGGCGCCGGTCGGCACATGCGACTTGACCTGCAGGCCCAGCCACACCGGCCGCTTGCGGGCATCGGGATCGAAGCCGAGGGTGGCCGGGCGCGTGGACGGGTGCCAGCTGCGCAGCAGGTAGCCGGCGTCGCCACGCACGTAGGCGCTGTAGCGCGAGCGCATCAGCGCCTCGGCGTCGGGCGCGGGCGCGCCGGCGTGCAGCGGGCCGCAGCAGCGGCCATAGGGCCGGCCGCTGCCGCAGTCGCAGGCTCCGGCCACGGGTTTCAGCGGCGCCCCTGCCCGGTTTCGATGAAGCGCAGGAACTCCGCCCGGGTGCGCGCGTCCTCGCGGAAGCTGCCGAGCATGGTCGAGGTGACCATGCTCACGCCGCGCTTGTGCACGCCGCGGGTGGTCATGCACTCGTGGCTGGCGTCCACCACCACGCCCACGCCGTGCGGCGCCAGCGCGCGCTGGATGCAGCCGGCGATCTGCGCGGTCAGCTTCTCTTGCACCTGGAAGCGGCGGGCGTAGGCATCGACCACCCGGGCGAGCTTGCTGATCCCCACCACCTTGCCGTCGGGCAGGTAGCCCACGTGCACCCGGCCGATGATCGGCGCCATGTGGTGCTCGCAGTGGCTTTCGAACTCGATGTCGCGCAGCACGATCATCTCGTCGTAGCCGGCTACCTCCTTGAAGGTGCGGGCCATGTACTCGTCCGGGTCCAGCCCGTAGCCGCTGAACCATTCGGTGTACGCGTCGACCACGCGCCGCGGGGTGTCGAGCAGGCCTTCGCGCGCCGGATCCTCGCCGGCCCAGCGCAGCAGGGTGCGCACCGCTTCCTCGGCCTGCGCGCGGGGCACGCCGTTGCGCATGTCGTTGTCGTGGCTCACGGCGACTCCTGCCTGTGGGATCCGGGCGGACTATGGTAGCGTCCGCCGCTCAGGGACGGGACGCCACCCGGCGCTCGGGCGCCTGCGCGTCGGGCAGCTCGCGCCGCCCGGCGATGCGCTCGCGTTCGGGCACGTGCCGCGGCCAGCCGCCGGCCAGCGCCTTGTACAGCGCCACGGCGCTGGCGACGCTGCGGGTGCGCCCTTCGGCGAACGCGTCCTCGGCCTGCAGCTGCACGCGTTCGGCGTCGAGCACCTCCAGCAGACCCGAGGCACCGGCCTCGTACCGGGCGCGCGCCAGCCGGGCGGCCACGGCCGCATCGCGCGCCGCGCGCTCCAGGTGCGCGTCGGCCACGCGCGTGCGCGAGTGCCGTACCAGCGCGTTCTCCGTGTCCTCGAGCGCCAGCAGCACCGCCTGCTGCCAGCGCGCCAGCTCGCCCTCGGCCTCGGCGTTGGCCGCGGCGATGCGCGCGCGCACCCGGCCCACGTCGAGGAACGACCAGTCGATGCCCAGCGCCACGATCCGGGTCTCGCTGTCGCGTTCGAACAGGGCGCCGGCGTCGATCGCCTGGGTGCCGACCAGGCCGCCCAGGGTGAGGCGCGGGAACAGGTCGGCGGTGGCGACGCCGATGCGCGCGGTCGCCGCGTGCAGGCGCGCCTCGGCGGCGGCCACGTCCGGGCGCGCGCGCAGCAGGTCGCCGGGAGTCCCCGGATCGATCCGCGGCGGCAGCGCCGGCAGCGGCGCCGGCGGCGACAGTTCCGCGACCAGCGCGCCCGGGTCGCGGCCGGTGAGCACCGCCAGCCGGTGCATCGCCACCTGGACCTGCGCCTCCAGCGCGGGGATGGTCGCGGCGGTGCCCTCGAGCTGGGCCCGGGCGCGGGCGGTGTCGAACTCGGTCCCGGCGCCGGCGTCCAGGCGCGCGGTCACCAGTTCGAGCGTGCGCTGCTGGTTGTCGCGGTTGGCGCGGGCCACGCGCAGGCGTTCCTGGGTGCCGCGCAGCTCCACGTAGGCGCGCGCGACCTCGCCGGCCACCGCCACCTGCAGCGCGCGCAGGTCCGCGGCGCTCGCTTCGGCCCCGGCGCGGCCGGCCTCGATCGCGCGCCGCACCCGGCCGAACAGGTCCAGCTCCCAGCTGGCGGCGATGCCGGCGCTCCACGACTCGTCGTCGCGCGCCTCGCGCGGCGTGCCCGGCGCCTGGTCGGCGCTGCTGCGCACGTCGGCGGCCTCGCCGTGGGCGGTGATCGTGGGCAGGGCGTCGAAGCGCGCGCCGCGCAGCAGCGCGTTGGCGCGGTCGAACCGGGCCAGCGCGACGCGCAGGTCGTGGTTGGACTGCAGTGCCTCGTCGACCAGGCGCGCCAGCAGCGGATCATCCAGGCCCTGCAGGAAGGCATCGTCGAAGGCGGCTGGCGCGGCGGCGCCCGGGGTGGCGGCCGCGTCCGCTTCGAAGCGTCCGGGTACCGCCATGTGCGGGCGGACGTGGTCCGGGCCGGCCATGCAGGCCGTGAGCAGCGCGGCGGCGAGCGCAGTGATGGCCAGTGGCTTCACCATGGCAGCGTCTCCCCCTGGTGGAAGAAGCCGCCGTTCGGCCCGTCGGGGCCGACCAGCGCCAGCTGCACGCTGGTGCGGGCGCCCTCGGCGACGTCGAGTTCGGCGCCGGGGTTCATGTCGGTCCTCACGTTGCCCGGATGGATCGCGTTGACCTTGATCGCGGTCTCGCGCAGTTCGTAGGCGAGCTGCACCGTCCACGCGTTCACCGCGGTCTTGGACACGTTGTAGGCCGGGACCTTGACCGCGTAGTAGGTCGAGGCCGGGTCGGCCTGCAGCGTGGTCGAGCCGAGCACGCTCGAGACGTTGACCACGCGCCCGGCGGCCGAGCCGCGCAGCAGCGGCAGGAACGCGCGCGTCACCTCGACCAGGCCGAACAGGTTGGTCTCGAAGGTCCGTCGCCAGACCTCGAGCGGTTGCTGCGAGGGCGACTTGTCCCAGTCGTCGAGTGCGATGCCGGCGTTGTTGACCAGGATGTCGAGCCGGCCGTGGCGGCGTTCGACCTGGCGCGCGGCGGCGGCGATGCTGTCGGCGTCGGTGACGTCGAGCACCGCCGCCTCGACCGGCAGTCCCTGCGACTGGAGGCCGAGCGCGGCCTCGACCGCGCGCCCGCGGTCGCGCCCGGCAAGCAGGGTGTGCACGCCGGCGCTGGCCAGCTGGCGCACGGTTTCCAGGCCGATGCCGCGGGTGGCGCCGGTGACCAGGGCGATTGGGGTGGAAGCTGTCATGGGAAGGGATCCTTTGCGGTGGGGGAGGGGCGTGGCCGCGGGCGGCCGCGCGGGTGGCGTGGATCCGGCCGGCGGCGCCGGCGCGGATCCGCGCCGGGGTTCAGGCGTCGACCCGGGCCGACGCGTGCGCGGCGGCGTGCTGCGGTGCGTGCGAAACCAGCGGCCGGTTGGCGAGCTTGCGCAGGGCGACGTAGAACACCGGGGTGAGGAACAGGCCGAACGCGGTCACGCCCAGCATCCCGGCGAACACGGTGACGCCGGTGACCGAGCGCACCTCCGCGCCCGCGCCCGACGACAGCACCAGCGGCACGGTGCCGGCGATGAACGCCACCGAGGTCATGATGATCGGACGCAGGCGCAGCCGGCAGGCCTCGAGCGCGGCCTCGACGATACCCTTGCCCTGCAACTCGAGTTCGCGCGCGAACTCGACGATCAGGATCGCGTTCTTGCAGGCCAGGCCCATCAGCACCACCAGCCCGACCTGGACGAACACGTTGTTGTCGCCGCCGGTCAGCCAGACGCCGGCCAGCGCCGAGAGCATGGTCATCGGCACGATCAGGATCACCGCAAGCGGCAGGGTCCAGCTTTCGTACAGCGCCGCCAGCACCAGGAAGGCCAGCAGCACCGCGAGCGGGAACACCACCAGCGACGCATCGCCCTGGGTCGCCTGCTGGTAGCTCAGGTCGCTCCATTCGATCGCCATGCCCGGCGGCAGCACCTGCCCGGCGAGCGCGGTGACCTGCGCCATCGCCTGGCCCGAGGACAGCACCCGCGGATCGGCCTCGCCCATCAGGTCGGCGGCCGGATAGCCGTTGAAGCGGATCACCGGGTCGGGGCCGTAGGCCTGGCGGATGTCGACCACCGAGCCGATCGGCACCATGTCCCCGGCGGCGTTGCGGGTGCGCAGGTTGGCGATGTCCTCGACCTGGTCGCGGAACGGGCCGTCGGCCTGGGCGATCACCTGCCAGGTCCGGCCGAACATGTTGAAGTCGTTGACGTAGGCCGAACCCAGGTAGGTCTGCAGGGTCTCGAACAGCCCGGTCAGCGGCACACCCTGGGCCTTGGCCTTGGCCCGGTCGACGTTGGCCTCGAGCTGCGGCACGTTGGCCTGGTAGCTGGTGATCGGGAAGCCCAGCCCGGGGGTTTGCGCGGCCGCGCCCTGGAAGGCCTGCACCGCGTCCTGCAGCGCACCGTAGCCCAGCCGGGTGCGGTCCTCGACGAACAGCGACCAGCCCGAACCATTGCCCAGGCCCTGGATCGGCGGCGGCATGAAGGCGAAGGTGAAGCCGTCCTGGATCGCGCCCAGCTTCTGGTTGAGCTCGGCGGTGATCTCCTCGGCGCTGCGCGAGCGCTCCGAGAACGGATCGAGGGTGAAGAACACCACGCCATGGTTGGGCGTGTTGGTGAACTGCAACGGGTTCAGCCCCGGGAACGCGACCTCGTTGCGGATGCCGTCGATCTCCATGGCGATCGCGGCCATGCGCTTCATCACCGCGTCGGTGCGTTCGATCGAGGCGCCCTCGGGCATCTTCACCCCGGCGATCAGGTACAGCTTGTCCTGCACCGGGATGAAGCCGGCCGGCACCGCCTTGAACATCAGCGCCGCCCCCGCCAGCAGCACCAGGTAGACCACGAACACCGCGCCGCGGCGGCCCAGCGCACGCGCCACCGCGCCCTCGTAGCGGCCTGCGCTGCGGCCGAAGAAGCGGTTGAAGGGACGGAAGATCCAGCCGAACAGGCGGTCGATCAGGCGCGTTGGCGCGTCCGGCGCCGCGTCGCGCGGCCGCAGCAGCTTGGCCGCCAGCGCCGGCGACAGGGTCAGCGAGTTGATCGCCGAGATCACGGTCGAGATCGCGATCGTGACCGCGAACTGCTTGTAGAACTGGCCGGTCACGCCGTCCAGGAACGCCATCGGCACGAACACCGCGCACAGCACCAGGGCGATGGCGATGATCGGCCCGGACACCTCGCGCATGGCCAGGTGCGCGGCCTCGAGCGGGCTCGCGCCTTCCTCGATGTGGCGCTCGACGTTCTCCACCACCACGATCGCGTCGTCGACGACGATTCCGATCGCCAGCACCAGGCCGAACAGGGTCAGGGTGTTGATCGAGTAGCCCAGCAGGTACAGCACCGCGAACGTGCCGACCACCGACACCGGCACCGCCAGCAGCGGGATGATCGAAGCGCGCCAGGTCTGCAGGAACAGGATCACCACCAGCACCACCAGCAGGGTGGCCTCGAGCAGGGTGGTGATCACCGACCTGATCGAGTCGCGCACGAACACCGTGGTGTCGTAGATCGACTGGATCTCCACGCCCGGCGGCAGCCGCGGGCGCAGCTCGTCCATCTTGGCGATCACCGCGTCGCGGATCTGCAGCGCGTTGGCGCCCGGCGCCTGGAAGATGCCGATCGCGGCGGCGTTCTTGCCGTCCAGGCGCGCGCGCAGGGTGTAGTCGCCCGCGGCCAGTTCGATTCGGGCCACGTCGCGCAGGCGCACGATCTCGCCCCCGGCGCCGGCCTTGAGCACGATGTCGCCGAACTCCTCGACGCTCTCCAGCCGTCCGCGCGCGTTGATCGGCAGCAGGAAGTCGCTGCCGTTGGCCATCGGCTCGGCGCCGAGCTGGCCGGCCGACACCTGCACGTTCTGCTCGCGCACCGCGCGCAGCACGTCGCCGGCGGTGAGCCCGCGCGCGGCCACCCGGTCGGGGTCGAGCCAGATCCGCATCGCGTAGTCGCCGCCGCCGAACAGCTGCGCGTCGCCGACGCCGTCGATCCGGGCCAGTTCGTCGCGCACGTGCAGGCGCATGTAGTTGCGCAGGTACAGCGAGTCGTAGCGGCCGTCCTCGGAGGTCAGGTGGACGACCATCAGGAACACCGGCGACTGCTTCTGGGTGGTCACGCCCTGGCGGCGCACGTCCTCTGGCAGGCGCGCCAGCGCCTGCGAGACGCGGTTCTGAACCTTCACCGTGGCATCGTCTGGGTCGGTACCCGGGCGGAAGGTCACGGTGAGCTGCAGCACGCCGTCGGAGCCGGCGACGGACTTGACGTACATCATGTCCTCCACGCCGGTGATCGCCTCCTCGAGCGGGGTCGCCACCGTCTCGGAGATTTCCTTCGGGTTTGCGCCCGGGTACACGGTGCGCACCACCACCGAGGGCGGCACCACCTCCGGGTATTCGCCGATCGGAAGCAGCGGGATCGAGATCAGGCCGGCGGCGAAGATCACGATCGACAGCACCGCGGCGAAGATGGGTCGGTCGATGAAGAACCTGGAGAAGTCCATGGGGGCATGTCCTTGCGGCCGTGGCCGCGGTCGCCGCGCGTGCGCGGCAGGAGGGGAAGATCCCGGCCCGGCGGCCCGCCCGCCGAGGGAGGGAGCGGGAAGGCCGCCAGCCGGGCGGGCCGCGGGGGGAACGGCCCGGGGGGAACCGGTCCGCCGCGGGTCGCCCCGCTGGCGGTCGTGCACCTCGCGTCGCCGGCGGCGGCGGAGGCTGGTCTGTGCGGTGGTGCGTTGCGCAGGCCGGTGGCCGGACCGGGCGGCGTCAGCGGCCGCCCGGCCCCGCCTGGGCGACGACGTCGGCGTCGCCGGCCGGCGCCATCGCCACTTCGGTGGGCGCGACCGGCATGCCGGGCATGAACACCCGCTGCACGCCGCTCACGATCACGCGGTCCTCCGGCGACAGGCCCGCGCGCACCACGCGCAGCCCGTCCTCGATCACGCGGCCAAGTTCCACGTCGCGGCGCTGCGCGGTGTCGTCCTCGCCCAGCACCCAGACGTACTTGCGGTCCTGGTCGGTGAGCACCGCCTTGTCGTCGACCAGCAGCGCCCGCGTCTGCTGTGCGCCCGCCAGCTGGACCCGGGCGAACAGGCCCGGGGTGAACAGCCCGTCGGGGTTGCGCAGCACCGCGCGCGCACGGATCGTGCCGGTGGCCGGATCGACCTGGTTGTCGATGAAGTCGAGCGTGCCCGCGTGCGGCAGCCCGTCCTCGCCGGCCAGGCCCACGCGCACCACGCGGCCGTCTCCGTCGCGGCCGGAGCCGGCGTCGCGGCTGTAGCGCAGCCAGGTCTGTTCGTCGGCTTCGAAGTACACGTGCACCGGATCCTGCGAGACCACGGTGGTGAGCACGGTGGCGTCGGCCTGGGCGAGGTTGCCCACCGTGACCAGCGCGCGCCCGGCGCGGCCGTCGATCGGCGCCCGCACCTGGGTGAACTGCAGGTCCAGGCGGGCGGCCGCCACCGCGGCCTCCGCCGCGCGCACCGCCGCATGGCCCTGGGCGTTGGCCGCGTTGCGGGTCTCGAATTCCTCGCGCGAGATCGCGCGCGCCTCGACCAGGGCCTGCGCCCGCTCGTGCTGGGCCGCCGCCAGCCGTGCCTCGCTGCGCGCGCGCGCCAGCTCCGCTTCGGCGCGGGCCAGCGCGGCGCGGTACGGGCGCGGGTCGATCTCGAACAGCAAGTCGCCCTTGCGCACCAGCTGGCCTTCCTCGAAGGCCACCCGCTGCACGTAGCCGCTGACCCGGGGGCGCAGCTCGACGGTCTCGACCGCGGCCACGCGGCCGGTGAAGTCGTCCCACTGGCGCACTTCGCGCTCGAGGACGCGGGCGACGCTCACTTCCGGCGCGGGCATCGCGTCGGCGCCGTCGGAGGCGTTGGAGCTGCAGGCGGTGGCGAGCGCCGCGGCCAGCAGCGGCGGCAGCAGGCGCGCGACGCGCCGTCCGGGGGAGGGGAATCGTCGATCAATGTTCATCGTGGACACTTCCTGGTGGCGTGGGGGAGGCGATGGCGTCGAGCAGCGTCCGCGCCGCGCGCATGTGGCGTGCGGGCAGCACGTCGCCGGCGGTGGTGCGGTGCGCGCGGATGCCGTGGAACGATGCGGCGGCGGCGGGCGTGCCGGCAATGACTGCGGAAGTCATTTCGCCGGCGTAGTCGTGGATCGGCGCCGGACACTGGTGGCGCGCTTCGTCGAGCATCGCCAGCGCGCGACGCCCAAGTGCCAGCGCCGCGGGCGAATCGGCCGCGACCGGCGCGTCCATCGACAGCAGCTGCACGCGCTGGCCCTCGCGCCCTGCTTCCTCGTGCAGCACGCGCGCCATCATCCGCAGTGCCGCGGCCGCGATCGAGCAGTGGCCGTAGCCGGCCCACGGATAGCGTCCGCCGGGCCCGCCGATCAGCACGTAGCCCGCGCTGCCTTCGGCCAGCAGCGGCAACAGGTGGCGCGCGGCGAACAGGTGCGGCAGCAGGTCCTGGTCGAGCGTGCGCTGCAGGACCTCGGCCGGTTCGTCGATCAGGCGCCCGCACGGATGCGAGCCGGCCAGGCTGGCGACGACGCCGTCGACGACGAGGCCCGGCGTCCGCAGCCGTCGCGCCAGCGCGGCCGCGTCGGCGTCGCTGGCGACGGGGGCGAGCAGCGCGCGCAGGCGGCCCTGTGGATGGCGGCCGGACAGCGCTTGGCGGGTGGCGTCGTCCATGCCCACGGCCAGCACCGCGCGGCCGGCGGCCAGCGCCGCCTCGACCACGCCGCGGCCGGCGGCGCTGCCGGCGCCGAGCACGACCAGGGCGCGACCCATTGTCCCGGAATCAATTATCCCGCTCATGGGAATGTTTCTCCCGTCAGAGGGATGTCTTCGACCCTGCAGGCCGCCGCGAACACCCGATCGACCAGCCACAGCACGCCCGGCAACAGGGCCAGGGTGAGGGCTGCGCCAAGCAGCCAGCTCCAGCCGGCGCCAACAGCAAACCATTGATCGATAAGGAGTGCGCTCAGGGCCAACAGGTCCACGGCCAGCAGCATGGCGAGGCTGGCGCGGGAGAGCTGGCGGTGCGGGACGGCGGGCATGGCAGCGGTCCGTCGGTGGGGATGGCGCACATCCTGCACCTCGAATCAGGACTTGATTAGTCCCCAATCAAGGGAATAATTGTCCAGCAGGCGGGCCAATCCAACCGACGCAGCCGGAGGCCGCGATGACCCACGATCTCAACGAGACCCTGATCTTCGTCAAGGTGGTCGAGCACGGCAGCTTCATCGGCGCCGCCCGCTCGCTGCGCCTGCCCAAGACCACGGTCAGCCGCAAGGTGCAGGAACTGGAGTCGCGCCTGGGCGCGCAGCTGCTCCATCGCACCACGCGCAAGCTCGGCCTCACCGAGGCCGGCAGCGTCTACTACGAACATTCGCAGCGCATCGCGCGCGACCTGATCGAGGCCGAGAGCGCGGTCAGCCAGCTGCAGGCCGGCCCGCGCGGCTGGCTGCGCTTCACCGCGCCCTACTCGATCGGCATCGACAAGATCGCGCCGCTGCTGGGCGAGTTCCACATGCGCCACCCGGAAGTGCGGGTGGACATGACCCTGTCCAACGAGCCGGTCGACCTGATCGCCACCGAGATCGACCTCGCGCTGCGGCTCGGCCCGCTGCCGGATTCTAGCCTGGTCGCGCGCCGGCTCGGCACCATCCGCACCCAGGTGTTCGCCTCCAGCTGCTATGTCGAACGCCACGGCGAGCCGCTGCATCCGGACGAGCTGCAGTACCACCGCACGCTCGCCATGCACAAGCATCGCCACGGCAACGGCTACGCCTGGACGCTGGACGACGGCAACGGCCCGCGCCAGTTCCCGATCAACCCGGTGCTGGTCGCCAACGACCCGGCCGCGCTGAAGGGCGCGCTGCTGTGCGGGGAAGGTCTGCTCGTCGGCGCCGACGTGATGGTCAAGCAGGCGGTGGAGCTGGGCAAGGTCAAGCGCGTGCTCGCCGGCTGGGTCGGCCCCGAGTACGAGTTCAACGCGGTGTTCCCGCGCGGGCACGGCCAGTCGCCCAAGGTGCGCGCGTTCATCGACTTCCTGCTCGAGCGGCTCAACCTCGAGATCGATTACATGACCGAGCACTGCCCGATGATGGTCGGGCGTTGCGGCAACGGCGCGGCGCAGGCGGACGGCGCGGTGGCGGCCGACGGCAAGGCCGAGGACATCGCCGCCGGCAAGCGGATCCTCGAGACCGTCACCGCCGACTGACGGCGCGCAGGCGGCGCCGCGGTCAGCCGCGCAGCAGCACCTTGCCGCCGCGGCCCGGGCGCTGGCTCGCCGCGGCGGCCTCGGCCACCTGCTCCAGGTCGTAGATCGCGTCGACGGGCAGGCGCAGCTGCCCGTCGAGCGCGCGCTGGATCAGCTCGGCGAACAGCGCGCGCTTGCGCTCGGCCGGCATCTCGCGGCTGGCCCTGCTGCCCCAGAACCCGCGCACCTGCACGTCGCGGAAGATCACGTCGCCGGGCGGCACGTGCATGGGTTCGCCGCCCATCGCGCCGAACGACACCAGCACGCCGCCATGGCCGAGCAGGCTGCACAGGTCCGCGCTGGCGCGCCCGCCGACCGAATCCACCGCGGCGCGCGCGCCGTCCGCGCCAAGGCGCTCGCGCGCCGCGTCGCGCCAGCCGTCGGCCTGCGTGCACAACACGTCCTCCACCCCCAGCGCCGCCAGTTCGGCCACGCCTTCCTCGCGCCGCACCAGGCCGAGCACGCGCACGCCGCGCGCGGCGGCCAGCATCGCCAGGGTCTTGCCGACCGCGCCGTTGGCCGCGTTCTGCACGATCCACTGGCCCGGTTTGACCGCCAGCGATTCGAGCAGCATCAGCGCGCTCAGCGGCATTGCCACCAGCTGCGCGGCCACCTCGTCGGGCATCGCGTCGGGCACCGGCACCAGGGCGCGCGCGTCAGCGAGGAAGTACTCGGCCCAGGTGCCGCGCGCCGACGCGGTGGTCACCCGCTGCCCCGGCGCGAAACCTTCCACGTCCTCGCCGATCGCATCCACCACGCCGCAGCCTTCGCTGCCGCCGATCGCCGGCAGCGAAGGTTTCCAGCCGTACTGGCCGCGGATGGTGAACAGGTCGTGGTTGTGGATCGGCGCCAGCCGCATGCGCACGCGCACCTCGCCCTTGCCGGGTTCCGGCACCGGTCTGTCGCCGGGCGCCAGGACCTCGGCCGGATCGCCGAAACGTGCGTGGATCGCGCTGCGCATTTGCGGTGACTCCTGGTTCGACCGGAGCGCCACGCTATCGCAGCACGCGCCGCGATGCGAGTTCCACGAATCGACGCCGCGTGCACGCCGCCCGTGCGACGATTTACCGTTTCCCGTCCACGGATACACCGGCATGCCCGACTGGCAACAGGCCATCGACGCCGCGTGGCCGCTGCTGGCGGCGCTGCTGCTGGGGCTGGTGGTGCGCCAGCTGCTGTTGTCCGTTGCCCGCCGCGCCGACCGCCACGCCGCCTCCCGCACGTCCGCGCGGGTGGTGCGGGTGATCGTGGTGCCGGCGGCGCTGGCGCTGCCGCTGCTGTTCCTGATGCAGGCGGTGAGCGCCACGCCGCTGCCGCCGTCCGCGGTGGCGCAGGCGCAGCACTGGCTCGGGATCGGGGTCCTGCTGTGCGTGGTCTGGCTGGCGGTGCGCGTGGTGGCGGCGCTGGAGGCGCGGATCCTGCGCGAGCACCCGGTCGACGTGGAGGACAACCTCGCCGCGCGCCGGATCCAGACCCAGGCCCGGGTGATCGCGCGCGTGGCCCAGGGCGCGATCGTCCTGGTCGGCGTGTCGCTGGCGTTGATGACCTTCCCCGCGATCCGCCAGCTCGGCGCCACCCTGCTGGCCTCGGCAGGCATCCTCGGACTGGTCGCGGGCATCGCCGCCAGGCCGGTGTTCGGCAACCTCATCGCCGGCCTGCAGATTGCGCTGGCACAGCCGATCCGGCTCGACGACGTGGTGATCGTCGAGGGCGAGTGGGGCCGGATCGAGGAGATCACCAGCACCTACGTGGTGGTGCGCGTCTGGGACGAGCGGCGGCTGGTGGTGCCTCTGCAGTGGTTCATCGAGAACCCGTTCCAGAACTGGACCCGCACCAGCGCCCAGCTGCTCGGCACCGCCTTCCTGTGGCTCGACTACCGCACGCCGATGGACGAGGTGCGCGCGCAGCTGCAGCGCATCTGCGAAGAGGATCCGCGCTGGGACGGGCGGGTGTGCATCGCCCAGGTCACCGACACCCGCGAACACACCATGGAAGTGCGCCTGCTGGTGAGCGCGCGCAACTCCGGCGACCTGTTCGACCTGCGCTGCGTGGTGCGCGAGCGCATGATCGACTTCCTCGAGCGCTGCCATCCGCAGGCCCTGCCGCGGCTGCGTGCGGACATCGCGCGCGAGGAACGCAGCCCGCGCCGCTCGCCGCGGCCCGGCCCGGCGACCGCCGACACCACCTCGCCCGGCGCCGAAGACGGACAGGGCGACCTCGCCCGTGCCGTGGCGGAGCCACCGCCTCCGGGCTGAACCGTGCGTGCCGCCGGCCGTCGCGGCGCGACGGTCGCTTCACCCGCGCCGTCCTACCGTGTCCCGGCCTTGTTCCCTTCTTCCATCGGATCCCGCATGAGCGACCTGCCCGAACTCAAGACCGTCCCCGCCGTCGACCTCACCCGCTACATGGGGACCTGGTACGAGATCGCGCGCCTGCCGATGCGGCACGAACCGCGCGAGGCCACCGACATCTCGGCCACCTACGCGCTGCAGGAGGACGGTTCGGTCGAGGTGCGCAACCGGATGCGCCTGGACGGCGAGGTCGACGAAGCGGTCGGCCGCGCGACCGCCAACGACGCGCGCGGCAGCCGGCTGGAGGTCACGTTCCTGCCCGAGGGCCTGCGCTGGATCCCGTTCACCAGGGGCGACTACTGGATCATCGCACTCGACCCCGGCTACACCGTCGCCCTGGTCGGCAGTCCCGACCGCAAGTACCTGTGGCTGCTCGCGCGCGAGCCGGCGCTGGACGAACTCGTCCGCGAGCACTACCTCGGGATCGCGCGCCAGCAGGGCTTCGACCTCGCCCCGCTGATCCTCACGTCGCACACCGGGCAGCCGACGGCCTGAGCACGGCACCGCGCCGCTTCCGGCGCGCAATGGGTTGTCGTCACCACGACGGTGGCGGTGACGGCGCGCGCCACCCGTCGCCTTGCAGCATGGCGGCGAAAGCCTGCCCCGCCGCCTTCCCCCGCGCGGCAGGCAGTCTTGCGCTAGCACGCGGTGCACAGGCGCCATCCGCGCGCGCCGATCACAGCCTGAGACGGCCATGGAGCGGCAGGCTCGCCAGCGGTGCGATCGCCGCCAGCGCGAAGATCCAGCGCGCGGCCGGCGCCAGGTCCGGCGCGTCGCCCGCCGTCCCGGCGGCAAGATTCATCACCAGTCCCGCTGCCGCTACCCCGAACGCAGTGGCGCACAGCTGCACCGTCATGAGCGAGGATGCGGCCAGGTCCTGTTCCCCGGCCGGCGCCTCGCGCAGCACCGCGGCACCCAGCCACGGGTAGACCAGCCCCACGGCCGCGCCGCCTGCCGCCAGGGCGACGCACACCAGGGCCAGGACGCCACCTCCGGTCGGCCACGCCATCAGCATGGCCAACGCCCCCATGGACAACGCCGAAAGCAAGGGCGCGATGCACAGGAATCGGTGGCGCCGCGCGGGGGACGCGCCCGAGCCGGACATCGCCGCCGCGGTCCAGCCCGCGGACAGCAGGGCGGCGCCGAAGCCGGCCGCCAGCGGCGACTGGCCGTGCAGCGCCTGCAGGAACAGCGGCACGAAGGCCTCGGTGCAGGTCACCGTGACCGCGAACAGAGCCGACACGGCATACAGTGCCCCCAGCGGCCCCGACAGCTGGAATGCCCCGATCGGCAACAACCGCCGCGACGCCGACGACTCCGTCCGGACCAACGCCCAGGCCAGCATCGCCGCCAGTCCGAGGCAGGGCACGCTCCACGGAAACGGCAGCACGCCGGCGACCGATGCCACCAGCACAGCGCACAGCAGCAGCACCAGCTGGCGCCACGGCAGCGACGGGATGGCCATGGGCGCTCGCGTCGCCCGGGGCAACGCAAGCCCCGCGCCTGCCGCGAACGCCGCGGCTCCCAGCACCACCATCCAGAACGCGAGGCGCCAGAGCCCGGCTCTCGCATGCAGGCCGCCGAGCAGCGGCCCCAGCACGGTGGCCACCCCCCACATCCCCGAGAACAGCGCCATCACCCGCGGCCACAGGGGCGGCGGGAACACGCTGCGCACCAGGGCATAGGGCAGGGCCAGCAGCAGGCCACCCCCCAGGCCCTGCAGCACGCGCCCGCACAGCATGACCGCCATCGACGGGGCGAGCGCGCACAGGGCCGAGCCGGCCGCGAACACCGCCGCCGCCCGGAGGCATGACGCGCGCGGCCCATGCCTGGCCAGCAGGCGGACGGCCACGACCGCGCCCAGCACCGAAGCCACCACGAACAGGCTCGTGTTCCATGCGTAGTAGGGCATTCCGCCGACGTCGGCCACCACCGCCGGGAGCAGCGTGGCGGAGAGGTATAGGCTCACTGCATGCAGGGCCACGCCTGCGGCCAGGACCGACGCGCGCGGCAGGTGGACCCCGCGGAGGATGCCCCGCCAGCCCGGTTCCGAAGCGGCGTGCACCGCGGCATCCCCCGCGCGGCTCACGCGACGCCCCCGAGCGCGAGGGCGGCGAGCTTGTCGGGATTGCGCACGATATAGACGCCGGTGGCGCGGCCCTCCCCGTCGTACGAGAAGCTCACCGCGGCCTCGAGCCGCCCGTCCGAGGTCAGCAGCGCGCCGCGGGCGCCGTTGATCGTCGCGTCTTCCCAGGCATACGCCCGCCACCAGGCCGACAGGCGCGCGGCGATGAACTCCAGGACCATGGCGCGTCCGCACACGGGGGTGGCGATCGCGGCCACCTTGCCGCCGCCATCCGCCGCCAGGACGACGTCCTCCGCCAACATGCCCGCCAGCAACGCCGTCTGCCCCGTCGCCACCGCATGGCGGAACGCTTCGAGCAGGCTCGCCTGCCGGCGCGGGGGGACGTGCTGCCGCGCCACCGGCCGGCCGATGTTCGCCCGCGCCCGCGACACCAGCTTCCTGCAGGCCTCCTCCCGCACGCCGATGATGCCGGCGACCTCGGCGTGTCGCAGCCGGAAGATGTCGTGGAGCAGGTACGCCGCCCGTTCCTTGGGCGCCAGCCGCTCGAGCAGCAGCAGGAACGCCGTGGACAGGCTGGACGCCAGCTCGGCCTCCTGCTCCGGGGACGCCGTGCCGGCGCCCTGGACCGGCTCGGGCAGCCAGAACCCGACGTAGTCGGTCCGCGCCCGCTGGGCCGATTCGAGCATGTTCAGGCAGCGCCGCACGCACACGGTCGTCAGCCAGGCATCGGGATTGTCGATCGCGGCCCGGTCCGCGCCGAGCCACTTCACGAACACGTCCTGCACCACGTCCTCGGCGTCCGCCCTGGAGCCGAGCGTGCGGTAGGCCAGCCCGGTCAGGAACGGGCGCCGACGCTCGAACAGGTCCACCCACGCTGCATCGTCCATGCCGGCTGCCTCAATGCGACCCGATCTGGACGCGGTTCCACAGGTTGATCATCGCCGCCGTGACGGTGAGCACCGCGACCTGCTCCTCGTTGAAGTGGCGGCGCAGCCCGGCGCGCAGCTCGCCGTACCCGGTGCACGCGTCGAGCGAGGTCAGGGCCTCGGTCCAGGCCAGCGCGGCCCGTTCGGCGGGGCTGAAGTCGCCCACCTGCCGCCACACCACGAGCCGGTCCAGGCGATCGTTCGTCTCGCCGTCGGCGCGCGCTTCCCGCGCATGCATCTTGACGCAATGGCCGCAACCGTTGATCTGCGACGCCCGCAACTGGACGAGATGGTGGATGCCGCGGTCGAGCCCGGCGGCATCCATCGCCTCGTGCACGCGTTCGAGCGCTTCCATCACGACAGGAATGGTCCGGGCATAGTGGATGGGCTTGTTGTCCGCCATGGGCAGTTCCTCCTGTTGTACCTGCCCTTGTGACAGTCGACGGCAGTGGATCGTGACGTGCCCGGGTGGCAACCGCGACCGAGGCGACGTCTCCGACCCGGGTCGCGGACCGCGGACCTCCCCGCGGCGCGCTCCCGGCCGCCGTGGCCACGCGAGGCCCACCGCAGCATCGCCAGGGTGGCGGACCGCGGGGCGTCGCCGAAGCCCGCGCGTTCGTGCCGCCGCCAATCGGGGCGGATCGGCCGGACGCAGCGGGCGGGCCTTGCGGCGGACGGGCGCGCACTTGGCCATGGAACCAGCCTGGCAGGCCCGCCGGCTGCACGACGGGCGCGCGGCGGCTAGACTTCGGGCCTCTCGCGGGGAGGGCGGATGGAACACCAGGACACGCCGGCGCAGGCCGGCCAGGACGCCGGCGCGACCCCGCATGCCGGCCGCATCGCCTTCGAACGCCTGCGCGAGCGCACCGACGAGCTCGAACTGCTGGTCTCGGGCCTGTTCGCGTTCGCACTGCTGGCGTTGCCACCACGGATCCTCGACGCCTACCAGCGCGCCAGCGTCCACGTCGACGGCGTCCTCGACCAGATCCTGCGCTACGGCTACCTGGTGGGCGCAGGGCTGTGCTACGCCCTGGCCGTGGCCTTCATCGTGCACCTGTCCATCCGCGCCTACTGGGTGGGCGTGATCGGCCTGAAGTCGACCTTCCCCGACGGCATCCGCTGGGACCGCCTGCCGCTCGTCGGCCCGGTGACCCGCGGCTTCTACCAGCGATCGATCGGAGGCCTGGACGACATGATCGACGGCGCCGACCGCGCCGCCTCGATCGTCTTCGCCATGACCACGCTGATGGCGCTGGTGATCGCCTGGACGGGCCTGTACATGGTCCTCGGGCTGCTCGCGGGCTGGCTGGCCGGCGGCCTGTTCGCCGATCGCGAACGCGCCGCCATCGCCGTGTTCCTCGGCCTGGCCGCGCTGCTGATGCTGGTCGGCCTCGGCGCGCCGTTCGCCGACCGCGTGGCCGCGCGGCGCGAGGCCGCGGGCCGCGACGCCGGTTGGGCGCGCCGACTGGGCGAGCGGGTCCTGCGCATCTACGGCTGGCTGATCCCGCAGCGCCTGGTGTACACGGTGCAGTACACCCTGCAGAGCAACCTGCCCAACCGCCGCTTCATGTTCGCGTACACCGGTGGCATCGTCTTCGCGTTCTTCATCAGCAGCTGGGTGCTGCTCAACCACGAACGCCTGGCCTACGTCGACAGCTACCGGGTGCTGGGCGAGGAAGCGGCGTGGGAGGGGATGCATTCCGCGCACTACGAAGCCATGCGCGAAGGCCCGCACCGGTCCACCGTGGTGCCGATGATCCCGTCCGACCGGGTGGCCGACACCCACTTGCGACTGTTCATCCCGCACCGTCCGCAACGCGACAACGACCTGGCCCGCGAGCGCTGCGAGGGCCTGGTGGACGGCCGCAACGAAGCCACCGGGCCGGCCGCGGCCGACCTTGCCCGGCGCTGCCTGGCCTCGCTGTGGACGGTCGCGCTGGACGGCGCGCCGGTGCCGCTGGACGACTTCGTGGCCAGCGAGCGGCAGGACCTGGGCATGCGCGGACTGACCGGCTACATCGAGGTCGGCGGGCTGCGCCCGGGCCTGCACCGGCTGGAACTGGCGTGGAACCCCGAGGGCGGCGACTCGGGCCGCGACCGGCGGCGCACGTACCGCATCCCGTTCTGGTTCACGCCCGGCATCGACCAGCCGCACGCCGCCCCCTGAGCCGGCGCGGCGCTTGAAAACCGCGCCTGCGCACGCATATCCCGCGCCTGCCGTGGCCTTGAGAAGGAGCATTCCGTGACCGCAGCCGCCGAGACCCGCAAGTTCGAAGCCGAAGTCGACCAGGTCCTCCACCTGGTGACCCATTCGCTCTACTCGCACAAGGAGATCTTCCTGCGCGAGCTGGTATCCAACGCCTCGGACGCCTGCGACAAGCTGCGCTTCGAGTCGATCGGCAACCCCGACCTGCTGGCCGGCGACCCCGAGCTGCGGATCGAGGTGAGCTGGGACAGGGACGCGCGCACGATCACCGTGCGCGACACCGGCATCGGCATGGACCGCGACGAGGTCGTGGCCAACATCGGCAGCATCGCCAGTTCCGGCACCCGCCGGTTCCTGGAGGCGCTGGGCCAGGACCGGAAGGCGGATGCGCGCCTGATCGGCCAGTTCGGCGTCGGCTTCTACTCGGCCTTCGTGGTCGCCGACCGCGTCACCGTGCTCACCCGCCGCGCCGGCACCCCGGCCGAGGCCGGGGTGAAGTGGGAAAGCGACGGCCGCGGCGAGTACACGCTCGGGCCGGCCACGCTCGAGGCGCGTGGCACCACCGTCGTCCTGCACCTGAAGGAGGGCGAGGACGAGTTCCTCGACGGCTGGAAGCTGCGTTCGCTGGTGCGCAAGTACTCCGACCACGTCGCGTTCCCGATCCGGATGCCGAAGGAGGCGCCGGCCGCCGGCGACGACAAGGACAAGGACAAGCAGGAGCCGGGCACGCAGTGGGAGACCGCCAACGACGCATCGGCGCTGTGGACGCGGCCGAAGCCGGAGATCACGGACGAGGAGTACCGCAACTTCTACAAGTCGCTCGGCCACGACTTCAACGACCCTGCCGCCTGGTCGCACAACCGGGTGGAGGGCAGCCAGAGTTTCACCACCCTGCTCTACCTCCCCTCGCAGCCGCCGTTCGACCTGTTGATGGGGGCGCGCGACGAGCGCAAGGGGCTCAAGCTCTACATCAAGCGCGTCTTCATCATGGACGCCGCGCAGGAGCTGCTGCCGGCCTACCTGCGCTTCGTGCGCGGCGTGGTCGACGCCGACGACCTGCCGCTCAACGTCAGCCGCGAGATCCTGCAGCAGAACCGCCAGCTGGAGAAGATCCGCGGTGCCTGCATCCGGCGCGTGCTCGACCTGATCGAGAAGCTCTCGCGCGACGAGCCGGAAAAGTTCGCCGCCTTCATCAAGGCGTTCGGCAACACGCTCAAGGAGGGCATCGTCGAGGATCCGGGCAACCGCGAGCGGATCGCGAAACTGCTGCGCTTCGCCTCGACGAAGAGCGAAGGCGAGGAGCGGACCGTGTCGCTGGACGACTACATCGCGCGCATGGCCGAGGGCCAGGACGCGATCTGGTACATCACCGCCGACGGCCACCGCGCTGCGGCCGGCAGCCCGCAGCTCGAGCGCTTCCGCGCCAAGGGCATCGAAGTGCTGCTGATGTCCGACCGCATCGACGAGTGGATGCTCGGCCACCTGCACGAGTACGCCGGCAAGCCGCTCAGGCACGTGGCCAAGGGCGAGCTGCCGCTGGACGAGGCGGAGAAGAAGCGGCAGGAGGAGGCCGCGCAGGCGGCGGCGCCGCTGCTGGAGCGGATCCGTTCGCTGCTCGGCGAGGCGGTCGGCGAGGTCCGGGTGTCCGCGCGGCTGACCGATTCGCCTTCCTGCCTGGCGCTGTCGGAGTGGGAGATGGCGCCGCACCTGGCGCACCTGCTGCGCGAGGCCGGCCAGGACGTGCCGCAGCGCAAGCCGACGCTGGAGGTGAATCCGCGCCACGCCCTGCTGCAGCGCCTGCTGGGCGAGCACGACGACGCGCGCGCCGCCGACCTCGCCCACCTGCTGCTGGAGCAGGCCCAGCTCGCCGCCGGCGCGCCGCTGGCCGACCCGGCGGCGTTCGTGCAGCGGGTGAACCGGCTGCTGGGGTGACGGCGGGGGCGAGGCGCTCCGGGCCTGCCCCCCTCCCGGCCTCCCCCCGCTGGCGCGGGGGGAGGGGCCCGGAAGGCGCCGGCCGGTGACGGACGCCGCGTCCCCGTACGCGTGCCTCAGGACTCTCCACCCGCCGTCGCCGCACACGCCACCCGCCCGCACCGCGCCTCCCGGCCCCGCGCACCGCGCCCCCGCCCCCGCTCGCGGGGAGGGCTGGGGTGGGGGGTACCGGACGTCGCACCAGTGATCCTGGCACCAGCCGACCTGGCACCGGCCAGCCTGCAGCCCCCCGCGCATCTCGCCCCCTCCCCCGCTCGCGGGGGAGGGCTGGGGTGGGGGTACCGGACGTCGCACCAGTGATCGTTGCACCGTGCCAACCCCGTGGTGCAGCCCGCAGGGACGCGGGCGTCGCGGCCGGCGCAGTGCTCTCGTGACCGCCGCGCCCGGCGGCGAGGCATGCCCTCGCCAGGGCGGCCGCGTTACGATGCGGCGCCCCGCATCGCGCTGTTGCCCATGACGGCCCGCACCCCCGACGCACCGACCGCGGCATGAGCGCCGCGCCCGGCGCGCCGGCCCATCCCGGCGATCGCTTCGACCGCTGGCAGCCCTGGATCGCCGGCCTGCTCACGGCCGTCGTGCACCTGTGCCTGCTGCTCGCGGTCCTGCTGGTGCCGCCGCTCGAACTCGACCGGCCGCGCGGCGAGGACGCCGCCGGCGGCAGCGTGATCCAGGTCGAATTCATCGGCGAGGGGCCCGAGACCCCGGCGCCGGAGCCGGAGGATGCCCCGTCACCCGCCAGCGATCCGGCACCGCCCCCGGCGGCCGCTTCGCGCCTGCAGGCCACCCCGGCGCCGACCCGCCAGCCGCGGCCGCTCGATGCCCACGTGGCCACCGCCCCGGCGGTCGTGCCGCCGCGGCCCGGTCGCGGCGAAGGCACGCCGTCCGCGGCCGCGCGTCCGTCCAGCCGCCGTCCCGGCCACACCTGGGGCCAGCCGCCCGGCATGGCGCCCCGGGACCACGCCCCGGTGAACGCGGGCCCCGCGCCGGTCCCGACCGTGGGCCGCGGCCAGCGGCTGGCCGCGCCGTCCGACGAGCCCGGCCTGGAAGCCGGCGGCTACCAGGTGGTGTATGAGCCCTCGGCCGAGGCCCGCCTGCGCGAGTGGCGCGAGCAGGGCATGACCGAGCTCTTCATTCCCCTGCCCGGGACCCGGCGGCTGATGGTCTGCCCGCTGGAGACCGTGCTCCGGCGCGAATCCGGGCCCTGCCGCCAGCTCGACCCGGACGATCCGGAACTGGCCGCCATCGGCGACGCGCGCGAGGTGATTGCGGTGCGCCAGGTGTATCGGGAAGGCCGCCTGGTCTGGCGCGGCCCCGGCGCCTACCGCTGAGGGTCAGGCGTCGCGGTCGCCGGTGGCGCGCAGCCACGCCAGCGCGCCCGGGCGCACGCCCTTGAACTTGGGATCCCCGTCCAGCGGCGCCACCAGCAGGCGACGCGGCGCGAAGCGCCGCTTGAG
Source organism: Luteimonas wenzhouensis (assembly GCF_007859305.1). Taxonomy (GTDB): domain Bacteria; phylum Pseudomonadota; class Gammaproteobacteria; order Xanthomonadales; family Xanthomonadaceae; genus Luteimonas; species Luteimonas wenzhouensis. The sequence continues at coordinate 211,683 of NZ_VOHE01000005.1, forward strand.
CGCGTGATAGACCTGCGACCGGCTGCGCGCCGTGCGCACCAGGTACAGGCCGGGGGCGAGTTCGGCCAGTTCCGGCGCCGGGCGGGGCGTGGCGTCGGCATCGAGGTACACCAGGTAGAGGCGGGGCGTGCCGTCGGCCATCCGTGCACGTTCCCACCGCCGCGCGCATCGCGGCGTGAACCGCGGCAGCCGGCAGTCGCGGGACGGCCGGCGGACCGCGCTCAGTCCCCCAGCGTCAGCAGGCTGGCATTGCCGCCGGCGGCGGTGGTGTTGATGGTCACCGTCTTCTCGGTGGCAAAGCGCGGCAGGTAGTGCGGGCCACCGGCCTTGGGGCCGGTGCCGGACAGGCCCTGGCCGCCGAACGGCTGCACGCCCACCACCGCGCCGATCTGGTTGCGGTTGACGTAGATGTTGCCGACCCGCGCCCGCTGCACGATGCGCTCGACGGTCTCGTCGATGCGCGAGTGGATGCCCAGGGTGAGGCCGTAACCGGTGGCGTTGACCGCGTCGACCACTGCGTCGAGCTGGTCGGCATGCCAGCGGATCACGTGCAGCGCCGGGCCGAAGTTCTCGCGGGTGAGTTCGGACAGCGCGCCGATCTCCCAGGCGCGCGGGGCGAAGAAGGTGCCGTGCTCCGTGCCCGCGCCGAGCGGCGCCTGCGCGATCAGGCGCGCGCGCTCGTCCATGCGCGCGGCGTGCTCCTCGAGCAGCCGCCTGGCGTCCTCGTCGATCACCGGGCCGACGTCGGTCGAGAGCAGCGCCGGGTCGCCCACCTGCAGTTCGGCCATGGCGCCGGCGAGCATGTCGATCACCTTGTCGGCGATGTCGGACTGCACGTACAGCACGCGCGCGGCCGAGCAGCGCTGGCCGGCCGAGGTGAAGGCCGAGGCCAGCGCGTCCTTGACCAGCTGCTCGGGCAGGGCCGACGAGTCGGCGATGAGCGCGTTCTGGCCGCCGGTCTCGGCGATCAGCACGCCGATCGCGGCATCGCGCGCGGCCAGCGCGCGGTTGATCGCGCGCGCGGTCTCGGTCGAACCGGTGAAGGCGACGCCGGCCACGCGCGGGTCGGCGGTGAGCGCGGCGCCCACGGTGGCGCCGTCGCCGGGCACGTACTGGAGCACGTCCTCGGGGATGCCGGCCTCGTGCAGCAGCTTCACCGCGTGCCAGCCGACCAGGGTGGTCTGCTCGGCCGGCTTGGCGATCACGCTGTTGCCGGCGGCCAGCGCCGCGGCGACCTGGCCGGTGAAGATCGCCAGCGGGAAGTTCCACGGGCTGATGCACACGAACACGCCGCGCCCGGCCAGCTGCAAGGTGTTGGACTCGCCGGTCGGACCGGGCAGGGCCTCGGGCGCGAACAGCGTGCGCGCCTGGCCGGCGTAGTAGCGCAGGAAGTCCACCGCCTCGCGCACCTCGGCCACGCCGTCGGGGATGGTCTTGCCGGCTTCCTTCGTGCACAGCGCGATGAACTGCGGCATGCGCTGTTCGAGCAGGTCGGCGGCGTGCTCCAGGATCGCCGCGCGCGAGGCCGCGGGGGTCGCGTCCCAGCCCGGCTGCGCCTGCACCGCGTTGGCCAGGGCGCGCTCGACCGTGTCCGGGTCCGCGGCCTGCCACGTGCCCACGCGCTGCCGGCGGTCGGCGGGGTTGGTGACCGCGACCTGCGGGCCGGAGGGCTGCGCCCCGGGCACCAGCGGCGCGGCGCTCCAGCCGTCCGGGCCGGCGCCGGCCAGCGTCTCGTCGATGCGGCCGGCCAGCGCGCGCAACGCGTCGTCGTTGGCGAGGTTCACGCCCATGGAGTTGCTCCTGTCGATGCCGTGGCTGCGGTACAGGTCGACCGGCAGCGGGATGCGCGGGTGCGGGACCGGGTCGAAGCCAGCCACCACCTCGACCGGATCGCGCACCAGGTCGTCGATCGACACGTCCTCGTCGCTGATCCGGTTCACGAAGCTGGAATTGGCGCCGTTCTCCAGCAGCCGCCGCACCAGGTAGGGCAGCAGGTCCTCGTGCGAACCCACCGGCGCGTACACGCGGCAGGGCACGCCGAGCCGGTCGGCGGGGATGACTTCGGCATAGAGGTCGTCGCCCATGCCGTGCAGTTTCTGGAACTCGAAGCCCGGCGCGCCGCCGTCGCCCGGGCGCTGGCCCGGCGGCAGCATCGCCTGCGCCATGCGGTGGACCGCGGCGATGGTCTGCGCGTTGTGGGTGGCGAACATCGGGTAGATCGCATCGCTGTTGGCCAGCAGCCGCACGGCGTTGGCCAGGTAGCTGACGTCGGTGCTGGGCTTGCGGGTGAACACCGGATAGCCGTCGAGGCCGTCGACCTGGGCGCGCTTGACCTCGCTGTCCCAGTACGCGCCCTTGACCAGGCGCACCGGGATCCGGCGGCCGTGGCGTCGGGCGAGGTCGGCGATCCAGTCGATCACGAACGGCGCCCGCTTCTGGTAGGCCTGGACCACGATGCCGAAGCCTTCCCAGCCGGCCAGCGAGGGGTCGCGCCAGGCCGCCTCGATCACGTCCAGCGACAGCTCCAGCCGGTCGGCCTCCTCGGCGTCCACGGTCAGGCCGATGTTGTAGCCCTTGGCCTGGCGGGCCAGCCGCAGCAGGTCCGGGGCCAGTTCGGCCAGCACCCGGGCGCGCTTGGCGTGCTCGTAGCGCGGGTGCAGGGCCGAGAGCTTGACCGAGATCGAGGGCGCGGTGATGGGGTCGGCGAACGGGCCGGTGCGGCCGATCGCGGCGATCGCCTCGCCGTAGGCGTCGAGGTAGCGGGCGGCGTCGCGCCGGGTCAGCGCGGCCTCGCCGAGCATGTCGAACGAGTAGCGGTAGATCGCGTTGCCGCCCTTGCGGCTGCGGGCCAGGGCCTCGTCGATGGTGCGGCCCATGACGAACTGATGGCCCATGATCCGCATCGCCTGGCGCACGGCCAGCCGCACCACCGGCTCGCCCACGCGCCCGGCCAGGCGCCGGAGCGCGCCGCGCACGTCGCGCCGGGTCTCCTCGGCCAGGTCCACCAGGTGACCGGTGAGCATCAGGCCCCAGGTCGAGGCGTTCACCAGCACCGAGTCCGAGCGACCCACGTGGCGGCGCCAGTCGGCCTCGCCGAGCTTGTCGCGGATCAGCAGGTCGGCCGTGTCCTGGTCGGGGATCCGCAGCAGGGCCTCGGCTACGCACATCAGCAGCACGCCCTCCTCGCTGCCCAGGTCGTACTGGCGCATGAAGGCCTCGATCGCGCCCTGGTCGGCGGCGCGGGCGCGCACCCGGCGCACCAGGTCGGTGGCGGTGGCGCGGATCGCGGCGCGGTCGGCCTCGCTCCAGCCGGGCACCGGCTGGCGGGCCACGGCCAGCAGTTCGCGCACGTGGCGGGTCTCGTCCTGGGTCCAGGCGGCGGTGATCGCCGCGCGCAGTGGCGATGGCGCGGCCTTGCCGGGTCCGGGGAAGGGCGGGGGGGCGGGTTCGGAAGCGGTCATGGCGGGAGGTACGGCAGGACCGGCGCCGCGGCGGCACCGGCACCCCGGCATTGTGCTCGCGGCCGCGTCGGCCCGGCTTGAACGAAACCGCCGCCCACGGCGCGGGCGCCGGCACAAACCCGCGCCGCGCGGCGGCGTCGCGGCGCTCCCGCGCCCCGCGGCGTGGCGCGGTTTCCGGCCCCGCGCGCCGCCCGGCGGCGGCTTTGGCTTGCCCCTCAACCGGAGCGGCCGCTACCATTCGGAAGTTTTCGCGTGTCCGTGACGAAGGCTCGCGGGGTTCCGATGCGGCTCGCGCGACGGCCGGTTCCGGGCGCGCGGGGGTCGTTTTGACAGTTCGCAACGGTTGAGTGGCGGCCGCGGCCGTGACCGACCACATTGGGGTCGAGCAATGATGCAGGTGCGTTTCTCGCGGTGGATGGTGGCGGCACTGGCGTCCCTGCCCTTGGCGGCGCTGGCCGCCGATCCGGTCCGTTGGCAGCTGAACATGGGGCGGGGGGTGACCGCCTCGGCGCAGAACGCCTACGAGGCCCACATGCTGGCCATGTGGATCTGCATCGGCATCGGCGCGGTGGTGTTCCTGGCGATGGGCTACGCCATGTACAGGTTCCGCCACTCCAAGGGGGCGGTGCCCGACACCAGCTTCACCCACAGCACCAGGCTCGAGATCCTCTGGACCGTGATCCCGGTGGTGCTGCTGGTCATCATGGCCGTGCCCGCGACCGCCAAGCTGGTGGCGATGTACGACACCCGCGAGTCGGAGATGACCGTCAAGGTCACCGGCCTGCAGTGGATGTGGAAGTACGAATACCTGGGCGAGGGCGTGGAGATCGTCAGCCGCCTCGACCGCGAGAGCGACCGCCTGCGCCAGACCCGCGGCGTCACCCGCGCCGAGCTCGAGGCGCACCCGGCCTACCTGCTCGAGGTCGACAACGAGCTGGTCCTGCCCACCAACACCAAGGTCCGCTTCGTGATCACCGCCGACGACGTGATCCACTCCTGGTGGGTGCCGGCGCTGGGCTGGAAGCAGGACGCCATCCCCGGGATCATCAACGAGGCCTGGACCGACATCCGCGAGCCGGGCGTCTACCGCGGCCAGTGCGCCGAACTGTGCGGCAAGGACCACGGCTTCATGCCGATCGTGGTGCGCGCGGTGCCGCGCGAGGAGTTCGACGCGTGGCTGGCCTCGAAGAAGGCCGCCGGCCAGGCGCCGGCCGAGCCCTCGCAGGTGCCCGAGGGCGGCGACGGCAACGCGCCGCGCTCGGTCGATCCCGACATGGTCGAAGACGTGCGGCAGGGCGAGGGGCCCGCCGCCCCGCAGGCGCCCGAACAGGCCGCTGACCCCGCCGACGCCGCCGGCGCCGCCTGACCGATTCCGAAAGGCCGAACGCAATGTCCACGCATACCGCCACCGCCGACCACCACGACGCGCACGACCACAAGCCCGGCTTCGTCGAGCGCTGGTTCTTCTCCACGAACCACAAGGACATCGGCACCCTCTACCTGCTCTTCAGCTTCCTGATGGTCATCGTCGGCGCGGCGATGAGCGTGGTGATCCGCGCCGAGCTGGCCGTGCCCGGGCTGCAGTTCGTCAGCCCGCACTTCTTCAACCAGATGACCACCATGCATGCGCTGGTGATGATCTTCGGCGCGGTGATGCCGGCCTTCGTCGGCCTGGCCAACTGGATGATCCCGCTGCAGATCGGCGCGCCGGACATGGCGCTGCCGCGCATGAACAACTGGTCGTTCTGGATCCTGCCGTTCGCCTTCACCATGCTGCTGCTGACGCTGTTCCTGCCCGGCGGCGCGCCGGCCGGCGGCTGGACCATGTACCCGCCGCTGTCGCTGCAGGGCGGCGCGAACGTGTCGTTCTCGATCTTCGCCATCCACATGATGGGCATCAGCTCGATCATGGGCGCGATCAACATCATCGCCACGGTGCTGAACATGCGCGCCCCGGGCGTTGACCTGCTGAAGATGCCGATCTTCTGCTGGACCTGGCTGATCACCGCGTTCCTGCTGCTGGCGGTGATGCCGGTGCTGGCCGGCGCGGTCACCATGCTGCTGACCGACAAGTTCTTCGCGACCTCGTTCTTCAACGCCGCCGGCGGCGGCGACCCGGTGATGTACCAGCACATCTTCTGGTTCTTCGGACATCCCGAGGTCTACATCATGATCCTGCCGGCGTTCGGCATCGTGTCGGAGATCATCCCGACCTTCAGCCGCAAGCCGCTGTTCGGCTACCAGGCCATGGTGTACGCCACCGCCGCGATCGCGTTCCTGTCGTTCATCGTGTGGGCCCACCACATGTTCACGGTGGGCATGCCGCTGGGCGGCGAGATCTACTTCATGTTCGCCACCATGCTGATCTCGATCCCCACCGGGGTGAAGGTGTTCAACTGGGCGTCGACCATGTGGCGCGGATCGATCAGCTTCGAGACGCCGATGCTGTGGGCGGTGGCGTTCGTGATGCTGTTCACGATCGGCGGCTTCTCCGGCCTGATGCTGGCGATCGTGCCGGCCGACTTCCAGTACCACGACACCTACTTCGTGGTCGCCCACTTCCACTACGTGCTGGTGACCGGCGCGATCTTCGCGATCATCGCCGCCATCTACTACTGGTGGCCGAAGTGGACCGGCCGCATGTACAACGAGAAGTGGGGCAAGTTCCACTTCTGGTGGACGCTGGTGTTCTCCAACCTGCTGTTCTTCCCGCAGCACTTCCTGGGCCTGGCCGGCATGCCGCGCCGCATCCCGGACTACAACGTGGTGTTCGCGGACTGGAACCTGGTCAGCTCGATCGGCGCGTTCGGCATGTTCCTCACGCCGTTCATGATGATCTTCATCTTCGCCCACTCGCTGAAGTACGGCGCCAAGGCCCCGGCGCGCGCCTGGGAAGGCGCCCGCGGCCTGGAGTGGACCGTGCCGTCGCCGGCGCCGTTCCACACCTTCAGCACGCCGCCGGTCATCAAGCCCGGCGACCTGGCCCACGACGACGTCACCCACTAGCAGGCGATGACCGCGATGACCGCGCCCCGGCACGACGACGACAGGCTCGCGCAGCAGCGCAGGCGCGCCGTGCGCACGGCCATCGTCGCCGGCGCGATCGCCTTCGCGGTGTACGTGGCGTTCATCCTTTCCGGGGTGATCGGGCGATGAGCGGCGGCGGCAAGTTCGGCATCGCCAAGCTGCTGGGCGTGTCGCTGGCGGCGTTCGCGTTCACCTTCTCGCTGGTGCCGCTGTACCGCATCGCCTGCGAGAAGGTGTTTGGCATCCGCATGGACAACAGCGCCGCCGACGCCTCGGCCTACGCCGCGGCCACGCCGGCCGAGCGCTGGGTCACCGTGGAGTTCGACAGCACCGTGAACTCGAAGCTGCCGTGGGCGTTCGAGCCCAACGACACCCGCATGCGCGTGCGCGTGGGCGAGCAGTACGAGGCCACGTTCGCCGCGCGCAACCGCAGCGACCGCCCGGTGGTCGGCAGCGCCACGCCCTCGGTGGCGCCGGCGCGGGCCTCGGCCTACTTCCAGAAGACCGAGTGCTTCTGCTTCACCGCGCAGACCCTGCAGGCGGGCGAGGCGCGCGACATGCCGGTGCGCTTCATCATCGACCCGGCGCTGCCGCGCGACGTCCACACGATCACCCTGTCGTACGCGATCTTCAAGAACGACGTGCTCACCGAACGCCTCGCGGCGGCGCCGTCGTCCACCGTGCCGCATTCGGCACCCTGACCCACGATTTCCACGGACCCACGCCATGTCCCAGGCCCACACCGCAGAACACGACCCCAACGTCTACTTCGTGCCCCACGGCAGCCGCTGGCCGGTGTTCGCTTCGATGGCGCTGTTCACCGCGATGTTCGGCCTGGCCACCTGGTTCAACGACGTCGACTGGGGCCGGACGGTGTTCTTCGTCGGCGTGGCCGGCCTGGTCGCGATCCTGTTCAAGTGGTTCGCCGACGTGATCCTCGAGTCGATCTCGGGCTACTACAACAAGCAGGTCGACGTCTCGTTCCGGATGGGGATGGTCTGGTTCATCTTCTCCGAGGTGATGTTCTTCGCCGCGTTCTTCGGCGCCCTGTTCTACACCCGCCAGTTCGCGCTGCCGTGGCTGGGCGGCGCCGGCGACGGCGTGGCCACCAACTACCTGCTGTGGGAAGGCTTCAGCGCGGCCTGGCCGACCGCCGGTCCGGGCGAGGTGGGCGGCGCGTTCCAGACCATCCCGGCCTGGGGCCTGCCGCTGGTCAACACCCTGATCCTGCTGACCTCGGGCGTGACCATCACCATCGCCCACCACGCGCTCAAGGCCGGCAACCGCCCGCAGCTGCTGCTGTGGCTGGGCGCGACCGTGGCCCTGGGCTGCCTGTTCCTGGTGTTCCAGGTCGAGGAGTACATCCACGCCTACCGCGACCTGAACCTGACCCTGGGCTCGGGCATCTACGGCTCGACCTTCTTCATGCTCACCGGCTTCCACGGCGCCCACGTGACCCTGGGCACGATCATGCTGATCGTGATCTGGATGCGCTGCGCCAGGGGCCACTTCACCAAGGAAAACCACTTCGCCTTCGAGGCGGTGGCCTGGTACTGGCACTTCGTGGACGTGGTCTGGCTGGGCCTGTTCCTGTTCGTCTACGTCCTCTGAGGGACGTCGGCCCCGTGATCCGTGGCTGGTGACCGCCAGCTCGCGCCGTTCCCGCCAGGAGCGCCCGATGCGGCGCTCCTGCGCGTTTACCGGTCCGCTCCCGGACAGCCGCGCGCGCGGCCGTCGGCGCCCGGCGCGCCCGTGCCCGGCTCAGTCGGGGTTGCGGCCCACGCCGTGGAACTCGATCCAGCCCATGTAGTGGGCCAGCACCACCAGCAGGATCAGCACGATCGACAGCGCGATGCGCTTGGTCAGGGCGTTGACCGTGCGCTTGGTCTGGCCCTTGTCGACCAGCATGTAGTACAGCCCCGCGCCCAGGTTCCACAGGATCAGCGCCAGGAAACCGACGATCACCAGGGTCTTGATCGAATCGTTCATCAGCCGGTCCCGTGGCGCGGCATGCGCGGGTCGCGGGCATTATCGCAGCCCGCGGGCAAGGCCGCATGAGGTTGCGCCATGGCCGCCTGCTGGGGTGGACGCTGGCGCTGCTGGCGATGGTGCTGTTCGGCGCGCTCGGCCGCTGGCAGCTCGGGCGCATGCACGAGAAGCAGGCCGTGCTCGACGCGGTCAGCCGCGTCCTGGAGGCGCGCGCGCCGCTGTCGCTGGCGGCGGCCGGGGAGGCCGGGCGTGCCAGCGGCTTCGACTGGGCGGCCGGCCGCGGTGCGTTCGCCGATGCGCCGGCGGTGCTGCTGGACAACCAGCAGCGCGACGGCCGTCCCGGGGTGCGCGCCTACCGCCTGTTCGAGCCCGACGCCGGCCCGCCGCTGCTGGTGGAACTGGGCTGGCTGCCGCTGCCGGGCGACCGCGCGATGCCCGCGGTGGACCGCCCGCAGGGCCCCCTGGACGTGCAGGGCCTGCTCGCGCCGCCGCCATCGGCCGGCATCGGCCGCGCGCGCCTGGCCGCCGAGCCGGGTCGCGGCGTGGTCGTGGTGACCGCGCTCGACGCCGGGGGCCTGGCCGCCGCCCTGGGGGTGCCGGCGCTGCCGCCGCGCGTGCTCAAGCTCGATCCCGGGCTGCCGCTGGGGTTTGCGCGCGACCTCGATGTCCTGCCCAATACCCTGTCCCCGCAGCAGCACCTGGGCTACGCCGTGCAGTGGTTCGGGCTGGCCCTGGCCGTGCTTGCCACCGCACTCGTCCTCACCTTCCGCCGTCCCCGCCGATGAACGCCCCCATCCCGCCCGAACAGCGCGCGCGCAACCGCGCCATGCTGGTCCTGATCGTCGTGCTGTTCCTCGGCAGCGCCCTGCTCGCGGGCGCGCTGCGCCTGTCGGGATGGCGGCCGGAGGGCACGCGCAACCACGGCGAACTGCTCGAGCCCCCGGTCGACCTGCGCGAACGCGCACTGCTCCTGGGCGACGGCGGCCGCTATGAATGGCGGCCGGCCGAGCGCACCTGGCGCATTCTGGTCGCGCCGCGGCCCGGCTGCGGCGAGTCGTGCGTGGAGCTCTCGCGGAACATTGACCTGGTGTGGCAGCTGTTCGGCCATCGTGCCGACCACGTGCATATCCTCTGGGTCGGCGAGGCGCCCGCCGACGCGGTGCGCAACGCCGCCTGGCGCGGGATCGCGCGCGACCCCGCGCTCGTCGCCACGCTGCCGCGCCACGACGATCCGGCCGGCACCCCGGTGTACGTGGTGGATCCGAACGGATTCGTGATCCTGCGTTACCCTCCCGGATTCGACCCGGGCCACCTGCGCGAGGACATGGCCCGACTGCTCAGGCTCAGATGATGGCAAGCCCCGCACCCGTCCCGTCGCGCCCGCACGTGTACCGCCACTTCCACCGCATCGCCTGGCTGGCGGTGGCGCTGACGTTCGGCGTGATCGTGTTCGGCGCGTTCGTGCGCCTGTCCGATGCCGGCCTGAGCTGCCCGGACTGGCCGACCTGCTACGGCCGCGCGACCTGGCCGCAGGCCGCGCACGAGGCGAGCGACCACGCGGCCAGCGCGATCCGTCCGTTCGAGGACCACAAGGCCTGGCGCGAACAGGTGCACCGCCACCTCGCCGCCTCCCTCGGCGTGCTGGTGCTGGTACTGGCGCTGCTGGCGGCGCGCCGCCGGCGCTTCGGCATCGCCCTGGTACTGGGCGCCTCGGCGCTGGTGGCCGCGGCGATCCCGATGTACATGCGCGGGCTGGTGCTGCCGGCGCTGCTGGTGGCGGGCGCCGGCGAGGCGCTGCTGCTGGGGGCCGCGGCCGCCTGGTTGCGCGCCAACGGCGCCAGCGCCGGGCGCGACCTGGCGCCGGTGGCCGTGCTGACGCTGGCGGTGGTGGTGTTCCAGGCCCTGCTCGGCAAGTGGACCGTCACCATGCTGCTCAAGCCGGTGATCGTGATGGGCCACCTGCTCGGCGGCATGCTCACCTTCTCCCTGCTGGCCTGGATGGCGTGGCGCGCCACCCACCTGCCGGTGGTGCTGGCCGACGCGGCGGCGCTGCGGCGCTGGCTGGTCGCCGCGATCGCGGTGCTGGGCGTGCAGATCGCGCTGGGTGGCTGGGTCAGCGCGAACTACGCGGCGCTGTCCTGCGGCGCCGGCGGCTGGACCACTCCCCAACCGCATTACCTCGACTTCCCCAGGTGCGTCGGCCAGTGGTGGCCGCCGGCCGACTTCCGCGAAGGCTTCGTGCTCTGGCGCGGCGTGGGCGTGGACTACGAAGGCGGCGTGCTCGACGGCGCCTCGCGCATCGCGATCCAGCTGGCGCACCGGCTGTTCGCCGTGGTCGCGGCGGGCGTGCTGCTGGCGCTGTCCTGGCGCATGCTGCGCACGCCGGGCATGCGCGGCTGGTCGCTGCTGCTGGCCCTGCTCACGCTCGGCCAGGTGCTGCTGGGCGTGCTCAACGTCAAGCTGTCGCTGCCGCTGCAGGTGGCGGTGATGCACAACGGCGGCGCCGCGCTGCTGCTGTTCGTGCTGGTGTCGCTGCTGGCGCGGCTGCGGCGGGCGACGTGATGGCGGTGGCACGGGGCATTCAGCCGGCGTCGCGCGTCGTGGCCCGCCCGCGGCCCGGCACCCCTGCCGGGGAGGCGTGATGGGCAGCGGTCGCGCGTTCCTCCTCGGCCAGTACTGGGCGTTGACCAAGCCACGCGTGGTCTCGCTGATCGTGTTCACCGCGCTGGTGGGCATGTTCCTGGCCGTGCCCGGGCTGCCGCCGCTGCGCCAGACCGTGTTCGGCCTGCTCGGGATCTGGCTCGCCGCCGCCTCGGCCGCCGCGATCAACCACCTGATCGACCAGCGCATCGACAAGGTGATGGCGCGCACCGCCGACCGCCCGCTGGCCACCGGCGCGTTGCGTCCGGCCCAGGTGCTGGCGTTCGCGGTGCTCCTCGGCGCGGCCTCGATGGCGATCCTGGTCGCGCTGGTGAACCCGCTGACCGCGGCGCTCACCTTCGCCTCGCTGATCGGCTACGCCATCGTCTACACCGGCTTCCTCAAGCGCGCCACGCCGCAGAACATCGTGATCGGCGGCATCGCCGGCGCCGCGCCCCCGCTGCTGGGCTGGGCCGCGGTGACCAACATGGAAGGACAGTGGGACTGGGCCCACGCCCTGCTGCTGGTGCTGATCATCTTCGTCTGGACCCCGCCGCACTTCTGGGCGCTGGCGATCTTCCGCCGCGCCGACTACGCGCGCGCGCTGGTGCCGATGCTGCCGGTGACCCACGGGGTGGAGTACACGCGCTGGCAGATCCTGTTCTACACCGTGCTGCTGTGCGTGATCACGCTGCTGCCGGTCGCGATCGGCATGAGCGGCCTGTTCTACCTCGGTGGCGCGGTGGTGCTGGGGCTGGCCTTCCTCTGGTACGCCTGGCGCCTGCTCGAACCGCCGGACGAGCTGTTCGCGATGAAGGTGTTCAACTACTCGGTGGTGTACCTGATGGCGCTGTTCGCCTTCCTGCTGCTCGACCACTGGCTGCTGTCGTGGCTCGAACCGGCGGCCGCGCCGGCGCTGCGGTTCGAACGCGTCGGCTGAGCCGCTAGAAGCGGCGGCGCAGGAACCGCGCGGTCGCGTCCGACAGGCCGGCGATCTTGTGCGTGGCCTGGCGGTAGAACTTGAAGTTCAGTTCCGTCTCCGGCCTTCCGTCCTCCCAGTCGCAGAAGCGGCGCAGCGTCTCGCGCCCCAGCGGCCGGCGGACCAGCGCGTCGCGGCGGACCCGGACGCTGACCCGCGGCGTCTGCCGGGCCACCCCGGGCGTGCGCGGCAGCGGCCCGGCCCAGGTGACCGTGCCCATCGCGACCAGGCCCGGGCCACCGCCGGGGCCGTCGGCGAACACGAAGAGCCTGTCGCCCGCGGCGATCGCCTTGCCGCCGTACATGGTCTTGCAGGCGGTGAACTCGAACTGCGCCGCATGGACGTCGTCGAGAAGGGCCTTGATCGCGAATGCGCGTTGCCTGCCTGCGTCCATCGCTTTCCTCCAGCGGCCAGGGGCCTGCGTCGCCGTCCGCTCACGCCATCGGCTGGCGGATGATCGTGCGCCACTTCGCCGGATCGGCGCGGCGCACGTCGCTCAGGTAGATCTCGTGGTGCCTGCCGGCGAGGCGGCCGCGTCCGGCGATGAAGTCGTGCACGCGCGCGATGGTCGGGCCTTCCGCGCTGAACGGTCCGACGTGCAGGACCTGGGCGCAGCGACCCTCGGTGAACGCTTCGAGCCGCAGCCGGTCGAGGCCCGGCAGGGCCTTCTTCGCCCGCACCTGCGCGATCGCGGCCTCGAGCAGCGCGTCGCCGACGAAGTCCGGCTGCAGGACCATCATCCTCCAGCGCCAGCGCGCGCGGTCGTCCGCGGCGAACACGGCGTGGTCGTCCACCCACCACAGCCCTTCCAGCGGCATCACCGCGTAGTCCGGGCCGCCGGCCTTCTTCAGCATGAACTTCGCGGCGTACGAAACCGAGAACAGCGCCTCCACCGCTTCGGCATAGGCCGGCTCGGTGTTCGGGTCGCCGCGACCGTCCACCATCAGGAAGCGCAGCGCGGGCACGCGCACTTCCACCACCTCTTTCGTCGACGCGGCATAGAGGTGCCGGAGCTCGCGCCTGAGGTCGATCTTCGTCATCGGCGCGGCGGCACGCGCGGCTCAGGCCGGCAGGATCCTGTCCATCGGCTTGCCCTTCGCCCCCCCGTCGACCCGTGTCCCTGTTCGCTCGGCCGCTGCAGACCCGCCCGGTCGCGGCCGGTGGGCCAGCGGATCACCTGGCCCACATCGTCCTCGCGGCGCCCTTCGCCCGTGGTCTTCCGCACGTGGAGCGGATAGACGTTCGAGCACTTCATCGTGAAGACGCGATGCGTGTTCATGCCAGCTTCCCTCGTGGCGACGCGCCGGCCCGTCGCCGGTCCCGCGGCCGGGTGGGCATGGTAACGGCTGCGCGCTCGGTCGATGCGTTCGATGCCCTCGGGCAGCCCCACCCAGGGGTGGCGGCGTTCCTCGTACACCGATACCGTCGGCGGCGGGAACCGCGGATCGGCAAAGGTGCCGACCGGGATCGCGCCTGCACCGCGAACGCGCTGCCGCTGCGCCGCTGGCAGGCGAGGCCGTGGCAGACCGACACGCACACCGGTTCGGCGCGCACGGTGGCGGTGAGTTGGCCGCAGGCGCGCGATGCGTGGCGGATGGTCATGGCCTCGACGCGCAGGCGTTCAACAGGATACGTCCGCACCGGCGAAGCGCCGTTCGATCAGCCGCACCGCGGTGGCCACGCCGTCCTCGCGCGCGACCCGTTCGCCAAGCGTGCGCGCCCGGCGCGCCATCGCGTCCGAAGCGGCCACCTGCGCGATCGCATCGGCGAGGCGGCGTGCGGTGAGACCGCGGCGCGACAGCGGACGCCCGCCCACGCCGGCGCGCCGCAGCGCGTCCGCCCACATCGCCTGTTCCGGAATGTGCGCCGCCACCACCGAGGGGACGCCCGCGCGCAGGGCGGCGTGCGAGGTGCCGGCGCCGCCGTGGTGCACCACCAGCGCGCAGCGCGGAAAGACCTCGCCGTGCGCCGCGGATTCGACCAGCAGGACATCTTCGTCCGCGCGCAGCCCCGCGGCTTCCCACCCGGCCGCCTGCACCACCGCGCGCAGCCCGGCGCGACGCGCCGCCTCCACCAGCAGGCCGACCGTCTCGCGCAGGTCGCTGCCCGCCATCAGGCTGCCGAAGGTCAGGTACGCCGGGGGCGGGCCGTCGGCGAGGAAGCGTTCGAGCGCCGGCGGCACGCCGCCTTCGACCGGCTCGGCCAGGTCCAGCGCGCCGCTGACGTGCACGTGCGCCGGCCAGTCCGGCGCAGGCGGGCAGAGCGTCGGGCTGCAGGCGAGCAGGGTGAGCCGCGGCGAGTTCCAGACCCGGTCGAGCAAGTCGCCGGCGGTCGGCAGGCCGTGCCGCGCGCGCATCCGGTCCACGTCGCGCTTCATGCCCTGGTCGAGGACGAACCGCGCCATCCGCCAGGCCAGGCGGTTGCCGGCGCGGCCGAGGTCGGGCAGGCCCATCGGCGGGCGATACGCGGACGGCAGGGCGACCGGCGCCAGCGCCACCGCCGCCCAGTCGCGACCGTGGCGCTCGGCCGCGGCCTGGAGCGGATGCAGGACGTGGTGCCCCACCACCAGGTCGTGGCCGGCGCACAGGCGTTCCGCGGCTTCGAACATGGCCTCCTCGGCCGGCAGCAGGATGCGCTCGAACATCCGCCGCGCCTGCCGCGCCGGATTGCGGATGCGCTCGAGCTCGCGGCCGATGCGCTCGAGCGCCGCGCGGTCGCCCACCACCGGCGAGGCCACGTCTTCGAGCCGGAACGGCAGCCGCGGGGCCAGCGCCGCGTAGCGCGCGCTGTCCACGCAGGTCACCGCCAGCGTCACCGCGTGCCCGGCCGCGTGCAGTCCGTGCGCCAGCGCCAGGAACGGACGCACGTCGCCATGGCTGCCCCAGGTCTGGAGACCGATGCGCATCGTCCCGGCCGTCGCCTCGAGTGTCCGCGCCTACTTCCGCCGCCGGTCCTGCCGCCGGCCTGGCGCATCGTCCCGGCCGGAGTCGCGGCCGGTCTTCCGGCGGGGTGGGGCGGCCTGCGCCCCGCATGGGCCGGCCGACGGCGAGCGGGCGAAGGCGGGCCGGAACGGGCCGAAGGCCAGACCGGCGGGCGGCGGAGACAGGTGCATCGCAGGCTCCCTGCACGAGGACGGGTTCAGGCTAACGCAGGCGGGCGTGCGCGGCTGTCGTGGCGGCGTGGG
Source organism: Luteimonas wenzhouensis (assembly GCF_007859305.1). Taxonomy (GTDB): domain Bacteria; phylum Pseudomonadota; class Gammaproteobacteria; order Xanthomonadales; family Xanthomonadaceae; genus Luteimonas; species Luteimonas wenzhouensis. The sequence goes on from NZ_VOHE01000005.1 coordinate 226,963, forward strand.
GGCTTGCGGGCGCGCAAGGGCCGGGGTGGGGACAACACGGCGCGGCCGCCACCAGCCGCCCCGCCGGCGCCCCCTACCTCCGCGCCTGCAGCAGCTCCCGCAACTCGGCCTTGTCCGCCTCGTCCAGCCCCTCGCCGCGCTGCTTGTCCTGCAGTTCGTCGATGCGCTGGTCGATCGTCTGCCGGTCGAGCTGGGCGATGGCGTCGAGGAACTCCGCGCGCCAGGCCTCGGGGTCGCCGGGCAGGTCCTGGCTGGCCAGCTTCTGCAGCGCCGCGCCTTCCTTGCGGTCGGCGAAATGCCCGATCAGGGTCCCGGTGGTGATCTCCGGGCGCGCGCTGACCAGGGCGATCAGCTCGGTCAGCAGGTCGATGCCCGGCTGGCGCAGGGCCACGAAGCGGTACGGCGGCGCCAGCTCCAGCGCCAACGAGGGCTGCTGCAGCAGCAGCGCGATCGCGCTGCGCACCACGCTGCGGCGTGGCGGCGCCAGTGGCCGGCTGCCATGGCTGCGCACCGGCGCCGACGGCGCGGCCGCGGGCTTCGCCTGCAGGCCGGTGATCTCCGCCAGCCGCTGCTGCATCAGGTCGCCGAAGGCGCCATCGGGGATCTGCGCCAGCAGCGGCCGCGCGCGTTCGGCCAGCCGCGCCCGGCCGTCGAGCGTGGACAGGGCCACGCCCTCGGACAGGGTGTCGAAGAAGAACTGCGACAGCGGCGTGGCCTGCTGCAGCCGCGCGTCGAATCCCTCCGCACCCTCGCTGCGCACGATGCTGTCGGGGTCCTCGCCCTCGGGCAGGAACAGGAAGAAGGCCTGGCGCCCGTCGCGCATGCGCGGCAGCACCGATTCCACCGCCTTCCACGCCGCCGCGCGCCCGGCGCGGTCGCCGTCGAAGCAGAAGTACACGTCCGGCGCGTTGCGGAACAGCAGCTCGGCGTGGTCGGGCGTGGTCGCGGTGCCGAGCGTGGCCACGGCCTGGGTCACGCCGTGCTCGAACAGCGCGATCACGTCCATGTAGCCCTCCACGACCACCAGCCGCGCGAGCGTGCGGTTGGCCTGGCGCACCTGCCACAGGCCGTACAGTTCGCGGCCCTTGTGGAACAGCGGGGTCTCGGGCGAGTTGAGGTATTTGGGGCCCGCGTCCTTGCCCAGCACGCGGCCGCCGAAGGCGATCACCCGGCCGCGGCGGTCGTGGATCGGGAACATCACCCGGTCGCGGAACTTGTCGTAGACGTGGCCGCGGTCGTTCTTCGACAGCAGCCCGGCACGGTCGAGCAGCTGCAGCTGGCGCGGGTCGGTGCCGAGCGCGTCCTTGAGCGCGGAAAAGCCCTCCGGCGCGTAACCCACCGAGAACTGCGCGCGCACCGCCTCGCCCACGCCGCGGTCGTCGAGGTAGCCGCGCGCGCGATCGCTGCCGGCCAGCTGGCGCTGGAAGTAGCGGCAGGCCTCGTCCAGGACTTCGTACAGGCCCTGGCTTTCTGGATTGGCCGCGCGCTGGCGCGCCTCGCGCGGCACCTCCATCCCGGCCTGGCGTGCGAGCTCGTCGACCGCATCGAGGAACTCGAGCCGGTCGTAGTTCATCAGGAACGAGATCGCCGTGCCGTGCGCGCCGCAGCCGAAGCAGTGGTAGAACTGCTTGGTCGGCGAGACCGTGAACGAGGGCGAGCGCTCGTCGTGGAACGGGCAGCGCGCCGAATACTCCCGGCCCTGGCGCTTGAGCGGCACGCGCGCCTGGATCACCTCGACGATGTCGGTGCGCGCCAGCAGTTCGTCGATGAAGGCGTCGGGGATGCGCGCCATCAGCCGGGCCTTCGCGGCACGCGCGCCCGCGCGCCCGCCGCGCCGGCCATGGCGGCGCCGCTTGCACGCGGGGAGGCGTCTGCAGTCCGGGACACGCGGCCATGATCGCATCCCGGCGCGTCCCCGGGCAGCGTCTGCGGCCGTCGCCCTTACCGGGCGCGTGCGCCCACGCCTCCGCCGCTAGCGGACGCCGCGCGCCTGCGCCCGGACCCTTGCCCGCGCCAGCCGCCCGTCGCGCGAGACCCGCTCGTCGATCAGGGCGGTGACCAGCGCGCCGGTGAAGAACACCATGGCCGCGTAGTACATCCACACCAGCAGGATCACCAGGGTGCCCATCGAACCGTAGGCGCTGCCCGGCGCGGCGCGGGCGATGTACAGGCCGATGGCCCAGCGCCCGAGCACGAACAGCAGCGAGGTGATCACCCCGCCCAGCAGCGCCTGGCGCCAGCGCACCCGGCGGTCGGGCAGGTAGTGGTACATCAGCGCGAACGCCAGCGAATACAGCGCCAGCGCGGCCAGGTTGCCCAGCACCGGCAGGGTCGGCGAGCCGGCAAACAGCACCTCCAGTGCGGTGGTCAGCGCCGCCGAGACCACCAGCAGGAAGCCCAGCGCCAGTACCACACCGAACGAGAACACCCGCTTGCGCAGCCAGGCCAGCAGGCCGCCGAGCCGGCGCGCATCGGTGTGGAACACCAGGTTCAGGGTGTTCTGCAGGCGGGCGAACACCGCGGTGGCGCCGACGAACAGCAGCAGGGTGCTCCACATCCCCGCCAGCGAACCCACGTCGGGTCGCGCCTCGGCGTTGCGCAGCACGGTGGCGGCGACCTCCTGCGCACCGCGGCCGGCCAGCGCGCCCAGCTGCTCCATCAGCTCGGCCTGCGCGGACGGGTAGAGCGAGGCCGACAGCCACAGCAGCAGCACCAGCAGCGGCGCCAGCGAGAGCAGGGCGAAGAACGACAGCGAGGCGGCGTGGGTGAGGAGGTCGATCTCGACGAAGCGCCGTACCAGCTGCGCCGGCAGCGTGCGCTGCAGGCGGTCGAGGCGGGCTTGCCACGCGGGAGGCACTCGCATGCGGCGCATGATGGCGGCCGCAGCGTGGCGGCCGCGTCAGCGCGTGCCGTCCGCCGCCGCGTCGGCGTCGGCGGCGGCCAGCCGCGCCAGCGCCTCGCCGGTCACGCGCTGGGTGGTCCAGCCGTCCATGCCGACCGCGCCGAGGCTGCGGTAGAAGGCGATCGCCGGGGCGTTCCAGTCCAGCACCGCCCACTCGAAGCGACCGCAACCGCGTTCCACCGCCAGCCGCGCGAGGTGGACCATCAACCGCCGGCCGATGCCGAGGCCGCGGAAGCGCGGCTCCACGAACAGGTCTTCCAGGTACAGGCCGGGCCTGGCCAGGAAGGTGGAGTAGGTGTGGAAGAACAGGGCGAAGCCGGCGACCGCGCCGTCGGCCTCGGCCATCACCACCTCGGCGCAGGGCGCGGGGCCGAACAGGGTGTCGGCGAGTCTGTCCTCGTCGGCTTCGACCTCATGGGCGAGCCGCTCGTACTCGGCCAGCGCACGGATCAGTTCAAGGATCCTGGGCACGTCCCCGCGGTGCGCGGGGCGCAGGACGATGTGGGGAGTCTGCATGGCGTGATTGTGCGGCAAACACCGCCGCGGGTGCGGCGGTGTGACGAGTGCTCGACTCCTTCCCCCGCGCGGCGGGGGAAGGCCGGGATGGGGCATGGGCGAGCCGCGACAGTGGGGGGCGGTCCAGGGGTGCCCCCCTCCCAACCTCCCCCCGCCATGCGGGGGGAGGGGCCGGATGCGGCGGCGCGGTGGGTGATTCGACCCCCCGCGCGGCGGGGAAGGTCGGGAGGGGGATGGGCGAGCCGCGACAGGGGGGGCGGTCCTCGGGTGCCCCCCTCCCAACCTCCCCCCGCCATGCGGGGGGAGGGGCCGGATGCGGCGGTGATTCGACGCCTCCCCCGCGCGGCGGGGGAAGGCCGGGAGGGGGCAGGCGCGCGCCGCGCGCGGGTTGGCGCGGCGGGCTCAGCCCGCCAGGGCCTTCTTGACCAGGGCCGAGACCTGGCCCATGTCGGCGCGGCCGGCCAGTTTGGGCTTGAGCGCGCCCATCAGCTTGCCCATGTCGGCCGGGCCGCTGGCGCCGGTGGCGGCGATGGCCGCGTCGATCTCGGCCTGGATCTCGGCCTCGCCCAGCTTCTCCGGCAGGTAGGCCTCGATCACCGCGATCTCGGCGCGCTCCACCGCGGCCAGGTCCTCGCGCCCGGCGGCTTCGTACTGGGCCACCGAGTCGCGGCGCTGCTTGACCATCTTCTCCAGCACCGCCAGCACCGCCGCGTCGTCGAGCTCGATCCGCTCGTCCACCTCGCGCTGCTTGATCGCGGCGTTCATCAGGCGGATCACGCCCAGGCGGTCCTTCTCGCCGGCCTTCATCGCGGCCTTCATGTCATCGGTCAGTCGCTGCTTGAGGGACATGGTGCGCTCCGGTGCGGATGGCGGGGGTGGTGGAAATGCGGGGGACAGAAACGCAAAAAGCCGGCCACGCTCGCGCGTGCCGGCTTTCGGCGGCGTCGCAGCGGCTCAGTACAGGCGCTGGCGCTTGGTGACGTCGCGCGCCACGCGGCGTGCCTGGCGCTTCACCGCGGCCGCCGCCTTGCGCTTGCGCTCCTGGGTCGGCTTCTCGTAGTACTCGCGCTTGCGGGTCTCGGCGAGCACGCCGGCCTTCTCGCAGGTGCGCTTGAAGCGACGCAGGGCAAACTCGAACGGCTCGTTTTCGCGGACTTTGACGCTTGGCATAGGAATCTCGGTTCTTGGGTCACCGGCCGGCCGACCGGGCTGGGGCGAACGCTGGCGTTCGCGTGCGCCTGGTCCCCGGACCCGGCGAGCCGCGTATGATAACTGCCTGACTCGCAACGGCGCAAGCCGCCCCCCGCCCTCCCGTGAAGGTCCTCGGCATCGAATCGAGCTGCGACGAGACCGGCGTGGCCGTGTACGACACGGCCCTGCCCGGCGCGGCCGGCCTGCGCGCCCATGCGGTCTACAGCCAGGTGGCCCTGCACGCCGAATACGGCGGGGTGGTGCCCGAGCTGGCCAGCCGCGACCACGTCCGCAAGCTGCTGCCGCTGGTCCGCCAGACCCTGGCCGAGGCCGGGCTGGGCGTGGGCGACCTGGACGGAGTGGCCTACACCGCCGGCCCGGGCCTGGTCGGGGCCCTGCTGGTGGGCGCGGCGGTGGCCCGGTCGCTGGCCTGGGCGCTGGAGGTGCCGGCGATCGGGGTCCACCACATGGAGGGCCACCTGCTGGCCCCGCTGATGGAGGACGACCCCCCGTCGCCGCCGTTCGTGGCCCTGCTGGTGTCCGGCGGCCACACCCAGCTGGTGGCCGTGGACGGGATCGGCTGCTACCGGCTGCTGGGCGAGACCCTGGACGATGCCGCCGGCGAGGCCTTCGACAAGACCGCCAAGCTCATGGGCCTGCCCTACCCGGGCGGCCCCCAGCTGGCGGCCCTGGCCGAACAGGGCCGGCCGGGCGTGTTCCGGTTCTCGCGGCCGATGACCGACCGCCCGGGCCTGGACTTCAGCTTCAGCGGGCTCAAGACCCAGGTACTGCTGGCCTGGCAGCAGTCCGACCGGTCGGCGCAGACCCGGGCCGACATCGCGCGCGGCTTCGAGGATGCGGTGGTCGAGACCCTGGCGATCAAGTGCCAGCGCGCGCTGGATGCGGCCGGCAGCGACGTGATCGTGGTCTCCGGCGGCGTCGGCGCCAACCGCCGCCTGCGCGCGCGGCTGCAGGAGATGGCCGCGGCCCGCGGCGGCCGCGCCTGCTTCCCGCGCCCGGCGCTGTGCACCGACAACGGCGCCATGATCGCCTTCGCCGGCGCCCTGCGCCTGGTCGCGGGCCAGCACGACGGCCTGGAGATCAACGCCGTTCCGCGCTGGGACATGGCCACGCTGCCGCCGGTGGCCGCGGCGGCGTGAGCGGCGTCCGGTGACTGCCGGGCGCCGGCACCGCGGCGTCCCACCCCCACACGAAGAGGTCGGCGACAATCCCCGTCATGGACAAAGTCTTCATCGAAGGCCTCGAGATCGAGGCACTGATCGGGATCTACGACTGGGAACGGCGGATCCGCCAGACCCTGGTGTTCGACCTGGAGATGGGTTTCGACAACCGCGCGCCCGCGGCCAGCGACGACATCGCCCACACGCTCAACTACAAGGCGGTGAGCAAGCGCCTGATCGAGTACGTCTCGCAGTCGGACTTCGGCCTGGTCGAGACCCTGGCCGAGCGCTGCGCCCGGATCGTGATGGAGGAGTTCAACGTGCCCTGGTTACGATTGAAGCTCAGCAAGCCGGGTGCGGTGCGCGGCGCGCGCGCGGTCGGCGTCATCATCGAACGCGGCAACGCGCCACACGGGAACGGATAGTTGCAACAACAGCTCGAGCACCTGCGCACGGCCCTGGCGCCGTACCCCTGGGCCTACACCCTGGCCGTGGTCGCGGCCCTGCTGCTGGCGGCATGGCTGGCCAACTGGGTGACCAAGCGGATCCTGCTGGGCGGCATCCAGCGCCTGCTGGCCGCCACCGCGGCGCGCGGCGAGGCCGAGGGCCGCGAGGTGCGGATGCGGGTGATCCCGCGCCTGGCCAACGTGGTGCCGGCGATCGTGATCGCGGTCGGCGTGGGCATGGTGCCCGACCTGCCGCCGCAGCTGACCACGGTGCTGCGCGCGCTGTGCCAGGCCTTCATCGTGCTGACCATCGCGCTGGCGGTCTCGCGCGCGCTGGACGTGGCCAACGAGGTCTACGAGCGCCGTCCCGACGCGCGCAACCGGCCGATCAAGGGCTACCTGCAGGTGGCCAAGATCATCATGTTCGCGCTGGTCGCGATCTCGATCGTGGCCACCCTGGCCGGGGTCCAGTTCCTGCACGTGCTCACCGGCCTGGGCGCCGCGACCGCGGTGCTGATGCTGATCTTCCAGGACACCATCCTGTCGCTGGTGGCCAGCGTGCAGATCAGCAACGACGGCCGGGTGCGCATCGGCGACTGGATCGAGATGCCGTCGCAGAACGCCGACGGCGACGTGATCGACATCGCCCTGCACACGGTGACGGTGCAGAACTGGGACAAGACCATTACCACGGTCCCGACCAAGAAGCTGATCAGCGAGTCGTTCAAGAACTGGCGCGGGATGAGCGAGTCGGGCGGGCGCCGGATCAAGCGCGCGCTGTACCTGGACCAGCGCTCGGTGCGCTTCCTGGACGACGGCGAGGTGGCGCGGATGCGCCGCTTCGTCCTGATCGACGACTACCTCGACCGCAAGGCGGCCGAGCTGCGCGACTGGAACGCGCGCCTGGCCGAGCGCGGTGCCGAGCCGGTCAACCGGCGCCGGGTCACCAACCTGGGCACCTTCCGTGCCTACGTCGAGCAGTACCTGCGCCACCACCCGGGCATCAACCAGGGCATGACCCTGCTGGTGCGACAGCTGCAGCCCACCGCCGAGGGTCTTCCGCTGGAGATCTACTGCTTCACCAGCGACGTGCGCTGGGCGTTCTACGAGGGCATCCAGTCGGACATCTTCGACCACCTGCTGGCGATCCTGCCCGAGTTCGGCCTGCGCGTGTTCCAGCGCATGGGCGACGGCCCGCTGCAGGTCGACCTGCGCGGCGGGCCGCCGGCCGCGCAGCCCGTCCCGCCCGCCGCCGGCTGAGCGGCGGGGACTCGCCGCGCCGCGCCCGGATCGGCGATCATGTGCGCCCTCCCGGAGCGCGCCATGCACACCGCCTACCTCAGTCTCGGCAGCAACCTCGAGCCCGGGCGGCATCTGCGCGCGGCGGTGCGCGCGCTGCGCGAGCGCTTCCCCGGGGTGGTGGTCTCGCCGTTCTACCGCTTCCCCGCGGTCGGCTACGCGGGCCCCGACTTCCTCAACGCCGCCGCGGCGCTGGAGACCGACCTGGACGCGCACGCGCTCAACACCTGGCTGCACGCGCTCGAGGACGCCCACGGCCGCGACCGCAGCGGCCCGCGCTACAGCGATCGCACCCTCGACATCGACATCGTGCTGTTCGACGACCTGGTCGCCGAAGGCCCGGGCCCGGCCACGCCGGCCGGCACCACCCCGATCCTCCGGGTGCCGCGTGACGAGCTGCGCCACGCCTTCGTGCTCAAGCCGCTGGCCGACATCGCCCCGGACGCGCGCCACCCCGTGTCGGGCCAGCGCATCGGCGCGCTGTGGGCGGCGCACCCCGACCACGGGGTGGACTTCGAGCGGGTCGATCTGGCCTGAGGCCGACGAGGGACGCCGCCGGCCGGTCACATCCGCGCCGCTGGCTCCGTCGTGTCATGGCAATCCCGCCTTGCCGCCGCCGGCACGCGGCGGCAGGATTCGACCGGCAAAGGGGAGGACACGCCATGTTCGACAAGGTTTCGCGCAGCTGGGAACTGGTCAAGGCCAGCGCTTCGGTGCTGCGATCGGACAAGGAGCTGATGCTGTTCCCGGTGATCTCCGGGCTCGTCACCCTCGTGGTCGCGGCCACCTTCCTGGTGCCGGCGATCGCGCTGAAGCTCTTCGCCAACGGCGTCGGCGTGGGCGGCGTGCTGCTGGGCTTCCTGTTCTACTTCGTCCAGTACAGCATCATCATCTTCTTCAACTGCGCCCTGGTGGGCGCGGCGATGATCCGGCTCGACGGCGGCGATCCCACGCTGGCCGACGGCCTGCGCGCCGCGCGTGCGCGGATCCCGTCGATCCTGGGCTACGCGGCGATCGCCGCCACCGTCGGCGTGCTGCTGCAGGGCCTGAAGAACAAGGACAATTTCCTCGTGCGGGTCATGGCCAGCGCGCTCGGCGCGGCCTGGACCCTGGCCACCTTCCTGGTGGTGCCGGTGCTGGTCTCGCGCGACGTCGGCCCGATCGACGCGCTCAAGCAGAGCGTGGCCCTGCTCAAGCGCACCTGGGGCGAGAACGCGGTCGGACAGATGGGCATCGGCGCGGCCTTCGGCCTGATCACCTTCGGCGTGGTGGTCGTGGGCGTGGCGACGACCGTATTCGCGGCCCAGCTCTCGGGGGCACTGGCGGTGCTGGTGGGCGCACTGTTCCTGCTGGCGGTGCTGCTGGTGGGCGTCTACCAGGCGGCGTTGAGCGGCATCTACTCCGCGGCGCTGTACCGCTATGCCGTCTCCCACGAAACGCCGGACGCTTTCCGCGGCGCGGACCTGGAGCACGCGTTCCTGCCGAAGGATTGAGGCTCTGGTCGCGGCTGAAGCCGCTCCTACAGAATGCGTGCGCCTTGTAGACACTCTGTTCCCAGTCAACCCTGCACAACCGCGAACAGCTTGCTGCCGTCGTAGCGTGCGGGGTTGCGCACCAAGGCCCACACGGCTGTGAGCAGCTTGCGCATCACCGCTGCCACGGCTTGCATCTTCTTCTTGCCCCGGGCCAGCAGCCGATCGCGGAAGGCCTTGGCATGCGGGTCGTGGACGATGGCGGTCAGGGCCGGCATGTAAAGCGCCCGGCGCAGGTACTTGTTGCCGT
>NZ_VOHE01000006.1 GCF_007859305.1 Luteimonas wenzhouensis
AGTGCTGGAAGATCTCCCAGCAGCTTCTTGACTGGCGAGCCTGCTTGATCCGCTGCTGATGGTCAGCAAGGTCGGTTGAGCGATCACCCCGCACTGTTCTCAGTGATCAATCTCATTGGTACCCGCATTCCGCAGCCGCGCCGAAGCGAAGGTGCTGATCGAACGCTGGCGGCAGTTCTACAACGAGCAGCGGCCGCACAGCGCCCATGGCTACAAACCCCCGGCGACCGTTCGCCGGAACTGGTCGGAACCCGATACCATTCACCCCGGACTCACTGCCTGATTGGCTACAAGTTCCATACTCAGGTCAGGTATGCTGGCGAGCCTTGGCCAACCGCCCGGCGATGTCGCGTCCCGGGGCGTTTGTCCGGGGAAAAGTGGTTGCTTCGCAGTTCCCGAGGAAGTGATGTACTGGCTGTACCTCGCCACGCTTGTCTTCCTGCTCATCGCAAGTTACGCACACCACCGCACATCCGCCGATGCCGGCATGCAACCGGTTCCGGGAACCGTGGAATCGACGGCCTACCGCTGGTTCGGAGGCGGGCTCGCGACCCTGGGGATCCTCGCCCTGCTCGGCTGGGGGTTCGCGGCGTATGCCTGGTGGGTGCCGTTGGTCAGCCTGGCCGTCGCGTCCCTCGTCGCGGGGCTCGTTTACGCGGTGCTTCCGCTTGGTGTTACCTTGGTCCTGGTGGCCTTCCCGCTCGCGGTCGGTTCGGGGATCGCCATGGTCCTGACCTTGTAAGGGCGCCGCGCCTGGCCCCGGGGCCGGAGGCGGGAGGACGCGTCATGGCACTCGTGGGGATCGTCCCGATGCTTCCGGCCCACGACCTGGCGGCGAGCGTGGCCTTCTATCGCCGGCTGGGGTTCGAGGTGGAGAACCTGCGCGAGGAGTGGGGCTGGGCCTCGATGGCCCTCGGGCCGCACCGGATCATGCTGGACCGTTCCATCGCCGGCGGCGTGCATGCGTGCCGCAACGCGGTCGTGTACCTGTACGCGGACGACCTGGACCAGCTCCGCGAGCGCGCTGCGCTGGCCGGGCCCGAGGGGCCGGAGATCCGCGACACCTTCTACGGCATGCGGGAGTTCCGCGTGCTCGATCCCAGCGGCAACCAGGTCTGGGTGGGGCAGGCCCGTGGGCAGCCGGCCGGTTGACGGGCAGGCAGCTGGCGGTGCGTCGCGCCCGCCGTGCTGGCGGGCCGGGGGCCTGGGGCCTTCCGGTCCTTTCGCCTTGATGCAACGGCCTGTCCGCACCAGGGCCGCGCTGCGGGGGGCGGCGATGGCGGCGTTGCTGCTGGTCGCCGGCTGCGACGTCCTGACCGATGCCGCCACCCGCCTTGCGTTCGAGATCGAGGCCGCCGCCAGGAGTCTGGAGAGGGACGGGGACCGGGTCACCCTGCGCCACGAGGTTCCGTCCAGGCCCGGGGAGTGCGAGGGCCCCTACACCGTCCAGCTGGACAAGGTGGGGGCGCTGGTCTTCTGGTGCCGGGATGCGGAAGGGAACGTGCTGGCCAGCCCCGGGACGTCCCACCACAGACGCTTCGTCCGGACGCCGGAGACGTACTACCTGCACAAGCAGGCCGGGGAGCCGCTGGTGATCGAACTCGAGCGCAGGGCCGGCGAGGTGGTGATCGTCGACGTGCAGTGAGGCCCGCCCCCGCGTACGATCCGCGGCGGGCTTCCATCCATGCGGTCGGGCCGCGCCAGCGCGCGACGTTCGATCCAGGCGGGGATCGATGGCGACACCGACCTCTATCGAAACGGCCATCCGGCGCGCGTCGTCCGCGGACGATGCCGCGCTGGCGGTGGTCGGCCAGGCGACCTTCCTGGAAACGTTCGCCGGCGTGCTCGACGGCGCGGCGATCGTCGCCCACTGCCGCGAGGCCCATTCCGCCGCGCGGTACCGCCAGTGGCTGGAGCAACCCGGCTGCGCGGCCTGGCTGGCGGAGGCGCCGGGCGGGGCGCCGGTGGGATACGCGCTGGTGGCGGCCCCGGACCTTCCGTCGGCCGATCCCGGACGCGACCTCGAACTCAAGCGCATCTACCTGCTGGGGCGCTGTCGTGGTGGCGGCACGGGCAGGCGCCTGCTCGCCGAAGCGATCGCGTTCGCGCGCGATGCCGGGGCGTCGCGGCTGCTGCTCGGCGTGTACGCCGGCAACGCGGCGGCGATCGGCTTCTATCGCAGGCACGGGTTCGTGGACGTGGCCGAGCGCCGGTTCAATGTCGGCGGAACGGCTTACGATGACCGGGTGATGGGCCTGGCGCTCGACGGCAGCGCCGCGCACGCATCGCCCGCGCCTTCCGGCCGCCCGGCCTGACGTGCGCGCCAGGCCAGCGCCATCCATGGACGACTCTTCAAGGAGGATCCTGACGCATGTACGACGCCGCTCCATCCGCGCCCCCGCTGCTTCCACCACCAGGACGGTATGCGGACCTCGGGAGAGGTTCGATCATCGATCGCCGCAAGGCGGTCAACGCGATGCTGCGCTATCCGCGTGTCGAGGAGCTGCGGTCGGTGGTGTACGCCTGCGGCGAGGATCGCTACCTCGTCACCGCCACGACCAGCATCTGGGAGGCCGGCCCCGTGGCGCGACTGCCCTGGGACGTGGCGGACGAGGAACTGGGGTATGCGGTCCTCGATTCGCTGTTGCAGTACCACGCGCATCCGCCGCCGCCGCGCAACGGCGGGGTCAGGACATGGCGCGCGCTGCAGGCCTCGGGCGCGCGGTCGCGGAAGCGGTTCAAGGAGATCTCCAACTACGTCGACCTGCGGACCATCGGTTCGGGGATCGTCATCTGCGCGGGCGACCTGCCGGGCGGGGTCTTTGTCGGCCAGCTCGCGTCCATCGCTCCGGCGCCCGCGGAGATCGGTGGCCTGGTCCGCAAGCTCGTGGGGCTGTGGCGGACGCTGGCGCCGCAGGCCACGGCCTGAGGCCCGGCGGCCGGGCAGCGGCATCGCGGCGGGAGCGAGGTCGGGAAGGATGGTCGTGCAGGCGCTGAAGCTCCTGGGCCTGTTCGTCGCCACCGCGCTGGCCGAGATCGTCGGCTGCTACCTGCCGTACCTCTGGCTCAGGCAGGGCAAGCCGGCGTGGCTGCTGCTGCCGGCCGCGCTGAGCCTGGCGGCGTTCGTCTGGCTGCTCACGCTGCATCCGCACGCCGCCGGCCGGGTGTACGCCGCCTATGGCGGGGTGTACATCTGCGTGGCCCTGGCCTGGCTGTGGGCCGTGGATGCGATCCGGCCCGGCCATGCATCCGGACACCGCGCGCTACAACGCGCCGCTCGACCCCGGCCAGCGCGAACTCTGCGACCTGCTGGCGCGCGAGATCGACGGCCACCTGGCCGGCGCGGAGAACCGGGTCTGGCACGGCCATCCGGTCTGGTTCCTGGAGGGCAACCCCATCGTCGGTTACAGCCGGCAGAAGCAGGGCATCCGCCTGATGTTCTGGAGCGGGGCCGATTTCGGCGAGCCCGGGCTCGACGTGGCCGGCGGCAAGTTCCGGGACGCCTCGGTGTTCTACCGCCAGGCCGGGGACGTCGACGTGGCGGCCCTGCGCCGCTGGCTCGGCAAGGCGCGCCAGATCCAGTGGGACTACCGCAACCTGGCCAGGCGCAAGGGACGCCTGGAGCCGCTGCGCGGGCTGCAGGCGCCGTGAGCGCGCCGGCGCGCCGGCCGCGCGGCGGGGAAGATGCCTGTGCAGGTTGTGAGACGGCCGCGGCCTAGACTGTGCCGATGGAACCGACCGCCCTGCTGATCGTCATCGCCGTCCTGCTGCTGCTGGCCGTGGGCCTGCTGGTGGCGCTGGTGCTGCGCCGCCCCGGCGCGCTGCTCGAGCGCGCGCTGCGCGAGGAGCAGCGCGAGGGCCGGGCCGAACTGCGCCAGCAGCTCGACGGGCTGTCGGCGCTGCAGGAGCAGCGCAACGAAGCCTTCGGCCGGCGCCTGGAGGACCTGGCGCTGCGCACCGACCAGCGCCTGGACGTGCTGCGCGAGGCGCTGACCGAGGACGCGCGCAAGTCGCGCGGCGAGCACGCCGAGCAGCAGCACCGGTTCGAACTGGCGCTCGGCCAGCGGCTGCAGGGGATGCGCGAGCAGATGGACGCGTTCGGCCAGCAGCAGGAGGCGCGCATGCACGCCTTCGCCCAGCAGCAGGCCGAGCTGGTGGCGCGGGTGGACGCGGGCATGGCCGCGCTGCGCCAGGCGCTGGCCGAGGAACTGGCGCGTTCGCGCGGCGAGGGCGCCGAGCAGCAGCAGCGCTTCGCCGAGGCGCTGGGCGCGCGCCTGGCCGAACTCACCCAGCGCAACGAGCAGCGCATCGGCGAGATGCGCGCCACCCTCGACCAGCAGCTGCGCGCGCTGCAGGAGGACAACGCCGCCAAGCTGGAGAAGATGCGCGAGACCGTGGACGAGAAGCTGCAGAGCACGCTCACCACGCGCCTGGATTCCTCGTTCAAGCTCGTCTCCGAGCGCCTGGAGCAGGTCCAGCGCGGGCTGGGCGAGATGCAGCAGCTGGCCACGGGCGTGGGCGACCTCAAGCGGGTGCTGACCAACGTCAAGACCCGCGGCACCTGGGGCGAGGTGCAGCTGGACAACCTGCTCGAGCAGACCCTGGTGCCCGAGCAGTACGCGCGCAGCGTGCGGGTGCGCCCCGACAGCGCCGAGGCGGTGGACTTCGCGGTGCGCCTGCCCGGGCGCGGCAGCGGCGACGCGCCGGTGTGGCTGCCGATCGACTGCAAGTTCCCGCGCGAGGACTACGAGCGCCTGCTCGATGCGCAGGAGCAGGCCGAGCCGGACCTGGTGCGTGCCACCGGCGCGCAGCTGGAGAAGGCGGTGCGGATTCAGGCCAAGTCGATCTGCGAGAAGTACATCGTGCCGCCGCACACCACCGATTTCGCGGTCATGTTCCTGCCCACCGAAGGCCTGTACGCCGAAGTCATCCGTCGCCCCGGCCTGACCGACGCACTGCAGCGTGACCACCGCATCGTGGTGGCCGGGCCGACCACGATCACCGCCCTGCTCAACAGCCTGCAGATGGGCTTCCGCACCTTGGCGATCGAGCAGCGCTCGAGCGAGGTGTGGAAGCTGCTGGGCGCGGTGAAGAGCGAGTTCGGCAAGTTCGCCGGCATCCTCGAGCGGGCCGAGAAGCAGATCACCACGGTCGGCCGCAGCCTCGGCGACGCCAGCCGCAAGACCCGCACCATCGAGCGCCACCTGCGCGGGGTCGAGACGCTGTCCGGCCCGGAGGCCGCGGGCCTGCTCGGCGATGCCGCCAACGCGGACGACGGTGACGACGCCCCGGCGTGATCCCGTGCCGTGGGCCCCCGCTCAGGGCGTGGGCGACAGCGGCACGATCGGCATCACGTCCACCGGCACCGTCGGGTTGGCCTCGTCCTCGAGCAGGTAGTCGGGCAGGTCCTCGGACTGCTCGCTGCGCCGGTCGGACTGGATCAGGTAGTTGCGCCGCTGCATCCAGGCGTCGCGCACCAGCGCGTACTCGTCGGCCGCGCCCTCGCGCATCGCGTCGACCGCGAACAGCTGGGTGCGCAGGTCCACCAGCTGCAGGCCCTGGAGGAAGTAGCGGGCCCGGTCGTCCTCGACCTGGCGGATCGGCGACAGCGGGGCGTCGCCGAGCAGGCCGAAGGTGTCGCGCAGGGTACGCGGGCCGAACAGCGGCAGTTCCACGTAGCGCGAGTTCTTCCAGCCCCACACGCCCAGGGTCTGGCCGAAATCCTCGCTGCGGTTGGGGATCCGCATCCTCGTGGCCGGGTCGAACAGCCCGCCGATGCCGATCGTGGCATTGACCAGGAACCGGCCCAGCGACTGCCCGGCATGTCCCGGGCGGCCCTGCAGCAGCGCGTTGAGCGCGCTCACCGGCTGGCCGAGGTTGCTGAAGAAGTTGCCCACCCCGAGCCGCACCGGGCGCGGCACCACACGCACGTAGAACTTCGCCAGCGGCTTGGCGATGGAGCGGTCGACGGCGTTGTTGAAGCGGTGCACGCGCCGGTTCCAGCCTTCCCACGGATCGTAGCTGACCGGCAGCTGGGCCGGTTCGGGCAGGGTGGGATCGGCGACCGGGTCGTAGGGCGCCTGGCCGTAGATCGCGGCGTAGTCGAGTTCGGCCTGGGTGGGCACGGACGCGTCGCCCTGCATCGCCACGTCCGGTGCGGCGGCATCGGTCGCCCCGGACGGCGGCAGCGCGTCCGGCGCGGCTGCACCGGTGTCCCCGGCCCCGGGCGATGCGGGCACCGACGCGGCGTCCATCGCGTCGCCGGCATCGAGCGTGGCGTCGGGCGTGGCGTCTGGCATCGCGGCCGGTGCGGGCGCAGGGGCGCGGGTGCCGCCGGTGCCGGCGCATGCGGCCAGCAGCAGGGGCAGCAGGAACGGGAGCAGGCGTGGGGGGCGGCGCGGCGTCATCGGGCGATCCGTCGGCGTGGCCGCGCGGGCCTCATGCCCGCGCGAAGGACAGGGAGGGGGAGAGCCGGTAGGCGCGGCGCAGGCCGTCGAGACCGGGCGGATCGCCGGCCACTTCCACGCCTCCGACACGTTGCGCGAGTTCCACCAGCAGCGCAAGGCCCGCGCTGTCGACCGAGGCCACCGCCGTCAGATCGAAGCGTTCCACGCCCGCGAGCACGTCGAGCGCGCGCGGCCACAGCGCGGGCACCGCAGCGCGGTCGAGCGCGCCGGCGAACGCCAGCGTGCCCGCCTCGCGCCGGACCGTGGCCGCGGCCGCCATCAGTTGCCGCCGGTGGCGGGCGAGAGCTGCCCGCTGCGCAGCTCCCGGGTGACCTGGGCGATCGACTTGCGCTGCAGTTCCGCGTCGAACTGCTGGCGGAAGGTCTGCACGAACGACACGCCTTCCACCATCACGTCGAACACGCGCCAGCCGTTGCCGGCGCGGCGCAGCAGGTAGTCGACCGGGATCGGCTCGCCGCCCTGGCGCAGCAGTTCGCTCGAGACCTTCACGCCCAGGCCGCGCGGCAGCGCGGTCTCGGACTTGATCCGCACCTGCAGCCGGGTGTTGAAGTCGATCAGCGAGGAGCCGTAACGGCGCATCAGGTTCTGCGCCAGGGCGTCGCCGAACGCCTTCACCTCCTCGTCCGAGGCGCCGCGGCCGTGGCGGCCGAGCACCTGGCGCGCCGCGTAGTCGCGGTCGAACATGTTCTCGAACTCGCCGATCATGAACGCCTGCAGCGCGGCGCGGTCGCCGGCGAACTCGGCGCGGCGGGCCTCGATGGTCTCGAGCACGCGGCGGGTGTTGTTGAGCACCAGCTCGCTCGGCGAGCCCTGCATGGCCGCGGGCGCGGCCTGCTGCGCCTGGGCGGTGGCGACCACGGGCGCCGCGGCGAGCAGGGTCGCGGCGAGCGCGATGGCGATGGCGTTGCGGGGGAGGCGGATCATGGGGTCGTTCCTTCTTCCGTGGCGGGGGGCGCGGAGGGTGCGGCATTGTCGCCGCCGCCGCTGAACATGTACTTGCCGACCATCTGCATCAGGTCCACCGCCGGCGTGGTGAACACCAGTTCCTCGCCGGGCCTGAACACCTCCAGGTCGCCGCCCGGCTGCAGGCCGACGTAGCTCTCGCCGAGCAGGCCGCCGGTGAGGATGCTGGCCGAGGTGTCGATCGGGATCTGGTCGAAGCGGGCGTCGATGGCCAGGGTGACGATGGAGTCGAAACGCTCGGGATCAAGGTCGATCTTCGCCACCCGGCCCACGGTCACGCCGCCGATCTTGACCGGCGCGTTGGGCCGCAGCTGGCCGATCTGGGTGAAGCGCGCGGTCAGCTCGTAGCTGTCGCGGGCGAAACCGAAGCGGCCGTTGGTGGAGGCGATCGCCAGCACCAGCAGCGAGGCCAGCGCCAGCACCAGGAAGGCGCCGACGGCGAATTCGAGACGGGGGCCACGGGTTGCCATTGGGGTCACCTCGACGCCGCGGGGCGCGGCGGACTGCTCGTTGCGGAAGGGGAGTGGACGCGGCGCATGCGGTTCACCGGAACAGGAAGGCCGAGAGCACGAAGTTGAACATCAGCACCAGCAGCGAGGCGTTGACCACCGCGCGCGTGGTCGCTACCGAGGTGCCCTCGATGGTCGGCTCGGCGTGGTAGCCGACGTACGAGGCCACCAGCGCGGCGGTGCCGCCGAACACCGCGGCCTTGGTGAACGCCGGGACGAAGTCGTCGTGGAAATCCACCGCGTCCTTCATCGTCTGCCAGAACGTGCCGTTGTCGATGCCCAGCACCTGCACCGCCTGGAACCAGCTGGCGGCGATGGCGAAGCTGGCGAAGAAGCCGACCAGCAGCGGTACGGTCACCACCGCGGCCCAGAACCGCGGCGCGACCGCCTTGGCCACCGGGTCGATCGCCATCAGCCCGAGCGCGGTGATCTGGTCGGTGGCGCGCATCAGGCCGAGCTCGGCGGCGATCGAGGAGCCCGCGCGGCCGACGAACAGCAGCGCGGTGAGCACCGGCGCCAGCTCGCGGTACAGGCCCAGGCCGATCAGCACGCTGACCTGGTTCGCGGCGCCGTAGGTCTCCAGGGCGCGGAATCCGAGCAGGGTCAGCGACAGGCCGACGAAGGCGCCGCCGACCGCGATGATCGGCAGCGAGCGCGCGCCGATCTTGTAGATCTCGCGCACCAGTTCGGCGAACAGGTCGGCGGTCGGGCGCGAGGCGCGCAGCACCGACAGCGAGAACAGGCCGGCGCGGCCGACCGAGCGCAGGGTGGCGGCGAGGGCCATCAGCGGCGCCTCCGCGTGCTGCCGGCGGTTGGGCTGCTGCCCCCACCCCGGCCCTCCCCCGCAATGCGGGGGAGGGGGGAGGAACGCTCCACATCCAACTGGCGGCAGAGGGGGCGGGAATGCGCCTCCCCCCGCCTGCGGGGGGAGGCTGGGAGGGGGGCGACCGCCGCCACGCTCACGCCGCCTCCCTGCGCGGCGCGCTGTCGAAGGCGATCGGGCCGTCGGGCTCGCCGCGCAGGAACTGGCGCACCAGCGGGTCCTGCGTGGCCTGGAGCTGGTCCGGGGTGCCGTCGAACACGATCCCGCCGTTGGCCAGCACCACCGCGCGATCGGCGATGGGCAGGGTCTCGTGCACGTGGTGGGTGACGATCAGGCTGGTCAGGCCGAGGCGGTCGTTGAGCTCGGAGACCAGGTTCATGATCACGCCCGAGGCGATCGGGTCGAGCCCGGTCAGCGGCTCGTCGTACACCATCAGCGGCGGGTCGAGCGCGATCGCGCGGGCCAGGGCCACGCGCCGGGCCATGCCGCCCGAGAGCTCGCGCGGATACAGGTCCGCGGCCGCGCGCAGGCCCACCGCGTGCAGCTTCATCTCGACCAGGCGGTCGATCACCGCGCGCGGCAGCCGCGTGTGGGTGCGCAGCGGCAGGGCCACGTTCTCGGCCGCGGTGAGGTCGGTGAGCAGGCCGTTGCCCTGCAGCAGCACGCCGATCGACTTGCGCATCTCCAGCAGTTCGCGCGTGCGCTGCGGCACCGCCCGCCCGAACACCTCGACCCGGCCGGCGGCCGGTGCCAGTTCGCCGGTGAGCGCGGACAGCAGGGTGGACTTGCCGCAGCCCGACGGCCCCAGGATCGCGGTCACGCTGCCGCGCGGCACGACCAGGTCGATGCCGGACAGGATGGTGCGCCCGCCACGGTCGAGGCGGACGGCGTCGAAACGCACGGCGGGGTCGCGGGAGGCGTCGGTCATGGCGGCACGACGACGGGTCCGGACGGACCCGGAAGCGTTCAAGGATGGCTGAACGCGGCTGAACCTTGACGGAGTCGTCACGGGTATCGGGGTGGGCGGTGGTGGCGGAATGTAGGCTCGGGGCCGGTGGGGCAGGGGATGGCCGGAGGGTGGCCTGGTCAGCTTGTGGCGTGGGGTGGAGGATCGCGTGTTGGAGCAATCGCGCCGGTTGCCCCCACCCCAACCCTCCCCCGCAGGCGGGGGAGGGGGCGGGCAGGTCCCGGCGCCGTGGCCCCTCCCCCGCTTGCGGGGGGAGGCTGGGAGGGGGGCTGTCGGGGTCCGGTCCGACCGCCGCCCCGGCCCGGGTAACCAGGCGGCCCGGCCTGTCCCTGGCCGCCCCGTCAGCCAGTCCCCGCAACGGCCTCCCTGCCTCCCGGCCCATCGGCCGCCGGCGTCTCCGGCAGCACGCCGTTGTAGCGCGCGCGCGGGCGGATCAGCCGCCCGGCCGCCTGCTGCTCCTGGGCGTGCGCCAGCCACCCGGCGAGGCGTCCGGCGGCGAACATCACCAGCGCCGGGGCCGGCGGCAGCTGGTGCACGTAGCAGATCGCCGCGAGCATGCCGTCGATGTTCGGCAGCCGGCCGCTGGTGCGCGCCGCCGCCTCCACCACCGCCTCGACGTGGGCCATGCGCGGGTCGCCGGCGCGGTACCGGCGCAGCATCGCCAGTACCTCGGCGCCGCGCGGGTCGCCGTCGGGATAGAGCACGTGGTGGAAGCCGGGCAGCTCGTCGCCGCGGTGCCAGCGCTCGTCGACGTGGGCGGCGGGGGAACCGGCGGCCGCCGCGTCGGCGAGCAGGGCGTAGGCGCGTGCGGTGGCGCCGCCGTGGCGCGGGCCGGAGAGCGCGGCCAGTCCGGCGCAGACCGTGCCGTGCAGGTGCGCGCCGGTGGAGGCGACCACGCGCGCGGCGAAGGCCGAGACGTTGAGCTCGTGGTCGGCACACAGCACCAGCGCCGCGCGCACCAGGTCCGCGAAGGCCTCGTCGCCCGGGCGCCAGGCGTCGGCCAGCAGCCGGTGCACGGGTCGCGCGTCGGGCGCGGCGCCGACCAGCAGCGCGGCGTTCTGGCGCAGCAGGGTGGCGGCGATGCGGCGGCGCGTGGCCGGGGCGGCGTTGAGCGAGTCGCGTTCGTCCACGGCCAGCAGCGGGATCGCCGCCATCGCCCGCTTGAGCGGCGGCAGGCTGGCGTCGCCGGCGATCGGCGCCACCCGCGCCGGCCAGCCGCGGGCCGGCGGCGGGTCGAAGGGATCGCTGTCGCCGCAGTCCCAGAGCAGGCGCGCGGCGTCCTCGAGCGTGGACCCTTCGCGCACCATCGCCACCGCCGCACGGCCGCGGTAGTAGGGGCTGTCGGGCCGGATCAGGGAGATCGCCGTCTCCATCACCGGCAGGCCTCGGTCCAGGCTCTGCGCGGCGCCGCGGGCGGCCCCGCGGCCGGCCTGCTTGCGCTGGGCCAGGCGCTCGATGTCGCGGCGCAGGTAGAGCCGGCTGCGGTGGTCGGGCCCCGGCCGGGACTCGACCAGGCCGCGGCTGACGTAGGCGTACAGGGTGGCAGGGCTGATCCCGAGCAGGGCGCAGGCCTCGCGGGCCGGGATCAGGTCGCCGCCTCGGGCGGTGGATCGGGGCATGGAGTCAGCTTGATTCGTTCGATCAAGATTGATCAACCCCAGGAAGGGTGCCACATTGGCCGCCCCCGGGACATCCCCGTCCGAGGCCCGCAGCCATGACCCAGCCCTCCAGTGCCTCTCCCGGCGCCCGGTTCCGCGCCGCGCTCGCCGCCGAATCCCCGCTCCAGGTGGTCGGCGCGATCAACGCCAACCATGCGCTGCTCGCCAGGCGCGCCGGCTACCGCGCGATCTACCTGTCCGGCGGCGGCGTGGCCGCGGGGTCGCTGGGCCTGCCCGACCTCGGCATCAACACGCTCGAGGACGTGCTGATCGACGTGCGCCGCATCACCGACGTGTGCGAGCTGCCGCTGCTGGTCGACATCGACACCGGCTTCGGCCCGAGCGCGTTCAACATCGAGCGCACGGTCAAGTCGCTGATCAAGGCCGGCGCGGCCGCCTGCCACATCGAGGACCAGGTCGGCGCCAAGCGCTGCGGGCACCGGCCGGGCAAGGAGATCGTGCCGCAGGCGGAGATGGTGGACCGGGTCAAGGCCGCGGCCGACGCGAAGACCGACAGGGATTTCTTCCTGATCGCGCGCACCGACGCGATCCAGGTCGAGGGCGTGGACGCGGCGATCGAGCGCGCCATCGCCTGCGTCGAGGCCGGCGCCGACGGCATCTTCGCCGAGGCCGCCTACGACCTGGACACCTACCGCCGCTTCGTCGACGCGGTGAAGGTGCCGGTGCTGGCCAACATCACCGAGTTCGGCAAGACCCCGCTGTTCACCCGCGACGAGCTGGCCTCGGCCGGGGTCGCGATCCAGCTCTATCCGCTGTCGGCGTTCCGGGCCATGAACAAGGCCGCGGAGGCCGTGTACGAGGCGATCCGCCGCGACGGCCACCAGAAGAACGTGGTCGACATGATGCAGACCCGCGAGGAGCTCTACGAGCGGATCGGCTACCACGAGTTCGAGCGCAGGCTCGACGCGCTGTTCGCCGCCGGGCGGTGAACGCGCGGCGGCCGCCGTCGGGCTGGTCGGCCGGCGGGCCGGCGGGGGCATGCACCCCGACCGGCTGCCTCCGGCGCGTTCCGGCGCGGCGCGATCGCCGCTTCGATCCAGTCAACGCAGCCGCCGCCAGAAAGCGGACGCGCATCCCCGGGCAGGCGGCCGCCCATCCAGGAGGTTCCCCATGACCGAAGCCACCCCCGCCACGCCGTTCAAGCCGAAGAAGTCGGTCGCCCTGTCCGGGACCGCCGCCGGCAACACCGCCCTGTGCACCGTCGGCCGCACCGGCAACGACCTCGCCTATCGCGGCTACGACATCCTCGACCTCGCCACCACCTGCGAGTTCGAGGAGATCGCCCACCTGCTGGTGCACGGCAAGCTGCCCAACCGCGCCGAGCTGGCCGCCTACAAGGCCAGGCTCAAGTCGCTGCGCGGGTTGCCGGCCGCGGTCAAGGCCGCGCTCGAGCAGCTGCCGCCGTCGGCACACCCGATGGACGTCATGCGTACCGGCGTGTCGGTGCTCGGCTGCGTCCGGCCGGAGAAGGACGACCACAACCACCCGGGCGCGCGCGACATCGCCGACCGGCTGATGGCCTCGCTCGGTTCGATGCTGCTGTACTGGTACCACTACGCCTACAACGGCAGGCGGATCGAGGTGGAGACCGACGACGACTCGATCGGCGGCCACTTCCTGCACCTGCTGCACGGGCGCAAGCCGAAGGACAGCTGGGTGCGCGCCATGCACACCTCGCTGATCCTGTACGCCGAGCACGAGTTCAACGCCTCGACCTTCACCTGCCGCGTCATCGCCGGCACCGGCTCGGACATGTACTCGGCGATCTGCGGCGGCATCGGCGCCCTGCGCGGGCCCAAGCACGGCGGCGCCAACGAGGTCGCGTTCGAGGTCCAGAAGCGCTACGAGACCCCGGATGAGGCCGAGGCCGACATCCGCCGCCGGGTGGCGAACAAGGAGGTCATCATCGGATTCGGCCACCCGGTCTACACCGTGTCCGACCCGCGCAACAAGGTGATCAAGCAGGTCGCGAAGGAGCTGTCGGAGGAAGCGGGCAACACGAAGATGTACGACATCGCCGAACGCCTGGAGTCGGTGATGTGGGACATCAAGAAGATGTTCCCGAACCTCGACTGGTTCAGCGCGGTCAGCTACCACATGATGGGCGTGCCGACCGACATGTTCACCCCGCTGTTCGTGATCTCGCGCACCTCCGGCTGGAGCGCGCACATCATCGAGCAGCGCATCGACGGCAAGATCATCCGCCCGAGCGCGAACTACACCGGTCCGGAGGACCAGACCTTCGTGCCGATCGACCAGCGGCCCTGACCCACCGCGTTGCTCCCTCCCCTGCGTGCGGGGGTGGGAGCATCCTGCTTGCACGGCATGCCGTGCAGGATGCCCGGACGACCGGCGCCCTGCGCCGGGCCGGACGGGCCGGGGTGGGGCCAGCGGCCGCATCGCTGCCCGGGACGCGCGCTGAGCGCGCCCCCATCCCGACCTTCCCCCGCTCGCGGGGGAAGGGGCCAACTCCCCAGCTTCGAGTCGCCCGCCATGAACAGCCTGCACCGCAAACCCCTTCCCGGCACCCAGCTCGACTGGTACGACGCGCGTGAAGCCGTCGAGGCGCTGCAGCCCGGCGCCTGGGCGGGCCTGCCCTACACCGCGCGCGTGCATGCCGAGAACATCGTGCGCAGGGCCGACCCCGCGCGCATCAACGACTACCTCGGCCAGCTGGTGCGCCGCGAGCGCACGCTCGACTTCCCCTGGTTCCCGGCGCGCGTGGTCTGCCACGACATCCTCGGCCAGACCGCGCTGGTGGACCTGGCCGGCCTGCGCGACGCGATCGCCGACCAGGGCGGCGACCCGGCCGCGGTCAACCCGGTGGTGCCGGTGCAGCTGATCGTCGACCACTCGCTGGCGGTCGAATGCGGCGGCTACGACCCGCAGGCGTTCGAGAAGAACCGCGCGATCGAGGACCGCCGCAACGCCGACCGCTTCCACTTCATCGAGTGGTGCCGGCATGCGTTCGACAACGTGGAGGTGATCCCGCCGGGCAACGGGATCATGCACCAGATCAACCTGGAGAAGATGTCGCCGGTGGTGTACGTGCACGATGGCGTCGCCTTCCCCGACACCTGCGTGGGCACCGACTCGCACACCCCGCACGTGGACGCGCTGGGCGTGATCGCGATCGGGGTCGGCGGCCTGGAGGCCGAGAACGTGATGCTCGGGCGCGCCTCGTGGATGCGCACGCCGGAGATCGTCGCGGTGGAACTGGCCGGCCGACCCGGCCCCGGCATCACCGCCACCGACATCGTGCTGGCGCTGACCGAGTTCCTGCGCCAGCAGCGCGTGGTCGGCGCATACCTGGAGTTCCGCGGCCCGGGCGCGGCGGCGCTGACCGTGGGCGACCGCGCCACCATCTCCAACATGGCGCCCGAGTACGGCGCCACCGCGGCGATGTTCTTCATCGACGGCAACACCCTCGACTACCTGCGCCTGACCGGCCGCAGCGAGGAGCAGGTGGCGCTGGTCGAGACCTACGCGAAGGCGGCCGGCCTGTGGGCCGACGACCTCGCCGACGCGCGCTACGAGCGGACCCTGCACTTCGACCTGTCGGCGGTCGAGCGCAACATGGCCGGCCCGTCGAACCCGCACCGGCGCCTGCCCACGCGCGCGCTGGCCGAGCGCGGCATCGCCGACCCGGCCAAGCTCGAGGCCGCGCGCGCGGCCGAGCGCGAGGGCCAGCTGCCCGACGGCGCGGTGATCATCGCCGCCATCACCTCCTGCACCAACACCAGCAACCCGCACAACGTCATCGCCGCCGCCCTGCTGGCGCGCAACGCGGTGCAGAAGGGCCTGGCGCGCAAGCCGTGGGTGAAGACCTCGCTGGCGCCGGGTTCGCGCGCGGTGCAGCTGTACCTGGAGGAGTCCGGCCTGCTGCCGCACCTGGAGCAGCTGGGCTTCGGCATCGTCGGCTTCGCCTGCACCACCTGCAACGGCATGAGCGGCGCGCTGGACCCGAAGATCCAGCAGGAGATCGTCGACCGCGACCTGTACGCGGTGGCCGTGCTCAGCGGCAACCGCAACTTCGACGGCCGGATCCATCCCTACGCCAAGCAGGCCTTCCTGGCCTCGCCGCCGCTGGTGGTGGCCTACGCCATCGCCGGCACGGTGCGCTTCGACATCGAGAAGGATCCCCTGGGCTTCGACGCCGACGGCAATCCGGTCACGCTCAAGGACCTCTGGCCCAGCGACGCCGAGATCGACGCGGTGGTGAAGGCCAGCGTCAAGCCCGAGCAGTACCGCGCGGTGTACGGGCCGATGTTCCGGCTCAAGGTCGAGGGCGGCGAACCGGCCAGCCCGCTCTACGACTGGCGCCCGCAGAGCACCTACATCCGCCGCCCGCCGTACTGGGAAGGCGCGCTGTCCGGCGAGCGCACCCTGCGCGGCATGCGCCCGCTGGCGGTGCTCGGCGACAACATCACCACCGACCACATCTCGCCGTCGAACGCGATCCTGCCGTCGAGCGCGGCGGGCGAGTACCTGGCCTCGATGGGCCTGCCCGAGGAGGACTTCAACTCCTATGCCACCCATCGCGGCGACCACCTCACCGCGCAGCGCGCGACCTTCGCCAACCCCAAGCTGCTCAACGAGATGGTGCGCGACGACGACGGCAACGTGGTCCAGGGCTCGCTGGCGCGGCTGGAGCCCGAAGGCCAGGTGATGCGCATGTGGGAGGTGATCGAGACCTACATGCAGCGCCGCCAGCCGCTGGTGATCATCGCCGGCGCCGACTACGGCCAGGGCAGCTCGCGCGACTGGGCCGCCAAGGGCGTGCGCCTGGCCGGGGTGGAGGCGATCGTGGCCGAGGGCTTCGAGCGCATCCACCGCACCAACCTGATCGGCATGGGCGTGCTGCCGCTGCAGTTCCAGCCGGGCACGACCCGCCTGACCCTGGGCATCGACGGCACCGAGACCTTCGATGTCGTCGGCACGCCCGCGCCGGGCGCGACGCTGGCCCTGGTGGTGCATCGCCGCGACGGCAGCCGCGTCGAGGTCCCGGTCACCTGCCGCCTCGACTCGGACGAGGAGCTGTCGATCTACGAGGCCGGCGGCGTGCTGCAGCGCTTCGCCCAGGATTTCCTGGCCCGGTCGCGGACGGCCTGAACGGGTGTTGCGGCCGGACTGTCGAATCCCGCCCGCGCCGTTCGTCGGATCCCTGCAGACCCACCCAGGAGACCGAGCATGTCCGACGCGAACAACAACACCGGCACCGTCACCCTGCACCGCGTGCTGCGCGCGCCGCCCGAGCGCGTGTACCGTGCCTTCGTCGATCCGGCGGCGATGGCGAAGTGGTCGCCGCCGCACGGCTTCACCGGCGTGGTCCACGAGAGCGACGTGCGCGTGGGCGGCGGCTACCGGATGTCGTTCACCAACTTCTCCACCGGCACCAGCCACACCTTCGGCGGCCGCTACGTCGAGCTGGTCGAGGGCGAGCGCATCCGCTACACCGACGCGTTCGAGGACCCGGGCCTGCCCGGCGAGATGCAGGTGACCGTCACCTTCGAACCCAGCCCCGTGGGCACCGTGCTGCGCATCCGCCAGGAAGGCCTGCCCGAAGCGGTCCCGGTTGATTTCTGCTACGCCGGCTGGCAGGAATCGCTGGAGCTGCTGGCCCGGCTGGTCGAGCCTGAAATCCCGGACGGAGCGTGAGCCATGGATCCGGGCCAGCTGGCGCTGATGGCGCAGGGCGACCTGTTTGGCGCGCCGCTCCCGCGCCCACGAATTCCGTGACCACGCGTCGCAACCCAGGACAGTTCCCATGGCAGTGAAGAAGGGCATCAGGCAACTGGTCGACGAGGCCAACGCGCGCATCACCACGATCCCGGTGGAGGAGGCCAGGGCGCTGCTCGGGGACCCGGACGTGCAGTTCGTCGACATCCGCGACGTGCGCGAGCTCGAGCGCGAGGGCCTGGTGCCCGGCGCGTTCCATGCGCCGCGTGGGATGCTCGAGTTCTGGGCCGATCCGGACAGCCCGTACTTCAAGCCGGTGTTCGGGCAGGACCGGCGCTTCGTGCTGTACTGCCAGTCGGGCTGGCGCTCGGCGCTGGCGACCGCCGCGCTGCAGGACATGGGCCTGGCGCGCGTGGCCCACGTCGCCGGCGGTTTCCATGCCTGGAAGGCGGCGGGCGGCGAGGTCGCGCGCAAGGAGACGCGCGCGCCGGCGGCCGCCGCCACGCGGCTGGCGGGCGGCCAGGTCCGCATCCCGGCCACCTACATGCGCGGCGGCACCTCCAAGGGCGTGTTCTTCCGCCTCGAGGACCTGCCCGAGGCCGCGCGCGTGCCCGGCCCGGCGCGCGACGCGCTGCTGATGCGCGTGATCGGCTCGCCCGACCCCTACGGCAAGCACACCGACGGCATGGGCGGCGCGACCTCGAGCACCAGCAAGTGCGTGATCCTGTCGAAGGCGACGGTGCCCGGCCACGACGTCGACTACCTCTACGGCCAGGTCTCGATCGACAGCGCCTTCGTCGACTGGAGCGGCAACTGCGGCAACCTGTCGGCGGCGGTCGGGCCGTTCGCGATCGCCAACGGGCTCATCGATCCCGCGCGCGTGCCGAAGGACGGCACCTGCACCGTGCGCATCTGGCAGGCCAACATCGGCAAGACCATCGTCGCCCGCGTGCCGGTGGTCGACGGCCAGGTGCGCGAGACCGGCGACTTCGAGCTCGACGGCGTGACCTTCCCGGCGGCGGAGATCGTGCTCGAGTTCGTCGATCCCTCCGACGACGGCGATGGCGGCGCGATGTTCCCGACCGGGAACCTGGTCGACACCCTGGACGTGCCCGGCATCGGCCCGTTGCAGGCGACGCTGATCAGCGCCGGCATCCCGACCGTGTTCGTCAACGCGGCCGACATCGGCTACGACGGCACCGAGCTGCAGCCGGCGATCAACGACGACCGGGCGGCGCTCGGGATGCTCGAGGCGATCCGCGTCGCGGGGGCGCTGCGCATGGGCCTGATCCGCACGCCGGAGGAGGCGCAGACGCGCCAGCACACGCCCAAGGTCGCCTTCGTCGCACCGCCCAAGGACTACGTGGCCTCGAGCGGCAAGGCGATCGCCGCCGCCGACATCGACCTCAACGTGCGCGCGCTGTCGATGGGCAAGCTGCACCACGCGATGATGGGAACCGCGTCGGTCGCGATCGCCACCGCCGCGGCGGTGCCCGGCACCCTGGTGAACCTGGCCGCCGGCGGCGGCCGGCGCGACGTGGTGCGCTTCGGGCATCCCTCCGGCACCCTGCAGGTCGGCGCCTCGGTGGAACAGGTCGACGGACACTGGAGCGTCACGAAGGCGGTGATGAGCCGCAGCGCCCGCGTGCTGATGGAAGGCTGGGTGCGCGTGCCGGCCGACGTGGTCGCCTGACTCCGGCGCCGCCGATTCCCGAATGCGCGCTGGTGCCCCCTCCCCCGTTCACGGGGGAGGGTTGGGGTGGGGGCAAGCGGGTGGCCCTGGCGCCTTCCGCGCCTGCGGCGCGTCCCCAAGCGGGGGAAGGGGCGGGTGCGAATCGAAGGCTGGCGGGCGTGCCGGCCAACGCGGTCGCCTGACTCCGGCGCCGCCGATTCCCGAATTCGCGCTGGTGCCCCCCTCCCCCGTGTACGGGGGAGGGTTGGGGTGGGGGCAAGCGGGTAGCCCTGGCGCCTTCCGCGCCTGCGGCGCGTCCCCCCATCCCAACCTTCCCCCGCAAGCGGGGGAAGGGGCGGGTGCGGCCATGACTCCCTCCCCCGTGTGCGGGGGAGGGTTGGGGTGGGGGCAAGCGGGTGGCCCTGGCGCCTTCCGCGCCTGCGGCGCGTCCCCCCATCCCAACCTTCCCCCGCAAGCGGGGGAAGGGGCGGGTGCGAAGCGAAGGCTGGGTGCGCGTGCCGGCCGACGTGGTCGCCTGACTCCGGCCGCATCCCCGCGGCCATGACTCCCTCCCCCGTGCACGGGTCGGGGTGGGGGCAAGCGGGTGGCGCTGGTGCCTTCCGCCCCTGCGGCGCGTCCCCCCATCCCAACCTTCCCCCGCAAGCGGGGGAAGGGGCAGGCGCGT
Source organism: Luteimonas wenzhouensis (assembly GCF_007859305.1). Lineage (GTDB taxonomy): Bacteria > Pseudomonadota > Gammaproteobacteria > Xanthomonadales > Xanthomonadaceae > Luteimonas > Luteimonas wenzhouensis. Next base: position 19,445 of record NZ_VOHE01000006.1, read on the forward strand.
GGGGAAGGCGTTGGAACGGGAAGGCGCTGGAGAAGGTGGAAGCGGGCGCGGCTCGCCCGCGTCACTCCTTCCCGAACCGCTCGCCGAAGAAGTCGCCCGGCTTCCAGCGCGGGCGCTGCGGTGCATCGCCCACCAGCTGGCCGATGCGGGCGTTGAGCCGCGCCAGGCGGGCGGCGTCGCCGTACTGGATCGGCAGCGAGGTGTCGTCGCAGGGGCGGTGGTAGCAGTGGCGCAGGAACCAGGTCATCGCGACCTTCGGATCCTGGCCGGGATTGGCGCCGACCACGCCACCCATCAGGTAGACCGCGGGGATGCCGGCGCGGACGAAGGCGTACTGGTCGCTGCGCACGAACACCACTTCCTCGGGGAACGGGTCGGGCGACAGCGCCACCCCGATCTCGGACGCGGCCTGCTCCAGCACCGCGTCGAGGTCCGAATGCGCCACGCCGATCGGCACCACGTCGGTGGTCGGCGCGGTCAGCACCGGCATGTCCATGTTGATATTGGCCACCAGGGTGCCCTCGACCGGCGGGTGTCGCGCGAACCACTCCGCGCCCAGCAGGCCCTGCTCCTCGCCGGTGAGCGCGACGAACAGCAGCGAGCGCCCGGGCGCCGGCCCCTGCGCCAGTTCGCGCGCGGCCTCGAGCATGATCGCCACGCCCAGGGCATTGTCGAGCGCGCCGTTGTGGATCGCGTCGCCGTCCACTTCGGCGCCGATGCCGACGTGGTCCAGGTGCGCGGTGTAGACCACGTGCTCGGCCGCCAGCACCGGGTCGCTGCCGCCGATCCGGCCCACCACGTTCGCCGATTCCGCCGGCTCGAGCCGGGTGCGGCCGGCCAGCAGCAGGGTGCCGGGGAGGTCGAAGCCGCGCAGCCGGCCCTGGCGCGCGGCATCGAACAGCTGCGCGGAGGTCATGTCGCCGCCTTCGAACAGCAGGTCGGCCGCCGCCGCACTGACCACGGCCGTGGCCTGCAGCTGCGGCCAGGCGCCGATCGCCCGGCCGTCGGGCCCGCGCAGGCGCATCGACGGCCGCCCGAACTGCTCGGCGGTGCGCGCCCAGGGATAGCGCGCCTCGTCGTCGGCGGTGTTCACCATCACCGCGCCGATCGCGCCGCGCTCGACCAGGTTGCGCAGCTTCTCGCGCCAGGAGGAATGGAACGCGCGGCGGGTGTCGTCGAAGGTGCCCGGGGCGCCGCCGAACACGACCGCGATCTTGCCGCGCAGGTCCAGCCCGGCGAAATCGTCGTGGCCCAGCTCCGGCGCATGCACCGCCTGGCCGACGAACACCGCCGGCGCCTCGACCTCCGACCGCTCGCGGTTGAAGTCGGCGCCCGGCAGGAACTGGGTGCGCAGCTCGAGCGCCGTGGCCTGGCCGCCGCGCCGGACCTCCAGCCGCGCGCCTTCGGCCAGCGCGGTGCCCTTGAGCAGCGGCACGGCCTGCCGCCAGCCGCCGTCGTCGCCGGCCGGCTCCAGGCCCAGCGCGGCGAAGCGTTCGGCCACGTACCCGGCCGCGCGGTCGTAGCCGGGGGTGCCGGTTTCGCGGCCTTCCATCGCGTCGTCGGCCAGGGCCACCACGTCGGCCTCGATCCGTTGGCCGGCGGGGGTGTCGTTGGCCGGTTTCGGGGTGGCGGGCGCGGCCGGGTCGGCCGCGGCGCCGGCAGGCGGGGCGGGGCTGCGCTGGCAGGCACCCAGCGCCAGGCAGGCGCCCAGCAGCAGGGCGGCGGTGGTGCGGCAGGGCATGGGGACACTCCGGAAGGCCGTGGGGACGCTAGCACCGGGGCGCCGGGCCGGACAACCGCGCCAGCGCGCGCACACGCCGCGGCAACGGCCCGTGCCTATGATCGGACCGGCATGCCCGCCGCGATTGACCGCGGTCAATGCCAGGCGCGCGCGTGCGGGCCAGCATGGCGGCGGACGTCCTCCGTGCCCTGCGCCGCGGCGCGCCCCCTGTTCCCGACATCGATCCCCCGAGGTGACGACATGGACAAGGTTTCCAATATGCCGATGGCGCTGTGGAAGGCCAATCTGGACCTGCAGGCCCGCCTGGGCCGGCTGATGCAGGAGGGCGGACAGCAGTGGCTGGAACTGGGGACGCGTGCGGCCAGCGACGGCGCCGCCCAGTTCCAGGCCGACGCCCGGAAGCTGCTCCAGGCCGGCGACTGGCAGGCACTGGCCTCGCTGCCGTTCGAGACCTTCTGGCGCCAGGCTGAGGCCGGGCTGGGCGAGGGCAAGGCCGCCGCGGAGGCCGCGGTGCAGGCCCAGGAGCGCTTCGTGGCCGGCCTGGGCGAAGCGCTGCAGGAATGGCAGCGGCAGCTGGCCCGGGCCTGGACCGAAGCCGGCATCGACGCAGGTATCGCCTCGGCCACGGCCGGGTCGTGGGAAGCGCTGCTGTCGAGCATGGACCAGGCCATCGCCGCGATGCAGTCGGCCGGCAGCCGGGGCGGGGCGCGCAAGCGGGGTGGGTAAACCGGCACCGCCCGCCGCGCCGGCGGCCCCGGCGCCCGACGACTGGCATGCCCTCGAACCGGGGGAGGCGCTGGCGCGGCTGGGGGTGGACGGGGACGGTCTGGCGCCGGACGAGGCCGCGCGCCGGCTCGGGCAGTACGGCCCCAACGCCCTGCCGCCACCGCCGCGCGTCCCCGGCTGGCGCCGCCTGCTGCGCCAGTTCAACGATCCGCTGATCCTGTTCCTGCTCGCCGCCGCGGTGCTGTCGGCGCTGCTGGGGCATTACGCCGACGCGGGCGTGATCGCCGCCGTCGTGCTGGTCAACGCCATCGTCGGCGTGGTCCAGGAAGGGCGCGCCGAGCAGGCGCTGTCGGCGCTGCGCTCGATGCTCGCGCCCACCGCGCGCGTGCTGCGCGGCGGGCGCCGGGCCACGGTGCCGGTCGCGAGCCTGGTGCCCGGGGACGTGCTGCTGCTGGAAGCCGGCAACCGCGTGCCGGCCGACGCCCGGCTGCTGCGCGCGCGCGGCCTGCGCGTGGACGAATCGGTGCTCACCGGCGAGTCGGTGCCGGTCGACAAGCAGGTCGATCCGGTGGCCCCCGACGCCGAACTGGCCGCCCGCACCTCGATGCTCCATTCCGGCACCCTGGTGGCGACCGGCCAGGCGGTGGCGCTGGCGGTGGCGACCGGTCCGCGCAGCCGGATCGGCCGGATCGGCGCGCTGCTGGGCGGGATCGAACCGCTGGAAACCCCGCTGCTGCGCCAGATCCGGCGCTTCGGCCGCGGCTTCACGGTGGCGGCACTGGTCGCTGCCGTCGCCCTGTTCCTGTTCGCCGTGGCCGTGCGCGGCTATGCCTGGCTCGATGCGCTGATGGTGGTGGTGGCGCTCGCGGTGGGCGTGGTCCCGGAAAGCCTGCCCGCGGTCATCACCATCACCCTGGCCCTGGGCGTGCGCCGCATGGCCGCACGCCACGCCATCGTCCGGCGCCTGCCGGCGGTCGAGACGCTGGGCGCGACCACCGTGATCTGTTCGGACAAGACCGGCACCCTGACCCGCAACGAGATGGCCGCGCGCAGCGTGGTGACCGTTGCCGGCCGGGTGGAGGCGCAGGGCGAGGGTTACGCGCCGCACGGGCGGCTGGACGCGGCCGGTGGCGACGGCGCGGCGCTCGAGGCCGCGCGCGCGGTCGCGCGCATCGGCCTGCTGTGCAACGACGCCCACCTGCGCGAAGCATCCGACGGCCACTGGCGCGCCGACGGCGACCCGATGGAGGCCGCGCTGCTGGCGCTGGCGGCGCGCGCCGGGATCGACCGCGAGGCCCTGCGCGCCGCGCATCCGCGCCTGGACGAGGTGCCGTTCGACGCCGCGCACCGCTTCATGGCCACCCTGCACGCCGACGGCGAGGGCGCGCTGCTGTGCGTGAAGGGCGCGCCGGAACAGGTCCTGGCGTTGAGCGTGGCCCAGGCCGGCGCGGACGGCGCGCAGGCGCCGCTGGATCCGTCGACGTGGCGCGCCGCGATCGATGCCGCCGGCGACGCCGGCCAGCGCGTGCTCGGCTTCGCCTTCCGCCGCCTCGACCACGTGCCCGCGCAGCTGGCGCTGGAGGACGTGGGCGGGCTGGTGTTCGCCGGCCTGGTCGGCTTCATCGACCCGCCGCGCGAGGAAGCGATCCGCGCGGTCGCCGACTGCCGCGGCGCCGGCATCGCGGTGAAGATGATCACCGGCGACCATGCCGCCACCGCCGCGGCGATCGCCCGCCAGCTGCGGCTGGCCGACCGGGTGCGGGTGGTGACCGGGCAGGAGCTCGAGCACGTGGCCGACGCCGACCTGCCCGCGCTCGCCGCCGAGGCCAGCGTGTTCGCGCGCACCACGCCCGAGCACAAGCTGCGGATCGTGCGCGCGCTGCAGTCGCGCGGCCACACCGTGGCCATGACCGGCGACGGCGTCAACGATGCGCCCGCGCTGCGCCAGGCCGACATCGGCATCGCCATGGGCCACAAGGGCACCGAGGCGGCCAAGGAGGCCAGCCAGATGGTGCTGGCCGACGACAACTTCGCCTCGATCGCCGCCGCGGTGCACGAGGGCCGCGCGGTGTACGACAACATCCGCAAGGTGATCGCCTGGACCCTGCCCACCAACGGCGGCGAGGCGCTGGCCGTGGTGCTGGCGCTGGCCTTGGGCTGGGTGCTGCCGATGACGCCGGTGCAGATCCTCTGGATCAACATGGTGCTGACCGTGACCCTGGGCCTGTCGCTGGCGTTCGAGCCGCCCGAGCCCGGGGTGATGTCGCGCCCGCCGCGGCGCCGCGACGCGCCGCTGGTCTCGCCCTTCATGCTGTGGCGGATCTGCCTGGTGTCGGTGCTGTTCAGCGCGCTGGTGTTCGCCGTGTTCGCCTGGGCGCGCGCGCGCGGACACGACCTGGAGACCGCGCGCACCATGGTCGTCAACACCTTCTGCGTGCTGGAGGTGTTCTACCTGTTCGCGGTGCGCTACCTGCACGGCACCTCGTTCTCGCTGCGGGGCCTGCGCGGCACGCCGGCGGTGCTGTGGGCGATCGCGGCCGTGGTGCTGGCGCAGGTGGCGTTCACCTGGCTGCCGTGGATGCATGCGGTGTTCGGCAGCCGCCCGGTGCCGCTGCTGGAGAATCTCGTGGTGGTAGCGGCCGGCGTGGTGCTGCTGGCGCTGCTGGAACTGGAGAAATGGCTGCTGCGCCGCTTCGACGTGTTCGCAGAGCTGCGCACCGTGGCAGGATCGGGGTCCACGCCCCAGGGAGCCCATGCATGAACCCACCCGATGCCGGGACCATCCAGGCGAGCCACCTGCTGCTGGCCACCGACCTGTCGCCGCGCTGCGACCGCGCCACCGATCGCGCGATCGCGCTCGCGCGCGGCGGCAGCGCTCGCGCGCTGGCGGCGACGGTGGTCGAGCCGTTCGAGCGCTCGGCGCGCAACGTGCCGCGCCACGACCTGCCCGGCTGGTACACCGAGCCGGACGACGTGCAGCTCGCGCGGCGCCGGCTCGAGCGCGAGTTCGAGGCCACCCCGCGCCGGTGGGAGGTGCACGTGGCGCGGGGCGCGGCCGGCGACCACGTGGCCGGCCTGCTCGATGCGCTGGGCGAGGCGGTGCTGGTCACCGGGCCGGTCCGCGACGGCCTGGTGGGCCCCGCGGTGCTGGGATCGACCGTCGACCGCGTGCTGCGCCGGCCCGGCGCCACGCTGCTGATGGTCAAGGAGCGCGCGCACCGCCCGTACCGCCGGCTGCTGTTCGCGAGCGATTTCTCCGAGGCCTGCCGCGCGGCGCTGCGGCGCGCGCGCGCCCTGTTCCCCGGCACGCCGATGACCGTGCTGCACGGCTACTCGGTGCCGATGCTGGGCCTGCTCGACAGCACCCGCGACCAGGCGCTGGCCGACACCGCCGCGCAGCTGCGCGAGGAAGGGCGCGCGTTCCTGCGCGAGGAGGGCCTGGGCGACGAGGTCGAGCTGCTGGTCGAGCACGGCGAACCCGCGCGACTCGTGCAGCAGTACCTCGAGACCTTCGGCGCCGACCTCGTCGTGCTCGGCACCCACGGCCGTGGCGCGATCCACGAACTGGTGGTGGGCAGCGTGGCGCGGCGGATCCTGGCCACGGTCCAGGCCGACCTGCTGGCGGTGCGCGCATGAACCTGCCGCCCCGCGACGACGACCTGCGCGTCCTGCGCAACCGCACCTTCGACGAACTGTCGGTCGGAGACTGCGCCAGCATCGAGCGCACCCTGGCGCAGGAGGACATCCAGCTGTTCGCCCTGCTCTCGGGCGACCTCAACCCGACCCACGTCGATCCCGAGTTCGCCGCGTCCACGCGCTACAGCGGCGTGATCGCGCACGGCATGTGGGGCGGGGCGCTGATCTCGGCGGTGCTCGGCACGCGCCTGCCCGGCCCCGGCACGATCTACCTCGGCCAGACCCTGCGCTTCCTGGCGCCGGTGCGGATCGGCGACCGGCTCACGATCCAGGTCACGGTGACCGCGCTCGAGCCCGGGCGGCGCCTGGTGACCCTGGCCTGCAAGGGCACCAACCAGCGCGGCGAGGTGGCGATCGAGGGCGAGGCGCAGGTGATCGCGCCCGACGAGCGCATCGAGCGCCCGCGCACCGCGCTGCCGGAGATCCGCCTCGACGTGGCCGGCGACGACGGCCTGTCGCGGCTGCTGGCCCACGTCGCCACGCTCGAACCGGTGAAGGTGGCGGTGGTGCATCCCTGCGATCCGCTCAGCCTGGCCGGCGCGATGGACGCGCGCGACGCGGGCCTCATCGACCCGGTGCTGGTGGCGCCCCGCGCGCGATTGGAGGCCGCGGCCGCCGAAGCCGGCATCGACCTGGCCGGGATCGCGGTCGAGGACGTGCCGCACAGCCACGCCGCCGCCGAGCGCGCGGTGGCGCTGGCGCGCGAGGGCAAGGTCGAGGCGCTGATGAAAGGCAGCCTGCACACCGACGAGCTGATGGGGGCGGTGGTGTCCTCGGCCGGCGGCCTGCGCACCAAGCGCCGCGTGAGCCACTGCTTCGTGCTGCAGACGCCGCACTACCCGCGCCCGTTCATCGTCACCGACGCGGCGATCAACCTCGCGCCGGACCTGGCGCAGAAGGCCGACATCGTGCGCAACGCGATCGAGCTGGCGCACGTGATCGGGGTCGAGCGGCCGAAGGTGGCGATCCTGGCCGCAGTGGAGACGGTGACGCCGTCGATGCCGGCCACCCTCGATGCCGCGGCGCTGTGCAAGATGGCCGACCGCGGCCAGATCGAAGGCGGCGTGCTCGACGGCCCGCTGGCGTTCGACAACGCGGTGTCGATCGCCGCCGCGCGCACCAAGGGCATCGTGTCCGACGTCGCCGGCCAGGCCGACGTGCTGGTGGTGCCGGACCTGGAGAGCGGCAACATGCTGGCCAAGCAGGTGATGTACATGGGCGACGCGGCCAGCGCCGGGATCGTGATGGGCGCGAAGGTGCCGGTGGTGCTGACCAGCCGCGCCGACTCCCGCGAGTCGCGCCTGGCCTCGTGCGCCATCGCCCTGATGCTGGCGCACCGCTACCGCACCGCGCCGCCCTGACCCGGCAGTCGCACAGCGCCCCCATCCCGACATTCCCCCGCAGGCGGGGGAAGGAGCCGGCCGGCTGCACCCGATGCGGCTCCTCTCCCTCCCCCGCGCGCGGGGGAGGGGGCCGGGGTGGGGGGCAGCCTGCCGCAGGTCGCGATGGCAAGCGGTTCCGCGCCGGAGCGTGCCCCCATCCCAGCCTTCCCCCGCAGGCGGGGGAAGGGGCCGGCCGGGCGCTCCTGACGACGCGGCTCTTCTCCCTCCCCCGCGTGCGGGGGAAGGGGCACGCCGCCGCCGTCGCCCTTGACTCTGGACTCAGGTCCAGACTGCAGACTGTAGGCCCCCGCCCGGAGATCGCCCATGTCCTCCATGCGCATCGGCCAGCTCGCCCGGACCGCCGGCGTCGCCATCGACACCGTGCGCTACTACGAGCGCGTCGGCCTGCTGCCACCTGCCGGGCGGTTGGCGTCCGGCTACCGCCGCTACGGTCACGCGGAACTCAAGCGCCTGCGCTTCATCCGCCGCGCCAAGGCGCTGGGCTTCTCGCTGGAGGACATCGCCGAACTGCTCAGCCTCGGCGAGCGCAGCGACGTGGCCAGCATCCGTGCCGTGGCCGCGCGCAAGCAGGCGCAGGTCGACGCGCGCATCGCCGAACTCGAGCGCGTGCGCGACGGCCTGCGCACCCTGGTGGCCGCCTGCCCCGGCCACGGACGGGCGGAGGCCTGCCCGATCCTCAACGCGCTCTCCGGGGAGGACGCGACGTGAGCGCGTATCAAGACCCCGTCCGCGCGGCGACGACGCAGCGGCGCGATCCCGTCTGCGGCATGGTGGTGGCGCCGGAGTCCCCGCACGCGGTCGAACATGCCGGGCGCACCTGGCATTTCTGCTGCGCGCGCTGCGCCGCGAGGTTCGCCGCCGACCCGTCGCGCTACGACGGCAGCCGCGAGGCGCTCCCGGACGACCGCGATCCGGTCTGCGGCATGACCGTCAAGCCGGATTCCCCGCACAGGGTCGAACACGCCGGCCGCGCCTGGCGCTTCTGCAGCGCGCGCTGCGCGGAGAAGTTCGCCGCCGACCCCGTGCGCTACGACGGCAGCGCGCCGCCGCCGGCCGCGCCGCCGCCCCCGCCGGGCACCATGTACGTCTGCCCGATGGACCCGGAGGTGCGCCAGGACCACCCGGGCACCTGCCCCAAGTGCGGCATGGCGCTGGAACCGGAGCTGCCGAGCCTGGACGAGGGCGACAACCCCGAGCTGCGCGACTTCTCCCGCCGCTTCTGGTGGACCCTGCCGCTGACCGCGGCCGTGTTCGTGCTCGGCATGTTCGGCCACCGGCTGCCGTGGTTCGACCCGGCCACCCGGAGCTGGATCGAGCTGCTGCTGTCCACGCCGGTGGTGCTCTGGGCCGGGGCCCCGTTCTTCGTGCGCGGCTGGCAGTCGCTGCGCAACCGCAGCCCGAACATGTGGACCCTGATCTCGCTGGGCACCGGCGCGGCCTATGCCTACAGCGTGGTCGCCACCCTGGCGCCGGGCGTGTTCCCGGCCGGTTTCTCGTCGATGGGGCGGGTGTCGGTGTATTTCGAGGCCGCGGCGGTGATCGTCACCCTCACCCTGTTCGGCCAGCTGCTCGAGCTCAAGGCACGCGCGCAGACCTCGGCCGCGATCCGCTCGCTGCTCGGCCTGGCGCCGAAGACCGCGCGCCGCCTTCGCGAGGATGGCGGCGAGGAGGACATCCCGCTCGACCACGTCCACGTCGGCGACCGGCTGCGCGTGCGCCCGGGCGAGAAGGTGCCGGTGGACGGCGTGGTGCTGGAGGGGACCAGCCGCGTCGACGAGTCCATGCTCACCGGCGAGCCGCTGCCGGTCGGCAAGCGCGCCGGCGACCGGGTGGCCGGCGCCACCCTCAACGGCGCCGGCGCGCTGGTGATCCGCGCCGAGCGTGTGGGATCGGAGACCCTGCTGGCGCAGATCGTGCAGATGGTGGCGCAGGCGCAGCGCTCGAAGGCGCCGATGCAGCGACTGGCCGACGTGGTCGCCGGCCGCTTCGTGCTGGGCGTGGTCGCGGTGGCCGTGGTCGCGTTCTTCGCCTGGGGCCTGTTCGGGCCCGAACCGGGCTGGGTGTACGGGCTGGTCAACGCGGTGGCGGTGCTGATCATCGCCTGCCCCTGCGCGCTGGGCCTGGCCACGCCGATGTCGGTGATGGTCGCCACCGGCCGCGGCGCGACGATGGGCGTGCTGTTCCGCGACGCCGCCGCGATCGAGCGCCTGCGCGAGGTCGACACCCTGGTCGTGGACAAGACAGGCACCCTCACCGAGGGGCGTCCGGCGTTCGGCGAGGCGGTCGCGGTCGAGGGCGGCAGCGCCGACGAGGTGCTGCGCCTGGCCGCCAGCCTCGACCAGGGCAGCGAGCATCCGCTGGCGCAGGCCATCGTCGCCGCCGCGCGCGAACGCGGCATGGCGCTGGTGCCGGTGGAAGGGTTCGAATCGAGCACCGGCATCGGCGTGCGCGGGCGCGTGGAAGGCCGCGCGCTGGCGCTGGGCAATACCGCGCTGATGCGCGACGCGGGGGTCGACGTGGCGCCCCTGCGCGAACCCGCCGAAGCCCTGCGCGGCCAGGGCGCGAGCGTGATGTTCCTGGCCGTGGACGGCGCGCTCGCCGGCCTGCTGTCGGTCTCCGACCCGGTCAAGGCCAGTACGCCGGCGGCCATCGAGGCGCTGCATGCGGCCGGCCTGCGCATCGTGATGGCCACCGGCGACGGCCTGACTACGGCGAATGCCGTTGCCGCGAAACTCGGCATCGACGAGGTCCACGGCGAGGTCCGGCCGCAGGACAAGCTGGCCCTGGTCGAACGCCTGCAGCGCGAAGGCCGGGTGGTGGCCATGGCCGGCGACGGCATCAACGACGCCCCGGCGCTGGCCCGCGCCGACGTCGGCATCGCCATGGGCACCGGCACCGACGTGGCCATGGACAGCGCCCAGGTGACCCTGGTCAAGGGCGACCTGCGCGGCATCGCCACGGCGCGCGCGTTGTCGCAGGCCACGGTGTCGAACATGCGCCAGAACCTGCTGTTCGCCCTGGCCTACAACGCGCTGGGCGTGCCCATCGCCGCCGGCGTGCTGTACCCGTTCACCGGCCTGCTGCTGTCGCCGATGATCGCCGCGGTGGCGATGAGCTTCAGCTCCACCTCGGTGGTGGGCAACGCCCTGCGCCTGCGCCATCGCCGCCTGTCCCTGCCCGAGCCCGGAGAGTCCCGCGCATGAACCGCCCCGCCGACCGCTATCCCACCCGTGGCGACTTGGTGCTGGTGCTCAACTGTGGTTCGTCGAGCATCAAGTTCGCGCTGTTCGACGCCGGCCAGGACCCGCTGCCGCGCCAGCCGGCCTGGAACGGCAAGGTCCATGGCATCGGCGGGCCGTCGCCGACCTACGGCGAGACCGGCATCGAGCCGGCGCCGGTCGCGCTGGACCCGGAACGGCCCTACCTGTCGGCGCTGCAGCGCATCCGCGAGGGCGTGGTGGCGCGCCTGGGCGGCCGCCGGCTGGCCGCGATCGCCCATCGAGTGGTCCATGGCGGCAGTCGCTACTTCGCGCCCACGCGCGTGGACGCCGCGGTGCTGGCCGACCTCGAGGGCTACATCCCGCTGGCCCCGCTGCACCAGCCGTTCGCGCTCGAGGCGATCGCGATCCTGCTGCGCGAACGCCCCGACATCCCGCAGGCGGCCTGCTTCGACACCGGCTTCCACCACACCCTGCCGGACGTGGAGAAGCTGCTGCCGCTGCCCTGGGACTGCTGGCAGCGCGGCCTGCGCCGCTACGGCTTCCACGGCCTGTCCTACGAATACATGGCGACCGCGCTGCCCGAGCGCCACGGCGACCTCGCGCGGGGCAGGGTGGTGGTGGCGCACCTGGGCAGCGGCGCCAGCCTGTGCGCGATGCAGGGGTTGCGCAGCGTCGCCACCACCATGGGCTTTTCCGCGCTCGACGGCCTGATGATGGGCACCCGCACCGGCGCGCTCGACCCGGGCGCGCTGCTGTACCTGATGGAGATCGAGAAGCTGTCGCTGGAACAGGTGGGGCAGATGCTCTACCACCGTTCCGGGCTGCTCGGCGTGTCGGGCATCTCGTCCGAGCCGCGGGTGGTCGTGCGCCATGAGGGCGATCCAGGCGAAACCGGCGAGCGCGCCCGCCTGGCGCTGGAGCTCTATGTGCGGCGGATCGTGCGCGAGATCGGCGCCCTGGCCGCGGTGCTGGGCGGCCTGGACCTGCTGGTGTTCACCGCCGGCGTGGGCGAGCACAACGCCTTCGTCCGCGAGCGTGTGTGCCGCGACCTGGCCTTCCTCGGGCTTGCGCTGGATCAAGGCGCGAACGCGGTCGACGCGCCGATCATCTCCAGCGACGCCAGCCGCGTGCGCGTGGGCGTGGAGCCGACCAACGAGGAATGGGTGGCCGCCCGCGACGCGCTGCGCGCGCTGGGCTGACTGCGCACCGCGGCGGCGCCGCGGAAGGACGGAAGGTGATGCTGCTCGGCCTCGACGCTTCGATCTGGAAGATGCTGCTGGTGGTGCTGCTGGCGCCGGTGCTGGCGGTGGGTCTGCTCAACCTGCTGTTGCGCCGCCGCGGCGGTGTCGGCGCGGCCTGGAGCGGGGTGCTGGTGCTGTTCCTGGCCGGCGTCAGCGCGCTGCTGATCATCCTCGACAAGGTCCGCCTGTGAGCCGGGGGCTGCGCAGGGAGGGCGGGGCATGCGCAGGCTGATCCTGCCGATGCCGGGCAACGAGGCGCTGGCCGCCGCGCTGGCCCGGGCCTGCGATGGCGAGACCGGGCGGGTGGAGACCCGCCGCTTCCCCGATGGCGAAAGCTACGTGCGCCTGCACGGCGACCCGGCCGGGCGGCCGGTGGACCTGGTCTGCACCCTGGCCCGGCCGGACCCGGGCTTCCTGGCCCTGGTGTTCGCCGCCGACGCCGCCCGCGAGCTGGGCGCCCGCGAGGTCACCCTGGTCGCGCCCTACCTGGCCTACATGCGCCAGGACATCCGCTTCCTCCCCGGCGAGTGCGTCAGTTCGCGCAGCTTCGCGCGGCTGCTGTCGGCGAGCGTCGACCGGCTGGTCACCGTCGACCCGCACCTGCACCGGCACCCGGCGCTGTCGGCGATCTACTCCATACCCACCGCGACCCTGCAGGCTGCGCCGCTGCTGGCCGACTGGATCGCCGCGCACGTGGACGCGCCACTGGTGGTCGGCCCCGACGAGGAGAGCGGGCAGTGGGCCGGTGCCATCGCGGCCCGCATCGGCGCGCCGCACGTGGTGCTGCGCAAGACCCGGCTCGGCGACCGCGAGGTGCGCATCGACCTGCCCGATCTGTCGCGGTGGCGCGACCGCACCCCGGTGCTGGTGGACGACATCGCCTCGTCCGGCCGCACCCTGGCCGAGGCGGCGCGCGGCCTGGAGGCGCAGGGCCTGCCCCGGGCCGAATGCGTGGTGGTGCACGCGCTGCTCGCCGACGGCGCCTTCGAGGAGCTCGCGCCGCGGTTCGCACGCATCACGTCCACCGACTCCGTACCGCATCCGAGCAACCGCATCGCGCTCGCGCCGCTGCTGGCCGACGCGTTGCGGCGCGACCTGCGCGACTGACCCGACCGGCGCGGACGCGCCGCACCAGAGGGAGGATCCACCGCCATGAGTACCGACACCTCACGCGAGCGCTGGATCGCCGGCCATGGGCCCATCGTCCACCGCGACGCGACCGTCGCCCGCGTCGAGGCCCTGGTCGCGCGCCTGCTCCAGGACGGCCGCATCGCCTCGGCCGAGGCCGCCTACGGGCTCCTCGCCGCCGCCGACCGCCTGGCCTGCATGGCCATGAGCGTGGTCGCGCACATGACCTATGCCCGGCGCATCGACCTGTCCGGCGCGCCGCTCGACGCCGACGACTTCAAGCCCGCGCCCGAAGGCCACACCGGTGGCTCGCTCAACATGGTCCAGGGGTTCGTGGGCTACCTGCTGGCCAACGCCCTGACCGGCCAGACCCGCGGCTGGATCATGGGCCAGGGCCACTGCGTGGCCGCGATCGAGGCGGTGAACGCGCTGACCGGCGACGTCTCGCCGCGCCAGCGCGGCCGCTACGACCGCAGCGCCGAAGGCCTGTCGCGGCTGGTCGCCGATTTCTACTGCTACGCGATCGACGCCGACGGCCGGCCCGCCGTGCCGCTGGGCAGCCATGCCGGGCCGGACACGGCCGGCGCGGTCAGCGAAGGCGGCTACCTCGGCTTCGCCGGGCTGCAGTACGTGCACATGCCGCTCCCGGGCGAGAGCCTGGTCGCCTTCCTCAGCGACGGCGCGTTCGAGGAGCAGCGCGGCCAGGACTGGGCCCCGCGCTGGTGGCGCGCCGAAGACTGCGGCGCCGCGATCCCGGTGATGATCCTCAACGGCCGCCGCATCGAGCAGCGCACCCAGATCGTGCAGGAGGGCGGGGCCCAGTGGCTGGCCGGCGACGTGCGCCACAACGGCTTCGACCCGGTGATCGTCGACGGGCGCGACCCGTCCGCGATCGCCTGCGCGATCGTCGAGGCCGAGGACGTGCTGCGCGCCTTCGCCGCCAGCCCCAAGCGCCGCTATCCCGCGCGCCTGCCGTACGTGATCGCCGAGACCGAGAAGGGGTTCGGCTTCCCCGGCGCCGGCCGCAATGCCGCGCACAACCTGCCGCTGGACGGCAACCCGCGCCACGATGCCGCCGCGCGCGAGGCCTTCAATCGCGGCGCCGCCGCGCTGTTCGTGCCGCCGGAAGAACTCGACGCGGCGCTCGCCGCGTTCGACTGCCACGCCGCCCAGGGCCGGGTGAAGGAAAGCCTGCATCCGATGGCGCACCGCGACCCGCCCGCGCCGGTGCTCCCGGAACCGGACTGGGCCACGCCCGGCGGCAGCGCCAGCGCGATGGCCGCGCTCGACCGCTGGTTCGTGTCCCTGGTCGAGGCCAATCCCGGCCTGCGCGTACGCATCGGCAATCCGGACGAGCTGGCCAGCAACAAGATGGGCGGCACCCTGCAGCGGCTCAGGCACCGGGTCAACGCGCCCGAGCCGGGCGTGGCCGAGGACCTGCACGGCGCGATCATCACCGCGCTCAACGAAGAGGCGGTGGCCGCCGCGGCGCTGGCCAACAAGGGCGGGCTCAACCTGGTGGTGAGCTACGAGGCGTTCGCGGTGAAGATGCTGGGCCTGCTGCGCCAGGAAACCATCTTCGCCCGTCGCCAGCGCGAGGTCGGCCAACCGCCGCGCTGGCTGCCGGTGCCGCTGGTGGTGACCTCGCACACCTGGGAGAACAGCAAGAACGAGCAGTCGCACCAGGACCCGACCATCGGCGAGGCGCTGCTGGGCGAGATGTCCGACACCGCGCGCGTGCTGTTCCCCGTCGATGGCAATACCGCGGTCGCCGCGCTGCGCGACGTCTATGCCGGGCGCGGCCAGGTCGCCTGCGTGGTGGTGTCCAAGCGCGAGGTCGAAGAGCACTTCGACGCGGAGGCCGCGCAGCGCCTGGTGCGCGACGGCGCGGGCCAGGTCGTCGGCGATCCGCTGGAGGCCGACGTGCAGCTGGTGGCGATCGGCGCCTACCAGCTCGACGCCGCGCTCGCCGCGCAGCGCCACCTCGCCGCGCGCGGCCGGCGCGCCTGCGTGAGCGTGGTGCTCGAGCCCGGACGCCTGCGCGTGCCGCGCGACGCGATCGAGGCCGCGTTCGTGGCCGACGACGCCAGGGTGCAGGCGCTGTTCCCGCCGGAGCTGCCGCGCGTGCTCCTCAGCCACACCCGCCCCGAGCCGATGCTGGGCGTGCTGCGACGCATCGACTCGGGCCCCGCGCGCACGCGTGCGCTGGGCTACATCAGCCGCGGCGGTACGCTCGACGTGCCCGGCATGCTGTTCGCCAACCGCTGTACCTGGGCGCACGCGGTGGATGCCTGCACGGCGGTGGCGGGATGGCCGCGCGAGGAGTTGCTCGACGCGCCGCTGCGCGACGCGCTCGACGGCCGCGGCGATCCGCGCGTGCTGCAGGACAGGGCGCCATGAGCGTCGTCGCGCCCCCGCCGTCCCTGCCGCCGCTGCGCGCCGCGCGCCTGCAGCTGCACGCGGCGCACCAGCCGATCGCGGTGATGCGCAGCGACTGCCACGTCTGCCGCTCCGAGGGCCTGTCGCCGCGCAGCCAGGTGCTGGTGACCCGCGGCGAACGGCAGGTGCAGGCGCTGCTCTACCAGACCGACGACGAGCGCTTCCCGCCCGACCAGGTGGCGCTGTCGGAGGCGGCGTGGCGCGCGCTCGGGCTGGCCGAGGGCGAACCGGTGCAGGTGCGCCATCCGCCGGTACTCGAATCGCTGGCCGGCGTTCGCCGCCGCATCTACGGCCGCCGGCTCGACGCGGGCGACATGGCGGCCATCGTCCGCGACGTGGTCCAGGGCCGCTACACCGACGTGCACCTGTCCGCCTTCCTCACCGCCACCGCGGCCCTGCCGCTCGACGCGGACGAAACCGTGCACCTGACCCATGCCATGGTCGAGGTCGGGCAGTGCCTGTCCTGGCCCTCGCCGGTCGTGGTCGACAAGCACTGCGTCGGCGGCCTGCCGGGCAACCGCACTTCGCCGATCGTGGTCGCGATCGCGGCCGCCAACGGCCTGGTGATGCCCAAGACCTCCTCGCGCGCGATCACTTCGCCCGCCGGCACCGCCGACACCATGCAAACGCTGGCCCCGGTCGACCTCGACCTGTCCACGCTGCGGCGCGTGGTCGAGCGCGAAGGCGGCTGCCTGGCCTGGGGCGGGGCGATGCACCTGAGCCCGGCCGACGACATCTTCGTGCGCATCGAACGCGAGCTGGACATCGACACCGAGGGCCAGCTGGTCGCCTCGGTGCTGTCGAAGAAGATCGCCGCCGGCGCCACCCATGTCGCCATCGACATTCCGGTCGGGCCCACGGCCAAGATCCGCAGCCCCGAGGCGGCGCGCCACCTGGCCGCGCGCATGCAGTCGGTCGGCGAACGCTTCGGCCTCGTGGTGCGCTGCCTGTTCACCGACGGCGCGCAGCCGGTGGGCCGCGGCATCGGCCCGGCGCTGGAGGCGCGCGACGTGCTGGCGGTGCTGCGCTGCGAACACGACGCGCCCCCGGACCTGCGCGAGCGCGCCGCCGACATCGCCGGGGTCGTGCTCGAACTCGGGGGTGTGGCCGCCGAAGGCGCCGGCCCGCGCCTGGCGCTGGAAACGCTGGACAGCGGCCGCGCCTGGGAACGCTTCGTGCGCATCTGCGAGGCCCAGGGCGGACTGCGCACCCCGCCGCAGGCCGCCTGCGTGGCGCCACTGGTGGCCACCCACGGCGGACGCGTGGTGCACGTCGACAACCGCCGCCTGTCGCGGCTGGCCAAGCTCGCCGGCGCCCCGGAGAGCCCCGCCGCCGGCCTGCGCCTGCGGGTGCGCCTGGGTGACGAGGTCGCCCGCGGGCAGCCGCTGCTGGAACTGCATGCGCAGACCGCGGCGGAGCTGGCGTACGCGCTCGACTACGCGCGCGATGCGGGGGACATCGTCCAGGTCGTGGCCTGAACCCGGTCGGCACGGCGTGCCTTGCCCGCCGCACCGCGGATGCGGCGCTCCGGCGCTTGCGCGGAGCGACGTGCGCGACGCGACGGCGGCGGTTTCCACAGGCGCGCGCGTTTCCCGCCGTCGCGCCCGCCTGCCTCCTCCTGCCCGTCCGTTGCCGCTAGACTCTTGCCCGACTCCCCCCGACCCCCGACATGCCGATGGATGCCGAGACCCAGGCCGCGGTACAGGACGATGCCGGCAGCGTCGAGCAGTCGCGGCTGCAGGGACTGCTCGGCTACCAGCTCACCCGCGCCCAGCTGCAGCTCCACCGCCGCCTGGTCGAACGCCTGCAGGCGGTGTCGCTGCGCCCGGTCGAATATTCGATCCTGGTCCTGATCGACAGCAACCACGGCATCAACCAGCGCCAGATCGGCGATGCCCTGGGGATCTCGCCGCCCAACCTGGTGGGCGTCATTACCCGGCTGATCAAGCGCCGGCTGGTGCGTCGTGCCCGCAGCCGCCAGGACCGCCGCGTCCAGCACCTGCACCTCACCGCCGAGGGCGCGCGCCTGCTGGTGGAGGCCGAGGGCATCGTCACCGAGTTCGAGCAGGGCATCCTGGCGGCGATCGGCGACGTCGGCCACGACCAGCTCGAGCGCGCGCTGCGCCGCATCCAGCAGCTCTGAACCCCCGTTTCCCGCGCAGGCCCCGGCCTCGGCCGGGAGGGCGCTGCTGCGCGCAGCGACCCGTTGCGCGGCTTTTGCTGCACTGCAACTTTACATGGATTCAAGTCACAATGATTGTTATAAATAACTAATTTCCGCGCCGGTCGGCCCACGACGGCAATCCACGAGACCTGTTCCCCAGGGAGGAACGCCAGGTGATCCACGCTCTGCTCCGCCATCGCCGACTGGCCACGGCCGTCGCCCTCGCCCTCTCCGCCTCCGCCGCGGCCGCGCACGCCCAGGACCCCGCGCCCGCGGCCGATGACCAGATCCAGGTGCTCGACGAGATCCGGGTCACCGCCGAACGCCGCAGCCAGAACGTGCAGAAGGTGCCGATCGCGGCGACCGTCATCACCGCCGAGGACATCGATCGCCGCGGCCTGCAGAACCTGCACGACATGATGCAGGCGGTGCCCTCGATCTCGGTCAACCAGGTCAACCGCTCGATGTACATCAACATCCGCGGCGTCGGCCTGGCCCAGACCGCGCCCACCTCCAGCCCCGGCATCGCGTTCTACATCGACGGCCAGCTGGTGCCGCAGGAACAGTCGATCTCGCAGAGCTTCTACGACCTGCAGAGCATCGAGGTGCTGCGCGGCCCGCAGGGCACGCTGACCGGGCAGAACTCCACCGGCGGCGCGATCTACGTGCGCACGCCGGCGCCCGACCACGACGCCACCTTCGGCTACGTCGAGCAGTCGCTGGGCGACTACGGCTGGAGCAAGTCGCTGGGAGCGGTCAACTTCGGCATCAACGAGAACGTCGCGCTGCGCGTGGCGGCCGTGCGCGAAGTCCGCGACAGCTTCACCACCAATACCGGCCCCAGCCCCAGCGACCCGGGCAACACCGACTTCACCGGCGCGCGCGCCAACCTGTCGCTGCGCGGCTTCGACGGCCGCCTGCAGGTGAACCTGCGCGGCGAGTACTACGACAGCGACACCGACAACAACGCCGTCAAGCGCTGGAACGACACCGTCAGCAGCGACCCCTTCAGCATCCAGGAGGACGCGATCTCGTACATGCGCCAGCGCGGCACGCGCACGTCGGCGGAGGCGACCTACGCCCTCACCGACACCCTCGACCTGCGCTGGCTGAGCAGCTGGCAGGACGGCGAGACCGTGGACCAGGCCGACGGCGACCGCACCGACACCGCGCTGCCGCGGCCGGGCACGGGTCGCGTGGGCTACACCAACACCCAGATCGAGAACGCGATCCACGAGGTCAACCTGATCAAGACCAGCGACGGCCCCGTGGACTGGGTGCTCGGCGGCTTCCTGCTCGACGGCCGGATCGACGCCTCGGTGCTGCGCGACAACAACAACACCGTCGACTTCGTGGAATCGACCTCGACCATCGTCACCGAGATGCGCAACAACTCCAAGTCGGTGTTCGGCCAGGCCAACGTGCGCGTGGGCGAGCGCAGCGAAGTGGTGGTCGGCGCGCGGCGCAGCTGGGACCGCCAGTCCTACGACCGCCTGGTAAGCCCCGGCGGCGTCGGCACCACCACGCTCGAGTCGGCGCAGACCACCGGCAAGCTCGCCTTCAACTACGACTTCGCCGACAACGTGATGGGCTACCTCTCGGCCTCCAAGGGCTACAAGGCTGGCGGCGGCAACCTGCCGATCGTGGCGGAGTCGTTCGGCCCGGAGACCAACTACGTCTACGAAGCCGGCCTGAAGTCGACGCTGTTCGACCGCCGCCTGCGCCTCAACGCCGCGGCGTTCTACTCCGACTACCGCGACATGCAGCTGGCCAGCCTCGCCAGCGGCCTGCCGCTGACCCAGAACGCCGCCTCCGGCAAGGCCAGGGGCATCGAGCTCGAAGCGGTGGCCCTGCTCGGCAACGCCTCGATCAACGCCGGCCTGGGCTGGCTGGACGCGGAGTTCGGCGCGGACGCGATCCTGCAGAACACGCTCACCAACCTCAACGAGCTGGTCCGCAAGGGCGACGTGCTGCCATTCTCGCCCGACGTCACCTTCAATGCCGGCGTGCAGTACGACTTCGTGTTCGGCGAGAAGGTGCTGACGCCGCGCCTGCAGTACACCTACGTCAGCGAGAGCTACTCCACGCCGTTCCAGAGCGAGCGCACGAAGATCTCCTCGCGCAGCGTGTTCGACGCGAAGCTGAGCCTGCGCTACAGCGACAGCCTGAGCTTCGACGCGTTCGTGAACAACCTGTTCGACGACACCTACTCGACCATGCAGCTGATGAACGCCTCGTCCGCCGACGGCGGGACGCTGTACGGCGCGCCGCGCCACTACGGCGTGCGCGTGCGCTACGACTTCTACTAAGCTGCGGCGACGCCAGCAGGGGCCGGCCCGGGGCCGGCCCCTCGCCGCTTGCAGGACCACCATGCCCCACACCTCACGTCGTCGCGTACTGCGCCCCCTCCTCGCCCTCGGTGCGATCGCCGGCCTGGCCGCCGCCGGCCTCGCGGCCAGCGTCCAGCCCGACCGGTGGTGGAAGCCCGGCGAAGGCCGGGTGATGCAGGAAAGCACCGACTACCCCAACGCCGCCGGCTCGCTGCGCGTGCTGCTGGTCGACGGCCCGATGGACACCCGCGGCCACCCGTTCTTCGAACCGCTCGGGGAAAACGGCCGCGCCTGCGTGACCTGCCACCAGCCGTCGGACGCGATGAGCCTGTCGCTCGATTCGATCCGCCGGCAGTGGGAGCTGCGCGGGCACCACGATCCGCTGTTCGCCGCCTTCGACGGCTCCAACTGTCCCGACCTGCCGCAGGAGCGGCGCGAGTCGCACTCGCTGCTGCTCGACCACGGCCTGATCCGGATCGCGCGGCCGTGGCCGCCGCGCGACCACGACGGCAGCCCGATCGAGACCGACTTCGAAATCGAAGTCGTGCGCGACCCGACCGGCTGCAACCTCAGCGACCGCTGGGGCCTGGCCGCGCCCGAGCCGATGGTGTCGGTCTACCGCCGCCCGCGCCCGGTCGCCAACTTCAAGTACATCCTCGCGATGGGCTTCGCGGTCGATCCCAAGCGCAGCCAGCCGCTGCCGATCGACCCCGAGACCGGCCAGATGGTGTCCGGCAACCTGATGGCCGACCGGCGCGTGCTGAGCCTGGAGGCGCAGATCCGCGACGCCCTGCAGACCCACCTGGAGTTCAAGGGCAGGCTGTCGCCGGAGGACATCGCCCGGATCACCGACTTCGAGCAGCGCGTGTACGCGGCGCAGCAGACCTCGCGCGTCGGCGGCGACCTCGACACCGGCGGCGCGACGGGCGGACCGGCGACGCTGCGCGACTCGCCGGCTGGGCGCCTGGGCAGCCAGGGCGTGCCGGTGTGGAGCGAGTTCAACGCCTGGGCCGACGCCGGCAAGGACGCGAGCCTCACCCCCGGGCAGCGCGCGTGGCGCGAATCGGTGGCGCGCGGCGCGCAGAACTTCCGCGAGCGCATGTTCCTGATCAGCGACACCACCGGCATCAACTCGCCGATGGGCTTCGGCAATCCGGTGCTCGACCGCTGCGCCTTCTGCCACAACATGAGCCAGATGGGCATGGACGTGGCCCCGGGCCAGGTCGACCTGGGCACCACCACCCGGCCGTTCGCCGATCCGCAGCCGCACCTGCCGCTGTTCCGCATCACCTGCACCGGCGAGCCGCATCCGCACTACGGCCGGGTGATCGAGACCCACGATCCCGGCTTCGCCCTGACCACCGGCCGCTGCGCCGACGTCGGCAAGATCACCCTGCAGAGCCTGCGCGGGCTCGCGGCGCGCGCGCCGTACTTCTCGAACGGTTCGGCCAAGACCCTGCGCGAGGTGATCGAGTACTACGATCGCCGCTACAACATCGGCTACTCGGAGCAGGAAATCCAGGACCTGGTGCACCTGATGGAGGCCCTGTGAGCGCGTTCGCACCCCTGCGCGCGCTGGCCGCGGCGCTGGCCCTCGGCCTGGCCCTGCCGGCCTGCGCCACGCCCGCCGCGCCGGAGACCTCGCCGGAGCTGCGCTTCGTCACCTGCCCGGTCTACCGCAACACCGACGCCGGCCGCAAATCCGGCTGCTGGCTGGCCGACAGCCCGGAAGACGGCCTGCGCTACGACGTCACCCGCTCGCCGACCAAGCCCGACTGGAACCGCGCGGTACTGGTCGAAGGGAGAGTGTCGGCCGGGCAGGCCGACACCTGCGGCGGCATCGTGCTCGAGCCGGTGCGCGTGTCCGTGCTCGCGCAGGCGTGTCCGCGCGCGATGCTCCCGGCCCAGGGCTATCCCGGCGTGCGCTTCCAGCTGCCGGCGCGCAACATCCGGCCGATCCATGAGCCGCGCGAACTGCCGGCCAGGCCGTACGCCGAACGCACCTTCGGCGTGTGGTTCGACCATGGCCGCGACTTCATCGTCTACCAGCTCAGCGACTACTTCACCCACATGGCCTCGCTGTACGCGTTGGACATCGACGCCAGCCGGGTGGAAATCACCGGCTGGTCGGTGACCACGCCCGAGACGGTGTCCGGGCACGTGCTGGTGGAAGACGCGATGCTCGCCCGCCGGCGCGCGGACGCGGTCGCCAACTGGCTGCGGATGATGGGCGTGCCCGCCGAACGCATCGTGGTCAAGGTCGCGCACGACGGGTCCACGTCCACGCTCGAGGGCAGCGACGGGCTGCTGTCGCCGTCGCGGCGCCGGGTCGAGGTCCGGGTCATCCCCTGAGCGGGGAGGCGGTTCCTACGCGAAGCCGGCAGGGCGGCGCGGGCCGCTGGCCTCGCGCCGTTCGGCCATGGAGCCGCATCCGTCGCGGCGACCGGCCCAGGCCGCCTCAGTCCTCGCGACGACGGAACGGCAGCACCACGCCGCGTTCGTCGTCGCGCCGCTCCCCACGGTTCCACAGCACCGGCACGTCGCGCGGGGAACCGGGTTCCCAGGTGTCGCGTTCGGCCTGCGCCGCGCGCTCGGCCTCTTCCTCCTCGATCTCCCAGCTGTAGCGGCGCCGCGGCGGGATCGGATCGCTGCCCCGGAGCAGCCACGCCGCGAGCACGCCGCCGAGCGCGCCGCCCAGGTGCGACTGCCAGGACACGCCGGGCTCATGGGGCAGCACCGTGAGCAGCATGCCGCCGTAGAAGAAGAAGGCGATCATGCCGGCGGCGATCGAGGCGCGGTCGCGGCGCAGCAGCCCGAGCACGAACACCAGGAACATCAGCCCGTGGGTCAGGCCGCTGGCGCCCAGGTGCCAGGAGCCGGGCTCGCCCAACAGCCACGCGCCCAGCCCCGAACCCAGCCACATCAGCGGCAGCGCGCGCACGGTGGCGCGCGGATACACCGCCAGCGCGAGCGTGCCGAGGATCAGCAGCGCCGAGGCGTTCGCCAGCAGGTGCGCGGGCGACCCGTGCAGCAGCGGGGCGGTGAGCAGGCCCAGCAGCCCGGCCGCCGACCCCGGCCCGACCGCCAGCGCGCGGGCGTCGCCCAGACCCTGCAGGCCGAACACCAGGACCAGCAGCAGCACGAAGGCGAGGCTGCCCCGGACCGCATTGGCCAGGCGCCGCTTGTCGGCGGCCCGCTGGGCGACCGGATCCCGGGGTTCGTCGGCGGAGCGCAGGTGCATTCGCCAAGGGTGGCGGCGGATCGCGGGGATGCAAGGGTCTGGCGGCTTGCCCCCACCCCAACCCTCCCCCGCAGGCGGGGGAGGGAGTGCCCCTCGCCTTCGTAGCGCGTCCGGCCGTGCTCCCTCCCCCCGCCTGCGGGGGAGGGGGTGCCGGCGCATTGGTAGTGCATCCGGCCGTGCTCCCTCCCCCGCCTGCGGGGGAGGGTTGGGGTGGGGGCAAGCCGCCCACGTAAACTGGCATCCATGACCGACCCCCTCCCCACCATCCGCCTGCGCAACGCCTGGCGCTCCAGCCACCCGTGGATCTTCCAGCGCCTGGTCGAGAAGCCGGCCCAGCGGGTCAAGCCCGGCAGCATCGTCGACATCGTGGGCGTGGATGGGGCCTGGATCGGACGCGGCTTCTACAACGGCCACTCGCGCATCGCCCTGCGCATCCTTGAGACCGATCCGGACGTGGCGGTCGACGCCACCTGGTTCGCGCGCAGGATCGCCGAGGCCGTGCACCTGCGTCGCGAGGTGCTGCGCCTGGACGACACCAGCAACGCCTGGCGCGTGGTCCACAGCGAGGGCGACGGCCTGAGCGGCCTGGTCGTGGACCGCTACGACGACCTGCTCGTGGTCGAGTACTTCAGCGCCGGCATGTTCCGCCACCGCGAGTGGATCCACGACGCCCTGCGCGCGCAGTTCCCCGGCTGTCGCTTCCATGCCCTGGCCGACGAGCACGTGCAGAAGCAGGAGTCGTTCGACTTCCGCGAAACCGCCGGTACCGAGCCGGCGGTCATCACCGAGCACGGCGTCCGCTTCCGTGCCGACCCGGCCGGCGCGCACAAGACCGGCTTCTTCGCCGACCAGCGCGACAACCGCGAATGGCTCTCGCACCGCTGCGCCGGCAAGCGGGTGCTCGACCTGTGCTGCAACACCGGCGGCTTTGGCATCTACGCCGCGGTGCGCGGCGCCGCCGAGGTGGTGGGCATCGACATCGATGAAGCGGTGCTGGAGATTGCCCGCGGCAACGCCCGGCTCAACAACGTGCGTCCGCGCTTCGTCCAGGCCGACATCTTCCCGTGGCTGCGCGACGCGGCCGCCAACCGCGAGCGCTTCGACGTGGTGGTGCTCGACCCGGCGAAGATGACCCGCGACCGCGAGCAGGTGATCCCTGCGCTCAAGAAGTACCTGGACATGAACAAGCTGGCGCTGGGCGTGGTGAAGCCGGGTGGCCTGTTCGCCACCTTCTCCTGCACCGGCCTGGTGAGCGAGGAGCAGTTCCTCGACATGCTGCGCCGCGCCGCGTTCTACGCCGGGCGCACGGTGCAGGTGCTGAAGGTGGCCGGCGCCGGCGCCGACCATCCGTTCCTGGCCCACGTGCCCGAGTCGCGCTACCTGAAGGCGGTGTTCTGCCGCGTGCTGGATTGAACCATCGGTCCGCGGGCCCGCGCCGGGGCGCCCGGCGACGACATCGTGCGGGCCCACGGCGAGGGCGCGGCCGGCAACGCGCGGTCGGCGCCACCGGCCCGCCGGTGCGGATCGTGCCCTGACCGCCTGGCGACTGTGTCGATCGTCACCGTGACCATCCGGTCATGCCGCGCCGGTCGCGCTGGCGTTTCATTCACGACTCGACGGCAATCGGAGACCTTGCCATGCGAATGCCCCTGCTGGCCGTCCTCCTGCTGGCCACCAGCCCGCTGTGCGCGCAGGTGGCCCCTGCGCCGCACGACGGGCCGCGGGCGCCTTTCGCCGGTCCGCCCACGCGGGTCCTGGTGCTGGGCAGCGTGCACCTGGCGCAGGAGGAGGGCGGTCCGGTCACCGCCCGCGAGACCGGTCGGCTGCTGGAGCGCCTGGCCGCGTTCGGTCCGCAGGTGATCACCGTCGAAGCGATGCGCGGCGAGACCTGCGACCTGATGCGCCGCCACCCGGCGGTGTACGACGAGGAGGGCATCGCGCACTACTGTCCCGACACCGACGCGGCACGGGCCGCCACCGGCCTGGACGTGCCGGCCGCCATCGCCTCGGTGGAGGAACAGCTGGCCGCGTGGCCGCAGTCGCCGACCGCGGCGCAGCGCCGGCGCCTGGCCGCGACCTTCCTGGCCGCGGGCGACCTGACCTCGGCCCTGGTGCAGTGGCTGTACCTGCCCGAAGCCGAGCGCCGCGCCGGCGACGGGCTCGACGCCGCGCTGGTGCAGGCGCTGCGCAAGCGGGCCGCGTCCAGCAACGAGAACACGGTGATCGGCGCCGCGCTGGCCGTGCGCCTGGGGCTGCAGCGCGTGCATCCCGTGGACGACCACACCGGCGACAACCTGCGCATCGACGACGAGGACGCCTACGCCGCCGCGATCCGCGGCGCCTGGGACCGCGCGCCGCCCGAATGCGCCGCAACGTACGCGTACCTGCGCGAACTGCGGCAGGCGCCGGACCTGCTGCCGCTGTACCAGCACATCAATCGCGCCGCCTACCAGACGGTGCCGATGCGCTGCGACTTTGCGCTCGCGCTGGCCGACACCTCGCCGCAGCGTTACGGCCGCCAGTACGTCACCGGCTGGGACCTGCGCAACCTGCGCATGGTCGCCAACATCGGCGAGACCTTCCGCGAGCGTCCCGGGGTGCGGGTACTGAGCATCGTCGGCGTCTCGCACAAGCCCTGGTTCGACCGCCTGCTCGGGCAGCTGCAGGGCGTGGAGGTGGTGGACGCCGCACAGGTGCTGGGCGACTGAGCCCGCGGCTCAGCGGGCGAGCAGCCAGTCGCGCAGCACGCGCGCGCTGTTCATCACCGGGTCGCGCGCGGCGTAGACGAAGGTGGTGCGGCCCCGGCGCAGCCAGTCGCGCAGCTCCTCGACGGCGGCGGCATTGGCCTCCAGCTCGGCGTGGTAGCGGCGCACGAACTCCTCGAACCGCGACGGCTCGTGGCCATACCACTGGCGCAGGCCCGGGCTGGGCGCGATGTCCTTGAGCCACAGGTCCAGCGCCAGCGCCTCCTTGCCGACGCCGCGCGGCCACAGCCGCTCGACCAGGATCCGCGCGCCGTCGGCGCGGGCCGGTGGCTCATAGGCGCGCTTGAGCCGGATGTCCATGGACCGACTCTAGGCCCATGGACGGCGCCGATCAATCCGCGCCCGCCGCGCTCAGTAGCCCTGTTCGCGCAGCGTCGCGCGCACCTGTTCGTGCCGCGCCTGCAGCGCCGGCGCAGGCGCGGGGCCGAGCAGGCTGACCACCACGATCGCCACGGTCGCGGCGAGGAAGCCCGGCACCATCTCGTACAGCGCGCTGCCGGTCTGCTTCCACAGCAGCACGGTGGCCGCGCCCACCAGCATGCCGGCGAGCGCGCCGTTGCGGGTCATGCGTTTCCAGAACACCGAGAGCACCACCACCGGCCCGAAGGCCGAGCCGAACCCCGCCCACGCGTAGGCGACCAGGCCCAGCACCCGCGATTCGGGATCGCGCGCGATCCACATCGCCAGCGCGGCCACCGCCAGCACCATCGCGCGACCGAACCAGACCAGCTCGCGGTGCCCTGCGCGCGGACGCAGGAAGCCGCGGTAGAAATCCTCGGTCAGGGCGCTCGAGCACACCAGCAGCTGCGCCGCCAGCGTGCTCATGATCGCGGCCAGGATCGCCGACAGCAGCACGCCCGCGATCCACGGGTTGAACAGGAGTTCGGAGAGCACGATGAACACCCGCTCGGGGTTGGCCTCCACCGGCGCGGCATGCTCGGGATGGGACGCGAACCAGGCGATGCCGAAGAAGCCGGTGGCCATCGACCCGGCCAGGCACAGCACCATCCAGGTCATGGCGATGCGGCGTGCGCGCGGGATGGTGGCCAGGCTGTCGGCGGCCATGAATCGCGCCAGCAGGTGCGGCTGGCCGCAGTAGCCCAGGCCCCATGCCAGCAGCGAGACGATCGCCATCGCGCCGCCGGCGGCGAACCAGTCCAGTCGCGAGGGATCCACCTGGTCGATCAGCGACAGCGCCTGTACCGGCCCGCCGACGCCGATGATCGCGAACACCGGTACCAGCAGCAGGGCGAAGATCATCAGCGTGGCCTGGACCGTGTCCGTCCAGCTCACCGCCAGGAAGCCGCCGATGAAGGTGTAGGCGATGGTCACCGCCGCGCCCCACAGCATCGCCTGCCCGTACGGCAGCCCGAACATGCTCTCGAACAGGCGCGCGCCGGCGACGATGCCCGAGGCGCAGTAGATCGCGAAGAACACCAGGATCACCAGCGCCGACAGGATCCGCAGCAGCCGGCTGCGGTCCTCGAAGCGGTGGGTGAAGTAGTCGGGCAGGGTCAGCGCGTTGTCCGTGCGCTCGGTGTAGACCCGCAGCGGGCCGGCGACGAAGCGCCAGTTGGCCCAGGCGCCGATCACCAGCCCGATCGCGATCCAGGACTCCGACGCGCCGCCCAGGTACAGCGCGCCGGGCAGGCCCATCATCAGCCAGCCGCTCATGTCCGAGGCGCCGGCGGCCAGCGCGGTCACGTAGCTGTTGAGCGAGCGCCCGCCGAGGATGTAGTCGTCGAAGGTCCGCGTGCGCCGCCAGGCGATGAAGCCGATCGCGACCATGAGCAGCAGGTAGGCGGCGAAGGTGAGGAACAGCGGCGAGGTGTAGGACATGCGGCGGGCACCGGGCAGGAAGCAGCTGCCGAGTGTGGCCGAAGTCGTGCCGGGGGCGCCAATGACCAACGGCACGGCCCGCGCCGGACGCGGCCGGGGCGCGGGGGCGCGGGCCGGATCGCGCGGCCCGGCCGGGACAGGCGTGCGTCCGGAGGCTAGCGGGTGATCGTCCGGGCGTCGTCCGTCGTGTCGACGGGGCCGCGCAGCAGGGCCAGGTCGGCGACGAGCGCGGCGTACGCGGCCTCGCGCGCCGCGCCGTCCTGCTGGCGCAGCACCCAGGCCGGATGCACTGTGAGCAGGGCGCGGGTGCCGTCATGCAGCTCGCGCCACCGGCCGCGCTCTTCCATCAGCCGCACGCCGCGGCCGAGCAGGGCCATGGCCGCGGTCGCGCCGAGGCAGACGATCGCCTCCGGCCGCACCGCCTCGATCTCGCGCGCCAGCCAGGGGCGGCAGGCCTCGACGTGCATGGCCTCGGGATTCCGGTGCAGGCGGCGCTTGCCGCGCCGTTCGAAGCGGAAATGCTTGACCGCGTTGGTGAGGTAGAAGGTATTGCGATCCAGCCCGAGCTCGGCCAGTGCGCGGTCGAGCAGCCGGCCGGCCGGGCCGGAGAACGGGCGGCCGGTGAGGTCCTCGGTATCGCCCGGCTGTTCGCCCAGCAGCAGCACGCGCGCGTCCACCGGGCCTTCGCCGAACACCGTCTGCGTCGCCGGTTCCCACAGCGGACAGGCGCGGCAGCCGCGTGCGGCGTCGCGCAGCGAGGGCAGGTCGGGCGTGTCCTGCAGCCGCGGCACCTCGTCGGGGCGCACGGGGACGACTTTTGCCGGCCCGGCGCGCGCGGGAATCCTGCGCCGCGGCGCCTGCGCTTCGCGCTCGGCCATCTCGTGCACGCGCGTGCCGGCCTCGCGCACCAGGGTCGGCAGCAGCTGCGCCTCGGGCAGGTGCTTCCAGTACTTCACCGGCATTTCCTGGCGCATCATCCGCGGGTTGAGCCGCGCAGGATTGAAGATGTGGGCGTAGTAGGTCCGCCACAGGTCCTCGTGCGCGTCGTCGGGTGGCGCGTCGGACGCGAGCGCGCCGTCGCCGAAGGCCAGCGCCTGGCCATCCCAGCGCGCGCTGCGGTAGGGGGTGAGGATCGCCCAGCGCATGCCGGCGAAACGGCGCGCGAAGAACGGCGCGACCCGGTCGACGATGCGGTGTTCGGGCTCGAACCAGGCGATGAAGGCGTCGCCATCGCCCGGCACGGCGCGGAAGCGCACGAAGGCCTTCATCTTGTGCGCGTCGCGGCGTACGGCCTGGGCCAGCGCCTGGGCGCGGCGCACGTCGGCATCGGCGGGGTTGGAGAGCACGGTCGGCCCGCCGTGGTTGATCCGCCACAGCAGCCGGTACAGCAGCCCGAGCCGCTGCGGGTCGCGATGGCAGAGCACGTCCCCGGCGATGCCAAGCAGGGCGCTGGAGGCGCGCGGAATGAGGCGGGTCGTCGGCGCCCCGCGCAGGTCCGGCGCCGCCAGCAGCGCGGCGGGCGCGTTGCCGTCCTGCCAGTCGATGTCTACGGGCGGCACCCGAGCCCGCAGCGCATGGCGCGCGATGTCGCGCCAGGCGTCGAGGTCCCAGGGCGGATCGACGCGGGCGGTCCAGCGCGCCATCAGGCGGCCGCGTCGAACAGCGATCCCTGCTGCGGCGGCGGCGCCAGCTTCGCGCGCAGCGCCTGCGGATCGTCGAGCGCGCGCCGCGGATGGTGGTCGGCCAGCTGCACGAAGGGCAGCAGTTTCGACAGCGGCGCACGCAGGCGGGCGAGGTCGGCCACGCGCAGGCGGCCGTGGCGGCGCGCTGCGATCACGCGCTCGACGTTGCGCAGGCCCAGGCCTGGCACGCGCAGCAGCAGTTCCTTCGCCGCGGTATTGAGATCGACCGGGAAGCGGTCGGGATGGCGCAATGCCCAGCCGAGTTTCGGATCGACATCGAGATCGAGCATGCCGTCGCCGCGGCCATCGGCGATCTCCTCGATGCGGTAGCCGTAGAAGCGCAGCAGCCAGTCGGCCTGGTACAGGCGGTGCTCGCGCTGCAGCGGCGGTGCACGCGGCGGCAACTTGCTGCTGGCGTCGGGAATCGGGCTGAAGGCCGAGTAGTAGACGCGGCGCAGCCGGTAGTTGCCGTAGAGGTTGTCGGCCATCGACAGGATGGTGCGGTCGTTGGCGCCGTCCGCGCCGACGATCATCTGCGTGCTCTGCCCGGCAGGCGAGAACCGGGGCGCACGCCGGCGTGGCGCGCCGGCGACCGTAGCGGTGCCGGTCGCCGCCTTGCGCGCCTGCTTCGATTCCTCGATCCGCCAGCGCAGTTCGCCCATCGCGCCGCGGATGGCGGGCAGCTGCTTCTCCGGGGCGAGCGCGGCCAGGCCCTGCTCGGTGGGCAGTTCGACATTGATCGACAGCCGGTCGGCGTAGCGGCCCGCGGCGGCCAGCAGCTCGGGGGAGGCCTCGGGAATGGTCTTGAGGTGGATGTAGCCGGCGAAGCGGTGCTCCTCGCGCAGGCGGCGCGCCACCTCCACCAGCTGCTCCATGGTGTAGTCGCCGCTGCGGATGATGCCGCTGGAGAGGAACAGGCCTTCGATGTAGTTGCGCCGGTAGAAGTCGAGGGTGAGCCGGACCACCTCGTCCACGGTGAACCGCGCGCGCGGCACGTTGCTCGACACGCGGTTCACGCAGTAGGCGCAGTCGTAGACGCAGAAGTTGGTCAGCAGGATCTTGAGCAGCGACACGCAGCGGCCATCCGGCGTGTAGCTGTGGCAGATGCCCATGCCTTCGGTGCTGCCGATGCCGCCGCTGCGCGAGGAATCGCGCCGGCCGGCGCCGCTGGAGGCGCAGGAGGCGTCGTATTTGGCGGCATCGGCCAGGATGGACAGTTTGCGGGCCGTTTCCATCGCCGCAGGCTGGAAGCCCGCAGTCTCAGTCCGTGAGACGCCGGCGCATCGATCATGAACAGCCGGCGCCGGGCTGTTCAGCCGCGCACCCGCCCGGGTCGCGGGCTGGCCGCGCGCTGGCGCCGCTGCTGGAACTGCAGGCGCGGATCTCGGCGCTGCCGGCCGCGGACGGCCTGCTGGCCGAGTTCGCGAAGACGCGCGAAGGCTGGCACCTGTTCGTGTATCCCTTCGCCGGGCGTGGCGTGCACGAGGGACTGGCCGCCCTGCTGGCGCTGCGCTGGAGCCGGCTGGCACCCAACACCTTCGGCTTCGCGGTCAACGACTACGGCCTGGCGCTGACCGCGCACGCACGGACGCAAATGGACGCGGACACGCTGCGCGCGCTGCTCGACCCCGCGCAACTGTTCGACGACCTGCGCGACGGCGCCAACCTGGGCGAACTGGCGCGGCGCCAGTTCCGCGAGATCGCGCGCGTGGCCGGCCTGCTGCCGCCGTCGCTGCCGGGGCGCGCGCTGCGCAGCCTGCGTCAGCTGCAGGCCTCCGGCCGCCAGCTGCTGCGGTTGCCCTGAGGTGCCGCCCGGCGGCGCGCCCGGAGCGGCATGCCTGCGGCCGCGCCCGGCCCGCGCCGTGCGTGGACGCGCATGCCGCATCCGCGTGCGGCCGAGGCCTGGGCATGGCACCAGCGGGCACGTGCCGCCAGGGCCGTCGATGCGCCGCGCGGAGCGGTCGCGCGTCGCGCCAGAGCGCATCGCTGCTGAACCCGCGCTTTCGATTGGTTCCGCACACGGGATAAAGAATCCACAACGGAGGGATTGGCCAGGCGGCATGCGCACCCATCTCCAGGACACGCCCGGTGGCGTTGTGGCATGACGCCCCGTGGCCGACCGACTGCTCCATCCCCCAACAGGAGACACACATGCGTTCCAAGCTTCTTGCCACCACGCTCGCCGCCGTGCTGCTGGGCGGCGCCTCGTTCGCCCATGCCCAGGACACCGGCTGGTATGCCGGACTCGGCGTTGGCCAGTCGCTGGTCGACGAGCGCGGATACGACGACGAGGACACCGCGTTCTCGGCCTTCGGCGGCTACCAGTTCCACCGCAACTTCGCGCTCGAGGCCGGCTACACCGACCACGGCAAGCTGAAGCCGGACGGCGCCGGGCAGAACCTGGACGCGACCTCGGCGTCGCTGGCGGCGGTCGGCATCGTGCCGTTCACCGACCGCTTCTCGGGCTACGCCAAGGCGGGCATCCAGCGTTGGGACCTCAAGCGCACCTTGCCGGACCTGACCGGTACCGGCAAGGGCGATGGCACCGATCCGCTGTACGGCCTCGGCCTGCAGTACCGCTTCACCGACGCGGTGGCGCTGCGCGGCGAGTACGTCCGCAGCGAGTTCGAGGACGCCGACGTCGACACCGCCCAGGTGCAGGTGCGGTTCGACTTCTGATCCGCGCCACGCCGGCACGGCCGGCGACACTCCGCACGGCCCGGTGCGCGCCAGCACCGGGCCCTTTTATTGCCTGTCCATGGCGCCCGGACGTCGCCGGCCACGCGCGGGCCGGGGTGCCGTGCGCCGCGCCAGGTCCCCGCGATGGACCGGGCAGCCGCAACAGGGGCGGGGGTGGCCGAAGACCGACGGACACATGGCAAAGCCGCGGGGCGGGCGCAGGCGCGCGCGGCCGGGACCGCGGGTCGGGGATCAGAACGGCTGTTCCGGACCCACCGGCACCACCCCGGTCGGATTGATGGTGGTGTGGCTCTGGTAATAGTGGCGCTTGATGTGGTCGAAGTGCACGGTGTCGCGGATGCCCGGCACCCCCATCATGCGCGCGGTGAAGGCATGCAGCGCGGGGTAGTCGGCGATCCGCCGCAGGTTGCACTTGAAGTGGCCGTGGTAGACCGGATCGAAGCGGATCAGGGTGGTGAACAGGCGGATGTCGGCCTCGGTCATCGCGTCGCCGACCAGCCAGTCGCGGCCCGAGAGCTGCTGCTCCAGCCAGTCGAGGGTCTCGAACAGCGGCAGCACCGCTTCCTCGTAGGCCTCCTGGGTGGTGGCGAAGCCGGCGCGGTACACGCCGTTGTTGACCGTGTGGTAGACGCGCTCGTTGACCGTGTCGATCCGCGCGCGCAGCGGCCCGGGATAGAAGTCGCCCGGTTTCGCGCCCAGCCCGTCGTAGGCGGTGTTGAGCATGCGGATGATCTCGGACGACTCGTTGTTGACGATGCTGTCGGTCTGCTGGTCCCACAGCAGCGGCACGGTCACGCGGCCGGTCATCCCGGGACGGGCGCGGGTGTAGAGCTGGTGCAGGTAGCGCGCACCCATCACCGGCTCGGGGCCGACGCCGGGGCCGGGCTCGAACGTCCAGCCGTGCTCGCGCATGCGCCAGTGCACCACCGACACCGGCAGCAGGTCATCGAGCCCCTTGAGCGCGCGCACGATCAGGGTGCGGTGCGCCCAGGGGCAGGCGTAGCTCACGTACAGGCGATAGCGGCCGGGTTCGGCGCGGTATCCGCGCTGCCCGTCGGGCCCGGGGCCGCCGTCCGCGCTCAGCCAGTCGCGGAAACTGGCCTCCTCGCGCTTGAAGCGGCCGTCGCCGCTGGTGTCGTACCACTTGTCGTGCCATTCGCCTTCGATCAACAGGCCCATCGGACGCCTCCTGCGCGTGCGCATGGAACAACGATGATGCCAGCCGCCGGCGGCGCGCGCGTTCACCCGTCCTGCATGCAGCCGGACTACGCGGGTCAGCGCGCGTCGTGCGCTGTCCATGCCGGTCGCGCCTGGAGTCGCGCCGACGCGCCAGGAAGCCAAGGGCGGCGTCGCCGTATACTTCCGCGGCGATGAGCCGCCGACCGTCCATCCGCAGGCATCTGGCCGTGCTCGCCCTGCTGGCGGCGCTGCTGGCGGCGTTGGCGCCGACGGTGAGCCGCACGCTGGCGGCCACGGCCGCGAAGGGCACGCCGATCCTGATGGAAATGTGCACGATGGCGGGCATCCAGCTGATCGATGTGTCGCCGTTCCTGGGCGCCTCCGACGGCGACCCCGCACCGTCGCCGCCGCCGACCGCGCCGATGGCGCCGGCCTGCGACTACTGTGTGCTCGCCACCCCGCTGCTGGTGGTGCTGGCGCTGCTGCTGGCCGCGCTGGCGTGGAGGCCCGCGCCGCCCGCCGATCGCCGCTACGCGCTGGCGCAACGGCCGCTGCGCAACCTGCGCGGGCTGGGCTCCCAGGCGCCACCCGTCCTGTCCTGAACCGCACGTCCGACCGGTCCGCGCGCGGCCTTCGCGCCGCGCCTTCGTGCTTCAGGAGCAGAACATGCCGATCCCATCCCGGCGGGCGCCGCGTGCGCCGCGCCCGTGCGTGGCCGTGCTGGCCGCGCTGTCGTTGTCTGCCACCGCGTTCGCCGGGGCCGCGCCCGGGCACCGGCCGCCGCCGGACGCCAGGACGCTCGATGCCGTCGAGGTCCAGGGCCACCGCAGCCCGATCGACGCCGAACGCGCGCTCACGCCCGGCGGCGTCAGCATCGTCGACGGCGACAGCTTCCACCAACGTCCGGTCACCAACCTGGCCGACGCGCTGCGCTACGTGCCCGGCGTATGGGTCGAGAGCAGCACCGGGGGCGATGCCGTGTTCCTCTCCAGCCGCGGCTCGAACCTCGATGCCACCGGCTACGACGGCAATGGGGTCAAGCTGTTCCAGGACGGCCTGCCGGTGTCCACGGCCGACGGCAACAACCACAACCGCTTCCTCGACCCGGTGGCGGCCCGGCACGTGGTGGTCGCGCGCGGCGCCAATGCGCTGACCTACGGTGCCAGCAACCTGGGCGGCGCGATCGACTTCATCACGCCCACCGCGCGCAACAGCCCGCCGGCGCAGGCCGCGTTTGCCGCCGGCAGCCACGGGCTGTGGAGCGGACGACTGACCGCCGGCGGCGTGTCGGGCGATCTGGATGGAATGCTGACGCTCGAAGCGCTGGGCCGCGACGGCCACCGCGAACACAGCCGCCAGGACCGCGCCGGGCTGTATGCCAACGCCGGCTGGCGCGCCACGCCCGCGCTGGAGCTGCGCCTGTTCGCCAGCTACATCGACAGCGAGGAGGAGCTGGCCGGCGGCCTGAGCCGCGCGCAGTTCGACGCCGATCCCTACCAGGCCAACCCTTCGGCGGTCAGCGGCAATTTCCAGCTCGACGTGCGCACCACGCGCCTGGCGGGCAAGGCGCAGTGGGACCCGGGCGACGGCCGGCGACTGGAGACGGGCCTGTCGTGGGAGGAGCAGCACCTGTACCACCCGATCGTCGACAAGGTGATGGTCGATTTCGACGGACCGGGGCCGATGCCGCCGGTGGAGGTGTTCAGCCTGCTCAAGATGACCGACCAGCGCACGGCCGGCGGCATGCTGCGCTACGGCGTGCGCCTCGGCGACCACGACCTGCTGGCCGGCATCGACCTGGCCGACACCCGCGAGACCGGCGGCAACCACCGCAACGACGGCGGCCGCCGCAACGGGCTGACCGGCACCATCGACAACCGCTCCGACAGCGTGGAGCTGTTCCTGGTCGACCGCTGGCGCTTCGCGCCGGACTGGACCCTGGTCTACGGCGCCCAGGGCGTGCTCACCGGCCGAGACGTGCGCAGCACCGACATCGCCAGCGGCGCCTCGCGCCAGCTGCGCGCCGACTACGCCTCGTTCAATCCGCGGCTGGGCGTGATCCGCCGCCTGGCTCCGGGCAGCGAGGCGTTCGCAAGCCTGGGCCGCCTGTATGAAGCGCCGACGGTGTTCGAGCTGGAGGACGACGCCCGCGGCGACGGCTCCACGCTCGACGCCATGCACGGCACGGTGGTCGAGGCGGGCCTGCGCGGTGCCAGTGCACCGGACGGCGCGGCCGCGGCCTGGCACTGGGACGTGTCACTGTACTGCGCGCGCATCCGCGACGCGATCCTGTCGGTGGAAGACCCGTCGGCGCCCGGCACCAGCCTGTCGACCAACATCGCGCGCACCGTGCACGCGGGGCTGGAGGCGGCTGTCGGCGCCAGCTTCCGGCCGGGCGGCGGCGCGTACCGCATCGAGCCGCTGGTCAGCGCCACCGTCAACGCGTTCTCGTTCGACGACGATCCGGTCTACGGCGACAACGACCTGCCGGCGGCACCCGCCTACGCCGTGCGTGGCGAGGTCATGTACCGTCATGCCAGCGGCTTCTTCGCCGGGCCCACCTTCGACCTGGTGGGCGCGCGCCATGCGGATTTCGCCAACCGCTACCGCGTCGGCGGCTACAGTCTGCTGGGCCTGCGCCTGGGCATCGAGCGCGAGCGCTGGCAGCTGTTCGCCGAAGCGCGCAACCTCGCCGACAGGGACCACGTCGGCACGTTCAGCGTCCGCGACCGCGCCGCGCCCGGCGACGCCATCCTCCAGGCCGGCCTGCCGCGCACGCTGCACGCCGGGCTCAGGGTCCGCTTCTGACCGCGCCGGGGCGGTGCCGGCCCGCGCTCCGGCAGCGCCCGCGACCGCAGCCACGTTTTCCTCGAACCACTGGGAGTTGAACGATGAAAACCACGATCTTCCGCGCCGCCGCCCTGGCCCTGCTGCTGGCCGGCTGCGGCCAGCACGGGCAGCAGGCTCCGCATCTGGAGGGCCAGGCGCCGGACCGGGCCACGCACGCGGACCACCCGCAGGCCGCCCGGGACGGACACGGGCAGCACGAGGGCCGGGGCCGCCACTGGCTGGCGGGCGACCTGGAGGTCTCCGCCGCCTGGTCGCGCGCCATTCCGCCGGCGGCGCCGGTGGCCGGCGGCTACCTGGCGATCCGCAACCACGGCGGCGAGGACGACCGCCTGGTCGAGGTGCGCAGCGACGCGGCGCAGCGGGTGGAGATCCACGAGGTCCGGCACGAGGACGGCATGGCGCGCATGCGTCCGCTGCCCGACGGCCTGCCGCTGCCCGCGGGCGAAGCGGTGGAACTGCGTCCCGGCGGCTACCACCTGATGTTCATCGGCCCCGGCGATGGCTTCGTGGCCGGGCGCTCCGTAGCGGCCACCCTGGTTTTCGAGCGCGCCGGCGAGCTGGCGGTGGAGTTCGAGGTGCGGGCGATCGCCGCGCAGTCGCCCGCAGGCGGCCACGAGCACCACTAGGGCCCGGCCTCCCCGCGGCATGGCGCCGCGGGGGGGCCTTGGCGGCCGGGCTCAGCTCTCGCTCATGCCCGCCGCGGGTTCGGGCGCATGGCCGCGGCGCACCGTCTCCTCGATCCGGCGGCCCACGTCGGGGTCGATCGACTTCCAGTAGTCGAACGCGCGCTCGAGCACCGGGCTGCGCACGCCGCCGAGCAGGGCGCCGGACACGGTCTCGACCAGGGCATCGCGCTCGGCGTCGCTGAACACCTCGCGCACCAGCGCGCCGGGCTGGGAGAAATCATCGTCGTCCGCGCGCAGGGTGTAGGCGCTGCGCACCATCTCGCCGTCGGCCTCCCAGCCGTCGTCCATCCGCCCGGTGCGGTCGGCCCACGGGCGTCCGCCGCTGTTGGGGGCGTATACCGGCGCGGCGCCGCTGTGGTGGTAGGCCATGTGGCCGTCGAACTGGTACGTCTCGACCGGCACCCTGGGCTGGTTCACCGGCAGCTGGTGGAAGTTGGTGCCGATCCGCCGGCGCTGCGCGTCGTTGTAGGCGAACGCGCGGCCCAGCAGCATCTTGTCCGGCGACAGGCCGATCCCGGGAACCGTGTTGCCCGGCGAGAACGCGGCCTGCTCGATCTGGGCGAAGAAGTTCTCCGGGTTGCGGTTGAGGGTCATCACGCCCACCCGGATCAGCGGGTAGTCGCGGTGCGGCCACACCTTGGTCAGGTCGAAGGGGTTGATGCGGTAGTGCTTCGCCTCTTCGTAGGGCATCACCTGCACGCTCAGCACCCATTCGGGATGCTCGCCGCGGGCGATGGCGTCGAACAGGTCGCGGCGATGGAAATCCGCGTCGCTGCCGGCCATGGCCATGGCCTCGGCGTTGCTGAAGAACGCCATGCCCTGCTGGGTGTGGAAGTGGTACTTGACGAAGAAGCGTTCGCCGGCGGCGTTGATCCACATGAAGGTGTGCGAGCCGTAGCCGTTCATGTGCCGCCAGGTGCGCGGCAGCCCGCGCGGGCCCATCAGGTAGGTCACCTGGTGGGCCGATTCGGGGTTGAGCGTCCAGAAGTCCCACTGCATGTGGTTGTCGCGCAGGCCCGAGTCGGGCAGCCGCTTCTGGCTGCGGATGAAGTGCGGGAACTTCATCGGGTCGCGGACGAAGAAGATCGGCGTGTTGTTGCCGACCAGGTCGTAGTTGCCTTCGCTGGTATAGAACTTGATCGAGAACCCGCGCACGTCGCGCCAGGTGTCCGGGCTGCCCATCTCGCCGGCCACGGTGGAGAAGCGGATCAGCAGGTCGGTCCTGGCCCCTGGCTGGAACAGCGCGGCCCGGGTGTAGCGCGAGACGTCCCCGGTGGTTTCGAACACCCCGAACGCACCGCCGCCCTTGGCGTGGGGCTGGCGCTCGGGGACCTTCTCCCGGTTGAAGTGCGCCATCTGCTCCAGGAAGTGCACGTCGTGCAGCACGATCGGGCCGTCCGGTCCGATCGTCAGGGAGTGGCGGTCGCTGGGCGCGGGCGCGCCGGTGCTCATCGTCGAACCGGTGCCGTGCTCGTCGTCGTGCCTGGCCATGGCGGTCTCCATCGCGGCGTGGACTGGAGATCATCGCCCCGGCGATGTGGTGGAATCGTTACGCGGGGACGTCGCGCGATCGCGCGCGACGCCAGGCGGCCAGCGCCTGGCAGGCCCGCGTCGTGGAGCGGGGATGGCGCGCCTGGAGGGATTCGAACCCCCGACCAATGGCTTCGGAAGCCACTACTCTATCCGGCTGAGCTACAGGCGCGTCGTGTTCAGGACCTGCGCGCGGCGCCGCCTCGGGCGGTGCCGTCGGTCCGGCCGGGTCGCCGGGGCCGTCGCGCGGCCGGCTATTGTACGGCAATCGCGGGCGAGGGCGCCCGGCGGGGCTGGCGGGCCGATGCGCGGCCGCCCGGCCAGCCGTCGCGCAGGTCCGCCGGCCGGATCGCTACACTGGCAACCATGCTGCAACACCGTACCGCGAACATTCCGCCGGGCCGCGCCGCACCCGGCTGGCGCCGGCGGCTGGCGCTGTACTGGGCCCTGCTGCGCGGCGACCGCCCGATCGGCTGGCTGCTGCTGCTGTGGCCGACCTGGTGGGCGCTGTGGATCGCCGCCGAAGGGGTACCGCCGGCCTGGATCCTGTTCGTGTTCAGCGCCGGCGTGTGGCTGACGCGTTCGGCCGGCTGCGTGATCAACGACTACGCCGACCGCTGGCTCGACGGTTCGGTCGAGCGCACCAGGGGGCGGCCGCTGGCCACCGGCGCGGTGTCCGGGCGCGAGGCGCTGGCGGTGTTCGCGGTGCTGATGCTGGCGGCCTTCGCCCTGGTGCTCACGCTCAACCGGCTGACGGTGCTGCTGAGCGTCGCCGGTCTGTTCCTGGCCGCCACCTATCCCTACCTCAAGCGCTACACCTACCTGCCGCAGGTGTACCTGGGCATGGCCTTCGGCTGGGGCATCCCGATGGCCTTTGCCGCGGTCCAGGGCAGCGTGCCGC
The DNA here is from genome assembly GCF_007859305.1 of Luteimonas wenzhouensis. Taxonomy (GTDB): domain Bacteria; phylum Pseudomonadota; class Gammaproteobacteria; order Xanthomonadales; family Xanthomonadaceae; genus Luteimonas; species Luteimonas wenzhouensis. Next base: position 58,907 of record NZ_VOHE01000006.1, read on the forward strand.
CGCTGGCCTGGGTGCTGTACGTGGCCAACATCTTCTGGGCCACGGCCTACGACACCTGGTATGCGATGGTCGATCGCGACGACGACATCCGCATGGGCGCGAAGTCGACCGCGATCCTGTTCGGCGATCTCGACCTCGTCGCCCAAGCCGTGCTCTACGCGGCGACCTTCCTGGCGCTGGTGCTGGCGGGGCGCCAGGCCGGCCTGGGCGGCTGCTACTGGGCCGGCCTGGGCATGGCCGCGCTGCTGGTGGCGTGGGAGTTCGCCATCGCCCAGCATCGCGAGCGCGCCGCCTGCTTCCGCGCCTTCCTGCACAACCACTGGGTGGGGATGGCGGTGTTCGCCGGGATCGCGCTGGATTACGCGCTGGGCTGAGGCGGCGCCGGCCAGCCTGGACGCCGACCAGGACCCGACCAGCCTGCAGAAGCAGCTTCAGCCGCGACCGGGAACCGGGGCGCCCGACGTGTCCGGCCTGCCAGCTAGCGGCCGAAGCCGCTCCCGGGGGAGGCACCGTGCAGGGGACACCGGACTCACCGCGGCTCAGGCCACCCGCGCGCACACCCAGGCCTCCACCCGCCCGACCCCTGCACGCCTGAGCGCGCGCGCAGCGGCGTGGAGCGTGGCGCCGGTGGTCATCACGTCGTCGACCAGCACCACGTGCGCCGGCAGCGGGCGCGAGGCGTCGACCGCGAAGGCGTCGCGCAGGTTGCGCGCGCGGCCGGCGGCATCCAGCTGCGACTGCGGGCGGGTGGCGCGCACCCGCCGCAGGCCCCCGGTGAGCAGCGGCAGGTCCAGCGCGCGCGCCAGCGGACGGGCCAGCTCCAGCGCCTGGTCGTAGCCGCGCTGGCGCAGGCGGCCGCGGTGCAGCGGCACCGGCAGCAGCGCGTCCGGCCGCGGCAGCGCCGCGCAGCGTCCGGCCATCGCCTCGGCCAGCAGCCGGCCCGCGGCCAGGTCGCGGTGGAACTTGAACCGCGGCAGCAGCCGGTCCACCGGGGCGGCGTAGCGCAGGGCGGCGTACGCGCCGTGCAGTAGCGGGGGCCGCGCGCGGCAGTCGGCGCAGCGCGGGGCGGGCGCCGCCAGGGGCAGGGCGCAGCGCGGACAGGCCGGCGTGTTCCAGGGCAGGCCGTCGCGGCAGGGTGCGCAGAGGTCGACACCGGACGCCGCGGCCTCGCCGCAGGCCAGGCAGCGTGACCGGCACAGCGCCACGCCGAGCCGATGCCACCAGCCGTCAACCCGTGCGAGGTGGTTCAGGTTGACAGGCCCTGGCATGCTTTCCAGACTGCCCGGCCTGCCCCGTCCCGTCCGTCAGGGAATCCCGATGACCGCCGTCAGTCCGCTCCGCCCCGGGTCGCCGCGTGCCGCGACCGGGCCCTCCGCCGATGCCGTCCTGCGCCACGACTGGCGGCAGGAGGAGGTGGAAGCCCTGTTCGACCTGCCGTTCCCCGAACTGCTGTACCGGGCGGCCACGGTCCACCGCCGCCACTTCGACCCGGCCCGGGTGCAGGTGAGCACCCTGCTGTCGATCAAGACCGGCGGCTGCCCCGAGGACTGCGCCTACTGCCCGCAGGCCCAGCGCTACCACACCGGGGTCGAGGCGACCAAGCTGATGACCACCGGGGAGGTGGTGGCGAAGGCCCGCCAGGCGCGCGAGGCCGGCGCCAGCCGCTTCTGCATGGGCGCCGCCTGGCGTTCGCCCAAGGACCGCGACATCCCCAAGGTCGCCGAGATGATCCGCCAGGTGAAGGCGCTGGGCCTGGAGACCTGTGCCACGCTCGGCATGCTCAGCGCGGAGCAGGCGCAGGCCCTGCGCGAGGCCGGGCTCGACTACTACAACCACAACCTCGACACCGACCCGGGCTACTACGGCGACATCATCCATACCCGCGGCTTCGAGGACCGGCTCGAGACCCTCGAGCACGTGCGCCGGGCCGGGCTCAAGACCTGCTGCGGCGGCATCGTCGGCATGGGCGAGACCCGCGCCCAGCGCGCCGGCCTGCTGCGCGCGCTGGCCAACCTGCCGGCGCACCCGGACTCGGTGCCGGTCAACCGCCTGGTCCAGGTCGAGGGGACGCCGCTGCACGGCACCGCGGAACTGGACCCGTTCGAGTTCGTGCGCACCATTGCCGTGGCCCGGATCCTGATGCCGCGCTCGATGGTGCGGCTGTCGGCCGGCCGCGAGCAGATGTCCGACGAGCTCCAGGCGCTGTGCTTCCTGGCCGGGGCCAACTCGATCTTCCACGGCGAGAAGCTGCTGACCACCCCGAACCCGGACACCGCCCACGACCAGGCCCTGTTCGACCGCCTCGGCCTGGAGGCCATGCCGGTGGCGGTGGATGCCGATGGACACGACCACGGTGGTACCGTACATGCCGACATCACGGACGGGCAGGGCGCCGGGGACGGCGCGGCCCGGGCCGGCACCTGCGCGGCGGGGGGCCGCGGCTGAGGGAGAGGCTGACCATGCCGGTGGATCGTCCCGACCTGCACGCCCGCGTGGCGGCGCTGCGCGGACAGCGCGAGTCCGACGCGGCGCGCCGCACGCGGCGCGAGGTGCTGCGCCACGACAGCGTGCGCTGCGAAGTCGCCGACCCCGCCGGCGGCAGCCGCACCCTGCTCAACTTCTGCAGCAACGACTACCTCGGCCTGTCCCAGCACTTCGCGGTGGTGAGCGCGCTGCAGGACGCGGCCGCGCGCGACGGCGCCGGCGCCACCGGCTCGCAGCTGGTCTGCGGCCACCACGCGCTGCACGCCGAACTCGAGCGCGAGGTCGCCGACTGGCTCGAGGTGCCGCGCGCGCTGCTGTTCGACAGCGGCTACGCGGCCAACCTGGCGGTGGTGCAGGCGCTGCTGGGCGACGACGACGTGTGCGTGCAGGACCGGCTCAACCACGCCAGCCTGATCGATGCCGCGCGCCTGGCCGGCTGCCGCCTGCGCCGCTACCCGCACGCCGACGTGGAAGGCGCGCTGCGCCAGCTGCGCAGCATGCCCGAGGCGGCGGCGATGCTGGTGACCGACGGCGTGTTCAGCATGGACGGCGACGTCGCCCCGTTGCGCGAGCTGGCGATCGCCGCGCGCGTGCAGCAGGCGCTGCTGTACGTCGACGACGCCCACGGCGTGGGCGTGCTCGGGCCCGGCGGGCGCGGGTCGGTGGCCGCGGCCCGGCTCGATTCGACCGCGGTGCCGCTGCGCCTGGTCACGCTCGGCAAGGCGCTCGGCAGCCACGGCGCGCTGGTCGCCGGCGAGCCGGACCTGGTCGACCACCTCGCGGAAACCGCACGGCCGCTGCTCTACACCACGGCGCTGCCGCCGCCGGTGGCGGCAGCCGCGCTGGCGGCGGTGCGCCTGGCGCGCCGCGACGACTGGCGGCGCGAGCGGCTGCAGGAGCTGGCCGGCCGCTTCCGCGACCGCGCCGGGCGCCATGGCCTGCAGCTGATGCCGTCGGAGACCCCGATCCAGCCGGTGCTGTGCGGCAGCAACGCCAATGCGCTGGCGATGGCCGCCTCGCTCGAGCACGACGGCTACTGGGTGGCGGCGATCCGCCCGCCCACCGTGCCCGAGGGCCAGGCGCGGCTGCGGGTGACCTTCACCGCGGCGCATGAGCCGGCGCAGGTCGACGCCCTGGCCGACGCCATGGCGGCGGCCCGCGACCGTGCCCTCGACGCTTCGACCAGCCCGACGGCATGACCATGCCCGACGCACACGGCCGCGTCGCGCTGGCGGCGGTCGGCCTGGCGCTGCTGTCGGCGCTGTTCTTCACCATGACCTATGTCCTCAACCGCGCCAGCGCGAGCACCGGCGCCCACTGGGCCTGGGTCGCCTGCCTGCGCTACCTGATCACGCTGCCGCTGATGCTGCCGCTGATGCTGGTGCGCGGCGGCGCCCGCCCCGTGCTGCGCGCGATCGCCGCCCACCCCTGGGCCTGGCTGCGCTGCGCCGGGATCGGCTTCGTGCTGTTCTATGTGATGCTCTCGTACGCGGCCGCGAGCGGACCTTCGTGGCTGGTGGCCGGCTCGTTCCAGTTCACCGTGATCGCCGGGCTGCTGTGCGCACCGCTGCTGTACCGCGACCAGCGGCGCCGCATCCCGCTGGCGGGGCTGGGCGTGGCGGCGATGATCCTGGCCGGCGTGCTGCTGATGCAGTTCGGCCACGCCAGCGGCGCGCTTGACCGCGCGGCATGGATCGCGCTGGGCTGCGTGCTGGTCGCGGCGGTCTCCTACCCGCTGGGCAACCGCCTGCTGCTGCTGCACCTGGAGCGCAGCGGCGAACCGCTCGACGCCATCCAGCGCGTGTTCGGCATGACCCTGGCCAGCCAGCCGCTGTGGCTGCTGGTGCTGGCCTACGCGGCCTGCGTGGCCGGGCCGCCGACCGTGGCCCAGGTCTGGCTGGGCGCCGGGGTGGCATTGTCGGCCGGAGTGATCGCCACGATCCTGTTCTTCCAGGCCACCGGCATGGTCCGCGACCGGCCGCTGGCCCTGGGCGCGGTGGAGGCGATGCAGGGCGCGGAGGTGGTGTTCGCGGTGCTGCTGGGCGTGCTGCTGCTGGGCGAACCCTGGCCGACCGGGCGCACCGCGCTCGGCGCGCTGGTGGTGGTGGCCGGGATCGTCGCCTTCGCCTGGATCGTGGCGCGCCCCGCCGCCGGCAGCCGCGAGGTGGCGGCGCTGCGCACGGACAAGGGAGCGTGATGGACGCGGGAGTGCATATCGAAACGACCGGCCAGGGCCCGGACCTGGTGCTGGTGCACGGCTGGGCGATGCATGCGGGCGTGTTCTCCGCGCTCGCCGGGCGCCTGGCCGGGCGGTACACCCTGCACCTGGTCGACCTGCCCGGGCACGGGCATGGCCGCAACAGTGCGCTGCCGCTGGCGCTGGAACCGGTGGTCGAGGCGATCGTGGCGCGGGTGCCGCGCGCGCTGTGGGCCGGCTGGTCGCTGGGCGGGCTGTTCGCGCTGCATGCCGCGGCGACCCGGCCCGATGCCGTGCGCGGCCTGGCGATGCTGTGCGCCAGCCCACGCTTCGTGCGCGGCGAGGACTGGCCGCTGGGCATGTCGCCGGAGATCTTCCGCGGCTTCGCGCTCGGACTGCGCAGCGACTGGCGCGCCACGCTCGAGCGCTTCATCGCGCTCGAGGCCTTCGGCTCGGACGACGCGCGCCGCGAGATGCGGGTCCTGCGCGACGAGGTGTTCGCGCGCGGCGAGCCGGCCGCGCACGTGCTCGCCGACGGCCTCGGGCTGCTGGAAACCGTGGACCTGCGCCCGGCGCTGCCGGGGCTGCGCATGCCGAGCCTGTGGCTGGCCGGGCGCCGCGACCGCCTGGTCGATCCGCGCGCGATGCGCGCCGCCGCGGCGCTGGCGCCGGGCGCCGACGTGGTCGTGGTCGAGCATGCCGGCCATGCCCCGTTCCTCACCCATGCCGACGTGGTGGCGGACGCGCTGGACCGCTTCGCGGCCGCGGCCGCGGAGGGCGGGGCATGAAGCCCGGCGCGCCGCTGTTCGACTCGCGCCACGTGCGCCGTGCGTTCTCGCGCGCCTCGGCCGGCTACGCCTCGGCGGCGGCGCTCCAGCGCGAGGTGGAGTCGCGCCTGCTCGAGTCGCTCGAGCTGCTCGAACTCGCGCCCGAGCGCGGCAGCGGCTGGTCGCCAGGGGTGGTGCTGGACGTGGGCAGCGGCCCCGGCCGCGCCGCGCGCGCGATGCGAGAACGCTGGCCGAAGGCGCGGGTGGTCGCGCTCGACCTGTCGCAGGACATGCTGCGGCAGATGCCGCGCGGCGGCTGGCGCGACGCGCTGTCGCTGCGGCGCCCGGTCGACCGCGTCTGCGCCGACCTGCGCGCGCTGCCGCTGGCCGAGGGCAGCGTCGACGTGCTGTTCTCCAACCTCTGCCTGCAGTGGATCGACGACCTGCCGGCGGCGTTCGCCGGCTTCCGCCGCGTGCTGCGGCCGGGCGGCACGCTGGTGTGCTCGACCTTCGGGCCGGACACGCTGTGGGAGCTGCGCGAGGCGTTCGCGCGCGCCGACGACGTGCCGCACGTGAGTCCGTTCGCCTCGATCGCGCAGTTCGGCGACGCGCTGATGCATGCCGGCTTCCGCGATCCGGTGCTCGACCGCGACGTGCTGGTGCGCGGACATCGCGACCTGCCGGCGCTGATGCACGAACTGCGCGCGATCGGCGCGACCAACGCCCTGCGCGCGCGCCGCCGCACGCTCACCGGACGCGCGCGGTTCGCGGCCGCGGCCGCGGCGTACGAACCGCTGCGTGGCGCGGGATTGCCGGACGCGCAGGCCGACCTGCTGCCGGCGAGCTGGGAAGTGATCACCGCGCTGGCCTGGGCCCCGCAGCCCGGCGCGCCGATCCGCGAGCAGGGCGCGGAGATCGCGGCGTTCCCGGCCGACCGGATCCGGGTGCGGCGGCGGGGGTGAGGCCGGGGCCTTGCCCCCACGCTTGCCCTCCCCCGCAGGCACCGGTTCACCCCGCACGCCCTAGACTCGTCCGCCTCCCGCCGGACCTCGCCCACGATGAAGCTCCACGCCGCTCTCCTGTGCCTGGCATTGGTCGCGATGCCCGCCGCGCTGGCGCAAAGCCCGCGCACCGCGCCGCAGGGCATCGATCCGCTGGCGCTGATCGCCGGCGCGAACGACCTGGTCGCGCGTGCGCCCGACGCCGATATCGACCGCTTGTTCCAGGCCGTACACGCCGCTTCGCGCAACGACGCCGAGGCGTGCGGCCTGTGCGCGCTGTTCGAGCCCGGCGCCGACCGCAGCCTGCAGGGCCTGCAGCGCGCGGCCGAGGCGCTGGGCGGGGACAGCCGGGCGCGCTTCATCGAGGCCTTGGCCGGGGTCGCGATCGGCGGCCTGCAGAACCCGCCGCAGCCCTACGATCCGGCCGAGGGCGAGCAGGCGCTCAGGACCGCGGCGGTGACCGCGGCGATGCTGCACGAGGGCTTCATGCCGGCGCTCGAGAATGCCGGCGCGGATGCGGCCGCGCGCCGCGCCCGCTGCACCGCACTGCGGCAGCTGCTCCAGGTGCTGCACGGATTCGAGGCCGGGCGGCGGGTGGCCGCCACGCGCTACCTGCTCGGCGAAGGGCTGGCGCGGTTGGGCGGCGACTCCTGAGCGGCCGCGCGCCGGGCGCCTCGGCCGAGGTCAGCGCGGTCGCGGCGCCCGGCGTCCCCGGAGGATCCGCACGCATCCGCGCCGCCCCTGGTACAGGGCGCATCCGCCGCCCCCGGCGTGCCCAGGCGCAGCAGCGGACGCAGCGTGGGCCGGGGTGCCTGCGCCGCCGCGGCCGTCGTCCCGGAGCGCGTGGAGGCAGGTGCCGCCGCCGCGGGCGGCGCCAGCGGCTGCGCGCCGGTACGCCGCTTCGGCGCCACCTTCCGGAACACCCGCACCCAGTCCACGTACATGCGCTGCGGGAACACGCTGCCGGCGTCCGGACTGCCCGGCCAGTCGCCGCCGACCGCGACGTTGAGCAGGAGGAAGAACGGCTGGTCGAACACCCAGCGCCCACGCGCTTCGACCTGCGCCCGGGTCAGGCTGAAATACTCGTGGCCGTCCACCGACCAGCGCAGGCCGCCGGCGTCCCAGTCCACCGCGTAGACGTGGTAGCGCGCGTCGGCCGCCTCGCCCAGGTCGTAGGTGCCGTTGAAATGGCGATCGCCGGAGTAGCCCGGGCCGTGCAGGGCGCCGTGGGTGAGGGTGGGTTCGGAGCCCACGTGTTCCATGATGTCGATCTCGCCGCTGTCCGGCCAGCCGATCTGGGCGAAGTCCGAGCCCAGCATCCAGAACGCCGGCCAGACGCCCTGGGTATGCGGCAGGCGGATGCGGGCCTCGACCCGTCCATGCGTGAACTCGCGCTTGCCGCGGGTGACCATGCGCGTGGAGCTGTACTGGCAGGCGCCGTACCAGCAGCTCGCGCCCGCCGGCGCGCCGCGCCGCGCCTCGATCACCAGCACCCGGCTGCCGGCCATCTCGTCGTACTGGATGAAGGCGTTCGCGCCGTCGGTGTAGTACTGCAGCTCGCGGTTGCCCCAGCCGTGGCCGCCGGTCTCGAAGCTCCAGTTCGAGGCGTCGGCGGTGTCGAACTCGTCCGACCACGCCAGTTCAAGGGCCTGTGGCGCGCCTTGCGCCCCGGTGGCGCAGCCGGCCAGCAACGCCAGCGCGGTGATCGTGGCCAGCGGCCCCCGGGCACCCCCCAACGCAAAGCGCATGCCGTCCCCCTCCCCGTCGATGCGCGCCGCAGCGGCGCGGGCAGGGCAGATCCTGCCACGCGGGGCGGCGGCTGTCCCGGTTCAGCGCACCTGCGCCAGCCAGTCCTGGAGGTTGTAGTAGTTGCTCACCCGCGCGATGCGGCCGTCGCGGATCCCGAAGAAGGCGCCGCCGGGCAGCTCGTAGCGCTGTCCGCGCGCGGGCGGAAGGCCGTCGTCGGTCGCGAGGTATTCGCCGTGCACCACGTACTCGGCGGCGGCGCGCGTGCCGTCGGCGGTGGCCATCACCACCACGTTGCGCAGCTGCTCGCGATAGCAGCGGTCCATGCGGGCCATGAACGCGGCGAAGGCCTCGCGGCCGTGCTCGCGCGCGCCCTGGTTGAGGTCGTGGACCACGTCGTCGGCGAGCAGGGCCAGCATGCCTTCGCGGTCGCCGCGGTTGAACGCGGCGTAGTAGGCCAGCACCAGTTCGGTGGCACGGTCGTGGAGGCGGCTGCCGTCGATGCGCATGGGTCGTCTCCGGGCGCGCCGGCGGTGGGCGGGCGCGCGGCCATCATAGCGTGCCGCGCCCGCCCTACTGCGGAGGCACCACCAGGTCGCGGTGGAAGAAGTACACCTCGCGCGCCAGGAACTCCCAGCGCGTGCGGAAGGAACGGAAGCGGGTGCGCGGCGTGGGCGAGCCGTAGGCGCGGATGCCGAGCTGGCGGCACAGGCGCAGGGCGCGCGCCATGTGCAGCGGGTCGCTGACCACGATCGCGTCCCGCAGTCCATGTTCGAGCATCAGGGTGCGGGCCTCGAACAGGTTCTGGTAGGTGGTCTGCGAGCTCGATTCGATCAGGATCGCCTCCTCCGGGATCCCCTGGCGGATCGCGTAGCGCCGCGCCACCTGCGACTCGGCGAACCGCGCGCCGCCGCCGCCGTAGCCGCCGGTGAACAGCAGCACCCGCGCATGTCCGGCGCGGTAGAGGTCCAGCCCGTGTTCGATCCGCGCCCGGAACACCGGCGAGGGCACCGCGTCGTAGGCGGCGGCGCCGAGCACGATGATCGCGTCGGCCGGCCGCGCCTCGTCGCGCTCGCCCACCCAGTGGATCCAGGTCGCCACCCCCGCCAGCCACAACACCGCGAGCACGCACAGCCGCAGCACCCAGCGCAACAGCGGGCGCTGCCTGCGCGGCGCGCGGCGGCTCATCGCGGCCCCCACGGCAGCGCGTCGGGATCGACGTTGCCGCCGGTCAGCACGATGCCCACGCGCCGGCCGGCGAAACGCTCGCGATGGGCCAGCACCGCGGCCAGGGCCACCGCCGAGGAAGGCTCCACCAGCAGCCGCAGCCGTTCGAGCAGCAGCCGCATGGCGGCGATGGCGTCGGCGTCCTCGACCGCCAGCACCTGCGCCCCGCTCGCATGCAGGATGCGGAAGTTCGGTTCCCCCAGGGTTGCGCGCAGGCCGTCGCAGATGGTGCCCGGCGCAGGCACCGGCTCGCGGCGGCCGCTGCGCAGCGCGTGCAGGGCGTCGGCCGCGCCGGCCGGTTCGGCCAGCACCAGGGCCGTACCCGGGGAACGCCCGGCCAGCGCCAGCGCGGCGCCCGCGGCCAGGCCGCCTCCGCCCACCGGGACCACCACCACGTCCAGGCCTGGCGCGGCCGCCAGCAGCTCGAGCGTGGCCGTGCCCTGGCCGGCGATCACCCGCGGGTCGGCATACGGGTGCACCAGCGTGGCGCCGGTGTCGGCCTGGACCTGGGCGCAGCGCGCCTCGCGCGCCGCCAGCGTTGGCGCGCAGCGGTGCACGATCGCCCCCTGGGCGACGATCAGGTCCAGCTTGGCCCGGTTCGCTCCTTCCGGTACCACCACGTGGCAGGGAATGCCGCGCAGCCGCGCGGCCAGCGCCAGCGCCGCGCCGTGGTTGCCGGACGAATGGGTGACCACCCCACGCGCCGCGTCGGCCCCGGGCAGGCCGGCCACCGCGTTGCATGCGCCGCGGAACTTGAAGGCCCCCGCGTGCTGCAGGCCCTCGGGCTTGAACACCAGGCGGGCGCCGGCGGCGGCGTCGAGCGCATCGGCGCGCAGCAGCGGGGTCACGCAGACGTGGGGTGCGATCCTCGCGGCCGCGTCCAACACGTCGTCGAACTGTGGCAGCGGCGCGTTGGAAGGCATGCGCGAAGCCTAGCCGACCCGGCGCCGGCGGTGTTCAGCAAGCCGAATGCGGCAGGGGAAGGGTTAAGCACGGATTCAAAGCGGCGGCCGGATGCTGGCCTGCAGCTGACATGGGGGATCCGGCATGGTCCGCACGCTTCTCATCGCGCTGGTCGCGCTCGGCGGACTGTCCGGATGCGCCAGCTACCACCACTACCACGACCGCTTCGGCGACGCCTATTACGGGGACGATCCGTACCACGGCGGTGCGTCCAGCTACTACTACGGCGGGTCGACCTATTACTACGGCAGCGGATACGGCCTGCTGGGGCTTGGCCACGGTGGGTGGTACGGCGGCCTGGGCGACGGCTACCCGTACCGCTACCACGGCTATCCGTTCCGTTACGGGTACGGCGGCGGGGCCTACCGGTTCTGGCCGCACGGCGGTTACTGGCCGTACTACGCTCCCCGCCCGCGCCCGTCCCATCGGCCCGACGCCCCGCCTCCGTCCACCACGCCGGAGGTGGAACGGGCGACCGGCGGCGAACTGCCGCCGCGGCGCCGCCGGGTCGCGCCGCAGGCCGCTCCGGCCCGGGTCGCCCCGGCGCCGGTGCGGGGCGACGCGCGCGCGCCGCGGGCGCTGCCGCGCACCGGGTCCGCGCCGCTCCGGCGCCCGGCGGGCCAGCCGCTGGCCGCACCGGCCATCCGCACCTTGCCGGCCCCGACCTCGTCCACGCCGGCCCGGCGGACGCCGGCGGCGGCGCCAGCGCCGCGGGTCCAGCCGGCCGCGGGGGCGCGGGTGCCGGCCTCGGCCCCGGCCAGCAGGCCCGCGCCGGTGCCGCGCAGCGCGCCGCGCAGCGAGCGCCGGTCGATTTCCGGGGCGCCGCCCCGGCGCGAAGATTAGGCGCCGGACCCCTTGCGCTCGGACGCAGGGGCGTTCAAGCTAGCCTGGCTGACCGGCAGCGTCGGAATCCGACGCTAACGGTCGGGAAAGACAAAAAATGCGTTTCGCATGTCGACACCCGGCGGGGGATACCGGATCCCCCCTGTTCCGCTCCCGCCGGGCGTCGGCGCCCTTTACCGGCCGCGCCCATGCCCGTGACCGGGCCGTGGCGGCCCAGGCCGCCGCCCGCCGGCGGCAATCGCCGCGTTCCCTGGGAACCTGCAGGCGTCGCGCAGCCCCGCTGCTGCCCGCGGCGCCGCGGGCGAAGGGATCCGGGCCCTGCGGCCGGCCGGGCCGCGGAGCGGACCGGGCAATCCGGGACGCCACGGGCCGGGAGGCCGAAATAGAATGGGGCCGGATGTCCCCCGACATCCGGCCCCTTTGCTTCCCCGGGCCGTGCATGGCCAGCCCTGTTCCAATCTCCGGCCGCGCCCCCCTTGACGCTGCCAGCCCGGGTGCAGGGAAGTGGTTCGCAGGAACCGTGCCAACTTTCCACGGCCGCGGGGGCGGGCGCTTGCGCCGCGGCCCGGCGCGCGCGAACAATCCCGGCCCGGGCGACCCCCGCGCCGGCGGGACATGACTTCGACATGAGCCAGGACTTCCATCGCTACGACGTCATCGTGATCGGCGGTGGCCACGCGGGAACCGAAGCCGCGCTGGCCGCGGCCCGGGCCGGCGCGCGCACCCTGCTGCTGACCCACAGCATCGACACCGTCGGCGCGATGAGCTGCAATCCGGCGATCGGCGGCATCGGCAAGGGCCACCTGGTGCGCGAGATCGACGCGCTCGGCGGGATCATGGCCCGGGCCGCGGACGCGGCCGGCATCCAGTGGCGCCGCCTCAACGCGTCCAAGGGGCCGGCGGTGCGCGCGACCCGCGCCCAGGCCGACCGCAGCCTGTACCGCGCCTTCATCCGTCGCGCGGTCGAGCACCAGCCGAACCTGACCGTGTTCCAGGCCGCGGTGGACGACCTGGTGATCGAACCGGACGGACGCGGCGAGGTGGTGCGCGGCGCGATCACCAACACCGGCCTGCGTTTCGACGCGCCGGCGGTGGTGCTCACCGCCGGCACCTTCCTGGCCGGCAAGGTCCATATCGGTGAAACCCGGTACGCGGCCGGGCGCATGGGCGATCCGCCGGCGGTGACCCTGGCCGCGCGCCTGCGCAACGGGCCGTTCGTGGTCGACCGGCTCAAGACCGGCACCCCGCCGCGCATCGACGGGCGCACGCTGGACTACTCGAAGATGGCGGCGCAGCCGGGCGACGATCCGCGTCCGGTGTTCTCGTTCATGGGCTCGCGCGACGACCATCCGCGCCAGGTGCCGTGCTGGATCACCCGGACCACCGAGCGCACCCACGAGATCATCCGTGGCGCGCTGCACCGCTCGCCGCTGTACTCGGGCCAGATCGAGGGCATCGGCCCGCGTTACTGCCCGAGCATCGAGGACAAGGTGGTGCGCTTCCCCGAGCGCTCCAGCCACCAGGTGTTCGTCGAGCCGGAAGGCCTCGACGTGGTCGAGATCTATCCCAACGGCATTTCCACCTCGCTGCCGTTCGACGTACAGCTGGAGCTGGTGCGCAGCGTGGTCGGCTTCGAGCGCGCACACATCACCCGCCCCGGCTATGCGATCGAGTACGACTTCTTCGACCCGCGCGGGCTGAAGTCCTCGCTGGAGACCCGCGCGGTGTCCGGCCTGTTCTTTGCCGGCCAGATCAACGGCACCACCGGCTACGAGGAGGCCGCGGCGCAGGGCCTGCTGGCCGGCGTCAATGCCGCGCGCCTGGTGCGCGGCCTGGAGCCGTGGTCGCCGCGCCGCGACCAGGCCTACATCGGCGTGCTGGTGGACGACCTGATCACCCACGGCACCAGCGAGCCGTACCGCATGTTCACCTCGCGCGCCGAGTATCGGCTGCAGCTGCGCGAGGACAACGCCGACCTGCGCCTGACGCCGGTCGGCCGGGAGCTGGGGCTGGTGGACGACGCGCGCTGGGCGCGCTTCGAGGCCCGGCGCGAGGCGATCGCGCGCGAGACTGCGCGCCTGGAGGCGCTGCGGGTCTCGCCCAACAGCGCCGCAGGCCGGGCGGTGGCGCAGGCGCTGGGCATCGAGCTCAGCCGCGAAGGCAGTGCGCTCGACCTGCTGCGCCGGCCGGAGCTGGACTACGCGCGCCTGGTCGCGCTGCCGGCGTTCGCGCCGGAGTCGCCGGTGCAGGGCGACGTGGCCGAGCAGGTCGAGATCGAGACCAGGTACGCCGGCTACCTGCAGCGCCAGCGCGACGAGATCGCGCGCCAGCGGCGCCACGAGGACACACGGATTCCGGAGGGCTTCGACTACGCCGCCGTGCGCGGCCTGTCGGCCGAAGCCCGGCAGAAGCTCGAGCGCGTGCGTCCGCAGACCGTCGGCCAGGCGCAGCGGATCCCGGGCCTGACCCCCGCGGCGGTGTCGCTGCTGCTGGTGCACCTGGCGCGCAAGCGCGCGAACGCGGCCTAGGAGCGTCGGGCCCGTCGCGGCTCAGAAGCGCCAGGTGGCCCGCACGTAGAGATCGTCGTCGCGGCGCGCGTGCGGCACGCCGGCCGGCAGGTCGATCTCCTCGCGGCGGCGCAGGCGCGCGTCGAACTGCCAGGCTTCGCTCGCCCGCCAGACCCAGCGCACTTCGGCCAGGGTGTCGTTGGGCCGGAAGTCGCCCGACAGCAGCCAACCGTCGGCGACGCGGCCGTAGACCAGGGCCAGGTCGTGGCCTGGCACGAGATCGATGACGTTGAGCGAGGCCTGCCACGACAGCGAGCCGGCACTGCCGGCACCCGAGCCCACCGCTTCGCGGCGCGGCGTGCGTGGCGCATAGCCCAGTTCGCCACCCAGGCGCAGCGTCGTCCCGCCCGCGCCCAGCGGCCACTGCGCGGTGGCCTTGGTGGTCACCGCGAGGTAGTCCTCGACGCGCGGATCGGCCACGCCGTACGGATGCAGCGCCGAAGGCAGCCAGTTGAGGGTGACCACGCGCTGGACCAGCGGGCCGATGGCGGTGGTGGATTCGGCGACCGCCAGCACGCCCACGCGCGATCCGCCGTGATCGAAGGCGAGTGGGGGACGCAGGCTGCCGGTGGGGCCGCGGCGGTCGTTGTGGCGCAGCACCAGGTGCGCGGTCCAGTCGTCGCCGGGGCGCCACTGCAGCCAGGCGCCGTCGGTCCAGGTGATGTCGAAGTTGGAGCTGTCGTTCTGGTCGAGCGACTTCTTCATCACGTCGTCCAGGCCCCAGGCGGCCTGGAAGCGGCCCAGGCGCAGGCGCCAGCGCGCATCGGCCGGCCGGTACTCCAGGTAGGCCTCGTCGATCGTGCCCTGGCCGTCCTCCAGGCCGGACGGGCCGGGGGCGTAGCGGCGCATCCAGAACTGCGTGTCGTCCTGTTCGCTGTCGAGCCGTGCGGCAAGGCGGCCGCTGGCATGCCAGCCGCCGCCCAGTTCGCCGCGCAGGCGCAGCCGCAGGCGGGCGCGCAGGCTGTCGGCGTCGGACCCGGCGCCGCTGCGGGCGCGGCTCTCGGAGGCCACGTAGCCCATGCGCAGGTCGCCGCTGGCCTTCCAGCCGGACTCGGCGTGGGCCGCGCCGGCGGCCAGGGCGAGGACGACCGCCAGGCGGCATCGCGAAGGCAGGCAGGGGCGTCGGGATGGCGCGGGCATGGCGGCCTCGGCGGTGGACGTGGCGGCGCGAGTATGCGCGCCGCGGCGCGGCGGCGCCGTGATCGGGATCAGGCGTCGCCGGGATCGACCGCGATGCCGTCGTGCCGGGCCCGCGCTTTGCGGCGGCGCAGGCGCGCACGCGGGCCGCGGCGCGGTCAGGCGCGGGCCGGCGCAGCGGTCACGCCCCGGCTTCGTGGTGCTTGTCGCCGAGCAGGACGCGGCCCTCGCCATCGACCACGGTGACCTCCACCTCGATGCCCTGGCGTACGCTCTGGGTCACCACGCAGAAGTCCTCGAACTGGGCCAGCACCCGGTCCAGGGCCTGGTAGTCGGCATTGTGCCCGGGCAGGTGCAGGGTGACCGCGGCCGAGGGGATCCGCCAGCGGCCCTGCGGGTTGCGCTGCGGCACGGCGATGATCTCCGCGCGCAGCGGCCCGGGGGCGTTGCGGTGCTTGCGCAGGGCGAACAGCAGGCTGGCGGCCAGGCAGTTGGCGACCGCGGCCAGCAGCATGCGCGACGGGTTCGGGCCGCGGTCGTGGCCCAGCGGCGGCGGCTCGTCGGTCAGCAGCGGCGCCAGGGTGGTGTCCTGGAACTCGACCCGGAAGGCGAAGTCGCCGTCCTGTTCGAGGTGGATGCGGATCGGGCTGTCGATGCTCATGTCAGGCTCCCATGGCGGGCGGATCGGGGACGTCCCCGGGCAGTGTGCGCGCGAGCAGCGCGTAATACAGCAGCGGGATGACGAACAGGGTTAGCGCGGTCGAGGCCAGGATGCCGAACAACAGCGAGATCCCCAGGCCGTTGAAGATCGGGTCGTCGATGATGAACACCGCGCCGGCCATCGCCGCCAGCGCGGTCAGCGCGATCGGCTGGGCGCGCACCGCGCAGGCGTCGACGACCGCGTCGGCCAGGCGGCGTCCGCGCGCCAGTTCGTGGTTGACGAAGTCCACCAGCAGGATCGAATTGCGCACGATGATGCCGGCCAGCGCGATCATGCCGATCATGCTGGTGGCGGTGAACTGCATGCCCAGCAGCGCGTGCCCGGGCATCACCCCGACCACGGTCAGCGGGATCGGCGCCATGATCACCAGCGGCACCAGGTAGGCGCGGAACCAGGCCACCACCAGCAGGTAGATCAGCACCAGGCCCGCGGCGTAGGCCAGGCCCATGTCGCGGAACGTTTCCCAGGTGATCCGCCACTCGCCGTCCCACTTGACCGAGAAGCCCGCGGTGTCGCCGGGCGCGGCGAAGTAGTGCTGCGCCAGCCGCTCGCCGTCGACCGCCTCGCGGGCGAGCTGCCCGGCCAGGCCGAACATCCCGTACAGCGGGCTGTCGGCCTCGCCGCCTTCGTCGCCGGTCACGTACACCACCGGCAGCAGGTCCTTGTGGTGGATCGCGCCGTCCCAGCCGGTCGCGCGCGTCTCGACCAGTCCCGACAGCGGCACCAGCCGGCCGTCGCCGCCGCGCACGCGCAGCGAGAGCAGGCCGTCGGGCGTAGCCTGGTCGGCGGGCGGCAGGCGCAGCCGGATCGGCCGCGGATACTTCGAGCCGGCGTCGACCACGTACGCGGCATCGTGGCCCGACAGTCCTGCGGCGATGGTCGTGGCGATCGCCGCCTGCGACACGCCCAGGCGCGCGGCGCGGCCGCGATCGACCGCCAGCACCTCGCCCGCAGCGTCGGCCTCGACGCTGGTGTCGACGTCGACGATGCCGTCGGTGGCGAGGAAGCGCTGCGCCAGCGCCAGCCCCAGCTGCCGCTGCCGTGCGTAGTCGGGGCCATAGACCTCGGCCACGATCGGCGCGAGCACCGGCGGGCCCGGGGGCACTTCCACCACCTTGACCGAGGCGCCGTGGCGGCGGCCGATCCCGGCCAGCGCGGGACGCAGCGCGCGGGCGATGTCGTGGCTCTTGCGGCGACGCTCGCGGCGGTCGACCAGGTTGACCTGCAGGTCGCCGACGTTGGCGCCGGCGCGCAGGTCGTACTGGCGCACCAGGCCGTTGAAATTGATCGGCGCGGCGGTCCCGGCGTAGGCCTGGTAGTGCAGCACCTCGGGCACCTGCCCGAGCGTGGCGGCCAGCTCGGCGAGCACCGACGCGGTGTCCTCCAGGCTGCGGCCCTCGGGCAGGTCGACCACCACCTGCAGCTCCGACTTGTCGTCGAAGGGCAGCATCTTCATCACCACCACCCGGAAGCCGGCCAGGCCCGCGGCCGCCAGCACCAGGGCGGCCATCGACGCGAACAGCAGCAGGCGCCGGCGACCGCCGCGGGCCGGATCCAGGAACGGCGCCAGCAGCCGGCCGAAGCCACGGTGCAGGCGCGCGGCGATGGCGCCCGCCGCGTGGCCGGCGCCGCCCGCGCGCCGCCCCAGCAGCTTCAGCGACAGCCACGGCGTCGCCACCAGCGCCACCAGCAGCGACAGCAGCATGCCGACCGAGGCGTTGATCGGGATCGGGCGCATGTACGGCCCCATCAGCCCGCCGACGAAGGCCATTGGCAGCAGGGCCGCGATCACGGTGAAGGTGGCCAGGATGGTCGGGCCGCCGACCTCGTCGACCGCCGCCGGGATCGCCTCGCGCAGCGTCGTACCGCCGAGCGCGAGGTGGCGGTGGATGTTCTCCACCACCACGATCGCGTCGTCGACCAGGATGCCGATCGCGAAGATCAGGGCGAACAGCGACACCCGGTTGAGGGTGAAGCCCATCGCCCACGACGCGAACAGGGTCAGCGCCAGGGTCAGCACCACCGCGGCGCCGATCACCAGCGCCTCGCGCCGGCCGAGCGCGAACAGCACCAGCAGCACCACCGCGGAGGTGGCGAACAGCAGTTTCCTGATCAGGGTCCCGGCCTTGTCGCTGGCGGTGGCGCCGTAGTCGCGGGTGACCTCGACCTGCACGCCTTCGGGGATCACCTGGCCGCGCAGCGCGTCGACCCGCTCGAGCACGCGGCGGGCGATCCGCGAGGCGCTGGTGCCGGGCTGCTTGGCGATCGCCACCGTCACCGCGGGCGCGGTGCCGGCCGCGGGCCCCGGGCGTGCGGCCGGTGCGCCGTGCCAGACGTAGCTCGACGGGGTGTCGGCGCCGTCGGTAATCCTGGCCACGTCGCCCAGCCGCACCGGCTCGCCGCCGCGTACCCCGAGCACCAGCGATTCGACTTCCTCGCGCCCGGCGAGGAAGCGCCCGGCGGTGACCTGGACCACACCGTCGGCGCCGACGCGCTCGCCGGCCTGGAGCGCGAGGTTGGCCGCCTGCAGCGCGGCCGACAGGTCCTCCACCGCCAGGCCGTGGCTGGCCAGGCGGACGGGGTCGAGTTCGACCACCAGCGCGCGCTCGGGGGCGCCGATGGTGAACACGTCGCGGGTGCCGGGGATGCGCTTGAGTTCGGTTTCCAGCGTATGCGCGACTTGCGCCAGCTCGCGCGCGCCGCGTTCGGCGTCGTCGGTCCACAGGGTCAGGGCCATCACCGGCACGTCGTCGATGCCCTTGGGCCGGATCAGCGGCTGGCCCACGCCCAGGCCCTGCGGCATCCAGTCCTGGTGCGAGAACACCTTGTCGTACAGCCGCACCAGCGCGGCCTGCCGCTCCACGCCGACCTCGAACTCGACCGTGGCGACCACCTTGCCGGGACGGCTGACCGAGTAGGTGTGCTCGACGCCCTCGATCTCCGACAGCACCTGCTCGAGCGGATACGCCACCATCTGCTCCACCTGGCGCGCGTCCGCGCCCGGGAAGGGCACGATGACATTGGCCATGGTGACGTCGATCTGGGGCTCTTCCTCGCGCGGCGTGATCGCTAGCGCGACCACGCCCAGCAGCAGGCCGAGCAGGGCCAGGACGGGGGTGAGCGGATTGGCCTGGAAGGCGCCGGCAAGGCGCCCGGCGATGCCCGGCCGCGGGGCCGCGGACGCGGCCACGTCACCGGCCCCCGCGCGCGGCGACCAGCGCCTGGCGCGCCGCCACCGGGTCGGCGGCGATGGTCTCGCCCGCCCGCAGGCCGGCGATCACCTCGACCTCGCCGGACGCGGCCTCGCCCAGCCGCAGCTGGCGCAGCGACAGCCCGCCGTCGCCGAGCACGTAGGCGGCGACGACCTCGCCACGGCGCACCAGTGCGGTGGCGGGGATGCGCGGATGCGCGGCCCCGGCCGCCGCCGGGAAGCGGACCTTGGCCAGGGTGCCGGGCGCGGGCGCCGGCGCCAGCGCCGGCAGCCCGACCCGGACCCGGACCGTGAGGGTCGCTGCCTCGGCGGCGGGGAACACCACCACCTCGTCCGCGGCGAGGGTGCGTCCATCGGACAGCTGCACGCTCGCGCGCGGATCCTCGCGCACCGCCTCGGCCACCGCCTGCGGCAGCGCCACCTCGATCCGCAGCGCGTCGGGAGAGAACAGCGTGGCCAGCGGCTGGCCGGGCGCCACCGCTTCGCCCGGCTCGACCTGGCGGCGGGCGACGATGCCCTCGTAGGGCGCGCGCACCACGGTGTAGCCGGCCCCCTGCCGGGCGCGGGCCAGCGCGGCGCGCGCGGCGTTGCGGGCGGCGACGGCGGCGTCCCGTGCGGCCTGCGCCCGCTCCAGCTGCGCCTGCGAGACGTAGCGGCCCCGCGCCAGCTCGAGGTGGCGCGCGTGCTCGGCCTCGGCCTCGCGCGCGGCGGCCTCGCTGGCGCGCAAGCCGGCCAGGGCCGCGTCCACCGCCGACTGCTGCTCGACCGCGTCCAGGCGCACCAGCACCGCGCCCGCGGCCACCCGGTCGCCGACGTCATGGGCCACCTCGACCACGCGCCCGCCGGTCTGCGCGGTCAGCGTGGCCTGGTTCACCGCCTCGACCACCCCGTCCCAGGCCCGGCCGGGCCCGCTGGCCGGATCGGCGACCACCAGGGTTTCCAGGTCGCCGGGCGTCACCGGGCCGGGCGCGGGCCCGCCGTCGCCCGCGCAGGAGGCGACCAGGGCGGCCAGGAGCGCGGCCAGGAGCGGGGCGCCCGGGCGCCGGGCCTGCAGTCGCATCGCCGGCGGCCTCAGCGGAAGGCGCAGCCGGCGGGGATGCCCAGCCGCGCGAACAGCTTCGCCGCCGGGCAGAAGCCGGTGATGCTGGCCTGCACCAGGTTCAGTCCGACGAAGGCGGTGAGCAGCAGCCACCAGGACGAGACGAAGTGCCCCAGCGCGAGGCTGGCCAGCACCATCAGTCCGGCGAAGGCGAGGACGGCGCGATCGAGGTTCATGGTGACTCCTGCGGAAGCGCCGGGATATTCCGGCAGTAGTTAAATTAGAATTTGCTTATATTAGGGTCAACTGATAAGTTGGCGGCACCGCCCGAGGCCGCGTCCGCAGGACCGGCCGCCCCAGGAGGACCGATGCCCAGTGCCACGCCCCGCTTCGACCTGGACGCCATGCAGGCCCACGCCGGTGAGGCGGCCCGGCTGCTCAAGGCCCTGGCCAACGAGCGCAGGCTCCAGGTGCTGTGCCTGCTGGCCGACGGCGAACGGCCGGTGGGCGAGCTGGCGCGGCTGCTGCAGCTCAGCCAGTCGGCGGTGTCCCAGCACCTGGCGGTGCTGCGCGAGGAGGGCCTGGTGGCGACCCGGCGCGAGGCCCAGCAGGTGTACTACGCGCTGGCGCCGGGCCCCGGCGCCCGGCTGATGGAGACGCTGCACGCGATCTACTGCGGCGCCGGCGCCGACCCGGCCGCGGCGTGAGGGTGGTCGTGCGCCAGGGCCGGTGGGGGCCGATGGAGGAAATTCCGCGCCCGTGCATCGTACCCCTCAGGACGGTCGCTCCACGACCGCTGCAGACAGGGCGAAACCCCGGAGGGAAATGATGCAAGAGCGAGGCGATGCGCTGCGGCGCGCGGTGCGGCTGGGACTGCTGGCCATGGTCGTGGGCGCCGGCCCGGTGCTGGCTGCCGATGCGACGTTCGAGGTCGAGGGCGGCAGCCTGGAGCAGGTGCTGCCCGAGTTTGCGCGCCAGGCGGGCCTGCAGATCATCGCCCCGGCCGGCGAGGCCGGCCGGCCTTCGCCCCAGGTGCCCGCGCTCAGCGGCACCATGGACACGCGCGAGGCGCTCGCGCGCCTGATCGCCAACACCGGGCTGGAGGTGGCCGCGGACGACGGCCAGACCATCACCCTGTACCGGCCGCAGGTGCTGGCCTCGCTCGCCGCCGCCCCGGCCCCGCGCCCGCAGGACGCGACCCCGGCGCCGGAGCCGCCGCCACCGCCGCGCGAGGCCCCGCGCCCCGAGGCAGCGCCGCCCGCGCCGGCACCGGAGGCGACCACGCTCGACCAGATCACCGTGGTCGGCAGCCAGATCCGCGGCTCGGCCGCGACCGCGATCCTGCCGGTGGTGACCCTGCAGCCGGAACAGATCGAGGCCACTGGCGCGGTCTCCGGCGACGACCTGTACCGCTCGATCCCGCAGATGGGCGACGTGTCCTTCGTCGGCACCAACGGCGGCAACAGCTCCAACTACGCGCGTGGCGACATCGCCTCGGTGAACCTGCGTGGCCTGGGCGTGGGCAATACCCTGCTGCTGGTCAACGGCCGCCGCACCGTGGTCCATCCCACCAGCCAGGCCGACGGCAACCTGGTGCCGGTGCTCACCTACAACGCCAACGCGATCCCGGTCGGCGGCCTGCAGCGGGTGGAAGTGCTGCTTGACGGCGCCGCCGCGATCTACGGCACCGACGCGGTGGCGGGCGTGGTCAACAACGTCCTGCGCGACGACATGCACGGCGGCGAGATCACCGTGCAGGCCGGCACCGGCGAGGGCACCGGCCTGCGCGACTGGGGCATCAGCGGCATCGTCGGCCGCAACACCGACGACCTGCGCGGCAACCTCACCCTGTCCTTCAACCACTACCGCACCACCGGCATCGATTCCCACGACTACGACTGGACGTCGACCGCCGACCGCCGCTTCGACTTCATCGGTACCCGCTTCGAGGGCGACCCGAGCCTGGACGCGCGCAGCGCGACCAGCGCCTGGGGCAACTTCACCACCGGGACCGGGGTGAGCCGGGACGGCCAGCTGGTCACCTCCGGCGCCGGCGCCTTCCACGTGCAGCCGGTGACCAATACCGCCTGCGCCGCCGAGCTCGGCGACGGTGTCTGCGTGGCCAGCGGCAGCAAGGCCAGCTCCGGCGCCGACCGCAACCTGCGCTCGGACGCGCAGGCGCAGTGGCCGCTGTCGCTGACCCCCGAGGTGCGCCGCACCAACCTGTTCCTGACCAGCAAGTGGGCGTTCGACAACGGCATCGAGTTCTTCAGCGAACTCGGCTACTACCATGCCGACGCCGACAGCCTGCAGATGCCGGTGAACTCGATCGCCGCGCTGCCGGTGGTGGTGCCGGCCAGCAACTACTGGAATCCCTTCGGCGCCGCCGGCAGCCCCAACCGCCTCGACGGCCTGGACATCGGCCCCGACGGGCTGCCGGTGACGATCTCCTCCTACCGCTTCGAGCGCCCCACCCGGATCCAGGTGGAGAACGAGCAGGTGCGCGCCCTGGCCGGCCTGCGCGGCTCGCACCTGGGCTTCGACTGGGAGTCGGCGCTGCTGTACTCGCGCGCCCAGGTGGTCGACACCCAGCAGGCGGTGAGCATGACCCTGTTCCAGCAGGCGTTGGCCGACGCCGGCCCCGGCGCCTACAACCCGTTCTGCGGCGGCTGCAACAGCGACGAGGTGCTCGACCGCTTCTTCGTGGACGCCGTGCGCCGCAGCCGCACCGGGCTGTGGCTGTGGGACTTCAAGGCCTCGCGCCCCGACCTGTTCAGCCTGCCCGCGGGCGACGTCGGCATCGCGGTGGGCGTGGAGGCGCGGCATGAAACCCAGCTCGACGACCGCGATCCGCGGGTCGACGGCAGCGTGCTGTTCGTCGACGCGGTGACCGCGCGCGAGCTGCCCAGCGACATGTACGGCGTCAGCCCGACCCCGGACACCGAAGGCTCGCGCACGGTGCACGCCGCGTTCGCCGAACTGTCGGTGCCGCTGGTGTCGCCGGACATGGACGTGCCGCTGGTGCGCTCGCTCGACCTGCAGCTGGCCGGCCGCGCCGAGCGCTACAGCGACTTCGGCAACGTCGCCAAGCCCAAGCTCGCCCTGGGCTGGGAGCTGGTGGACGGCCTGCGCCTGCGCGCGTCCTGGGCCGAGGGCTTCCGCGCGCCCAACCTCGAGCAGGTCAACGCCACCCTGATCAGCCGCTCCAACACCCGCACCGACTACATCCAGTGCGAGGCCGACGTGCGCAGCGGCGCTTCCGACAGCTTCACCAACTGCGCGCACAGCGCCTCGACCACCGCGCGCCGCTCCGGCAACCCCGACCTCGAGCCCGAGACCTCGACCAACACCAGCGTGGGCATGGTCTGGCAGCCGCGGTTCCTGCCGGAGGCGGCCGGGCGCTGGCTGTTCTCGGTCGACTACTTCAAGTACGAGCAGGAGGGCATCATCGGCCTGTTCGGCGAGGGCAACGCGCTGACCTTGGACTACCTGCTGCGGCTGCAGGGCTCGAGCAACCCCAACGTGGTGCGCGCCGACCCGACCGTGGACGACATCGCCCGCTACGCCGGCACCGGCCTGGAGCCGGCGGGCCGGGTGCTGTACGTGCACGACCGCTACGTGAACCTGCAGCCGCAGACGGTGCGCGGCCTGGACTTCGCGGCCTCGTGGCGTTCGCCGCAGACCGCTGCGGGGCAGTTCGGCGTGTCGATCAACGGCACCCACGTGATCGAGTTCTACCGCGACCTGTCGCCCGACATCCAGGTGCTGGCCGACGCCCGCGACTCGGGGGTGATCGACGGGTCGGTGTTCATCGCCGGCGGCGGCGACCTGCGCGCGCAGGGCGGCACCCCGGAGTGGCGCTGGAGCGGCACGGCCACCTGGCGCCTGGGCGCCTTCAGCATGGGCGGCAGCCTGCGCTACACCGGCGCGGTCTGGGACACCGGGCTGGCCGACAGCGACGGCAACCGCTGGCAGGTGGACTCGCACACCATCGCCAACCTGTTCGCGCGCTACGAGTTCGACGGTCCGGGCTTCGCCGAGGGCCTGTCGGTCAAGTTGGGCGTGAACAACGTCGCCGACAAGCGCCCGCCGGTGTCGTCCAACGCCTACGGCTACCTGTCCAACCTGTACCAGCCGTACCCGCGCTACTGGTACATGAGCGTGACCAAGTCGTTCTGATGGCCACGCGGGACCCGGACGCGCGCGCGCAGTCACCGCTGCCGGAGGGCCGGACGGCCTGGCTGGCCGAGCACGTGCTGCCGCACGAGCCGGCGCTCAGGGGCTGGCTGCGCGAGCGACTGGCGCTGGCGCCGGCCGACGTCGACGACGTGGTCCAGGAAAGCTATGCCCGGCTGGCGGGGATGGGTGCGGTGGACCACGTGGCCGAGCCGCGCGCCTACCTGTTCACGGTGGCGCGCTCGCTGGTGCAGCAGCAGCTGCGGCGCAGGCAGGTGGTGGCGATCGAGACCATGGCCGAGCTCGACGGGCTCGGCGCGGAGGCGCCCCAGGCCTCCCCGGAACGGGTCGCCTCGGCGCGCGAGCAGCTGGCGCTGGCGCAGCGGCTGCTCGCGGCGATGCCCGCGCGCTGCCGCCAGGTGTTCCGCCTGCGCCGGATCGAAGGGCTGTCGCAGCGCGAGGTGTCCGAGCGCCTGCGGATCAGCCAGAGCACCGTGGAAAAGCACATGATCCGGGCGTTGCGGCTGATGATGGACGGGATCAGCGCCGCCCCGGCCGGCGACGGGCAGGTGCCCGGGGCCGGGGTGGACCACATCGGGCGCGAGGAACGAGCGCATGGCCAAGGTTGATCGCGACGACATCGACGCCACCGCCGCCGCCTGGGTGGTGCGTGAAGACCGGGGGCCGCTGGCGGAGGCCGAGCGCCTGGAGCGCGACCGCTGGCTGGCCGCGTCGTCGCGGCATTTCGGCGCCTACGCCCGCGCGCGCGCGGTGCTGGCCTGGAGCGGGCGCGCGTCCGCCCCCGCGGCGGCCGCCCGGCGACCGCGCTGGCCGCTGGCGGTGGCGGCGAGCCTGCTGGCGGTGCTGGCGGCGGGCGCGTGGCTGGCCTGGCCGCAGGGCACGCTGCACCAGACCGGGCGTGGCCAGATCCTGCGGATCGCGCTGGAGGACGGCTCCACCGCCACGCTCGACGCGGACACCCGCCTGCGGGTCCACTACGGTGCCCGTGGGCGCGAGCTGCGCCTGCTGCGCGGCACCGCCCTGTTCGACGTCGCCCCCGACCCCGACCGTCCGTTCTCGGTCGAGGCCGGTGGCGCCCGGGTCACCGCCGTGGGCACGCGTTTCAGCGTCGGCATGGACCGGCTGGGCCGCACCGCCGGTCCGGTCGAGGTGCTCGTCAGCGAAGGCGTGGTGGACGTGGCCGACGGCGGCCGCCATCCGGTGCCCGCGCGCCTGCAGGCCGGCATGCGCGCGCTGGTGCGGCCGACCGCGGGGGTGGAGATCGCCCCGGTCGGGGAACAGGAGCTCGACCAGCGCCTGATGTGGCGCGAGGGCATGCTGGCCTTCAACGGCGACACGCTGTCGGTGGCCGCGGCCCGGTTCCGCCACTACAGCGACATCCCGATCCTGATCGACGACCCGGACGTGGGCAGTCGCCGCGTCGTCGGCCTGTACCCGGCCGCCGACCCGGTCGGCTTCGCCCGCAACGTGGCCCTGAGCCTGGGCCTGGAAGTGCAGCAGGTGGGCGACGGCATCCGGCTGTCCGCGCCGCGCGCGCCGCAGCGGCCGCCGGGCCGCGAACTGCAGTGAGGCCGGGCACGATGCCGCGCGGGTGGGCCCGCGTCCTGGTCGCGCTGCTGGCGCTGGCGCTGGCCGGTGCCGCGCAGGCGGACGTGCTGGTCCGTGGCGCGCAGGTGTTCGACCCCGACACCGGCACGGCCGCGGTCGCCGACGTGCTGGTGCGCGGCGACCGGGTGGAGCAGGTCGGCCCCGCCCTGGCCGCGCCCGACGGCGTGCGCGTGGTCGAGGCCGCCGGCCTGGCGCTGGTGCCCGGCCTGCTGGACCTGCACACCCACTGGACCCCCAATACCCGGCCCTCGGCCGTGCCGGCGGTGGCCAACGCCTACCTGGACGCGGGGGTGACCACGGTCACCGACTACCACCAGGCGCCCGAGGCGCACGCGCCGCGGCGCGCATGGCTGGCGCGGCTGGCCGCGCCCACCGTCCGGTTCGGCGCCCGGATCAGCACGCCGCTGGGCCACGGTGCCGACTGGGCCGACCAGGCCACCACCCGCTGGGTCAACTCGCCCGCCGCCGCGCGCGCGGCGGTGGATGCGATCGCCGCCTACCGGCCGGACTTCATCAAGGCCTTCACCGACGGCTGGCGCTACGGCAACGCCGCCGACAACACCAGCATGGACGAGGCCACCCTCGCCGCCCTGGTGGACCAGGCGCACCGCCACGGCATCCGCGTGTTCAGCCACACGGTGACGGTGGAGCGGGCGAAGCAGGCTGCGCGCGCGGGCGTGGACCTGATCGCACACAGCGTGTTGGACCGCGCGGTCGACGACGAGCTGGTGGCGCTGATGCGCGAACACGGCACCGCCTACGGACCGACGCTGGCGGTGTACGAACCGGTGCGCATCGGCGATGCCGCGCCCGCCGACCCCGGGGCCCCGGTGCTGCAGCGGCGCCGCGCCAACTTCGCCGTCGCCCTGGCCAACGTGAAGCGGCTGCACGAGGCCGGCGTGCCGGTGGTGGTGGCCACCGACGCCGGCATGCCCGGCACCCCGCACGGGCGCGCCACCACCCGCGAGCTGGAGCTGCTGGTGCGCGCCGGGCTGTCGCCGGCCGAGGCGCTGCGCGCGGCCACCGCCACCGCCGCGCGGGTCCTGGGCATGGACGACCGCGGCCGGATCGCGCCTGGCATGCGCGCCGACCTGGTGCTGGTCGAGGGCGAGCCCTGGCGCGACGTGGCCGCGATGCAACGCGTGCGGCGGGTGTTCCTGGCCGGCGTCGAGGTCACCGGCCCCGACGCGCGCCGCCCGGCCGACAACGCCCGCCAGCACCTGCCGCCGGTGGCGCTGCCGGCGCTGATCGACGACTTCGAGCGCGACGACGGCCGCACCGCGCTCGGCACCCTGCGCATCACCGACGCCGACGGCGGCAACGACCGCACCTGGCAGTCGAGCCTGCGCATCGCCCGCGCCGACGGCCCGGGCCACGTGCTCTCCACCCACGCCCGGCTGTCGCATTCGCCGCGCGCCTTCGCCGCGGTGCTGCTGCCGCTCACCCGCGGCTCGGTCGGCCCGGCCGACCTGGGCGCCTGGGCCGGGCTGTCGTTCCGCGCCCGCGGCGAGGCCCGGCGCATCCAGGTCGAGGTCCGCGGCCAGGACGGGCGACGCTGGGCGCACCGGTTCGAGCTCGGGCCGCAGTGGCGCGACTACCGGGTCGGCTGGGACGCGTTCGCCGGCCTGCCGCCGTGGCGCGGTGACGGTCCACCGCCGGACTGGCGCCCCGACGACGCGCTGCAGATCGGCTTCTCGGTCGGCGGCGAGCCGGGCGGCGAGGCCTGGTTCGAACTCGACGACGTGCGCCTGTTCGACGCCGGGGTGCTGCCGTGATCCGGACGCTGCGCCTGGTCGCGGCCGTGGCCTGCCTGGCGGCGTCGGCGCCGCTGGCGCGCGCGGCCGACGTCGACCTCCACGCCGCGAAGGCGCGGGTGCGCGCGGCGGTCGAGGCCTGGGCCGGACCGCAGGACGCCCTGGCCCAGGCGCTGTGGGAACGGCCCGAGCTGGGCTATCGGGAACACGCCGGCTCGGCGCTGCTGCAGGAGCGCCTGCGCGAGGCGGGGTTCGAGGTCGAGGCGGGCGTGGCCGGGATCCCGACCGCCTTCGTCGCCCGCGCCGGGCGGCGCGGGAACGGCCCGGTGATCGCGCTGCTGGCGGAGATGGACGCACTGCCGGGCATGTCCCAGCAGGCGGTGCCGGTGGCCTCGCCGGTGCCGGGCCAGGACGCCGGCCACGCCTGCGGCCACAACCTGTTCGGCGCCGCCGCGGTGGGCGCGGCGCGCGCGATCGCCGGCTGGCTGCGCGAGGGCGGCCACCCGGGGGAGGTCCGGGTCTACGGCACCCCGGCCGAGGAGGGCGGCTCGGGCAAGGTGTTCATGGTCCGCGCCGGCCTGTTCGATGACGTCGACGTGGTGCTGCACTGGCACCCGGCCGATGCCAACTCCGCCGCCCAGTCCACGAGCCTGGCCAACATCAGCGGCAAGTTCCGCTTCCACGGCGTGGCCGCGCACGCCGCGATCTCGCCCGAGCGCGGCCGCTCCGCACTCGATGGCGTGGAAGCGCTCAACCACATGGCCAACCTGCTGCGCGAGCACGTGCCCGAGGGCACCCGCATCCACTACGCGGTCACCGACGGCGGCCGCGCGCCGAACGTGGTCCCGGCGCGCGCCGAGGCGTACTACTACGTGCGCCACCACGATGCCGAGGTAGTGCGCGACGTGTTCGCGCGGCTGCACGACGCCGCCCGCGGCGCGGCGCTGGGCACCGGCACCACGGTCGAGTTCGAGCCGCTGGGCGGGGTCCACGGGCTGCTGCCCAACGACACCCTGGGCCAGGTGCTCGACCGCGCGCTGCGGGAGGTCGGCGGCGTGCACTACGACGAGGACGACCTCGCCTTCGCCCGCGCGCTGCAGCCATCGCTGGACGTGCCCAGGCCGGTCGAGTCCGCGCTCGAGGTCGCGCCGTACCGCAGCGACGTGCGGGGGCTGGCGTCCACCGACGTGGGCGACGTGAGCCGGGTGGTGCCGACCGCCGGCCTGTCCACGGCGACCTGGGTGCCCGGCACCCCGGCGCACAGCTGGCAGGCGGTGGCCGCCTCGGGCACGGCGATCGGGCGGCGCGGGGCGCGCAACGCGGCCGCGGCGCTGGCCATGGCCGCGGTCGAGCTGTACCTGCGGCCGGACCTGGTGCAGGCGGCGCGGGCGGAGTTCGTCCGGGCGCGCGGCGACGCCGGCTACCGGCCCCTGCTGCAGCGCGAGGTGCCGCCGCTCGACTATCGCGGGCCGGCTGCGCCCTGAGCCCCGGGCCGCAGGCGGGCGGCGGCAGGCTCAGTCCGCGCCGGGATGGCGCGCGCGCCACTGCGCGAGCCGCTCGCGGTAGTCCGCCAGGGCCTCGTCGTACAGGTCGTATACGCAGGGGTCGCAGCCGCCGCCGCAGCAGTCGCCGGGCAGCGGCCGCTCCGGCGGCACCGGGCGCGGGTCGCCGGGGTCGGCCGGCCCCGGCGGACCGGGCGCGGGCGCGGGCGGGATCGACATGCCGCCATGGTCGCGCGTACGGTCGTCACGGTTCAAACCTTCCGCGCAGCGCGCAGCGGGCCCCGCCACGTAGAATCGGCGCCGAACGTGAACAGGGGCACGTGCGCTTCCATGCCTTCAGCGCTTGGCACCCACCGCGCCATGCGGGCATGGCGGCGGCTGGCCTTGGTCGTGCTGGCCTGCGCCGGCCTGTTGCCGGCGACGCCGTCGCGCGCGCTCGACCCGGAGATGCGGGCCGCGCATTACACGGTCACCCGCTGGAGCGCGGACGACGGGCTGCCGCACAGCCAGATCCATGACATCGGCCAGGATCCCGACGGCTTCCTCTGGGTCGCCACCTGGGAGGGCACGGCCCGCTTCGACGGGCTCGGCTTCACCCCGGTCAGGGGCCTGCACGAGGCGGCGGGCGGGCGGCTGGCCTCGCGCCTGGTCTGGCGCGACGACGACGGCAGCATGCTGGTGGCCATCGACGGCCCCGGCCTGCTGCGCGCGTCTTCGGACCGCGCGCCGGGCCCGGCCTGCGCCGGCACCGCCGAACTCCCGGTCGCGCGCATCGCCGCGGCGGCCGGCGGCGGCGCCTGGCTCGCGGCCGCCGACGGGCTCTACCGGCTGCGGCCGGGCGGGCGCTGCGAGCGGGTGCCGGGGGGCGAGAGCCTGGCCGGGCGCGCGGTCAACGCGCTGCTGGCCCAGGACGACGGCAGCCTGTGGCTGGGCCTGCCGCGTGGCCTCTACCGCTGGCACGGCGGGCCGCTCGAGGCGCTGGGCGAGGGCCTGGGGCTGCCGCCGGGCGAGGTCCGCGCACTGGCCCGCGATGCCCGGGGCGCGACCTGGATCGCCGGCGAACAGGGCGTGTGGCGGCACCTCGACGGCCGCCTGGACCGCATGCGCGGCGAGCGCGCCGAGGGGCTGCTGGTGGACCGCGGCGGCGCGGTCTGGGTGGCGGCCACCGACGGTATGGTGCTGCGCTACTGGGAGGGCCGCTGGGACCAGCTGGGCCGCGGCGAGGGCGTGGTCGGCTATGCCACCGGCGCGCTGTTCGAGGACCGCGAGGGCCTGCTGTGGTTCGGGACCACCCACGGCCTGTTCCGGATCGCCGACGGGCCGGTGCGCGGCATCGTCCGCCAGCCCGGGCTGCCTTCCGACTACGTGCGCAGCGTGATGCAGACCGCCGACGGCACGGTCTGGGTCGGCCACGCCGCAGGGTTGAGCCGGCTGGGCCCCGGCGGCTTCCAGTCGCTGTTCCCCGCGCCGGGGCAGGCGCCGGCCAGCGTGCTGGCAATGGCGGCCGCCGCCGACGGCGGGATCTGGGCCGGCACCTACAACCGCGGCGTGCTGCGGGTGGCGCCGGGGGGCGTGCGCGTGGAGCCGCTGGTCCCCGACGACCACCCGCTCGCCACCGAGCAGGTGCGCGCGCTGCTCGAGGCGCCCGACGGCACCCTGTGGATCGGCACCGAGCGCGGCCTGCTGGCGTGGCGCGGCGGGCGCCTCGACCCCGATCCGTTGCCCGGCCTGCCGGCGCTGCCGGTGCGCGCACTGCACCTGGCCGGCGACGGGCGGCTGTGGATCGGCCAGATGGGCGGACTGGCCTGGCGCGAACCCGACGGCCATCTGGTGGCGCAGCGGCCGGGGCTGCAGTTTCCGGCGCAGTCGGCCTTCGATTTCCTTGCCGATCCCGACGGCGGGATCTGGATCGCCACCGACCGCGGGGTGCTGCGCCACGACTCCGCCGGCTACCGCGCCTACGGCGTCGAGCACGGGCTGTCGGGCAGCACCGTGTTCCGGATCCTGGCCGACGATTTCGACAACCTCTGGCTGACCGGCAACCGCGGCGTGCTGCGGGTGCGGCGCGGGGCGTTCGCGGCGGTGGACCGCGGCGAGCGCGCGCGCCTGGATGTGGAGTGGTTCGGCCGCGACGACGGCATGCCCAGCCGCCAGGCCAACGGCGGCAGCTGGCCGGCCGGCTGGCGCCTGGCCAGCGGCGAACTGTGGGTGCCGACCGCCGGCGGGATCGCGGTATTCGCCCCGGCGCCGGTGATGGACCGCGGACGCGACACGGTGCCGCTGGTGATCGACGCGCTGCAGGTCGACGGCGAGGAGCGCCCGGCCTCGGCGCCGGGACGCTTGCCCGCCGGCGCGCGGCTGCAGGTCCGCTACGCCGGCCTCAGCCTGCGCCAGCCCGGCGCGCTGCGCTACCGCTACCGGATGCGGGGCGTCGATCGCGACTGGGTCGAGGCCGGGGCCACCCGCGAGGTCACCTACACCAACCTGCCCGGCGGCGCGCTGCGGTTCGAGCTGCAGGCCGCTTCCTCGTTCACCGACTGGAGCCGCCCGGCCGCGTCCGTCGGCCTCGACCTCGAAGTGGACACGCCCTGGTGGCGCCGGCCCTGGGCGGCGGTGGCGGTCGCGCTCGGGCTGCTTGGCGCACTGGCGTGGCTGCAGCGTGCGCTGGGCCGCCGCCACCGCGAGCGCCAGCGACGGCTGGAGGCGGTGGTCGCCCAGCGCACCGAGGAGCTGCAGCGGACCAACGAGCAGCTCGAGGCGGCCTCGCGCCAGCGCGAACTGCTGATCGAACAGCTCGCCTACCAGGCCAGCCACGATCCCTTGACCGGCCTGCCCAACCGCCGCGCCGGCGACCAGGCGCTGGCGGCCGCGCTGCAGCAGGCCGACGCCAGCCACGGCCCGTTGTGCGTGGCGATCGTGGACGTGGACCGCTTCAAGCACGTCAACGACCGCCATGGGCACCAGGCCGGCGACCGGGTGCTGGCCCAGGTGGGCCTGCAGCTGCAGGCCTCGCTGCGCGGGCCGGGCCTGAGCGTGGCCCGCCTGGGCGGCGAGGAGTTCCTGGTGGTGCTGGGGCAGACCCCGCTGGCCACCGCGGTGCGCCTGCTCGAGGCCGCGCGCCGCGACATCGCCGCGATGCCGCTGGGGCTCGACGGCCCGGACCTGCCCTGCTGCACGATCAGCGTCGGCCTGGTCCAGCGCAGCGGCCAGGAGGGCATCGACGCCCTGCTGCAGCGCGCCGACGCGGCACTCTACGAAGCCAAGCGCCAGGGACGCGACCGCATCGTCACCGCCTGAGGCGGCGCGTGGCGGTCAATCGCCGCGGCGGGCGCGGGCGAAGGCGTCGGCCAGGGCGCTGTTGCCCGGGGGCGCGGCGGAACGGGCAGGGCCGCCGCCGGGCCTGCCGCCACGGCCGCCGTCGCGGCGCGGCTCGCGGCCGCGCCGCGCCTGCTCCTGG
This sequence comes from Luteimonas wenzhouensis, assembly GCF_007859305.1. Classification (GTDB taxonomy): domain Bacteria; phylum Pseudomonadota; class Gammaproteobacteria; order Xanthomonadales; family Xanthomonadaceae; genus Luteimonas; species Luteimonas wenzhouensis. The sequence goes on from NZ_VOHE01000006.1 coordinate 91,328, forward strand.
GCGCCGCGCGGGGCGGGGGCGTCGTCCAGGCGCCGGGTCAGGGCGATGCGCCGGCGCGCGATGTCCACCTCCAGCACCTTTACCTTGACGATGTCGCCGGCCTTGACCACTTCGCGCGGATCCTTGACGAAGCGGTCGGAGAGCGCGGAGATGTGGATCAGCCCGTCCTGGTGCACGCCGATGTCGACGAAGGCGCCAAACGCGGCCACGTTGCTCACCACGCCCTCGAGGACCATGCCCTCGCGCAGGTCCTTGATGTCCTCCACGCCCTCGGCGAACTTCGCCGCCCGGAATTCGGGGCGCGGATCGCGGCCGGGTTTCTCCAGCTCCTTCAGGATGTCGCGCACGGTCGGCTCGCCGAAGCGCTCGTCGGTGAACCGGGCCGGCTCGAGGGTGCGCACGAAGGCGCCGTCGCCGATCAGCGCCTGGATCGGCCGGCCGGTGGCCTGGACGATGCGTTCGACCACCGGATAGGCCTCGGGGTGCACCGCCGAGGCGTCGAGCGGCTCGTCGCCGCCGGCGATGCGCAGGAAGCCGGCGCACTGCTCGAAGGTCTTCTCGCCCAGCCGCGGCACCTTCAACAGGTCCCTGCGGCGCCGGAACGGGCCGTTGGCGTCGCGGTAGGCGACGATGTTCTCGGCCACCGAGGCCGACAGGCCGGACACCCGCGCCAGCAGCGCGCTCGAGGCCGTGTTCACGTACACGCCGACCGCGTTCACGCAGTCCTCGACCCTCGCGTCGAGCGCGCGCGCCAGCTTGTACTGGTCGACATCGTGCTGGTACTGGCCGACGCCGATCGCCTTGGGTTCGATCTTCACCAGTTCGGCCAGCGGGTCCTGCAGCCGGCGCGCGATCGACACCGCGCCGCGCAGCGAGACGTCGAGGCCGGGAAATTCCTTCGCCGCGAGCTCCGAGGCCGAGTACACCGAGGCGCCGGCCTCGCTCACCACCGCCTTGCGCAGGCCCAGCTCCGGATGGCGCTTGATCATGTCGGCCGCCAGACGGTCGGTCTCGCGGCTGGCGGTGCCGTTGCCGATCGCCACCAGCTCGACCCGGTGCGCGCGGCACAGCGCGGCAAGGGTGGCGATCGAGGCGTCCCACTGCCGGCGCGGCTCGTGCGGGTAGATGGTGTCGGTGGCCACCAGCTTGCCGGTGCCGTCGACCACCGCGACCTTCACCCCGGTGCGCAGGCCCGGATCCAGGCCCAGCACCGGGCGCGGGCCCGCGGGCGCGGCCAGCAGCAGGTCCTTGAGGTTCTCGCCGAACACCGCGATCGCCTGGGCCTCGGCCTGTTCGCGCGCGCGGGCAAACAGGTCGATCAGCAGGTGCAGGTGCAGCTTGGCCTTCCATGCCAGGCGGCAGGCGTTGCGCAGCCAGGCGTCGGCCGGGCGGCCCTGGTCGCGGATGCCCGCGTGCAGGGCGATGCGGCCTTCGGCGTACTGGTGCCCGGCCTCGGGGTCCTCGCCCGGCTCCAGGTCGAGCGTGAGCACTTCCTCGCGCCGCCCCCGCAGCAGCGCAAGCAGGCGGTGCGAGGGGATCTTCGCCAGCGGTTCGGCGTGGTCGAAGTAGTCGCGGAACTTCTCGCCGCCCTGTTCCTTGCCCTCGACCACCTTCGCGCGGATCCGGCCGGTGTTCCAGAGCCATTCGCGCAGCTCGCCGATCAGCGCCGCGTCCTCGCCCCAGCGCTCGATCAGGATCGCGCGCGCGCCCTCCAGCGCGGCCTTCGCGTCGGCCACGCCCTTGCCGGCGTCGACGAAGCCGGCGGCGAACTCCTCCGGCACCAGGGTCGGGTCCTGCAGCAGGCCGTCGGCCAGCGGCTCGAGCCCCGCCTCGCGCGCGATCTGGGCGCGGGTGCGGCGTTTGGGCTTGTACGGGAGGTACAGGTCCTCCAGCCGCGACTTGCTGTCGGCGGCCTCGATGTCGGCGCGCAGTGCGTCGGTCAGCTTGCCCTGCTCCTCGATGCTGGTCAGGATCGCGGCACGGCGCTCCTCCAGTTCGCGCAGGTAGGCCAGGCGCACCTCCAGGTTGCGCAGCTGGGTGTCGTCCAGGCCGCCGGTGGCCTCCTTGCGGTAGCGGGCGATGAAGGGCACGGTCGCGCCCTCGTCGAGCAGGGCGATCGCGGCCACGGCCTGTTCGGGGCGTGCGCCGACTTCCTCGGCGATGGTCTGCGCGATCTTCCGGGCGGTCGCGGGCGGGAGTTGGGACATGGACGACGGTGGCGGGCGGCGCACGGCCGCGGAGCGGCGATTGTGCAGGCCGGCGACCCGCACCGGAAGGCGTTGACAGCGGCGCCGCGGTCGCGTTGGCCGCCGCCTCAGGCCTGGCGGCGCACGTCCGCGGATGCGCGCCGGCGCCACGGCAGCGGGATGTTCAGCAGCACCAGCGCCAGCCACGCCAGCCGGCTCGACGGCGATTCGCGGTCGGGCGGCTGCAGCTGCGGGTCGGCCGGGCGGGCCTGGTCGTCGATGGCGTATTCGCCTGCGTCGAGCGCCTGCAGGATCTTCCGCGCGCGCGGCGCATCAGCCGCGGCCACGCGCAGCTTGGCGCCGCCGATCGCCAGCCGCCATTCCCAGTTCGCCAGCGCCAGGTGCTCGTCGCCCAGGTGCGCTTCGATGCCCTCGGCCTGCAGCAGGCCGCGCGCGATCTGCGCCTGGACCGGATCGGTGTAGCTGGCGACCACGATGGACATGCGCGTGGATGATTCGGGCCCGGCCACAGGCTACGCTAAGGGGCGAACCGGTGCCGCGACGCACGACGCGCCGGCGCACGTTCCACACGAGGTGCCCCGATGCCCAAGCGCGCGCTTTCCGCCATCCTGGTCGCCTCCGCGCTGGCCCTGGCCGGCTGCGGCGGCCAGGGCGAGAACGTGCCGGCCGCCGCCGCCGTCGACGCGTCGGCCCCGAGCCGGGTCGAGGAATGGACCCTGCCGCCCACCCTGCCCGGATCGGCCTCGCCGAGCCTGTCGGTCACGCCCGACGGGCGCCTGCTGCTGGGCTGGACCAATTCGCAGAAGGGCCGCCGCCACATCTTCCAGTTCAGCAGCTACGCGCCGGACTGGGGCCGCTGGATGCACCAGATGAGCACGGTGGCGATCGGCAACCGCATGTTCGTGAACTGGGCCGACGTGCCGCACCTGCTGGCCACGCCCGACGGCGCGCTGTGGGCCCACTGGCTGCAGAAGAGCGGCGATGCGCCCTACGCCTACGACGTGGTGCTGAGCCGCTCGCGCGACGGCGGCGCGAACTGGGCGCCGCCGGTGCTGGCGCACGACGACGGCACCCGGACCGAGCACGGTTTCGTGTCGATGTGGGCGCACGGCGCCGACGCGCTCGGGATGGCCTGGCTGGACGGTCGCCACACCGGCGGCGGCCATGGCGGGCACGATGGGGCGATGACCCTGCGCGCGGCGGTGTTCGACGCCAGCCTGGCGCGCAGCGGGGAGGTCGAGATCGACCCGCGCGTGTGCGACTGCTGCCAGACCGCGGTGGCGATGACCGCCCGGGGGCCGCTGCTGGTCTACCGCGGCCGCGGCGCCGACGAGGTGCGCGACATCCTTGCCACGCGCCACGACGGCAGCGGCTGGCGCCCGCCCGCGCCGGTGCACGTCGACGGCTGGGTGATGCCGGCCTGCCCGGTCAACGGGCCGGACGTGGCCGCCCGCGGCGAGGCTGCGGTGGTGGCCTGGTACACGGAGGCCGGCGGGGAGCCCGAGGTGCGCGCGGCCGCGAGCGCGGACGCCGGCGACCGCTTCGCCGCGCCGGTCACGATCGACGCGGGCCCGGCGGTGCTGGGCCGGGTCGCAGTCGCGCTCGACGCCGACCAGGCCTGGATCCTGTGGCAGCGCGAGGACGCCGGCGGGCAGTCGCTGTGGCTGTCGCGTCGCAGCCCCGACCTGGCGGTGGAACACGAACGCATCGAGCTGGCGCGGCCGCGCGGCGAGGGGCGCGCCACCGGCTTCCCGCAGCTGGCGTTGGCCGGCGGCGCCGCCTGGGTGGTCTGGACCGACGTGGCCGACGGCACGCCCAACCTCAAGGGCGTGCGCATCGTGCGCGGCCGGTGAGTGCGGCGCCGGCCGCCGCCGCGCCGCCGGATCCGCCGGGTGCGCCCGACGCGATCGCGGTCCTGTACCGGGACCCGCACCTGGCCGTGGTCGACAAGCCGGCCGGACTGATGGCCCACGCCAGCGCGCTGGCGCGGGGCGAGCGCGACTTCCTCGCCGACCGCCTGCGCGAGCAGTTCGGGGGGCCGGTGTACATGGTCCATCGCCTGGACCGCGCCACCAGCGGCTGCCTGCTGCTGGCCTTCGACCGCGACACCGCCGCCGCGCTGGGCCGCGCGCTGATGGCCGGCGAGGTGGACAAGCAGTACCTGGCGGTATGCCGCGGCTGGCCCGGGCCGGCGTTCACCATCGACCATCCGCTCGACGGCGGCCCGGGCAAGCCGCTGAAGAAACCGGCGCTCACCCGTTTCGAGCGCCTGGCCACCTGCGAGCTCGACCTGCCTTCGGCCGGCTTCCCGACCTCGCGCTACGCGCTGCTGCGGGCGAGACCGGTGACCGGGCGCTTCCGCCAGATCCGTCGCCACCTCAAGCATGCCTCGCACCATCTGGTGGGCGATACCAGCCACGGCGACGGACGCCACAACCGCCACTTCCGCACGCTCGGCATCCACCGCATGCTGCTGCACGCCTGGCGGCTCGGGTTCGCGCACCCGGCGACCGGCGTCCCGATGCGGGTCGAGGCGCCGCCGGACGCGCAGTTCCGGCGCGCGCTGGCCCTGTTCCCCGGCGCCGACGACGCTCTCGCCGCGCCGCCGGCGTCGACCACGGCCTGACCGCGCATGGCCGGCATCGCCATCCGCGAGGGCATCACGATCCCCGACCACGAGATCGTCGAACGCTTCGTCCGCGCCAGCGGCGCCGGCGGGCAGAACGTGAACAAGGTGGCGACCGCGGTCGAACTGCGCTTCGATGTGGCCCGCTCGCCCTCGTTGCCCGAGCCGGTGCGCGCGCGACTGCTGGCGCGGCGCGACCGGCGCATGACCGACGCCGGCGTGCTGGTGATCCAGGCGCAGCGCTTCCGCACCCAGGAGCGCAACCGCCAGGACGCACGCGAGCGCCTGCAGGCGTTCATCGACTCCGGCCTGCGCGCGCCCAAGCCGCGCATCGCCACCCGCCCCTCGCGCGCCGCGCGCGAGCGGCGCCTGGTCGACAAGCGCCAGCGTAGTACGATCAAGCAATCACGCGGCCGGCGCGACTGGGACTGAGGCCGGGGCGGGGCCGCGACGCGGGAGATCGATGAGCACGAGCAAAGACGTGGTGCCGCCGCTGCCGGCCAGCGCGCCACGGGTCGCACCCAGTCCCCTCGCCCGTTGGATCGGCCGGTCCGTGCTGCGGCTGGGCGGATGGCGCGTGGTTGGCGAGTTCCCCGACCAGCCGAAGATGGTGGTGATCGCCGCCCCGCATTCGTCCAACTGGGACGGCATCTGGGGATTCGCCGCCAAGCTCGCGCTCGGGCTCGAGATCCGGGTGCTGGGCAAGGCCCAGCTGTTCCGCTGGCCGCTGGGCCCGCTGCTGCGGCGGCTGGGGGTGATCCCGATCGACCGCAGTGCGCCGCAGGGTACGGTCGGGCAGGCGGTGGAGCTGATCCGGCGCAGCGAGCGCATCTGGTACACGCTGGCCCCGGAGGGCACCCGCAAGCGCGTGGAGCGCTGGAAGACCGGCTTCTGGAAGATCGCGCACGATGCGCAGGTGCCGATCTTGCCGGCGTACTTCCATTACCCCGACAAGGTCATCGGCCTCGGGCCGCCGTTCCGCACCAGCGGCGACATGGATGCCGATCTGGCCGCGCTGCGCCAGTGGTACCGACCCTGGCAGGGCCGCCACCGCGGCACGACGTGAGCCCGCGCCCGCCTGTCGCGCGCGACGCGGTTTGCCGGCCGGGGCGGATCGCGGCATCGTGCGACTCCCGGCGCATGCCCCCACCCAGGACCAGGACCACCGCCATGACGACACGACCTGCCACCCGGATGCTCCCCGCGCTGCTCTGGCTGCTGGCGGCGCTGCCGGCGCTCGCGCTCGCCGCGCCCGCGCCTGCGCCTGCGCCTGCGCCCGGGGGCGCGCCGCTGCTGGTCATCCACGGCGGCGCCGGCGTGGACCCGGGCGAGCTGACGGCGCAGGAGGAGTCCGGGGCGCGCGCCGCGCTGGCCGCGGCACTGCGCGCCGGGCATGCCGAACTCGCCGCCGGCAAGCCGGCCCTGGACGGGGTGGCCGCCGCGATCCGCGTGCTCGAGGACGCGCCGATGTTCAATGCCGGTCGCGGCGCGGTGTTCACCCACGACGGGCGCAACGAACTCGATACTTCGATCATGGACGGCGCCACCGGCCGCGCCGGCGCGGCCGCGGGCCTGCGCCGGGTGCGCAACCCGATCGAGCTGGCGCGCGCGGTGATGGAACGCTCGCGCCACGTGATGATGATCGGCGAGGGCGCCGAGCAGTTCGCCGCCGAACAGGGCCTGGCCCTGGTCGAGCCGGAATACTTCCGCACCGAGCGCCGCTGGCAGCAGCTGCAGCGCGCGCTGCGCGACGAGAGCCAGCCGCACGCGCTGGACTCGACCGCGCCGGCCAAGGCCTACTTCGGCACCGTGGGCGCGGTGGCGCTGGACGCACAGGGACACCTTGCCGCCGGTACCTCGACCGGTGGCATGACCAACAAGCGCTACGGCCGCGTCGGCGACGCGCCGATCATCGGCGCGGGCACCTGGGCCGACGGACGCTGCGCGGTCTCGGCCACCGGCTGGGGCGAGTTCTACATCCGCACCGCGGCCGCGCACGAGATCTGCGCGCGGGTGCGCCTGTCCGGCGACGCGATCGAGAAGGCGGCCGACGACGTGGTCAACGGCCTGATCCCGGCCGCGGGCGGCAACGGCGGCGCGATCGTGCTCGGCGCCGACGGCGCGGTCGCCTTCCCGTTCAACACCGGCGGCATGTACCGCGGCTGGATCGGCGCGGATGGTGAGCCGCACGTGGCGATCTGGCGCGACGAGGAACTCCCCGCGCCCTGAAATGCCGGCGCGATCCGTTGCGCCCGGCCCGCTGCGGCGCTAAGGTCGGCCCGGAGCGCGTCGCGCAAGCGGCGCCGACAGGGAGGTCGGCATGGAGCAGCAACCGGGCGCGGGGCGACCGCGCGGGGCACGGGCGCCGGGCGGTCCGGTCATGGCGGCGATGATCGCCGCCGCGTTGGCGACCACGGGGTGCCAGGGCATGGCGAAGACGCCTGAGCGGGAACCGGCGGAAGACGCGGTACGCATCGACAACACGGTGGCCGACTGGCCGCTGAAGTTCGTGCAGCACAGCTTCGGGGCGTTCTGCTATTCGACGTACGGTTGCCGGGTCGTCTACAACGGGTTCGATCATACGAATGATCCCGACGACGAGCTGCAGCGGTCGTCGGCGTCGTTGGGTGACCGGTATCCGGACAACCTCTACGGCAGTTACCTTGGCGTAAGCAACTTTCCTCCTCCTGCACGGGTGAGCTGGCGGTCGAGCGACGGCATGTCGCACGAAGCCGAGGTGGATATCGGCGAGATATTCCGCGACCGCTTGATTCTGCACAACGTGGCGCGCGAAGACGTCAGGCAGGGAGTGTCCATCTTGGATCCAGCCATCCTGCTAGAGGTGAACGACCGCACCATCAACGTGTACATGCGGGCCCGCGTGCCCACAAGGACGGCGCGGGAGCAGGGGCTGCCCACTGGCAATTTCCGGGAAGACCTGGTGCTGGCCTGGACGCGCACCTACTGATCCGGTTCGACAGGGAGGTCGAGCATGGGAGGACAACGCCATCCGGACGGCGTCGAGACGGTGCCGGTGACCCCCGAGCAGCTCACGGCGTTCGACCGGGCGCGAGAGATGCTCGCCCAGTCTGTGGCCCCGATCCTGGTGCGGGAAGATTCCGGGACCGACCGCATGTTCCTGGCGGCATTCGACGGCACCGGCAACAGCATGAAGAAGGACGCGCCGGCGAACCATACGAACGTGGCGCTGATCTACCAGCAGGTGCTCCACCGCAACAGGGATGGCGTTGGGCACATCCGCGCAGGCTACGTCGAAGGCGTGGGTACGCAAGGAGGCCTCTCTGGATTGCGTGACCTCGCATCGGGGCGAACGTACCAGGCGCGGCTGGAGGACATGTACCTCCAGTTCATCGTACAGGCGAAGAACTGGATGGACGCGAACCCACAGGCGGACATCCGCGTCTGCGCGATCGGATTCAGTCGCGGCGCAGAGCAGGCGGTCGGGTTCACCCGAATGGTGGAGGGCCGGGGAATACAGGATCCAGATGGAGCAAGGGTCTCCCGGGACCGCGACGGGATGATCCAGCGAATCGAGTTCACGGCTCCTCCTCTCCGCGAGCCGGGAAGTGTCGTACAGGCCATCGGGTTGTTCGATCCAGTGGGTACGGGCGTGCCGCGCCAGCATGATCGGCGGCCGCCCCCGTCGGTCGTATCAGGCCTCCAGCTGACCGCACTCCACGAGCGACGCAATCTGTTCCAGGGGACGCAGGTGGCTGATCCCGGCATCACCATGGACGGGCGCTTTACGAACCTGGCGTTGCCCGGCGCACACAGCGACGTCGGCGGAGGCTACCTCCAGCACGGCCTGTCGGTGCGCAGCGGCAACCTGATGATCGACTACCTCAACGCGCTCAGCGACCGGCCGTTCCTGGCGAAGCGCCCGGAACCCGACGATCCGGCCCTCAACGTCATCCATCGCTCCGAGCAGCACCAGGTGTTCTACCGCACGTCCAGGTACGATGGGCGCGGCGGCCGCGTGCACCAGGAGGAGCTGGCGCCACCGCCGCTGTGCGCGATCGACTGCCGCGATGCCGAGCCGCGCAACGAAGCGATGGCGGCGGCCCTGGAATGGCGACGCGTGCCGATCGGCCCGGTGCCGGGAGCGCCCGCGCAGGCCGCGGCGACGACCGTTGTCCCGGAAAGGCTGCCGGGGCTCGACCGGCTGCTGGAGGCCGCCCTCCGGGACGACGCGGCAGCGATACGCCGGTTCTCGCTCGACTTGCTCGATGGCCCGGCCGGACAGGCCTGGCTGGCCGAGGGCGAAGCCAGGCTGCAGGGGCGTGGCTGGCTTCCGGACGACGCCACGCAACGGATGCCGGCGGTGCTGGAACCGCAGTGCTGACGCGGGTGCGCCGGCCGCGGCCGGCGCGCGCTCAGCGCTCCGAATGCCCGCTGTCGTAGTAGTCGCGGCGCACGAACAGGTCGGGCTGGATCAGGTCCATGAACGCGCGCGCCTGGGGCGAGGGCAGGCGGCCCTTGCGCATGATCACGCCGTAGCTGCGCGGCGGGAAATGGCGCTCCAGCGGCCGGGTGACGATGCGGCCGCGGTCGGCCTCGGTGAGGCAGATCGAGGACAGGATGCTGATCCCCATGCCCATGGCCACGTACTGCTTGATCACCTCCCAGCCGCCGACCTCCAGGGCCACGTGGTAGGGCACCCGGTTCTGCTGGAACACCAGGTCCACCAGGCGCCAGGTGATCTGGCGCTTGGGCGGCAGGATCAGGCCGTACTGGCCGATGTCGGCCAGCTCCAGGTCGGGCTTGTCGGCCAGCGGGTGCCCCGGCGGCATCACCAGGTGCTGCTTGAACCGGTGCAGCGGTTCGTAGACCAGATCCGCCGGCACGTCCTGCATCGAGCCCACCACCAGGTCGACCGCGTCGCTGCGCAGCAGGTCGGTGCCGTCGGCGCTGACGGTGTTGTGCAGGCTCAGGCGCACGTCGCCGTGGCGCTGGCGGAAGCGTTCCACGATCGGCGGCAGCAGGTAGAGGATCGTGGAGCTGTTGGCGGCGATGTTGAGCTCGCCCGCGTCCATCCCGCGCAGCTGGTTGCGGAAGGCGGCCGGCAGGCCGTCGATGCCGTCCACCAGGGGGCGCGCCAGTTCGTACAGCAGCTCCCCGGCCCGGGTCGGCACCAGGCGGCGGCCGCTGCGCTCGAACAGCTTGTGCCCCAGTTCGCGCTCGAGCGCCTGCAGCTGGAGGGTGATGGCGGGCTGGCTCAGGTACAGGGCCTCGGCCGCGCGCGAGACCGACCCCAGGCGGGTGGTCTGGCAGAAGGCGCGCAGCGGCTTGAGCCGGTCGGCCTTGTAGGCGAAGCGCGAGGGCGAGTTCGGTCGCGGTTCAGGGCCCGATTTCGACCGGGAAGGCATTGATCCGCCAGCAGTATTTGGAAAACTAATGAATTACATTGAAAAAACTGTCTTGTCAAATACTCGGCTCGGGAGGACGTTGGCGCTGCAACGCAACATCCACTGGAGCCCGCCATGTCCGCCGTCCTGAAGTCGTCCCCGGCCACGTCCCCGATCCGCCTGCCCGATCCCCCGGGCGTGGCCGATCTCCTCGACGACCGCGCCCAGGCCTTCCTCGCCGGCCTCCACGAGCGCTTCGAGCCCGCCCGCCAGGCGCTGCTGGCCCGTCGCCGCCAGCGCCAGGCCGAGTTCGACGCCGGCGCGCTGCCGGACTTCCGCACCGACACCCGGGCGATCCGCGAAGGCGACTGGACCGTGGCCCCGATCCCGGCCGCGCTGCGCGACCGCCGGGTCGAGATCACCGGCCCGGTCGACCCGAAGATGGTCATCAACGCCCTGAACTCGGGCGCCAACTGCTACATGGCCGATTTCGAGGACTCGACCGCGCCGACCTGGGACAACCTGGTCGCCGGCCAGCGCGCGCTGCGCGGGGCGGTCGCGGGGACGCTGACCTTCGAGTCGGGCGGCAAGCGCTACGAGCTGCGTCCGGAGGACGAGCGCGCGGTGCTGATCGTGCGCCCGCGCGGCTGGCACCTGGACGAGAAGCACGTCCTGGTCGACGGCCAGCGCATCTCGGCCTCGCTGTTCGACCTGGGCCTGTTCGCCTGGCACAACGCGACCGCGCTGGCGGCGAAGGACCGCGGCCCGTACTTCTACATCCCCAAGCTGCAGTCGATGGAGGAGGCCGCGCTGTGGAACGGCGTGCTCGCCCACATCGAGCGCGAGCTTGGCCTGCCCGAGGGGCAGATGAAGGTCACGGTCCTGATCGAGACCCTGCCGGCGGTGTTCGAGATGGACGAGATCCTGCACGCGCTGCGCGAGCGGATCGTCGGCCTGAACTGCGGCCGCTGGGACTACATCTTCTCCTACATCAAGACCCTGCGCGCGCACCGCAACCGGGTGCTGCCCGAGCGCTCGCAGGTCACGATGACCCAGCCGTTCCTGCGCGCCTACTCCGAGCTGCTGATCCAGACCTGCCACCGCCGCGGCGCGCACGCGATGGGCGGCATGGCCGCGCAGATCCCGATCAACAACGATGCCGAGGCCAACGAGCAGGCGCTGGCGCGGGTGCGCGCCGACAAGCTGCGCGAGGTCACCGCCGGCCACGACGGCACCTGGGTCGCGCACCCGGCGCTGATCCCGGTGGCGCGCCAGGTGTTCGACGAGCGCATGCCGACCCCGAACCAGCACCACGTCGGCCGCGAGGAGGTGATCGTCACCCGCGACGACCTGCTCGCGCCCTCGCTGGGCACGATCAGCCGCGCCGGGTTCGAGAACAACGTCGAGGTGTGCGTGCGCTACCTGGCGGCCTGGTTGGACGGCAACGGCTGCGTCCCGATCCACTGGCTGATGGAGGACGCGGCCACCGCCGAGATCGCCCGCGCCCAGCTGTGGCAGTGGCTGCACGCCGCCGACGGCGGCCGCTGCCCGCTGCACCTGGACGACGGCACCGTGATCGACGAAGCGCTGTTCGACCGCGTGCTGCTGGGGCTGCCGTCGCGCCTGGCCGGGCATCCGATGCCGGGCGCGGCACGCATCCCCGAGGCGATCGCGATGCTCGAGGAACTCACCCTGCGCGACACGCTCGAGGAGTTCCTCACCCTGCCGGCGTACGAGCGCCTCTGACGGCCCGCTTCCCGCACCCGTCCACCCGCATCCATGCACACGGGCCGCGCACGGCGCCGGCCCCCGGAGAACGCACATGAACAACGAACGCACCCGACAGATCGACGCCCTGCAGCAGCAGTGGAAGAACGACCCGCGCTGGACCGGGATCGAGCGCCCGTACTCGGCCGCCGACGTGGTCCGCCTGCGCGGCAGCCTGCAGCCCGAGCACACCCTGGCCCGCCGCGGCGCCGAGAAGCTGTGGAAGCTGGTCAACGGCGAGGCGAAGAAGGGCTACGTCAACGCCTTCGGCGCGATCAGCGGCGGCCAGGCGATGCAGCAGGCCAAGGCCGGGCTGGAAGCGGTGTACCTGTCGGGCTGGCAGGTCGCCGCCGACGGCAACACCTCCGAGACCATGTATCCCGACCAGTCGCTGTACGCCTACGACTCGGTGCCGACGATGGTCCGCCGGATCAACAACACCTTCCAGCGCGCCGACGAGATCCAGTGGAAGAACATCTGCGACGGCAAGATGAAGGAAGAGGACGCGATCGACTTCTTCCTGCCGATCGTGGCCGACGGCGAAGCCGGCTTCGGCGGCGTGCTCAACGCCTACGAACTGATGAAGAACATGATCATCGCCGGCGCCGCGGCGGTGCACTTCGAGGACCAGCTGGCGGCGGTGAAGAAGTGCGGCCACATGGGCGGCAAGGTGCTGGTGCCGACCCAGGAGGCGATCCAGAAGCTGGTGGCCGCGCGCCTGGCCGCCGACGTGCTGGGCGTGCCGACCATCGTGCTGGCGCGCACCGACGCCGAGGCCGCGAACCTGCTGACCTCGGACTTCGACGCCAACGATCGCCCGTTCGTCACCGGCGAGCGCACCAGCGAGGGCTTCTACAAGGTCCGCAATGGCCTGGAGCAGGCGATCAGCCGCGGCGTGGCCTACGCGCCCTACGCCGACCTGGTGTGGTGCGAGACCGGCACCCCGGACCTGGGCTTCGCCCGCGAGTTCGCCCAGGCCGTGCACGCCAGGCAGCCGGGCAAGCTGCTGGCCTACAACTGCTCGCCGAGCTTCAACTGGAAGAAGAACCTCGACGACGCCACCATCGCCCGCTTCCAGGACGAGCTGGCGGCGCTGGGCTACCGCTTCCAGTTCATCACCCTGGCGGGCATCCACATCAACTGGTTCAACACCTTCCGCTTCGCCTACGACTACGCGCGCGGCCAGGGCATGAAGCACTACGTGGAGCAGGTGCAGGAGCCGGAGTTCGCCGCGCGCGAGAAGGGCTACACCTTCGTCTCGCACCAGCAGGAAGTGGGCGCCGGCTACTTCGACGACGTGACCACCGTGATCCAGGGCGGCGCCTCGAGCGTGACCGCGCTGACCGGCTCGACCGAGGAAGCGCAGTTCGACGCGGCCGCCTGACGGCCCGGGAGGGGGAAGGGGACCTGGCGCCTCCCCGCCGGTCGGGGCGGGGAGGCGCCGGGGCACCCGGCCCTGCATGGCTGCAGCAGGCACCACCCCGGTCCTCCGTGCGGAGCGCGGAGGCGGCGGGCAGGGCGGCGCGGCGCGCGGTGGCGCCGGGCCGGCCCGACGCCGCAACCGGGAGAGAGGCGCCTTCCGCCGCATCGCGCGGAGGGCCGGGGTGGGCGCCTTACTGCCGTCGTCCGCGCCAGGCTCCGGCGCGCGATGTCGCGCGCATCGGGCCGAGGGGATAAGGTGGGCCCCACCATTGGACCAGGGGCCCCTTGCGTGCGCAGGATCCACAGTTTCGTCGCGGCCGTCGCGCTGGCCGCGTGCGTCGCCGGCACCACTGCTGCCGCCGACCGCATCACCGGCAAGCCGTTCGCCACCCGCAGCGAGGTCCACGCGCCGCACGCGATGGCGGCCACCTCGCACCCGCTCGCCACCCAGGTCGCGCTGGACGTGATGAAGGCCGGCGGCAGCGCGGTCGATGCCGCGATCGCGGCCAACGCCGCGCTCGGGCTGATGGAGCCCACCGACAACGGCATCGGCGGCGACCTGTTCGCGATCGTGTGGGACCCGAAGACGCGCCGCCTCTACGGCTACAACGGCTCGGGCCGCTCGCCGCGTTCGCTGACCCTGGAGGAGTTCCGGCGCCGCGGGCTGGAGGAGGTGCCGTCGCACGGGCCGCTGCCGGTCACCGTGCCCGGAACGGTCGACGCCTGGTTCGCCCTGCACGGCCGCTTCGGCCGCCTGCCGATGGCGCGCAACCTGGAGCCGGCGATCCGCTACGCGCGCGAGGGCCACCCCGTGCACGAGGTGATCGCCTACTACTGGGAGCGCTCGGTGCCGCGGCTGTCGAAGTGGCCGGGCTTCAGCGAGCAGTTCACCATCGACGGCCGCGCCCCGCGCACCGGCGAGACCTGGCGCAACCCGAACCTCGCCGACACCCTGCAGAAGATCGCCGACGGCGGCCGCGACGCGTTCTACAAGGGCGAGATCGCGCGCACCATCGACGCCTATTTCAAGGCCAACGACGGCTTCCTGTCCTACGAGGACCTGGCCGCGCACGCGGGCGAATGGGTCGAACCGGTGTCGACACGCTACCGCGGCCATGACGTGTGGGAACTGCCGCCCAACGGGCAGGGCATCGCCGCGCTGCAGATCCTCAACCTGCTCGAACCCTACGACCTCAAGTCCTACGGCTTCGGCAGCCCCGTGCTTTTGCGGAGGATACGCCGCCAACGTTGCCAGATGGTCCCGTGCCGAGTCCCCCGGGATGGGATTGCACAGCGTCAGGAGGGGTGGTCACATGTGTACCCAAACAAGACGATACGATTGATCCTTAAGTGAGTCCGATCCGGGCGCAGCCCAAAGGCTGTGCCCGGGTTCAAGAAATGGGCGCATGTGGCTATAAAAGTGAAGAAAGAAAATAAGAAATGGATTTTGTCTGCTCTCAGAAGCAATAAATCCAAGATTCTTGCGGTTTTCTTTGTTGTCTTGGCATCGGGATGCGCTGCTATCTCAACAAAAGTCGATCGCGAAATGGTTATCCCGCTGGGAGCGACAAGGTACGAGGTCAAGGATGACCAGCAGTTCATCATGGCCGTCCCCATCAATATCAGGAATCCTGAATATCCTGAAGAGGTCGATGGCATCAATCAGAAACTCCATATATGCGCCTCCTTTGTGGTTACTGAAGAAGGAGTCGTGGAAGAAGTTGAGATTGTTGATATGCCTGCTTGCCCTGACTCTCGCTTGTATGCCGCTAGTGCATTTGGAAGGGCTGTAGTGTCTGCTGTTTCCGGATGGACATTCTTTGGCGCCGCCATATGTAGTTTTCCGGAAGGGGCTTCAAAGAATGATAATTGCGAGGATGAGGGGGCAACGCTCGAGCCGGTTGCCATTAGGTTGACCTACAATTTTATTTTTGATTCGAGCAGTGGGAGAAAGGTGGTTTCGTCAAGGGCCGGCAAGAATTGAAGAATACATGGACAGTTCCAGTTTCTCATTCCGAACGCATTGATGGGTCTGGCCAAATCAATGCCATTGATTCGGCCAGATCCACCGTTGTAGAGCGCTTCGCGTTTACGCTCGAGATCACGGTTATTTAGGCCTTCTTTCAAGAATTCACGGCGGGTAGCACATCACTGGCTCAATCCGCCGGCACCGTGCGGCTGCCGGCCCAGGCGCGCAGTTCCGCCACCTGCTCGCGCATCACCACCGACAGCGGGCGGGTGGCGCGGATCTCCTCCAGCAGCAGGCCGGTATCGACCGTGCGCCCGCCGGCCAGCGCCGCGTACATCGCCGAGACGATGGCCTGCTCGATCTCGGCGCCGGAGAAGCCCTCGGTGGCCGCCGCCAGCGCGGCCTGGTCGAAGCGTTCGGCCGGGAGCTGGCGCCGGCGCAGGTGCAGCTCGAACACGTGGGCGCGGGTGTCGGCGTCGGGCAGGTCGACGAAGAAGATCTCGTCGAAGCGGCCCTTGCGCAGCAGTTCGGCCGGCAGTTCGTGGACCTGGTTGGCGGTGGCGACCAGGAACACCGGCGCCTTGCGTTCGGCCATCCAGGTCAGCAGGTAGCCGAGCACGCGCCTCGACACGCCGCCGTCGCCGTCGGCGCCGCTGGCGGCCAGGCCCTTCTCGATCTCGTCGATCCACAGCACGCACGGCGCAAGCCGCTCGGTCGATTCCAGCGCCTGGCGCAGGTTGGCCTCGGTCTCGCCGTGGTACTTGGCGTAGAGGGTGCCGAAGTCCAGCCGCACCAGCGGCACGCCGAAGCCGCCGGCCACCGCCTTGGCCAGCAGCGACTTGCCGCAGCCCTGCACGCCCAGCAGCAGGATGCCGCGCGGCGGGTCCAGGCCCGGCGGCGGCTCGCCGTCGCCGGTGAACACGCGCCGGCGCAGGTCGATCCAGCGCTTGAGCCGGCGCGCCCCGGCCACGTCGGCGAAGCGCGCGGTGTCGTACTCGTAGTGCAGGTGGCCGCTCTTGTTGAGCAGTTCGAACTTCAGCCGGGTCAGCTCGGGCAGGTCTCCGGGGCCGAGCACTCCGTCGTCGTGGACCAGGTGGCGCACGATGCGGCGCGCGTCCATCGCGTCCAGGCCCTGCAGGTTGCGCACGATCCGGCGCACCACGGCGTCGTCGGCGACCACCCGCGCGCCCTGGTTCTCGCGCTGGAAGGCGGCGATTTCCTCGCGCACGATCCTGAGCAGGGCGTTGCCGTCGGGCAGGCGCAGGCGCAGGCGCGCGGCCCTGGCCTCGAGCTCGCCGGGCAGCTCCACCCGGTGCCCGACCAGGACGATGGTGTGCGGCAGGCAGCCGCGCCGCTGCAGGATCTCGCGCAGCTGGCGCCGGGTGGCGGCGTAGCCCAGGTAGGGGTGGAAATCGAGCAGCAGGTACACGCCGCGCTGGTCGGCGCCACGGATCGCGGCCAGGGTGGTGCCGGCGTCGGGCGGGGCCTGGGCCGGGTCCTCCCGGTCGAGGTCGAGCCGGCGCAGGCCCTCGGTGATCGACCAGCGGTAGAGCGCCCGCCAGATCCGGGTCAGCGACTGCCGGAACAGCTCCACCACGCGCATCTCGTCGGGGGTCTCGACCACGATCAGCGGGGTGTCGGCGCGGATCAGCGCCACGAGGTCCTGCAGGTCACTCATCGACGAGGAGCGGGTCGGGATGGGAAGGCGGCCTGCGACGATAGCAGGCGCGGACCGCCCATGGCGCCCGCCGTCGTTGCCGCGCTTCCGGGACGCCGCGTAAAGATCCCGTAAAGACCGGACCCCGCGTGCGTCCCGCGTTTCGCCCCCGTCACGCGGCCGGTGTACGCTCGCGGCTCGTTCCCATGGCGGAGGCAGTGGATGAAGACTGTGCTGGTGGCCAGTTCCAAGGGGGGTGTGGGCAAGACGACGATCGCGACCCACCTGGCGGCGGAGTCCGCCCTCGCGGGCCGCAGGACCGTCCTGGTCGACGCCGATCCACAGGGATCGTCCACGCGCTGGGCCGAACGCCGTTCCGGCATGGACAGCGCGGTGCTGCCGATCGACGGGTCCAGCCGGCACCGCAGCGCGTGGCGGTCGATCCCCGAAGGCACCGAGCGGGTGGTGATCGACGCCCCGGCCGGGGCCCAGGCCGACGCGCTCGAGGTCTATCTGGAGCATGCCGACGCTCTGGTGGTGCCGGTGCTGCCTTCGGCGCTGGACATCGACGCCACCGTGCCCTTCCTCAACACCCTGGCCAGGCACCCGCGGATCCGCGGCGGCGCGCTGCGCGTGGGCCTGGTGGGCAACCGCCTGCGGCCCTGGACCAATGCCTCGCAGCAGGCCATGGACCTGCTGCGGCAATGGCCCTACCCGCTGGTGGCCGAACTGCGCGACAGCCAGGCCTACGTGATGCTGGTCGGCTTCGGCAAGAGCCTGTACGACTACAACTCGGCCCTGGTGCGCGACCACCAGGCGGACTGGCAGCCGCTGCTCAGGTGGGTCCGCAAGGCCTGAGCCACCACCGGTCCGGGGACGCCTCGATGCGCGAACTGATCCTGCTGCGGCATGCCCATGCCGAGCCGCCCCGCCCGGGCCAGGCCGACCTGGACCGGGCACTTTCGGCCGACGGCCTGGCCGAGGCCTCCGCCGTGGCCCACTGGCTGCAGCACAAGTCGCTGGTCCCGGACCGGGCGCTGTGCTCCCCGGCGCGGCGCACGCGCGAGACCCTCGACGCGGTGATGGAGGTGGTGGGCTGCCTGGACAAGCAGCTCGAACCGTCGATCTACGAGGCCATGCCGGGCACCCTGGCGGGGCTGCTCGACGCCCATCGCGACGCCGAGCGCCTGCTGCTGGTGGGGCACAACCCGGGGCTGGAGCGCCTGGTGGCGTTGCTCCACAGCGGCCAGTCGGGCGATTACCGCGGAATGCCGCCGGCCGCGGTGGCGGTGCTGTCGCTGCCCGAGGACGCGCCGCTCGAACCGGGCGTCGCCACCCTGACCGCGTTCTGGTGGCCATGAGCGCCCGGCTGTCGCAGCGCCACTGCTGGCACTGGTGGCTGGCCCTGCTGTGCGCGGGCTGGCTGGCGCCGGTGGCCGCGTCCCCGCCCGGGCCGGCGGCCGAGATCGACACCGCGCGCTCGCGCATCGGCTTCACCCTCAAGACCCGCTGGGGCCAGGAGCTGGAGGGCCGGTTCCCGCAGTGGAGCGGCACGATCGAGCCGGTCTCCGCGCAGCGCCGGCGGGTGCGGTTGCGCCTGCCGACCAGCGAGGTCGAGATCCTGGACCATCCGCAGTACTCGAAGATCACCCGGGGCAAGGGCTTCTTCGATGCCGACCACCATCCCTGGGTGGAGTTCGTGTCCGATCCCTACGACGACGCCCTGCTGCGCGAGGGCGGGCTGCTCGGCGGCCAGCTCACCATCCGCGGCGTGCGCCGGCGCGAGGTGTTCGCGCTCGCGCCGGCCACCTGCGCGCGGCCGACCATCGACTGCGACGTGGTGGCCACCGGCGTGGTCTACCGCAGCGACTACGCCATGGACCGCTGGGCCTTCGCCCTGGCCGACCGGGTCGTGTTCTCGCTGCACCTGCGCACGCGTCCGTCCGCGGCGCCATGACCGCGGCGGTGCGTGTCCTGCTGGCGCTGCTGGTCCTGGCCGGCGGCGGATGCGCCAGCCTGTCGACGCTCGAGCGCGACCGGGCCGCGGAGATCGCCGCCCAGGCCCGGTCCGGGCGGATGGTGGCCTGCGAGGCGGAGGCGGCCTGCGCCCGTCCCTCGCCGCTGCGCGAACTGGGCGAGCGTGCGCTGGCCGAGAGCGCGCCGGGGCGGCCGCGCCACTACGCCGTGCTGCTCGATTACGGCCAGGACGCGCTGCTCGCGCGCCTGGACCTGATCCGCGGCGCGCGCCGCAGCATCGACCTGCAGACCTACATCTTCGACGAGGACGACGCCGGCCACCTGGTGCTCGAGGAGCTGATGGCCGCGGTGCGCCGCGGGGTGCGGGTGCGGATGCTGGTGGACCAGCTCTCGGCGCTGCGCCAGGTCGAGACCCTGGCCGCGCTGGCCTCCTCGCACGTCAACTTCCAGCTGCGCATCTACAACCCGGTGCTCCACCGGGCCCGGATCACCTATCCGATGTACGCCTGGGCGGCGGCCTGCTGCTGGCGCCGGCTCAATCAGCGCATGCACAGCAAGCTGCTGGTGATCGACGGCCTGGTCGCCATCACCGGCGGGCGCAACTACCAGGACGACTATTACGACTGGAACCCCGAGTACAACTTCCGCGACCGCGACGTACTGGTGGGCGGGCCGGTCATCGCCGACATGGCCGCCAACTTCGAGGCGTTCTGGAATGCGCGCCTGGCGGTGCCCGTGGAGCGGCTCGACGATGTCGGCCGCTTCCTCCTGCGCAACGGCGCGCCGGAGCTGCGCGACTGGCCCTATGCCGACCCCGAGCGGGTCGCGGCCGCCTCCCGCGCCGCCGACGACACCGACCTGGTGCGCCAGCGCCTGGCCGACGCGGCCATCCCGGTGGGCGAGGTGCTGTTCATCGCCGACCAGCCGCAGAAGCACCGCCGCGACCCCGAGGTCGCCGCCAGCGCGGTGCACGCCTCGCCGCTGCTGATGGGGCTGATCGAGTCGGCCACCGAGGAAGTGCTGTTGCAGACGCCGTACCTGGTGCTGTCGAAGGAGGCCCAGGAGATGTTCCGGCGCATGCGCCAGCGCGATCCGCGCCCGCGCGTGGTCGTGTCCACCAACAGCCTGGCGGCCACCGACTCGTTCATCACCTACGCGCTGTCGTACAAGTACAAGCGCCGCTACCTGCGCGACTTCGGCTTCGAGATCCACGAGTTCAAGCCGTTCCCGGAGGACGCGCCGATCGACCTGGACGCCACCGGCGCGGTCGCGATCTCCTGGAACGAGGACGGCAGCGTGAACATCGGGCCGCCCGAACGGCCCGCCGCGGCCGTGCCCCGGCGCGGGGAGGGCGGGGACGGCCAGCGCCGCGAGTCGCCGTTGAGCCGCGAATACGCCGCGCTGCGCTACGCCGGGGTGGGCGTGCACGAGCGCGTGCCGCTCAAGCGCGCGGGGGTGCGGTTCGGCATGCACGCCAAGTCGCTGGTGGTGGACAACCGGGTGGGCGTGGTCGGCACCCACAACTTCGATCCGCGCGGCGACACCTACAACACCGAAAGCGCGGTGGTGATCGAGGACCCGGCGTTCGCCCGCGCGCTGGCCGACAGCATCCGCCGCGACATCGCACCGGCCAACTCCTGGGTGATCGCGCGGCGCGACAAGCCGCGGGTGCTGCCGGGGCTGGAGTACTCCCTGGCCAAGGCGTCCGAGCACCTGCCGCTGTTCGACCTGTGGCCGGTGCGCTACGCCACCAGCTACGAGTTCCAGCCCGGCCCGGACTGCCCCCGGCCGCTGTCGCCGTTCGACCCGGGTTTCCGCGCCTGCCACGAGCCGGTGGGCGACTTCCCCGAGGTCAACATCGGCTTCCGCACCCTGCTGACCCGGATCTTCACCGCCTTCGGCGCCGGCCTCGCGCCCATCCTCTGAAGCGGCGGGCCCGGACCGTCGGCCGCCGGTCGCGTGCCGGCGCTCCGGCGTGGTCCGCTGGCGGGCCGGCCGCCCCGCGGGCGCCGGGGCAGGGGGTGTCCGCGGGCACCGCCCCCTGTCGTCGGTCAGGCCCGCGCGCTGCGACGTTCGCGCGGGTTTTCCCATCCATATCAACGGGTTCCGGGCGATCGGAACGATTCCGCCGGGGCCCGTGACTTCCGGCCCATGCCGGACCTGCTTAGGTGTATTACATTACCAACACACCAAGACACACACCTCCCGAGGCAACACCATGTACACCATCCCCCGCACCCCCGCCCCCCAGTCCCGGCCCCTTGCGCGCGTCCTGCGTCCGCTGCCGGTCTCCGAGCGCCGCGAGCGCGACTTCGGCGTCGGCTACGGCAACAGCAGCGGCTACGCCAGCGGTCGCCGTTACGCGCCCACGGGCGCCCCGCGTTTCCGCGTCGTCTGACCCCGCCGTCGGCGGCCGCGCGCCGTCAAACGGCCCGCGGCCCGCCGCATTGACGCGCTTGGCGCGGCCGCCCTAGGCTGCATGTCCTTTTTCCATCACCGGTCCCCCCATGTCGCTTACCCTGACGATCGAACTCAACGAGCAGGACCTCGCGCACTTCAGGAACGCGCTGGAGGCCGCCAACAAGGCCGCCGCCGGCCGCAGCGAGGAAGAGGTCATCTCGGCGGCCGCGAGCCTGCTCGAGAACGCCCAGAAGGTGCGCCTGCCCGACTTCATCCGCCAGCGCCTGGAGCGCCTGGACGACATGATCGCGATGGTCCGCGACGAAGGCTGGCACCTGGACGAAGAGGATCGCCGGCACGTCCTGTCCGCGCTGGTGTACTTCGCCGACCCGAAGGACGTGATCCCGGACCACGTCGAGGTGCTGGGCTTCCTCGACGACGCGATCATGGTGGAACTGTGCGTGCGCGAGCTGCGCCACGAGCTCGAGGCCTACGACGAGTTCTGTGAGTACCGCGAGCGCGAGGCGCGCAAGCGCGGCGTGGAGCCCTCCGCGGTCGGCCGCACCGAGTGGCTGGACGCCCGCCGCGACGAACTGGTCGAGCGCATGCGCAGCCGCCGCAGCCGCGACGGCGGCTTCGGCTTCGGCTACGGCGACAGCAGCGGCTACGGCCGCGCCGGCTACGCCCGCGCCTGGCGCCCGAGCCTGTTCCGCTTCCGCTGACGCGGTGGCGGCGGCGATGTTCCGGCCCGACGTCACGGTCGAGACCCTCAACACCCTGTCCCGCGGCACCGCGATGGAGCCGCTGGGCATCGTGTTCACCGAGATCGGGCCGGACTACCTGCGCGGCACCATGCCGGTGGACGCGCGCACCCGCCAGCCGCACGGCCTGCTGCATGGGGGGGCGTCGGTGCTACTGGCCGAGACCCTGGGCAGCACCGCCGGGGGCATCTGCGTGCCCGACGGGCAGCGGGTGGTCGGGATCGAGATCAATGCCAACCACCTGCGCGGCGTGCGCGAGGGCATCGTCAGCGGCACCGCGCGCCCGCTGCACCTGGGGCGCAGCACCCAGGTCTGGGAGATCCGGATCGAGGACGGGGCCGGGCGCCTGGTCTGCGTGTCGCGCCTGACCCTGGCGGTGATCGCGGACCCCTGACCCGGTCCGCCGGCCCGCGCGCGGCGTGCGGCCCGCGCCGGACGTGCGCGCCGGGGCCGCGGGTCCGGCGCGTTGGCGGGCCGCGGGCCGGCCCGGTATCGTGCGCGGGTCGTCCCGTCCTCCCGATCGAGCTCCCGTGCGCCCGCTTCGCTACCTGGTCCGCCTGCCGTTGCTGGCCTGGCACGTCCTCGTCCACCTGCCCCTGACGTTGCTGTTGATGGCGCCGCCGTTCGGCCGCCTGCGGCTGGCCGGCGGCGAGCTGCTCCACCACCGCATGGTCCGCTGGTGGTCGGGCGGCCTGCTGCGGGTGTTCGGGATGCGGGTGCGGCGCACCGGCACGCCGATGCCCGGCGCGGTGATGTTCGTGGCCAACCACGTGAGCTGGATCGACATCGTGGCCCTGCACAGCCAACGGATGATGGGATTCGTCGCCAAGCGCGAGATCGCGGACTGGCCGCTGGTCGGCTGGCTGGCGTCGCAGGCCGAGACCATCTACCACCAGCGCGGCAGCCAGGAGTCGCTGGGTGGGGTGCTGCACGAGATGCTGGCGCGGCTGCGCACCGGCCGCGCGGTGGGGGTGTTCCCCGAAGGGCGCACCCGCGACGGCCGCGAGGTGGGGCCGTTCCATGCCCGGATCTTCCTGGCCGCGGTCGAGGCCGGGGTGCCGGTGCAGCCGGTGGCGCTGCGCTACGGCGAGGGCGGCAGCGGCCAGGTGGCGGTGGCCTTCCGCCCCCGCGAGGGCTTCTTCGCCAACTTCCTGCGGCTGCTCGGCGAACCCTCGCGGCCCGTGGAGGTGGCGTTCCTGGAGCCGATCCAGCCCGGCGAGGCGGCCGGCGGGCGGCGCCGGATCGCCGAGGCCGCGCGCGAGCGGATCGTGGCGGCGATGACGGCATGAGCCCGGACGCCGGCCGGCAGGGAGCGGACTTCGCGCCGCCGCGCTGGCTGCGCAACCCGCACGTGCAGACCGTGCTCGGCAGCAGTCCGTGGCGCCGGCGCGTGGCGGCCGCGGTGCTGGCCCGGACCGGCGCGGTCACCCGCGAACACCTGCTCGACGGTGGCGACGGCGTGCGCCTGCACGGCCTGCACAGCGTGGTTCCCGGCACCGAGCCGCGCGGGCTGGCGCTGCTGCTGCACGGCTGGGAGGGCAGCGCGGAATCGAGCTACATGCAGCTGGCCGCGGCCCAGCTGCTCGCGCGCGGCTTCGAGGTGTTCCGGCTCAACTTCCGCGACCACGGCGGCACCCACCACCTCAACCCGGACATCTTCCACTCCTGCCGGATCGACGAGGTGGTGCACGCCGCGCGCGACGTGGCCGACCGCTTCGGCGCGCGGCCGATGGTGGTGGCGGGCTATTCGCTGGGCGGCAACTTCGCCCTGCGCGTGGCGCTGCGCGCGCGCCAGGCCGGGCTGCCGCTGGCGCGGGTGGCGGCGGTGTGCCCCGTGCTCGACCCGGCCGGCACCATGCAGCGGATGGAGCAGGGGCCGTGGTTCTACCTGCACTACTTCGAGCGCAAGTGGCGCGGCTCGCTGGCGCGCAAGCGCGCGCTGTTCCCCGACCGGGTCGGCTTCGACCGCAAGGTGCTGCGGCTGCGCATGCGCGAGCTCACCGAATGGCTGGTGCGCCACCACACCACGCTCGGCTCGATCGACCGCTATTTCGACGGCTACAGCGTGGCCGGCGACCGGCTCGCCGCACTGCCGGTGCCGGCGCACATCCTGATGGCGGCCGACGATCCGGTGATTCCGCTCGATGCCTTCCACCAGGTGTCGCTGCCCCCGCACGCGCGGCTGGAGATCCTGCCCTGGGGGGGCCACTGCGCCTTCCTCGACGGCACTGGCGCGGCGGGCTACGCCGAACGCTGGGTGGCGGCGCGGCTGGCGGGCGATTGAACCGGCGGACACGTGCGGCCGCTGGGCTATCCTGATGCAGGACCGCAACACAGGGAGCCCGGACATGCAGATCCGCAGCCACAGCTTCCCGCCGCGTGGCCCGATCCCGGCCGAGTTCGCCATGGGCGCGCCGGACGGCTTCGGCGGCAACCGCAATCCGCACCTGGCCTGGGACGGCGCCCCGGAGGGCACGCGCTCGTTCGCCCTGCTGTGCATCGACCCCGACGCGCCCACCGATCCTTCGCTCGCCGGCAAGGAGGGCGTGGAGATCCCGGTGGAGCATCCGCGCGGCGACTTCGTGCACTGGGCGATGGCCGACATCCCCGCCGAGGTGCGCGAGATCGCCGCGGGCAGCTGCAGCGACGGGGTCGCCAGGGGCGGCAAGCGCCAGCCGCCGGGGCCGGCGGGCGCGCGCCAGGGCCTGAACGACTACACCGGCTGGTTCGCCGGCGACCCCGACCTGGGCGGCGACTACCTCGGCTACGACGGCCCGTACCCGCCGCCCAACGATCGGCGTGTGCACCGCTATTTCTTCCGCGTGTTCGCGCTTGACGTCGCGACGCTCGAGCTGCCGCAGCGCTTCGGGGCCGGCGACCTGCTGCGCGCGATCCAGGGCCACGTGCTGGCCGAGGCCGCGGTGTACGGCACCTACACGCTCAATCCGGACGCGGCCGGCTGAGCGCCGGCGCCGGGACGCAGCCGAGGGCATGGGCCGCTCCCGCCGGGCGGCGCCAGACGGGGCCTCGCGCGTGCGCGGGGAGCACTCCGTGGCGGCCGGCATGCCCGCGCGAGGGGATGTCGATCGTCGCCGCCGCCGCTCGTCGTCGACATGACGGGCGCGCCGGCCGGCGCCGCCCCGCGTCCATGCCGCCGGAGCGTCCATGTCACGCCGGATCTTCGCCAACCATCCGTTCCCCCGCGCCCGCTGCCCACGCCCTTCCCCGCCGGCAGGGGAGCGCCGGCTCAGGCCCCGGTCACCACGACGCGCGTTCGACCCGCGTGCCAGCGACGACGACGCGACCTGCATGGCGGTATCCGGAGACCTCCACGCAGGGCGGCCGGCCAGGCCCGGCTCCCGGGCCTTCACCGATCGTCCGCTGGCCGACGCACGCCGCCCGAACGGGGGACCGGCCTGCGTGTGCCGCGGCCGCGGCGCGGACGGCCTCGTGGCACGCGCGCCATGAGCGTGCTCGGCCTGCTGCTGCGGCGCGCAGCCGGATCGCCGGCCGCGGCCACGCCATCGCTCCCGCGGGACCGCGCGCCCGCCGCGCACGGCCCGGGCGGCGGCCAGGCGCGCGCGGCGCGGCGTCCACCGGCGGCCGCGACGCCGCACCGGCGGCGGGACTGAACGATGGCTGCTTGCGCGCCACTGCCGCGCGGTGTTCAGATGCACGCCCATGCCCGTCGACCTGCACCGCCGCATCGACGCCGTCTGGCGCGAGGAGTCGCCGCGGATCATCGCGGCATTGATGCGCCTGGTGCGCAACCTCGACCTGGCCGAGGAGCTGGCGCAGGACACCCTCGTCACCGCGCTCGAGCGCTGGCCCGACGCCGGCCTGCCTGACAACCCGGGCGCATGGCTCATGGCCGCCGCGAAGAACCGTGCGCTCGACCACCTCCGCCGCGAGGCCATGCTCGCGCGCAAGCATGCGCAGATCGCGCAGGAACTCGACGGCCTCCACGACGAGCTGCACGCCGCGCGCGAGGCCGCGCTCGACGACGACATCGGCGACGACCTGCTGCGGCTGATCTTCGTCGCCTGCCATCCGCTGCTTTCGCGCGATGCCCAGGTGGCGCTGACCCTTCGCCTGCTGTGTGGCCTGGCCACCGACGAGATCGCACGCGCCTTCCTGGTGCCCGAGGCCACGGTGGCGCAACGCATCGTGCGCGCCAAGCGCACCCTGGGCGAGGCCGACGTGGCGTTCGAGGTGCCGCGCCGCGACGAACTGCCCGAACGCCTGTCGGCGGTGCTGGGCGTGGTCTACCTGGTGTTCAACGAGGGCTACGCGGCCACCGCGGGCGAGGACTGGATGCGGCCGGCGCTGTGCGCCGAGGCCCTGCGCCTGGGCCGGCTGCTGGTGGCGCTGGCGCCCGCCGAGGCCGAGGCCTTCGGCCTGCTGGCGCTGATGGAGCTGCAGGCCTCGCGCACCGCCGCGCGCACCGGCCCCGATGGCGCGCCGGTGCTGCTGCCCGACCAGGACCGTTCGCGTTGGGACCGCGCCGCGATCGAACGCGGACTGGACGCGCTGGCGCGCGCGCGACGCCTGGCGCCGGCACCCGGGCCCTACGCGCTGCAGGCCGAGATCGCCGCCTGCCACGCGCGCGCGGCCCGGGCCCAGGACACCGACTGGGGCCGGATCGTCGCGCTCTACCGCGCGCTGGAGGACGTGTCGCCGTCGCCGGTGGTCGCGCTCAACCGCGCGGTCGCGGTGTCGATGCACAGCGGACCCGCGGAGGGGCTGGCGATCGTCGACGGACTCGCCGGGGAACCGGCGCTGCGCGGCTACCACCTGCTGCCCGCGGTGCGCGGGGATCTGCTGCAGCGGCTGGGGCGCGGCGACGAGGCCCGCGCCGAATTCCTGCGCGCCGCGGACATGACCCGCAACGCGCGCGAACGCGAGCTGTTGCTCGCGCGCGCCGAAGCGGCCGCCGGCTGAGGGCGCGCCTACTCCGCCGCCACCGCCTCCACCTGGATGCGCAGGGTCACGGCCATGTCGAAGCCGTAGGCCTTGCCGGCGCCGATGCCGAAGTCGTCGCGCTGGAAGCGCGCCAGCGCGTCGGCCCCGCACAGCTCGCGGCCGTGCAGCGGGTGCGGCATGCACTGGAAGGAGAGGATCTCCAGCGCCAGCGGCCGGGTCACGCCGCGCAGGGTGAGTTCGCCCTCGACCCGGGTGGGCCGGCCGTCGGCGAAGCCGGCGAGGCGGCCGGTGTAGCGCGCCTCGGGATGGCGGTCGACGTCGAGCAGGTCCGGGCCGCGGGCGTGCTCGTCCATCGCGTCCAGGCCGAAGTCGACGCTACCGGTCTCGACCACCACCTCCAGCCGCCCGTCTCCGGCCTCACGGTCGAGCGTGACCCAGCCGCGGCTGCGGTTGAACTTGCCCCGCCACACTGACAGCCCGCCGAGGTGGTCGGCTTCGAAGCTGGGAAAGGTGTGGGCCGGGTCGAGTTCGTAGCGGACTTCCGCGGCGGTCGCGGGCATGGCGGCCGGCAGCAGGACGGCCAGCAGCAGCGGGATGGTGCGCATGTCGGGGCTCCTTCGTGCTTGCGTGGCGGCTACTGCATCGAGTGCAGGCCGATCAGGTTGCCCTCGGTGTCGAACACCAGGGCGATGAATCCGAACGGACCGATCGACATCCGCGGCCGCATGATCCGCCCGCCCGCCGCGACCACACGCTCGGCGGCGTCGCCGCAGTGCTCGGTGGCGAAGTACACCACCGTGCCGCCGGGGCCGGGCTCGACGCCGGGCATCCGGCACAGCGCGCCGTTGGCGCCGTAGCGGTCCGGCCCGCCCGGGAACTCCCACATCTCCAGGCCGTCGTCGCCGGGCGGCTTGAGCGGCTGCAGCGCCACTGCGAACACGGCTTCGTAGAAGGCGCGCGCGCGGTCCATGTCGCGCACGTAGAGCTCGAACCAGTTGACGCTGTTGACCGCGGACATCGGGGCTCCTGCGCCGGGCGGACCGGCCTGTCGGTGGATGGGCGTGGCGGTGGCCCCCCGTCGGGCCGCGGGGCCGGGGCCGGGCGTGCCACCTGCAGCCACGACGAAGCGGGGCGGCGTGGATCGACATCCGCACGCGGCCCGCGAAGGGGAGGCGGGCGCGGACCGCGCCCGGCCGGGGAAACGCTCCGTCAGTCGCCCGCCGGCAGCCACAGCACGAGCGCGGCGCCGAGCAGGATCCGGTACACGGCGAAGCCGGTGAAGCGGTGGCGCTTGATGTAGCCCAGCAGCCACTTCACCACCACGAAGCCGGTGGCGGTGGCCGCGGCGAAGGCCAGGGCCACGTCGCCCCAGGGTTCGCCGCCCAGTCCGCCCTCCTTCCACACTTCCAGGAAGGCGTAGCCGCTGGCGGCGAACATGGTCGGGATCCCGACCAGGAACACGAACTCGGCGGCCGCCGAGCGCCGGCCCAGTCCGGCCAGCATGGCCATGAAGATCGCCGCGGCCGAACGCGAGGTGCCGGGGAACACGCCCGCCACCACTTGGGCGAGGCCGACCAGCACCGCCACCGTCCAGGTGACGTGGGTCGAATCGCCGCGGCGTTCCGCGAAATGCTCGGCCAGCAGCATCCACAGGCCACCGAGGATCAGCGCCCACGCCACCGGGGTCACGGTCTCGGGCAGCTCCCAGCCGGCCAGGCGTACCGGCAGGCCGACGAGGGCGGTGACCAGGAACGCGGCCGCGAGCTTCATCGCGTAGTCGCGGTTGTCGTGTGTGCCCAGGCCCGTGGCCAGCTGCCAGATGCGCTGCCGGAACACCAGGGTGATGGCAAGGATCGCGCCGGCCTGGATCACGATGTTGAAGAAGTCCGAGCGCGCGCCCAGCCAGTGCTGGGCGATCAGCAGGTGGCCGGTGCTCGACACCGGCAGGAATTCGGTCAGCCCTTCGAGGATGCCCAGCAGGAGGGCGGACAGTGGTTCGGACATGGACGTGGTTCGGCCGGGGGGCAGGCAGGATAACGGAAGGGCTGCGCCGGGACCGGCCGGGTGGCCCGGGCGCAGGGCCGGGGGCGACGCGACAGGCCTTCCCCGCGGCGACCGGGCGGACGCCAGGGGCGCCTCCCCAAGTTGGTGCATGCATCACCCGGGCTTCACCTTTTTCGTGCGCGGCAGCACAACTTTCTCTGGCGGCTCTTTGCGAATCAATACGTTAGGAGCATCCCGGGGTTGGCACGGCGCTTGCTCCAATGGGTGCAGACCTTCGCCAACCAGAGGCCGCACCACCATGTCGCTTGAGAACGTCGAGAAATTGATCAAGGACCACAAGGTCGAGTTCGTCGACCTGCGTTTCGTGGACATGCGCGGCGTGCAGCAGCACGTCACCTTCCCCGCCAGCATCGTCGAACCGGGGCTGTTCGAGGACGGAAAGATGTTCGACGGCTCCTCGATCGCCGGCTGGAAGGGCATCAACGAGTCGGACATGATCCTGCTGCCCGATGCGTCCACCGCATACCTGGACCCGTTCTACGCCGACCCCACCCTCAACCTGACCTGCGACATCCTCGAGCCGGCGACGATGCAGCCGTACGCGCGCGACCCGCGCGGCATCGCCAAGCGCGCCGAGGCCTACCTCAGGTCCAGCGGCATCGCCGACCAGGCCTTCTTCGGCCCCGAGCCCGAGTACTTCATCTTCGATTCGGTGCGCTTCGCCAACGAGATGGGCAACACCTTCTTCCACGTCGAGTCGGAGGAAGCGGCCTGGAACAGCGGCAAGGACTACGAGGGCGGCAACAGCGGCTACCGCCCCGGCGTGAAGGGCGGCTACTTCCCGGTGCCGCCGGTCGATTCGCTGCACGACATCCGCGCCGAGATGGTCAAGACCCTCGAGCAGATCGGCATCGAGGTCGAGGTCCACCACCACGAGGTCGCCACCGCCGGGCAGTGCGAGATCGGCACCAAGTTCAATTCGATGGTGAAGAAGGCCGACGAACTGCTGGCGACCAAGTACGTGGTGCGCAACGTGGCCTTCCGCAACGGCAAGACCGCGACCTTCATGCCCAAGCCGATCGTGGGCGACAACGGCAGCGGCATGCACGTGCACATGTCGCTGGCCAAGGGCGGCCAGAACCTGTTCGCCGGCGACGGCTATGGCGGCCTGAGCCAGCTGGCGCTGTGGTACATCGGCGGCATCTTCAAGCATGCCCGCGCGATCAACGCCTTCTCCAACTCCGGCACCAACAGCTACAAGCGCCTGGTGCCGGGCTTCGAGGCGCCGGTGATGCTGGCCTACTCGGCCCGCAACCGCTCGGCCTCGTGCCGCATCCCCTGGGTGTCGAACCCGAAGGCGCGCCGGATCGAGGTGCGCTTCCCGGATCCGCTGCAGTCGGGCTACCTGACCTTCACCGCGCTGATGATGGCCGGCCTGGACGGGATCAAGAACCAGATCGATCCGGGTGGCCCGTCCGACAAGGACCTGTACGACCTGCCACCGGAGGAGGAGAAGAAGATCCCGCAGGTGTGCGCCAGCCTCGACCAGGCGCTCGAGGCGCTGGACAGGGACCGTGAGTTCCTCAAGGCCGGCGGGGTGATGAGCGACGACTTCATCGACGGTTACATCGACCTGAAGATGCAGGAGGTCACCCGCTTCCGCGCCGCCACCCACCCGCTCGAGTACCAGATGTACTACGGCGTCTGACGCACCTGGCCCCTGCCCCCGCGCGGGGGCAGGGCACCGCCGGGGCGGCCGCGCCAGCACCTCCCCGGCACCACTTCCAACCGATTCATGTCCGGTGGCGAACCGGACGTGCGGCCCTCCCCCACGCCGGGCCGCGCACTTTCCTTCGCGAGGACCACGCAACGCCCAGGCCAGATCGACAACACGGACGGGAAAGATGACACCGGACGAGGCGCCGCAGAGCGTCCGCCGGCACCCGCGCCAGGCATGGGGATGCCGGCGGGCGAAGCTGCACCAAGCAAGACCGGGGAGGGGCTTTTTCATCCAACGAGGAGCCTGTCATGTCGTCTCGCAAGATCGCTATTGCCACACTCCTGTCCGCCGGCCTGCTTGCGGCCGCTCCCGCCTCGGCGGAAGTGTCGGGCTCGGTCACGGTGGTCAGTGACTACCTGTTCCGCGGCGTCACCCAGACCAACGAGAAGCCGGCCCTGCAGGCAGGGGTGACCTGGGAGCACGAAAGCGGCTTCTACGTCGGCGGCTGGGGCAGCAGCATCAGCTGGCTGGCCGACTCCGATCCGGACGTGTCGAGCCAGGTGGAGCTCGACGGCTTCATCGGCTACGCCGGCGAGTTCGGCGACAGCGGCTTCGGCTACGACGTCGGCGCCAACTACTACTGGTACCCGGGCCGCTACCCGGCCGGCTACAACGATCCCGACACCCTCGAGGTCTATTTCGGCCTGAGCTGGAACGTGCTCAGCGCCAAGTATTCCTACGCCACCACCGACCTGTTCGGCATCCCCGACTCCGACGGCAGCACCGCGCTCGACCTCGGCGCCGACTGGGAGTTCGACGGCGGCTGGAGCGTCGGCGTTGCCTACGGCCGGCAGTGGGTGAGCGGCTACGGCGGCGAGCTCGACTACGACTACTGGAAGGTCGCTGCCGGCAAGTCCTTCGAGAACGGGTTCGGCATCGGCCTGGAATGGCACGACACCGACATCGACGGCCTCGACGACACCGTGCTGGTGTCGCTCTCGAAGTCGTTCTGAGCGGCCACCACCGGCCACAGGAGGCAACTGTATGAAACTGATCATCGCCATCATCCGGCCGTTCAAGCTCGACGAGGTGCGCGAAGCGCTCGGCGAGGCGGGCGTGACCGGGCTCACCGTCACCGAGGTCAAGGGCTTCGGCCGGCAGAAGGGCCACACCGAGCTGTACCGCGGCGCCGAGTACGTCGTCGACTTCCTGCCCAAGCTCAAGATCGAGGCGGCGGTGTCGGACGACGTGTTCGACGCCGCCCTCGAGGCCATCACCCGCGCCGCGGGCACCGGCAAGGTGGGCGACGGCAAGGTGTTCGTCGTCCCGCTCGACCGGGTCATCCGCATCCGCACCGGCGAAATCGACGCCGATGCGCTTTGACCAGACCTCGGAGGCTGAACCCATGAAGACCAAGATGTTCTCCGGGCTGAAGACCCGTACCCGTGCGGCGGCGCTGGCGCTGCTGTTCGGCGTGGCCGCGGCGTTCGCGGCGTCCCCGGTGCTGGCGCAGGAAGCGGAGGCCGATGCGCCGGTCGCCGAAGCGGTCGCGGCGGTGGAAGACGCCGCCGCCGAGGCAGAGGCCGCGGTGGCCGAAGCGCCGGCCATGGAAGCGGCGGCGGAGGAAGCGGCGGACGGGACCGAAGCCGAAGGCCCCGCCTTCGACAGCGGCAACGTGGCCTGGATGCTGACCTCGACCCTGCTGGTGCTGCTGATGGTGGTCCCGGGCCTGGCCCTGTTCTACGGCGGCATGGTGCGCTCGAAGAACGTGCTGTCGGTGCTGATGCAGGTGCTGGTGGTGTTCTCGGTGGTGATCCTGGTCTGGGTCTCCTACGGCTACAGCGCCGCGTTCACCGACGGCAACAACTTCTTCGGCTCGTTCACGCAGAAGGCGTTCCTCAAGGGCATCACCACCAGCAGCGAGTCCGCGGGCCTGCCCGAGCTGCTGTTCGTGGTGTTCCAGTCCACCTTCGCCGGCATCACCACCGCGCTGATCGTCGGCTCGTTCGCCGAGCGCATCAAGTTCAAGTCGGTGCTGCTGTTCTCGGTGATCTGGGTGACCTTCGCCTACCTGCCGATGGTGCACATGGTGTGGAGCGGCGGCTTCCTGGCGCACAAGGGCGTGCTCGACTTCGCCGGCGGCACCGTGGTCCACATCAACGCAGGCATCGCGGGCCTGGTCGGCGCGTACTTCCTCGGCAAGCGGCTGGGCTTCGGCCGGGAAGCGCTCAAGCCGCACAACGTGCCGTTCACCTTCATCGGCGCCTCGCTGCTGTGGGTCGGCTGGTTCGGCTTCAACGCCGGCTCGGCCGTGGCCGCGGACGAGATCGCGTCGCTGGCGATGATCAACACGATGGTGGCCACCGCCGCCGGCGTGGTGGCGTGGAGCCTGGTGGAGGCCCTGGCCAAGGGTCGTCCCTCGGCCCTGGGCGCGGCCTCCGGCGCGATCGCCGGCCTGGTCGGCATCACCCCGGCCGCGGGCACGGTGGGCCCGATGGGCGCGATCGTCATCGGCCTGGCCGCGGGCGCGATCTGCGTCTGGGGCGTGAACGGCCTCAAGCGCATGCTGCGGGTGGACGACACCGCCGACGTGTTCGGCGTGCACGCCATCGGCGGCATCGTCGGTGCCGTGCTCACTGGCGTGTTCAGCGCCGAGTCGCTGGGCGGCACCGGCATCGAGGGCACGATCGGCGCCCAGGTCTGGGCCCAGACCTTCAGCGTGCTGTTCACCATCGTCTGGTGCGCCGTGGTCACCTCGATCGCGATCCTCGTCGCCAAGGCCGTGTTCGGCCTGCGCGTGACCGAGGAAGAGGAACGCCAGGGCCTGGACATCGTCTCCCACGGCGAGTCGGCCTACGAGAGCTGATCGCCAGGGCGATCGACCTCCCCCACGAGGTGCAGGCGGGCGGCGCAAGCCGCCCGCCTGTTTTTTTCTGGGCGGCGGTCGGGGCCGCGCGCGACTCGAGCCTGCCGGGCGGCTGCTGGGCCGGCCGCCAGGCGCGCGTGTCCCCGCAGGGTTTTATTCCAGCGGGTAGAGGCCCGCACGCACCGCGCCGCAGCGCACGTAGTGCACGGCCGACGCGTCGTCCGCGCCGGCGCCGGGCTCCCATCGGCTCCAGGTCATGGCGTCGGACCGCAAATCGAGCCTGAAGACCTCCGGCGCGACGGCGTCTGCCGGGACGGAAGGGTCGGGCAAGACGTCGATGCCGACGTCCGCCTCCACCCGCCACGTGGCGTCCGCCACCTGCTCCACGCGCTTGACGAGATGGAACTCTCCTTCGCCGTATTCGGCGTAGGCGTGGACCAGGCGCGGTGTCACCACGAGCGCGCCCACGAGGGCGATGGTGTCGGCGTCGACGTCGTCGTCCGGTCCCGGCGCCTGCAGGTAGTGCCCGCACTGCGCTTGCGCGTCGTCGGGGTACCAGACGCCCAGGGCCGGTTCCGGGATCCGGGCGGCGTCGGCCCGTGGCGCCGGCGGGGCCGCGTCGTCCGCTTGCGGCCGGGGCGCACCCTGCACGAGGCTGGGGCAGGCGAGCAGGCCGGCCAGAACCAGTACGGTCGGGCGTGCACGGCGCGACGGCGCGGGGGCCATGGTCGCAGCGGGTGGTGCGTCGTGGTCGCCCGGGCGGAAGGTCGGGGTCATGGGCTGCCGTCCATTGCAGGAAGGGGCGGCCCGCTGCCGTCTCGCACCTGGGGCCCACCCGTCAGGCGTTTCTACCACACCCGTCCGCCGTCGCAGGCGCATCCGGTGGACGACCGGCGACCCGCGCCGGGTGGACACAGGCCCGTTGCTTGCATCGCTGCCGCCGCGCGGCTGCAATGTCCGGATGAAGCTGTCTCACCTGTCGATCCCCGCGCTCGCCTGCGTCCTGGCGCTGGCCGCCTGCCAGCACGGCGCGCCGCGCAATCCGATGGCGACCTGGGTGCCCTCGCCCAACCACGACCTGCGGCGTCCGCAGCTGGTCGTGATCCACTACACCGAGCAGGAGTCCGTGGCCCGGAGCCTGGCCACGCTGCGCACGCGCAACGCGGGCGGCCGGGTGAGCGCGCATTACCTGATCGGCCGCGACGGCCGCATCTACCAGCTGGTCTCCGACCAGTACCGCGCCTGGCATGCGGGAGCGGGCAGTTGGGGCACGATCCACGAACTGAACTCGGCCTCGATCGGGATCGAGCTCGACAACAACGGCCGCGAACCGTTCCCCGAGGCGCAGATCGAGGCCTTGCTGCGGCTGCTCGAGGACCTGGCGGCGCGCCACCGGCTGCCGAAGTCGGCGGTCATCGGCCACTCGGACCTCGCGCCGGGGCGCAAGATCGACCCCGGTCCGCTGTTCCCGTGGAAGCGGCTGTTCGACGCCGGGTTCGGCATCTGGCCCGATCCCGACGCGCCGCCGCCGCCGGACGGCTTCGATCCGATGCTGGCGCTGCGACTGATCGGCTATGCGATCGACGACCCGGAGGCGGCGATCCGCTCCTACCGCATGCGCTTTCGCGGCGACAACGGCCGGGTACTGGATGCGCAGGACCTGTGGATCCTGCATGCGCTGACCAGGCGCGGCGGGGCGCCATGAGCGCAGCTGGAGGCGGGGATGCGCCGAGTGGCGCCCGCGTGTGCCGGGTGATGCCTGCCGGGTCCGGGCATCCGACGTTCCGCGTGCGGGAGGAGCTGGTGCGGTGGTCGCGGCTGAAGCCGCTCCTACAGTCGGCGGTTCCCTGTAGGAGCGGCTTCAGCCGCGACCGGGGCTTCGCCGCAAGGCGCAATGTCCGTCCGCGCCCTGTCGCGCGCGCCTCGCCGCCATCCGGGACACCGGTGCCCGCCGAAACGCGATGACCGGGCGGGTGCCCGACCACGCCACCCCCGCTTCCACCGCCTGCTCCCTCCTCCGCTCGCGGGGGAGGGTTGGGGTGGGGGCAACGGGTCGCGTCATGCCCCTGGCTGTCCCGGCGCCGGAGGGCGCCCCATCCCGGCCTTCCCCCGCAAGCGGGGGAAGGGGCAGGGCGCGGAACGTGCGGGGCCGCGGCTCCGACGCCACCGCCTCAGCCCTTCGGCCCGCCCATCACCGGCAGCACGATGCCGTTGACGTAGGACGACATCACCGGCGAGGCGAGGAACACGAACGCGGGCGACAGTTCCTCCGGCTGCGCGGGGCGGCCCATGGCGCTGTCCCGGCCGAACTCGCCCACTTCGTCGGCGGGCTTGTCGGCGGGATTGAACGGCGTCCACACCGGCCCGGGCGCCACCGCGTTGACCCGGATCCCGCGCGGCAGCAGGTTCGCGGCCAGCGCCCTGGTGAACGCGTGGACCGCGCCCTTGCTGGTCGAGTAGTCGATCAGCTTCGGGCTGCCGAACAGGCCGGTCACCGACCCGCAGTTCACGATCGACGCACCGCGCTGCATGTGCGGCAGCGCTGCGCGCGCCATGTACAGGTAGCCGGCGACGTTGGTCTGCAGGGTTTCCTGCAGGTGCTCGTCGCTGATGTCCTCCAGGCGTTCGGCGTGCAGCTGGAAGCCGGCGTTGTTGACCAGCACGTCGATGCGCCCGAAGCGCTTGGCGACGCGATCCACGGCGCGTTTGCAGAAGGCGGGGTCGCGCACGTCGCCGGGCACGAGCAGTGCCTCGCGGCCTTCGGCCTCCACCCGGCGCGCGGTCTCCTTCGCGTCGTCGTGCTCGTCGAGGTAGAAGATCGCCACGTCCGCGCCCTCGCGCGCGAACAGCACCGCCACCGCGCGGCCGATGCCCGAGTCCGCGCCGGTCACGATCGCCTTCATCCCGGCGAGCTTGCCGCTGCCCGCGTAGTCCGGCGCCTCGAACCGCGGCGCCAGGTCGAGTTCGGCCTCGCGCCCGGGCTTGGCGACGTGCTGGGCCGGCATCTCGACCGGCTGGCGGCGGGTCCCGGCCTGGGTGGCGGCCTTGCGACCGCCCTTGCCCGGGCGGCGCGCGTCCTTGCGCTCGATCGACTGCTGGAGCGCGCGCTGGCGGCGCGCGGTCTTCTTCGCGGCGCCGGCGTCCGCCGACGCGTCCGGGCGCGACCGGGCGCCGGCCTTCTTCGCCGGCTTCGCGGACTTCGCGGTCGTGGACCGGCTGCCGGTGCGCTTCGCCGCGCCGCGCGTGGGACCGGTGGTCCTGCTGCGTGCCATCGCCATCGTCCTCCCCGGTCAGCCGGCCTTGCGGGTGCGCGTGCCGGACTTCGCGGCCTTCTTCGCCGGGGCCTTCTTCGCCTTGGCCGCCTTGCGCGGGGCGGCCTTCCTGGCCGCCTTCTTCGTCGCGGTCTTCTTCGCCGGCGTGCGCCTGTTGTCCTTCAGGCTCTTCTGCAGCAGCGAGACGAAGTCGACCACGTTGGTCGCCGCGCCTTCCTCGGGCTCGGGCTCCTCGAGCACCTGGGTGGTCGCGCCCTTGTCCTTGATCCGTTTGCGGATGATCTCGGCCAGGCGCTCGCGGAACTCGTCGTGGTAGTCGCCGGGGTTCCACTTCGCCGCCATCGAATCGACCAGCTGGGTGGCCATCTCCAGCTCCTTGGCGCTGATCCGGTAGTCGCCGGCCTTGCCCTCTGGCAGCTTGTACTCGGACGGGTCCACCAGCTCCTGGGGGTAGCGCATCAGCATCAGCACCAGCGCGTCGCCCAGCGGCATGACCGCCGACAGGTACTCGCGGGTGCGGATCACCACCCGGGCGACGCCGATCTTGTTCGCCTTGCGCAGGGTCTCGCGCAGCAGCACGTAGCCCTTCTCGGCCTTCTTGCCGGGAACGAGCACGTAGGGTTTCTCGTAGAAGCGCACGTCGATGGAATCGGCATCGACGAAGGCCTCGATTTCCACCGACTCGTGGCTTTCCGGCGCGGCCGAGGCGATGTCGGACTTCTCGATCACGACGTAGTTGCCCTTGTCGTACTCGAAGGCCTTGACGATCTCCTTCCAGGGCACCTCCTCGCCGGTCTCGGCGTTGACCCGCTCGAACCGGATCGGGTTGCGGTCGCGCGAGTCGAGCATGCGGAAGGAGAGGTCGTTGCTGCGGGTGCCGGACATCAGCGAGACCGGCACGTTGAGCAGGCCGAAGCTGAGGTTGCCGGTCCAGATCGGTCGGGCCATGCCGTCGCTCGGGGGTGGATCGGGCCTGCCAGCCTGCCGCGGGGCGTGTGGTGGCGCCGTGCAGGCGGCCGGCCGGTCAACCGGGCAGGGACTGGCGCAGGCTGTCGAACCCGTCCCAGGGGTGGCCGCGCAGGCGCGACAGCCGCGCCAGGGCGTTGCCGATGTGCCAGGCGTTGCCCGCCTTGACCCGGCCCAGTTCCTCCCAGCGCAGCGGCATCGAGACCGGGGCGCCGGCACGCGCGCGCACCGAGAAGCTGGCCACGCTGGTGGCGCCGCGGCCGTTGCGCAGCCAGTCGATGAAGATCCGGCCCTTGCGCCGGCGCTTGCTGGCGGTGGCGACGTAGCGCAGCGGGTCGGCCTCGCGCGCGGCCTCGGCCACGGCCTGGGCGAAGGCGCGCGCCTGCGGCCAGGGCGCGGGCGGCGACAGCGGCACCACCAGGTGCAGGCCCTTGCCGCCGCTGGTGCGCACGAACGACTCCAGTCCGGCCTGGCCGAGGAAGCCGCGCAACTGGCGCGCCGCGGCGACCACCTCCGGCCAGCCCACCGACGGGTCCGGGTCGAGGTCGAACACCAGCCGGTCGCAGTGCTCGACGTCCTCCACGCGCGCGCCCCAGGGGTGGAACTCGATGGTGTTGAACTGCACCAGCTCCAGCACGCTGGCCGCGTCGGTCGCGTACAGGTAGTCCTCGCGCCCGCCGCCCGATTCCTCGATCGGGACGCGCGAGACCAGGTCCATGCCCGGGGTGGCGTGCTTCTGGAAGAAGCACTGCGCGCGCAGGCCGGACGGGCAGCGCACCAGCGACAGCGGGCGGCCGGCGATCTCCGGCAGCAGCCAGTCCATCGCCGCGGCGTAGTAGTCGGCCAGCTGCTGCTTGGTGATGCCGTCGTCGGGGAACAGCACCTTCTCCGGGCTCGACAGCTCCGGCGGCGCGCGGCTGCCGGCACGCGACGCGGTGCTGCGCGACTTGCCCTTCGTCGTTGCCGAAGACGCGCCGCGCTTCGTTATCGCCTTGCCCGTGCCCTTGCGCGTGCCCGCCTGCTTCGCCATCGGTCGTTCCTCCGCTTCGATGCGGTCGCCGCCGGCGTCGGCCAGCGCCGACACCGGCTTGTCCGGCCGCAGGGCCTTGAAGCTGGCCTGGCGCAGCAGGCCGCTGCCGCCGGTGCCGCGGGTGATGACTTCGACCACGAACGCCGGACGCGGCAGCCACCTGGCCTGGCGCAGGTCGGTGTCGTTCGCCGGCACGTGCACGGTGGGCGCGTCGCGTCCCTTGCCGGCCAGCCGCTCGCCGAGCGCGCGCAGCTGCGCGTCGTCGAGGCCGCTGCCGACGCGGCCGACGTAGCGCCAGCCGTGTTCGGGATCGGGCGTGGCCAGCAGCAGCGAGCCGATGCCGCGGCGGCTGCCCTTGGGTGGGGTGTAGCCGACCACCGCGTACTCGGCGCTGGCCAGTGCCTTGGTCTTGCGCCAGTCGTCGCCGCGCCCCGGATGGTAGGCCGCGTCGCCGCGCTTGGAGACCAGGCCCTCGAAGCCGGCCTCGAGCGCGGCCTGGAGCGCGGCTGCGCCGTCGCCCATGCCGTGCGAGCTGTAGGCCAGCGCGTCGGGCGCGCCGCGCAGCAGGCGTTCGAGCAGCTGCTTGCGCTCGTGCAGCGGTGCGCCGGAGAGGTCGATGCCGTCCAGGTGCAGCAGGTCGAACAGCACCAGGCGCAGCCGTCCCTGGCGCTCGCCAGAGAGCACCTGCTGCAGCAGGTTGAAATCCTCGCGCCGGCCCTGGCCGGCGATCAGTTCGCCGTCGACCAGCAGGTCGCGCACGCCGAGGGCGGCGAGCGCGTCGTCGACCTCGGGCACCCGCGCGGTCCAGTCCAGGCCGTTGCGCGACCAGAGCCGCGGCTCGCGATCGCGCAGCGCGGCGAGCAGGCGGTAACCGTCCCACTTGAGTTCGTGCAGCCAGCGCTCGCCGTCGGGCGGCTTCGCCACCAGGCGCGCGAGCTGCGGGCGCGGAGCGTCGGTCGCCAGCGCGCGACGGCGCGCGCCGGGCAGCTTCGCGGCGAGGGCGGCCCAGTCCGTGCGCCGGCGTGACCCAGCCGACGTGCGCGTCGCCTTCGCGCGGCTGGCGGTCTTTTTCGTCGCCCGCCGGGCGGGCGTCCTCGCGGTGGCCGACCGCGCCGGCGTCTTCGCGGCCTTGTTCACCGTCCGCGCGCCACGCTTCGATGCCGGGGGCGGGGTGACGCCCTCGAGCAGGTCGTCCGCCTCCGCATCGCCCGCCCACGCGTCGTCCTGCTTGAACAGCAGCCACTGCGGCTGGCGCGCCGGCTTGCCCGAGCGCACCAGGTGCCAGCCGCCCTTGAGCCGCTCGCCGTGCAGGGTGAAGCGCAGATGGCCCTTGGCCAGCTGCGCGGCGACGTCGCCTTCGGTGGTCCAGGTGCCACGGTCGAACAGGGCGACGTGGCCGGCGCCGTAGTGGCCGGCCGGGATCTCGCCCTCGAAGCCGGCGTAGTCGAGCGGGTGGTCCTCGACCTCCACCGCCATGCGCTTCACCGAGGGGTCCAGGCTCGGGCCCTTGGGCACCGCCCAGCTGCGCAGCACGTCGCCGACCTGCAGCCGGAAGTCGTAGTGGCGGTGGCTGGCGTGGTGCAGCTGGACCACGAAGATCGGGCGCCGGCCCGGGGGCGCGGCGCGCGGGCGGTCGTCGGGTTCGGGCGTCTGCCCGAAGCGCCGCTTGCGTCGGTAGTCCTCCAGCGCCATGGCGGTGGCGGCGCGGCCGGGTCAGGCCGCGGGCGTCGCCGTCTGGTCGCCGTCGATCTCCAGCCGCACCAGGCCGAGCTCCGCGAAGCGCGGCGCGAGCGCGACATGGTGGTCATCGTCGGCATCGACCACGACCAGGACCTTGCCGGCCTCGATCAGCTCCTCGTAGTTCCGGCGTTCCGGCTCGGGGAGCGTGGCGCCGAACAGGGCCGAGGCCCAGCCGCCGACCAGCGCGCCGGCCCCGCCGCCGGCCAGCATCGCGCCGGCCAGGGTCAGCCCCAGCGGCGGAAAGGTGGCGGCCGCCAGGCCTGCGACCGCGCCGGCCGCAGCGCCGTAACCCATGCCGCGCGCGGCGGCCGGGAGCATGTCGGTGTCGGCCTGCTTGAGGTCGTCGGAGACCGCGCCGACCTCGATGTCCGAGCGCGCGATTAGCGAAAGCGCCTCGTCGCCCAGCCCGGTCGTGCGCGCGATCGCGACCGCCTGCTCGGCGCGCGCCAGGTCGGGCGCGCAATGGATGCTGCGCCGGCTCATGCCGCCTGCTCCGCCTGGTCCGCGCAATGCGGGCAACAGTACACCTGCCCGCCGCGGCCCACGCCGTGGCCGATCACGGTGCAGCCGCAATGGGCGCATCGTGGGGCGAGGGCGTGGATGGCGCATTCGAAGCAGTCGAACACGCCGTCGCCGCGCGCGGTCTGCACGGTGAAGGCGTGCTCGTATTCGTTGCCGCAGACGTCGCACCTGGCCATCGGAACCTCCGGTGTCGCGGGAAACACGCTGCAGATTGCGCCTGCGGCCGGGATGACGACGTGAAGCGCCGCGCGTCGCGCCGGCATCCGGCCCGCCCACGGCTGGCCAGGCGCGTTGCGTCGTCCGACGCGAGGTCAAGGCGGTGTGACGGACGCGGTGGGCGCCACCAATATCATCCGTGCTGCGACCTTTGCGATGCGCGCGGCCGTGCATCGACCGGTCCGCTGCCCCGGATGCCTGGCGAGTGCGACGATGCGATCATCCGATGCCAACACGCTTGCGGCCATGGCCCGTGCGCCGATGCGTTCGGCCCCGCCGCCGGGCGGGAAGTAGGCGGCCATGTTCGCCGAGGCCGATGCGGTGCTGCTGGCGCGGATCCAGTTCGCGTTCACCATCAGCTTCCATTTCATCTTCCCCGCGTTCTCGATCGGC
This sequence comes from Luteimonas wenzhouensis, assembly GCF_007859305.1. GTDB lineage: Bacteria > Pseudomonadota > Gammaproteobacteria > Xanthomonadales > Xanthomonadaceae > Luteimonas > Luteimonas wenzhouensis. The sequence continues at coordinate 133,132 of NZ_VOHE01000006.1, forward strand.
CTGGCCAGCTACCTGGTGGTGCTCGAAGCGCTGTGGCTGCGGACCAGGCGCCAGGTCTACCTCGACCTGTTCCGCTTCTGGGTCAAGATCTTCGCGGTCGCCTTCGCCATGGGTGTGGTGTCGGGGATCGTGATGTCCTACCAGTTCGGCACCAACTGGGCGGTGTTCTCCGACCGCGCCGGGCCGGTGATCGGTCCGCTGATGGCCTACGAGGTGATGACCGCGTTCTTCCTCGAGGCCGGTTTCCTCGGCGTGATGCTGTTCGGCATGGACCGGGTCGGGCCGCGGCTGCATTTCCTCGCCACGCTGATGGTCGGACTGGGCACGCTGCTGTCGGCGTTCTGGATCCTCAGCGCCAACAGCTGGATGCACACGCCGGCCGGGTTCGAACTCAACGCCGCCGGCCAGTTCGTGCCCGTCGACTGGTGGGCGATCGTCTTCAACCCGAGTTTCCCCTACCGCCTGGTGCACACGGTGGTCGCCGCCTACCTGACCACCGCCCTGGTGGTGGGCGGGGTGGGTGCCTGGCACCTGCTGCGCCAGCCGCGGCCCGAGGCGCGCGAGGCTGCGGCCGCGCTGCCGGGCGAGAATCCGGCGCTGCCGCCCTCGCAGGCCGCCGCGCGCACCATGTTCTCGATGGCGATGTGGATGGCGGCGCTGGTGGCGCCGCTGCAGATCCTGGCCGGCGACCTGCACGGGCTCAACACGCTCGAGCACCAGCCGGTGAAGGTGATGGCGATGGAGGGCCACTACGACAGCCATCCCGACGGCGCGCCGCTGATCCTGTTCGGCCTGCCCGACGACGCACGGCAGCGCGTGGACCATGCGGTGGCGATCCCGAAGCTGTCCTCGCTGATCCTGCGCCACGACATGAATGCGCCGCTGGATGGCCTGGACACGGTGGACCGGTCGCTGCATCCGCCGGTGGCGATCGTGTTCTGGTCGTTCCGGGTGATGGTGGCGCTGGGGCTGGCGATGCTGGCGCTGGGCGCGTGGAGCCTGCTGGCGCGACTGCGCGGCCGGCTGTACGACTGGCCGGCGCTGCACCGCGCGGCGCTGGCGATGGCGCCGGCGGGTTTCGTCGCGGTGATCGCCGGCTGGATCACCACCGAGGTCGGGCGCCAGCCGTTCACCGTGCACGGGCTGCTGACCACCGCCGAAAGCGCCTCGCCGCTGGACGCGCCGGCGGTCGGCGCCTCGCTGCTGGCCTTCATCGTCGTGTACTTCATCGTGTTCGGCTTCGGCACCTGGTACATCCTGCGGCTGATGGCCAAGGGCGTGCAGGCGCGCGAGCCCGCGGTCGACGGCGACGAGGGCCCGATCCGCACCGCCGGCATCACTCCCGGGCCGGCCGAACGCATCGCGGGCGGGGGCTGAGGGCGATGGGCATGGACCTGGCCACCGTCTGGGCGCTGCTGATCCTGTTCGCCGTGTTCGCCTACGTGGTGATGGACGGCTTCGACCTGGGCATCGGAATCCTGTTCCCCGCGTTCCCGCCCGGCCGCGGCCGCGACCAGGCGATCAATTCGGTGGCGCCGGTGTGGGACGGCAACGAGACCTGGCTGGTGTTCGGCGGCGGCGGCCTGCTGGCCGCGTTCCCGCTGGCCTACGGCGTGATCATGACCGCGCTCTATCCACCGGTGGTCGCGATGCTGCTGGCGCTGGTGTTCCGCGGCGTGGCCTTCGAGGCGCGCTGGCGCGACCCCGCGCACCGGCCGTGGTGGGACCTGGCGTTCACCGTGGGCTCGACCGTGGCCGCATTCGCCCAGGGCGTGATTCTCGGCGCGCTGCTGCAGGGCATCGCGGTCGAGGACCGGATGTACGCCGGCGGCTGGCTCGACTGGCTGACGCCGTTCTCGCTGCTCACCGGCGCCAGCGTGGTGGTCGGCTACGCCCTGCTCGGCGCGACCTGGCTGGTGTGGAAGACCACGGGCGACACCCAGGCGCGCGCGCGGCGGATGGCGCCGCCGCTGGGGGCGGGGCTGCTGGCGGGGATCGTGGCGGTGAGCCTGGCCACCCTGGGGCTGGAGTTCGACTACTGGAACCGCTGGACCCGCTATCCGGTGGTGCTGCTCACCGCGCAGGTGCCGCTGTTGACCGCGATCCTCGCCTACGCGTCGTGGCGCGCGCTGCGCCGCGGCCGCGAGCTGGCGCCGTTCCTGCTCACCCTCGGCCTGTTCGCGCTGACCTTCGCCGGCCTGTGCATCAGCATGTTCCCCTACGTGGTGCCGCGCGCGCTGACCGTCCACGACGCGGCCGCGCCCGACGCCAGCCTGGGCTTCATGCTGGTCGGGGCGGTGGTGCTGGTGCCGGTGATCCTGGCCTATACCGGCTGGGCGTACTGGGTGTTCCGCGGCAAGGTCGGGGACGAGGGCTACCACTGATGCCCGTCGCGCACGGCACGCGCACGCCCGGGCCGTTGTGGAAGCGGCTGCTGTGGTTCGCGGCGCTGTGGCTGGGCGGGCTGGCCGCGGTGGGCCTGGTGGCCTGGACGCTGCGGCTGTGGATCGGCTGAGGGCCGCGCCGGCTCAGGCGACGGCGGCGGCCATTTCGCGCCAGCGCGGCAGGCGGTCGTACTGGCCCACCGAACGCAGGTACGCCTCGTCGGGCTCGCGGCCGTTGACCAGGGCCGCGGCCACGTGCACCGCGCCGGTCACCCAGAAGCTGCCGCGCACCCGCGCCGGGCGGTCGTGGAAGGCCACCGCCTCGACGATCGGCCCGGGCAGCCCCCACAGGCCCAGCAGGTAGGCGCCGGTGGAGCTGTAGGGGGTGACCGCCGGATCGATGCCGGCGCTGCGCGGCAACAGCAGGCCGACCTCGGCCAGCAGCCCGGCGGTGGCGGCCAGGTCGGCACTGGGCCCGGCCAGCAGCCTGCCGGCAAGCTGGGAAATGCGCAGCGCGCGCTCGCGCAGCTCGTCGGCCTCGGGGCCGACCGAGAACACCTCGCTCGCCAGTACCAGCTGGCGCAGCGCGTTGTGGCCCAGGCGGGTGACCGCGGTGCGCAGGTCGCTGATCTCGCGACCGCCGGAGTAATAGGCCGAGTTCGACAGCCGCAGCACCCGTGCGGCCACGGTCGGGTCCTGCCCGACGACCTCGGCGATCTGCGCCGCGGTGCTGTCGGGGTCGCGCAGCAGCGCGGTCAGCGCCAGGTACTGGCGCGGCGCGGCGGGCAGGGTGCCGACACGCTCGATCGCCTGCTTGAGCGCGGGATCCTCGAGCAGTTCGCGCAGTTCGGCCACGCTTTCCACCGCCTCGATCAGCGCCATCGCCTCCAGCGGCTCGTTGAGCATCCGGTGGCTGTTGGTCAGCACGTCGAGCAGGTCGTGGCCGCTGTCGGGCGCCATCAGCTGGATGCGCACCGTGCCCGAATGGCGCCGGGCCAGCGCGGCCAGTACCGGCAGGCCGCCGCCCTCGGACTCGCGTGCGGACACCACCAGCACCTCCGGCGCGTCGGGGGCGTCGGGCGCGGGCACGTCGGCGGGGCCGGGCGCATGCCGCAGCCGCCACTCCATCCCGTAATCCGACAGTTCCCGGGCGACCTGCGCGACCTGCGCGGAATCGCCACCGACCACAACGATCTGCACGGCACTCATCCTGTTGCGTCCCCTGGACCGCCAAAGATACCCCGCCACGGCGCGCGGCCACAGCGCGCGGGCGCGGTTCTTCCACGCCGCGCACAGTTCGGTGCGGTTCCGCGGCATGGCATGGTCAGGCCACCCCGTCCACCGGCAGCCGGGCGACCACTTCGGTGCCGCCGCCGACGCGCGCGACCACGACCACGTTGCCGCCGAGCTGGGCCGCGCGTTCGCGCATGGTGAGCATTCCCAGCCCGCCGCCGCGCGCCGGGTCCAGGCCGCGGCCGTCGTCGACCACCCGCAGCACCAGGGTGCGGGCGCGGCCGTCGTCGGCGAGCGCGACCTCGACCCGCGCCCGGGTCGCGGCGGCGTGGCGCACGACGTTGGTCAGCGCCTCCTGGGCGATGCGGAAGCAGGCCAGCTCGACCGCCGCCGGGAGCCGCTCGTCCACCGGCGCCACGTCCAGTTCGATGCGCACCCGGCTGTTGCGCGAGAGCAGGGCGATCTGGCCGCGCAGCGCGGGTTCCAGCCCCAGCGAATCGAGCTGCGGCGGGCGCAGCAGCAGCGACAGGTCGCGCAGCTTGTGCACCGTCTGGTCGGCGATCGCGATCACCTCGTCGAGGATCTCGCGCCGCGCCTCGGGATCGCCGCCCAGCGATTCGTCGGTAAGCGAGGTCGCGGCCAGCTTGATTGCGGTGATCGACTGGCCGATGTCGTCGTGCAGCTCGCGCGAGAGCGTGCGCCGCTCGTCCTCCTGCACCGTGAGCAGGCGCTGGGCCACGGTCTGCAGTTCCTCGCGCAGCCGGCGCTGTTCCTGCAGGCTGAAGCTGACTTCGTCGTAGGAGGCGCGGGCGCGCGCGGCGAGCGCGTTCATCGCGTCCGCCAGCGGGCGCAGCTCGCGTGGCATCCGCCCCGGCACCACCTGGTCGGAATCGCTGTCGAGCGCGAACTGCTGCATGCGTTCCAGCAGGCCGCGCACGCTGCGGCGCAGCCGCCGCATCCGCAGCACCACCACGATCATCACTCCGCCCAGCACCAGTGCGAGCAGGCCGAGCAGCGCCAGCGCGGTGCGCCGCAGTTCGGCGTCGAGCGCCGCGCGCGGCTGCAGCAGCAGCAACCGCCAGCCGTTCTCCAGCGCGACCGGCACCGCCAGCGCATCGCCGCCGTCGCGCAGCACGCCGCGCAGTTCGCGGACCAGGCTGCTGGAGCGCGCGGCGCGCGCCAGGTCGCGTTCGGCCTCGCGCCCGCCGCGGGCATCGAGCCGCTCCAGCGCCTGCAGCGACAGGCCCGGACTGGCCTGGACCACGGTGAGCTCGCGATCGAGCAGCAGCAGTTCGAAGCCGTGCTCCTCCAGGCCGTGGCCGGGGACCAGCGCGGCGGCCGGCATCGAACCCGAGACCACCCCGGCGAAGCGGTCCCCCTGCAGCAGCGGCACCGACACCGCGACCCGCGGCGAGCGCTCGGGCCCGCGTCCCATGTAGACCCCGGACACGTGGCCGCGTCCGCTCTCGCGCGGCACCTGGAAATACTCGCGACCGGCCACCGAGCGGTCGCTGCCCCCGGCCAGCGCCGGGTTGGCGGCCAGGACCTGGCCGTCGGCGCCGGCCACCAGCAGGTGGGCGAAGGCGGGGTAATGGCGGTTGATCCGCGCCAGGTCGGTGTCCCAGCCGGCGACGTCGTCGATGTCGCCGGCGGCGATGCGGCGGTCGGCGAGCACCTGCATGGTCGCCATGTGCACGCGCAGGAAACTGTCGAGTTCGCGCGCGGTGGAACTGGCGGTGGCGGCGAGCCGGGCCGAATACCGCGCGTGCACCGACAGCGACAGCTGCCACAGCAGCAGCCCGACCAGCACCAGCACCGGCAGCGCGACCGCCAGCAGCAGCAGCTTGGTGAATTCGCCGAGCAGGGCCCAGCCGGGCCGGGTGGTGGTGGCAGTGTCGGGCATGGCGGCCACGCTACCGGCCCCGGAGGCGGAGCCGCAAGCCTGCCGGCGGGTGGCCGGTGCTCAGAACAGTTCGACGCTGCCGGCGTCCATCGACTGCTGGGTCACCGGCTTGTGCGGGGGGCGCTCCCATTCGCCGCGCATCTGCGAGATGCGCTGGCCGATCTGGGCCAGGGCCTTGCGCAGCTCGGGGCTGCACTGGGCGCCGTTGCGGTGGAGCAGGTCCTGCAGCACGGTCGCCTCGCGGTTGATCGCGCCCAGCCGCTCCAGGTGCAGGTTCGCGGCGGCCAGCGCCTGGGTGGCGATGTCCTCGAACTGCAGCGAGCGCACCGCCTCGGCGACCGAGCCGTCGATGGCCTTGCTGCATTCGGCGATCTCGCGCATGCCGGCGCCGAGGTTGCGGTTGATCTCGTCCACGCGCTCGAGCATCGCCGCGGCCTCGTTGCGCGCCTGGCGGCTGCGGTCGAGGTCGCGCGAGGCCATCGTGCTCACGGTCTCGCGCACGCGGGCGATCGCGTCCTTGGAGCTGTGGGCGAGCTTGCGGATCTGTTCGTTGAACGCGGTCGAGCGCTCGGACAGGTTGCGCACCTCGTCGGCGACCACGGCGAAGCCGCGGCCGGCCTCGCCCGCGCGCGCGGCTTCGATCGCGGCGTTGAGCGCGAGCAGGTTGGTCTGGTCGGCGATCGACTTGACGTCCTCGAGCAGCGAGAAGATGCCGTCCAGGTGTTCGGCCATCGCGTCGATGTGGGTGACGGTGGCGCCGCTCTGGCCGCTCACCGCCTCCAGCGCCTCGACCAGCTGTTCCATCTGCTGGCTGGCCTGGACCGCGAAGCGGTGCACGTCCGAGCCGCTGCCGCTGTCGTCGCCGCCGTTGCGGCGGTCGAGGATGCGCGCGGCGACCTCGCTCTGCTGGCGCGAGCGGCGGTTGACCGCGTCGAAGCTGGTGCCCAGCTTGGCCACCGACTCGCGGATCAGCTCGCGGGTGCGGTCGATCTCGGCGCGCGAACCCTCGACCTCGGCGCCGATGAAGTTGCGCAGCTCCTCCAGCAGCCGGCCCTGGTCGCGCAGCAGCGCGGTGTCGGCCGGCCGGCCCGTGGTCCACGCGAACCACAGCCAGGCCAGGGTCATGGCGGCCAGGGCACCCCAGCGCACCGCCGGGGCGAGGTCCAGCGCCTGGGCCACCACCAGGACCAGGGTGAGCGCCAGCGGCGCTGCGAGACGAAGCAAAACACGCGAATCCATTGTCGGTCCTGTCGGGATGGGGGGCTGGACGGTCTGCCTAGGTAACGGCTGCGATCGGGCCTGCTTTAGCCACCGGGCGGCGGCGCGGCCGCGGCGGCGCCGTCCTCGCGCGCGGGGGCGAGCAGGCGCGCGGCGACCTGGCGCAGTGGCACCACCTCGGCCGCCGCGCCCAGCGCCACCGCGGCCCCGGGCATGCCCCAGACCACGCTGGTGGCCTCGTCCTGTGCGATGGTCAGCGCGCCGGCGCGGCGCAGCGCCAGCAGTCCGGCGGCGCCGTCCTCGCCCATGCCGGTGAGGAGCGCGGCGCAGGCGTCGCGGCCGGCGGCCGCGGCCACCGATTCGAACAGCACGTCCACGCTCGGGCGGTGGTGGCACACCGGTGCGTCGTCGCCCAGGCGGCAGATCCACTGCCCGCCGCTGCGCGCCACCCGCAGGTGGCGGCCGCCGGGGGCGACGTAGGCGTGTCCGGGCAGCAGCGGCTGCCGGTCGCGCGCCTCGGTCACGGCCATGCGGCTGTGGCGGTCCAGCCGCTCGGCGAACGAGGCGCTGAACGCGGCCGGGATGTGCTGCACGATCACCGTGGCCGGGGCGTCGGCCGGCATCTGTCCGAGCACTTCGCGGATCGCCTCGGTGCCGCCGGTGGAGGCGCCGATCGCCAGCAGCCGACCGGTGCTATGGTGGCCGATCGGGCCCTCGCGATGCGGCGTGGCGGCCGGGGCGGCGTGCCCCACCCGGGCCCGCGCGGCCAGCTTGACCTTCTCCGCCAGCCGCGCGCCGTACTCGACCAGGCCGCGGGCGACGTCGATCCTGGGCTTGGCCACGAAATCGACCGCGCCGGCCGCGAGCGCGTCCAGGGTCACCGCGGCGCCGGCCTCGGTCAGCGACGAGACCATGATCACCGGCATCGGCCGCAGCCGCATCAGGTTGCGCAGGAAGGTCAGGCCGTCCATGCGCGGCATCTCGACGTCGAGCGTGATCACGTCCGGCGCCAGGCGCTTGATCTTGTCGCGGGCGATGTAGGGATCGGCGGCGGTGCCGACCACCTCGATCCCGGGATCGGCGCCCAGCAGCTCGGACACCAGCGTCCGCACCAGCGCCGAGTCGTCGACCACCAGCACCCGGACCGGCCGCGGGCCCATGTCAGAACAGTTCCACCGGGCCGGCCACCGGCGCCCGCGCCAGGCGCCCGTACAGCGCGCGCTCGACGTCCACCACGTCGTCGCGGGTGGCCGGCAGGCGCTTGACCAGGGTGCGGCCGGTGCGCGGGAAGAAGCCGATCTTGCGCGCCTGGTTGTCGCCCAGGTCCTGGGCCAGCACCGGGATCTTCTCGGCGTCCAGGTAATCGAGCACGAAGCTCGCGTTGCGGGTGCCGATCGGGTCGCTGTGGATGCCGCTGAGCACGTTGCCGCCGCCGAACACCTTGGCCTGCAGCCGGCGCCGGTTGGCGCCGCGCTTGAGCAGGCCGTTGATCAGCAGCTCCATGGCGTTGACGCCGTAGCGCGCGGGCTTGCCGTCGTCACCGTGGCCGCCGGGCAGCATGAAGTGGTTCATCCCGCCCAGTCCCGGCAGGGGGTCGTACAGGCACGCGGCCACGCACGATCCGAGCAGGGTGACCAGCGCCACCGGCTCGTCGGTGACCACGTAGTCGGCCGGCAGCAGGCGGATGGCGCGGGTCTTCAACGCGGTGTCGTAGTAGGTTCCGGCGGGCGGTGCGGCCAGGGCCGTGCTCATCGTCCACCTCCCTGTCGTACGGCCCGGTACACGGTGCGCCCGCACGGCGCCACCAGGTCGGCGGCGTGGTTGAAGCTTTCCGAGTGCCCGGTATACAGGCGGCCCTCCGGGGCCAGCAGCGGGGTGATCCGCTGCAGCACCCGGTACTGGGTGGGCTTGTCGAAGTAGATCATCACGTTGCGGCAGAACACCGCCGCGCACGAGCCCGGCCGCAGTCCGTAGTCGTGCGCGAGCAGGTTGAGCGGGCGCAGCTCGACCAGCGCGCGCAGCTCCGGGCGCACCCGGCACAGGCCCTCGTTGGCGCCGGCGCCGCGCTGGAAGAAGCGCCGCCGGCGCACCGGATCGATCCCGGCGATGCGCTCGAGCGGGTACACCCCGCGCGCGGCCACCTGCAGCACCGAGGTGTCGATGTCGGTGGCCAGGATCCGCACCGGCGGGGTGGGGCTGTCGAAGGCTTCGCAGGCGGTGATCGCCAGCGAGTAGGGCTCCTCGCCGGTGGAGGCCGCGCAGCACCACACCAGCAGCGACGGGCCGCGCCGGTACATCGCGCGCAGCTGGCTGGCCAGCAGCGGGAAGTGGTGGGCCTCGCGGAAGAACGAGGTCAGGTTGGTGGTCAGCGCGTTGACGAACTGTTCGTCCTCGCCGTCGGCGTCGCGTTCCACCAGGTCGAGGTAGTCGGCGAAGCGCTCGATCCCGCGCGCGCGCAGGCGCCGCGCCAGCCGGCTGTAGACCATGTCGCGCTTGTGCGGGCCGAGGCTGATCCCGGCGCGCGCATGGATCATCCGGCACACGCGCTGGAAGTCCCGCTCCTCGAACACGAAGCCGCGTTCGCCGGCCGCGCCGATCGCGTCCGCTGGCTCGCGCAGCGCCTCAGCCGCCATCGCCCGGCTCCACCGCCGGCCCGCCGGCCGCCCCGGGCGAGGCGACGCGGGCGGCGAGCCAGTGGTCGAACACCGGCCGCGGCAGCGCCTTCGAATAGAGGAAGCCCTGGACCTCGTGGCAGCCGAACTCGCGCAGTAGCGCGGCCTGCTCGACCGACTCCACGCCCTCGGCGATCACCTCCATGTCGAAGTTCTTCGCGATCAGCGTGATCGAGCGCACGATCGCCTTGTCGCCGCGGCTGTCGACCAGGTCGCGCACGAACGAGCGGTCGATCTTGACCCGGTCCACGGGCAGCCGGTGCAGCATCGACAGCGAGGCGTGCCCGGTGCCGAAGTCGTCGTAGGAGACGCGGATGCCGCGCTTGCGCAGCTGGCCCAGGGTGCGCTCGGCCACGCCGTCTTCGCGCAGGGCGATGGTCTCGGTGAGTTCGATCTCCAGCTGCTCCGGGGCCAGGCCGCTGGCGGCGAGCGCGGCGTCCACCTTGTCCACCAGCGCGTCGTCGTTGAACTGCGCCGGGAACAGGTTCACCCCGACCTTGAGCGGGCGCCCGCCGGCCGGCGGCCAGCTGGCGGCGTCGCGGCAGGCCTGCTGCAGGATCCAGTTGCCCACCGCCGGCGCGATCGCGCTGCGTGCCAGCGCGTCGATGAAGGCCACCGGCATCAGCAGGCCGCGCTCGGGGTGGCGCCAGCGCAGCAGCGCCTCGGCGCCGGACGGCAGGCCGGTGGCGAGGTCGACCTGGGGCTGGTAGTGCAGCTCGAACTCGCCGTCGCGGAACGCACGCCGCAGTTCCAGGTCCAGGTGCCGGCGGTCGATCGCCTCGGCCCGCATCGAGGGCGAGAAGCGGCGCAGCTGCAGGCTGCCGGCGCGCTTGGCGTGGTGCAGGGCCAGCGACGCCAGCGCCAGCAGCCCGCTGCCGCCGTGGCCGCCGTGCGCGGCGCCCTCGGCGTCGGCGTCGCAGGCCAGGCCGATGCAGGCCTCCACGTGCACGCGCTGGTGGTCGATCTCGCACGGCCTGGCGACGTCGCGCAGCAGCGCCTGCAGCCGCGGCTCGAACGCGTCGAGCCCGGCGGGGGCCTGGAACAGGATCGCGAACTCGTCGCCGCCGAACCGGGCCAGGTGGGCGTCGGCCGGCAGCCAGGCCATCAGCCGGCAGGCCACGACCTGGAGCACGGTGTCGCCGACCTCGTGGCCCAGGGCCTCGTTCACGGCGCGGAAGTTGTCCAGGCCCAGCAGCGCCACGCCGAGGCGGGCGCCGCGGCGGCGCAGCGAGTCGATGGTGGCGAACAGGGCCTCGCGGGTGGCCAGGCCGGTGAGCGCGTCGCGCCGGACCGCCCGCGATTCGCGCGGCGCGGCGCCGGCTTCGGTGACGTCGCGCAGGATCAGCGACACTCCGCGACTGTTGCGGTCGTGCCAGTCGCAGCGCACGGCTTCGACCACGCGCAGTTCGCCGGCGGCGTCGCGGATGCGCAGCCGGCGCGCGCTGGGGACTTCGTCGCGGGCCTTGCCGTCGCCGTGCAGCCAGCGCACGACCTGTTCCGGATCGTCCTGCAGCGGGAGCGGCAGCAGCCGGTCGAGCGGCTGGCCCGGCATCGCCGCCGGACCCAGCAGGTCGCGTGCCGCGCCGTTGGCGAAGAGCGTCCTGCCGGCCGGATCGACCACCAGGATCGCGCTGGAACTGGCGTCGGCCGCCTGCCGGCAACGCGGGCCGGCCAGGCGCCCGAGCGCCGGCGCGGCCACGGCGGCCATCGCCGCCAGGCGTTCGCGGGCGTCGGGCCGCGGCTCGCGCGGCCGCGCGTCGCCCACGCCGAGCGCACCGAGCAGCTCGCCGTCCGCGCCGCGCAGGAGGGCCGCCATGTAGAAGCGCACGCCGCCGTCGCCGGCGACCAGCGGATCGCCTTCCAGTCGCGGGTCCGCGCCGGCGTCGGCCACCACCGCGGTGGGCGCGTCCGCGTCCACCAGCCTGGCCAGCGCGCTGTCGGTGCCGTCGACGCCGGCCGGCAGTCCGCGCGCGGCGGCCAGGCGCAGGCGCCCGGCGTCCATCGTCCACAGCATCGCGCAGCGGCAGTCGAACAGGCCGGCCGCGACCGCGAGCACCGCCTCGAGGACCTGGCCGCGCGGCCGTTCGTGCCGGTGCGCGGCGGCCGGCTGCGGGGGCGGCGGATTCGGGGATGCGGGCTTGCCGGGACTGGCGTCGGGGGCGACCAGGGGCTCGAGCATGGCGACGGTCCGGGAGGGGCGGCGGGCGGCGGTGGCGTCAGGCCAGCGCGCTGGCCGCCTCTTCCGGGGCCGCGACCGCCAGCCGGCGGCCGCCGCGCGGCGCGCCCGCGGGTGTTGGCGTGGGCGTCGGCGCGGGCGCGGCCTGCCGGTCGCGCTGGGCGCGGAACACGGCCACGGTCTGCACCAGCTGTCCGGCCTGCTGCTCCATGCTGCGCGCGGCGGCGGTGGCCTCCTCGACCAGCGCCGCGTTCTGCTGCGTGGTCTCGTCCATCTGGGCGATGGCCTGGTTGATCTGCTCGATGCCCGCGCTCTGCTCCTGCGAGGCGGCCGAGATGTCGGCGATGATGTCGGTGACCCGCTTCACGCTGGTGACGATCTCGCCCATCGTGCGGCCGGCCTGGTCGACCAGCTCGTTGCCCTGGCGGACCTTGTCGGTGGAGTCGGTGATGAGCTGCTTGATCTCCTTGGCGGCGCCGGCCGAGCGCTGGGCCAGCGAGCGCACTTCGGCGGCGACCACGGCGAATCCGCGCCCCTGCTCGCCGGCGCGGGCGGCCTCGACCGCGGCGTTGAGGGCGAGGATGTTGGTCTGGAAGGCGATGCCATCGATGACGCCGATGATGTCGGCGATGCGGTTGGAGGACTCGGAGATGGCGGACATGGTCTGGACCACGCGCCCGACGACCTCGCCGCCCTGGGAGGCGACGTCGACCGCGCCGATGGCCAGCTGGTTGGCCTGGCGGGCGTTGTCGGCGTTCTGGCGCACGGTGGAGGTGAGTTCCTCCATGGACGAGGCGGTTTCCTCGAGCGAGGCGGCCTGCTGCTCGGTGCGGCGCGACAGGTCGTCGTTGCCGGCGGCGATCTCGGTCGAGGCCGCGCCGATCGCGTCGGCCGCGGCCTGGATCCGGGCGACGATCGCGGTCAGTTGCTCGACGGTGGCGTTGGCGTCGTCGCGCATGGTCGCGAACACGCCCTGGTAGTCGCCCTCCATGCGCACGGTCAGGTCGCCCCGGGCCAGCGCGGTGAGTACCCGCGAGACTTCCTGCAGGCTGGCCGCGTTGGCGTCCAGCAGGCCGTTGAGCAGGCCGGCGAGCTGCAGGTAGAAACCCTGCTTGTCCTCCAGCGCGATGCGGTGCGAGAGGTCGCCGGCGGCCGCGGCCTCGACTACCCGCGCCAGCTCGGTCTCGACCCGCACCTGCGGGGTGCGGTCGCGCCATTCGACCACGTAGCCGAGCAGGGTGCCGTCGGCGTCGGCGACCCGGGCGATGTTCTCGCCGAAATGCGCCTGGCCGATCGCCAGCTCGCCCTGGTAGACGTCCTCGAGCTGCCCGAGCCGGGCCGCGAGCTGGTCGGGATCCTGGTGGAAGTCGTCGAGCGCGGTGCCCACCAGTTCGCCGGCCTCGAGCCCCGGCAGGCTGGCGTGGACATCGTCCTGGTACTGGCGCAGCAGGTCGGCGACGGCCTGGTTGGCGTAGATCACCCGGCGCTGGGCGTCGGTGATCATCACGCAGGTGCCGGAACTGTCGAGCGCGGTGCGGATGCGCAGGTTCTCGCTGGCCACGGCCTGGTCGCGCTCGATGCGCTCGCGCAGGTCGTGCTGCATGCGCTTCATCGCCCTGAACAGGTCGCCGATCTCGTCCGCGCGGCGGGTGTCGATGTGGCTGTCGAGCTTGCCGGCCGCCACGTCGTTGGCCACCACGGCCGCTTCGCGCGCGGCCCGGGTGAGGTTGCGCGCCATCAGCCAGGCCACCACCAGGCCCACGGCGATGCCGGCGACCAGCAGGGTCAGGGTCAGGGTGTTGGACGCGACGTAGGCGCGCGAGGCGGCGGCGGTCGAGGCGGCCGCGATCCGGTTGGACTCGTCCGCCAGCGCGGCCAGGGCCGCGCTGGTCGCGTCGTGCAGCCCGCTGGTCTGGCCGATGAAGGTGTCGATCGCGTCGTCGGGCAGCTCCAGGTCGAGCAGTTCGTTGACCGAGTCGTAGGACGCGCGCGCCGCGGCCCAGGCCGCCACCAGCTCCTCGAGCATGCGCCGCTCCTGGGCCGTGGTGACGTACTGCTCGTAGTCCTTGAAGTTCTGCGCCAGCTGCGCGTCGATCGCCACCGCGCGCTCGCGCGCTTCCTGCTTGGCCGCCTCGCTGGCGCGCACCAGGCCACGGTACGACGCGGTCCGGTACTCGCCCAGCAGCCCGCGGGTCTGGCCGACCAGGGTGACGGCCGGCAGCACGCCCTGGGCGATGCTCTGGCTGGTGCGGTCCATCGAGCGCATGCCCATGTAGGCACCGGCGCCCTGGACCAGCATGATCAGCAGGAGGATGCCGAAGGCCAGCATCAGCTTCGGCATGAGTTTCATGTTCGTGATGACGTGCATGGTGGTTCCGCCTGGCGTTGGTGGGCGACCGGGGTCGGGCGCGGCAGCGGGCCGCGGGGTCACTCGATCGTGGCGAGCTTCACGTCGTTGGGCGACGCGATCGCGATCTCGGCGCGGCTGGCGTCGCGCTGGATGGTGCCGATCACGCACACGTCACGGCCCTCCAGCTCTTCGGGCGTGGGCCGGAACCGGCCGCGCAGCTCCTGGGGGATGCGCGCGGAGAAGGTGTGGCGCGGGAACATGCCGCCCATGTGCAGGAAGGTCGGCTGGCCTTCCGAGTTCTCTGCGTAGCGGGTCTTCTCCACCTTGCCGCAGACCATGCCGGTCTGGCCGGCGTGGCGGACGGCGTGTTCGGGGCGGATGACGCTCTGGGCGGCGGCGGCGGAAACACAGCTGGCCGCGAGCAGCGCGACCAGGATGCGGGTGGTCCTGATGGTCATGTCCGGTGTACTCCAGTGGGGTGTGGTGGGCGATCGCGCACCCGTTGCCCCTGTAGCGGCCGGACCGGCCGGGACTTTAGCCGCCGCTCAGCCGCCCCGGCGCAGCCGCGCGTTGCGCTGGCGCTCGATCCGGAAGATGTACTGCATCAGCTGCTGTTCGAGCGCGGCGGGAAGCTCGGCGAACCTGCAGCCGGCGCGCCACCAGGCGGTGTTGCCGCGGACGCCGTCGCGGGCGGTCCAGGCGACCTCGACCGCCACCGGCACCGGCTCGGCGTCGCCCAGCTGCAGCCGGCACGGCGGCAGCCGGGTGCCGGGCTGGAAGCCGTGGATCGCGTCGTCGGGCACGGCCAGCGCCAGGCCGCCGGCACTCAGGTCCAGCACCCGCAGCGTGCGGCCGTCCGCATCCGCGCCCGGCAGCAGCGTGGCGGTGGCGGTGGCCGACAGCGGCAGCCGGTAGCTTTCCCGCCGCTGCAGCCGCAGCAGCGCCGCCGGCCACGGCGCGGTGAACGCCACGTAGTCCTCGTGCAGCGTGCGTCGCGGGGTCGACAGCCGGAACCGGATCGGCACCAGGTCCAGCTGCGCGCTGCACACCACGCGGGTGGCCGCGGCCATCCGCTGGTTCATGGCCTCGTCGCGGTTGCCGTCGAGCACCAGGGTGCGGTCGTCGCGGACCTCCAGCAGCGCCGTCGGGCAGGCGTGGCCGCCGGGCACCAGGCGCGTGGCGATCTGCGCCCGGGCCTCGGCCAGCCCACGCAGCACCTGCCCGATCTGCTGCGGATCGTGCAGTGCGAACGGCGAGTGTTCCTCGTCGTCGAGCAGGTGGAGGGCGTCGGCGTCGGGCATCGTCCTGGGCCCCGCTCAGAACTCCAGCCATTCGCCGTCGGCGTCGGCGGCGACGGGCGTCCGCCGCGGGGCCGGCCGGGCCGGGAGCGCCGGACCGGCGCGGCCGCCGGCCGCCACCGGTGCCCCGGTCGGCACCGGTGGCGGTGCCGGTGTCGGTGTCGGTGTCGATGGCGCCGGTGTCGATGGGGGCGCGGGCGCCGGGCGCGGCGCGTGCCCCGGCCCGCGGTCGTCGCCCGCGGCCACGTCCGCCGACGCGGGCGCGGGCTTCGCGGCCGTCGGCCGCTCGCCGTCCTGCAGCCGGAACACGGCCACGGTCTGCACCAGCTGTCCGGCCTGCTGCTCCATGCTGCGCGCGGCGGCGGTGGCCTCCTCGACCAGCGCCGCGTTCTGCTGCGTGGTCTCGTCCATCTGGGCGATGGCCTGGTTGATCTGCTCAATGCCCGCGCTCTGCTCCTGCGAGGCGGCCGAGATGTCGGCGATGATGTCGGTGACCCGCTTCACGCTGGTGACGATCTCGCCCATCGTGCGGCCGGCCTGGTCGACCAGCTCGTTGCCCTGGCGGACCTTGTCGGTGGAATCGGTGATGAGCTGCTTGATCTCCTTGGCGGCGCCGGCCGAGCGCTGGGCCAGCGAGCGCACTTCGGCGGCGACCACGGCGAATCCGCGCCCCTGCTCGCCGGCGCGGGCGGCCTCGACCGCGGCGTTGAGGGCGAGGATGTTGGTCTGGAAGGCGATGCCATCGATGACGCCGATGATGTCGGCGATGCGGTTGGAGGACTCGGAGATGGCGGACATGGTCTGGACCACGCGCCCGACGACCTCGCCGCCCTGGGAGGCGACGTCGACCGCGCCGATGGCCAGCTGGTTGGCCTGGCGCGCGTGCTCGGCGTTCTGGCGCACGGTGGAGGTCAGCTCCTCCATCGTGGCGGCTGTCTCCTCCAGGTTGGCGGCCTGCTGCTCGGTGCGGCGCGACAGGTCGTCGTTGCCGGCGGCGATCTCGCCGGCGGCCGCGTTGATCGCGTCGCTGCCCTCGCGGATGTGGCCCACGATCTCCGCCAGCTGTCCGACGGTGCGGTTGGCCGCCGCGGCGACCTCGCCGAAGCGGCCCGGCATGTCGTCGTCGATCCGCCGCGCCAGGTCGCCCCCGGCGACCGCCGACAGCAGCCCGCCGACCCGGGACAGGCCCTGGTCGGTGGTGGCCATCAGCCGGTTGAGGCCCTCGATCATCTCCCGGTAGGCGTGCTCGAAGCGGCCGGCGTCGCCGCGCAGCGAGAAATCGCCGGCTTCCGCGCCCTCGACCAGGCGCCGCACCTGGGCGGTAGCGTCGAGCATCGACTGCTTGATCGCGTCGACCGCCGCGGTGATGCGCGCCTTCTCGCCCGGCAGCCGATCGAGGTCGCGCGACAGGTCGCCGCGGGCGTAGTCCGAGACCACGTCGACCACGTGCATCTTCACCGCGATGTGCGAGGCCACCAGTGCGTTCACGCCGCTGGCCATGGTCCCGTACACGCCGGGGAACTCGTCCGCGGGCAGGGTGTGGCTGATCGTGCCGGCTTCGTGCGCCTCGTGCATCCGGCGCTGGGCGTCGGTGAAGCGGCGCAGCACCTGCTGCATCGCGTGCAGCGAACCGAGCAGGCGGCTGGTCTCGTTGCCGCCTTCGGCCTCCAGGTCCACGTCCAGGCGGCCCTGGGCCATGGCGTGCGCGGCGTCCACCGCGCGCAGCACCGGGCGGGTGATCGAACGCGCCAGCATCCACGAGGCCGACAGCAGCAAGGCCAGCACCAGCGCCAGCATCAGCAGCGCCGCGCGCACCGAGGCCCAGGCCGCGGCCTGCACGTCGTCGACGTAGATGCCCGAGCCGATGATCCAGCCCCAGGGCGCGAACTCCTGCACGTAGGAGATCTTCGGCACCGGGCGGTCCTCGCCCGGGCGCGGCCAGGCGTAGTGCACGAAACCGCCGCCGTCGGCCTCCACCCGTCGCACCATCTCCACGAACAGTCGCACGCCGTCGGGATCGGCGTAGTCGCTCAGGTCGGTGCCGTCCAGCTCCGGGCGGAACGGATGCATCACCATCCGCGGGTGCCGGTCGTTGATCCAGAAATAGTCGTCGTCGCCGAAGCGCAGGGCCTTGATCGCGTCCGCGGCGCCGGCGCGGGCGGCCTGCTCGCTGATCTCGCCGCGCTCGGCGCGGGCGTGGTAGTGCGCGACCAGGCTGAGCGCGGTCTCGACCAGGCCGCGGGTGGCCGCTTCCTTCTCCGCGATCATCGCGCGGCGTGCGTCGAGCAGCTGCACCACCATCACCACCAGCACCGCGAGGGTCCCGAGCAGGGTGAGCAGCTCAAGCTTGCGGGAAACGCCGAGGCGCGAGAGGAAGGAGGCCATGGGATCCGCCGGGTGGGGTCGTCACCCTGCTATCGGCCGCGGGCCGCGAAACTTTGGCCGGGCGGGCCGGGCCGCGCCCGCGTCCGCGCGCGGACGCGGGCGCTCAGGCGAGCGCGGCGTCCGGCGCGGGCGCGGCGACGTGCGCCGGGGCGGGCGCGGCGGGCGTGGCAGCGGGCCGCGGCGCGTCGCCGTCGTCCAGGCGGAAGGCCGCGGCCGCGCGGGCCAGGTGCCGGGCCTGGTCCTGCAGGCTGCTGGCGGCGGCCGAGGCCTCCTCGACCAGGGCGGCGTTCTGCTGGGTGGCCTGGTCGAGCTGGGCCACGGCGCGGTTGACTTGGCCGATGCCGGCCGACTGCTCGCGCGAGGCCGCGGTGATGCCGCCCATGATCGCGGTGACGCGCTGCACCGCCTCCACGATCCCGGCCATGGTCCGGCCGGCGCGGTCCACGCGCTCGGCGCCGAGCCCGACCTTCGCGGTGGAATCCTCGATCAGGGCCTTGATCTCGCGCGCGGCCTCGGCCGAGCGCAGCGCCAGGTCGCGCACCTCGCTGGCCACCACCGCGAAGCCGCGGCCTTCCTCGCCGGCGCGCGCGGCCTCGACCGCGGCGTTGAGCGCGAGGATGTTGGTCTGGAACGCGATCGCGTCGATCACCCCGACGATGTCGGCGATGCGCTGCGAGGATTCGCTGATCTGGGCCATGGTGGCCACCACCTCGGCCACCACCCGGCCACCGTCCTCGGCTACCTCGCCGGCGCCGCGCGCCAGTTCGTCGGCCTGCTGCGCGCTGTGCGCGTTGCGCTGCACGGCGGCGGTGAGCTGTTCCATCGAACTCGCGGTTTCCTGCAGGTTGGCCGCCTGCTGGCCGGTGCGGGTGGACAGGTCGGCGTTGCCGCTGGCGATCTCCGCGGCCGCCTGGCCGATGGTGAGGGTGGCGGCCTGGATCTCGCCGACCAGCTGCGCGAGCTGGTCGACCGCGGCGTTGGTGCTGGCCTTCATCTCGCCGAACAACCCGTGCATCTCGCGGGTGATGCGGCGGCGCAGGTCGCCCTGGGCGAGCGCGTCGAGCACCGCGGCGGTCTCGCGCAGGCTCTGTTCGGTGGCCTGCATCAGCCGTTCCAGGCCGCTGCCAACCGCGGCCACGAAGCCGGTGGCGCCGTGCAGCCGCAGGCGGCGGCTGAAGTCGCCGCCCGCGGCCGCGGAGACCACTTCCTCGAGTTGCCGTTCCAGCGCCAGCTCGTCGGTCCGGTCGCGCCATTCGGCCACCGTGCCCAGCCGTTCGCCGCTGTCGCCCAGCACCGGGGTGACGGTGATGTCGAAGGTGCGCTTGCCGAGCACGGCGCGGTAGGGATGCGGCGCCGTGAGCGCGTCGAGCAGCGACCGGCGCGCGGCCGGGTCGGGGTCGAGCGCATGCAGGGCGCTGCGTTCCAGGGCCCCGGGGTCGACCCCGGGGCAGCTGGCGCGCACGTCGTCGGCCGCGGCCGCGAGCATCGCCCGCGCGGCGGGGTTGGCGTACACGATCGCGTGGTCGGGCCCGGCCACCATCACGCTGGTGGGCGCGGCGTCGAGCGCGCACTGCACCCGCGCCATCTGCTCGGCGTGGCGGCGGCGATCCTCGATTTCGAAGCCCAGCCGCACCTGCATCGACTTCAGCCCGAGCAGGACCCTGCCGACCTCGTCGTTGCGGTCGATGGCGATCTCGCGGTCGTAGTGGCCGGTGGCGAAGTCGCGCAGGTGGCCGACCGCGGTCTCCAGCCGGCCGACCACGTCGTTGCCCAGCCACCAGGCCGAATATCCCGCCGCGGCAGTGGCGAGCGCGACCAGGCCGTAGAGCACCGACCCCTGGATCCCGGCCGCGGCCAGCAGCACCAGCGCCAGGCCGAACCCGCCGACCCCGGCGGCGGCGAGCGCCAGCCGCTGGCGCAGGCTCATCCGCCACAGCGGGTTGAGCGCGCGCAGGCGGTCGGGCACGACCCGCGCGCCGTGGCGCACGCGCAGGCGGCTGCTGCCGGCGCGCATCGCGGCGTAGTCGCGGTCGGCCGCTTCGACCTCGTCGCGCGAAGGCCGGCGCCGCACCGACATGTAGCCCACGTGGTCGGCACCCTCGTAGTAGGGCGTGACGTGGGCCATGACCCAGTAGTGGTCGCCGTCCTTGCGCCGGTTCTTGACCATGCCCACCCACGGCCGCCCCGCCTGCAGCGTGCGCCACAGGTCGGCGAACGCCTCCGGCGGCATGTCCGGGTGGCGCACGATGTTGTGCGGCTGGCCGAGCAGTTCGGCCTCGGCGTAGCCGCTGGCGCGGACGAAGGCGGCGTTGGTGTAGACGATCACACCGCGCCGGTCGGTCCGCGAGACCAGCGGCTCGTCGTCCTCCAGCACGTACTCGCGCTGGGTGACGGGAAGGTTCATGCGCATGTCGGCTCCCGGGGAGGGGCGGCGCCGCGCGGCCGTCGCCGGCCGCAGCGGCGCGGGGCGGGCGTCAGGCGGCCTCGGCCGCCACCAGGCCCATGGTTTCGTGGCCCATCAGGCGCTCGATATCGAGCAGGATCAGCATCCGCTGGTCGAGCGTGCCGATGCCGGTCAGGAACTGGCGGTCGATGGTGGCGCCGATCTCCGGCACCGGCCGGACCTGCTCGCCCGACAGCCGGACGACGTCCGAGACGCTGTCGACGACCATGCCGACCACGCGGCCGCCGACGTTGAGCACGATCATCACCGTGAGCGCGTTGTACTCGGCCTTGGCCAGGCGGAACTTCAGCCGCATGTCGACCACCGGCACGATCACCCCGCGCAGGTTGATCACGCCCTTGATGTAGTCCGGGGCGTCGGGCAACCGGGTCACCGCGTCGTAGCTGCGGATCTCCTGCACCTGCAGGATGTCGACGCCGTACTCCTCCTCGCCGAGCACGAAGGTCAGGAACTCGCCGCTGCCCACGCCGGCGGCGGCCTCGGGAGTGGTGGGTGCGTCTTGGACGGTCTGGTCGGATGCGGACATGGGGTGGTCCCTTGGATGGGGTGCTTGCGTTGGGGGATCAGGCGGCCGCCGGCACCGGCGCCGACTGGGCGAGCCCGCCCGCGTCGACGATCAGTGCCACGCGGCCGTCGCCGAGGATGGTGGCGCCGGACACGCCGGCGACGCGCTTGTAGTTGGACTCGAGGTTCTTGACCACGACCTGCTGCTGGCCGAGCAGCTCGTCGACCTCCAGCGCCAGGCGCCGGCCGTCGGCCTCGACCACCACCGCGATGCGCGGCGGCGCGTCCTCGCCGCGCTCGGCCGGCTGCAGCCCGTACTGCGCGGCCAGGTCGACCAGCGGGATGTAGTCCTCGCGCACGCGCAGCACCCGCGCCTCGCCGGCGATGGTGCGCACCTGGCCGGGCGCGGGAAGCAGCGACTCGACGACCATGGCCAGCGGCACGATGAACACCTCGCCGCCGGCCGAGACCGACATGCCGTCGACGATCGCCATCGTCAGCGGCAGGCGGATGGCCACGGTGGTGCCTTCGCCGGGGCGGCTGCGGATCTCGACCTGGCCGCCGAGCGCGGCGATGTTCTTCTTCACCACGTCCATGCCGACGCCGCGGCCGGACAGGTCGGTGGCCTCGTCGCGGGTGGAGAAGCCCGGCGCGAACACCAGGTCCCAGACCTGGCCGTCGCTGGGGTTGTCCGGCACCGCGATGCCGCGTTCGGCGGCCTTGCGCAGGATCCGCTCGCGGTCCAGGCCGCGGCCGTCGTCGCTGATCTCGATCAGGATGTTGGCGCCCTGGTGGGCCGCGCTCAGGGTCAGGGTGCCGGTCTCGTCCTTGCCCGCGGCGCGGCGCTCGGCCGGCGACTCCAGGCCGTGGTCGATCGCGTTGCGCACCAGGTGCACCAGCGGGTCGACGATCTTCTCGATCACGCCCTTGTCCAGCTCGGTGGCCTCGCCGTGGGTGCGCAGCACCACCTTCTTCTCGAGCCGGGTGGCGAGGTCGCGGACCATGCGCGGGAAGCGGCTGAAGGCGAAGTCGACCGGCAGCATGCGCACGCCCATGACCGACTCCTGCAGGTCTCGGGTGTTGCGCTCGAGCTGCACCAGGCCCGACAGCAGCGCCTCGTTGGCGACCGGGTCCAGGTGCTCGGTGCGCTGGCGCAGCATGGCCTGGGTGATCACCAGCTCGCCGACCAGGTTGATCAGCGCGTCGACCTTGGCCACCGCGACCCGGATCGAATTGTCGTGGTCGGTGCTGCGGCGCGCCGCGGGGGCCGTGGCGTCCTGGGCGGGCGCGGCGGCGGCCGGCGCGCCTGCCGCTGGCGCGGGGGCCGGGGCGCGGCCGGCGGGCACGGTGGCGATGTCCAGCTCGCACTCGTCGGCGACCCAGGCGAACGCCTCGTCGATCGCCGCGCGCGGCACGCTGCCGGGCAGGGTCAGGTTCCAGGCCAGGTAGGCCTCGAACGGATCCATCTCGGCGAACGGCGGCAGCCGCCCGTCCACGCACTCCACGCCCATCTCGCCGTGGCTGGCGAGCTCGCGCAGGATCCGCAGCGGGTCGTTGCCGCTCAGGAACAGCTGCGGGCCGGGGACGAAGGCGATGCGCCAGTCGCCGTCCGCCGCGGCGTCCGTCCCGGCGGCGCCGGCCGCGGCCGCGCCGTCCGCCGCGGGCGCCTGGCCGCCGGCGAGCAGCGCGTCGAGCGCGGCCCGGGCCGCGCCCAGCGCCGGGGCGTCGACGTCGCCGCCGTGCTCGCAGGCCGCGAGCAGGCCGCGCAGCACGTCCACCGAGGACAGCAGCGCGCCGATCGCGTCGCGGTCGAGCGCCCGGCGGCCGCCGCGGACCTCGTCGAGCAGGGTCTCGAGCACGTGGGTCAGGTCGGTGACCGCGGTGAAGCCGAAGGTGGCGGCGCCGCCCTTGATCGAGTGCGCCGCGCGGAAGATGACGTTGATCGTCTCGGGGTCGGCCCCGCCCGACTCGAGCGACAGCAGGCCGCTCTCCATCGCGTCCAGGCCCTCGCGGCTCTCCTCGAAGAATGCGGCGTGGAAGCGGGAGACGTCCATGCTCAGGCCAGGACCTTGCGCACCGTGGCGACGAGCTGCTCGGGGTCGAACGGCTTGACCAGCCAGCCGGTGGCGCCGGCGGTCTTGCCTTCCATCTTCTTGTCCGCGCCCGACTCGGTGGTGAGCATCAGCAGCGGGGTGAAGCGGTAGGCCGGCAGCTGGCGCAGCTCGCGGATCAGGGCGATGCCGTCCATGCGCGGCATGTTGACGTCGGTGACCACGGCGTCGAACGACCGGGTGCGCGCGATCTCCAGCGCGGCCTGGCCGTCCTCGGCCTCGCTCACCTGGAAGCCGCCCGAGGTCAGGGCGAAGGCCACCATCTGGCGCATCGAAGTCGAATCGTCGACGACCAGCAGCTGCTTGCTCATGCGGTTGCTCCGGGGGCGTTTGCGGAACGGGGGGCGTCGCCGTCGACGCCCAGGCTGGCGGCCAGCGCCAGCTGGCGCGCGGCCTCGGCCAGCGCCGGCGAAGGGTGGACGATGGTGGTCCTGCGGCCGCGCGCGGCGCGGTCGCGGACGAAGGCGTGCAGCAGCTGCAGCCCGGCCGCGTGCACGCGCTCGACCCGGTCGCCGGCCAGCTCCAGCGGCGCGTCGGCGTCCAGGTGCGGCTGCAGCGCCGCCTGCAGGTCGGCGACGCGCTCGATCCCGAGATCGGATTGGAGCGTCAGTTGGGTCATGGACGGGGCACGTGGTTGCGGTCCAGGGGATTAACGGCGGCGACGGGCGGGGCTTGAGCGCCTCAGCGGTACAGCGCGTGCGCGTCGAACAGCACGGTCGGCACGTCGCCCACGCGCGCCACCCCCAGCACCACGCCGCGGTCGTCGCCGGGCAGCGCCGGCTCGATCCGGTCGCGGCCGAGCGTGACCACGTCCTCGACCGCGCTGACCAGCAGGCCGATCAACTCGTCGTCGCGCTCGACCACCACGATCCGGCCCTGGTCGCCCGGCTCCACGCGCCCGGTGCCGAGCCACAGGCCGAGGTCGAACACCGGCACGATCCGGCCGCGCAGGTTCATCACCCCGAGCACCGCCGGGTCGGCGCCGCGCATCGCCACGATCGGCATCAGCCGCACCACTTCCTGCACCCGCAGCAGTTCCAGCGCGTAGCTGGCCGCGCCCACCCGCACCCGCAGCCAGCGCGGCGCGGGAGCGGCATGGAGCGGGGCGGGCGGCGCCTCGGCGGCCGCCGCGGAGGGGCCCGGAGGCCGGGGCGCCGGCGTCGCCGCCGTGGCGGGGACGGGCCCGGCGGCGGACGGCGGTGCCACGGGCTGGAGCGGCGGGGCGGGCGGCAGCTGCGCCGCCGCGGCCGGCGTCGGCGCCGCGCCCGGCGCGGGGCCCGCGGCCGGGTCTCCCGTGGCCGGGGCCACGGTCGAGTCCGCGGTCGAGTCCGCGGTCGTGTCCATGGCCGGGTCCGTTGCCGGAGCCGGCGCGGGCGCCGGGGCCGGGTCCGCAGGCGGTGCCGGGTCCGCCGGCGTCGGCGCCGGCGGTTCGGGGGCGTCCTGGGCCGCGGCGGCCGCCGGCACGGCGCCGTCCGGCGCCTCGTCCAGCAGCATGTCGATGTAGTCGACCACTTCGCCTTCGCCCGCGCTCATGCCGCCCGCCTCTGGGCGGCATCGCCCTGCGCCAGCAGCCACTTGAGCGCGCGCCCGTAGGCCTCGTAGCCGCGGCCGCCGACCTCGCCCTCGCGGGCGAGCGCGTGCGCGTCGCGCAGCCGGGTGTCCATCGGCACCGCACCGGGCCAGGCGCGGTCCGCGTACTGTTCGTGCAGCTGGGCCAAGCTCTGCACGCCGGCGCGGGTGCGGCGGTCGAACAGGGTCGGCAGCACATGCTGGGGCAGCGGGCGCCGGCGCGAACGCTCGACCATCGCCGCGGTGCGCAGCATGTCGGCCACGCCGTGCAGCGCCAGCGGGTCGGTCTGGGTCGGCACCACCAGCCGGTCGGCCGCGGCCAGCGCGTTGACCATCAGCAGGCCGAGCGTGGGCGGACAGTCGAGCAGCACGTGGTCGTAGCTGGAATGGGCGCCGTGCAGCGCACGGCCCAGCGCCAGACCGAGCCCGGGCTGGGTGGAGCCGCGCCGCTCCAGGGTGGCCAGCGCCGGCTGCGCGGCCACCAGCTGCAGGCCCGGCAGTTCGGTGCGCCGGGCCAGCGAGGCCAGGGTGGCACCGCTGCCGGTGAACAGGTCGTGGGTGCCGCTCGGCGGCGGGCTGGCCGGTACGCCGAAGGCCCGGGTAAGCGAGGCGTGCGGGTCCAGGTCCACCAGCAGCACGCGGTGGCCCGCCTGTGCCAGCCCGCGGGCCAGGCACAGGGTGGTCGTGGTCTTGCCGACCCCGCCCTTCTGGTTGGCGATCGCCCAGACGTGCATCTCAGCGCGCTCCTGCATTGAATCCGGGGGCCGCGGGCATCGCCGCGGCGACGTCGGGCGCTGCGCCTGCGCCGTCGCCGGCCACGGCCGTGGGGACATCGATCGGGTGGAGGTCCGGGGCCAGCGCGATCTCGGGGGCTTCCTCGGGCACCGCGTCCACGCCCTGTGGCGCGGCCAGGATCACCAGCAGCACGCGGCGGTTGGCGTTGCGGCCCTCGACGGTGGCGTTGTCGGCCAGCGGCTGGAACTCGCCGTAGCCCACCACCGCCAGCCGCGTGGGGTCCACGCCCTCGTCGGCCAGCACGTGCACCACGCTGGCCGCGCGCGCGGCCGACAGTTCCCAGTTGCTGGGGAACGCCGGGGTGTTGATCGGCACGTTGTCGGTGTAGCCCTCCACCCGGACCGCGTTGGGCTCGTCGCGCAGCACCGCGCCGAGCTTGCGCACGGTGGCCAGGGCCATCGGGCTGGGCACGGCCACGCCGCTGGCGAACAGGATGTCGCTCTGGATCTCGACTTCCAGGAAGGTGCGCCCGCGGCGCACGGTGACCAGCTTCTGCCGCACCAGTTCGGCCAGCGCATGCTGGATCCGGCGGCCGAGGGTGTTGAGCTGGGATTGGCCGGCGAGCGCGGCGTCCATCGCCGCCTTGGCGCTGTCGCGCTGGGCCATGGCGCGGCCCTGCTGGCCCAGCGGCACGTCGAGCATCTGGCGCACGCGTACGTTGCTCACCGGCGCGGTCGCGGTCGGGCCGGTCTTGGCGCCGGGGGTGAGCAGGGACGGGCGGTCGAACGAGGAGCCGCGCAGCTGGGTCTGGCCGAGCTGGATCGGGGTGATCGAGCGCGGCGGCCCGCCGAAGGCCGAGGCCAGCGCGTCGGACACCGCGCGGTACTTGCCCTCGTTGATCGAGGAGATCGCGTACATCACCACGAAGAAGGCGAGCAGCAGGGTCATGAGGTCGCCGTAGGGCACGGCCCATGCCTCATGGTTCTGGTGCTCTTCGTGGTGGCGCCGGCGTGCCATCGCGGCCTCAGTGCAGGTAGCCGTTGAGGCGCGCTTCGATGTTGCGCGGGTTCTCGCCCTGGGCGATGGCGATCAGGCCCTCGATGATCATCTCGCGCCCGGTGGCCTGGGCGCGGATCAGGGTCTTGAGCTTGTTGCCGACCGGCAGCAGCACCAGGTTGGCGCTGCCGATGCCGTAGATCGTCGCGGTGAACGCGGCGGCGATGCCGTGGCCGAGCTTGCTCGGGTCGGCCAGGTTCTTCATCACCGCCATCAGGCCCAGCACCGCGCCGACGATGCCCAGGGTGGGCGCGTAGATGCCCATGCCCTCGAACACCTTGGCCGCGGCCACGTCGCGTTCGCTCTGGCCCTGCAGTTCGATCTCCAGCATCTGCCGGATCGCCTCGGGCTCGAGTCCGTCGACCACCATCTGCAGACCCTTGGCCATGAACGGGTCGGCCTGTTCGGCGACCTGCGCCTCCAGGCCCAGCAGGCCCTGCTTGCGCGCGGTCGTGGACCACTCGACGATCTGCGCGATCACCGCCTGGTGGTCCTGCTCCGGCGGGCGGAACACCCACGGCAGCATCTTCATCGCGCGCATGAAGGTGGAGGCCGAGGTCTGGACCAGGATCGCGGCGATGGTGCCGACGATCACGATCAGGAACGCGGCCGGCGACCACAGCCCGGCCAGGCCGGCTCCCTTGAGGATGCTGCCACCAACCAGCGCGCAGAGCGCGAGCACGACGCCGATGACGCTGAGTCTGTCCATTGCCTGTTTATCGGTCCGTGGGCGGTTGACTTGAACGCGGCCCCGGGGTGCGCGCGCCGCCGCCCTGCAGCGCGTCCACGTCCAGGATCAGGGCCATGCGGCCATCTCCGATCAGGCTGGCGCCGGCGTAGCCGGGCAGGCCGCGCAGGGTCGGCGGCAGTGCCTTGATCACCACTTCCTCGCGCCCGCGCACCCGGTCCACCGCCAGGCAGTAGCGCTGCTCGCCCGACTGCAGCACCACGCAGGTCGAGTCGCGCAGCGGCAGCGGCTCCAGGCCCAGCCACTCGCGCAGGCCCAGCAGCGGCAGCGGGCGCTGGCGCAGGTCGAGCATGCGCTGGCCGTCGATCCACAGCGCCTGGCCGGGATCGTGCGAGAGCACCTCGACCACGCGCACCAGCGGCAGCGCGTACACGTCGCTGCCCACCTCCACCAGCAGCGTCGGCAGGATCGCCAGGGTCAGCGGCACCCGGATCGAGAAGCGCGAGCCGGCGCCGGGCGAGGACTGGATCTGGACCGTGCCGGAGAGTTCGCGGATCTTCGACTGCACCACGTCCATGCCCACGCCGCGGCCGGACAGGTCGCTGACCTCGGTGCGGGTGGAGAAGCCGGGCAGGAACAGCAGCTGCAGGCATTCCTCGGGCGACAGGCGCGCGGCCGCGTCGTCGTCGATCAGGCGTTTCTCCACCGCGCCGCGGCGGATCTTCTCCGGGTCGATGCCGGCGCCGTCGTCGCGTACCTCGATCAGCACGTGGTCGCCTTCCTGCTGCGCCGACAGCCGCACCACGCCCTGCTCGGGCTTGCCGGCGCGGCGCCGGACCTCGGGCATCTCGATGCCGTGGTCGATCGCGTTGCGCACCAGGTGTACCAGCGGGTCGGCCAGGGCCTCGACCAGGTTGCGGTCGAGTTCGGTGTCGGCGCCGACCACCTCCAGCTGCACCTGCTTGCGCAGCTGGCGGGCGACGTCGCGCGCCAGCTTGGGGAAGCGCGCGAACACCCGGCCCACCGGCTGCATGCGCGCGGTCATCACCGCGCCCTGCAGGCGCGAGGTGGCCACGTCGAGCGCGGCCACCGCGCGGTCGAGCTCGTCGTCGCGCAGCCGCGGGCGGATGGTCTTGAGCCGGTTGCGGGCCAGCACCAGTTCGCCGACCAGGTTGACCATGGCGTCGAGCCGGCGCACGTCCACGCGCACGGTGACGTCGGCCGGCTCGTGGGCCTTGGGCGCGGAGCCGCCCGCGGGCGCCGGCGGGCGCGGCGGCGGGGCGGGTGCAGGCGTGGGTGCAGGCGCGGACGCAGGCACAGGCGCAGGCGCAGGCGCGGCGGCCGGCTGGGCGCCGGGGACCCCGCCCACGCCGTGCAGGCTGTCGAGCAGGGCCTCGAAATCGAGGTCGTCGATCGAATCGTCGTCGCCGGCCGCGGCGGCCGGCGGAGGCGCCACCGGCGCGGCCGGCGCCGGCGCGGTCCCGGCCGCGCCCGCGCGCAGCGCGTCGAGCAGCGCCTGCGGCGCCGGCTGCGGCGGCGCGCCGGCGGAGATGCTGGCGAGCATGTCCACCAGCAGGTCGATGCCCTGCTGGACCCCGTCGAACGCCTCCGGGTCCAGCGGCGCGCTGCCGTCGCGCGCGGCGTTGAGCCGGTCCTCCACGGCGTGGCACACCGCGACCATGGGGTCGAAGTCGAGGAAGCCGGCCCCGCCCTTGATGGTGTGGAACCCGCGGAACACCGCGTTCAGGCACTCGCGGTCGCCCGGGGCGCGCTCGAGCGCCACCATCTGCTCGCCGAGCTGGTCGAGGATCTCGCCGGCCTCGACCAGGAAGTCGGCGCAAATGTCCGGGGCGATCGAGGACATGGCTACAGCCCCAGCGAGGACAACAGCTGGTTGGCGTCGTCCTGGGTCGCGGCCGGGCCGTCCAGGCCCTGGACCGAGGGGCCGTGGCCGCGCGGGTCGAGCTGCAGCGGGCGCGCGTCGTCGCCGGCGTACTCGCCCAGACCCTCGTGCACCGCGCGCACCAGCTCCACCACCCGGCGGATGATCTGGCCGGTGAGGTCCTGGTAGCCCTGGGCCGCGGTCATCTCGGACAGCCGCGAGCGGATCGCGGCCAGGGTGGGCGCGTCGTCGCCGCCCTTGCCGAGGGTGCCGAGCAGGATGCGGCAGTCCTGGATCAGGTCCAGGGTGTGGTGGCTGGCCTCCTCGCTCACCTTGACCACGTGCTCCAGGCGCAGGCAGGCCTCGTGCAGCGAGCCGTTGCCGCCGCCGGTGCCCAGCGTGGTCTCCAGTTCGCGCGCCAGGCGCACCAGTCCCTGCACCAGCGGCTGGGTGCGCCACTGGATCAACTCGTCGACGTTGCGCCGCCAGGCGGTGTCGTCCTCGCGCTCGAGCGCATCGAGCGCCGCGTGCAGGCAGGCCACCAGCGCCTCGCGTCCCTGCGTCGCCGCGGGCGGCGCGGGGGTGGTGCTCACGCCACCGCTCCCAGGCGCTCGAACACCTTGGTCAGCTTGTCGTTGAGGGTGGCGGCGGTGAACGGCTTGATCACGTAGCCGTTCACGCCGGCCTGCGCGGCCTCGATGATCTGCTCGCGCTTGGCCTCGGCGGTGACCATCAGCACCGGGACCTTCGACAGCGCGGCGTCGGCGCGGATCGCCTTGAGCAGGTCGATGCCGGGCATGCCGGGCATGTTCCAGTCGGTGATCACCAGGTCGAACGGGCCCTTGCGCAGCTCCACCAGCGCCGAGGTGCCGTCGTCGGCCTCGACCGTGTTGAAGAACCCCAGGTCGTTGAGCAGGTTCTTGACGATGCGACGCATGGTCGAGAAGTCGTCGACGATGAGGATGCGGATGTTCTTGTCCATGGGGCCTCGTGGTAGCGGGGGTGGGTGGTGCGCGGGGCGCTCAGGGCAGGTCGTGGTCGTCGTCGTCGCCGTCGTCGCGGTGCCAGTCGGCCAGCCGCGCGCGCAGGCGCACCGCGGCCTGGCCGTGGATCTGGCACACGCGCGACTCGCTCACGCCCAGCACCGCGCCGATCTCGCGCAGGTTCAGTTCCTGCTCGTAGTACAGCGACAGCACCAGGCGCTCGCGTTCGGGCAGGCCGGCGATCGCCTCGGCCAGCGCGTCGCGGAATGCGGACTGCTCGAACGCGCGCTCGGGCGTCGCGGTGCCGCGGCTGGCCACGCGGGCCTCGCCGTCGTGTTCGTCCATGTGCGCGTCCAGGCTCACCAGCTGGCCGCGCGCGGAGTTCTCGACCATGGCGTGGTACTCGTCCAGCGACACGCCCAGTTCGGCCGCGACCTGCTGCGCGGTGGCCGCCTGGCCGGTACGCTGCTCGACCTCGCGGGTGGCCGCGACCAGGTCGCGGTAGCGGCGGTGCACCGAGCGCGGCACCCAGTCGCCGCGGCGGATCTCGTCGATCATCGCGCCGCGGATGCGGATCGAGGCGTAGGTCTCGAAGGCCGCGCCCTGGTCGGACTGGAAATTGCGCGCGGCCTCGATCAGGCCGAGCATGCCGGCCTGCACCAGGTCGTCGATCTCCACGCTCGCGGGCAGGCGCGCGGCCAGGTGGTGGGCGATGCGGCGCACCAGTTCGCCGTGGCGCTCGACCACCTCGGCGGGCGAGCCCTGCTGGTTGGCGCGGTACTGCGCGGCGGCGGCCATGTTCATGCCATCGCCCCCCGCGCCGGCGCCACCAGGCGCTCGAGGAAGAACTCGACGTGGCCGCGCGCGCCGGCCGGCGACTGCCATTGGCGCGAGCGCCGGGCGATGTCGCGGAACGCCACCGACGAGGGCGCCGACGGGAACGCGTCGACCACGGGCTCCTGGCGCTGGACCGCGCGCCGCAGCCACTCGTCGCGCGGGATCGCGCCCAGGTAGTTGAGGGTGACGTCGAGGAAGCGCGAGCTGACCCGCTCGAGCTTGTCGAACAGCTGCCGGCCCTCGCGCTGGTCCTGGACCTGGTTGGCCAGCACCTGCACCCGGGCCACGCCGCGGTCGCGGCTGAGCACCTTGATCAGGGCGTAGGCGTCGGTGACCGAGGCCGGTTCGTCGCAGACCACCACGATCACGTCCTGCGCGGCCTGGCAGAAGGTCAGCACGCCGTCGGCGATCCCGGCGGCGTTGTCGACCACCATCACGTCCAGGTCGAGGTCGAGCTGCGAGAACGCGTGCACCAGGCCCACGTGCTGGGCCGGGGTGAGTTCGGTCATGTGCCGCTTGCCCGAGGCGGCCGGGACCACCATCAGGCCGTTGGGGGCCTGGATCACGGTGTCGCGCAGTTCGCAGCGGTCGGCGAACACGTCGGCCAGGGTGTGGCGCGGCGCCAGGCCCAGCATCACGTCGACGTTGGCCAGGCCCAGGTCGGTGTCCAGCAGCAGGGTGCGCTGGCCGGCCGCGACCATCGCCGCGGCCAGGTTGACCGAGACGGAGGTCTTGCCGACACCGCCCTTGCCGCTGGCGACGGCGATCACCCGGACCGGGCCGGGGACACCGGGCTGGCCGGCGGCGGCGGCGGACGGATGGGGGTCAGGCGACTGCATGGCGATCCTCGGTGACGAGGGGGTTATCGGCAGCACGGCGGGTTTTCTCCAGTGACTGGACGAGGCGGTGGGCATCGGCGGCTTCCAGGTCGCCCGGGACCTGCTGGCCGCCGGCGGTGTAGGCCAGCCCGAGCTCGTGGCGGACCAGCACCGAAAGCGCCGAGCCGGGCTGGCAGGTCTCGTCGAGCTTGGTCAGGACCACGCCGTCGGGCTTGGCGGGGCGGTAGCGGCGGATCACTTCCCCCAGGTCCTGCGGGTGGGCGTTGGCCGGCAGCACCAGCAGGCTGCGCACCCGCTTGGCGGCGCGCAGCCACAGGATCTGGCTGAACACGGCGCGGTCGCGCGGGGCGTGGCCGGTGGTGTCGACCAGCACCAGCGGGTAGTCCTGCAGCTGCTCCAGGGCGGCCTGCAGGCCGTCGGGGCCCTGCGCCTCGCAGACCGTGATGCCCAACCGGCGGCCCAGGGCCTGCAGCTGCTCCAGGGCGCCGGCGCGCTGGCCGTCGGTGGTGACCAGGGCCACGTCGCGGGCGCGGTGGCGCGCGGCGAACCGGGCGGCGAGCTTGGCCGCGGTGGTGGTCTTGCCGGCGCCGGTGGGACCGACCAGGGCGATCACCCCGCCGTCCTCGATCGGCTCGCCGTGCACGATCGGCAGCAGCCGCGCCAGGGCGGCGTGCATCGGGCCGTGGACCTGGTCCGGGGCCAGGGTGGGATCGATCCCCGCGGCGACTTCGCGCGCCAGCGACTCGCTGCAGCCGTAGCCGGTGAGCGCGTCGAGCACCGCCGCGCGCGCCGGCGAGCCGCGCAGGCGTTCGATCGAGAGCTGCTCGAGCTGGGTCTCCATCATCCGCCGCATCCGCGCCAGCTCTTCGCGCATGGCGACGATCGCCGGATCCTGCTCGGGCGCGGCGACGACCTGCAGCGCGGGCGGCGTGGCCGCGGCGGGTGCCGGGGCCGGGGCTGGCGTGGTGGCGGCGGACTCGACCGGCGGCTCGGGCCGTTCGGGCACGGGCAGTTCCGGCGGGAGGCGGTCGAACTCGTCGGCCGCCGGCTCCCCGTCGCGGCCGGCGCTGGCGCGCGGCGTGGCGTCGAGCGCGGCCATCATCGCCTCGAACCGGCTCGGCGCGGCCGGGGCGGCGGGTGCCGCCGCCGGGCTCCGGTCGCGGTGCGGGCGCGGAGCCGCTGCAGCTGCCGGGGCCCGGGCCGGCGAAGCCGGGGTGGCCGGGCGGGCGCCGTCGCGGATCCCGCTGGCCGGCGCCGGGACGCCGGCAGGCGCGGGACGGGCGGGGGTGCCGCCGCCCGCGTCGGCCGCCGCCGGGGTGCCGGTGGTCAGCTCGGCCAGGGTCTGGCCCTCGTCGATCCGGAACACGGCGCGGGCCCGCGAGAGCAGGCTCTCGCGCACCCCGTCGCGGCGCGCGGCCGAGGCCGGGGCGTGGGCGGTCGGAGTCGTGGAGGTCGGGGCGCCGGACGCGGCACGTTCCGGCACCGTGCCGGCCTGGGCGCCGGCGTCCTCCAGGCCCGGTGCCGCGGCGCGCAGCGCCTGCGTCACCAGGGCCTCGTCGTAGTCGGTGGCGGCCACCACCTCGATGCCGGCGCCGCCGGCGCCAGGGCGTGTGGACAGGATGACCGCGTCCGGTCCCTGTTCTTCCCGGACCATGCGCAGGGCGGTGCGCATGTCGGGAGCGGTGAAACGCTTGATTCGCATGTCGAAAGCCCGTCTGGAGCGGCCTGGAGCCGGCCTGCCCCCTTCCCTGCAAGACCTGGGCCGGAATGTTTCCCCGCCTCCGCCGGAAGCTTGGCGCGCCCCCGGCGACGGAAATCCGGCCCCGCCCGCCGGCAACGTCGCCACCCCGGGACGCTCCCTCCCCCGCTTGCGGGGGAGGGTTGGGGTGGGGGCTGCCCGCCGCCGGCGTGACCTGATGCCGCCCCCTCCCGGCCTCCCCCCGCACGCGGGGGGAGGAGTCTCGCAACGCCTTCTCCAGCAGCCTCCCACGCATGCGGGGAGGAGCGGTGTTGCCGCTTCGTACGGAGCCGGTCGCGGCCCCGTCCCCCACACCGTGCCGCCGGCAACGGCTCCCTCCCCCGCTTGCGGGGGAGGGCTGGGGTGGGGGCACGCCTGCCGCCGGCATGAGCTGGGCCGCTCCCTCCAGCTCCATGGGCGGGGCGGGGTGTTGACGCGGCCCATGCGCCGGTCGCGTGACGCGCCGCCTCGCGACCGCGCCTGTAGGAGCGGCTTCAGCCGCGACCCGTCGCCAGCGCCACGTCGCGGCCGACGTGGCGGGCCGGGTCGTGGCAGCAGTCGCTCCTCCAAGGGGAGAGCAGGATGTCGGAAGGCCAGAGGGCCGGCCTCACCCCACCGAGCCCACCAGGCGCAGGCGCTTGTCTTCCGGCACTTCGGCATACGCCAGCACCGCCAGCGAGGGCACGCTGTGGCGCACCAGCCGCGCCACCGCGGCGCGCACGCCGCCGGGCACCAGCAGCACCGCCGGCTCGCCGCGGCTTTCCTGGCGGCGCACGCACTCGCCCAGGTTCTGGTGCAGGCGCTCGGCCAGGCCCGGCTCCAGCGCCGCGCCCTGGCCGTTGACCGAATCCTGCAACACCTGCTCCAGCGCCGGGGCCAGGGTGTAGACCGGCAGCTCCGGCGCCATGCCGTTGATCTCCTGGACGATGAAGCGGCCCAGCGCGACCCGCACCGCGGCGGTGAGCGCGGCCGGGTCCTGGGTGTGGGCGCCGTGCTCGAGCAGGGCCTCGACGATCTGCCGCATCTGCCGCACCGGCACCCGGTCGGCCAGCAGCGACTGCAGCACCTTGACCACCACCGACAGCGGCAGCAGCTTGGGCACCAGGTCCTCGACCAGCTTGGGCACGCTGCGGCCGAGCGTGGCCAGCAGGTTCTGCACCTCGTCGTGGCCGAGCAGTTCGGCCGCATGCTCGCGCACGATGTGCGAGAGATGGGTGGCGGCGACGGTGGAGGCGTCGACCACGGTGTAGCCCAGCGACTCGGCGTGCGCGCGCTGGCCCGGCACGATCCACACCGCG
Source organism: Luteimonas wenzhouensis (assembly GCF_007859305.1). Lineage (GTDB taxonomy): Bacteria > Pseudomonadota > Gammaproteobacteria > Xanthomonadales > Xanthomonadaceae > Luteimonas > Luteimonas wenzhouensis. The sequence goes on from NZ_VOHE01000006.1 coordinate 167,455, forward strand.
TCCAGGCCGAAGGCCGGGTCCTTGCCCGGGATGCCGTCGAGCGGCCCGAACACCTGTCCCGGGTCCAGCGCCATTTCGCGGTCGGGCACCAGTTCGCCGGTGGCGACCGGGACCCCGTGTACCAGCAGCCGGTACTGGCCGGGCGCGAGCTCGAGGTTGTCGCGCACGTGCACCGCCGGGATCAGGAACCCCAGGTCCTGGGTCAGCTTGCGCCGCACGCCCTTGAGCCGCGCCAGCAGCTGCCCGCCCTGGGCCTGGTCGACCAGCGGGATCAGCCGGTAGCCGACCTCCATCGCCAGCGGCTCCAGCGGCCGCACCTCGTCCCAGCTCAGTTCGGGCACCGCGGCCGTCGCGGCCGGGGCGCCATCCGTCGCCGCGGCCTCGCCCTCCTGCGCCACCGCCGCGCCCGCGCGCAGCCGCCACGCGGCCCAGCCCAGGAGCGCGGCCAGGGCCAGGAACGGCAGGTTCGGCATGCCCGGCACCACCCCGACCAGGCCCATCAGCAACGCCGCCACGGCCAGCGCGCGCTGCTGGCCGAACACCTGCTTGTGCACGCTCTCGCCCATCTCGTGCTCGCCGGTGGAGCGGGTGACGAGCATCGCGGTGGCGACCGCGATCAGCAGCGCCGGCAGCTGCGCGACCAGGCCGTCGCCGATCGCCAGCGTGGTGTAGACCTGGGCGGAATCGGCGAGCGACAGCCCGTGCGAGAACAGCCCGATCACGATCCCGCCGACCAGGTTGATCGCCAGGATCAGAATGCCGGCGATCGCGTCGCCGCGGACGAACTTGCTGGCGCCGTCCATCGCGCCGTAGAAGTCGGCCTCCTCGCGCACTTCCTGGCGCCGGGCCTTGGCTTCCTCGCGGGTCAGCAGGCCGGCGTTGAGGTCGGCGTCGATCGCCATCTGCTTGCCGGGCAGGGCATCGAGGATGAACCGCGCCGACACTTCCGAGATGCGGGTCGCGCCCTTGGTCACGACCACGAAGTTGATGATGGTCAGGATCGCGAATACCACGATGCCGACCGCGTAGCTGCCGCCGATCACGAACTCGGCGAACGACTCGATCACGTGGCCGGCCGCGGCCGGACCCTCGTGGCCGTGCAGCAGCACCACCCGGGTCGAGGCCACGTTCAGCGCCAGCCGCAGCAGGGTGACCATCAGCAGCACGCTGGGGAACACCGAGAACTCCAGCGGCCGGCGCACGTACACCACCGCCAGCATCACCACCAGCGACAGCGCGATGTTGATCGTGAACAGCGCGTCCAGCAGCACCGGCGACAGCGGCACCACCACCATCGCCAGCAGGGCCAGGACCACCAGCGGCGCGGCCAGGCCGCCGCGCATCGCCGCCAGGATCCCGGCGCCGCGCCCGGGCACGCTGCTCATCGCGCCGGACTCCCGTCGCCGTCGGCCGGGTCGGGCGCGCCCTCGGCGCCCACGTCCAGCGGTGCCAGCTCGGGCATCGGCCCGCGGCCGGGCACCCAGGCCCGCAGCTGGTAGACGTAGGACAGCACCTGCGCGACGGCGGCGTAGAGTTTCACCGGGATTTCCTGGTCGACCTGGGCCATCCGATACAAGGCGCGTGCCAGCGGCGGCGCCTCGACGATCGCGACCCGGTGCTTTTCGGCGATGGCGCGGATCGCCAGCGCCAGTTCGTCCACGCCCCTGGCCACCACCACCGGGGCGCGCATGCCGGGCTTGTACTTCATCGCCACCGCATAGTGGGTCGGGTTCACCACCACCACGTCGGCCGCCGGCACCGCGTCCATCATCCGCCGCTGCGACAGCTGCCGCGCCACCTGGCGCACCTTCGCCTTGACCTCGGGGTTGCCCTCGAGCTCCTTGTGCTCGTCGCGCACCTCCTGCTTGGTCATCTTCAGCTTGTTGCGGTGCTGGAAGTGCTGCCAGGGCACGTCGATCGCCGCCAGCAGCAGCAGCGAGCCGACCATCGCCAGCACCGCGCCCAGCACCAGGTCCACCCCGCCGGCGACCGAAGCCTCCAGCGAGGCCTGCGGCAGCGCCAGCAGGGCCGCGAACGCGCGCCACACCACCCAGCCGCCGACGCCGCCGATCAGCGCCACCCGCAGCAGCGAACGCAGCAGTTCGGCCAGGCTCTCGCTGCCGTACATCCGGGCCAGGCCCTTCTGCGGGTTGAGGCGGGCGAAGTCGGGCTTGAGCGCCTGCGAGGCGAAGCGCAGCCCACCCATCGCCGCCGGCGAGATCGCGCATGCGGCCAGCGCCACGGCCAGCAGCGGCAGCACCGGGACGAACAGGTCGCGCGCCAGCGCCAGCGAGTGGACGAGGATCCGGTCCGGGTCGCCGAGCAGGGCCGGGTCGAGGGTCAGCGCGTTCTTCATCCAGTCGCGCGCGGCCGCGCCGACGTAGCCGCCGGTGGCCTTGAGCGCCAGTACCGCGCAGCCGAGCACCGCCACGTTGGCCAGTTCGCGCGAGCGCGGGACCTGGCCCTTCTCGCGCGCGTCGCGCAGCCGTTTCTCGCTCGGGCGTTCGGTGCGGTCCTCCTTTTGCGGCTGTTCGCTCATCGCCGCCTCACCCGGCCAGCGCCCGCGCGGCCGTGAACGCGTCCTCGAACAGCCGCCGCACCGGGGCTTCGATCCCGCGCATCAACAGCATCATCAGGGTCAGCCCGGCCAGCAGCGAGACTGGCAGGCCGACCGCGATCGGGTTGAGCTGGGAGGCGGCGCGCGCCAGCACGCCGAAGGCGAGGTTCACCGCCAGCAGCGCCATCATCACCGGCAGCGCCAGCAGCAGCCCGGCGCGCAGGCAGGCGCCGAAGAACTCCGGCACCGCCGCCAGCAGGCCGGCTACGTCCGGCAGGGCGGCGCCGACCGGCACCCCGCCATAGCTGTCGGCGAGCAGGTTCACCAGCGCCAGGTGACCGTCGACGATGAAGAACAGCAGGGCGAACGCCAGGTAGAACCACTGCGACAGCACCGGCGAGGAGGTGCCGCTCAAGGGGTCGGCCATGGTCGCGAACGACAGGCCCATGCCCACGCTGACCAGCTCGCCGGCCAGGCGCCCGGCCTCGAACGCCAGCCGCAGCATCATCCCGATCGCCACCCCGAGCGAGAACTCGCGCAGCACCCCCAGCACGGTGGCCGCGTCCACGCCCATCGGCGGCGGCGCCGGCAGCACGCTCGCCATCGCCGCCGACAGCGCCAGGGTGATGACCAGGCGCGCCCGCACCGGGATCCCGCGCCCGCCCACCGCCGGCAGCACCTGCAGCGCCGCGCCCACGCGCAGCGCGTACCACAGCACCGCGCCGAGCATGGCAAACAGGTCGACCCCGGTCAGCGCGACGAGCGAGACGGTGTCCACGGCGGGCCTCAGCCGATCAGGTGCGGAATGCGGTGGAACAGGTCGATGGTGAACGCCACCAGGCGCCCGAGCAGGAAATGCCCGGTGGTGGCCAGCACCACCACCAGGCCCAGCGCCTTGACCACGAACTGGATGGTCGGCTCGTTGACCTGGGTGGCGGCCTGCATCACGCCCACCGCCACGCCCACCACCAGCACCGCGATCAGTGCGGGGCCGCCGAGGGTGAGCGCCATCTGCAGGCCGCGGGAGATTTCGCCGAGCGCGGTTTCGGGGGTCATGGCAGGGGCCTCACAGCGGGTTGAAGCTGGCCGCGAGCGAGCCGACGATCAGCACCCAGCCATCGACCAGCACGAACAGCAGGATCTTGAACGGCGCCGAGATCAGCATCGGCGAGAGCATCATCATGCCCATCGACATCAGCACGCTCGCCACCACCAGGTCGATGATCACGAACGGGATGTAGACCAGGAACGCGATCTCGAACGCGGTCTTGAGCTCGCTGGTCAGGAACGAGGCGGCGAGCACGCCGAACGGCACGTCCTGCGGGCTCGCGTAGGGGCCGGTCTGCGACAGGCCGGCGAAGGTCATCAGGTCGGTCTCGCGCACCTGGGCGAGCATGAAGCCGCGGAACGGTTCGGACGCGGCCGCCCACGCGGCGCGGAAGTCGAGCTGGTCGTCGAGGTAGGGCGCGATGCCGTTGGCCCAGGCCTGATCGAACACCGGCATCATCACCATCGCGGTGAGGAACAGCGCCAGTGCCAGCAGCACCTGGTTGCTCGGCGTCTGCCCGGTGCCCAGCGCCTGGCGCAGCAGCGCCAGCACGATGATGATCCGGGTGAACGCGGTCAGGCCCAGCAGCGCGGCCGGCAGCAGGGTGATACCGGTCATCAGCGCCAGCACCTGCAGCGGCAGGCTCACCGGCTGGCCGCCGACGCTGCCGACCTCCACCGAGGGCAGCGGCTGCGCCGGCACGGCCGGCGGATCGACGGCCGGGGCCGCCTGGGCGAAGGCCATGGCCGGCAGCAGCGCCAGCGCCAGGCTGGCGAGCAGCAGCAGCCAGGCCGGCGCGGCGGCGCGGCGGGTCGCGGCGGGGTGGCGCGGCGCGCGCGGGAGGGTCATGGCGTCTTCTTTCCCAGGTGTTGCGCCAGCAGCTGGGCGAACGCCGGCGCGGAGCGGGCCGGGGGGTCGGGCAGCGGCTGGTCGAGGGTGTGCAGGGTGCGGGGGCCGCCGGCGCCGACCCCGAGCAGCAGCTGGGTGCCGCCCACGTCGACCACGACCAGGCGGTCGCGCGGCCCGAGCGGCAGCGCGCCGACGATGCGCAGCCCCGGGTGGCCGCCGCCGGTACCGCCCAGGCCGGGGATCCGGCGCGCCAGCCACGACAGCGCCAGGATCAGCCCGACCACCAGCACCAGGGCGAGCACCGCGCCGCCCAGGCTGCCGGCGCCCGCCGGGGCCGGGGGCGGCGGCGCGGACGGCGCGAGCACCTGCGCGGTGGCCGTCGTCGCCGGCGTGGCGTCGCCCGCGGCGATGGCGGCCGCGCCGGCGACGCCGGTCACGGGCAGCGAAGCGACCACGGGGCCGGCGGCGCCGCTCACCGCAGCCTCTTGATCCGCTCGGACGGGCTGACGATGTCGGTCAGGCGCACGCCGAAGCGGTCGTTGACCACCACCACCTCGCCCTGGGCGATCAGGGTGCCGTTGACGTACACGTCGAGCGGTTCCCCGGCGCCGCGCTCGAGCTCGACCACCGAGCCCTGGTTGAGCTGGAGCAGGTTGCGGATCGGGATCCGCGCCCGGCCGACCTCCAGCGACAGCGAGACCGGCACGTCGAGGATGACGTCCAGGTTGAGGTCCGCGCCGGCCTGTCCGGCATCGGCGGTGAGCGGGTCGAAGGCGGCCACGGCCGCGGCGTCGTTGTTGGTCATGGCGATTCGTCGGAGGGGTCGGGTTGGGTGGCGGCGCGCGGGCTGTGCACGCGGGTGATCTTGATGGCGTTCTTGCCGTTGTGGATGCCGAACTCGCCGCTGAACAGCGGCATCTGCTCGACCTTCAGCTGCACGGTGCGTGCCAGCTCGATCGGGATCACGTCGCCTACCCGCAGGCGCGAGAGTTCGCGCAGGCTGATCTGGCGTTCGGCAATCGCCGAGCTCAGCTCCACCTCGGCGTCCTCGAGCTGGTTGCGCAGGGCGCGGATCCAGCCCTCGTCCTTCTCGATCCGGTCGCTCTGCACCCCGGCGTCGAGCTGTTCGCGGATCGGCTCGAGCATCGCGTAGGGCAGGGCCACGTGCAGCTCGCCGCCGCCGCCCTCGAGGTCGACGTGGAAGCGGCTGACCACGATGTAGTCGCGCGGGCTGATGATGTTGGCGAAGTGCGGGTTGACCTCGGAGTTGAGGTACTCGAACTCCACCGGCATCACCGGCGCCCAGGCCTCGACCAGGTCGGCGAAGGTCTGCTTGAGCAGCAGCTGGATCACCCGCATCTCGGTCGGGGTGAACTCGCGGCCCTCGATGCGGATGTGGTAGCGGCCGTTGCCGCCGAAGAAGTTGTCGACCACGGTGAACACCAGCCGTGGTTCGAACACGATGATGCCGGTGCCGCGCAGCGGCTTCATCTTCACCAGGTTGAGGTTGGACGGCACCTGCAGCGAGTGCATGTACTCGCCGAAGCGGACCAGGTCGATGCCGCGCACCGACAGGTCGGCCGAACGCCGCAGCAGGTTGAACAGGCCGATGCGCCAGGTGCGCGCGAAGCGCTCGTTGATCATCTCCAGGGTCGGCAGCTTGCCGCGGACGATGCGGTCCTGGCTGGCGAAGTCGTACGGGCGCGCCTCGCCCGGCGCCGGCGGCGGCTCGGTCTCGACCGCGCCGCTGTCGACGCCGTGGAGCAGGGCGTCGATCTCGTCCTGGGAGAGCAGGTCGGCGCTCATTACTGGGTCACCAGGCTGGTGAAGATCACCGCCTCGACCTTGTCCGGCGCGCCCTCGGAGCGCAGCAGCGCGCGCACTTCCTCGCGCGCCACTTCCTGCAGCCGCTCCTTGCCCGCGCGCTGCGCCAGCCGGGTCGACTCCTGCTGGCCGAACAGCAGCAGCAGGCGGTTGCGCACGGAGGGCAGGTGGGCGTGGACCGCGTCGACGGTGGCCGGGTCGCGGCTCACCACCTGGACGTCGGCCTGCAGGTAGCGGTTGCCGCCGGGGTCGGCCAGGTTGACCACGAACGAAGGTTCGACCGCGATGTACTGCGCCGGCTGCTTGTCGGGCCTGGCGTCCGCGGCGTCCTCGGCGGCGGCCTGCCGGTCCTGCCACCACCACCAGCCGCCGGCGCCGGCCGCAGCCAGCACGACGATGGCCAGGATCCACGGCCATGCCCGGCGGCGGGCCTTCTGTTCGGGGGCTTGCGACTTGGGGTTGGCGGCTGCGGCGGACACGGGACAGGCTCCGGAGGATCGATGCCTGGCCTGATGCAATCGGCGTGCCGCGCCGGCGGCGGGGTTTTGACGCGGCGGGGCAGGGCGCGGATGCCGGAGTCTTGACGGCGGGCGATCCCGTCGTGGCATGGCGCCCGACGCCGGCCCCTGCCGCCGCGCGCAGGGGCCGGCCGGGGAGGGGGCAAACGGCCTGCCCTCAACTGCAAGCCGCGCCAGCGCCCCGCAAGCCCACGATCACCCCGCGGCCCCGGGGCGCGCGCTGCGCCACTGCGCCATTCAGGCGTACGCGTCCACCAGTCCGCGCGTGCGCACCGGCGCCGCCGCGGGCGCCGGGTCCGCCCCGTCCGCGTCGCCGCCACCGCCGCCACCGCCCGCCTGCGCGTGGCCCGAGCCGCCGGCGCGCGCGGCGCCGCCGTCCGCGTCCGGCCGGCCCTGGCCCACGTCCGCGTGGCCCAGCTGCAGGCCCTGCTGGCCGAGCATCTCGCGCAGCCTCGGCAGGCTGGCCTCGATCGCCTGGCGCACCTCGGCATTGGCGCTGTTGAATTCGGCCCGGACCTGGTCGCCGTCGAGCTTCAGGCGCACGTCGATCGGGCCCACGTGTTCGGGATTGAGCCGGATCTCGGCATGCCCCAGGCGCTGCCCGGCCATCCATGCGATGCGCGCGCCGAAGCCGTCGTCGAAACCGTCGCCCGGCTCCGCGGGCAGGGCCAGCGGCGGCAGCGCGGGGGCGGCCTGCTGGACGCGCGGCGCCGCCGCCGGTGCGGAGGCGGCCAGCGCGTCGGGCGCGTCGGGCGCGGCCCCGGCCGCGGAGGCGGCCAGCGATTCGACCACGGTGGTCTCGCCCTCGGCCGGCGCGGTGGCCATGGCCGCCGCCGGGATGGCGGGTGCGTGGGCCGTGCCGGCGGTCTCGAGCGCGGCGGCCAGCGGGGTGGCGAAGGGCGGGGCGGCGCGGGCCGGGGCAGGCGCGGCGCCTGCATCCGCCGGCGCCGTGCCCGCGGCCGGCAGGCCGGCCGCGTCCAGCCCCACCGCCTGCGCCGGATCCGGGCCGGCGGGTGCGCCGCCGGGGGCCGCCTGGGCCGCCGGGGCGCCCGCGTCGCGGCGATAGCCGTCCAGCAGGGCGAGCAGCTGGCCCGGCACGGCCGCGTCCGGGCCCGTGGCCGCGTCGTCCTCGACCGCCGCCGCGTCCGCGGCGTCCGGCGACGGCGGCGATGGCGGGGCTGCCAGCAGCAGGTCGGCGAACGCGTGTCCGGGCATGGCCGCATCGTCCCCGTCGCGGCCGTGGGCACCGGGGCGGGCGGCGGGCGCCTTCGCGCCCGTGTTTGCGGCGGTGGAGGTCTGCGGATCGGTGGCCGAGTGCATGGCGTGGACCTGTGGTGTCGGCGCCGCGGCGACCGTGCCGAGCGCGCCCGGGCCGGTCACGGCGCGGGATCCCGGTCGGCGGCGGCGAGCCGCGCGCGGCGGCCGCCCAGGTCGTCGAGCTCGCGCTGCACGCGCTGCTCGGCGGCCTTCGACTCCTGGGCGCGGTAGCTGTCGGCCAGCTTCTCGAGCACCTTCGTCTCGCGGCTGGCCAGCAGCAGGCGCGCGCGCTCGACGTCGCTGAGCTGGCGGCTCTGGTCGACGATCCCGGCCTGCTGCACCACCGCAGCGTTGAGCCGTTCGCGGAAGGCGAGGCGGTTGACCAGCAGCGCCGGCGAGATCGACGCATCGGTGGGCGGGGCCGCGTACTCGGCGGCATAGCGGCGCAGGGCCTCGAGCCGCTGCTCCTGTTCGCTCAGCGCGCGCTCGCGCTCGGCGACGTCGCGCGCGGCGGCGTCCTGGCGTTGCTGCATGACCCTGAGCAGCGGGTCCAGCCGTTGCGAGCGCATCCGTCAAGCCTCCGTGGTGGTGCCGTGGGTGGGAGCGGGGGCGTCGTCGAGCAGCGCCGCCAGTGCGGCGCGGCTGGATTCGACGTCGGCGGCCTCGGCCACGTCCTGGCCGAGGAAGGCCTGGATCGCGGGCCAGCGCGCCAGCGCCTCGTCAACCAGCGGGTCGCTGCCGCGCTGGTAGGCGCCGATCGCGATCAGGTCGCGCTGGGCCGAGTAGGCGGCCATCAGCCGCTTGAGCTTGCGGATCCGCTCGCGCCACGGCGCGTCGGTGATGTCCTGCATTACCCGGCTCACCGAGACCTCGACGTCGATCGCCGGGTACTGGCCGGAATCGGCGATGCGGCGGCTGAGCACGATGTGGCCGTCGAGGATCGCGCGCGCGGCGTCGGCGATCGGCTCCTGCTGGTCGTCGCCCTCGGTGAGCACGGTGTAGAACGCGGTGATCGAGCCGCGCCCGTCGGCACCGTTGCCGGCGCGCTCGACCAGCGCCGGCAGCCGCGCGAACACGCTGGGCGGGTAGCCGCGGGTGGTCGGCGGTTCGCCCACCGACAGGCCGATCTCGCGCTGGGCGTGGGCGAACCGGGTCAGCGAATCCATCAGCAGCAGCACGTGCAGGCCCTGGTCGCGGTAGTACTCGGCGATCGCGGTGGCGCGCAGCGCGCCGTGCAGGCGCGCCAGCGGCGGCCGGTCGGCGGGCGCGGCCACCACCACCGAGCGGCGCAGGCCCTCCTGGCCCAGGGTGCTCTCGACGAAGTCGCGCACCTCGCGGCCGCGCTCGCCGATCAGGCCGACCACGATCACATCGGCCGCGGTGAAGCGGGTCATCATCCCGAGCAGGGTCGACTTGCCCACGCCCGAACCGGCGAACAGGCCGATGCGCTGGCCGCGGCCGATCGGCAGCATCGCGTTGATCGCGCGCACGCCCACGTCCAGCGACTGGGTGATGGGCTCGCGCATCAGCGGGTTGATCGCCGCGCCGGCCAGGCCGGCCCACTGTTCGGCGCGGATCGGGCCGCGGCCGTCCAGCGGCACGCCGTCGCTGTCGATCACGCGCCCGAGCAGGCCTTCGCCGACCGCGACCTCGCCGCGCCGGCGCGAGGGCACCACGCGCGCGTTGGGCAGCAGGCCCTCGAGGTCGGCGGTGGGCATCAGGAAGGTGCGGTCGCCGGAGAAGCCCACCACCTCGGTGTCGACCCAGCGTCCGCCGGCGGTCTCGACCCGGCAGCGCGACCCCAGCGGGGCGCTGCAGCCGGAGGCTTCCAGGGTCAGGCCGACCGCGCGCCGCAGCACGCCCTCGCGGGCCAGGCCCAGCGACGGCAGGTTGGGCCTGGCCGAACGCAGGCGCTCGGCCAGGCGCAGGTTGCGCGCTTCCTGCCAGTGGGCCGCGGCGACGTTGCTCATGGGTGCGCCTCGTGCCGGGCCAGCGTCGCCTCCAGCGCCGACTGCAGCCGCGCGCCCAGGGTGCCGTCGATGCGCACGCCTTCGCTGTGCAGGCGCAGTTCGCCGCGGCCCAGGTTGCTGTCGATCACCAGGCGCACGCCGTCCAGGCCGGCCAGGTGCGGGGCCAGCACGCCGAAGTCGTCGTCGTGCAGGCGCAGTTCCAGTTCGCGGGTGTCGCTGCCCACCGCCTCCAGCGCCTCGCGCACCAGGTCGGCGAGCAGGGTCGGGTCGGCCTTGTAGGCGCGCCCGAGCAGGCAGCCGGCGATGCGCACCGCCAGCTCGGCCAGGGCCTCGGCGACCTCGGCGTCGAGCCGCGCCAGCGGCCGGGTGAAGCCGTCGAGCACGCCCTCGATCTGGGCGACCATGCGCCGCACCTCGGCCTGGCCGGCGGCCAGGCCCTCGGCGTGGCCGCGGGCGTAGCCTTCCTCGCGCGCGGCACGCTCGAGCGCCTGCAGCTCCTCCACGCTCGGCGGCGCCGGCGGTTCCTCCGCGGGCGCCGGCGGCGGCTCGGCCAGGCCCGGCGCGGTCCACCGCACCACCTCGCCGGACAGGCGCAGCTCGTCGAAGGCCGGCGCGGCGTCGCTCATATCAGCACCTCGGCCTTGGCTGCGAGCGTGATGTCACCGTTCTCGGCCATCCGCCGCACGATCGCCAGGATCTCCTTCTGCGCCGCCTCGACCTCGGCCAGGCGCACCGGGCCGCGCGCTTCCATGTCCTCGATCAGGATCTGCGCCGCGCGCTGCGACATGTTGGAAGTGATCTTCTGCCGCACCTTGGCCTCGGCGCCGCGCAGCGCCAGCGCCAGCTGCTCGCTGCTGACCTCGCGCAGCACCGCCTGCATCGCGCGGTCGTCGAGGTCGGCGAGGTTGTCGAACACGAACATCAGGTCGCGGATCTGCACGCTCAGGTCGCCGTCGACCTCGGCGATCGCCGACAGCAGCGCCTCCTCCTGGCCCGAATCCATGAAGTTGAGGATGTTGGCCGCCACCTTGACCCCGCCCACCGACGAGGACTTGATGCTCTGGCTGCCGGAGAACTGCCGGGTCATCACGTCGTTGAGCTCGTTGAGCGCGTGCGGCGGGATGCCGTCGAGGGTGGCCAGGCGCAGCAGCACGTCCACGCGCACCCGCTCGGGCAGGCACTTGAGCACCTCGGCGGCCTGGTCGCCGTCGAGGTGGGCGAGCACGATGGCGATGATCTGCGGGTGCTCGTTGCGCACCAGTTCGGCGATCGCGCGCGGCTCCATCCACTTCAGGGTGTCGAGCCCGGAGGTGTTGCGCCCGTGCAGGATGCGGTCGATCAGGCTGCTGGCGCGCTCCTCGCCCAGCGCCTGGGTGAGCACCGCGCGCACGTAGTCGTCGGCGCCGGCGCCCAGGCCGCTGGGCTGGGCCAGCACGTCGACGAACTCGTCGAACACCCGGGCCACGGTCTCGCGGCTGACGTCGCCGACCGAGGTCATGGCCACGCCGAGCTTCTGCACCTCCTTGGCGCCCATGTGCTTGAGCACCTCGGCGGCCTGCTGCTCGCCCAGCGAGAGCAGGACGATAGCGGCGCGCTGGACGCCGGTCAGGGGCGGTTCGAGTGCGGGATCAGCCATCGGAGGCCACCATGTCGCGGACCACCTGGGCGACGCGCCTGGGGTCGGTGCTGACCGCGGTGCGGGCGATCTCGAGCTTCTCGTCGAAGCTCATCGCCGCCGTCGGCGCCGGGCCGTCGTCCTTGGCCGCCTGGACCTGGGCCGGCGCCGACAGGCTCACCGTCGGATCCTCGTCCAGTTCGCCGGCCGGGATCACCGTGGCGGTGGCGGTGCGCGCGCCGAGCAGCTGGCGCGAGGCCGGGCGCAGCACGGCCAGGATCAGCACCAGCACCGCCAGCCCGCCGAAGATGATGCGGCCGAACTCGCGTGCGCGCGGGTGCTCCCAGAACGGGATCGATTCGTCGGGCGCCTCGCCGGTGTCGCGCGCGAACGGCGCGTTGACCACCGAGACCACGTCGCCGCGCGTGGCGTCGAAGCCGATCGCCTGCTGCACCAGGGTCTCGATCCGGGCCAGCTCGGCCTCGGTCAGCGGCCGGCCCTGGGCCTGCGCGGCGGTGCCGCCGGCGCCCGCGGCCGGCGGGGCGATGTGGTCCACCAGCACCGCGGCGGTGACCCGGCGGATCCGGCCCGGCGCCTGGCGGGTGTGGGTCAGGGTGCGGTCGATCTCGTAGTTGCGCACCGCGCTGCGGCTGCCGGGGCCGGTGGCGGCCGCGGAGGACGCGGCCGGCTCGGCGGCCGCCTCCGCCTCCGCCGCTTCCGGGGTGTTGCTGGCGCTGCCGGGCACGCCGCGCGCGACCGGTTCGGCGCCGAGGATGCCCGACTCGGAGATCTGCTCGCTGCGCACGATGGCCGGCTGCGGCCCGTAGCGCTCGCTGGCTTCCTCGGTCTGGGCGAAGTCCATGTCCACGCTGACCGTGGCGCTGACCCGGCCCGGGCCGGTCATCGGCTCGAGCAGCTCCTGGATGCGCTGCACGTACACCGCTTCCTGGCGCCGCTGCTGCTCGAACTGGCGCGCGCCCACCGCGTCGTCGCTGTGCGGGTCGGCGTTGGAGAGCATGCGCCCGAACTGGTCGACCACGGTGACGTTCTCGGCCGGCAGGCCGGGGATGCTCGAGGCCACCAGGTGCACGATCGCGTTGACCTGGCCCTGTTCAAGGGTGCTGCCGGCGCGCAGCTGCAGCACCACCGAGGCGCTCGCCGGCTCGCGCTGGCGGGTGAAGGCGCTGGGCTTGGGCATGGCCAGGTGCACCCGCGCCTCGCGCACCGGACGCAGGTTGGCGATGGTGCGGGCCAGCTCGACCTCCATCGCGTGCTGGTAGCGCGCGCTCTCGATGAACTGGCTGGTGCCGAAGCCCTGGTCGCCGTGGATGGTCTCGAAACCGCCGCCGGGGCTGGCCGGCAGCCCGGCCGAGGCCAGCGCCATGCGCGCCTCGCCGGCCTGGTCCACCGGCACCGCGAGCGCGCCGGTGGCCGGGTCGAGCCTGAACGGGATCCGCGCGCTGCGCAGCAGCTCCGAGGCCTCGGCGGTGGATTTGGCGTCGAGCCCGGCGTGCACCGGCACGAAGTCCGGCTTCTGGCTCCAGGTGAACAGCCACAGGCCCAGCGCGATGGTCACCGCGACCAGCGCCAGCATCCCGAGCTGGCGGACCAGCGGGATGTCCTGCAGGCGGCCGAGTTCGCGCAGGTTCGCGGCGGCGGCCTTGGGGAGTGCGATCACGCTCATGGTGGTGGCGGGTCCGGTGTTCGTGGAAGGAAGCGGGGAGGCGGTGCGGCCGGCGGCGGCCGGGTCAGATCGGCATGTTCATCACGTCCTGGTAGGCCTGGACGAGGCGGTTGCGCACCTCGACCGTGGCCCGGAACGCGACCTGGGACTGCTGCATGGCGACCATCACCCGGGCCAGGTCGGCGCGCGGGTCGCCCAGTTCGAACGCCTGCTGCAGGGCGCCGGCGCGGGCCTGGGTGGCGCTGACCTGGTCGATCGCGTTGCCCAGGACCTGGGCGAAGCCCGGGGCCCGGGTTTCGCCGGTCCGGCCCACGTCGATCGCATTGGACGGCGCGGCGTCGGCGCGGATGGCGCCGGTGCGCATCTCGTGCGCGCGGATCTGGGACAGGATCGAGGAGATGGCGTCGGTGGTCATGGCCCGGTTGCCGGTGTTGGCTGCGATGGATCAGGCAAGTCCCGTGCCACGGCCCCGTCAGAAAGCCGCCGCGCGCCGGTCCCGGGCGGTCTCGCCGGCGGCCAGCTGCTCGCGGTCGATGCCGTACTTGCGCAGCTTTTCCACCAGCGTGGTGCGGCGCAGGCCCAGCAGCGGCGCGGCGTGCGCGACCACGCCACCGGCCTGCTCGAGCGCGGCGCGCAGCAGGCCCAGTTCGATCCCGGCCATGTGCCCGCGCAGGTCGATGCCCTGCGGTGGCAGCGTGGTGAGCGCGCTGATGTGGGCCGGGTCCAGGGCCGAAGCCGCCTGCGGGGCCTCGGCCGCGGCCGGCCCGGGTTCCGGCGCCGGCGGCGGGTCGAACAGGTCGCCGGCGGCGGCCGCGGCGGCGCGGTAGCGCGCCGGCAGGTCGGCCGCGCGCACGGTGCCGCCCGGGTGCAGCACGGCCAGGCGCTCGAGCAGGTTGCTCAGCTCGCGCACGTTGCCGGGCCACCGGTAGTGGCGCAGCGCGGCGATCGCGTCGGCCGACAGCGAGACCCGGCCGCGGCCGGACTCGGCCAGCTGGCGGGTGATCGCGGCGACCAGGTCGGGCAGGTCCTCGGTGCGATCGCGCAGCGCCGGCATTTCGATCGGGAACACGTTCAGGCGGTAGAACAGGTCCTCGCGGAAGTCGCCGCTGGCGATGCGCTGCTCGAGGTTGCGGTGGGTGGCGGCGATCACGCGCACGTTGCACTTGATGGTGGTGGTGCCGCCGACCCGCTCGAAGCAGCGCTCCTGCAGCACGCGCAGCAGCTTGACCTGCATCGGCATGCTCATGTCGCCGATCTCGTCGAGCAGCAGGGTGCCTCCCTCGGCCATCTCGAAGCGGCCCTTGCGCTGGGTCAGCGCGCCGGTGAACGCACCCTTCTCGTGGCCGAACAGTTCGCTCTCGAGCAGGTCGGCCGGGATCGCGCCGCAGTTCACCGCCACGAACGGCTTGTCGCGGCGCGGCGAGCGGTCGTGCAGGGCGCGCGCGGCCACTTCCTTGCCGGTGCCCGACTCGCCCAGCAGCAGCACGGTGGTGTCGTGCGGGGCGACCTGGTCGATCATGCGGTTGAGCTGCAGCACCGCGGCGCTGCGGCCGGTCGGGCCGGACGAGTGCACCTCGCGGCGGGCGTCGTCGTCGATGCGCTTGAGGCTGGCGCGGCGCAGCGCGTCCTGCAGCTGGGCGCGGCGGATCGGATAGGCCAGCGGCCACACCGACTGCGGGTGCAGGTGGCCGCGCCAGGGCGCGTCCGCGGCGTGGCCGGGGAGTTCGAGCACCGGCGGGTGCAGCGACTGGGCCGCCAGCCACTGCGCGAACGCCTCCCACGAGGCGCCGTCGCCGACGTCGCCGACCACCACCGCGACCCAGTCGCTGGCGCGCGCGCGCGCCAGGTCGATGTCCGCGGCGTCGTCGACGATGCGCGGGTTGAAGTCCATGAAATCGAGCAGGGTGGCCACGCGCTCGGCGCGGGCGTCGTCGCGGTCGATGACCAGGATGCGCGACTCGCTCATGACGAGGCCTCCGGTTCATTGCCTTCGCCCCCGCGCGCGGCCAGGGCCTCGAGCAGGGGCAGTACTTCGTGGATGTAGGCCAGCTTGCTGACGAAGGCGTCGGCACCGGCGCGCATGGCGTGCTCGCGGTGCTCGCCGTCGTCGAAGTGGCTGGCGATGACGATGTAGGGGGGGTTGTCCTGGGCCTTGATCAGGCGGGTGGCCTGCAGGCCGCCCATCTCGGGCATGGCCAGGTCCATCAGCACCACGTCCGGGCGCAGCATCTCGCACTGGGCGATGGCCTCCACGCCGTTTCCCGCGGTGCCGGCCACGGTCAGCCAGGGCAGGCGGCGCAGGTGGCGCAGGGCGGCGGAGATGAAGCCGGCATGGTCGTCGACCAGCAGCACGGAAATCTGGCGCATCACACGTACTCCTGGCGGGAGGGGCGGGCCGGACGGGTCGCGGCGCGGCGGCGGGCGCGCGCCGGGCCGATCGAAAGCTGGTCGCGGTACTTGGCCACGGTGCGGCGGGCGATGCGGATGCCCTGGCGCGCCAGCAGGCCGGCGATCACGTCGTCGGCGAGCGGCGCGTTCGCCGGCTCTTCGTCGATCAGGCGCTTGACCATGGCCCTGACCGCCGCGCCGCTGACCTCGGCCCCTTCCAGCCGCACCGCGAACAGGCGCTTGAGCTCGAAGGTGCCGCGCGGGGTCTGGATGTACTTGCCGCTGACGATGCGCGAGACGGTGGACTCGTGCATGCCGATCGCATCGGCCACCTCGCGCAGGGTCAGCGGCAGGATCGCCTCCGGGCCGTGGTCGAGAAAGCCGGCCTGGCGCTCGACCAGCACCTGGGCGGTGCGCAGCAGTGTCTCGTTGCGCATGTTGACGCCACGCACCAGCCAGCGCGCCTCGTCGAGCAGGCCGCGCAGCACCTGGTGGTCGCTGCCGGCCAGCGCGCGCTCACAGTGCGGGGCGATGCGCAGCCGCGGCGCCCCGCGGCTGGACAGGGCCACCCGCCAGCCGCCGCCGGCGCGCCAGGCGATGACGTCGGGGACGATGTGGCCGTCCTCCGCCGCCACCGGGGCCTGCACCGGATGCGGCCGCAGCGACAGGATGGTCGCGACCGCCGCCTGCACCGCGCCGGGATCGGCGCCGGTGGCCGCGGCCAGCGCATCCACGTCGTGCGCGGCGAGCAGCTCCATCTGCTGGTCGAGGATGCGCGCCGCCAGCCCGGTGGACGCATCGGCGGGCAAGGCGCGCAGCTGCGCCGCGAGGCATTCGCGGGCATCGGCCGCGGCCATGCCCGGCCAGTCGCCGTGCAGCAGGCGGATGCGCAGCAGGCCGACGTCGCCGGCGCGGTGCGGGAAGGCGGCGCGCGCGGCGGCGAGCAGTTCGTCGAGCGGCCGTTCGAGGTAGCCGCGGTCGTCGCAGTGGTCCAGCCACCAGGCCGCGACTTCAAGGTCGGCGGGGTCCCAGTGCAGCGCCAGCTCGCGCAGCAGGCGCAGGCGCGGGTCGCTCGATTCGCCGTCGGCGATGCGCAGGGTCGCGTCCTCGTCGCCGCCGCCGGTGGCGCCGCCGGACAGGAACGCCGGTTCCGGCAGTTCGTCCCAGGCCGCGACTTCCACCGCCGCCGCCTCGGGCACGGCCTCCTCGGCGTCTTCGTCCTCGATCTCTTCCTGCTCGAGCAGGGGGTTGCGCTCCAGCGCCTGGCGCAGCTCCTGTTCCAGCTGCGGGGCGGTGAGCTGCAGCAGCCGGATCGACTGCAGCAGCTGCGGGGTGAGGTTGACGCCCTGGGTGATGCCGATGCGCAGGTTGGCCTTCATCTTCCTCGCCTCCGTGCCGGCTCCCGCGCCGGCGACGGAACCCATCGTGACGAGGGCGTGACGGAACCCGAATCAGGGCAAACCCGGCTCCGGATCAGGGGAAACCCGGCCCGGTGTAGGGGTTGCCCCGACATCTCGTCGTGTTTCCGACGCGCGGGCGCAGAAGGTGACGCGAAGTGACGCTTTGCGTCAGCCGCTCAGGGGCGGTCGTGCAGCCGCAGCGCGATGCGCAGCAGCTCGCCGGCGTTGCGGCAGCCGAGCGTTTCCATCATCCGCGCGCGGTGGGTTTCCACGGTCTTGACGCTGATGCCCAGGTCGGCGGCGATCTGCTTGGTGGTCCGGCCCGCACCCAGCGCCTCGAAGATCTCGCGCTGGCGGCGCGGCAGGGCGTCGATGTTGGCTTCCCCCGGGGTGGCGTTGCGCAGCGCCTGCAATTGCGGTGCCGAGACGTGCGGGCTCAGGTAGGGACGGCCGGCGGCGGCGGCGCGCAGCGCGATCTCCAGTTCCGCCGGCGCCGCTTCCTTGACCACGAAGCCCATCGCGCCGCGCGCCAGGGCCTCGCGCACGTGCAGCGCATCGTCGTGCATGGACATGATGACCACGGCGCATTCGGGGCAGGTGCGGCGCAGCTCGGCCAGGGCGTCGAACCCGCTGCGGCCGGGCATCGACAGGTCCAGCAGGACCACGTGGGGCAGCGCCTCGCGGGCGCGGATGACCGCCTCGTCGGCACTGGCGGCCTCGGCCACCACTTCGATGTCCGCGAACGACTCCAGCAGCCGGCGCAGGCCGGCCCTGACCAGCGTGTGGTCGTCGCAGATGAGGACTCGCAGCAACTCGACCCCCTGGCGTTTCCTGTCCACCACGATAGCGGCCCCGGAGGACGCGCGCATGGCAACGCAAGAATACGTGATCGCGGTCTCAGGTTTCCTGCTTCTGGCGCCGGCTTTCCGCCACCGCGCGGCGATGGATGCGGAACAGGTGGCGTTCCAGCGCCGCTTCCAGCGCCGGTGGCATGGGATCGAAGCGCAGCCAGCAGCGCACGCCGTCGGCGCGGGTATCGCGCGCGATCTCGCTGGCCGGAAGCACCAGGGTCGAGGGCAGCCAGTCGGCCGGGCGCACCCGGAACAGGCCGGTGGCCTCGGCCGGCGCTTCGGGCAGTTCCAGACGGGCGCCGCGCGCCGACCAGGCCAGCCGGCGCACCGGGTCGGCATCTTCCTGGCGCACCAGGCCGGCGACCAGGACGGTGAGCAGGTCGAGCTTGGCCTCGACCCGCGCCAGGGCGTGGTCGTCGCCCTCGGGCTCTTCCGGCCGGGCGCCGTCCTCCAGCACCGCCAGCGCGCGCAGCAGCGCCTCGCCGCTGGCGGCCAGGGCCGGGTCGGGATCGCGCGGGCGCGGCAGCAGCGCGGCCGGGCGCAGCACCTCGCAGGCCAGGCTGTCGCCGAACAGCAGGGCGTCGGCCTCGGCCGGGCTCATGCCAGCGCCCGTTGCCAGGCGCGCGCGCCGCGCTGGTCCTGGCCGATCTTCTCCAGCGCGCGCGCGGCCTCGTCGCGCGCCGCGCGGATCTCGCCGGCCAGCGCGCGCTGGGCGTCGAGCAGCGCCTGCAGCTGCTCGCGCGGGAGCGCGGCGAACCCGGGCGAGGCGCAGGCCGCGGCCACCGCGGCGTCGTGCTCGCGCAGCAGGCGGCCGGCCAGCGCCCAGTCGTCGGCCGCGATCGCGGCGCGCACCTGGTCGGCGGGCAGGGCCGGGATCATGCGGCCTCCGTCGGCGCGATCGCCAGCCACGCCGATTCGATCTCGCCCAGCAGGTCGTCCACCTCGCGCAGCGGCGCGGGGTCGTTCTGCGCGTTGGCCAGCACCAGGCGGCGCTGGGCGTAGTCGTACAGCGCGGCCAGGCCGTCGGCGATCTCGCCGCCGGCTTCCATGTTGAGCGCGCCGTTGAGGCCGCCGATGATCGCGCTGGCATCGCTGATGGCCTGCGCCTTGCGCGGCAGGTCCCCGCGTTCGAGGCAGGCCGCGGCGAGGCGGGCGCGGTCGCGCGCACCGGCCAGCATCAGCGCGATCAGCTGGTGCGGGCTGGCGTCCAGCGCGGCGCTGGTCACCGCGGTCTGGCGGTACTGGTTGGCAAGGGCGCGCGCGTTCATGGTCAGGTCGTCTTGTTGTTGTTGAGGGCGGCGATCTGCTGGCTGAGGTAGTCGCTGCTGGTCTGGAGCGAGGTCAGCAGCACGTCGAGGGCGGTGAACTGGGCGCGGTAGCGCGCCTCGGCCTGGCTCATGCGGAAGTCGAGCTGGCTGCGCTGGGCCGCCAGGGCCTTGGTCCGCGCGTTGAGGTTGGCGGTGCGCCCGGCCAGCAGGCCCTCGTCGGGATCGACCAGGCGTTGCACCACGGCGTCGAGGCGCCCGGCCATGCCGTCGGCGCCGAACAGCCGCGCCGCGGCGCCGGGGTCGTCGGCCAGGCCCTTGTCGAACGCGGCCTCGTCGAGGCTGAGCGTGCCGTCCTTGGCGATCGCGATGCCGAGCGCCTTTAGGTCCATCACGCCGTCGCCGAGGATGTTGCGCAGGTCGCGGGTGGTGTTGCGCACCATGGCGTCGCCGTTGAGCGCGGCCGCGGTCTTGTTCGCCGCGTTGTACGATGACACCTGGCCCAGCGCGCCCAGCGCCGCGTTGTAGGCGCTGACGAAGGCCTTGACCGCGCTGCGCTGGGCGCCGGTGTCGCCCTCGACGCGCAGTTCGCGCACGGTGCCCGGTTCGGCCTTGGTGAGCGTGATCGAGACCTTGTCGATCAGGTCGGCGACGGTGTTGGACGGGCTGCTGCGCTCGATGCCGTCGACCTTGACCCGGGCGTCGGAGGCCGCCGCCAGTTCGGCCAGGCCGCCCGGGACGTCCGGGTCGAAGGCGAAGGCGGACAGGCCGCCGTCGCCGCCGCTGGCGGCGATGCGCAGCGCGCCGGCGCTGCCGGTGCCCAGGGCGTTGAAGACCAGGTGCGCGCCGTCGTCGCCGGTGACGATCGTGGCGCTCACGCCCTTGCCGCCGGCCGCGGCGTTGACCGCGTCGCGGATGCCGGCGAGGGTGTTGTTGGATTCGTCGATCACCACCTCGAGGGTGGTGTCGCCGGTGGTGATGGTCAGGGTGCCGGTGCCGATCGCGGCATCGGCGGCGTGGGCGGCCGAACCGAGCTTGTGCGCGCTGGCGAGCGCGATCACCTCGATCTGGTAGCGGCCGGTCGCCGCGCCGCTGCCGGCGCTGGCGGAAAAGTTCGCGTCGGCAGGCACGGTGGCCTTGCGCGCGGAGAGATTCTCGCCCGAGGACAGGCCCTTGATGGCGGTGCCGAGCGCGGAGAACGCGCTGCGCAGCGTGCCGATGGCCGAGATCTGGGCATTGACCTCGCGTTCCTTGCCGGCGATGCGCGCCTCGGGCTGGGCGCGGTCGGCCGCGACCAGTTGCGCGACCATGGTCATGACGTCGAGCTTGCCAACGTTTCCGATGGTGGTCATGGCGCGTGCTGCCCCTGGCGTGGTGGCGCCGTGGCCCGCGGGCGGCGTCCTGGCTGCGCGGCGGCAGGCAGGCGGTGCACGGTGGCTGCGGCGGAACGGAGATCCCGGGTCTTGCGGTCAGGCCGGTAAAGGACCGCAGGGCGCGCCCGGAGCGACGCCCTGCGGCCAATGTGCATCAGCGCAGCAGCTGGAGCACGTTCTGCGTGGCCTGGTTGGCCTGGGCCAGCATCGCGGTGCCGGCCTGCTGCAGGATCTGGTTGCGCGAGAGCTGCGCCGATTCCTTGGCGAAGTCCGCGTCCTGGATCCGGCTGCGCGCCGCCGACAGGTTCTCGATCGAGGTCGACAGGTTGGCGATCACCGAGGTGAAGCGGTTCTGCACCGCACCCATGTTGGCGCGCGCGGTGTTGATGTCCTTCAGCGCGGCGTCCATGGCCAGGATCATGTTGTCGGCGCCATCGACGGTCTTGATGTCCAGGGTGGCGAAGCCGGTCTGGCCCGAGCCGGGGACCTGGGTCTCGGTGCTCTGCGTGGTGCCCGCCGCCGGACCGGTCAGGTTGGTCAGGTTGGCCAGGGTGATGTCGGCGTCGGTCGTGCTCAGCACGCCGGCGGCGCTCATCTCCACGTTGGCCAGCGCGGTGTTGGCGGGGTTGGCCTTCGCGGCGTCGAACGCGGCCTTCAGGGCCGCGACGAAGCCGTCGCCATCACGGTCAACCTCGTCGGCGACGTTGATCGTGACGCCATTGATCGTGACCGAGGCCGCAGCCTCGGGGTCCGTGGCGGTGAACGCGTCCAGGGTCTGGCTGTACCCGGTGCCCACCGAGGTCCAGGTGCCCAGCGCGTCGATGTTGGCGTTGACGATCGCGGCGATGTCGATGGTCTCGCCCTGATTGGCGCCGACCTGGAAGCTCTGGGCCTGGAACGAGCCGTCGAGCAGCTTGACGTCGTTGAAGTTGGTGGTCTCGGCGACGCGCTGGATCTCCGCCTTCAGCTGCTGGACTTCGGCGTCCAGGGCCTCGCGGTCGGACGCCGAGTTGGTGGCGTTGCGCGACTGCACCGCCAGCTCGCGGATGCGCTGCAGGTTGTTGCCGATCTCGGCCAGCGCGCCTTCGGCGGTCTGGGCCAGCGAGATGCCGTCGTTGGCGTTGCGGGCCGCCTGGTCGAGGCCGCGGATCTGGGTGGTGAAGCGCTGCGAGATCGCGAGGCCGGCGGCGTCGTCCTTGGCGCTGTTGATGCGCATGCCCGAGGACAGGCGCTGCAGGCTGGTGGCGAGGTCGGCGCCGGACGCGGTCAGGTTCCGCTGCGCATTGAGCGACATCACGTTGGTGTTGATGACAGTGGACATCGTGGTTCTCCTGGGAGGTTGGGTCCGGCGGCGACGAGAGGCTGCGCCGGTACTTCGCAGGGTGCTGACCGGGTCGGTCCTCGCCGCTGCTGGAATGGGTATCGGCGCCGTCCTGTCAAGCTTTAGGCCCCGGGGACACCCGATCGCGAAAAATCGCTACATGCGGTCGAACAGGGACAGGCCCTGGACCCGCAGCATGGTCTTCTGCGCGGCCTCGATCGCGGCCAGGTGCAGCGCCAGGCGGGTGCTGGCCTCGGCCACGTCGACGTCGCGCAGTTCCGACAGCGACTCCTGCAGGGTCAGGTCGGTGGCGCTGCGCGCGTCGGCGGCGTTGTCAAGCGCGGACAGGCGCGAGCCGGTGGCCGCGCGCAGCGACAGCATGTGGTCCTGCGCGGTGGCCAGGTCGCCCAGGGCGGCGCCGACCTGGTTCGCGCGCCAGGCGCGCGCCGCCGGGTCGGCGGCCGGCGCCTCGAGCGCGTCGGCCAGGCCCTGCAGGGTGGCGAACACGTCGCGCACCGGCGCCGGTTCGACGCGGAAGCTGTCGCCGGCGGCGGGGGCGCCGCTGATCTTGAGCTGCATGCCGCCGGCGGTGATGGTGGCGCCTTCGGTATAGCTGCCGGTGGCCAGTTCGTTGCCGTCGCCGTCGAGCACGCGCCAGGCGTCGGCGGCGGTGAACTCGACCCGCAGCGACTGCCCGGTCCATGCCGCATGGTCGACCACGCCGCTGGACTGCAGCACGCCGGTGCCGGTGTTGCCGGCCGCGGCGCTGCCGCGCACGATGCCGTCGCCGGTGCGCACGCGCAGGAACACCTCGCTGCCCGGTTCGCCGTCGACCACCCAGTGGTCGGGCGAGATCTCGAGGCTGTTGCGGCCGTCGTCGCCGGCGTAGCTCACCACGCCGCCGTTGTCGGCGAACGGGATCACCCCGTCGCGGGTGCCGGCGAACAGGCGCCGGCCGTTGCCGTCGTCACGGTTGGCGATCGCCAGCAGCTCGTCGCGCACCGCGCGCAGCTCGGCCGCGATCGAGGCGCGGTCGCTGTCCGACAGCGCCGGGCTGTTGGCCTGTACCGCGAGCTGGCGCGCGCGGTCGAGCTGGGTGCCGACGTCGGCCAGCGCGTTCTCCTGGCTGCGCAGGCGATGTTCGACCAGGGTGGCGTTGCGGTCCTGCTGCTGCAGCGAGGCCAGCAGGTGGTCCATCTGCTGGGCACGGGCCATGCCCGAGGGATTGTCGGCGCCGCGCAGCAGCTTGTTCTGGCCGACCAGCTCCTGCTGCACGCGGGCCAGGCGTTGCTGCTGCTGCAGCAGCCCCTGCAGGCCCTGGTTGTACAACCCGGCGGTGGACATGCGCAGGACGGTCATGATCGCTCCTTTAGCGCCGCACGGCGGACAGCAGGGTCTGGAACATCGCGTCGGCGGTGGCGATGATCTGGGCCGCGGCCTGGTAGGCCTGCTGGTAGCGCAGCAGGTCGGCCGCCTCCTCCTCCAGGTTCACGCCGCTCACCGATTCGCGCTCGGCCGCCACCTGGGTGTCGATCGCGGCCTGCGCCTCGTGGCTCAGGCTGGCGTGGCGGGCCTCGGCGCCGGCGCGCGCGGTCAGCCCGGTCAGGCCGCCGGTCAGCGACAGGGTGCCGCCCTCGAGCAGTTCGCGCTGGTCGAGCGCGGCCAGCGCCAGCGCGTTGCCGTTGTCGGTCGAGCGCGGCGGGGTGGGCGAGAGGGTGAAGCGGTCGCCGGCCGCCGGCGTGCCCTGCAGCGACAGGCTCCAGCCGGCCGCGGCGTCGGCGACCGGGGTGCCGGGCACCCAGGCGAACGGGCCATTGCCGTCGATGGTGTACTGGCCGGCATCGATGAACTCGATCGTGGCGCCGGCGAACCCGGCGAACGCCGCCGGGTCGGTGACCGTGGCGGTGGCCGCGCGCGCATCGCCCAGGTTGGACGGGTCGGTGGCCGCCTGCAGCGGCGAGGCGGCCGCGATCGCGGCCGGGTCGGTGATCGCCACGCGCAGGCTGGCGGCAGCGCCCGCGGTGGGGCGCAACGCGAAGCGGTCGCCCGGCGCCGGCGTGCCGGTGACTTCGAACGCCACGCCGCCGACGCGGAACGGATCGGCCGCGGTGCCGCTGCCGCTCATCGGCACCGCCTCGCCGGTGTCCGCGCGCACCGCCGACCAGGTGCCCTCGAAGCGCAGCACCAGGTCCTGGCCGGTAAGCGCGGCGACGTCGTCGATGCGCGCGCTGATGCCGGCGTTGCCGCCGTTGCCCGCGTGCGGGTCCACGCGCGGCGGCGCGAGGCTGAAGAAGTCGCCGCCCGGCGCGCCAGCGTAGTCCACGCCCGAGCGGTGGGCCTGGTTGAACGCGGTGGCGAAGGCGGTGGCCAGGCGGCCGAGTTCGGCCCGGGCCGGGTCGAGCACGCGTTCGCGGAACTCGAGGATGCCACCCAGTTCGCCGGACACGGTCGCGGAGGGCAGGCGCACGTCGCCGCCCGGGGTCTGGAGCGAGAGCTGCATGCGCCCGGGCTGCATTGGATCGGGCGTGGTGGCGAGCTGCATCGCCTGGCTGCCGACCACCAACGGCTGGCCGCCGGAGGTGAACACGTTGAGCATGCCGTCCTGTTCGACCGTGGTCGCGCCGGTGAGTGCGGCGAGCTGGCTGATGCGCAGCTCGCGGGCGTCGAGCAGGTCGGGCGCGACCCGGTCGCCGCCCTGGTGGATCGCGCGGTTGAGGTTGGCGATCTCGCTGGCCAGCCGGTTGGCGTCGGCCACCGTGCTCTGCAGCCGCTTCCCGGCCTCCTCGTCGAGCGCCGACAGCTGCCCGTCGAGCGTGCGCCAGCGCGCGGCCAGCTGTTCGGCACTGGACAGCAGCTGGCTGCGCGCGATGGTCGATCCGGGCTCGGCGGCCAGCGCGTCGGCGGCGTTGAAGAACGCCGACCAGTGCTCCGCCAGCCCGGTGGCCGGATCCGAGACCAGGCCGTCGACCCGGCCGGCGAGCGAGGACAGCTGCCGGAGCCGCCCCAGCTCGCCGCTGCTGTCGATCTGGCGCGCGAACACCAGCCCGTCGGCCAGGCGCTGCAGCGTGGCCGCGTCGACGCCCTGGCCCACCCAGTGCCCGCCCTCGGGCAGGGCCGGGCGCGAGGACAGTTCGACCCGCTGCCGGCTGTAGCCGGGGGTCGAGGCGTTGGCCACGTTGTGGCTGACGGTGCCCAGCGCGCGCTGGAACGCGAGCAGGGCGGAAGTTCCGGTACCGAGCATCCCGGTCATGGGCTATCCCCTGTGGCCCGCGGCCAGCGCCGCGACGGTGGTGGCGCGGGCGGTGCCCGCCTGCGCGACCTGCACGTCGGCGCGCGCCGGCGCGGAGAGCGAGGCCAGCGCGCGGTTGAGCGTGGCGCCGTTGGCGATCGCGGTGATCTTGGCCGCGTAGGACGGATCGGTGGCGTAACCGGCCTTCTGCAGCGCGGTGGCGAAGCGGTGGACGTCGTCGCCGGTGCCGCGCGCGGCGGCGTAGCGGTCGCGGCCGATCAGCCGGGTGTAGTCGGCGAAGCTCTCGGCGACCGAACCGTAGGCGCGGAACTCGGCGCGCTCCTGGATCCGTTTGCCGCCGACGAACTCGTGGGTGCCGGCGCTCACGCGCGCCCCCTTCCAGCCGCCGGTGGCCTTGATCCCGAACAGGTTCAGCGAGGAGCCGTGCTTGCCGCCGGCCAGGCGTCGGCCCCAGCCGGTCTCCAGCGCGGCCTGGGCCACCAGGGCCTTGGCCGGCACGCCCAGCTCCGCGGCCGCCTTCTGCGCCTGCGGCCAGATCGAACGCACGAAGGCTTCCGGCGTGCTGGCGTCGAACGGCGCGTCCGCGCGCGCCGGGTCCGGGCCGGGGGTCGTGGCCGGTGGCGCGGGCTGCGCGGGCGCCAGCCCGGGCAGCGACACGCCCGAGCGGGTCGGCGCCAGCGGCAGCATCGCCGGCATCGCCGCGGCCGGCGTCAGCGGCAGCGACGGCAGGCTGTCGCCGCCGCGCCGCAGCGGCATCGCGGCCGGCGCGGCGGTGGTCGGGGCCGGGGCGGTCCCGGCGCTGCGCTCGAGCTGGCGCACGATCATCGGCGCCAGGCCCAGCCCGCGGCCCTTGGTGAGTTCGCGCGCGAGCTGCTGGTCGTACATCTCGCGATAGCGGGTGTCGCCGCCCAGCGGATCGCCGCCCGAGGCGCTGCGCATCGACTTGATCAGCATGTGCGCGAACTGCGCTTCGAGCTCGCGCGCCGCCTTCTCGATGTCCGCGCGCGGGGTGGCCTGCGCGGGCGCGAGCGGGATCGGGGTGGCGGCGGGCAGGTGCATGGCCGGTGCGTGCTCAGATCACCTCGAGCTCGGCGCGCAGGGCGCCGGCGCGCTTGAGCGCCTCGAGGATGGCGACGATGTCGCCGGGGGCCGCGCCGACCGCGTTGACCGCGCGCACGATCGATTCCAGCGACGAGCCGCCTTCGAACAGGAACATGCGTCCGCCCTCCTGGCTGACCTGGAGCGAGGACTGCGGCGCGACCACGGTGTCGCCGCGGCCGAACGCGCCGGGCTGGCTGACCAGTGCGTTCTCGGTGACCGAGACGGTGAGCGAGCCGTGCGAGACCGCGGCCGGCATCACCGTGACCTCGCCGCCCATCACCACGGTGCCGGTGCGGGCGTTGACGATCACCTTGGCCGCCGCGGCGCCGGGCGTGACCTCGAGCGATTCGAGCCGGGCCAGGAAACCGATGCGGTCGCCCGGCGGCGGCATCACCTCGATCGTGACCCCGTCGAGCGCGCGCGCGCGGCCCGGACCGAAGGCGGCGTCGATCGCCGAGACGATGCGCGAGGCGGTGGTGAAGTCGGACTGGCGCAGGTTGAGCGTGACCACGTCCGACGGCGAACCGCCCGGCGCGGCGCGTTCGACGATCGCGCCGTTGGGGATCGTGCCGCCGTTGGGCGCGTTGGTGGAGATGCGCGAGCCGTCGCGGCCCGAAGCGCCGAAACCGCTCACCACCAGGGTGCCCTGGGCGATCGCGTAGACCTGGCCGTCGGCGCCCTTGAGCGGGGCCATCAGCAGGCTGCCGCCGCGCAGCGAGCCGGCGTTGCCGATCGAGGACACGGTGACGTCGATGGTCTGGCCGGGCTTGGCGAACGGCGGCAGCTCGGCGTGGATCGCCACCGCGGCCACGTTCTTGAGCTGCGGGTTGATGCCCGGCGGCAGGCTCACGCCGAGCTGGTCGAGCATGGTCTTCAGGCTCTGCACGGTGAACGGCGTCTGGCTGGTGCGGTCGCCGCTGCCGTCCAGTCCCACCACCAGGCCGTAGCCCACCAGCGGGTTGCCGCGCACGCCGGCCACCTGGGCCAGGTCCTTGATCCGCTCGGCGCGCGCGGGCGCCGGCAGCGCCGCGATCGCGACGGCCAGCAGGCCGGCGAGGGCGACGAGGGTGCGGCTCGCGATGTTGGTTGCCATGTCGCGGCCCTCAGTACGGATACGCGGCGGAATTGAAGAACCGCCCCAGCCACCCCATCGCGTTGGAACGCGCCAGGGTGCCGCGGCCGCCGTAGACGATCGCCGCCTCCGCCACGCGGTCGGAGGTGATGCGGTTGTCGGCCCCGATATCGGCCACCCGCACCAGGCCTTGAATCTGGACCAGCTCGTCGCCCTGGTTCAGGCGCAGGCGCTTCTCGCCGGCCACCCGCAGGTTGCCGTTGCCCAGGTCCTCGACCACGGTCACGGTGATGTTGCCGGCCAGCTGGTTGCTCTGGGCGCTGTCGCCGGCGCCGGAGAAGTCGCGCGAGCCCTCGATCCCCGCCTGCAGCACCGGGCGGCCGTTGACGGTGACGCCGCGGCCGAAGATCGTCGGGGCGGCCATGTCGACGCCGCTGTCCTTGCTCACCGAGGTGGTGGCGTTGGTGCGGGCGCGGGTGTTCTCGACCAGGACGATGGTCAGCAGGTCGCCCACCTGGCGCGCCTTGTTGTCCTGGAACAGGTGCATGCCGCGGTGGCCGCCGCCGGCCGAGGCGTAGATCGAGCCGCCGCCGTCGCGCGCGCCCGGCGCCGCGTAGGCGGGCTGCACGGCGGGCGCGGCGGCGTAGCCGCGGCTGGCGGCGTCGGGCGCCGGGAACGGGCGCACGTCGCCCAGGGTGGCGGCGCAGCCGGACAGGGCCAGCGCGATGGCCAGGGCAGGGGCGAGGGCGGACCGGGTGTTCATCGTCGCGCTCACAGCTTGTTGTTGAGGTAGGCGAGCATCGAGTCGATGGTCGAGATCGCCTTGGCGTTGGTCTCGTAGGCGCGCTGGGTCTCGATCATCGACACCAGTTCCTCGACCACGTTGACGTTGGAGCCTTCCAGCGCGCCCTGCACCAGCAGTCCGGTGCCGTTCTCGCCGGGCGCGCCGGTCTGCGCCGGGCCGCTGGCGCCGGTCTCGATGTAGAGGTTCTCGCCCTTGGCCTGGAGACCGGCGGGGTTGACGAAGTCGGCGATGGTCAGCGCGCCCACCTGCACCGGCTCGGCCTGCCCGGCCAGCTGCACGCTGACCGTGCCGTCGGCGCCGATGGTGATCGACTGCGCGCCTTCGGGCAGCTGCAGCCCGGGCTGCACCGGGAAGCCGGCGTTGGTCACCAGTTCGCCCTGGGCGTTGATCTTGAAGCTGCCGTCGCGGGTGTAGGCGGTGCTGCCGTCGGGCATCAGGATCTCGAAGAAGCCGCGGCCGTTGATCGCCACGTCCAGCGCGCCGCCGGTCTGGGCCAGGCTGCCCTGGGCGAACTCCTTGGAGGTCGCGGCCACGCGCACGCCGGTGCCGACCTGCAGCCCGGTGGGCAGGCTGGTCTGCTCGGAGGTGGCGCCGCCGGGCTGGCGGGTGGTCTGGTACAGCAGGTCCTCGAAGCTGGCGCGGTCGCGCTTGAAGCCGGTGGTGTTGGTGTTGGCGAGGTTGTTGGAGATGACCGCCATGCGCGTCTGCTGCGCGTCGAGGCCGGTCTTGGCGATCCATAGAGCCTGGGTCATGGCGGGATTCCGTCAGTGGAGGTGGGCGCGCTCAGCGCGTGGACAGCAGGGTGTTGGCCGCGCGGGCGGTGTCGTCACCGCTCTGCAAGACCCGTACCTGCATCTCGAACTGGCGCGCCAGCTCGATCATCGAGACCAGCATCCCGGTCGCGTCGACGTTGCTGCCCTCGCGCACGCCCGAGGCCAGGACCTTGCCGTCGGCCGGCGGGAGCGGCCCGGCGCCGGGCGGCAGCCGCATCAGCCCGTCCTCGCCGCGCACCAGGTCGCGCGCGGGCGCCGCCGCGACCTGCAGCTGGCCGAGCACGGCCATCGCCGACATCGGCTCGCCCTGCGGCACCACCGAGACGGTGCCGTCGCCGCCGATCTCGATCGCGTCGCTGGGCGGCAGCGCCATCGGCGCGCCGTTGCGGTCGAGCACCGGCAGTCCGCTGGCGGTGGTCAGCAGGCCGTTGGCGGTCAGGCGCAGGTCGCCGGCGCGGGTGTAGGCCACGCCGCCATCGGCGGCCTGGACCGCGAGCCAGTGGCCGGGTTCGAGCGCGATGTCGAGCGGGTTGCCGGTCACGGTGCGCGCGCCGGGCGCCTCGCTGACGCCCAGGGTGCGCTGCACGGCGGCAACCCGGGAGGCGTGGCCGGGGCCCTGCACCGGGGCGGCCACGGTGCCGCTGAGGGTGGCCTGGAAGCCGGTGGTGTCGGCGTTGGCCAGGTTGTGGGCGACCGCGGCCTGGCCACGCAGGGTGGCGCTGGCGCCGGTCATCGCGATGTAGAGGGACTTGTCCATGCGGGCCTCGGTGTGGCGGCGGGGCCGGCGCCATCGGCGCCTGCCCGGTGCCGCTGCAACCTCCGTGCCGCGGCGGCGCCGCGCGCGCTGCCGGCGGCCACAGCCGCCGGCGCGCCATGGGTCAGCGGATGTTGATGACAGTCTGGGTGAGCGCGTCCTGGGCCTGGATCATCTGCGCGTTGGCCTGGAAGTTGCGCTGCGCGGTGATCATGTTCACCAGCTGCTCGGTGAGGTTGACGTTGGAGGCCTCCAGCGCGCCGCCCTGGATCATCCCGAACTCGGCGGTGCCGGCGGCGCCGCGGCGGGCCAGGCCCGAGCCGTGGGTCTCGGCCCAGGCGTTGTCGCCGACCGGCTGCAGGCCCTGCGGGTTGGCGAAGTTGGTCAGCGCCACCTGGCCCAGCGGCGTGGACACGCCGTTGGTGTAGCGGGCGCTGACCACGCCCTCGGCCGAGACCTCGATCGTGCTCAGGCGGCCGGTGGCGTGGCCGTCCTGGACCAGCGCCGAGACGCCGAAGCGGTCGCCGTACTGGGTCGAGCGCTCCAGGTCGAGGGTGATCTCCATCGGCGCGGCGCCGCCCGGCGGGGTGTGCGGCGGCAGCGGGATGTTGCCGCCGGCCGGCGCCAGCAGCACGCCGGCGTCGGAGTACTGCAGGGTCTGCGGGCCGCCGACGTCGACGCCGTCGATGCGGGTGTAGACCTGCCACTCGTTCGGGTTGGCGGTGCGCACGAAGTACATCGACTGCGAGTGCGGCGCGCCGAGCGAGTCGTAGATCGTCACCGAGGTGGTGTGGTTGTAGGTGGTCGGGTCGTCGGCGCTGAACGGCGCCATTTCCGGCGGGGTGGCGTTGCCGGGCAGGTTCAGCCCCAGCGAGACCGAGCTGGTGGCGCGCGGCGGGGCGTCGCCGGTGGCCAGGCGCAGGTCGCTCATGCGGCCGGTGTCGAAGCCCTGGCCGCTGGCGTTGGGCAGGAACACCTGCAGCCGCTGGCCGGCCGGGTTGACCACGTAGCCCTCGCGGTCGGCGCCGAAATTGCCGGCGCGGGTGTAGGTGATGCCGGCGCTGCCCGACAGGGTGAAGAAGCCCTCGCCGGTGAGCGCCATGTCCAGCGAGCGCCCGGTGTAGTCGACGTTGCCCTGGGCGAACTGCTGGGCCACGCGCTGCAGGCGCACGCCGGCGCCGACGGTGTTGGCCGACAGACCGTGGGCCGAGGCCGCGAACACGTCGCCGAACTCGCCGCGCGAGGCCTTGAAGCCCGTGCTGCTGGCGTTGGCCACGTTGTTAGAGGTGATGTTGAGGTCGGCCGACGCCGCGTTCATGCCGCTCAGCGAAATCAGGAAACTCATGGTGTGCTCCTTTGGAAAGGAATAACCGCCGTGGCGCGGTCAGCCGATGCGGTGGATCGCCGACAGCGGCACGCTGCCCATGCCGGCGAGGTTGAGGAACAGCCCGTCGGGCTCGATCGAGACGCTCTCCACCCGCGCGCTGGCGCGGATGGGCAGCAGCTCGGCGCCCTGGGCCGAGGGATCGCTGGCGCCGGTCACGGCGCGGAAGCTGTAGGTGCCTGCCGGGGCGGCCACGCCGGCGTCGGTGCGGCCGTCCCATTCGAACGCGGTGGCGCCGGCGCCGGTGGCCTCGATGGTCATGCGCCGCACGCGCACGCCGTTGGCGTCGACGACGTCCATCGTCACCGGCCCGGCCGCGACCGCCATGACCTCGGCCCGGAGGCCCGCGCCGGCCGCCAGCGGCACCTCCTCCACCGACACCAGCGCGTCGTGGCCGACCAGCGACGCCGCGCGCAGGGTCTGGTCCGATTCCATGATGCTGGCCATGGCGCCCATCGCCGCCTGCATGCCGTCGATGCCCTGCACCGTGGAGAACTGCGCGAGCTGGCCGAGGAACTGGTTGTTGTCCAGCGGCTTGAGCGGGTCCTGGTTCTTGAGCTGCTCGGTCATCAGCAGCAGGAAGTCGGCCTGCCCGAGCGTGGTGCTGCGCGCCGGCTGCTGCTGGGCCAGGCCCAGCGCGGCGTAGTCGGTGCTGGCGATCGTGGTCATCGTGGTTCCTCGCGGCCGCCTCAGCGGCCCATGTTCAGGGTGGCCACCGCGAGCTCCTTCGCGGCGTTGAAGACCTCGACGTTGGCCTGGTAGCTGCGTGAGGCGGAGATCAGGTCGACCATCTGCGCCACCGGGTCGATGTCGGGCGCGTACACGTAGCCCTGGGCGTCGGCGAGCGGGTGGCCGGGCTCGTAGCGGCGCAGCGGCGCAGCCTCGCTCTGGCGCACCTCGTCCACGCGCACCCCGGCCAGCGCCGGGTTGCCCTCGATGGCGGTGGCCGAGAACACCGGCTGCCGGGCGCGGAACACCTCGTCCGGGTTGCCGGCGACGGAATTGGCGTTGGCCAGGTTGGAAGCGATCGTGCTCAGCCGCACCGACTGGGCGTTCATCGCCGAACCGGCGACGTCGAAGATCGGGAGGTTGCTCATCTCGGGGCTCCTGTCGCGGCGGTTACTGGCCGGTGATCGCGGTCAGCATTCCGCGCACCTTCGATTCGACGAACGACATTGAGGCGCGGTATTCGAGGACCGCCTGGGCGAAGACCGCGTTCTCGAGGTCGCCGTCGACGGTGTTGCCGTCCAGGCTCGGCTGCGAGGACGGGCGGGTGTAGCGGGCCGCCTCGGCGGCGGCGGCGATGGGGTCACCGGCCTCGGCCGACGGGCGCAGGGCCGCGCCCAGGGCGTGGGTGAAGTCCAGGTCCTGGGCCTGGTAGCCGGGGGTGTCGGCGTTGGCGATGTTGGCGGCCAGCAGCTGCAGGCGCTGCTCGCGCAGGGCCAGCGCGGTGCCGTGGATGCCAAGGAAATCGGACATGGGCCCCTCCGTCGGGCGGGTTCGCCCTTGGAGAGGCAAGCGGCGTGCCAGACGCGCCGCGCGCGGGCGCCGGGAAGTCAGCCCAGGGACGTGATCCGGGCCGCAACCCGTTGTGCCAGCTCGCGTTCGGAGTACTTGGGCACGAAGTCGTCGGCGCCCACGCGCTCGACCATGGCCTGGTTGAACACGCCCGAGAGCGAGGTGTGCAGGAGCACGAACAGGTTGCGCAAGGCCGGGTCGCGACGGATTTCCGTCGTCAGGGTGTAGCCGTCCATGGCCGGCATCTCGATGTCGGAGATGACCATGGCGTAGCGCTCGGCCGGGGATTCGCCGTTGCGCACCAGGGCCTGGAGGTGGTCGAGGGCCTGGCGACCGTCGGACAGCAGCAGCGATTCCAGCCCCAGCTGTTCGAGCACTGCGCGGATCTGGTTGCGGGCCACGCGCGAGTCGTCCACCACCAGCACCTCGCGCGGGCCGCGCCCGGCGGGCAGGGCGTGCAGGGTGCCCAGGTCGCTGCCGCGCGGAGCCGATTCGGCCAGCACGCTCTCCACGTCGATCAGCTGGATCAGTTCGCCCTGGTGGCGGGCCACGCCGGTGAGATAGTGGCCGTCGCCGCCGGCGTCGGGCGGGGGCTGGATCTGTTCGACGGCGATGTTCACGATCCGGTCCACGCCGGCGACCAGGAAGCCCTGGACGCTGCGGTTGAACTCGGTGACCACGAGGTAACGCGGTTCGTCGGCCTCGCCCTCGGCATAGCCGATGGCGCGCGCCAGGTCGAGCACCGGCACGCTGCGTCCGCGCACGTCGGCCGCCCCGGCGAAGGCCCTGGGCAGCTGCGGCAGGGTGAACAGCGGCGGACGCTGCAGCACTTCCTTGACCTTGAACACGTTGACGCCAAAAAGCTGACGGCCGCCGAGGCGGAACAGCAGCAGGGCCAGCCGGTTGTGGCCGGCCAGGCGGGTGCGCTGGTCGATGCGGTCGAGCAGGTCCTGGCTCATGTGCCCTGTGACGGCCGCCGCGCCCCGATCTTGAGCCCGGCATTCCGTCGGCCCCGTTCCCCTGCAGGAGCGGTTTCAGCCGCGACCTGGCGGCCGGCCGCGTCCAGGCGCCGCGCGCCTGGGCATCGCTTCGGAAGGGCCGCAACGCCCCGGGCCGGGGAGGGTCCGCCGCCCCGGTCCTCGGACGTGCCTGTCCAACTCGCGGCCCCGGCACGCCGGATGGATCGGGCAGGCCCGCATTGAGCCTGTAGGAGCGGCTTCAGCCGCGACCCGGAGCATGGGTGGTTCTCCCGGTCGCGGCTGAAGCCGCTCCTTGTACGTTACTGGTGTCCGGCATTTGGCCGGACAGGATCGGTTTCCGGGGAAGCCGTTTGCTCCTTGGGGCAGCATTGACTGACCCCGTTTGTAGAGCGGCTC
>NZ_VOHE01000007.1 GCF_007859305.1 Luteimonas wenzhouensis
GACTTCATGCTGACGGGGCGTCCCTCGGTGAGCTTCGCCTACGACCTGGCGCACTACGCGGGGACGGAGCGCGGCCTGTTCTACGACCTGGAGCACGTGTTCCCGGGGCCCGTGTGCAGGGACTTCGGCCAGCTGTCCGCGGCCCTGGAATCCCTGCTCGACGGCGACCCCGACGCCACGGCGCGCGCATGGCGCACGCGCCTGTTCTTCGACCACACCGACGACGCCAGCGCCTGGCGGGTCGTCCAGCGGGTGCGGAGCCTGTATGCGGCCCGGGACGTGGCCGCCCCCCCGGCCACGGAGCGTGCCGCATGAAGACGGTGATCACCTACGGGACATTCGATATCCTGCACGTCGGGCACATCAACCTGCTCCGGCGCGCCCGCGCGCTCGGCGACCGCCTGGTCGTCGGCCTGTCGACCGACGAGTTCAACCAGGGCAAGCACAAGTCCTCGCTGCTCAACTACGAGAACCGCAAGGCGGTGCTGGAATCGATCCGGTACGTCGACGAGGTGTTCCCGGAGCGCACGTGGGATCAGAAGGTGGACGACATCCGGCGCTATGGCGCCGACGTGTTCGTGATGGGGGACGACTGGGCGGGACGGTTCGATTTCCTCTCGGAGCTGTGCGAGGTGCGCTACCTGCCGCGCACTCCGGACATCTCGACCACGCGCATCAAGCTCGACGTCGGCGCCTGAGCCGGCGCCGCGGGGGCGGCGCCAATATCCATGGAGACAATGAAGGGCATGACCGAATCGAAACCGCAGGTGGGCACGAGGACGGCAGTGATCGTCCTCGGCATGCACCGGTCGGGAACCTCGGCGATTGCGGGGGTGCTGTCCCTGCTGGGGATCGCCACGCCGCGCCATCTGATGGCACCTACCAGGGACAATCCGAAGGGGTACTGGGAATCGACCGCCCTGATGACGGTGCACGACAGGATCCTGCAGTCGGCCGGAAGCAGCTGGGACGACTGGGACCGGTTCAATCCCGCCTGGATCGATTCCCCGGCCGCGCCGCAGCTGCTCGCGCAACTGGAGGAGGCGATCGTCGCCGAGTTCAACGGCGCGCCGACCCTGCTGGTGAAGGACCCGCGCATGTGCCGGCTGATGCCGGCGTGGCGGGTGGTCCTGGAGCGGATGGGCATCGACGCGCGCGTGGTCATGCCGCTGCGCAAGCCGCTGGAGGTCAGCCTCTCGCTGCAGGCGAGGAACGGGTTCGGCGCGCTGCAGGGGCAGGCGCTCTGGTTGCGCCACGTGCTGGAGGCGGAGGCGGGCAGCCGGGGCCTGGTGCGCTCGGTCGCCACCTACGATGCCCTGCTGCACGACTGGCGCGGGGTCGTCGACCGGCTTGGCCGCGAACTGGGACTGGCATGGCCGCGCTGGTCCGGCGCGGTGGAGGCGGAAGTCGATGCCTACCTGACCGAGGAACTTCACCGCAACCGCAGCGATGACGGGGAACTGCGCCCGACCGGCCGCCCGCAGGACGAATGGGTGCGCGAGGCCTATGCCCTGCTGGCCGGCGAGCCGGGCCCGGACGCCCCGGAGGTCCGCGCGCGCCTGGACGCGCTGCGCAAGGCGTTCGACGAAGCCTGCCACGCCTACATGCCGGTGGTGCACGAGATCGAGGGCCGGCTCCAGGCCGATCGCAACGACCTCAAGGCGCAGCTCGCCGACGCCCGCCGCGAACTGGAGGCGTCCACCGCCCGCATCGACGAACTGGTCCGCGAGGCCGGTGCCCGGGAAGAGGCGCGCCAGGCCGAGCTGCGGAAGCGCGAGGCGGACTCCCTCGCGCAGCGTGCCGCGGAAGCCGAGGCCCAGGCCCAGCGCCTCGCCGAGGTCGCGCAGGCGCTGCAGCTGGCGGAAGAGCGGGCGCAGCGGTTGGCCAAAGAGCAGGCGCAGCGCGTGGCCGAGGCCGCGCAGGCGCAGCAGCTGGCGGAGGAACGGGCGCAGCGGCTGGCCAAGGCCGAACAGGCGCTGCAGCAGTCGGAGGAGCGCGCGCGGCAGCTGGCCGACGAGCAGGCGCGCGCCGGACAGGCGGAAACCGCGCTCGAGGCCGAGCGCGTCCGCGCGGAAGACCTGGAGGCGCGACTGCGCGAGGCGGGCGAAGCGGCGGACGACGCCGAGCGCCGCCACGCCGGCGAGATCGACGCGCTGCGCGCTGCGCGCAAGGCCGAGGTCGAAGCGCTGCAGGCGCAACTGGAGGAAGCGAACGCCTCGATCCGGGTGCGATTCGGCGAGACCCGGACCCTCACCGAGATGGTGTTCGCGCTGGAAGCCAAGGTGGCCGCGCTCACCCGGCGGGGCAGGGAACTGGAGGAACGGTTGGCCGCCGCCAGGCACGCGGCGGAACTGGAGTCGGGCGCCCTGCGCGGTGCGATCGAAGCGCAACGCGCGACGATCGAGCGCCTCAACCACTGGGGCAATGCGTTGCTGGCCGGCCGGACATTGAAGGCCGCGCGCATCCTGAGCGGCGCGCCGCGCGAGATGCAGGTGCCGAGCCTCGCAAAGCTCGACGACGTGCCGGATGAGCAGCTGCTGCGCAAGTCGCGGCTGTTCGACGAAGCCTGGTACCTGCTCCGCTATGGCGACGTCGCGCGGCGGAACGTGGACCCGGTCAAGCACTACCTGCGCCATGGGGCCGCCGAGGGGCGCGACCCGGGCCCGGCCTTCAGCACCCGCGGCTACCTGGAGCGCTACCCAGACGTCGCCGCGTCCGGAATCAACCCGCTGGTGCATTACCTGCGCCACGGCATGCAGGAGGGACGGGTCGCGACCGGTACCGCCGGGGGCGTCAAGAAGTGAGCAAGAACAGTATGCAACGCGACATCGAACAACTTTCGCGATCCGGCCTGGTGGACGAGGCCTGGTACCTGTCCAGCTATCCGGACGTCGCCGCGCTCGGACTCGGGGCGGCCGAGCACTACCTGAGGATCGGCGCGCGCCTGGGGCGCAACCCCGGCCCCGGTTTCGATACCGCCTACTACCTCGCCGAGAACCCGGACGTGGCGAAGGCGGGCGTCAACCCGCTGCTGCACTACGTGCGCCACGGCCGCAGGGAGGGGCGCCGCGTCATGCCCGATCGCATCGTGGCGCCGACGCTGCCGAAGATCCTGCCCGACGACGGGGTCACCGAGGCCCTCGTCGTGCGCAACCTGGTGGGCAAGCGCCCGCGCGATCCAGACGCCCGCACGGTGCTGGTGTGCGCGCACATCGCGGGCAGCCAGCTGTTCGGCAGCGAACGCAGCCTGCTCGACGTGCTCGACGGCCTCGCGGCGATGGGCGCGAACGTGGTGGTGACCATCCCCGGCGGTGGCGGCGACTACGTGCGCGCCCTGCGCGACCGCAGCATGGCGGTGGTCTCGTTCCGCTACGGCTGGTGGACCAGCGGCGTCGGGATCGACGAGCGCGCGGTGGCCGAGTTCGCGCGGATCATCGCCACCCACGGCGTCGACGCGGTGCACGTCAACACCATCATGCTGCGCGAACCGCTGCTGGCGTCGCGCCGCATGGGCGTGCGCACCGTGCTGCACGCGCGCGAGATCATCACCCACGACGCCGCGCTGATCGAGCGCATCGGCGAGGATCCCCCGGCGATCGTCGAGCAGGTGCTGGCGTCGACCGACTGGCTGATCGCGAACTCCGAGGCCACCGCCGCCTGCTTCCCCAAGCCCGGGCGCACGCTCGTGGTGCCCAATACCGCGGACGACGCGCTGTACGCCGTCGCCGCGCCGGCGGCGGTCGTGGGGCCGGTTACCATCGGCATGGTCAGCAGCAACATCCCGAAGAAGGGCATCGAAGACTTCGTCCAGGTCGCGCAGCTGCTGCACGCGCGGCACGCGAACGTGCGGATGCTGATGATCGGGCCGGAGAACCGCTTCGTCGTCGAACTCCGCGAGCGCCAGGCCGCCGGCGAGGTGCCGCCGAACCTGCTGTTCCCCGGCTACAGCGCGTCGCCCGCCGAGGCGCTGGCACAATGCGACGTCGTGGTCAACTTCTCCCATTTCCGCGAGTCGTTCGGGCGCACCGTGCTCGAGGCGATGGCCGCGGCGCGACCGGTGGTGGCGTACGCGTGGGGCGCGATCCCCGAGCTCGTCGCCGACCACGAGACCGGCTTCGTGGTGCCCTACCGCGACGTGCAGGCCGCCGCAGACCGGCTCCTGCAGCTGTGCACCGACCAGGCGCTGCGGTTGCGGATGGGCGCCGCGGCGCGCGCGCGCGCGCGCCGGCTGTTCTCCACCGAACGCTATCGCGAGCAGCTGCGCGAGGCCTACGACCGCATCTTCGCGGCGGAGGTCGCGCTGGCGCCGATGACCCTGCCGGCGCGCAACCTGCCCGCGCCTCGCCCCGAGGGGCCGCTGCGCATCGCCTACTTCCTCTGGCACTTCCCGGTGCCTTCGGAAACCTTCGTGCTCAACGAGCTGCGCATCCTGGTCGAGCAGGGCCACGACGTCGAGGTGTACTGCCGGCAGTCTCCGCACAAGGAGTTCGTGCCCGACTTCCCGATCACCTGGACCCAGGTCCGCGATCCCGCCGAGCTCGCCGCGGCCCTGGTGCGCAGCGGGCGCGAGATCGTGCATTCGCACTTCACCTACCCCACGGTCACCGAGATGGTGTGGCCGGCGTGCGAGCAGGCGGGCGTACCGTTCACGTTCATCGCGCACGCGCAGGACATCTTCCGCCACGTCAACGTGGAGCGTAACCGGATCGGCGAGATCGCCCGGTCCCCGCAGTGCCTGCGGGTGCTGGTGCCCTCGCATTTCCACCGCGAGTACGTCCAGCACCATGGCGTGCCGGCGGCGAAGATCCTGATCAACCCCAACGGCATCGACCCGGCGCTGTACGACCGGGGTCAGGGCACGCGCCACGCAGCGCGTGCGCGGCGAAGGGTCTGCGCGATCCACCGTTTCACCGGCAAGAAGGGCCTGTCGTCGCTGATCGGCGCCGCGCCGGCGCTGGCGGCCGCGGGCATCGAGGTGCATCTGCATGGCTACGGCGAGCTGGAGGAGGAATACCGCAGCCAGATCCACGCGCT
Organism: Luteimonas wenzhouensis; assembly: GCF_007859305.1. GTDB lineage: Bacteria > Pseudomonadota > Gammaproteobacteria > Xanthomonadales > Xanthomonadaceae > Luteimonas > Luteimonas wenzhouensis. The sequence continues at coordinate 5,035 of NZ_VOHE01000007.1, forward strand.
GGGGGTCGACAACGTGCACCTGCACGGCCCGGTCCGCAGCCGCCAGGAGATGCTCGAGGTGTTTGCCGACAGCGACCTGTTCGCCTGTCCGAGCGTCCGCGCCGTCGACGGCGACATGGACGGCATCCCGACGGTACTGATGGAGGCGATGGCCAGCGGGTTGCCGGTGCTGGCGACTGGCATCTCGGGCATCCCCGACCTGGTGCAGGACGGCGCCACCGGCATCGTCTGCGCGGCGGACGCGGAGGGCGTGGCGGAGGCGATCCTGCGCTTCTATGCGATGCCCGAGGCCGAGGTGGCCTCGATGATCGAGGACGCGCGGGCGCTGGTGGCGCGGTCGTTCAACGCCCAGCGGCTGACCCGCCGGCTGGTGCGCCTGTGGCAGCGCAAGACCGTCGACCTGATGATCGTGAGCTGGAACAACCTGCCGGAACTGCACGAGGTCGTGCGGCGCCTGTGCGCGTACACCTCGATGCCCTGGCACCTGGTGATCTGCGACAACGGCAGCAAGCCCGACGTGGCCGCGTTCCTGTGCGAGCTGCACGCCTACCACGGCAACGTGACCGTGGTGCTCAACCGCGACAACGCCTTCGTCGGTCCGGGCACGAACATCTGCCTGGCCAACAGCCATTCGGACTACGCGGTGTACGTCTGCGGCAAGGAGGGTTTCGTGCTCGAGCCGGGCTGGGAAAAGCCGCTGATCGAATACATGGACGAGCACCCGGCGGTCGGCCAGGCCGGCACGCTGTGCTACTCGCCCAGCTACCTGACCGGCGATCGCTACCCGGTCGCGATCCCGGAGTTCCCCAAGTTCCGCAATCGCGAGTTCGCCGAGGCCAATCCGCAGCGCCGGTTCGCCCACGTGCAGGGCGGGTTCTTCGTGCTGCGGCGGAGCATGGTGGACGAGATCGGCGGGTTCAGCGACGCGGTCCCGCACAACTACACCGACGTCGAGTTCAGCTACTACGTCGAGAGCCGCGGCTGGCAGCTGGGCAGCGCGCCAGGGATGCTGGCGCTGTTCAACAAGACCCGCCCGGGGATCTTCTCGCGCCTCGACGAGCACGTGGGGGCGATCCATCCGCCGACGCTCGGGGACCTGCGGCTAGTCGATGCGATCGCCAACGGCAGCGTCCGTCACTGCAACCTGTGCGAGTGGAATGGTCCCGCGTTCGACGGCAGCGGCGCGCTCTGCCCCGAATGCGGTTCGGCCCCGGCCGACCGCACGCTGTACCGCTTCCTGGCCGAGTCCATGCTGACCTACCGGCGCCTGCCCGCGCTGGGGCTGGGGGTCGGCGAGGCGATGCACGGCATCTGGCGCAAGCAGTTCCAGGGCCAGTTGCACGGCTTCGCCGACGGCGAGGCGCTGCTGGCGCAGGACGGGCGGTTCTCGTTCCGCGACGGTTCGCTGAAACTGGTGTACCTGCAGGCGCCGGCGGGCGGTGCGGTCGGCAAGGAGATCTGGCGCGAATGCGACCGCATCCTCGCCGCCGACGGCATCCTCCTGCTGCGCGACGCCGGGCTCGCAGTCGCCGACCCGGCGGAAGGCGATCCGCTGTCGCGGATCCGCCCGCTGTTCCGCTTCCACTCCGCGGAATCCGTCCGCTATCGCAGCCGTGTGGTCGGCCACGATGCGATCGGGCTGCAGGTGCTGCGCCGCTGCGAGGACGACCGATGCGTGTCGTGATCGTCGGCGGCGCGGGCTTCATCGGCACCGCGCTGGCGGACAGGCTCTCCGGTCGCGGGGACGACGTCCTGGTGGCGGATACCCGGCGACGCCTCGATCGCGCCCAGGCCTGGCTGCCGGCGGTGGAGACGCGCGAGTTCGATTTCGTGTCCGGCGACGATCCCCACCCGCTGCTCGAGGGGGCCGACACCGTCGTCCACCTGGCCTGCGCGACCACGCCGGCCAGCTCGATGCAGTCCATCGCCGGCGACGCCCTGCGCAACATCCTGCCCAGCATCCGGCTGTTCGACGCGGCGCGGTCCGCGTCGGTGCGCCGGCTGGTCTTCAGTTCCAGCGGCGGCACCGTCTACGGCGCGCCCAGCCGCCTGCCCGTGCAGGAATGCGACACCGGCACCCCGCTCAGCGCGTACGGCGTGTCGAAGATGGCGATCGAGCACTACCTGTCGCTGTACCCGGCGCTGTCACCCCTCAGCCTGCGGGTGGCGAACCCCTACGGGGCGTACCAGCTGCAGGGGGCTGCGGTCGGCGTGATCGCGCGGTACGCGCGCGCGGCCGCGGCGGGCGAGCCGATCGAGGTCTGGGGCGATGGCGCCATCGTGCGCGACTACATCGCCATCGAGGACGTCGCGCGCGCGTTCGAGCTCGCGGTGGCGGGCGACCTCGCGCCCGGCGCCTACAACGTCGGTACCGGTACCGGCGCCAGCCTCAACGAGATCATCGCCATGATCGAATCGCTCTCCGGCCATCCACTGGAGGTGCGGCGATCGCCGGCGAGGCAGTACGACGTGCCCGGGATCGTGCTCGATCCGGGGAAGTTCGCGCGCGCGACGGGCTGGACACCCCGGCTGGGCCTCCGCGATGGGGTCGCCCGCCTGCTGGCAGCCGCGCGCGCCCAGGCCGGATAGCCGACCGTCGCGCAGCCCGTGTACGGCACACGCCCGGCCGCTATGCTTTGCGGCCGCGCGTGCGCCGCCCGACCATGAACCGACCGCCCGCCTGGCGCTCCCGCGCCGGGTCCGTCGATCCAGACCAACGTGCCCTGTGAGATCATTGCAACCATGAAGAAACTGCTTGCCCCCAGCCTGATCCTCCTTGCCCTCGCCGGCTGTGCCGAGCAGGGCGCGCCGTCCCAGCAGACCGCCGCCGTCGAACCCGCGCCGGTCGAGCCGGTGCAGCCGCCCGCGGAATCCTGCGGCGCCGGCGAAGGCTTCGCCGACCTGCCGGCGGGCGTCTGCCTGCCCGATCGCTTCGCGTACGCGCAGCGCCGCGATTACGCCGACGGACAGGGCAACCCCCGCCTGCGGCTGACGTTCGGCTACCGCGGCGCTTCGCAGGCCGAGACGGTGGACGCGGTCGCCAAGTCGCTGGAGAAGGCCGGCTTCCGCCGCCGCGAGGGCGAGAACAAGCCCAACGGCGTGGTCTGGGTGCCCTTCACCAAGACCGAGCTGGGCACGACCTACCTGGAAGTGGGGCCGCTCGCCGAGTCCGCCACCGGCGAGGCGCAGGGCCAGTTCTTCCTCGACTTCCGCACCGGCACCACCACTCCCTGATGGCGTTCGCGCCGCGGCCCGGGCCACGGCGCTGGCCTCGGCGTCGCAGCGCCTCACGTCGCCGGGTCCCGGACGAACCACGACATCCAGAACGCCTGGCGCGAGGCGCCTCGCGTGCGGTTCGAGCGGAACGCGGTACCGGCGGCGCCTGCCGGCGCATGGGGATGGGCCTGCCATGCCGCTGGCGAACAGGGCGCGTCCAGGCTCGCGATCGAGCACTCACTGTCCCCATGATCGGCGCCTGCCGGCCAGCCTGCGCATGACGCAAGCGTGCGGGCGGGACTCGGCGGCACGGTCTCGGCGTGATCGCGCGCTCCATGCCCGTCGTGCCGGCGGGAGGAGCGATCGAACGCCCGCGCGATGGACCGGTCGTGCGCAGCCCTGTCCACGTCGTGGACGTCGTCGGGGCGGCGTTCGAGGCGCGATCCTCTGCGAGGACCCGCACCCCGGTACAGGAGCGGGCACCCGTGCGGCCTGGTTCATCGGCATCCCGCGCCACTGTCCGGCGCCGATCGAAGCCCGGCGACTCGAGGCGCCCGGTTGTGGCGTCCCCGCGGCCGTACTGGATCCGCGGCGATTCACGGCGCCCGCGGCGTGCCGCCAGGGACACGGCCCGAGGACAGCATGGGCCGGGTCTGGCGTCCGGTGTCGCCGGGCGCGGGCGGGGTGGATCGGCCTCTGGCGCCGGTTCCCGACCATCGGATCCCGCTGAGGTCCTGGGCCCTGGCGCAACCCGACCGCTGCCTTGCAGGCGGATTCCGATCGGTTAGCATGCCCGTCGACCAAGGATCGCGTGCCGGGCCCGGCCTGCGCGGGCCCACACCCGATGTCGCGGGGGTGGGCCGACCAGGTTTCCAACTCTGCTGAAGACGACCGACATGAGCACCTGCCGTTCGAGCGGCGGTCCGGTCGATGATCTGGTGAAGGGAGGAACAATGCCGCAGGTTCCGGCAGTGCAGGGGTCCGCCGCGCGCGGCGGGGTGATCTGGATCACCGGCTATTCGGCCGCGGGAAAGACGACCGTCGGGCGGCGGGTGGTCGCCAGGCTCAAGGAGCGTGGCGTTTCGACGGTATTCCTCGATGGCGACGACCTGCGCTCGATCTTCGCCTCGCGCTGGGGCTACGAGCGAGACGAGCGGATCGAGTTGGCGAGGGTCTATTTCCGTCTCTGCAGCCACCTGTCGTCGCAGGGCCACACGGTCGTGATCAGCGCGGTGGCGATGTACGACGAGGCCCGTGCCTGGCTTCGCGAGAACGTGGCCAACGCGATGGAGGTCTTCCTCAACGTCCCCGAGGACGAACGCCTCAGGCGCGACAGCGAAACCAAGAAGATCTATGGCAGGGGCGGAAACCTCGCAGAACTCTACGACGAACCGGGCGAGGACTGCTTGCGGATCGACAATTTCGGCGCGCCGACCCAGGACACAGTGGCCTCGCAGGTGGTGGAGGCCTTCCTGGAGGGGCGTGCGGGGCGTGCAGGCCATGGACGCGACAGGCACTGGGGCAGCTACTATGCCCGGGCCGCCGCGCCGGTCGATCCCTCCGGCTTCGCCCGGCATGTCGCCGCCGGCCTGCAGGGTGCGAGGCGGATACTCGAAGTCGGGTGCGGCAACGGCACGCGATGCGTGCTACTTCGCGTCGCTGGGCCATGAAGTGGTCGCCATCGATGCGTCGGCCGCGGCGATCGACCTGTGCAAGGATGCGCACGCGAATTCCGGGGTCGATTTCAGGCATGGCACGCTGCCCGAGGTCGCCCCGGAGGTCGAGGCGGGGCTGGATGCCATCTACTGCCGTTTCGTCCTCCACGCCATGCCGGTGGAAGAGGAGATCGCCCTGCTCGAATCCGCTCGCGAGCTGCTGGGCCGCGAGGGCAGGCTCCATGTCGAGTGCCGCTCGATCAACGACCCGATGGCGCGCCTGGGCGAAGTGGTGAGCGCGACCGAACGCATCCACGGCCACTACCGCCGGTTCATCGTCCTGGACGACCTGCTGGCCCGGATGGAAGGGGCAGGCCTGTCGGCGATCCATGCCGAGGAGTCGGCGGGCTTGGCGGTGCACGGCGACGAGGATCCGGTCGTCATTCGCGTGGTCGCGCGTCGCCGGCACGGCTGATGGGCGCGCGCTTCGCAACGGGCATCGGGCTGGATGCGTTTCCGCACGACCTGGCGGGCGTGCAGATCGTCTACCACGCCGTCAACAAGAGCGGGTCCCTGGCCATGGCGAACGCCATGGGGGAGGCTTACCGCTGGGCGGGGCGTGAGCGGGAGTTCGTCAGCCACTACCGGATCCGCTGCACGGACGAGGAGTTCCGCGCGCGCGTGGACGCGATGAACGGGCGCCAGGCCTTCATCGTCGACCACTACCTGTTCGGCGCCCTGGCGCCCGCCCCGAACCGCATCTGGATCACCCAGCTGCGGCACCCGCTGCCGCGCGTGCTGTCCTTCTACCAGTGGATCAAGAACAAGCACATGGCCGCCGGCGGCGCGCAGGAGGAATTCCCTTCGCTGCGCGAATTCGTCGTCGAGGGCAAGGGCACGCGGCACAGCCTGGTGGCGCAGTTCGGGATGGGGTTCGGCCCGAATCGCGCCGTGCGCAAGCGTCGGCTGTCGACGGCAGACCTGTACAGCATCGCGGTGGATGCGTTGGAGGCGCATGTCTACGCGCTGGGCATCGCAGAATACTTCGAGGAGTCGCTCTTCGTGTTCGCGGCGCTGGCGGGTATCGAGTCGGTGGCGCCCTGGGTGCGCGACAACCGCAATCCGGGGCGGCCCCTGGCCGACGAGATATCCGAGGCCGACCGTGCGTTGATCGAAGAGCTCTACGCCTACGATTACCGGCTCTACGAATACGCCCTCGACAGGTTCAGGAAGCAGAACGGCCGGTTGCCGTTCGGCGAGTCGCTGGCGCGCTATCGGGAGGCCTGCCGCGACCAGTACAAGGATCGCATCCTCCCCCGTTGAGTGCAGCCGCGCGGACCGCGCCAGCGCCGCGGCTCAGGCCGCGGCGCTGGCGTCGTCGTCGTAGTGCAGGCCGCATTCGCGCTTGAGCCCGAAAAAGCGGGTCTGTTCGGCCGGGATGCCGTCGGCGAGCGGGCGGGTCGTGTGGACGTCGCCGATCGAGACGTAGCCCTTGTCCCACAGCGGGTGGTAGGGGAGGCCGTGGCGGGTGAGGTACTGGCCGACGTCGCGGTCGGTCCAGTCGGCGATGGGGTGCAGCTTCCAGCGGTCGTCCTTGCGCTCCAGGAACTGGATGTTGGCGCGGGTGCGGCTCTGGCTGCGGCGCAGGCCGGCGATCCAGGTGCCCACGCCCAGTTCGGCCAGGGCCCGCTGCATGGGCTCGACCTTGCGCAGGCGGTTGTAGCGCTCCAGGCCTTCGATGCCGTCTTCCCAGATGCGGCCCATGCGCGCTTCCATCCAGGCCACGCCGATCTGCGGGCGGTAGACCTTGAGGTTGAGCGAGAGGCGGTCGGTGAGTTCGTCGATGAAGCGGTAGGTCTCGGGGAACAGGTAGCCGGTGTCGATCACGACCACCGGGATGTCCGGGCGCTGGGCGGTGGCCAGGTGCAGCGACACGGCGGCCTGGGCGCCGAAGCTGGAGGACAGGATGTGTTCGCCGGGCAGGTGTTCGAGCGCCCACGCCACGCGCTCCTCGGCGCTGCGGGCGGCCAGCCAGTCGTTGATCTCCGCGCGCGCCTGGGCCGATTCGAGCGCGGCTTCGGGGGTGGGGAGTGTCATGCGGGTTCCTCGACCAGGGTGCTTTCGATCGTGATCGCGGCACGGCGGTCCTTCGCCGGGATGTCGACGACGCCGGTGCGCACGAGGAAGTCGCCGAAGCCCTCGCCGGGCCGGCGGTCGGCCGCATAGCGTTCGAACAGCGGCTCGAGCTCGGCGAGGATCTGCAGCTCGGTGATGTTCTCGCGGTACAGGGTGTTCAGGCGCTGGCCGCGGTGGTCGGCGCCGAGCATCAGGTTGTAGCGGCCGGGCGCCTTGCCCACGAGCGCGATCTCGCCCAGGTACGGCCGCGAGCAGCCATTCGGGCAGCCGGAGATGCGCAGCAGGATCGGCGCTTCGGCCAGGCCGTGCTTCTCAAGCAGCGGCTGCAGCTTCGCCGTGAAATCGGGGAGGTAGCGTTCGGCTTCGGCCATCGCCAGGGCGCAGGTGGGCAGGGCCACGCAGGCCACGGCGTGGCGCGCCAGGGCGGTCGGGGCGCGACCGGCCACGTCCAGGCCGTGGCGGGCCACCAGGTCCTCGATCCGGGCGCGTTCGGCCTCCGGCACGCCGGCGATGACCAGGTTCTGGTTGGCGGTCAGCCGGAACTCGCCCTGGTGCACGCGCGCGATCTCGCGCAGTCCGGTGAGCAGGTCGGCGCCGGGCAGGTCGGCGATGCGCCCGCAGGGAAGCGACAGCGTCAGGTGCCAGCGGCCGTCCTCGCCGCGGGTCCAGCCGAAAGCGTCGCCGTTGCGCTCGAACCGGAACGGCCGCGCCGGTTCCAGCGCGAACCCGGCGTGCGCTTCCATCTGCGCCACGATCGCCTCCAGGCCGTGGTCGTCGATGGTGTACTTGAAGCGGGCGTGCTTGCGTTCGACCCGGTCGCCCAGGTCGCGCTGCACGACGATCGCGGCCTCGGCGATCTTCAGCACCCGCTCCGGCGGCACGAAACCGATCACGCTGGCCAGGCGCGGGTAGGTCTTCGGGTCGCCGTGGGTGGCGCCCATGCCGCCACCGATCAGGACGTTGAAGCCGGCCAGCGCGCCGTCGTCGTCGACGATCGCCACCAGCCCGAAGTCGTTGGCGAACACGTCCACGTCGTTGTGCGGCGGCACCGCCACCGCCATCTTGAACTTGCGCGGCAGGTAGGCCTTGCCGTAGATCGGCTCCTCTTCCTGCCCGCTGTCGGCCAGCTTCTCGTGGTCGAGCCAGATCTCGTAATAGGCGCGGGTCCTGGGCAGGAACGCCTCCGACAGCCGCTTCGCCCAGCCGTACACCTCCGCGTGCAGGCGCGAGAGCCGGGGATTGCTGGCCGCGAGCACATTGCGGTTGACGTCGCCGCAGGCCGAGATGGTGTCGAGCGCGGCCGCGTTGATGGCCTGCATGGTGGCCTTGAGGTCGCGCTTGACCACGCCGTGGAACTGGAACGTCTGCCGCGTGGTCACCCGCAGCGAGTGGTTGGCCCAGGTGGTGGCGATGGCATCGAGCTTGAGCCACTGTTGCGGCGTGTACACGCCGCCCGGCGCGCGGATCCGGATCATGAACTGGTGCGCGGGCTCGAGCTTCTGCCGACGGCGCTCGTCGCGCAGGTCGCGGTCGTCCTGCTGGTAGCTGCCGTGGAACTTGACCAGACGCTGGTCCTCGAACGACAGCGAGCCGGTGACCGGGTCGGCCAGGCCTTCGACCAGCGTGCCGCGCAGGCCGCGGCTGCCGGTCTTGATGTCTTCGACGGAAGGATGGCTCATGGCGGTCAGGCGTCGATCTTCGAGCGCCCTCGTCCGCTCGCGCGGGAGGGCAGGGATGGGAGCGAGGCGGAGGCGGTGGTCCCCATCCGTCCTTCGGGTACCTTTCCCCGCAAGTGGGGGTAGCGGGGCGGATCAGTACACGTCGCGCGCATAGCGGCCCTCCGACTGCAGGGAGGAGAGGTACTCGGCGGCGGCCTCGGCGTCGCCGCCGCTGTGCGTGGCGACGATCTCCAGCAGGGCCGCGTGCACGTCCTTGCCCATGGCAATGGCGCCGCAGACGTAGAGGTGCGCGCCAGACTGCAGCCAGTCGTACACCTCGCGCCCGCGCTCGCGCAGGCGGTGCTGGACGTAGACCTTCGCGGCCTGGTCGCGCGAGAAGGCGAGGTCCAGGCGGTGCAGCTCGCCCCTGCGCAGCGCTTCCTGCCACTCGACCTGGTAGAGGAAGCCGGTGTTGAAGTGCTGGGCGCCGAAGAACAGCCAGTTGCGGCCGCCGGCGCCGGTCTCGGCGCGTTCCTGCACGAAGCCGCGGAACGGCGCCACCCCGGTGCCGGGGCCGACCATGATGATGTCGCGCGAGGCATCGGCGGGGACGCGGAAGCGCTCGTTGGGTTCGACGTAGACCGGCAACTGGTCCCCTTCGCCGAGGCCGGCGAGGAAGGCGCTGGCCGCGCCGACATGGGCGTGGCCGTGGGCCTGGTAGCGCACCACGTCGACGGTCAGGTGCGCCTCGTCGCCCACGCGCTTGCGACTGGAGGCGATCGAATACAGCCGCTTGACCTGCGGGCGCAGGGCGGCGAGCAGGGCTTCGGCGGTCCAGTCGGCCGGCCACCGGCGCAGCACGTCGAGCAGCTGGTGGTCGGCGAGCAGGGCAGCGAACCCGGCGTTGCCCGGCTCCAGCAGCCGGGCCAGCTCGGCGCTGCCGCTGCGCTCGGCCAGGGCGGCGAGGAACGGTCGCGAGAGGCGGGTCAGTTCCCGCCGCGTGGCCAGCCACTCGGCCAGCGGCAGGCTGTCGCCGCCCTCGGTGGCGACGGCATCGCCGTCCAGACGCGTGGCCTCCAGCACCTGGGCGACCAGCGGCTCGGGATTGCGGTGGCGGATGCCAAGCGCGTCGCCCGGCTCATAGGCCAGGCCCGAGCCGTCCAGCGACAGCTCGAGGTGGCGCACGTCCTTGGTCACCTCGCCGTAGCTGCGGAAGCCGGTGCCGCGGAACTCGCGGCCGCTGAGCGACTGGTTCTCCAGCACTTCGGCCGGGAACGGGCGCTCGTGCGACCAGTTCGCGGCCGGGCGCAGCGGGGTGACGGTGGCCAGGTGGCCGGCGCCGGCGGGCGCGGCGGCCTTGAGCAGTTCGCCGGCCCTGGCCAGCGCCGACTCGCGCCAGGGGCCGGCCACGGTCTCGATGTCGAGGTCGGCCTTGGCCACCTCCGCCACCCGCTGCGCGCCCAGTTCGGCCAGCCGCGCGTCGATCCGGCAGGCGATGCCGCAGAAGTCGGCGTAGCTGGTATCGCCCAGTCCCAGCACGGCGTACTTCAGTTCCGGGAGCTTGGGTGCGCGGCGGCCGGACAGGAACTCGACGAAGCCGATCGCATCGTCGGGCGGATCGCCCTCGCCCTGGGTGCTGATCACCACGTAGAGCAGGCGTTCGCCGGCCAGCTCGCGGGTGGGATAGGCATCGGCGCGCAGCAGGCGGGCGGGCAGCCCGGCGGCCTGGGCCTGGTCGAACAGCACCTCGGCGGCGCGCCGGGCATTGCCGGTCTGGCTGCCGTAGAGGATGGTCAGCCGCTGGCCCGGCCCGGCGGCGGCCTCGGTGCGCGGGGCGCTGCCCGGGGCGGCGACCGTGCCGGCGCGGCTGGCCAGGCCGGCGGCATAGCCCGACAGCCACCACAGCCCGGCCGGCTCCAGCCCCTGGGTCAGGCGGACGAGTGCGTCGGCCGTCTCCTGGGGAAACGGAAGCGCGGGCAGTGCGGCGGGTGCGGACATCCTCCGGCGATCCTCGGGTGGCGGTCGTGGAGCAAGGCTACGGGCCACCCGGGCGCCGCGGGAAAGGAGGGTCGGTTATGCAGTCATGCCCTGCGGTGATTTACGGGGCGGGTGGGGGGCATGGCTACAATCGCCGCCGACATGAAGCCGATCCCCGCCGCCGCCCCGGCCGTCGACCACCTCGACCGGCTCGAAGCCGAAAGCCTCCACATCCTGCGCGAGGTGGCGGCCGAGTGCCGCCGGCCGGTGCTGCTGTACTCGATCGGCAAGGACAGTTCGGTGCTGCTGCACCTGCTGCTCAAGGCGTTCGCACCGGCGCCGCCGCCGATCCCGCTGCTGCACGTGGATACCACGTGGAAGTTCCGCGAGATGATCGCCTTCCGCGACCGCCGGGCGGCGGAGACCGGGGTGGAGCTGCGCGTGCACGTCAATCCCGACGGCCTGCGCGACGGCGTCGGCCCGTTCACCCACGGCGCCAGCGTGCACACCGAGGTGATGAAGACGCTCGCGCTCAAGCAGGCGCTGGAGGCCGGCGGCTACGACGCGGCCATCGGCGGCGCGCGTCGCGACGAGGAGAAGTCGCGGGCCAAGGAACGGGTGTTCTCGTTCCGTGACGCGAAGCACCGCTGGGATCCCCGCCGGCAGCGGCCGGAGCTGTGGAACCTGTACAACGCCCGGGTCGGCGAGGGCGAGAGCGTGCGCGTGTTCCCGCTGTCGAACTGGACCGAGCTGGACGTGTGGCGCTACGTGCGCCGCGAGAACATCGACGTGGTGCCGCTGTACTTCGCCGCCGAGCGTCCGGTGGTGTGGCGCGACGGTACCTGGATCATGGTCGACGACGACCGCTTCGTGCTGCGCGCGGGCGAGAAGATCGAGCGCCGGCGCGTACGCTTCCGCACCCTTGGCTGTTATCCGCTGACCGGGGCGGTGGAGTCGGACGCGGCCGACCTGGACGCGGTGATCGCCGAGATGGAAACCAGTGCGTTGTCCGAGCGCGCCGGGCGCCTGATCGACCACGCCGACGGCGATTCGATGGAAAAGAAGAAGCGCGAAGGCTACTTCTGAACGGGCGCGCCGCCCGGCTCGGCCGCGGTCGCCGGGCCTGGCGCACCGGTGCCCGCCACCGGCCGCTTGCGCCATCGCCGCGCCGCGCTGGCGGTGCACGATTGGAGATGACAGGATGAACAGCGTGGCCAGCGACCTCTACCGGCGGACCGGCGTTTTCGCGGACGATGCGCCGCACGTCCCGGTCAAGGGCGCGCGCGCGCCGGGGCCGGGTGCCGACTTCGTGCGGATGATCGCCTGTGGCAGCGTCGACGACGGCAAGAGCACCCTGATCGGACGCCTGCTGCACGAGGCCGGGCGCGTGCCCGACGACGAGCGCGCGGCCCTGGCCCGGGCCAGCGCCAGCCACGGCACCCGCGGCGGCGACATCGACTACGCGCTGCTGCTCGACGGGCTCGATGCCGAGCGCGAGCAGGGCATCACCATCGACGTGGCCTGGCGCCACCTGGAAACGAAGCGCCGCCGCTTCCTGATCGCCGACTGCCCGGGCCACGTGCAGTACACCCGCAACATGGCTACCGGCGCTTCGGTCGCCGACCTGGCGGTGGTGCTGGTGGATGCCACCCGCGGGCTGCTGCCGCAGACCTTCCGCCACGCCGCCATCCTGGCGCTGTTCGGCGTGCGCCACGTACTGCTGGCGGTGAACAAGATGGACCGGGTCGGCTACGACCAGGCCGTATTCGACGACATCGCCACGCGCTTCGGCGCGCACGCCGGCAAGCTCGGCCTCCCCGACGTGGTGGCGGTGCCGGTGGCCGCGGCGGTGGGCGACAACGTCACCACCCGTTCGCCGGCGATGCCCTGGTACCGCGGGCCGAGCGTGCTCGAGCACCTGGAAACGGTGGCGATCGATCGCGACGACGCCTCCGGCCCGCTGCGGCTGCCGGTGCAATCGGTGCTGCGCGATGCGGACGGCGGGCGCTGGCTGGCCGGCACCGTGGCCTCGGGCACGCTGCGGGCGGGCGAGGACGTGTCCATCGAGCCGTCCGGCACCCGCAGCCGGGTCGCCGCGATCCGGGTGTCGGGTGTCGAGCGCGCCCAGGCGGTCGCCGGCCAGGCGGTGACCGTCCGCCTCGCCGACGAAGTGGATGCCGGACGCGGCCACGTGCTGGCGGCCGCCGACGCGCCGCTGGCGCACAGCGACCAGGTCCAGGCCGACGTGCTGTGGTTCGACGAGGCGCCGCTGCTGCCCGGGCGCCGCTACCAGGTCAAGCTCGGCACCGGCACCGTCGGCGTGCGGGTGAGCGAACTCAAGCACCGGCACGACCCCGACAGCCTGCAGCCGCTGGCCGCCAAGCGCCTGGAGTTCAACGAGATCGGCGGGGTGGTGCTCTCGCTCGACAGTCCGGTGGCGTTCGCGCCCTATGCCGAGAGCGCAGCGCTGGGCGGGTTCATCCTGGTCGACCCGATCAGCCGCGCCACGGTGGGCGCCGGCATGATCCGCCACGGCCTGCGCCGCGCCGACAACATCCACTGGCAGGCGCTGGACGTGGACCGCAAGGCGCGCGCCGCGCTCAAGGGCCAGCGCCCGCGCTGCGTCTGGTTCACCGGCCTGTCGGGCGCGGGCAAGTCCACGATCGCCAACCTGGTCGAGCGCGGGCTGCTCGCGCGCGGGCTGCACACTTACCTGCTCGATGGCGACAACGTGCGCCACGGCCTCAACCGCGACCTCGGCTTCACCGACGAGGACCGGGTGGAGAACCTGCGCCGGGTGTCGGAGGTGGCGAAGCTGATGACCGACGCCGGCCTGATCGTGCTGGTGAGCTTCATCTCGCCGTTCCGCGCCGAGCGGCGCGCCGCGCGCGCGCTGTTCGACGAGGGCGACTTCATCGAGGTGTACGTGAACACCCCGCTGGAGGAGGCCGAGCGCCGCGACGTGAAGGGCCTGTACGCCAAGGCACGCCGTGGTGAACTTCCCAACTTCACCGGCATCGACTCGCCCTACGAGCCCCCGGAATCGCCGGAGCTGGTGCTCGACACCACCGCCGCCGATCCGGCCGTGCTGGCCGAACAGGTGATCGCGCGCCTGCTCGATTGAGCCGCGCCGTGGGCGTCCGGCGTGCCGCCGATGGGCGGTCGGGGTTGGACGCCTGGACCGTCGCGGCCAGGGTCGATCCGTCGCTTGGTCGCGGCTGAAGCCGCTCCTACACGGGAGCGCGGACATGCAATGTCTGTAGGAGCGGCTTCAGCCGCGACCCGCGCGACCCGCACGGCCCGCAACGTTCATCGCGGCGTCCCGCCACGACGGCGATCCGCTTTCCAAATTCAGCGCCGCAGCTTGCCCACCACCAGCAGGATCACGATCGCGCCCACCAGCGAGGCGAGGAAGCCGACCTTCTGGCCCGGGGCGTACCAGCCCATCGTGCGGCCGACCCAGCCGGCCAGCAGCGCCCCGCCGATACCCAGCAGGGTGGTCAGGACCAGGCCCATGCGATCGCGGCCGGGCTTGAGCAGGCGCGCCAGCAGGCCGACCACCAGGCCGACGACGATGATCCACAACCAGCTGTCGCCGCCGAAAATTCCGTCCATCCGTATTCCCCCTTTTCGAACATGGAGCCGCAAGGCTGGCAGGACCGGCGCAGGCGCGCCAGTCCCACCGCTCCCGGACCTCAGCAGCAGCCGTGGTCGCCGTGGCGCGTGCCGCTGTCGGGCGCCACCGCCGCGCCGGTGGTTTCGCCGCGCTCGCTGGCCAGGTGGTGCTCGGCGATCACGCGCGCGACCGAGGCGGTGACCTTCTTGCCCATCGCGATGTGCAGGAACTCGTTGGGGCCGTGCGCGTTGGAATGCGGGCCGAGCACGCCGGTGATCATGAACTGCGCGCCCGGGAATTTCTCGCCGAGCATGCCCATGAACGGAATCGAGCCGCCTTCGCCCATGTACATCGCCGGACGGCCGAAGAACTCCTGGCTGGCGGTGTCGATGGCCCGTTCCAGCCAGGGCGAGAGCGCCGGCGCGTTCCAGCCGGTGGCGGCCTTTTCCAGCGCCAGCGTGACCTGCGCGCCGTTGGGCGGATCACGCAGCAGTTCGGCCTGCAGCAGCTCGCCCGCGCGCTTGCCGTCCACGGTGGGCGGCAGGCGCAGCGACAGCTTCACCGCGGTCTGCGGCCGCAGCACGTTGCCGGCCGAGTCCAGCGACGGGATCCCGCCCACGCCGGTCACCGACAGCGCCGGGCGCCAGGTGCGGTTGAGCACCAGCTCGGCGAGGTCGTCGGCCATCGGGCGCAGCCCGGGCACCAGCGGGAACTTGTCGTAGATCGCGGTATCGAGCACCTCGGCCGCGCGCCGCGCCTGTTCGACGCGCTCGGCCGGGATGTCCGCGTGCAGGCCCTCGATCAGCACCCGGCCGGTCTGCTCGTCCTCGATCCGCGACAGCAGCTGGCGCAGCAGGCGGAAGCTCGAGGGCACCACGCCCGAGGCGTCGCCCGAGTGCACGCCTTCCTCCAGCACCTGCACGGTGAGGTTGCCACCGGCCATGCCGCGCAGCGAGGTGGTGCACCAGAGCTGGTCGTAGTTGCCGCAGCCCGAGTCCAGGCACACGACCAGCGAAGGCTGGCCGATGCGCTGGGCCAGGTGGTCCACGTAGGCCGGCAGGTCGTAGCTGCCCGACTCCTCGCAAGCCTCGATCAGCACCACGCAGCGCGCGTGCGGCACCTGCTGTTCCTGCAGCGCCATCACCGCGGCGAGCGAACCGAAGATCGCGTAGCCGTCATCGGCGCCGCCGCGGCCGTAGAGCTTGCCGTCGCGCAGCACCGGCTTCCACGGGCCCAGGTCGTCGTCCCAACCGGTCATCTCCGGCTGCTTGTCGAGGTGTCCGTACAGCAGCACGCAGTCGTCGTTGCTGCCGCCGTGCGCGGCCGGGATCTCGATGAAGATCAGCGGCGTGCGGCCTTCCAGCTGCACCACCTCCACCACCATGCCCGGGATGTCCTGGGCGCGGGCCCAGGATTCCATCAGCTTCACCGCGTCGGCCATGTAGCCGTTCTTTTCCCAGTCGGCGTCGAACATCGGCGACTTGTTGGGAATGCGGATATACTCGACGAGCTGCGGGATGATGTCGTCATCCCACTTGGTGTCCACGTAGCGATCGATCCTGCCTGCGTCCATGGTGCCTGCCGGTAAACGGAAAGCGCCATTGTACCGCCGTGGCGACGCGCGGGCCCTTCACCCGGCGCGACAGGGCCGGCGCGCGACGCCAGGCGAAGGGCGGGTTTTTCCGGTGGAAACAGCGCTCGCGCGTGCGTCCGCGACGCCGGCCTGCGCCGGCGGAACGTTCAGTTCCGCGGTCGCGTCACTCCCGTGGCTCCGACCACACCGCGAGCTCGTTGCCGCCAGGTTCGGTGAAGTGGAAGCGGCGGCCACCCGGGAAGGAGAAAACCGGCTTGACGATGGTGCCGCCGGCGGCTTCCACCTTGCGCAGCGTCGCCTCCAGGTCGTTGCTGTAGAGCACGACGAGCGCGCTGCCGGCTTCCGTGCGTGCGGCCAGGCCTGAGCGGTAGAAGCCGCCGTCCAGGCCCTGGCCGGAGAACGCGATGTAGTCGGGGCCGTAGTCCTCGAAGGTCCAGCCGAAGGCGTCGCCGAAGAACCGCTTCGTCGCCTCCAGGTCGCGGGACGGGTATTCGACGTAGTCGATCTTTTCGTGCCGGGGCATGGTGGTCTCCGTGGTCGTGGGGTCGCGACCGGCGCAGGCAGGGAGCAGGGGTGGGCGGCCGTGGGCAATCATGGCGCGGCAAGGCGCGGCCTGCCGTGGCGCGCCACGGCAGCTGCGGGCTTCGGGGGTGCCGCGCCGAGTATTCGTGTGCCTGCCGGGGACGGTCAAGCGTAGGGCTTTTCCCACTGCCCATGGCGCACAAACCCGGCGCGCAGGGGACCGCGTGGCGATAGGGCCGGCACCGGTGCCGCGCGAGACTCCAATCGCCGGCACGCAGGACGCGGCCGGGGAACGGACACCACTTCACTCCAAGGAGACCAGGAATGAACACGATCAGGCACCTGCTGGTGGCCCTGCTGCTCGCGCTGGCCATGGCTGGCAACGCGCTCGCGGCCGAGAAGGTCAACATCAACACCGCCGACGCCGCCACCCTCGAGCGCGTGCTGGTGAACGTCGGGCCATCCAAGGCCGAGGCGATCGTCGCCTACCGCAAGGCCAACGGCCCGTTCCGCAGCGCCGAACAGCTGGCCGAGGTCAAGGGCATCGGCCTGCGGACCGTGGAGCGGAACCGCGACCGCATCGTGGTCGGCGCCGGTGCCGCGCCGGCCAGGCCCGCGGCCGCGCCCACCCGCGCCACTGCGCAGACGCGCTGAACCGGTCGACTTCCGGGGCGCAGGGACGCGCGCCGGGTGGGGCAGGAGGCCCCGCGGGACGGCGTGCCGCCGTCATACAGGGACGTACCCGCCGCCCGTTCCGTGCCAGGGAAGGCATGGCGGGCGGCGCTCGTTCCGCGCCGCGCGGCGTGGGCGGCTAGACTTCCGCGGATGCAGCCCCGCGTACACCTCATCCCCGCCCACGAGTACCGGCGCGACCGCTGGCGCAACGGGCGCGGCTGGACCCGGGAGATCCACGCCCAGGGCGCAGACCCCTGGGACTGGCGTCTGTCGATCGCGGAGGTCGAGGCGCCGGCCGCCTTCTCGCGGTTCCCCGGCGTCGATCGCGAGCTGGTCCTGCTCGAGGGCGAGGGCCTGGAGCTGGTCTTCGCCGATGGCGGCCGGCAAGCGCTGCAGCCGCCGCACCAGCGCCTGCGGTTCGACGGCGAGCGCGCGGTGGAGGGCCTGCCGCAGGGCGGCCGCGCCACCTGCTTCAACCTGATGTGGCGGCGCGAGGTGGTCGAGGCCCAGCTGTGGCATCGGCCGATGGTCGGCACCATGGTGGTGTTCACCGACCCCGGCTCGACCTGGGTGCTGCACCTGCTGACCGGCCGTGTCGTCTTCAATGGCGATGCGGCCGGGCTGCCGCCGCTGGCCGCTGGCGACACCGCGCTGCTCGGCGCAGGACAGGCGCGCACGCGGCATGCCTTCGACGGCAGCGGCGAGGCCTTGCTGGTGCGGATCGATCCGCGCCGGGCGGCTCAGTAGACGTCGCGCCGGTAGCGGCCCTGCTCGCGCAGCGCGTCCACGACGTCCTCGCCGAGCACTTCGCGCAAGACCGCGTCCACGCCGGGCGCCATCCCCGCGAGGCTGCCGCAGACATAGATCGCGGCGCCCTCGTCCACCCATGCGCGCAGCCGCGGCGCCTGCTCGCGCAGCGCGTCCTGCACGTAGCGGCGCGGTTCGTCGCGCGACCAGGCGAAATCGCAGCGTTCGAGCACGCCATCGTCGAGCCAGCGCCGGAGCTCGGTTTCGAAGAACGCGTCGTGCGCGCGCTGGCGTTCGCCCATCAGCAGCCAGTTGCGCCTCGCCCCCGCGCCGGCGCGCGCCTTGAGCAGGGCGCGCAGCCCGGCGATGCCGGTGCCGTTGCCGACCAGCAGCAGCGGCCGGTCGCCAGCCGGTGGATGGAACTGGGGATTGGCGCGGATGCGCAGGTCGATCGTGTCGCCCACCCGTGCATGCCGGCACAGCCAGCCGCTGCCGAGGCCGGGGCGGCCGTCCTCGCGCTGCATCTGCCGTACCAGCAGTTCCACTGCGCCATCTCCGGGGAGCGAGGCGATCGAGTACTCGCGGTGCGGCAAGGGCTGCAGCAGGTCGGCCACGGCCTGCGGGCGGGCGGGCAGCGTCGCCGGGTCGGGCAGGTGGGCGGCGGCCAGCGCCTCGCGCAGCGTGGTGGCCTGCGACCGGAACCGGACCGCGGCATCGCCATCGAGTCCGGTCGCCGCGAGCAGCCCCTCGACGGCTGCCGGCGCATTGCGTGGTCCGATCTCGGCGATGTCGCCGGCCTGCCAGTCCGGCGCGGCGCCCGGTGGCGGACGCAGCACCAGGTGGAACGCGGGGCCGCCCCGGCTGCCCGGATTGAGCAGCGTGCGCGCGGCCAGCGTCCACGGCGCGTAGCGCGGCGGCGTCCAGTCGGGCATCGCGGCCGCGCCCGCGGCCAGCGCGAGGTGGTGCTGCCAGTGGCGAAGCGCGCCCGGGTCGCCGTTGTCCACTTCGGTGAGGTCGAACAGCGCACGCGCACCGCACCGGCGCAGCCACTGGTCGAGGCGGTGGCCGAAGGCGCAGAAGCGGGCGTAGTCGCGGTCGCCAAGGGCCAGCACGGCGTATTCGAGGCGGGCCAGGTCCGCCGCCTGCGCCATGGTGTCGCGCAGGAACGACAGCGCGACGTCGGGCGGATCGCCTTCGCCCGTGGTGCTGGCGATGAACAGCGCGCGCTGCGTGCGCGCCAGCAGCGGCGCGTCGATGTCCGACAGCGGACGCAGCACGACCTGCGCGCCCGCGGCGCGCAGCGAGGCGGCCGTGTGCCCGGCCAGTTCCACGGCGAAGCCGGTCTGGCTCGCGTGCGCCACCAGCCACGGCAGCGCCGCGCCACCATCGTCGGCGCGCCGCTCGCGGCCGCGCGGCAGCCGCCATGCGCACAGTCCCAGGTACAGCGCCAGGCTGGCAGCGGCCGACCACCAGTCGCGCGGCCGCGGCATCGCCGGCCACCATGCATCGCCGTGCAGCGGCAGAAGCGCCAGCGCGGTCGCCAGCAGCACGGCCAGGATCGCGCCGTTGCCGAGCGCGGCGCGCCAGCGGGGAGGTGGTGGGTGCGCGGGGCTCATCGCAGCAGGCGTGCTTCGAAACCGGGCGTCGTGCGCGGCGTCGCGCCGGGGCCGGCGGGAAGCAGGCGCGCGGCGAGTCCGTGCACCCGCGCGAACCGTTCACCGGCGCCCACGCCCATCACCGCAAGCGCCGTCGACCAGGCATCGGCGCGCATCGCGTCGCCGGCGACGACGCTGACGGCCGCCGGCGCGTCGGTCACGGGCCTTCCGGTGCGCGGGTCGATGGTGTGCGAGCACTCGCGGCCCTCGACCTCGTAACGCTGCCAGTACGGGCCCGAGGTCGCGACCGCGGCGTCGTCCAACACCACCACGCAGGGGTCGGCGGTGTCGTCGCCGCCGGCTTCGACCAGGACCCGCCAGGCCGCGCCGTCCGGCTTGCGGCCGTAGCCGCGCAGCTCGCCGCCGACGTCCACCAGCGCCGCCGGGATCCCGCGCGCGCGCAGCAGCGCCGCCAGCGCGTCCACCGCGTAGCCCTTGGCGATCGCCGAGAGATCGAGCCAGGTGCCGCCCGGCTGCAGCAGCTCGCGCGTGCCGCGCCGCAGCTCCAGCCGCCGCCATCCGGCCGTGCTGCGTGCCTCCGCCAGGACCCGCGGATCGGGCACGCGGCGCGGCCCGGCATGGGCCCCGAATCCCCAAGCGCCGACCAGGCGGCCGACGGTGGGATCGAAGGCGCCGTCGCTGGCCGCGGCGACCTGCAGGGCGCAGTCGACCACGGCGAAGAAGTCGTCGGCCAACGGATGCCAGCTGCCGGGCGCGCCGCGGTTGTAGCGCATCAGGTCCGAATCGTCGCGCCAGGTGCTCATCTGCGCGACGATCGCGTCCAGTCGCGCCTGCAGTGCCGCGTGCAGCGGGTGCAGCAGCATGTCCCGCGGCGCGACCAGGTCCACGCGCCAGCGCGTGCCCATGGTTTCGCCGTACAGGGTGTGCACGACGGACGCGCTGGCGGGGGCGGTGCTGCTGCTCATGGCCGGGCGTGGTGGCGCGGAGGCGCGGGCATCAGCCCCGCCGCGCGCCGCGAGGCGCCATCACTGCGGCAGCACCTCCAGCGTCGCCACGTAGCCGAGCCGGCGCCGCGTGGCCTCGGGCACCGACGGGCGCTCGTCCTCCAGGCTCGTCTCCAGCCAGTACAGGCCGGGCTCGGGGAAGGTGACGCGCAGCAGGCCCTCGGCGTCGGTCGTGGCGAGGATCTCCTCCTGCGCGTTGCGGTAGCGGGTGCCGCCGCGCACGATCTCGAACGCCAGGCCCGCGGCCGGCTCGCCGTCCACCAGGAAGCGGAACGTGGCTTCCTCGCCGGCGTAGAGGTCGTTGGGATGGGTGACCGGCGACAGCTCGATGCCGCGGCCGGTCGGCGCGAGCGCGCCGGTTGTGGGCGCGCCGTTGGTGACGAAAGTCTCCACCCGGGTGATCGCCTGCGTGACCTGCAGGCCGATCGCGTCGGCGGGCACCTTCGTCGCCAGGTCCCCGGGCGTGGCCCCGCGCAGGAAGCCGCCGCGGGTGGCCGGCGGCGCGCCGGGGCCGCTGGCCGGCTTGCCTTCGGCCTCGGCCGCGGCCTTCGCGGCCAGGCTTTCGGGCGTGTCCCAGCGCGCGGACAGGGCGTCGTTGACGTTGGCGATGCGGTAGGTGCCCGGCTGCTCGAGCCGGACGTCGAAGGTGCTGCGGTACTTCCCGGTGCTGGCGTTATGCAGCTCGACGGTGCTGCCGTCGGGCGCGGTGGCGGTCACGTTGTCCAGCCGCATCGGCACGTGGTCGGGGAAGAACAGCTGGTTCGAGATCGCGCCGTCGAAGGTCACCCACGCGTCGTTGCCGTTGACCACGGCCTGCGAGGGAATGATCCATTGCTTGTGCGCGGCGGCCGATAGCGGCAGCAGCGCGGCGACCGCGAGGGCGAGCAGGGAACTGCGCTTCATGGAGGGCTCCTTGTCGTGATCGGAATGCGCGCGGTCAGGGCGTGAGCCTGAGCGAGACCGCGCCGAGTTCGCTGCTGCCCTGGGCGCGCCCGCTCTGCGGGGACGTCACCGGCCAGCTGAAGGGGATCCTGAGCAGTTCGCGACCGCCGACTTCGCGCACGGCTTCGACCACCAGCACGTACTCGCCGGGGGCGAGCTTCGCCAGTTCCGGATGCGCATCGTCGAATCCGAGTTCGTGGGTGCCGGCGGGACGGGTGGGACCGGTGACGCCGTCGACGGGCAGCTCCAGCGTGCGGCCGGACTTGCGCCACCACTGGCGCAGGTCGGGCAGCCACTTGGTGCCGTGCCCTTCGGCGGTGTCGCGGCTCAGGTACCAGACCGAGAGGTTGGCGGCGTGCTTGCCGGCGGCGTCCTCGACGAACACCGCCACGTACGGACGGTGGTACTCGGCCACCCGCAGCTGCGGGATCTGGACCGAGACGGTGACGTCGGCGGCATGCGCGGGAACGGCGAGCAGGCTGCCGAGGGCGACGGTCAACTGGAGGCGCATGGGCGGACTTCCCGGGTCGTTGTGGAATCAGTGGATGAACAGCAGCGCCAGCAGCACCGGCACCAGCAGGCCGAGCCCCACGTACGGCCAGGTCATGCGGCGCTGGCGCGCGTGCAGCTGCAGCAGGAACAGGCCGGTGACGGTGAACACCACGCAGGCGATGGCGAAGACGTCGATGAACCAGCCCCAGGCGGGCCCGGCGTTGCGTCCCTTGTGCAGGTCGTTGAGGTAGGCGATGGCGCCGCGCGAGGTGCGCTCGAACTCGACCTCGCCGCTGCTCCGGTCGATGCTCAGCCAGGCGTCGCGTCCGGGGCCGGGCAGCGACAGGTAGACCTCCCCGCCGGACCACTCGGCCTCCTGCCGGCCGATCGGCGCGTCGAACTGCTTCGACAGCCATGCCGCCACCGGCGCCGGCAGCGGCGCATTGCCGTCCGGCACGTCGCGGAGCGCTTCGAGCAGCGGCGCGGGCAGCACGGCCTGGCGGTTGTCGACCCGCGGATCGCCCTCGATCAGGGCCGCGTGGTTGAGGGTGATGCCGGTGACCGCGAACAGGAGCATGCCGACCAGGCACACGGCCGAGCTGATCCAGTGCCACTGGTGCAGCGTGCGCAGCCAGAAGCCGCGCCGCTGCTGGCGGGACAGGTCGGGGATCGAAGCGGCTGGTGGCGTCATGCTGCGGGCCTCGCGGCGGCGGCGGACGGATGGCGCGGCGTCGGCGTCAGAACCGGACGTTGACGCTCAGCCACACGCTGCGCGCCTTGTCCTTGTTGTTGTAGTGGTCGAAGTAGATGACCTCGTTGGTCCCGTCCTCGTACACGCCGTCGCCGTCGAGGTCGGCGAACTGCGTGTCGTAGGTGGTGAAGTCGCGGTCGAGCAGGTTGTTGATCCGGGCGTTGACCGTCACTGCCTCGTTGACCGCATACGAGCCGCCGAGGTGCAGCACGGTGTAGTCGCGGTAATAGCGTTCCTCGCCGGTCACCGGGTGCAGGTCGGAGAAGCGGCGCGAACGCGCCTCGCCCTTGAGGAACAGGCGCAGGCGGCCGGTCGCCTGCCAGTCGAGCGTGGCGTTGGCCATGTGCCGGGCGGCGTCGGTCAGCGGCAGGCCGGCCTGTGCGCCGCTCCTCTGCTCGCTGTCGGTGTGGGTGTAGTTGGCGCGCAGCGAGACCGCGTCGGTCACCTGCCAGCGGCCCGACAGCTCGGCGCCCTGGATCACCACCTCGTCGATGTTGACGGTGCGGTTGCTGTTGGCGTAGCCCAGGTCGGCGTACTCGCCGGTGGACGAGCAAGGCTGCGCGGTCCCGGGCCCGCAGGGCTGCGAACTGATCTTGTCCTCGAAGGTGTTGTGGAACACGGTGGCGTTGAAGTCGTGCCCGCCCGGATGCTGCCAGTACACGGCCAGTTCCAGGCTGCGGCTGGTCTCGGGCTGCAGGTCGGGGTTGCCGAAGAACGGGATGGTGCCCTGGGCGCCGAAGCCGACCACGCCGTCGTACAGATCGGTGGTCCTGGGGGTCTTGAACCCGGTGCTGGCGCCGCCCTTGACGGTCCAGCGCGGATTGATGGTGTAGACGCCGTACAGCCGCGGGCTGACCTGGCTGCCGAAGGCGTCGTGGTGGTCGTAGCGCACGCCCCCGGTGAGCGCGAACGGTTCGGCGATCGTCCAGGTGTCCTCGACGAACAGCGAGTACATGTCGTGGTCCTGCACGCCGCCGGGGCGGCCGGCTTCCATGCCGAACACGCCATCGGACAGCTCGCCGCGCACCACCTGGCCGCCGAAGACGAGCATGTGCCCGCCGGCGGCCTGGAACGGCACGTCGGCCTGCAGGTCCAGGGTGTACTGCGAGCTTTCGAGCGTGCGCGCCGGGCGTGGCAGGAAGCCCAGCAGCTGCTGGTAGGACGCCTGGCCCAGGTTGGCCTGCAGGATCGCAAGCTTGTCGGCTTCGGACTGGTTGTTCCAGGCATTGGAACTGGCGTAGCCGGTGCCGGCCAGGGGGCAGAAGCCATCGTCGCCGACCGCGCCGCCGAGCGCGGTGCAGGCCGCGTTCCAGAGCGACTGCAGCTGCCGGCGCTCGGCCACGGTGAACGGCAGGGTGCGGCCTTCGTTGCGGGTCTCCACGCGCGAGAGCACCGCCCGGGTGTTGCCGAACGCCCAGCTGCCTTCGTGCGACAGCGACCAGGTGTCGCGGGTGAAGCGCTGCTGCGGCGCGTAGCCCACCCGCGGCTCGACCCGGCCGTCGTTGCCGATGCGCAGCACCGCGCCGTAGTTGTCTACGGTGCCCACCGGGTATTCCTCCACCCCGGCGTCGTTGCGGCGGATCGCGTTGTCGTACTCCTGGCGCGAGCTGTCGTAGTCGAAGCTCAGGCTCTGGCGCTCGTCCGGGGTCCAGGTCAGGGTGATGCCGCCGGCCTTGTTGGTGTTGTCCACGGTCTTGCCGCCGCCGCCGAAGCCGAGCGATCGCGAGTGCGTCTCGCCGGCCGGATCAATCGCGTCGGCGTACACGGGGTTGGAGGCGTCGCGCCGGTACCAGCTGGCGCGCGCGGCCAGGCTCAGCCGGCCGGGCAGCAGCGGGCCGGTGACGTAGGCGTCGGCGGTGCGGTCGTCGCCGTAGACGTCGTCGGTCTCGAAGGTGCGACCCAGGGTGAACGATCCGGCCCAGGTATCGAGCGTCTTCCTGGTGATGATGTTGATCACCCCGCCCATCGCGTCGGCACCGTACAGGGTCGACATCGGCCCGCGGATCACCTTGATGCGCTCGATCGCGTCCAGCGGCGGGATGTGGTTGAACTGGTTGCCGCCGAAGTTGTTCGGGTAGATGTCGCCGTGGTTGTTCTGGCGGCGGCCGTCGATGAGGATCAGGGTGTAGTCCGCGCCCATGCCGCGCAGCGAGATGGTGCCCTGGCCGGTCTTGTCGCGGGTTTCGCCGATGTCCACGCCCTCCAGGTCGCGCACCGCGTCGAGCAGGGTGATGTACGGGCGCTGCGCGAGGTCCTCGCGGGTGATCACGCTGATGCTGGCCGGTGCGTCGACGATCTTCTGCTCGACGCCGGACGCGGTGACCACCACGGCGTCGAAATCGACCGGATTGGCGGCGGGCGCCGGCGTGGCCAGGGCCGGCGTGGCGAGGAACAGGGCGAGGGTGCAGGCGAGCGGGGACCGGCGCGGGGCGCGGACGTGCGATGTGGTCATGGATGGGGCGTCTACGAAGGTGCGGTGGGGGCGCGACCTGGGACGTGGCGGGCGGCGGCTGGCCAGCGGGGCGCGATCGAACGGACTGCCTTCAACAGGAAACCGGGTGGGCGGGTGGCGCCTGCCCGGGAGGCGATGCGGCGACCGGACGCGGGCAGCGCGCCGGGCCCGGAGCCGTGCCGGGGCCTGGAACTGCCTGGTGCTGGCGGGAAGAGAGGGGCACGGGGCCATCCCGGACGCCTCGGGGCGGCGTCCATGACGCATATGTTAAACGCGAATCGTTCTCACACGCAAACTAAGAACCATACTCATCGTGGATGCCGGTGGATCGCCGCGGCCGGTGGACGCCTGCGACCTGCCCCCATCCCGACCTTCCCCCGCAAGCGGGGAAGGGGGGCGGCGCCGGGTTGGTGCGGGGTGACTCCCCGGGCCGCGACGGTCCTGCGCCGAGGGACGATGCGGTTCGCTCGCCCCGATGGGCCGTCCCCGGCTTGCTGCAGGGGCGGCCCGACCTCGGGTCATTGCAAGGGGAGGTTTCCACTCGGGGGCGCGCAAGGGCAACCCCCTCCGTGCATGTGCAGCACTTTTGGGATCCTTTCCTGCATGTGGAGCACTCCCGGGCCCCCCTCCCATGCCTGTGGGGCGCTGGGGCCCTTCCATGCATGTGGAGTACGCCTGGGGCCCCCTCCCATGCATGTGGAGTACTCCTGGGCCCCCTCCCCCGCTTGCGGGGGGGGGGGGGCGGGGTGGGGGCACCGGCGCGCCGACTGCCGGCCCGCGCTACTCCCGGTCGTCCCGCGCCCAGACGCCGCCGCCTTCCACCTTCACCGGGAACTTCGCGACCGGCTCGTAGGCCGGCGCGCACAGCGCGCGGCCGTCGCGCACGTCGAAGCGGGCCCCATGGAGCACGCATTCCACGCTGCCCTCCACCGGATCGACCCGGCCGGCAGACAGCTCGAAGTCCTCGTGGCTGCAGCGGTCCTCCAGCGCGTACAGCTCGCCGTCGAGGTTGACCACCACGATGCCGGCGCCGGTCACCTCGTCGAAGGCGGTTTTCATTTCGCCAGGCAGCAGTTCGGCCGTGGTGCACACGTAGGTCCAGGTCTCGCTCACGCGTTGGGCTCCAGGGGCTTTTCGAGGATCTCGAACCGCAGGTCGTCGCGCAGCGGGATGCCGAAGCGCTCGTCGCCGTAGGGGAACGGCTGGTGGCGGCCGGTGCGGCGGTAGCCGCGGCGCTCGTACCAGGCGATCAGCGTCTCGCGCAGGTCGATCACGGCCATGCGCATCCATCGCAGGCCCCAGTCCTCGCGCGCGACGCGCTCGCATTCGGCCAGCAGGCGGCCGCCCAGGCCGCCGCCCTGCAGCTCCGGCCGCACCGCGAACATGCCGAAGTAGCCGGCACCGTCCTGCTCGGCGACGTGGGCGCAGGCGAGCGGGCCATCGGCGCCGTCGACCACCAGCACCCGGCTGCGGGGGCGGCGCAGGTCGGCGCGCAGCACCTCGGGGTGGATGCGGGGGCCGTCGAGGAAGTCGGCTTCGGTGGTCCAGCCGGCGCGGCTGGCCTCGCCGCGGTAGGCGGACGTGACGAGCGCGACGAGGGCGGGGATGTCCGCCTCGGTGGCGGCGCGGAAACGGGCTTGCATGGCGGGGGATTTTACGGGGGCCGACGCGTTGACGCCCGGGGCGGCAAGAAGGCGGCGGGGTGCGGGATCGCGGCTCCGGCCGCGACCGCCGCATCAGGCCAGCAGCCGGCGGACCTTCTGCAGCGCGGCCACGAAGGCGTCGATCTCCTCGTGCGTGTTGTAGAACGCCACCGACGCGCGACAGGTCGCGGCCACGCCGTAGAACTGCAGCAGCGGGTGCGCGCAGTGCTGGCCCGAGCGCACCGCCACGCCCTCCAGGTCGAGCAGGGTGGCCAGGTCGTGCGCGTGCGCGCCGTCGACCAGGAACGAGACCACCGCCGCCTTCTCAGGGGCGCGGCCGAGGATGCGCACGCCGCCGGCCGCGTCCAGCGCGTCGGTCAGGTGGGCCAGCAGTTCGGCTTCGCGCGCATGGATGGCGTCCATGCCCACGCCCTGCAGGTAGTCCACCGCCGCGCGCAGGCCGGCGAAGCCGGCGATGTTGGGCGTGCCCGCTTCGAACCGGTGTGGCGGGTCGTTGAACACCGTGCCGTCGAAGCTGACCTCACGGATCATCTCGCCGCCGCCCAGGAACGGCGGCATCGCCTGCAGGTGTTCGCGCCGGCCCCACAGCGCACCGGTGCCGGTGGGGCCGCACATCTTGTGCCCGGTGAAGGCGTAGAAGTCGCAGCCGATCGCGGCCACGTCCACCGTCATGTGCGGCACCGCCTGCGAGCCGTCGACCACGGTGGCGATCCCGCGCCGACGCGCCTCGCGGCAGATCTCGCGCACCGGGTTGACCGTCCCCAGCACGTTGGACACGTGCGTCACCGCCAGCAGCTTCACCTCCGGCGTCATTGCCCGGTACAGCGTGTCCAGGTCGAGCGCGCCATCGGGGGTGGGGTCGACCGGCCGCACCACCGCGCCGGTGCGTTCGGCCACCAGCTGCCAGGGCACGATGTTGGCGTGGTGCTCCATGCGGGTCACCAGGATCACGTCGCCGGCCTTGAGCCGCGGCAACGCCCACGAATAGGCCACCAGGTTGATGGCGAAGGTGGTGCCGCTGCACAGCACCAGCTCGTCGCCGCGCACGTTGACCAGGCCGGCCAGCGCCGTGCGCGCGGCTTCGTAGGCTTCGGTCGCCTCGGTGCCGAGCGCGTGCACCGCGCGGCTGACGTTGGCGTTGTGGCGGCGGTAGAACGCGTCGACGGCCTCGATCACCGGGGCCGGCTTCTGCCCGGTGTTCGCGCTGTCGAGGTAGACCAGCGGCTTGCCGTGGACCGTCCGCCGGAGCAGCGGGAAGTCGGCGCGGACCCGTGCCCAGTCGACGCGCGCGCCGGCGGGCGCAGGCGGGCGCGGCTGCACGGGGGAGCCCGCGCTCATGCCGACAGCCCCTCCAGGGCCGCGTCCAGGCGGGCCAGCAGGGCCTCGCCCACCGCGGCGTCCTCCACCGCGGCCAGCGGCTCGCGGCAGAACGCGGCGGTCAGCATCTGCCGCGCCTCGGCCTGGGGCACGCCGCGCGCGCGCAGGTAGAACAGCGCGTTGGCGTCGAGCTGGCCGACGGTCGCACCGTGCGCGGCCTGCACCTCGTCGGCGTGGATCACCAGCACCGGCTGGGTGTCGATCTCGGCGTTGGGCGAGAGCAGCAGGTTCTTGTTCGACAGCCGGGCGTCGGTGCCGTCCGCGCCCGGGTGGATGGTGATGCCGCCGTGGAACACCACGTGGCCGCGCCCGGCACCGATGCCGCGCCACAGCAGCTCGCAGCGGGTGTCGCGGGCGGCATGCTCGATCCCCAGGCGGGTGTCCACGTGGCGGCGTCCGTTGGCCAGCAGCACGCCGTGCGCCGCCAGCGAGGCGCCTTCCCCTTCCAGCCGCACGTTGAGCTCGTGCCGCGACAGCGCGCCGCCCAGTTCGAGGTCGACGCGGTGGTAGCCGGCGCGTGCCTGCAGCACCGCGTCGGTGCGCGCGAACGAGGTGGCGCCGTCGGCCGGGCCTTGCACCCTGGCGTGTTCGAGCAGCGCGTCCTGCGCCACCGAAACCGCGAGCGTGGCGGTGTCCAGATGCCGGTGCACGCCGTGGGCGAGGTGGTGTTCGATCACCCGCAGCGACGCGCTGGCCGCCACCTCGATCCGGTGGCGCAGGTGCCAGGCCACGGCATCGGCGCCGGCCTCGGCGCCGACGAACACCAGGTGGACGGGCTGCGCGACCTGGACGCTCTCGGCCACGCGCAGGTGCACGCCGGTCCTGGCCAGGGCCACGTTGAGGCGCGCGAACACGGTGTCGCCGGGACGCACGGGGCCGTCGCCGGTGGCTTCGGGCACGGACGCCTCGCCCGGCCCGTCCGCCGCCAGCTCCACCCCGGCCGGCAGTGCGTCCAGGCGCGACAGCGCGGCGTCGAAGCCGCCGTTGACGAACACCAGGCGCGGCGCGGGGATGCCGTCGAGCAGCGCGGCATCGATCGTTGCCGGGCCGGGCGTGCCGAAGCTGCGCCGGTCCAGCGCGCGCAGCGGGGTGTACTTCCAGCGTTCGCTGCGCGGGCCCGGCAGGCCGTCGCGCAGCGCGGCCTCGAGCAGGGCGCGGCGCGCGTCGTCGCCGGAGAAGCCAGACGCCAGCGACTGGAGCAGTGGACTGGTCACGCCACGGCCTCCGGCGCCTGCCGCCCGGCGATCCAGGCGTAGCCGTGCTCCTCCAGCTGCTGGGCCAGTTCCGGGCCGCCGGATTCGACGATCCGGCCGTCCGCCAGCACGTGGACCACGTCGGGGCGGATGTACTCGAGCAGGCGCTGGTAGTGGGTGATCACCACGAACGCGCGCTCGGGCGAGCGCAGGGCGTTGACCCCGTCGGCCACGTGCTTGAGCGCGTCGATGTCCAGGCCCGAATCGGTTTCGTCCAGGATCGCCAGCTTCGGTTCCAGCACCGCGAGCTGGAAGATCTCGTTGCGCTTCTTCTCGCCGCCCGAGAACCCCTCGTTGACGCCGCGGTGCAGCAGCTTGTCGTCCAGGTGCAGCACCGAGAGCTTCTCGCGCACCAGCTTGAGGAACTGCACCGAGTCCAGCTCCTCCTCGCCGCGGGCCTTGCGCTGGGCATTGAGCGCGCTGCGCAGGAAGTAGGTGTTGTTCACCCCCGGGATCTCGACCGGGTACTGGAAGGCGAGGAACACGCCGGCCGCGGCGCGCTCTTCCGGCTCCAGCTCCAGCAGCGGGCGGCCTTCGAACTCCACGCTGCCCTCGGTGACCTGGTAGCCGTCGCGCCCGGCGATGATGTTGCCCAGCGTGGACTTGCCCGAGCCGTTGGGGCCCATGATGGCGTGCACTTCGCCGGGCTTCACGTGCAGCGACAGGCCCTTGAGGATGTCGCGTCCGCCGATGGAGGCGTGGAGGTTGTCGATCTTGAGCATGTTCGGGGTCCGTTCGTTGGTCTGCTCCCTCCCCCGCGTGCGGGGGAGGGCTGGGGTGGGGGCGTGTCGCGTCGGGCTGCCCCCATCCGCCCTTCGGGCACCTGCCCCCGCGCGCGCGGGCAGGAGGTCTTGCTAGCCGACCGAGCCTTCCAGGCTCACGTCCAGCAGTTTCTTGGCTTCGACCGCGAACTCCATCGGCAGCTCCTTGAAGACCTGCTTGCAGAAGCCGTCGACGATCAGGCTCACCGCGTCCTCCTCGGAAATGCCGCGGGCGCGGCAGTAGAACAGCTGGTCGTCGCTGATCTTCGAGGTGGTAGCCTCGTGCTCGACGGTCGCGCCGGGGTTCTTCACCTCGATGTAGGGGAAGGTGTGGGCGCCGCACTGCTTGCCGATCAGCAGGCTGTCGCACTGGGTGTAGTTGCGCGCGCCTTCGGCGCCGGCGGCCACCTTCACCAGGCCGCGATAGGTGTTCTGGCCGCGGCCGGCGCTGATGCCCTTGCTGACGATCTTGCTCTTGGTGCGTTTGCCGACGTGGATCATCTTGGTCCCGGTGTCGGCCTGCTGGCGGTGGTGGGTGAGTGCGACCGAGTGGAATTCGCCGCTCGAGTCGTCGCCCAGAAGCACGCACGAGGGGTACTTCCAGGTAATCGCAGAGCCGGTCTCGACCTGGGCCCATACCACCTTGCTGCGCGCGCCGCGGCATTCGGCGCGCTTGGTGACGAAGTTGTAGATGCCCCCGCGGCCCTCCTCGTCGCCCGGGTACCAGTTCTGCACCGTGGAGTACTTGATCTCGGCGTCGTCCAGCGCCACCAGCTCCACCACCGCCGCGTGCAGCTGGTTCTCGTCGCGCATGGGTGCGGTGCAGCCCTCGAGGTAGGACACGTAGCCCTTGTCCTCGCACACGATCAGGGTGCGCTCGAACTGGCCGGTGTGGCCGGCGTTGATGCGGAAGTAGGTGGACAGCTCCATCGGGCAGCGCACGCCCTTGGGGATGTACACGAAAGAGCCGTCGGAGAACACTGCCGAGTTGAGCGCGGCGAAGTAATTGTCGCCCACCGGCACCACGGTGCCCAGGTACTGGCGCACCAGCTCCGGGTGCTCGCGGATCGCCTCGGACATCGAGCAGAAGATCACGCCCTTCTCGCGCAGCTCTTTCTGGAACGTGGTGCCGACCGAGACCGAGTCGAACACCGCGTCCACCGCCACCCCGGCCAGGCGCGCGCGCTCGTGCAG
Organism: Luteimonas wenzhouensis; assembly: GCF_007859305.1. GTDB lineage: Bacteria > Pseudomonadota > Gammaproteobacteria > Xanthomonadales > Xanthomonadaceae > Luteimonas > Luteimonas wenzhouensis. Next base: position 36,337 of record NZ_VOHE01000007.1, read on the forward strand.
CGGCACGCCGAGCTTGTCGTAGGTTTCCAGAAGCTCCTTGGGCACCTCGTCGAAGGACTTGTACTTCGGGCCCTTGGGCGCGGAGTAGTAGCTGATCGCCTGGAAGTCGATCGGCGCGATGCGCAGCTTGGCCCAGTCGGGCACCGGCATGGTCAGCCAGTGGCGGTAGGCGGCCAGGCGCCACTGGGTCATCCACTCCGGCTCCTCCTTCTTGGCCGACAGGGCGCGGATCACGTCCTCGTCCAGGCCCGGCGGAAGCGAGTCGGACTCGATCTGGGTGACGAACCCGGCCTCGTAGCGGCGGCCGAGCTGTTCGTGGATTTCGCGGTTGGCGATGGGTTCTGCGACTTCGGTGGCCATGTGGGCTGCCTCGTGGATGCGGTGCGCGGGTGCGGCGTCGGCCGCCCGCTACGCGTCGGCCAGGCGGGCGGCGATGCGCCGCGCCGGCGGGGGTGGGGGAGGAAGGTCGTCGAGCATCTGCGCCAGGCTCACGCCGCGCAGGGCATCGGCGACCACGTCATTGATCCGGCGCCAGTTCGCGCGCACCCCGCATTGCTGCGAGATGCCGCATTCGCCGTCGTCGAGGCTGCACTCGGTCATCGCCAGCGGCCCTTCCATCGCCTCGACGATGTCGCACAGGGTGATCGCGGCCGGCGGACGCGCCAGGCGGTAGCCGCCGCGCACGCCGCGGAAGCCTTCCACCAGGCCGGCCTGGGCCAGTGGCTTGAGCAGCTTGCTCACCGTGGGCACTTCCAGGCCCGAGCGCTCGGCCAGTTCGGCCGCGCTGAGCACCGCCTCCGGCTGCGAGGCCAGGACGGTCATCACCACGGTGGCGTAGTCGGTCAGGCGGGTGACGCGGAGCACGGATGGGAACCGTTCTCGAAAAGGGGACCAAAATTGTACTCTTTCGGTCCGCCCGGCTCAAACACCGTGCATGGAACGCTTCAGCCGGCAGCCACGGGCCGAAGACGCCCCCGGCCGCCCGGGCGGCCGCGCAGGGAGCCGTCCGCCAACGCGGCGGCGCGGGGCATGGCTCCTGACAGTCGGGCGCCGCGGCCAAGAGGGCGCGCGCCGTCCTGGCCGGCGAGCGCCCCCTGGGGCGCGCACTCATGGGCGTGCCCCGGGGCCGGGTTCGACCCGGGGATGTCCGGCTACCGCACGGGTGCCTGGTCCCGGGTCGCGGCGGCCGCCTCGGGCAGCACCAGCTGCAGGTAGGGCGGGGGCGGCGCCACGCCCGGCGGCAGCGCCTTGGGCGCGGGTTCGCCGGCCTGGCCGAGCGAGCGCACGAAGCGGTAGATCGCGCGGCGGTCGCGCTCGCGCATCTGCCGCAGCGCGAAGTCGGGCATCAGCGGACGGGTGTGCAGGTTGGCGGTGTAGGCCAGCCACTCCTCCTCACCGAGCGCGCCGATGCTCAGGCGCAGGTTGGTGGGATAGCTCGTGCCCCAAGGGCCGAGGTGTCCCAGTGGCGAGCCGACGAGCCATTCGGACGTGGGGACGTCGCCGCCGCGTTCGGCGTAGCCGGGGGTATGGCAGTCGTTGCAGCCGGCGATCCGCACCAGGTACTCGCCCTGGGCGGCCAGCGGGTCGGTGGCGGCCTGGCCGGCGGGGGCGGTGGCGGGAGCGGACGCGGCCGGCGCGGCGGTCCCGCGCTGGCAGGCGGGGGTCGCGAGGACGGTCGTCAGGACGAGCAGCACGATCGGGTGCGGGCGCATGGGCGGCAGTGGTGGTGGAAGCCATCGGTTCCAACGTGGCACGGGGAGCTCGGCGGACGCGCCCGCGCCGCGCCGGGCCATCGGTCACGGTGACTTCCCGCCTGCGCCACGGGGGCGCGGGCGGGTATCGAGCGCCGCTCGTGCCACAATGGGCGTTCCGTTTCCACGACCGCGTCCGAGATGCAGAAAAAGAAGATCGAAGCCCGCAAGTCCCCGATCCACGGCAACGGCGTCTTCGCCATCGCGCCGATCAGGAAGGGCGAGCGCATCATCCAGTACCGCGGCAAGCTGCGTACCCACGACGAGGTCGACGAGGAATACGGCGACGAGGACGAAGACGGCCACACCTTCCTGTTCACGCTCAACGACCATTACGTGATCGACGCGAACATCCGCGGCAACGTCGCGCGCTGGATCAACCACAGCTGCGATCCGAACTGCGAGTCCGAGGTCGAGGAAGACCCGAAGGGGCGCCCGGAGAAGGACAAGGTCTTCATCGTCGCCCTGCGCAACATCCGCCCGGGCGAGGAGCTGACCTACAACTACGGCATCGTGCTCGACGAACCGCACACCCCGAAGCTCAAGAAGCTCTGGGGCTGCCGTTGCGGCGCGAAGAACTGCACCGGGACGATGCTCCAGCCCAAGCGCTGAGGCGGCGTGCCCAGGGCGTGGCGGCCTCGCGCGGGTCGGCCGCCACGATCCGCCAGCCGGCCTGCCCGCCGCGCGCGCGGCGCGGACGACGGACGACGGGGGGCGGGGCGGCAGGTTCGCGCGCGGGTCGATCCATGGGCGGGGCGGGCACTGCGAGCGCGCCAGGGTCGGCGGCGCCGGCCGAATCGACGGTGAAGGCGCGCCTTCAGTCCGGCTCGACCAGGGTCGGCCGGCGCGGCTGCAGCCAGGCCAACAGCATCCCCAGCGCCATCATCGCCAGCGTGCCCAGCAGCGCCTGGCGCAGGATCAGCGAGCCGGGCACGGGCTGCATCGCGTACTGCAGCAGGATCGCCGGCACCGGCCCGAACAGCGCCATCGCCAGGCCGAAACGCAACCCTTGGCCGAGGGTGGGGCGGCCCTGGTCGAAGCCGCGCGCGAACACCCAGGTCATCGCGTAGCCGAGCAGGGCGTGCGCCAGCAGCAGCCAGCCGAAGCGGCGCGCGCCGTCGGCGGCATCGCGGTACATCGCCCCCAGCTCGCTGTAGTGCCCGCCCAGCAGCAGCGCGTGCACCACGAGGGTCAGCACCAGCGCGGCGAAGCCCATCACCGCGCCGCAGATCCAGAACCGCTTGCCCATCCGACCGCCCTCCGGCGCCATGGCCGCGGCCATGCTACTGCGCGGCCGGAAGGGCGTCGACGGACGCGGCGGTGATCCGCCACGCGTCCCCGGCCGGCTCGTGGCGCAACTCGTACCAGCCCGCGTAGCGGCGCATGGGGCCCTCGGCAGGCACCAGGCGAAGATCCACCGGGATCCTGACCGCCGTGGGCAGCGGATCGCCCTCGAGCACGGAGGGCGCGCGGTTCCGGCTGCGGAACTGCCGCGGCGGCGACGCCAGCGCGCGCAGGTCGGCCTCGGTCGCGTCGGCCGCGGGCGCGCCGCCGGACCAGAACGCATCGGCGGCGGCGTGGTCCTCCGGCAGCTTGGCCAGGTAGCGGTGCAGGGTCGAGACCGCGGCGCGCATTGCCGATTCGTAGTGCTGGCGCAGCTCTGCCTCGGCGACCGCCTGCGCGCGCGCCGCGGACCGCGCTTCGGACCCGGCCGCAGCTTCGGCGCTGGCGGTCGCGACCGGCGTGGGCGTCCGCTCCCCGCCGCAGCCGCGCAACACGAAGACCAGGGCGAGCGTCGCCACTGCGACCAGGGGCAATGCGTAGCGGATCAACATGGAGCGGTGGCGGTGGCGCATGCAGTCGGCGCTTTGCATGCGCCGGAAACGGAACGGGACGGCAGCGCCGTCCCGTCCGGTCGACTCGAGGCCCGGCGCCGGGTCAGGCGGCCGCGTCCTTGAGCTTCTTGAGCGGGCGCACCTTGACCTTCACCGAGGCCGGCTTGGCGGCGAACCACTGCTCTTCCTTGGTGAACGGGTTGATGCCCTTGCGGCGCGGCTTGGCCGGCACGCTCACCGCGGTGAACTTGGCCACGCCCGGCAGGGTGAAGGTGCCCGCGCCCCTCTTGTTGAGCGAGCCGTGGATCGCGCCCTCGAGCGCGGCGAGCACGGCACGGACGTCCTTCGCGGCGAGGCTGGTGGCCGTGGCGATGTGCGCGACCAGGCCGGACTTGGTCAGCGGCTCCTTGATCGCCTTCGGCGCGGCAGGCTTGGCGGCCTTCTTCGTGGCGGCAGCCTTCTTGGTCGTGGCCTTCTTCTTTGCCATGGGTTTTGTGTTCCCTCGTCTGGGTGATGTGATCAGCGTATGGAGTGGCCGAACGTGCCGGCAGGCGCAATGTAGGACATCCACAACCCGCCGCCAATAGGAAACCGCGAAAAAAATGCGGGCGTCAGCGCCCGCCTCGACCCGGCCGCCCCTTCCGCCGACGGGGCGGCCAGCGCCACCACCCGGCGGCGACGAGTCCGGCGAACAGGGTGTAGCCGAGCACGAACAGCCACCACGGGGCCTCGAGGAAAATCAGCCGCGATAGCCAGTACTGGATGAAGGATTCGCTGTAAGTGTGCTGGCCTCCTCGGGTTCGCAGCGCCTGTTCCCAGGTGGTGAGCGGGCACAGCCGGCCCAGCCAGGCCTGCAGCGCGATCACCAGCGCGAGCGCCAGGCGCACGCTGCGCAGCGCGTATCCCCGCACCCAGCGCCAGCCCCGCACGCCGCCCACCGGCACCGCCAGCGCGACCAGCACCACGAACGCCACCACCCCCGCGTGCAGGACCAGGACCGCGTCGGCGAGCAGGGCAGCCAGGGCGGGCGTCATGCGCGCACGCGCCGGCTCAGTCGTCGTCCTGGCGCGGCCGCCAGGCGGCCGCGAGCGCCTGCTGCACCTGTGGCGGGACCGGCTCGTAGTGGCTGAAATCAAGGGTGTAGCGGCCGCGACCGGCGGTCACTGACTTGAGCTCGGCGGCATAGCCTTCCAGTTCCGACAGCGGCACCTGGGCGCTCACCACCACCTCGCCGCCGCCGGTGGCGTCGGTGCCGGTGATGCGCGCGCGCTTGGCCGCCAGGCCGCCGCTGATATCGCCCATGCACGACTCGGGCGCGTGCACCTCCAGGTCGACCACCGGTTCGAGCACCTGCGGCCGGCCCTTGAGCACCGCGTCGAGGAACGCCTTGCGGCCGGCCACGACGAAGGCCACTTCCTTGCTGTCGACTGGATGGTGCTTGCCGTCGTACACCACCACCCGCAGGTCCTGCATCGGGAAGCCGGCGATCGCGCCCGAGCGCAGCGCCTGGCGCACGCCCTTCTCCACCGCGGGCAGGAACTGCGAGGGGATCACGCCGCCCTTGACCTCGTCCACGAACTCGAATCCGGCCCCGCGCGGCAGCGGCTCGACCCGCAGGAACACCTCGCCGAACTGGCCGGCGCCGCCGGTCTGCTTGCGGTGGCGGTAGTGGCCTTCTGCTGGCGCAGAGATGGTCTCGCGGTAGGCGATGCGCGGCGGGCGGGTGCGCACCTCGACCCCGAAGCGGTCGCGCAGGCGGTCGATCTGCACCCGCAGGTGCAGGTCCGACAGGCCGCGCACGACGGTCTCGCGGGTCTCCTCCTCGTGCTCGACGTGGAAGCACGGGTCCTCCTCGGCCAGGCGCTGCAGCGCGGTCGCCAGCTTCTGCTCCTGGCCCTTGTTGCCGGCCTCCACCGCCAGCCCGAACATCGGCGTGGGGAAGGCCACCGGCGCGAGGTGGATGTGGTCCTCGTCGTGGCTGTCGTGGAGCACCGCGTCGAAGTGCAGTTCCTCGACCTTGGCCACCGCGGCGATGTCGCCGGGCACCGCCTCGTCGATCTCGACGTGCTCCTTGCCCTGCAGCCGGAACAGGTGCGCGACCCGGAACGGCTTGCGCCCATCGTCGACGAACAGGCGGCTGTCGCGGCGCACCGTGCCCTGGTAGACGCGGAACACGCCGAGCTTGCCGACGAACGGATCGTGCAGGATCCGGAACACGTCGGCGACCACGTGCGCGTCCGGATCGGGCGTGGTCGCGAACGGCTGCGCGTGCGCGCCGGTGCCCTTCACGAAGGGCGGCGGGTTGGCCTCGCCGGGATGCGGGAACAGGCGCGCGGCGATGTCGAGCAGTTCGCGCACGCCGGTGCCGGTGCGGGCGGAGACGAAGCACACCGGCACCAGGTGGCCCTCGCGCAGGCACTGCTCGAAGGCGTCGTGCAGCTCGTCGCCGCGCAGACCGGCCTCGCCGAGCTCGAGATAGTGCTCCATCACCGTCTCGTTGATCTCGACCACCTGGTCGAGGATCCGCCGGTGCCAGTCGGCGACCGGGCCCAGGTCGCTGTCGCCGTCGGCCTGGCCGAAGCAGTCGACCACCCGGGCGCCGGCGGCGGGCAGGTTGAGCGGCAGCATGCAGGTGCCGAAGGCCTCGCGCAGCTGGTCGAGCACGCGACCGGGGTCGGCGCCGTCGGCGTCGATGCGGTTGATGGCGATCGCGCGGCACAGGTTGCGCTCCTTCGCGCGCGCCATCAGCCGCCGGGTGCCGTGCTTGACGCCGCCCGCGGCATCGACCACCACCAGCGCGGTGTCCACCGCCGCCAGCGCCGCGAGCGCCGGGCCGCGGAAGTCGGGATAGCCGGGAAGGTCGACGAGGTTGAGATGGACCGGCCCCCCGGGGCCGGCCGCGTGGCCGAGGCTGGCGATCGCGGCGTCGATCGAATGCCCGCGCTGCCTCTCCACCGGATCGAAGTCGGACACGGTGTTGCCGCGTTCGACGGTGCCTGCCGCCTGGATCGCGCCGCCGGCATGCAGCAGGGCTTCGAACAGGGTGGTCTTGCCGGCGCCGGGGTGGCCTGCCAGGGCCACGTTGCGGATCTGTTGCGTCGAGTGGGGCATGGGGCCGATCCTCCCTTGCTGGGGCCGGCCGCCGGCCGGCGTCTGCGGGGAGATCCGCGCCGCGGCCCGGGCGCCGTGGTCCCGTTCCGCGGGCGGATCCGCTTGCGGCCGTCATGGCAGTCCACGGGAGGAGGAACGCTGCCGAGCGAGCGCTCGCTCGAGGGGCGTCATGGCGGGGGGCCACCTTATCGCGTCACCGCCGCCACGGCGCGTTGCGTCGCAGCATGCCGCGTCCACCCACGCCGCGGTAACGCCGTGGCGGTTAGCTTGCGAAGATTGCCGAACCGACAGGAGCGAACACGATGGGCATTTCACGCAAGGCGACCGCGCGCTGGGAAGGCGACCTCAAGACTGGCCGCGGCAGCCTCACCACCCCGGCCAGCGGCCTGCTCGACGGCACCCGCTACGGCTTCAACAGCCGCTTCGGCGAGGAGAAGGGCACCAATCCCGAGGAGCTGATCGCGGCTGCCCACGCTGGCTGCTTCACCATGGCGCTGTCGGCCAAGCTCACCGAAGCCGGCCATCCGCCGGAGTGGCTCGAAGGCACGGCCGCGGTGGACCTCTCGCTCGAGGGCGGACCCACGCTCAGCGCGATCCGCTTGGGCATGAAGGCCAAGGTGCCGGGGCTGGACGAGAAGACCTTCCGCGCGATCGCCGACGACGCCAAGCAGAACTGTCCGGTGTCCAAGGCGCTGAGCGCGGTGCCGATCACGCTGGAGGCGGAACTGCTTGGGTAGCGGCCCGGGTGCGGCGCTGATGGTGCACGGAGGCGGGGGCGGCGGCTGGGAATGGAACATCTGGAGGGGCGTGTTCGAGGCCCGCGGGGTGCGCGTGTGCGCACCGGACCTGCAGCCCTCGCCGCTGGGGCTGGCCGCGACCGGCCTCGACTTCTATCTCGCCCAGGTACGCCAGGCGCTGCGCCGGCTGCCGCGCCCGCGCGCCCTGGTCGGCGCCAGCCTTGGCGGGCTGCTGGCGCTCGAGTGCGCCGGCGAGGCCGATGCGCTGGTACTGGTCAATCCGCTGCCGCCCGCGCCCTGGCATGCGCAGCTGCCGCGGCGCGAATGGCCGGACGTCATCCCCTGGCAGCGCGACGCGCGCCTGACCGGGACCCGGCGCGCGCTGCCCGACGCGGACGAGGCGACCGCGTTGTTCGCGTTCCGCCACTGGCGCGACGAGAGCGGGCGCGCGATGCGCGAGGCCCATGCCGGGCGCCAGGTGCCGCATCCGCCGTGCCCGGCGCTGTACGTGGCCTCGATGGTCGACGACGACGTGCCGCCCGCGCTCACCGCCGCCCTGGCCAGCGAGCACCAGGCCTCGCTGCTGCGGGCCTCGGCGGTCAGCCACGTCGGGCCGCTGCTCGGGCGCGGTGCCGCCGACTGCGCCACGCAGGTCCTGGCCTGGCTGTCGGCGCGTTGAGCGCCACGGGCCGGCCGCGGGATTCAGGTCCGCGTTAGCGGTGCTTGCCTAGCGTGGACCGGCGCGCCCTTCGTCCACGCGCCGGAACCAGCACGATGAAGCTCCAGGCGACCTGCCTTGCCGCCGTCCTCGTTCTCGTCGTCGCCACGGGCACCGCCTCCGCCCAGGGCGGTCGCGAGTACGACGGACCGTATGGCGACTCTCCCCACCGCACCCCCGGGCCGCGTGGCGGCGACTGGCGCGGCTCTGATCCGCAGCCGCAGTACGCGTGGGCGCGGGTGCTGCGCGTGGACCCGGTGCTCGACGGGTACGCCCGGCCCACGCGGTCGGCGCGCGACTGCCAGGTGCGCCGCGACGGGTACGTCCATCGCGACGATCCGTACGACGGGTACGGTGGCGGGTACGATCCCGACGCGCGCCGCCGCGACGATAACGGCCGCCTCGCCGCCAGCGTGCTCGGCGGCATCGCCGGCGCCGTGCTGGGCAGCCGGTTCGGCGACGGCAGCGGCCAGCTGATCGGCACCGCGGTCGGCGCCGGGGCTGGCAGCGCCATCGGCCGCCGCGTCTACGAGACCCGCCGGCGCGGGCCCGAGCACGTGGTCACCGTCTGCGACCCGGAACCCTACGGCGACCGGTACGCCGGCGACGGTGGCCATGACCCGCGCGACGTGGTCGCCTACGACGTCACCTACGAGTACGGCGGGCGCGAGTACGTGACCCGCACCGACCACCACCCCGGCGACCGCATCCGGGTGCAGGTGGACGTGCGCGCGGTGCCGTAGCCGCGGCGTGCCCCGCGCTGCGCTCAGCGCGGTGCCGGCGCGTTCCAGTCGAGCGTGCCGGTGACGACCGTCTGCACCTGGCCGCCAGACCACACCTCGCCGTCGCCGTCGACCTCGAGTTCGAGGCAGGCATCGAAGCCGACCTCGCGTCCCTGGTTCACCCGGTAGCGGCCGTCGCGGCCGGGCAGGGCGTCGCGCGAGGCCAGCCAGGCCGCGAGGGTGGCGTTGGCCGCACCGGATGCGGCGTCCTCGAAGCAGCGCCCCGCGCCGACCCAGGCGCGCACGGCGAGGTCGTACGCGCGAGCCTGGCAGCGCGCGTACACGCACAGGCCCATGCTGCCCGTGCCTTGCGCCAGGCGTTCAATCGCCGCCCAGTCCGGGGCTGCGCTGCGCAGCGTGGCCTCGTCGGCCAGTTCGGCCAGCCACCAGCGGCGGCCGCCGTCCATCAGCACCGGCGGCAGCGCGCCGCGCGCCAGGCCCGCCAGCGCATCGGCCAGCCGCGCATCGTCGGCGTCGGCCACTTCGGCGACCCGCGCCCGCGGCGTGCGGATCGCGATCGTGCGCGCGGCTCCGGCGCCGCGCACGCGCAGCGGCAGCAGGCCGGCCACGCCTTCCTGCACCAGATGCCCGTCGACGGGCTGCGCGAGGCCGGCCTCGAGCACGGCGTGCGCGGTGCCGACGCTGGGATGGCCGGCGAAGGGCACCTCGCGCTGCGGACTGAACATGCGCAATGCGTAGCTGGCATCGGGCGCGGTCGGCGGGAACACGAACGTGGTCTCGGGCAGCCGCGTCCAGCGCGCGATCGCCTGCATGGCAGCATCGTCCAGGCCTTCGGCGTCCAGGACCACGGCCAGTGGATTGCCCACCCCGGGGCGGTCGGCGAAGACATCGAGCTGCAGGTAGCGTCGGGACATGGCGAGCGCGGCGGACGAAGGGGCGCGCAGCTTAGCAAGCCGCGCCGCATGCATTGCCGCGGCATGCCCGCGCCACGGCGCCCGCGGCTGGCGATCCGGTTAGAATCCGCGCTGCGCCCGCATGCCGGGCGTTCCCGCCCGTTTCGCTGGACCTGCCACTTCATGCCTTCCTCTCCGATCGGCACGCCCTGGGTCGTGCTCAAGTTCGGCGGCACGTCGGTGTCGCAACGCCATCGCTGGGACACGATCGGGCAGTTGGCGGGCAAACGTGCCGAGGAATGCGGCGGTCGCGTGCTGGTGGTGGTCTCGGCGCTTTCAGGTGTGACCAATGAGCTGACCGCGATCGCCGGCGGCGCCGACGACGCGGGCGCGCGGGTCGATGCGCTGGTCGAGCGCCATCGCGCCTTCGCCCGGGAACTCGGCCTGGAGCCGGATGCGGTGCTGGGCGGGCGCCTGGCGGCGCTGCGCGCGCTGCTCGACGATGCGCGCGCGCCCGGCCGCCGCCTGGACTGGCAGGCCGAGGTGCTGGCGCAGGGCGAACTGCTCTCCTCGACCCTGGGCGTGGCCTACCTGCGCGCGCAGGGCCTGGATTTCGGCTGGACCGACGCGCGCGACTGGCTGGATGCGATCGAACTGCCCAACCAGAGCGACTGGGGCCGGCGCCTGTCGGCCTCGTGCCGGCGCGAGGCCGACGACGACTGGCGCGCGCGCTTCGCCGCCCAGCCGAGCCGCCTGCTGTTGACCCAGGGCTTCATCGCCCGCCATCCCGGGGGCGGCACCGCGGTGCTCGGCCGCGGCGGTTCGGACACGTCGGCGGCGCTGTTCGGCGGGCTGCTGCGCGCGCGCCGGGTGGAGATCTGGACCGACGTGCCGGGCATGTTCACCGCCAACCCCCGCGAGGTGCCCGACGCGCGCCTGCTCACCCGGCTCGATTACGCCGAGGCGCAGGAGATCGCGACCACCGGCGCCAAGGTGCTGCACCCGCGCTCGCTCGGCCCGTGCCGGGTCAGCGGCGTGCCGATGGCGATCCTCGACACCACCCGACCCGAGCTGCCGGGCACGCGCATCGACGCCGACGCCGCCCACGTGCCGGGCGTCAAGGCGATCAGCCGCCGCAACGGCATCGTGCTGGTGTCGATGGAAACGGTGGGCATGTGGCAGTCGGTCGGCTTCCTGGCCGACATCTTCGAGCGCTTCCGCCGCCACGGCCTGTCGGTGGACCTGATCGGTTCGGCCGAGACCAACGTCACCGTCTCGCTCGACCCGAGCGAGAACCTGGTCAGCACCGACGTGCTGGCGCGGCTGTCCGAGGACCTGGCCCAGGTCTGCCGGGTCAAGGTGATCGCGCCGTGCGCGGCGATCACCCTGGTCGGCCTGGGCATGCGCTCGCTGCTGCACAAGCTCTCGGACGTGTGGGCCACGTTCGGCCGCGAGCGGGTGCACCTGATCTCGCAGTCATCCAACGACCTCAACCTCACCTTCGTCATCGACGAGGCCGACGCCGACGGCCTGCTGCCGGTGCTGCACGCCGAGTTGATCGATTCGGGCGCGATGCCGGTGTACGAGACCGGGGTGTTCGGCCCGCGCTGGAAGGACATCCTCGGCACCGTGCGCCCGCGGCCCGATCCCTGGTGGCGCGGCGAGCGCGAGCGGTTGCTGGCGCTCGCCGCCGACGGCACGCCGCGCTATGTCTACCATCTGCCCACGGTGCGCACGCGGGCGCGCCAGCTGCTGGGCGTGGAGTCGGTGGACCGGCGCTACTACGCGATCAAGGCCAACCCGCATCCGGCGATCCTGCGCGCGCTGGTGGCCGAAGGGTTCGGGCTGGAGTGCGTGTCGCTGGCCGAGGTCGGGCACGTGTTCGCCAGCGTGCCGGGGCTGGATCCGGCGCGGGTGCTGTTCACGCCGAGCTTCGCCCCCGTCGACGAGTACGCCGGCGCGTTCGAGCGCGGGGTCACCGTCACCGTCGACAACTGCGAGCTGCTGCAGCGCTGGCCCGACGTGTTCCGCGGCCGCGGCGTGTGGCTGCGCATCGACCTGGGCTTCGGCGACGGCCACCACGAGAAGGTCACCACCGGGGGCAAGGCCTCGAAGTTCGGCCTGGCCGCGTCGCGGGTCGAGGAATTCGAGGCGCTGGCGCGCGCCCTGGACGTGCGCATCACCGGCCTGCACGCGCACCTGGGCAGCGGCGTGGAAACGCGCGAGCACTGGCGCGAGATGGTCGACGCGATGGCCGGCTTCGCGCGCCGCATCGGCACCGTGGAGGTGCTCGACATCGGCGGCGGCCTGCCGGTCCCGTATGCGGCCGACGACGAGCCGTTCGACCTGGAGGACTGGGGCGCCGGCCTGGCCGACGTCAGGAAGGTGCACCCGGGCTTCGAGCTGGCGATCGAACCGGGCCGCTTCCTGGTGGCCGAGGCCGGCGTGCTGCTGGCGCGCTGCAGCCAGGTGGTGGAGAAGGACGGCGTGCACCGGGTGGGCCTGGACGCGGGCATGAACGCACTGATCCGGCCGGCGCTGTACGACGCTTGGCACGACATCGTGAACCTGGACCGGATCGGGGACGGGCAGCTGCGCGACTTCGACGTGGTCGGGCCGATCTGCGAATCCAGCGACGTGTTCGGCCGCCGGGTGAAGCTGCCGGCGGCGACCGCGCCCGGCGACGCGATGCTGGTGGCCGACACGGGCGCCTACGGCCATGTCATGGCCAGCACGTACAACCTGCGCTCGCTGCCGGTGGAGGACATCATCGAATGAGCCAGTGGCAGTTCAATCGCGACGCGATCGGCGCCTTCCGCTTCCTGCGCAGCGGATTCGATCCCGCCAGCGGGGTGGCGCGGCTGGTCTATGCCTTCGACGACGGCCCCGAGCTGGTCGAGACGGTGAGCCTGCCCGGCGCGCCGTTCGCGCTCGACGGCGCCCGCGCCGCCGCGGCCGGGCGCGCGCTGCGGCTGCTGCACCTGGTTGCCGGGGTGAGCTACTACAAGGCCGCGGTGCCGGCGACGATCACGGTCGAGGACGGCGGGCTCGACGCCGCCAGTGCGGCATTGCTGGAGGAGATCTACCTCAGCGGGCTGGGCGAGTTCGCGTACCGCAACGGGCTGGACCTGCACGGGCGGATCCGCTTTCCTGCGGCCGACGGGCCACCATCCCGGCCCTCCCCCGCGAACGGGGGAGGGAGCGATGCGGACGGGGGCAGCGCGCCGGCGCTCGGCCTGCGCGAGCACGCGCTGGTCGCGATCGGCGGAGGCAAGGATTCGCTGGTCAGCATCGAGGCGCTGCGGGCGCTGGGCGTCGAGCAGACCGTGGCCTGGATCGGCGGCTCGCAGCTGATCCGCGCCTGCGCCGGGCGCACCGGCCTGCCGATGCTCAACATCGGCCGCCAGCTGGCGCCGGAGCTGTTCGACTACAACCGCCAGGGCGCGTGGAACGGACATATCCCGGTGACCGCGGTGAACTCCGCCATCCTCGCCTTCGCCGCGGTGGTGCTGGGCGTGGACCAGGTGGTGTTCTCCAACGAGCGTTCGGCCAGCTACGGCAGCATGATCCTCGCCCCGGACGGCAGCGTCACCGGCGAGGTGAACCACCAGTGGTCCAAGGGCTGGGCGTTCGAGCGCGCCTTCGCCGCGCACCTGCGCTCGCACGTGGCCGCGGACCTGCGCTACTACTCGCTGCTGCGGCCGCTGAGCGAGCTGGCGGTGGCGCGCCAGTTCGCGCAGCTCGATGCCTACGACGGCCACTTCTCCAGCTGCAACCGCAATTTCCACCTGCTTGGCGAACGCCCGGTCAACCGCTGGTGCGGGGTGTGCCCGAAGTGCCACTTCGTGTTCCTGGCGCTGGCGCCGTTCATGCCCAAGCCGCGCCTGGTCGGGATCTTCGGCCGCAACCTGCTCGACGATCCGGCCCAGGTCCCGGGCTTCGATGCGCTGCTCGAATACCGCGACCACAAGCCGTTCGAATGCGTCGGTGAAGGCCGCGAGTCGCGCGCGGCGATGGCGGCGCTGGCCGCGCGCCCGGAGTGGCGCGAGGACGCGGTGGTGGCGCGCTTCGCGCGCGAGATCGCGCCGCAGCTGGGCGCGGACGAGGTCGACGTCGACGCGCTGCTGGCGCCGAAGGGCGAGCACGGCATCCCCGCGCCGCTGTGGGAGCGGCTGCGTGAACGCTTCGCGGCCTGACATCGCCTCGCTCGCCGGGCGCCGTGTGGCCCTGTGGGGCTGGGGGCGCGAGGGTCGCGCCGCCTACGCAGCCCTGCGCGCGGCGGCCGACGGCCTGCCCGCTGGCGGCGGCGACGACCGCTTCCCGGCCACGCTGACGCTGTTGTGTTCCGAAGCCGAAGCGGACGAGGCGCGGGCGCTGGGTGACGCGCGCCTGCGGGTGGAGACGCAGGCCAGCGCGGAGCGGCTGTCCGCGTTCGACGTGGTGGTGAAGTCGCCGGGCATCAGCCCCTACCGGCCGGAGGCACTGGAAGCCGCATCACGCGGCACGCGCTTCCTCGGCGGCACCGCGCTTTGGTTCGCCTCGCGCCCGGACGCGACCACGCTCTGCGTCACCGGCACCAAGGGCAAGAGCACCTCGTCGGCGCTGCTGGCGCACCTGCTGCGCGCGGGCGGCCACCGCACCGCGCTCACCGGCAACATCGGCCAGCCGCTGCTGGAAGTGCTCGACGGCCAGGCCGAGTACTGGGTGGTGGAACTGTCCAGCTACCAGACCGGCGATGTCGCCGCCGCCGGCGTGCCGCCGCAGGTGGCGCTGGTGACCAACGTCTTCCCCGAGCACCTGGACTGGCACGGCAGCCATGAGCGCTACGTGCGCGACAAGCTCGCGCTGGTCACCGGGGCGCACCCGCGCATCGCCGTGCTCAATGCGGCCGATCCGCTGCTGGCCGAAGCCGGGCGCGGCCTGCCGCGCAGCGAAGTGCGCTGGTTCGGCCACGCCGATGGCTGGCACCTGCGCGGCGACGTGCTGTGGCGGGGAGGCCGGGAGGTGCTCGACACCCGCGGCGTGCCGCTGCCCGGCCGCCACAACCGCGCCAACCTGTGCGGCGTGCTCGCCGCGATCGAGGCGCTGGGCCTGGACGCGGTGGCGCTGGCGCCGCATGCGGCGGGCTTTCGCCCGCTGCCGCACCGGCTGCAGTCGCTGGGCGTGCGCGACGGCCTCGAGTACGTCAACGATTCGATCAGCACCACGCCGCATGCCAGCCTGGCGGCGCTGGAGGTGTTCGCCGGGCGCCCGGTGGCGATCCTGGTCGGCGGGCACGACCGCGGCGTGGACTGGAGCGCGTTCGCCGAGGCGGTGCGCGCGCGGCCGCCGGCGGCGATCGTCACCATGGGCCAGAACGGGCCGCGGATCCACGCGCTGCTGGCGGCGGACGCCGGGTGCGCCGGCTACGCGCTGCGCCAGGCGGCCGGTCTCGGCGAGGCCGTGGCGCAGGCGCGCACCGCGCTGGCGGGCGGGGGCGTGGTGCTGCTGTCGCCGGGGGCGCCCAGTTTCGGCGCCTACCGTGACTATGCCGAGCGCGGCCGCCACTTCGCCGCCCTGGCCGGGTTCGACCCGGCGGCGATCGCCGCCATCCCGGGGATCGGGATCGCCTGAAGCACGGCGCGCGCGCCAGGGTACCGGGCACCACGCCGGCGCGCGCCGCCGCGCGTGCGGCGCGGTGGGCTCAGGAGTCGCGTTCGACCGCGTAGCGCGCCAGCCCGCGCAGCGCGGCGACGGCCTCGTTCGCCGGGAGGGGCGCCAGCGCGGCCTCGGCGGCGGCGGCGTATTCGCGTGCTCGCGCCCGGCTGTACTCCAGGCTGCCGGCGGCCCGGATCGCGGCCAGCACCTCGGGCATTGCGCCCTTGTCGCCCTGTTCGACGATGGTGCGCAGACGGGCACGGGTGGCCGCGTCCGCCTGCGCCATCGCGTGGATCAGCGGCAGCGTCGCCTTGCCTTCGGCCAGGTCGTCGCCGAGGTTCTTGCCCAGCGCCTGGGCGTCGGCGCTGTAGTCGAGCACGTCGTCGGCGATCTGGAACGCATAGCCCAGGCGCATGCCGTAGTCGTACAGCGCCTGCTGGGCGGCCTCGTCCGCGCCCGAGGCCATCGCGCCCAGGCGGGTACCGGCGGCGAACAGCACCGCGGTCTTGCGCTCGATCACGCCCAGGTAGGCGGCCTCGTCGGTGTCGGGGTTGTGCACGTGCAGCAGCTGCAGCACCTCGCCCTCGGCGATGCGGTTGGTGGTGTCGGCCAGCAGCCGCATCACCGGCATGCTGTCGAGTTCGACCATCAGCTGGAAGCTGCGCGAGTACAGGAAGTCGCCGACTAGGATGCTCGCCGCATTGCCCCAGATCGCGTTGGCCGTGCTGCGGCCGCGGCGCAGATCGGACTCGTCCACCACGTCGTCGTGGAGCAGGGTCGAGGTGTGGATGAACTCGATGATCGCCGCCAGCTGGTGGTGGCGCGCGCCCACCTGGCCGGTGGCGCGCCCGGCCAGCGCGACCAGCATCGGCCGCAGGCGCTTGCCGCCGGCCGAGACAATGTGCTCGGCGACCTGGTTGATCAGCACCACGTCCGAGGCCAGGCGGCGTCGGATCAGGGCGTCGATCGCGGCCATGTCGTCGGCCGCGAGGGCCTGGATGGCGGGCAGGCCGGGCCCGGCTGCGGGGGGGGCGGGGGCGTCCATTGACGATCCGTGGAAGATGAACGGGGGATTATAGGATCCCGCCCGTGGCCCGGCGCGGCGCAGTCCTACGCGGCCTTGCGTCGCGACCCGACGCCTCCGGCCCCCGGGCTATAATCCAATGCCTTTCGCCGGGCGCGCCGGCGACATCCGAGGACTCCCAATGGCCCGTGGCATCAACAAGGCGATCCTTGTCGGCAATCTCGGCAACGATCCCGAAACCCGCTACACCCAGAGCGGCATGGCCGTCACCAAGATCAGCCTGGCCACCACCACGGTGCGCAAGGACCGGGACGGCAACACCCAGGAAAAGACCGAGTGGCACCGCGTGACCTTCTTCGGCAAGCTCGCCGAGATCGCGGCCGAATACCTGCGCAAAGGCTCGCAGGTCTACGTCGAGGGCCGGATCAGCTACAGCGAGCACGTCGGCGACGACGGCCAGAAGCGCTACTACACCGACATCATCGCCGACGAGATGCAGATGCTCGGCGGCCGTGGCGACGGTGGCGGCGGCTACGAACGCTCGCGCCCGCAGCGCCAGGAGCCGCGCCAGCAGTCCGCGCCCAGCCGCCAGCCGGCGCCGGTCGAGGACTTCCCCGACGACGACATCCCGTTTTGAAGCCCTGGCGCCAGGCCGCCCGGCGCCCGTTCCGCCCATAGGACACAGGAGGTTCCGTGCCAACTTGGCTAGTGACCGGCGGTGCCGGTTTCATCGGTGGCAACTTCGTGCGGGAGGCCGTGGCGCACGGCGTGCGCGTGGTCAACCTCGACGCGCTCACGTACGCCGGCAACCTCGAGTCGCTCAGGGACCTCGACGGCAACCCCGACCACGTCTTCATCCATGGTGACATCGGCGACCGCGCGCTCGTCTCGCGCCTGCTGGCCGAGCATCGCCCCGACGCGGTGCTGAACTTCGCCGCCGAGAGCCACGTCGACCGCTCGATCGACGGCCCGGCGGCGTTCATCCAGACCAACGTGGTCGGCACCCTGGCCCTGCTGGAATCCGTGCGCGACTACTGGAAGTCGCTCCAGGGCGCGGCCCGCGAAGGGTTCCGCTTCCTGCACGTGTCCACCGACGAGGTCTACGGCACGCTCGGCGAGACCGGCAAGTTCACCGAGACCACCCCCTACGCGCCCAACTCGCCATACTCGGCCTCCAAGGCCGCGTCCGACCACCTGGTGCGCGCGTTCCATCACACCTACGGCCTGCCCACGCTCACCACCAACTGCTCGAACAACTACGGGCCCTACCACTTCCCGGAGAAGCTCATCCCGCTGGTGATCGCCAAGGCCCTGGCCGGCGAGCCGCTGCCGGTGTACGGCGACGGCAGGCAGGTGCGCGACTGGCTGTACGTGAGCGACCACTGCGAGGCGATCCGCACGGTGCTGGCCGGCGGCCGGGTGGGCGAGACCTACAACATCGGCGGCAACGCCGAAAAGCAGAACATCGAGGTGGTCCAGGCGATCTGCGCACTGCTCGACGAGCGCCGCCCGCGCGAGGACGGCAAGCCGCGCGAATCGCAGATCACCTTCGTCGCCGACCGCCCCGGCCACGACCGCCGCTACGCCATCGACGCCAGCAAGCTGCGCGACGAACTGGGCTGGGAGCCGAAGTACACCTTCGAGCGCGGGCTGGCCGAGACGGTCGACTGGTACCTGGCCAACCAGGACTGGGTGCGCCACGTGCTCGACGGCAGCTACCGCCTGGAGCGGATCGGGGTATCGGCATGACCGCGCGCAAGGGCATCGTCCTGGCCGGCGGCTCGGGCACCCGGCTCTACCCGATCACCAAGGCGATCAGCAAGCAGCTGCTGCCGGTCTACGACAAGCCGATGATCTACTACCCGCTGAGCGTGCTCATGCTCGCCGGGATCCGTGAGGTGCTGGTCATCAACACCCCGCACGAGCAGGCGCTGTTCAAGGCACTGCTGGGCGACGGCTCGCAGTGGGGCATGAAGATCGAGTACGCCGTGCAGCCCAGCCCGGACGGCCTGGCGCAGGCGTTCCTGATCGGCCGCGAGTTCCTCGATGGCGCGCCGAGCTGCCTGGTGCTGGGCGACAACATCTTCCACGGCCCCGGCCTGACCGCGATGCTCAAGCGCGCCGACGCGCGCGAGGCCGGGGCCACGGTGTTCGGCTACTGGGTCTCCGATCCGGAACGCTACGGCGTGGCCGAGTTCGACGAGCTCGGGCGCGTGATCGGGCTCGAGGAGAAGCCGGCGCAGCCGCGCTCGAATTACGCCGTGACCGGGCTGTACTTCTACGATGGGCGCGCGCCGGAGTTCGCCGCGACGCTGACGCCGTCGGCGCGCGGAGAACTCGAGATCACCGACCTCAACCGCTGCTACCTCGACCAGGGCGAGCTGCACCTGGAGCGCCTGGGCCGCGGCTATGCCTGGCTCGACACCGGCACCCACCAGTCGCTGCTCGAGGCCTCGAACTACATCGAGACCATCGAGGCCCGCCAGGGCCTGCGCGTGTGCTGCCCGGAGGAGATCGCCTGGAACAACGGCTGGATCGACGAGCAGCAGCTGCAGGCGCTGGCCGCGCCACTGGCCAAGAACGGCTACGGCCGCTACCTGCTGAGCCTGGCCGATCGCGGCTACGTGCCATGAAGCTGATCGAGACCGGCCTGCCCGGTTGCGTCGTCGTCGAGCCGCGGGTGTTCGGCGACGATCGCGGCTTCTTTTTCGAGTCGTTCAACCTCGACAAGCTGGGCGCGCACGGCTTCTCGCCGCGCTTCGTGCAGGGCAACGTGTCGTCGTCCGCCCGCGGCGTGCTGCGCGGGCTGCATTACCAGTGGCCCAACCCGCAGGGCAAGTACGTCTCGGTGCTCGAAGGCGAGGTCTGGGACGTAGCCGTCGACATCCGCCGCGGCTCGCCGCATTTCGGGCGCTGGACCGCGGTACTGCTGAGCGCGGAGAACAAGCGCCACTTCTGGATCCCGGAGGGCTTCGCCCACGGGTTCGTCGCCCTCAGCGAGCGGGCGCTGTTCACCTACCTGTGCACCGCCACCTACGATCCGGCGGCCGACGCCAACATCCGCTGGGACGATCCGGACCTCGCCATCGACTGGCCGCTCGCCGGGCCGAGGCTGTCGCCCAAGGATGCGAAGGCCCCGCTGCTGGCCGACGTGCCGCCGGACCGGCTGCCCGTGTACGTGCCATGAGGATCCTGCTGCTCGGCGCCAACGGACAGGTCGGGTACGAGCTGCGCCGGAGCCTGGCGCCGCTGGGCGAGGTGGTGTGCGCCACGCGAGACGGTCGCCTGGCGGACGACGGTGGCGCGGCGTGCGAGGTGGCCGACCTGGACCGGCCGGACACGCTGCCGGCCCTGGTCGAGCGCATCGGACCGGACGTGGTGGTGAACGCCGCCGCCTACACCGCGGTCGACCGTGCCGAATCCGAGCGCGAGGCCGCCTTTCGCGCGAACGCGGAGGCGCCCGGGGCGCTGGCCGGGGCCTGCGCGCGGCGCGATGCCCTGTTCGTGCATTACTCCACCGACTACGTCTTCGACGGCACGGCCACCCGGCCATACCGGGAGGACGACCCGGTGGCGCCGCTGGGCGTGTACGGCGAGAGCAAGCTGGCCGGCGAACGGGCCGTCCAGGCCAGCGGCGCGCGCCACATGGTGTTCCGCACCGCCTGGGTGTACGCCGACCGCGGCCGCAACTTCATGCTGACCATGCTGCGGCTCGCCGCCGAACGCGACGAACTGCGCGTGGTCGCCGACCAGGCGGGCACGCCCACGCCCGCGGCGCTCATCGCCGATGCCACCGCGGCGATGCTGCGGCGGCCGTTCGCCGGGTCCGGCCTGTGGCACCTGACCGCTGGCGGCGGGACGACCTGGCACGGGTTCGCCGAGGCCATCGTCGAACGCGCCCACGTCCTGGGGCGGATCCCCCGTCGACCGCGCGTGCTGCCGATCACCAGCGCGGAATACCCGACGCCCGCGCGCCGGCCGGCGTGGTCCCGCCTGGACTGTTCGAAGTTCGAGCGCGACGCCGGCTTCCGGCTGCCGGACTGGAGCCACGCGCTGCACGCCGTGCTGCGCTAGGCGGCGGTCCATCGCCGCCGCTGCCCGCCCCCGGCCCCGGGCGCCCCGACACGCGTGTTCCCGGCATCGAGTGGCCTGGGGCCGGCAGCTTCGCCCCCGACCGGTCGCCAGGGCGCGACCGCCGGCGCGTGGCGCCGCCGCGCATGTGCCGGAGGTCCTTTGCGCCCGGCGTGGGCCAGCGCCTACCATCCGCCCATTCCCTTACCGGAGTGTCCCGGATGAAGCTGCGACACGCGCTCCTGTCCATCTGCCTGCTGGCCTGCCTGCCCGCCGCGGCCGAGGCCCGCGGCTTCGATGTCCGCGACCTGGTCCGCCTCGACCGGGTGTCCTCGCCGCTGCTCTCGCCGGACGGCCACGTGGTGGTGTTCGCCCAGCGCAGCGTCGATGCCGACCTGAAGGGCACCACCGCCCTGTATGCGCGCCATCTGCTGACCCGCGACCTGGCGCCACCGCGGCGGATCACGCCCGAGGGCTGGAGCGTGAGCGACCCGGCGTTCTCGCCCGATGGCTCGACCCTGTACTTCCTGAGCGCAAAGGGCGGTTCGCAGCAGCTCTACGCGATGCCGGCCGGCGGCGGCGAGCCGCGCCAGCTCACCGCCTTCGCGCTCGACGTCGGTAGCTACCGGCTCTCGCCCGACGGCCGCCGGATCGCCTTCAGCGCCGAGACCTTCGCCGACTGCGGCGCGGACCTGGGGTGCACCAGGCAACGCCTCGACGAGCAGGAGGCGCGCAAGGCCAGCGGCCGCGTCTACGACAAGCTGTTCGTGCGCCACTGGGACACCTGGAGCGATGGCCGCCGCAGCCGCCTGTTCGTGGCGACGCTGCCCGGCGAGGGCGAAGGCCCGGTCGATGCCGCGCAGGCGCTGAGCGTGTCGCTCGACGGCGACATCCCGTCCAGGCCCTTCGGCGACGCCGCCGACTACACCTGGGCGCCGGACGGCAGCCACGTCGTCGCCAGCGTGCGGATCGCCGGTCGCACCGAGCCGTGGTCCACCAATTTCGACCTCTACCGCCTGCCGCTCGACGGTGGCGCGCCGGTCAACCTGACCGAGGCCAACACGGCCTGGGATGCCGCGCCGGTCTACAGTCGCGACGGTGGCACCCTGTACTACCTGGCGATGAAGCGCCCCGGCTTCGAGGCCGACCGCTACGCGATCATGGCCATGGACGTGGCCACCGGTCGGGTGCGCGAAGTCGCCCCGGACTGGGACCGCTCGCCCGGCAGCCTGGCGGTCGCGGACGACGGCAAGACGCTGTTCGTGTCCGCGCAGGACACCGGCCAGTACCCGCTGTTCCGCGTGGACGCGGCCACCGGCAAGGTGGAGCGCCTGGTCGGCGACGGTTCGGTCTCGGCGTTCGACGTCGCCGGCCAGACCATCGCCCTGACCCGCAACGCGCTCGACACCGGCAACGTGCTCTACGTGACCGACGCGGTGCCGGGTGCGCCGCTGCGCAAGATCACGCCCAGCGACGGCGAGCGCCTGCCCGACGTCGAGTTCGGCGCCTTCGAGCAGTTCACCTTCCGCGGCGCCGGCGACGCCACCGTGCATGGCTACGTGGTCAAGCCGTCGGGCTACCAGGACGGGCGCAAGTATCCGGTCGCGTTCCTGATCCACGGCGGCCCGCAGGGCAGCTTCGGCAACGGCTGGAGCACGCGCTGGAACCCGCAGACCTACGCGGGCCAGGGCTACGCGGTGGTGATGATCGACTTCCACGGCTCCACCGGCTACGGCCAGGCCTTCACCGACGCGATCACCGGCGACTGGGGCGGCAAGCCGCTGGTCGACCTGCAGAAGGGCTGGCAGGCGGCGCTGGAGAAGTACGACTTCCTCGACGGCGATCGCGCCTGCGCGCTCGGCGCCAGCTACGGCGGCTACATGGTCAACTGGATCGCCAGCCAGTGGAACGGACCGTGGAAGTGCCTGGTCAACCACAACGGCGTGTTCGACACCCGTTCGATGGGGCTGGTGACCGAGGAGCTGTGGTTCACCGAATGGGAGTTCGGCGGGACCGTCGCGGAGAACCCCGACGCCTACGAGAAGTTCAACCCGGCGCGCCACATCGACAGGTGGAAGGTGCCGATGCTGGTGGTGGCCGGGCAGAACGACTTCCGGGTGCCGATCGACCAGAGCCTGTCGAGCTTCACCGCGCTGCAGCGCGCCGGCATCGAGTCGAAGCTGCTGTACTTCCCGGACGAAAACCACTGGGTGCTCAAGCCGCACAACAGCATCCTCTGGCACGACACCGTCAACGCCTGGCTGAAGCAGCACATCGGACAGTGAGCCTTCGCGGAAAGCCGGCGCAAGCCGGCTTTTCGTCATCTGCGCCCGCGCCGCCGACGATCCAACGGAGTCCTGCATGGCGATCGAGACCGACGCCCCTTCGACCGCGCTGATCACCAACGACATCGTCGTGTTCGGGTTGATCGCCGCGACCCTGGGGCTGATCTTCTGGCTGGCCAGCGGGCCGACGCCGTTCTGGAGGAAGTTCTTCGCCTGGGTCCCGGCGCTGCTGCTGTGCTACTTCGTGCCGGCGATCTACAACACCGCGGGGCTGATCGACGGCAGCCAGGGCGTGGTCTACAACCCGATCGCCAGCCGGGTGCTGCTGCCGGTGGCGCTGGTCCTGCTGACCATGACCATCGACCTCAGGGGCGTGTTGCGGCTGGGCCCGAAGCTGCTGTTCGTGTTCTGCATGGGCACGCTCGGGATCGCCCTTGGCGCGATCGTGTCGTTCCAGCTGTTCGAATGGCTCAAGCCGGACGTGGTGGCCGGCGACGTCTGGAAGGGCATGGCCGCACTGGCGGGCAGCTGGATCGGCGGTGGCGCCAACATGGTCGCGGTGCGCGAGCTGTACGGGGTCGATGCCACCCTGTTCGGGCAGTTCGCGGTGGTGGACGTGGCGGTCGCCAACCTCTGGATGGCCACCCTGCTGTTCCTGGCCGGTCGCGCGGCCACGATCGACGCGCGCAGCGGCGCGGACACCCGCGCCATCGACGAGATGAAGGCGCGGCTCGAGGCCTACGAGGCCGCCAACGCGCGCATCCCGACCCTGACCGACCTGATGGTGATCCTCGGCGTCGGCTTCGGCATCGTCGGCCTCGCGCACGCGGTGGCCACGCCGCTGGCAGCCTGGTTCGCGGCCCACGTGCCCAACGCGGCACGCTTCAGCCTGGACTCGAGCTTCGTCTGGGTGGTGGTGGGGTCGACCGTCGCCGGCCTGCTGCTCAGCTTCACGCCAGTGCGCAGGCTGGAGAACGCGGGGATGGCCAGGATCGGCAGCGCCTGCCTGTACTTCCTGATCGCCAGCATCGGCATGCAGATGGACTTCCTGCACCTGGCCGACCGGCCGTGGCTGCTGCTGCTGGGCGCGGTATGGATGCTCGTGCACATCCTGGTGCTGTGGGGCGCGGCCAGGCTGGTGCGGGCGCCGCTGTTCTACTTCGCGATCGGCTCGCAGGGCAACATCGGCGCCGCGGCCTCGGCGCCGGTGGTGGCGGCCGCCTTCCATCCGACGCTGGCTCCGGTGGGCGTGCTGCTGGGCACCGTCGGCTACGCCACCGGCACCCTCGTCGCCTATGGCATCGGCCAGATCCTGCGCATGATGGCTGGTGCCTGAGCCGGCGGAGCCGAAGTCGATGTGCGGCATTCCCGTGGTCCGGACGCGTCGATCGGCGCATCCGGTCGGGGAGGTGTCTGCGGTCCGCCCGTCGGCGGGAGACGTCGTGGCCGACCTGGCGCAGGCGCATCGCGGATGCTGCCGGGGAGGCGGAAGGTGATGGGCCGTCTGCGCGAGGGATTGCATCGCAAGCTCGCATTCGTGTTGGCGGGCGGAATGGGGTTCGCGCTCTATTTCATGCTGTCGATGTTGCTGGTCCGCTGGCCCGGCTTCGCTGCCGGCCCCGCGGCGCTGCTCGCGACGCTGGCGTCCATACCGCCCACGTTCGCCCTGCAGAGGAGGTTCGCCTTCCGTGACCGCAGCGCGGCTGCACCGGCCTTCGTGCGCTATTGCCTGCTGCAGGCACTCAACGCCGTGATGGTCGGCCTGCTGGCGCGGGCCGGGCAGCGCGCCGGCCTGCCCGAAGCGGTGAACTTCCTTGCCTCCGGCTCGGTGGTGGTGGTGGTCTCTTACCTGGTGTTGTCCAGGCTGGTCTTCCGCGGCGCCCCACGCCGCTGAGCCATGGCGGGCGGGCGGACGCCTGCCGCGGAAGCGGTGGCCGCGCGCCATACACGCACCTGCCTGCTGCAATGCAGCAGGCCGTCGACTATCGCAGGGTGCCGATCAGGCCCGCGAGGGAGTAATCTCGCGGGGACCGAAGGTAGCCGGGGGAAGCACACCGTGAATGCAATCGTCCTGATGCTGATCGGACTTGGCGCGATGGCGCTGGGCTACGCGTTCTACTCGAAGTTCATCGCCGAGAAGATCTACCGGTTGCAGGCCGACTACCCGACGCCCGCACATACCATGCGCGACGGCGTGGATTACGTGCCCACCAACCGCTTCGTGCTGTGGGGGCACCACTTCACCTCGGTGGCCGGCGCGGCGCCGATCGTCGGCCCCGCGATCGCGGTGATCTGGGGCTGGCTGCCCGCGTTCCTGTGGGTGACCCTGGGCACGATCTTCTTCGCCGGCGTGCACGACTTCGGCGCGTTGTGGGCCAGCGTGCGCAACAAGGGCAAGTCGATGGGCATGCTCAGCGGCAGCTACATCGGACGCCGTGGGCGCAACCTGTTCCTGGTCGTGATCTTCCTGCTGCTGCTGATGGTCAACGCGGCCTTCGCGGTGGTGATCGCCAACCTGCTGGTGTCCACGCCGACCTCGGTGATCCCGGTCTGGGGCGCGATCGTGGTGGCGCTGGTCATCGGCCAGCTGATCTACCGCTGGAAGGTCGGCCTGCTGTGGCCGTCGATCGGCGGCGTGATCGTGCTCTACGCGCTGATCCTGATCGGCAACAGCTATCCAATCGTGCTGCCGGACCCGATCCTCGGCATGACCCCGCGCTCGGCCTGGATCGTGCTGCTGTTCCTGTACGCGGGCATCGCCTCGCTGCTGCCGGTGTGGGTGCTGCTGCAGCCTCGCGACTACATCAACGGCCTGCAGCTGTTCGTGGGCCTCGGGATCCTGTACGTGGCGGTGCTGCTGGCCTCGCCGACGATCGTCGCGCCGCCGATCAACCATGCGGTGCCGGAAGGCACGCCGGGCATCATGCCGCTGCTGTTCGTCACCATCGCCTGCGGCGCGATCTCCGGCTTCCACGGCATGGTGGCCTCGGGCACCACGTCCAAGCAGCTGGACAAGGAAACCGACGCGCGCTTCGTCGGCTACTTCGGCGCGATCGGCGAGGGCATGCTGTCGCTGGCCGCGATCATCTGCTGCACCGCCGGTTTCGCCACGCTGGTCGACTGGCAGGCGGTGTACGCGCAGTTCGGCGGCGGCGGCGTGGGCGCCTTCGTCAATGGCGGCGACGCGCTGCTGATCGAGGGTCTCGGCATGCCGGAGCAGCTCGGCGCAACGCTGCTGGCGACGATGGCGATCCTGTTCGCGGCCACCACCATGGACACGGGCCTGCGCCTGCAGCGTTTCGTGGTGCAGGAAGCGGCCGAGCTCGCGGGCTTCAAGGTCGGCACGTTCCTGGGCACGGTGGTGGCGCTGGCCGTGTGCATGGCGCTGGCCTTCGGCGCCGGCAGCGACGGCAGCGGCGGCATGGTGATCTGGCCGCTGTTCGGCACCACCAACCAGCTGCTGGCGGCGCTGACCCTGGCCGTGGTGTCGGTGATCCTGATCCGCAAGGGCCGCAATCCGGTCTTCACCCTGGTGCCGCTGGCGTTCCTGCTGGTGATGTCGGTGTACGCGCTGATCGTCCAGCTCGGCACCTTCAAGGCCCAGGAGAACTGGCTGCTGTTCGGCATGGACCTGGTGATCCTGGTGGCCGCGCTGTGGGTGTCGTTCGAGGCGGTGCTGGCGATGCGTCAGGGCCGCGACCCGAACGCGGCGCCGGACGGCACGCTGGAGTCGGAGCGCGCCTGATGCGGGAACCGGCGGCGCCGGTAGAATCGTGGTGGGCGCGACTCTCGGCTGCCCTCGGCGAGTTCTACGCGGCGCCGTACCGGCGCACCTTCGCCCGGGCCAGGCGCGACGAGGACGACCTGTTCATGCTGCTGGTGTACTCGGAGGCCCTGGGCCTGCCGAATCCCGCCTCCTGGTACACGCTCGAGCTGATGCCGGTGATGTACGAGCGCTTCCATGACTGGCACCGCCGGATGGGCATGGAGCGCTCGCCGCTGGACCACGTCGGATGCTGCTGACCCTCGCCGCCGGGCGGCGCATGCTGTTCTTCGGCGGCAAGGGCGGGGTGGGCAAGACGACGGTCGCGTCCGCCGTCGCGCTGGCCCAGGCCCGCGCCGGCCGGCGGGTGCTGCTGGTCTCCACCGACCCCGCGCACAGCCTCGGCCACCTCTGGCAGCGCGCGATCGGTCCCGAGCCGCGCGCGCTGGCCGACAACCTGCAGGCGGTGGAGATCGATCCTGCGGCCACCGTCGACGCCCACCTCCGCCAGGTCGGCGATTCGCTGCGTCGCCTGATGCCGCCGCACCTGGCCGGCGAGGTCGACCGCCACCTGGCCCTGTCGCGCGATGCGCCGGGCATGCACGAGGCGGCGCTGCTCGAGCGGGTGGCGACCCTGGTCCACGACGCCCCGCACGACCACGACCTGCTGGTGTTCGATACCGCGCCCTCGGGGCACACCGCGCGGCTGATGGCGCTGCCCGAGATGATGGCCGCCTGGACCGACGGCCTGCTGCGCCGCCAGGAGCGCAGCGCGCGCTTCGGCGCCGCGCTGCGCAACCTCGGCGGCGACGATGGCGTGGCCGAGCGCGCGATCGGCGGCGTCGCGGCGCCGGGCACCGCCGGCGACCGGGACCAGGCGATCCGGGCGGTGCTGGAGCGGCGGCGGCACCTGTTCGCGCACCTGCGCGAGGCGATGGCCGACCCGCAGGCCACCGCCTTCGTGGTGGTGCTCGCCGCCGAACGGCTTCCGGTGCTCGAGACCATCGAGTTCCAGGCCAGCCTCGAGGCCGCGGGCGTCCACGTCGCGGCGCTGGTGGTCAACCGGCGCTCGCCCGCCGACGCCGGTGGCTTCCTGGCAGGGCGGCGCGCACAGGAGCAGGTACACCTGGACACGCTCGACGCGGCGCTGCCGTCGATTCCGCGGGTGGAACTGCCGCTGCTGGCCGAAGACGTGGTGGGCGAGGCGGCGCTGGCGCGGTTCGCCGCGCTGCTCGAAGGCGCCGGCTAGAGCCAGCCGATGCGGCGGAACCGGCGGTACAGCCCCACGCAGACCGTGGCCACCCCCACCAGCAGCGCCGGATACGCGTAGCGGCCGTCCAGCTCCGGCATGGCGCGGAAGTTCATCCCGTACCAGCTCGTGACCAGGGTCGGCACCGCCAGCAGCGCGGCCCAGGCGCCGAGGCGCTTGACCACCTCGCCCTGGGCCTGGGTCACCAGCGCCTGGTTCACCGTGAGCGCGGTGCCGAGCATGTCGCGTAGTACGTCGATGGTCTGGTTGATGCGCAGGCTGTGGTCGAGCACGTCGCGCAGGTATACCCGCACTTCCTCCGGCAGCAGCGGGTTGGCGCTGCGCACCAGCTGCGAGAGCACGTCCTGCATCGGCGCCACGTTGACCTGCATGTAGGTCAGCTCGCGCTTGAGGTCGTAGAGCCGGATCACGGTGTCGCGGTCGAACGACTCGCTCACGATGTCCTTCTCCAGCGCCGGCAGGGTGGCCTTGAACTCGTCCACGATCGGCACGTAGTTGTCGACGATGGCGTCGAGCACCGCGTACAGGCCGAACGCCGGGCCGAGCGCCAGCAGTTCCGGCTCGCGCTCGATGCGCGCACGCGCGGCCGCATAGGACAGCGAGGCGCCGTGCCGCACCGTGATCAGGTAGCGCGGACCGAAGAACACGTGGGTCTCGCCGTAGGCGATCCTGCGGTCCACCACCTGCGCGGTGCTGGCCACGAGGAAGAACGAGTTGCCGTAGCCCTCGAGCTTGGGCCGCTGGTGGGCCTTGTGCGCGTCCTCGATCGCCAGGTCGTGCAGGCCGAACTGTTCCTGCAGCCGTTCGAGCACGCCGTCGTCGGGTTCGTACAGGCCGATCCAGGCGAAGCTGCCGGGATCGCGCGCGAGCAGTGCGCCGATCCGCCCAAGCGGCACGTCGCGATGCGTGCCGTCCCCCGCGTACACGATGGAGTTGACGACGCTGGGCGGATTGGCGGGGGCGGTCTGTTCCATGCGCGCATCCTGCGCCCGCCGGCGGCGGGCGGCAACCGGAGCCGCCCGCCAGGATGGGCTACTGCGCCACGAACCGGATCGCCTGGCCGCCGCCGGGCGCCAGGCGCAGGGTGAGCGTGTCGACGGACGTGACCTCGCGCGCCTCGATCACGATGTCCTCGCGGTTGCCACGGTAGTCGGCACGGTCGCCGTCGCGGTACACCTGCGCGGTATAGCGGCGGCCGGGTTCGAGGAAGTTGAGCGCGACCTCGAGCGTGCGCGGTTGCGCGTCGGTCACCGCGCCCAGGTACCAGTCGTCGCCGCCGCGCTCGCGGCGCGCGATGGTCACGTACTCGCCGACCTCGCCATTGAGCACGCGCGTGGCCTCCCAGTCCACCGGCACGTCCTTGATGAACTGGAACGGGCCGGGGTTGCGTTCGTAGTTGTCCAGCAGGTCGGCCGCCATCTGCAGCGGGCTGTAGATCACCACGTACAGCGCCAGCTGCTTGGCCCATGTCGTCTCCACGCCGCCGGGCGCCCGGGTCTCCATGCCGAAGATGCCCGGCGTGTAGTCCATCGGCCCCGCCAGCAGGCGGGTGAACACCAGGGTCGGCTCGTGCCCCGGCGGATTGCCCGGATCGCCCCAGGCGCTGTACTCCATGCCGCGCGCGCCTTCGCGGGTGAGCCAGTTCGGATACGTGCGGCGCAGGCCGGTGTCCTTGACCGGCTCGTGCGGATTGACCGCGATCCGGCGCCTGGCCGCCGCCTCCACCACGCGCAGGTGGTGGTTCACCATGTCCTGGCCTTCGTGCCAGGCGAAGACGAGGTTGCCGTCGGCGTCGCGCACCTTGGCCTGGCCGGCGTCGGCGACGTAGCCGGTCTTGACCGCGGGAACGCCCACGCGCCGGTAGAGGTCGAACGCGGCGTCCATCTGCGATTCGTAGTGGGCGGCGTGGCCCGACGTCTCGTGGTGGCCGATCAGCACCACGCCCCTCTCGCGCGCGTAGGCGCTCAACGCCTCGAGGTCGAAGTCGGGATAGGACCGGGTGAAGCGGAACGCCTCGCCGTTGCCGAACCAGTCGCCGTCCCAGCCCACGTTCCAGCCTTCCACCAGCACCCCGCCGAAGCCGTGGCGGGCGGCGAAGTCGATGTGCCGGCGCACGTTCTCGTTGGTCGCGCCGTGCTTCGGTCCGGAGGCCCAGGACTTGAGGTCCATGTGCATCTCCCACCACACCCCGACGTACTTCATCGGCTTGACCCACGACACGTCGCCGAGGCGGTTGGGTTCGTTGAGGTTGAGGATCAGCGGGGATTCGACCAGGTCGCCTGCGCGCATGCCCAGCTGCAGCGTGCGCCAGGGCGTGCGGAACGGCGTGGCGACCGACACGTTCGCCCGCGTGCTGGTGCCGGGCGTGAGCGCGGCCTTGAGGCGACGGCCCTCGACGCGGGTGAGGTTCATCCCGGCATAGTCCACCAGTGCCGCCTCGTGGATCGAGACGTGGAGGCCGTCGTCCATGCGCAGCGTGATCGGGGTCTGCGCGTCGCCCACTTCCCGCAGCGGGGTCGCGTGGTAGAGGTACTCGGCGCGGTTCCACTCGAATGCGGGGATCCACCACGCGGTGGCGTCTTCGGCCAGGTGGAACTCGGTCAGCTCCTCGACGATCTCCAGCCGCTCCAGCGCCGGCTGGCGGTCGAACGCGTAGCGGAAGCCGAGGCCGTCGTCGTGGAGCCGGAACACCACGTCGAACTCGCGCCCGGGTCCCGACTTCTCGCGCAGGGTGACGGTGAGCTCGTTGTAGTGGTTGCGCACTTCGCGCCGTTCGCCCCAGGGCTGCTCCCAGGTTTCGTCGAAGGTGGCCCGGCGCACGTCGGCGATCGCCAGGTTGCGCTCGAGCTTGGGCGCGTCGGCCAGGATCATGCCCAGCCGCGACGGGGCAAGGACCTGGCGTCCTGCGCGCTGCACCCGGTAGCTCGGCCGGCCGTCGCCGTCCAGGCCCAGCTCCACGCAGACCACGTTGCCGGGCGAGCAGGCGGCGGCGGTGGCGGGCGCGTCCTGCGCGGCGGCGGATGCGGCGCTCAGCAGCAGGAGCAGGGGCAGGCGGCGGATCGGCATCGTGCGGCTCCTCGTCGTGGGAACCGCCCGATGGTGCCACGGTCCCGCGCGCGCGCCCGGCGCATACGTATGCAGTCGCGCCGCGCGCGGTGGACCCTTCAGCCGGTCGCGCGCGGACGCTGCGCCAGCGTCCAGGCCAGCGCGAAGTGGACCGGCAGCATGAGCGCGATCCAGTGTGCGTTGCGCTGCGGGAACACCGGCAGCAGATGCAGGAACAGGGCGAGCACCGAACACGCCACGACCGCCCACGCCAGCACCCGGAACACCGGGCCCGGCACGCGGCCGCGCGCCAGGCGCCAGCCGCCGGGCAGCAGCAGCAGGCACAGCGGCGGGAACAGCAGCAGGTTGTGGTTGCCCCAGGCGAAGCGGTGTTCGGTGCCCAGCCACAGGAACAGCATCGCCGCGCCCAGCACGCTGCAGGCGGCCCACAGCAGCATCGCCGCGCCGGCCAGGGCGCGCGGACGGCGCTGGCCGGCGACGGCGATCGCCGCGACCAGCGCCAGCCCGGCCAGCAGCCAGGGCCACCACCTGCGCGGCGCCTCCGGCGGCTCGGGCGCCAGCCGGTGCGGCAGCACCTGCTCGGTGGCCGTCACCAGCGGGCGGCCGTCGTCCCGGCGCACGCCGGCGAGCACGTCGGCCAGCCGCATCGGCACGAAGGCGTCGTCCCACAGCGAGTTCGCGCGGTCCGCGGCCGGGCCGAGCCCCAGGTCGAAGCCCAGCCACATCCACGGCGCCGGCGAGGCCAGCCGCACCGCGTCGTCACGGAAGGTGTTGCCGCGCGAGCGTCCGGAGAGCTGGCGCCGCAGCGCGCCGCCGAGCGCCCGGTCCAGCGCGTCGCGCACCCGCGTGGAGCAGTTGTCGGTGAAGTAGTCGTAGCGGTAGACCGCGTTCTCCGGGCGCGCGTTCTCGGCCAGGGCCGCGGCCAGCGCGGTGGCCTGGCCCGGGTCCAGGTCCAGCCACTGGATCGACACGCCGCGGCCCACTTCGCGGTAGTAGGCCAGGTCCTGCGACAGCGGCAGCGCGACCAGCCGGTAGCGCATGTCGCCGCGCACGAAGCGGGCGATGAAGTCCGGCTCCTCCATGTCGAAGAAGCCGAAGTTGTACGACACCGGCCCTGGCAAGTCCGGATCGTCGACGACGATCGCGTTGTGGCCGAAGCGCTCGAAGAAGATCTCGCCCGGCAGCATGGTCGCCACGCCGACGCGCGGCGCGGCCTGGGCAAGCGGAGCCAGCAGCAGGCACAGCGCCAGCAGGGCCGCCTGCGCGGCCATCGTGCGGCAGCCCCGGCCCGAGGCCGCGTATTGCGCTCGCGCGCCGCGCCGCGTCGCCACGCCGGTCAAGGCCGCACCCCGGCGCACCCGCGGCTTCTGGCAAGGGGGCGCAGGCTCATTCCGTGTTGCCGAGCACGGTCACGTGCAGCGCGTGCAGCCGGCGCGCGTCGGCACGCGCCACGCGGAAGCCGAAGCGGCCGAGGGTGAGCTCCTCGCCGGCCTCGGGCAAGTGGCCGATGGCCGCGGTCACCAGGCCGCCGATGGTGTCGTACTCGTCGTCATCGAAGTCGGCGCCGAAGCGTTCGTTGAAGTCGTCAATCGGGGTCAGCGCATCGACCACGTACTGGCCGTCGGCCTGGGCCGCGATCAGCGCGTCCGGGTCCTCGGCGTCGTCGTGCTCGTCGTCGATCTCGCCGACGATCTCCTCGAGCACGTCCTCGATCGTCACCAGTCCGGCCACGCCGCCATACTCGTCGATCACGATCGCCATGTGGTTGCGCGACTGGCGGAATTCGCGCAGCAGCACGTTGAGCTTCTTCGACTCGGGGATCAGCACCGCCGGGCGCAGCAGCGAGTGGATGGTCTGCGGCCCGTTGTCGGCCACCACCCCGCGCAGCAGATCCTTGGCCAGGAGGATGCCCAGGATCTCGTCCTTGTCCTCGCCATGGACCGGGAAGCGCGAGTGGCCGGACTCGACCACCTGCTTCATCAGGTCCAGCAGCCGGGCGTCGGCGGGCAGGGCCACCATCTGCGAGCGCGGCACCATCACGTCGCCCACGGTCATGTCGGACACGGCCAGCGCGCCCTCCATCATCCGCAGGGTGTCGGCCTCGATCAGGCCGTCCGAATGCGTGTCGCGCA
Source organism: Luteimonas wenzhouensis (assembly GCF_007859305.1). GTDB lineage: Bacteria > Pseudomonadota > Gammaproteobacteria > Xanthomonadales > Xanthomonadaceae > Luteimonas > Luteimonas wenzhouensis. The sequence goes on from NZ_VOHE01000007.1 coordinate 69,373, forward strand.
GCAGCTCGATCAGGTCGTCGCGGGTGCTGGGCTCGCCGGAAATGGCGGAACTGAGCCGTTCCAGCCAACTGCGCCTCTTTTCCGGAGTCTTCTCCGGGGAGTCGGAGGCGCTGCTACTGTCGTCCTCGGACATTGCAGTAAGTGCTTGATCTGGATACGCCCCGGGAGGGCGGTCGGTCCAGTCTAACGGGTCCGGGGCGGCGGCCCAAATCCCCCGCTCCGGGGCACCCGGCGGTGATCGGTGCCGGCCGCGGGCCTAGTCCGGCAGGGTATAGGGGTCGGCGATCCCCAGCCCGGCCAGGATCTCGCGTTCGAGCTGTTCCATGGCCTCGGCCTCGCGCGCGTTGGCGTGGTCCCAGCCCAGCAGGTGCAGCGTGCCGTGCACGGTGAGGTGGGCGAAGTGGTCGGCCAGCGGCTTGTTCTGTTCCTGCGCCTCGCGCGCCACCACTGGCGCGCACAGCACCAGGTCGCCAAGCAGGGGCATGCGGATGCCCGGCGGCAGCCCTTCGGGCAGGTCGGCCGGGAAGCTGAGCACGTTGGTGGCGTAGTCGCGGCCGCGGTAGTGGCGGTTGAGCGCACGGCCCTCGCGGGCGCCGACCAGGCGGATCGCCAGGTCGGCCTCGCGGATGCGGCCGGCCAGCGCCGCGGCCACCCACTTGCGGAAGGAGACGGCCGCCGGCAGGCCCTTGCGCGGGACCGCGTAGCCGACGGCGACGTCCAGACGGATGGGGCCCCGGGTCATGGCCTGCAGTCTAACCGCCCGCACGCGGGCCGGCTTGCCTGGCCAGCGCTGCCGCCGGCGCTGGCCAGCGGGGAGACGGGCGGGCGCCGGCGTGCAGGCATGGCGGCTCCAGCCAGGGCAGACGCGGCCCGGCGCCCCGTCGCGGCATCCTAGCCCTGCGGCCCGGTCTGCGCATCGACCGCGTCGCGGCGGTCGTAGGCGTCCACGATCCGCGCCACCAGCGGATGGCGGACCACGTCGCGCGGCTCGAAGAAGGAGAAGCTCACGCCCTCCACGCCGCGCAGCACCTCGATCGCGTCCCGGAGCCCGGACTTCACGTGCCGCGGCAGGTCGATCTGGGTCATGTCGCCCGTGACCACGGCCGTGGATCCGAAGCCCAGCCGGGTCAGGAACATCTTCATCTGCTCGATGGTCGTGTTCTGGGCCTCGTCCAGGATCACGAAGGCGTCGTTGAGGGTACGGCCGCGCATGTACGCCAGCGGCGCGATCTCGATGACGTTCTTCTCCAGCAGCTTGAGCACCTTCTCCACGCCCAGCATCTCGTACAGCGCGTCATAGAGCGGGCGCAGGTAGGGATCGACCTTCTGGCTCAGGTCGCCGGGCAGGAAGCCGAGCTTCTCGCCGGCCTCCACCGCCGGGCGCACCAGCACCAGGCGCTGGACCCGCGACTGGTTGAGCGCGTCCACCGCCATGGCCACCGCCAGGTAGGTCTTGCCGGTGCCGGCCGGGCCGACGCCGAAGTTGATGTCGTGGGTGGCGATGGCGTGCAGGTACCTGGCCTGGTTCGGCCCGCGGCCGCGGATCGTGCCGCGCCGCACCCGGACCGCCACCTCCTGCGGCGCGACCTCGTCGTCGTCCCGCGCCGCGCCGGCGGCGGACAGGCGCAGGTGGATCGCGCCGGCGTCGAGGGTCTCGTCCGCGGCGTCGTCGTAGAGCTGGCGCAGCAGCGCCTCGGTGCGTGCGACCGCGCGGTCGTCGCTGCCGGTCACCCGGAACACGTTGCCGCGGCTGGCGATCTCCACGCCCATGCGCAGTTCGATCTGGCGCAGGTGGGCGTCGAACGGGCCGGCGAGGTTGGCCAGCCGCTCGGTGTCGGGCGGGTCGAGGGTGAAGTCGCGCTGGGGCGTGGTCATGGCGGGTCGGGCGGTCCGGCGGGCGCGCTACTGTAGCGCCCCGCTCGTGGCGGGCGGGTGGCGGGCGGTCAGTCGTCGCCGGCGACGGCGACGCGCCCGCGCAGCGAGTTGCTCATCGCCTCGGTGATCACCACGTCCACGAACCGGCCGATGAGCCGCGGCGGGGCGGGGAAGTTCACCGAGCGCATGTTCTCGGTCTTGCCGGTCAGTTCGTTCGGGTTCCTGCGCGAGGGACCCTCGACCAGCACCCGCTGCACGCTGCCGACCATCGCCTGCGAGATGCGCGCGGCATTGGCGTTGATCGCCGCCTGCAGGCGCGACAGGCGCGCGTGCTTGACCTCGTCGGACACCTCGTCGGGCAGGTCGGCCGCGGGCGTGCCCGGGCGGCGCGAGTAGATGAAGGAGAAGCTCTGGTCGAAGCCCACGTCCTCGATCAGCTTCATCGTCTTCTCGAAGTCGGCGTCGGTCTCGCCGGGGAAGCCGACGATGAAGTCCGAACTGATCGAGATGTCCGGCCGCACCGCGCGCAGCTTGCGGATCTTCTGCTTGAACTCGAGCGCGGTGTAGCCGCGCTTCATCGCCGCCAGGATCCGGTCGCTGCCCGACTGCACCGGCAGGTGCAGGTAGTTGGCCAGCTGCGGCACGTCGCGGTAGGCCTCGACCAGCGAGTCGGAGAACTCCAGCGGGTGAGAAGTGGTGAAGCGGATCCGGTCGATGCCGTCGATCTGCGCGATGGTGCGGATCAGCAGGCCCAGGTCGGCGACCTCGCCGTTGCCCATGTCGCCGCGGTAGGCGTTGACGTTCTGGCCCAGCAGGTTGACCTCGCGCACGCCCTGGCCGGCGAGCTGCACGATCTCCACCAGCACATCCTCGAACGGGCGGCTGATCTCGGTGCCGCGGGTGTAGGGCACCACGCAGAAGCTGCAGTACTTCGAGCAGCCTTCCATGATCGACACGAACGCCGACGGGCCTTCGGCGCGCGGCTCGGGCAGGCGGTCGAACTTCTCGATCTCGGGGAAGCTGATGTCCACCTGCGGCCGCTTCTGCTCGCGGCGGGCGCGGATCAGCTCCGGCAGCCGGTGCAGGGTCTGCGGGCCGAACACCAGGTCCACGAACGGCGCGCGGCGGATGATCGCCTCGCCTTCCTGCGAGGCCACGCAGCCGCCGACGCCGATGATCACCTCGCGGCCCTCGCTGCGCAGGCGCTCCTCCTTGAGCAGGCGCCAGCGGCCGAGCTGGCTGAACACCTTCTCCTGCGCCTTCTCGCGGATCGAGCAGGTGTTGACCAGGACCACGTCGGCTTCCTCGACGTTGGCGGTCAGCTCCAGGCCCTCGCTGGCGGCGAGCACGTCGGCCATGCGGGCCGAGTCGTACTCGTTCATCTGGCAGCCGTGGGTCTGGATGAAGAGCTTGCCGCGCGGGCCGCCGGCGGGGCGGGGCGTGGCCGGGGCGGACGCGGGATCCGCGAGGATGGGCAGTTCGGTCATGGCGGTGTTCCGGGGCGCGGCGGTGAATCCGGGCCGGAGGGGTGGGCATCCGTGCGGGGAACCGGGCGCCCGGGCGGGCGCGGCGGGCGCCTGCCGGCGCGCTTGGCTCCCCGCCGGCCCGATAGTGTAGGGCCTGGCGCGGCCGGCGGCCGGCCGCGTCCGCTTCCGGAACCGTGCGCCGTTCAACAATCAAGCACTTGGAATGTCGGCCGGAAGCGTGGACACTGCGCGCATGAAAGGGGGTTGGGGGCTGATCGCGGTCGCAGGGCTGGCGCTGGCGGTGCTGGCCCCGCCGTCGTTCGCCGGCACCATCTACCGCTGCGACACCGCCGACGGGCAGCGCAGCTACGTCAGCAAGCGGATCAAGGGCGCCAGCTGCAAGGCGGTGACCAGCTACCGCAGCGCGCCCGCGCCGGTGCGGCGCCCGGCGTCCGTGTCCTCGGGCGGCGGTTCGACGGTCCCGGCCTCGGCCCACGCCAACCCGCCGGCCACCTTCATGGGCGGCGCCGGCTCCGGCGCAGGGGCGTCCGCGCCGGCGGCCACGGCCACTCCCGTGACCAGCGGCGCGCCCACCCGCCGCCTGCAGCAGGGCCAGGTGTACTCCTACATCAAGGACGGCGTGCGCCACTACACCAGCCAGCCGCCGCGCGGGGGCGGCGCCAGCGCGGTGCGGACCATCCGCTACAGCTTCTTCGAGACCTGCTACGCCTGCGCCCCGCTGCCGGGGGTGAACTTCGGCACCGTGCGCCTGAACACCACCGCCTACGCGGCGGAGATCCGCGAGGCCGCGACCCGGTTCGGGGTCGAGGAGGCGATCGTGCGCGCGATCATGCACGCCGAGTCGGCCTTCAACCCCAACGCCCTGTCGCGCGCCGGGGCCCAGGGGCTGATGCAGCTGATGCCCGCCACCGCCCAGCGTTTCGGGGTGACCAACCCCTTCGACCCGGCCCAGAACATCCGCGGCGGGGTGGAGTACCTGGCCTGGCTGCTCAAGCGCTACAACGGCGACCTGACCCTGGCCGCCGCCGGTTACAACGCCGGCGAGGGCGCGGTGGACCGCTACAAGGGCGTCCCGCCCTACAGCGAGACCCAGCGCTACGTGGTCCGCGTGGCCCAGCTGGCCGAGCGCTACCGCGGCCACCTGGCCGCGAACAACTGAGGGCCCCGGCCCGCCAGGCCCGGGCCGCGACGCGCGGCCCTGCGGGCGCGGCCGGCGCGGCGGCCCCCGGGGCCGCCCCCGGCGGTGGCGCCCGTCCACCGCCCGCTCCCGCCGCCGGGCCCCGCAACCCGCTGACCCGGAACGGGAAAATGGCGTCCGGCGGAGGCAGGCGTTGTCGCCGGATTCAGCGTTCCGCTACACTTCATTGTTCTTTGCGCACGCCCGCGGGGACGAGGCGGGGCGCATCGGCACCATCGAGCGACATTCACTAGACAGCTACCGAAAAGGTTTCGCGGAGAGCCGGATGGCCAACGAAGCGGTATTGGATCCCGCCGACGGCGGGGAGCCCGAGCACAAGGGCCGGCGTCGGTTCCTCACCGCCACGACAGTGGCCGTGGGTGCCGTGGGCGCCGGTTTCGCGGCGGTCCCGTTCATCAAGTCCTGGAACCCCAGCGCGCGCGCCCAGCTGGCCGGCGCCCCGGTCACCGTGGACATCAGCGCCCTGCAGGACGGCCAGCGCCTGATCGTGGAATGGCGCGGGCAGCCGATCTGGATCGTGCGTCGCTCCAAGGCGATCCTGGAGGCGCTGCCGACCCTGGACGCGCAGCTGCGCGACCCCAACTCGGAGAACGCCGATCAGCAGCCGGCCTACATCCGCGAGCAGAGCCCGCAGCTGCGCTCGCTCAAGCCCGAGATCTCGGTGCTGGTGGGCCTGTGCACGCACCTTGGCTGCTCGCCGGAGATGGTCGCCGAGATCCGCCCCGCCCCGTTCGATCCCGAGTGGAAGGGCGGCTACTTCTGCCCCTGCCACAAGTCGAAGTTCGACATGGCCGGCCGCGTCTACCAGGGCGTCCCCGCGCCGACCAACCTGGTGGTGCCGCCACACCATTTCGCCGACGACAACACCGTCGTGATCGGCGTCGACCCGGGAGCGGCGTGAGATGTCCAACGTGATCGTTCGCAGCGTCAACGGCGTCTGGGACTGGTTCACCGAACGTGCGCCGGCCTTCATGCCGTTCTACCGCAAGCACATGTCGGAGTACTACGCTCCGAAGAACTTCAACATCTGGTACATCTTCGGCGTCCTGTCGCTGGTGGTGCTGGTCAACCAGCTGGTGACCGGCATCTTCCTGACGATGCACTTCAAGCCGAGCGCGGAGGAAGCCTTCGCCTCGATCGAGTACATCATGCGGGACGTGGAGTGGGGCTGGCTGATCCGGTACATGCACAGCACCGGCGCCTCGCTGTTCTTCATCGTGGTCTACATCCACATGTTCCGCGGCCTGATGTACGGCTCGTACCAGAAGCCGCGCGAGCTGGTGTGGATCGTCGGCATGCTGATCTACCTGGTGCTGATGGCCGAGGCCTTCCTGGGCTACGTGCTGCCGTGGGGCCAGATGTCGTTCTGGGGCGCCAAGGTGATCATCTCGCTGTTCGGCGCGATCCCGGTGATCGGCAACGGCCTGACCGAGTGGATCATGGGCGACTACCTGCCGTCCGACGCCACCCTCAACCGCTTCTTCGCCCTGCACGTGATCGCGCTGCCGCTGGTGCTGCTGCTGCTGGTCGCGCTGCACATCTTCGCGCTGCACGAGGTGGGGTCCAACAACCCCGACGGCGTCGAGATCAAGAAGGGCCCGAAGGGCAACCGCTGGTCGCCCAACGCGCCGGCCGATGGCATCCCGTTCCATCCGTACTACACGGTGAAGGACGGCTTCTACGTCTGCTTCTTCCTGATCATCGGCGCGTTCATCGTGTTCTTCGCGCCGGCGTTCGGCGGCTGGTTCCTCGAGCACGACAACTTCACCGAGGCCAACCGCCTGGTGACGCCCGAGCACATCAAGCCGGTGTGGTACTACACCCCGTACTACGCGATGCTGCGCGTGGTGCCGCACAAGCTCTCGGGCGTGCTGGTGATGTTCGGCGCGATCGCGATCCTGTTCGCGGTGCCGTGGCTGGACCGCGCCAAGGTGAAGTCGTACCGCTACCGCGGCCTGCTGTCGAAGGTGCTGCTGGGCCTGTTCGCGATCAGCTTCATCTGGCTGGGCAAGATCGGCGCCGGCCCGGGCACGGACCCGACCGAGACCATCATCGGCCGGTTCCTGACCGCCTACTACTTCCTGTTCTTCCTGACCATGCCGCTGTGGACGGTTTGGGACAAGACCAAGCCGGTGCCGGATCGGGTGACGATGCATGAATAAGACCTTCCTCGCCCGCGTCGCCGCACTGGCGTGCGGCATGCTCCTGTCGTTCAGCGCGTTGGCCGCCGGCGGTGGCTCGGGCCTGCTCCAGGCCGGCACCGACATCAGCGACCGCGCCTCGCTGCAGCGCGGCGCAAAGCTGTACATGAACTACTGCGCCGGCTGCCACTCGCTCAAGTACCTGCGCTACTCGCGCATGGCCGAGGACCTGGGCCTGACCGAGGAGGAGGTGATGACCCACCTCAACTTCACCGGCGCAGGGTTCGGCGACCACATCGTCTCGACGATGCCCGCCGACAAGGCCAGCGAATGGTTCGGCCAGGTGCCGCCCGACCTCACCCTGATTACCCGGGTGCGCGGCAGCGACTGGGTGTACACGTATCTCAAGTCGTTCTACCTGGACGAGACCCGCCCGCTGGGCTGGAACAACACCCTGTTCCCGAACGCGTCGATGCCCAACCCGCTGTGGAAGCAGCAGGGCCTCCAGCACGCGGTATTCGGCGAGCCCGACGAAAGCGGCGAGGCCCCGGTCGAGCGCCTGGAGATCTCCACGCCCGGCACCCAGAGCCCGGCCGAGTTCGACCAGACCGTGCGCGACCTCACCACGTTCCTCGAGTACGCCGGCGAGCCGGCGGCGCTCAAGCGCCAGGGCATCGGCGTGTGGGTCGTGCTGTTCCTGTCCTTCCTGACGCTGCTTGCCTGGCTGCTGAAGAACGAATACTGGAGGGACGTGCACTAGGTCCACCGATGGGCCGGCGGCGTGCGGTCCGGCAGGACTCGGGCCGCGCCGTCGCCTGATGCGGGGATGCCAGACCGGGGTGACCTGCCGCGAGGGGCGGCCGGCACCGTGCGACCGGCGGATTCCGGTCGCGGGAGAAGGCCTTGATGGCTGCGAGTCCACGTATGCGCAACGCAATGACCCTGTATTCGGCCGTCGACGACGTGCTTTGCCACCGGGTGAGGCTGGTGCTGGCCGCCAAGGGCGTGGCCTATGACCTGGTCGCCGTCGACCCGCAGAACCCGCCGCCCGACCTGATCGACCTCAACCCGTACCACTCGGTCCCGACCCTGGTCGAGCGCGACCAGGTGCTGTACGCGGCCAGCGTGGTCTGCGAGTACCTCGACGAGCGCTACCCGCACCCGCCGCTGATGCCGGTGGACCCGCTTTCGCGCGCCCGCCTGCGCCTGGCCATGCTGCGCATCGAGCACGACTGGGTACCGCAGGTGCAGGCGATCCAGTTCGGCGGCAAGCAGCAGGCCGACGCCGGCCGCAAGCGCCTGAAGGAGCTGCTCACCGCCTCGGTGCCGCTGTTCAAGGCCAGCAAGTTCTTCCTCAACCCGGAGATGAGCCTGGCCGACTGCGCCATGGCCCCGATCATCTGGCGCCTGCCGGTGCTCGACGTGCCGCTGCCCAAGGACGGCGGCAAGGTGATCGAGGAGTACGGCAACCGCATCTTCCGCAACCCCGGCTTCGTGCGCAGCCTCACCCCGCAGGAGAAGAACCTGCGCGAGTTGCCGGATTGATCCGCACGCCAGCCCCGCCCGCGGGCTGGCACAACGGGGCCCGAACCACCCGCGATGCCTGACACCCCGCCGAGCATGACCAGCCACCGCCCGTACCTGCTGCGGGCGCTGTACGAATGGATCACCGACAACGGCATGACGCCGCACATCCTGGTGGATGCGTCGATGCCGGGCGTGCGCGTGCCCGCGCATACCGTCAAGGACGGGCGCGTGGTGCTCAACATCGCCGACCGCGCGGTGGCGCGGCTGGAGCTGGACAACGACGCGGTGCGCTTCACCGCCCGCTTCGGCGGCGTCAGCCACCCGGTGCAGGTGCCGGTGGGCGCGGTGCTGGCGATCTATGCCCGCGAGACCGGCCAGGGCATGGCCCTGCCGGAGGACGTGCCCCAGGGCGACGATCCGCCGCCGCCCGACGACGAACCCACGCCGCCGGGCGACGGCCCCGATGGCGGCCCCGGCGACGAGCCGACGCCGCGCCGCGGCTCGCACCTGCGCGTCATCAAGTAGCCGCGCCGCGGCCCTACTGCAGCGTCACCACCTGCGCTGCGCGGGTGGGGCCGCTGAACGCGACCAGCCGCTCCCCGTGCAGCACCAGCTGCCCGACGTGGCGGTCGATGCCGTCCTCGGAATATTCGAAGCGGAAGCGGCGCTCCCAGCCCAGCCGCCCGTCCTCGCGCCGCCGCAGCCGCAGGCCGCTGGCGTGCACGCTCTGGTCCAGCCAGATCACCCCCGCCGCCCGGCAGGCGTCGCGCCCCAGCTGCGTGGCCCGCTCGGCCGCGGCGCGCGCGGAGTTCCACCAGGCATAGGCCGCCGAGCCGGCCAGCATCAGGAAGATCAGGGTGGGGAAGTCGGGCATGGGCGCAATGTGGCGCCACGTGCCGCTGATTGCAATCGGCGCGGCCGTCGCGACGGTCTCCGGCCCCGGGGTGCAGCGCTCGGCGCCCCGATTGGCGTCGCATGCCGTTGACGTGGGTCCAGTTCCCGGATCGCGAGGTGGCGATCGGTCAGGACATCAGCGTGGTCCTGGCTACCGCGTCTTGCGCCATCACGACCTTCGGGTCCGCGCCCGTCGTGTTCTCTGGAATGCGCTGGCGGGGGATCTCGACCTTGGGCTTGAGCCGACGCGTGAAGTATCCGTCCTTGTAGTACCGGATCTTCCTGCACAGAACCGGGTTGGCGAGGCCTTCGTAGAGGATGATCTGCTTCTCGGGGCCCATCGCCTTGAGTTCCTGGGGAAGCATGAGGGCGCGCCTTTCCAGGACCTCGTTGTCCGACACGTGCCCCGGGCCGCCGTGGGATCGGGTGCGCGCGCGCCGCTTGATGGTCCGGTAGCCCAGCATCTCCGAGTAGTCGTTGGCGTCCTGCTGTTCGCGCGGCGCGAAGATGATCTGCAGCGCATGGTTGGTGATGATCGTGCGCGAGAGCTCTTTGCCGTACACCGCGTCGAGTTGTGCCATCGACTGGATGATCGGCAGCAGGCGCAGGTTGTAGCCCGCCATGTAGGCCACGGCCCGCGAAATGATGTCCACGCGGCCGATCGAGGTGAACTCGTCCATCAGCAGCAGGCACTGGTGGCGCAGGCCGGGGTCGTTGCGCGGCAGTTCGCGGGTGTTGACGTTGATCAGCTGGCTGAAAAACAGGTTGACCAGCAGCCTGCTTTCCGCGAGCTTGTTGGGCTGGATGCCGACGTAGATCGTCATCGGCTTGCGCCGCACCTCGTCGAGGCGGAAGTCGTCGCCGCTGGTGGCCGCGTCCAGCACCGGGTTGAGCCAGGCGTTGAGCGGCTCGCGGAAGGTGCCGATGATCGAGGCGAAGGTGACGTCGGCCTGCGACAGCAGTCCGGCGAACGCGGTGCGGGTGTGGTCGCCGATCCCAGGCTCGGCCATCAGGCCCTGCAGGTAGGGTTTGAGTTCGCCGCCGTCGCCGGAGGCCAGCCGCAGCACCGCGCCCAGGGTGGGACAGGGCAGGGTGTCCGCCGGCGCGCCCTCGTGCTGCCGGGCATCCCGGGTTTCGAAGAGGTAGAGCGAGAATGCCACGAAGGCATTGCGCGCCTGGCTGGACCAGAAGCGGTCCTTCTCCTCGCCATCCGGGTACAGCATCGCGGCGATGGCCTGCAGGTCCGAGATCCGGGACGCGGGATCCGGCGACACGTAGGTCAGCGGGTTCCAGCGGTGGGTCCGATGGTCTTCGGCGAACGGGTTGAATAGGTAGACCTCCTGCCCGATCGACCTGCGCCAGCCGGAAGTGAGATCGAAGTTTTCCTGCTTGATGTCGAGCACCACCGCCGATTCGCGGTAATCGAGCAGGTTCGGTACCACCACGCCCACGCCCTTGCCCGAGCGGGTGGGTGCGGCCAGGATCACGAACTGCTGCCCGGACAACCGCAGCAGCCTGCCGTTCATCCGGCCGATCACGATGCCGTCGCCCCGGTCGCGCAGGAAGCCGCGCCTGGCCAGTTCCACCAGCCCGGCGAAACGGGCGCGGCCATGGATGTCCCGGTGGCTGCGCAGCTTGAACAGCATCACCATCAGCGACGCCCAGACCAGGAGCATCAGCCCGCCCGCGATGCCGCCGGCCACGACGATGCGCGTGGAATAGCGTGCCACGGACGGGTGCTGGAGGTGTCGCAGGTAGCCCAGGTACGTACCGGGGCCGCCCTGCGCCGGGTCGAGGCCAAGGAATATCAGGGCGAGATAGCCCGACAGGTAGAGCGCGGCCACAAGGCAGAGGAGGGTGGCGGCGAGTGCGGCAATGGTCCTGGCGTTGTCCACGGCGTCTTCCCTGGTTGGCCCCGGATTGCGCCGGGGCGGTGTGATCAGCGGGGCTGGAGCTCCGGCGGCGGATCGCGATCGACCAGGACGTAGTGCTCGTTCCTGTGCCAGCGGCGCAGGCCGTCCTCCAGCTTCACGCACGGCCGGCCATCGCACGAGGTGATGGTGACCTGCTCCAGGGCCTGCATCACTTCGAGGCGGACCAGTGCCTGCTGACTGCGCGCGACATTGTCCGCGGCCACGTAGCCGGTTCCCGCCAGCACCGCGAGCGCCGCGACCAGCAGTGCGGAAGCCGCCTTCAGTCCCATCCAGCGTGCCCGTTGTTCCAGCGCCGCCTGTGCCTGCTGCATGCGCTCGACCATGTACTGAAGCTGACGCGTGCTCTCGCCGAGCCCCTGCAGCGCCACAGGAAGCTCGCTGGCAAGCGAATCGCGCAGCGTGTCGCGGGTGCTGGCCGCGATCCGTGCCTGACCCTCGTCGATCGAGCGCGTGAGCGCTGCGGAGAGCTGCTGCAGCCGGGTGGAGGCGGACTCGCATTGCCGGGTGAGGTGCGCACCCAGCAGCGCGGCACTGGCGATGAACTCCTCGACCGACTTGTGTTCCATTTCAGCCTCCCTGCTGGAACAGGCGCGTTGCGCGGCGACGATGGGCCCGGAAGCCGACGACACGGCACGGGACGCCATGATTCCGGACGCAGGTCCGTGCACCTGCACGCGGCCGGCGCGGGGTCGGGACTGTCGGATGCCGGAGTGCTGGACACGTTCCATGTGCGGTCATGCATCGATCCCTCGATCCGGTGTGGATGCGCCTGCCCGCAAGCGTGGACCGGCGTTGCGGGATGCGCGGCTCGCGACCCTGGCGACCACCCTCCTGGCGGCCGCTTCCCCATTGCGCGTACTGCACCGACAGCGCGATGTTGAATCACCCGTCCGCTCGCTGCAAGCGCATCTGGCGCACGCACGGCGGCCACACGGCGGTTCGCGACGAACGCATGGAAGGTGCTTGACGCCCGCCCGCGACCGGGATAAGTTCAAGCGCGCATGCCGCAGGCATGCATGCGCAGCTCCCTGACGGCACCGACGGTGCCCCGGGCTGCGGGACTCGGGAAGGAACCTGGTCGGACAACAAAAAGGAGTTTGCACGGTCCCATTCGCGTGAGGCGTTTGAGCCTCTCCCATCGTCTCGATTTGAATCCAGCGACGCGCCGGCAGGTGCCGCGCGCGGGGGTGGCGTCTTGCCTCGTGGCGGGATGGGCGGGACGTGCGTGGATCCGTTGCATGGCAGTGGCGTACGGGGGGAGCAAGTGTTGGTTTCCAGATGGGGCAACAGCTGGCTGGCGGTCCTGGTCGCGGGCGTGCTCGCGGCTTGCGCCACGCCGCAGGCGCGTGACATCGGCGGGCGTTGGGTGCCGCTCAACCATTTCGCCGAAACACCGCAACCGATTCCATTGCAGCAGGCCTACCTGTTCCAGGCCACGCCGGTCGACGGCACGCTCAAGTCCATGCTCGAGCGCTGGGCGGAGGATTCCGGGCGCACGCTGTCTTACCAGCATGGCTACGACTACACCCTGCATGCACAGGCGGCGAGGGTGCGCGGGCACGATCTCGCCACGGTGGTCCGAAACCTGACCGCCGCCTATGCCGCCGAAGGCATCGCGGTCACCGCGGACGCGACCCGAATCGTGGTGGCCGGCACACGAAACGCTCCCGTCGCTTCCGGCGATGCACCGCCTGCGGACTGAGGGAGAGAGGGAACAGGGATGTTCGGCAAACGGAGGAACAGCCAGGCGGTGGAACGGGCCGTCGCGAGGGGCGTGGACTACGAGGTCACGCTCGCCGACCACGCCAGGCGCAGCGAGCGCCGGGCCTGGCGGGTGGCCGGCGCGGCCGTGGTCCTGTCCCTCGTCCTGCTCGGCGGCTACTTCTCCCTGCTGCCCCTGAAGGAGAAAGTGCCCTACCTGGTGATGGCCGATCCGTACACCGGGACGGCAACCGTCGCGCGCCTGGTCGGTGACTTCCAGGACCCGACGATCACTGTCCAGGAGGCAGTCAACAAGAGCAATGCCGCGCAGTTCGTGATGGCGCGCGAGTCGTACGACACCGGCGTGATCGGGCAGCAGAACTGGCGCCAGACGATGGCGATGGCCGGCGCCCGGGTGGCGCCCGCGTTCCGCGCGCTGCATGCCGAGACCAATCCGCGGCGCCCGTACAACCAGTACGGCAACAAGTTCGCCATCAGAATCCGCATCCTCAGCATCTCGCTCATCCGGGGAGCACAGGGACGGCCGCCCCGCGGCGCCACCGTGCGGTTCCAGCGCAGTCTCTTCAACAAGCTCGAAGGAAGCAGCCAGGTCATGGACGGCAAGATCGCGACCATGGAGTTCATCTACGATCCGGAGCTGAAGTTCGACGAGCGCGACCGGCTGCTCAATCCGCTGGGGTTCCTCGTCACCGATTACCGCGTGGACAACGACTATGGGGTTCCGCCCGCGCCGGAGCCAGCGTTCCCAAGTCCACGCGAAGTCGCCGCGCCGTCGCCGCAGGCGGTCGCCAATGGGCAGGGCGAGGCGATCGAACCCGTCGGCCACGAGCTGCCGCCCCGCGATGACGCCGTCGCGCCGGGCGCGGGGACGCCGGGAGGCCTGCCGTGAACCGGGGGCTCGCCCGCGTCCTGCGCGCCGCAGTGCCCGTCGCGCTTTGCCTGTCCGCCGTCGTGCAGGCGCAGCCGCTGCACGAGTATGCGTACGAGCCCGATCGCATCTACCAGGTGCGCACCGGTCTGGGCATCACCACCCAGATCGAGCTCAGTCCGCACGAGGAAATCCTCGATTACAGCACCGGCTTCAGCGCCGGCTGGGACCTGAACCGTCGCGATAACGTGTTCTACCTCAAACCCCGGGACGTCGACGTCGACACGAACCTGCTGATCCGGACCGCGGCCCACACTTACGTGCTGGAACTGAAGGTGGTGGCCACCGACTGGCGGGCGCTGGAACAGGCCAAGGCCGCCGGGGTGCAGTACCGCATCCGCTTCACCTATCCCGGAGATACCGCCTTCGCCGCTGCCGAGGCGCCGGTAGAGGAGGCATACGAACTTGATACCCGGCTGCAGCGCGGGCGTGCGTACCACTTCGACTACGACGTGGCGTACCGGCGCAAGGGCCCCGGATGGCTGGTCCCGGCCACGGTGTACGACGACCGCCAGTTCACCTACATCCGCATGGGCGAGCGCACCCGGTTCCCCAGCGGCAACTTCCCGGCCGTGTTCGGACGGCAACGGGAGAACGGCGACGAGTTCATCGTCAACACGACGGTGGAGGGCGACACGATCGTGGTGCACGGCACCTATCCCTACCTCGTGCTCAGGCACGGCGACGATGTAGTGGGCCTGCGCAGGAGGACCGGACGATGAGCCAGGCGACCGGTGGCCGTGGCGAAGGCGTGGACGTGCCGCCGCCGCCCAACCCGTACCAGGCGCGCCAGGAGGCTGCGGCTGCACCGGACCTCGATGCGGCCGCCCCTTATCTCAGTTCCACCGAGGTCCAGCGGCTCAACCGCAAGGCCCTGCTGTTCCTGGCCGGCCTGGTTCTGCTGCTCCTCCTGGCCGCGGTGCTGATTTTCAACAGCGCGATGTCGGACCGGCCGGCGCCGGAGCGGCAACGCAGCCAACAGCAGCTGGTGATCCCCGAGGCCCCGGCCCTGCCGGACCTGCCGCCTGAACGCCCCATTGCAGTGGCGGCCCCGGAGCCCGCGCTGCCACCGCTCCCGGTGGCGCAGGACGCACTTTCATCGAGTTCCGGAGACGCAGCAGGCGGCTGGGCTGGCGCGAACGTGGAACGCTCCCTGCTCGACCGGCGTCGGGGCGACGTGGCCGGCATCCACGGCGGCGGCTCCATCGCGGTCGGTCCGGGCCGGATGACGCCGGACGAGTACGCCCGGATCATGTCCGCCGAAGGCGGTCCCCCTGCCGCGGCCCCGCTGTCGGCGACGAGCGGCGCCAGCCGGCGCTCGTCCGCGCAGCCGCTCTACAACCCGGATGCCCTGCTGCTGCGCGGCACCTACATCCGCTGCGTACTGGAGTCGCGCATCGTCACCGACGTCCCGGGCTTTACTTCATGCGTCGTCACCGAGCCGGTGTACTCGGTGAACGGCCGCAAACTGCTGCTTCCCCGGGGCTCGAAGGTGATGGGACGCTACCAGTCGGACGCGATCGTCGGCCGGCGCGCGGCCGTGGTCTGGGACCGGATCACCACGCCCAACGGCCTGGACCTCAACATGAGCAGCCCGGGCGTCGACATGCTTGGTTCCGCCGGCAACGAGGGCCACTACAGCGCGCACTGGGGACAGCGGATTTCCTCCGCGCTGATGATCAGCATGCTCAGCGACGCGTTCAAGTACGCCGGCGCCAAGCACGGGCCGCAGTCCACCACCTTCGCGGAAGGGTTCGCGGTGCAGAACCCCTACGAAAGCAACACCGCCAGGACCCTGGAGCGCATGGCGAACATGGCGCTGGAGCGGAACATGGCGCGTCCTCCCACCGTGACGATCAACCAGGGCACGATGATCAACGTGTACGTCGCCCAGGACGTGGATTTCACCGCGGTGCTGCGTTGACCCGGAGCAGATGGCATGGATGGCACGAAACCCGACACGACACGCGTCAGCAGCGAGTTCCTCGAGTACCAGTACCGGGTGCTGGGGATCGCCGAACACCTGTCTTCGCCGGAGGTGACCGAGATCTGCATCAACCGGCCCGGCGAGCTCTACCTCGAGACGGCGGGGGGCTGGCAGCGGGTGGAAGTGCCGACGCTGACCTACGAGCGTGCGCGGCAGTTCTGCACCTCGGTGGTCAATGAGAGCAACACCGGGCAGCGGATCACCGATGCCGAGCCCATGGTGTCGCTGACCTTCCCGACCGGCCAGCGCGCCCAGTTCGTGATCCCGCCGGCCTGCGATGCGAACAAGGTGTCGATCACCATCCGCCTGCCGGCGCGGTCCAGCAGGACCCTGGAGCAATACGAAGACGACGGGTTCTTTTCCGGGCTCGTGCAGGGCAAGGACCAGGTCAGCGACCAGGACCGGGAACTACAGGAATTGCTGCGCGCGGGCGAATTCCGGCAGTTCTTCAGCCAGGCCGTGCGCTACCACAAGAACGTGGTGGTCGCGGGTGCTACCGGCAGCGGAAAGACCACCTTCATGAAATCGCTGGTCAACCACATCGATCCGCGCGAGCGGCTGGTGACGATCGAGGACGCGCGGGAGCTGTTCATCCCCCAGCCCAACGTGGTCCACCTGCTCTACTCCAAGGGAGGGCAGAGCACGAGCAACGTGACCGCCAAGAGCTGCATGGAGGCCTGCCTGCGCATGAAGCCGGACCGGATCATCCTGGCCGAACTGCGCGGAGACGAGGCGTTCTACTTCATCCGCAACTGCGCCTCCGGCCATCCGGGCTCGATCACCAGCTGCCATGCCGGGAGCACCGCGCAGACCTGGGACCAGCTCGCGCTCATGGTCAAGGCGTCGGCGGAGGGGGCGGGGCTCGAGTTCTCCGTCATCAAGCGGCTGCTGACGATGACGATCGACGTCGTGGTCCACATCAAGGCACACGCAGGCCGGCGTTGCATCACCGGGATCGACTTCGACCCGGAACGGACGCTGGCGGCGCACTGAGGGAGGAACCCGGATGGGACGCCGCATCGACCGCTCCATGCACACGTCGGGCCCGCCCCGGGAGGTCGTTCATGCTGCCCGGGATTGAACTCGCGGCCTGCGCGGACCTCGCGGTCCCGGTGGAAGTCATGCGCCACGTGGTGCGCGTTGAGTCCAGTTTCAACCCCTACGCCATCGGCGTGGTAGGCGGCCGGCTGGTCCGTCAGCCCCGCAACCGCGCCGAGGCGGTCGCGACGGCGAAGATGCTGGAGGAGCGGGGGTTCAATTTTTCGCTCGGGATCGCACAGGTCAACCGCCACAACCTGGCGCCGTATGGTCTGGACAGCTACGAACGTGCCTTCGACGTGTGCGCCAACCTGCAGGCCGGCTCGAAGATCCTGGCCGAGTGCCATGGGCGCGCAAAGGGCGATTGGGGCAAGGCGCTGAGCTGCTACTACTCGGGCGACTTCGCGACCGGATTCCGCCACGGCTACGTGCAGAAGGTCCTCGCCTCGTGGGATGGGGCGCGGCAGGGCCAGGCGGCCTCCGCGGCGATCCCCCTGGCCGGACGCGGTCTGTCGCGGGGGGACCGCCGTGGCGGCGCGCCCGGGCGTGGGTCGTTGCTCCAGCGCCGCATCCAGGGCTCGGCCGCGGCCACCGCGGAACCGGCCCGGGTGCCGGCCCCTGCAGCGCCGGTTGCGGACTGGAACGCCCCGGTGCACCCGCCTGGCCATCCACGGCTGGTGCACCTGCAGCCCGGGGGCGCGCCGCCCCTGCACCCCGCGGTATCGGTCAACCCGGCCCTGTCTCTTCCGGCGCATCCGCCGCCGCCGACGGCGGACGCCTCGCAAGGCACCTCGGCACCCAGCGCGCCACCGGCGCACCGGGACGCGGCGTTCGTGTTCTGACCGCGGCCCGGCCTCGATGGCCGCCTAACCAACCAGGGAATGGAACCATGAACCACGAAGATCGCATCTCCACCACGACCCCCGCCCTCCGCGGCGTGCTCGCGAAGGCCACCGTGGCCACGCTCCTCTCCGCGCCGGGATTCGCGCTGGCCGCGCCCGGAAGCGCCGACGCGGCCGGGAAGGTCACCAGCTTCTTCACCAGCATCACCGGGCTGCTCAACATCGCCTCGGTGGCCATCGTCACGATCGCGGTGATCTTCGCGGGCTACCAGATCGCGTTCAACCACAAGCGCATCGGCGATGTCGCGCCGGTCCTGATCGGAGGGTTCCTCATCGGCGCGGCGGCCCAGATCTCGCGCATGCTGCTGTCGGACACGGGGGGCGTCGCGCTGGAGGGCGGGGCGTTGCTCGGGCTGGCCGGCATGCTGGCCTGACATGCGCAAGGACGTCGTCTTCCGTGGCTGCACACGGCCGCCCATGTTCATGGGCGTGCCGTACGTGCCGTTCACGATCGCCGGCGGCAGTTGCCTGCTGCTGGCGTTCTACATCCACCCCTACTTCGTCGTCCTGCTTCCGGTGGTGGTGCTCGTGATGCGGCAGATGGCCCGGCGCGACGAAATGATCTTCCGCCTGCTCGGGCTGAGACTGCGGTTCCGCATGAAGGTGCGGAACCGCGCCTACCACCGGGGCATGTGGGTGTTCTCGCCCAACAGCTATCGCAAGGAATTCCACAAGGATGCCTGTCCCTGAGCCGGGGGCCTTCGGCCCGGACGCATCGATCGCGGGGCTGATCCCGCTGTCCTCGCACGTCTCGCCCTGCGTGGTCAAGACCACGGGCGGGGATTTCCTGATGGTATGGCGGCTCGATGGCCTGCCCTTCGTCGGCCGCGAGGAATGGGAGCTCGAGCACCGGCACGGCACCTTCAATCGCCTGCTGCAGACGCTGCGCGCGCCGGACTTCGTCAATGTGGCTTTTTGGGTCCACGACCTGCGGCGCCGTGGTGCCGTGGAGGCGCAGTGGCGGTTCGGCACCCGGTTCAACCAGGCGTTGTCCGACCAGTACTTCGACGTCCTCTCCTCGCAGAGGATCATGCGCAACGAGCTGTACCTGACCATGCTCTACCGCCCCATCGTGGTCGGGAAGCGGCTGGTGGAGCGGTCCTCGGCCCTGTCCCTGCTCCAGGCCCAGCAGGACCAGGCCGTGGCCAAGCTGATGGAACTGGCCGGGAACGTGGAGGCCGTGCTCAGGGATTACGCGCCGGCGCGGCTCGGCCTGTACGAGGCAGACAACGGGGTGGTGTTCTCGGAGGCCCTGGAGCACTTCGGGTTCCTGCTCAACCGCATCGACGAACCGGTGCCCGCGCTGTCCGCGCCGATCCACGATTACCTCGCGGTCAGCCGGCACGTGTTCTCCAGCCGCACCGGGGACTTCATCGTGCGCACCCCCGAAGGCCGCAACGTGTACGGCGCGATCCTGAACATCAAGGAGTACTGCGACGGGACCTGGCCGGGGATCCTCAACGGACTGAAGTACCTCGACTTCGAATACGTGATCACCCACTCCTTCAGCCCGATGGGCCGACAGGACGCGCTGCGGGTGCTGGACCGCACCAAGGGAATGATGATCTCGTCCGGCGACAGGGCCGTCAGCCAGATCGCCGAGCTGGACCATGCGATGGACCAGGTGGCCTCGGGCAACTTCGTGCTCGGCGAATACCACTTCGTCATGGCCCTGTATGCCGACAGCCAGGAGCAGCTGGCGCAGAACGTCGCCCGCGCCCGCGCCGAACTGTCGAACGCCGGATTCGTGTCGGCACGCGAGGACCTGGCGGTGTGCTCGGCGTTCTACTCCCAGCTGCCGGGCAACTGGTCGTGCCGGACGCGCCTGGCCAACGTCAGCTCGCTGAACTTCCTGGGCCTGTCGCCGCTGCACAACTTCGCCACCGGCAAGCGCGACCGCAATCCATGGGGCGAGTGCGTGACCGTGCTGCAGACCACCAACGGCCAGCCCTACTACTTCAACTTCCACGCCACCCACCCGGCCGAAGACTCGCGGGGCGAGAAGGCCATCGCCAACACGATGGTGATCGGCAAGTCCGGCACCGGCAAGACCGCGTTCATCAACTTCCTGCTCAGCCAGGTGCAGAAGTTCGAGCCCTGCCCGACAATCTTCTTCTTCGACAAGGACCGGGGCGCCGAGATCTTCGTGCGCGCATGCGGCGGGAACTACCTGGCTCTCGAGAACGGCGTACCCACCGGGTTCAATCCGTTCCAGTGCGAGCGCACCGAGGCCAATGCGCAGTTCCTGGCCGGCCTGGTCAAGGTGCTGGCGGGCAAGGAGCGCTATACCGCGCGCGAGGACGAGGACATCCATCGCGCCGTCGATGGCGTGCTCGACATGCCGATGCACCTGCGCACCCTCTCCAACCTGCAGAAGAGCCTGCCGAACATGGGCGACGACGGGCTCTACGCCCGGCTGCGCAAGTGGACAGCCGGGAACGCGCTCGGCTGGGTGTTCGACAACCCGGCCGACACCATCGACCTGGAGCGGGCCAGCATCATCGGTTTCGACTACACCGACCTCATCGACAATCCCGAAGTGCGGGTGCCGGTCGTCAACTACCTGCTGCATCGGCTGGAGCAGCTGATCGACGGGCGGCCGCTGATCTACGTGATGGACGAGTTCTGGAAGATCCTCGATGGCGGGGGCGGGCTCAAGGACTTCGCCAAGAACAAGCAGAAGACCATCCGCAAGCAGAACGGCCTGGGGATCTTCGCCACCCAGAGCCCCGAGGACGCGCTCGCCAGCGACATCTCGGCGGCACTGGTCGAGCAGACCGCCACCCTGGTGCTGCTGCCGAACCCGAACGCCTCGCGCGAGGACTACGTCGGCGGCCTCAAGCTCACCGAGGCCGAGTTCGAAGTGGTCAAGGGGCTCGACGAGCGGTCGCGGGCATTCCTGGTGAAGCAGGGCCACGCGTCCACCGTGTGCCAGCTGAACCTGCGCGGCCTGGACGATGCGCTGGCAGTGATCTCGGCCAGCACGGACAACATCGAGATCATGCACCGGATCCTCGCGGAGGAAACCCGGGCGCGTGGCGTCGGCGAGGATGCCCTGGCGCCGGAGGACTGGCTCCCGCGGTTCTACCGGGAGAGGAAGGGCTCCGGGCACCGCGACGACCGCGGGACGGGACGGGGGCGCGATCCGGACGAAGGACACAGAGACTCCCGGGCCACACGTACCGCGCCCCTGGAATCGGCCGGCGCAGGCCCGCCGTGAGCGGCCGGGACCAGACAGCCGCTCGAACACGTCGCAGGAAAAGGAGTTCCCCATGAACCTGACATCGCCCAGGGCCGCATTCGCCGCCATCACGCTCCTGCTCGGCCTGGCATGGGCCGTACCGTCCGCGGCGCAGACGCCGGTGACCGACGCGCTCCACATCAAGACCAGCCGGTTTGCCTGGGCGGAGCAGTACGCCCAGATGTACCGGGACGAGACCAACCAGCTGCGCCAGATCTTCCAGCAGGTGCAGCAGCTCGAGGCACAGCTGCGCGACATCCGCGAACAGCAGCTCGACGGCCTGAAGCCGGGATGGGATCCGGGCCCGCGCGATACCAACATCGAGCGTCGCAGCGAAGATGCCTTCCTCGGGCAGCGGTGCGGGAGTCCTTCTGGCGGCGGACTGCTGTCCCTGGCCGGGGGCGGTGGCTTCGGCCCGGCGCGCGTCAACCAGGCCCGGCAGAAGCAGTACGAGGCCTGCGCCAAGATGGTCCGGCTCGACAACCGCCGGCACAACTTCCTGGTCGACGTGATCGGCAAGATCCAGGACAACGACAGGGAGATCGCCAAGCTGCAACGCGACAGCGCCAATGCCAGGCCGGACGAGCGCGGCCGGCTGGCGCGCAACAGCAACGCCATCGAGCAACTGCAGGCGGCACAGGCGGCGGAGATGGAGAATGCGCAACGCCAGCTCCAGTACTACGGGCAGCAGATCGAGGCGCTACGCAATGACATGGCCTACCACGGCCGCGCGGCCTTCAGCAACAGCCGGCGGCTGGGCGCGCAGCTGGTGCAATACGGCACGCTGAAAGCGGCGCTCGAGATCGCCCGGCGGCGCGAGCGCTGACCGCCACGGGCGGGCGTCGGTGCTCGCGGCGCGGGCCGCACCAGGACGGAAGGGATACCGGCATGCAACTGTTCTCACAGGCGTTCCAGGAACTCGTGCCCGCCACGGCGGGGCTGCCCAACTTCGTGTTCTTCCACGAGATCCACGGCTTCATCGACGACGAGTTGATCCACGAATACCTGCCCAACCTCGGCCAGCGCGTCCTGCGCGTGCTCGGCGGGGCCGGGGTGCTGGTGCTCACCCTGTGGATCATGGTCCAGGGGGTCCGGATCGTGACCGGCCAGTCGCGCGAGTCGATGATGACGCTGGTGGTGAACGCGCTGCGCGCCACGTTCATCGTCGGCATCGCGCTCGGCCTCGGCGCCGGGTTCGGGCCGATCTACGCAACGGTGACCGACGGCCTGTCGCGGACCATCAACGAGACCATGACCGGGGACCCGGACGCGGAAGGGGCCTACGCCAACGTCGACCGCAGCCTGGCCATCCTCCAGGCCGCACTCGTGGTGGTGGACTCGGTGGATGGCGGATACGACATGGAAACGCGCGAGCAAAAGGACCGGTCGATGGCGATGATCACCGCCGGCCTCGGGCTTCCCGCGATCACCGCCGCGGCTGCGATCATGCTCAACAAGTTCGCCATCGGCCTGGTGCTGGCCCTGGGGCCGATCTTCATCCTCTGCCTGCTGTTCGAGCCGACCAAGGCGCTGTTCCACCGATGGCTGCTCTACGGCATCGGGGCGATCTTCTCGATGGCGGTGCTGACGGTGACCGTCACGCTCGCGCTGGACATGGTGATCGCGGTGGGCACGGCATTCTGGGTCAGCAGCCTGTTCGGCCTTGGCGGAGACGGCGAGAGCGTGACCAGCATGGCGATGCAGCAGGGAGGACTCGGCCTGATCCTGACCACGCTGATCGTCAGCACCCCGCCGATCGCCGCGATGCTGTTCCAGGGCACGCTGGGCCAGTTCAGCCCGTACAGCGCGTTCCAGCCGCAGCCGGCACCCGGCTCGCCCGGGAACCCGGGCAGGACCATGGCGATGCGTGGATAGGGGCGTGGACGCAGCCCGTGGGTGGGCGGTCAGTTGGCGGCGGACGCGGTCGGCGCGGGGGCGGCGCCCAGCGTCCTGTCCAGCAGCGCGGACAGCCGCCGGCCGGCGATCCGCAGCTGATCCTCCGCGGTCGGGCGGTGCCGGTCGAGGTAGTCGTCCCCGATCCTCGCCCGCGGCGGGTAGGCCTCCACCGCGATCGCGCACGACTGCTCGGCCCACTGCGCGGGGGTGCTGGTGTCCTGCCTGGCGGCCCGCGGCCCGTCCTTGGCCGCCTGCAACCGCTGCAGGTAGCGCTCTTCGCCCAGCCGCGCCGACCGCAGCAGGCCGCTGTCCCACAGCGCGTGCAGGTTGCTGCCCCTGCCGTGCAGGTTGATCTGGAAGCCGTTGCCGCCGCGGTCGCGGGCGTAGCCGGCGTGCATGGGCTGGTGGATGTCGCCCACGAAGTGGACCACGAACTTCAGCGCCTGCAGGCGCTCGGCGTCGCTGCGGCCGCGGTCGCCGAGGATCGCGGCCTGGGCGCCGATGGCCTCGACCACGCAGTTGCCGCCGGGGCAGGCGGCCTGCGCGTCGTAGCGGCAGCCCAGTTCGCCCAGGTTGACGTAGTGCCAGCGTGCGCTGCGGCGGCCCAGGTCGGGGTCGTGGCCGCGCAGCTCGTCGGCCCAGTTGGCGACGTCGGCCAGCGACCGGTGGCCCTCGATGGCCAGCAGGCGCTCCACTTCGGCCCGTGCCGCCGGGTCGAGCCGGGCTTCGGCCAGGCGCGCCACCAGGCGGTGGCCGAGCGGGCCCCAGGCGTGGGCCGCGGCAGGCCAGATCAGGGCGAGGACGAGGGCGAGGACGGCGAACGGCGTTGTGGGGCGCATGGCGCGCACTGTAGCGCCGGCGGTGCGCCGGCGCGATCCCGGGCGGCGGCACGCTGCGTCCGGCGCCGCGGCCGTCCCGGCGCCACGAACGAAAGCGCCCACGCCGGCGGGCGTGGGCGCGGATCGCCGCGGGCGCAGGTCAGAACTTCCAGACCCAGGCCAGGCCGTACACCAGCGGGTCGAGGTTGGCCTTGCCGACATTCACGCCGTTGACCTTCACCGTGGTCTCGATATCGGCCCAGCGGGCGTCGATGCGCAGCGCGCCGCGCTTGCCGATGGCGATGTCGACGCCGGCATGCGCGGCCAGGCCCCAGGAGTCGCCCAGCGACAGGCGGGTGCCGCTCAGCGCGCCGGTGGTCTCCTCGTCGAAGAAGGTGGTGTAGTTCACGCCCAGGCCGACGAACGGGGTGGCCGCGCTGGCGTTGGCGAAGTGGTACTGCAGCGAGACCACCGGCGGCAGGTGGCGGGTGCTGCCCACCCTGCCCACGCCGCGGATGTCGATGTCGTGCTGGAACGGCGCCGCGGCGAGCACCTCGATGCCCAGGTTGTCGCGGATGAAGTACTCGGCGGTGATAGTCGGGCGCACGCTGCCGCCCACCTGGGTCGGCGGCAGCAGGCCGAGTTCGAGCGCGGTGGCGTCGAGGCGGCCGTTGTCGGACTTGGGGTCCACCGCGTGGACGCCCACGCCCATGGTCCAGTCGCCGCGCGACTGGGCGGCGGCGGGCAGGGCGAGGGAGGCGGCGACGGCCGCGGCGAGCAGGACCGGGATGCGGGACATTGGCGTGATTCCGTGTGGGGTTTGGCGCCAAGTCTGGGCGGCGGGCGGGGGCGCGACCTTGATCCGGATCATTGCAACCGCAACCACCGCTGCCGGTTCCCGCGGGGGGGTGGGACCGCCCGTACTGCTAGACTATCGGCCTGTCCTCCAACCCTGTTTCCGGGAGTCCGAGCACCATGGCAATCAAGGTAGGCATCAACGGGTTCGGCCGCATCGGCCGCAACGTCCTGCGTTCGGCGGTCCAGAACTTCAGCGACATCCAGGTCGTGGCCATCAACGACCTGCTCGAGCCCGAGTACCTGGCCTACCTGCTGCGCTTCGACTCGGTGCACGGGCGCTTCAAGGGCGAGGTGTCGGTCGAGGGCAACACGCTCATCGTCAACGGCAACCGCATCCGCCTCACCCAGGAACGCGACCCGGCCAACCTCAAGTGGGACGAGGTGGGCGCCGAGGTGGTGATCGAGTCCACCGGCCTGTTCCTGACCAAGGAGACCTGCCAGAAGCACCTCGACGCGGGCGCGAAGAAGGTCATCCAGTCGGCGCCGTCGAAGGACGACACGCCGATGTTCGTGTTCGGCGTGAACCACGACACCTACAAGGGCGAGGCGATCATCTCCAACGCCTCGTGCACCACCAACTGCCTGGCGCCGGTGGCCAAGGTGCTGCACGACAAGTGGGGCATCAAGCGCGGCCTGATGACCACGGTGCACGCGGCCACCGCCACCCAGAAGACGGTGGACGGCCCGAGCAGCAAGGACTGGCGCGGCGGCCGCGGCATCCTCGAGAACATCATTCCCTCGTCCACCGGCGCGGCCAAGGCCGTGGGCGTGGTGATCCCGTCGCTCAACAAGAAGCTCACCGGCATGTCGTTCCGCGTGCCGACCTCCGACGTGTCGGTCGTCGACCTCACCGCCGAACTCGAGAAGCCGGCGACCTACGAGGAGATCAAGGCCGAGATGAAGGCGCAGAGCGAGGGCGCGCTCAAGGGCATCCTCGGCTACACCGAGGACAAGGTGGTGGCCACCGACTTCGTCGGCGAGACCTGCACCTCGGTGTTCGACGCCGATGCCGGCATCCAGCTCGACCCGACCTTCGTCAAGATCGTGGCCTGGTACGACAACGAGTGGGGCTACTCGAACAAGTGCCTGGAAATGGTGCGCGTGGTCGCCGGCAAGTAACCGCGACCGCACGCACCGGAGGCCGGTGCCCGCGTTGCCTGCTCCGACGGGCGCGTGGGGCCGGCCTTCGTCGTTTCCGGGCCGCCCCAGGCCGACGCCGCGCGGGCCGCGGTCCGGCCCGCCGGCCCGGGAACCGCCGCCGCCGTCGCGTGCGGACGCCGGGCCCGGAGGGGCTGGCGCGAGGTGGCGGCACCGCATCGGGGTGGCGGCGCCAGGGCGGCGGGGCGCGATAGTGGCAGGCGCAACGTTTGCCTGCCCCCTGTCGCCCGCGGACAATGCACGGCTCACGCCACGCAGCGAACGATGCCCATGACCATCCTCCGCATGACCGATCTCGACCTGTCCGGCAAGCGCGTGCTGATCCGGCAGGACCTGAACGTGCCGATCGACAACGGCCGGATCACCTCCGAACAGCGCATCGTGGCCTCGATCCCGACCCTGCGCGCCGCGCTCGACGCCGGCGCCACGGTGCTGGTCACCTCGCACCTGGGGCGGCCGAAGGAGGGCGAGTGGAGCGAGGAGAACTCGCTGGCGCCGGTGGCGCGCCGCCTGGGCGAGCTGCTCGGTCGGCCGGTGCCGCTGGTACGCGACTGGGTGGACGGCGTGGAGGTGGAGCCGGGCGGCATCGTCCTGCTCGAGAACTGCCGCATGAACGTGGGCGAGGGCAAGGACAGCGAGGAGCTGGCGAGGAAGTACGCCGCGCTGTGCGACGTGTTCGTGATGGATGCGTTCGGCACCGCGCACCGTGCCCAGGCCTCCACCCACGGCGTGATCCGCTTCGCCCCCGTGGCCGCCGGCGGCCCGCTGCTGATGGCCGAGCTCGACGCGCTCGCCAGGGCGCTGGACCAGCCGGCGCGCCCGCTGCTGGCGATCGTCGCCGGCAGCAAGGTCTCGACCAAGCTGGAACTGCTCACCAGCCTGGTGGGCAAGGTGGACCAGCTGATCGTCGGCGGCGGCATCGCCAACACCTTCCTCGCCGCGCAGGGCCTGCCGGTGGGCAAGTCGCTGCACGAGCCCGACCTGGTCGATACCGCGCGCGCGATCCTGGCCGATGCGAAGGCGCGCGGCGCCGACATCCCGCTGCCCACGGACGTGGTGGTGGCGCGCCAGTTCCACCCCGATGCCGAGGCCACGGTGAAGCCGGTGGCCGAGGTGGGCGCCGAAGACCTGATCCTGGACATCGGCCCGGACACGGCCGCGCGCTACGCCGGACTGATCGGCAAGGCCGGCACCGTGGTCTGGAACGGGCCGGTGGGCGTGTTCGAGTTCGACGCCTTCGGCAACGGCACCCGTACCCTGGCCAATGCGATCGCGGAGTCGGCGGCGTTCTCGATCGCCGGCGGCGGCGACACGCTGGCGGCGGTGGACAAGTACGGCATCGCCGACAAGGTGTCGTACATCTCCACCGGCGGCGGCGCGTTCCTCGAATTCCTCGAAGGCAAGACGCTGCCCGCGGTCGCGGCGCTGCAGGCGCGCGCCGCCTGAACGCGACGCAGGCCCGGGCGCTGGGCCACGCCCGCCGATGGCCGCGCATGGCGGCCGTGCGCGCGTGCGATATCGCCGGCCGGCTGGGCTAGGATAGCGCTACCACGCGGGCGCGACGCCCGAACACTCCCGCCTGCAAGGGTCTCCGATTCCATGTCAGAACACCGCCGCCGCACCCGCATCCTCGCCACCCTCGGCCCGGCCACCGATCCGCCCGGGGTGCTCGACGCCATCCTGCGCGCGGGCGTGAACGTGGTCCGGTTGAACTTCTCCCATGGCGATCCGGCCGGGCAGGTGGCGCGTGCGCAGGCGGTGCGCGAAGCCGCGGCGCGGGTCGGCGTGGAGGTCGGCATCCTGGCCGACCTGCCGGGTCCGAAGATCCGCGTCGAACGCTTCGCCGACGGCAAGGTGGAACTCAAGGCCGGGGACCGCTTCGACCTGGTGGCCAGCGAGCACGCGCCGCCGGGCACCCGCCACGAGGTGGGCGTGAGCTACCTCGGCCTGCCCGGCGACCTGGCCCCCGGCGACGTGCTGATGCTCGACGACGGCCTGGTGCAGCTGCGGGTCGAGCGCATCGAGGGCGAGCGCATCGTCAACACGGTGCTCAACGACAGCGTGCTGTCCGACCGCAAGGGCCTGAACAAACTCGGCGGCGGCCTGTCGCTGGGCGCGCTCACCGACCGCGACCGCGAGCTGATCGGCGTCGCCGCGCAGATCGGCGTGGACTTCATCGCGGTCTCGTTCTGCCGCAACGCCGAGGACATGGAGGAAGCGCGCGCGATCGCCCGTTCGCACGGCAGCGACGCGGCGCTGGTGGCCAAGGTGGAGCGCGCCGAGGCGATCGAGAACCTGGCCGAGGTGATCGAGGCCAGCGACGTGGTGATGGTGGCGCGCGGCGATTTGGGCGTGGAGATCGGCGATGCCGAGCTGCCCGGCCTGCAGAAGAAGATCATCCGCGAGTCGCTGGCGCGCAACAAGGTGGTGATCACCGCCACCCAGATGCTGCAGTCGATGGTGGAATCGCCGATTCCGACCCGCGCCGAGGTGCTGGACGTGGCCAACGCGGTCATCGACGGCACCGATGCGGTGATGCTCTCGGCCGAGACCGCGGCCGGCAGCTTCCCGGTGCGCGCGGTGGAGGCGATGGCGCGCATCTGCATGGGCGCCGAGCGCCAGTTCGCGCACGACTTCGACTTCGAGAAGGCCGAGCGCGGCCTGGAGCGCGCCGACCAGGCGATCGCCATGGCGTCGATGTTCCTGAGCGAGCACATCGGCGTGGCCGCCATCGTCGCCATGACCGAGTCCGGCGGCACCGCGCGCTACCTCTCGCGCTACCGCGCCGGCCCGCCGATCTACGCGTTCTCGCGCCACGCCGGCGCGCGCCGGCGCATGGCGCTGATGCGCGACGTGTTCCCGATCGACTACGACAGCCGCGGGCAGACCCCGCGCCAGGCCGCGCGCGGCAGCATCCAGTTGCTGGTCGAGGCCGGCGTGCTCGATCCGGGCAACCGGGTGGTGTTCACCAGCGGCGAGCACATGGAAACCCACGGCGCCACCAACACCCTGCGCCTGCTGCAGGTGGGCAAGGACGGGCGCGCCGAGGGCCTCGGCGAACTCTGAGCGTGCCCGCTCCACGGCCGCGGGGGTCCGACGCGAGCGCGGCCTCCCCGGCCGGTCCCCATCACCTGGCAGCAGGCCCCGCGCCATGAGCATCGAAGACCTCGACCAGACCGCCCGCACCCTGGTGGCCGCGGGCAAGGGCATCCTCGCCATCGACGAGTCCGGCCCCACGCTCGCCCGCCGTTTCGCCGAGGTGGGCCTGGCCAACAGCGAGGCGAACCGGCGCGCCTACCGCGAACTGCTGGTCACCGCGCCGGGGCTGGCCGCGTCGATCAGCGGCGTGGCCCTGTCGGACGAAACGATCCGCCAGTCCACCCGCGACGGCGTGCCGTTCGCGCGCTACCTGGCCGACCAGGGCATCCTGGCCGGGATCAAGGTCGACAAGGGCACCCAGCCGCTGGCCGGCTGCCCGGGCGAAGTGGTGACCGAAGGCCTGGACGGCCTGCGCCAGCGCCTGGAGGAGTATCGCAGGCTCGGCGCCCGCTTCGCCAAGTGGCGCGCGGTGGTCCGCATCGGCGAGGGCATCCCCACCGGCACCTGCATCGAATCCAACAACCATGCCCTGGCCCGTTTCGCGGCGCTGGCGCAGGAGCAGGGGCTGGTGCCGGTGGTCGAGCCCGAGGTGCTGATGGACGGGGACCATGACATCGACACCAGCCACGAGGTGCACGAGGTGGTGCTGCGCTCGCTGTTCGACGCGCTCTACCAGCAGGACGTGATGCTCGACGCGGTCCTGCTCAAGGCCTCGATGGTGCTGCCGGGCAGCGACTGCGACGAGACCGCCGGGGTGGACGAGGTGGCCGCGACCACGCTCGCCTGCATCCGCGCCACCGTCCCGGCGATCGTCCCCGGCATCGTGTTCCTTTCCGGCGGCCAGGACGGCGAGCGCGCCACCGCGCATCTCGACGCACTGAACCGGATGGGTCCGCATCCCTGGGTCCTGTCGTTCTCCTACGGCCGCGCCCTGCAGTCGGCTGCCCTGCACGCCTGGGCCCAGGACCCGGCCGGCAACGCCGACAAGGCCCAGGATGCGGTGGTCCGCCGCGCGCGGGCCAACGCGCTGGCGGCGCAGGGGCGCTGGGCGGCGGAGGCGGGCGCGGCCTGAGCGTCCACCGGGCCGCGCGCCCGGGCGTCGGGCGGCGGCCCCCGGTCCTGGGGAGTAAGCTGGCCGCCCGCGCACGGCACCGGCGGGCAACGGTGCCGTCCCCTGGTCGCCTGGAGTCGCGATGTACCCGGTCACGCTTGGATTCGAGGAGGCCGAGCGCCGGATCGCGGCGCTTCGCCAGCATGGGCACCACGCCGAGGCGCTGATCACCTCGGTGTTCACCCTGGAGAAGACGCTGCGCCGGTCGCTGCGCTGTTGCGCGGTGCGGCGCGGATTCACGTCGCGGCAGGCGAAGGTGCTGTTCGACCGGCTGGGCTTCGACCGGCTGCGCGAGCTGTGGCCGGTGTTCGCGCCCGGCGGGCAGTCGCTGGCCGAGTACATCGGCGCGGCCCGGTGGCAGCACGTGCCGGCGGCCGTGGCGATGCGCAACAAGCTGGTGCACGGGGAGCGGGTGTACCGGCTGCCCGAGTGCCGCGAGAAGACCGAGCAGGTGCTGGCGGCGCTGCGGGTGTTCCGGCGCAGGCTGGTGGAGGACGTCGGGTTCGATGGGTGGTCGCGGCTGCCGGTGCGGATCAAGCCGGCGCTGTCGTGGCTCGAATAGGGGCGCGGTAACGCTCGGGTGGCCCCGGGGTTGACACGGATCGGGCTGCGAAAGGCAGGCCTTATGGCACGCCCCGTGTCACGGAGTGACCGCTAGAATCGGCCGGTTGCAGTCGAGCCGGTTGATGATGTCCGTTGATTTCCCCGTTCCGTCGCTGCGCGCCCTGCTGGTCCCGGCCTGCGCGGTGTTCCTGTTCGCCGGCTGCGGCGAGTCGGCCCCGTCCAACGGCGCGCGCGGCCAGGCGCCGGCCGCGGTGGTGACCACCGCCGTGGTGGCACCGTCGCCGTGGCAGGACACGATCTCGGCGCTGGGCACGGTGAAGGCGCGCGAGTCGGTGGAGGTCACCGCCAAGGTCAGCGAGACCGTCGAGCGGGTGCATTTCGAGAGCGGCGACGAGGTCGAGGCCGGGGCCACCCTGGTCACGCTGTCGGGCCGGCAGCAGCAGGCGGCGCTGGAAGTCGCGGAGGCGGCCGCCCGCGAGGCCGAGCAGCAGTACCGCCGTGGCCGCGAGCTGGTGCAGCAGCAGCTGATCTCGCGCTCCCAGCTCGACACCCAACGGGCCACGCGCGACGCGGCGCTGGCGCGGGTGGCGCAGATGCGCGCCGACATCGGCGACCGCCACATCCGCGCGCCGTTCGCCGGCCGGCTGGGGATCCGCCAGGTCAGCCCGGGCGCGCTGGTCACGCCGGGCACGGTGGTGGCGACCCTCGACGACCTCTCGCGGGTGTACGTGGATTTCCCTGTGCCCGAAGTGCACCTGGCGCGCCTGGCCGAAGGGCTGCCGCTGGCCGCGACCAGCGTGGCCTGGCCGGGGGTGGAGTTCGCCGGCGAGGTGTCGAGCATCGATGCCCGGGTGGACCCGGCCACCCGGGCGATCACCGTGCGCGGAGATTTCCCGAACCCCGAGCGCCGGCTGCGGCCGGGCATGCTGCTCCAGGTCGAGCTCGGCCACGCGTCGCGGCAGGCGCTGGTGGTGCCAGAGATCGCCGTGGTGCAGGTGGGCCGCGAGACCTTCGCCTGGCGGGTGACCGGCGAGGGGACCGTGGAACGGGCGATGGTGCGCGTGGGCGAGCGCCGCGCCGGGGCGGTCGAGATCCTCGAGGGGTTGGCCGCGGGCGACCGGATCGTGGTGGAGGGCACCGGGAAGCTGCGCCCGGGCATGGCGATCAGCGACGCCGCGGCCTCCCCGGCGACCGGCGAAGGCAACGGAAGCGGCGACGGAGCCGGGGGCTGACCGGCGATGAAGCTGTCCGACCTTTCGATCCGGCGCCCGGTCTTCGCCACGGTCATCAGCCTGCTCCTGGTGGTGGTCGGGCTGATGTCCTTCATGCGCCTGACCCTGCGCGAATTGCCGAACATCGACCCGCCGATCGTGTCGGTGGACGTGACCTACCCCGGCGCGTCGGCGGCCGTGGTCGAGACCCGGGTCACCCAGATCCTGGAGGACGCGCTTTCGGGCATCGAGGGCATCTACACCATCCAGTCGAGCAGCCGCAACGGCCGCTCCGACGTGACCATCGAATTCAACCTCACCCGCGACATCGAGGCCGCGGCCAACGACGTGCGCGACCGCATCAGCCGGGTGATGGACCGCCTGCCAGACGAGGCCGATCCGCCCGAGATCGCCAAGGTGGAGGCGGACGCCGACGTGATCGTATGGCTGAACATGCGCTCCACGACCATGGACACCATGGAGCTGACCGACTACGCCGACCGCTACATCGTCGACCGGCTGTCGGCGCTCGACGGCGTGGCGCGGGTGCAGCTGGGCGGCGGCCAGCGTTACGCCATGCGGATCTGGCTCGACCGCGACGCGATGGCCGCGCGTGGCATCACCGCTTCCGACATCGAGGCCGCGCTGCGCAGCGAGAACGTCGAACTGCCCGCCGGCCGCATCGAGTCGGCCGACCGCGACTTCACCCTGCGCGTGGAGCGCGGCTACCGCGCGCCCGGGCAGTTCGCGCAGATGCCGCTGCGCAAGGGCGAGGACGGCTACGTGGTGCGGCTGGGCGACGTGGCCGAGGTGGAGCTGGGCCCGGAGGAGCGGCGCGCCTACCTGCGCAGCAACGGGGTGCCGAACGTGGGCCTGGGGATCGTGCGCACCTCCACCGCGAACGCGCTGGACGTGGCACGCGCGGCCCGCGCCGAGGCCGAGCTGATCCAGCAGACCCTGCCCGAGGGCACCGACATCTTCGTCGCCTACGACGGTACCACCTTCATCGACGCCTCGATCAAGCGCGTGTACTGGACGCTGTTGGAGGCGATGGTGCTGGTGTTCCTGGTAATCTGGCTGTTCCTGGGCAGCCTGCGCGCGGCGCTGATCCCGGCCGTGACCGTGCCGGTGTGCCTGATCGCCGCGTTCATCGCCCTCTACGCGTTCGGCTACTCGATCAACCTGCTCACCCTGCTCGCCCTGGTGCTGTGCATCGGCCTGGTGGTGGACGACGCGATCATCGTGCTGGAGAACGCGCAGCGCCGCTGCGACCTCGGCGAGCCGCCGCTTGTCGCCGCCCGGCGCGGCACCGCGCAGGTGGCGTTCGCGGTGATCGCGACGACCGCGGTGCTGGTGTCGGTGTTCCTGCCGGTGGGCCTGATGGAGGGCAACACCGGGCGGCTGTTCCGCGAACTGTCCGTGGCGCTGGCGTCGGCGGTGGCGCTGTCGGCCTTCGTGGCCCTGACCCTGACCCCGATGATGTGCTCGAAGCTGCTGCGGCCGCACGGCAAGGTGACCGGATTCAACGCCTGGATGAACCGGCAGCTGGCCAGGGTCAGCGCCGGCTACGGCCGCCGCGTGCGGCGCCTGGTGTCGATGGCGCCGGTGCGGCTGCTGGCCGTGGTCCTCGCGGTGATGGCCGGTTGCGCGGTGGTGGCGGCGGTGCTGTTCGTGCGCGTGCCCAGCGAACTGGCGCCGGCCGAGGACCGCGGCCGCTTCTTCCTGATGATGGACGGGCCGGAGGGCGCCGGCTTCGATTACACCGTCTCGCAGATGCAGCAGGTCGAGCGGATCCTGCTCGAGCAGGTGGGCGAGGGCAAGCCGATCCAGCGCGCCAACGCGCGGGTGCCGCGCGGCTGGGGCGGCAGCGAGGAGATGCACACCGGCCAGGTGATCGTGTTCCTCGAGGACTGGAACAAGCGCAACGTGGCCACCAGCGACGTGGTGGCGCAGGTGCGCGAGCGGTTCGCCGACCTGCCCGGGGTGCAGGTGCGCGCCAACGTCCCCGGCGGCCTGGTCGGCAGCCGTGGCCAGCGCTACCAGCTGGTGCTGGGCGGGCCGGACTACGACGAACTGGCCGAGTGGCGCGATCGGGTGCTGGCGCGGATGGAGGAGAACCCGGGGATCATGGATCCCGATTCGGACTACAAGGAGACCCGGCCGCAGATGCGGGTGGAGATCGACCGCGCGCGGGCGGCCGACCTGGGCGTGTCGGTCAACGAGATCGGGCGCACGCTCGAGACCATGATGGGCTCGCGCCGGGTCACCACCTTCGTCGAGGACGGCGAGGAGTACGAGGTGATGGTGCAGGCCGGTCGCGAGGCGCGGATGACGCCGGCCGACCTGGCCAATACCTATGTGCGCAGCCGCGACGGCACGATGGTGCCGCTGTCCAACCTGGTAACCCTGGCCGAGATCGCCGAGCCGGGCACGTTCAACCGCTTCAACCGGCTGCGCGCGATCACCATCAGCGCCGGCCTCGCGCCCGGCTACAGCATGGGCGAGGCGATCGAATGGACCCGGCGCATCGTGGCCGAGGAGCTGCCCGAGTACGCCCAGATCGACTGGAAGGGCGAGACCCGCGAGTACCAGCGTGCGGGCGGCGCGGTGCTGGTGACCTTCACCATGGCGCTGCTGATCGTGTACCTGGTGCTGGCGGCCCAGTTCGAGAGCTTCATCCATCCGCTGGTGATCATGCTCACCGTGCCCCTGGCGGTGCTGGGTGCGCTGATCGGGCTGTGGGCGACCGGCGGCACGCTCAACCTGTTCAGCCAGATCGGGATCGTGATGCTGGTGGGCCTGGCGGCGAAGAACGGCATCCTGATCGTCGAGTTCGCCAACCAGCTGCGCGACGCGGGCCGCAGCGTGCGCGAGGCGATCGCCGAGGCGTCGGCGGTGCGCCTGCGCCCGATCCTGATGACCTCGGCGGCGACGGTCATGGGCGCGGTGCCGCTGGTGGTCGCGGGCGGGCCGGGGTCGGCCAGCCGCGCCACGATCGGCGTGGTGATCATCTCCGGCGTCGCGTTCGCCACCCTGCTGTCGCTGTTCGTGGTGCCTGCGTTTTACGCGCTGCTGGCGCCTTTCACCCGGTCGCCGGACGCACTGGCGCGCAAGCTCGAGCAGCTAGAAGCGGAGACCGCGCCCGTGGGCGGCCACGCCTGAGTCGCGGTCGCGGGAGCGCGCACGTGGACTGGAGCGGCGTGCGGATCGACGTGGGTGGCGGCGTGCGGCTGCGGCCGTGGCGCGCGGGTGACCTGGAGGCGCTGCTCAGGCACGCCGACGACGCGGAGGTCTCGCGCGGCACCAGCGACCGGTTCCCGCATCCGTATACGCGCGGCGACGGCGAGGCCTTCCTCGCCGGTCGCGTGGTCGATTTCTCCGATCCGGTGTTCGCGATCGAGGTCGACGGCCAGGCGCGTGGCGGCATCGGCGCACGGCGGCTGGCGGGCGAGCGCGCGATCGGGGCCGAGCTGGGCTACTGGCTCGGGCGTGACTGCTGGGGCAGGGGGCTGATGACGCGCGTCGTCGCGGCGTATGCGCCTTGGGTGATGGATGTGCTCGAGATCCTGCGCCTGCAGGCCGTCGTGCTGGACTTCAACCAGGCCTCGGCCAGGGTGCTGGAAAAGAACGGCTTCGTCGAGGAGGGCGTCCTGCGCCGGGCGGTGCGCAAACGCGGCGAGGTCCACGACCTGCGCCTGTTCGCCCGCATCAGGGAAGGATGAGTCGCCGGATGCCCATCGGGCGTGGCGCGAGCCGGGCCGATGCCGTTATCGTGTCGCCTTCGTCGCCCGGCGCCCGGCGCCGCGACCCATCATCACCGGGGAGAACCGATCCGTGGAAGCATTCCTTGACTGGCTGAACGGCGTCATCTGGAGCAAGGCGCTGATCGCCCTGTGCCTGGGCGCGGGACTGTGGTTCTCGATCCGGACGCGCTTCATGCAGCTGCGCAGCGTGCGGGAGATGGTCCGCCTGCTGCTGTCGGGCAAGTCCTCGGAGGCGGGGGTGTCCTCGTTCCAGGCCCTGGCGATGTCGCTGTCGGGGCGGGTGGGCATCGGCAACATCGCCGGCGTGGCCACCGCGATCGCGTTCGGCGGCCCGGGCGCGGTGTTCTGGATGTGGGTGATGGCCTTCCTGGGCGCTTCGACCGCCTACGTCGAATCGACCCTGGCCCAGATCTACAAGGAGCGCGACGACGAAGGCCGCTACCGCGGCGGCCCGGCGTACTACATCGAGAAGGCGATGGGCCAGAAGTGGTACGCGTGGCTGTTCGCGATCGCCACGATCATGGCCACCGGCTTCTTCCTGCCCGGCGTGCAGGCCAACGGCATCGCCTCGGGCATGGCCAACGCCTGGAACATTCCGGTCACCGTCACCGCGACCGGCGTGGTGCTGGCGCTGGGCTTCATCATCTTCGGCGGCGTCAAGCGCATCGCCCGCTTCGCCGAGCTGGTGGTGCCGTTCATGGCGCTGGCCTACATGCTGGTGGCATTCGTGATCATGGTGCTCAACGCCGAGCAGGTGCCGCAGATGGTGTCGCTGATCTTCCGCAGCGCCTTCGGCATGGAGGCCGGCTTCGGCGCGATGCTCGGCCTGGCGGTGGAGTGGGGCGTCAAGCGCGGAATCTATTCGAACGAGGCCGGCCAGGGCACCGGCCCGCACGCGGCCGCCGCGGCCGAGGTCAGCCATCCGGCCAAGCAGGGCTACGTGCAGGCGTTCTCGGTCTACGTCGACACCCTGCTGGTGTGCTCGGCCACCGCGTTCATGATCATCTCCACCGGCATGTACAACGTCGCCACGCCCGAGGGGGTGATGCTGGTCGAGGCCCTGCCCGGGGTGGAGGCCGGCCCGGGGTTCGCCCAGGCGGCGGTGGAATCGGTGCTGCCCGGCTACGGGGCCGGGTTCGTGGCGCTGGCGCTGCTGTTCTTCGCCTTCACCACCATCGTCGCCTACTACTACATGGCCGAGACCAACA
Source organism: Luteimonas wenzhouensis (assembly GCF_007859305.1). Classification (GTDB taxonomy): domain Bacteria; phylum Pseudomonadota; class Gammaproteobacteria; order Xanthomonadales; family Xanthomonadaceae; genus Luteimonas; species Luteimonas wenzhouensis. The sequence continues at coordinate 105,934 of NZ_VOHE01000007.1, forward strand.
TCGCCTACATCAACCGCAAGGTGCACCGGCCGTGGATGACCCTGGTGCTGCGCGTCGCCATTCTGCTGGCGGTGATCCTGGGCGCGGTGCGCAGCGCTGGCGCGGCCTGGACGCTGGGCGACATCGGCGTGGGGCTGATGGCCTGGCTCAACATCGTCGCCATCCTGGTGCTGCAGAAGCCGGCGCTGCTGGCGCTGCGCGACTATGAGCGGCAGAAGGCGCAGGGCGTCGACCCGGTGTTCGACCCGGAAGCGCTGGGGATCCGCAATGCCGACTTCTGGCGCAGGGCCAGGTGAGATGGGCCGGCGCCCGCCGCCGCCGTCGCCGGAACGCGACGGGCCCTGGTCCGGCCCGCGGACGCGGGGCGCGGGGGCCGGGCGCGAGCGGCGCGAGGCCGTGCCGCGCCCGCGTCGCGACGACGGCGGGCGCGGCGAAGAGGTCCGGCTGCATGGCCTGAACGCGGTGCAGGCGGTGTTCGCGCGACGTCCGCAGGCGATTCGCAAGCTCTACCTGGCGCCCGATCGCATCCCGACGCTGCAGCCGCTGCTCAAGTGGTGCGTGGCCCACCGCATCGGCTATCGCGTGGTGGAGGACGTTGAGGAACTGCGCCGGCTCTCGGCCAGCACCCACCACGAGGGCGTGGTGGCGGACGTCCTGCGCGAGCCGCCGCTGGCGCTGGAGCAGTGGCTGTCCGCGTTGCCGGATGGTCCGTGCTGCGCGCTGTGGCTGGACGGCGTGGGCAATCCGCACAACCTCGGCGCGATCCTGCGCTCGGCCGCGCACTTCGGCGCCGCCGCCCTGCTGCTGCCGGAGTCGTCGACGCTGTCGCTGTCGGGCGCGGCCGCGCGGGTCGCCGAAGGGGGCGCCGAGCACGTGCCGCTGGTGCGGCTCGGGCCCACCGACGACGCGATCGCACGGCTGCGCGCGGCCGGGTTGTCGCTCGCGGCCACCGTGGTGCGCGACGGCGACGACCTGTTCCGGGCGGCGCTGCCGCGGCGCCTGGTGTACGTGCTCGGCGCGGAGGGCGAGGGCATGGGCGAAGCGTTGGCCGCGGCCTGCGACCTGCGCCTGTCGATCCCGGGCAGCGGCGCGGTGGAAAGCCTCAACGTGGCGGCGGCCACGGCGGTGCTGCTGGCGCAGTGGGCGCGGGGGAAGCAGTAGTCACGGACGCAGGCCCCACCCCAACCCTCTCCGCTTGCCGCGGTCCGTTCGGGCGTGGCCCCGGCTGCGGTCTGGTGCCGGGGCAGGCAGGGCCGGAACGGATCCGGCGGCCGCGAGACGGCCGGCCCGGCACCTGGCCAAGCGGACGCGCGCCGGAAGCAGGATGATCCCGTCAAGCCCGCGCGGGCGCCGGCGCAGGTCCTACTCGTTGGCGCCCGCCGGCCTGGGTGCGCTGCCGAACCCGCCTTCGGCTTCGGCCGCCAGCCAGGACAGCACCGCGTAGGCGGCGACGTTCTGCGCCAGGTCGTCGGGATCGACCTTGTCCAGCGTGTCGTCGGCGTTGTGGTGCAGGTCGAAGTAGCGGCTGCCGTCCTGGCCCAGCCAGGCCCAGGCGCCGCCGATCGCGGCCAGCGGCGAGATGTCCGGGCCCGGGCCGCCGCGGCCGGGCAGGTGCTCGATGCCCAGCGGCGCGAGCGCGGCGGCGATCTCGCGCACCGCCGCCTGCGCCGACTCCGGCGCGCTGGTGTTGAAGCCATAGATGCGACCGGCGCCGAAATCGCTCTCGGCCGCGATCACGTGGTTGGCCACCTCGCCGGCATGGCGCCGCGCGTACTCGCGCGCGCCGATCAGGCCCTGCTCCTCGTTGGCGAAGGCGACCACGCGGATCGTGCGGCGCGGACGCTGCGGCAGCTGCCCGACCAGGTGCCCGGCGGCCATGGTGATGGCCACGCCCGAGGCGTCGTCCACCGCGCCGGTGCCCAGGTCCCAGGAGTCGAGGTGCGCGCCGATCAGCACCACCTCCTGCGGCGCCTCGCGCCCGGTGATTTCGCCGATCACGTTGTGCGAGGTGTATTGCTCGCCGGTCCAGCCGCAGTCCAGGGCCAGGCGCACGCGCACCGGGCCGCGGGCCAGCAGCCGCGCCAGCTGGTCGGCGTCGGGCAGCGACAGCGCCGCCGACGGGATCGGCTCCAGCCCTTCGTCGAAACGGGTGATGCCGGTGTTGGCCACGCGGTGGCGGGTGGTGCCGAGCGAGCGCATCAGGAAGCCGGCAGCACCCTTGCGGATCGCCTCGGACGGGCCGCGGCTGCGCACCGCGCCGGCCTTGCCGTAGTTGCTGCCGTCGCGCGCGCGCTCCATCGGCTGGTCGACGAAGGCGATCTTGCCCGCCAGCGAACCCTCCGGAGCCGCACGTAGCGCCTCCAGGCTCTCGAAGCGCACGACCTCGCCCTCGACCGTGCCGCCCGGGCTGCCGCCGAGCGCGGTCACCACCAGTGGCTGCGCGTGTGCGCCGAGCACCTCCGCGCTTTCGCCGCGGCGCTCCCAGGTCGGGAAGGTGACCGGTTCGATCCAGACCTTGTCGTAGCCCAGCTCGCGCAGCTTGGCCTGGGCCCAGGCCACGGCGCGCGCGTCGGCCTCGCTACCGGGCAGGCGCGGACCGACTTCGGTGGTCAGCGACTCGACCACCCTCCACGCGGTGCCGTCGGCCAGGGCCTGCTCGCGCAGTTGCGCCGCGACGTCCAGCGCGGCCTGGGGGATGCGGGTCTGGCCGGCGACGACGGCCTGGGCGGGCAGCAGGCAGGCGGACAGGAGCAGCGTGGCAAGGCGCATCGTTGGGGTTCCTCCGGGCAAGGCATGTCCGCGCGAGCCTGCCGGCCCGCGGTCGGATCCACATGTGCGGGAAGTCGGGTTATTTCTTCAGCGAGTCGCGAATTTCGCGCAGCAGCACCACTTCCTCGGACGGCTCCGGCGGCGCCTCGGGCGCGGGCTCGGGCTTGCGGTGCAGGCGGTTGATGGTGCGCACCACCATGAAGATCGCGAAGGCCACGATCAGGAACTGGACCACGGTGTTGATGAACTCGCCGACGCCGATCGCGACCGCGGGCACTTCCTCGCCGGCGGCGTTGACGGTGGCCTCGCGCAGGGTCCAGGCGAGGTCGGAGAAGTCCACGCCGCCCAGCAGCAGGCCGATCGGCGGCATGATGATCTGGTCCACCAGCGAGGTGACGATCTTGCCGAACGCGGCGCCGATGACCACGCCGACGGCGAGGTCGATCACGTTGCCGCGCATCGCGAATTCCTTGAACTCGGTCATCATGCCCATGGACGTCTCCTGGTGTCGGGGAACGGCTGCCTAGCGGTCGCGCGCACTATGCGACGGACGCGCCCAGCTGGCAATGCAGTTCGAGGAGCTGGTCGAGCCTGGCCACGCAGGCGTCACCCGGCCGCAGCGCGGCTACGCCGGCGGGGGTGCCCATGAAGACCAGGTCGCCGGCGCGCAGCGCGTAGAGCTTCGACAGCTCGTGCAGGATCTCGGGCACGTCCCAGATCAGCTGGTCGAGCGTGGAGCGCTGGCGCAGCTGGCCGTTGACCTCGAGCGACAGCACGCGCGCCTCCAGCGCGCCGACGTCGGCCGCGGGCACCAGCTCGCTCACCGGGGCCGAGGCATCGAAGCCCTTGGCGCTGTCCCACGGCAGGCCGCCGGCCTTGGCCCTGGCCTGCAGGTCGCGGCGGGTCAGGTCCAGGCCGATGCCGTAGCCGAACACCAGCGCCGCGGCGTCGGCCACCGGCAGCACGCCCGGCGGCGCGTCGCGGCCCAGCGCCACCACCAGTTCCACCTCGTGGTGCAGGTCGGACGTCGCCGGCGGGTAGGGCACGACGCCGTCGGTCACGATGGCGTCGGCGGGTTTGTGGAAGAACACCGGGGTGCCGCGCTCGGCCTTCGACGCCGGGGCGGCCGCGCCCATCTCGCGGGCGTGGTCGGCGAAGTTGCGGCCCACGCAATAGATGCGGCGGACCGGGAACGTGCCGCCGCCGCGCACGCGCATGCGCGGCACGGGCGCCGCGGGGACGACGTCGTGGGCGTGCATGGGCCTCAGCGCAGGATCGGCTGGCCCGGCTTGTCCACCACCCGGTACTCGGCGTCGAGCACGTCGCCGCGGGCGGAGGCGGGGCGCCGGCGGAAGGCGGCCCGCAGCAGGCCGAACGAGACCATGGCCGCGCCCACCACCAGGCCCACCACCAGCAGCAGCGACAGGATCGCCACACCGACCAGGCCCAACAGCACGCGCAGCACCGGGTTGCGGGGCTTGCGTGGCGTGAACACCCCGCGCAGCGGCGAAGCGTCGAAACGGGCGTGGAGGGTGCGGAACAGGTGGGCCATCGACATCGGTGCCACAATGCGAGGCGCCCAGTATCGGCGGCCCCCGGCTTTCAGGTGTAACAGGTTCGTTAAATCGGCGTGATGAGCACCCCCGAGACACCCAAGTCACTGATCCTGCTCGAGGCCATCCCCGACGGCGGCTTCGCCGAGGTCGAGGCCGAGGTGGAGGGCAGCGCCGAGTCCCTCATCCTCTACCGCGAAGGCCACGCCGTGCGGGCCTGGCTCAACGTCTGCCCCCATGCCGGCCGGCGCCTGGACTGGGCCCCGGGTCAGTTCCTCAAGACCGGGGACGGCCTGCTGGTCTGCGCCGCCCACGGTGCCAGCTTCGAACTGGCCCGCGGCGAATGCGTGGCCGGCCCGTGCCGCGGCGAGTCGCTGCGCGCGGTGGCGGTGCGGGTGGTGGACGGCGAGGTGCGGCAGGACGTGTCGGCGGGCTGACACCCCGCGCGCGTCGCCAGGACGCCACGGCCCACGGGCCGCGAGTCCTTCCGCGGCTGCCGCCTCAGAACATCAGGTTCACCGCCAGCACCACGATGAACGAGTACAGCAGCGACAGCGGGACGCCGATGCGCAGCAGTTCGGGGGCGCGGTAGCCGCCGGGGCCGGTGATCATCGACATCACCGGATTGGACTGGGTGACGAAGTTGTTCGAGGCCGACAGGGCCACGATCAGGGCGAAGGCGGTCGGGTTGCCGTTGGCGGCCAGGGCGAAGTTGATCGCCAAGGGTACCACCACGATCGTCGCGCCGACGTGGCTGATCACCATCGAGAACGCGGCGGTGAGCAGGGAGACGGCGAACTGGATCAGCCAGATCGGCATGCCCTCGGGCAGGCGTTCGATGGTGTGGCCGGCCAGCCAGGCGGCGGCGCCGCTGGCGTCCATGGCCCAGCCCAGCGGGATCAGGCAGGCCATCAGGAACACCGTCTTCCACGAAATCGCCGAATAGGCCTCGTCCATCTTCAGCACGCCGAACACCAGCATGCCGGCGACGCCGGTCATCAGTGCGATCGAGGTGGGCACGCGCCCGGACACGGCGATCAGCATGGTGACCGCGAAGATCACCATCGCGATCCGGAACTTGTGCGGCCGCTGCTCGCCCTTGGGGAAGTCGGTGACGATCACGAAGTCGCGCTTGCCGGCGGCCTGGGCCAGGTCCTGCCAGATGCTGTGCAGCACCAGCATGTCGCCCGCGCGCAGCGGGGTGTTGCGCACGTTGTCGCGGATCACGGTCTTGTCGCGGTTGATCGCCAGCAGGCTGATGCCGTACTGGCGGCGCAGCTGCAGGTCGGCGGCGGTCTTGCCGATGAAGCGCGAGTTGGGCGGGACCACCGCCTCGGAGATGCCGGCGCGGCTGGGGTTGAACAGGTCGGCGAACTGGCGCAGGCGCGAGCTCATGCGCAGGAAGTGGTTCTGGGCGAAGTCCATCACCTGCTGGCGCGGACCCATCGCGCCGATCACGCTGCCCACCCAGATCCGGGCATCGCCCGGCGGCGCCAGGCGCGCTTCGTTGCCGGTGCGCAGCGCCAGCAGCAGCGGCGCGTTGTGCAGCGCCTCGGCCTCGCCGAAGGTCATGCCCACCAGCGGGCTGTCGGCGGTCACCGTGAGCTCGTGCACGTCGCCGTCGATGCCGTAGGTGCGCGAGAAGTAGCTTTCGGTGCGCGCGGGGGTGACGTTGGCGTCGCCTTCGCCGCGCAGCTTGCGGTCGCCCACGAAGCGGAAGTACAGCAGGCTGGCGACCAGCAGCGACAGGCCGATCGGCAGCGGCGCGAACATGTTCAGCGGTTCCAGCGTGGCCGCGCCGGAAGGGAGGTTGGCGTTGGCGGCCACCAGCAGGTCGTTGAGCAGGATCAGCGGCGAGGTGCCGACCATGGTCAGCGCGCCGCCGGTCACGATCGCCACGGCGACCGGCAGCAGCATCCGCGACAGCGGGATGCCGGTGCGCGAGGACAGCCGCGACATCACCGGCAGGTACAGCGCCATCACCGACGGGTTCTGCATCACCGAGGAGTTGAGGCCGGCGATGCCCGAGACCAGCAGCAGCAGCCGCTGTTCGATGCCGCGCGCGCGCCGCAACAGCCAGGCGGCCAGGCGGTTGAGCGCGCCGGTGCGGTCCAGGCCCATGCCCAGGATCATGGTCGCGATCACGCTGATCACGGCATTCGAGGAGAATCCGTTGAACAGGTCCTCCGGCTGCACCAGGCCGGTGAGGCCCAGCATCACCAGCACCACCAGCGCCACCAGGTCGGCGCGCACGCGCTGGAACAGGAACAGGAGCATCGTCAGGCCCACCAGCCCGAGGACGATCTTCATGTCCGTGGTGAGGACGAGCTGGTCCATCAGCGGCGGGGCGGGTCGGTCGCGGCGCGGAAGGGGCCGGGCGCGCCGGGTGCGGCGGGCGGGTGGGCGCGGGCGATCCGTCGCGGACGCGGTGTCACGTGCCCTCCGGCGCCGTTCCGTCGTGGCGGGCGTCCTGCCGGTCGTACAGCAGGTCCCAGACGCCGTGGCCCAGGCGTTGGCCGCGGGTCTCGAAATGGGTTTGCGGGCGCCAGTGCGGACGCGGCACGTGGCCGCGCGCGCCGGCGCGGTTGCGCAGTCCCGGGGTGGCGTCGAGCACGTCCCACATCTGCTCGGCATAGTCCCGCCAATCGGTGGCGAGGTGCAAGCGCCCGCCGGCGACGAGCTTGCGCACCAGCAGGGCGGCGAAGGCCGGCTGCACCAGGCGCCGCTTGTGGTGGCGCTTCTTGTGCCAGGGGTCGGGGAAGTAGATCCGGACCTCGTCGAGGCTGGCGTCGGCGATTTCGCGCTCCAGCACCTCGACCGCGTCGTGGTGGTAGACCCGCACGTTGGTCGCACCGTCGGCGGCCAGGGCGTTGAGCAGGCGGCCCACGCCCGGCGCGTGCACCTCGATGCCGATGTGGTCGCGGCCGGGGTCGTGGGCGGCGGCCAGGCGCAGTGCCTCGCCGTTGCCGAAGCCGATTTCCAGCACCCGCGGCGCCCGGCGGCCGAAGACCGCGTCGAAGTCGCGCACGGCGCCTTCGAAATCCAGCCCGTAGCGCGGCCACAGCGCTTCGAACGCGCGCTGCTGGGCCTCGGTGAAGCGGCCCTGGCGCAGCACGAAGCTGCGCACCGCGCGCCGGCCCGGCTCGGTGGTGTAGGGCTTCTTCTGCAGCAGGTCGGCCATCGCGCGGCTCAGGCGCGGACGGCCGCCGCGGCGGGCGGGCGGTGCAGTGGGCTCATCCCACCAGCCCGTCGAGCGGCGAGGAGGCCGAGGCGTAACGCTTGCGCGGGATGCGCCCGGCGAGGAAGGCGTGGCGCCCGGCCTCGACCGCGAGCTTCATCGCCCGGGCCATGCGCACCGGGTCCTTCGCGCCGGCGATGGCGGTGTTCATCAGCACGCCGTCGCAGCCCAGTTCCATCGCGATCGCCGCGTCCGAGGCGGTGCCCACGCCGGCGTCGACCAGCACCGGTACCTTCGCGTTCTCCACGATCTCCAGCAGGTTGTAGCGGTTCTGGATGCCCAGGCCCGAGCCGATCGGCGCGGCCAGCGGCATCACCGCCACGCAGCCGATCTCCTCCAGGCGCTTGGCCAGGATCGGGTCGTCGCTGGTGTAGACCATCACCTCGAAGCCGTCGGCCACCAGCATCTCGGCGGCCTTGAGCGTCTGCACCACGTCGGGGTACAGCGTCTTCTGGTCGCCCAGCACCTCGAGCTTGGTCAGGTTGTGGCCGTCGAGCAGCTCGCGCGCCAGGCGGCAAGTGCGCACCGCGTCCTCGGCGGTGTAGCAGCCGGCGGTGTTGGGCAGGATCGTGTAGCGGTCCGGCGGCAGCACGTCGAGCAGGTTGGGCTCGCCCGGGTCCTGGCCGATGTTGGTGCGGCGGATCGCCACGGTCACGATCTCCGCGCCGGCGGCCTCGGTGGCGCGGCGGGTCTCGTCGAGATCCTTGAACTTGCCGGTGCCGGTGAGCAGGCGCGAGCGGTAGGTGCGGCCGGCGATGACGAGGCCGTCTTCGGGGTGGGGGTGCGTGGTCATCACGCGATTATCGCGCAAAGCCACCGGCGTGCGCGGTTGCCGCCGCGCCGTGTTGCGCCTCGCTCAGCCGCCGCCCAGCGCGTGCACGATCTCGATCCGGTCGCCGGGCTGCAGGCGGTGTTCCGCGTGCCGGCCGCGCGGCACGATCTCGCCGTTGACCTCCACCGCCACCCGACGTGCGCCCAATCCCTGCTGCTCGAGCAGGGCCACCACCGTGATGCCGTCGCCGACCGCGACGGTCTCGCCATTGAGGATGATGTCCATGGCGCCATTGTCGCCCGTCGCGCCGGGCCCTGCATCCGGTCGGCGCGCGCGGCGCTTGAGCGGCGTTGCCGGCTCGTGGACACTTGGGGTTCCGTGCGGCCGCGTATGCGGCCGCCGTCGATTTCCTTCGGAGAGCCAGGATGCCCCAAGCACAGACACGATCCCGCCCCGCGACCCGGCTGCTCGCCGCCGCCCTCGCGCTGGCCGCGGCGGCGCCTGTCGCCGCCGGCGACGCCTTCCCGCGCACGGTGTTCTTCGGCGACAGCCTGACCGACGCGGGCTATTTCCGGCCGCTGTTGGTGCAGCAGGACCCGGCGGCCGCGATCCTCGGCCGCTTCACCACCAACCCGGGCCTGGTCTGGGCGGAATGGCTGGCGCAGTACTACGGTGCCGACGCCACGCCCAACGGCAACGGCCAGTCGGGCGACAACTACGCCGCGGGCGGCGCGATGGTCGCCACCGACCGGATGGGCCCGCCGTTCGGGCTGACCCCGTCGCTGGCCACCCAGGCGGCCGCGCACCTGTCGGCCAACGGCGGCCGCGCCGATCCGGACGCGCTCTACACCGTGTGGGGCGGCGCCAACGACCTGTTCTCGGTGGAGGCCAACCCCGGCCAGGCGCCGCAGATCATAGGCGCCGCGGTGACCGCCCAGGTCGGCCTGGTCGGCACCCTGCAGGCGGCCGGCGCCCGCTACGTGCTGGTGCCCAACATCCCCGACCTGGGCATGACCCCGGCCTTCCTGGCCCGCGGCCCGGTCGCGGCGGCCCAGGGCACGGCGCTGTCGGCCGCGTACAACGAGGCGCTCTACGGCGGGCTCCAGGCCCAGGGCCTGCAGGTGATCCCGCTCGATACCTTCACCTTCCTGCGCGAAGTGGTCGCCGATCCGGCCGCCTACGGCTACGGCAACGTCACCGGCACCGCCTGCCAGCCGCAGATCACCGCGCAGTCGATCACCTGCCATCCGGGCACCTACGTGTCCCCGGGTGCGGACCAGTCCTACCTGTTCGCCGACGGCGTGCATCCGTCCTCGGCCGCGCACCGCGGGCTGGCCGACCTGGCCATCGCCCAGATCGAAGGCCCGCGCCAGCTCGCGGTGCTGCCGCGGTCGGCGGCGATGACCGGGCGCGGCCGCGCCGAGCGGGTCGGCGCCCAGCTGCCGGCGCTGGCCGGCCAGGAGGGCCGGCGCTGGTGGGCCGACCTGCGCGGCGACTTCCAGCGCTACGGCCACGGCGACCGCTACGACGGCGTCGGGCCGGCGCTGACCGCGGGCCTGGGCTGGGGCAGCGACGGCCTGGTGTACGGCGGTTTCGTGGGCTACGGCCGCCAGGAGAACGACTGGGGCCGGCGCCGCGGCAGCTGGGACCAGTCCGAGGCCACGCTCGGCGGCTTCGTCGGCTGGCAGGGCGGGAACGGCGCCTGGATTGGTGGACAGCTCAGCTACACCCGGCTGGACATCGACACCCGGCGCACCGTGCCGCTGGGCCCGGCGCTGCGCGCGCACCGCGGCGACACCGACGGCAGCAACCTCACCGCGGCCGTCCACGCCGGCTGGAACCTGGGCGAGGGTGCCCTGCGCCACGGCCCGGTGCTGGGACTGGTGGCGCAGCAGGTCGAGATCGACGGCTTCGCCGAGGATGCGCCCGACTCCTCGACCTCGCTCGCCTTCCCCGACCAGGAGTTCGACTCGCTGGTGGGTAGCGTGGGCTGGCAGGCGAGCTACGAGATCGGCCCGCACCTGGCGCCCTACGCGCGCCTGACCTTCGACCGCGAGTTCGAGGACGGCCCGTCCGAGGCGTTCGCCCGCTCGCAGTCCACCGGGCTCGACTACGCGGTGCCGGGCCCCGGCTACGACGACAGCTGGACCACGCTGACCATCGGCGCGCGCACCCGGCTGTTCGGGTTCGACGCCAACCTCGGCGTGAGCCTGAACCAGGGCGAGAAGGGGGGTCGCCAGACCACCGCCTTCGCGACCATCGGGGCCGGATTCTGAGGCTCCGCGGCGCGGCGCCGGGCCCCGGCGCCGCGTTGCACGGCCGCGCCGCATGGGCTTAGACTGGGGCCACGCGCGGGCGTAGTTCAATGGTAGAACTGCAGCTTCCCAAGCTGCTAGCGTGGGTTCGATTCCCATCGCCCGCTCCACATCCAGGCGGCGGCACCATCGTTACGATGGTGCCGCCGTTTTCACTTCCGGCCTCTCCCCGGCGCCGTCCGCATGAAGCTCGCGATCCTCTCCCGCAACGGCAAGCTGTACTCCACCCGGCGGCTGGTGGAGGCGGCGCGCGCCGCCGGCCACAGCGCGCGGGTGCTCGACCCGCTGCGCTGCTACATGCGCATCGCCAGCGACGGCTTCTCGATGCGCTACAAGGGCCGGGCGATCGACGGCTACGGCGCGGTGATCCCGCGCATCGGCGCCTCGATCACCCGTTACGGCTGCGCGGTGCTGCGCCAGTTCGAGCTGATGGGCAGCCACACGCCCAATCCGGCCGCGGCGGTGGCGCTGGCGCGCGACAAGCTCGCCTGCCACCAGCTGCTGGCCGCACGCGGGATCGGCCTGCCGGCCACCGTGTTCGGCGACAACCCCGACGACACCGCCGACCTGCTGTCGCTGCTCGGGCCGCCGCCGCACGTGGTCAAGCTCAACGAGGGCACCCAGGGCGCCGGGGTGATGCTGACCGAGAAGCTCTCCGCTTCGCGCGGGGTGGTCGAGGCCCTGCGCGGGCTGTACGCCAACTTCCTGGTGCAGGAGTTCGTGGCCGAGGCCGAGGGCGCGGACCTGCGCTGCTTCGTGGTCGGCGACCGGGTGGTGGCGGCGATGCGACGCACGGCCCCGGCCGGCGACTTCCGCTCCAACCTGCACCGCGGCGGCAGCGCGAACGCGGCCCAGGCCACCCCCGGGCAGTGCGCGGTGGCGGTGGCGGCGGCGGCGGCGGTGGGCCTGGGGGTGGCGGGCGTGGACCTGATCGATTCCCGTCGCGGGCCGCTGGTGCTGGAGGTCAACGCCTCCCCGGGGCTGGAAGGGATCGAGGATGCGACTGGGATCGATATTGCAGCGAAAATCGTCGAATTTGCGGTGAAAAGCTCGCAAAAGTCCGGTTCCGCGCCGCGCCTGAAGGGCCGTCGCAAGGTCGTGGACTTAACGTCTGGAGGCGGCATGGTTTAACAAAGACTTAATCGTTCCGGGTCTACCTTGTCGCCACCGGATTCCGCGCTCTCTCCTGTTTCCTTGTCCATGGGGCGGCACAACGGATGACGGTAATCGGGGCAGTCCTATTGGGCCCAGGCGATGGCCTCGTCTGGGCTCTTTTGTAGGCGCGTGTCGACGCGGCGGCGACCAGGGCGTGTGACAGAATCCCTGCATGCCCGCGACGGCGGAACCGCCACCTGCCCCCGCGGTCCAAGCAGGCCGCCCACACGGAAACCGCTCATGCGCATCCTCGTCATCGAAGACAACCAGGACATCGCCGCCAACCTTGGCGACTACCTCGAGGACCGGGGGCATACGGTCGATTTCGCGGCCGACGGCGTCACCGGCCTGCACCTGGCGGTGGTCCACGACTTCGATGCGATCGTGCTCGACCTCAACCTGCCGGGCATGGACGGACTGGAGGTCTGCCGCAAGCTGCGCAACGACGCCCGCAAGCAGACCCCGGTGCTGATGCTCACCGCCCGCGACAGCCTGGACAACAAGCTGGCCGGGTTCGACTCCGGCGCCGACGACTACCTGGTCAAGCCCTTCGCCCTGCAGGAGGTGGAGGTGCGCCTGAACGCGCTCTCGCGTCGCGGCAAGGGCGTGCAGACCCGGGTGCTGGAGGTCGGCGACCTCGAGTACAACCTCGACACCCTCGAGGTGCGACGCCAGGGCAAGCTGGTCCAGCTCAACCCGACCGCGCTCAAGATCCTGCAGGCGCTGATGGAGGCCTCGCCGGCGGTGGTCACCCGCCAGGACCTGGAAACCCGGGTCTGGGGCGAGGAACTGCCGGATTCGGACTCGCTGCGCGTGCACATCCACGGCCTGCGCGCGGTGATCGACAAGCCCTTCGACGTGCCCCTGATCCAGACCCGCCACGGAATCGGCTACCGGATCGCCGCGCCCGATGGTGCCGGCTGAGGACACCGCGGCCGCCCAGCCCGGCCGCGGCGCCCGGCGCGAGCACCGCTACCGCAGGCGCCTGCGCACGCGGATCATCCTGTCGTTCCTGCTGCTCGGCCTGGGCCTGACCACCCTGTTCGCGCTGGCCACCCTGTACGTGCGCAGCAAGCTGGAGAACCAGCTGATCGAGCAGACGCTCGAGCGCGAGGTGAGCAACCTGGTCGAACAGGTGGAGCGCAACCCCGACGAGCCGCCGTTCTTCCTGATCTTCGACGCCCGGACCTGGAGCCCGCAGAACGCGTTCAAGGTGGATCCGCTGTACCGGGACCTGCCGCCGGGCATCCATGACGTGCGCCAGCAGGCGCCCGACGGCAGCATGCACGACTACAAGGTGGCCGTGCGCCAGGGCGTGAGCCCGAACGGCACCCCGTTCACCAGCCTGGTGCGCTACGACGTCACCGGCGCCGCCGAGACCGGGACCAAGCTCATGCTGGCCCTGGTGGCCTCGGTGGTGCTGTTCTCGCTGCTGTCGTTGCTGCTGGGCTGGTGGTCGGCGTCGCGGGTGATGCGGCCGGTCTCGGAACTGGCCGCGCGCCTGGGCCAGTCCGGCGACACCACGCAACCGCAGCCGCTCGCGCCGCACTTCCCCGACGACGAGGTGGGCGAGCTGGCGCGCGCGCTCGACGACTACGCTGCGCGCCTGACCGAGGTGGTCCAGCGCGACCGCGAGTTCAACGCCGACGTCAGCCACGAGTTGCGCACGCCGCTGTCGGTGATCCGCGGCGCGGTCGAACTGCTGCTGTCGCGGCCCGACATCGACGACAAGACCCGCGCGCGCCTGCTGCGCATCCAGCGCGCCGAGCAGCAGTGCACCGACCTGATCAGCGCCCTGCTGCTGCTCTCGCGCAACGAGCGCGGGCACGGCAACACCGACGTGGCGCGGGTGGCCGAACAGCTGTTCGACGCGCACCGCGGACAGCTCGGCAGCAAGCCGCTCACCCTGCGGCTGGAGGGCGGGCCGGGCCAGGTGGTGGTGGACGCGCCCGAGTCCGCGGTCACCGTGGCCCTGGGCAACCTGGTCGGCAACGCGGTCAAGTACACCCAGCAGGGCGAGGTCGTGGTGCGGCTGCGCGACAACGCGGTGGACGTCATCGACTCGGGCCCCGGACTGAGCGCGGAGGATGCCGCGCGCCTGTTCGAGCGCGGCTACCGCGGCACCCATGCCGAGCACTCGCAGGGCGGCGGCATCGGCCTGTCGATCGTGCGCCGGCTGTGCGACCTCTACGGCTGGAGCGTGCGCGTGGCGCCCGGCGAGCAGCAGGGCGTCGTCGCCACGCTGACGTTCTCGCGCGACGACGCCTGACCCCACGCCCCGCATCCGCCCCTCGTGGGAGCGGCTTCTGCCGCGATCTGGGGTCCCGGTCGCCGCGCTCCTCCCAACACCAGGGCCAGCGTCGGACCCGTCGCCGCACCCTGCACGGGTGACGCCAACGCCGTCGCCACCGCCCCCGTGGCATGATCGCCCGTTGCGGTACGGCGGAGGAGGGTGCCGATGTCCAGCAACGCACCGCGTCGCGGTTCGCGCCTGCGCCAGTGGCTGCTGGGGCTGTTCTGGGTCCCGGCCGCGGCCTGCGCCACGTCCCCGCCGTCCGACGATCCCACTGCCCAGGCCCGCGAGCGCATGGTGGAGCGCCAGATCGCGTCGCGCGGCATCGACGACGCGCGCGTGCTCGCGGCGATGCGGGCGGTGCCGCGGCACCGCTTCGTCCCGGAGGCACACGCCGCCGACGCCTACCTGGACCAGCCGCTGCCGATCGGCCACGACCAGACCATCTCCCAGCCCTACATCGTCGCCCTGATGACCCAGCTGGCGCGCCCGGCCCCCTGCGCCCGGGTGCTGGAGGTCGGCACCGGCTCGGGCTACCAGGCCGCGGTGCTGGCCGAACTGGGCGCCGAGGTCTACACCGTCGAGATCGTCGCGCCGCTGGCCGAGCGCGCGGCGCGGGTGCTGGCCGAACTGGGATACGACCGGGTCCACGTGCGCGCCGGCGACGGCTACGCCGGATGGCCGGAGCATGCGCCGTTCGACGTGATCGTGGTGACCGCGGCGCCGGAGCGGATCCCGCAGCCGCTGCTCGAGCAGCTGGCGCCGGGCGGGCGGCTGGTGATCCCGGTCGGTCCGGTCTCCGCGACGCAGCAGCTGCGGCTGGTGGAAAAGGATGCACAGGGCCGACTGCACGAGCGCAGCGTCATCCCGGTGCGCTTCGTGCCGCTGACGGGCGAGGCGGCGGACCGGGACCGGGGCGGGCGCTAGGGCCGGGCGGGGCGCGGGAGCGACCGAAGGCGGGGCGGCGGGTGCTGGCTCCCTCCCCCGCCTGCGGGGGAGGGCCGGGGTGGGGTGGGGGGGTCCCCGCCGGTGGGTCAGACCGGCTCGAGCCACCCGTACCGGTCGGGTGTCGAGCCGTTGAACAGGCCGAAGAACAGCTCCTGGATGCGGCGCGTCACCGGACCGGCCTTGCCGGCGCCGACCTGGCGGCCGTCGACCGAGCGGATCGGTGTGATCTCCGCCGCCGTACCGCACATGAACAGCTCGTCGCACAGGTACAGGTATTCGCGCGGCAGGTCGCGTTCGACCACCTCGATGCCCGCATCGCGCGCCAGGGTGAGGATCGAGTTGCGGGTGATGCCGTTGAGCAGGGCCGCGCTCACCGGCGTGGTGTGCAGCGCGCCGTCGAACACCAGGAACAGGTTCTCGCCCGCGCCTTCGCTCAGCAGTCCGGTGGACGCCAGCGCGATGCCCTCGCCGAAGCCCAGCCGCCGCGCCTCGCGCGCGACCAGGGTGCCCGAGAGGTAGTTGCCGCCGGCCTTGGCCCCGGCCGGGATGGTGTTGGGCGCGAAGCGCTGCCAGCTCGACACGCAGGCGTCGATGCCGCTCGAAAGCGCCTCGTCGCCCAGGTACTTGCCCATCTTCCAGGTCGCCACCGCCACGTCCACCGGCGTTTCCGCCGACAGGCCGAAGCCGCCCAGGCCGCGGAACGCGACCGGGCGCAGGTAGTCGGTCGTGTTGCCGTTGGCCGCGATCACCTCGCGGCAGGCGGCGTTGATCCGCTCGAGCGGGTAGGGGATGTCGATCTCGTGAATCTTCGCCGACATGAACAGGCGGCGGTTGTGGTCGGTCAGCCGGAAGATCACCGGGCCCTTCGCAGTGTCGTAGCACCGGATGCCCTCGAACACCGACGAGCCGTAGTGCAGCGCATGCGACATGACGTGGGTCGTCGCCTCGGCCCAAGGCTTGATCGCGCCGTTGTGCCAGATCCAGTCGGGGTACTGCATGGGTCGGTCTCGATGCGGAAAGCGACATTCTGCACGATCGCGCGGCGCCGCCGACGGGGGGCGGGGACAGGCAGCGCCGCGGTCGGCCGGTCCGCTACAGGCTCAGCCACCAGCAGCCGAGGTGGCGCCGCAGCGCGAATACGGTCTGCACCGGCGTGACCCGGTTCGGCGCGGTCTGTTCGACCACCAGCCCCGTGGGCCGGCCGGCGGGGCGCGCAGGCGCGCGCGCCGCCGCGGTGGCGTCCGTGGCGGCGAAGTCCCCGTCGCCGGCGGTGGCGTCCACCGGGTCGGCCGGGGGCGCTAGCGCGGCATCCGTGGGCCGGGGCAGAGTGCGCCAGACCCGCACGCCCGAGGGCAGTTCGACCCATCCGGAGGCCGGGGCCGCGTCGGCCGGGGGCGGCGCCGGCGCAGGCGGTGCCGGATGCAACGGCGTGATGGCGACCAGGGGCCGCCGGGCAATCGCGTCGAGCCGCGACATCACCGCATAGCCGGCGCTGGAGGACATGCCGGGCCAGTGGTAGAGCCCGGCGAGCCGGTTGACGTCGCCGGCGTCGATCGCCGCGGTCAGCTCGAACACCAGGTCCTGCAGCCGCCGGCTGCAGTCGCGGCGCAGCGGTGCGCCGGCCGACGCGGCCGGGCCGGTCGGCACCACGCGCTCGCTCGCGCCGAGGTCGACGCACGGGCGGTCGGTGTAGAGGTGGTGGCCGTCGTCGGTGGTGCAGCGGCGGATCTGCGCATGCGCGGCCGGGCCTGCCCCGAGCGCGGACGACAGCAGCAGCAGGGCGCAGAGGGACCGGCGGATCATCGGGGCAGCCTAGCGCCGGGGCGCACCCGCGGGAAGCAGGACCGAGGCGCCGGCGCCCGCGAGGCGCGTTACTGCAGGCGCGCGAGCACCGCCTGGGTCGGGCGGGCGAGGTTGAGGGTGTAGAAGTGCAGTCCCGGCGCGCCGCCCTCGACCAGGCGCCGGCACAGTTTCGCCACCAGGTCGGCACCGAACTCGCGGACCGCCTCCACGTCGTCGCCCAGCGCCTGCATCTTCTTCTCGACCCAGCGCGGGATCTCCGCGCCGCACTGCGCGGAGAAGCGGCGCAGCTGGGAGAAGTTGGAGATCGGCATGATGCCGGGCACGATCGGCACCTCGACCCCGAGCGCACGGACCGCGTCGACGAAGTGGAAGTAGGCGTCGGCGTTGTAGAAGTACTGGGTGATCGCCGAATCCGCGCCGGCGTGGACCTTGGTCCGGAAGTGGCGCAGGTCGGCCAGCGCGTCGTCGGCCTGCGGATGGGTCTCGGGATAGGCGGCGACCTCGATCCGGAAATGGTCGCCGTGGCGCTTGCGGATGAACGCCACCAGGTCGGAGGCGTAGCGCAGTTCGCCGGGCTGGCCCATGCCCGACGGCAGGTCGCCGCGCAGGGCGACGATGCGGCGACAGCCCAGTTCACGGTACTCGTCGAGCAGGGCGGCGATCTCGTCGCAGCTGCCGCCCACGCACGACAGGTGCGGCGCGGCGTCCAGGCCGTGCCGTTGCAGCAGGTGGCGCACGGTATCGGCGGTGTAGCTCAGGGTCGAGCCGCCGGCGCCGAAGGTGCACGAGACGAACTCCGGGCGATGCCGGGCCAGCCTCGCCACGGTGCGGTCGAGCTGCGCGCGCTGCTCGTCGGTCTTGGGCGGGAAGAACTCGAAGCTGATGGCGGTCATCGCGGGCGGCCGGGCGGGGACCGGGAAATCATATCTCTTTATCGCGATGGATGTTAAGAGACGCCGGTGGGATGTTCCCCCGGCGACCTGTAGGAGCGGCTTCAGCCGCGACCTCCGGGGCGCCAGGTCGCGCTCCGTATCCCGGCCATCGACGGGTCGCGGCTGAAGCCGCTCCTGCAGGAACGCACGGGGGCGCGCGCATTTGGCATCCTTGCGCCCCATGCGCATCGTGCTCACCCCGTTCGCCCGCGCGCGCCTGTTCCCGCGCGAGACCCGCCCCAACACCATCCAGGACTGCAGCCCCGAGGAGTTCGAGCGGCGCCTCAACGAGGAGCCGCCGCTGAAGGTGCTCGAGGGCTACGCGCCGTTCTGCCGCCTGCACGTCCACCGCAACTGGACCTCGACCCGCTGCCTGACCGTGCCGATCACCGACGACAACCGCCACCTGCTGCGCTCGGCCTACGAAGCGCGCACGAAGCAGGAGCTGCCGGTGCTGGTGCGCTGGTTCGAGGGCGTCGAGCCGCCGGTGGCGAACTACCTCATCCCCATCCTCTACAGCGCGGAGCAGATGGCGAAGGAGGGCGCGCCGATCGACGGCGACTGGGGCATCGTCGGCTGCCTGTACACCGCCGAACCGGAGGAGATCCCGATGGCGCCGATCACCATGATGCGCAACGCGCTGGGCGTGGCGGAAGGCGGCTCCGGCGTGCCGATCGACCGCGAGGCCTACCTGCGCAGCGTCGGGTTCTGGGAGCGCAACGCCAACTGGCGCTGAGCGCCCGCCGGCTCACCCGGGGCGGCGGAACGTGCGCCGCGCGCGCTGCGCACGCTCGCGCACCACGCAGCCGGGCACGTGGTCGTTGACCAGGCCCATCGCCTGCATGAAGGCGTAGACGGTGGTGGGCCCGACGAAGGTCCAGCCGCGCTTCTTCAGCGCCTTCGACAGCGCGACCGATTCGGGGGAGGTCGAGCGCGACTGCGGCGGCGGCAGGCTGCGCGGGTCGGGCTCGAAGCGCCAGACGAAGGCGGCCAGCGAGCCTTCCGCCTCGACCAGTTCCAGCGCGCGGCGGGCGTTGTTGACGACCGCCTCGATCTTCCCGCGGTGGCGGACGATGCCCGGATCCTGCAGCAGGCGCTGGACATCGCGTTCGCCGAAGCGCGCCACGCGCGCGAAGTCGAAGCCGTGGAAGGCGGCGCGGAAGTTGTCGCGCTTGGCCAGGATCGTGCGCCAGCTCAGCCCCGACTGGAACGCTTCCAGGCTCAGCTTCTCGAACAGGCGCCGGTCGTCGGCGACCGGGAAGCCCCACTCCCCGTCGTGGTAGGCGAAGAACTCCGGCGCCGCCGCGCACCAGCGGCAGCGGGGCTGGCCATCGGGTCCGGGAACCGTTGCACCCATTGTCGTCTCCCCTGGATCGGCCTCGCGCCCGGGAGGGCACGGAGCGCACGCAAGCATACGGCCTGGCGGCCCGCGCACGCCCGGGGCCGGGCGGGCGCGGCACTCACGCTCCGACCACGAATCGCACGCACTGCGTTCACGGCCCAGCCGCGAAGGTGGAGTGGTGCTGGCGGATGCCGGCCATCGTTCCACCCGGAGCTCCGCCATGCTCGCCACCACCTGCCGGCGTCCACGCAGGATGCGCATCGAACACGTCGCCGAACCCGGGATCGAGCACCCCAACGACGCCATCGTCCGGGTCACGCGCTCGTGCATCTGCGGCTCGGACATCCACATCTACAACGGCCTGGTGCCGGACACGCGGGTCGGCTCGATCATCGGCCACGAGTTCTGCGGCGTGGTGGAGGAAGTGGGGCCCTCGGTGCAGGACCTGAAGGTCGGCGACCGGGTGCTGGTGCCGTTCAACATCTTCTGCGGCAGCTGCTTCTTCTGCCAGAAGGAGCTGTACGGCAACTGCCACAACGTCAATTCGCAGGCCAGCGCGATGGGCGGCTTCTACGGCTACACCCACACCGCCGGTGGCTATGACGGCGGCCAGGCGGAGTATGTGCGCGTGCCGTTCGCGGACGTGGGCCCGACGATCATCCCCGACGACATCCACATCGAGGACGCGGTGCTGCTCACCGACGCCTTCCCGACCGGCTACCAGGCGGCGGAAATGGGCAGCATCCGCGAGGGCGACACCGTCGTGGTCTTCGGCGCCGGCCCCGTCGGACTGTTCGCGGCGAAGAGCGCGTGGTTCTTCGGCGCCGGCCGGGTGATCGTGGTCGATCGCGAGGACTACCGGCTGGAGTTCGCCCGCAGGTTCGCGCATGCCGAGACGGTGAACTTCCTCGAGGTGGACGACGTCGCCACCCACCTGAAGAAGATGACCGACTGGCTGGGCGCGGACGTGTGCATCGACGCGGTTGGTTGCGACGCCACCGGCAGCGCCTTCCACGGCATCACCGGCAAGATCCTGATGCTGCAGGCCGGCTCGCCGATCGCGTTGCACTGGGCGATCAACAGCGCGCGCAAGGGCGGGCGCATCTCGATCGTCGGCGTTTACGGGCCGACCTTCAACATGATTCCGATCGGCAACGCGGTGAACAAGGGCCTGACCCTGCGCATGAACCAGGCCAGCGTGAAGCGCCACCTGCCGCGGCTGATCGAGCACATCCGCGCCGGGCACATCTCGCCGCGCGAGGTCATCACCCACCGCATCCCGCTCGAGGACGTGGCCGACGCCTACGACATCTTCGTCAACAAGCGCGAGAACTGCATCAAGCCGGTGCTGGTGCCGCCCTTGGCACGGGACGCGGCATGAGCACCGGGAGCATGGAGACGGACATGGAAACCAGCGACCGCCCGCACGCCCACATCCCCGGATGGGGGTCCGACCTGCCGCGCGAGAACCGCCCCGCCGTGCCGATGGAGCGCACGCCGCCGCGACTGGACGTGCCATGGAGCGATCCGCCCCCGCAGCAGCCGATGACGGTGGAAGTACTCAAGTCGGTCGAGCGCCCGGACCATTCGCGCACCTTCGGCACGCGGCTGCCGCCGAAGGGGCTGAGCGGGGCGATCCGCCGCGCCGCCTTCCGCCGCAGCGAGAACGACATCGGCCACTGGCTGCTGCTGGTGGCCGCCGACCGGATCGATGTGGTCGAAGGGCTGTGCGAGGACGCCCGGCGCTCGCCGGCGAAGACCGCGATGGTGGCCGCGGGGATCGGCGCGCTGGGGCTGGTCGCCTGGGGCCTGCTGCGTCGCCGCTGAGGCGGGTGCGCGCCGACGGGCAGCGCGCGTGCGGTGCGGGAGGCCGTCGCTCAGCCGGCCAGGTGCTGGTGCAGGATGGTGGCGCCCACCGCGATCAGCACCAGGCCGCCGACGACCTCCGCCCGGCGGCCGATCATCTCGCCCAGGGCGCGCCCGGCCATGACCCCGATGCTGACCAGGCTGAAGGTGCACAGGCCGATCACCGCGGCGACCAGCAGGATGTTGACCTCCACGAAGGCCAGGCCCACGCCGGCCGCCATCGCGTCGATGCTGGTGGCCAGTCCGGCCACCGCGACCGCCCACAGCCCGGTGCCCCGAGGTGCGCCGTCCTGCCCGCCGTCGCCGTGCAGCGCTTTCCAGACCAGATGCAGCCCGAGCCCGCACAGCAGGCCGAAGGCGATCCAGTGGTCCCATTCCTCGATCCAGCGCTGCGCGACCGACCCCATCGCCCAGCCCACGATCGGCGTCACCGCCTCCACGACGCCGAAGATCGCGCCGGTGTGCAGGGCGTCGTGCCAGCGAGGACGCATTGCCGCACCCTTGCCGAGGGCGGCGGCGAACGCATCGGTCGACATCGCCAGGCCGAGGAGGAGGATGGAAACGGGGTGCATCGCATCGCCATGCGGCCGGGGCTGGGCGCAACGGGCCTGCACGCGCCCGGCCGGCTGACGTGCATGGCTCGCTGGTCTCGCCAACCCGAGGGTTGCGACCGCCATGGCCGGTGCAGGCCAAGTGTGTTGACGGGCGCGCCGCCGCGGGTCGCGGCAGCCGGCTACTCCCCAGGGAGTGGTGCGGTCGCCAGGCGACCTGCGCGACCATTGTACGGGACGGTGCGCCCTCCACACCTGGCGCCCGGCGTGGCAGGGCGCCGCCGGGCCTCCGTGCGCGGCCGTGCGGTGCCGCCGTCCGCCGCCGCCTCAGCCCGGTCGCCGCCTGCGGCGGGAACGCGATCGCGGGTCCGCAGCGGCGGCCGGCAGACGGCTCCGCGGCGTCCGGCAATGCCGCTCCAGCGCGGCCAGCGCATCGGCATGGCCGAGAAAGTGCAGGAGGTAGCCGGGTGCGGCCTCGCGCATCACCGCGATCGCGCGATGGACCAGGACGGTGGAGTGCATGGGGCCGGCATCGGCCGGGAGCGCCGCGATCGCGTCGCGCAACCGCGCCTCCAGGCGCAGCCGCGCCCAGGCCTGGCGTGCGGCGTCCAGGGCGGGCAGGGGCGCAAAGCCGTCGCGGCCTTCCGAAGGCCGTGGCGCCGTCGATTCCGTGGCATCGCCCGGATCCGCCGCTGCGGTGGCGGCCGGCGTGCCCCGCGTGCGCAGCTGCGCGAGTAGCCCGGCCAGGGCCGCCAGGCCGTTCGCGGGAACCGCGTGTGTCGGGCGGGCAGGACCGGCGTCGGGCTGTGGAACGTCTTCGAGCAGGCGGCGCAGCCGCTCCTCCAGCACCGCACGTACCGGGCCGGCATCCAGCCTCGCCATCCGCGCCGCCAGCGCATCGATGCGCTGCAACCGTGCGCCGCCGCCCAGCGTGGACAGCCGCTGCGGCAGCTGCGGCGCGTTATCGCCCATCGGCAGTGGCCTGCGGCTGGCGCGGGCGCGGCACCGGCGCGATTTCCACCCGCCGGTTGCGGGCGCGACCGGCTTCGTGGTCGTTGGAGTCGACCGGCTGCTGGTCGCCGAAGGCGGCGGCGAACACCGAATCGGCAGGGACGCCCTCCTCGACCAGGGCGCGGGTCACGGTGAGCGCGCGCTGCGCGGACAGGTCCCAGTTGTCGGCGTAGCGCCGGTTGCCCTGCAGCACCGGGCGGTCGTCGGTGAAGCCGCTGACCATCAGGATCTCCTCGCGCGCGGACAGGTAGCCCGAAAGCGGGGCGGCGAGTTCGCGCAGCAGGGCGCGTCCCTCGTCCTGCAGCGCATCGGAGTTGACCGGAAACAGCAGGCTGCCGCGGATGCCGATGCGTCCGTCCACCAGGGTCACGCGCCCGGCCGCGAGCGGCGCGGCGAGCGCCCGCTCGAGCGTCTCGCGCTGTGCGGCCAGGCGTGCCTGTTCGCGCTCGACGTGCTCGAGTTTCGCGGCGGTGTGCAGATGAGCGCCGACCACGCCCAGCAGGATCAGCACGAACACGCCCAGCATCACCGCCATCAGGTCGCCGAAGGCGGCCCAGACGGTGGCGGTGTCGCCGTCTCCGCCGTCGATCCCCGCGCTCATGCCGCGGCCGACTCGCCCGCGCCGGCCACGCGCTGCAGGCCGGCCAGGATCTGCTGCTGCGAGGACACGCTCAGTTCGATCACTTCGCGGGCCTGGGCGACGTAGTAGGCCAGCTGCTGGTCGCTGCGCGCGAGCGAGCCGTCGAGCGCGGCGGCCACCTGCTGCAGGCGCTCGAGCAAGGCCTCGTTGGCGGCGCCGAACGACTCCACCGCCGCGGCGAAGGCATCGCCCAGGCTGGCCACCTCGATCGCGCTGCCGGTGAGCTGGGCGGCGGCGGCGTCGAGGCGCCCGGCCCCGGCATCGATGCGCTCGCCCAGCGTCGCCGCGGTGCGTTCGAGCAGGTCGGCCGAGGTCGAGACCAGCGCATCCACCGCCGCGCGCTGCTCGCCGGAGGCGTGGTTCACCGCGTCGAGCAGGGTTTCCAGGGCGGCGAGCAGGCGGGTGCGTTCCTCGAGCATTGCGGTGTCGCGGACCATGCTCTCCGACAGCGACTGGCGCAGTTCGGCGACGACCTCCGCAGCCGCGCGCGGGGCTTCCGACGCGGTCTGGACCAGGCGCGAGACCTCGGCGATCGTCGCGTCGGCGTGCGCCTGCGACTGCGCGGCGATCGCGGACGCGGTGCGCTCGAGCGTGTCGCAGATCGCGCGCTGGCGTCCGGCCACGTCCTCGCCCGCCTGCGCCCAGCGACGGGCGAGGTCGGTGGACAGGGCCTCGAGGCGTTCGCTCCAGGCGGCCAGGCGCGCTTCGTCCCGTGCCGCGAGCGCGGCCTGCAGGGCGTCGCCCGAGGCGCGCAGGCCGTCGACCAGCGCCGTCGCCTGGCGTTCCAGTCCCGTCGTGGCCGCAACCAGTGCTGCTTCGTTGCGACTGGCCAGCGCCTCGGCGGTGGCCTGCTGGCGCGCGAGCGCGTCGGTCCAGGCGTCGGCGACGGCGGCGCTGGCGGCCTCCAGCCGCGTCGCCATGCCATCGACGAGTTCGGCCGCGCGTCGTTCCTGCGCCTGCGCCGAGCGCTCGAACAGCGCGCCGAGTCCGGCGGCGAGCGCCTCGTTCGCCTGCTGCTGCGCGTCCAGGGCGCTGCGCCAGCTGTCCGCGGCGTGGGTGCTGGCGGCCTCGAACCCTGACGAGAGCTGCGTGAGCTGCCGTTCCACCGCCTGGGCGACGGCCTGGCGCAGCCCATCGGTCTCGCGCGCCACGCCGGCCAGGGTGTCGGCCACCACCGGCTGCAGCGATGCGGCGACCGCGCGGCTGCCCTCGGCGACGCTGGTTGCGAGCGACTGCCCGACCGACGCCGCGAGCGCCTCGTAGCTGCGCTGCACTTCGGTGTGGAACGCGTCCTGCCGCGCCTCCAGCCGTGCGTTCGAGGCGGCGGCCTGCTGTTCGATCGCGTGGGTCATCGCCTGCAGGCGGTCGACCAGGGCCGGCATCAGTTCGGCCTGGCGCTGCAGCAGGACGAAGGCCTGTGCGTCGCGGTGGGCGCGCGTGTGGATGCGCAGCGGGCCGGCGATGGCCTCGTCCAGCCGCTGCGCCACCTGCACCCGCTCGCGCCGCGCCAGCGCCGACAGCAGGCCGAGCGCGGCGGACGCGCCGACGCCGGCGATCGAGGTGCCGAAGGCGATCGCCAGTCCATGCACGGGCGTGGCCAGCGATGCGCGGATCGCGTCGAGGTCGAGCGCGCTGCCCAGCGCCAGGCCGGTGCCGCGCAGCGTCGCCATCATCCCGAGCAGGGTGCCGAGCATGCCCAGCAGGACCAGCAGCGCGGCCAGCGGCGGCGCAAGCGCAGGCGCGGGCAGCGCGGCGCGGCCGTCCTCGATGCGCAGCCGCACCGGCTGGCGCAGCGGCTGGGGCAGGCGCGAGAGCCAGGCCTGCAGGTCGCCCGCTTCGGCGTCCACGTCGTCGAGGGCGCGCGCCAGCGCCGTGGTACCGGCGCGGTGGCGGCGCAGGTCGAACGCGCCGGCCAGGTAGCACAGCGCGACCAGCAGCACCACGGCCAGCCCCAGCAGGCTGGTGCCGAGGTAGCCCGCGCCGATCCAGCCGACGACGGACAGGCCGGCGATGAAGATGCAGGGCGCGAGGAGGCGGGGGAGTCGGGTCATGGCGGGGGTTGGTCGGTGGCGAGCGCAGCGAGCAGCGCGTGCACGGGTGAGAAGCGCAGGTCGAGTTCGGCCAGCAGCAGGTCGCGCAGGTCGAGGCGGAAGCGGTCGAGCCAGGCGCCGGGCCCTCCGGGGACGTGCTGCGCGCGCAGGCGCGCGAAGTGCTCCGCGACCAGGTCGGGCAGCTGGCCGAGCAGGGCGTGTTCGCGCGGCGCCAGCGCCTGCTCCAGGGCCGCGTCCACCTCGGCCAGCCGGACCAGGGACGGCGCCGCGGCAACCAGGTCGCGCAGGCGTCCGCGCAGGCGGCCAGTGGCCGCGAGCATGGCGCGCTGGTGCGCCTGGTGGCGGGCGCGGAACGGCGCGAACCCGGGTTCCGCGTCGACGGGCGAAGGGCCGGGCACCGCGAGCAGCGGATCAGCGAGGATCGCCTCGCGCAGCCGCGCCTGGGTGCGCGCGCACTCGTCGGCGATGCCGGGGTCCGGCGCCGGTGCTTGGCCGGCGTCGGCCGGACGGCCGTCGAGCGCGCCCGCCAGCGCTACCGCGCGTGGCCAGTCGATCCATTGCGCGAGCGTCGCCGCCAGCGGCGCCTCCGGACCGGCGTCCGCGCCGGGACCGGCCACGCGGGCCAGCTGGCGCAGGAACACCGGTCCAGCCACGGGCACCGGTCGGGAAACGCTGCTCATCCGGGAGGGGGTCCTCAAAAAAGAACCGGGCGCCGCGGGGCGCCCGGTCTCGTGCCGCGGGGCCGGTCAGTAGCGGTAGTGCTCGGGCTTGTACGGACCCTCCACCGGCACGCCGATGTAGTCGGCCTGTTCCTGGGTGAGTTTCGTCAGCTTCACGCCGATCTTCTCCAGGTGCAGGCGCGCCACTTCCTCGTCCAGCTGCTTGGGCAGCATGTAGACCTTGCGCTCGTAGCGGTCCTTGTTGGCCCACAGGTCGATCTGGGCCAGGGTCTGGTTGGAGAACGAGTTGGACATCACGAAGCTCGGGTGGCCGGTGGCGCAGCCCAGGTTCACCAGGCGGCCCTCGGCCAGCAGGAAGATCGAGCGGCCGTTGGGCAGGTCGAAGCGGTCCACCTGCGGCTTGATGTTCACCTGCTTCACGCCCGCCAGGGCCTTGAGCGCATCGACCTGGATCTCGTTGTCGAAGTGGCCGATGTTGCAGACGATGGCCTGGTCCTTCATCGCGGTCATGTGCTCGACCCGGATGATGTCCTTGTTGCCCGTGGTGGTGACGTAGATGTCGGCCTCGCCGAGGGTGTCCTCGACGGTCTTGACCTCGTAGCCCTCCATCGCCGCCTGCAGGGCGCAGATCGGGTCGATCTCGGTGACGATCACGCGCGCGCCATAGGCACGCAGCGAGGCGGCCGAGCCCTTGCCCACGTCGCCGTAGCCGCAGACCACGGCCACCTTGCCGGCCAGCATCACGTCGAGCGCGCGCTTGAGGCCGTCGGCCAGCGACTCGCGGCAGCCGTAGAGGTTGTCGAACTTGCTCTTGGTGACCGAGTCGTTGACGTTGATCGCCGGCACCAGCAGCTTGCCGTCCTGGGCCAGCTGGTAGAGGCGGTGCACGCCGGTGGTGGTCTCCTCGGACACGCCCTTCCAGTCGGCGACCACGCGGGTCCAGTAGCCCGGGCGCTCCTTGGCCACGCGCTTGAGCAGGTTCTTGATCACCTGCTCCTCGTGCGAGGAGGAGGGCGAGTTGACCCAGCTGTCGTCGCCCTGCTCCAGCTCGTAACCCTTGTGGATCAGCAGGGTGACGTCGCCGCCGTCGTCCACCACCAGCTGCGGGCCGAGGAAGCCGCCCTTGCCGTCGGGGAAGCTCAGCGCGTCGAGGGTGCAGTCCCAGTACTCCTCGAGCGTCTCGCCCTTCCAGGCGAACACCGGGGTGCCGCTGGCGGCGATGGCCGCGGCGGCGTGGTCCTGGGTGGAGAAGATGTTGCAGGACGCCCAGCGCACGTCGGCGCCGATATCCTTGAGCGTTTCGATCAGGACCGCGGTCTGGATCGTCATGTGCAGCGATCCGGTGACGCGCACGCCCTTGAGCGGGGCCTGCGGCGCGTACTTGCGGCGGATCGACATCAGCCCCGGCATCTCGTGCTCGGCGATGTCGATTTCCTTGCGGCCCCAGTCGGCCAGCGAAATGTCGGCGACCTTGTAGTCGCCGTCCTGGGAAAAGGTCTTGACCTGTGCGTTCATTGCGTCGCTCCGTCTTGGGAGCCCCCGCGGGACTCGTGTTGACGGGCGCCGTTGTCGCAGGAACCGGACGCCGAGCCTGGCCGTGGCACCCACGGTCGCAGCGCCCCTCGGCGAGCCCACGGATTATAAGCCCTGGCGCGGTGCCGGACATGTCTGGCCCGTTCAGCGGGGCGGCGCGGGGACCGGCGCCGGCGGGCGTCGGCGCGCGTTTGCTGCATTGCAGAAAAGATTCACAAGCGTGTGAGTGAGTATTGACAACGCTCGCCGGGGGCGGTCAGTATCCGGGCCATCACGTCTTGCTGAACCAGTCTCCTGTGGGAGGAGTTTGTGATGGGGAATCGCCTTGTCGCGACCGCGTCGGTCGCCGTACTGCTCGCCATGCCCGTGACCGCCATCGCGCAGGCCACTTCCGAAGCCATCGAATCGCAACGCCAGGCGAACGCCCAGCCGGAGGTGGTGGAGCCGCAGGAGCTGGACACCGTCTACGTCACCGCCACGCGCCGCACCGAGCGGCTGCAGGACGTGCCGCTGAGCGTGAGCGTGCTGTCCCAGGATGAACTCGACGCCAAGGGCGTGGTCGGCTACGAGGGCCTGGCGTACGAGACGCCGGGCGTGGTGCTCAACCGCGCCAGCGCGAACTTCAACAACTTCACCGCGCGCGGCATCGCCACCAACGGCTACAACGCCAACCTGCAGAGCACGGTGGCGATCTACATCGACGAGCTGCCGATCTCGGCCAACGGCAACTCCACCATCCTCGACCCGAGCCTGTATGACGTGGAGCGGGTGGAGTTCCTGCGCGGTCCGCAGGGCACGCTGTTCGGATCGGGTTCGCTGGCCGGCGCGCTGCGGATCCTGACCCGTGCGCCCGACCCGAACGTGCTGGAAGGCTCGTTCCTGGCCGATGTCGGCATCACCGGTTCGAACTCGCTGCGCCAGCGCTACAACGCCATGCTCAACATCCCGCTGGCGCAGGACACCCTGGCGCTGCGCGTGGTCGCCTTCTCGCGCGACGAGGAGGGCTATATCGACAACCTCGGCACCGGGATCGAGAACGCCAACACGCTCGAAAGCCGGGGCGGCCGCGCCACCCTGCTGTGGGAGCCGACCGACCGGTTCTCGGCCCAGGTGCGGGTGTCGCGCGAGGAAAGCACCCCCGAGGACTCCTCGCTGGTCAATCCCGACCTCGGCAAGGACAAGCGCTTTTCCGACCGCCCGGACATGTTCTCGGGCGAGATGACCAACTACAACCTCACCCTGGGCTACCGGTTCGACGGCGCCCAGCTGACCAGTTCCTCGACCTGGTCGGACTACGAGGCGCTGTTCAACGTCGACCTCGCCGGCACCTACGGCCAGGCCTTCGCCTTCGGGCTCGACGCACCGTTCGAGAGCGA
This sequence comes from Luteimonas wenzhouensis, assembly GCF_007859305.1. Lineage (GTDB taxonomy): Bacteria > Pseudomonadota > Gammaproteobacteria > Xanthomonadales > Xanthomonadaceae > Luteimonas > Luteimonas wenzhouensis. Next base: position 134,762 of record NZ_VOHE01000007.1, read on the forward strand.
CAGCTTCGTCCAGGAAGTGCGCCTGGTCTCGGATACCGGCGGCAAGCTGGACTGGGTGCTCGGCGGCTTCTACTTCGAGCGTGAGCGCGTGGTCAACTTCGGCTACCGCTCCAACGAGCAGTACCTCGCGCGCAGCGGCATCACCGGGCTGCCCAACGAGTACTTCATGGACTACCACACGCGCGACGTGACCAGGGAGCAGGCGCTGTTCGGCCAGCTGACCTGGAACTTCACCGACGACGTGTGGGCGACCTTCGGCCTGCGCTACGGCAGCATCGAGGCGCAGGGGTCCACCCTCGCGGGCGGCTACACCAGCGACTACCTGACCCTGGCCTACTACTGCAGCTTCCTCGACATCTGCGGGCTGCCGGCGACGATCACGCCGGTGGACGCCGCCCAGGGCCTGAAGGCGAAGGAAAGCGGCCCGTCGTACCGGGTCAGCGCCTCGTGGCGGCCGACGCCGTCGATCACCACTTACGCGGCGGTGGCCACCGGCTTCCGCGCCCCGGTCGTGAACGCGCAGGCCGGATCGGTCAGCTCGATCGATCCCGACGACCTGGTGATCCCGTTCGGCGCCGATTCCGACGACCTGGTCAGCTACGAGCTCGGCCTCAAGGGCCGCTGGTGGGACGGGCGCCTGGCGGCGAACATCGCGCTGTTCAACATCGACTGGAACGACATCCAGGTGCAGGCCAACCGCGTGTCCGACTCGATCCAGTTCGCCACCAACATCGGCGGCGCCTACAGCCGCGGCGTCGAGTTCGAGCTGATGGCGATGCCGAACCAGGACTGGACGTTCACGCTCAACGGCTCGATCAACCGGGCCAAGGTCGACTCGCTCACCGACGAGGAGGCCGCGATCTCCGGTGCGGTCCTCGGCGCGCGCCTGGCCGGCCCCGAGGTCAGCGGGTCGTTCACGGTCAACTACCAGTTCGACTGGCTCCGCAACTCCGTCGGCAACGCCTCGCTGGCGGTAGTCCACGTCGGCGGCTACCCCGGCTCGTTCCCCTACGTGCCGGGCCAGCCCGGCGTGGTCAGCCCGACGTTTGACTACACCGATGACTACACCGTGGTGAATGCCTCGCTGGCAGCGGCGTTCGAGCGCTTCACGGTCGGGATCTACGCCGAGAACCTGTTCGACGACCGCTCCATCACCTACGTCCACCCCGAGGCCTTCCTCGACAGCCGCTACGGCGTCGTGCGGCCGCGGACCGTGGGCGTGCGCGTGGGATACCAGTTCTGATGGCCGGCGTCCCCGCCGCCGCGGCCGGCCCGGGCGCCACGAACGCGCGCCCGGGGGCCCGGGCCTGGGTCGTGCTGGGCGTCCTGACCTTCGTCTACGTGCTCAACTTCCTGGATCGGCAGCTGCTGTCGATCCTGGCCAAGCCGATCCAGGACGACCTGGGCGTCACCGATGGCCAGCTCGGACTGATCGGTGGGCTGTACTTCGCGATGTTCTACTGCATCCTCGCGATCCCGGTGGGGTGGCTGGCCGACCGCACCAACCGGGTCAAGGTGCTGGCCTTCTCGTGCGGCCTGTGGAGCGCGGCCACCGCGGCCTGTGGCATGGCTTCGAGCTATCCGCAGCTGGCGCTTGCGCGCATGGCCGTGGGCGTCGGCGAGGCCGGCGGCGTGCCGCCCTCGTACGCGATCATCACCGACTACTTCCCGCCCGGCACGCGCGGCACGGCGCTGGGGCTGTTCAACCTCGGGCCGCCGATCGGCGCGGCGATGGGCGTGGCCTTCGGCGCCTCGGTGGCGGCTGCGTATTCGTGGCGCATGGCCTTCCTCTGGGTCGGCGTGGTCGGCGTGCTGACCGCGGTCGGGGTGTGGTGCTTCATCCGCGAGCCGCGCAAGGGCGGGCTCGACCCGGCGCCGGCGCAGCCGTCGTCGCCGGCCGCGGCCACCGGCGCCGCCCCGGGCTTCGTCGACACCTGCCGCAACTTCTTCGCCAACCCGGTGCTGCGCAACATGGCGCTGGCCTGCGGTGCGACCCAGTTCGTCACCTACGCGATGCTCAACTTCACCGTGCTGCTGCTGATGCGCGAGAAGGGCATGACCCTGGAGGACGTGGCGGTGTGGTACGCGCTGGTGTTCGGCCTGGGCAGTGCGGCGGGCATGTTCGCGTCCGGCCGCCTGATCGACCGCCTGGCCCGGCGATCGAGGACGGCCTACGCCTACCTGCCGGCGGCGGGCCTGGTCCTGGCCATCCCGTTCTTCCTGGGCTTTGTCTCCGCCGGCAGCTGGCAGCTGGCGCTGCTGTTCCTGGTCCTGCCCACCGGCCTGAACTACTTCTACCTCTCGCCGGCGGTGACCCTGGTGCAGGAGGAGGTGCGGCCGGACCAGCGCGTGCTGTCCGGCGCGCTGCTGCTGCTGGTGATGAACCTGATCGGGCTCGGGTTCGGCCCGACCTACCTCGGCATGGCCAGCGACTTCTTCCGCGCCACCCATCCGGACAACTCGCTGCAGATGGCGTTCTACACCCTGGTTCCGTTCTACCTGCTGGCCATCGGATGGTTCCTGCTGCTTGCGCGCAGCATCCGTCGCCAGCTCGCGCAGCAGGAGGCAAGCCCATGATCCGCTCCATCGCCCGCATCCTCGTCGTGGCGGCCGCGCTGTGCGGCGCCCAGGCCCTGGCCGCCGCCGGCCCGGTGGTGACCGCGCCGGCCGGCGCGCTCCGCGGCGAGGCGCTGGAGGGCGTCAATGCGTTCCGCGGCATTCCCTATGCACAGCCGCCGGTGCGGCAGCTGCGCTGGCGTCCGCCGGTCCCGGCCGAGCGCTGGGAGGGCGTGCGTGACGCGACCCGGTTCGGCGCGTCCTGCCACCAGCCGCCGTCGCGGCCGGGCAGCATCTACGCGCCTGCCCAGGCGCTGAAGATGAGCGAGGACTGCCTGTTCCTCAACGTGTGGACGCCGGAGGGCGCGCAGTCGGCGCCGGTGTTCGTGTGGATCCACGGCGGCGCGCTCAGCGGCGGCAGCAGCAGCGAGCCGATGTACGACGGCGCCGCGCTTGCCCGCCAGGGCCTGGTGGTGGTGTCGATCAACTACCGGCTCGGCGTGCTCGGCTACCTGGCGCACCCGCAGCTGAGCGAAGAATCGCCCGACGGCGTGTCCGGCAACTACGGCCTGCTCGACCAGATCCAGGCGTTGCGCTGGGTGCGCGACAACATCGCCGCATTCGGCGGCGACCCGGGCAACGTCACCATCGCCGGCGAATCGGCCGGCGCCCTGAGCGTCATGTACCTGATGGCGGCGCCGCCGGCGCGCGGGCTGTTCCACAAGGCCATCGCGCAGAGCGCGTACATGATCACCATGCCTGCGCTGCGCGAGGCCGTGCACGGCACGCCATCGGCCGAGTCCGCGGGCGTCGAGCTGGCCCGCAAGCTCGAGATCCGCGGCCTGCCGCGCCTGCGCGCGGCCGACCCGCAGGAACTCACGGTCAAGGCCGCGATGGCCGGCTACATGCCGCTTGGCAACGTCGACGGCAAGGTGCTGCCGGCGCAGCTGGTGGAGGTGTTCGACCGCGGCGAGCAGGCGCCGGTGCCGATCCTGGCCGGCTTCAACGAGGGCGAAATCCGCTCGCTGCGCTTCCTGCTGCCGCCGCCGCCCGCCGACGCGGCCAGCTACGAGGCGGCGATCCGCGCCGCCTACCGCGACCTGGCCGACGCGATGCTCGAGCGCTATCCGCCGCACGACATCGACGCGGCGATGCTCGCCACCACCCGCGACGCGCTCTACGGCTGGACCGCCGAGCGGCTGGTGCGCAGCCAGACCGCGCTCGGCCAGCCGGCCTACCTGTACTTCTGGGACCACGGCTATCCGGCCACCGACGAAGCCGGCCTGCACGCCTTCCACGCCAGCGAGATCCCGTACGCGCTCGGCACCCGCGACGGCACCCCGCCGCACTGGCCGGCGATCCCGGACACGCCGGGCGAGCGCGCGCTGGGCGATGCGGCGATGGCCTACTGGGCCTCGTTCGCCCGCGACGGGCGCCCGGTCGCCGACGGCGCGCCGGAGTGGCCGGCCTATGGCCAGGCGCGCGCCTACATGGGCTTCGCCGGCACGCCGCGGCCCGGCACCCATCTCATGCCGGGCATGTTCGAGCTGCTCGAGAACGTGGTCTGCCGCCGCCGCGCGCAGGGCGACCAGCCATGGCACTGGAACGTGGGCATCATCTCGCCGCCGCTCCCGCCGGAGGCGGACGCATGCCGGTAATCCACGGCGAGATGCAGGACTACGCGCTGACGCTCGACCGGATCCTCGAACACGGCGCGAAATGGCATCCCGATGGCGAAGTCGTCACCGCCCACAAGGGCGCGGTGGCCAGTCGCATCCGCTATGCCGGGCTCTACCGCCGCTGCCGCCGGCTGTCCTCGGTGCTGGCCGGCTGCGGCATCGGCGCCGGCGACGTCGTTGCCACCCTGGCCTGGAACACGCAGGCGCACATGGAAGCCTGGTACGCGGTGGTGGGAATGGGCGCGGTCTGCCACACGCTCAACCCACGGGTGAGCGAGGCCCACCTGGCGTCGATGCTGCAACAATCGGGCGCGACGGTGCTGGTCGCGTCCTGCGACCTGCTGCCGATGGCGCGACGCGTGGCCGACCAGTCGGGCGTGGTCGAGCGCCTGCTGTGGATCGACGATGCTGGCGATGCGGGGGACGCGGCCCACCTGGGCGAACCGCTCGAGCCGCTGCTGGCGCAGGCGCACGAGGAGCTGGCCTGGGGCGGCTTTGACGAACGCAGCCCCTGCGGGCTGTGCTTCACCTCCGGCACTACCGGCGCGCCGAAGGGCGTGACCTACACCCACCGCGGCAGCTTCCTGCACACGCTGCGCGCGTTGCAGGCCGACACCATGGCCCTGACCCGCCGCGACAGCGTGCTGCTGGCGGTGCCGATGTTCCATGCCAACGCCTGGGGCGTGCCGTTCGCCGCGCCGGCGGTCGGCGCGAAGCTTGTGCTGCCCGGGCGCTTCCTCGATGGAGGGAGCCTGGCCGCGCTGATCCGCGCCGAGTCGGTGACGGTGGCGATCGGCGTGGCAACGGTGTGGCTCGGGCTGGTGGACTTCCTCGACGCGCACGGCGGCGACGTGCCGACGCTCAAGCGGGTGATCGTGGGCGGCGCGCCGCTGGCGCCCGCGCTCATGGAGCGCATCGAGCAGCGCCTGGGCGTGGTGGTGCAGACCAGCTGGGGCATGACCGAACTCTCGCCGACCGGCACCATGGCGCCGCCGGACGATCCGGACCGTGCCGCGCACCTGTCGGGCCGCCCCGCGCTCGGGGTGGACCTGCTGCTCACCGACGCGCAGGGCCGGCCGCTGCCCGAGCAGCGCGGCCACGAGGGCCACCTGCGCGTGCGCGGCGCCAGCGCCATCCAGCGCTACTTCGGCGAAACCAGTCCCGCGGTGGATGCGGACGGCTGGTTTCCCACCGGGGACCTGGCGCGGCTCGACGCGCAGGGCAACCTGATCATCACCGGCCGCGCCAAGGACCTGATCAAGTCCGGCGGCGAGTGGATCAACCCGGCCGAGATCGAGGAGGTCGTGGGCCGGATCCCCGGCGTGTCGCTGGCGGCGGTGATCGGTCGCGCGCATCCCAAGTGGGGCGAGCGGCCGGTGCTGCTGGTCGAGATGCGGCCCGACAGCACCACGAGCGAACAGGAGCTGCTGGAGGCGCTGCGCGACAAGGTCGCGTCGTGGTGGGTGCCGGACGAAGTGATCCGCCTCGAGCAAATGCCTTTGGCAGCGACCGGCAAAGTTGACAAAATGCGGCTCAGGGCCGAGTTCGGGGGCGCACAGTGGCGACGGGAGGCGTGATGTCTCCGGCCAGCGCGCGTCCGGGGCGGCACGGGAGGCTGCAGGGTGTCAGAGAAGGCCACAACTTCCAGGACCAGGCCGGGCGCGGGCGAAGGCAGGCGCGGCAAGGCGGGGACTGGCAAGCGCAACACCAAGGCCGCGCAACGCGCGGAGATGACCGAACAGATCCTCGATGCCGCCGAGCACCTGTTCTCGCGCGACGGCCTGTACGGGGTAACGCTCAAGGACGTGGCCGAGCGGGTTGGCGTGCACCACACCCTGGTCAACTACTACTTCAAGGACAAGCAGACGCTGTTCGACGCGGTGATCGCGCGCCGCGCCGGCGTCACCAGCAGCGCACGGATGCAGGCGCTCGACGCCTACGAGCAGGCCAGTGGCGGCAAGCCCACGGTCGAGGGCGCGCTGCGCGCGTTCCTGGACACCGACCTGGACCTGTACAGCCGTGGCGGCGAGGCCTGGAAGAACTACGGCGCGCTCGGCGCGCTGATGTCCAACACGCGTCACGGCGCCACGTTGATGGACCAGCATTTCGACCCGGTGGTGCTGCGCCTGGTCGGCTTGCTCAAGCAGGCCATGCCCGACGCCGCGGACGAGGACATCTTCTGGGGCTACCACTTCGTGACCGGCGCGCTGATGCTCACGCTCGCGCGCACCGGGCGCATCGACCGGCTTTCGGGCGGTCTGTGCCGGTCCGACGACTACGAGGCGGTGAAAGCGCGCATGGCCACCTTCATGGCCGCGGGCTTCAAGGCCGTCTGCAAACCGCGGAAGGGAACGCGCAAGGCATCGGGCTGATCGCCGGTGGCGCACTCCCGTCCCGCGCCATCCACTGACGGGAGTACGAACACGATGCCACTCCAGGGACGCACAGCGATCGTCACCGGCGCCGGCGGAGGTCTGGGCCGCGAACACGCGCTTTACCTCGCCCGCAAGGGCGCCAGGGTGCTGGTCAACGACCTCGGCCAGGCGGCGGCGGACGCCGTCGCCGCCGAGATCCGCACCGCGGGCGGCACCGCGCTGGCGGTCGCCGGTTCGGTGGCCGACGAGGCCGCGGTGGCGGCCATGGCCGACGCCGCGCTGCAGGAATGGGGCCGGATCGACATCCTGGTCAACAACGCCGGGATCCTGCGCGACCGCAGCTTCGGCAAGATGACGCTCGAGGAATTCCGCCAGGTGCTCGACGTGCACCTGGTGGGCGCGGCGATCTGCTGCAAGGCGGTGTGGGACGCCATGCGCGCGCAGCGGTACGGCCGGATCGTGATGACCACGTCCTCGTCGGGGCTGTGGGGCAACTTCGGCCAGGCCAACTACGGCGCGGCCAAGATGGCGCTGGTCGGGCTGATGCAGACGCTCGCGATCGAGGGCGCCAAGTACGGCATCAAGGTCAACTCCCTGGCGCCGACCGCGTACACCCGGATGATGGAAGGCATCCTGCCGCAGGAGCAGCTCGACGCGCTCGAGCCGGGGCTGGTCAGCCCCGCGCTGCTGCCGCTGGTGGTCGAGGACGCGCCCACCCGCGCCATCGTCTGCGCCGGCGCCGGGCACTTCGCGCGCGCCCACGTCACGCTGACGCAAGGCCGCTACATCGGCGGTGGCGCCGATGCGGGCGAGCGGCTGATCGCGGCCTGGGACGAGGTCTCGTCGACGCAGGGCCAGGTCATCCCCGACTACGGCTTCACCCAGGCCGAGCGCGAAGTCGCCAGCGCCCGCGCCCACGCCAGGGCGGACGCACCGGCGTGAACGCGCGCGGGGACGGCCTGCCGGCGTTCGGCCGGCGCGCCTTCCTGCAGCTCGCCGCCGGGGCGATGGTCGCGGCGGCCGCGCCCGGGGCATGGGCCGGTGCGCGCTTGGATGCCGTGCTCGAGCGGCTGCGCGGCTTCGTCGAGGCGGGCGCGCTGCCGTTCGCGTCGATCCGCATCGCGCGCCACGGCGAGGTGCTGGCCGAGGCGCACATCGGCGGCGTCGAGCCGGTCGATGCGCACAGCCTGCATCGCATCTACTCCATGACCAAGCCGGTGGTCGCGGCGGCCACCGTGCTGCTGGTCGAGGACGGCAGCCTGTCGCTGCACGATCCGGTGGCGTGCTACGTCCCGGAGTTCGCCGGGCTGCGGGTGCTGGGCGCGGACGGCGCGACGGTGCCGGCGCGACCGATGACCGTCGCCCACCTGCTCAGCCACAGCTGCGGCCTGGCCAACAGCTGGGGCGACTCGCCGCTGGCGCCGCGCTACCGCGAGGCCGGCCTGGTCGCCGCGCGCTGGATGTACGACCCGCGCATCCGTGGCCTGCACGGTTTTGCCGAACGCCTCGGCCGGTTGCCGCTGGCCTTCCAGCCGGGCAGCGCTTGGCTGTACGGGTATGGACTGGACATCGCCGGGCTGGTGGTCGAACGGGTCAGCGGGCAGCGGCTGGGCGACTTCCTGCGCGAGCGTGTGTTCGCGCCGCTGGGCATGGCCGCGACGGGTTTCCACGTGCCCGTGGAGCGCGCCGGGCACCTGGCCGGGATCTACGCTCCGGGCGAAGGCGGGCTGCGCCGGATCGAGGACGGCAGCGAGCGCCTGCCGCTCGCGGTGCCGTTCGCCGACGCGGGCAGCTCGGGCCTGCTCTCGACCCTGGAGGATTACGGGCGCTTCGCCGACATGCTCGCCGCCGGTGGCGAGCGCGCAGGCATCCGGGTGATGGCGCCGGCGACGGCGCGGCTGCTGATGGCGCCGCATGCGCCACAGGCGCCCCTGCTCGAAGCGCTCGAAGCGTTCGGCCGCTACGCGCCGGGCAGCGTCGTGCAGGCCCTGGGCGGGGTCGTGCGGACCGATGCGCGCAGTGGTCCGGGCTCGGCCGGCGAGTATGCCTGGGGCGGCGCGGCCGGCACCGGCTTCTTCGCCGCGCCGCGGATCGGCCTGTCCATGACTCTGATGACCCAGGTGATGCCGGTGGCGGCCGGCTCGGCGCGCGACGTGCTGCGGCCGATGGTCTACGCCGCGCTGCAGGCGCGGGACTGAGCCGGTTGGCCGGTATGGGAGGAACCATGGCGATGGACGACAGGAACCGATCGTTCGCGGGCAAGGTCGCGCTGGTGACCGGCGCCTCGTCCGGCCTGGGCGAGGCTACCGCGCTGCGGTTCGCCCGGCTCGGCGCGAAGGTGGTGCTAGCCGCGCGGCGCGCCGGGCGCTGCGAGGCGCTCGCGCACAGGATCCGTGAGGCCGGCGGCGACGCCTGCCACGTGCGGGCCGACGTCTCCCGGGCCGCGGACGTGGAGGCGATGGTCCAGGCGACGCTTGACCGCTTCGGCCGGCTCGACTGCGCCGTGAACAACGCCGGCGTCGCCGGGCCCATGCGCACCCCGCTGGCCGAGGTCGAGGAGGCGCAGTGGGACGCGGTGATGGGCGTCAACCTCAAGGGCGTGTGGCTGTGCATGAAGCACCAGATCCCGGCCATGCTCGCCGGCGGTGGCGGCGCGATCGTCAACGTCGCCTCGATCTACGGGCTCAAGCCCAGTGACGTCGGTCATTCCACCTACGCCGCCAGCAAGCATGGCGTGGTCGGCCTGACCCGCTCGGCCGCGGCCGACTACGGCCAGCAGGCCTTGCGGGTCAATGCGGTGGCGCCGGGCTTCACCCGCTCGGAAATGGTGGACCCGCAGCGGCCCGGCGCGGCCGAACACTACGCCCGGATGGTGGCGCGCCACAGCGGCATGCGCCGTCTCGGCGAAGCCCACGAAGCGGCGAACGCGATCGTGTGGCTGTGCTCGGACGAGGCCGGCTACGTCAACGGCGCGGTGCTGGAGGTCGATGGCGGTGGCGCCACGCGCATGTACTGAGCGCGGCGCCGCGCGCGCTTCAGGCGCGCTCGAAGATCGCGGCGATGCCCTGGCCCCCGCCGATGCACATCGTCGCCAGCCCAAGGCGGCCGCCGGTGCGGTGCAGTTCGTGCACCAGCTTGACGGTGATGATCGCGCCGGTCGCGCCCACCGGATGGCCCAGCGAGATGCCGCTCCCGTTGGGATTGGTCTTCCCCGGATCGAAGCCGAGCGCGTCGGCCACCGCGCAGGCTTGGGCGGCGAAAGCCTCGTTGGATTCGACCACGTCGAGGTCGTCCACCTTCAACCCGGCGCGGGCCAGCGCGGCGCGCGTCGCCGGCACCGGTCCCATGCCCATGTACAGCGGCTCCACGCCCGCGTGCGCGTAGGCCACCAGTCGCGCCAGCGGCTTGAGGCCGTGGCGCCGCACCGCGTCGCCGGTCGCCAGCACCACCGAGGCGGCGCCGTCGTTGATGCCCGAGGCATTGCCGGCGGTGACGGTGCCGTCGGCCTTGAACACCGGGCGCAGGGCGGCCAGGTCGTCGGCGCCGACCTCGGCGCGGACGTGCTCGTCCACGCGGAACTCCGTCTGCCTGCCGCGACGGCCGACCATGACCGGCACGATCTGCCCGTCGAACCGGCCCTCGGCGATCGCGCGCGCGGCGCGACGGTGGCTTTCCAGCGCCAGCGCGTCCTGGCGCGCGCGGTCCACCTGGTGGCGCTCGGCGACGTTCTCGGCGGTGATGCCCATCAGCACCTTGTCGAACGGATCCTTCAGCCCCTCGTTGAGTCCGTCGACCAGGGTGGCGTCGCCGAGCTTGCGGCCCCAGCGGTGGGTGGGCAGCTGGAACGGCGTGCGGCTCATCGACTCGGCGCCGCCGGCCAGCGCCACCTCGCAGTCGCCGAGCTTCAGCGCCTGCGCTGCCGAAACGATGGCCTGCAGGCCGGAGCCGCAGAGCCGGTTGACCGTGAATGCGGGCGTCTCCACCGGCACGCCGGCCTTCACCGCGATCACCCGGGCGAGGTAGGCATCGGCCGGTTCGCTCGGCAGTACCTGTCCGTAGACGGCGTGGCCGATGGCGTCGACCGGAATGCCGGCCTGCGCGATCGCGGCCTTCGCGGTCGCCACGCCGAGCTCGGCGGGCGGGATGTCCTTGAGCGCGCCGCCGAAGGTGCCGATCGCGGTACGCATGGCGGAGACGAGAAAGACGTCGGTCATGTCGGGGTTCCCATGGCGGAAGGAGGCCGTTCGCGAACGGGGCCTGCGTGCACGCTTGCGGCCGTCGTGCGCGGGCCGCTCCGACCTCCTGGCGGCGGGCCGGACGTCCGACGTGGGCGCGCGGGCCGGAGATGACCAATTGAACAATTATTTTAACAAGTGTTCAATAGAGCATGGAGCGGCGGAAACGCCACCCGCCGGGTCGCGTCGCGCAGCTCAGGCGCCGGATTTCCCCCGCCTGCGGCCCGCTGCCTGCAGCCGGGGCGCGGGCTCGCTGCTGACCATGCGCTCGAGCAGGTCGCCAACCAGGGTCCGCGCCTGCTCGCGCGACCACGCGCCGTTTGCGCGGTACCAGCGCTGCGTCCAGCTGATCGCGCCCAGCATCGCCAGCACCGCGGCCTTCGGATCGCAGGCCACGATGCTGCCGTCGCGGATGCCCTCGCGCACCAACCCGCGCAGGGCGCGCTCGTAGCGGCGGCGCTCGGCACGCACCGCGGCGAAGTCCTCCTCCGACAGCGAGCCTTCCTCGAGCACGGTGATCGCCACGCTGTGTTCGCCCAGGAACTCGTCGAGCAGGGCGTCGAGCGCCATGCGCAGCTTCTCGCGCCCGTTGCGGCCTTCGCGGCGCGCGCGGGCCAGGGTGGCGAATGCGGCCTGCATGGACTGGTCGAAGCAGGCCCGCAACATGGCCTGCTTGCCGGGGAAGTAGTAGTACAGCGCCGGCTTGGTGACATCGAGCCGTTGCGCGATGTCGTCCATCGAGGTGCCGTGGTAGCCGCGCGCCTTGAACGAGGCCGAGGCCTCGCGCAACACCGCTTCGCGCTTGGCATCATGCAGTTCGGCACTGCCCGGCACGCCGTGCTTCCAACGGGCCAACTCGGTTCGCTCCCCGGGGACGTGGCGGCCAAGCTAACCGAGCCCGGGCGGGCGGGGCAATCGTGGGCCCCTGGCACCGGCCGCGCGGGACTTGAAAAGACCGCGCCTCGCCCCCAAGCAGGGGGCGCGGCGGCGCCCACGGCCGGCCGCGGAACCACACCGCTCCATCGTCGCTCCCGTGTGCGTGCCGGGCCGGCCGACGATGCTGGCCGTGCGTCCTTCCCGATTCGCCTGCGCCCCGGCTCCCGGGGCCGCAGGCCGGCCCGTGGCCGGCCGCCGGTGATCGACTAGCAAGGAGGAATGCATGAACGCAAGAACGCAGGTTCCGGTCCACGGTGCAGGTCGGGCGCGCGCCACCACGCGCGACGCGCTTGGTTCGTGAGGAGGCCGTCGATGCGCATTGCCCATGTCGCTCCCCTGTACGAGGCCGTTCCGCCCCGACTCTACGGCGGGACCGAGCGCATCGTGGCCTGGCTGGCCGATGCCCAGGTGGACCTTGGCCACGAGGTGACCGTCTTCGCCAGCGCCGACAGCCGCACGCGCGCGCGCCTGGTGCCCTGCCGCGCGGAGGCGCTGCGGCTGGATCCGGATCCGCTCAAGTCCGACATCGCCGCCCACCTGGCGATGCTGCACGAGGTGCGCAGGCGCGCCAACGAGTTCGACGTGCTGCATTTCCACGTCGACCTGCTGCACTTCCCCGTGTTCGAGGACATTGCCGGCCGCACCCTGACCACGCTGCACGGCCGCCTCGACCTCTCCGGCCTGGCCGAGGCCTACCGCTGCTGGCCGCACTACCCGCTGGTCTCGATCTCCGACCGGCAGCGCCAGCCGCTGCGCTTCGCCAACTGGGCCGGGACGGTGTACCACGGCATGCCGGAAGGACTGCTGCGGCCGGCGCAGGCGCCCGCCGGCGACTACCTGGCCTTCCTTGGCCGCATCGCGCCGGAGAAGCGGCCCGACCGCGCGATCGAGATCGCACGCCGCGCCGGCATGCCGCTGAAGGTCGCGGCCAAGGTGGACGCGGCCGACACGATGTACTTCAACCAGTGCATCGAGCCGATGCTCGCCGGCGGCGGCGTGGAGTTCATCGGCGAGATCGACGATGCGCGCAAGTCCGGATTCCTCGGCAACGCCGCCGCGCTGCTGTTCCCGATCGACTGGCCCGAGCCGTTCGGCCTGGTGATGATCGAGGCGATGGCCTGCGGGACCCCGGTGGTCGCCTGGCGCAACGGATCGGTGCCGGAGGTGGTCGAGCACGGGGTGACGGGCTTCATCGTCGAGTCCGAGGACGAGGCGATCGAGGCCATCGGCCGCCTGCACGAACTCGACCGCGCGCGCATCCGCCGCGAGTTCGAGCGCCGCTTTTCGGCCACCGCCATGGCCCGCGCCTACGTCGACCTGTACCACCGGCTGGCGGCCACGCCGGCGACCGGCGCGGACGGCGGCGACGCCGGGCTGGCCCGGCTGGGCTGAGGGCGCGAGATGGCGCCAACGCTTCCGCCCAGCCGCCAGGCGAGCTATTCGCTCAAGGACGGCGACAGCTTCCTGGTGTGCGACGCGCGCGGCGACATCCACGGCGGCGACGAGGCCGACGGCCTGTTCCACGACGGCACCCGGGCGTTGTCGCGGCTGCGGCTGTCCCTGGACGGGACCGCGCCCACCCTGCTCAGCGCGGCCATCGCCCAGGACCGCGTGGTGTTCAGCGCGCACCTGACCAACCGCCCGCTGCCGCCGATCGGCGGCAGCGCGGCGGGTCAGGGGGTCATCCACGTCAGCCGTTCGCGGTTCCTGTGGCAGGGACGCCTGCACGAGCGCATCACCTGCACCAACTACGACCGCGTGCCGGTGTCGGTGCCGCTGGTGCTCGAGTTCGCCGCCGACTTCCGCGACATGTTCGAGGTGCGCGGGATGGAGCGCGCGCGTCGTGGCAGCTATCCGCAGGCCGAGGCCCGCGGCGACCGGGTGGTGCTGCACTACGATGGTCTGGACGGCGTGTCCAGGCGCACGGTGCTGGCGTTTTCGGCCGCGCCGACCGTGCTCGACCACGGCATGGCGCGCTTCGAGTGCCGGCTGGCGCCGCGCGAAAGCTTCGAGCTGTACATGGAGGTGGGCGCCGACGCCGGCGAGCCGTCGGCGGCGCGGCATCGCCGGGCGATGGTGCATGCGCGGCGCGCCCTGCGCGCCCGCCGCCGCTCCGGCGCGCGCCTGCACGGCGGCGGCCTGCTGTTCGACGCCTGGGTGGAGCGGTCGCGGACCGACATCGCCCTGCTGGCCAGCGACCTGCCCTCGGGGCGTTATCCCTATGCCGGCATCCCCTGGTTCTCGACCCCGTTCGGGCGCGACGCGATCGTCACCGCGCTGCAGACCCTGTGGCTGGACCCGGACCTGGCCCGCGGCGTGCTCGCCTACCTGGCCGAACGCCAGGCGGCGGAGGACTCGAGCTTCCGCGATTCGGCGCCCGGCAAGATCATGCACGAGGCGCGCAAGGGCGAGATGGCGGCGCTGGGCGAGGTGCCGTTCGGCCTGTACTACGGCGGGGTCGACACCACGCCGCTGTTCGTGCTGCTGGCCGGGCGCTACTTGCGCCGCACCGGCGACCGCGCCTTCATCGACCGGCTGTGGCCCGCCCTGGAGCGCGCGATCGGATGGATCGAACGCAGCTGCGATGCCGATCCCGACGGCCTGCTTGCCTACGCCCGGGGCGAAGCCAGCGGCCTGTCCAACCAAGGCTGGAAGGACAGCGAGGACTCGGTGTTCCACGCCGACGGCAGCCTCCCGCAGGGGCCGGTGGCGCTGGTGGAGGTGCAGGGCTACGTGTACGAGGCCCTGCTGGCGATGGCGATGCTGGCCCGCGGGCGCGGTGCGCACGACGCGGCGCGGGCGTGGGAGGCCCGTGCCGGACGCCTGCGGGAGACGGTCGAGTCACGCTTCTGGGATCCGGACCTGGAGTTCTACGCCCTGGCCAGGGACGGCTCGGGACGCATGTGCCGCGTGCTCGCCTCCAACCCCGGGCACCTGCTGTACGTGGGCCTGCCTGCCCCGGAGCGCGCCGCCCATGTGATCGCCCAGCTGGGGTCACCGCGCTTCGACAATGGCTGGGGCGTGCGCACGCTGGCCACCGACCAGCCGCGCTACAACCCGATGTCCTACCACAACGGTTCGGTGTGGCCGCACGACGTGGCGCTGTGCGCGGCGGGCATGGCACGCTACGGCGCGCGCCGCCAGGCCACGCGTCTGCTGGGCGAGGTGTTCGAGGCCGCCACCCATTTCGACATGCGCCTGCCGGAGCTGTTCTGCGGCTTCCCGCGCAGCGCCGGCGAGCCGCCGATCGCCTATCCGGTGGCGTGCATGCCGCAGGCCTGGTCGGCCGGCGCGGTGTTCATGCTGCTGCACGCCTGCCTGGGCGTGGAGGTCGACGCGGTCGAGGGCCGGATCCTGATCGACCACCCGCAGCTGCCGCCCGGTGTCGAGCGCCTGCGCGTGGACGCGCTGGACGTGGGCGGGGCGCGCGTGGACCTGGCGTTCGAGCGCGTCGGCGACCGCGTGCTGGCCGCGCGTGCCGCCGGCCCGGACGACGTGCAGGTGGTGGTGCGGCTGTAGCGCCTTCCCGCCCGCTTCGGCGGGCCCCTTTCGCCTGCGGTGGGTTGCCCGTCCCGGCCTTGCGGCCATGAAGGGCGCGACGCCCCGTGCGGGGGGGCGGGGGCAAGGCCCCGCCCGATTACTTCAGCTTCGCGGCCTTCCGCAGCTCCTCGGCGCGATCGGTCTTCTCCCAGGAGAAGGCCGTGGCCTTGTGCTTCTTGCCGGCGCCGTCGGTGTAGCTGATCTCCTTGGGCTTGCGGCCGAAGTGGCCGTAGGCCGCGGTCGCCTGGTAGATCGGGTGCTCCAGGTCGAGCATCCGGGTGATCCCGTAGGGGCGCAGGTCGAAGTGCCGGCGGATCAGCTTCTCGATCACGTCGTCGGGCACCTTGCCGGTGCCGAAGGTGGTCACCGAGATCGAGGTCGGCTCGGCCACGCCGATGGCGTAGCTCACCTGCACCTCGCAGCGGGCGGCCAGGCCCGCGGCGACGATGTTCTTGGCCACGTAGCGCGCGGCGTAGGCCGCCGAGCGGTCGACCTTGGACGGATCCTTGCCCGAGAACGCGCCGCCGCCGTGGCGGGCCATGCCGCCGTAGGTGTCGACGATGATCTTGCGGCCCGTGAGGCCGCAGTCGCCCACCGGCCCGCCGATCACGAACTTGCCCGTCGGGTTGATGTGCACCTTGCTCTTGGGGAGCGACGCGAGCCACTTCTTCGGCAGCACCGGCTTGAGGATGTGCTCGCGCACCGCCTCGACCAGGTCTGCCCGCTTGATGTCCGGATCGTGCTGGGTCGAGAGCACCACCGCGTCCAGGCCGACGATCCGATTGCCGTCGCCGCTGTAGCGCAGGGTCACCTGGCTCTTGGCGTCGGGCCGCAGCCACTTGAGCCGGCCGCTCTTGCGCACCTTGGCCTGCTGCTCCACCAGCCGGTGGCTGTAGTACAGCGGGGCGGGCATGTATTCCGGCGCCTCGGTGCAGGCGTAGCCGAACATCAGGCCCTGGTCGCCGGCGCCCTGCTGCTCGGGGTTCTTGCGGTCCACGCCCTGGTTGATGTCGGGCGACTGCTTGCCGAGCATGTTGATGATCGCGCAGGTGTGGCCGTCGAAGCCGACGCTCGAGTTGTCGTAGCCGATGCCGTTGATCACCTTGCGCGCCAGCGCCTCGATGTCCACCCACGCGGTGGTGGTGACCTCGCCGGCCACGATCGCCGCACCGGTCTTGACCATGGTTTCGCAGGCCACGCGGGCACGCTTGTCCTGGGCCAGGATGGCGTCCAGCACCGCGTCGGAGATCTGGTCGGCGATCTTGTCCGGATGGCCTTCCGAGACCGATTCGGACGTGAACAGGTAGCTGGACATCGGCTATATCCTTCAATTCGGATGAAAAGATGGGTGCGGATGATACACGTGCCCGGGCCGGCGCGCATCCGCCTGCCGCGGTCCGGCCCGGGGTCCGGCCGCGCCCGCACCAGGCGGCTCCGGCACCGCACCGGGCCGGGCACGCCCGCGTGCGCCGGCCTGGCCACCGGCCCATGGCCGGCCGCGCGCCCGGCCTAGAATCGGCACATGGATTCCCTCTCCCAGCTCCTGCTTGGTGCCGCCGTGGCCGGTGCCGTGGTCCCGGCCGCGCACCGCCGCGCGGCAATGCTCGCCGGCGCCGCCCTGGGCACCCTGCCCGACCTCGATTCATTCCCGATCGCGATGGTCACCGACGACCCGGTCGCGCTGATGACCCTGCACCGCGGCGCCAGCCATTCACTGTTCGTGCTGCCGCTGCTGGGCTGGGCGATCTGGGCCTGGTTCCGGCGCCGCGGCGGCCGGGTGGCGCAGGCGCCCGGACCCTGGCTGTGGGCGATCCAGCTCGCCCTGGTCACCCACCCGCTGCTCGATGCCTTCACCGTCTACGGCACCCAGCTGCTGTGGCCGATCCCGGTGCCGCCGGCGATGTGGTCGAGCGTGTTCATCATCGACCCGGGCTACACGGTCTGGCTGCTGCTGGGCGTCGTGGTGGCGACCTGGGTCGGGGGGCGGCCGGCGGCGCGCCATGCGCTGGTGTTCGGGCTCGCCCTCAGCACGGCCTACCTGGGCTGGTCGCTGGTGGCCAAGGCGATGGTCGAGCGCGAGGCGGGGCGGTCGCTGGCCGTGCTGGGCCTGGCCGATGCGCCGCGCTTCTCGGTGCCGATGCCGTTCAACACGCTGCTGTGGCGGGTGGTGGCGATGACCCCCGATGGCTTCGTCGAGGGCGAGCATTCGCTGGTCGCCGACCGCCATCCGATCGCGTTCCGGCACCACCCTTCCGACGTCGAGGCGCTGGCGCAGGTGGCCGACGCGCCCGCGGTGGCGCGGCTGGCCTGGTTCAACCGCGGCTTCATGAAGGCCACCGAACGCGACGGCCGGCTCGTGCTCAGCGACCTGCGGATGGGCGCCGAGCCCGACTACAGCTTCAACTTCGCCGTCGCCGAGCGCGATGGCGGCCGCTGGCGCGCAATCCCGCCCGAGCAGCTGTCCTGGCCCTGGGAGGCGCGCCGGCGCCTGGCGCAGATGTGGCACCGCATCTGGAACGAGCCCGACGCCGCGGTCGCCGGGGCGCCTGGCGCGCCGGCACCGGCTCAGCCGGGGAACCAGTAGCGGGTGAAGTGGAAGAACACCGGCGCGGCGAACACCACCGAATCCATCCGGTCCATCATCCCGCCGTGGCCTTCGATCATGTGGCCCCAGTCCTTGGCGCCGAGGCTGCGCTTGACCGCCGACAGCGCCAGCCCGCCGCAGGCGCCGGCGATGACGATCACCGTCGACATGGCGGCCGCCTGCAGCGGCGCGAACGGCGTCATCCACCACAGCGCGGTGCCGATGCCCACCGCCGCCGACCCGCCGCCGACCAGGCCCTCGACGGTCTTGGACGGGCTCACCACCGGCGCGAGCTTGCGCCGGCCCAGCAGCTTGCCGAATACGTACTGCATCACGTCGCTGATCTGCACCACCAGCATCAGGTAGAGCAGCAGCAGCTGGCCTTCCACCCCGGGCCGCAGGATCATCAGCGCCGGCGCGTGGCTGATGCAGTAGATCGCCACCATCACGCCCCATTGCACCTTGGTGCTGCGCTCGAGGAAGTCGGTGGTGTCGCCGCCGAACACCGCCAGCACCGGCAGCGCGAGAAAGGCGTAGACCGGGATGAAGATCGCGAACAGCCCGTACCACTGGGCGTGGATCAGCCAGTACTGCAGCGGGATCAGCAGGTAGAACGCCACCACCAGCGGCAGGTGGTCGCCGGCGCGGGTCGGGGTGAGGGTGATGAACTCGCGCAGGGCGAAGAACGAGATCACCCCGAACACCACCAGGGTGGCGACCGGCCCGATCGCGAAGCACGCCGCCAGCACCGCGACCATGCCCCACCACGCGCGGATCCGCGCGTTGAGGTTGCGCACCGTCGGGCCGCCGCCGTCCCCGCCGCGCCGATGCAGCAGCCAGCCGACCACGGAGGCCACCACCAGCAGGGCGACGATGCCGCCGAATACCCAGAGCATCCTGGCCTGTGCGCTCATGCCATCGCCTCCACCGCGGCGCGCGCGCGTTCGAGGAAGGCATCGCGCCCTTCGCCGGGCAGGCGCGGCAGCGGCGCGCCGAAATGGACGTTGCAATACAGCGGCAATGGCAACGGCAGCAGGGCGCCCTTGGGCAGCGCACGGTGCAGGGTGTCGAGGTACACGGGCACGAGCTCCACGTGCGGGTAGTCCGTGGCCAGCCGGAACAGGCCGGGGCGGAACTGCTGCGGCAGCCGTTCGCTGTTGCGCGTGCCTTCGGGGAACAGGATCAGCGAATCGCCCTGGTCGAGGGCCGCGCGCACCGGTGCCAGCGGATCAGCGTCGGGGTCGCCGCGCTGGCGGTCGATCAGGACCGCGTGCAGCACCCGCCGCGCCAGCCAGCCGCGCAGGCCGGGGCGGTCCCAGTAGTCGCGCGCCGCCACCGGCCGCACGTGGGCGCGCAGGTGCGGGGCCAGCGCCGACCAGATCGCCACCGTGTCCAGGTGGCTGGAGTGGTTGGCGAAGTAGATGCACTGGCCCGGCGGCGGTGCTGCACGCCAGTGCGCGCGCGCGCCGACCAGGGTGCGAGTGAAGCCGACCAGCGCCGCGCCGGCCAGGCGCGCGATCATGGCGCGTGCTCCAGCCGCGCCGCGATCGCGCGCAGCCGGGTGTAGCAGGTGAGCAGGGCGCCCGCGGCGATCGCCAGCACCGCGACCGGCAGCGCGTAGCCGGTGCCGGTCGCGAGCGCCTCGGCCGGCGCCAGCACGCAAGCCGCGGTCATCACCGCCATCCGGTGCTGCTTGGCCATGGGCCCGCGGAAGTCCTGGGCCTGGCCGAGCGCTCCGCCGAGCGTGCGGACATAGGCCGTCGCGGCGGCGAACAGCGCCGCCAGCCATCCGGCCCACGGCAAGCCGGCGGCATGGCCCAGCGCCACCAGCAGCACGCTGTCGGCCACGCGGTCGGGCACTTCGTTGTAGAGCGCGCCGGCGGGCGTGGACTTGCCGCCTTCCACCGCCACCATGCCGTCGAACAGGTTGCACAGCAGCCGCAGCTGGATGCCCAGCGCGCACAGCCACGCGCCCCAGGGCGGGATCCACCACAGCGCGGCGGCGCCGGCCGCGGCGAAGACGATGCTGAGCACCGAGATCGCGTTGGGCGTGAGCGGCGTGCGCGCGAGCGCGGCGGCGATGCGCTGGATGACGGCGTTGCCGCGTGCCTTGATCGGCCGGCGCGACGCGTCCATCCCCGGCGGCTGCTGTTCCATGCAATGTCCCCGATGCGATCGCGACCCCGGCCGCGATCCGATGCCAGCGGCCGATGATGGGCAGGCAGCGGCGCGCTGGCAAGCCCGCGCCCTCAGCGCGACCCCGGCGTGCCGCGGCGGCGTGCGATCAGGCCGCTGCCGGCAGCTCCGGCTTCACCCCTGCCGCCAGCGCATCGAAGTAGTCGCGGGTCGAGCGCAGCTGCTCCTGCGCGGTCTGGGCGCGGTTGACCACGGCGAGGAAGGCGCGGTTCTCCGGCCGGTCCTTCGCGTACCAGCCCAGGTGCTTGCGCGCGATGCGCACGCCGGCCTGCTCGCCGTAGAAGGCGTGCAGCGCCTCGAGGTGGCCGAGCAGGATGTCGCGCACCTTAGCCGGGCCAGGCTCGGGCAGGTGCTCGCCGGTGGCGAGGTAGTGGGCGATCGCGCCGAAGATCCACGGCCGCCCCTGCGCCGCGCGCCCGACCATCACTGCGTCGGCGCCGGTGTGGTCGAGCACCGCGCGCGCCTTCTCCGGCGAATCGATGTCGCCGTTGGCGATCACCGGGATCGATACCCGGGCCTTGATCGCGGCGATGGTGTCGTACTCGGCCTGGCCGGCGTAGTGCTGGTCGCGCGTGCGGCCGTGGATGGCGAGCGCGGCGACGCCGCTTTCCTCGGCGATGCGCGCGATCGCCGGAGCGTTGCGGTGGTCGGCGTCCCAGCCGGTGCGGATCTTGAGCGTCACCGGCACGTCCACGGCGGCGACCACGGCCTCCAGGATCCGCGCCACCAGCAACTCGTCGCGCATCAGCGCCGAGCCGGCCCAGGCGCTGCACACCTTCTTCGCCGGGCAGCCCATGTTGATGTCGATGATGTGCGCGCCGTGCGCGGCGTTGTGGCGCGCGGCCTCGGCCATGACGGCCGGTTCGGTGCCGGCGATCTGCACGCTGACCGGGTCGGGCTCGCCGGCGTGGTCCATGCGGTGCACGGATTTGCGCGTGTTCCAGAAGCGCGGGTCGCTGGTGGTCATCTCCGACACCGCCAGCCCCGCGCCCAGCCGCTTGCACAGCAGCCGGAACGGCTTGTCGGTGACCCCCGCCATCGGGGCGAGGACCACCTTGGGTTGGATGGCGTAGGGACCGATGCGCATCGCGCCATTGTCGCAGCCGCGCCGCCGCCGCGCGAGCGGGGCGGCCGCGGCGGCCCCGCGCCGCGCCGTGCCGGGTCAGGCGGTCAGGTCGACCACGGACGCGCCCGGGGCGTTGCCCTTGACCGACTCGATGCCGTTGTCGCGGGCCGCGGCGCTGGAATACATCTCGCTGTGGCCGATGACCTGGCCGTTGGAGGCCCTCAGGTTGAAGTAGGGGCTGCCGTCCTTCGCGGTGAGACGCTCGAAGTTGGCCTCGTCCACGGCGTGCCTGCGCACCGACTCGATGCCGTTGAGCGCCGAGGCCTTCTCCTTGTAGCCCTCGCTGGAAAGGATCACCTGGCCGTTGCCGGCCTTCAGGTTGAACTGGAACTCGCCGTTCCTGCGCTTGCCGATTTCGAACTTGCCGGCCATGTCGACCTCGCTCGTGGTGCCCGGTGGGCGGAATCGGGCCAGCCGCGGTTCGGCCGCAGGGCGGTCAGACTTCGGGCTGGCGTGGCAGCCGCGGCATCGCCTCGGCCGCTCCGGGTTGCTCGGTGGAGCGCGCCGCGTACAGCGAGGCGAAGCGCACGTGGGCGATGAAGCCGCCTTCGCCGCCGCGTGCCACCGAGGCGGCCAGGGCGCCGTTGAAGGCATCGCCGGCGCCGGTCGTGTCCACCACCTGGGCGTCTTCGGCCGGCACCCGGTAGAAGGCATGCTCGTCGCCGCGGCACTTGTCTTCGCGGTGCGAGACGAAGGCGCCGGCCGCGCCCAGCGTCACCACGACCGTGCTCCGCGGCAGCAGGGTGCGGCACAGGTGGTGCAGCTGCTCGTCGTCGGTCCCCGCCACCGCCGCCGGGTCGATGCGCTCGCTGCTGTGGAGCGCGAGCAGCGCGGCGAACTCGGTTTCGTTGGGGGTGAGCACGTCGGCCACCGCCAGCAGCTCCCGCGGCGCCAGCGCATTGGCCGGGGCGGGGTTGAGGATGGTGCGCACGCCGGCGGCACGGGCGATGCGCATCGCCTCGAGCACGCTCTCGACCGGCGACTCGAGCTGGGCCAGCACGATCCTGGCGCCGGAGATCGCCTCGGCCTGGCGGGCCACGAACTCGGCCGACAGGGCGCCGTTCGCCCCGGGGCCGATCACGATGCTGTTGGCGCCGTGGACATCGACGTGGATGCCCGCGGTGCCGGTCGGTTCCCCGCTGTCCTCGGCGCGCAGGTCGATGCCGTCGGCCGCCGCCAGCGCGCGTGCGAGGCGGCCGCCGTCGTCGTCGCCGAGCGCGCACACGAACACGGTCTCGACGCCGCAGCGCGCGCTCGCTGTGGCCTGGTTGAAGCCCTTGCCGCCGGGGCCGGTGCGGTAGTGGCCGGCGCGGGTCTCGCCGGGGCGCGGCAGGCTGTCGCAGTGCCAGACGTGGTCGACGTTGAACGAGCCGACGACGACGACGCGCGGGCGGGCCTGCATGGACATCGCGCTACCCGCCCAGCCCCGTGAGCACGCCGGCGATGGTCGCGGTCATCATGGTCGCGATCGATCCGCCCAGCACCGCGCGCAGGCCGAGCCGGGCCAGGTCCTGCCGCCGCTCCGGCGCCAGGCCGCCGACGCCGCCGATCTGGATCGCGATCGAACTGAAGTTGGCGAAGCCGCACAGCGCGTAGGTCGCGATCAGCGTCCCCTGCGGGGTGAGCGACACGCCCTCCACGCCGCCGCGCAGGATCTCGCCCATCTGCACGTAGGCCACGAACTCGTTGAGCACCACCTTGGTGCCGATCAGCCCGCCGACGGTGCCCGCGTCCTGCCAGGGCACGCCGATCACCCAGGCCAGCGGCGCCAGCAGGTAGCCGAGCAGGGTGGACAGCGTGGTCGGCTTGCCCAGCGCCTGCTCCAGCCCGGTGATCTCGCCCAGCCAGGACAGCGGCGCGTTGATCAGCGCGATCAGGGCGATGAAGGCCAGCAGCATCGCACCCACGTTCAGCGCCAGCTTGAGGCCGTCGGCGGCGCCGGCGGCGGCCGCGTCGATGACGTTGGCGGTGGTCTTCTCCACGTGCACGCGCACCGTGCCCAGGGTCTGAGGGGCGCCGGTCTCGGGCACCAGGATCTTGGCGATCACCAGGGTCGCCGGTGCGGCCATGATGCTGGCGGTGATCAGATGCTTGGCGTAGAGCGCCTGCTGCACCGGGTCATCGCCACCGAGCAGCAGCACGTAGGCGCCGAGCACGCCACCGGCGATCGTGGCCATGCCGCCGACCATCAGCGTGAGCAGCTCCGACATCGTCATCCCGGCGATGTACGGGCGCACCACCAGCGGCGCCTCGGTCTGTCCGATGAAGGCGTTGGCGCACACCGACAGGGTTTCCGCGCCCGACACCCGCATCACCCGTGTGATCACCCAGGCCATGCCCTCGACCACCTTCTGCATCACGCCCAGGTGGTAGAGCACGCTCATGAAGCTGGCGAAGAAGATGATCGTCGGCAGCACCTGGAAGGCGAACACGAAGCCGAACTTCGAGGGATCGCCGAAATCGCCGAAGATGAACCGGGCGCCCTCGGAGGTGAAGCCGAGCAGCTTCACGAAACCGCCCGACAGCCGGTCGAACACGCCCGCGCCCCAGGGCGTGAGCAGCACGAACGCCGCTACCAGCACCTGCAGCACCAGGCCGATCCCCACCAGCCGCCAGTCCACCTTCCGCCGGTTGTTCGAGAACAACCAGGTCAGGCCGATCAACACCGCCAGGCCGACGATGCCGAAACCGACCCGCGCTACTGCTTCCATTAGACCCTGTTCCGGCGGCTGACTGACGCGGCAGCCTAGTGCAGCGGGCCGCCCGCGGCAACCTCGCGGGCCGGCGGGGCCGGGTCAGCCGTCGCGGGCGACCACCCGGTTGCGGCCGAGGCGCTTGGCCTCCTGCAGGCGGCGGTCGGCCGCGCCGAGCAGCGCCGAGGCGGTGGCGCCGTCCTGCGGGAAGGCGGCCAGGCCCGCGCTGAAGGTCAGCGCCATGGACTCGTTGCCACGCTCGGTCTGGAACGGGCGCTCGCCGAGGCTGCGACGATAGCGGTCGATGCGCTCCCAGGCGCTGCCCACCGGGCACAGCAGCACCAGCACGAACTCCTGGCCGCCGATGCGCGCCAGGTACTCGTCCTCGCCCAGCATCTCGCGCAGGTGGCCGACCAGATGGCGGATCGCGCGGTCGCCGTTGCCCTGGCCCAGTTCCTGGTACACGCGGTTGAAGTGGTCCAGGTCCACCAGCCCGATCGTGACCGTGCGGCCCTCGCGGCGCGCGGCCTCGAACATGCGCGGCAAACGCTGCATCAGCCAGGCGCGGTTGGGCACGCCGGTCAGGCTGTCGCGCCCGGACATCTCGATCAGCCGCTGCATCCGGTGCACCAGGGTGGCGGTGAGCAGGGTCATCAGGCCCAGCAGCACCAGCCGCGTGCCCTGGCCGCGGACGGTGACCGCGCCATGCTCGATCGACAGCAGTGGCTCGTCCGCCAGCCCCAGCACCAACGCCACCAGCAGGCCGTACAGGGCGATCGCCAGGGTGCCCATGTACAGGGTGAGCCGGCCGTCGTGGCGCAGCGCGGTCAGCGCGATGGCGAACAGGTAGAAGCACCACACGCCGGTGCCGTTGAGGGCGGCCGGCGCGTCGCCCGCCGCCTGCAGCGCCAGCACCGCGGTGATGATCGCCACGTCGTAGCCGCCGCTGGCGTAGGGCAGCCAGCGCAGACGGCGGTGGTCGCGCGCCAGCGCCAGCCAGATCTGCGCCATCAGGTTGACGAACACCGCCACGCCCAGGTCCAGGAGGATGCGCGAGGTATCCCCGCCGCCCAGCCCCGAGGCCAGCGGCAGCGCGAGCGTCAGCAGCGACAGCAGGGCGCGCACCTTGGCCACCAGCAGTTCGCCGCTGGCGCCCAGTTCGAGCATCACCTCGTCGGGGCGGCCGAAGAGGATGGCCAGCATGTGCCTGATCGAATTGGATTCGTGCATGGCCCGTCGCATCGTGACTGCGGGGCGAGGATACCGCGTGGCGTGGGCCGCCGCCCCCGGCATGGATAGACTGTGGCCGCATCCGACCCCGAGGACGACCATGCAATATCGCAGGCTTGGCGGCTCCGGCCTGAAGCTTTCGGCACTGTCGCTGGGCAGCTGGCTCACCGCCGGCGTCCGGCTGGGGCGCGGCGGGATGCGCGAACTGGTCGCGCTCGCCTGGGACCATGGCATCAACTTCTTCGACAGCGCCGAGAACTACGCACACGGCGAAGCCGAGCGGGTGCTGGGCGACGTGCTCACCGACCTGCGCCTGCCGCGAGACGGCTTCTGCGTGTCGAGCAAGGTGCTCTTCGGGTCGGTGCCCGACCCGCGCCCGACCCAGGCCGGGTTGTCGCGCAAGCACGTGCGCGACGCCTGCCACGACGCCCTGCGCCGGCTGCGCGTGGACTATCTCGACCTGTTCTTCTGCCACCGGCCCGATCCGGAGACCCCGGTGGCCGAGACCGTGCGCGCGATGGACGACCTGGTGCGCCAGGGCAAGGTGCTTTACTGGGGCACGTCGGAGTGGCCGGCATCGCTGATCCGCGAGGCCTTCGAGATCGCCCGCGCGCACCACCTGGCCCCGCCAACGACGGAGCAGCCGCAGTACAACCTGCTGCACCGCGAACGCGTGGAGCTGGAGTACGCGGCGCTGTATGCCGAATGCGGGCTCGGCGCCACGGTCTGGTCGCCGTTGGCCTACGGGCTGTTGAGCGGCAAGTACGATGACGGCGTGCCGGAGGGCAGCCGGCTGTCGCAGCCGGGGGTGCCGGGCCGGCTCGACCGTCCCGGCGGACAGGCGCGGCTGGAACGCGCGCGCCGCTTCAGCGCCGCGGCTGCCGAGCTGGGCGTGGCGCCGGCCCCGCTGGCGATCGCGTGGTGCCTGAGCAACCCGCATGTCTCCAGCGTCATCCTCGGCGCCAGCCAGCCGGCGCAGCTGCTCGAGAACCTCGGTGCGCTGGAACTGGCCGACCGCTTCGACGACACGGTTTGGCGGCGGCTGGAGTGCGTGGTGGACCAGGGCCGCGGGTCGCCGGGTGGTTGACAGTCAAATGAGAATCATTAGCATCGGGTTCCCCGACGGCGAGGAACGCCAATGCTGTCCCATCCGGACCACCCCGAGACCGGCTCCGCAACCGCGACGGAGGCGCCACCCGGCCGGCAGTCGTGCGCGGAGCCCGAGATCGACAGCCTGCGCCTGCTGCAGGGCCGTCGCGAAGTGCGCATCCGCCATGGCAACGAGTGCTATCGGCTGCGCCACACCCGCAACGACAAGCTGATCCTCACCAAGTAGGAATCGCCGCGATCGCCGCGCGTGCCGCGGACGGTTCCGTGTCAAGGGCCGGCCGGGCTCCCCGGGACGGCCAGGAAGGCCAGGTTCCGCGTGATTCCGGGCGCCGGGGCGGGTGTCGGCGGGACCGGAGGGCGGGCGGCGGCCGGCACCGGGGGCTTCGGCGGCCCGGCGGGCCGGGGCGGCGGCGCCGGCGGAGCGGGCGGCCAGGCCATCGGCCCGGGGATCGCGACCCGCGCCTGCGCGCGCTTGCGGTCGCGCAGGTAGTCCACGCTCACGCGCTCGCCTTCGCGCTTGCCGCGCAGCACGTCCATCACTTCGCGCGGCGTGGCCACCGCCTTGCCGTCGACCTGCTGGATCACGGCGCCCGCCTGCAGGCCGTCCATCCCGCCGGGCGAGAGCACCAGCACGCCGCGGTCGGCACCGAAGTAGCGGCCCAGCTGGGGATCCACCGTTGCCAGGTGCAGGCCGCGCCAGCGCAGTGCCGAGGCCAGCCGGGTCTTCCCGCCGTCGATCGCCCGCCGCACTTCGGCCTGGACCTCGGGGCTGATGCCGGGCAGTTCGAACTCGAAGACGTCGTCGCCCACGATCCCGAACCCGCCATCGGGTGCCCTGATCACGGCGACCCGGCGGTCGCGCCCGGGCGTGACGTCGACCGTGGCGCGACGCCCGTCGCGCAGGTAGCCGATGCGCACCGGCTTGTCCGCCTCCAGGCCGGCGAGCAGCTTGCGCGCGTTGCCGACCCGCAGCTGCCCGCTGTTGCCGAGGATCTCGATGCCGTCTACCGAGACCATGCGGTCGCCGCTGCGCAGGCCGGCCTCGGCGGCGCCGCTGCCGGGAGTCACGCCGGCGAGCCACAGCACGCTCCGGGTGGTCGCGGGCAGCGCCTCCAGGGCACGCTGGAGCAGGGCCGCGTCGGCGGCGGCGGGCGGCGGCGGCGCGAACTCGTCGACCGCCTCGAAGCCGTCTTCCATCGGCAGCTCTTCGGCAAGCCGGCGGCCGCGGCGCAGCGCCATCAGCGCCTCGTTCAGCGCGATCCGGCGCAGCCAGGCCCAGAACGGGCTCTCGCCGCGGAATCCGCCGATCCGGTCGTACACCTTCAACATCGTCTCCTGCAGCACCTCGAAGGCCTCCTCGCGGTCGCCGCAGATGCGCAGCGCCATGGCGAACACCGGCCGCTCGAACCGGCGATACACCTGTTCGAACGCGGTACGGTCGCCGGCCCGCGCCTTCGCCAGCACGCGTCGGGCAGGTCGATGGCGAAGCTCGACGCGGGTCTGGGGGCTGCGGCCATTCCCCATTGTGGATGCCGCCGGAGGCGAAACGGTCGCAGCCCGGGCAGACCGGGCATCGAGGGGGCGCGACCGGGAACGCGACGGGGGAGCGGACGCGCCGGTCCGGGGCGACGGTCACATCCGGCCGCCGGGTGCCGTCTGCGTCCTATACTCGATCCTGTTTCGGGAGGAGCGATTCCATGGGCGGAGGCATGTTTCTCACGGCGGTGCTGCTGGTCGCCGGCGTCATCATCCTGTTCAAGACCGTCAGGATGGTGCCGCAGGGCTACGAGTGGACGGTCGAGCGCTTCGGCAAGTACACCCACACCCTGGACCCGGGGCTGCACTTCCTGATCCCCGTGGTGTACGGCGTCGGGCGCAAGGTCAACATGATGGAGCAGGTGCTGGACGTGCCCAGCCAGGACGTGATCACCAAGGACAACGCGGTGGTCAAGGTCGACGGCGTGGTGTTCTTCCAGGTGCTGGATGCGGCCAAGGCGGCCTACGAGGTCTCCAACCTCGAGATCGCCATGATCGCCCTGGTCCAGACCAACATCCGCACCGTGATCGGCTCGATGGACCTCGACGAGTCGCTGAGCGGACGCGAGGCGATCAACGCCCAGCTGCTGAACGTGGTCGACCACGCCACCAACCCCTGGGGCGTGAAGGTCACCCGCATCGAGATCCGGGACATCCAGCCGCCGCGCGACCTGGTCGACGCGATGGCGCGGCAGATGAAGGCCGAGCGCGACCGCCGCGCGGTGATCCTCGAGGCCGAGGGCCACCGCCAGTCCGAGATCCTGCGCGCCGAAGGCGAGAAGCAGGCGGCGATCCTGCAGGCGGAAGGCCAGAAGGAGGCCGCGTTCCGCGAGGCCGAGGCGCGCGAGCGCCTGGCCGAGGCGGAGGCCAAGGCCACGCAGATGGTCTCGGAGGCGATCGCCCAGGGCGACGTGCAGGCGATCAACTATTTCGTCGCGCAGAAGTACGTCGAGGCGTTCGAGAAGCTCGCCACCGCGCCGAACCAGAAGTTCGTGCTCATGCCGATGGAGTCCAGCGGCATCATCGGTTCGATCGCCGGCATCGCCGAGCTGGCGAAGGATGCGCTCGGCAAGCAGCAGTCCGCCCCGCGCGGCGGCAACCAGCCGCCCCCGGTGCGGCCCACCTTCCCGGCGGGAAGCTGAGCCATGGAGCTGCGCTGGGACGTGGTCGGCTGGGCGGCGGTGGCGCTGCTGCTGTTTGCGGCGGAAGCGCTGGCGCCCGGCGCCTTCATGCTCTGGATGGGGCTGGCCGCCGCGGCGGTGTTCCTGGCCGTGCTGCTGGTGCCGGGGATCCCGCTGCTGGCCCAGGTCGCGGCCTTCGTGGTCCTGAGCTTCGTGTCGATCCAGGTGTACCGCAAGTACGTGCGCGGGCGCGGGCGCGAGCGCGAGAGCGACCGCCCGACGCTCAACAAGCGCGCCTACCACCACGTCGGCCGGGTGGTGCCGCTGGAGCAGCCGATCGTCGCCGGCCGCGGCCGGGTCAAGATCGGCGACGCGTTCTGGACCGTGCAGGGCCCGGAGCTGCCCGCCGGAACGCCGGTGCGGGTCACCGGGACCGACGGCGAGATCCTCCAGGTCGAACCCGAGGTGCCGTCCGCCCGGTAGGCCGTCCGACCGTGCAACGGCCGCCTGCGCGGGAGCGGCGCCGGTCGCGCATTCAGTTGCCTGCCGACCGCCAGAGCAGCGGTCCGCGCGTCTCCGCGTGCCGGCGTGGCGGCAGCCGGCACGCGCGATTGTGTAACACCGCCGGTCGTGGCTAGCGTGGACGCCATGACGCACCACCATCACCACCACCACGCGGGCCACGGCCACCACCACCACGAGCACGCATCGGCCGCGAGCATCCGCCACGAACGCCCGCTGTGGTGGGCGCTGGCCCTGATCGTGCTGTTCGCCGGGGTGGAGGCCGCCGCGGCCTTCGCCACCAACAGCCTGGCGCTGCTGTCGGACGCGGTGCACATGGTCACCGATGCATTCGCGCTGGGCGTGGCCCTGGTCGCGGTCCGGCTCGGACGACGCCCGCCGGATGCGCGCCGCAGCTTCGGCTACGTGCGTGCCGAGGCGATGGGCGCGTTGCTCAACGGCCTGCTGCTGTTCGTGCTGTCGGGCTACATCCTGTGGGAGGCCGCGCACCGGTTCCTGGCGCCGCCGGCGGTGGCATCGCTGGGCATGCTGGTCGTGGGCGTGGCCGGGCTGCTGGTCAACCTGGTGGCGATGCGGCTGCTGCACGCCGGCAGCGAGGAGAGCCTCAACGTCAAGGGTGCCTACCTCGAGGTGTGGGCGGACATGATCGGCTCCCTGGGCGTGGTGGCCGGCGCGGTGGTGATCCATTTCACCGGCTGGCGGCTGGCCGACCCGCTGATCGCCGCCGCCATCGGGCTGTGGGTGCTGCCGCGCGCGTGGGCCCTGGTACGCCAGGCGGGCAACGTGCTGATGATGGGTGTCCCCGATGGCATCGACCTGGAAGAGGTCCACCGCGCGCTGGCCGGCCTGCCCGGGGTCGACGACGTGCACGACCTGCACGTGTGGGCCCTGGCCTCGCGCCAGGCGGCGATGACCGCGCACCTGGTGGTGGATGAGGAGGTGGACGCGCACGCCTTGCGCCACGTGGCCGTGGAGATGCTGGCCGCGCGGTTCGGGATCGGCCACGCCACGCTGCAGGTCGAGAGCGACCCCTGCCAGGGGCCAGACTGCGGCGCCGCGGGCGCGGGTGGCCGCGCCTAGCCTGGCGGCGCCCCATGCGGAAACGGCGGCGAGGGGATCGGCGATAATCGCTCCAACCCACGCAGGAACGCCTTCCATGACCCGCAAGACCATCCTCAACGACCACCATCGTGCGCTCGGCGCGCGCATGGTCGACTTCGGCGGCTGGGACATGCCGATCCATTACGGCTCCCAGATCGAGGAGCACCACCAGGTGCGCCGCGACGCCGGCATGTTCGATGTCAGCCACATGAACATCGTCGACGTGGACGGTCCCGGCAGCCGGGCATTCCTGCGCAGGCTGCTGGCCAACTCGATCGACAAGCTCAAGCAGCCCGGCCGGGCGCTGTACTCGTGCATGCTCAACCCCCGCGGCGGGGTGATCGACGACCTGATCGTCTACTTCCTCGGCGGCGACGCCTACCGCCTCGTGGCCAACGCGGCCACGCGCGACAAGGACATGGCGTGGATCGGTGATCAGATCACGGACTTCGATGTCCGGGTGCGCCAGCGACCGGAGTTGTCGATCATCGCGGTCCAGGGGCCGAACGCGCGCGAGCGGGTCCTCGGCCTGCTCGGCGACGCTGCCGTGCAGGCGTCGGAGCTCGGCCGGTTCGCGGCCGCGGAGCTGCCCGGCACGCCGTTCGGCGAGGTGTTCATCGCGCGCACCGGCTACACCGGAGAGGACGGATTCGAGGTGGTGGCCTCGGAATCGGGCGCGGTGGCCCTGTGGGACGCACTGCTGCACGCGGGGGTGAAGCCGGTGGGGCTGGGCGCGCGCGATACCCTGCGCCTGGAGGCGGGCATGAACCTCTATGGCCAGGACATGGACGAGGACACCAGCCCCTACGAGGCCGCGCTGGGCTGGACGGTCTCGCTCGACGAAGGTCGCGATTTCATCGGCCGCGAAGTGGTCGAGGCGCACCATCGCGACGGCGCCCCGCGGCGGATGATCGGGCTGCTGATGGAAGACAAGGGCGTGCTGCGCCGCGGGCAGGCGGTGCGTACGGCCGGCGGGGATGGCGAGATCCTGTCCGGGACCTTCTCGCCGACGCTGGGCAAGGCGATCGCCTTCGCCCGCGTACCGGCCGGCGACCTGTCCGGCGGGGTCAGCGTGGACATCCGCGGCCGCGACGTGCCGGTCCGGGTGGTGAAGTTCCCCTTCGTCCGCGACGGCAAGCCGGCCTGACCCGGTGGCGGCCGAACTTGCCGCCGCCCACCCGGGCATGGATACACTAGCGCCACCTTCCCCCTGACCCCGCACGATCCGGAGAGCGGACATGAGCGAGATCCCTGGCGACCTGAGGTTCATGAAGTCACACGAATGGGCCCGCATCGAAGGCGATGGCAAGGTCACGATCGGCATTTCCGACCATGCCCAGGGCCTGCTGGGCGACCTGGTCTACGTCGAGCTGCCCCAGGTCGGCGACAGCGTCGAGGCGGGCAACGCCTGCGCGGTGGTCGAGTCGGTGAAGGCGGCCTCGGACGTCTACGCCCCGGTGTCGGGCACCGTCACCGCGGTCAACACCGCGCTGGCCGACAAGCCCGAGACCATCAACGAGGACGCCTACGGCGAGGGTTGGCTGTTCGTGGTCGAGGCCAGCGATCCGGACCAGTTCAACGACCTGCTCGGGCCGGACGATTACGCCGACCTGATCGAGGAAGACGACCTGTGATGCATGCGCGGCGGGCGCGATGCGTCCGCCGCCCGCGAGCGGTCGCCTGGCGTCGGCGGCCGCATTGCCAGCCGGACTCTGGTCCGCGCGTCAGACGCACTCCCTGCTTGGGCTCTTCTTCTCCTTCCGTATCGATGTGTCGCTGGTCGCGATGCAGCCCGATCGCGTTCGCGCGCGACGCTTCGCGTCGCTCCGGGACCGCTCCGGTGGCCCGGAAAGTTTGCGCACTTTCGGCGCAAACCACTCCCGCAGGCGCGTCGCCAGGCAACCGCGTCAAGCGTGCGTGATGGCGACGCGCTCGACGTCGATGGTCCCGGCGCGGTCGCGCCACACGCTCGCGACGCGCATCCACGTGCGACATGCACGAGCGCGGAAAGTGCTTGTTTTACGCGCTTTCCTCGAATGCATCGCGGGCGACGCGGGATGCATCGCGGGCGATCGCCGCGTAGTCGGCCTCTCGCCGGCGCGCCCGTCGGCGCGAACGCGGCGGTCGTCGCGCGAACGGATTCGAGGGCGGGGTGTTGACAGCCGAAAAAACCGTGATTAGGTTTCGCCCAACAGACGGTTGCACAGAAGCGAGTGAGTCAGCACACGGCGAAAACGCGCGGCAAACAACAGACATCCGCCCCGGACTTCTACAAGGTGGATTCAGGCACCGTCTCCGCTGCGAAAGCCAACGACCTTCCCATCCGACACCTGCGACGCTCCGGGCCGCAGGTGTTTTTGCATTCCCGGGACTGCGACTCCCCGATCGCGTTGTCCCCGACGGATCCGTCCCGGTGCGCCTGGCGCGCCGGCGGTCGTGCGCGGGTCCGATACCCGCGCGCCGCTTGAACTGGGCAGTAGTACCGCAAGTCCACTGACGAGGAGAGCCATCACATGGCCGCGAAGAAAGCTGCAAAGAAGGTCGCCAAGAAGGCGACCAGGAAACCCGCGAAGAAGGCCGCGGGCAAGAAGGCCACCAAGAAGGTAGCCAAGAAGAAGGTCGCCAAGAAGGTCGCCAAGAAGAAGGTGGCCAAGAAGGTCGCGAAGAAGACCACCCGCAAGACCGCCAAGCGTCCGGCCAAGAAGGCCGCGAAGAAGACCGTCCGCAAGGCCGCGAAGAAGAAGGTCGCGAAGAAGGCCACCCGCAAGGTCGCCAAGAAGAAGGTGGCCAAGAAGGTCGCCAAGAAGGCTGCCAAGAAGAAGGTCGCCAAGAAGAAGGTCGCCAAGAAGAAGGTCGCCAAGAAGGCGACGGCCAAGAAGGCGACCAAGAAGGCGGCGAAGAAGACCGCCAAGCGTCCTGCCAAGAAGGCCGCCAAGAAGGCGACCCGGAAGACGGCGGGCAATTCGGCCGGCAAGCCGGCGCGCAAGACCGCGAAAAAGAAGGCCAGGAAGGCCACCAAGAAGAGCCCGGCCGCGGCGATCCCGCCGATGCCGACTCCGCTGATCTGATAACAGCACACCCGATTAGCCGTACATCCAGGCTCCTTCTCCGCGTTGCCCAGGCGGAGAGGGAGTTTTTTTCGGTTCTTCACCCAAGTCCGGGGAAGGCCGCCCGGATCTTCAGGAAGAAGTAGGCGTCGTCCCGGTAGCCGTAGGCCACCCGCTTGATGACCTTGATCTTGTTGTTGCCGCTTGCGCTCGGGGTCGACCACCACGGTCGCGTACCGGTGGCCCTTCTGGATCGCGAACTCGTCCATCGCCAGCAGCCGCACGCCGTCCAGGTTCGGCGGGCCCAGCGAGCGCTCCAGATGCCGG
>NZ_VOHE01000008.1 GCF_007859305.1 Luteimonas wenzhouensis
GGTGGATGCTCGAGTACAACGAGGAGCGCCCCCACGATTCCCTCGGCGATCTCACGCCCGCCGAGGTCCGCCAGCAATACGAGGAAAGTTCTACTTTTGCGTTGTGTGCTTGACGGGGAAGCTTACGAGGGGGCACCGCTGGCTGGCCATGCTGGAGTCGGGGGAAGCGAAGTCACTGAAGGAGATCGCCGCGCGGGAGGGGATCGACAACAGCTACGTGAGCCGGATGGTCAACCTGACCACGCTGGCGCCGGACATCGTGGCCGCCATCCTCGACGACGCGCTGCCGAACCACATCACTCTGTTCGATCTGGCGGTCGATCCACCAGCGCTGTGGGAGGAGCAGCGCACGCGGATTGGGCTCTGACGCGCTTCAACCCGCCACTGGCGACCACGGGCCGCCAGCCTGCCAGTGCTGCGGATGGTGGGTGTCGGCGTTCGCTGCCGTGATGACGGGAAGCAAAAAATCGCGAAGCGTCGCCACGACGTCCTCCAGGCTCAGCGCTTCGATCTTGTTCTTCCCAAGAAACGCCTGCCACTGTGTCTGCTTCTGGGCGTCCTGCACAAAACCATCACTCAGGCCGAGGGGGGCATCCGTGGGCAGTGCCGTCTTGCGGCGATCGAAGGTCGCCCGGAGGGCGCGGCGCAGGGTGTCGCCGTCGAAGTCGGTGTAACGCGACAAGATCCAGAGATCGAAGTAATCCTTCATGCGGCTGTTGGCGATGCCGAGCGAGGCCAACGCCTCCAGCTTTTCCGCCACCACGGTGTAGCGTGGATAGACGCGCAGCTTCGGCGCGTCGAATTCCGGCAGCATCACGGGGTAGTGAACATCCTCGGGCCCTGGCGTGACGGCATCGCCGAAGCCGATGTCAACCTGGATCGGGCAACGTGCCCCATCGATCAGTCCGAGCAAGGTGACGCGCACGCCGGCGTAGTTGGCCTCCTTGCGAATCTCGGCTGCCTGGACGGTGTCCGGCCGAAACGTCACGCCGTCGCCGGTGTCGATGGCGCAGACTTCCTTGAAGACACCTTCGAGGTGCGGCAGCTCGGCCGGGCCAAAGCTCAGGAAATCCGCGTCGCGCGTCGGACGATGCGGGACATCGAACCACAAGTCGAACAGCAGCGCGCCTTTCAGCAGGAACTGGTCGGCGTGAGGCGAGATGCTGAGCCGGTACAGCAGACGCTCGAGCGCATAGCGGGTCAAGACCAGATTGAAGTCCTGCTGGGTGTCGCGTGCGCGATTGAGCCGTCGGGCGCGCACCGAGGCGGCTATGTTGCGTTGGTTCATGACAGGCTTTCCATGTAGGGCCGCATCACATTGGCCACTCGGCACAGCTCAGCAAAGCGCCACAGCTCATCCATGCTGACACGCTTGGCGCGCCAGGCTTCCTGCAGCGCCTCCAGCGCGACATCGAGGCCGATCTTGTTGCGGAATTTGAAGCAGTCGGCCACCGTCCGGGCGACGTTGGTCACGCGCACCGGCACACCATCGACGGAGTGTTCCTCGATCCCCTCCGTCAGCGCTGCGCCAGAGAAGCGCACGATGCGCAGCGGGGGATAATCCATCTTTGGCGCGCGCGCCTTGTTCGGGATGGCCAGCCAGACCTCGAATGGCGACTGTGTGGTGAGTTCGTGCACGCGCAGTGCCGACAGCAGGCAGACGATGGCCTGCGGGTGTTTGCGTGCCACTTCGGCCAGCGCGCCGTGCTCCGAGACGGGCCGGTCCGGAATCGCATACAGGCCCCGTCCCACGCGCTGGAGCAGCCCTTGCCGCACCAGCCGCGTGAGGGCGACAGTGGGCAGCCCGCGCTCATTGAGATCACGTGGACGAATAAGGCCGCGCTGGGCGGCAAGTTTCAGAATGCTCTGGTGTGAACTGTCCATGCCGCCATAATGTTGCGGAACGTCGGTAGTTGTCAATAATTACCGACAAAACACAACGGGCATAGTTTCCTTTGCCTGCCGATGCTGCAATCAAACCGCTTGATTCGTCCGCGCGTAACTCTTTGATTTGTATGCGTTGCGTTCGCGGCCTTTGCGGACTTCGGGCGTGTCCGGGGGAGCGAGGCCGGAGAGAAAAATGGCCAGGAGAGAGTGGAAGGTGGCCCTGGACGGGGCCAGGGGCCGGACGCCGAAGTCCACAGGCTTCCGCAGGAATCCCCGCGAACACGCGGGAGTCGGCGCGATCGGGCAAGAAAAAACCCCAACCGAGAACGGTTGGGGGTTTTGGTATTGGTGGAGGTGGGCGGAGTCGAACCGCCGTCCGAAGGCACTCCATCCCCGGTCCTACATGCTTAGCCCGCCGTTGGATCTCGTCCCCGGGCAGCACGGCGTGCGAAGCGCGCCCGGGAACCAGCCTGTGAGTTCAGCCGTGGCAGACAGGCGGCCGCCGCGGCTGGTTCCCGTGATGATGACCCTACATCCACGAGCACGGGCACAAGTGGGTTCGGGGCTTACGCCTTAAGCGGCGAGAGCGTAGTTGTCGTCGTTGGCAACTATGAGTTTGCCGCTGGATTAACGAGGAAAGCTGCCCCCTCGGCATGCACCAGGTGATTTCGCGACCCCCGTCGAAGCCAATTCACCCCCGGGAGCGTCGATCACGCTGACACTGGCAGTATATGGGCGCCCGGGCGCCACGCAAGGGCGCCCGCGGCCCCCGTTCAGGCCCACCGGCGGCGGATGGGCCGGTATGCTGTGGCGATGTCGCGCACTCCGCCCGAGGAAGGCACGCCGGGGACCGCCCGCCCGTCGCTGCGGCGGGGCTACCTGCTGGCGGTGGTGATCCTGCTCGGATCGCTGCTGATGGTGTGGATGTACGCACGCACCGCCGGCGAGCGCGAGCAGCGGGCCGCGCAGGCCGCGTTCGAAAGCCAGAGCGACGAGGTCCTGACCCTGCTGCGCCAGCGCCTGCTGCACTACGAGCTGGCCCTGCGCGGCGGGGTGTCGCTGTACTGGTCGGTCTCGCGGCCCACGGAGCGGCAGTGGCGCGACTACGTGGGCGGGCTGGACATCGAGCACCAGTTCGAGGGGCTGCTGGGCCTGGGCTACGTGCCGTACCTGCGCCGCACCGACCTGGAGGCCCTGCAGCTGGCGATGCGCGACGAGGGCAAGGGCCTGTTCCAGATCCGGCCGCACGGCGCGCGCGCGATCTACGGCCCGATCCTGATGCTGGAGCCGCAGTCGATCGGCAACCGCAGCGCGCTGGGCTTCGACATGTTCTCGCACCCGGTGCGGCGGGAGGCGATGGCGGCCGCCCGCGACACCGGCCAGGTCCGGCTCAGCGCCCCGGTCGAGCTGATCCAGCGCGGCGGGGACGGGCGCCGCAACGGCCTGCTGATGTACGCGCCGATCTACGCCAACGGCATCCAGCCGGCCAACCTGCAGGCGCGGCGCACGGCGATGTCGGGCTGGGTGTACGCGCCCTTCCACGTGCGCACCTTCATGGAGAGCGCGCTGCGCCAGCTCGACTCGGGCCAGCTGCTGCGGATCGTGGACCTCGGGCAGGGCGGGCCCGGCATCGAGGTCTACGTCGATCCGGAGTTCAGGGCCGATCCGGAGCCGGAGACGTTGCGCCACTCCGAGACAGTCGAGCTGTATGGGCGCACCTGGCGGGTGGATTTCCAGTCGGCGCTGCGCACGGCCGGCGCCGCCGGTGCCGGCGCGGACCTGCGCACCAGCGTCGCCGCGGGCCTGATCGTCTCGTTCCTGCTGTTCGCGGTGGTGCTGACCCTGGCGCACACCCAGTCGCGCGCCGAGCGCCTGGCCGAAGCAATGAGCGAGTCCTACCGGCGCAGCGAGCAGCGCTTCCGCAACGCCATGCTCTATTCGGCCGGCGGCATCGCCCTGCTGGACCGGCAGGGGCGGATCGTCGAGGCCAACCCGGCGCTGGCGCGGATCCTCGGCGTGGCCCCGGCCAGCCTCCCCGGCACGGTATTGGATTCGCGGTTCGTCGATCCGGGGACGGGCGTCGCCCAGGGGGACAGCTATTCCACCGCCACCTGCAAGCTGCTGCGCAGCGACGGCGACATCCGGCTGGTGGAGCTGGTGCGCTCGCCGGTCCCGGGCGACGTCGGCAGCGACGTCGCCAGCCTCGTGCAGGTGGAGGATGTGACCGACCGGGTGCGGGCCGAGCGCGAGGTGCGGCTGCTCAACCGTACCCTCGAGGCGCGGGTCGAGCAGCGCACGCGCGAGCTCACCCTGGCCAACCACGAACTCGAGTCGTTCGCCTACAGCGTCTCGCACGACCTGCGCGCGCCGCTGCGCACGGTGGAAGGCTTCAGCCGCCTGCTGGGCGAACGCTTCGGCGACGCGATCGGGCCGGACGGACAGGACTACCTGGCCCGGGTGCGCAAGGCCGCCAACCGCATGGACGCGTTGATCGACGCCCTGCTGAAGATGTCCCGGATCACGCGCGAACCACTGCAACGCACGCAGGTGGACCTGAGCCGCCTGGCCGGCGAGGTCCTGGCCGAACTGCGGCAGGGGGAGCCGGGCCGGACGGTCGAGGCGGTGGTGGAGCCCGGCCTGGAAGCGTGCGGCGACCCGGCGCTGCTGCGCAACCTGCTGCAGAACCTGCTCGGCAACGCCTGGAAGTTCACCGCGGGCCGTGCGGACGCGCGGATCGAGTTCGGCCGCGACCCCGACGCGCCGCCGGCGCCCGGGATGCTGGCGCTGCGGGTGCGCGACAACGGTGCCGGCTTCGAGCCGGCCTACGCATCGAAGCTGTTCCGGCCGTTCCAGCGCCTGCACGGCGCCGACGAGTTCGAGGGCCATGGCATCGGCCTGGCCACGGTCAAGCGCATCGTCGAGCGCCACGGTGGCGGAATCAGCGCCGAGGCCGCGGTGGGGGAGGGAGCGACCTTCCGGTTCACCTTGCCCGAGCGCGCCCCCGAGCCCCCCCACGAACCGCATTGACCGGGCCGCATCGACCCCGCTGCCGCGGGCCGTTCAGGCGTCGCGGTTGTGCGCGCGCAGCAGCCGCTGGCGGTCGCGCGACCAGTCGCGGTCGCGCGCGGCCTGGCGCTTGTCGTGGGCCTGCTTGCCCTTGGCCAGGGCCAGCTCGACCTTGACCTTGTTGCCCTTCCAGTACATCGCGGTCGGCACCAGGGTGTAGCCTTCGCGCTGGACCCGGCCGACCAGATTGTCGATCTCGCGCCGGTGCAGCAGCAGCTTGCGGGTCCGCTGGGCGTCGGCGACCACGTGGGTCGAGGCCTGGGTGAGCGGGGTGATCTGGGCGCCGAACAGGTAGAGTTCGGCGTCGCGGACCACGGCGTAGGCCTCGCCGATGCTGGCGCGGCCGGCGCGGATGGCCTTGAGCTCCCAGCCCTGCAGCGCGATCCCGGCCTCGAACCGCTGTTCGAGGTGGTAGTCGTGGCGCGCGCGCCGGTTCAGGGCGATGGTCCGGTCGCCGTTTGCCTTATCCTTTCCGCTCTTTTTTCCCATCCGGCCATTCTCCCCGAAGGCGGCCGGCGACGCGAGCCAGATGCCCACGATCGAACGCAGCGCCCTGGTCGAGCACTCCGTCAACCGGATGTTCGACCTGGTCAACGACGTCCCCGCCTATCCCCGCCGTTTCCAGTGGTGCGAGCGCGCCGAGGTGCTGGAGCAGGGCGAGGGGCGGATGTTGGCGCGGCTGGAACTGGGCCTGGCGGGCTTCCGCACCTGGTTCACCACCGAGAACACGCTCGATCCCCCGCACCGGATCGACATGGACCTGCGCGACGGTCCCTTCCGCCGGCTGCGTGGACGCTGGCTGTTCCATGCGCTGGACGAAAGCGCCTGCAAGGTGTCGCTACGCCTGGATTTCGAGCCGCAGCGGGCGCTGATGCTGCCGGTGCTGTCGCTGGGCATGCGCGGGCTGGCTGACCGGATGGTGGACGACTTCGTGCGCGTGGCCGACGGAGGCTGACGGCGATGCGGGTGCAGGTGGTCCGGGCCTGGCCGGAACGCTTCGACGCCGAGGAGCTGGACCTGCCCCGCGGCGCCACGGTCGCCGACGCCCTGGCGGCGACCCGGCTGCCGCTGGACGGCGTGGCCGGGGTGGCGGTCCACGGCACGCGCGTGCGCGAGGACACGCCGCTGGCCGGGGGCGACCGGATCGAGCTGCTGGGGCCGCTGGTCGCCGACCCCAACGAGCGCCGCCGGCGGCGGGCGCAGGCGCAGGCCGGACGCGGGCGGCGCTAGGGCCGGGCGCTAGCGCCGCCGGTTGCCCTTTTCCTTCGGCAGGTTGCCGAAGCGGCGCATGCGTTCGGACAGTTCCTTGTCCTGCTCGGGGAAGTAGTCGCCTTCCCAGCGCGCCAGGCGGTCGTTCTCGAACCACAGGGTCAGGTTCCTGACCTCGGTATGCCCGCGCCGGCTGGTGCGCTGGGTCGCGGTGTAGTCCCAGCGCTGATGGTGGAACGGATCGGCGATCGACGGTGTTCCCAGCAGCACCAGCACCTGCTGCTTGTCCATGCCCGCCTGCAGCTGTTCCACCGCGTCCTTCTCGATCAGGTTGCCCTGGTAGATCGGCTGTTTGTAAAGCATGCCGCAGCCGGCGGTGGCCAGGGCGATCAGGGCGACGAACGCGAAGCGGGACATGGTCATGGAACGCGGGCCTGCGAAAGGGCGGCGGGACTGCCGCGATGATACACTCCGGGCGCCTCGCCACCGGCATCCCAGGCAGCTGGCGTTCAACCGCCTGTGAACGGAGACCCCATGGAATCGATGGATTTGCGCAAGGCCGGCCTCAAGGTCACGCATCCGCGGATGCGGATCCTCGCGCTGCTGGAGCGGAACACCCCGCGCCAGCACATGACGGCCGAAGACATCTACCGCCAGCTCCTGGAGCAGGGCGACGAGATCGGCCTGGCCACGGTCTACCGCGTCCTGACGCAGTTCGAGGCCGCGGGCCTGGTCATCAAGCACAACTTCGAGGGCGGCCACGCCCTGTACGAGCTCGACCGCGGCGACCACCACTACCACATGGTGGACATGAACACCGGGCAGATCACCGAGTTCGAGAGCCCGCAGATCGTCGAGCTGCTGCACAAGATCGCCAGCGAGCATGGCTACATCCTCGACGAGCATTCGCTGGTGCTGTACGTGCGCAAGAAGCGCTGAGCCGCGCCGCGGCGCCGCCGCGACCGGCCCGGTGCCGGGCTCCGGCTCAGGCCACGTGTCCGGCGAGCAGCCTGCGCGCGGCGGCACGGGCTTCCCGCGACACCTCCACGCCGCCAAGCATGCGCGCCAGCTCTTCCTGGCGCTGCTTCGGTCCGAGCAGTTCGACCGAGCTGTGGGTGAGGCCGTCGCGGTCGGCCTTGCTGACCCGGTAGTGGGCGTGTCCCTGCGCGGCCACCTGCGGCAGGTGGGTGACGCACAGCACCTGGCGGCTGGCGCCGAGCGCGCGCAGCTTCTGCCCGACGATCTCCGCCACGGCGCCGCCGATGCCCGAGTCGACCTCGTCGAAGACCATGGTCGGCACCGCGTCCGACCCCAGCGCGGCGACCTCGATCGCCAGCGAGATCCGCGACAGTTCGCCGCCCGAGGCCACCCGGCGCAGCGGGCGCGGCGGCTGGCCGGCGTTGGCCGAGACCAGGAACTCGGCCCGTTCGCCGCCCTGCGGATCGGGCCGGTCGCGCGCCAGGGGTTCGAGTGCGACCTCGAAGCGCCCGCCGCCCATGCCCAGTTCGGCGATCAGGGCGGTGGTAGCGGCCGACAGGCGTTCGGCCGCCGCGGCGCGCGCGCGGCCCAGGGCGTCCGCAGCCGAACGCCAGGCCTCGGCGGCGGCCGCGATCTCGGCGTCCAGGCCCTGCAGGCGCGCGCCCGCGTCGAGCAGCGATTCGCGCTCGGCCTCGAACGCGTCGCGGCGGGCCTCCAGCTCGCCCGGAGCGACCCGGTGCTTGCGCGCCAGGTCGTGCAGCCGGCCCAGGGTGGCGTCGAGCTCCTCGAACCGGGCCGGGTCCAGGTCGAGGTCGTCGCGGATGCGTTGCAGCGCCAGCGCGGCCTCGCCGAGCTGGATCGCGGCCGAATCGAGCAGGGCATCGACCTCGTCCAGCCGCGGCTCGTGGGCGCGTTCGCGGGCGAGGCCGCCGCGTAGCCGTTCCAGCCCGTCCAGCAGGCTGGGGCCGTCGTCGCCCGACAGCGCCGACAGGGCGCCGTCGCAGGCGGCCATCAGCCCGGCCGCATGGGCCAGCCGGCGGTGGCCGGCGACCAGCGCCTCGATCGCTTCGGGACGCAGATCCTCGCGGTCGAGTTCGCCGATCTGGTGGTCGAGCCAGGCGATCCGCTCGGCGACGTCGCCGGTCCGGGACAGGGTGTCGCGCTCGCGCTCGAGCGCGCTCCAGCGCGCCGCCGCCCCGCGCACCGCGGCCAGTTCCCGGTCGTGCCCGCCGAAGGCGTCGAGCAGGGCGAGCTGGCTGGACTTCTCCAGCAGGGCCTGGTGCTCGTGCTGGCCGTGGATTTCCACCAGCAGGCCGGCCAGCTGCGACAGCTGGGAGAGGGTCGCGGGCCGGCCGTTGATCCAGGCGCGCGACCCGCCGTCGGCGCGCAGGGTGCGGCGCAGGGTGCAGGCCTGGCCCTCGTCGAACTCCTGTTCGCGCAACCAGGCCAGGGCCGCGGGCGCGTCGGCGGTGTCGAACTCGGCGTGCAGTTCGGCGCGGCTGGCGCCGTGGCGGACCATGCCGGCGTCCGCGCGCAGCCCCGACAGGAACCCCAGGGCATCGACCAGCAGCGACTTGCCGGCGCCGGTCTCGCCGGAGATCACGGTCATGCCCGGGCCGAACTCGAGTTCGGACGCGGTGACGACGGCGAAATCGCGGATGGCCAGGCGTCTGAGCATGGCGCCTAGTCTAGTCGCCGCCATCGCAGGATCCGAGACGCCGGCGCCCGGCGCGGCGCCCGGCGCGCCCGGCGCGGCCGGGGCGGCCGGGGCGGCCGGGGCGGATGGGGCCCTTGCGGCCGGCCGGGCCCACATCCGCCTCCGGCCCCGGCTTGCGGGAAGGGGAGGGCGGCGATTTAATCGGGGACGATGGCGAACGCGACACCCCACGCCCGACTCGACGCCCGCGCGCGGCAGTTGCTGCGCACGCTGATCGCGCGCCACATCCGCGACGGAGAGCCGGTCGGCTCGCAGACGCTGGCGCGCCATTCGGGGCTGGACGTGAGCCCGGCGACGATCCGCAACATCCTCGCCGACCTCGAGGAGCAGGGGCTGCTGTCGGCCCCGCACACCTCGGCCGGGCGGGTGCCCACCGCCCAGGGCTACCGGGTGTTCGTCGACACCCTGCTGCAGGTCCAGCCGCTGCCCAACGCCGAGGTGGCGCGGCTGCGGGGCGAACTCGCCGGCAGCGGCGGTGGCAGCACCCAGGCGCTGCTGGGCAGCGCGTCGGAACTGGTCTCGGCGATGACCCGGTTCGTCGGCGTGGTCTCGGTGCCCCGGCGCGAGCAGTTCGCGTTCCGCCACATCGACTTCGTGCCGCTCGACGCGCAGCGGGTGATGGCGATCCTGGTGTTTGCCGACAGCGACGTGCAGAACCGGATCATCCAGGTGCGGCGCGCGTACGACGCCTCCGAGCTCGAGCGCGTGGCCAACTACCTCAACGCCAGTTTCGCCGGCCGGCCGATGGCCGAGATCCGCGC
The DNA here is from genome assembly GCF_007859305.1 of Luteimonas wenzhouensis. GTDB lineage: Bacteria > Pseudomonadota > Gammaproteobacteria > Xanthomonadales > Xanthomonadaceae > Luteimonas > Luteimonas wenzhouensis. The sequence goes on from NZ_VOHE01000008.1 coordinate 9,619, forward strand.
CACCCTGGTGCGCGAGCTGCAGGCCGCGCGCGACGAGATGGAGGCACTGCTCTCGCACACGGTCGAACTGGCCGAGCAGGCGCTCGCCCCCGCCGACGGCGACGACATGGTCCTGGCCGGGCAGAACCGCCTGATCGGGGTGCAGGACCTGAGCGACCTGGACCGGTTGCGCGAGCTGTTCGAGGCCTTCGCCCGCAAGCGCGAGATCCTGCAGCTGCTCGAGCGCACCATCCGCGCCCCCGGGGTGCGGATCTTCATCGGCGAGGAGACCGGCCTGGCCCCGCTGGAAGGCGTATCGCTGGTGACCGCGCCCTACGGCGGCCCCGGCAAGGTGCTGGGGGTGCTGGGCGTGATCGGCCCGACCCGGATGGCCTACGACCGGGTGATCCCGGTGGTCCAGGCCACCGCCGAGGTCCTGGGCGCCGCCTTGAATCCGGAACCGCCGGCCCCATAGCTGGGCGGATCGGCGGCCTGACGACCGCCCAGCAGCCAGGACATGACCACCGAACCGATGCGAGAAGAGGCCGCGCCCGCGGCCGGTGAACAGCAGCCCACGCCCACCGCCGAGGAGCGGATCCAGATGCTGGAGGCCGAGCTCGAGCAGCTCCGTGCCCAGATGCTGGTCGACCGCGCCGACATGGAGAACCAGCGCAAACGTCTGGAGCGCGACGTGCGCAACGCCTGCCGTTTCGCCAACAGGCAGCTGCTTGGCGAGCTGTTGCCGGTGTTCGACAGCCTCGAGGCCGCGCTCAACGCCGCCGCCGCCGAGGACCCGATGCGCGACGGTGTGGTCCTGACCCTGCGCGAACTGTCGCGCGTGTGCGAGAACAACGGCCTGGTCGAGGTCGCCCCGGCCCCGGGCGATGCGTTCGACCCCGAGCGCCACAACGCGATGAGCGTGGTCCAGACCGCCGAGGTCCCGGCCGGAACCGTGTTCCAGGTGTTCCAGAAGGGCTACGTGCTCCACGACCAGCTCCTGCGGCCGGCCCTGGTGTCGGTGGCGGGGGAGGAAGGCGCCTGAATCCGCGGCGCGGCGCTTGAAGCGGCGCCGCCCCAGCCCCAGATAGCCAGCATCGGCGGCCTGCCGCCAGCAGAACAGATTCCAGAGGGAAACCCACCATGGCAAAGATCATCGGCATCGACCTGGGCACGACCAACTCGTGCGTGGCGATCATGGACGGCGGCAAGGCCAAGGTCATCGAGAACAGCGAAGGTGACCGCACCACGCCGTCGGTCGTGGCCTATACCAAGGACGGCGAGGTGCTCGTCGGCGCGTCCGCCAAGCGCCAGGCCGTCACCAACCCCAAGAACACCTTCTACGCGGTCAAGCGCCTGATCGGCCGCAAGTTCACCGACTCCGAGGTCAAGAAGGACCTCGGCCTGGTGCCGTACGCGATCGTCGAGCACGACAATGGCGATGCCTGGGTTGCGACCAGCGAGGGCAAGAAGCTTTCGGCGCAGGAGGTCTCGGCGCGCATCCTGGAGAAGATGAAGAAGACCGCCGAGGACTACCTGGGCGAGAAGGTCACCGAGGCCGTGATCACGGTCCCGGCCTACTTCAACGACTCCCAGCGCCAGGCGACCAAGGACGCCGGCCGCATCGCCGGCCTCGACGTCAAGCGCATCATCAACGAGCCGACCGCGGCCGCGCTGGCCTACGGCCTGGACAAGGCCGGCGGCGACCGCAAGGTGGCCGTGTACGACCTGGGCGGCGGCACCTTCGACATCTCGATCATCGAGATCGCCGAGATCGACGGCGAGAAGCAGTTCGAGGTGCTCGCCACCAGCGGCGACACCTTCCTCGGTGGCGAGGACTTCGACAAGCGCGTGATCGACTACCTGGTCGAGGAGTTCCAGAAGGACTCGGGGCTGGACCTGCGCAAGGACCCGCTGGCCCTGCAGCGGCTGAAGGACGCCGCCGAGCGCGCCAAGATCGAGCTGTCGAGCTCGCAGCAGACCGAGGTCAACCTGCCGTACATCACGGCTGACGCCTCGGGCCCGAAGCACCTGAACATCAAGCTGACCCGGGCCAAGCTCGAGGCGCTGGTCGACGACCTGGTGAAGAAGACCCTCGAGCCGTGCCGCACCGCGCTCAACGACGCCGGCCTGCGCGCCAGCGACATCAGCGAGGTGATCCTGGTTGGCGGCCAGACCCGCATGCCCAAGGTGCAGCAGGCGGTTTCGGAGTTCTTCGGAAAGGATCCGCGCAAGGACGTCAACCCCGACGAGGCCGTGGCCATCGGCGCCGCGGTCCAGGGCGGCGTGCTGGCCGGCGACGTCAAGGACGTGCTGCTGCTCGACGTGACCCCGCTGAGCCTGGGCATCGAGACCCTGGGTGGCGTGTTCACCAAGATCATCGAGAAGAACACCACGATCCCGACCAAGGCCTCGCAGGTGTTCTCCACCGCCGAGGACAACCAGTCGGCCGTGACCGTGCACGTGCTGCAGGGCGAGCGCGAGCAGGCCCGCTACAACAAGTCGCTGGCCCGCTTCGACCTGACCGGCATCGAGCCGGCGCCGCGCGGCATGCCGCAGATCGAGGTGTCGTTCGACATCGACGCCAACGGCATCGTCCACGTGACGGCCAAGGACAAGAAGACCGGCAAGGAGCAGAAGGTCGAGATCAAGGCCGGATCGGGCCTGTCGGACGAGGAGATCCAGCGGATGGTCGCCGACGCCGAGGCGCACCGCGAGGAGGACAGGAAGTTCCAGGAACTGGTGGGCGCGCGCAACCAGGCCGATGCGCTGGTGCACTCGGCGCGCACCGCGATCAAGGACAACGGCGACAAGGTGCCGGGCGACGTGATCGGCCGGGTCGAGTCGGCGATCGCCGACGTCGAGGCGGCGATGAAGGGCGACGACAAGGCCCAGATCGAAGCCAGGACCAAGGCCCTGGAGGAGGCGGCGCAGTCGCTGTTCGCGGCCGCCGCGGCCGCCCAGCAGCCGGGCGCGGACGCCGGCGCCGGCCCCGCGCCGGGGGGCGACGACGTGGTCGACGCGGAGTTCACCGAGGTCAAGGACGACGAGAAGAAGTGACGCCGGCGGCGCGTGACCGGGGTCCGGCGGGCGCCATGCGCCCGGCCGGGCGTCCGGTCCCGCGCCGTTGCCCGTCCGCCGAGCGCCCGCTGGGCCTCCGATCCACGATTCCCGATTTCCGGTTCCAGGCCCGATGAAACGCGACTATTACGAAGTCCTCGGTGTCTCCCGCGACGCCAGCGAGGCCGACATCAAGAAGGCCTATCGCCGCTGCGCGATGAAGTACCACCCGGACCGCAACCCGGGCGACAAGGCCGCCGAGGCCGCGTTCAAGGAGTGCAAGGAGGCCTACGAGGTGCTGTCGGACGGCGGCAAGCGCCGGATGTACGACCAGCATGGCCACGCCGCGTTCGAGCACGGCATGGGCGGGGGCGGCCCCGGACCGGGCTTCGGCCCGGACATGGGCGACATCTTCGGCGACATCTTCGGCAACATCTTCGGCGGCGGCGCCGGGCGCGGGCCGCGCCGCGGCGCCGACGTCGGCTACGTGATGGAGCTGGACCTGGAGGAGGCGGTCTCGGGCGTGGAGAAGCGCATCGAGATCCCGACCCTGGCCGAATGCGACGACTGCGACGGCACCGGCTCGCAGGACCGCAAGCTCGAGACCTGCGCGACCTGCCTGGGCCGCGGCCAGGTCCGCTTCCAGCGTGGCATCTTCTCGATGCAGCAGCCATGCCCGCACTGCCACGGCCGTGGCCAGACCATCGCCAACCCGTGCCGGACCTGCCACGGCAACGGCCGGATCGAGCAGCGCAAGGTGCTGTCGGTGAAGGTGCCCGCCGGGGTCGATTCCGGCGACCGCATCCGCCTGGCCGGGGAGGGCGAGGCCGGGCCGGCGGGCGCGCCCCCGGGCGACCTGTACGTCGAGGTGCGGGTGCGTCCGCATCCGATCTTCGAGCGCGACGGCGACGACCTCCACTGCGAGGTGCCGATCCGCATCTCCCAGGCCGCGCTGGGCGATACCGTGCGCGTGCCCACGCTCGACGGCGAGGCCGAGATCCGGATCCCGGCCGAAACCCAGAGCGGCAAGGTGTTCCGCCTGCGCGACAAGGGCGTCCGCTCGGTGCGCAGCCGCGCGCGCGGCGACCTCTACTGCAAGGTGGTGGTGGAAACCCCGGTCAACCTCACCGCCGAGCAGCGCGAACTGCTGGAGAAGTTCGAGGCCACCTTCGTGGGCGAGGGCGCGCGGCGGCATTCGCCCAAGTCCAGCACCTTCGTCGACGGCGTGCGCGGCTTCTGGGAACGCATGACCTCCTGAGGCGGGCACGCCCCGGGCTTGCCGGGGACCGGCCGCGCGGATAGCCTGCCGCCATGCCGACGCCCGTCCGATTGCTGATCCACGGTGCCTCCGGCCGCATGGGGCGCGCGCTGCTGCGCCTGGCGGCGCAGCGCGACGACGTCGAGGTGGCGGCGGCGGTGCAGCGCACGGTGGACCAGCGGGTGCAGGACGGTATCCCGGTCTTCGCCGCCTCCGAGTTGTCCGGGGTGCCGGATTTCGACGTCGCGATCGACTTCAGCCTGCCCGGGGGCTTCGACCCGGTGCTCGCCCTGTGCCAGGCGCGCGGCCGGGCGCTGGTGTCCGGGACCACCGGCCTGTCCGGGCCGCAGCGCGCGGCGCTGGACGCCGCCGGCACCCGGATTCCGGTGTTGTGGCAGGCCAACTTCAGCGTGGGCGTGGCGGTGCTGGACGAACTGGTCGAGCGCGCGGCCGCAGCGCTGCCCGGCTGGGACTGCGACATCGTCGAGTCGCACCACGTGCACAAGCGCGACGCGCCCTCCGGTACCGCGCTGGCGCTGGGCGAATCGGCGGCGCGGGGCGGGGCGCGGCCGCGCTATGCCAGCCTGCGCGCCGGCGACATCGTCGGCGAGCACCTGGTCCAGTTCACCGGCACGGGGGAGCGGATCGAGCTGGTCCACCGGGCGGGCGACCGCGACATCTTCGCCCAGGGCGCGCTGGTGGCCGCGACGCGGCTGGCCGGGTGTCCGCCCGGTCGCTACGGCCTGCGCGAACTGCTGTTTCCGGCGCGGGACTAGTCTTCCTCGAGCAATTGCTCGAAGCGGGCGAGGGCGGCCTTGCCGCGCACGTCGCCGACCATCCTGCGGGCCCGTTCCAGCCATTCCCCGAGCGCCTCGGCGCTGCCGGCCTCTTCGAGCCTGAGCGCCAGGTCCTCGCCCATCGGGCCGAGCATCTCGTTGACCGCGTGGGCGGCGCGGCGGCGGCGCTCGCGCAGGTCGCCGACCGGGACGGCGGGGCCGGGGACGGCCGCCGCCGGCGCGGCGGCCGGTGGTGCCGGACCGGCCAGGGCGCCGGAGGGCGCGACCAGTCCCTTGGCCTGGAGGCCCTCGAGCAGGGCGGGCACGTCCGGCAGGCCGGACAGCCGGGCCAGCTCGTCGGCCGAGCGGTGCCCGTCGACCAGGATCAGCAGCCGCCGCTGGCGGATGTCCAGGCCGGCCTTGCGCTCCCCGATCTCCTGCTGGCCGGCAGGCGTCTTCGCGTACACGGTGTTCCCGTTCATGTTCCCCCCGAACGCACGGTACCGTTCGCAACAAACTTAGCGACAGGCTGCATCCTTGTACAGCGGGTTTTCCTTTTCCCGCCCCGGCCGGTATCATTCCCGCTCGCCTGATTCCCCCCGCTTCCGGACCGGCTTCCCCCCGCTCCGGCGGTTTTTTGCAACCCCACGTAGGCGAAGCCAGTGACCCAAACCGCAATCCTCGTCCTCGAAGACGGCACCGTGTTCGAGGGCGTATCCGTGGGCGCGCCCGGCCTGTCGATCGGCGAGGTGGTGTTCAACACCGCCATGACCGGCTACCAGGAAGTGCTCACCGATCCTTCGTACGCGCGCCAGCTGGTGACGCTGACCTATCCGCACATCGGCAACACCGGTTGCACCGACCAGGACGACGAGGCGGCCCGCGCCTGGGCGGCCGGGCTGATCGTGCGCGACGTGCCGCGCCGCCCGAGCAGCTGGCGCGCACAGGCCGCGCTGCCGGACTGGCTGCGCGAGCGCGGCATCGTCGCCATCGCCGGTGTCGACACCCGTCGCCTGACCCGCCTGCTGCGCGAGCGCGGCGCCCAGAACGGCGCGTTGATGGCCGGCGGGATCGACGTGGAGAAGGCGCTCGAGGCCGCGCGCAAGTTCCCCGGCCTCAAGGGCATGGACCTGGCCTGCGAGGTCAGCACGCCCGAACCCTACACCTGGGACGAGGGTCCGCTGGACCTGGACACCGGCGAGTACCTGCGCGTGCCGCCGCGCTTCCGGGTGGTGGCCTATGACTTCGGGGTCAAGCGCAACATCCTGCGCATGCTGGCCGCGCGCGGTTGCGCGCTAACGGTGGTGCCCGCGCGGACCCCGGCCTCTGAGGTGCTGGCGATGGAGCCGGACGGGGTGTTCCTGTCCAACGGCCCGGGCGACCCCGAGCCGTGCGACTACGCCATCGCGGCGATCCGGGAACTGATCGCGAAGAAGGTGCCGATCTTCGGCATCTGCCTGGGACACCAGCTGCTGGCGCTGGCGGCCGGCGCGCGCACGATGAAGATGCCCAGCGGCCACCACGGCGCCAACCACCCGGTGCAGGCGCTGGACGACGGGCGGGTCATGATCACCTCGCAGAACCACGGCTTCGCGGTCGACGAGTCGAGCCTGCCGCCCAACGTGCGGGTGATGCACCGCTCGCTGTTCGACGGCACCAACCAGGGCATCGAACTGACCGACGCGCCCGCGTTCTCGTTCCAGGGGCACCCCGAGGCTTCGCCCGGTCCCTGCGACGTGGCGCCGCTGTTCGACCGCTTCATCGCCACGCTCGAGGCGCGGGCCTGACCGGGCGCCGCTGAGCCGGCGCCGCGTCCTGCGCAGCCCGCGGGCCGGGCCCCCACGTACGAAACCGGTCGCCCCCCAGGAGCGCGTCCGCGACAGACCGAGGAACGAATGCCAAAGCGCACCGACATCCACACCATCCTCATCATCGGCGCCGGCCCGATCGTCATCGGCCAGGCCTGCGAGTTCGACTACTCGGGCGCACAGGCGTGCAAGGCACTGCGCGAGGAGGGCTACCGGGTGGTGCTGGTCAACAGCAACCCGGCCACCATCATGACCGACCCGGAGATGGCCGACGCGGTCTACATCGAGCCGATCAACTGGCAGACGGTCGAGAAGATCATCGCCAAGGAGAAGCCCGACGCGCTGCTGCCGACCATGGGCGGCCAGACCGCGCTCAACTGCGCGCTGGACCTGGCCGACAACGGCGTGCTGGAGAAGTACGGCGTGGAGCTGATCGGCGCCTCGCGCGAGGCCATCCGCATGGCCGAGGACCGCGAGCTGTTCCGCGTGGCGATGCAGGAGATCGGGCTCGAATGCCCGAAGGCCGAGGTCGCGCGCAGCTTCGAGCAGGCGGTGGAGATCCAGGCCACCGTCGGCTACCCGACCATCATCCGTCCTTCGTTCACGCTCGGCGGCAGCGGCGGCGGCATCGCCTACAACCGCGAGGAGTTCGAGGAGATCGTCAAGCGCGGCCTCGAACTGTCGCCAGTGCACGAGGTGCTGATCGAGGAGTCGGTGCTGGGCTGGAAGGAGTTCGAGATGGAGGTGGTCCGCGACAAGGCGGACAACTGCATCATCGTCTGTTCGATCGAGAACCTCGACCCGATGGGCGTGCACACCGGCGACTCGATCACGGTCGCGCCGGCGCAGACGCTCACCGACAAGGAATACCAGCGCCTGCGCGACGCCTCGCTCGCGGTGCTGCGCAAGATCGGCGTGGACACCGGCGGCTCGAACGTGCAGTTCGGCGTCAACGCCCAGACCGGGCGCGTGGTGGTGATCGAGATGAACCCGCGCGTGTCGCGATCCTCGGCGCTGGCGTCCAAGGCCACCGGCTTCCCGATCGCCAAGGTCGCGGCCAAGCTTGCGGTGGGCTACACCCTCGACGAACTGCGCAACGAGATCACCGGCGGCCGCACGCCGGCCTCGTTCGAGCCGACCATCGACTACGTGGTCACCAAGATCCCGCGCTTCGCGTTCGAGAAGTTCCCGCAAGCCGACGCCCGGCTGACCACGCAGATGAAGTCGGTGGGCGAGGTGATGGCGATGGGCCGCACCTTCCAGGAGTCGGTGCAGAAGGCGCTGCGGGGTCTGGAGACCGGCAAGGTCGGCTTCGACCCGACCGGCCTGGACCTGTCCGACGAGGGCGACCTGGCGACGCTGCGCCGCGAGGTCAAGGAGCCCGGGCCCGAGCGCCTGTTCTACCTGGCCGATGCGTTCCGCGCCGGGCTGTCGTCGGCCGAGGTGTTCTCGCTGTCGTTCGTCGATCCGTGGTTCCTGGACCAGATCGAGGACATCGTGCTCACCGAACAGGAGGTCGCCGCCGCCGGCATCGACGCGCTCGACGGCCCGCGCCTGCGCACGCTCAAGCGCATGGGCTTCTCGGACGCACGCCTGGCGCAGCTGGTCGGGACCGACGAGTCTGCAGTCCGCGCCCTGCGCCGCGCGCACGGCGTGAGGCCGGTGTACAAGCGGGTCGACTCGTGCGCGGCCGAGTTCGCCACCAGCACCGCCTACATGTACTCCACCTACGAGGAGGAGTGCGAGGCCGAGCCGACCGACCGCGAGAAGATCATCGTGCTCGGAGGCGGCCCCAACCGGATCGGCCAGGGCATCGAGTTCGACTACTGCTGCGTGCACGCCGCGCTCGCCCTGCGCGAGGACGGGTACGAGACCATCATGGTCAACTGCAACCCGGAGACGGTCTCGACCGACTACGACACCTCCGACCGCCTGTACTTCGAGCCGCTCACGCTCGAGGACGTGCTCGAGATCGTCGAGCTGGAGAAGCCCAAGGGCGTGATCGTGCAGTACGGCGGCCAGACCCCGCTCAAGCTGGCGCGCGCGCTGGAGGCCAATGGCGTGCCGATCATCGGCACCTCGCCCGACTCGATCGACCTGGCCGAGGACCGCGAGCGCTTCCAGAAGCTGGTCGACCAGCTCGGCCTGAAGCAGCCGCCCAACCGCACCGCCCGCAGTGCCGAGGAGGCGCAGGTGCTGGCGCGCGAGATCGGCTACCCGCTGGTGGTGCGCCCGAGCTACGTGCTCGGCGGCCGCGCGATGGAAGTGGTGCATGCCGATGCCGACCTGGCGCGCTACATGCGCGACGCGGTCAAGGTGTCCAACGACTCGCCGGTGCTGCTCGACCGCTTCCTCGACAACGCGGTGGAGGTGGACGTCGACGTGATCGCCGACAAGGACGGCAACGTGCTGATCGGCGGCGTGATGGAGCACATCGAGGAGGCCGGCGTGCACTCGGGCGATTCGTCCTGCTCGCTGCCGCCGTACTCGCTTCCGGCCGGGGTGCAGGACCGCCTGCGCGAGCAGGTGGTGGCGCTGGCCAAGGCGCTCAACGTGGTCGGCCTGATGAACACCCAGTTCGCGGTCCAGACCGAGGACGACGGCAGCCACACCATCTTCCTGCTGGAGGTGAACCCGCGCGCCTCGCGCACGGTGCCGTTCGTGTCCAAGGCCACCGGCCTGCCGCTGGCCAAGATCGCCGCGCGCTGCATGGCCGGCCGGACCCTCGCCGAGCAGGGCGCGACCCGGGAAATCGTGCCCGACTACTACTCGGTCAAGGAGGCGATCTTCCCGTTCGCCAAGTTCCAGGGCGTGGACCCGATCCTCGGGCCGGAGATGCGTTCGACCGGCGAGGTGATGGGCGTGGGCCGCAGCTTCGGCGCGGCGTTCGCCCGCGCCCAGGAGGCGGCCGGCATCAAGGCGCCGGTGGCCGGCGGCAAGGCGTTCCTGTCGGTCCGCGACCCGGACAAGAAACGCGTGCTGCCGGTGGCCCGCAGCCTGGCCGAGCGCGGCTTCAGCATCGTGGCCACTGCCGGCACCGCGGCCTGGCTGCGCGACAACGGCATCGAATGCGAGCAGGTCAACAAGGTGATCGAAGGCCGCCCGCACATCGTCGACCTGATCAAGAACGGCGAGATCGCCTACATCGTGAACACCACGGAGGGGCGGCAGGCGATCGCCGACTCGTTCTCGATCCGGCGCGAGGCGCTGCAGCAGCGCGTGACCTATTCGACCACCGTGGCGGGCGCGCGCGCGCTCCTGCACTCGCTCGACTACCGCGGCAGCGGGCCGGTCTGGGCGCTGCAGGAACTGCACGAGAGCCTGCGCACGGGCGTTTGAGGAGTCCCAAGCATGAGAGCACCCATCACCCTGGAAGGCGCCAAGCGCCTGCGCGCGGAACTCGAGGAACTCAAGTCGGTCAAGCGGCCGGCGGTGATCGCCGCGATCGCCGAGGCGCGCTCGCACGGCGACCTCAAGGAGAACGCCGAGTACCACGCCGCGCGCGAGCAGCAGGGCTTCATCGAAGGCCGCATCCAGCAGCTCGAGAGCGAGCTCTCGCACGCCGACATCATCGACGTGTCCAAGCTCGACGTCGGCGACAAGGTCGTGTTCGGCGCCAAGGTGACGATCGCCGACGTCGAGACCGACGAGGAGAAGCGCTACCAGATCGTGGGCGACCTGGAAGCCGACATCAAGCTGGGCCTGATCGCGATCTCCTCGCCGGTGGCGCGCGCACTGATCGGCAAGCACGCCGGCGATACGGTCACGATCGAGGCGCCGGCGGGCTCGCGCGAGTACGAGATCGTCGACGTCAGCTACCGCGACTGAGGCCGCCGGCGATGGCCCGCGCCATCCTGCTGCTGCCGGCCGCACGCCGGCTCGGCGCGCCCTCGGCTGCGGTCGCGACCGCGCTGGGGCGCGCGGACGTGGCGGCCGGGCTGGGCGAGGGCCGCCGGGCGCAGCTGCGCCGCAGCTTCCGGCTGTTGCCCGACCACTGGCCGGTCGCCGCGCTCACCCGCCAGCTCGATGCCGGCGACGCCGCCGGCGCGGCCTGGCTGCGCGCCGATCCGTGCCGGATCCAGGCCGACATCAACGGCGCCCGGCTGCTCGACCACGGCGACACCCTCGGCCTCGACGCCGAGGACGCGGCGCAACTGCTGCCGGCGCTGCGCACCGTGTTCGGCGACGCCGGGATGCCGATCGACGCGCCGACGCCGACGCGCTGGTACCTGCGGCTGGCGCCGTCCACCCCGCTGCCGGCGTTCACCGAGCCGGACGACGCCCTTGGCGACGACGTGTTCGAGCACCTGGATCCGGGGGGACAGGGCCGACGCTGGCGCAGCCTGCTCACCGAGGCCCAGGTGATCCTGCACAACCATCCCTGGAACGCGCGGCGGATCGCCGCCGGCAAGCGGCCGGTGAACTCGCTGTGGTTCTGGGGCGGTGGCGAGCTGCCCGACCAGGTGCGTTCGCCGCACGCGCGTGTCTGCACCGGCGACGGGCTCGCGGCGGCGCTGGCCGCGGCCGCCGGCGTCGGCGCGCCGCTGCCGGCGCGGTTCGACGCGGCCGCGGACGGTGGCGACGTCGCCTACGACCTGACCGCGCTGCGCGACATGCGCACGCTCGAACGTGACTGGCTGGAGCCGGCGCTGGACGCGCTCGGGGCCGGGCGGATCGCGTCACTGGTGCTCGATACCGCCGACGGCACCGCGTTCACCCTCGCGCGCGGCCACCGCTGGCGCATCTGGCGCCGACGGCGCGCCGGTTTCCACGCCTGATGGGGCTGCGCATCCGCCGGCGCGAACCCGTCGCGCCCGGTCCGGGCTGGCCCGACTCGATCCCGCCGCTGCTGCGACGGATCTATGCCGCGCGCGGGATCCGCGATCCCGGGCTCGCACGTCCGCGCCTGGCGCAGCTGCCTTCGCCCGCGGGCCTGGGCGGGGTGGCGGAGGCGGTGCGCCTGCTCGCCGATGCCATTGCCCGTGACGTCCGCATCCTGGTGGTCGGGGACTTCGACGCCGACGGCGCAACCGCCTGCGCGGTCGCGGTGCGCGGCCTGCGCATGCTCGGTGCGCGCGACGTGGTCCATGCCGTGCCCAACCGCGCGCTGCACGGCTACGGCCTGTCGCCGGGCCTGGTGGAGGAACTGGCCGCACTGGACCCGGGCCTGCTGGTCACCGTGGACCACGGCGTGGCCTGCCACGCGGGGGTGGCCGCGGCGCGCGCCCGCGGCTGGCGGGTGCTGGTCACCGACCACCATCTTCCAGGCGACACGCTTCCGCCGGCCGACGCCATCGTCAACCCCAACCTGCGCGGCGACGTGTTCGCGTGCAAGGCGCTGGCCGGGGTCGGGGTGATTTTCTACGTGCTGCTGGCGCTGCGCGCGCGGCTGCGCGGGGACGGCGCGTTCGCCGCGCGCAGCGAGCCCGACCTGTCGCGCCTGCTCGACCTGGTCGCGGTCGGCACCGTGGCCGACCTGGTCCCGCTGGACGCCAGCAACCGGGCCCTGGTCGCGGCCGGCCTGCGACGCCTGCGCGCCGGCCAGGGCTGCGCCGGCCTGCAGGCGCTGGCCGAGGTGTCGGGCCGCCGCCTGGAGACGCTGACCGCCGCCGACATCGGCTACGCCATCGCGCCGCGCCTCAACGCCGCCGGCCGGCTCGAGGACATGTCGCCCGGGATCGAATGCCTGCTCACCGATGATCCGGGGCGGGCGCACGAACTGGCCGGGCTGCTACACCGGATCAACGCCGAGCGCCGCGGCCTGCAGCAGGCAATGGTGGACGACGCCGAGGCGGCGCTGGCCCGGCTGCCGACGGCGGCCGGCGAGCCGCCGCCGGCGCTGTGCCTGTTCGACCCGGACTGGCATGCGGGCGTGGTGGGACTGGTCGCCTCGAAGATGAAGGAGCGGCTGCACCGGCCGGTGGTCGCATTCGCGCCGGCCGGGCCCGGCAGCCCGGAACTGCGCGGCTCGGCGCGTTCGATCCCGGGGCTGCATATCCGCGACGTGCTTGCCGCCGTCGACAGCGCGCACCCGGGCCTGCTCGGCCGCTTCGGCGGCCACGCCATGGCCGCCGGCCTGAGCCTGCGCCGCGAGGCCCTCGCCGCGTTCGAGCAGGCCTTCGCCGCGGCCGTGCAGGCGGTGCTCGACCCGGCCCTGCTCCAGGCCGAGCTGCTCAGCGACGGCGAACTGCTGCCGGGCGAGTTCGACCGCTTCCATGCCGAGGCCATCCGCGACGGCGGGCCGTGGGGGCAGGGGTTCGCCGAACCGCTGTTCGACGGCGAGTTCGAGGTCCTCGACTGCCGGCCGGTGGGCGAGCGCCACCTGCGCCTGCGCCTGCGCGCCGACGGGGTGCGCACGCCGCTGGCCGCGATCCACTTCGGCGGGCAGCAGGACGCACCGCCCTCGCAGCACTGCCGCCTGGCCTACCGGCTGGCACCCGACGACTGGCGCGGCGGCGACGCGATCCAGCTGGTGGTCGAGCATCGCGAGCCGGCCTGAGCCGCCTCAGGCGCCCCGGGTGCCGGCGACGCGACCACGGCCGTCGCCCGCCTGGCCCGCGGCCGACGCGGCGCGTCCGCCGGCGAGGGGCTTGAGGCCGAACAGCGGCCGCAGCACGGGGACCCGCTTCACCGCCTCGTAGCCGGCGAAGGACAGGGCGAGGGTGAGTACCACCAGCAGTGGCCCTTCCAGCAGCGGCGGCAGCACGGCCGGGCGCAGGTGCCAGGCCAGCACCACGATGATCGTCTGGTGCAGGATGTAGACCGGGAAGACCGCCTGCGACAGGTAGCGCAGGACCGGGCCGTCGCCCGGGGCCAGGCGGCGGGCGAAGCCGAGCACGGCGACGATCGCGCACCACTGGTCCAGCCCCCAGGCCACGCGCATGGCCAGCCGCAGCCCGGTGGGCGGCGCCTGCCCGGCCAGGCCGGCGTAGTACCCCGCGATCGCCGCCCAGCTGGCCAGCCACAGCCACAGCGCGGGCCAGCGCACCCGCTCGATGGCGTCCCAGACGCGGTCGCTGCGCGCGACCAGGAACCCCAGCAGGAACACGGTGAAATACTGGGCGTGGTTGTACCAGTCGTCGACCAGGGCATGGGTCGACTGGAAGCGCCCGACCAGCAGCACGCGCACCAGGGCGAGCAGCAGCGCGGGCGCCAGCAGCACCGTCGGGCCGGCGGCCAGCAGCGTGTCCAGCCGCGCCCCCGCGCGCTCCATCGCCCGCGGCGCAAGGCGCAGCAGCAGCCAGGCCGCCACCGTATACGCCCACAGGTAGGCCACGAACCACAGGTGGTTCCAGGTCGGCACGATCAGGCAATCGTCGCCGCGGCAGAAGCCCTGGTCCGCGGCCAGGTAGCGGGCCCAGAAGGCGAGGTAGCCGTCGTGGTAGCCGCCGGGCAGCTTCTCCACCACTTCGTAGTACGCCTGTGGTGGCACGACCACCAGCATGCCGAAGGCCAGCGGCACCAGCAGCCGCCACGAGCGCGCACCGAGGAACCGCACGCGACCGCCGCCGGTCTCGGCCTCGCGCCGCGCACGGGCCAGGAGGAACGCGGTGGCCACGCCCGAGACCAGGAACAGCAGCGACAGCCGCCAGGGCGAGCTGAGCATCATCAACGGCTCCAGCGCGCGCCCGGCGTGCGGACTGTTGATGTGCCAGTCCCAGCTCACGTAGTACATGCCCACGTGGTAGAGCACCAGCAGGCCGAAGGCGAGGATGCGGACCCAGTCGAGATCGTGGCGTCGTGACATGGCGGAGGATTTCCTGGGGACCGGGCGAGGGTGGGCGTCGCCCGGATCCCCGGCAAGACCGCGGTGACCAGGCGACCGCTCCCGGGGACGAACCGCGGGCCCGCGGGGACCGCCTCCGGGCCGTGCCCCGTAGAATGGCCGCCCCATGGCAGAACCGGCGACCCTCTATGAACGCTATGCGCCCTGGCGGCGCTGGGCCGAGGCCGGGTTCGTGGTCCTGGTCGTGGCCGGCAACGCGGTGGGCAACGCTGTCACCGCCTGGATCGAGCTCGCCCGCTACCCGTACAACCCGTTCCAGCGCTGGGAGCCGGCGGTCTGGGAGGGCAGCAGCGCGGTGATGTGGCTGCTGCTGGTCCCGCTGGTCGCGTGCCTGCTGCGCCGTTACCCGACCCACTGGGACAACTGGCATCGCCGCCTGCCGCTGCACCTGGCCGCGAGCGTCGTGGTCTCGCTGGCGCACGTGCTCGGGATGGTGGCGCTGCGGGTGCTGGCCTACCGCTGGCAGGGCATGGACTATGACTTCGGCCCCTGGCCGCGCGAACTGCTGTACGAGTACCTCAAGGACGTGCGCGTCTATGCGGCCATCGTGTTCGTGGTCGAGGGCTACCGTTTCCTGCTGCGCCGCATGCAGGGCGAGGCGAGCCTGCTGGGCGCCCCCGACGAAGGGCCGGCGGTGGAGCCGCTGGAGCGGCCGGAGCGCTTCCTGGTGCGCAAGCTGGGGCGCGAGTTCCTGGTCGCGGCCGCGGACATCGAATGGCTCCAGGCCGCCGGCAACTACGTCAACCTGCGGGTGCGCGGCCACGACTATCCGCTGCGCAGCACCCTGGGCGGGATCGCCGCGCGCCTGGATCCGCAGCGCTTCGTGCGGATCCACCGCAGCTACATCGTCAACCTCGATCACGTGGCCTCGATCGAGCCGCTCGACACCGGCGATGCGCGCCTGCAGCTCAGGGATGGCGGCGTGCTGCCGGTCAGCCGCAGCTACCGCGCGCAGTTGCGCGAACGCTTCGGCACCTGACCACGCCGAGTCGCGTGGCCGGCCCGGCGCCTGCAGGGGCGCGGCCGGATTGCTAGAATTGCCGGCTGTTTATCCCCGTGAACGGCTGCCATGATCGAACTCAATCCCGTGCGCCAGCGCATCGCCGACCTGGTCGGCCGCCTGGACGCGCTCAGGGGGTTTCTTTGACTACGATGCCAAGCGCGAACGGCTCGAGGAAGTAGAGCGCGAGCTGGAGCATCCCGACGTCTGGAACGACCCGGCCCGCGCCCAGGCGCTGGGCCGCGAACGCTCCATCCTCGACAAGACGGTGAACGGCATCCGGCGCCTGAGCGAGGGCCTGGCCGGGGCCGCCGAACTGCTGGAACTGGCCGAGGCCGAAGGCGACGAGGAAACCGCGCAGGCGGTGGCCGAGGACGTCGACGGCTACCAGAAGGGCGTCGAGCAGCTCGAGTTCCAGCGCATGTTCTCCGGCGAGATGGACAGCGCCAACGCGTTCGTCGACATCCAGGCCGGCGCCGGCGGCACCGAGGCCCAGGACTGGGCCGAGATGCTGCTGCGCATGTACCTGCGCTGGTGCGAATCGCGCGGCTGGAAGACCGAGCTGCTGGAGGCGTCCGGCGGCGACGTGGCCGGGATCAAGTCGGCCACCTTCCGGGTGGAAGGCGAGTACGCCTACGGCTGGCTCAAGACCGAGACCGGCGTGCACCGCCTGGTGCGCAAGTCGCCGTTCGACTCGGACAACCGCCGCCACACCAGCTTCACCTCGGTGTTCGTCTCGCCCGAGGTGGACGACGACATCGCCATCGACATCAACCCGGCCGACCTCAGGACCGACGTGTACCGCTCGTCCGGCGCCGGCGGCCAGCACGTGAACAAGACCGAGTCGGCGGTGCGCATCACCCACGTGCCCACCGGGATCGTGGTGGCCTGCCAGACCGAGCGCAGCCAGCACGCCAACCGCGACCGCGCGATGAAGATGCTGGCCGCGAAGCTCTACGAGTTCGAGCTGCAGAAGCGCAACGCCGAGAAGGACGCGGTGGAGGCCAGCAAGTCCGACATCGGCTGGGGCAGCCAGATCCGCAACTACGTGCTCGACCAGAGCCGGATCAAGGACCTGCGTACCGGGATCGAGCGCAGCGATACCCAGAAGGTGCTCGACGGCGACCTGGACGAGTTCGTCGAGGCCAGCCTCAAGGCCGGCCTCGAGGCCGGCGCCAAACGCAGCGACGCGGTCTGACGCGCCTCCGGCCGCCGGCGCCGCGGCCGCCACCGCCATCCGCCGACCGGCGGCATCCACCCGATCCATCCCACAGGCAACGCACCGTGACCGAGTCCAAGCCCGACAGCCAGCAGCCCGCCGACGAGAACGCACTGATCGCCGAGCGCCGGGCGAAACTGGCCGCGCTGCGCGCGCAGGGCGTGGCGTTCCCCAACGACTTCCGCCGCCGCGACCTCGCCGGCGACCTGCAGGACGAGTATGGCGATGCCGGGCGCTGGACCGGGGAAGCGCTGGAAGGACTCGACCGCCGGGTCTCGCTGGCGGGCCGGATGCTGGCCAAGCGGGTGATGGGCAAGGCCGCCTTCGCCCAGATCCAGGACGTCAGCGGGCGGATCCAGCTGTTCCTGCAATCGGCCAGCCTCGGCGAACGCTACGAGGCGTTCAAGGGCTGGGACGTGGGCGACATCGT
Source organism: Luteimonas wenzhouensis (assembly GCF_007859305.1). Taxonomy (GTDB): domain Bacteria; phylum Pseudomonadota; class Gammaproteobacteria; order Xanthomonadales; family Xanthomonadaceae; genus Luteimonas; species Luteimonas wenzhouensis. The sequence continues at coordinate 26,932 of NZ_VOHE01000008.1, forward strand.
CGGCGTGGAAGGTTCGCTGATGCGCACCCGCACCGGCGAGCTGTCGGTCAAGGCCGACACCCTGCGGCTGCTGACCAAGTCGCTGCGGCCGCTGCCGGACAAGTGGCACGGCTTGGCCGACGTCGAGCAGCGCTACCGCCAGCGCTACGTCGACCTGGTGGTGAATCCCGAGGCGCGCGAGGTGTTCGTCAAGCGCTCGCGGATCATCGCCGCGATCCGCCGCTGGCTCGACGCGCGCCGCTTCCTCGAGGTCGAGACGCCGATGATGCACTACATCGCCGGCGGCGCCGCGGCGCGTCCGTTCGTCACCCACCACAACGCGCTCGACCTGGACCTGTACCTGCGGGTGGCGCCGGAGCTCTACCTCAAGCGCCTGGTCGTCGGCGGCTTCGAGCGCGTGTACGAGATCAACCGCAACTTCCGCAACGAGGGCGTGAGCACCCGGCACAACCCGGAGTTCACGATGCTCGAGCTGTACGAGGCCTACGTCGCCTACGAAGAGGTGATGGACCTCACCGAACAGCTGATCCGCGACGTCGCCCACGAGACCCTGGGCACCACCGACCTGCGATGGGAAGGCATGGAGATCGACGTCGGCGCCCGGTTCCGCCGCTGGCGGCTGGAGGAGGCGGTGCGCGAGCTCAACCCGCAGGTCAGCGAGGCCGACTGCCGCGACCGCGACGCCCTGGCCCGCCATTGCGCCGCGCTCAAGGTCCCGGTCAAGCCGTCCTGGGGCTGGGGCAAGCTGCTGCTGGAGATCTTCGAGAAGACGGTCGAGCCCGGCCTGGTCCAGCCGACCTTCATCACCCACTACCCGGTGGAGGTCTCGCCGCTGGCGCGCGAATCGGATACCGAGCCGGGGATCACCGACCGCTTCGAGCTGTTCATCGGCGGCCGCGAGATCGCCAACGGATTCAGCGAGCTGAACGACCCCGAGGACCAGGCGGCCCGGTTCCGGGCCCAGGTCGAGGCCAAGGCCGGGGGCGACGAGGAGGCCATGCACTACGACGCCGACTACATCCGCGCGCTGGAGGTCGGCCTGCCGCCGACCGGCGGCCTGGGCGTGGGCATCGACCGGCTGGTGATGCTGTTCACCGACTCGGCCTCGATCCGCGACGTGCTGCTGTTCCCGTACATGCGCCCGGAGTCCTGAACGCCGGGGCGTGGGGCCGGACCTGCCGCAGGCTGCGCACAATGTGCGCATTTAGGGCATGATCTGCGTCCATGGATGGCCCCTGCGCGGGGCGGTTCCCGTGCATTGGGGTGGATGAGCCGCGGAAACAGGGAGGTCTCGGGCTTGGGCACAGGACTTGCTTACGAAGTCGACAGGCGGCGGTCAGAAAGCGGACGAACCGGCCGGTCGCCACGAGGACCTGCCGCGCCAATGAACATCGTCATCGTCGACGACCAGACTTCCGCCCGCACGATGCTGCGGCACATCCTCGAGGACATCAGCCCCGAGCTGGAGGTGATCGATTTCGGCGATCCCCAGCAGGCGTTGCGCTGGTGCGAGGAGAACCGCCCCGACCTGCTGCTGCTCGACTACCGCATGCCGGTGATCGACGGGCTCGAGTTCGCGCGCCGCTTCCGCAAGCCGCTGCTGCACCGCGACGTGCCGATCGTGCTGGTGACCGTGGTTGGCGACGAGCCGATCCGCCAGGCCGCCCTCGACGCCGGGGTGATCGATTTCCTGGTCAAGCCGGTGCGTCCGCGCGAACTGCGCGCGCGCTGCCGCAACCTGCTGCAGCAGCGCCAGCAGTCCGAATCCATCAAGCAGCGCGCGCTCTCGCTCGAGCAGCGCCTGCTGTCGAGCATGCACGAGGTCGAGGAACGCGAGCGCGAGACCCTGAGCCGCCTGGCGCGCGCGATCGAGTACCGCGACTCCGGCAACAGCGCCAATCTCGCGCGCCTGGCCGCCATCGCCGGCCTGATCGCCGAGCAGCTGGGCATGTTCGAGGACGAGGTGCGGATGATCGAGCTGGCCGCGCCGCTGCACGACATCGGCAAGATCGCGATCCCCGATTCGGTGCTGCTCAAGCCCGGTCCGCTGGACCCGGAGGAAATGGCCCGGATGCGCGAGCACCCGCGGATCGGCCACGAGCTGCTCAGCGGCAGCCAGAACCGCTTCATCCAGATGGGGGCGGTGATCGCGCTGCGCCACCAGGAGCGCTACGACGGCAGCGGCTACCCCGACGGCTTGGCCGGCGACGAGATCCCGCTCGAGGCGCGGATCGTGGCCGTGGCCGACGTGTTCGACGCCCTGGTCTCGACCCGGCCGTACAAGCGCGCCTGGACCATCGACGAGGCGCTGGAGTACATCGAGCAGAACGCCGGTTCGCTGTTCGACCCGGCCTGCGTGCGGGCCTTGCTCAAGGACCGCAGCCGGATCGACGCCATCTGCCAGCGGTTCGGGCCGCTGCCGCCGCCCGAGGCAGGGACGGGTGGATAGCCTGCGGACATTGCCCGCGGCCGTGCGTGCGCGGCTGAGCGGCCGTCCCGACAGCGAGCACGGGCAGGCGCTGGTGCGCCTGGTCATCGCCTTCCTGATCCTGAGCTACCTGGGCTGGCTGCGGCTGCGCGGGCAGGGGGCCTGGATCGACGCGCCGCTCGCGGTGATGGCCGGCGAGGCCGTGATCGCCGCGGCGATCATGGGCGCGATCCTGCTGCGCCCCGGCGTCTCGCACGTGCGCCGCTGGGTCGGCATGGTGACCGACTACGCGACCCTGGCCACGCTGATGCTGCTGGGCGGGGCCGAGATGGCGCCGCTGTACGTGATCATCCTCTGGGTCACGATCGGCAACGGCATGCGCTACGGGCGCAACTACCTGCGGTCGGCCTCGGGCCTGGCCGCGGTGTCGTTCCTGGCCGTGATTCTGTTCTCCGACTACTGGCAGCAACAGCCGCACCTGGCCGCCGGCCTGCTGATCGGCGCGGTTGCGGTGCCGATGTACCTGTCCTCGCTGCTGCACGACCTGCATCGCGCCACCGCCGAGGCCAAGCGCGCCAACGAGGCCAAGTCGCGCTTCCTGGCCAGCATGAGCCACGAGTTCCGCTCTCCGCTCAACGGCATCATCGGTATGGCCGAACTGTTGCGGAGCATGAAGCTCGACGCCGAGCAGCGCGAATGCGCCGAGGTCATCCACACCTCCGCGCACAGCCTGCTGCTGCTGGTCGACGACGTCCTCGACATCTCGGCGATCGAGGCCGGCAAGCTCAGCCGCAAGGACGCCGACTTCGAACTCCCGGAGGTGCTCCGGCGGGTGCGCCAGATGCTGCAGCCCCAGGCCGAGGCCAAGTCGTTGCGCCTGAGCGTGGAGCAGGACGAGGACGTGCCGTCGAGCCTGCACGGCGACGGCGCCTACCTCACCCAGATCCTCCTCAACCTGGTCCACAACGCGATCAAGTTCACCCCGGCCGGCTCGGTGTCGCTGCGGGTCAGCCTGCTCGAAGGCGGCGAGGGGAGGGCGCGCCTGCGCTTCTCGGTCCGCGACACCGGCATCGGTATCCCCGACGAGCACAAGCAGCGGATCTTCCAGGCCTTCGAACAGGTCGACTCCGGTCCGAGCAGGCGCTTCGGCGGTACCGGCCTGGGCACGACCATCGCCCAGACCCTGGCGCGGCTGATGGGCGGCGAGGTCGCGCTCGGCGACAACCCCGGCGGCGGCAGCCACTTCTGGGCTGATGTCCCGTTCGAGGTGCGCGCGGTCGAGGTCGAGCCCGAGCCGGGGACGGGGCATCGCCACAGCAACGTGGTTTCGTTCGACGACCCGTTCGTGCGGCACCGCGCCCGGGTGCGCGGGTTGCGCATCCTGGTGGCGGACGACCAGCACGCCAACCGTCGGGTGCTGGTCCGGATCCTGGAGAAGGCGGGCCACGCGGTGGTCACGGCCACCAACGGCGACGAGGCTCTCGACCGGCTCGAGGACGGCGGGATCGATCTGGCGATCCTGGACATGCACATGCCGCAGGTCAGCGGCATCGACGTCATCAAGCACCTGCGCTTCATGCAGGCCGGTGGCCCGCGTACGCCGGTGATCGTGCTCAGCGCCGACGCCACCCCGCAGGCCTCCGAGCAGGCGGGCGCGGCCGGCGCCCGCGCATTCCTGACCAAGCCGGTGGTGGTCGGGAAGCTGCTGGAGACGATCGCCGAGACGGTGCGGGCCCAGGACCAGGCGCCGCAGGAGGCCGCCAGGCCGGTCGACGACCTGGTCCAGCCGGCCCCGGCCCATTCGGAGCTGCTCGAAGAACTGGCGGAGATGGGGCTGGGTGACGAGTTCCTGGTGTCCTTCGTCGACCAGTGCCTCAAGGACGCTGCTTCGTGCGTGGTGAACCTGGGCGAGGCCGGCCGCCGGCGCGACTGGGGCGAGTTCCGCGACGCGGCCCACGCGCTCAAGGGCATCGTCCAGAACCTGGGCGCCTGGACGATCGCCGAGCGTTGCCAGCACATCATGCGCGCCGGGGACGACTTCCTCGGCCGCGAGCACGGCCGGCTGGTCGACGAACTCGGGACCCAGCTGCACGTCACCGCGCAGCAGAGCAAGCGGGAGGTGGAGCGCATCCTGCGCAGCCATGCCTCCCCCGGGGATGCCGGGCACGGCGGCCCGCGGCCCGACGCCTCCTGATCCGGCGGGGCCCTGCCTGGGCCCCGCGCCGGCGGATCAGCCGACCAGGCTGACCTGCTCGCCGCCGCCGTAGACGCTGGCGGCCCGCTTCTGCTGCGCCCGGACCAGGCGCTCCATGGCCCTGAGGCCGCGGTCGTTCAGGCGCATGGCCGCGTCCACCCACTGGGTAGTCACCGACAGCAGCTCCTCGAGGCTGACCGGCTTGCAGGCCTGGCGCACCGCGTTCATCGAGCGCAGCGCGTTGCCGATGCGCTTGTGCTTGCGGATCAGCTCGCGCGCGGCGTTGAGGCCCTCGCCACGGGGGACGACCATGTCGACAACGCCCATCTCCAGCAGTTCGCGCGCACCGTAGACCTTGGCGTCGAGCATCATCTGCTCCGCGCGCGCGGCCGGGACCCGGCGGGTGAGGAAGGTGTACGCGCCCATGCCCGGGAACAGGTCGAACAGCACCTCCGGGAAGCCCATGCCGGCGCCTTCCTCGATGATGATCGTATTGCAGCACAGCGCGGACTCGAAGCCGCCGCCGAGCGCGTCGCCCTGGACCACGGCGATGCTGTGCACGCGGTCCTCGTACAGGCAGGAGAAGTTGAACGCCACCTCGATGCAGAGCTTGGCGTATTCGAGCAGGCGTCCGCGGTTGCCGTTGCGGATCATCTGCGAGAACAGCGCCAGGTCGCCGCCGAGGTTGAACACGTCGGCGTCGGAGGCGAGCACCAGGTGGTGGATGCCGGCGTGCGGGTCGTTGTCGGCGGCCAGGGTCCTGCGGATGCCTTCCTGGCTGCGCTTGAGCTCGTTGAGCAGCCGCTCGGAGAAGCAGGGATGGTAGAGCTGGGGCGGGTTGGCGTGCATGAAGCACCAGTCGACCCCCCCGGCGTCGTCGCGCACGTGGCGCACCAGGGACGAATCGACACCAAAGGACGAGGACTGGAGGATGGACATGGACGGACTCCGGATGACGACTGGACAGGAATGGACGGAACCATGCCCCGCGTGGGCGGGGCGCGTTTCGACTATACACGCCGCTCAGGTGGCGTTTGGTCGGATGAAGAACGCTTGTCCGCGTCCCGGCCGGCGCCTGCAGGGCGGCGCGCTGGGCCGGGACGATCCAGTCCCCGGATCCGCCCGGCTCAATCCCCGCGCAACTCGCGCCGGAGGATCTTGCCTACGTTGGATTTGGGAAGTTCGTCACGGAATTCGATGATCTTGGGCTGCTTGTAGCCGGTCAGGTTGGCCCGCGCATGGGCCTTGACCTGCTCGGCGGTCAGCGCCGGGTCCTTCTTGACGATGACCAGCTTCACGACCTCGCCCGAGCGCTCGTCGGGGACCCCCACGGCCGCCACCTCCAGGACCTCGGGCATCATCGCGATGACGTCCTCGATCTCGTTGGGGTACACGTTGAAGCCGGACACCAGGATCATGTCCTTCTTCCGGTCGACGATGTAGAAGAAGCCGTTCTCGTCCATCTTCGCCATGTCGCCGGTATGCAGCCAGCCGTCGGCGTCGATCGCGGCGGCGGTGTCCTCGGGGCGGTTCCAGTAACCCTTCATCACCTGCGGGCCGCGGATGCACAGCTCGCCCACCTCGCCCACGGGCAGCATGTTGCCGTCCTCGTCCTTGATGCAGGCGTCGGTGGAGGGGATCGGCAGGCCGATCGAGCCGTTGTACTCGGCCAGGTCCATGGGGTTGATGCAGGCGGCCGGCGAGGTTTCGGTCAGGCCGTAGGCCTCGACCAGGGTCACCCCGGTGACCTTCTTCCAGCGTTCGGCGACCGCGCGCTGCACCGCCATGCCGCCGCCGAGGGTGAGGTGCAGCTTCGAGAAGTCGACCTGGTCGAAGCCCGGCGTGTTGAGCAGGCCGTTGAAGAGCGTGTTGACCCCGGTGATCGCGGTGAACGGCTCGCGCCTGAGCTCCTTGACGAATCCCGGCATGTCGCGCGGATTGGTGATGAGGATGTTCTTGGCCCCGAACTTGGTGAACACCAGCCCGTTCGCGGTCAGGGCGAAGATGTGGTACAGCGGCAGGGCGGTGATGATCACCTCCTCGCCGGGGCGGGCGTTGCCGCCGACCCAGGCCGAGGCCTGCTGCATGTTCGCCACCAGGTTGCGGTGGGTAAGCATCGCGCCCTTGGCCACCCCCGTGGTGCCCCCGGTGTACTGCAGGAAGGCGATGTCCTCGGGCCCGATCGAGACCTCGGGCAATTCGTGCCTGGCGCCCAGCGCCAGCGTGTCGCGGAAGCGCACCGCCGACGGGAGGTCGTAGTCGGGCACCATCTTCTTCACGTACCGCAGCACGAAGTTGACGATGGGGCCCTTGGGGAAACCCAACATGTCGCCCAGGCCGGTGGTGATCACGTGCTGCAGCGAGGTCTCGGGCAGCACCTCCTGGACGGTCCTGGCGAAGTTGTCCAGCACCAGGATCACGCTGGCGCCCGAGTCCACCATCTGGTGCTTGAGCTCGCGCGCGGTGTACATCGGGTTGACGTTGACCACCGTCAACCCGGCGCGCAGCACGCCGAACGTCGCGATCGGGTACTGCAGGCAGTTGGGCATCATGATCGCGACGCGATCGCCCTTCTTGAGCCTGAGCTCGCCCAGCAGGTAGGCCGCGAACCGGTTGCTGAGCGTCTCGACCTCCCCGTAGGTGATGCACTTGCCCATGTTCGAGAACGCGGGCCGGTCGCGGTAAAGGCGGATCGACTCGTCGAGCATCGCCGGGATGGAGGGGTATTGGTCGACGTCGATCTCCGCGGGAACCCCGGCGGGGTAGTGAGCAAGCCAGGGGCGTTCGATCGTCATTCCATCCCTCCGCGGAACCGGTGCATGTGTTGTCTGGGGATACTGTCTGGTATGGATTGGAGCATAGGCCTCGGGGGCTGGCAAGGCGCGAACGCGCGCGGTCCAGCGGGGCGCGGAAGGGCCGCTCGGCTACAGTAGCGGCCATGGAAACGGAGCGTTCCCGACCCGGTGGCGGACGGCGTGCGGCGGCATTGGCGGGGGCGTGCGCGCTGCTGCTGCTGGCCATGCTGGGCGGGTGTTCGCGGCCCGATCCGGAGGCCGCGCTGCGCGATGCCTTCGCCGAGCTGCAGGCCACGATCGAACGTCGTGATCCTGCTGCAATGCAACAGCACCTGGCCGACGACTTCATCGGCAACGACGGGCTGGACCGCGACGGCGCGCGCCGCCTGGCGGCGCTGCTGGTGCTGCGGCACCGTGACCTGGCGGTCGATACCGGACCGCTGCGGCTCGAACTCGGCGAGGGACACGCCGTGGTCCGCTTCACCGCACTGCTGCGCGGCGGATCCGGTGGGCTGCTTCCCGACGCCGCGCGCGTGTACCAGGTCGAGACCGGCTGGCGCCTGGAGCAGGGGCGGTGGCGGCTGGCGAGCGCCCGCTGGACGCCGGTCGTGGACTGAGCCCGCCGGCCATCGCGGCCGGCGGGCCGTGCAGGCGCGCGGCTAGGCGGCGGCCAGCTGCCGCAGCACGTAGTGCAGCAGCCCGCCGTGCCGGAAGTACTCCACCTCCTTCGGGGTGAGCAGCAGCACGTGGACCTCGAAGCGCACCTGGCTGCCGTCGACCTTGCGCGCGACCACCGTGGCCGTGCGCGCGTTGCCGTCCTCCAGGCCGGTGATCTCGTACACCTCGGTGCCGTCCAGGCCCAGGGTCTGGGCGTTCTCGCCGTCGTGGAACTGCAGCGGCAGCACGCCCATGCCGACCAGGTTGGAGCGGTGGATGCGCTCGAAGCTGGCGGCGATCACGGCCTTGACCCCGAGCAGGTTGGTGCCCTTCGCCGCCCAGTCGCGCGACGAGCCGGTCCCGTACTCGTGGCCGGCGATCACCACCAGCGGGGTGCCGTCGGCCTTGTACTTCATGGCCGCGTCGTAGATCGACATCTTCTCCGGTGGGTTGCTGCCGAAGTAGAGGGTGTTGCCACCTTCCTCGCCGCCGAAGAACAGGTTCTTGATCCGGATGTTGGCGAAGGTGCCGCGCACCATCACGTCGTCGTTGCCGCGCCGCGAGCCGTAGCTGTTGAAGTCCGGCGGTGCCACGCCCTTCGACTGCAGGAACCTGCCTGCGGGCGAATCGGGCTTGATCGCGCCGGCGGGCGAGATGTGGTCGGTGGTGATCGAATCGCCGAACAGGCCCAGCACGCGCGCGCCATGGATGTCGTCGATCCGGCCCACCTGCATCGTCATGCCCTCGAAGTAGGGCGGGTTCTTGATGTAGGTGGAGTCGGCGCTCCACTGGTAGAGCTCGCTGTCGGGGGCGTCCATCGAGTTCCAGCGGCTGTCGCCCTTGAACACGTCGGCGTAGTTCTGGCGGAACAGCTCCGGTCCCACGGTGGCGGCGATCAGGTCGCCGATCTCCTTGTTGCTCGGCCAGATGTCGCGCAGGTAGACGTCGTTGCCGTCCTTGTCCTTGCCCAGCGGTTCCCGGGTCAGGTCGATGTCCACCGTGCCGGCGATGGCGTAGGCCACGACCAGCGGCGGCGAGGCGAGGTAGTTCATCTTCACCTCGGGATGGATCCGGCCTTCGAAGTTGCGGTTGCCCGAAAGCACCGAGGCCACCGCCAGGTCGTTTTCGGCGATGCCCTTGGACACCGCCTCGGGCAGCGGGCCGGAATTGCCGATGCAGGTGGTGCAGCCGTAGCCGACCAGGTAGAAGCCCATCTTCTCCAGGTCGTCCATCAGCCCGGCCTTCGCCAGGTAGTCGGTCACCACCAGCGAGCCCGGCGCCAGCGAGGTCTTGACCCACGGCGCGGGCCTGAGGCCGCGCGCGGCGGCATTGCGCGCCAGCAGGCCGGCCCCGATCATCACCGCCGGATTGGAGGTGTTGGTGCAGGAGGTGATCGCTGCGATGACCACCGAGCCGTCCCGCAACTCGTGCTGGCAGTCGTCCAGGCAGATGGTGGACACCGGCTTGGCCGCCAGCCGCGGTGCCTGGGGCTGGCCGCCGCCCTCGCGCTCGAAGCGCACGACCTGCGGATCCGGGCCGCCGTTGCGGCGCGCGATGAGCGGGCCGAGGTTCTCGTGGAAGTTGGCCTTCATGTCCTCCAGCAGCACCCGGTCCTGGGGCCGTCGCGGGCCGGCCAGCGATGGCTTGACCGTGGCCATGTCGAGTTCGAGCACCGAGGAGTACCGCGCCTCGGGCTGGCCCGGCTCGTGCCACAGCCCCTGGGCCTTCGCGTAGGCCTCCACCAGCGCGATCTGTTCCTCGCTGCGGCCCGACAGGCGCAGGTAGCGGATCGCCTCGGCGTCGATCGGGAAGATGCCGCAGGTGGCGCCGTACTCGGGCGACATGTTGCCGATGGTGGCACGGTCGGCCAGCGGCAGGTGCTGCAGGCCGTCGCCGAAGAACTCGACGAACTTCCCGACCACGCCGTGCTGGCGCAGCATCTGGGTCACCGTGAGCACCAGGTCGGTGGCGGTGGCGCCCTCGGGCAGGCGGCCGGTGAGCTTGAAGCCGACCACCTGCGGGATCAGCATCGACGAGGGCTGGCCCAGCATCGCGGCCTCGGCCTCGATGCCGCCCACGCCCCAGCCCAGCACGCCGATACCGTTGATCATGGTGGTGTGGGAGTCGGTGCCGAACACGGTGTCCGGGAACGCCCACCGGGTGCCGTCGATCTCGCGCTCGAACACCACCCGCGCCAGATGCTCCAGGTTCACCTGGTGCACGATGCCGGTGTTGGGCGGCACCACCTTGAAGTTGCGGAAGGCGTTCTGCCCCCAGCGCAGGAAGCCGTAGCGCTCGCGGTTGCGCTCGAACTCGATCCGGCCGTTGAGGTCCAGTGCCTCCGGGCGGCCGAAGGCATCCACCTGCACCGAGTGGTCGATGACCAGTTCCGACGGGATCTGCGGGTTGATCTGCTCGGGCCGGCCGCCGAGCTTGACCACCGCGTCGCGCATCGCCGCCAGGTCGACCACGCAGGGCACGCCGGTGAAGTCCTGCAGGACCACGCGCGCGGGCATGAAGGCGATCTCGGTCTCCGGCTCGGCCGCCGGGTCCCAGTTCGCCACCGCCTCGATGTGCCGGGGCTGGACCGTCACGCCGTCCTCATGGCGCAGGAGGTTCTCCAGCAGGATCTTCATCGAGAACGGGAGCCGGGCGATGTCGAAGCGCTCGCCCAGCCTGGGCAGGCTGGCGTAGGTGTAGGTCTTGCCGTTGACCTCGAACGTGGCGCGGGTGGCGAAGGAATCGGCCATGGGGGGCTCCTCTGGCTGGCGGGCGTCAGGTCTGTCCCGAGTCTACGCCGCTTCGCGTCGCGGCCCGATTACGCGGCTGGCGGCGGGGTCGGCCCAAAGTATGCGGGCTGGAGTATGGATGACAAGGTATGTATCATGTTCCCATATCGTTTCATCCATGGAGCCAGGCGATGGAAGCCACCGTGGCCGAGCGGGGCCAGATCACCCTGCCCAAGGCCGTGCGCGACGCCCTGGGCCTGACCAAGGGCAGCGTGCTCAAGGTCGAACTCGACGGCAGCCGCATCGTGCTCAGCAAGCACGTCGACGACGCGATCTCGCGGGTGCGCGGCAAGTTCGCGCTCGACGCGGCCGCCGAGCCCGCCAGCAAGCCGCGCGGATGATCGCGGTCGAGGCCCCGGTCCTGGTCGAGCTGCTGGTCGACGGCCCGCGCGCGGATGCGGTCGAATCCAGCCTGCGCCAATGCCTGGGCGGCGGCCGGGTGGTGGTCTGCGACGTGGCCCTGGCGCAGGTCAGCGCGGCGCTGCGCAACGGTGCCGAAGCGCTGGCGGCGCTGGAGGAGATGGGCGTGCATTTCAGCGTGCTGGAGGCCAAGTCGGCCCTGCGCGCGGGGGAGATGCTGCGCCGCCACCGCCAGCGCGGGGACGGCCGCCGCCCACTCGCCGACTTCCTGGTGGGGGCGCACGCGATGTTGCAGTGCGACGGCCTGGTCACCTTCGATGCCGCCTTCCACCGTGACTACTTCAAGGGCCTGAAGCTGATCGTGCCGCGGGCCTGAGCCGCGCGCCCGGGCCGGGCCGCCGATCCATTCCTTCCCATCCTTTCCGTCCCATCCTCTGGAGAGCCCAATGCTCGAAGCCTACCGCCAACACGCCGCCGAGCGCGCCGCCCTCGGCATCCCGCCGCTGCCGCTGTCCGCGCAGCAGACCGCGGACCTGATCGAACTGCTCAAGAACCCGCCGGCGGGCGAGGCCGAATTCCTGCTCGAACTGCTGGTGCACCGGGTCCCGGCCGGCGTCGACGACGCCGCCAGGGTCAAGGCCTCGTACCTGGCCGCGATCGCCTTCGGCACCGAGGCGAACCCGCTGATCAGCCGCGCCCGCGCCACCGAGCTGCTCGGCACGATGCTTGGCGGCTACAACGTCTCGCCGCTGATCGACCTGCTCGACGACGCCGAGCTCGGTCCGATCGCCGCCGACGCGCTCAAGCACACCCTGCTGGTGTTCGACGCCTTCCACGACATCGAGGAGAAGGCCAAGGCCGGCAATGCCAACGCCAAGGCCGTGCTGCAGAGCTGGGCAGACGCGGAGTGGTTCACCAGCAAGCCGGAAGTGCCGCAGAGCCTGACCGTCACCGTGTTCAAGGTGCCGGGCGAGACCAACACCGACGACCTGTCGCCGGCCCCCGACGCCACCACCCGCCCGGACATCCCGATGCACGCGCTGGCGATGCTGAAGAACAGGCGCCTGGACGCGCCGTTCCAGCCCGAGGAGGACGGCAAGCGCGGCCCGATCGGCGAGATCCTCAAGCTCAAGGAGAAGGGCCACCAGGTCGCCTACGTGGGCGACGTGGTCGGCACCGGTTCCAGCCGCAAGTCCGCCACCAACTCGGTGCTGTGGTGGACCGGCGAGGACATCCCGTACATCCCCAACAAGCGCGCGGGCGGCGTGTGCCTGGGCGGCAAGATCGCCCCGATCTTCTACAACACCATGGAAGACGCCGGCGCCCTGCCGATCGAGCTCGACGTGTCGAAGATGGAGCACGGCGACGTGGTCGAACTGCGCCCGTACGAGGGCAAGGCGCTCAAGAACGGCGAGGTAATCGCGGAGTTCCAGGTCAAGAGCGAGGTGCTGTTCGACGAGGTGCGCGCCGGCGGCCGGATCCCGCTGATCATCGGCCGCGGCCTGACCGCCAAGGCGCGCGAGGCGCTGGGCCTCCCCGCCACCACGCTGTTCCGCCAGCCGGCGGCGCCGGCCGATAGCGGCAAGGGCTTCACCCTGGCACAGAAGATGGTCGGCCGTGCCTGCGGGCTGCCGGAGGGGCAGGGCGTGCGCCCGGGCACCTACTGCGAACCGCGGATGACCACGGTCGGTTCCCAGGACACCACCGGGCCGATGACCCGTGACGAACTCAAGGATCTGGCGTGCCTGGGCTTCTCCGCCGACCTGGTGATGCAGTCGTTCTGCCACACCGCGGCCTACCCCAAGCCGGTGGACGTCAAGACCCACCACACCCTGCCCGAGTTCATCTCCACCCGCGGCGGCGTCAGCCTGCGCCCGGGCGACGGGATCATCCACTCCTGGCTCAACCGCATGCTGCTGCCCGACACCGTCGGCACCGGCGGCGACAGCCACACCCGCTTCCCGATCGGCATCTCGTTCCCCGCCGGCTCGGGCCTGGTCGCCTTCGCCGCCGCCACCGGCGTGATGCCGCTGGACATGCCCGAATCGGTGCTGGTGCGATTCAAGGGCAAGCTGCAGCCCGGCGTGACCCTGCGCGACCTGGTGCACGCGATCCCGCTGTACGCCATCAGGCAGGGCCTGCTGACGGTCGCCAAGCAGGGCAAGAAGAACATCTTCTCCGGCCGCATCCTGGAGATCGAGGGCCTGCCCGACCTGAAGATCGAGCAGGCGTTCGAACTGGCCGACGCCTCGGCCGAGCGCTCGGCCGCCGCCTGCACCGTGCGCCTGGACAAGGCGCCGATCATCGAATACCTCAACAGCAACATCGTGCTGCTGAAGTGGATGATCGCCCAGGGCTACCAGGACGCGCGCACCCTGCAGCGCCGGATCGCGAAGATGGAGGAGTGGCTGGCCAACCCGCAGCTGCTCGAGCCCGACGCCGACGCCGAGTACGCCGCGGTGATCGAGATCGACCTGGACGAGATCGTCGAGCCGATCGTGTGCTGCCCGAACGACCCCGACGACGCCAAGACCCTGTCGGACGTGGCCGGGGCGAAGATCGACGAGGTGTTCATCGGCTCGTGCATGACCAACATCGGCCACTTCCGCGCCGCGGCCAGGCTGCTGGAAGGCCAGCGCGACATCCCCACGCGGCTGTGGGTGGCCCCGCCGACCAAGATGGACGCCGCCGAACTGACCAAGGAAGGCCACTACGGCACTTTCGGCACCGCCGGCGCGCGGCTGGAGATGCCGGGCTGCTCGCTGTGCATGGGCAACCAGGCCCAGGTGCGCGAGGGGGCCACGGTCATGTCCACCAGCACCCGCAACTTCCCCAACCGCCTGGGCCGCAACACCAACGTGTACCTGGGCTCGGCGGAGCTGGCGGCGATCTGCTCGCGCCTGGGCCGGATCCCGACCCGCGAGGAGTACCTGGCCGACATCGGCGTGGTCAACGAGCGCGGCGCCGAGATCTACCGCTACATGAACTTCGACCAGATCGAGGAATACCGCCAGGTGGCCGAGACGGTCACGGCGGCCTGATCCGGCCCGCCGCGGCATGCGCAGACGCCCGGCCTCGCGCCGGGCGTTTGCGTGTCCGCCGCCGGCGTCAGGCCTTCTTCTGCCTGGGGATGAAGATCGTGACCGACACCAGCGCCGCGATCGCCATCAGCGCGTTGAAGGCCAGGCCCACCATGCCGGCCTCGCGCACCGCCAGGTTGTCCTGGCGGCCGCTGAATTCGATCACCGTGCCGACGATCTCCAGGCCGGTGGTGGACAGCGCGGTGAAGATCGCCGCCGAGGCCGCGACGCCGAACGCGGCCCCGAGCGAGGACGCCATCTTGTAGATGCCCGAGCCCGCGCCGGCCTGGTCGCCGGGAAGGTTGGTCAGGGCCGCGTCCGTGGACGGCGTGGCGTAGAACGCCAGGCCAAGGCCGAACAGCGAGTAGGCCACGACCGCGAGGATCGCGTACTGCCACTGCAGCGTGTGCGTGGCCATCAGCAGCAGGATCGAGGCCAGCACGACCAGGCAGCCCCAGAGCATCGGCTTGCGCGGGCCGAAGCGCTGCAGCAGCTTCTCGCCCACGCGGATGAAGGCGATGATGAAGACCGCGTAGCCGATGGTGAGGTAGCCGGCCATCGCCGCCGACATGCCGGCCGCGCCCTGCAGCACCCACAACGACACCGTCAGTGCCCCGGCGGTGCCGTTGATCAGGAAATTGGAGATCGTCGCGCCGGTGAACACGCTGTTGCGGAACAGCTTGAAGTCCACCAGCGGGTAGGCGGCATGCGTCTCGGCGTTGACGAAGACGCCGAACGCGAGCAGGAACACCGCCAGCAGCGCCCAGGTCGCCAGGCTTGTCCAGCCGATCCTCGAGCCCTGGGTCACCACGATCAGCAGCGCGGCCAGGCCGACGGCCATCGACACGATCCCGGCCCAGTCGGTCTTGCCGGGCCGGCCGGCCAGCGGCGCGGACTCCGGGATCTGCCGCATCAGTGCGATCGAGGCCACCGACACCAGCGCGCAGATGATGAAGATCAAGCGCCAGCCGAGCACGGTCGAGGCCATGAACCCGCCGAAGATCGCGGTCAGTCCGGAACCGCCCCACGAGCCGATCGACCACATCGACACCGCCCGCTGGCGGTCCCTGCCGTCCCAGTAGACCTTCAGCAGGGCCATCGTGCAGGGCATGATCGCGCCCGCGGCCAGGCCCTGGAGGATGCGGCCGCCCAGGACCATGGGCGTGGCCAGGGCGCCCCCGACCGCCAGCGCGATCAGCAGTGAGCCGGCGATGTTGAGCACGTTGCCGAAGAACACCACCCTGACCCGGCCGAAGCGGTCGCCCAGCCCGCCCAGCACCACGATGAACATGCCCGAGAACAGCGCCGACAGCGAGATCGCGATGTTCATCGTCGGCATCGGCATGCCGAGGTCGTCGGCCATCAGCGGGCCGATGTTCATGGTGGTCTGGGCGAACAGCCAGAAGGTGACGACGGCCAGCACGATGCCCAGCAGGGCCGAGTCGTTGCCCTTGAAGCCGGTGTCGCTGGCGCCCGTGGTCGCGGCGGTGGTGTTCATCACTTGCCTCCAATGAGCCAGGGCGATGCGGCGACCACGATCGCTTCGGTGCCGCGGTCGAGCGTGGGCTGGATGTCGGGCGCGAAGAAGGGCGAATGGTTGCCCGGCGCGTTCTTCCAGTCCTTGAAGCCGCCCAGGCCCCAGTAGGTGTAAGGGCAGCCGAAGGCGTCGGGGATGACCGAGAAGTCCTCGGACGCCGGCACCGGCGCCATGTCCACCGAGTCCTCGCCGAAGTACGCATCGAAGGCCGCGCGCACCCGGGCCGTGGGCTCGTCGTGGTTGGAGGTCAGCGGATACTGGTCGTAATAGCGGAACTCCGGCGGCTTCGGGCAGCGCGCCGCTTCGCATTCGGCGCGGACGATGCGCTCGATCGCCTCGTGCAGGTGGGCCTCCACGGCCTTGTCGAAGGCGCGGGTGTTGAGCTGCAGCACGGCCGAGTCGGGGATGATGTTGGACTTGGTGCCGGCGTGGAAGCTGCCCACGGTGACCACCGCCGTTTCTTTCGGCGCGACCTCGCGGGCCACGATGGTCTGCAGCCGGGTCACGATCGCCGCCCCCAGCACGATCGGGTCCACGCCCAGGTTGGGCATCGAGCCGTGCGACCCCTTTCCGTACAGCGTGATCTCGATCGAGGCCGCGGCCGAGAACAGCGGTCCGCTGCGGATGCCGACGGCGCCGCCGGGGAGCGAGCCGAGCACGTGCTGGCCGAGGTAGACATCAGGCCTGGGTACCTTGTCGACGATCCCCGCCGCGACCATGGCCTTCGCCCCGGCCGCGTTTTCCTCGCCGGGCTGGAACACCGCGACGAAGGTGCCCGACCAGCTGTCGCGGTGCGCATGCAGCGCCTGGGTCGCGCCCAGCAGGCAGACGATGTGGAAGTCGTGCCCGCAGGTATGGGCGACCGGCGTCTCCTTGCCGGTGGCTTCGTCGACCTGGGTGACGCCTTCGGCGGCGTAGTCCACCCCCGAGCGCTCGGCCATCGGCAGGCCGTCGGTGTCGCCGCGCATCGCGACCACCGGCCCGCCGCCGTTGCGCAGGATGGCCACCACCCCGGTCCTGCCGATCCGCAGCACCTCCTCGATGCCCGACGCCCGCAGCTCCTGCTCGATGCGGTCGGCGGTCGCGTATTCCTGCAGCGACAGCTCGGGGTGGCGGTGGAAATGCCGGTACAGCGCTTCGCGCGCGTCCCGGGTGGAGTCGAGGTCGGAAAGGATGGTCCGGATCCGCATGGCTCGCTCCGTCTGGGCTGTGCGCGCAGACCAGCGCAGTCGCGTGCCCCGCGTCTGCAGGGCGGCCACGTCGATCGGGCGGGGCTTCGCCACCGCCCCTGGGGCGGTGGCCGGCTTCAGCCCAGCCAGCCCTCCACCGACTGCTGGAGCGCCCGCTTGCGCAGGAGGAAGTCCCATACGCTGCCGCCCAGCTGGCGCCACAGCACCGCCGAGCGCAGGGCCGCGAGCAGGATGGCGCGGATCTCCGCCACCACGCTGGCCTGCCCCAGGTAGTGGGGGTTGCCCTGCACCATCACCCGCGGACGCAGGTGGCTCACGGTCTCGGCGTACAGCGCGCCGAGCGCGGAGATCACCTCGGGGTGGCTGCTGCCCAGCTCGCTGGCCCTGGGGCCCAGTTCGAGGATGCCCTCGTGGACCCGGTCGGCGATCGGGCCGGCCGTGGCGAAGCGCCGCTCGAGCTGGGTCACCGACAGGGCCAGCTTCGGCAGCTGCGCGTCCTCGCCCTGGCCGGCCAGGTGCCCGCGCAGCAGCAGCAGGCCGTCGCGCAGGCGGTTCGCGCCGCCGTACACGCCCTCCACCGAATCGGCCTCGATCCGGAACACGCTGTCGAGCGCGGTGGCCAGCACGGCGGCGTCGGCCTGGCCGGTCTCGGCGATCCGGCGCACCTGCTTGAGCGCCTGGGCCAGGCCGGCGAGGGCCAGGGTACGGTCGTCGCTCATGCTGCGGCCTCGCGCAGGCGCCGCTCCAGCGGGGCGTCGGTGGCGGCGATCACGGCGCCGCCCAGGCACACATCGCCATCGTAGAGGACCACGGACTGGCCGGGGGTCACCGCGCGTTGCGGGCGGGCGAACACCACTTCGAGGGCGCCGCTGGATTCGTCGATGCTCACCTGGCAGGGTTCCTCCGGTTGCCGGTATCGGGTCTGGGCCATGCATTCGAAGCGGGCCGCGGGCGGGGCGCCGTCGATCCAGTGGGCCGGCTCGCTCCACAGCCGCGTGGACATGAGATAGGGGCTGTCGCTGCCCTGGTCAACCACGAGCACGTTGTGCGCCACGTCCTTGCCGACCACGTACCAGGGCGCCGCGTCGAAGCCGCGCACGCCGCCCAGCTGCAGGCCCTCGCGCTGGCCGAGGGTGAAGTAGAACACGCCCGGATGGCGGCCCAGCACGCGACCGTCCGGGGTCTGGATCTCGCCTTCGCGCGCGGGCAGGTACTGGGCCAGGAAGCTGCGGAAGTCGCGCTCGCCGATGAAGCAGATGCCGGTCGAATCCTTCTTGTCCGCGGTCGGCAGCCCGGTCTCGCGCGCGATCCGGCGCACCTCGGGCTTGGGCATGTCGCCCAGCGGGAACAGGGTGTGCGCCAGCTGCACCTGGCCCAGCTGGTGCAGGAAATAGCTCTGGTCCTTGCCGCGGTCGCGTCCGCGCAGCAGGCGCCACCGGCCGCGCTCCTGCGCGAGGCGGGCGTAGTGGCCGGTGGCGATGTGGCGCGCGCCCAGTTCGCGCGCGGCGTCGAGGAAGTAGCGGAACTTGATCTCGCGGTTGCACAGCACGTCCGGGTTGGGCGTGCGGCCGGCGGCGTATTCGGCCACGAAGTGCTCGAACACGCCGCTCCAGTATTCGGCGGAGAAGTCGCGGAAGTGGATCGGGATGCCGAGCCGGCCACAGACCGCGACCGCGTCCCGGCGGTCCTCTTCGGCCCGGCACTCGCCGCTGCCGTCGTCCGCCCAGTTCTGCATGAACAGGCCGGCGATCGGGTGCCCGGCGTCGCGCAGCAGCAGGGCGGCGACCGAGGAGTCGACGCCGCCGGACACGCCGACGATGACCTGCGCGGTGCTCATCCCAGCTGCGCGACCAGGTCCAGCGGGTGCCGGCGCCCGGCCAGGAAGTCGGCCACCACCCGCCACACCAGGGGGCTGCGGTGGCGGTCGGACGCCGCCCGCAGTTCGGCGGGGGTCATCCACAGGGCGCGCTCGATGCCCTCGTCCAGGGCACGCGCCGGGTCGTGCGCCACCGGCTCGGCGGCGAATGCGAAGCGCAGGTAGTGGGCCCCGGTCTCCGGGACCTTCCACTGGTAGGCGCCGACGAAAGCGGTCAGGCGCACGTCCCAGCCGGTCTCCTCGCGGGTCTCGCGCAGGGCCGCCTCGAGCAGCGACTCGTCCGGCTCCAGGTGCCCGGCCGGCTGGTTCAGCACCAGCCGGCCCTGGACCCGTTCCTCCACGCACAGCAGGCGGCCGGCGTCGACGACCACCGTGGCCACGGTGACGTCGGGTTGCCAGAACCTGCCTTCGCGGAAGCTCATCGGGCGCCGGTCCTCACAGGTCGTCGCGATCGCCGCTGAACTCGATTTCCTTGTCGTCCGCGATCTCGGCAGCGATGTCCATGGCCGCCTCGAGCTGGGCGGCGTCGATGCTGTCGGGCAGCTTGATGACGTAGTAGAGCACGTCGCCGGCGATCTCCCAGGCGCCGATCTTCTGCCGCCGGCTCTCCTCGAGCAGCTCCAGCGCCTTGTGCCCGGTGACGCCATCGCGGCCGATCCGGGCGGCCGGCGCGAACACCTCGCGGATCCGGAATCCGGCGATGCTCTCGGTGCGCCCCGACACGAACACCAGCTGGGTCCGGCCCTCGTCGGCGTAGTTGTAGGTGACCCTGTAGTCGCCGTCCTCGTCGACGACGTAGCGCACCCCGCGGGCGTCCAGGCGCGCGGCGACCGAGGGATCGGCCTGCGCCGGGGCGGCGGCCAGCCCGCCGAGCAGCAGGGCCGTGGAAAACGCAAGAACGTTGCGCAGCAGCATCGGAACAACCCCCCTGTGGTTCTGTTGGAACGGCGGATTGTCTCCCGCCGCTGCGGGCCCGTCCATGCCGGCCCGGATGGACGTGCGCTGCACGCGACCTTCGTATAATGGGGACATGACCCGGAAACATTCGCCAGACCACGAGCAGGGCACGGTGGTGGAGACCGGCCGTCCCGAGCTGGCGCGGCCGCCGCTGTATTCGGTCCTGTTGCTGAACGACGACTACACCCCCATGGACTTCGTGGTCGACGTCCTGGTGCGGTTCTTCGCCATGGACGTGGAGAAGGCCACCCAGGTCATGCTCCACGTCCACACCCGCGGGCGGGGGGTCTGCGGGGTCTACAGCCGGGAGGTCGCCGAGTCCAAGGTGGCCCAGGTGAACGAGTACTCGCGGCTCAACCAGCACCCCTTGCTCTGCACCATGGAAAAGGCCTAAAAGGGAGCCGGGCCAGGGGGGCATGGAAAAGCCGGGATCGTGGCCCCATACAGGTGGCAGTTCCCCGGAGGCTCCAGCCCCATGTTCAGCAAGGATCTCGAATACAGCATCGGCCAGTGCTACAAGCGGGCCCGCGAGGCGCGCGACGAGTACATGACGGTCGAGCACCTGCTGCTGGCGCTGCTCGACAACCCGTCCGCGGAGGCGGTGCTCAAGGCCACCGGCGCCGACTTCCACCGCCTGCGCAGCGACCTGGAGCAGGCCATCCTCACCTCCGTCTCCAAGCTGCCCGACGACGACGGCCGCGACACCCAGCCCACGCTCGGCTTCCAGCGCGTGCTGCAGCGGGCGGTCTACCACGTCCAGTCCTCGGGCAAGAAGGAGGTCACCGGCGCCAACGTGCTGGTGGCGATCTTCGGCGAGAAGGACTCGCACGCGGTGTACTTCCTGCACCAGCAGGACATCACCCGCCTGGACGTGGTCAACTACATGTCCCATGGCATCGCCAAGACCGGCGGCGAGGATCCGGCGCACACCGGCGAGGACGGTGCCGCGCGCGCCGAGGGCGGCGAGGGCGAGGGCAAGGCCGACGCCCTGGCCGAGTTCGCGACCAACCTCAACGCGATGGCGCTCGAGGGCCGGATCGACCCGCTGGTGGGCCGCGCCGAGGAGATCGAGCGCACCATCCAGGTCCTG
Source organism: Luteimonas wenzhouensis (assembly GCF_007859305.1). GTDB lineage: Bacteria > Pseudomonadota > Gammaproteobacteria > Xanthomonadales > Xanthomonadaceae > Luteimonas > Luteimonas wenzhouensis. The sequence goes on from NZ_VOHE01000008.1 coordinate 47,885, forward strand.
TGCCGCCGGCGCAAGAACAACCCGCTGTACGTGGGCGAGGCCGGCGTGGGCAAGACCGCGATCGCCGAGGGCCTGGCGCGGCGGATCGTCGACGGCGAGGTGCCCGAGGTGCTGGCCGACGCCACCATCTACTCGCTCGACCTGGGCGCGCTGGTGGCCGGCACCAAGTACCGGGGCGACTTCGAGAAGCGCCTGAAGGCGGTGCTGACCGCGATCCGGAAGCACCCGGGCGCGATCCTGTTCATCGACGAGATCCACACCATCATCGGTGCCGGGTCCGCCTCCGGCGGCACCATGGACGCCTCGAACCTGATCAAGCCGGCCCTGGCCTCGGGCGAGCTGCGCTGCATCGGCTCGACCACGTTCCAGGAGTACCGCGGCATCTTCGAGAAGGACCGCGCGCTGGCGCGGCGGTTCCAGAAGATCGACATCGCCGAACCGACCGTGGGCGAGGCCTACGAGATCCTGCGCGGCCTCAAGGCGCGCTACGAGGAGCACCATGACGTCCGCTACGACGACGACGCCCTGCGCGCGGCCGTGGACCTGTCGGTCAAGCACATCGGCGACCGTCTGCTGCCGGACAAGGCGATCGACGTGATCGACGAGGCCGGCGCGCGCCAGCGGCTGTTGCCGGAGGAGGCGCGCAAGACCCTGATCGACGTCGAGGAGGTCGAGCAGATCGTGGCCAAGATGGCCCGCATCCCGACCAAGCAGGTCAGCGCCTCGGACAAGGACGTGCTCGCCCACCTGGAGCGCAACCTGAAGATGGTGATCTTCGGCCAGGATCCGGCGATCGAGACCCTGACCTCGGCGATCAAGCTGGCCCGCTCGGGCCTGGCCAATCCCGACAAGCCGATCGGCAACTTTCTGTTCGCCGGCCCGACCGGCGTGGGCAAGACCGAGGTCACCCGCCAGCTGGCCCTGCAGCTGGGCATTGAGCTGGTGCGCTTCGACATGTCCGAGTACATGGAGCCGCATTCGGTCTCGCGCCTGATCGGCGCGCCCCCGGGCTACGTCGGCTTCGACCAGGGCGGCCTGCTGACCGAGAAGATCGTCAAGACCCCGCACTGCGTGCTGCTGCTCGACGAGGTGGAAAAGGCCCACCCGGACATCTTCAACATCCTGCTGCAGGTCATGGATCGCGGCATGCTCACCGACACCAACGGGCGCGAGGCGAACTTCCGCAACGTGATCCTGGTGATGACCACCAATGCCGGCGCGGCCCAGGCCTCGCGCCGCTCGATCGGCTTCACCCGCCAGGACCACAGCACGGACGCGATGGAGGTGATCCGCAAGAGCTTCAGCCCCGAGTTCCGCAACCGCCTCGATGCCATCGTGCAGTTCCAGCCTCTGGGCATGGAGCACGTGCTGCGGGTGGTGGACAAGTTCCTGATCGAACTCGAGTCGCAGCTGCACGAGAAGAACGTGGCCCTGACCGCGACCCCGGAGGCCCGCGACTGGCTGGCCGCGCACGGCTTCGACCCGCAGATGGGCGCGCGGCCGATGGCGCGGGTGATCCAGGACAAGGTCAAGCGGCCGCTGGCCGACGAACTGCTGTTCGGCAAGCTGGTCAACGGCGGCCGGGTCAGCGTCGACGTCAGGGACGACGAGCTGCTGGTCGAGGCCTTCCCCGAGCCGGAGAAGCTGCTGCCGGCGACGGTCGAGTGACCGCACGGTAGCAGGAGCGAAACAGGGCGGCCCGATGGCCGCCCTGTTTCGTTTCATGGGCACGACCGCTGCCGGCGATCGCCGCGACGCAATCCCCGCAGGAGCGGCTTCAGCCGCCCTGGACCCTGGCGATCCACTGGTCCACGCGGCGCTCGAGCAGGTTCATCGGCAGCGCCCCGCCGCCAAGCACCGCGTCGTGGAACCCGCGGATGTCGAAGCGCTCGCCCAGTTCCGCCTCGGCCTTGCGCCGGAGCTCCTGGATCCGGAGCATGCCGATCTTGTACGCCGTGGCCTGTCCCGGCCAGGTGATGTAGCGCTGCACTTCCGAGCGCACCGAGGCGTCGGGGATGGCAGTGTTGGCCTGGAAGTAGTCCACGGCCTGCTGTTCGGTCCAGCCCTTGGCGTGCAGGCCGGTGTCCACCACCAGGCGCACGGCGCGCCACAGCTCGCTGCTCAGGCGCCCGTACTCGGAGTAGGGATCCTGGTAGGTGCCCGGCATCTCCCGCGCCAGCCATTCTGCGTACAGGCCCCAGCCCTCGGAGTACGCGGTCGAGCGTGCCTGGGTGCGGAACTGCGGCACGCCGGTGAGCTCCTGCGCGATCGAGATCTGCATGTGGTGGCCAGGCAGGCCCTCGTGGTAGGCGATCACCTCGAGCTCGGGGATCGGCATCGCGCCCATGTCCGAGAGGTGCGCGTAGTAGACGCCGGGGCGCGAGCCGTCGGGCGCGCCCGGCATGTAGTGCTGCGCCGCGCCGGGCTGTTCGCGGAAGGACTCCACCCGCCTCACTACCAGGTCGGCCTTGGGCAGCAGCCCGAAGTAGCGGGGCAGCACCTGCTTGATGTTGTCGATCGCCGCGGTCGCGGCATCGATGTAGGCCTGGCGGCCCTCGTCGGTGTCGGGGAAGCGGAACTTCGGGTCGCTGGCGATGTAGGCGAAGAAGTCCTGCAGGCTGCCCTCGAAGCCGACGCGCTCCATCACCGCATGCATCTCGCGGTGGATGCGCTCCACCTCTTCCAGGCCGATCCTGTGGATCTGCGCCGGGTCCAGGTCGGTGCTGGTGTGCAGGCGGAGCATGGCCCGGTAGTACTCCGCGCCCTCGGGCTGGGTGCTGCCGACGCCCGCCGGGTTCTCCTGCGCGTTCACGAGGTCGGCCTCTGCCCAGGCGATCAGTTCGCGGTAGGCCGGGGCCACGTGCGCCAGCAGCGCCTCGCGCGCCTGCGACTTCAGCGTCTCCGCGCGGGCGGCATCGATGGTGCCGGCCTTCGCCAGGCCGTCGGCCTTGGCCTGCAGGTCGGCCCACAGGGCGGAGTCCGGGCCCTCGTCGAACGGCGCCCCGGACACGACCGCGCGGGCTTCGGCCAGCACGCCCTCGTATGCGAAGCGCGGCATGCGGTAGCCGTCCTCGGCGTTGCGCCGCGCCCGCTCCAGCAGCGTTCCGAAACCCTTGCGCAACGCCGCCAGGCGCGACAGGTAGGCCTGGAAGTCGGCCTCGCTCTCGACCTTGTGGAAGTTGATCAGGAACGTCGGCAGGAACGACTGCACCCCCTGCATCTGGTTGAACACATAAGCGTTGCGGCGGAAGCGGTGGCGCACGGCGGCAAGTTCGTACTGCTGCTTCCACAGGTCCCAGGACAGCCGGGCCTCCTCGTCGAGCGCGTCGTAGTCGAACCGCGATTCCATCTCCTCGACGGTCGCCCGGCGCCAGGCCAGCTGGCGCTCCGCGGCCTCGTCGGAGACGTCGTCGAGCTGGTCGTACAGCTCCTTGCGCCCAAGCACGGTCAGGGCGATCGGGCTGAAGCGCAGCTCCTCGGCGAACTTCTCGTCGAACCAGGCGTTGAGCCGGCGGCTCTCGTCCTGGACGGCCTCCTGGGCCGCGGGAGCCGCCCCGGACCGCTCGGCGTGGGACGCCGGCGCCGCGAGCGCGAGGGCGAAGGCGATCGACAGGGCGAGTGCGTGGGGCAGGTGGGGCCTGTGCATGGGCATCTCCGGTCGAGGAAATGCCGGAGCATAGGCGCGCCGCCGGCAGCCCGCCATGGGACTGATGGCATGGACGCCGGTCGGGGAGGGACGGGCCGGGCCCGGCCCGGCGGCCCGCGCGGGGGCGGGCGTGGTCGCGGCAGCGGCCGCGCGACCCTACTTCATGCGGTAGGTGATGCGACCCTTGGTGAGGTCGTAGGGCGTCATCTCGACCTTGACCCGGTCGCCGGTCAGGATGCGGATGTAGTTCTTGCGCATCCGCCCGGAGATGTGCGCGATGATCTCGTGGCCGTTCTCCAGCTTCACCCGGAACATCGTGTTCGGGAGCGTTTCGGAGACCGTGCCTTCGAATTCGATGACGTCGTCTTTCGCCATTCGTCCTGTTTGCCGTGGGTTGCGGGCGCGGCGTGGCCGCGAAAAAAAGCAGGCCATTGTGGCATGCGGGGGGCTGGGGATGCAAAGAACCGCGCCCGTGGCGGTGCGCCGGGCGTCAGCCGGGCGCGGCGAGCTGGCGCACCGGCCGCGCGCCGAAGGCGGTGGTCCAGCGGCCCGGCCCGCCGGGCGCCGCCGCCAGCGCCGCAACCCGGTCGAGGAACCGCGCGCGCGGCACCGTTTCGGCCCCCAAGGCGAGCAGGTGCGGGCTTTCGACCTGGGCGTCGATCCAGGGCCAGCCGCGTGCGTGCAGCCAGGCCGCCAGCGAGGCCAGCGCCGCCTTCGAGCCCCCGGAGGCGTCGCTGAACATGCTCTCGCCGAAGAACATCCGCCCGATGGCGACGCCGTAGATGCCCCCGACCAGCGCCGCATCCGGTTCGGGCCCGGCGTACACCTCGACGCTGTGCGCATGGCCGAGCGCGTGCAGGCGCTGGTAGGCCGCGCGCATCGCCGGGGTGATCCAGGTTCCGCGCTGGCCGGGGCGGGGGGCGTCGGCGCAGCGTGCGACCACGCGTTCGAAGGCGGTGTCCGCGCGCGCCACCCAGGGCGAGGACCGCAGCGTGCGGCGGAAGCGCCGGGACAGGCGCACGCCGTCGGTGCGCAAGACGGTGCGCGGATCCGGGGACCACCACAGGATCGGCTGGCCTTCGGAGTACCACGGGAAGATTCCCTGCCGGTAGGCGTTGAGCAGGCGCGTGGTCGACAGGTCGCCGCCCGCCGCGAGCAGTCCGTCGGGCAGCCCGCGCACCGCGCCCGGATCGGGGAAGGGGGCGTCGGGATCGTCGTCCAGCCACGGGATCTGCAGGCTCACCCGTCCATTGTAGGCGCCGCTCGCGGGCCCGGGCCCCGGAGTGACGCCGGCAGGGCGTGGTGCGCCAGGTGCCGTGGCGGCAGGCGCTAGCGCGCGCGGAACGGGCTGCGGCGCCCGAGCCAGAGGCCGTGCTGGCGCACGGCCGCGCGTTCGCGGGCGCACCAGTCGGCCAGCGCCTCGCGGAACCGGGGGTCGGCGATCCAGTGCCGGCTGCGCACCGGCGCGGGCAGGAAGCCGCGTGCGATCTTGTGTTCTCCCTGGGCACCCGGCTCGAATGCGTGCAGGCCCTCGCGCAGGCAGTAGTCGATACCCTGGTAGTAGCAGGTCTCGAAGTGCAGGCCGGGCAGCTGCACGTGCGCGCCCCAGTAGCGTCCGTACAGGGTGTCGGCCCCGCGCAGGCACAGCGCGCCGGCCACGGGGCGGCCGTCGTGCTCGGCCAGCACCAGCACCAGCCGCGCCGGCACCGCGCTGGCCAGGTGGCGCAGGAAATCCAGGGTCAGCGCCGGCGCGTTGCCGTATTCGGCGAAGGTCTGCAGGTAGAAGCCGTGCATCGCCGCTAGGTCGGCGTCGCTGGCCTCGCCGCCGTGGACGACGCGGAACGACACCCCGGCCCGCGCCACCTTCGCCCGCTCCTGGCGGATGTTCTTGCGGTGCTTGTGGTCCATCGCCGCCAGGTAGTCGTCGAAGCACGACCAGCCGGCCTCGTTGCGCCAGTGGTACTGCAGGTCGGCCCGCTCGAGCCAGTCGCCGTCGAAGGCGCCGTCCTGCTCCGCGGCATGGAAGTTCACGTGCGCCGACGACAGGCCCAGGCGCGAGGCCTCCGCGGCCAGTGCCCGTGCCAGCCTGGTGCGCAGGTCCGCGGTCGGTGCCAGCAGGCGTGGCCCGGTCACCGGCGAGTAGGGCACCGCGCACAGCAGCTTGGGGTAGTAGTCGAGCCCGTGCTGCGCATGGGCGTGCGCCCAGGCATGGTCGAACACGAACTCGCCGTGCGAGTTGTCCTTCAGGTACGCCGGCGCCGCGGCCAGCAGCCGGTCGCCTTCCCAGAGCGCGACATGGTGGGGGATCCAGCCCCATTCCGGGCGCAGGCAGCCGGTCTCCTCCAGGCCCGCGAGGAAGGCGTGCGCGATGAACGGATTGGCGCCGTCGTGCAGGGCGTCCCACGCGGCGGCGGGGATCTGCGACAGGCGGGAATGGATCCGGACTTCAGCCATGCGGGCGTGGTCCGGCGGCCGGCCGCGGCGCCCCCGCGGCCGTGCGCGGGGGCCGGCGTGGCGTGGCCTCAGGCCTCCTTGTCCAGGAACCGCTCGGCATCGAGCGCGGCCATGCAGCCGAAACCGGCGGAGGTGATCGCCTGCCGGTAGTGCTGGTCGGTGACGTCGCCGGCGGCGAACACGCCCGGCACCGAGGTCGCGGTGGCGTTGCCGCCGAGCCCGGAGCGGATTTCGATATAGCCGTTGTCCATCGCCAGCTGGCCCTCGAACAGGCCGGTGTTGGGGGTGTGGCCGATGGCGACGAAGAAGCCCTGCACGTCGATCTCGCGCGTGGAGCCGTCGAGCACCGACTTCAACCGCATCCCGGTCACGCCGGCATCATTGCCGAGCACCTCGTCGACCACGTGGTGCCAGACCGGCTCGATTTTCCCGGCCTCGACCTTGGCGAACAGCTTGTCCTGCATGATCTTTTCCGCGCGCAGCGTGTCGCGGCGGTGCACCAGGTAGACCTTGCGCGCGATGTTGGACAGGTACAGCGCCTCCTCGACCGCGGTGTTGCCGCCGCCGACCACGGCCACGTCCTGGTCCTTGTAGAAGAACCCGTCGCAGGTGGCGCAGGCGGACACGCCGCGACCCTTGAACTTTTCCTCCGACTCGAGCCCGAGGTACTTGGCGGTGGCGCCGGTGGCGATGATCAGCGCGTCGCAGGTGTAGGTGCCGCTGTCGCCGACCAGGGTAAACGGGCGCCTGGACAGGTCGGCGGTGTGGATGTGGTCGAACACCACCTCGGTGTCGAAGCGCTCGGCGTGCGCCTGCATCCGCGCCATCAGGTCCGGCCCCAGCAGCCCGTGCGGGTCGCCCGGCCAGTTGTCGACCTCGGTCGTGGTCATCAGCTGCCCGCCCATCTGCAGCCCGGTGATCACCACCGGCTTGAGGTTGGCACGCGCGGCGTAGACGGCGGCGGTCCAGCCGGCGGGGCCGGAACCGAGGATCAGGAGGCGGACGTGCCGGGGCGAAGAAGCGCTCATGTATACTCGCTGTGGATAGGTCGCGGCGTGACGGGGCAATAGCTTGGCGGCGCGGCGGCGGCAACACAAGGCGCGTGCGCCGGTGTCGCGCGGAACGCTGCGTACTCGTCCCGCGACCCGTCGTCCCGGCCGGACCCGTGCACGTGCTGCGCGGGTTTTTTGTCGAGGTCCCCGCGCCTGACCGGAGGCACGCATGCGCATCGGCGTACCCAGGGAGACCAGGATCATGGAAGGGCGCGTGGCGCTCGTCCCCGCCGCCGCCGGCGACCTGGTCCGGCGCGGGCATGAAGTGTGGGTGGAGCGTGGCGCCGGGCTGGCCTCGGGTTTCGACGATGCCCAGTACGAACGGCTTGGCGTGCGCATCGCCGGCGATGCGGCCGAGGCGTATGCGCGCGGCGAACTCATCGTCAAGGTCAAGGAGCCGGTGGAGGGTGACCTCGCGCTGCTGCGTCCCGGCCACCTGCTGTTCTGCTACCTGCACCTGGCGCCCGACCCGCCGCTGGCGCGCCGGCTGCTGGAGATCGGGCTGACCGCGGTGGCATTCGAGACCGTGGAGCTCGACGACGGCACCCTGCCGCTGCTGGCCCCGATGTCGGTGATCGCCGGCCGGATCGCGGTCCAGGTGGGCACCCACTACCTGCACCAGCCGTTGGGCGGCAAGGGCGTCCTGCTCGGCGGCCTGCCCGCCACCCCGCGTGGCAAGGTGGTGGTACTGGGGGCGGGACAGGCCGGTGGCGCGGCGGCGTCGCTGGCGGCGGCCGGCGGCGCGCGCGTGGTGGTGTTCGAGAAGCGCGGCGACCGCCTCGATGCGATGACCCGGCTGGGCCACAACGTCACCGCCCTGTATCCCTACGAGGACCAGGTGGCGCGCGAAGTGGCCGAGGCCGACCTAGTGGTGGGCGCGGTGCTGGTGACCGGCGCGGTCGCACCGCGCGTGGTCAGCCGGGAGATGGTCCGGGGCATGGAGCCCGGCAGCGTGATGGTGGACATCGCAATCGACCAGGGCGGCTGCTTCGAGACCTCGCGGCCTACGACCTGGCAGGAGCCGGTGTTCGTGGAGGAGGGCGTGGCCCATTTCTGCGTGACCAACATGCCCGGCGCGGTCCCCAGGACCGCGTCGCAGGCGATCAGCGCCGCTATCCTGCCGTGGGTGGACCGGCTGGCCTCGGGCGACTGGCGCGGGGACGCGGCGCTGGTCCGGGGCCTCAACGTGGAACGCGGGGAGCTCCGGCACCCGGCACTGCAATCACTGAAACTTTGAATTAAGATCAAGTAATTGGGTCTCTTTCCTAAGGCAGTGCATGACGGTGGCTCGGGCGGTTCCTGAACGCGGCAGGCGCCAGCGCGCGTCGACGAAGGACGTCGCGCCGCCGGATCCGCGCCGCCAGCGGCTGCTGCGCGACATCGCGATGATCCTCATCGCGCCCCTGCTGCTGTACCTGCTGGTGTGCCTGGCGACCTACTCGCCCGACGACCCGGGCTGGTCCACCGCGGCCGGCGGGGTGACCGCGCCCTTGTCCAACGCCGGCGGGCCGGTCGGGGCCTGGATCGCGGACGTGCTGCTGTACCTGACCGGCTACGTGGCCTACCTGCTGCCGCTGGTGCTCGGCGCGGTGGCCTGGATCGCGCTGTTCGGGAGCGAGCCGGCCGGCGGCGGGCGGGTGGATTTCGGCCCGGCGCTGCGCCTGGTGGGCATCGTCGGCTTCCTGGTCGCGGCCACCGGGCTGCTGTACCTGCGCATGGGCGCGGTGCCCGGGCTGCCGGCTGGCGGCGGCGGGGTACTGGGGCGGCTGGTGGGAAATTCGCTGGACCGGGGCTTCGGCGCACTGGGCGGCAACATGTTCCTGCTGGCGCTGCTGCTGGTGTCGGTCACGCTCGCCACCGGGCTGTCCTGGCTGGCGCTGGCCGACCGGATCGGCGGCTGGGTGCTGATGCTGCCGGAGTTGCTGCGACGCGGGCGCAAGCAGGCCTCCGAACACATCCAGGCCCGCGAACGGCGGGTGGAGCGCGAGGAAACAAGGCGCGCGGAAAGCGAGCTGCGCGCCCGGCGCGAGAAGGTGAAGATCGAGCCGCCGCCGGCGCCGGTGGTCGAGAAGAGCGAACGCGCCAAGCGCGAACAGCAGATCCCGCTGTTCCACGTCGGCGACGGCACCGGCCTGCCGCCGCTGGCCCTGCTGGACGATCCCAAGCCGCAGCCCAAGGGCTACGACGAGGAGACGCTGGAAACGCTCTCGCGCCAGATCGAGTTCAAGCTCAAGGACTTCCGCATCGACGCCCAGGTGGTCGGTGCCTATCCGGGGCCGGTGATCACCCGCTTCGAGATCGAGCCGGCACCGGGGATCAAGGTCAGCCAGATCAGCTCGCTGGACAAGGACATCGCGCGCGGCCTGAGCGTGAAGTCGGTGCGGGTGGTGGACGTGATCCCGGGCAAGTCGGTGATCGGGCTGGAGACGCCCAACACCCACCGCGAGATGATCTACCTTTCCGAGCTGCTGCGTTCGAAGGAGTACGACAAGTCCTCGAGCCTGCTCACGCTTGCGCTGGGCAAGGACATCGCCGGCCGTCCGACGGTGGCCGACCTGGCGCGCATGCCGCACCTGCTGGTGGCCGGCACCACCGGCTCGGGCAAGTCGGTGGCGGTCAACGCGATGGTGCTGAGCCTGCTGTACAAGGCGTCCGCCAAGGACCTGCGGATGCTGATGATCGACCCGAAGATGCTCGAGCTCAGCGTCTACGAGGGCATCCCGCACCTGCTGGCGCCGGTGGTCACCGACATGAAGGAGGCCGCCAACGGCCTGCGCTGGTGCGTGGCCGAGATGGAGCGCCGCTACAAGCTGATGAGCGCGGTGGGCGTGCGCAACCTGGCCGGCTTCAACAAGAAGGTGCGCGAGGCGCAGGAGGCCGGCCAGCCGCTGCTCGACCCGCTGTTCCGGGCCGAGGAAGGCTCCGGCGAGGTCGCGCCACCGCTGGAAACGCTGCCGTTCATCGTCATCTTCATCGACGAGTTCGCCGACATGATGATGATCGTCGGCAAGAAGGTCGAGGAACTGATCGCGCGCCTGGCGCAGAAGGCGCGCGCAGCGGGCATCCACCTGATCCTGGCCACCCAGCGCCCGTCGGTGGACGTGATCACCGGCCTGATCAAGGCCAACATCCCGACCCGCATCGCGTTCCAGGTCTCGAGCAAGATCGACTCGCGCACGATCCTCGACCAGTCCGGCGCCGAGACCCTGCTCGGCCACGGCGACATGCTCTACCTGCCGCCGGGCACCGCCATGCCCGAGCGCGTGCACGGCGCCTTCGTCTCCGATGACGAGGTCCACCGCGTCGTCGAGCACCTCAAGCAGAGCGGCGGCGGCCCGGACTACGTCGAAGGCGTGCTGGACGAAGCGCAGACGATGTACGACGGCTCCGCGGTGGGCGCCACCGGCCTGCCGGAGGCCGGTGGCGGTTCGGGCGACGAGTCCGACCCGCTGTACGACGAGGCGGTGAAGATCGTCACCGAGACCCGCCGCGCCTCGATCTCGGGGGTCCAGCGCCGGCTCAAGATCGGCTACAACCGCGCCGCCCGCCTGGTGGAGGCGATGGAGGCCGCCGGCGTGGTCTCCGCACCCGAGCACAACGGCGACCGCACGGTCCTGGCGCCGCCACCGCCCTAGCCACGGCGCAGGCGAAAAAGCGGGCATCGGGTGCAGGAACGGTGCCGGCCGCGACCCGTCCGCCACCCCGGGTGCCCTGGTCTCCCGCCCGGATCCGGACGCCCCGGCCGTCCGGCCCCGGCCGGACGCCTTGCGATGGCATCGCGGCGGGCAACGGGGGGGGCGCGGCCGCCGGCCGCGTCCGCTGCCGCTCGCGTCCTGCGTTTGCTGCACTGGATGGGTGCGCTGCGGGTTCAGCTTGGACTTTGCAGACTTGCGCCACCCATGCATCCGAGGACGCCTGAATGATCCGCAATTGCCGCTGGCTGCTCATCGCCCTGGTCGCACTCGCCGGCGTCGCGCACGCGGGGGCGCGCGAGCAGCTCGACCGCTTCACCCGCGGCCTGCATGGCCTGGAGGGCGAGTTCACGCAGCAGGTCCTGGACGAGGCGGGGCGCGAGCGTGAGTCCTCCAGCGGCCGGGTGGCGCTGGCCGCGCCGCGCCTGTTCCGCTGGGAGTACCGCGCGCCGTACCCGCAGCTGATCGTCGCGGACGGCACCACGGTCTGGGTGCACGATCCCGACCTGGAGCAGGTCACCCGGCGCCCGCAGGGCGGGGCGGAGCAGGACAGCCCGTTGGCCGCGCTGATCGACCCGGCGCGCCTGGACCGCGATTTCGTGGTTGAGGAGCTGGGCGATTCCGAGGGCCTGCAGTGGCTGGTGCTGCGGCCACGGCAGGGCGGGGAGGACGCCGCGTTCCAGTCCGCCAGGCTCGGCCTGGACGCGCAAGGGCTGGTGCGGATGGAGATCGTGGACGCGCTCGGGCAGCGCACCCGGATCCAGTTCAGCGGCTGGAAGCGGAATCCGGCCTTCGATTCCGGCACGTTCACGTTCACGCCGCCGCCCGGGGTGGACGTGGTCGGCGAAGGCTGACCGCGCGCAATCCATGGCGACGAGGACGCGACGCATGCACGCCCCGGCCCGCACCCTCGCACCGCCGGGTGCATGGATCCGTGGCGTGCTCGCGGCCCTGTGCCTGGCGACGGTGCCGGCGCTGGCGCAGTCGGCGCCGGTGGCCGAGCCGCCTGGGCCGCCGTCGCCGGCCGGACAGCGCCCGATGGCGGCCACCAGTGGCGACGAGGCGCTCGACAACGCGGTCGCGGCCGTGGTCGTGGCGGCCCTGGCCGAACAGCTCGACACGACCATGATCGAAGTGGGCATCGATTCGTTCGACGTGGCGATCGCCAGCGTGCGCGACCGCCGCGTGAGTGGCGAGGGCCGGCTGCGCGTGGGCGACGACGCGGACTGGATCGGCTTCCGCTACAGCACGATCTACGACACCACGTTCCAGAGCGCCGGCTATCCGCAGCTGACCATCGGCGGCGTGGCTGCCGGCGAGCGCCTCGTTCCCAACGATGCGCTCCTGGTGCGGCAGCTCGAGGACCGGATCACGGTCGAGCTCGACCGCCAGCTCGGGATCCCGGCCGCGCGGCTGCAGTTCGACGACATCAGCACCGTGGAAGGCGGCCAGCGCCTGTTGCGCATCACTGCCCAGGGCGTGGCCGACTTCGGCCGCAGCGGCATCACCCCGGTGCGGATCGAGGCCCTGTACGACCAGGTGGCCAATGCCTGGCGGCGGGTGAACTACGAACTGGGCGGCGCGGCGCGCTGACTCCGGCCCGGGGCCGCGGATCGCGGGCGACGTCGGCCCTCCTGCGGCCACGGAGCACTCCGGTGTCGCGCGCCGCGCCGGCGCGCATCAGCGCCTGTCGCGGTGTGCCTCGCGGGTGCGTGAACGGTCCCCGTCGTCGGCCAGGAACGGCAGCAGCCGCAGCAGGAGATCGTGCAGGCCCGTGGCGCGTCGCGCGGGGGGCCGGCATGGCCACGTCCCCGTCCGCGGTCGCCGGCGTCGCCGACGCACGTGCGGCCGCGGAAACAGCCGCGGGCACGGGAGGCGGGGCGGCGGCAGTGGTGGACGAGGCGGCCGGTGGCGTCAGCGGCGTCGCGCCATTGCGGCGCACGCGCCGCGGCTGCAGGGGCGCCATGCCGTAGCCCGCGCGCAGCCAGTCGTTGATCGCGCCGGCCGTCAGCGCCGCGTTCCAGGTCGCCTTGGATTGGGCGTGGAATGCGTCCAGCAGGCCCTGGAAGCCGTCGAGGCCGAGGGTGGCGGCGTAGCCCTCCAGGTCGCGTTGCGGCGCCGGGAAGGCCGGCATCGAGCCGGTCGCCCCCTGGTCGCCGGTGTCGCTGCGCCACTGCGCGAGCGTGCGCAGGGTGCCGTCGACCTGGAACGCCTGGCTGGCGCCGCTGACGTAGCGGTTGGTGCCGGCGAAGGTGTAGCCGCCGCCGGCGAGCCGCACCAGCCGGCTGTTGCTCGGACTGACCACGGTATTGTCGCGGTACACGACGTTCACGCCGTCGCCGAGCTGGACGCTCGGGGTGCCGGTGCCGGTCGCGAATGCCAGCACGTTGCCGCTGATCACCACGTCCTCGAAGCGCGTGCCCGAGTCGGTCTTGAGCGCGTAGGCATTGGTGATGCCGGAGCGGTTGTGGATCACCAGGTTGCCGGTCACCTCGCCGCCGAGCCAGTCGATCAGGTCGATGCCCCAGGCCAGGGAGCGGTTGGTGGGCCGGCTGCGGCCGATGTCCACCAGCACGTTGTCGCGGAACACCATGTCGCGAAAGCGCGCCGGGCCTTCGGAGTTGCCGCCGACGCTGACGCCGATCTCGCCCTCCACGTACAGGTTGTCCTCCATCACCACGCCGAGGGTCGGGTCGCCGGTATCGCCGGTCCACTTGTTGCCGATGGACGAGGCGCGCAGGAACAGGTTGCGCTGGAAGATCACGCCCTTGGCGCAGGAGAAGTACCTGTTGTGGTTGAACATCGTCGCCTGGCCTTCGGCCTGGGCGTTGTTGCCGTCGCGCGACTGGATCCGCCAGCCGTTGTGGTCGAACAGGTTTTCCTGCAGCAGCACCGAGGGTTGCAGCGGCTGTCCCGAACCCGTGTGGTACAGGCCCTGGGCGTGGGCGCTGGTGGAATAGTTGCCCGAGAGGATGCTGCGCCGGATCACGAAGCGGGTGATGGGCTCGTTGCCGTCCCCGACGCCGCCGGTCAGGACGTTGTTGCTGTAGGCGCGGAACACGCAATCCTCGATCAGCACGTCGCGCACCTGGCGCCGGTCGCCGCGCAGGCGGGTGAACACGCTGATGCCCGAGGAACCGTCGAAACCCGTGAAGTAGGGGCCGTCGCTGTCGCGGGTGTGGGCCCAGAAGCGGAGGCCGACGATCGCGACGTTCACCAACTGGTAGTTGCCGATCGCCTTGTCGGTGCCGGTGCGCAGCTCGGGTCGCGGACCCGCGCCCCACGAGGTCGCGACCGCGCGCTCGGCCGGCGAACGGCCGCGCTTGACGTCGAGGCGCTCGTTCCAGACCCGGCCGGCGCGCAGCAGGATCCAGTCGGGCTGGTCCTCGCGCAGGTTGGCATGGGCGGCGGCAATGGTCCGGAAGGCGCGGATCGGGCCGCGTGGCGACTGCGGGTCCGCACCGATCTGGGGATCGGCGGGCAGGTAGATGCGCGCATCCGCGTCGTTGCCCTGCTGCGAATCCACCTACACCAGGCGGCTGTCGGCGGAGGGCGAAAGCCGGGTCCAGCCGTTCGCGTCCTGGGGCGGCAGCTGGAAATCGGCGACGGTGACCGGATCGGCGGCCGGCGCGGGGGCCGCCGCCAAGGCGACGGCGAGGGCGAAACAGGGGGCGAGGGTCCGGTGCAGCCGGGCGAACAGGGACATCCGATATCCTCCTGCAGGCAAGCGGGGCACTGCGTGCAATTCCCGACCTGCGCCGCCGGGGTGCGCCAGGGCGGCGGACGGCGCGGTCGGGCGGACGGTACCACGCTGCGCAGGCCGCGGGATGCGGGATGGGTCGCGGATCCGGCGCGCCCGCACCCGCTGCGCAGGCGGGTGCCGGTGCAGCCTGCGGACCGGCTTGGTAAGGTGCCGGTCCCCCAGTCCCCCAGCCGCGATCCGTGCCACGCGCCAGGCGCCCAGCGCCCACCCCCGACGATACCGGCGACCTGCTCGGTTCCTCCTCCGCCGCACTGCAGCCGCTGGCCGAACGCATGCGGCCGCGCAGCCTGGACGAGATGGTCGGCCAGCGCCGGCTGCTGGCGCCCGGCTCGGCGCTGCGGCGCTCGGTCGAGGCCGGCGCGGTGCATTCGATGATCCTCTGGGGCCCGCCGGGCTGCGGCAAGACCACGCTCGCGCTGCTGCTGGCGCGCTACGCCGATGCCGAGTTCCGCTCGGTGTCGGCGGTGCTGTCCGGACTGCCGGAGGTGCGCCAGGTGCTGGCGGAGGCCGCGCAGCGTTTCGCCGGCGGGCGCCGCACCGTCCTGTTCGTGGACGAGGTGCACCGGTTCAACAAGGCGCAACAGGACGCGTTCCTGCCGCACATCGAACGCGGCACGATCGTGTTCGTCGGCGCCACCACGGAGAACCCCTCGTTCGAGCTGAACTCGGCGCTGCTCTCGCGCTGCCGGGTGCACGTGATGGAGGCGGTGTCGGCCGAGGACATCGAGGCCGCGCTGCGGCGCGCGCTGGCCGACGGCGAGCGTGGGCTGGGCGGGCGCGGCCTGCAGGTTGAGGGCGACGGGCTGCGCATGATCGCGGTCGCGGCCGACGGCGACGTGCGCCGCGGCCTGACCCTGCTCGAGATCGCCGCCGAGCTGGTGGGCGAGGGCGGCACCATCGATCCGGCGGTGCTGGAGCAGGTGCTCGCCGACCGTACCCGCCGCTTCGACAAGGGCGGCGAACAGTTCTACGACCAGATCTCGGCCCTGCACAAGTCGGTGCGCAGCTCCAACCCCGACGCCGCGCTGTACTGGCTGGCGCGGATGCTCGACGGCGGCTGCGATCGAATCTACCTGGCGCGGCGCCTGACCCGGATGGCGGTCGAGGACGTCGGCCTGGCCGATCCGCGCGCGCTGCAGATGGCGATCGACGCCTGGGACACCTACGACCGCCTCGGCAGCCCCGAGGGCGAACTCGCCCTGGCGCAGCTGACGATCTACCTGGCCAGCACCGCCAAGTCGAATGCCGCCTACCGCGCGTTCGGCGCCGCCCGCCGCGACGTGGCCAGGTACGGGACCCAGGAGGTGCCGCTGCACCTGCGCAATGCGCCCACGCGGCTGATGAAGGAACTCGGCTACGCGAAGGGCTACCAGTACGACCACGACGCCGAAGGCGGGGTCGCGCTGGACCAGACCGGCTTCCCCGACGCGATGGGCGAGCGGATCTACTACGAACCGGTCGAGCGCGGCCTGGAGATCCGGCTCAAGGAGAAGCTCGACGGCCTGCGCGCGGCGCGCGCGCGGCAGCGGCCGGCCCCGCGGCGCGGGGGCGCGGATCCCGGGCGCGAGGATTGATTCCGCCACTTCGCAACGAGAAAGGCCACCTGGGCAGGTGGCCTTGATCGTCGGTGTGTGGTGGGCGGTAGTGGGATCGAACCACTGACCCTTGCCGTGTGAAGGCAATGCTCTACCGCTGAGCTAACCGCCCGGGTGTCGCGGCACCGGAGGGATCCGGGGCGCGGCGCTTCCACGGCAACGGGGCGCGGGGAAACGGGACGCGAATTCTACGTGCGCGCCGCCGCGTCGGCAAGCCCGGAGGCGGAGCGGGGCGTCGTTCAGCGCCTGAGCTGGCGGACCAGTTCGATGTACTGGCGGCGTGCCGCTTCGCGGGACATGCCCTTGAGCCGGCTCCAGGCTTCGTATTTGGCGGTGCCCACGAAATCGAAGAAGCCCGGCCGCCGGCCCGTGATGTCGCCCTGCGTGGCCTGACGGTGGAGCGCGTACAGCCGCAGCAGGGTGTCGTTGTCGGGACGTTCGACCAGGGCCTGCATCTCCCTCACGGCCTCCTCGAACGTCATCGGGGCCTCGCCCATCGCCGCCTCCCGCAGGTCCGGCCCATGACAGCACGCGCTCCCGACCCGGTCAACACGGGCGTCTTGGTGACGTCCGGCGCGATGTGCGCCGTGGTCCCGGCTGCACGCGTCAGTACGAGCGGCACTGCCGGAAGCGCACGTTGCGGCCGCTTTCCGGCGGTGGAGTCAGCTGGATGCGCGAGGAGGCCAGTTCGTCGTAACGCTCGACCAGCGGGCAGATGCGGCTGAAGGCGTCGCCCTCGATGGCGTTGAGCATCACGTGCAAGGTCGACTCGGTCGACCAGAACGCGCGGTCCACGTCCGGCAGGGTGGCGACCGCGGCAGCGACGTCGGCACGCTGCCGCTCGATGGGCAGCGTGGCCGGCGCGGGGTCGGCCGGGCGTGCCGCCGGCGCGGGGTCCGGGCCCGCGGGCGGAGCGCCGTCGGTGTCGTTCCCGCGTCCGGCCGCTTGGGCATCGTCCGCGGGCTCCGCGCCGGCCGTCGCCACCGGGACGGTCGGGGCCGCCGGCGCCATCGCCGGCGCAGGCCCGCGGGGGGCGGGTCGCGACGGCGACGGCAGCGCGAGCCAGGTCGCTACGCCCGCCAGCAGCGCGGCCAGCCACGACAGCACGATCCGTCGGCGGGACAGTCCGGCCGCCTGGTCGCGGATCGCAGCCAGCTGCTGCGCCGGCAGGAAGTCACGCAGCTGCGGCCACAGCGCCGGGCCGTCGAGCAGCTCGATCCGCTGCAGCGATGCGACCGGGCGCACTTCGTCGCTGATGCGCCCCTGGGTGACCAGGAAAGCGCCCGCGGCCTCCTTGAGTTCGATCGCGCGCGCCAGTTCGTTCACCGCCAGGCGACCGAGCACGAACGCGCTGCCGTGCTTGCACGAGAGCAGCCAGCGCTCCTCGCCGCGCACCAGCACGAAATCGCGGTCGTCGCCAGCGTTGTCCTCGTCGACCAGACGAGTGAACCCGCGACGCCCGAGCGCATCGAGCACCATGTGGATGAAGCTGCGCCAGGACACGCCCGACAGCGCGGTGATGCCGGCGCGGGTTTCGTCGCGCCGGCGCTGGATGACGTGGAAGTAGAACGTCGCCACGCCACCGAGCAGCAGCGTCACGGCGATCGCAATGAGCCAGTTCGACATGGGCACCAGGGGACCGGGGGCGTGCAGAGCATAGCGGAATCGCCGCCGCGTGAAGCCGTGGGCCGGGGCGCGGGGAGGGCCGGTCCGGCCCAGGAGGGCGGGCGGGACCGGCGATCGCGCCGGCCGGGCGGGGGCGTCGCCTCCGGGCGGCGCTCAGAACCGCTCGGCCAGCACCCGCCGGATCTCCGCCTCGATCGGGCCGCGCATCGCCGAGAGGACGAACCCCAGCGACGCGGTGACGTGCACCTGCCGCGGGGCCAGGGCGATGCGCCCGTCGACGCCGGGCCGGTTGAAGCGCAGCGTGTCGCCCTGCCAGTCGCAGTCGACGCCGAAGCGCTGCGCCAGGGAGTCGGCCACCTGCTGCACCGCCTGGCGTGCCTGCTCCATCGACAGGTCGTGGTCGTGTCGGATGTCGATGCCGGCCATGGATGCGGGGGGAAGCGGTGGGGGCGCCATTCTGCCAGACGCGGGGCGGGACGCCGCGTGATAGATTGCGGCGGCTATGGATCCCGTCAGACTGCGATTCGCCGGCGATGCGGTGGACGACCGTCCACTGGCGATCGGCGTGCACGGCCTGGGCCGGCGCGCGGGCGGGAAACTGGAGCTGGTCGAGGGCGCGGACGAGCCGGTGCGGTTGTGCGTGGATCGCCGCGGCGTGTGGCTGAACGTCGACGAAGGCGGGCCCGGCGTGCACGTGAACGGGCGCCAGGTGCGACGCATGGCGATGCTGCGCGTGGGCGACGCCATCTACGTGGACGGCACCGAACTGCGGCTGGTCTCGGCGCTGCCGGTGCAGCGGCCGCCCGACGATCCGCCGCCGGCCCCCGCCGACGGGATGCCGAACCTGCGCGTGGTGCTGCGCGGCGTCGGCGGGCGCTACCACGGGCGCTGCTTCACCCTGGAGCGGCCGCGGCTGGTGGGGCGCCACTCCGATGCCGACATCCGCATCGACGATCCGGCCTTCGCCGACCGCCACGCGCGTCTTGAGCTGGCCGGCGACCAGGTGGTGCTGCGCGACCTGGGATCGGCCGAGGGCAGCGTGGTCAACGGTGAACCGGTGCGCGACGCGCTGCTGTCCCCGGGCGACCAGGTCGTGTTCGACGGCCACCACCGCTTCGTGGTGGAAGCGCCGCAGCGACGGCCGCGCGTTGCCGAAGCGGCCGGGCCCGACGCCGGGCCCGCGTCCAACGACGATGTCGGCGCCCAGCCGCCGCGCCCGGGCTCACGGCTCCCCTGGCTGCTGTTGGCCGCGGTCGGCATCGCCGCGGCCCTGGCCGCGCTGCTGCTGTTCGGGCCGGGCTGAGGTCCGCGGTCGCGCCAGCCGCCTGGCCATCCGCCAGCCGAGCAGCAGCGCGAGGATCGCCGCGTACAGCAGCGGTTCGCGATAGTCGGACTTCACGATCCACCAGAAGTGCAGCACCGCCAGCACCGCGATCGCGTACGCCAGCCGGTGCAGGCGGCCCCAGTGGCGCCCCAGCCGCCGCATCCAGCCGCGGGTGGAGGTCAGGGCCAGCGGCAGCAACAGCAGCCACGCGGCGAAGCCCGCGGTGACATAGGGTCGCCTGGCGATCTCCTCGAACACCTGGCGCCAGTAGCCGCCCAGGTCCAGGCCGAGCCAGGCGGCGAAATGCAGGCTGGCATATGCGAACGCGTACAGCCCGAGCATGCGCCGGAACCGCAGCAGCACCGGCTGGCCTGTGAGTTGCCGCAGCGGCGTGACCGCCAGCGTCAACAGCAGCAGCCGCAACGCCCACTGTCCCAGTTCGTGCTCGATCGCGGCCACCGGGTCCGGTCCGAGTGCATCGATGTCGATGCCGCGCGCCACCAGCCACGCGCGCCAGGCCAGCAGCGACAGCGGCGCCAGCGCGAGCAGGTGGACGATGGCCTTGGCCGCGACGAGCGGCGCGGGCGCCGGCTGCGCGGGAGAACGGCGGCCGCCTCGCCCGGTGGGCGCGGCAGGGCCCCGGCTCAATACCACTTGCGCAGGTCCATGCCGGCGTACAGCGCGGCCACCTGCTCGCCGTAGCCGTTGAATGGCAGGGTCGGGATCCGGTCCGCCCGCAGCCGGTTGCCGGTGCCGGCGATGCGCCGTTCGGTCTTCTGGCTCCAGCGCGGATGGTCAACGTCCGGGTTGACGTTACTGTAGAAGCCGTACTCGCGCGGCTGCAGCCGATTCCAGGCGGTCGGCGGCATGCGCTCGGTGAAGCGGATGGCGACGATCGACTTGATGCTCTTGAAGCCGTACTTCCACGGCACCACCAGCCGCAGCGGCGCGCCGTTCTGCTGCGGCAGCGGCTTGCCGTACAGACCGGTGGCCAGGAATGCGAGCGGATGCATCGCCTCGTCGATGCGCAAGCCCTCGCGGTAGGGCCAGTCGATCGAGCGGAAGCGCACGCCCGGCATCTGCACCGGGTCGGCCAGGCTGGTGAAGGCGACGTACTTCGCCTTCGAGGTCGGCGCGAACTTCCGGAGTACATCGCCCAGCGGCACGCCCAGCCATGGGACCACCATCGACCAGCCTTCCACGCAGCGCAGGCGGTAGATGCGCTCGGTCGGCGCGATGCCGTGCAACAGGTCGTCGAGCGCCAGCGTGCCGGGGCGCTCGCATTCGCCCGAGACCTCGACGTGCCAGGGCGCGGTGCGCAGGGTCTTCGGCGCCCGCGACGGATCCGACTTGCCGGTGCCGAACTCGTAGAAGTTGTTGTAGCCGGTGATGTCCTCGTAGCGGGTGAGCGGCTCGTCGGTGGTGAAGCCGGCGCCCGCCTGCGCGGGCGTGACGCGGACGCTGGAGGGCGGTGGCGGCTCGGCATCGGCGCAGCCGGCGAGCGGAAGCAGTGGCGCGGCGGCCATCGCGCCGAGCAGCTGCCGGCGCCTGCGATACACGGTTTCATCAGTAACGGAAGACTCGGGAATCGCGAGCACGCTGCGCAGGGACATGGCTGGTTTCCTCCGGAACTTCCATTGGAGCGCGCACGCGGGCGAAAAGTTGCGTTCCGGCGTGAATCGCTGGTGCACTGCGGCATACTAATGGACTTCCCGTCCCCGCATCCCGAACCCCCATGGCGCGCTCATACAACTTCAGTCCCGGACCCGCAGCCCTGCCCGAAGCCGTGCTGCGACAGGTGCAGCAGGACATGCTGGAGTGGGGCGAGACCGGCGCCTCGGTGGTCGAGATCAGCCACCGCGGTCCCGAGTTCCTCGAGGTTGCGCGCCAGGCTGAAGCGGACCTGCGCACGCTGCTGGCGATCCCCGACGACTACGCGGTGCTGTTCCCGGCCGGCGGTGCGACCACCCAGCAGGCGCTGATCGCGCTGAACTTCGCCAGCCCCGGCCAGCGCGTGGACTACGTGGTCACCGGGCACTGGGGCCGCACCGCGCTCAAGCAGCTGGCGACGGTGGACGTGAACATCGCCGCGAGCAGCGAGGACGACGGGTTCCGCACCATCCCGGCGCGCGCATCCTGGCGGCTGTCGAAGGACGCGGCCTACGTCCACGTCACCTCCAACGAGACCATCCACGGCGTCGAGTTCCGTCCCGCGTGGGGCCCGGTGCCCGACACCGGCGACGTGCCGCTGTTCGCCGACTTCAGCTCGAACATCGCGTCCGAGCCGATCGACATCTCGCGCTACGGACTGATCTATGCCGGCGCGCAGAAGAACCTGGGGCCGGTGGGCATCGCCGTGGTGATCGTGCGCCGCGACCTGCTCGAGCGCGCCGGCCATCCGCGCGCGGACATCTTCAACTACGCCTCGCAGCTGCGCGCGGAGTCGATGCTCAACACCCCGCCGACCTGGAACTGGTACGTGCTGGGCCTGACCGTGCGCTGGATGATCGAGCAGGGCGGCACCGCCGAGTTCGACCGACGCAGCGCCGAGAAGAGCGCGCTGCTGTATGAAGCGATCGACGGTTCGGGCGGCTTCTACCGCAACGACGTGGACCCGGCCGTGCGCTCGCGCATGAACGTGCCGTTCTTCCTGCCCGATCCGGCGCTGGACGCGCCGTTCCTGGACGGGGCGCGCGAGGCGGGCCTGATCGGGCTCAAGGGCCACCGCGTGCTCGGCGGCATGCGCGCCTCGATCTACAACGCCATGCCGGTCGAGGGCGTGCGCGCCCTGGTGGGCTACATGCGGGAGTTCCAGGCGCGCCATGGCTGACAAGCGCAGGTCCACCACCACCCGTGGGCGCAAGCCGGCGACGAAGGCCTCCGCGGCGTCGGCCAAGGGCGGACGGAAGCCGGTGGCCGGCGCGCGGCGGGCGACGGCCCCCGCGCCGGCGGCCGTCGACGCGCCGGCCCCGGTCAAGATCGACGCCGAGGCGTCGGCGCGCAGCCGGATCGAGTTCGCCAAGCAGGCCCGGCCCGACCTGGCCGCGGTGCGCGCCCAGATCGACGGCATCGACCGCGAGATCCAGGCCCTGATCGCCGAGCGCGCGCTGTGGGCGCACCAGGTCGGCAAGGCCAAGGGCAAGCTGGCCGCGGCGATCGACTACTACCGGCCCGAGCGCGAGGCGCAGGTGCTGCGGCGGGTGGTCGACCGCAACCAGGGACCGCTCAGCGACGAGGTCCTGGTGCGCCTGTTCCGCGAGATCATGTCGGCCTGCCTGGCGCAGCAGGAGCCGCTCAAGATCGGCTACCTCGGCCCCGAGGGCACGTTCTCGCAGCAGGCCGTGCACAAGCACTTCGGCCACTCGGCGCGCGGCCTGCCGCTGGTGAGCATCGAGGAGGTGTTCGACGAGGTCGCCGCGGGCAATGCCGACTTTGGCGTGGTGCCAGTGGAGAACTCGGGGCAGGGCACGATCCAGTCCACGCTTGACATGTTCCTGACCTCGCCGCTGAAGATCTGCGGCGAGGTGGAGTTGCGCGTGCACCAGTACCTGCTCTCGCGCACCGGCCACATCGAGGACATCGAGCGCGTGTACTCGCACGGCATGTCGCTGGCCCAGTGCAAGAACTGGCTGCGGCAGAACCTGCCGGGGGTGCACAAGGAGGCGGTGTCGAGCAACGCCGAGGCGGTGCGCCGCGCCAAGAAGTCCGACGACGCCGCGGCGATCGCGGGCGAGAACGCCGCGCACGTCTACGGCATGAAGGTGGTGGCTGGCCCGATCGAGGACCGCAACGACAACACCACCCGCTTCCTGGTGATCGGCCGGGCTTCGTTCCCCCCCTCGGGCAACGACCGCACCTCGCTGATGGTGTCGATCCGCGACCAGCCGGGCGCGCTGTACCGCATCCTCGAGCCGCTGGCCCGGCGCGACATCAGCATGAACCGGATCGAGTCGCGGCCCGCCCATGCCGCCTTGTGGCAGTACGCGTTCTTCATCGACGTCGCCGGCCATGCCGACGAATCGCCGCTGAAGGACGCGCTGGCGGAGATCGACGACTTCGCCGGCGACGTGCGCGTGCTCGGCTCCTATCCGGTCGCCGTGCCCTGACCGCCCGCGGGCGGCGCTGGCGCCGCGCACGCGGGCCGGGCGCCCGCGCGGCCATTTCCGACTCCCTTTCCTGAGGACCCAATGAGCATGAGCAGCGTCAACGGCACGGACTGGATCGCAACACGGGGCGCGCCGCTGCGTGGCTCGATCGCGGTCCCGGGCGACAAGTCGGTGTCGCACCGCGCGATCATGCTGGCCTCCATCGCCGAGGGCATCTCGCGCATCGAAGGCTTCCTGGAGGGTGAGGACGCGCGCGCGACCGAAGCGATCTTCCGCCGCATGGGCGTGCGCATCGAGGCGCCGGGCCCCGGCCGGCGCGTGGTCCACGGCGTGGGCCTGCATGGCCTGCAGCCTCCCGACGGCCCGCTCGACTGCGGCAATGCCGGCACCGGCATGCGGCTGCTGGCGGGCCTGCTGGCCGGGCAGTCCTTCGATACCGAGCTGGTCGGCGACGCCTCGCTGTCGAAGCGCCCGATGCGCCGGGTGACCGGGCCGCTGGCGCGCATGGGTGCGCGGATCGAGACCGGCGAGGGCGGGGTGCCGCCGCTGCGCATCCATGGCGGCGCAGCGCTGCAGGGCATCGAGATCCGCACCGAGGTTGCCAGCGCCCAGGTCAAGTCGGCGCTGCTGCTGGCCGGGCTGTACGCCTCGGGCACGACCGTCGTGCACGAACCGCACCCGACCCGCGACTACACCGAACGCATGCTGCAGGCGCTAGGCTGGCCGATCGAGTTCTCGCCGGGCTTCGCGCGGCTGGAAGGCGGCCACCGCCTGGTCGGGCGCGACATCGTGGTGCCGGCGGACTTTTCCTCGGCGGCGTTCTTCATCGTCGCCGCCAGCCTGGTCCCGGGCTCGGAACTGCAGCTGCAGCGGGTCGGCATGAATCCGCGCCGCACGGGGCTGCTGCACGTGCTGCGGGCGATGGGCGCCGATATCGAGGAGACCCCGGCCGGCGAACAGGGCGGCGAGCCGGTGAGCGACCTGCACGTGCGGCACGCACCGCTGCGCGGCATCGAGGTGCCGGTCGAACACGTCCCGGACATGATCGACGAGTTCCCGGCCCTGTTCATTGCCGCGGCCTGCGCCGAAGGGGCGACCGTGGTGCGGGGGGCGGCCGAGCTGCGGGTCAAGGAGTCCGACCGCATCGCCACCATGGCCACCGGGCTGCGCACCCTGGGGGCGCGGGTGGACGAGACCGACGACGGCGCCACCATCCACGGCGGCGCGCAGCTGGGATCGGGCGCCGTGGACAGCCACGGCGACCACCGGATCGCGATGTCGTTCGCGATCGCCGCGCAGCTGGCCGCCGGCGAGGTGCGGATCCGCGACGTGGACAACGTGGCCACCTCGTTCCCCGGCTTCGACGCGCTGGCGCGCGAGGTGGGATTCGGGCTGCGTACCGCGCAATGACGCCTCGCGCCGGCCGGCGCACCCGGCCGCGCGGCGCCCGCGTCACCGGCGGTCGAGGTGGAAGTCCACCGGCACCTGGACGGTGGACGCGACCGGCTTGCCATCGCGCATGGCCGGCTCGAAGGTCCAGCTGCGCACTGCCTGTTCGGCGGCGCGGTCGAGTTCGCGTGAACCGCTGCGCCGGGCCACGGTGATGTCGCCGGGACGGCCGTTGGCGTCCACCTCCACCTGCAGCACGACGGTGCCTTCGGCGCCCGCGCGACGCGCGGTATCGGGATACGCGGGCACGGCCCGTGTCAGAGGCTGCGCTTCCCGGTCCGGAAGCCGCATCGAGGGGCTTGCGCGTTCGCGCGCGGTGATGTCGCGCGAAGCCGGCGGCGTGGACACCGGCGAACGCGACGCCTCCGGCACGGGTTCGCCGATCGGCACCGGCGCTGGCGGCGGCGCGTGTTCTTCCCCGCGGCCGAGGAAGTACCAGGCAGTGGCGATGATCACTACCAGCAGCAGGAGCCACAGCAGCAGGCTCAGGGCGCCGCGCCCGCGGCGTGCAGCTGCGGGTGGCGACGGTGCGGGTGGCGACGGTGCGTCCGCCTCGGGCCGTGGCTGGTTCGGGTCTGGCATGGTGCGGGTCCTCGTGGGCGTCGGGGCGACCATTCCACGAGGTCGGTGCACGGACCGTCGGCTCGGCGTGCACGGGGGGTGAGTGCGGCTCAGCGCGGGGCGTCGAAACTGATGACCTGCTGAACGGTGGCCGGGACCGCGACGCCGTCGCGCATCGCCGGCTCGAAGCGCCAGCGCTGCACCGCGCGCACCGCGGCCCGGTCGAGCACGCGGTGGCGGCTGCTCTCGACCACGACCACTTCGCGCGGGCGTCCGTCCGTGCCCACGTCGATGCGCAGCACCACGCGTCCGGTCAGGCCCGCGCGCAGCGCCGAGCGCGGATACTCCGGCTGCGGCGCCGACAGCAGCCTGGGCACGGCGGCCGCCGCGGCCGTTTCCGGGGGTGGAGAAGCGCCGGCACCGGGTGCGGCCGACGGGTCGACCATGCCCTCGGGCGGCGCCGGCGCGCCGGCATGCTGGTCGATGCGCACCGCTTCGCCTTCGCCAGCCTGGTCCTGCATGCCGCTCGCCGACTCGCTGGCGGGCAGCGGGGCAGGCAGCGGCTCGAACACCTGTCCGGGCGTGCCGGGCGGTCCGTCGCCCGCGCGATGGAACTCGAAGCGCTCGCGTTTGCCCGACAGCACCAGGGCGAACAGCAGCAGCCCGGCCAGCACCGCGCCCGCCACCAGCCACCAGCCGCGGGCGGCGGGGAGGAAGGCGGCGAGCTTGCGTCGCCACGGATTCGGTGGGGGCGGCGTGGACATGCGGCCAGCGTCTGGTACCGGGAGCTGCGATTCTGGCACAGCCGCCGGCCACGGCCGCGCCGGCCCGACGGCAGGGACCGCGCAAGTCGGCGATAATCACCGCTTTCCCGCCGTTGCTTCCGCCATGCTCGATCCAGTCCTGCTCCGCCAGCACCTCGACGACACCGCCGTGCGCCTGCAGCAGCTGCGCGGCTTCGCCCTGCCGGTGGCGCAACTGCAGTCGCTGGAGGCCGAGCGCAAGCAGATCCAGGTGCGCACCCAGGAGCTGCAGAACCTGCGCAACACCCGCAGCAGGGAGATCGGCCAGCTGATGGGCACGGCGTCGCGCCTGGGCAAGCAGGGCGACGCCGACGGCGCGGCGAAGGCGCGTGCCGACGCCGAGGCGATGAAGGCCGAGGTGGCCGGCCTCGGCGACGAGCTCAAGGCCAGCGAGGCGCGGCTGGACGCGATCCGCGGCGAGATCGAGGCGATCGCGCTGGGAGTGCCCAACCTGCCCGATCCGAGCGTGCCGGCTGGCGCGGACGAAAGCGGCAACGTCGAACAGCACCGCTGGGGCACGCCGCGCGCGTTCGACTTCGGGGTGAAGGACCATGTCGAGCTGGGCGCCCGCCACGGCTGGCTCGACGGCGAGACGGCGGCCAAGCTGTCGGGCGCGCGCTTCACCGTGCTGCGCGGCCAGCTGGCGCGCCTGCACCGCGCGCTCGCCCAGTTCATGCTCGACCTGCATACCGGCGAACACGGTTACGAGGAAACCAACGTCCCGCTGCTGGTCAACGCCGACTCGATGCGCGGCACCGGCCAGCTGCCCAAGTTCGAGGAAGACCTGTTCAGGACGCCGTTCGGAGAGGACGCGCGCTACCTGATCCCGACCGCCGAGGTGCCGCTCACCAACATCGTGCGCGACGCGATCGTCGAGGCCGGGCAGCTGCCGCTGCGGATGACCGCGCATTCGCTGTGCTTCCGTTCCGAGGCCGGCAGCGGCGGGCGCGACGTGCGCGGCATGATCCGCCAGCACCAGTTCGAGAAGGTGGAGCTGGTGTCGATCACCCGGCCGGAGGACAGCGACGCCGAGCTCGAACGCATGACCCGCTGCGCCGAGACCGTACTGGAGAAACTCGGCCTGCCGTACCGTCGCATGCTGCTGTGTTCGGGCGACATGGGTTTCTCGGCGCGCAAGACCTACGACCTGGAGGTCTGGCTGCCGTCGCAGGACACCTACCGCGAGATTTCCTCGTGCTCGAACTGCGGCGACTTCCAGGCCCGCCGGATGCTGGCGCGCTGGCGCAACCCGGACACCGGCAAGCCCGAGCTCGTGCACACGCTCAATGGCTCGGGCGTCGCGGTGGGGCGCGCCCTGATCGCGGTCATGGAGAACGGCCAGCAGGCCGACGGTTCGATCCTGGTGCCCGAGGTGCTGCGCCCCTACATGGGCGGGCTCGAACGCATCGCCTGACCCCGGTCCGGGCGCGGGCCCGGCCGCGCGCCGGCGGGCCGCGCCGACCTCGTCGACGGGACGCCAGCGCGACGCCGGGTCAGGCCGCCTCGAGCTGCGGCAGCGGCAGGCGATCCAGGGCCTGGCCGACGGCCGCGGCACGATGCTCGGGCGAGATGGCCACGCCGTCGGCACGGACGAACTCCACCTCCTCCACACCGAAGAAGCCCAGCACGAAGCGCAGGTAGGGTTCGACGAAGTCCGAGGGCTGGCCTGCGTGCGGCCCGCCGGCCGACGCCACCACGATCACCCGCTTGCCGCCGGCCAGGCCCTCCGGCCCGTCCGCGGTGTAGCGGAAGGTCCGGCCCGCCACGGCGAGCCGGTCGATCCACGCCTTGAGCGTGGAGGGAATGGAGAAGTTGTACATGGGGGCGCCGACCACGACCACGTCGGCCTCGAGGAACTCGACCAGTGCTTCCTCCGCGCGGGCGGCCTCCACCTCGTCCTTGCCGGCCAGGCTGCCGGAGGACAGATGGGGCAGGGGATCGCGCGCCAGGTCGCGGCGGACGACCTCCAGTTCGGGCAGTTGCGCCTGCCAGCGTGCGACGATGGCGGCGGTGAGTTCACGGCTGACCGACTGGTCGCCGGTGATGCTTGAATCCACGTGCAGCAGCTTCATGTCTGGTGTTCCCGTGCTCCGGCCCGTGCCGGCAAGGGAACACCTTAGTCCGTTGCGATTATGGAATAAATGTGGTCAAATATGACTCATTGTTCCAAAAAAGGAGCCCATCGTGCAGGACCTCAACGATCTGTACTACTTCGCGGTGGTGGTCGACCACGGTGGATTCGCCGCTGCCGAACGCGCCCTCGGCATCCCCAAGTCCCGCCTGAGCCGGCGCATCAGCCAGCTCGAGAACGAACTGGGCGTGCGCCTGCTGCAGCGCTCCACCCGCCGCTTCGCCGTCACCGACGTTGGCCAGAGCGTGTACCGCCATGCGCAGTCGATGCTGGCCGAGGCCACGGCCGCGCGCGAAGTGGTGGACCGCCTCAGCGCCGAACCGCGCGGGGTGGTCAAGGTGAGCGTGCCGGTGGGCATCGCCCAGCAGCTGATGCCGAAGCTGCTTCCCGAGTTCCTGGCCCGCTACCCCGAGGTGCGGGTGCAGATGCACGT
The DNA here is from genome assembly GCF_007859305.1 of Luteimonas wenzhouensis. Taxonomy (GTDB): domain Bacteria; phylum Pseudomonadota; class Gammaproteobacteria; order Xanthomonadales; family Xanthomonadaceae; genus Luteimonas; species Luteimonas wenzhouensis. The sequence goes on from NZ_VOHE01000008.1 coordinate 76,520, forward strand.
GAGCAACCGCCGGGTGGACGTGATCAACGAAGGCTTCGACGTCGCGATCCGCGTGCGCACCAAGTTCGACGACGACGGCAGCCTGGTGATGCGCACCTTCGGCCAGATCCAGGAGCTGCTGGTGGCCAGTCCGCGCTACCTGGACAAGGCCGGCCGTCCCAGGGTGCCCGAGGACCTCGCCTCGCACACCTCGATGACGATGGGCGAGGATGACGGCCGCCATCGCTGGGAGTTGCAGGGCCGGGACGGCGAGGTGCGCCGGATCGAGCTCAAGCCGCGGGTGTCGGGGTTCGACTTCCCGATGCTGATGGACCTGGCGCGACAGGGGCTGGGCATCACCATGCTGCCCGAAACCATGTGCGCCGACGCGGTGCGCAGCGGCGCGCTGGAAGTGGTGCTGCCCGATTGGCGCCTGCCGCAGGGCGTGGCCCACGCGGTGTTCGCCTCGCGCCGCGGCATGCTGCCGGCGGTGCGGGTGTTCATCGACTTCCTCGCCGAGAAGCTGCCGCCGCTGATCGAGGAGTCCAGCCTCAACTGCCGCAGCTGCGGCAACGGCCAGGACGCCACCCGGCCGGTGCGTCCGGTCCAGCATCCCGAGCCGCCTGCCGCGCATGCGACAATGTCCTGACGCCCCCCACCGGTGGAGCGGCGCCCGGCCGACGCACGCGGCGCCGGCCGGGCGGCGTGCGGCGTGGCCGCTGGTCAAGCCGAGTGGGCAGCGCTATCGGAGAGATGGCCGAGTGGTTTAAGGCACCGGTCTTGAAAACCGGCGAAGGGTCAAACCTTCCGTGGGTTCGAATCCCACTCTCTCCGCCAACTCCCCGCGGCATCAATCCACTCCGATATCGAAGTGGCACACGTCCTCGCGCGTGCCCAGCTTCGCGTACAGCGCCATCGCCGGCCCGTCGTCCGGGTCAGCCTGGACGTAGACCACCCATGCGCCGCAGGCGCGCGCGATCGGCCGCAGCGCATCGATGAGCGCGGTGGCGATGCCGCGCCGGCGATGGTCGGCGTCGACCGCGAGATCGTAGATGTAGACCTCGCTGCGCGCCTGCTCGTACTTGCGCAGTTCGTAGGCGACCAGGCCGCCGACCACGTCCCCGTCGCAGGTCGCGGCCAGCGCGATGAAGCGGTCGTCGCCGAGCAGGGCGCGAAGGTAGCCGTCGTCGGGCGGGGCGGCACCATGGACGTCGCGCTGGTCGAACGCCTCGCCCATCATCGCGTTCATCGCACGCATCGTCGGGATGTCGTCCGCGCCCAGGCGGCGGATGCGGGCGTCGCGGCGTTCGGGGTCCATGCGGGCTGTCTCTGCGGGCGCGCTGGTGGTGCGGCAGTCTCCCATGGGCGCGGATGGGGGACGAGCCGGGCCTGCGAAGCCGCGGCTTGCACGCGGCCGGCGCTAGGCGCTAGCCTCGCGAGTCGGTTGTCAGGGGACGACAGGGATGACGATCCGTGTGTTCATGGTCGACGACCATGCGTTAGTGCGCGCAGGGATGCGCATGATTCTTTCGGGTGAAACCGACATCGAGGTGGTCGGCGAGGCCGAAACCGGCGAAGAGGCGCTGCCGCTGATCCGCAGGCTCAAGCCCGACGTGGTGCTGTGCGACCTCCACCTGCCGGGCGGCATGAGTGGCCTGGAGGTCACCGAGCGCGTGGTCAAGGGCGGGCATGCGCGCGTGATCGTGGTGTCGGTGCTCGAGGACGGGCCGATGCCGCGCAAGCTCATCGAAGCCGGCGCCGCCGGCTACGTCGGCAAGGGCGGGGATTCGGCCGAACTGCTGCGCGCGGTGCGCGACGTGGCCCGCGGCAAGCGTTACCTCGCGGCCGGGATCGCGCAGAAGCTGGCGCTGTCGGGCATCGCGGGCGAGCAGTCACCCTTTGACGCCTTGTCGCCGCGCGAGATGGAGATCGCGATGCTGCTGGTGCAGGGCATGCGCCAGGAGGACATCGCACGCAGGCTCAGCCTCAGCCCGAAGACGGTCAACACGCACAAGTCGCGCCTGTTCGCGAAGCTCGGGATCGAGGACAGCATCGCGCTGGCGCGGCTGGCCAGCCAGTACGGCCTGCTGGATCCGGCGCTGGCGCTGTAACCGGTCGAGCCGGGGCGTCGGTCGGCGCTGCCCCGATCCCCGTCGGCGGTGGGCGACGGGGCGCATGGCGGTCCCGGCCGCCGTGCCCGGCTGCCCGGAGGAGCCGGGCAGCCGGGCAGCCGGGAAGGCGTCGTCGCTGGGCGTCAGGCGCTGCGCTGGGCGCCCTGGCCGGCGGCGGGGTCCGCCGTGCCGTCGCCGGAGGGCGGGGCCTCCTCGCCGCTGGCAACGTCCTTGCCTCCGGCGCCGGCCAGCGCCTCGGCCTCGGCCGCGTCGTCGCCATCGCCATCGCTGATGGCATCGACCTTGGCGGGAGACGCCTCCTGCGCGGGCGGGTCGAACAGGCCGGGCGCGACCGGTGCCGGATCGACCGGTGCAGGGGCGGGCCCGGGGGGCGCGTCGGTGGCCGTGGCCAGGGGCGATTCCGCGGATGGATCCGCAGGCGACTCCGCTGGCGATTCCACGGGTGATTCCGCGGGTGATTGCGTCGGCGCGGTGGCTGCCGTATCCGCGACCGCGGCGGCTGCAGCCTCGGCCGGCGTCGGCGGCTCCTGCCCGACCGCAGGCTCTTCAGCGGGCGCCGGCACTGCGGCCTCTTGCGCCACGGGGGCGCCGGCGGGCGTGCCCACCGGAGCCGGATCGTCGGTGGCCTCCGGCGCCGGGGGCGCAAGCGGCGCGGCTTGCGGCACCGTGCCCACGGCGGTCTCGGGCGCCCGGGACGCCGCCACGTCGGCGGTGGTGTCCGCGGCAGGCGCCGCTGCGCCCGTCGTGGCGCCGGCAGCCGGGGGAGCGCCAGCGGTGGCCTGCGCCGGCTCCGTCCCGGCTTCGGTAGCCGTCACGATGACGCCGCTATCGGCTGCGGAGGCAGGGCCGGGCGCGTCGGCCGGCGTGGTCGCCGCGACCTGACCGTCAGCCGGGGGCCGGGTCGCCGCACCGGCGGGCTCTTCGAACTCGAACTCCGGCTGGCTCCCGAGCGGCGCCGGGGCGGTGGCCGATGCCGCTTCGTCCTGGTCCTCGCCCTCGCGATCGGCCTGGTCAGCCGCATCCGCGGCGGCCAGACCGGCGGCTTCGCCGCTGCCGCGACGGCGGCGGCGACCGCCGCGGCGCCCGCGACGGCGGCGACCGGTGGTCGCGCCTTCCTCGCCAGCGGGGGGGGTGGCCTCGGTATCGGCAGCGGTGGTGGTGCTGGCCACGGCCTCGGTTTCGGCCGCGGGCTCGGGCGCCGGGGCTGGCGACGGCGAAGTGGCCGGCGCGGCCGGCGCAGCCGCGGCCGCGGCCGGCGACGGCCTGGCGGCGGTCTCGGTCTCCGCCGCAGCCCGGGTCGCGGCCTGCGGCTGTTCGGCCGGCTCGGCGGCGCGGGGCTGGCGAGCAGGCTTCTGCTTCCTGGCGGCGGGCGCTTGGGCGGGCTGGGCCGCCTGGCGCGACTGCTGGCCGCGCGATGCCTGGCGCGCGTCCTTCTGCTGCCCGGCATCGGCCTGGGCGCCGCCATCGCGGCGCGCGCCCTTGCCGTTGCGCCCGCCGCGTCCGCCGCGGCCACTGCGCTCGGCCGAGGCGCCGCGCGGCTCGCGCTGGGGCTGAGACGCGGGGGCGGGCGCGGCCGCCTGGGGGGCCGGTTCGCCGACGAACACCCGCTTGAGCCATCCCAGCAGGCTCCCTGCGGCGACCGCCTGCGCCACCGGCGCCGGTTCGGGCGCGGCGGGGCGCGCGGGCGCCGCGGGCGCGGGCTCCGGTGCCGGCTCGCGGACCGGCGCCGGGGTCGGCGGCCGCACGTTGGTCACCGCCGGTGGCGGAATGTTGAGGTTGTTCTTGTTGAGCGCGATCGTCGCCACCTTGCGCGGGGTGCCACGCTGGTAGCTGGGGCGCGAGGTCTCCTCGCCCAGCTCGTTCTCGCGGATGCGGGTGACCTCGTAGTGCGGGGTCTGCAGTTGCTCGTCGGCCACGATCACGATCGGCGCCTTGTGCCGCTTCTCGATCTCGGCCAGCGCGCTGCGCTTCTCGTTGAGCAGGAAGTTGGCGATCTCCACCGGCGCCTGCACCAGCACCTGGCCGGTGTTGTCCTTCATCGCGTGCTCCTCGACCACGCGGATGATCGACAGGCTCAGCGACTCCACGCTGCGCATGCGGCCGTGGCCCTCGCAGCGCGGGCAGACGATCTGGCTGGACTCGCCGAGGCTCGCGCGCAGGCGCTGGCGGCTCATCTCCAGCAGGCCGAACTTGGAAATCCGGCCCAGCTGCACGCGCGCGCGGTCGTACTTGAGCGCGGCCTGCAGGCGCGCCTCGACCTCGCGCTGGTGCTTGGACGAGTCCATGTCGATGAAGTCGATCACCACCAGGCCGCCCAGGTCGCGCAGGCGCATCTGGCGCGCGACCTCGTCGGCCGCCTCCAGGTTGGTGTTGAACGCGGTGGTCTCGATGTCGCTGCCCTTGGTGGCGCGGGCGGAGTTGACGTCGATCGCGGTCAGCGCCTCGGTCTGGTCGATCACCAGGGCACCGCCGGAGGGCAGGCGCACGGTGCGCTCGTAGGCGCTCTCGATCTGCGATTCGATCTGGTAGCGGTTGAACAGCGGGACGTCGTCGGTGTAATGCTTGAGCTTGCGCAGGTTGTGCGGCATCACCTGCTCGACGAACTCCCGCGCTTCCTCGTACATCTCGGGGGTGTCGACCAGGATCTCGCCGATGTCGGCGCGCATGTAGTCGCGCAGGGCGCGGGTGATCAGGCGCGACTCCTGGTAGATCAGGAACGGCGCCGGCTTGCTCAGCGCGGCCTCGGCGATCGCCCGCCAGATGCTCAGCAGGTAGTCCAGGTCCCACTGCAGCTCCTCGGCGTCGCGGCCGACGCCGGCGGTGCGGATGATCACGCCCATGTCGTCCGGGATCTGCAGCGCGTCCATGGCCTTCTTCAGCTCGGCCCGGTCGTCGCCCTCGACCCGGCGCGAGACGCCGCCGGCGGTGGGCGAGTTGGGCATCAGCACCATGTAGCGGCCGGCCAGCGAGATGAACGTAGTCAGGGCGGCGCCCTTGTTGCCGCGCTCCTCCTTGTCGACCTGGACCACGACCTCCTGGCCCTCGCGCAGGAGCTCCTTGATGTTGCCGGAGCGGTGGTCGGCGCCGGCCTGGAAGTAGTCGCGGGAGATTTCCTTCAGCGGCAGGAAGCCGTGGCGCTCGGCGCCGTAGTCGACGAAGGCCGCCTCGAGGGAGGGTTCGAGCCGGGTGATGCGGCCCTTGTAGATGTTGGACTTCTTCTGTTCGCGGGACGGCTGTTCGATGTCGATGTCATACAGGGTCTGGCCGTCGACGATCGCCACGCGCAATTCTTCCGCCTGCGTGGCATTGATGAGCATTCGCTTCATTTGTATGCGTTCCTTGCGCTTGCCGCTGCGCGCGCCCCCTCGGGAGCGTGTGCAGGCGCGCGGAACGCCGGGGCGTTTCGCCTGGAGCTTCGGTTGGCCGCCAGCCGCGCAAGCGCAGCGGCGATCCCGGGTTTCCAGCGCTACGACACCACGGCGGACCGCGGGAGCGCTTCAATCAAAAGTGTTGCAGGGCCGGCGGCTCCTCGCTCCGACCCTTCCGGGACCGGCGCTCGCGCCACGCGGGACATGTTCAGCACCGCTGCCGTGGCAACGGACGATATCCGGAACTGCCGTGCAGCCGCTAACATGGCCGCCCCTGGGGCGGTGGCCGCGCACTGGCACGGGCCTCGCGGAAGGCGGGCTTTCGGCCCGTGATCTCCCAGCGAAATCAGCACCTTATCTCGCGCCGCGAGTGTAACAGATAAACCCGACGATGAATGACACCCGCAACCCGGACGCGCCGGGCGGCCGCGTCCGCCTGGTCCAGGTGGACCCAGGACGCGCCGGCCAGCGGCTCGACAACTTCCTGCTCGGCCAGCTGAAGGGGGCGCCGAGGTCGCTGGTCTACAAGCTCGTGCGCAGCGGCCAGGTGCGGGTGAACGGGGGCCGGGCCCGGGCCGAGACCCGGCTGGAGGCGGGGGACGAGGTCCGGATCCCGCCGGTCCGGCTGGAGGCGCCGGAGGACCGGGGCGCACCGGCCGCCGGCCTGATGGAGGCCATGGCGGCGAGCATCGTGTACGAGGACGCGCGCCTGCTCGCGATCAACAAGCCCGCCGGGGTGGCCAGCCATGGCGGCAGCGGGATCGGTTTCGGGGTCATCGAGACCCTCCGGGCGCTGCGGCCGGGCGAGGAGCTGGAACTGGTCCATCGGCTCGACCGCGACACTTCCGGGCTGATGGTGGTCGCCCGCAAGCGCTCGGCCCTGCGCGAGCTGCAGGCGCTGATGCGAGAGGATCCGCGCGCCGGCGGCGAACGGATCCGCAAGCGCTACCTGGCCCTGCTGGCCGGGCGCATGCCCGACGGGGTGATGAGCGTGGACGCGCCGCTGCACGTGGGCCTGCGCCAGGGCGGGGAGCGGCATGTCCAGGTGCGCGGGGACGGCAAGCCTTCGCTCAGCCACTTCAAGGTGTTGGAGCGGCGCGGCGGACATTCCTACTGCGAGGTGCGGATCGAGACCGGCCGCACCCACCAGATCCGCGTCCACGCCGCCCACATCGGCCATCCGGTGGCCGGCGACGCCAAATACGGGGATCCGGACGCGAACCGCCGGCTGCGCGACCAGGCCGGGTTGCGGCGGCTGTTCCTGCACGCGGCCTCGCTCGAGTTCGCGCTCGAGGGCGGACGCGTGCCCTACGTGCTCAACGCGCCGCTGGCGCCGGAGCTGGGCGAGGTCCTCGACCGGCTCGGCTGAGCCGCAGCCCGCCGCCGTCTAGCCGGCCAGCGCGCTCGCCTTGGCCGCGCAGATGAAGTCGTTCTCGCTCAGTCCACCCACGTCGTGGGTGGACCAGCGCACGACGCAGCGGTCGTAGTGCACGCCGAGGTCGGGGTGGTGGTCCTCGCGGTGCGCGATCCAGGCCAGCGCGTTCACGAAGGCCATGGTGCGGTGGTAGTCGTCGAATCGGAACGTCCGCACCAGCGCACGGCCGTCTTCGGCCAGTTCCCAGCCGGGGACCTGCGGCAGCAGTTCCCGGATCCGGGCCTCGCCCAGCTGGTGTTCGCGGCCGCGGCGGGGGGTGCAGCGGGCCTGGGCGAGGGGGACGAGGTCCGACATGGCGGGTTCTCCTGCGGGCGGCGCCGCGCATGAACGGCGCCGGGAACGGGCATGGGCGGACGCGGGGCGTGCGCGGCGGGGCGGGGCTAGAATAGTGCAAACCGGTAGCCAGGCCATGATCCAGATTTCCGACAGCGCCCAGGCGCACTTCCGCAAGCTCATCGAACGCGAGGCCACGCCCGGCATCGGCGTGCGCCTGGCCGCGGTCCAGCCGGGCACGCCACGTGCCGACGTACGCCTGGAGTTCGCGGCCCCCAACGAACTGCAGGGCGACGAATGGGCGATCGACTGCGAGGGTTTCACGCTCTGGCTCGATGCGCCCAGCGCGCCGTTCCTCGACGGCGCCCGCATCGACTACGAGGCGCGGGCGACCGGCGGCCAGCTGCAGATCCGCGCGCCCAAGATCAAGGGCGAGGCGCCGCCGGAGTCGGCCTCGCTGGTCGAGCGCGTGCGCTGGCTGATCGAATCGGAGATCAACCCGCAGCTGGCCCAGCACCGCGGCCACGTGTCGCTGCAGGAAGTGACCGCCGAAGGCGTGGTGGTGTTGCGCTTCGGCGGCGGCTGCCATGGCTGCGGCATGGTCGATGTCACCCTCAAGAACGGGATCGAACGCACGCTGAAGGACAAGGTGCCCGGGGTCACGGCGGTCCGCGACGCGACCGACCACGACACGGGAACGGCGCCCTACATGCCCCGCGGCGCGGGCTGACGGACCACGGCCCGCGTGTTCTCGTCCGGTGAGCTGGTCGAGGCGACACTGCGCCTGATGCGGCGGGGCCGCTCGATCCGGCCGCTGCGCCCGGCGGGGGAATTCCCGCCCACCTGGGATGCCTGGTTCCGGACCGCCTCGGTCGAGGCGCGGCCGTCGCGGCTGCCGGTGCAGCAGCTGGTTGCGGCCATGCTGGTGCGCGAGCCTCGCTTCCCGACCGGTTACCCGCGGATCGGCACGCTCGGTGCCTTCCGGCGACTGTGGCGCCAGGACTGGCGCGAAGGGCCCGCGCCCGACCGCCGCGCGCGCAGGCTGTCGATGGCCGCCTCGATCCTGCTGCACGTGCTGTGGCTGCAGCTGATGGTGCTGCTCACCGTGGCCAGCTTCCCCGGCGGGGAACAGGACGAACGCCCGGGCGAGGACGTCATCCAGGTGGAATTCATCGGCGACGGCACGCCGGAAGACGCGGGGGGCGGCGCACGGCAGGCCGAGCAGCCCGACCCGGCGCAGGCGGCGAGTGCCGCGCGGCCGGCCCCGGCGGCGGCGTCCGCGGCGGGGGCGCGCGTCGCACCGCCGCCCCCGCCCGCGCAGGCGCCGCCGCTGCCGCCCGCGGAGCAGGCGCCGCCGCCGGCGGTGGAACCGCCGCTGGTGGTCTCCGAGCCGGTGCAGCCCGAGCCCGAGTTCGAACTGGTGGTGCCGCCGCTCGAGGCGCTGCCCACGCCCACGCTCCCCACCCCAGGGCTGCAGTTGCCGACGCCGGAGATCCAGATGGTGGAGGTGCCGGTGGCCAGCCCGCCGCCCCCCGTGCGGCCCCTGCCGCAGCGCGAAATCGCGGTCCCGGACCTCGGCCAGCCGGACGTGGAACTCGTCGAGCGGGCGCTGCCGGCGCCGGCGCCGGTGGTCGAGCTGCGTGCGCCGTCCGCGCTGCCGGCGGCGCCGGAACTGCGCAGCGAGGGGCCGGCGCTGGCCGAGCGCGAGATCGAACTGCGTGCGCCCGAGCCGGGGAGTGGCGTCGACGAGGGCGGCGGCGAGCAGAGCGCCGGGGCGACGGCACCCGGCACGCAGGCCACCGCCGGGGCCGCGGCAGCGGGCGGAACCCGCGAGGCTGGGCAGGGCGCCTCGCCCACCGGCACGACCGCCGGCGCGGGCCTCGAACCGGCGGCGCGGCCGGGCGCGTTGCCCTCGCCACGGCGCGGCGATGACTGGGGCGACTCGACCCGCAACGTCCCCGGCGGCCAGGCGGGCAGCCCGTCGGGGCTGTTCGATGCCGAGGGCCGGCCGCGGCTGGCCGGCAATACCGGTCGCGTCGGCGGCGGACTCCCGCCGGGCACGATCACCGAGGACTACGAGAAGATCGACCGCATGGGCACCTGGCTCAAGCGGCCGCCCATCGGCTACGAGCCGACTTCGCTCGACCGCTTCTGGATCCCGCACGAGACCCTGCTCGAAGAGTGGGTCCGGCGCAGCATCAAGGAGGTCCTGATCCCGATCCCGGGAACCGGCAAGCGCATCCGCTGCACGGTGGCGATGCTGATGCTGGGCGGCGCCTGCGGGATCACCGACCCGAACCTGCTGGACGTCGACGCCGAGCAGCGGCCGCCGCCGGACGTGCCGTTCAAGCGCGAACTGCACGAGGATCCCGACAGCCTCTAGCCGATCGCCGGGGTCCGGCCGTGCGGTGGGCGCGGCCGCGGGATCGTCCCCCGGGGACGCCGGCCGGGCGCCCACGGAAATCGCGTGACGACGTTGCCGAGGCGACCGGCCCTTGCGCCGCGCCCGGCGTGCGGACACGAAAAGGCCCGCGCATGGCGGGCCTGTCCGGTCGCGGGGGGCGTCGGGGTCAGTGGACGCCGTGCAGGTCCCGCAGCTGGGTCGGGCGCGAACCGAAGTAGGCCGCCAGGTCGGCGATCTGCTGGTCGGTCAGGTGCGCGGCCTGCTGCGACATCAGCGCATGCTCGCGCCGGCCCTCGCGGTACTGGTGCAGCGCGTGCGCCAGGTAGTCGGCGTACTGGCCGCCGATCCTGGGATAGCTGTCGTCCAGCGGGGCGTTGCCGTCCTCGCCGTGGCAGTCGATGCACGACTGGCCGGTCGCCGGACCCTTGGCATTGGCCAGGATCTCGCCTTCGGAGACGCGGCCGTCGGGAAGCCCGGCGACCGACGTGGCGCGGCGGCCATCGGCGTCGTCGGCGGTGCCGCCGCAGGCGGCGATGGCGAGGACCAGCAGGCTGGCGGCCGCCAGGCGGCCGATGCGGGACAGATGGATCATGGGCTCAGCTCCGACAGGAAGGCGGCGATGTCAGCGATGTCCTGGTCGGAGAAGCTCCGGGCCTGCGTCTCCATGGTCGGGTGCCGGCGGGTGCCGTTGCGGTACTCGTTGAGCGCGTTGGTGAGGTAGAGCGCCGACTGTCCGCCGATCATCGGGACGTGGTACGTCGGGTACACGTTCTTGTAGCCGGTGATCCCGTGGCAGCCCAGGCAGGTGTAGGTCAGCTGGCGGCCCGCTTCGGGATTTCCGACCGGAGCGGTGGTCGCCGCCTCGGCCGGTGCGGCCGGTTCGGCCTCCCCGGAGGCGGGGGGCGCGGCGTCCTGTGCCGACGCGGTGAGTGGCAGCGAGGCCAGGGTGAACAGTGCGACGGCAAGGCCGGCGGCGATCGTCAACGGTCGCGTCATGGAAGGGTCCGCAATCCTTGAATGGCTGTCTGGCTGGTGTATCGCGATCGCGCCGGAGGCCCCGACATCGCGCAATCGGCGCAGTATAGCCTGCGACCTTTCGGCTGTTAACGCACCCGGGTCGGCGCGCTCCGCCGGGCGCTGGAGCCGCCCGGGGCGCAGCGCACCCATCGGTCCGGAGACCCGCCGCCGCCGTCGCGTCACGTTCGTTACGCCGGCTTCGTCCTGCCGCACCGGCCGGGAGTCACCATGACCTTCGGCGGATGCCGCCGTCTGGCGAGGTGATATACCTTGCTACAACACCAAAGGGGCTCTGCACTTCCATGCACAAGAACAGCATTCTTCATCGCTTCCGGCCGCTGCTGGCCGTGGCCGCGCTTTCCATGGCCATCGTGCTGCCCGGATGCGGCGGCGGAGCCCCGGCCCAGGCCAAGGACGACGCGGCGAAGGGCCCCGAAGCGATCCCCGTGGAGGTCGCCGTGGTGGAGCGCCGGGCGATCGCGGCCAGTTACGCCAACACCGCGACGCTCGAGGCGCGCGCCGAGTCGCAGGTCGTGGCCAAGACCTCGGGCGTGGCCCTGGAGGTGCTGGTCGAGGAGGGCCAGTACGTGCGCGCCGGACAGCCGCTGGTCCGCCTGGACGCCGACCGGGCGCGCCTGCAGGCGGCGCAGAGCGCGGCCCAGCTGCGCAAGCTCGAGGCCAACTACGAGCGCGCCCGGCAGCTGGCCGCGCAGCAGATGGTCAGCGCCAACGACCTCGACCAGCTGCGGTTCGACCTGGAGAACGCCCGCGCCGCCAACCGGCTGGCCAACCTGGAGCTGTCCTACACCACGGTAGTGGCCCCGATCTCGGGGGTGATCGCCTCGCGCGACATCAAGGCGGGCAACTTCGTGCAGATCAACTCGCCGATCTTCCGCATCGTCGACGCCAGCCACCTGGAGGCCACGCTCAACGTGCCCGAGCGCGAGCTCGCCAAGCTCAAGCCCGGCCAGGCGGTGGAGCTGACCGCGGACGCGCTGCCCGGCAAGCGCTTCGCCGGCGTGGTCGACCGGGTGTCGCCGGTGGTCGATACCGGCAGCGGCACGTTCCGCGTGGTCGCCCGCTTCGCCGGCGACGGCGAGCTGCAGCCGGGCATGTTCAGCCGCCTGTCGATCAACTACGACCAGCGCGCCGATGCGCTCGTGGTCCCGCGCGAGGCCCTGCTCGAGGACGGCGGCGAGCCGGCGCTGTACGTGGTGCGCGAGGGCACCGCCTCGCGCGTGCCGGTGCAGCTGGGCTACTCCGACGGCGGCTGGGTGGAGGTGCGCAGCGGCCTGGAGGCCGGTGACAAGGTGGTGGTGGCCGGCAAGGCCGCGCTGCGCGAGGGCAGCCTGGTGCAGGTGATCGGCGACGAGGCCGCCGCGGCCGTGGCCGCCAAGGCCGACACCGCGACCGACGCGAAGCAGGCAGGCAACTGATGGCTCCGCACGATTCCCACTCCACCGGCGGTTCGGGCCTGGTGGAGTTCTCCACCCGTCGCCGCGTGACCGTGGCGATGATGACCCTGACCCTGGTCCTGTTCGGCCTGATCTCGCTGTCCTCGCTGAAGGTCGAGCTGCTGCCCGACCTCAGCTATCCGACGCTGACGGTGCGGATCGACTACGAGGGCGCGGCGCCCTCCGAGGTGGAGACGCTGATCTCGCAGCCGGCCGAGGAGGCGCTGGGCGTGGTCAAGGGGCTGCGCAAGCTCAAGTCGATCTCGCGCACCGGCCAGAGCGACGTCGTGCTCGAGTTCGCCTGGGGCACGGACATGGAGCAGGCCGGCCTGGACGTGCGCGACAAGATGGAGACGCTGCAGCTGCCGCTGGAGGCCAGCCCGCCGGTGCTGCTGCGGTTCAATCCCTCGACCCAGCCGATCATGCGCCTGGCGCTGTCCTCGACCGTGGAGGACGGCGACGAGGCGGAGGCCCTGCGCCGGCTGATGGAGCTGCGGCGCTACGCCGACGACGACCTCAAGCGCCGGTTCGAACCGGTGCCGGGCGTGGCCGCGGTCAAGGTGGGCGGCGGCCTGGAAGACGAGATCCAGGTGGACATCGACCAGCGCAAGCTGGCCCAGCTGGGCCTGTCGCTGGGCGACGTGGTGCAGCGGCTGCGGCAGGAGAACGTGAACCTGTCGGGCGGGCGCCTGGAGGAAGGGTCGCGCCGCTACCTGGTACGCACCGTCAACCAGTTCGCCAGCGTCGAGCAGTTGCGCGACATGCTGCTCACTACCGCAGGCGGCTCCGCGCCCCAGCAGGCCACCGGCGAAAACCGCCAGCTGATGCTGGCGATCCTGGGCAGCCGCGATCCCAACGTGATCGCTGCGCTGCGCAACGACGGCTCTGGCGGCGGCGCGGCGCCGGTGCGGCTGCGCGACGTGGCCGAGGTACGCCAGGGCCACCGCGAGCGCGAGGCGGTGATCCGCAGCGGCGGCAACGAGGCCGTGGAGCTGGCCATCTACAAGGAAGGCGATGCCAACACCGTGGCCACCGCCGACGCGCTCCATGAGCGCCTGGAGCAGGTGCGCGAGCGGCTGCCGCGCGGCATCGAGCTGGCCGTGGTCGAGGACCAGTCGGTGTTCATCCGCCAGGCGGTCCACGACGTCAAGGTCGACGCCGCGATCGGCGGCATGCTCGCGGTGCTGGTGATCTTCCTGTTCCTGCGCGACGGCTGGAGCACCCTGGTGATCTCGCTGTCGCTGCCGGTGTCGATCATCGCCACCTTCTTCTTCATGGGCCAGCTGGGGCTGAGCCTCAACCTGATGTCGCTGGGCGGACTGGCCCTGGCCACCGGGCTGGTGGTGGACGACTCGATCGTGGTGCTCGAGTCGGTCGCCAAGGCGCGCGAGCGTGGCCTGGGCATCCTCGAGGCGGCGATCTCCGGCACCCGCGAGGTGTTCATGGCGGTGGTGGCGTCCACCCTGACCACGATCGCGGTGTTCCTGCCGCTGGTGTTCGTCGAGGGCATCGCCGGCCAGCTGTTCCGCGACCAGGCGCTGACGGTCTCGATCGCGATCGCGGTCTCGCTGCTGGTGTCGATGACGTTGGTGCCGATGCTCAGTTCGCTCAAGGGGCGCCCGCCGCTGGCCTTCCCGGAAGAGGCGCCGCATCCGCGCTGGTACCCGGAGAGCCGCTGGAAGAAGCCGTTGGCGGCGACCGGCCGCGGCGTCGGCGCCACGGTGCGCGGGGCGTTCTTCGGCATGGCCTGGCTGGTGGTGCGGCTGTGGCGCCTGCTGGCTGCGGTGGTCGGGCCGGCGATGCGCAAGGCCAGCGACCTGTCGATGGCGCCCTATCGCCGCGCCGAGGCCGCCTACCTGCGCATGCTGCCGGAAGCGATCGCGCGCCCGCGGGCGGTGCTGGCGTTCGCCGCGCTGGCCTTCGCCGCGACCCTGGCCGCGCTACCCTTCATGGGCATGGACCTGATCCCGCAGCTGGCCCAGGACCGCTTCGAGATGACCGCCAAGCTGCCGCCGGGGACGCCGCTGGCGCGCACCGACGCGCTGATCCGCGAGGTGCAGGAGCGCCACGCCGGCGAGCCGGGCGTGCGCCTGCTGTACGGCGTGTCCGGCACCGGCACCCGGCTGGACGCGAGCCCGACCGAGAGCGGCGAGAACATCGGCAAGCTCACCGTGGTGATGGACGACACCTCGCGCGAGGCCGAGCTGATCGAGAAGCTGCGCAGGACGATGCAGGCCTGGCCCTCGGCCCAGGTCGACTTCGCCCGCCCCGAGCTGTTCTCGCTTTCGCCGCCGCTGGAGATCGAGATCGAGGGCAGCGACCTGGAGTCGATCCGGACAGCGGGCATGCGGTTGGCCGAACTGCTGCGCGGCAATCCGCACTACGCCGACGTGAAGTCGACGGTGGAGCAGGGCTTCCCCGAGATCCAGGTCGTGTTCGACCAGGAGCGGGCCGCGGCCCTGGGCCTGACCACGCGCCAGATCGCCGACGCGGTGGTCGACAAGGTGCGCGGCAACGTGGCCACCCGCTACAGCTTCCGCGACCGCAAGATCGACGTGCTGGTGCGGGTGCGCGAGTCCGAGCGTTCGTCGGTCGACGACATCCGCCGGCTGGTGGTCAATCCCACCCGCTCCAACCCGGTCGAGCTGTCGTCGGTGGCAGACATCGTCTCGACTACCGGGCCGAGCGAGATCCACCGCGCCGACCAGCGCCGGGTGGCGATCGTGTCGGCCAACCTGCGCGGGATCGACCTGGGCACGGCGGTGGCCGAGGTGCAGCGGATGGTGGCCGAGAACCCGATCGGCACCGATGTGGAGATGCGCATCGGCGGCCAGGGCGAGGAACTCGACGACTCGGTCCGCTCGCTGCTGTTCGCCTTCGGCCTGGCCGTGTTCCTGGTGTACCTGGTGATGGCCTCGCAGTTCGAATCCCTGCTGCACCCGTTCGTCATCCTGTTCACCATCCCGCTGGCCCTGGTCGGCGCCATCGCGGCGCTGCTGCTGACCGGCTCGCCGATCTCGGTGGTGGTGTTTATCGGCCTGATCCTGCTGGTCGGCCTGGTGGTCAAGAACGCGATCATCCTGATCGACAAGGTCAACCAGCTGCGCGAGGCCGGCGTGGCCAAGCGCGAGGCGCTGGTCGAAGGCGCCCGCTCGCGCCTGCGCCCGATCATGATGACCACGCTGACCGCGGTGTTCGGCTTCATGCCGCTGGCGCTGGCCCCGCTGTTCGGCAGCCCGGGCGCCGAGGTGCGTTCGCCGATGGCGATCACCGTGATCGGCGGGCTGCTCGTCTCCACCCTGCTGACCCTGCTGGTGATCCCGGTGGTGTACGACCTGCTCGACCGCAAGCCCGACGAGTACTACGCCGAACGCGGCAGGCGCGCCCGCCGCACTGCGGCCCAGGTGGCCGAGGTGCTGGCCGGCGAGCAGGACCCGTTCGACCCCGCCGGCGCCCGGGGCTGAGCCATGAACATCACCGAGCTGTCGATCCGCCGCCCGGTCACCACCATCATGCTGTTCGTGTCGATGGTGGTGATCGGCCTGATCGCCTCCTTCCGCCTGCCGATGGAGGCCGAGCCGGAGGCGACGATCCCGTTCTTCTTCGTCTGGCTGCCGTATGCCGGCTCCACCCCGGAGGAGGTGGAGCGCAACATCGTGCGGCCGGTGGAAGAGGCGCTGTCGACGATGTCCGGCATCAAGTCGATGAACTCGCGCGCCAATGCCGAGGGCGGGCAGATCCAGGTCGAGTTCAGCGACTGGAACCGCGACATCGCCATCGCCGCCTCGGAAGCGCGCGAGCGCATCGACGCGGTCCGCGACCAGCTGCCCGACGACTTCCGCCGCTATTTCGTGTACCGCTGGAGCACCAGCGACCGCGAGGCGATGCACCTGCGCCTGACCAGCGGGGAGGACCTGAGCGCCCGGGCCGAACTGATCGAGCGCAACGTCAAGCAGAAGCTCGAGCGGCTGCCCGGGGTGGCCCGGGTGGAAATCGAGGGCGTGGCGCCCCAGGAACTGCTGGTGGCGCTGGACAAGGACCGGCTGGTGGCCCACGGCGTGGCCCTGAACGACCTGGTCCAGCGGCTGCAGGCGGCCAACTTCTCGGTCTCGGCCGGGCAGATCACCCAGGGCAACCAGCGGCTGCGGGTGCAGCCGCGCGGCGAGCTCGAGTCGCTGCAGGCGCTGCGCGAGCTACGCCTGGACCAGCGCGGCACGCGCCTGTCGGACGTCGCCACGGTCGAGCTCAGGCCGCAGCGGATGAACTACGTGCGCCAGCTCGAAGGCCGGCCGAGCGTGGGGGTGGACATCTACAAGGAGCGCGCGGCCAACCTCGTCGACCTCTCGCAGGCGGTCCGCGCCGAACTCGAGGAACTCGCCGACGACCCGGCACTGCGCGGGGTGGAGATCGAGATCATCGACGACCAGGGCCAGGCGGTCACCAGCTCGCTGCTGGCGCTGGCCGAGGCGGGCGCGATCGGCCTGGCGCTGTCGGTCATCGTCCTGTACGCGTTCCTTCGCCACTGGCCGTCGACGCTGATGGTGACGGCCGCCATCCCGATCTGCTTCATCATGACCCTGGGGTTCATGTACTTCGCCGGGATCACCCTCAACATCATCTCGATGATGGGCCTGCTGCTGGCGGTCGGCATGCTGGTCGACAACGCGGTGGTGGTGGTGGAGAGCATCTACCAGGAGCGCGAGAAGTACCCTGACCGGCCGGTCCTGGCCTCGATCATCGGCACCCGGCACGTGGCGATCGCGCTGTCGGCCGGCACCCTGTGCCACTGCGTGGTGTTCCTGCCGATGATCTTCGGCGAGAAGAACATCATCACCATCTACCTCGCGCAGCTGGCGGTGACGATCTCGGTCTCGCTGCTCGCGTCCTGGCTGGTGGCGGTGAGCCTGATCCCGATGCTCTCGGCGCGGATGAAGACCCCGCCCGCGGTGCGATCTCCCTTCATCACCAGGATGCAGCAGCGCTATGCGCGGCTGCTGCGCTGGACGCTCGATCACCGCGGCTGGAGCGTGGCCGGGATCCTCGCCATCTCGATGGTGAGCGTGGTGCCGATGATGAACACCAAGGGCGGGGGCGACGACAGCAATCCGGGGCAGATCAACATCTTCTACCAGTGGAAGGGCGCCTACTCCAAGGAGGAGATGGGCCGCGAGGTGGCGCGGGTGGAAGAGTTCGTCAACGCCAACCGCGAGCGTTTCCACATCGATAAGGTCTACAGCCGCTACAGCGAGCAGGGCTGGGCGTTCACCCGGCTCTACCTGACGATCAAGGACCGCGAGCTGCACCAGCAGATCCAGGAGCAGGTGCGCGAGGGGTTGCCGCAGTCGGCCCGGGCCAAGCTCGGCATCGGCTGGCCCAGCGGCATGGGCAGCGACGGCCAGGGCATCCGCTTCAGCCTGGTGGGCGATTCCACCGAGGTGCTCAAGCAGCTGGCCGAGGACATCGTGCCGCTGCTCTCCCGCAACGAGAAGCTGCGCGACGTGCGCGTGGACACCGGCGACGCGAACACCGAACTGTCGGTGCGGGTGGACCGCGAACGCGCCGCCGCCTACGGCTTCAGCGCCGATGACGTCGCCCAGTTCGTGGGCATGGCGCTGCGCGGTTCCTCGCTGCGCGACTTCCACCGCGGCGACATCGAGGTGCCGGTGAACGTGCGCTTCGCGGGCTCCGACCATTACCGGATCGAGGACCTGTCCGGGTTCACGGTGCGCGCGGCCAATGGCACCCAGGTGCCGCTGCTGGCGATGGTCGACGTGGACGTGAGCCCGGCGGCGACCTCGATCCAGCGCCTGAACCGGCAGACGATGCTGCGGATCGAGGCCGGCATCGCCCAGGGCGTGCCGATGGATGAGGCGCGCGCCGCGGTGGAGGCGGCGCTCGACCGGATCGAGTTCCCGCCCGGCTACGGCTACACCTTCTCGGGCATGGGCTTCAACATCAATTTCGACGGCATGGACCAGCTGGTGCGCGCGATCATGATCGCGCTGGTGCTGATGCTGGTGATCATGGCGGCGGTGTTCGAGTCGCTGCTGTTCCCGACCGCGATCATGTCCTGCGTGGTGTTCTCGATCTTCGGCGTGTACTGGCTGTTCTGGATCACCGGCACCGAGATGAACATCATGGCGGTGATTGGCATCCTGGTGCTGATGGGCGTGGTGGTGAACAACGGCATCGTGATGATCGAGCACATCAACAACCTGCGCCGGCGCGGGGTGCCGCGCACCGAGGCGCTGGTGGAGGGCAGCCGCGAGCGCCTGCGCCCGATCATGATGACCATGGGCACCGCGATCCTGGCGATGATCCCGATCGCGCTGCACACCGACACGCCCGACGGCATGCCGCCGTACTTCCCGATGGCGCGCGCGATCGCGGGTGGCCTGGCGTTCTCGACCGTGGTCAGCCTGCTGTTCCTGCCGACGATCTACGCGATCCTCGACGACCTGCGCGCCGGCACCGCGCGCCTGGTGCGGCGCGCCCGCGGCCTGGAGCCGTCATCCGGTCCCACGCCGGTGCCCGCCGACTGAGCTTGCCCGTCTCCCCGCCCCGGGATGCGCCGGTCGCGGGGTGGGGCGGGTGCGACAGAAGGACCCGTCGCGCGTGCGTGGACCGGCCCGGCCTCAGCCGAACAGCCGCGCCAGCATCCTGGCGCCGCCGGTCCAGACCCCGATCGCGGTACCGAGCGAGGTCAGGAAGAAGTTCACCATCACCCGCGCCACCCGGTTGCGCCACCAGCCGCGCATCGTGTTCAGGTCCTCGCGCAGGGCCATGAAATCGGCATGCGTGGGCTTGCGCACCCAGGCCTCCACCAGCGCGCTGACCGTGCCCGAGGCCAGCGCGGGGTGCAGCGGGGTGAACGGGGAGGAGACGAACGCGCCGAGGATGCTCAGCGGATGCCCGCCGGCAAGCAGGCAGCCCAGCGCGCCCAGGCCCCCGGTCCACAGCACCCAGTACAGCATCAGGTCGGCACCGACGTCGAAGCCGCCGCTGGCGAAGCCCCAGGCGAAGCCGCCGAGCAGGAACACGCCGATGCCGATCTCCAGCAGCGGGACGCTGGATTTCGGCTTCACCGATTCGAGCGCGGACACGGTCGCGGCCGGGTCCGCGTCATCCTCGCGCAGGTGCCTGGCCAGGCCGTCGAGGTGCCCGGCGCCGACCACCGCCAGCACCTCGCGCGCATCGCCCGCGGTCGCCCGCAGGCGCGCGGCCATGTAGCGGTCGCGCTCTGCGATCAGCGCCTCGTACAGCGGCGGGCTCTGTTCGGCGAACTCGCTGAAGCTGGCCTGCAGCATGTCGCCCTGCTTGAGCTTCTCGATGTCGTGCTCGGCCAGCTCCTCGTCCGCGATCAGGCCGGCGAGGATTCCGCCGGCGAGCTTGGCCCGCTGCCACCAGCCCAGGCCCTGCAGGGCGCGACGGAAGGTCAGGCCGACGTCGCGGTCGACCAGGTGCATCGGCAGCCCGCGCGCCTGCGCGTCCTCGACCGCGGCCTTGAGCTCCGCCCCCGGCTCGATGCCCAGCTGCTCGGCCAGGCGCCGCTGGTAGCTGGCCAGGGCGAGGTTGGCGGCGAACATCGGCGTCTTGCCCTCGCGCAGCACCTTGACCAGGTCGAGTTTCGCCAGCGCGTCGGGATCACCCATCGCCTTGAGCCGCTGCTCGTCGAGTTCCACCGCGACCGCGTCGAACGCGCCCGAGCCGATCGCCTCGCGCACGGCCTGGACGCTGGCGTGGGAGACGTGCGCGGTGCCGAGCAGGGTGTAGCGCACGCCGTCGCGCTCGACGATCGCGTGCGGCTGCTCGCGCCAGCCGGCGCTGGTGGAAGCGGGGGAGTCGGGCAAGGGTCGGTCCGGGTTCGCGGGGAAGGGCGTGCGGCCGTGGAGGCCGCGCGGCGCCGCCGCTTCCGCGACGGCGGGCGACAGGTTAGAGGCTCGCGCGGGGCAAGGAAAGCCGGCCGGGAAGGCGCCGCCGCACTCAGCCGGGCGTGGACCCGTGCGGGTCGAAGAGGCGGTCGAGCTCGTCGCGCGCGTCCGAAGGACGCCAGCGGCGCGGGCGGTCGCCGCCGGCGATGAAGTCCGCCACGCGGGCGACCACGGCCGGGTCGCGCAGCAGGCGGCGGTGGCCCAGGCCGGCGGTCTCCAGCCAGCGCGCTCCCGGCCAGGCCCCGGCCAGCGCCCGGCCATGCGCTGCCGGCACTTCGCGATCGCCTGCGTCGTGGACCACGAGCGACGGCGGCGGCGTGCGGGATGCGGGCAGTCCGGTCATGTCGAATTCCGTCCACGGCCGGCCGAGCCAGGCCTGGACGCGGGCGCTGAAGCGGGCGGTCACCGCGTCGCTGGCGCCGATCGCCCGGCCGAACGGCGCCACCGCCTGCGAAGGCAAGGCGAACGGTGCGACCAGGGCCATGCGGCGTGGCCCGGTCCAGCCGCCGCGCAGCGCGAGTGCAGCCGCGGTGCAGCCGCCCGAGTGCGCCACGAGGCCATGCAGCGGACCGGCGCCGGCGGCGACGATCCGCAGCGCGTCGGCGATCTCGACCAGGGTCACCCGGCGTGCGCCCAACCGGCTCGGGCCGGACTGGCCGTGCGCCGGCGCGTCGTAGGCGACCACGCGCAGGCCGCGTTCGCACAGCGCTTGGCCGATCGCATGCAGGTGCCCGGCATGGCCGCCCCAGCCGTGGACCAGCAGCACCGTGGGGCCCTTGCCCCAGGACCAGGCCCGCACCGCATGGCCATGGACGCGGAACGCCATCGGTTCGCCGCGCGCCAGCCAGCGGAGCGCGTCGCCACGGGGCCGGACCCTTGGCGGGGTGAACCAGGTCCGCTGGAACAGGTCCACCGCCAGCGGCGGGGCCACGCGCGACAACAGGCGCATGGATCCACGCAGCATGGTGAAGCGCCAGTCGCGGCCCAGCCAGGCCGCTTCGGAGGGGGGCAGCGGCGTCTGGGGAATCGAAGGCGGCGGGCTGGCGGGTGGACCCGGTATCCCGTCATCAGTACGAACGGTCGTGCTATTTATGTCGTGCAAGTGGTCCATGCGCGGGCCTCGCGTGGGGAAGGGTCAACGGGCGGGGGCGTAGCCCCGGATCAGGCGTTCGAACGCGCGCTGCCCCCGCGCGACGGCCCCGACGTAGCCGGTCAGGCCGGCGTCGTGGTGGATCGCGAGCGCGATCGCGTACATCTCGAAGGCGAACTGGGCAGGATCTGTGGAGGCATCGAGTTCGCCGGCGTCGATCGCCTGCTGCACGGCGCGGGCGAGCTGCTCGCGCCAGGCCGCCTCGAGCGCCAGCAGGCGGTCGCGGATCGGTCCCGGGCGGTCGTCGTACTCGCTGGCGGCGGCGAGGAACAGGCAGCCGCCGTCCTTCTCGTGCCGGACCCACCCGGCCCAGTTGGCGAAGATCGCGCGCAGCCGCGGCAGCCCGCGCCTGGCCTCCAGCGCCGGCTGCAGCACGTCGCGGGCGAACAGCTCGCCGGCCAGGTCGAGGGTGGACAGCTGGAGGTCCTCGCGGGAGCCGAAGTGGGCGAACACGCCGCTCTTGGACATCCCGACCTGCTCGGCCACCAGACCGATGGTCAGCCCTTCCAGGCCGTTGCGGCAGGCGAGCGCGTAGGAGCGCGCGAGGATCGCCTCGCGCGTGGCGGCGCCCTTGGCCGAAGCGGGACCGGCAGCGGACGGCTTCCTCGTCATGGTCGCGATAAAAGCACGACCGTTCGTACGGGTCAAGGCGGCCGGCGCGGGCCGCGCCGCCGCAACGTCAGTCCAGGTAGCGCTTGAGCAGGCCGTCGTAGGCGTCGATGCGGCGGTCGCGCAGGAACGGCCAGATCCGCCGGACCTGCTCGCTGCGCTGCATGTCCAGTTCGGCCAGCAGCAGCGTCGGCTCGCCGCCGGCCTCGGCCAGGAACTCGCCCTGCGGCCCCAGGACGTGGCTGTTGCCCCAGAAGTCGATGCCCGACGCGCCCAGCGGCGAGGGCTCGTGGCCGACGCGGTTGCAGCTGAGCACCGGCAGGCCGTTGGCCACGGCGTGGCCGCGGTGGCTGAGCACCCAGGCGTCGCGCTGGCGGTCCTTCTCGGCCTGGTCGTCGTCCGGATCCCAGCCGATCGCGGTCGGGTAGAGCAGCACTTCGGCCCCGGCCAGCGCCATCAGGCGCGCGGCCTCCGGGTACCACTGGTCCCAGCACACCAGCACCCCCAGGCGGCCGACCGAGGTGTCGATCGGGGCGAAGCCGAGGTCGCCGGGGGTGAAGTAGAACTTCTCGTAGAAACCCGGATCGTCCGGGATGTGCATCTTGCGGTACGTGCCGGCGATGTTGCCGTCGGCCTCCAGCACCACTGCGGTGTTGTGGTACAGCCCCGCCGCGCGGCGCTCGAACAGCGACGCCACCAGCACCACCCCGTGCCGCCTGGCGAGCGCGCCCAGGCGCTCGGTGCTGGGACCGGGGATCGGCTCGGCCAGGTCGAATTCGTCGACCGACTCGTGCTGGCAGAAGTAGCAGCTGTTGTGCAGTTCCTGCAGCAGGACCAGCCGGGCGCCGGCCTTCGCGGCTTCGGCCACGCGCTGTTCGATGATCGCCAGGTTGGCGTCGGCGTCGCCGTGGTTGCGTTCCTGGACCAGGGCGACGGGAAGGGTGCGGGTTTTCATGCCTTCCATTGTAGGACGCGGCGCGCAGGGCGCCGTGTTCAGGCCACCAGCCCTTCAGGCAACTGCATGGTGAGGCAATGCAGGCTGCCGTTCTGCCAGATCAGCGGCCGGCAGGGGATCGGCACGATCTCGCGTCCCGGGAAGGCCTCGCCCAGCACCGCCGCCGCGGCGGCGTCGGCCGGGTCGCCGTAGGCGGGCATCAGCACCGCGCCGTTGGCGATGAGGAAGTTGGCATAGCTGGCGGCCAGGCGCCGGCCGCCGTCGATCACCGGCCGCGGCCAGGGCAGGGGGAACAGCCGGTAGGGGCGGTCGTCGGCGGTGCGCAGCGCGGCCAGTTCGGCCGCCATGGCCTGGAGCGGGGCGTGGTGGCTGTCGGCCGGATCGTCGCAGGCCTGGAACACGATGGCATCGGGTGCGGCGAAGCGGGCGAGGGTGTCGACGTGCGCATCGGTGTCGTCACCCTCCAGGTAGCCGTGGTCGAGCCACAGCACCCGGTCCTGGTGCAGCCAGTCCGCCAGTTGCCTGCCCAGCTGTTCGCGTTCCGCGTCCGGGTGGCGCTGGTGCAGGCACTGCCAGGTGGTCAGCAACGTGCCTGCGCCATCGGTCTCGATCGCTCCCCCTTCCAATGAAAAATCAATATGTTGCCGTGAACTGTTGCAGAAAATTCCCATGCCGTGCAGGCGCTCGACCAGCCGGTCGTCGCGGCTCGCCTCGAACTTGCCGCCCCAGCCGGTGAACCGGAAGTCCAGCAGGCGGAAGCTGTCGCCCTCGCGCAGGGTGATGGGGCCGGTGTCGCGCAGCCAGGTGTCGTCGTAGGGCACCTCGACGAAGCGCACCCGCGCCATGTCGACGCGGTTGGACGACAGCCGCGCCTGGGCGTAGCTCTCCACGTCCTCGTCGGCGACGCAGACGATCACGGGCTGGAAGCGGGTGATCGCGGCGACCAGGGCGATGTAGGTGTCTTCGACCTCGCCCAGGCGCTCGGCCCAGTCGGTGCCGGCGTGGGGCCAGGCGATCAGGATCGCGGACTGCGGCTCCCACTCGGCGGGGAAGCGCGGGGCGGACGTGTCGGGCATCGGGCGGGCAGGCGGAAACGGGGCCGCGCATTATGCGCGACCCTGTTGCCCGAAGTGGAATGGCGCGTCAGCGGATCGCCGGCTTCGGGCCGATCTCCGAGGGGTCGGCCTGGTTGAGCACGGCGTCGATCACTCGGTCGCGCTCGAAGTACACGGTGAACTGCGGGTACACCCAACGGTTGATGGTGGGCCACTGGCGCTTCTGGCCACCGCGCGGCTCCAGGCGCTGGGTCGGCGCGCCGAAGCGGGCCTGGACCTGGGCGGCGGTGAGCCCGCGTTCGGGCAGGGTCACGTGGGCCTTGGCCTGGGCGCGTTCGACCAGCAGGGTATCGGCGGACGCGGCGCCGGCGGCGCACAGCAGTACGGACAGGGCAAGGCTGGGGAACAACAGGCGCATGGTCTGGGCTCCGTCGATGGCCTGGGGCGTGGGCGGCCCCGTGTTTTAGCAGATTCAGGCGCTGGCCGCTGTGCCGGGGTGCCGGAAGCCGGCGTCGGCATGTCCTCCGGGGGCGGCGGCGCCTGGTCGCACCGGAAGCGGGGCCTTCGGCGCCGGGCCGATCCGGATGGGCATCCGGGGGACCTGCGGCGCGACGCGGTACGTGTCCGCGGCAAAAACAAAAGGGGCCGCATCGCTGCGGCCCCTCCGGATACTGCCCGATGCCCGTCCGGCGCGGACCGGAGGGCGCTGCGCTCAGCGCTGGCGCGCCTTGAAACGCGGGTTGGACTTGCAGATCACGAAGACCTTGCCACGGCGACGGACGACCTTGCAGTCGCGGTGGCGGGCCTTCGCCGACTTCAGGGAGGACAGGACCTTCATGACGGAAACCTCTGGGAAACCGGTTGGATGCGGCGGGAAAAATGAAGCCGCGCATTATACCGGGCGCAGGGCGTCGCCTTCAAGCGGACCTTCGGCCCCGCCCGCCGCCTCGCCCGGGATGGGGTGTTGAAGGATAATCGCGGCCCCCCGGCGCCGGCAGAGATCCCCATGGCAGACCCCGTTCCCGTGCTGACCATCGACGGCCCGTCGGGCTCGGGCAAGGGGACGGTGAGCCGCCTGGCGGCCGCACGGCTGGGCTGGCACTACCTCGATTCGGGCGCGCTGTACCGCGCGGTCGGCGCGGCGGCGGCCAGGGCCGGCCTCGATCTGGCCGATGTCGAAGCCCTGGCCCGGCTCACCCGGGACACCCGGATCGAGTTCCGCGAGGATCCCGACGGCGAGTTGCGGGTGCTGGTGGACGGCGAGGACGCCACCGACGCACTGCGCACCGAGGAGGCCGGGGCGGCGGCCTCGACGATCGCCGCGATCCCGGAAGTCCGGGAAGCCCTGAAGGACCGCCAGCGCGGTTTCCGGCGCCCGCCGGGGCTGGTGGCCGACGGGCGCGACATGGGCACGGTGATCTTCCCGGACGCCCCGTTCAAGGTCTTCCTGACCGCCAGCGCCGGCGAGCGCGCCGAAAGGCGCTATAAACAGTTGAAGGGCAAGGGGGTTTCGGTCACAATGGACGGTCTGCTGCGCGAGATCCTCGCGCGCGACGCCCGCGACGCCGATCGCGCGGTGGCGCCGTTGCGGCCGGCCCCGGGGGCCGTCCACATCGATACCACCGGCCTCGGCATCGACGAGGTGGTCGAGCGCGTCCTGGCCGTCGTGGCGTCCTGACCGCAGGCGCGAGCGCCCGCGGCCGCACCGGCCCGCCGCCCTGGCGCGCCGGCGGGCGCCGGCCGGGATCCGGGGTCGGACAAGGCAGACAACGGCCCCGCGCGGGAGTTCCCGCGCGGATTTCAATCCACCACAACACTCACGGCCATACGCAATCCCGCGCAGGTCGACAAACGGGTGGACCGCGGCGCCCGCGCCATGGACACGCGGTCTGTGTCATCAACCGAGTAAACCAAATGACCGAATCATTCGCAGAACTGTTCGAGGCCAGCCAAGCCAACCTGGCGAAGCTCAAGCCCGGCGCCATCGTCAACGGAACCGTAGTGGACGTGCGGACCGACGTGGTGATCATCAACGCCGGCCTGAAGTCGGAAGGCATCGTGCCGATCGAGCAGTTCCGTAACGAGGCAGGAGAGATCGACGTCGCCGTCGGCGACACCGTCAAGGTGGCGCTGGACTCGATCGAGAACGGCTTCGGTGAGACCGTGCTGTCGCGCGAGAAGGCCAAGCGCGCCATGGTGTGGGACGAGCTGGAAGAGGCCCTGGAGAAGAACGAGACCGTGGTCGGCCGCATCAGCGGCAAGGTCAAGGGCGGCTTCACCGTCGACATCAAGGACGTCCGCGCGTTCCTGCCGGGCTCGCTGGTCGACGTGCGCCCGGTCCGCGACCCGGTGTACCTCGAGGGCAAGGAACTCGAGTTCAAGCTCATCAAGCTCGACCGCAAGCGCAACAACGTGGTCGTCTCGCGCCGTGCCGTCGTCGAGAGCGAGCACTCCGAGGAGCGTGAGGCGCTGATGGAGAAGCTGGTCGAGGGCGCCGTGCTCAAGGGCGTGGTCAAGAACCTCACCGACTACGGCGCGTTCGTCGACCTGGGCGGCATCGACGGCCTGCTGCACATCACCGACATGGCGTGGAAGCGCGTGCGCCATCCGTCCGAGGTGGTGGAGGTCGGCCAGGAGCTCGAGGTCCGCGTGCTCAAGTACGACCGCGAGCGCAACCGCGTCTCGCTGGGCCTCAAGCAGCTGGGCGAGGATCCGTGGGAGAACATCTCCCGCCGCTACCCGGCCAACACCCGCGTGTTCGGCAAGGTCTCCAACGTCACCGACTACGGTGCGTTCGTCGAGATCGAGCCGGGCGTCGAGGGCCTGGTGCACGTGTCGGAGATGGACTGGACCAACAAGAACGTCAACCCGTCCAAGGTGGTCCAGGTTGGCGACGAGATCGAGGTCATGGTCCTGGACGTGGACGAGGAGCGCCGCCGCATCTCGCTGGGCATCAAGCAGGTCACCAGCAACCCGTGGGAGACCTTCGCCGCGATCCACAAGAAGGGCGACAAGGTCACCGGCCAGATCAAGTCGATCACCGACTTCGGCGTGTTCATCGGCCTGGAGGGTGGAATCGACGGCCTGATCCACCTGTCCGACATCAGCTGGAACTCCACCGGCGAGGACGTGGCCCGCAACTTCAAGAAGGGCGAGACCCTCGAGGCGGTGGTGCTGGCGGTCGACCCGGAGCGCGAGCGCATCTCGCTGGGGGTCAAGCAGCTCGAGCAGGATCCGTACGGGCAGTTCCTGGCCAACCATCCGCGCGGCTCGAAGGTGAGCGGCACGGTGAAGGAAGTCGACGCCAAGGGTGCGGTCATCGACCTGGGCGACGGCGTGGAAGGCTACGTGGCCGCGCGCGACATCTCCGATGTCCGCGTCGACGACGCCAGCCAGCACCTGAAGGTCGGTGACGCGATCGAGGCCAAGTACATCGGCCAGGACCGCAAGAGCCGCACCCTGCAGCTGTCGATCCGCGCCAAGGACGAGGCCGAGGCGGCCGAGACCCTCGCCGAGTACAACAAGGCGGCGGCGGAAGCCTCCAGCGGCACCACCAAGCTGGGCGCGCTGCTGCGCGAGCAGCTGGAGAACAAGTCCGAGTAAGTGCGACGGCGGCTTCGGCCGCCTGCGTCCGGCCCCGCGCGGCCGGGCGCCTTGACCGGGGGGCGGCCCGCGTGGCGGGCCGCCCCCAGCTTCCACGGGCGTGTCGAAGATGACCAAATCGGAACTGATCGAGATCCTCACCCAGCGCCAGGCGCACCTGAAGGCCGACGACGTCGACCTTGCGGTCAAATCGCTGCTGGAGATGATGGCGGCCTCGCTCGCCCGCGGCGACCGCATCGAGATCCGCGGTTTCGGCAGTTTTTCGCTGCACTTCCGGCCCCCGCGCACGGGCCGCAACCCCAAGACCGGCGAAGCGGTGGCGCTGCCGGGCAAGTACGTCCCCCATTTCAAGCCGGGCAAGGACCTGCGCGAGCGGGTCACCGACGTGATCCCGCTGCCCGCGGAGGACTAGGCCGCAGGCCCCGCGCATGCGGCTGCTCCGGATCCTCGTCGCCGTGCTGTCCGTGGCGCTCGGCGCCGCAGTGGGCGCGCTCAACCGGCAGCCGGTGGTCCTGGACCTGGGGTTCACCGCGATCCACGGCGGCCTTGGCGTGCTGCTGCTGGCGGCGTTGCTGCTGGGCGCGCTATGGGGCGGGCTGGTGCTGGCGATCGGCGTGGTGCTGCCGTTGCGGCGCAGGCTCGGGAATGGACAATCCGCGGACCGGCACGCGCCACGTGCCGCCCAAGACACGGGAGTCTGAGCCATGGCATTCGTCAGCGAGTGGTTCTGGTTCTTCCTGCTGCTGCCCCTGGCCGCGCTGAGCGGCTGGGTGGTGGGCCGGCGGGGAGGCGAGCGCCACAGCGATACCCAGGTCAGCCGGTTGTCCACCACCTACTTCCGGGGCCTGAACTACCTGCTCGACGAACAGCCGGACAAGGCGATCGAGCTGTTCCTGCACATCGCCGAGCTGGACAAGGAAACCTTCGAGACCCAGCTGGCCTTGGGCCACCTGTTCCGCCGTCGCGGCGAGGTCGACCGCGCCATCCGTCTGCACCAGGGTCTGGCCCAGCGCCCGGACCTGAGCGACCCGCAGAAGGTCCAGGCGCTGCTGGCGCTGGGCGAGGACTACATGAAGGCCGGCCTGCTCGACCGTGCGGAGGTCGTGTTCACCGACCTGGCGCGGATCGACCAGCGCGCCCCGCAGGCGCTCAAGCACCTGATCGGCATCTACCAGGCCGAGCGCGACTGGGCCAAGGCGATCGAGAACGCGACCCGCTACGAGGCCGCCACCGGCGAGCCGATGGGCAAGCTCATCGCCCACTTCGAATGCGAGCTGGCCGAACGCGAGCGCCTGGCCGGGAATGCGGAGGCGGCGCGGGCCGCGGTGGCGCGCGCCTACGCGGCCGATGCGACGTCGGTGCGCGCCGGCATCCTCGAGGGGCGGCTGGAAACCGACGCCGGCAACGACGCCGGCGCGATCCGCGCCTATGAACGCGCCGCGCGCCACGACACCGACTTCCTGCCCGAGGTGCTTCCGGCCCTGCTGGCCGCCTACGACCGGGTTGGCGACGCGGCCGGCGCGCGCAAGTTCCTGGCCGAGATGAGCGAACACTACCGCGGCATCGCGCCGGTGCTGGCGCTGACCCGGCTGGTCGAGGCGCAGGACGGCGTGCATGCCGCGCGCGCCTACCTGGCACAGCAGCTCAAGGACCGGCCCTCGGTCCGCGGCGAAGCGGCCCTGATCGATCTCACCCTGGCCGAGAACACCGACCTGTCGGCGACGCTGCAGGACTTGCGCCTGATCACCGAGCAACTGCTGGTGCGCAATCCCAGCTACCGCTGCAATCGCTGCGGTTTCGGCGCCCGCAGCCACCACTGGCAGTGCCCGAGCTGCAAGGAGTGGGGCACGATCAAGCCCCTGCTCAACTACGCCGTCGTCTGATGGCGCCTGCCGCACAGGCCCTGGCATGGATGCTGGCGGGGACCGTGCTCGGTGCGGTCGTCACGGCGCTTGCCCGTGCCTATGCGTTGCGGCGCCGGCTGGTCGACCTTCCTGGCGAGCGTCGCAGCCACCAGGCGGCGACGCCGCGTGGTGGTGGGGTGTCGATCGTGCTGGTGCTGCTGGCCGCCGGCGGGATCCTGGCCGTGGTCGCGCCCGGGGAACGGCCCGCATGCCTGCTGGCCGGCGCCGGCCTGCTGCTGGTCGCCGGCATCGGCTGGCTCGACGACCACCGGCCGCTGCCGGCGTGGCCGCGCCTGTGCGTGCACGCGCTCTCGGCCGCCCTGCTCGCTGCGGCGGCGTGGTCGCGGGGCGGGGACGCGCTTGACGTGTCGGTGGCCTTCGCCTCGGCCCTGGTGCTGGTCAACGTCTGGAACTTCATGGACGGCATCGACGGCATCGCTGCGATGCAGGCCCTGGTGGTGGCGGTGGCATGGGCGATGCTCGCGGGGGCGGGGCCGGTGTGGTGGCTGGGCCTGGCGCTGGCCGCAGGGGCGCTCGGTTTCCTGCCGTTCAACTTCCCGCGGGCCCGGATCTTCCTCGGGGACGTGGGCAGCGGTGCGCTGGGATACGGCCTGGCGATGCTGTTCACCGTCGGTTCGCAAGGAGGGGGACCGGTCGCACGGGTGCTGTGGGTTCTGCCACTCCTGCCGTTCCTCGTTGACGCGTCTTTGACGCTTGCTTTGCGCATCTTGGCGGGTGAGGCGTGGTGGCGTCCGCACGTCCGGCATGCCTACCAGGTCTGGGCCCGTACATTGGGCTCCCACGTCCCGGTCACGCTCGCGTATGCCGCCGCCGCGGTGCTTGCTTCGATGCTCATGTTTCTTGTGCGTTCAGGCACTTCGGTCATTATCATCGCGGCCTGCTCGACGTTCCTAGCGGTGGGTGCGCTGGCGTGGAACAGGCTCCGCGGCGCGTCGCCCGTGGATGGTTCGACGGACGAGCTCGGTAGAAGGAACCGCTGAACATGCTCAACTGGAAGGATCGGGTCAGCATGGCGACGCCGCGAATGGCAATCGTCGCGCACGACCTGTTCATGGTCTGGCTGAGCTGGACTGCGCTTCATCATTTCCGCCACGCGATGCAGCCGGGCGTGCCGTTCCCGTCGCTGGCCACCGCCGAGATCCTGCTGGTGCTGGCCGCGCAGGGCGCGGTGTTCTGGCAGGTGGGCCTGTACCGCGGCGTCTGGCGGTTCGCGAGCCTGCCCGACCTGGTCAACATCCTGAAGGCGGCGATGGTCGGCCTGCTGGCGATCATGCTGGTGCTGTTCGTCTTCAACCGCCGGCTCGACCAGGTGCCGCGCTCGGTGCTGCTGCTGTACCCGTTGCTGCTCACCGCGCTGCTGGGCATGCCCCGGCTGGTCTACAGGGCGTGGAAGGACCACCAGATCGCGCGCACCGACAAGGCCGCGCTGCGGGTGCTGATCCTGGGCGCGGGGCGGGCCGGCGAAACCCTGGTGCGCGACCTGCGCAGGACCGGGGCGTATGTCCCGGTCGGCTTCCTGGACGATGCGGCCAAGCTGCGCGGCAGCCGGCTGCAGGGCGTACCGGTGCTGGGGCGGGTCGAGGACGTGGCCCGGATCGCGCCGGAGACGGCGGCCCAACTGCTGGTGATCGCAATGCCCTCGGTGGACGCGGCCACGATGCGCCGCGTGGTGGCCGCCTGCGAACGCACCGGGCTTCCGTTCCGCATGGTGCCGCGGCTCGACGACATGCTCGAAGGGCGTTCGCTGCCGGGCGAACTCAAGGAGGTGGCGATCGAGGACCTGCTCGGCCGCAAGCCGGTCACGCCGGACTGGAAGGCGATCCGCGCATGGCTCGGCGGCCGCAGCGTGCTGGTGACCGGCGCCGGCGGTTCCATCGGCGCCGAGCTGTGCCGGCAGTGCGCCCGGCACGGGGCGTCGACGATCGCGCTGGTCGAGATCGACGAACTGGCGCTGATCAAGACCGAGTCGGAACTGCGGCGCGACTTCCCGCAGATCCGCTGCGTGCCGGTGCTCGGCGACTGCGGCGATCCGGCGGTGATCCGCCATGCGCTGCGCCTGTCCAGCCCCGACGCGGTGTTCCATGCCGCGGCCTACAAGCAGGTCCCGGTGCTGGAAGGGCAGCTGCGCGAAGCGGTGCGCAACAACGTGCTGGCCACCGAGGTGGTGGCGCGCGAGGCGCGCGCGGCCCGGGTCGGCACCTTCGTGCTGATCTCCACCGACAAGGCGGTCGATCCGGTCAACGTGCTCGGCGCGTCCAAGCGCCTGGCCGAGATGGTGTGCCAGTCGATGGCCCAGACCGACGGCACCCATTTCGTAACCGTGCGCTTCGGCAACGTGCTCGATTCGGCCGGCAGCGTCGTGCCGCTGTTCCGCGAACAGATCCGCAGCGGCGGGCCGGTGACCGTGACCCATCCGGAGGTCACGCGCTACTTCATGACCATCCCCGAGGCCTGCCAGCTGATCATGCAGTCGGTGGCGATCGGCGCGCGCGAGGCGGTGTACACGCTGGACATGGGCGAGCCGGTACCGATCCGGCTGCTGGCCGAGCAGATGATCCGGCTGGCGGGCAAGCAGCCCGAGCGCGACATCGCGATCGTCTACACCGGGCTGCGGCCCGGGGAGAAACTCCACGAAACCTTGTTCCACGCCGACGAACGGTACCGTCCGACGGTGCACCCGAAGATCCTCCAGGCCGAGGCCCGTTCGGTGTCCGCGGAGAAGCTCCAGCCGGCGCTCGCGCGCATGCGCGAGGCGGTGGCCGCATTCGATACCGAGGAGCTTGCGCGCCTGCTGCGCGAGACGCTCCCCGAATTCCGTCCCGGCAACGCGGATGCGGAGGCCGAGCGCGAGGACACGGGCACCGTCGTCGCATTCCCCGCACGACAGGCTAGAAAGACATGACCCGACGCATCCGAAAAGCGGTGTTCCCGGTCGCTGGACTGGGAACACGGTTCCTCCCTGCCACGAAAACCGTTCCCAAGGAGATGCTGCCGATCGTCGACCGCCCGCTGATCCAGTACGCGGTGGACGAGGCGATCGAGGCCGGCTGCGACACCCTGGTGTTCGTGACCAACCGCTACAAGCACGCGGTGGCCGACTACTTCGACAAGGCCTACGAACTCGAGCAGAAGCTCGAGAAGGCCGGCAAGCACGAGCAGCTCGAGCTGGTGCGCAACGTGTTGCCCGAAGGCGTCCGTGCCGTGTTCGTCACCCAGGCCGAGGCCCTGGGCCTGGGCCATGCCGTGCTGTGCGCGAAGCCGGTGGTGGGCGACGAGCCGTTCGCGGTGCTGCTGCCCGACGACCTGATCTGGAACCGCAACGGCCCGGGCGCGCTCAAGCAGATGGCCGACCACGCCGAGGCCCACGGCGTCGGCGCGATCGCGGTGCAGGACGTGCCGCGCGAGCAGACCGGCAGCTACGGCATCGTCGAGACCGGGGACTTCCGCGACCGCAGCGGTGCGATCCGGCGCATGGTCGAGAAGCCAAGGCCCGAGGAGGCGCCGAGCACCCTGGCAGTGGTCGGCCGCTACATCCTGCCCGGGGCGATCTTTGACCATCTGGAGAAGACCGGCCGCGGCGCCGGCGGGGAGATCCAGCTCACCGACGCCATCGCCAGCCTGCTGGGCGAGCAGCAGATCGACGCCTACCGCTTCCGCGGCACGCGCTTCGACTGCGGTACCCACATTGGCCTGGTCGAGGCGACGATCCGCTTCGCGCTCGACCACGAGAAGCTCAGCGAAGCCGCCAGCGAGGCCATGGCCAGCGCACTGCGCGAACTGGGCGTGACCGACATCAGCTGAGCCGACCGCCCACGGGCGCGGGATGCGTGTAGGATGGTGCGCAGAGCGGGGCGAGGGGACGGATCCCCGTGGCGATGCGTCGACAGGGATGGTGACGGATGAAGCAGGCCAGGACAGGCAGACCTGATTCCAGGGTGGTCAGGACGGTGGCGGCAGGCACGGCCGCCCGGGCCCTCTGGGCCACCGCCGCGCTGATGGCGGGCGTGGCGTGCAGCGGCAGGACGCTGCCGTCACCGTCGTCGGCGACCGGCTCCGGCGGGCGGCAGGTCCCGCAGGTGGTTTCAGCTTCCCCGGCGCAGTCCGAGGCACGCTCTGGCGATGCCATGCCGCCCATGATGCCCGGACGGATCCGGCTGCCCGTGGAGGTCGAGCCGGCCTGTCCCTCGGAGGACTTCGAGGAGTTCATCCGCGCATTCTTCAACAGCGGCGACCTCCAGGTCCGGTTCACCGCCCGGCCCTACGAGGTCAAGGGCCCGTACTACGAGCAGCACAATACAGACCCCGGTGATCCGGCCAATCCACAGTGGGAGGTCGTCGAGCGCAGCGCGCCTTCGCATGACCGCTATCGCTACGACACCGAACGGGAGGCCTTCGTCTCGGACAATGCGCGGCTCCGGGCGGGTGAGAAGTGGAACGGCTTCGATGCGAACGGCGACCATGTGCTTCGGCCTGTCACCGATCTCAAGGTCCGGAAGGTGTCGACGGGGGAGTACGCCGTCGACACGCCCGGCCGCATCACCACTTTCACCTGGCGAGGCGACTGCTGGTACCTGACGCAGGACTGGACCCTGGACCCGTTCGAGGGGTGCCGATGGCCCGACGAGTGCCGGCGCCTGCTCGAATACGAAGGGCAGTACTACAGGGACGATGAGGACTGAACGCAGGTCCGGGTGCAGCGCCCGACAGGCGAAGAACCGGCCAGGGAGGGGCCATGACCATGCAGAACGCCACGCCGCCCGGGCCGGCGGCCTACCGCATCCAGCAACTGGGACCACCGCGCGACCGAGACGGTTCGCCGGTCCGGGTCCATGGGCAGGGTACGCAGCTGAACGAGCCGGTGACCGGGTTCGACAGCCTCGTGCTGCATCATCCGGGGGACAGCCGGGGCGTGCGGATGGTGGACGGGTCGATCATCGGCGGCGAGCGTGGACGCGTGTTCGCCTATGTCGGCGGTCGGATCGAGGAGATCGAGTTCCCACGGCCGGTCGCGGGCCGGTTCCGCGATTACGGGCTCGCGACGGACCAGGTACTGATCAAGAAGGATTTCATCCTGTCCAGTTCCGCGCTTGACGCCATGAGTCGTGAGGGCCGATCCGTCGAGGTCCCCAGCCCGGTTGCCGGCGTCGTGGGCGCGCGGCGCGATCGCGAGGGACTGGTGGACATCCTCGATCGGCGGGGCGGGGAGGTCATCGCCCGCATCCGCCACATGAGCGATATCGAAGTCGATGTCGGGGACGCGGTGGAATACGGACAGACGCTCGGCATCCAGAGTGACGTGGACACGCGCCGGATCCACGTGCACATGGAAATGGATTCGCGCTACTACCTGCAGTTCCGCAACTATGTCGACGACCTGGCCAGCGGCCGGCTGCCCGTGGACGCCGTCCACCGCACGAACGTCCAGCCACGCCCCGTGCCCGCTGACGGTACCTTCCGGCTGGGAGCGTCCGATCCGCGGATCCGCGACCTGCAGCGCGTCATGGGCGGGGAAGGGTATCGCGCGGCTGATGGCGGACCGCTGGATCGCGATGGCGTCTACCGGATCGGGATGCAGGGCGCGCTGCTGGATTTCCAGCGCGACCACGGGATCCGGCAGACCGGAGACATCGACCCGCCCACGCTGCGGTTCGCTCCCGCGACGCGGCCGCGCGAAGTGGACCGGTTGGACTACGTCGCGCCCGGGCGCACGCCGCAGGTCCACCCGTCGCAGCAGCAGGCGCCTAGCCATCCCGATCACCCGGACCACCGACCAGGCCTGCCCGCGGAACCCGAGCCGGCGGTCAACCAGCGCAGGGCGCAGGCGCCCTGCTTCGGGTGTCCGCCCATCGACCGGCTCTCGGCCGCGCTGCGTTCGGGCGACGAGGCCGAGGTGTCACTGGCCTTTGCCGCGATCGGGACCTCGCCGGAGATGCTGGCGATGCTCGAACGCGGAAACAGGCTGCTTGCAGCCGCGCAGGAGGACTCCAGAAGCTCGCAGCAGATCCAGGCGCAGCCCGATGCGCCGGTACGCGGCTGACCGGACGACGCGCGTCAGGGACAAGCGCAAACGGCGCCCCGGGGGGCGCCGTTTTTCTGCGACAGGGGGGGCGGGAGGGTCAGAGCGCCTCGAAGATCCCCGCCGCGCCCATGCCGGTGCCGATGCACATCGTCACCATGCCGTACTTGTGCTTCCTGCGGCGCATGCCGTGGACGATGGTCGCGGTGCGGATCGCGCCGGTCGCGCCCAGCGGATGGCCGAGCGCGATCGCGCCGCCGAGCGGGTTGACCTTGTCCGGGTCCAGCTCCGAATCGCGGATCACGGCCAGCGCCTGGGCGGCGAAGGCCTCGTTGAGCTCGATCCAGTCCAGCTGGTCCCTGGTCAAACCGGCCTGCCTGAGCGCCTTCGGGATCGCGGCGATCGGGCCGATGCCCATCACCTCCGGGCGCACGCCGGCGACCGAGAAGCTGACGAAGCGGGCCAGCGGCGTCAGGCCGTAGTCCTTGATCGCCTGCTCGGAAGCCAGCAGCACCGCACCGGCGCCGTCGCTCATC
Organism: Luteimonas wenzhouensis; assembly: GCF_007859305.1. Taxonomy (GTDB): domain Bacteria; phylum Pseudomonadota; class Gammaproteobacteria; order Xanthomonadales; family Xanthomonadaceae; genus Luteimonas; species Luteimonas wenzhouensis. Next base: position 112,362 of record NZ_VOHE01000008.1, read on the forward strand.
TGCGAGGAGTTGCCGGCGGTGACGGTGCCGCCGAACTGGCCGTTGCGGAACACGGTGCGCAGCTTCGCCAGGCCTTCGGCCGAGGTGTCGGCGCGCGGGCCCTCGTCCTGTTCGACCCGCAGCTTCTTCAGCCGCACGGTATTGCCGGCGAGGTCGGGCACGCGCGAGACCACCTCGTAGGGCGTGATCTCCTGGGCGAACTCGCCGGCGGCCTGGGCCGCGAGCGCCTTCCTGTGCGAGGCGAGGGCGAAGGCGTCCTGGTCTTCGCGCGAGACCTTCCACTCCTCGGCCACCTTCTCGGCGGTGATGCCCATGCCGTAGGCGATGGCGACGTTCTCGTCGCGCGCGAACACCTGCGGGCTGAGCGCGACCTTGTTGCCCATCATCGGCACCATCGACATCGACTCGGTGCCGCCGGCCAGCATCAGGTCGGCGTTGCCGAGCCGGATCTGGTCGGCCGCCAGCGCCACGGCCTGCAGGCCGGAGGAGCAGAAGCGGTTGATGGTCTGCGCGGCGATGGTGTTCGGCAGGCCGGCCAGCAGCACGCCGATGCGGGCCACGTTCATGCCCTGTTCGCCCTCGGGCATCGCGCAGCCGATGATGGCGTCGTCGATGCGGCTGGTATCGATGCCCGGCGCCTGCGCGACCACGGCCTTGAGCACGTGGGCGAGCATCTCGTCGGGACGGGTGTTGCGGAAGACGCCCTTCGGAGCCTTGCCGACCGGGGTACGGGTGGCGGCGACGATGTAGGCGTCCTGGATCTGCTTGCTCATGGTCTGGTGTCCTGTGTCGTCGTCGGTCAGTTGCGCAGCGGCTTGCCGGTCTTGAGCATGTGGGCGATGCGGGCCTGGGTCTTGTCCTGCTGGGCCAGCTCGACGAAGTGCTTGCGCTCCAGACGCAGCAGCCAGTCCTCGTCCACCACCGCGCCGCGGTCGACCTCGCCGCCGCACAGCACGGTGGCGATGCGGGTGGCGATCTCGTCGTCGTATTCGCTGATGAAGCGGCCCTTGAGCATGTTCACCAGCAGCATGCGGAAGGTGGCGATACCGACGTCGCCGGCGACCCGGATGCGGCGCGCGGGCAGGGGCGGGCGGTAGCCGCTTCCGGCCAGCGCGAGCGCTTCCTGGCGGGCGATATGCAGCAGCTCCCAGGCGTTGAACACGACCTTGTCGGCCGGGCGCATCAGGCCCAGTTCCCGGGCCTCCACCGCCGAGGTCGAGACCTTGGCCATGGCCACCGTCTCGAAGGTCTTCTTCAGCTCGGCGAACACGTCGCCGCCCGGGCCCGCGGCCTGCGAGGCGCGCACCGCGATTTCCTTCAGCCCGCCGCCGGCCGGCAGCAGGCCCACGCCGGCCTCGACCAGGCCGATGTAGCTTTCCAGGTGGGCGACGGTGCGGGCGCTGTGCATCTGGAACTCGCAGCCGCCGCCGAGCGCCAGGCCGCGCACCGCGGCCACCACCGGCACCAGCGCGTACTTGATGCGCTGGCTGGTGGCCTGGAAGTTGGCGACCATCGCCTCGAAGGCGTCGACCTTGCCGGCCTGGAGCAGGCCCAGCGCACCGGCCAGGTCGGCGCCGGCCGAGAACGGCTCCTTCGGCTGCCAGAGCACCAGGCCCGCGAACTTCTTCTCGGCGATGCCGATCGCTTCCTGCAGTCCGTCGAGGACCTGGTCGGAGACGGTGTGCATCTTGGTCTTGAAGCTGACCACGCCCACGTCGTCGCCGTCGGTCCACAGGCGCACGCCGTCGTTCTCGAACACCGTCTCGCCGAGCGGGAACGACTCGCCCAGCAGGGGGTCGGGGAAGCGCTGGCGGCGGTAGACCGGCAGCGCCGAGCGCGGCAGCTTGGCATCCTGGCCGGGGCTGTAGCTGCCCTCGGCGGCATGCACGCCCGAGCGGCCGTCGAACACCCAGTCGGGCAGCGGCGCGTCGCTCATGGCCTTGCCGGCCACGATGTCGTCGGCGATCCACTGCGCCACCTGTTTCCAGCCGGCCGCCTGCCAGGTCTCGAACGGACCCAGCGACCAGCCGTAGCCCCAGCGGATGGCCAGGTCGACGTCGCGCGCGGTCTCGGCGATGTCGGCCAGGTGGTAGGCGCTGTAGTGGAACAGGTCGCGGAACACCGCCCACAGGAACTGCGCCTGCGGATGCTGGCTCTCGCGCAGCCGGCGGAATTTCTCGGCCGGATCCTTCGTCTTGAGGATCTCGACCACTTCGTCGGCGGCCTTGCGGTCGGCCGGGCGGTAGTCCTGCTTCTCCAGGTCCAGGACCAGGATGTCCTTGCCGGCCTTGCGGAACACGCCGGCCCCGGCCTTCTGCCCCAGCGCGCCCTTGGCGATCAGCGCCTCGAGCCAGGCCGGCGCCCTGAAGTACTTGTGCCAGGGGTCGTCGGGCAGGGTGTCGGCCATCGTCTTGATGACATGGGCCATGGTGTCCAGGCCGACCACGTCGGAGGTGCGGTAGGTCGCCGACTTCGGGCGGCCGATCAGCGGGCCGGTCAGGGCGTCCACCTCATCGAAGCCCAGACCGGATTCACCGGTGTGGTGCGCGGTGGCCAGGATCGAGAACACGCCGATCCGGTTGCCGATGAAGTTCGGCGTGTCCTTGGCGTAGACCACACCCTTGCCCAGGCTGGTGGTCAGGAAGGTCTCCAGGCCTTCGAGCACGGCCGGGTCGGTCGCCTTGGCCGGGATCAGCTCGGCCAGATGCATGTAGCGCGGCGGATTGAAGAAGTGCACGCCGCAGAACCGCGGGCGCAGCTCCTCCGGAAGAACCTCCGACAACTTGTTGATTCCCAGGCCCGAGGTGTTGCTGGCCAGCACCGCGTGCGGGGCGATGAACGGGGCCACCTTGCGGTACAGGTCCTGCTTCCAGTCCATCCGCTCGGCGATCGCTTCGATCACCAGATCGCAGCCCTTGAGCAGCTCCAGCCCGGTCTCGTAGTTGGCCGGAGTGATGGCCTCGGCCAGCGACCTGCTGGCCAGCGGGGCAGGGCTGAGCTTGGCGAGGTTGGCGATGGCCTTGAGCACGATGCCGTTCGGGTCGCCCTCCTTGGCCGGGAGGTCGAACAGCACGGTGTCGACGCCGGCGTTGGTCAGGTGCGCGGCGATCTGCGCGCCCATGACGCCAGCGCCCAGCACTGCGGCACGACGTACAAGCAGTTTCTCAGACATGTCTTGCATCCATTTGTTTTACAAGAGGGAGCAGCAGTTCAAGCTTGGAATCCGGCGGCGGCGAAGCGGATCAGCTCGGCGGCTGCCCGGCGCCGGTGCGCCGCCTCGTCCACGCCCGCGGGCCGCTTGATGAGCCCGAAGTCGGCCATGGCGTAGGTCAGGGCGCCGCCGAGGAAGTCCAGTCGCCAGTACAGCGTTTCCTTGTCCAGGCGCGGCAGGCACGCGGCCAGGGCGCGGGCGAACTCCCGCTGGACGTGCCCGTAGCGCTCGGACAGGAAACCGCGCAGATTCTCGTTGTGTTCGGCGTAAGCCCGCGCGATGACGCGGATGAAGGAATGCCCCTGGCGGTCGAGGGCCAGGTCCAGGGCGGGTTCGACGAAGGCGGCCAGGATCGGCTCCAGCTCCCCCGGGCGGGCCTCGAGCGCGGCGCGCAGCCGGTCCAGGCGCTGGCGGCTCATGACGTCCATCCGCCGGCGGAACACCTCGTGGACCAGGTTGTCCTTGCTGCCGAAGTGGTAGTTGACCGCGGCGATATTGACGTCGGCCAGTGCCGTGACCTGGCGCAGGGAGGTGCCCGAGAAGCCGTGCTGGGCGAACAGCTCCTCGGCCGCGCCCAGGATCCGGTCCTTGGTGGAGAACTGCCGCCCTGCGATCACCATCCGCCGCCACTCAATCAAACGCTTGTTTGATCGTAGTCCGGGGCTGCGCCGGATGCAAATCCGGCCCTCTTCGTTGCCGCACAATCCGGTAGAATTACCGCAGCCTTGTTGGCTAAACCCGCGTCCACACGCGGGTTTTTCCCATGCTAATCTGGCCCCTTCCCCGCGGAGTGGCCCCTGCCCGGAGATCTTCCATGGCGCTGGAGCGCACCCTTTCGATCATCAAGCCCGATGCCGTCGCCAAGAACGTCATCGGCGAAATCTACAGCCGCTTCGAGAAGGCCGGCCTCAAGGTCGTCGCCGCGAAGATGAAGCACCTCTCGCGCAAGGAAGCCGAAGGCTTCTACGCGGTGCATCGCGAGCGCCCGTTCTTCAACGCGCTGGTCGAGTTCATGACCAGCGGCCCGGTGATGATCCAGGTGCTCGAGGGCGAGAATGCGATCGCGAAGAACCGCGAGCTGATGGGCGCGACCAACCCGAAGGAAGCCGCGCCGGGCACGATCCGCGCCGACTTCGCCGACAGCATCGACGCCAACGCGGTGCACGGTTCGGACGCGCCGGAAACGGCGGCGGTGGAGATCGCGTACTTCTTCGCCAGTACCGAGATCTTTTCGCGCTGAGGGAAGTGGCGTAGCCTCGTGAGCGATGTCGATGCCAGCATGAAACAGAACCTGCTCGACCTCGACCGCGAGGGCCTGGAGCGCTTCTTCGCCGACGAACTCGGCGAGAAGCGCTTCCGCGCGCACCAGGTGATGAAGTGGATCCACCATCGCCACGTCACCGACTTCGAACAGATGACCGACCTGGGCAAGGCGCTGCGTGCCAAGCTGCACGAGCGCGCGCAGGTGCGCGTGCCGCAGGTCCAGTTCGAGAAGCCGTCGGCCGACGGCACCCACAAGTGGCTGCTGGCGATGGACGGCAGCAACGCGGTCGAAACGGTCTTCATTCCCGACAAGGGCCGGGGCACGCTGTGCGTGTCCTCGCAGGTGGGCTGCGGGCTCAACTGCACGTTCTGCTCCACCGCCACCCAGGGTTTCAACCGCAACCTTTCGACCGCCGAGATCATCGGCCAGGTCTGGGTGGCCGCGCGCCACCTGGGCAACGTGCCCCACAAGCAGCGCAAGCTGACCAACGTGGTGATGATGGGCATGGGCGAGCCGCTCATGAATTTCGACAACGTGGTCCGTGCGATGAGCGTGATGCGCGACGACCTGGGCTACGGCCTGGCCAACAAGCGCGTAACCCTGTCGACCTCCGGGCTGGTGCCGCAGATCGACCGCCTGGCCGAGGTGAGCGACGTGTCGCTGGCGGTGTCGCTGCACGCGCCCAACGACGAGCTGCGCACCCGGCTGGTGCCGCTCAACAGGAAGTACCCGATCGCCGAGCTGATGGAGGCCTGCGTGCGCTACGCCCAGCGCAAGCGCGGCGAGTCGGTCACGTTCGAATACACCCTGATGAAGGGCGTCAACGACCAGCCCGAGCACGCGCGCGAACTGATCCGGCTGATGCGCGACTTCGACAACCGGCTGCAGATGAAGGACGCGGCCAAGGTCAACCTGATCCCGTTCAACCCGTTCCCGGGCACCCGCTACGAGCGCCCGGACGATGCGGCGATCCGCCGGTTCCAGAAGCTGCTCAACGAGGCCGGCCGGATCGCGCCGGTGCGCCGCACCCGCGGCGACGACATCGACGCCGCCTGCGGCCAGCTCAAGGGCCAGGTGATGGACCGCACCCGGCGCCAGTCCGAGTTCCGCAAGCGTCTGCAGCAGGGAGGTGCCGGTGCGGTGGCGTGAGCGGCTCGTGCTGGCGTCGGCGCTGGTCCTGGCGCTGGGCGGGTGCTCGCGGCTGTCGTTCGTCAAGCCCGATGCCTCGCGCCGCGGCGTGGAGCGGGTCGCGCCCGACTACCAGTTCAAGGAGACCTCCGCGGGCAAGCGCCGCAGCGAAGCACGGCACCAGGTCTCGGTGGCGAACCGGCACCTGCAGGCCGGCGAGCTCGCGCAGGCCGAGCGGGCGGCGCAGGCCGCACTCAAGGCCGACGCGGGCCTGGCCGAGGCCCACACCATGATGGCCCTCGTCGCCGGCGCCCAGGGGCGCCCGGAAGTGGCGGGCAGGCACCATGCCGAGGCCGCGCGCCTGTCGCCCTCGGGGATGACGTTCAACAACTACGGTGCATGGCTGTGCGGCAATGGCCGCGCGGCCGAGTCGCTGCAGTGGTTCGACGACGCCGTGGCTGATCCGCGCTACGGCGACCGGGCGGGGGCATTGGCCAATGCGGGCGCCTGCGCCGCCCGTGCCGGACGGTTCGAGCGGGTGGAGCGCGACCTGCGCGCGGCGCTCGACATCGATCCGGTCAACGTGGTGGCACTAGGCGCGATGGCCCAGGAGAGCATGCGCCAGGGCCGCTATCTGGAGGCCCGCGCGTTTTCCGAACGTCGGCTTGCCGCCGGCCCCGCGACGCCGGCCGCTCTCGAATTGGCGTCACGAATCGAGGATAAACTCGGCGACAGCGCCGCTGCGCGGCGTTATGTTGAGCGGCTCAGGACCGAGTTTCCACAGGCACTGAACGCGAGTCCAGGGGGAAGCAGCACACCATGAAGTCTTCCGACCATATGGCCGGCCGTGCCGGCGACGGCGAGCGACTGCGCAAGGCGCGCGAGGCGGCGGGCCTCGACGTGGCCGAGGTGGCCAGGCGCCTGAAGATGCCCGTGCGGGTGGTGCAGTCGCTCGAGAACGAGGACTGGGAGGGGCTCGATGCCCCCGTCTTCGTGCGTGGGCAGCTGCGCAGCTATGCCCGCCTGCTCGGGCTGGAGATCGACGAGGCCCTGCCTGCGGCCTCGTCCGCGCTGCCGATCGAGCCGGCCCGGCTCGAGCCACGCATCTACACCCCTCCGCTGCGCCGCGCCGCGGACCGGCTGATGGGGCGGCTGGTGTACATCGTGATCACCGCGCTGATCGCGGTGCCGATCTGGATGATGGCGACCCGCTCGCACATGGACGCCCGCATCGACCTCGATTCGGCGCTGGTGCCACCGCCGGACAGGGCCGGTGGGTCCGAGCCGGCCGAGCAGAAGGGCGAGGCGGCGGAAGGTCCGCGGCCGCTGGTCGCGTCCATGACCGCGCTGCCGCAGCGGCAGTCCCAGGTGCGCCAGCCCGAGCCGCCGCCCGCGCTGTCGCTGCGGTTCTCCGAGGACAGCTGGGTGGAGGTGTTCGATCCGCAGGGCAGGGTGCTTGAACGCGGCCTGCTCAAGGCCGGGGACCGACGCGACTACGCGCGCGGGGAAGTGGGCCGGGTGGTGATCGGCAACGTCGACGCGGTCGAGGTCCGGCGCAACGGCAGCATTCAGGATCTGTCCGAGTTCCAGCGCGCGAACGTCGCGCGCTTTACGGTATCCTCTGACGGCTCCATCGCGCCGCACCGGCAGTAGCCCCGCGACCACCCGATGGAACGCGCGCCCGGCCCCGTGCCGGGCGTTTCCCGATCGCTGTGCTTGTCCCGCCACAGGCCGCGGACAGGACCCCACTGGCAGTAGACGATGGCGTTGGATGAACTGCTCGACGAGCACGAACAAGGCGAGAAGGTCCGTACCTGGCTGAAGGAGAACGCCCTCGGGCTGGTCGGAGGACTGGTCCTGGGGCTGGCGCTGATCGGTGGCGGCAAGTGGTGGACGCAGCGCCAGCACGAGGCGCGCGTGGCGCTGGGCGAGGCCTACGACCAGGTGGTGCGCGCGATCGAAGCCGGCGACCTGGAGCAGGCCTCCCGCGAGGCCGGCGACCTGGCCGGGACCGCCTACGCGCCGCTGCTGGCGCTGGCCCTGGCCAAGGGCCAGCTCGAGGCCGGCGACCGCGACGCGGCCATCGACACCCTGCGCGCCGCGTCCAGCGACGATCCGGGGCTGGCGGCGATCATCCGTCACCGCCTGGCGCGCCTGCTGGTGGATGCCGGCCAGGCCGAGGAGGCGCTTTCGCTGCTCGCCGGGGCCGACGACCCGGGGGCGCTCGAGACCCGTGGCGATGCCCATTTCGCGCTCGGGCGTGGCGAGCAGGCGCGCACCGAATACGAACAGGCGCTGCGCCGGCTCGACGTGGCCGCGCCGCAGCGCATGCTGCTCGAACTCAAACTGGGCCAGGTCGGCGGCACGCCGGACCCGGCGGGGACTGAATCCTGATGAAGCCGTCCATCCATCCGTCCGCGGCCGTGCCGCGCCAGTGGCGGCGCATCGCCGGCCGCATGGTCGTGGTGCTCGCCTGCGCCGCCGTGCTGGCCGGCTGCAGCACCATCCGCGGCTGGTTCGGCGGGGACGAGGAAAAGAAGGCCGCCAAGCGCGCCAGCGAGCCGGCCGAGCTGGTCGACTTCACGCCCAGCGCCAGCGTCACCCGGATCTGGTCGGCCAGCGTCGGCAAGGGCGAGGACCGGCTGGGCGTGCGCCAGGCGCCGGCGATCGCCGACGGCCGCGTGTACGCCGCGGCGGTCGACGGCGGCGTCCGTGCGCTGGACCTGCAGACCGGCGCGGTGCTCTGGCACTACCGCTCGGACCTGCGGCTGAGCGGCGGCCCCGGGGCGGGCGACGGGCTGGTGGTGGTCGGCGGGCTCAAGGGCGAGGTGGTGGCGCTCGACGCGGCCACCGGCGCCGAGCGCTGGCAGGCGCAGGTCCCCAACGAGGTGATCGCGCCGCCGGTGATCGGCCAGGGGCTGGTGTTCGTGCGTTCCAACGACGGCCGGGTGAGCGCCTTCGACGCCGAGGACGGGCAGCGGCGCTGGTTCTGGACCAAGGAGCTGCCGAGCCTGACCGTGCGCGGCAACGATGCACCGGTGCTGGGCCCGGGCCTGATGTTCGTGGGCAACGACGACGGCACCGTCGCCGCGGTGTCCCTGGCCGACGGCCGCGAACTGTGGGACCTGCCGGTCGCGCAGCCCGACGGTCGCACCGAACTCGACCGCATGGCCGACGTCGACGGCACTCCGGTGCTCGACGGCACCGTGCTCTACGCCAGCAGCTACAAGCAGTCCACCGTGGCCATCGATGCCCCCAGCGGGCGTCCGATCTGGGCCAGCGACCGCGGCGGTCCCGGCCGTCCGGGGCTGGCGATCGACAGGGTGTTGGTGTCCGACCGGAACGGTTCGGTCTGGGCCCTGGACCGCAGTTCCGGCGGCGCGGTATGGGAGCAGCCCGGCCTGGCGCGGCGCAACCTGAGCGGGGTCGCCGTGCACGGGGACTATGTGGTGGTGGGCGATTTCGAGGGCTACCTGCACTGGCTGCGCCTGGACAACGGCGAGTTCGCCGCCCGCCAGCGCGCGGGCCGCGCCGCGATCAAGGGTGCGCCGGTGGTGGCCGACGGCATCCTGGTGGTGCAGAACATCAAGGGCGACCTGACCGCCTGGCGGGTGCAGTAGGCCCGCAGTCGCCACCACGCCGGCGGGTGCCCGGTCGCCGCGGTTCCAGCCCGGCGGTCGGGCGCCTTCCCGGCGGGTGCGCGAACGTCCGCGTCGCTCCGCGGTCCGGCGCACGTGGCGCGTTACGCTAGTCCCATTCCGAATCGACCGAGCGCCATGCTTCCTTCCGTCGCCCTCGTCGGGCGCCCCAACGTCGGCAAGTCGACGCTGTTCAACGCCCTCACGCGCAGCCGCGACGCCCTCGTGCACGACGAGCCGGGGGTGACCCGCGACCGCCACTATGGCGTGTGCCGGCCGGACGGCCAGCGGGCGTTCGTGGTGGTGGATACCGGCGGGATCGCCGGCGAGGACCAGGGCCTGGCCGGCGCCACTGCCCGCCAGGCGCGTGCCGCCGCCGAGGAGGCCGACCTGGTGCTGTTCGTGGTCGATGGCCGCGAGGGCGTGTCCGCGCTGGACGAGGAGATCCTGGCCTGGCTGCGCAAGTCCGGCCGCCCGATGCTGCTGGTCGTGAACAAGACCGATGGCCTGGACAGCCGGGCCGCCCTGGCCGAGTTCGCCCGGTTCGGCGTCGCCGACGCCCACGCGGTGTCGGCTTCGCACCGGCAGGGCATCGGTTCCCTGCTCGAGGAGATCCAGGGCCGGCTGCCGGAGGAGGGCGCGGCCGAAGTCCTGGACGAGGATCCCGACCGCATCCGGGTGGCCTTCGTCGGCCGGCCCAACGTCGGCAAGTCCACCCTGGTCAACCGGATCCTCGGCGAGGAGCGGATGATCGCCTCCGACGTGCCCGGCACCACCCGCGACTCGATCGCGGTGGACCTGGAGCGCGACGGCCGCAAGTACCGCCTGATCGACACCGCCGGCCTGCGCCGCAAGTCGCGGGTCGAGGCAGCGGTGGAGAAGTTCTCGATCATCAAGACCCTGCAGGCGATCGAGGAATGCCAGGTGGCGGTGATCCTGCTCGACGCCAGCGAGGGCGTCACCGAGCAGGACGCCAGCGTGCTCGGCGCGGTGCTCGACGCCGGGCGCGCGCTCGTGATCGCGATCAACAAGTGGGACGGGCTGAGCAGCTACCAGCGCGAGCAGACCGAGGCGCTGCTCTCGCGCCGGCTGGCGTTCGTGCCCTGGGCCGAATCGGTGCGGATCAGCGCCCTGCACGGCTCGGGGTTGCGCGAGCTGTTCCGCGCCATCCATCGCGCCCATGCCTCGGCCACGCGCACCTTCAGCACCGCGGAAGTGACGCGCGCGCTCGAGATCGCCTACGAGTCCAGCCCGCCGCCGGCGGTGCGCGGTCACGCCCCCAAGCTGCGTTTCGCCCACCCGGGCGGCGCCAATCCGCCCACCTTCGTCGTCCACGGCAGCCGCTTGCGGACCTTGCCGGACAGCTACACGCGCTACCTGGAGAACTTCTTCCGCAAGCGCTTCAAGCTGGTCGGCACCCCGGTGCGGTTCGTGTTCAAGGAGGGCGAGAACCCCTACCGCGGCCGCAAGAACGTGCTCACCGAGCGCCAGCAGGCCCGGCGCAAGCGCCTGATCCGGCACGCCAGGCGCGGCCGCTGAGGCGGGGCGGCATGGCGGACGCGATCGCGCGTGGCGGGCTCGTCCTCGGGCTGCTGGCCGGCGGTCGGGCGCGGCGCCTGGGCGGGCTCGACAAGGCCTGGCTGCAGCGTGAAGGCCAGCCGCAGGTGCTGCGCCTGGCGCGCGCGCTCGCCGGGGACGTGGACCATGTCCTCGTCAGCGCCAACCGCGATCTTGCCCGCTACGCCGCCCACGGCCTGGCCGCGGTGCCCGACCGGGTGGCCGACGCCGGGCCGATCGGTGCGCTCGACGCGCTGGCGGCCGCCTGCCGCGCGCCCTGGCTGCTGACCCTGCCGGTGGACGTGGTGGAGGTCCCCGGCGGCCTGCTGCAGGCGCTGGCGAGCGGCCGCGCCGCCAATGGCGCGCGCCTGCACGACGGCCACGGCCCCCAGCCGCTGGTCGCGCTGTGGCGGACCGGGGCGCTGCGCGACGCGGTGGCCACCGCGCTGGCCGCGCGCGAACATGCGGTGCACGCGCTCCAGGCGCGGCTCGGGATGGCCGAGGTCCGGCTGGACGGCGTGCGCCTGGGCAACCTCAACACGCCCGGTGACCTGCGCGCCGCGGGCGTCCAGGTGGAGGAACCATGACCCGGGACAGCGCTTCGACTCCCATCGACTTTTCCCTGGCCCGCGGGATCATCGAACGCGTGGCGCGCGAGCGCCGGCTGCCGAACGAGACCCTGGCGCTTGCCCGCGCCCATGGCCGGGTGCTGGCGGGCGAGGTCCGGGCGCGGATCGCGGTGCCCGGCTTCGACAACTCGGCGATGGACGGATTCGCGTTGCGCCACGCCGACCTCGCCGCGGGCGACGGCTGGCTGGACCTGCGGGGCGAGCAGTTCGCCGGCGGCCCGGCCGCGCCGCCGCCGGGCCCTGGCGGGTGCGTGCGCATCACCACCGGCGCGCCGTTGCCCGAGGGCACCGACACGGTGCTGATCAAGGAGCAGGCCGAGGTGGTGGATGGCCGGGTGCGGGCGCTGGCCGATCCCGGGCCCGGACGCCACGTGCGCCGCCGCGGCGAGGACGTGGAGGAGGGCGCCTTGCTGGCTACCGCCGGGCAGCGGCTCACGCCGGCGCGGCTGGCGCTGCTGGCGGCCCAGGGCATCGAGGCGGTGGAGGTGGTGCGGCCGCCCACGGTGGCCGTGTTCTGCACCGGCGACGAACTGGTCGAGCCCGGCATGCCGCTGGGGCCGGGACAGATCTACAACTCCAACCGCGAACTGCTGATGGGACTGCTGCGTGCCGAAGGCCTGGAGCCGGTGGCCTGGCCGACGCTGCCGGACGATCCGGCCGTGGTCGAGTCGGCCTTGCGCCACGCCGGCGAGGCCTTCGACCTGGTGCTGACCTGCGGCGGCGTGTCGGCGGGGGAGAAGGACCCGCTGCCGGAACTGCTGCACCGGCGCGGCCGCGTGCATTTCTGGAAGGTGAGGATGCGCCCGGGCATGCCGGTGCTGCTGGCCGACGGCGGCACCCTCGGCCCGGCGCTGTTCCTGTGCCTGCCGGGCAACCCGGTATCGGTGCTGGCCACTTTCGTGGCGCTGGCGCGGCCGCTGCTCGACGGACTGCAGGGGCGGGGGCCGCGCGCGGCGTGGCGGGCGCGCCTGTCCGCTCCCTGGGACAAGCGCCACGAACGCCGCGAATTCCTGCGCGGACGCCTGTCGTGCGATGCCGAAGCTGCCCTGCGGGTCGAACCCGACCCGGCCGACGGTTCCCACCGGATGCGCGCGGCGGCCGATGCCGATGTATTGATCGTGCTGCCCGAGGGCGTGCGCAGCTATCCGGCCGGGAGCGTGGTCGAGGTGTTGCCGTGCTGACCCGGCCGGTGTTCACCCAGGCCGCGGGCGGGGCGCGATAATCGGCGCATGGCGAAGGAGATCAGCCCACGCGAAGCCAGCTACCGCCTAGCCCGCGGCGCGGTGCTGGTGGATGTGCGCGAGGACCACGAACGCGCGCTCGGGATGGCCGAGGGCGCGATCGGCGTGGCCCGCGCCGAGCTCGAGGCCGCGCCGCACAGCTACCTGCCGGGGCAGGACGCGGACATCGTGCTGATCTGCCAGAGCGGCGGCCGTTCGATGCTGGCGGCCGACCAGCTGCTCCGCCTGGGCTACCAGCGGGTGTGTTCGGTGCGCGGCGGTACCGCGATGTGGCAGGCCGAGGGCCTGCCGCTGACCCGGCCCGAGGCTGGCGTGGACGAGGATTTCCACGAACGCTACTCGCGCCACCTGCGGCTTCCGGAAATCGGCGCGCGCGGCCAGCGGCGACTGGAGGCCGCCAGCGTCGTCGTGGTCGGGGCCGGCGGGCTCGGCTCGCCTTCGACCTTCTACCTGGCCGCGGCCGGGGTGGGGCAGCTGCGGCTGGTCGACGACGACGTGGTCGACCGCAGCAACCTGCAGCGCCAGATCCTGCACGTGGACGCGGACACCGGCCTGCCCAAGGTCGAGTCGGCCCGGACCCGGCTGTCGGCGCTCAACCCGCGGGTGGCGATCGAGGCGGTGCGCGAGCGCCTGACCTCGGACAACGTCGAGCGCCTGCTGGCGGACGCGGACGTGGTGGTCGACGGCGGCGACAACTTCGCCGTGCGCTACCTGCTCAACGATGCCTGCGTGCAGCTGCGCAAGCCACTGGTGTACGGGGCGGTGCACCGTTTCGAGGGGCAGGTGGGCGTATTCGATGCGGGCCGCCAGCGCGGCGTAGCGCCGTGCTACCGCTGCCTGTTCCCGGAGCCGCCGCCGCCCGAGGCCGCGCCCAACTGCAGCGAGGCCGGCGTGCTCGGGGTACTGCCCGGGGTGGTCGGCATGCTCCAGGCCACCGAGGCCCTCAAGCTGCTGCTGCAGCTGGGCGAACCGCTGGCCGGTCGCCTGCTGCATTTCGACGCGCTGGCGATGCGGTTCCGCGAAACGCGGCTGCCGCCCGATCCCGGTTGCCCGGTGTGCGCCCCCGGCGTGGAGTTCCCGGGCTACATCGACTACGAGGCGTTCTGCGCAGGTCAGTAGGCCGGCCGCGCGCGGCCCGCGACGCCACCGCCGCGTCCGCGATGCCGCTGTGCACCGGGGCTGTGCTAGCGTCGCCGGGTGCCATCGGAAGGTGCGGCAGCGATGCCGCCCGCATGTCCCAGCGAGGAAGCCCATGCATTTGCGCATCGCCCTGTTCGTCCTGGCCTGGCTCTGCCTCTGGCCGGCCGTCGCGGCCGCGGCGCCCGATCCATGCCAGTTGCTGCCGGCCGACGCCGCGCGCTCGCCCGAGGCGGGGCCGCGGATCGCCGCGGCCGCCTGCGCCGAGCATCGCGCCTGGTACCGCCCGTTCATCGACACCGACGGCCGGATCGGCCCGGTCCCGGTGCGCGAGGCCGCGCGTTCGCAGCTGGCCGACGGGCAGCCGGCCTGGCAGCGGGTGGTGGAGTACTGGCGCGGCAGCGGGCTGCTGTGGCAGGTCGGCGCCGGCGACTGCGCGTATGCGGCCACGCCGTTGCCCTCGTGCCGCACCTTCGTCCTCGACACGCCCTGGTCGGCGGCATTCGTCTCCTGGGTGATGCGCCGCGCGGGCGTGCCCGGCTTCCATCCCGCCGCCAACCACCTCCAGTACGTGCGCCGGGCCTATCGCGAGCCGTTCCAGAGCCCCTATCGCGTGGCCAATCCGCTGGCCACCCAGGTGCGCACGGGCGACATGCTGTGCTTCGTGCGCGGCGCGGCACGGGTGTACGGGTTCGGCGAACTGGCCGCCGTGCTCAGCAACGGCGAGCCGGGCCTGGGCATGCATTGCGACATCGTGGTGGGGATCACGATCGGTCCCGACCGCCGCCGCATCGCGCACCTGGTTGGCGGCAACGTGCACGATACCGTGGCCATGCGCCGGCTGGCGCTGACGCCCGGCGACCGGTTCCAGGATCTGCCCATGCGCCAGCCGGGAGATCCCGACTGCAGCCCCGAAAGCGTTTACGCCTGCGACCTCAACCGCCAGGACTGGTCGGTACTGCTGCAGCTGCGGCCGGCGGCCGACCTGGCCGCGCTGGCGCCACCGCCTCCCGTGCCACCCGGGCCCGGTGCCACCCCGGCAGGAGTGCCGGCGCCGGCGCCGGGAGGCGCTCCCGAGGTCACGCCGCAACGCTGCTGCAACCACTGCGATCCCGAGGTGGGCCTGCCGCGTTGCCCCGTGCGTCCCGCTGGCCACTGAGCCGCCTCGTCGAGGCACGCGGCGGGCGCCTGGCGACCGCCTTCCCGGGAAGTGTCGGCGGCGGTCGCCGTTGCCACCGCACGCGGGTCTGGCCCGGCGCGGGCCCGGGTCAGCCGTGGCGCCGGCGGGCGTCCTCGAACGCGGCCAGCTGCTCCGGCGTCGCCTCGCGCTGGTGGCGGGCCTTCCACTGGTCGAACGGCTCGCCGTACACGATCGCGCGTGCCTGGTCCTTGTCGAGCGCGACGCCGTGTTCCGCGGCCGCCTCGCTATACCAGTCGGCCAGGCAGTTGCGGCAGAAGCCGGCGAGGATCATCAGGTCGATGTTCTGCACGTCCGGCCGCACGCGTACCAGGTGGTCGCGCAGGCGGCGGAAGACCGCGGCCTCGATCCGGGCGGTATCCTCGGCGCTCGGGTCCATGCGGGCTCCTTGGCTTGGGTGGGCGACGTGAGACAATACGCATTCCCGTTCCCCGCCTCCACGATGGCATGACCGCACGCATCCTCGACGGCAAGCGCATCGCCGATTCCCTGCTCGACGAACTGCGCCTGCGCGTGGACGCGCGGGTCGCGGCCGGGTTGCCGCGACCGGGCCTGGCGGTGGTGCTGGTGGGCGACGATCCGGCCTCGCAGTCCTACGTGCGCAACAAGCGCCGCGCGGCGGAGAAGGTCGGCATCCGGGCGTTCGACTTCGACCTCCCGGCCGGGACCAGCGAGGCCGAGCTCCTGGATCTGGTGGACCGGCTCAACGCCGACCCGGCGGTGCACGGGATCCTGGTGCAGCTGCCGCTGCCGGGGATCTGCGATGCGACCCGCCTGATCCACCGCATCGATCCGCGCAAGGACGTCGACGGCTTCCATCCCGAGAACGTCGGCCACCTGGCGCTGCGCCAGTTCGGCCTGCGCCCGTGCACGCCGCGCGGCATCACCACGCTGCTGGCCTACACCGACCGGCCTGTGCGCGGTCGCAGCGCCACGATCGTGGGCGTGAGCAACCACGTCGGCCGGCCGATGGCGCTGGAGCTGTTGATCGCCGGCTGCACGGTGACCAGCTGCCACAAGTTCACCCCGCCGGAGGTGCTGCGGCGGCACGTGGGCGAAGCCGACATCCTGGTGGTGGCGGTCGGCCGCCCGGGGCTGATCCCGGGCGACTGGGTGAAGCCTGGCGCGGTGGTGATCGACGTGGGCATCAACCGGCTCGAGGATGGCCGCCTGACCGGCGACGTCGAGTTCGAGGCCGCGGCGCGGCGCGCCAGCTGGATCACCCCGGTGCCGGGCGGCGTGGGCCCGATGACGGTGGCCACGCTGATGCAGAACACGATCGAAGCGACCGAAGCGCTGGAAGCGATCGCAGCGCCCTGACGGCGCCTGAGCCCGCCATCGCGGGGAGGGGACAGAACCGTACCCGCACGAGTTCAAGCGGGGGAAGGGGCGCACAGTCGTCACCCCTCGCCCCGCTCGCGACACCCGCTCCCTCCCCCGCAAGCGGGGGAGGGTTGGGGTGGGGGCAGTCCGCCGCTTCGAATCCATTCGATGGACCCATCGCGTTCCGCTGGATCCGGCTCGCAGCGGCTTCACGACAGCCCCGGCAGACTGCGTCCACCTGTGCACGGGCCGCGCCTGCGACGGCCCCGGGAGGGTGGGAACATCGAGTGGCATCGGCGTGCAACCCGGGGCGTGGCCTGCGTGGTGGTGTCCGCGACCGCCTGCGCGGGGCCGCAGTCGGCGCTGGATCCGGCCGGGCCCGCCGCCGGGGCGATCGCACAGGGCTGGTGGCTCATGGCCACCGGGGCACTCGTCGCCTGGCTGCTGGTGCTCGCGCTCGCGGCGCTGGCGATGCGCCGCCGCCGCCGCCTGCAGCCGGCGGCGGGACGGCGCCTGATCGTGGCCGGCGGCGTGGTCCTGCCCGCCAGCCTGCTGTCCGCGCTGCTGGTCTACGGCACGCTTGCCAGCGACCGCATCACCGGTGCGGGCCCGCAGGCCGAGCATCTGGTCCGGGTCACTGCGCGCCAGTGGTACTGGGAGTTCGAGTACCTCGATGAGGACGGCGGGGTGGTGGCCACCTCGATCGACGAGCTGGCGATGCCGCTGGGCCGGATGGTCGAGTTCCACGTCGACAGCCAGGACGTCATCCACAGCTTCTGGATCCCGCGCCTGGGCGGCAAGATCGATGCGATCCCCGGCCGCCGAAACGTGCTGCGGCTGCGCGCCGACCGGGCCGGTCCGATCCGCGGGCAGTGCGCGGAGTTCTGCGGCCTGGAGCATGCGCTGATGGCCTTCGAGGTGAGCGTCCTGGAGCCCGGCGCCTACGCCCGCTGGCTCGAGGACCGCGCGGGCACCGATGCCGGCGGGGCGGGGCGGTGAACGCGGCCGCGTCCGACGACCCCGCGCGCCGCCTGCGGGCGCTGGAGCGGATCTGGGCCAACGCGCCGGGGCTGCGCGGGCAGCTGACCGCGGTCAACCACGGCACCATCGCGTTGCGCTTCATCGTCACCGGCCTGGCCTTCATGCTGGTGGGCGGCCTGCTGTCGATGTTCATCCGCCTGCAGCTGGCCTGGTCCGACGCGCAGGTGCTCGATCCGGAGCGCTACGCGCAGTTCGTGACCCTGCACGGCACCACGATGATGTTCCTGTTCGCGGTGCCGGTGATGGAAGGCTTCGCGATGTACCTGCTGCCGAAGATGCTCGGCGCGCGCGACCTGCCGTTCCCCCGGCTGAGCGCGTTCGGCTGGTGGTGCTACCTGTTCGGCGGGTTGTTCCTGTACTCGAGCCTGCTGTTCGACGCCGCGCCCGACGGCGGCTGGTTCATGTACGTGCCGCTCACCGACGCCACGTTCTCGCCAGGGAAGGGGCCGGACTTCTGGCTGATCGGCGTGACCTTCGCCGAGATCGCGGCGGTGACCGGGGCGGTGGACCTGATCGTGGCAGTGCTGCTGACCCGCGCGCCGGGCATGGACATCCGGCGCATGCCGCTGTTCGCCTGGGCGATCCTGGTCACCGCGTTCATGATCGCGCTGGGCTTTCCGCCGCTGATCCTGGCCAGCCTCCTGCTCGAACTGCAGCGCGCCTTCGGCTTCGTGTTCTTCGACCCGGCGCTGGGCGGCGACCCGCTGCTGTGGCAGCACCTGTTCTGGCTGTTCGGCCATCCCGAGGTCTACATCATCTTCCTGCCGGCGGCCGGCGTGGTGTCGATGGTGGTGCCGACCTTCGCCCGGCGGCCGGTGGCGGGCTATGCATGGATCGTGCTGGCGCTGGTGTCCACCGGCTTCCTGAGCTTCGGGCTGTGGGTGCACCACATGTTCGCGGTCGGCATCCCGCTGCTGGCGCTGGCCTTCTTCAGCGCGGCCAGCATGGCGGTGGCGATCCCGACCTCGATCCAGGTGTTCGCGTGGATCGCCACCCTGTGGTCGGGCCGACCCTGGCTGCGGCTGCCGATGCTGCACGTCCTGGGCTTCTTCGTGGTGTTCGTGCTCGGCGGGCTGACCGGGGTGATGCTGGCCTTCGTGCCGTTCGACTGGCAGGCCCACGACACCCACTTCGTGGTCGCGCACCTGCACTACGTGCTGATCGGCGGGCTGATGTTCCCGCTGTTCGCGGGGCTGTACTACTGGCTGCCGCTGGCCAGCGGGCGGATGCCGTCGGAGCGCCTGGGCCGCACCGCGTTCTGGCTGGTGGTCGTCGGCTTCCACCTGACCTTCGTGCCGATGCACCTCACCGGGCTGCTGGGGATGCCGCGGCGCGTGTACACCTATTCGCCGTTGCTGGGCGTGGAATGGCTCAACCTGCTGTCCACCGCTGGGGGGTTCGTGCTGGCGGTCGGCATCGTTGCGATCCTGTTCGACGTCGGCCTGTGCTTCGTCCATGGCCGACGCGCGCGCGCCAATCCCTGGCGCGCCGGCACCCTGGAATGGGCGGTGCCGATGCCGCCGCCGAACTACAACTTCGCATCCGTGCCGGAGGTGGACGACGCCTATCCGCTATGGCGCGACCGCGGCCTGGCCGCGCGCGTGGCGCGCAGCGATGGATGGCTCGGCGACCCGGCGCGCGGCCGCCGCGAGCTCCTGGGCACCGGCATCGTCTCCGCGCGCCCGGAGCAGGTGGTGTTCCTGTCGTCCTCGTCCTGGCTGCCGCTGGCCTGCGCCGGCGTGGTCGCGCTGCTGCTCGCCTGCTTCATCGCCGGCTGGTACCTGGCCGCGGCCGCCTGCCTGGCGCCGCTGCTGGCGCTGCTGTGCCGTTGGGCCTGGACCACGGGCTGGCCGGGCGCGCCGCGCACGGTGCAGGCGGGCGATGGCGTGGAGCTGCCGTCGCAGTACGCCTGCCGCAACGCCCCCGGGTGGTGGGCGGTGGTGGTGGCGATGCTGATCCTGGGCTCGCTGTTCGCCTCGCTGGTGTTCGCCTACTTCTACCTGTGGCTGGGCAGCGACGGCTGGCCGCCGCGGGGCATGGGCGAGGGCAGCCCCGGCTTCGGGCACTGGCTGGCGCTGGCGATGCTGGCGCTGGCCTGGCTGTGCGGGGCGGTGGGATCGGCGGCGCTGGCCGGCGGTGCGAAGCGGCGCCGGCGGATGGTGGTGCCGGCGCTCCTGGCGTCGGTGGCGATGATCGCGTCGGTCGGCGTCGAGCTGCCGCTGCTGGTGGTCGCGTCCGGCGCTCCGCAGGCGCATGCCTATGCATCAGTGGTCTGGACCCTTGCCGGCTTCTGCGCCGTCCACCTGCTGGTCGCGGCGCTGCTGTGCGTGCATGTGTGCGCGCGCATCGGGCGGCGGCTGGTCGATGCGGCGCGCCCGCTGGAATGGCGCGTGGCGCACGCCTTCCTGCGCTATGCGGTGGTGCAGGCCGCGATCGGCTGGGCGGTCATCCACCTGTTCCCGGTGCTGCAATGAGCGGCCTGTCGCGCCCGCGCCGGTTGAGCTGGATCGCCAGCGCGTTCCTGGCCTGGGGGCTGCATTTTTTCGTGGTGTATTCGCTGCAGGGGCTGGTGTGCGGGCGCGGCTGGTCGCCGGCCTCGGCCTGGTGGGGGATGGGCGCGCTGACCGTGGCCGCATTCGCCACCGTGGCCTGGATCGGGCTGCGGGCGCGGCGCGTGGTGGCCGCCGCCGGCGACGACGCGGGCCGCCGTTTCACCGCGCGCCTGGTGGCGATGCTCTGCGTGCTGGCGCTGGTGGCGATGGGGTTCACCGTGCTGCCGGCGCTGTTGCTGCACCCGTGCGAGTGAGGTGGCCATGCGCAGGACGCTGAAGCAGCCGGTTCCCCGGCAACGCAGCCCCACGGTGGAAAGCCGGGTGGCGATCCACCGCCATCCGCTGCACCCGATCGCGGTGGTCTACCCGATCGCCTGCCTGACCCTGCTCCTGCCCGCGGACATCGCCTACCTGTGGACCGGGGACGCGTTCTGGGCCGACGTGGCCTGGTGGCTCAACCTGGTGGGCCTGGCGGGCGGCCTGCTGGCCGCGGTGCTGGGCATCTGCGACATGTTCCTGATCCGCGTGGCGCGGCGCCACGTGTCGGCCTGGAACCACTTCATCGCCGGGGTGATGCTGCTGGCGCTGGCGGCGGCCGGCGTCTGGCTGCGCTGGCCCGACCCGGCCGCGACCGGGTACTGGGCGCTGCTGCAGTCGGCACCGACCGCGGGCATGGTGGGGGTGGTGGGCTGGCTGGGCGGCACGCTCAGCTTCGGCCATGGGATCGGCGTCTACGGCCACCGCGAGCGGGAGGAAGAGCCTGCGTCCGGCAACGAGGAGCCGGACCCATGATCCGCCTCCGCGGATGCCCCGGCGCCCGGCGGCGGCAGGTCGCCGAGCGTGCGCGGCTTGGCGCCGGTGAGGGCGGCGATCGCCAGCAGCAACAGCAGCGGGGTCCAGCCGAGCACGGCCGGCAGCACGCGGCCGCGGGCCCGCCCCTTGCCCAGCGCGTGCAGGTGGGCGCCGGACCACAGGTGCACGAGGACCACCAGGGCCACCAGGCACAGTTTGGCCAGCAGCCAGGCGCCGGACTGGGCCCCTGGGATCAGCGACATCCCCAGCGCGATCGCCAGCACGCCGGCCGGGGTGGCGACGCGGAAGAACAGCCGGTTCGCGACCGGATCGAAGAAGTCGGGCCGCGCCTCGCGGCCGCCGCGGCGGCGCGTGGCGAACAGCCGCAGCAACAGCAGCAGCCCGGTGAACCAGACCGCCACCGCGGCGATGTGGGCGACCTTGAGCCAGAACAGCACGTCGTCGGTCCGCGGCGGGGAGGACGGTCCATGCTGGGGCAGGCAGCGTGCACGGCCCGTGGATCCGTCCGCTGGAGGCGGCCGGCGACGGCGGGGCTGTTGGCCGGCGCGGGTCCGGCCGTCGCCCACGACGCCGGCCACGGAGTGCCCGGCCTGGCCGAGGCGTGGACGCTCTCGCCGCTGGTGCTGGTGCCGCTGCTGTTGTTCGCCGGACTGTACGGGCGCGGGCTGTGGCGCCTGTGGGCCGGGGGCCATGCCGGGCGCGGCATTTCCCGCCCGCAGGCGCTGGCGGCCGCGGCCGGGGTGCTGGCGCTGCTGCTGGCCACGGTCTGGCCGTTCGACGCGCTGGGCGACTGGTCGCTGGCCGCGCACATGGCCCAGCACATGCTGCTGCTGGCGGTGGCGCCGCCGCTGCTGCTGGCCGCGCGTCCGCGCGCCGCGCTCGCGGCCGCGCTGCCGGCGGCCGGCGCGCGCGCGCTGCACGCGGTCGCACGGGCCTGCGCGGTGCCCATGCTGCGTTCGCTGGCCGCGGCGACCCTGGCCAACGTTGCCGTGATGTGGGGCTGGCACCTGCCCGCCGCGCTGGCGCTGGCGCTGGCCAGCGAACCGGTGCACTGGCTGATGCACGGCAGCTTCCTGGGCGCCGGACTGTGGCTGTGGACCCTGCTGTGGCAGCGCCTGCGCGACGATGCCAGCGGCGGCGCGCTCGCCGGGGCCGTGGCGATCGTGGCGGTGATGATGCAGATGGGGTTCCTCGGCGCGCTGCTCACCTTCTCGCGCCGTCCGCTGTACCCGCACTACGCGGCGAGGGCGCCGGAGCTCGGACTGGACGTGCTGCTGGACCAGCAGCTGGCCGGGCTGGTGATGTGGGTCCCCGCGTGCCTGCCGTACCTGGCCGGGGCGGTGTGGCTGTTGGCCCGCGAGTTCGCGCGGCCGCGGCGCGCGGGCTAGGGGCTGGCGACCGGCCGGGCGTCGGCGCCGCGGCCGGGGTGGCGCGGAGCCGTCCGCCGCCGCCTGCGCAGCGGGGTGGGCCGGGCACTGCCGTGGCGAACGCCGTGGCCGGGCCGCTGCCGGCGTCCCCGCGGCGCGGTATAATGTCGTGCTTCCCCACCGCCCCCGGGACTGCCGATGCTCCGCATCCAGGCTGAAGCACTGACGTACGACGACGTTTCCCTCGTCCCCGCCCACTCCGCCGTCCTGCCCAAGGACGTCTCCCTCGCCACCCGGCTTACCCGCGACCTGCGCCTGAACCTGCCGATCGTCTCGGCGGCGATGGACACGGTCACCGAGGCGCGCCTGGCGATCGCCATGGCCCAGCTGGGCGGCATCGGCATCATCCACAAGAACATGACCGCCGAGCAGCAGGCCGCCGAGGTCGCGCGGGTCAAGAACTTCGAGGCGGGGGTGATCCGCGAACCGTTCACCGTCGACCCGACGACCACCATCGGCGAGGTGCTCCGGCTCACCCGCGCGCGCAACATCTCCGGCGTGCCGGTGGTCGAGGACGGCCAGCTGGTGGGCATCGTCACCGGCCGCGACATGCGCTTCGAAAAGAAGCTCGACGACCCGGTCAGGAACATCATGACCAAGAAGGACCGCCTGGTCACGGTCAAGGAAGGCGCGTCCGACGACGAGGTCATCGCCCTGCTGCACAAGCACCGCATCGAGAAGGTGCTGGTGGTCAACGACGACTTCGAGTTGCGCGGGCTGATCACCGTCAAGGACATCCAGAAGGCGCAGGACAACCCGAACTCGGCCAAGGATGCCGACGAGCAGCTGCTGGTCGGCGCCGCGGTCGGCGTCGGCGGCGACACCGACGAGCGCGTGGCGGCGCTGGTGGCCGCCGGCGTGGACGTGCTGGTGGTGGACACCGCGCACGGCCACTCGCAGGGCGTGATCGACCGCGTGGCCTGGGTGAAGAAGAACTTCCCGAAGGTGCAGGTGATCGGCGGCAACATCGTCACCGGCGACGCCGCGCTGGCGCTGATGGACGCCGGCGCGGATGCGGTGAAGGTGGGCGTGGGCCCGGGCTCGATCTGCACCACGCGCGTGGTGGCGGGCGTCGGCGTACCCCAGATCACCGCGATCGACATGGTGGCCGAGGCGCTGCAGGACCGCATCCCGCTGATCGCCGACGGCGGCATCCGCTATTCGGGCGACATCGGCAAGGCGCTGGCCGCCGGTGCGTCGACGGTGATGATCGGCGGCCTGTTCGCGGGCACCGAGGAATCGCCGGGCGAGGTCGAACTGTTCCAGGGCCGCACCTACAAGAGCTACCGCGGCATGGGCTCGCTGGGGGCGATGGAGAAGGGCTCGAAGGACCGCTACTTCCAGGACGCCAGCGACGTCGACAAGCTGGTGCCCGAAGGCATCGAGGGCCGGGTGCCGTACCGCGGCCCCCTGAGCGGCATCGTCCACCAGCTGGCCGGCGGCCTGCGCGCGACGATGGGCTACGTGGGCTGCGCCACGGTGGAGGAGATGCGCACCAGGCCGAAGTTCGTGCGCATCACCGGCGCCGGCCAGCGCGAGAGCCACGTCCACGACGTGACCATCACCAAGCAGCCGCCGAACTACCAGATCGGCTGAGGCCGACCGAAGGGGAACGGGCACGCCCGTTCCCCTTTCTGCATGGGCCGCCGGCCGCGGCCCGCCACCGCATCGACCGCCGCGTCCATGACCAACATCCATACCGACAAGATCCTGATCCTCGACTTCGGCGCGCAGTACACCCAGCTGATCGCGCGCCGCATCCGCGAGATCGGCGTGTACTGCGAGATCTGGGCCTGGGACCACGACCCGGCCGAGATCGCGGCGTACGGGGCGAAGGGCATCATCCTCTCCGGCGGCCCCGAATCCACCACCGTGCCGGGCGCGCCGTCCGCGCCGCAGGTGGTGTTCGACAGCGGCCTGCCGGTGCTGGGCATCTGCTACGGCATGCAGACGATGGCCGCGCAGCTGGGCGGCGCCACCGAGGCCGGCGACCAGCGCGAATACGGCCATGCCGAGGTCGACGTGGTCCACGCCGATGCGCTGTTCTCCGGGCTCACCGACCATGCCGGCCAGTCGCGGCTGGACGTGTGGATGAGCCACGGCGACCACGTCACCCGCGTGCCGCCCGGCTTCACCGTCACCGCCGCCACCGACCGCATCCCGGTCGCCGCCATGGCGAACGAGGAGCGCCGCTGGTACGGCGTGCAGTTCCACCCCGAGGTGACCCACACCCTGCAGGGCCAGACCCTGCTGCGCCGCTTCGTGGTCGACGTGTGCGGCTGCCGCACGCTGTGGACCGCGGCCAACATCATCGAGGACCAGATCGCCCGCGTGCGCGAGCAGGTGGGGGGCGACGAGGTGATCCTCGGCCTGTCGGGCGGCGTCGATTCCTCGGTGGTGGCCGCGCTGCTGCACAAGGCCATCGGCGAGCAGCTGACCTGCGTGTTCGTCGACACCGGCCTGCTGCGCTGGCAGGAAGGCGACCAGGTGATGGCGATGTTCGCCGAGCACATGGGCGTCAAGGTGATCCGCGTCGACGCCGCCGACCGCTATTTCAAGGCGCTCGAGGGCGTCGCCGACCCCGAGGCCAAGCGCAAGATCATCGGCAACCTCTTCATCGAGATCTTCGAGGAAGAGTCGGCCAAGCTGAAGAACGCCAAGTGGCTGGCGCAGGGCACGATCTACCCCGACGTGATCGAGTCGGCCGGCAGCGGCACCGGCAAGGCCCACGTCATCAAGAGCCACCACAACGTCGGCGGCCTGCCCGAGCACATGAAGCTCGGCCTGGTCGAACCGCTGCGCGAACTGTTCAAGGACGAGGTGCGCCGCCTGGGCGTGGAACTCGGCCTGCCGCGCACCATGGTCTACCGCCACCCCTTCCCCGGCCCGGGCCTGGGCGTGCGCATCCTGGGTGAAGTGAAGCGCGAATACGCCGAGCTGCTGGCCCGCGCGGACGCCATTTTCATCGAGGAACTGCGCAAGGCCGAGCTGTACGACAAGGTCAGCCAGGCCTTCGCCGTGTTCCTGCCGGTGAAGTCGGTGGGCGTGGTGGGCGATGCCCGCGCCTACGAGTGGGTGATCGCCCTGCGCGCGGTGGAGACCATCGACTTCATGACCGCCCACTGGGCGCACCTGCCGTACGACTTCCTGGGCCGGGTGTCGAACCGGATCATCAACGAGCTGCGTGGCGTGTCGCGCGTGGTGTATGACATCAGTGGCAAGCCGCCGGCGACGATCGAGTGGGAGTGACGGGCACTGGCTGGCAATGTCTAGCAACGGCAGGCATTTCGGCTGAGGGTAAAAGAACTTTCCGCTAAGCGATAGACTGTATGTAAACACAGTATTGCAAGGACGCGGAACATGCCTCATGTGGCGGCCAGGACGGCCAGCCGGGATCGGGATACTGGTCGTTACCAGAGCCACCGACCCGAGCAAACCCTTCTCTATCAGATCGTTGACGAGTATTACCCGGCATTCGCTGCGCTTATGGCAGAGCAGGGAAAGGAATTGCCGGGCTATGTGCAACGGGAATTTGAAGAATTTCTCCAATGCGGGCGGCTGGAGCATGGCTTTCTACGGGTTCGCTGCGAGTCTTGCCACGCCGAGCACCTGGTCGCTTTCAGCTGTAAGCGTCGCGGTTTCTGCCCGAGCTGTGGGGCGCGGCGGATGGCCGAAAGTGCCGCCTTGCTGGTTGATGAAGTACTGCCTGAACAACCCATGCGTCAGTGGGTGTTGAGCTTCCCGTTTCAGCTGCGTTTCCTGTTTGCCAGCCGGCCCGAGATCATGGGGTGGGTGCTGGGCATCGTTTACCGCGTCATTGCCACGCACCTGGTCAAGAAAGCGGGCCATACCCACCAAGTGGCCAAGACGGGCGCGGTCACCCTGATCCAGCGTTTTGGATCGGCGCTCAATCTGAATGTTCACTTCCACATGCTGTTTCTCGACGGTGTGTATGTCGAGCAATCCCACGGCTCAGCGCGTTTCCGCTGGGTCAAGGCGCCGACCAGCCCAGAGCTCACCCAGCTGACGCACACCATCGCCCACCGGGTGGGTCGCTATCTGGAACGGCAAGGCCTGCTGGAACGGGATGTCGAAAACAGCTATCTGGCCTCGGATGCGGTGGATGACGACCCGATGACACCCCTGCTGGGGCACTCGATCACTTACCGTATCGCTGTCGGTTCACAGGCGGGGCGAAAGGTGTTCACTTTGCAAACTCTGCCGACCAGTGGTGATCCGTTCGGTGACGGGATTGGCAAGGTAGCCGGGTCCAGCCTGCACGCCGGCGTGGCGGCCAGGGCCGATGAACGCAAGAAGCTCGAACGGCTGTGCCGGTACATCAGCCGCCCGGCGGTATCCGAGAAGCGGCTGTCGTTAACACGAGGCGGCAACGTGCGCTACCAGCTCAAGACGCCGTACCGGGACGGCACCACGCACGTCATTTTCGAACCATTGGATTTCATTGCAAGGCTGGCCGCCCTGGTACCGAAGCCCAGAGTCAACCTAACCCGCTTCCACGGGGTGTTCGCACCCAACAGTCGGCACCGGGCGTTGGTCACGCCGGCAAAACGGGGCAGGGGCAACAAGGTCAGGGTGGCTGATGAACCGGCAACACCAGCACAACGGCGAGCGTCGATGACATGGGCGCAACGGCTCAAGCGTGTTTTCAATATCGACATCGAGACCTGCAGCGGCTGCGGCGGCGCCATGAAAGTCATCGCCTGCATTGAAGACCCTATAGTGATCAAGCAGATCCTTGATCACCTGAAGCACAAAGCCGAAACCAGCGGGACCAGGGCGTTACCCGAAAGCCGGGCGCCACCGGCTGAGCTGCTCCTGGGTCTGTTTGACTGACGAGCCTGAAGGCCAACGATACCAATCAAAATGCTGCGTTCACAGCGCCGCGGCAGGGATCCGCCGTGCTGGTTGTCGGAAAAGGAGCCGCTAGTGGGAAAGAGGAGGGTAAATTTTCAGCGTTGCTGGCTCCCCGTCAGCCGGATTGGGTTGCATCGCAGGGGTGTCGAAAGAGTCAACTGCGGTCCAAAGCTGTTGGACTTGGGTGAAAAGGGCGTTTATTCTTCCTATACGTTGTCGGCAGCGGGCCAAAAAGGAATACGTCCATGCCCATCGAGGTGAAACCGGCTGTGAGCGCGGGTTCAAGCATATAGCCCGACAGGCGCGTATCCTTGCCGATCACGACACGATGGCGGTGGTCACCGCGACGAAAGACACGGCCAGCCGCCATGCCGACGCGCAAGGCGGTTTCCGCCGTCATCGCGCCTTCGTTGGCTTTGCCACGAATACCGTCTGTGCCGAAATATTTGCGCACCATAAGGTCGATTATCCTGTCGTCGGGTCGCCCTCAAAGGGGACATGCCTGCTGAACCGCGAATATAGAGAAATATCCCGAATGTGCAGTTAACGAATTCTTGCGGTTTCTTTCAGCGCCGCCAATACCGCCAGCCCGTCGCGCAAGGGGCGCGGCTCGTGTGTGCGGATGAAGTCAGCTCCACCTGCGGCGGCGGCAAGCTCTGCAGCGAGTGTCGCGGCCCCGACATCCCCCGGACCACGGCCTGTGAGCGCGCGCAGAAAGGATTTGCGCGAAACAGACAGAAGCACCGGCAAATCGAAGCGCAGCCGCAATTCATCGAACCGCGCCAGCACCGAGAGCGAGGTTTCGGGAGCAGCCCCCAGAAAAAACCCCATGCCGGGATCAAGGACAAGGCGGTTGCGTTTGATACCGGCACCCGTCAGCGCCGCGATGCGCGCGTCAAAGAACGCCGCAATGTGATCCATGATGTCGCCAGCGGGTGCCTCGCGCCGATCTGCCTGCCCGTCTTGCACCGAATGCATAACGACGAGTTTGGCAGATGATTTCGCCAATTGCGGATAGAACGCAGCGTCTGGAAAACCGCGAATATCATTGAGATAGGCCACACCACGCGACAAGGCATAGGCTTGCGTCGCGGGTTGATAACTGTCGAGCGAGACGGGAATGCCATCTGCCTTGAGCGCGTCCAGCACCGGCGCGATACGCGCGATTTCTGTGTCGGACGAAACAGGCGCGGCGTCGGGATTGCTGGATGCCGGACCGAGGTCGATCACATCTGCCCCCTCGGCCATCAGCTTACGCGCCTGCGCAATGGCTGCGTCTGGCGCCAGATACCGGCCTCCATCGGAGAAACTGTCCGAGGTTATGTTGACGATGCCGAAAATGATGAGCGATTTATTCATGGGGGCTTCTATAATAATAATAATCGAGCATGAGTCTCATACGGATGCTCGGGTCGAAAGGGAATCCCCAGGCGAGTAACCTGTTTGCGGTGATCCATTAGCTGCAGGAGCAGAAGAGCATACATCTGGAAGCAAAGCCAGGCAAGCGGCCTATGGAGCTGTGCGGCAGCGCTCAGTAGGCAATTTTTCAAAATATTGTTAAGCCTTTTCTGAGCATGGTATTTTTCATGGTATTACCAATTAGCAGGAAAATAAGCCATTGAATATAAAAGATAAAAATGTCTTGTTTACAATAGAGTGGGAGTAAGCGGAAAAATTGCGTGATCGCTTCTGGGAGCACTACTCCCTGGGAGAACTCAACCGCCGGGAGTGGGAGGCCCTGTGCGACGGATGTGGGCAGTGCTGCCTCAAGCGTCGCGTGGCCGACGGCGAGGTCACGGTTTACAGCGTGGCCTGCGAACTGCTGGACATCGACACCGCCCGCTGTCGCGACTATGCGAACCGGCTGCACCGGGTCCCGACCTGCCACGAGCTGACGCCCGTATCCGTGCCCCGGTACCAGGATCGGCTGCCCGGCACCTGCGCCTACGTCCGCGTCCACAGGGGCCAGCCGCTGCCATCCTGGCACCCGCTGCTCGCCGGCGATCGCACCCGGATGCGCAGGAAGGGCATCACCGTCAGCCACTACGCCATCCCCAGCGGCACGCTGTCGCGCCGGCAGAAGGAGCGACACGTGATGTCGCGCTGGTCGGTGGGCAAACGACAGCAGCCGGCCACGGCGCCGCACAGCCGGCGCTCGACCGCGAACTCCGGGCGCGAGCGCTAGGCGGACACAGGAGTGGGGTAGAAGCGGCTTTGCGGCAAAGCGGACGACGCGGCGTCGTTCTCAGATCCCTTCGACATCGATTCCGTGCTCGGCCAGCCGGACTTTGCGCTGCGCATAGTCGGGCATGGCGCGCTCGACGCGCAACCAGAACGAAGGGGTGTGGTGCGGCTCGTGCAAGTGGGCGATCTCGTGCACCAGCACGTACTCGGCGATGCGCGCCGGCAGCAGGATCGTCTTCCAATGGAAGTACAGCCAGTCGCCCTTGCCACACGATCCCCAGCGGTAGCCCAGGTCCTGCACCTTCACGCCGGCCGGGGACACCTCCATGCGTGACTGGTACTCGGCAGCGCGGTTGGACAGCCAGGCCTTGGCACGCTCGCAGTACCAACGGATGAAGTGCTCGCGCGCGACGGGCAAAGCGTCCCGGCGCAAGCAGAAGCGGCCCGCCGTCAGTTTGAGCGGAACGTCCTGCTGGCCCACCAGTTTGAGCCGATGGCTGCGCCCGAGGTACAGGAAGCCCTCGCCGTCCACGAACTGCTTGCGCGGCAGCCGACGCCGCAGGCGGTCCTTCTCGGCCAGCTTGGTGTAGATCCAGAAGCGCTTCTCCAGCACGAAGGCGCGCAGCGCGGCCTCGTCCACCTCGGGCGGCGCCGACAGCACCAGCTCCCCGTCACGCTCCACGGTGATCTGCATCGTCTTGCGGCGCGCGCTGCGTCGGAGCACGAAGCGCAGGTCATCGACCTGGTGAATCGCCCCGCCTTTCCCGGAGGCTCCAAACCTTGAGAGGATGGAGCCCATGAGCAACAAATTGACGAGGTACGCACCCGAGGTGCGTGAACGGGCGGCTGGCGCACCGGGTCGACCTGGCGGCTGGCGTGGTCGTAGTACGTCGGGCGGCGATTACGTCGGTGGCCGGGAAGATCGGCTGCAAGGCAGACCCCCACGCTGGCACCGGGAGCAGGCGCTGGCGTCGCAGATCGACCGGGTCTGGCAAGAGAACCGCCAGGCCTACGGGGCGCGCAAGGTGTGGCGGCAGTTGCACCGGGAAGGCGTGAAGGTTGCCC
>NZ_VOHE01000009.1 GCF_007859305.1 Luteimonas wenzhouensis
AGTGCTGGAAGATCTCCCAGCAGCTTCTTGACTGGCGAGCCTGCTTGATCCGCTGCTGATGGTCAGCAAGGTCGGTTGAGCGATCACCCCGCACTGTTCTCAGTGATCAATCTCATTGGTACCCGCACTACGGGATCCGCGGGCTGGAGGAGGCACGGCGTTACCTGGCGCATCCTGTGCTCGGGCCCCGGCTCGAGGCCGCGACGCGCTGCGTGCTCCAGGCCGGGGTTCCGCCGCCGGTGATCTTCGGCCAGCTGGACGCGATGAAGTTCATCTCCTGCATGACACTGTTCGCGCAGGCCGGCGGCGCCGACAGCGTGTTCGCGGACGCGCTGCGCACCTGCGGACTGGAGGACCGCCTGACGCTGGAAGCGCTGTCGATCGAGTCGGGCGGCGCCTGAGCGACCGGCGTGGCCGGAATCGACCGGGCGGGTGGGTCCGGCGGCAGGTTGAGGGCGGGCCGCCTGCATGGCGTTCACCGGCTGGTTGCGAAGTTCCGCCCCGTCCATCCAGATCGGCGACGGACAAGATGGCGTCCGACCGCGGCGCCCGTCAGCCGCGCCGCGCCGCCTCGATCGTGGCCACGTCGATCCGGCGCATCTGCATCATCGCGTCGAACACGCGCTTGGCCGCCGCGCGGTCTTCGCCGCGGTAGGCCTCGATCAGGACGCGCGGGGTGATCTGCCATGACACGCCCCAGCGGTCCTTGCACCAGCCGCAGGCGCTCTCCTGGCCGCCGTTGCCGACGATCGCGTCCCAGTAGCGGTCGGTTTCGGCCTGGTCCTCGGTGACCACCTGGAACGAGAACGCCTCGGTCTGCGGGAACTGCGGGCCGCCGTTCAGGCCCACGCAGGGAGTGCCCAGCACGGTGAACTCCACGGTGAGCGGATCGCCCTGCTTGCCCGCCGGATAGTCGCCCGGGGCGTGGACGAGCCTGCCGACGGCGCTGTCGGGGAAGGTGTCGGCGTAGAACCGGGCGGCTTCGAGGGCGTTGCCGTTGAACCACAGGCAGATGGTGGTCTTCGGGATCATGATGCCTCTCCTCAGGGGGCGTGCGGCGCGCTTTCCATGGTGCGACGAGCGGGCGGGGCGGGAATCGACACCCTGCGCGCCACGCCGGTGGCCGGCCGGCGGCCGCTACGCGGTGCTCGAACTCAACGAGGCCCCGGGCTACCGCACGCCGCCGCACGTGCACCCGGGCATGGACGAGAGCTTCTACGTGCTGGAAGGCACGCTGGAGCTGGAGGTCGGGGGCACGACCCACACGCTCGCGGCCGGCTCGTATGTCCACATTCCGCGCGGCACGCCGCACGCCCAAGGCAGCGCGGACGACCTGCCGGTAAAACTGCTCACCACGTTCACGCCCGGCGGGTTCGAGGCGTTCTTTCTCGACCGGGTCGAACTCGCGCGGACGGTCCGGCGCGGCGACGAGGAGTTCCTGCCGCGGATGATGGACGTCGTGCACCGCCACGGGGCATGGCTGCAACCGGCGCAGTAGCGGGCACGTTGCCGGACCCGCAGTGCCTGTCGACGGCCCGTACACATCGCCGTGAGCCCTGCACGCGTAGGGTGGGCGCCGCCGCCGTGTGACCGGCCCAGAGGGAGAACGCGCGATGTCCGCCAGCATCCACCGACCGTACGTGACGTCCTGTCCACCGCTCCACGCCGTGCTGCTCGGCGGCGCGGCGACCCTGTTCCTCGCTGCGCTGCTCAGCGATATCGCCTACACCCGCAGCTACGAGATCCAGTGGAACAACTTCGCCTCCTGGCTGATCGCCGGGGGCCTGGTGGTGGCGGGGGCGGCGCTGGTGTGCGCGATCCTCGGCCTGCTGCCGGCACGCCGCACCCGCCACTCGCTGCTGCACTTCGTGCTGCTGCTGGTGGCCTGGATCGTTGGCTTGCTCAACGCGCTCTGGCACGCGCGCGATGCCTGGGCCAGCATGCCGGGCGGGTTGGTGCTGTCGGTGATCACCGTCCTGTTGGCCTGCGCGGCGACCTGGCTCGGGTGCGGGGCCGTGCGCACCGGAGGTGCGCCATGAACCGCCTGGCCCCGGCCGCGCTCGCGCTGGCGACGATGCTGGCCGCCTGTTCGGGCGAACAGCCGCCCCTGCAGTACGGCGCCGACCCTGAGCTGCCCGAGCCGCGGCGCGGCCTGATGCCGGACATGGTGATCGCCAAGCCGGCGGGGTGGGGCGACCGCGTCCCGCTGGTGCCGGAGGGTTTCGAGGTGCGGGCGATCGCCACCGACCTGCTGATCCCCCGGCAGACGCTGGTGCTGCCCAATGGCGATATCCTGGTGGCCGAGGGCCGCGGCGGGAACGCGCCCAGGCTCAAGCCCAAGGACGTGATCGCCGGGCCGATCAAGGCCGCCGGCACCACCCAGGTCCAGAGCGGCAACCGCCTGACCCTGCTGCGCGACGCGGACGGCGATGGCGATTACGAGATCCAGACCGTGTTCGCCGCCAACCTCAACGCCCCCTACGGCCTGGCCCTGGTAGGCGACAGCCTGTACGTGGCGAACCAGGACGCGGTGGTCCGTTTCGACTATACGCCCGGGCAGACCCAGGCCAGCGCGGCCACGCCCGAGACGCTTGCCCTGCTGCCGTCGGAGATCAACCACCACTGGACCAAGGCGATGACCGCGAGCGCTGACGGACGCAGGCTCTACGTGGGCATCGGCTCCAACAGCAACATCACCGAGCGCGGCATGCTCGCCGAGCAGGACCGGGCGATGGTGTGGGAGATCGACGTGGCCAGCGGGATGCACCGCCCCTACGCCACCGGGCTGCGCAATCCGACCGCGCTCGCCATCCAGCCGGGCAGCGGCCAGCTGTGGGCGGTGGTGAACGAGCGCGACGAGCTCGGCCCGAACCTGGTGCCCGACTACCTGACCTCGGTGCGCGAGGGCGGCTTCTACGGCTGGCCCTGGGCCTACTGGGGCCAGCACGTGGACGAGCGCGTGCGCCCGCGCAACCCGGAGAAGGTGGCCCAGGCGATCACGCCGGACTACAGCCTGGGCGCGCACGTTGCCGCGCTGGGCCTGGACTTCTCCAGCGCGGCGATGGGGCCGGCGTTCGCCGATGGCGCGTTCGTGGGCATGCACGGCAGCTGGAACCGCGCCGATCCGGTCGGCTACAAGGTGGTGTTCGTGCCGTTCCGCAACGGCCGCCCGGCGGGCGACCCGGTGGACTTCGTCACCGGCTTCCGCGACGACGACGGCACCACGCGCGGGCGGCCGGTGGGCGTAACCGTGGACCCGCGCGGGGCGCTGATCGTGGCCGACGACCTGTCGAACACGATCTGGCGGGTGTCGCGCGTGGATGCGCCGGCCCTGGATCCTGTTCCGCCGCTGGGAGAGGACGCGGGCGGGATGGACGACCGGGACGGTGCGACGGGTGACGACACCGGGCCAGGGGACGACGAAGCCGGAACCACGCCCACACCGGCGCCGCCCCCGCCTGGTTGATCCGCCCGGGCCGGTCCTGGCGCGCACTGGACGGCCGCCCGGGCCGTGGGGGCGCCTGGGTGCCTGGGCGTGCCGGGAGGGGCCCGCGCCGGTTCGGCCGACGGCACGGGTATGGTGTGGTCATGGTGGACGCCGCCCGCCCCCTCCAGGTCGCCTCCCTTCCGCCGGCCCTGCTGGCCGATGCCGCGCGCCTGCTGGCCGCGGGCATGCGCGACAACCCGCTGCACCTGCGCGTGTTCGGCGCCACGCAGGCGCGGCTCGAACCGTTGCTGGCCGACGCTTTCGTGCGGCTGCTGGACCGGCAGCGGCGCACCGGGCACGTGCTTGGCGCGTTCGACGGCGAACGGCTGGTGGGGGTCGCCGCCATGGTGGCCCCGGGCCACTGCCAGCCGCCGGCGAGGGAGAAGGCCACGATGCTGCGGATCCTGGCGCGTGCCCGCTCGCTGCACCGCCTGCCCAGGATCGCCTGCTGGCTGCATGCCTGGCGCCGGCATGACCCGCGGTTCGACCACTGGCACCTGGGACCCGCGGCGGTGGCGCGCGGGCGGCGCGGGCAGGGTATCGGCACCCGGCTGATGGAGGCGGTGTGCGAGCGGCTCGATCGCTGCGGCGGCATCGGTTACCTGGAAACCGACAAGCCCGAGAACGTGCGCCTCTACCGCCGCGGCGGCTTCGAGGAAGCGGGACGGCAGCGGGTGCTGGGCGTGGACAACTGGTTCATGCTGCGCCATCCGCGCAGCCCCGGTCCGCCGCACTGTGCTTGAATACGCCGCGGCGCCGGAGGGGAGACCGGCAGGTTTGGGGGGGGCGAGCAGGGCGTGCCGATGTCGTGGGTGGTGATCCTTGCGGTCGCGGCGGCGCTTGCGTCGGGCGGATGGCTGCTCGCGCGCATGCGCCGCGGCCGGGCACGGCTGGCGCCCGTGGCGGGCGGCGCGCCTGCATCGGCCCCGGGTGAAGCGGCCGCTGCGGACGGGGAAGGTGCACCGGCCGGCGCGGCCGACGACCCCGGCCCGGCCATGCTGCCGGCGGAGCGCGCGATCCTGGAGCAGCTGTGCGGACGCGCCGCGGCCAGCGCACGGCCCGCACCGCCGGGGGGCGACGGGGACCTGCAGGCCGCGGCCGAGGCGGCCGCGGTCGAGACCCTGGCCGGCATCCGCGCGCACCCGCGCTACGTGCCGCGCCGGCCGCAGCTGCTGCCGCAGCTCACCCGCGCGATCAACGATCCCGGGGCGAGCGCGCAGTCGATCGCCGCGATCCTCGCCCAGGATCCGGCGCTGGCAGGCAACCTGCTGCGCGTCGCCAACAGCGCCATGTACGCCCGCCGCGGCGGTCCGGTCGAACACCTGGAGCGGGCGGTGGCCCTGCTCGGCACCGACGGCCTGCGCCGCACCGCGATGGCCGCGCTGCTGCAGCCGGTGATCGCCGACGACGGCAGTCTGTTCGCCCGCTGCGCGACGCTGCTCTGGCGACATACCCTGCAGTCGGCCGGCTTCGCCCTGCAGCCGGCGCCCGGTGTCGCGCGCGACGACCTGCACTCGGCCCAGCTGCTGGCCCTGGTGTGTGGACTGGGCGCGGTGGTGGTGGTGCAGGTGATGCGCGACAGCTGGGGGAAGGGCGGCGCCGGCGTGCCTGGCGTGGACACCATGGTGTCGCTGCTCGATGCCTGGTCGATGCGCTGTGCGCGCGCGATCTCGGCCGACTGGGGCCTGTCCGAACGCGTGCGGCAGGCGATGGACCAGTTGGCCGACGACCTGCCCGACGATGCGCTGGGGCCGCTGGCGCGCCGCGTGCGCATGGGCCGCGCGCTCGCCGCCGGGCAGATGCTCGATACCGATGGCCCGGCGCCCGGCGGGGCGGGGCAGGCGTGAGGAGGGCCCCGCGCCACGCCCGTGGCGGCCCGGCTGCCGGCCCCGCCGCGGGGCACGACGCGATGACGTGCCGGGCGCGGCCGACGGCGCTGCCGGGGGCTGACGTGGATGGGGTGCGCATGGTTTGCTTGGCGGACGCACCCGGCGAGGCATCGATGCGGCGGCCCAGGTTTCCCCCGCTCCACCTGCTGTTGGCGCTCGCCTTCGCCGCGGGCTGCGCGGTGTCGCCCGGCGCGCGCACCGCGCCGCCGGACTCCGACGAGGGGCCGCTGTCGCGCAGCGTGGTGCGGCCCAGCGCGGCGCCCGATCCCAGGGCCGTGGCGCCGCCCGCGTTCGAGTACGCCTACGTGCCGCCCGCGTCGGCGGACCTGCAGCGCATCCACGAGCGCGTGCGCGACGCCGACCTGTTGCGCCGGCTGCCGGAGGTCCAGGCCATCGACGGCATGTTCGCGCTGCCCCGGCGGCTGCGCTACGTGACCGCCGAGTGCGGTGAGTTCGGCGCGTTCTACCGGCCGGCCGAGGTCGAGGTGGTGCTGTGCTACGAAACCCTGCGCGTGCTCTATGAGCGCGGCAAGGCGCACCAGCAGGCCCTCGGCCGCGGCGACGAGCATCCGCTGCGCTACGTGCGCGCCAACGTGCGCTTCATCGTGCTGCATGAAACCGGGCATGCGCTGGTGCACCTGCTGGACCTGCCGGTGACCGGCCGCCTCGAGGACGCGGTGGACCAGCTCGCGGCGATCCTCATGCTGCGTTTCGCGAGCCTGGAGGAAACCCCCGGCGAGGTGATCGAGAACCTGCGCCTGGCCGCCAACTGGATGCTCTCGCGCAGCACCGGCGCCTACAACCTCGATGCCTACGCCGGCGAACACGCGCTCGGCGAGCAGCGCTATTTCAACCTGCAGTGTCTGATCTACGGTACCGACCCGGCGGGTTTCGCGGGCATGGTCGCCGCCGGCGACCTGACCGCCGAGCGGGCCCGGGGGTGTCCGCGCGAAACCCGCCGCGTCAGCCGCGCCTGGGTGCGGCTGCTGCTGCCGCACCTGGCGCCCGGCTACGAGGCCTACCGCGAGGAAGGCGCGCGTTACCTGATGCGCGGCGACTGACGGCGCCGTTGTCAGCCGGATCGCCCCCGGTTATTGCGCGCGGCGCGTGACCCGGCGCGCCGCCGCCTTCAGCCCGGTCTTGGCCTCGGCCACGGCGGTGAGCGCGGCGGCGGCCGGCGAGGCCTTCCACTCCTCGTAGGCGACGTCCAGGTCGGCACGCTCTTTTGCGGTGAACAGCTTGCGCGCCATCGAGAACATGGTGCTTTCCTCCTCGCTGGCGTGGTGGTCGATCATCTCGCCGAACACCTTGACCCGTCCGGCGAACTGCGGCGTGCCGAACTCGGCCGCGTGCACGTCGGGCGGCACCGTCTTCTCGACGGCGCGATGTTCCTCCACCGCCTCGGCGTGGGTCTTGAGCCCGTCGCGGTCGGCGCGCTCGGCGAACATCGGGTAGAAGACGGTCTCCTCCCACTTGGCGTGCGGCAACAGGTTGGCCTTGATCCTGGCGAGCAGGTCGGCGCGCTTCTTCGCCGCGCGGTCGGTGGTGCCTTCCATCTGTTCGAACAGTTGCCGCAGCTCGTCGTGCTCGGCCCTGAGCGTCTTCAGTATGTCGCGCGTCGCCATGGTGCATTCCTCGTGGCAGGGAGCGAAGACCATGCGGCAGCGGCCGTGGTGGCGACGTGAGCGGACGGGCGGCGGCCGTCCGGGCCGTGGAGGGAACGGGTCAGGCGCTGCCCGGCCCCGCGGCCAGGCGGTTGATCGCGTCGTTCTCCACCACCCGGGGCGGGGACGGCATGGCCGCGAGTGCCAGCATCGCGCGGCCGAGGTGCGCGGTGCTGGTCAGCAGCCCCGGCGCCAGCCTCGCGCCCACGCCCATCAGCGGCGCGGCCACCGCGTAGAACGGGCGCATCCAGCGGTGCGGGCTGCGTTCGCCGTGCGCCGGCCGGATCCCGCCGGGGCGCAACATCACCGTGGTGAGCGGCAGCGCCTGCAGCGCGACCTCGGTCTCGCCCTTGATCCGCAGCGGCATGATCCGGCTGCCGGGATCGGCGTGCGCGCCCGAAACGTAGAGCAGGCGCGCGCGCGGATTGCGTTCGGCGAAGGCGCGGGCCACGTGCAGGGTGAGGTCGAAGGTGACGTGGCGGTAGCGCCCCTGTGGCGTGCCCACGGGCGGGGCGCCGGCGCAGTAGAAGCAGGCATCGAACGGCGCCAGGCGGTCGAGGACGCCTTCGAGGGCGTCGAAGCGTTCGACCACCAGGTCCTGCACCCGCGGATCGGCGTGGCCGATCGCGCGCCGGCCGAGTACCGCCACCGCCGACACGTCCGGACGGGCGAGCGCTTCGACCAGCACGCCCTGCCCGACCAGCCCCGTG
This sequence comes from Luteimonas wenzhouensis, assembly GCF_007859305.1. Classification (GTDB taxonomy): domain Bacteria; phylum Pseudomonadota; class Gammaproteobacteria; order Xanthomonadales; family Xanthomonadaceae; genus Luteimonas; species Luteimonas wenzhouensis. The sequence continues at coordinate 7,751 of NZ_VOHE01000009.1, forward strand.
GCGCCCGTCATCAGGATCCGCATGGTGCCTCCAACGCAAGCTCCCGGCGCAGTCTAGCGACCGCGTTCGCCGTGCGTCGACGGGCGCCCGACGCGGCGCGGCGCGACCGCGCGCCGGCGCCGGTCAGTCCAGCGCCTCGAGGATGACACCCCAGCCGCCGGGTGGCCGATGCGCGGCGAGCGCGTCGCGGACCACGTCGTCCACGACCAGGTCGGCCGGGATCCCGGCGCGCCGGAACATGTGCACTGCGCCGGCACCGGGTGGCGGGGCGTCCGCGGCACCCGGCCCGCGCTGGCCCAGCACGTTGAACAGCTGGTAGTCGTGCCGGACCGCGCCGCTGCCGCGGATCGACAGCCGCGCCCGGAAGGACTGGAAGTTGTCGGCGCCCGCGGCACGCAGGGTGGCGATGAAGGCGTCGCTGGCGAGCACCGTGCCGCCGGTCATGAAGTGCGGCAGCCAGGCATCGTCCGGGGCGTCGAGCTCGAACTCGAGCGGCGGCAGGCCGGTGGTTTCGATGGGCCGCCCCTGCAGCACGCTCGCGTCGTGCAGCGCCGGCTGCGAGACGATCCCGTGGTCGTGCGAGTAGTCCTCGTACAGCCGGTACCAGCCGCGCATCAGCGGCGGATGTCCAGCAGTTCGACCTCGAACACCAGCGACGCGCCGGGCGGGATCACCTTGCCGGCGCCGCGCTCGCCGTATCCCAGCCAGGCAGGGATGTACAGCTCGCGCTTGCCGCCCGGCTGCATGCCCTCCAGGCCTTCGTCCCAGCCGCGGATCACCCGCCCGGTGCCCAGCCGGAACACGAACGGCTGGCCGCGGTCGCGCGAACTGTCGAACTTCGCGCCGCGCCGGTCCGGCGCCTTCGCGTCGTGCAGCCAGCCGGTGTAGTGGACGGAGACCTCATCGCCGGCCGTCGCCGCCGGGCCGCTGCCCACGACGATGTCCACGCGCTGCAGTTCAGGGACGTCGCCACCGGTGTACGGCGGCGGCCCGCCGCAGGCCGTGGGCAGCGCGAGCAGGCAGGACGAGAGGAACAGGCGGAACTTCATGGCATGGACACAGGCGCGCGGACGGGGGACAGGATAGCCGCCACGGTCGCCCGGCGGTCAGAACGCGACCACGCCCTGCACCCGCAGGTAACGGTACGCGTATGCGCCGCTGCCGTCGCCGGCCAGCACCGGCGTGTCGGAGTAGCCCGCGTCCACGCGCAGCCAGGCATCGCGCCAGCGGGGTGTTTCCAGTCCCACTTCCACCATGCGCGCACGGCGCCACGCATCGTCGGCGTTGCGCTGCCGCCCGATGCCGGCCGCGGCGCGCCACTGGTACCCGCCAACGAAACGCCGCCAGCCCGCCACGCCCATCGCCTCGCCGTACCACGGCGGCGAGAAATAGTCCGCTTCGTACGGGTGGCTGTTGCGGTGATAGCGGGTGCGCAGCTGCAGGCTGATGCCCTGGGACGGCACCAGCGCATGCACCAGGGTGCCGCGCAGGTGGGTGCGCAGGTTGCGGCCCGTCCCGAAGTGCTGCGCGCCGCCGAGCAGGGTGGCCGACCAGCGCTCGCCCATCGGCAGGTCCACGGTGGCGCCGGCGAAGGTGTGGACCCAGCCGGCGGCCACGCCGCGGCGCGTCTCGAGCGTGTCGCGCTCGATGAAGACCTCCTTGCGGCGGGCGTCGAGGCTGTGGAGCGAGGCGCGGCCGAGCAGCTCGCTGCCGTTGCTGCCCAGGTCGCCCTGCCAGCGCCACGTGCCCAGGTCGCCGGCTCCGGACAGGTAGGCGCGGTCCTCATGCCCGTGCCAGCCGTTCCCGGAGAACTCGGCGCGTTCGACCTTCACGCCCCACCAGTGGTCGAGGTCGCGGTGGGCCAGGTCCCAGCCCAGGGCCAGGCGCCGGGTCTGGTTGCCGTCGGCGTCCGAACTGGCCCAGGCATCGGCGCGCACCGCCTGGCGGTGCGCACCTTCGCCGGCGACGGCCGGGGCGGCCAGCGCCGCCATCGTCGCGGCGAGCGCAGCGGCGGCGAGGGACGCGACGGGCCTCATTTCGTCCCCCAGCTCTTGCGCAGGCGCAGCAGTTCGGCCGCATAACCCATCACGCACACCGGTTGCAGGATCATGGTGTATCCCAGGGTGTAGAACAGGAAGCCGCCGAGGTTGCGCCGCACGCGCAGGTTCTGGGCCTGGAACATCCGCTTCTGCGTGCGGAAGATCACCAGGTTCCAGATCGCGGCCAGCGGCAGCACCAGCAGGGTCATCGGCCCGGCGATCCAGTAGAAGCCGAACAGCGCCAGCACCAGCCCCGGCAGGAACGCCAGGGTGTAGACCAGGTCGAGCGGCAGGAACAGCAGGTTCCACCAGATGAACAGCGTGGTCATGCGCGGATGGAACAGCAGCCGCCAGTGGCGGCCGAAAGCTTCCATCAGGCCGCGCGACCAGCGCTGGCGCTGGCGTGCGAACTGGCGCAGCCGGGTCGGCACCCGGGTGAACAGGCAGGCGTCCTCGCAGTAGCCGATGCGCGCGCCGGTCTCCAGCAGCGCCCACGAGAGCACGATGTCCTCGCCGACGCATTCGGGCCAGCCGCCGGCCTGCACGAGCGCATCGCGCGTGTACAGCGAGAACGCGCCCTGGGCGACCAGGGTGCCGTGGTACATGCTCTGCACGCGCTTGACCGCGGCGATGCCGTGGAAGTAGTCCCATTCCTGGCAACGCGCCAGCCAGTTCTCGCGCGAGTTGCGCACCAGCACCGCGCCGGCCACCGCCACCGTGCCCGGCGGGTCGGACAGGTAGCGCTGGACGATCTTGCGCAGCGCGTCGGGGCGCAGGTAGGAATCACCGTCCACGGTCACCACCAGTTCCTGCGTGGTTTCGGCCAGGCCGCGATTGAGGGCGCGCGCCTTGCCGCCGTTGCGCGGCTGCGCCAGCACCCGGATCGCCAGGCCCGGGCGCGACAGCTTGCGTGCGCATTCGCGCGCCAGGGCCAGCGTGCCGTCCGTGGAGCCGTCGTCGATCACCACGACCTCGACGTTGCCCATGTAGTCCTGGCGGGCGAGACTGGCGAGCGTGTCGCGGACGTTGGCGGCCTCGTTGTAGCAGGCGACCAGGACGCAGACGTCGGGGAGCCGGTCGACGTGGCGCCGGGGCGGACGCCGGTCGACGAGGATCGATCCGATCAGGAATGCGTTCATGAAGCCCGGCACCCAGGCCACGAACGCGATCACGAACACCGCGGGCCAGACGCCGACGATCGCGGACAGGTCGTCGAGCCAACGGGTGGACAGGAACACCGACAGGCCCATCCAGGCCAGCGATGCCGCCAGCACCAGGACGAACTTGACGCGCAGCGGCACGTAGAACCGACGCTTTGCGTCAGTCGGAACCGGTGCGGGAAGGAGGGTCTGGCGCTGGCAAGGGGGCGGAGCGGAGGCCGCGCCGGAAGCACGGACCGGCGCGGGGAGCGGTGTATCCAACTCGTCGCGGAAACGGTAGCCGGGGAGAGCGGGGATTTCGCAATTATCGTGCCAACTGCGTCACCAAATCCAACGTGCGCTGGCTCACGCTTGACGGAACAGCATGGATCGCAGGACGAAGACCGGCGTGGGCGCGGGCCGCACGACAAGCGGCAGGGCGGGATGATGCGCGGCGGGCCATCCTCACGGGGGCGAGGCTGTTGCGGGCGCCCCGACCCCCCGCGAGCGGGGGGTGGGGGCCTGGTCGACGGGAGGGGAAGGATGTGGCCGACAGCCGCCGGGAAGGAAGGGGGACGGGTTCCTGGTGGCCGGTGACCGTTCCCGCGCCCGGGCGGGGGCGCAATCCGGCGGGTGGGGTCGCGGCTGAAGCCGCTCCTGCAGCGGTGGGCCGGGCCGCCCTGGGGCGTCGGGCGGTGCGGACGCGGGGCGGGGCCGGGTCAGCGGCGGTTGCGGTCGCCGACCGAATCGGCGATCAGGCTCGCCACGCCGCGCGGATCCTCCTGCTGGGCCACGTGGCCGCCGGGGAAGGTGCGGATGGTCCAGCCGCGGGCCTGCGCGTTCTGCCAGCTCCTGTCCTTCTTCGCCCGCTCCTCGACCGACTGGTCAGCCGGGACGAAGGCCACGTAGGTGACCGGCAGCGCCAGCGCCGCGGGGTTGCGGTAGGACACCGGCTGGCTGAAGCACTTCACCGAGTGCTTGACGCTGTATGGCGGCTTCGCGCCCGGCTCGACCCACGGCACCTGCATGAAGCCGTCCTTGAACCGGTCAGGATCCATGCCCTGGCCGCCGAACAGGTCCCACAGCGACTGCCCGTCTTCGGGCACGGCCGCGTCGAGGAACACCACGTGCTTCAGGCGCTCGGGGATGCGGTCCATCACCCCGGTCACGACCATGCCGCCGTAGCTGTGACCGGTGAGCACGACATCGTGCAGGTCCTCGAACAGGATCAGGTTGACCACGTCCTGGATGTGGGTCTCCAGGTCGATCTCCGGGCTGTTGAGGTGCTCGCGCTCGCCGAGGCCGGTGAGCGTGGCGCGGTAGACGGTGTGCCCGTCGGCGGTGAGGAACTCGCCGGTGCGTTTCCATTCCCAGCCGCCGGCGGTGGCGCCGTGGACCATCACGAAGGTGTACCTGTCGTCGGCGGCCTGCACGGCCGTGGACAGCAGGGCCAGGAAGGCAAGGACAGGGGCCAGGAGGCGCATCGGAAGTCGGGTCATGGTCGCTCGATGGGCGGCGTGCGGGTGCACGGGTCGCCGCCGAGGTTGCCATGTCCGGCGCGGCGAATGGGCTGCGATTCCACATTCGCCCGCTGCGATGCCGGGGCGGAATGGATGGCCGGCGCCGGGCATGGCGTCCGCGCCCCGGTTGCAGCACCGGGGCGGGGCTTTCTGGCACGACTTCCGGCATGCGCCGGCGCCCGCCCGTGGTGCTGGAATGGCCGCTCTCGATCCGGGGATCCCCGCATGCGCACCACCCGCCGCGACCTGTTCAAGCTCGGCGCGCTCGCCGCCGCCTCCGCCGCCCTGCCGGGCCTCGCCGCCGCCTCCGGGTCGGCGCCGGTCGAACGCGCGAAGAAGCCGCTCGACATCCTGATCCTCGGCGGCACCGGCTTCACCGGGCCGTTCCAGGTCCAGTACGCGCTCGCGCGCGGGCACCGGGTGACCCTGTTCAACCGCGGACGGCGGCCCTCGCCGGAATGGCCGGGCGAAGTGAAGCAGCTGTCGGGCGACCGCAATACCGGCGACCTCGCCGCCCTGCGCGGCAGGCGCTGGGACGTGTGCATCGACAACCCCACCACGCTCCCGTTCTGGGTCCGCGACGCGGGCCAGGTGCTGAAGGACAGCGTCGGCCAGTACATCTTCATCTCGACGATCTCGGTCTATGCCGACGGCTCCAGGCCCGGCATCGGCGAAGACGCGCCGCTCGCCCCTTACCGGGGCCGCGACGCGATGGCCGAGACCCGCGAGACGCTGGTGGCGGACATCGAGAACCTCTACGGGCCGCTCAAGGCGCTGAGCGAGGCGGAGGCGCACAAGCAGTTCGGCGCGCGCACCACGATCATCCGCCCCGGCTACATCGTCGGCCCGCGCGACGACTCGGACCGCTTCACCTACTGGCCGCGCCGGATCGCCCAGGGCGGCGAGGTGCTGGTGCCCGGCGACGGCCGCGACCCGGTGCAGGTGATCGACGGGCGCGATCTCGCGGAGTGGACGATCCGCATGGCCGAGAACGGCACCACCGGCACCTTCAATGCCTGCGGGCCGGACTACGCGCTGAGCACCGACGCGATGGTGCACGGCTGCCACGCCGTGACCGGGGGAGCGGCGCGCTTCACCCACGTGCCGGCCGACTTCCTCGAGCAGAACGGCGTGGACCTGCCGATCTGGGTCTCGCGCACGCATCCCAGGTACGGCGGCTACGGCTCGGTGAGCAACGCGCGCGCGATCGCGGCCGGGCTCACGTTCCGCCCGCTGGCCACGACAGTGGCCGACCTGCTGGCCTGGTTCGACTCGCTGCCGGCCGAGCGCCAGGCCGCGTTCGGCGCGGGCATCAGCCGCGAGCGCGAGGCCGAGCTGCTGGCGGCGTGGCGGGCGCAGGGCGCGTAGCCGGGCCGCGGATCGCGGCTCAGTAGCCGCGCTGCTTCCCGATCCTGGTGTCGAGCACTGTCCTGAGTTTGTCGCAGGCGCCGCGGATGGCCTGCTCCATGGTGTCGGCGTCGTGGCTGGTGCCCACCGGGTCGTCGTTTTTCAGGCGCGCCTCCAGCGCACACCGCTTGTCGGCGACGCCGGACTTGACCGGGGAGTTGGTGTCTGACAGGAAGACCTCGATCCGGCTCAGTCGGGGGAAGTAGCGGCCGAGCTGCTGTTCGAGCATCGCGTTGACCCGCTCCTCGAGCGCGTCGGTGCCGTCGATGTGGTTGTCGGTGTTCAACTGGATGATGGGCATGGGAGCGTCCGCCTGTGGAAACCGCCCCGATCCTACAGCGCGAGCGTGAGCGTGCGGTCAGCCGCCGCCGCTCCCGCGCCGTGGCCCCTCAACGCCAGCCAGGATGCTTCGTGGCCTGGCCGATCCAGTCGCGCACTTCGGGAGCGCGGGCTTCGTCCAGCGAGCGGATCTTGACGTAGCGCGACCCCTCGCCCAGGGGCGGGGCGGGATCGAACTTCGCGCCGGCGAAGAACACCAGGTTCACCGACACGTCGTAGGCCACCATCTCCATCAGCCAGCCCTTGCCGGGGAGGCCGTAGTAGGCCTTCTTCCATTTCACCCCGTACTCCAGGCCGGGGATGGCATCGCGGATCGTCCGGTCCAGGTACGCGAGAATCGGCTGCAGCGCGGGCATCGCCTGCTCCATCCAGTCGGCGATGACCGCGTGGTCATCGACCGGTTCGGGCGGTCTGCGCGTCGGCTTCTTCGCAGGGGCCTTGGGCATGGTGGTTCCGCCTCCTCGTGGCAGCGTGCCGCCGATGCTACTGCACCACGCGTCAAGGCCCGGGCCAGGGCCTGCCGCGCGGCTACAGCAGCCGGAAGGCCAGCATCGCGACGATCGTCGGCGGCAGCGCCGCGGCCAGCAGGCCCAACGGGTGCACGGTCTGGTCCTTGAAATGGCGGCGCACGATGGACATGCCGGCCGGGTTGGGTGCGTTCGCGATCACGGTCAGGCCGCCGCCGGCCACCGCGCCGGCGACCAGCATGTACTTGAACTCGTCGCTCAGGCCCTCGACCAGCGAACCGAGGTAGGTCAGGGCGGCGTTGTCGGTGATCGCGGTCAGTGCGGTGGCGCCGAAGAATACCGCGTCGCTGCTCATGTCCATCAGCAGCGGCTGCAGCCACCAGCGCTGCTGGCCGCCCAGCACCACCAGGCCGGCGAGGAAAAAGGCCACCAGCAGGCCTTCGCGCAGGATCAGGCGATCCTGGTACTTGCCGTAGGCGGTGGCCACGCCCATGAACAGCAGGAAGATGCCCATGAACATGGCCGGATGGTGGGCGAAGACCACCAGGCCGGCGAGGAACAGCACGTGCAGGATCACCATCGGCAGCGGCACCGCCGGCGTCGGCGTGCCCGACTCGGCCGAGGGCAGCCGGCCCAGCTCGCGACGGAAGACGAACACCACCACGGCGGCGTTCACCGCCACCGCCAGCGCCGCCTTCCAGCCGAAGTGGGTGAGCATGAACACCATGTCCCAGTTCCACTGGCCCGCCACCATCAGCACCGGCGGCGCGGCGAACGGGGTCAGCACGCCGCCGATCGACACGTTCACGAACAGGGTGCCGAGCAGCGCGTACTTGGTCGTGTTCGACACGTTCACCGCATAGACCCGCCGGGCCAGCAGCATCGCTGCCAGGGTCATGGCCGCCGGCTCGGTGATGAACGACCCCAGCAGTGGCACCAGCGCCAGCACGCTGAAGCAGAATTCCAGGCCGTTGCGCCACGGCAGCAGCCTTGCGAGCCCATCGACCAGGCGCGCGGCCAGCCACACGATCGGCCGGGTCCCGGCGATCACCATGATCGCAAACACGAACATCGGCTCGGTGAAGTTGCGCGAATCGACGTAGGCGGCCGCCTCGGACGTGCCGAGCAGCGCCATCATCGTGAGCACGAACACGATCGCCCAGAACCCGAACACCACCTCGACCTCGGCCAGCAGGTGCCAGATGCCCGAATGCGCAGGCTGGCGCTCGGCCAGGCGGTGGAAGTACTTGGTGCTGAAGGTGTGCAGGACCGCCAGCGCGAACAGCACGGTGGCGACGAGTTCGATCGGGGTCGGGTTCAAGGCGGGCCCGGTCAGTGGAACAGGGGGGCAATGCTACGGCATGGGCCCGACCGGGGGGCCGGCCTGCCACCAAGGTCGAAAACCTGCCCGCGCGGAGCGGGGGCACCGCGACCGGGGTTCCGGCGCCCGTCACCCGGGTGCGCGCACTCGCGCCGGCCGTGTCCGGCGCATGCCGTGTGCCGATGGCGGCGACGCCGGACGCACCGCGGGCGGATGCGGCCGGGAGGATCGAAACGGACGGGGTGGCGCGGCCACCGCGGGCCGCGCCACCCGCTGGCGCGTCAGCCGACCCTGATCGTGCCGCGCATCACCGACCAGTGGCCGGGGAAGCTGCAGAAGAACTCGTACGGGCCGTCGCCGCTGATCGCGCTGGCCGGGAAGGTCACCGAAGTGGTGCCGCCACCGCCGACCAGTTCGGTATGGGCGATCACCCGGGGGTCGTCGGCGGGGACGTAGTGCCCCTCCACGCCGGCAGCGATGCCGTCGGCGGCGACGGCCGCCCGGTCCGAGGCGAGCGAGATCACCACGTTGTGGCCCATCGCCGCGACCGGCAGCTGGCCGGTGTGGCGCAGGGTGATGGTGAACTCGGTGCACGAGGAGGGCACGGTGATCGAGCCGACGTTGTAGCGCATCGCGTCATCGCCCTCGATCGTGGTGGCACAGTTGCTGACCACCGCCTCGCCCGCAGCCTCCGCCGGCGCTGCCGCGGCGGATGGGTCTGCGGAGGCCGCCGGATCGGTGGCGCCAGCGGCGTCCGTCGCCTGCGTGTCCGCGGTGGCCGGTTCGGCCGGTGCCGTCGGCGAGGGCGCCGGTTTGGCGGCCGGGGAGGGCGCGGCGGCGGGCGGCGGTGCATCGCCCCCGCAAGCGGCCAGCGCAAGGGCGCAGGCGATTCCCAGGGTGGCGAGTTTCGCGTTCATGGCGGATCTCCTGTCGAGGGGGGAGGCCGATCATACGCCCCGGCCCGGAAGCGGCCGGTGAGCGTCGGGCGAGCGCGCCGCGACCGCCGCGCGCGGGTTCGCGCGGCACCTGGCGCCCTGCCGGCCCGCTGGGCGGACGCTCCCGGGCGACGGCGCCGGGCCGCTTTGCGCTACGCTTCGCACCCCCACCGTCCGTGCCTGCCTCGATGTCGTCGTTGCGTGTCGTCCTGCTGCTGCTGGTGATCGCCACCAGCACCGTCCTCCACGTGGTTCCCCTGCTGGCGGTGGCGCTGGTGAAGGTGGCGGTCCCGGCGCGCGGCGTGCGCCGCGGCTGCAACGCCGTCCTGACCGCGATCGCGGAAAGTTGGATCGGGCTCAACAACCTGCTCTGGGACCGCTGCAGCGGCGCGCGGATCACGGCCACCGGGCTGGAGCAGGTGCGGCCGGACGGACACTACCTGGTGCTGGCCAATCACCAGGCCTGGGTCGACATCCTGGTGCTGCAGAAGCTTTTCAACCGCCGCATCCCCCTGCTGCGCTTCTTCCTCAAGCGGGAACTGGTCTGGGTACCGCTGCTGGGCCTGGCGTGGTGGGCCCTGGATTTCCCGTTCATGGGCCGCCACACCCGGGCCCAGATCGCCCGCAATCCGGCGCTCGGCCGGCGCGACATGGAAGCCACGCGCCGGGCCTGCGAGAAGTTCCGCGACATCCCGGTGGCGATCATGAACTTCGTCGAGGGCACGCGCTTCACCGGAGACAAGCACGCGCGCCAGGCTTCGCCGTACCGGCACCTGCTCAAGCCGCGCTCGGGCGGCGTGGCCTACGTGCTCGATGCGATGGGTGATTCGCTGCACGGCATCCTCGACGTCACCATCGCCTATCCGGGCGGACGGCCGAGCATGGTCGACCTGATGTCGGGGCGGGTGCGCGAGGTCCGCGTGTCGGTCCGGGTGCGGCCGCTACCGACCGACGTGCCGCGCGCGGGCGACGAGTCCGACCGCGCCACCCGGGCGCGCTTCCAGCAATGGCTGAACGCGCTGTGGGAGGAGAAGGACATGGAGATGGCACGTCTGCTGGGGCAGGGCGGCGCCCCGGCCTAGCTCCCGGGCGCCGGCCCGGCGTCATGCGTCGGCGGCGGTCGCGCGGTTTCGTTCGTCGGAGACGATGTTGCCGTCCACCAGGGTGATGGTGCGGTCGCAGGTCTCCGACAGCCGCGGGTCGTGCGTGACCACCAGCACCGCGCAGCCATAGTCGGCATTGAAGCGGCGCAGCAGGTCGAACACCTCGGCCGCGGTCTTCGTGTCGAGGTTGCCGGTGGGTTCGTCGGCCAGCAGCAGGGCGGGGCGCGTGACCAGGGCGCGGGCGATCGCCACCCGCTGCTGCTGGCCGCCGGAGAGCTGGTCGGGACGGCGGTCGGCGAACCTCGCCAGCCCCACGTCGGACAGCAGGCCCCGCGCCCGTTCGAGGATTTCCGGGGTCGGGCGTCCGTTCGCCACCATCCACGGCATCAGCACGTTCTCCAGCGCGGTGAACGCGCCGATCAGGTGGTGGAACTGGAACACGAACCCGATGTGGCGCCCGCGCAGCGCGGTGCGCGCCTCGTCGTCCATGTGTGCGGTCGCCTCGCCCTGCAGGTACAGCTCGCCGGCGGTGGGCGTGTCGAGCAGTCCGATCAGGTTGAGCAGCGTGCTCTTGCCCGAGCCCGACGGGCCGACGAGGGCGGCGAAGTCGGCGCTGTCCAGGCGCAGGTCGATGCCGTGCAGCACCTCGACCTCGGTCGGCTGGCCGACGTTGTAGGACTTGCGCAGGCCTTCGAGCCGCAGCACCTCGCGCCGGTCAGCCACGGATCGCCTCCACCGGGTCCAGGCGCGAGGCGCGCCAGGCCGGCGCCAGCGCCGCGCCCATGCCGGCGATGGTCGCGATCGCCATCGCCGCCGGGATCAGCGCCGGTGGCAGCGGGATCACGAACAGGCCCGGCCCGAAGCGGTTGAACACCCAGACCAGGCCGAGGCCGGCCAGTGCGCCGATCGCCGAACCGATCAGGCCGAGCACCGCGCCCTGGACCAGGAACACCCGCAGCAGCTGGCGGCGGCGGGTGCCCATCGCACGCAGGATGCCGATCTCGCGCGTGCGCTGGGCCACGCTCACCGCCAGCACACTGGCGATGCCCAGCGCCACCGACATCGCGACGAAGAAGCTGATCATGCGCGTGGACAGGCTCTGCGAACTGAGCGCGTTCATCAGCTGGGCGTTGCTCTCCATCCAGCTTTCGGCCTGCAGGCCGGTGAGCCCGCGCACGCGCGCGGCCAGCTGGTCGGCCTCGAAGAGCTTCTCGACGGTCAGGTCGATCACGGTCACGCCGCCGGGCAGCGCCAGCAGCGACTGCGCCTGCTTGAGGTCGGTGTAGACGTATCGCGAATCGAGGTCGCGCACGCCCAGTTCGAAGATGCCGGCGATGGTCACGATCGCGTCGCGGCCGTCGCCCGCTTCCAGCCGCAGCTTGCCGCCCAGGCGCAGGCCCAGGTCGTCGGCAAGGATCCGCCCGACCAGCACGTTGCCCGAGCCGACCCGCAGCTGGCCTTCCACCATGTGCGCGTCCAGCGGGATCACGCGCAGGTAGCGCGGCGGATCGATGCCGACCAGCGCCACCGATTCCACCGCGTCGCCACGGCGGCCGAAGGCCGGGCCCGAGACCAGCGGCGAGACCGCGGTGATGCCGGGCAGGTGGTCGAGGACGTCGCGCACCTGGAGCCAGTTGTCGATCGGGCGCAGCGACTGCGGCCGCGGATCCTCCAGCACCAGCTGCAGCACGCCGTCGCCGGCGCGGGCGAGGCGGTTGACCTCGCGCGGCGCCTCCACGCGGATGTGGGCCTGGGTGCCGAGCGTGCGGTCGATGACGTTGGCCTGCAGGCCCGAGATCAGCGCGGTCACGAACACGATCACGGCCACGCCCACCGAGATGCCGACCAGGATCAGCAGGCTCTGGGTCCGGCCCTGGCGCAGGAAGCGCAGGGCGATGCTGGCCTCGATCCACATCGCTCAGTCCAGCGACATCGGCAGCTCGCCATGGGTCGCGGCGCGGTCGTGGTGGCCTGCCTCGGGCAGCGGCTGGACGCGGACGCGGGCGCGGTCGCCTTCCCCGGGCAGCGCGCCGGCGCCCAGGGCGGCCGCTGCGACGACCTGGTCGCCGGGTTCGAGGCCGTCGAGCACCTCGCTCATCGCCAGCCCGCGCAGGCCCAGCCGCACCGGCACCCGTTCCACGCGTCCGCCACGGATCCGCAGCACGGCGGCCCGGTCGCTGCCCGGGTCGGCATCGAGCAGGGCGTCGTTGGGCACCGCCAGCCCGTCGTCGCGCCGGCCGGTCTCGACCGTGGCGGTGACGGTCATGTCCTGGCGCACGAAGTCGGCTTGCGGGTCGATCCGCAGGCGCACGTCGACGGTGCCGCGCGCCGGGTCGACGGCCGGGGCGAGGTGGAACACGGTGGCCGTGAACGGCCGCATCGGGAACGCGTCGGCGATGCAGGTGGCGGGCTGGCCGACCTCGAGCCGCTCGAGGTTCTTCTCGTCCACCGACAGCAGCACCTCGCCGGGGGCGTCGCGGGCGATCTCCAGTAGCACCTGGCCAGGCGTGACCGTGTCGCCCGGCTCGACGTTGCGTACCAGCACGGTGCCGGGCACGGTGGCGCGGATCTGCGCCCGCGCCAGGTCGGCCTCGGCCTGCTCCAGTTGCTGGATGGCCTGAAGTTCGCGGGCCCCGCCGTCGAGCGCCTGCAGCGCCAGGCGTGCCTGCTCGGCCGCCGCGCGCGCGGCGACGACGGCCTGCGCCGCGACTTCCACGCTCTCGCGCGAGACCAGCTGGCGCTCGCCAAGTTCGCGCCGGCGGGCCAGTTCGCGTTCGGCCTGGTCGAGTTCGGCCTGCGCCTGGCGCAGACGGGCACGGGCATCCGGGCGCTCGTTGCTGCGCAGGGCCTCGAGCGCGGCGCGGGCCTCGTCGCGGCGCGCCTCCAGGTCGCGCGCGCGCAGCACCACCAGCAGGTCGCCCGGCTCGACCCGGTCGCCGTCCATCACCCGGCGCTCGAGCACCAGGCCGGAGATCTCCGCGCCGACCAGCACCCGCGACGGCGTCGCGACGCGACCGGTGGCGACCACGTTGTGCACCAGCGGTCCGCGTACGACCTCGTAGCCGGGCAATTGCGGTCCCCGCAGCCAGGCCACGGCCCACGCCGCGACCGCCACCAGTCCCACCGCAGCCGCCGCCGCCCACCACCTGCGGCGCGCCTTGCCCTCGGCCATCGTCGACCCCCGCCTCGAAAGTGCGAAGTGTCGCCTGAATGCCGTGACGGCGCCATTCGCGGCAGGGCGGACGCAAGCTCCCGTCGCGGGGCGGCATCGACGCGCGGGCCACGGCGGAACGGGCAGACTGGCCGTCCGGACCAGACCAGGGAGCCGCCATGCACCAGTTCCATCCCTCCGCCGACGACGTCATCGCCGTGACCGTCGAAGGGCAGATCACCTCCGCCGACCTGCAGGCGCTGATGGACCGGATCGAGCAGGTCCTGTCCCGGCATCCGGCCATGCACATGTTCATCGAAACCCGCTCGCTGGGCACCCTGGAACTGGCCGGGTTCGGGGGCCACCTGGCACGGGCGATCCCGCTGCTGAAGGAGTTGCGGCGATTCGGGCGCATCGCGGTGGTGGCCGACCAGGCATGGGTGCGCGCCGGCACGCGGCTCGAGAGCGCGCTGCTGCCGTTCGTCAGCTACCGCGTCTACCGCCCGGAGCAAAGGGACGAAGCATTGGCGTGGGTCACGCAGGGCTGATCCACACCGGCGAACCCCGGCAGTCGCGCGGCGAGGCCCGGGCCGGCGCCAGGGTTGCGCCGGCCGGCCGCGTCGGCACTCAGAGCATCGCCAGTTCCACGTTCGTGAGGTTGCCGCGGTACTCGTTGCGCAGCCGCACCTTGCGCGCGAGGTCGTTGATGATGTGGCCGGAGAAATCGACCCCGGTCAGCTCCTCGGCCATGTTGATGCCGCCGGGCGTGTCGACGTTCACTTCCATCAGCTTGTCGCCGACGATGTCCAGCCCGGCCAGGTACATGCCGTCGCGGACCAGCTTGGGCGCGACCAGTTCGGCCAGGCGCAGGGCGTCGGCGTCCGGTTCGGCCAGCTCCACCTTGCCGCCGGCGCTGATGTTGCTGCGCGCGTCGCCGGAGTCGTTGTAGCGGCGGAAGCAGGCGTAACGCCCGTCCACCTGCAGCGGACGCCCGTTGAGGGTGAGCAGGCGCAGGTCGCCGTCGACCGCCTTGGGCAGGTACTCCTGGGCGATCGCGTAGCCGTCGCGGATCACCGCGTCGATCATCTGGTTGACGTTGGCCCCGCCGTCGCCGTTGACCACGAACACGCCCTGGCCGCCGGAGCCCTGCAGCGGCTTGATCACGCCGCGGCCGCCCTGGTCGGCGATGAAGGCCTTGATCTGTTCGGCATCGCGGCTGATGCAGGTCACCGGCCGCACTTCCTCCGGGAAATGCTGGAAGTAGGTCTTGTTCGACGCATCGGTGAGGTGGATCGGGTCGTTGAGCACGATCACCCCGCGCGCGACCACCAGCTGGGCGAACAGCAGGGCGCTGTTCGGCGCCCAGGGCCGGTCGACCGCCTCGTCGGCCGGGTCGCTGCGCAGCATCAGCACGTCCAGCTCCTCGACGTTGATGCGCTCCACGCGCGCATCGTCGCCATGCAGGTCGCCGAGCAGGGCCGCGTCCTCGTCGTAGGCGTCGCGGCGCGGCAGGTGGGCCCTGGCATGGACCACGCCCGAGGGGTCGTAGATGAAGTCCTCCAGCCCGATCAGCGCCACCGAATGGCCGCGGTTGATGGCGGTGCGGGCGAGGCGGATGGTGGTGTAGTTGTCCTTCTCGGTCGCCACGTCGTTGACGACGAAGCCGAGGCGCAGGGGGCGGTCGATCATGGGCTCAGGTCCAGGGGCAGCGGGGTGGGATGGGCGTGGTGGAGTTCGGACACGTCGAGGCGGCGGCACTGGGCGAGCGCGTCGCGGAAGCCCGGTGCGGTGGCGTAGCGCGGCAACAGCCGTGGCGGCACCGCCCAGCCTTCCTCGACCAGGCGGTCGAGGGCGCGGCGGTGGCGCAGCGCGAACTTGCCGGCGAACAGGGGCTCGAACGCACCGCCTTGGCCGAGGTCCTCGAGCAGCTCGCACAGGCCGCGCAGGTACACCGCGTCCTTGGTCAGGCCGCCGCCGCGCAGGGCGCGCACGGCCACGTCGAAGGCCTCGTCGGTGGCGAAGCCGTGCTGCTCGTGCAGGCAGGCGAAGATCGCCGGGATGCCCTGGCGACGGACCGCCATGTCGGCGGCGATGACGCGGGCGGCGAGGATCCGCAGCCGTTCGCCCGGGAGGTAGCCGGCCAGGAACTCGGCCAGCACCCCGAGCCCCTCCTGCAGCGGGTCGTACCCGGCCAGGCCGGCCCCCAGCTGCCGCAGCGGCTGGCGCGAACCGTTGTAGTGGGTCACGACGTGGGTGCCGACCTCGTGCTGCAGCAGCGGCTGCAGGCGTGCCGAGGGCAGCCGCAGCCCGGCGTCGAGGTACAGCCGTCCGTTCGAGACCATCATCAGCGAGCCGATGTCGGCGTCGACCACCACGTCGAGCGAGAAGTCCGGGACCTGCCCGCGGTACCACGCCACCTCGTCCTCGACCGCGGCGACGACCGCGTCCACGCCGAGATCGGCCTCGAGCGGCTCGCCCGGCACGACCTGCTCGAGCAGGCGTCGCGCCAGCGCCAGCAGTTCCGGCTCCACGGTCCCGAACAAGGCGACGCTGGCGTCGATGAAGGCCGCGGTTCCGCGCAGCCGCACCAGGTCCAGGACATGGACGAGGTCGCGCTGCTTCTCGCCGAGCAGGCCGGCCAGCAGCGGCGATTCGATACGGTCCATCGGCAGCGCCAGCAGCCGGCGGCGCATTGCGTCCAGGTCCAGCACGGGCTCGGCGTAGCGCAGCGGCGACACGCGCGCGTGCCCGCTGCCTTCGAACTCCCGCCACAGCGCGTCGGTGCCGAGCGGGTTGAGCGCGAGCAGCCAGTCGAGCCCGGCGTCGATGCCCAGCAGCGTGGCGTCGACCTGCGCCGCCACGGGCGGCAGTTCGCGGCCTTCGCGATGTCGCGGGGGCGCAGCGGCGTTCACGGCCGCCTCCGGAACTCCGGGCGGATCTGCGCGACCGCCGCGTGCAGGCCCCGCTGCAGGTCGCGCAGGGCGGCGATGTCCACCTGGCCGGTCCACTCGTCCATGAAGATCTTCTTGTACTCGGGCGAGATGGTGCACACGCGCTCGCCCCAGCGGTCGTACACCCACTCCGGGAAATGGCCGCCGGTCGGCCAGCGCACGTTGGCGCGCACGTCGGGGGCGCGGCCGAGCACCGGCGTGCGGCGCAGCGCGGCGGCGAAGCGGTCGGCGACCTCGCGCCAGGCGCCGGGGGCAACCGTGCTCAGGCCGAGCTCGATGTCGGGATTCCCCTCCTGCGGCGCAGGGGCGGCGTCGGCGCCGTCGCGGCGGTGGTTGTAGCTGTGCAGGTCGATCAGCAGCACCGTCTCCCAGCGCTCCAGGAGTCGCTCGATGAGCTCCTCGACCATGGCGTAGAAGCGGTCCCAGCGTGCGAGCGAGTGCGCCACTTCCGTCCCGGGCAGCGCCTCGCGCCAGGCCTCCAGGCCCCAGCAATCGTCGGGCCGGCGGTACACGGCCTTGTCGCGCGGGCGGTTGAGGTCGACCTCGAAGCGCGAGACCGGCACCGTGATGCGGACGTCGCCCACGTCGGTGAGCACGCCGGTGAACGGATCCTCCTCGCGCAGGCGCGCGTCGTCGGCAAGCGCGACCAGCGGCTGCAGGGAAGGGCGGATCGCGTGGCCGTCGTGGATCGCGGTCGCGATGACCGGCCCATCGCGCAACATGATGTCCCAGTCGCGCTCGCGCGCGGACGCGGCCAGGCACGGCCGGGTCTCGAACCAGTCTCCGGAATGGAGGGTGGGAGGAGGGGGAGAAGTACCTTCGGGCGCCATCATGCCGACGGATGCTGGCAGCGCCGCAATGATCGGGCCGTGAGACCATGCCGGGCGCCGGGGGCATCGGTTCAGGTGCGTCGAGGCCGCGTCGCGGACGGGGCCGACGCGCCTGATGGATGCCCGTACAATCGCGGACTTTCCCGCACCGGCCTGCCCATGGCACCCAACGCGACCATCTACCGGGTCGAGCTCCAGGTCACCGACATGGACCGGCACTACTACGCCGGACACGTGTTCTCGCTCGCGCAGCATCCGTCCGAGACGCCGGGGCGGTTGATGCTGCGCCTGGCCGCGTTCGCGCTGTACGCCGACGAACGCCTGGAGTTCGGGCGCGGCCTGAGCACGGCCGACGACGCCGACCTGTGGCAGCGCGACTACACCGGCCAGATCGAACGCTGGATCGACCTGGGCCAGCCCGACGACACCCGCGTCCGCCGCGCCTGCGCCCGCGCCGGCGAGGTGGTGGTGGTCAACTACGGCGGGCAGGCGGCCGAGGCGTGGTGGGACCGGCACGCCGGCGCGTTCTCGCGACTGCCCAACCTCACCGTGCTCGATGTCGCACCGGCCGACGTCGAAGCGCTCACCGCGCTGCTCGAACGCAGCATGCGCCTGACCGCGATGATCCAGGACGGCGAGCTGCAATTGATGAGCGAGCGGCTGAACGTGGCCGTCACGCCCCGGGTTCGCAAGCGGGGCCGCTGAACTCCTTTCGTACGACGCGTGCACGTCGTTGTCGCGCCGCATTTACGGGCGCTTGCCGAAAGTGCCGGTTCCTCCACGAAGGAGCACGGCGATGACGGATGCACGCGAACACCTGCTGGACTGGCTGCGCGATGCGCATGCCATGGAACAGCAGGCCGAACAGATGCTCAAGGCGCAGGCGGCGCGCATCGAGCACTATCCCGAACTGAAGGCGCGGATCGAGCAGCACATCGAGGAGACGCTCGGCCAGCAGGCGCTGCTGGAGGGCTGCATCACGCGGCTGGGAAGTTCGCCGTCCAGGCTCAAGGACGCCATGGGCAAGGTCGCGGCCATGGGACAGGCGATCGGCGGCATGGTGGCCTCCGACGAGATCGTCAAGGGATCGATGGCCGGTTACGTCTTCGAGCACATGGAGATCGCGTCCTACCGCACCCTGATCGCGGCCGCGGAGGCGCTCGGCGACCAGGAGACGCGGGCGGCCTGCGAGCGGATCCTGGTCGAGGAGGAAGCGATGGCGCGCTGGCTGCAGGACCACCTGCCGGACGTCACCCGTCAGTTCCTGGAGCGCGCCGATACCCCCGGGGCCACGGCGAAGAAGTAGTCGTCGCGACCTGATCGCGCATCGCGAATGAGGCGTCCGGCCGCCTGCCGGGTCGGACGTCGCGGTGCGGCCCCGATTGCGGTACTGCGCGGATTGTTGGCGGCGACGGCGGTTGCTACGCTCGCACCGACGCCGCAAGGGGCTGCACATGCACAGACGGGACTTCCTCAAGGCCACCGCGCTGTTGGCCGGGGCGCCGGCGGCGGGCCTGGCCGCTACCACGGCCGCGCCAGGCACCGCGCGCCTCCTGCCGCGGCCGCTGTCGCCGGGCGACACGGTCGCCCTGGTGAGTCCGTCGGCGGCCGTCGCCGAACCGCTGGACCTGCAGTTGGCCCGCGAGGTGATGGAGGCACTGGGCCTGCGCGTGGTCACCGGCGCGCACTACGCCGACCGCCGCGGCCACCTGGCGGGCGACGACGCGGCGCGCGCCGGCGACCTCAACGCCGCGTTCGCCGATCCGGCGGTGGCGGCCATCGTCTGCACCCGGGGCGGCTCCGGTGCCGCGCGCCTGCTGCCGCTGCTCGACTATGACGCGATCCGCGCCAACCCCAAGCCGCTGCTCGGCTACTCCGACATCACCGCGCTGCATTGCGCGATCCAGGCCCGCACTGGCCTGGTCACCTTCCACGGTCCGATCGGCACCGGCAGCTGGAGCCGGTTCAACGCCGACCAGTTCCGGCGCGTGTTCTTCGACCGCGAGCTGATGCACTACGCCAACCGCCGCGATCCCGACGACGACGAGCTGGTGCCGCGCCGCAACCGCACCATGACCCTGCGCGGCGGCAAGGCGCGCGGCCGCCTGCTCGGCGGCAACCTCACCGTGCTCAGTGCGCTGGCCGGCTCGCCCTACCTGCCGGACTTCGACGGCGCGATCCTCTTCCTCGAGGACGTCTCGGAAGCGCCGTACCGGATCGACCGGATGCTCACCACGCTCAAGCTCGCCGGGATCCTCGACCGCATCGCCGGCTTCGTGTTCGGCGAGTGCACCGATTGCGAGCCGGGCCCGGGCTACGGCTCGCTCACCCTGGCGCAGATCCTGGACGACCACGTCCGGCCGCTGGGGATCCCGGCGTACCGCGGCGCGATGATCGGCCACATCCGCGACCAGTTCATCGTGCCGGTCGGCGCCGAGGTCGAACTCGACGCGGACGCGGGCAGCTTTCGCATGCTCTCGCCGGCGTTCGCGGCCGGGTAGGGGCGGGGCCCACGCCAACGTCCCCGCAGCGCGACCTTTCCTCGCCGTTGCGTTGGCGCGGCGCCGCGCCCTGCACGGCGCAGGACAGGGGCAGGCCGTCGCGACGACCCGCCCCGCCGCCACTTACTCCAGCGCCAGAACCACCACCGACTTCGCCGGCAGGGTCGCGCTCAGCGTGCCGTCCACCAGCCGCGCGCCCTCGAACGGCCGCGGCCGCACGGTGTCGGGGGCGTCGAAGGTGTTGTGCGCGTCGATCGCGTCGGCGGTGAGAACCTCGCCGACGACCCCGGAAGCCTCCACCCCACGCAGCGAGATCGTGACCTCCTTGCCCTCGCGCGGATCGAGGTTCACCAGGCCCACGTAAAGCTTGCCGTCGGTGCCGCGGGCCGCGGTCCCGTCGACTGCGCGCAGGCCGCCGTACGCGGGCGACTCGAGCTCCAGCGGCAGCGAAGTCGCGCCCTGGAAGGGGCGGTACATGCGGAACGCGTGGAAGGTGGGCGTGCGCACCATCTTCGGCCCGTCGGTGAGCAACATGGCCTGGAGCACGTTGACCATCTGCGCGATCCCGGCCGCCCGCAGCCGGCGCGCGTTGCGATGGAAGATGCCGAAGTTGACCGCCGCCACCAGCGCGTCGCGGATGCTGTTCTGCTGCTGCAGCCAGCCGCCCGGCGAACCGGGAGTCGGGTCGTACCAGGTGCCCCATTCGCCGATGATGAGCGCCTTCTCCCCCTCCGGGTCGAACTCGTCCATGATCGCCACCTGCTCCTGGATCATCGGCTCGATCATGTAGGTGCGCTCGAAGGTCGCCAGCCACTGAGACTCGTCGAAGCCGGTGGCCGGTCCCTTGTTCTCCCAGTCGCCGGTGGGCAGGGTGTAGTAGTGCATCGAGAACGCATCCATGTGCTCGATCGCGAGCTCCATCGTGGTGCGGGTCCACTCCGGGTCGGTCGCGTCCGGGCCCGAGGCGATGATCGTCGCCCCGCCGTGCGGCACGATGAAGCCCACGTACTGGCGGAACTGGTCGGCGAACCACTCCGCGCGCATCCGCCCGCCGCAGCCGTTGGGTTCGTTGCCGATGCCGAGGAAGTCGATCTTCCACGGCTCGTCGCGTCCGTTGCGCCGGCGCTCCTGGGCGAGCGTCGAATTGGTCGGCGAGGTGATGTACTCGACCCACTGCATCGCCTCGCGCGGCGTACCGGTGCCGACGTTGACGTTGAGGAAGGTCTTGGCGCCGACCAGCTCGGCGAACTCGAAGAACTCGTGGGTGCCGAAGGCGTTGTGCTCCTCCTTGTTGCCCCACCAGCGGTTGAGCGTGACCGGGCGCGACTCGCGCGGGCCGATGCCGGTGCGCCAGTCATAGATGTCGGCGTAGCACCCGCCCGGCCAGCGCAGCACCGGCACCTTCAGCTCCTTGAGCGCCTCGAGCACGTCGTTGCGGTAGCCGCGGGTGTTGGGGATGTCCGAGTCCGGACCGACCCAGATCCCGCCGTCGATCCCGGTGCCCAGCTGCTCCATGAACTGGCCGTAGAGCTCGGGTGCGATCACCGGGCCGGGACGGTCGGCGTGCAGGGTGCCGGTGACATCCGCGGCCATGGCGGCGGACGCGCCGGCGGACAGCAGCAGGACGCAGGCTGCGGAGCGCAGCAGGGTGGGCATGCTCATGGTGCGATGGATCCTCCGTATCGGGTCGGTACCCGCCGCGCGCCTCCCCGGGCGCCGGCGGCCTGGCCGCAGTCTGTCCAACATCCCGCCGGGAGTCGACCGCCGGCGGCCGCGCGGACGGCACCGGGGCGGGCCGCCTCGCGCGCCCGCCGGGCTGCGCCCGCGGCGCCGGAAAGCGCGCGGATGCGCGCAGATGCGCGGGGTTCGCGCGTGTTCGTGGCCTCGCGCGGCGGCCGCGCGAGGGCGTCAAGGGGATACCGGTTCCTGCATGGCGCCTGCGCGCATTGGAATGGCCGCCGCGTTCCGCTGCCCGGGCCTGGCCCACCGGGGGCCGGCGGGCGCGTGGCCTGGCGCGGGCGCCTGGTTGGGGGCGGACTGCGCGACCGCGCCATATGCTAATGTCCGTCCATTGCGCACCCGGAAGCATGGCCGGCCGGGAGCGGGGCCAGGTGCCCCCGGGTGCGGGGCGCGCCATCGGCCGCGCCCGGGACGAACCGCGGACTGTTCGGGGGAGACGATGTCCAGACTGCTTGAACTCATGCGCAAGCTCGGCAGCGACGCAGCGCTCGCCGCCGAGTACGAGAAGAATCCGGAGGCGGTCCTGCAACGCGCCGGACTGAGCGCGGAAGAGCGCAAGGCGATGCTGGAGAAGGATTACGAGGCGATCAAGCGGCTGACCGGCCTGGCCGACGGCAAGTTCGCCACCAACCACCTGATCCGCACGTACGAAGACTAGCCGCGCGAGGTTACCTTGGGCCACGGGATGGGCCGACGCTGGTCAGTTGGATTGCTGTGGCTGGCACTGCTCGCCGGCCCGGCAGCGGCGAACGAGACGCTCGAGCCGGAGCTGCGCGAGATCGAACGCCTCGGCTACGCCGCGCATTGGCGCGAGTCGGACGAGCGGATCCAGGCGCTCGCCGATCGCCAGGACGAGCTGAGCCGGGAACAGCGCCAGCGGCTGGAGTACGTGCGCCTGCGCAACCTCGGCATCGCCGGCCGCCTCGAGGAGGCGGTCGAGGGCTTCGACCGGCTGCTGCGCGAGGAGATGCCGGCCAAGCTGAAGGTGAAGGCGTTCTCGACCGCGGCCAGCATCGCGGCCAACCTCGAAGACTGGACCATGGCGTTCACCTGGCTGGGCGAGGCGCTGTCCTACGTGCCCGAGGTGCCCGACGACGCGCCCCGCGTGCTCGGCATGGCCAGCTACCTGCATTCACTGGTGGGCGAGACCGACAAGGCACGCGAACTGGCGCTGCGCGGCCTGACCATGGTGGAGGAGAGCGGCGACCAGCGCGCCATCTGCCACGCGCTGTCCGACCTTGCCCTGGCCGAGGAACTGGTCGGCAAGCACGCCGAATCCGGGCGCCTGCGGCGGCGGCAGATGGAGGTGTGCGACGAAGCGGGTGACCGGATCTTTTCGGCCAACGCGCGCTACGGCGTGGGCAAGATGCTCGCCGCCCAGGGCCGCCCGGAGGAAGGGCTGGCGTGGGTGCGCCAGGCGCAGGCCGATTTCGAGGAATCGGGCTTCGAAGCCGGCGCCTGGAGCGCGCGGCTGGTGGTCGCCGAATGCCTGATCGCCACCGACCGCGAACTCGACCACGCCCACGACCTGCTGGTCGACGCGCTGCGCTATTACCGCGAGCGCGACTCCCAGATCGCGGTGGCCGAAGCCGAACGCCTGCTCGCCGACCTGGCCGAGCACCGCGGCGACCCGGTGCAGGCCCTGCGCCACCTAAAGGGCGCGGCGGCCGCGTCGGAGGCGGCCGAGCGCGCCGCGCGCGAGCGCCAGCTGGCCTACCTGCAGGTCGAGTTCGACACCCGCCTCAAGGAGCGGCAGATCGCGCTGCTGGAAGCGGAAAAGGAGCTGGCCGCGCTCCAGGTCACCGCCACCCGGCGGCGGCAGTGGCTGTTGGCGGCGGGCGTGGTGGCGCTGCTGGCGACGGCGCTGTTGCTGGTCGTGCTGTTGCACCGTGCGTTCCTGGAGCGGCGCCGCTACCGCTGGCAATCCGAGCGCGACAGCCTCACCGGGCTGCTCAACTATCAGCAGGTGCGCCGCCTCGGCCAGGAGGCGTTCGCGCGCGCCCACGGCAACGGGCGGCCGTTCACCGCGATCGTGCTCGATATCGACTGGTTCAAGGAAGTCAACGACCGCTACGGCCACGCCGCCGGCGATGAGGCGTTGCGCGCCCTGGGCGGCTGGATCGCCGAGGTGGTCGAGGGCCGGGGCATCGCCGGGCGCAGTGGCGGCGACGAGTTCACGATCCTGCTCGAGGGCACCGAGGAGGACGCGGGCGCCCTGCTGGACCGGCTGCGCGCGCGGATGGAGGCGGTGAGCGTGTTCGGACAGACCGTGCACTTCAGCATCAGCGCCGGCATCTGCCAGGACCGCGACAGCAACGGCACGCTTGAGCACCTGGTGCACGAGGCCGACCAGGCCCTGTACCGCGCCAAGTACGCCGGGCGCGACCGCACCGTCTGCGCCGGCGACACCGCGCCGCAGGCCGGCGGCGGCGGCCTGGTGGTGGTGGGCAGCGGGATCGAGTTCGGCCGCCACATCAGCGAGCGCTGCCTGTCGGAGATCCGCGAGGCGCAGGTGGTGTTCTGCCTGACCGACCCGTTCTCGCTGGCCATGGTGCAGGGCCTGCGCCCGGATGCGATCAACCTCGGCGCCTACTACGCCGAGGGCAAGGACCGGCGCATCACCTACCGCGAGATCGACGACGCGATCATGGCCCAGGTGCGCGCCGGCAAGCGGGTGTGCGCGGTGTTCTACGGCCATCCTGGCGTGTTCGCCGACGTGCCGCACGCGGTGATCCGCAAGGCGCGTGCGGAGGGCATCCGGGCCAGGATGGAGCCGGGGATCTCGGCCGAGGCCTGCCTGTACGCGGACCTGGGCATCGACCCGGGTCGCCGTGGCGTGCAGTCGATGGAGGCCACCCACTTCCTGCATTACGACCGCGTCCCGGACACCGCCGGACTGGTGCTGCTGTGGCAGGTGGCGCTGTCCGGCGACCTGAGCTGCAGCCGCTTCCACCCCGAGCGCGAAGGCCTGCAGGCGCTGGTGGACCGGCTGCTGCGCTGGTACCCGGCCGACCACGAAGTGATCCTGTACGAAGCCGCACGGCTGCCGATCCAGGAGCCGCGCATCGAGCGCCTGGCGTTGCAGGCCCTGCCCGACGCGCATTACGAGGAATACACCACGCTGGTGATTCCGCCGCTGGGCGACCTGGAGCCGGTCGACGCAACGGGGCCGGCGGCGACGGGCACCGCCGGCTAGGCGGGCCACACCGGCGCCGGGCACGACGCGGACCGGTTCAGCGTTGCGCGAGCGTGGCCGGCTGCGCTGGCCGTGGCAGCGCCAGGCGCAGGTCGCTTTCGCGGAACGTCACCTCCGAGAACAGCAGCCGCGTCTGGTCGGGCGAGAGGTCGAAGCCCCAGCCCTGGAAGGATTCGGGCAGTTCGAGCAGGTCGCTCGCGGGGCCGCCGCCCGAGGGATGCAGCGCCAGGACCGGGGCGCCGCCGGCGCGGCGGCGCACGAAGTAGATGCCGGCGTCGGCCGGCGCCCAGTTGCTGCCGTCCGCCGGATCCAGGCCGGCAAGCAGCAGGCGCTCGTCCTTCGCGGGACCCGCCATGCCCCAGTCCAGGCGCGGGACCTGCCACAGCCCCGGCGCGCCTGGGCGGGCGTAGAGCACGAACCGTCCGTCGCTGGATTCGCGCGCCCGCACGCCGGGCCCCGGCGTGACCGCCACCGCGTTGCCGCCGGCCGCCGGCTGCGCGTGGATGCGCCAGGCGCCGTCGCGGTTGGATTCGAAGTAGAGCCAGGCGCCATCGCGCGACCATGCCGGCCGCCGGTTGTCGCCGGGGCCGTCCACCAGCAGCCGGGGCTGGCCGCCTTCGGCCGCCACCACGTAGATCGCGGTCCGTCCGTCGGGACTGGCGTCGAAGGCGATCAGGCGGCCGTCCGGCGACCACGCGGGATTGTCGACGTAGCTGCCGCCGAACGAGGCGAGCTCGACGGCATGGCTGCCGTCGCTGGCACTGGTCCAGATCGCATGCGGGCCGCCGCGGTTGGAGGTGAAGGCGATGCGACGGCCGTCCGGCGACCACGCCGGGTTCGAATCCCAGCGCGTGGACCGGAACTGGTGGCCGGTGTCGGCATCGGTGCGCGCGGCCAGGTCGATCTGGCGCAGGCGCGAGCGGTGCATCCACTGCTCGAACGCGATCGTGTCCACGCCCGGCGCGGTCGCGGGCTGGTGCACGTCTTCGCTGCCGAGCGCGACCTGGACCAGCTCGCCACGGGCGGGCGCCAGCGACCACAGCCCGTACAGCCCGGAGCGGGTGGAGGTGAACAGGATCCGCCCGCCGTCGGACGACCAGGCCAGTCCGTTGATCTTGCGGTTGTCGAAGGTCAGCCGGCGCGGCTCGCCGCCTTCCGGCGCCACCAGGTGCAGGTCGCGGGTGACTTCGTCGACCGCGCGCGCGAACGCGATCGAACGTCCGTCCGGCGCGAAGCGCGGATCCAGGTCGCCCAGCACCCCGTCGCCCGGATCGGTGAGCGCGCGGCGCGTGCCCTCGTCCAGGTCGGCCAGGTGCAGGCGGTAGGGCGCGGCGGCGTGCTCGCGCGCGGCGTAGACCAGGTGCCGGCCGTCGGGCGAGAGGCCCATGCCGCGCAGCTCGCGCCTGTCCGGATCGTGGAACACGCGGGTGGCCGGGCCGCCGAGGGCGGAGACGCGCATGATCGAGATGCCGTCGCCGCCGGCGCGCGCGTAGAGCAGGGCGCCGCCGCCGGGCAGCCACAGCGGATGGCGGGCGTCTGCGCTGCCGTGGCTGAGCCGCAGCGCCTGCTCGCTGCCGATGGCCTTGGCGTACACCTCGAAGTGGCCGTCCCGGTCCCAGATGAAGGCGACCCGGCTGCCGTCGGGCGACAGCGCCGGTTCCAGTTCGCGGCCGACGAAGCTGGTCAGCGGCTGCACCACGTAGGCCTCGACCGCCGCAGGCGGGGCGGCGGAGCGGAACTGCCAGGCCACGGCGAACGCGAGCACGAGCGCGGCGGCCGCCAGCACCAGGCCAGGGCGACGGAAACGCCCGCCCTCCGCCGCGGCGGCGTCCGTGGCGGCGGGGGCCTCGGGAGACGGCGCCGCCGCCGACCCGGGCCGGGAGTCCGATACCGCCCCGGCGTCGACCGGAGCCGGGCCCGGCATGGAGGCCAGCGCCGCGACCCGTGCCGGCGCGACCGGCGCCACCAGCCGGTAGCCGCCCTTGCGGATGGTCTCGATGTAGCGGGGCCGCTGGGGATCGTCGCCGAAGATCCGACGCAGTTCGGAGATCGCCCGGTTGAGCAGGTAGTCGTCGCCCACGGTCCCCGCCCACACGGTCCGGAAGAAGGTCTCCCGTGGAACCACCGCGCCGGGCCGCTCGGCCATCAGCAGCAGCACCTGCATCAGCTTCGGCTCGACCTGGGTGGCCTGGCCACCGATCGAGACGCGGTTGAGCGACGGCTGCACCAGCGCTTCGCCGACGCTGAACGCCTGCGGCGCGGGCGGCGTGCTGCCGCCCCCGGTCTGGATCCTGCCGATGGCGGTGGGTTCGCTCACCCGTCGAGGGCCCCCGATCCATGGTCGTGAGGGCGCCAGCATGCGCCGCGCACGGAATCTATCGCAAAACCTCAGCGTTCCTCCATTCAGGTCGCAGCCGCCAACTGGCCTGATCGACACGGTCGACGGCGGCGATGCGCCCGCCGGCAACCCCCTGGAGGACGCCATGCCCGATCGTTTCCCCCGCGCCCCGGTGGCGCTGCTGCTGCTCCTGGCTGCCCTGCTCGCGCCCGGCCGCCCGCTCGCGGCCCAGGACGCCGGACGCCTCTACCAGGAGAATTGCGCCGCCTGCCATGGCGCGGCGGGCGAAGGCTCCGGGCTCGGCCCGCCGCTGTCGCCGGAGCACTACCGCTACGGCGGCGGCCGGCAGGACTTCGAGCGGGTGATCCGTAACGGGATCGCCTCGCGCGGCATGCCCTCGTTCGCCGCCACGCTCTCGGCGGAGGAGATCGCCGCCCTGGCGGCCCACCTGCCGGCGCGCGGATCCGGCGCGGAGGACGAGGAGGACGCGGAGGACGAGGAGGACGCGCCGGACCCGCCGGCGCGGCGCGCGTTCGATGCCGTCCCGGGTACGCACCAGACACTGGACTACGCGATCGACGTGGAGGTGTTCGCCCAGGGCCTGGAGACGGTCTGGTCGATGGCCTTCCTCGACCCGGACACGGCGCTGGTGGCCGAGCGGCCTGGCCGGCTGCGGGTGGTGCGCGGCGGGAGCCTGGTCCCCGAACCGGTGTCCGGCACCCCGCCGGTGCACGTGCACGACCACGAGTGGAACCAGGCCGGCCTCTTCGACATCGCCCTCGACCCCGACTACGCCCGCAACGGCTGGATCTACCTCAGCTACGCCCATCGCCTCGGCGACGGCGAGGGGGAGGGCGCCGCCGGGCCGCGCCTGATGACCCGGGTGGTGCGCGGGCGACTGCGCGGCAACGCCTGGGTCGACCAGCAGGTGGTGTTCGAGGCCGCCCCCGCGCACTACGGCGGCAACTGGTGGCACTTCGGCGCGCGCATGGCCTTCGGCGACGACGGCCACCTGTACCTGACCGTGGGCGACCGCGGCGACATGGAGCTGGCGCGCGAGCCGGGCCGGCCCAATGGCAAGGTCCACCGCATCCGACCCGATGGCGGCGTGCCCGACGACAATCCGTTCCACGGCCGCCCGGGCGCGCTCGCGTCGGTCTGGAGCGTGGGCCACCGCAACCCGCAGGGCCTGGCGTTCGAGCCCGGCACCGGCCGGCTGTGGGCCACCGAGCACGGGCCGCGCGGTGGCGACGAACTCAACGTCATCCGCCGCGGCGCGGACTACGGGTGGCCGGTGGTCTCGTACGGCATCAACTACGACGGCACCGTGCTCACGCCGCACCGGCGCGCCGAGGGCGTCGAACAGCCGGCATGGTTCTGGCGACCGTCGATCGGCGTGTCGGGCCTGGCGTTCTACCAGGGCGCGCAGTTCCCGCTATGGCGGGGCAAGGCCCTGGTCACCGGCCTGGCGCCGCGCCAGCTGCGCCTGCTCACGCTCGACGGCGAGCGCGTGCAGCACGAGGAGGTCGTGCTCACCACCCAGGGCCGTCCCTACGAGCCGGTGGTCGGGCCCGATGGCGCCATCTACGTGGTGACCGACGACCCCGGCCAGATCCTGCGGATCACCGCGCGGCAAGAGCGTCGCCGCTGAGTACGTGCCGAGGGCCGGCGCGTCGCAGGCCATCCGTCCAGGCGACGCACCCCCGACCTGCCAACCCGCTGCCCGCGAGCCCGGGCATCCCGCACCCCGCAACGCGGACCGCGTCCGCACAGGAGACACGATGAAAGCGATCCTTCCGGCCTTCGTCCTCGCTGCCGCCGGCCTGGCCGCACCGCCGCTGCCCGCGCAGGTGATGGCGCCCGTCCTCGACCACGACACCGCCCAGGCCATCACCGGACACTGCCTGGCCCTGGCCCGCGAGGCCGGGCACGAGGTGGCAGTGGCGGTGTACGACCAGTCCGGCGAGCTGCTCAGCTTCGCCCGCGGCCAGGCCTCGCCAGCGGCGGCCGAAGTGGCGCGCTGGAAGGGCCGGTCCGCGGCGGTGTTCCGGCGCTCCACGCTCGAGACCGCGGACTGGAACCTGCCCACCGTGCCGATGATCGCCACCATCGAGGGCGGGGTTCCGCTGTTCACTGCCGATGGCGCGCCGGTCGGTGGCGTCGGGGTGTCCGGCGCCCCGTCGCAGTTCGATGCCTGGTGCGGCACCATGGGGGCCGAGCACGCGGGGCTGCGCATCGCCCGGCCCTGAGCGGCGGCGGCCCGCATTCACGTGGTCGCTGCCGGCCAGTGCCTAGCCTGTGGGTTCCCGCCCCACAGGAGCACAGCATGCGACATTCCCCCACGCTGGCCGCGGTCCTGCTGCCGGCCCTGGCCGCCTGCGGCGGCGGCGACACGCCCGGCGCCGACACCGCCGGGCGCGAACAGCGTCCTGGCACGCGCCTGCTCGCGGCCGGTGCCGACACCCTGCAGGACAAGCCGCCGATCGACGCGATCAGCACCTACCTGGACGGCTTCCACTTCCAGAGCGGCGACATGGACACGCAGATGGAGGCGCACCACTACTGCTCGGTGCTCAACGAGGACGTGATCCAGTGCGTGATCCACGACGGCAACGTGGCCGGGGCGCGGATCATCGGCCTGGAATACGTGATCGACGAACGGCTGTTCGCGGCACTGCCCGAGGCCGAGAAGGACCTGTGGCACAGCCACGTATTCGAGGTGAAATCAGGGCAGCTGGTGGCGCCGGGCCTCCCGGGCGCCGCCGAACGGGCGCTGATGGAGAAACTGGTGCGCACCTACGGCAAGACCTGGCACACCTGGCACGGCGGCAGCGACCAGGCCCTGCCGCTAGGCGTGCCGCAGCTGATGATGGGCTTCACCGCCGACGGCCAGGCCGACGAGACGATGGTGGTGGCGCGCGACGAACGCCTGGGCGTGGACAGCCGCGAACGCCGCGAGGCGAGGCGCGACATCGAAGCACCGCCGATCGCGCCCGGCGCCGATGCCTGGCAGCAGGGCAGGGTGGTGCAACTGGCCGATCCCACCGGCCAGCACGGCGGGGCGCAGGCGGCGGACGCCGAGACCCGATCCCACGCGACAGGCGGCCCGCAGGCCGACTGAGCCCGCACCTGCCAAATGGGGAGGCACGCGGTGATCCGCGCGCGGCGGTCGCCAGCGGCGGTCGGCGATGCTACCTTCTGGTAGCGCTAACACGAACGACGCCTGCGAGCGTCGCGCCGCCGCCATTCCGGGAGGATCCATGCCCAAGCCGTCCAGCGCCCCGCGCGCTCACCGTTTCCGCCGGCCGTCGCTGCTGCGGCCTACACTGTTCGTCCTCGCCGCCGTCCTGGCCGTCACCGCGCAGGCGGCGCCATCCGGCGGACCCTACGGCCCGATCCCGCAACGCTACGAAGTGCCGCAGGAGGGCAGGGTGTACTTCGTCGCGCCCGACGGCGATCCCGCGGCGGAGGGCAGCAGCCTGCAGCGGCCGACCACGATCGAATCGGCGATCGCCCGCGTGGTTACCGGCGACACCATCGTGCTGCGCGGCGGCACCTACCGCACCGGCGGCCTGCAGCTCAACCAGGGCATCACCATGCAGCCCTACCTCGACGAGGTCCCGGTGCTCAAGGGCACGCGCGTGGCCACGCAGTGGGAGGCGCTGCGCGACAACGTGTGGCGGACGAAGTGGGACCGCCTGTTCCCGGCGCGGCCGCTGGCCTGGTGGCGGGTCGAGCGCGAGGGCATGCGCACCCCGCTGCACCGCTTCAACAACGACATGGTCTTCGTCGACGGCCGTCCGCTGCTGTCGCAGGGCTGGCCCGGCGAACTGGGCGAGGACGGCTATTACATCGACTACGACAACGGCTACGTGTACGTCGGCGTCGACCCGGCGGAGCACGAGATCGAGATCACCGCGCACGACATCGCGCTGCACCGCCCCTCGCGCGAGGTGCACGGCAAGCCGTCCGACGGCAAGGGCCCGACCATCCGCGGCCTGACCTTCACCCAGTACGCGTTCCGCGCCATCGACATCGAGGACCGCAAGCCCTCGACCGGCCCGAACGACGAGCCCACCGACGACCCGGTGGGCATCTCGCCGCGCAGCGAGCACGGCAAGCAGGTGGTGGGCACCACGCTCGAGCACGTGACCATTACCCACACCTCGCGCGTGGCCGGCTACTTCCGCGGCGACAACCTCACCATCCGCAACTCGCTGATCAGCGACACCGGGACCGAGGGCATCTACCTGATCGGCTCGTCGGGTTCGCTGCTGGAGCGCAACATCGTCCGTCGCAACAACGTCGAGCAGCTGACGGGCTACTACCCGGCGGCGGTGAAGATCTTCAACCAGTCCTACGACGTGGTGGTGCGCGACAACCTGATCATCGACCACCCGCATTCCAACGGCGTGTGGTACGACGTGGGCAACGTCGACGGGGTGTTCGTCGACAACTACGTCGAAGGCACCCAGATCGGGTTCTTCTTCGAGATCTCCAAGGGCGTGGTGGCCGCGGGCAACGTGTTCGTGGACAACGCGCAGGGCATCCGCGTGCTCAACAGCTCGAATGCGCGCGTGTACCACAACACCTTCTACAACTCGCCGGTGCTGTTCGACCGCGACGGCCGCAGCGCCACCGGCGACCTGTTCGCCTGGCATCCGGCCACCGGGCCGGACGTGGACGAGCGCGAAGGCCACGTGTTCGAGCGCAACCTGCTGGTGGCGGGGGAGGGCGTCGACGGACCGCTGCTGGAATTCAGGCAGGCGCCGGCGCTGTGTGGCCGCCTGACCCGGCCCATGGCCACCCGCGTGGACGGCAACGTGTACGTGCGCGGCGCCAGCGACGAACCGCTCGTCGACTGGGGCCCCGTGCGCGGCGGCACGGACTGCCAGGCCGGCTACGCGGACCTCGACGCGTTCCGCAGGGCGACGAAGCTGGAGGCGAACGGCGTGGCGATCACCTCCGGCCACGGCTCGCCGTTCCGCAGCATCGAACTGCGGCGCTTCGACCTGGCGCATGTCCCCGAAGGCGTGCATCCCGCGCCCGTGCCGGAGGAAGCGGCCCAGGTCCTCGGCTGGAGCGGCGACGCACTTCCCGGCGCGTATCCGGCGGCAGCGGAGTAGCGTCGCCACGCTGCCACCTGTCCCCCTTCCCTGCGTGCGGGGGAGGGGTGGGGTGGGGGGCAGGCGGACAGCCCGGATCATTCCGCCCGCTGCGGCACCTCGCCCCCATCCCGGCCTTCCCACGCAAGCGGGGAAGGGGAAAAGCCGGCCGAGACTCTCCCTCCCCCGCGAGCGGGGGAGGGTTGGGGTGGGGGGGGCAGGCGGACAGCCCGGATCATTCCGCCCGCTGCGGCACCTCGCCCCCATCCCGGCCTTCCCACGCAAGCGGGGGAAGGGGAAAAGCCGGCCGAGACTCTCCGCAATGCCCCCCTCCCCCGCGAGCGGGGGAGGGTTGGGGTGGGGGGGCAGGCGGACAGCCCGGATCATTCCGCCCGCTGCGGCACCTCGCCCCCATCCCGGCCTTCCCCCGCAAGCGGGGGAAGGGGAAATGCCGGCCGAGACTCTCCGCAATGATCTCCCTCCCCCGCGAGCGGGGGAGGGTTGGGGGTGGGGGGCAGGCGGACGCCATCGACCCCACTCGCCGCCTGGACATTGCGCGCGCACGTCACGCCCGTACCACACCGCGGGGACGAGGATGGGGCAAACGCGACTGGAGCTTCGCCATGTCCGACGTGCCCGTGACCGCGGAGGTCTCGAACCATAAGCTGGCTGCCGTGTTTCCCGATGCCCGGGCGGCGCGCGCCGCCGCCGACGCGCTGTGCCGCGACACCGGCCTGGCCAAGGCCCAGGTCAAGGTGGTGACGCCGGGCTCGGCCGATGTCGACATCCGGCTCGAACCCGAAGGCGGCGGCATCTGGCGCACCATCCTGCGCGCCCACCTGCGCCTCGGCCTCGCCGGCGCCGCGCTCGCCCTCGCCGCGTTCGCGCTGCTGTACTTGGCCGACGTGCCCTTCATCGTCCAGTCGCCGGTTGCTGCCGCGCTGGCGCTGCTGTTCTTCGGCACCACCGCCGGGCTGCTGCTGGGTGGGCTGGTGTCGCTGCGACCCGACCACGACCGCTACGTGCACGCTACCCGCGACGCCATGGATGCCGGCCGGTCCACGGTGGTGGTGCATGCGCTGTCGGCCGAACAGGCCGCAGGGGCGGCCGATTTCCTGCGCGCACGCGGCGCCGGGGTGACCCGCACCCTCTGACCGCACGCCGCGCCCGGAAGCATGCGGGCTAAGATGGAACGGTTCCGCCAGGGAGGGCCGATGTCCACGCCGCAGCGCGACCCCTATCCCGATGCCCTGCGCGCGGGCGCATTGCTGGTCGTGGTGCTCGGGCACTGGATCGCGACCCTGCCGCGGTTGCGCGACGGCCGCCTGGCGCAGACCGAGCACCTGCTCGCGGCCTGGGACGGCGCGGCTGTGCTCACCTGGCTGGTGCAGGTGGTGCCGCTGTTCGTGTTCGTCTCCGCCGCGGTCAGCGCCGAAGGCGTCGCCCGGCGGGTGGGCGTGGCCGGGCCGGCGCGGTGGTGGGCGGCACGCGCGCTGGCGCTCGCACGGCCGACCGTGACCTACCTGGCGGTGCTGGTGCTGCTGGCCGTGGCCGCCCTGGCATCGGGCGGACGGCTGCTGGGCCTGTTCGACCAGTCGCTGACCGTGCACCTGTGGTTCCTGCTGATGCTGCTGACGGTGCAGGCGCTGCTACCGTGGAGCCTGCGGATGGATGAGCGCTGGGGCCTGGGCGCGGTGGCGGGGCTGGTGGTGGTGGCGGCGGCGCTCGACGTGCTGCGGGCGGACGTGTCGAGCGCGCGCGACCTGGCCGCGCTCGGCAGCCGCGTCGCCCAGCGTCCGCCCGGCATCGCCTGGCTCAACATGCTGGTCGTCTGGCTGCTGCCGCAGCAGCTGGGCATCGCCTGGAAACGCGGACGCTTCCGCGGACCGCCGGCGGGCGTGGCGCTGCTCGCGCTCGGCGCCGCGTGGCTGGCGCTGGCGATGGCCAGCGGCTATCCGGTGGCGATGGTGGGCGTGGCGCTGGCCGGCAACAACATGCTGCCGCCGACCCTGGCCCTGGTCGGAGTGATGTGGCTGCAGGCCGGCGCGGTGCTGGCGTTCGAACCGCTGGCGCGGCGCATGCTCGCGGGCCGCGCGCCGCCGCGCGCGATCGCGGTGCTGGGCGCACTCGGTATGCCGCTCTACCTGTGGCACAAGCTGGCCGAGCTGCCTGCGGCGTGGCTGGGCGAACGGATGGGCCTGCCGATCGACGCGGGGCTGCCCGGCGAACCGGGCTTCTGGCTGGGCCGCGTGTGCTGGATCGCGCTGTGCCTGCTGATGGTCGCGCCGGTGCTCGCCGCCGTCGTCCGCTTCGAACTGCGCCGCGAGCGCGACGTGCCGGGCACCACGCGCGGCCGCTCGATCGCGATCGGCGGCGCCTGCCTGTACGCAGGCCTGGCCGTGGCCCTGGTCGGCGGCGTGTGGCCCGGCGCGGTCGTCGCGCTGCCGGCGGTTATGATCGCGTCCTGGCAGTTGCGCGCCCGCGGCGGGCGCGCCGGGCAGGAGTCGGACGATGCGAACTGAACCTTCCACCCGCCTGCGTCACTGGTGGATCGCCGCCTGCCTGCTGCTGGCGATGCTGGCCGGCTGCCGGACGCTCGAACCGGCGCCCGCACCGACGCTGCGGGTCATGTCGTTCAACGTGCTCGTGGCGCGCGACATCGAGGGCCCGGCCCGGTGGTCGGGACGCCGCGATGCGCTGGTACAGGTGATCGCCGACGCCGATCCGGACCTGCTCGGGACCCAGGAGCTGCTGCGCGAACAGGCCGACTTCATCACCGCGCGCCTGCCGCAGTACGCCTGGTTCGGCCACGGCCGCCGCGGCGATGGCGCCGCCGACGACGAGCACATGGGCGTGTTCTACCACCGCGAACGGATGCGCCTGCTCGACTCCGGCCACTTCTGGCTGTCGGACACGCCCGACGTGCCCGGCAGCATCACCTGGGGCACCAGGTATCCGCGCATGGCCAGCTGGGGCCTGTTCGAGCGGATCGCCGACGGGAAGCGGCTGTACCTGCTCAACACCCACATGCCGTACCGGGACGAGGACGCCACCGCGCGGGAACGCGGCGCGACGCTGATCCTGCGCCATATCGCCGGCCTGCCCGCCGACCTGCCGGTGGTGCTGGTGGGCGACTTCAACGACATCCCCGGCCACCCGCCGCACCGGGCGTTGACCGCGGTGCTGGACGACGCCTGGGAGCACGCGCCACGCCGTTCCGGGCCGGAGGGCACCGGCCACTGGTTCGAAGGCAGGGCCGAACGCCGCCTGGACTGGGTGCTCTCGCGCGGACTGCGGCCACGCACGGTCCGCCACCTGGACGACGCGGTGGACGGCGTGCTGCCGTCGGACCATTACCCGGTGCTGGTCGAGTTCGACTGAGGCGCCGGATCGCCTGGCGGCGCGGGGGCATGCGCCACCACCCGGTTGCGACCGGCCGCCTTGGCCCGGTACAGCGCGGCATCGGCCGAGCGCATCCAGGCATCCAGGGTCGGGTCCTGCGGCGACGCGGCCGCCACCCCGAGGCTCAGCGTGCACGACAGCGACGATGCACCGTCGAAGCGCAGGGCGGCGGTCTCGCGGCGGATGCGCTCGGCCACCTCCAGCGCCTGGGGCAGGGTGGCGTCCACCAGCAGCAGCGCGAACTCGTCGCCACCGTAGCGGCCGGGCAGGTCGCTCTCGCGCACGCTGTCGCGCAGCAGCGCCGCGATCCGCTGCAGCACCGCGTCGCCCATCGCGTGGCCGTGGCGGTCGTTGACCTGCTTGAAGTGGTCCACGTCCAGCAGCACCAGGGCGGCCGGGCGGCCGGTCCGCTGGAAGCGCGCCAGGGCCTCGGCCGCGACCTGCTCGAAGTAGGGGCGGTTGGCGACCTGCATCGCCGGGTCGGTGCGGTTGCGTCGCTCGAGCTCCCGGTTCTGCACCCGGATCCGCTGCCCCAGGCGGTTGGTCACCACGCTCAGGGCCACGGTGTAGACGAACAGGAACGGGATGCACAGCAGCAGGGTGCGGTCCGAGGCGCGGGGCTCGAACGGCCAGCCGAGCAGGCCCCAGGCGAGGACGAACCCCGCCAACAGGGCCAGGCTGCTGCGCTTGACCAAGCGCCAGCCGCCGGCGGCGATCTTGTCGGCGGTGGCCATGGTGACGAACAGCACCGTGGGCGCCAGGCTGACCGCGATCGCCGCCGACCAGGCACCCGACGCCGCCGCGTCCAGGGTCAGGCAGCGGAACTGCGCCCGGGCCGGATCGCGCGCGCGCCGGCACAGGCAGTTGGCCAGCAACGGCCAGCCCACCGCGTTGAACACCATCACCGCCCACAGCGGCCAGCCCACGCCGCGTTCGGCCAGGACCGACGCGATCGGCAGCGCGCACAGCACGGTGCCGAGCATCCGCATGCGATGGACCCGGCGCACGAACTGCAGGTCGCGCGCGCGGCGTTCGGCCACGGTCGCATAGGGCGGCATCGGCAAGGGCGGATCGCGCTGGTTCACGTCCAGGTTATCGGCAGCGCCGGGGATTACTGGACCCTCCGGTATGTGAAACCGTGAATGCGCGGTTTGCGTCGGCCCCCGGCGGCCGCTATCGTGGGCGGGCGTCATCGCACCGTGTGTTGTTCCGGTGTCCTGTCATCCGACGCGATCCCCTCGATACCCACCCCCATGCAATCCAAGGAGGATCTCCATGGAGATTACGGCTGCGCGCATCGCCAGCATCCACTACACCCTGACCGACGACGAAGGTCGCGTCATCGACCAGTCTTCGGAAGACCGTCCGCTGCACTACTTCCACGGCGCCGGCAACATCATCCCCGGCCTGGAGAAGGCGCTGGCCGGGCACCAGGCGGGTGACCGGCTGCAGGTGGACGTGCGCCCGGAGGAGGGCTACGGCGTGCGCAACGAGGCGCTGGTCCAGGACCTGCCGCGGCAGGCGTTCCAGGGCGTGGAGAAGGTGGAGCCGGGCATGCAGTTCGAAGCCCGCACCGAACGCGGCCCACTGCTGGTCACCGTGGTCGAGGTCGACGGCGACCGCGTGCGCATCGACGGCAACCACCCGCTGGCCGGGCAGACCCTGCACTTCGACGTGAGCGTGCTCGACGTGCGCGAGGCGACCGAGGACGAAAAGCGCGCCGGCCGCGCAGCGACGCGCTGAGCCGCTCGGGCCGGCCGGAACGATCCCGCCCGGCCCGGTCGGCGGTCGTGGCGCTCGCTCCGGCCGAACCCGACCGGGGCCGCCGCCGGAGGCGCGCACGGCCGCGTGGCGGGTCCCGGCGCGGGAGTGCCCCCGGGGCAGGGGGCACCTGACGCCGCGTGCAGGCGGAGCAGGGGACAGGCGCAAACGGCGGTGATCGCCCGGCCATCGGCCGATAGGGGTCCGGCAACGCGGCCAGCCCCTGCAGGCCACTGGACCGGCGTAAGCGGGTGCGATGGGTCCGCGGCAGGCAGGCGCGAGTGACCCCGCGGCCCGCGCCGGCGCCTGCGTGCCCTCGGTCGAGCGCGGCGGAAGCAGGCACACGCAACCAACCATGCCCTTTGGCCCGGGTGGCAGGCGCCGCCTGGTCGCTATGCTGGCGCCGACCGGACGCCGCGCCTGCGGTCATTCCGTCTACAAATCAATCATCTGGAGCAATGTAGTGAAGAGAAATCTCCTGTTTGCGGCGACCGCACTGGCGCTGGCGCTGTCGTTTTCGGCCTGCAGCCAGCAGTCGACCGCCGCCGAGGAGGCAGCCAGCGCGGCCGAGCAGTCGGCCATCAAGGCGCCGCGTTACGGCACCTGGGGCTTCGACGTCGAGGGCATGGACCGCAGCGTGCGTCCGGGCGAGGACTTCTTCGCCTACGCCAGCGGCAACTGGGCGCGCACCACCGAGATCCCGGCCGACCAGTCCAGCTATGGCAACTTCCGGGTCCTGCGCGACCTGTCCGAAGCGCGCGTGCGCGCCCTGGTGGAGAGCTATCCGAAGGCCGACCCGTCCACCGACGACGCGGCCAAGATCGCCACGCTCTACAGGGACTTCATGGACGAGGCCGCGATCGAGGCCCGTGGCGACGCGCCGCTGCGCCCGCTGATCGCCGAGCTGCGCGATGCCGCCGACAAGGACGCGCTGGTGCGCGCCAGCGTCGCCAACGGCTTCGGCGGCGGCCTGTTCCGACTGATGGTCGCCGATGACCAGCGCAACCCCGATGTCTACACGCTCTACCTCTCGCAGTCCGGCCTGGGCCTGGGCGACCGCGAGATGTACCTGCGCGACAATTTCGCGCCGCAGCGCGAGCGTTACCTGAGCTATGTCGCGCAACTGCTTGAACTGGCTGGCTGGGAGAGCCCCCAGGCCGCCGCGGCAAAGGTCCTGGCGTTCGAGACCCGGATCGCCGGGGCCCACTGGACCCGCGCCGAGAGCCGCGACCGCGACAAGACCTACAACCCGGTGAAGCTGTCCGAGTTCGAGGCCAAGGCCCCTGGCTTCCCCTGGGCGACCTTCTTCGACGGCGCCGGCGTGGGCGATGCCGAACTGGCCGTGGTCCGCCAGGACACCGCGATCCCGAAGATGGCGGCGGCCTTCGCCGAAGCCGACCTCGACACCCTCAAGGCCTGGCTTGCGGCCGACCTGGTCGACTCGATGGCGCCACTGCTGCCCGAGCGCTTCGTCACCGCCCACTACGAGTTCCGCGAGAAGTTCATGTCCGGCCAGCCCGAACCGCGCGAACGCTGGAAGCGCGGCGTGTCGTTCGTGGAAGGGGTGATGGGCGAGGCGATCGGGCGCGACTACGTGGCGCTGTACTTCCCGCCCGACGCCAAGGCCAAGATGGACGAACTGGTGGCCAACGTGAAGCTGGCCATGGGCGCACGCCTGGAAGCGCTGGACTGGATGTCGCCCGAGACCAAGGCCGAGGCGCGCGCCAAGCTCGAAGGGTTCGGACTCAAGATCGGCCATCCCGAGAAGTGGCGCGACTACGGTGCGCTCGAGGTGCGCGAGGGCGACGTCTTCGGCAACGCCCTGCGCGCCCGGCGCTTCGAGTGGGACTTCCGCCGCTCGCGCCTGGGCAAGCCCGTGGACAAGCACGAGTGGGGCATGACCCCGCAGACGGTCAACGCCTATTACAACTCGGTCAAGAACGAGATCGTCTTCCCCGCGGCGATCCTGCAGCCGCCGTTCTTCGACCCGGATGCCGACCCGGCCGTGAACTACGGCGCGATCGGCGGCGTGATCGGCCACGAGATCATCCACGGCTTCGACGACCAGGGCCGCAAGTCCGACGGCAAGGGCATGTTGCGTGACTGGTGGACGGCCGAGGACGCGGAGAAGTTCGAAGCCCAGGCCGCCAGGCTCGGCGCGCAGTACGAGGCCTACGAGTTTCCGCAGTTGCCCGGCATGCACATCAACGGCCGCGTGTCGATGGGCGAGAACATCGGCGACCTCGGCGGACTGACCATCGCGCTCGAGGCCTACCGCCGCTCTCTCGGCGGCGAGCCGGCGCCGGTGATCGACGGCTTCACCGGCGAGCAACGCCTGTTCCTGGGCTGGGCCCAGGTCTGGCGCACCCTGTGGCGCGACGACGCGCTGCGCCAGCAGCTGGTCAACGGCACCCATTCGCCCGGCCACATCCGAGCGTTCGCGCCGTTGCGCAACATCGACGCGTGGTACGACGCATTCGACGTGAAGGAAGGCGACCGGCTGTGGATCGCGCCCGAGGAGCGGGTGCGGATCTGGTAACGCATTGGCGGAGGGTTGCCCCCACCCCAACCCTCCCCCGCAAGCGGGGGAGGGAGCGCTCGCGTGCGGCGTCCCGTCGCGTTGCCCAGGTCCGCTTCGTCATCCCGCTGACGTCCCCTCTCCTTCCCCACGAAGCCGATGTTTCCCTCCGTCGCTCGCGGGGGAGGGCCGGTGGGGGACGCCCGCGCCAAGGCGCTGCTGCTCTCCCTCCCCCGCTCGCGGGGGAGGGCCGGTGGGGGACGCTCGCGCCAAGGCGCTGCTGCTCTCCCTCCCCCGCTCGCGGGGGAGGGCCGGGGTGGGGGCCACGTCCGTCGCGACTGAAGCGCTCCTGCAAGCGCAGGTCCTGCAGGCGCGGCTTCAGCCGCGGATTCCAGAGCGTGCGCGCGACACTCACGCGCGCTTGGTCCGCGCCCCCGCCACACTGCGCGCCATGGAGGCCCAACCGCGCCGCCTTGGCGGCCTGCTGTTACTGCTGCTGGTCGCGCTCGCCACCTGGGCGCTGTGGTCGGGCGCGCTGCGCGTGCCCGAGCGCTGGAATCCGTGGGCGCCGCTGCGCATCGACGCGGCGCCGAACCTGCTCACGCGCTTCAAGCTCGATCGCGCCGCCAGCGACCGCGACGCCTGCCGCGCGGCGTTGGCCCAGGCCGCGCTCGACGCGACGCCGCTGGAGGACCGGGTCACCGGCGACGGCTGCGGCTTCGACAACGCCTTCCGCATCGCGCGCACCAGCGTGGCGGTGGGCGAACCCTTCGCCCTGAGCTGCCGCAGTGCGCTGGCGCTGGCGATGTGGGAACGCCACGCGCTGCAGCAGGCGGCGACCACGCACCTGGGCAGTCCGGTGGCGCGGATCGAACACTTCGGCTCGTACGCCTGCCGCAACCTCTACGGGCGCGAGGGCGGCCGGCGCAGCCGCCACGCCACGGCCGACGCGTTCGACATCGCCGGCTTCGTGCTCGAGGACGGTCGCCGGGTGCGCGTGCTGGGCGACTGGGCAGCAGGCGACGATGCCTCCACACCCGAAGCGGCGTTCCTGCGCGCGGTGCGCGACGGCGCCTGCGACTGGTTCGACGTCGTGCTCGGCCCCGACTACAACGACGCCCACGCCGACCACTTCCACGTCGCTCGCGGCGGCGGACGCCTGTGCCGCTGACTCCGCTGGCTCAGGCCTCCGCGCGCGGGTCGCCGATCATGCGCAGGTAGGCGCGCAGGTTGTCGGGCCGGTAGCGGGGATCCTGGTCCCAGCGCCTGAGCACGCTCGGATGCAGCGACTGGGTGGGATCGCGCCCGGTGGCCGTCTTGCCCTCCGGCGTGTTCACCACTCCGATCACGCGGTCCTTGCCGGGCGTCAGCCGGTACAGCCCCGTCTTCGAATCGTGCGCCGTCGCCATGGGGTCCGGGTTGAGCGCATGGGTGGTGTCGACCTCGGCGTCGATCGCCAGCCCCGCCGCACGGGCGCGACCGCGCATCCACTCCAGGGCGATGTCCGACAGGCCCGACTCCTGCGGCGGATAGCCGCCGCCGATGTCGCTGTGCACGCCGCAGAACCAGACCTGCTCCACCACCTGTCCATCCTTCGGCTGGTAAGCCCAGATCGCAGGCTCGAACGGCGCACGCCGTTCGTCGACGGCCAGCGCGTGGCAGGCATGCTGCACGATCCCGCTCAGCTCGACATCGTGGAACCTGTACTTGTGCGCGGTGAGCGCGCGCAGCCCGCGCACCGGGATGCCCAGCGCGCCGACCGTGTCCCACACGCCCATGAAGCGGATCGGGACCGGGTCGTTCCCCGTCACCGAGCACTCCTTGCGGAACGCCTGCGCCGGGTCGTCGTCGGGGTGGTGGTCGTCGCAGTACAGCGAGATCGCTTCCCGGTAGCGCCGCGCATGCCGCAGCCGCAGGATGCCGCACTTGCGGATCATGCCGGCGAGGCTGCGCGCGGTGTAGGCACCGCGACTGAAGCCGAACAGGAACAGCTCGTCGCCGGGCTCGTAGTTGAGCACCAGGAAGCGGTAGGCCTCGTAGAGGTTGTCGTCCAGGCCGCGGCCGAAGGCGCCGCCGGTGAGCTTGTCGAGCGAGCCGCCGGTGCCCACGCCCTGGTCGTAGAACACCAGCTGCGGCATCGTCCCGGCGCGGCGCGCGGTGCGCAGCGCCAGCTTGATCACGTTGGTGGGGCAGGGCTCCCCGTTCTTCTCCTGGTCCGCGCTGTTCCAGGTGCCGTCGCAGAAGATCGCGATCCGTTTCATGTCGTCCATGGGGGCAGCGGCGCGGGGGCGCCGTTGCACCGGACTACGCTGCGCACGGGCGAAGGCGGACAGCCGCGCCGGTCGCGCACCCGGGTCAGGCGGGGGGCGTGAGTTTCAGCAGGCGCCCCGGGTTGGCGTCTTCCAGCAGCCAGATCGCGCCGTCCGGCCCCTGTTCGACCTCGCGGATGCGCTGGCCCATGGGATAGCGGCGGTACTCCGCTGCGTTCGTGCCGTCCAGGCGCACCCGGATCAGCGCCTGCGAGGCGAGGCCGCCGATGAACGCCTGGCCGCGGAAGGTCGGGAACAGGTCGCCGGAGTAGATGATCATCCCGGACGGAGCGATCACCGGCGTCCACCAGGCCTTGGGCGCCTCCAGGTCGGGTCGCGTGCTGTGGCCCGGGATCGGCGCGCCGCCGTAGTGGTTGCCGTTGGAGACCAGCGGCCAGCCGTAGTTGCGCCCGCGCAGGATCAGGTTGAGCTCGTCGCCGCCCTCCGGCCCCATCTCGTGCACCCACAGCCGGCCTTGGGCGTCGAAGGCGATGCCGAGCATGTTGCGGTGGCCCAGGGTCCACACCTGCGCGGCGACGCCGCCCTGCGCGAAGAAGGGATTGTCGGCCGGCACGCTGCCATCCTCATCGAGGCGGATGATCTTGCCCAGGTTGGTGCCCATGTCCTGGGCCGGGTCGAACTTCTGCCGGTCGCCGGAGGTGATCCAGAGCTTGCCGGACGCGTCGAACGCCAGCCGGTGGCTGAAGTGCCCCTGGCCGGTCACCTTCGGCACCTGTTCCCAGACCCGCGTGACCTGCGAGAGGTGGCCGCCGCCGGACGTGTCCAGCGCCAGCCGCGCATGCACCACCACCGCGCCGTAGTTCGGGCCGCTGCGCTCGATGTAGCTGAGGTAGATGCGACGGTTGCCGGCGAAGCCGGGGTGCAGGATCACGTCGCCCAGGCCGCCCTGGCCGCCGACCGCGACCGCGGGCACGCCGCTGACGATGCCGACGCTGCCGGTCCGCACGTCGACGAGCTTCAGCTGGCCTGCCTTCTCGGTCACCAGCGCCCGCCCGTCGGGCAGGAAGGTCATCGCCCAGGGCTGATTGAACGTGGCCACCGGCGTGCGGACGAAGGGCGGATCGGGCTCGACCACGCGGCGCCGCGGGCCGGGCCCGCCGGTCCCGCGCTCGACGTCGGCGGCACGGCTCGTGGCCCCGGCGGGCGCCCGCGCCGCCGGCGTCATCGCGGCCGGCGCGGAATCTCCGGCACGCACCGGTGGCGCGGCGCGGCGCGTGGACAGGATCGGCGGCGGTGCGGCGGCCGTGGCCGTCGCCTCGCTGGCGGCGGTCTTCGCCGGCGCGTCTTCCACGTCGTCGTCGCAACCGGCGACCAGCAGGAACGCAAGGGCGAGGCTGGCGAGGGAGATGCGCATCCGTGGCTCCGGGTCGGGGAAGGGGCGGCCGTGCGCGATCGCGGTCGAGCCCCGACCGTCCACGCCCGTCCGAGGCTTCCAGTAACCCGCGCCCCGTTATCGCCACGTGAGCCGGGATGCCGCGATCACGATGGTCCCGACGTCCACCACGCCTGCCCGACCCGCCACCACCCTGCAGCGGCCCCA
This sequence comes from Luteimonas wenzhouensis, assembly GCF_007859305.1. Taxonomy (GTDB): domain Bacteria; phylum Pseudomonadota; class Gammaproteobacteria; order Xanthomonadales; family Xanthomonadaceae; genus Luteimonas; species Luteimonas wenzhouensis. The sequence continues at coordinate 51,384 of NZ_VOHE01000009.1, forward strand.
GCCGCGCTCCACCGGCAACCGCACCCATCCGCCCCGCCCAGCGCCCCGTCCACTCGCGCCTACTCTCCGTACAGCGTGACCGGCACCAGCCGGGAGTCCGCCAGTGCCGCAGCCCGATGGCGCACGCTGGCCTGGTACTCGGGCATGGACAGCATGGTGCGGAAGGCGGCGGCCGACGGATAGCGGACCAGGAATACCTGGTCCCAGGTCTCGTCCGACGGAGCGATGAGCGAAGCATGCGCCCTGCCGCTGAAGATGACGCGCCCGCCGACGGCGGAGATCGCCCGAAGCGAGCCCTCGGAGTAGCGCCGGTAGGCTTCGCGTCCGCTGCACGCCTCGCCGGGATCGTCGTAGGCGGCCCGGTCGCGGAAGCGCAGCAGGTTGAGCATGACAACCGGCTTTCCTTCCGGCAGCGAGGCCAGGACTTCGAGCTGCCCGGCCGAGAGGAGGTCTTCGATGTTGCTCACATGACACCCGTAGGCGGACTGGAAGTGCAACGACCTGGCAGGCTGGCGAGGCCTTTGAAAGACAGGACTCGACGCCAGGGCATCGGCACGGACAGCGGACGGATCCGCCAGCTGCGGCCGCGCCGGACGGGACTGCAGGAACGGGCCGGAGAAGCCGTGGCAAATACGCGCAGCGAGGGCCCTGGTGCCGGAGGTGGGACTCGAACCCACACGCTTTTGAGGGCGGCGGATTTTGAGTCCGCTGCGTCTACCGATTCCGCCACTCCGGCGCGGGGGCGCAGTATAGCGGATGGGTCTGGTCGGCCCAGCTCAGAGGCCACCGTGGCGGGCCATGGCCGCGGCGAAGACGAAGATCAGGGCGACCAGCGCCAGTTCGATCCGGACGAGGGTGCGGATCCGGGCGACGCGGTCCGGCTCCGGCGTCCAGCCGGGCTGCTGGGTGGCCTGGCGGCGCCAGCCGATGAAGGCCAGGGTCGGCAGGATCGAGAGCAGGGCGGCGAGCACGAACGCGCCCACCTTGGCGTGGAACCAGGGGTTGTGCAGGTAGAAGCCGGCGCCCTTGACGCCCCAGAACACGCGCGCCACGCCGGCAAGCAGGAGCAGGCCGGCGGCGGTGCCGTAGCCGCGGTCCACGCCGACCAGGCGGCGCGCGGCCGCGGCATCGATCGGGCGCGCGAGCAGGGCGGACTGGATCGCCAGCATGGCGACCAGGCCGAACAGCAGCAGGTGGTGGGCCGAGGCCAGAAGGAAATCGCAGAACATGGCGGGCACTCCCGTGCAGGCACCCCATGTTCGCACCCTCAGAGGCCGTCGAGAAACCCCGAGACCGCCGGACCGAAGCGCTCGAAGTCGACCAGGAATGCGTCGTGGCCCTGCGGCGACTCCATGCCGACGAAGCGGGCGCGGGCGCCGCCCGCGGCCAGGCCCTCGGCGATCTCCTGCTGCTGCTCCACCGGGAACAGGATGTCGGTGCGGGCGCCGATGGCCAGCGCCTTGTCCACCTGCACCTGCGCCAGCGCCGCGCGCACATCGCCATCGGCGTACTCGGCCAGGTCGAACCAGTCCATCGAGCGGCTGAGGTAGAGGTAGCTGTTGGGGTCGTAGCGGCGCACGAAGCGGCGGGCGTGGCCTTCGAGGTAGCTCTCGACCTGGAACTCGAGGCCGAAGGGTTCCTCGTCGGGACGGTCGGACTCCAGTCGCACGCGGCCGAAGCGGCCGTCCCACTCCAGCGCCGAACGGTAGGTGATCACGCCCAGCTTGCGCGCGATGCGCATCCCCGATTCGGGATAGCGTTCGTCGCTGTAGTGGCCCTCGTTCCAGTTCGGGTCGAGGCGGATCGCCTCGCGCTGCAGCGAGCGCACCGCGATCGAGAACGGCAGGGCGCGGGCGCTGCCGCTGATGTTGATGTGGGCACGGCTGATGCCCGGGTGGCGATGGAGCAGGGCCAGGGCGGTCATTCCGCCCATGGAGTTGCCGATCACGCACGCGAGCTGCTCGATGCCGAGCGCGCGCACCACGTGCGCGGCGGCATCGGCCACGTCCTCGATCGACACGTCGGGGAAGCGCAGGCGGTAGGGTTCGCCGGTGGCCGGGTCGATCGAGGCCGGGCCGGTCGAGCCCTTGCAGCTGCCGAGCGGATTGACGCACACGACGTACCAGCGGTCGGTGTCGATCGGCTTGCTCGGGCCGAGCATCGCTTCCCACCAGCCCGGCGTGGGGTCGTCCTCGCGGCTGGCGGCGTGCGCGTCGGGCGACAGGCCGGGGCAGATCAGGATCGCGTTGTCGCCCGCCGCGTTGGGCCGGCCCCAGGTTTCGTAGGCCACGCGTCCGTGTTCGAGCACGCCGCCGCGCTTCATCCGGAAAGGGGAAGGCAGGTCGACCCAGCACGTGCCGGGGGGGATGAACTCGGTCATGCGCGGATTCTAAAGCCATCGTCGCGCCGGCCCGAGCGTTGCATCCGCAATCATTGCAGAGGCACGCGTCCGTGCAACGCGCGGACTGGACGCTGTGCCGGACGTTCAGCGCGCGGCGGCGCCGATCACCAGTTCCACCGGGCCATCGGCCGGCAACTGCACCCGCACCGCGGCCGATTCGACGTCGTCGTCGCTGCGGTCGGCGCTGCCGGTGGCGGAGATGCGGGCCACCACCTCCACCGCCTCCAGCGTGGACAGCTTCGCGGTGGGCATGAGGCTGTCGCCGTCGTCAAGCACGATGTCCAGCGGCAGGTCGCGCAGGGCGTGCCGTTCCACCGCCACCGGCATCGGCGGGCCACCGGCCGCGCGCGCGGACACGAACACCACCGCGTCCCCGGGCAGGCGCACGCGCGCGGCGAAGTCCGGATCCAGGCGCACGCGCACGCGCACGCCGTTGCCGGCGCCGGCGGGCGCGTCGGCCATGGCCGCGGGCAGCGGCGGCATGCCGGCGGCCTCGCGCGCAAGCGCGATCTGGGGGCGCAGGGCGCGTGCGGTCGCGGCGTCCACCTTCGGCAGCAGGTCCTCCCAGGCCGCCACGGCTTCGGCGTCCTCGCCGCGTTGGCGGTGGGCCACGCCGATGAACCAGCGGGCGCGCTGGTGGTCGGGATCGTGCACCAGGGCCTGGCGGAGCATGCCCAGCGCCTGGTCGTCGATCAGGTGGTCGGGGTTGGCCTGGGCGACGGCCTGCGCGGCCTCGACCAGCAGGTCGGGATCGTCGGGGATGTGCTCGAGCGCGGCCAGGTAGGCCTCGCGCGCGCGCAAGCGGTGGCCAAGCGCGGCATGGGCGCGGGCCAGCAGCCGCCAGCCCTCGGGCTGGGCCGGGTCGCGCTCGAGCGCGGCCTCGAGTTCGGCGATCGCCTCCTCCATCGACGGCGCCTGCCCGGCGGTCGCGGCCACGACCGCCGGATCCAGGGCTTCGGGGCTGCCGACGATGCGGTACAGCGCAAACGCCATCGCCGGCACCGCCACCAGCACCGCCACGAACACCCGCCGCGAATCGCGGCGCAGCGGCCATGCCACCAGCGCGGCGAGCAGCAGTGCGGCCAGGACGAGCACCATGTACAGCACGACGGGGCTCACCATTCCTGGTCCTCCTCGGGCGGCAGCGGCTGGCGGCTGCGGCTGCGCACGACCCTCGCCACCACGATGCTGCCGGCCAGCAGCACCAGCGCCGGGCCCAGCCACAGCAGCCAGGTATGGCCGCCAAAGCGCGGGCGGTAGAGCACGAACTCGCCGTAGCGGTCGACCAGGTAGTCGCGGATCTCGGCGTCGCTGCGGCCCTCGCGCATCAGCTCGAACACTTCGCGGCGCAGGTCGTGTGCGATCTGGGCGTTGGAGTCGGCCAGCGACTGGTTCTGGCACATCACGCAGCGCAGCTCGGCGACCAGGTCGTGGAAGCGGCGGGCCTCGGCCTCGTCGCGGAACTCGAGCGGCGTGGCATCGCGCACCGCCTGGGCGTGCACCACGCCGATGGCGAGCGCGAACAGCAGCGCGGCGAGCAGTCGACGCAGCAGGGCGGGGCGCACGTTCATCGCGGCACCCCGATGGCGTCGAGCGCAGGCAGCAGGTCGCGTTCGAGCACGGCCTCGTCGATCGGCCCGACGTGCTTCCAGCGCACGATGCCCTGCGCGTCCACCAGGAAGGTCTCGGGCGCGCCGTAGATGCCCCAGTCGATCGCCTTGCGGCCGTCGTAGTCCACCAGCACCAGCCAGTACGGGTTGCCGAACTGCTCCAGCCAGCGCATCGCGTCGGCGTGCTCGTCCTTCCAGTTGTAGCCGACCACGCGGATGCGCTTGGTCTCGGCCAGGCGGGTGATCACCGGATGCTCGACCCGGCAGCCGGGGCACCAGCTGCCCCAGACGTTGAGCAGGTAGGGCTGGCCGAGCAGTTCGCGCGAATCGACCAGGCGCCCGGGCTCGTGCAGCACCGGCAGCGAGAACTCCGGGGCCGGCTTGCCGATCAGGGGCGAGGGCAACACGTCGCGGTCGCTGCGATCGGACACCAGCACGCCGTACAGCAGCAGGCCCACCAGGCCCAGGAACACCGCGGCGATCACCGCGGACGCGAGGTGGCGGTTGCCGGCCATCAGTCGGTTCCCCCACGGGCGCCCGCGCGCGGCGCGGGCGAGTTGGCCGACACGCGCCGGAAGCGCCGGTCGGTGGCGGTGACGAAGCCGCCCAGTGCCATCAGCAGCGCACCGGCCCAGATCCAGCGCACGAACGGCTTGACCTGCAGCCGCACCGCCCAGGCGCCGTTGCCCAGCGGTTCGCCCAGCGCGGCGAACGCGTCGGCGAACACCCCGGCGTGGATGCCGGCGTCGGTCATGATCTGCCCGCCGCTGGCGTAGGCGCGCTTTTCCGGATGCAGCAGTGCCAGCGGCCGGTCGTCGCGGAAGACCTGCACCAGGCCGCGGTCGGCCACGTAGTTGGGGCCCTGCACGCGCTCCACGCCCTCGAGGCGGAACTCGTAGCGGCCGATGCGCGCGCTGTCGCCCGGCGACATCGCCACCTCGCGCTGCACGTGCTGCGCCTCCACCAGCAGGGCCCCGACCAGGAACACCGCGATGCCGGCGTGCCCCAGCACCATGCCCAGCATCTCGGGGGTGAACGCGCGGCCACTGGCGCGCAGCCGGCTCCAGGCGAAGCGCGCGGTGCCCAGCCCCACCCACAGCGCGGCGGACACGCCAACCGCGGTCTTGAGCGGCCCCTGCGGCGCCATGAAGTAGCCCACCGCCCCGAGCGCCAATGCCAGGCCCAGCCACGGCAGCAGCAGGGCCAGCGGCCTGGAGGCCTGTTCCTGCTGCCAGCGGGTCAGCGGGCCCAGCGGCACCAGCAGCACCAGCGGCGCCATCAGCACGATGAACAGGGTGCCGAAGTAGGGCGGGCCGACCGACACCTTGCCCAGGGCGAGCGCGTCGGCGAGCAGCGGATAGAGCGTGCCCAGCAGCACCATCGCGCAGGCGGCGGTGAGCAGCAGGTTGTTGACCAGCAACAGCGTCTCGCGCGAGGCCGCGGCGAACGGACGCCCCTGCGGCAGCCCTGGCGCGCGCAGCACGTACAGCGCCAGCGCACCGCCGATCACCGCGGCCAGGAAGGCCAGGATGAACAGGCCGCGGCCCGGGTCGGCGGCAAACGAGTGCACGCTGGTCAGCACCCCCGAGCGAACCAGGAACGCGCCCAGCAGCGACAGCGAGAAGGTGGCGATCGCCAGCAGCAGGGTCCAGCCGCCGAAGCTTCCGCGCTTCTCGGTGGCTGCCTGCGAATGGATCAGCGCCGCGCCCGCCAGCCACGGCATGAAGCTGGCGTTTTCCACCGGGTCCCAGAACCACCAGCCGCCCCAGCCCAGCTCGTAATAGGCCCACCACGAGCCGAGCATGATGCCCAGGGTGAGAAAGCCCCAGGCCACGTTGGTCCACGGCCGCGCCCAGCGCAGCCAGCGCGCGTCCACCTGGCCCTCGAGCAGGGCCGCGATCGCGAACGCGAACGGCACCACGAAGCCGATGTAGCCCACGTAGAGCATCGGCGGATGCACGATCATCCCCGGGTCCTGCAGCAGCGGGTTGAGGTCGTGGCCCTCGAGCGGGGCCGGCAGCAGGCGCAGGAAGGGGTTGGAGGTGAAGGCCAGGAACGAGAGGAAGCCGATCGCGACCAGCCCGATCACGCCCAGCACGCGCGCCATCACCACCTCGGGCAGCCGCCGCGACCACAGCGCCACCGCGGCGTTCCACACCGCGAGCATCAGCACCCACAGCAGCATCGAGCCTTCATGCGCGCCCCACACCGCGGTGAAGCGGTAGACCATCGGCAGCAGGCTGTTGGAGTTGTCGGCCACGTACTTGACCGAGAAGTCCTGCTGCACGAAGGCGAGGGTCAGCACCGCGTAGGCGAACAGCAGCAGCGCCAGCTGGGCGTAGGCGGCCGGACGCGCCACCGCCATCCACGACGCGCGCCCGCCGGCGGCGCCGGCCAGCGGCAGCAGCGCCTGCAGGAGCGCCGCGACCAGGGCCAGCAGCAGCGCGGCCTGGCCGAGTTCAGGCAGCATGGGGCGCGCCCGGTGCGACGGGGGCCGGCGGTCGCGCGCCGGCGTGCAAGGCCATCACTGCCCGGCCTCCGCCGGCGGCGCGTCCTCGACGTTGTGCCTGGCATGGGCCAGGCCCATCTTGTCGGCCACTTCCTTGGGTACGTAGGTCTCGTCGTGCTTGGCCAGCACGTCCTCGGCCACGAACACGCCCTCGCGCATGCGCCCGGTGGCGACCACCGCCTGGCCCTCGCGGAACAGGTCGGGCAGCATCCGGTCGTAGACCACTTCCAGCTGCGCGTCGCCGTCGGTGACGCGGAAGCGCGCCACCAGCGAACCGTCCTCGCGCCGGAACGACCCGGTCTCCACCATGCCGCCGAGGCGGAAGCGCGCATCGCCCGAGGACACCGCCTCGCCGGCGGCGCCCGAAAGCACCTCGTTGGGCGTGTACAGGTAGGCGACATTGCGCTGGAGCGCGAACGCCACCAGGGTCGCCGCGAGCGCCGCGGCGGCCAGCAGGGCCAGCACGAACCACAGTCGGCGGCGTCGGGTCTGGTTCATCGTTTCAGTTCCTGTTCCTGGGCCTGGCCGCGCGCGGCCTCGCGCCGCGCCAGCAGCCGCGACGCGCGCAGCACCTGGGCGATGCGGATGCGCGGGGCCACGAAATCCCACAGCAGCACGGCCGCGAATACGGCGTAGGCGGCCACCACGTAGGCGAGGTAGGTCATGCCGCACCCCCGCCGGCCAGGCGCCTGACCCAGTCCTTGCCGGCCTCGCGGGCGAGGTTGTCGGCGCGGGCGCGGGCCAGCAGCGAGCCGATCGCCCAGAACTTCGTGCCGACCACCATCCACAGCAGCGGCGGCATCATGCTCGGGTCCATCGACGACTCGCCGAACACGCGGATGGTCTGTCCCTGGTGGAGCGAGTTCCACCACACCACCGAGTAGCGGATGATCGGCAGCATCACCACGCCGACGATTGCCAGCAGCGAAGCCGCGCGCGCGCCGGCGCGGCGGTCCTCGATCGCCGCGTACAGCCCGATCACGCCGAAGTAGAGGAACAGCAGCACCAGCTGCGAGGTCAGGCGCGGGTCCCAGTCCCACCAGGTACCCCACATCGGCTTGCCCCAGATGCTGCCGGTGGCCAGGGTGATGGCGGTGAAGGCGGCGCCGATCGGCGCGCAGGCCATGGCCAGGATCTCGCACAGCTTGATCCGCCAGATGAGCGCGATCGCGCCGTAGAAGGCCATCAGCGCGAACATCGCCAGGCTCATCCAGGCCGAGGGCACGTGGATGTAGAGGATCCGGAAGCTGTCGCCCTGCTGGTAGTCGGGCGGAACCACGAACAGCGCGCCGTACAGCCCCACCGCCATGGTTGCCAGCCCGGCCGCGAACGCCCACGGCGCCCAGCGCGCGGCGAAGCGGTCGAAGTAGGGGGGTGACCCGAGCTGGTGGAACCAGCGCACCACCGGGTGCATGTTGGACATCAGGGCGTCTGCTCGCAGGGAGGGGGCCGCCGGGCCGCCGGAGGCCCGTCAGGGCGCCGGCATCCCTGGCCAAGTGGCTATTTTTTCAGACAAGGCCGGCAGGGCCAAGCCTGACCGGGTGGACAGGATGCCCCATCCCGCGCCGCGGCGCCCTCCACGACTCCCTGGGGAACACCTCCCCCGCGTGCACGGCGCCTTCCCCGCTTGGGGGAAAGGTCGGGATGGGGCACGGCCGCAGGCGCGCAGACGGCGCACGCCCAGGCCGGTTCATGCCGGCTGGCGTCCCGCCCCGCGCTCCGCGCGCTGCGCCCTTGCTCCTTCCCCCGCTTGCGGGGGAAGGTCGGGATGGGGGCACGGCCGCAGGCGGGCAGACGGCGGGCCGGGAGGCCGGATCGGCGGCGGCCGGGTGCCCCCACCCCAGCCCTCCCCCGCAAGCGGGGGAGGGGGCGAATCCGGGGAAGAGTGGAGCCGGGGAGGAGCGGACCCAGGGGCGGGCGGACACCGGGCGAACGCTACTGCGCCGCGATCCGGATCGCGCCGGCCGCCGCGACCGGCGCCAGCACCAGCGCCAACACCAGCCCGGCCGCCAGCAGCAGCAGGCCGCCCGACGGGTCGTGCCCCTGGGCCGCCTGGGCCACGGAGCCGGCGCCGAATACCAGCACCGGCACGTACAGCGGCAGCGCCAGCAAGGCCAGCAGCACGCCGGCACGGCGCATGCCCACGGTGAGCGCTGAAACCACCGCGCCGATCAGGCTCAGCAGCGGCGTGCCCAGCGCCAGGGCGGCCAGCAGCACCGGCCACAGCCCGCGCGGCAGGTACATCAGCTCGGCCAGCAGCGGCACCGCCACCAGCAGCGGCACGGCGGTGGTGAGCCAGTGCATCAGGGTCCGCACCAGCACCAGCCAGGCCAGCGGCACCGGCGCCAGCCGCCACTGCTCAAGCGAGCCGTCCTCGGCGTCGCCGCGGAACAGGGTGTCGAGCGCCAGCAGCCCCGACAGCAGCACCGCCACCCACAGCACGCCCGGCGCGGCGCGGGCCAGCAGGTCGCGCTCGCTGCCAAGCGCCAGCGCGAACAGCACCACGACCAGGATCGCGAACAGCGCCGGCTGCAGCGCGTCGCCGCGGCGGCGCCAGAGCAGGCGCAGGTCGCGCACCACCAGGGCGCGGGCGGCGGAAGCCAGGGTGGGCGCGCCGTCGCTCATGCCGGATCCTCCCGCCGTTCCAGCACCAGCAGCCGGGTCCGCACCGGCGGCGCCGCGTACGCGCCGTGGGTGGTGACCAGGGCCGCGCCGCCCGCGTCGAGGTGGGCGCGGACCATCCGGTTGACCAGTTCGATCCCGGGCAGGTCGAGGTTGGCGTAGGGTTCGTCCAGCAGCCACAGTTCGGCCGGCGACAGCCACAGCCGCGCCAGCGCCAGGCGCCGGCGCTGGCCGGCCGACAGGTTGCGCGCCGGGGTGTCCTCGTAGCCGGCCAGCCCGGCGATGCCCAGCGCCTGCACGATGTCCACGCCCGCGCGCCTGCCGAGCAGGCCGCACAGGTATTCGAGGTTCTCCACCGCGCCGAGGTCCGCCTTCAGTCCGGGCAAATGGCCGAGGTAGGCCACCTGGCCGGCGCGGGCCGCCGCGGCGGCGGCCACGCCGTGCAGGCGCACCTCGCCGGTCGCGCCGTCGAGCAGTCCCGCCAGCGCCCGCAGCAGGGTGGTCTTGCCGGCGCCGTTGCCGCCCTGCACGAGCAGGGCCTCGCCGGCCTCGACGCTGAAGTCCAGGGGGCCGAACAGCGGCACGTCGTCGCGGGCGAAGCCCAGGCCGCGCACGTCGATCAGCGGCGCGGGGGCGGGAGGGGCGTCGGGCATCACGGGCGCTTCGGCCGGCGGTCGGCCATCGCGGTCATTGTAGCCAGTCGACGTGGGCGTCGTCGGGGTGCTCGTCCGGCCGCGCCGCGTCCATCCGCAGGCGCACCGGTTCCCCGGGGCGCCACCACAGGGACCCGAGTTGTCCGAAGCGCCGCGAGAGCGCGTCGAACCCTGGCGCATCCATGTCCATCACCAGCCAGCTGGGCTCGCGCCAGGTGCGGTTGGGGGCCTGGGCGAACGCCGGCAGGAACCGGTGTCCGCTCGCGGCCAGGACCTCGTGCAGGGCGTCGTCGGCGCGCCGGTTCTCCTCCCTGCTGCGCTCGACCGAATGCGGGTTCCAGGCCGACAGCAGGCCGAAGGAGGTGGCCGAGGGGTAGGCGAGCTCAAGGCCCGGCGTGGGCAGGCCGACCACGATGTCATGCCATGACCCCTCGTGCTGCCACTGGTACTCGGCCTCGAGGTAGGCCTGCAGCAGCGCGACCATGCGCGCGGCGTCGAGGCGTGTACCTGCGTCGTGCATGCCGGGTCAGCGCCGCCTCGCGCAGCGCCGGCGGCCGCGGTGGCCGGGGCGCGCGCAGGCGCAGGCCCGGTCCGCGGGCCGGTCCGTCACCGGGCGATGCCTGCGCGTTGGAAACATCGCGACAGGTGTAACCCATCGGACCCGGATCGTAAACTCCCGTTCCTCACAGTCACCGCGAGTCGAGATGATCCAGTCCAAGCTGCCGAAGGTCGGCACCACCATCTTCAGCGTGATGTCGCAGCTGGCGCAGGAGCACGGCGCGGTGAACCTGGGGCAGGGCTTCCCGGATTTCCCGGTGCCGGCGGCGCTGGTGGCGGCGCTGGACCAGGCCATGCGCGACGGCCACCACCAGTACGCGCCGATGACCGGCGTGCCGGCGCTGCGCCAGGCGATCGCCGACAAGACCCTGCGCGTCTACGGCCACCGTCCCGACCCCGACGCGGAGGTCACGGTGACCAGCGGCGCGACCGAGGCGATCTTCAACGCCGTGCACGCGGTGGTGCGCGCGGGCGAGGAAGTGGTGGTGCTCGATCCGTGCTACGACAGCTACGAGCCGACGATCGACCTGGCCGGCGCGCACGCGGTGCACGTGCCGCTGGACCCGGCCACCTTCGCCCCCGACTGGCAGCGCGTGCGCGAGGCGATCACGCCGCGGACCCGGATGCTGATGGTCAACAGCCCGCACAACCCGTCCGGGGCGATGTTCTCGGAAGGCGACATGCGCGAGCTGGAGGCGATCGTCCGGGACACCGGCGTGTTCCTGCTCTCGGACGAGGTCTACGAGCACATCGTGTTCGACGGCCGCCGGCACGAGTCGGTGCTGCGCTACCCGGCGCTGCGCGAGCGCGCGTTCGTGGTGTCGAGCTTCGGCAAGACCTACCACTGCACCGGCTGGAAGATCGGCTACTGCATCGCGCCGCTGGCGCTGTCGGCCGAGTTCCGCAAGGTGCACCAGTACAACGTCTTCAGCACCTTCACCCCGGGCCAGCACGCGTTCGCCACGATGCTGCAGGCGCACCCGGAGCATTACGAGCAGCTGGGCGCGTTCTACGAGGCCAAGCGCGACCGCTTCCGCGAGCAGCTCGCGACCACGCGTCTGCGCCCGCTGCCGGTGCCCGGCGGCTATTTCCAGCTGGTCGACTACTCGGCGGTGAGCGACCTGGACGACGCGGCGTTCTGCCGCTGGCTGACGGTCGAGAAGGGCGTGGCCGCGATCCCGCTGTCGCCGTTCTACGAAGCGCCGCCACCAGGACAGCGACTGGCACGCCTGTGCTTCGCCAAGCACGAGGCCACCCTGGACGCCGCGATCGAGCGCCTGCAGCGGCTCTAGCGCGCGCAGCATGCCGGGGCCTGGGGCGCCCGGTGACGGGCGGCCGGCATGGCTACCCGTTCCCGGTGCCTTCGGCTAGGCTCATGGCCATGGACAACAGTTTGCGCATCTCCCTGGTCCAGGGCGCCACCCGCTGGCACGACCCGGACGCCAACCGCGAATACTACGGCGGCCTCATCGCTCCCCTGCGCGGCACCACCGACGTGGTGCTGCTGCCGGAGACCTTCACCAGCGGGTTCTCCAACGACGCCATCGCCCAGGCCGAGACCATGGACGGGCCCACCGTGGCCTGGATGCGCGAACAGGCCGACCGGCTCGAGGCGGCGATCTGCGGCAGCGTGCAGCTGCGGGTGGACGACAAGGTCTTCAACCGCCTGCTGTGGGCCACCCCCGGCGGCGGGCTGGAGCACTACGACAAGCGCCACCTGTTCCGCTACGCCCGCGAGCACGAGCGCTATGCCCCAGGGCGCGAACGCCTGTCGGTGGAATGGCGCGGCTGGCGGATCTGCCCGCTGGTCTGCTACGACCTGCGCTTCCCGGTGTTCTCGCGCAACCGCTACGACGTCGAGCGCCCCGGCGCGCCCGACTTCGACCTGCTGATCTACGTCGCCAACTGGCCCGGACCGCGCGCACACGCCTGGAAGACCCTGCTGCGCGCCCGCGCGATCGAGAACCTGTGCTACGTCGCCGGGCTCAACCGGGTAGGCGAGGACGGCAACGGCCTGCGCTACGACGGCGACAGCGCGGTGTACGACTTCCTCGGCCACCCGGTGAACGAGTGCAGCGACGCCGAGGTGGTGTCGACCACCACCCTGCAGTGGACGCCGCTGGCCGAGCACCGGGAGCACTTCCCGGCGATGCTCGACGCCGACGCCTTCGAACTGCGCTGAATCCCGGGCGCCGCGGCGCCCTGCATCCGGCGCCGGCATTCCCCTACACCGGCGCGATCCCCGTCCCGATCCCCTGCGCCTGGCCCGGCGCGGACACTCGCCCGGACTCCCGAGCGAGCGCAGACCATGGACGGCCTGTCCTCCGGTCGCCCCGTGCGGCCTCCCTTCGGTCCCGGCGTGGCGTTGGCGCTGGTGCTGGGCGTGCTGGCCGCGTCGCGGCTGCCGGCACTGCCGCCCGTGGCCGGCCTGGCCGCGCTGCTGCTCCCGGGCGCCTGGGCCTGGTCGCGCCAGCGCGACTGGTGGCGGCCGGCCGGTGCGTTCGCGGTGGGCGCGGCGCTGTTCGGCCTGCACGCGGCCTGGGTCCTGTCACGACAGCTGCCGCCGGCGCTCGAGCGCGGCGACTTCGAAGTCACCGGCACCGTGGTCCAGCTGCCGGTGCACGAGCCGCGCCGGACCCGCTTCCTGCTGCGGGTGGACCGCGGCGAGGCGATCCCCGTCGCGCTGCGCGGTCGCCTGCTGCGCCTGTCCTGGTACGACGACCGCGCCAGCACCGACGCCACCGGCGGGAAGCGCCTGGCCATCGAGGCCGGCAGCCGCTGGCGGTTCACCGTGCGGCTGCGGGCGCCGCGCGGCCTGCGCAATCCGGGCCAGGGCGACAGCGAGAAGCAGATGCTGGCGGCGCGGGTCGCGGCCACCGGCTACGTGCGCCAGGCCGAACCGGTGCGCCAGCTGCGTGGCGGCGCCGGCATCGATGGCTGGCGCCAGCGCATGGCCACGGCGATCGACGCGCAGGTGCCGCGGCCGGCGGCGCGGTTCGTCCGCGCCCTGGCGCTGGGCGATACCCGCGGCCTGGGCGACGTCGACTGGGACACGCTGCGTGCCACCGGTCTGACCCATCTGGTCGCGATCTCCGGCTTCCACGTCGGGCTGGTGGCCGGGTTCGCCGCCCTGGCCGTGGCCGCGGGCTGGTGGCTGCTGCCCGCGCTGGGCCGGTGCGTGCCGCGACCGCAGGCCGCGGCGGTGGGCGCGCTGCTGGGCGCGACCGGGTATGCCGCAGTGGCCGGCTTCGCGCTGCCCACGGTGCGCACGGTGCTGATGGTGGCGATGGTGGTGCTGGCGCGGTTGTGGCGGCGTCCGATGGGCGTGGGCGATTCGCTGGCGCTGGCGGCGATCGCACTGCTGCTGGTCGATCCGCTGGCCGTGCTCACGGCCGGCTTCTGGCTCAGCTTCGCCGGCGTCGCCTGGCTGGTCTGGTGCCTGCCGGCAGGCGGACGCCAACCGGTGGTCGGCGGCTTCCTGGCCGCGCAGTGGGTGGCCACCCTCGGCCTGCTTCCGCTGACCGCGGTGCTGTTCGGGCAGGCTTCGCTGGCCGGGCCGCTGGCCAACCTGGTGGCGATCCCGTGGTGGAGCCTGGTGGTGGTGCCGCTGGCGCTCGCCGGCACCGGGCTCGAGGCGCTGCATCCGGGCTGGGGCGGGCCGGCGTGGCGGCTCGCGGCGACCTGTTTCGATGCCTCGTGGCCGCTGTTCGAATCGCTGGCGGACGGGCCGGTCGCGCTGTGGTGGCTGCCGGAAGCGGCGTGGTTCGCGCTTCCGCTCGCGCTGCTGGGCGCGTTCTGGCTGCTGCTGCCGCGTGGCGTGCCGGGGAAACCGCTGGCGGCGCTGCTGTTGCTGCCACTGCTGTGGCCCGACCGGGCGCTGCCGCGTCCCGGCGAGTTCGAACTGGTGATGCTGGACGTGGGGCAGGGCACCGCGGTGGTGCTGCGCACCGCGCGCCACGCGTTCCTGTACGACGCCGGGCCGGCGGTGCCCGAGGGCTTCGACGCCGGCGAGCGGGTGGTGGTGCCTGCGCTGCATGCGCTGGGCGTGCGGCGGCTGGACGGGATCGTGGTCAGCCACGGCGATGCCGACCACGCCGGCGGCTACCGGGCGCTGCGGCGCAGCTTCCCCGACGGTCCGGTCTTCGCCGCCAGCGATGCGCGGATCGGCGGCGCGGCGCCCTGCCTGGCCGGTTCGGCCTGGCAGGCCGACGGCGTGGAGTTCCGGTTCCTGCATCCGGACCTGTACTTCCCGGCCATGGGAAACGAGTCGAGCTGCGTGCTGCAGGTGCGCTCGGCGCATGGTTCGGCGCTGCTGGTCGGGGACGTGGGCAAGGTGGTCGAGCGCATGCTGGTCCACGACCACCCCGGCCGACTCGACAGCGACGTGGTCCTGGTGGCGCACCACGGCAGCGGCGGTTCGTCGGATCCGGCCCTGATCCAGGCCACGGGCGCCCGCCTGGCCCTGGTCTCGGCCGGCCACGGCAACCGCTTCGGCCACCCGGCGCCCGACGTGGTGCGCCGCTGGACGCTGGCGGGCGCGCAGGTGCCGGTGAGCGCGCGCGACGGCGCGGTGCGGGTGCGCCTGCTGCGCGGGGGAATCCGGGTGCACACGCAGCGCGCCGGACGGCCGCGGCTGTGGGACGCGGTGCGCCGCGCCGATGGCGCGCCGTGAGCGGGGCGGTGCCGGCGGGCACTGGGATATTCTATCGGGCATGGATGACGGGCCCGGGCGGGCCGGAGGGAGTGCGTGCTCGAACTCGTGAAGGCCGGCGGTTGGCCGATGATTCCGCTACTGCTGCTGTCCGCCGTGGGGCTGGCGATCATCGTCGAACGCTTCTGGGCGCTGCGCAGGCAGGCCGTGCTGCCGCCCGGGCTGGGCGAGGAAGTCCGCGCCTGGGCCGCCCGCGGCAAGCTCGACCCGGCCCACATCGAGTCGCTGCGCCGCAATTCGCCGCTGGGCGCGCTGCTGGCCGCCGCGCTGGACGTGCGCCACCGGCCGCGCGAGGAGATCCGCGAGCGGGTGGAGGACGTGGGCCGCCACATCGCCCATCGCATGGAGCGCTTCCTGAGCGCCCTGGGCACGATCGCGGGAGCCGGCCCGCTGCTGGGCTTGTTCGGCACCGTGGTCGGCATGATCCAGATGTTCCTGGGAGTGATGGACCACGGCGTGGGCGACGTCAACCAGCTGGCCGGCGGCATCGGCAAGGCGCTGGTGTGCGCCGCCGCCGGCATGGTCGTCGCGGTGCCGGCGCTGGTGTTCCATCGCTGGTTCCGCGCCCGCATCGATGGCTACATCGTCGAGATGGAGCACGAGGCGATCCAGCTCATGGACGTGATCGACCCCCGCGCCCGGCGCGCGGCCGCCGCGGTCGCGGCGATCCCCGCCGATGCCGCGGCCGCCGGGCAGGACTGACGCGATGCGCATCCGCGACCGCCGCGCCGAGGACGTCCCGGAGATCAACCTGGTGCCGCTGATCGACGTGATCCTGGTGCTGATCATCTTCTTCGTGATCACCACCACCTTCGACGCACGCTCGGTGCTCAAGATCGAACTGCCGCGGGCCGGCGGCGAGGCCCACGCCGCGTCCGACCCGTTGAGCCTGCTGATCAACGCCGACGGCCGCTACTTCGTGGACGACCGCGAGGCGCTGCGCACCGACGTCGAATCGCTCAAGCGCACGATCGTGGAGGTCGCCGGAGACGACCGCGACCGCACCGTGCTGCTGCGCGCCGACGCGCGCACGCCGTGGCAGGCGGTGGTGACCGCCTACGAGGCGCTGGGCCAGCTCGGCTTCACCCGCGTGGCCAACGCGACCGCCCCCGAGGCGCCGGCCGCCAGCCCGCAATGAGCAGCGACGACCACGCCAGCGGATCCGGGGCCGGGCAGGGCGCCTGGGCGGTCTACCGGCGCCTGCTGGGGCATGCGTGGCTGTACTGGCCGTTCCTGCTGGCGGCGATGGCGGCCATGATCGTCGAGGCCGCCGCCGGCGCGGCGTTCGTCTGGCTGATGGAGCCGCTGACCAACGACGGCTTCGTCGATCCCAAGCCGGAGATGGCGGTGGTGCTGCCGGCGGCGATCATCGGGCTGTTCCTGGTCCGTGGCCTGGCCACGTTCGCCACCGACTACGGGATCGCCCGGGTCGGCCGCAGCGTGGTGCGGGACCTGCGCGAACTGGTCCTGGGCAAGTACCTGCGCCTGCCCAGCACCCGCTTCGACACCGAGGCGGTCCCGGCGATGGTGAGCCGGCTCAACTTCGACACCGAGCAGGTCACCCAGGCGAGCTCCGACGCGCTCAAGGCGATCCTCACCGACGGGCTGACGGTGCTGTTCCTGTTCGGCCTGATGCTCTACACCAGCGTCAAGGTGACCCTGGCGATGATCCTGATCGCGCCGCTGATCGGGGTGCTGGTCTGGTACGTGGGCGGGCGCTACCGCCGGATCAGCCGCGGCATCCAGGACGGCATGGGCGCGCTCGCGGCCAGCGCCGAGCAGTCGCTGGCCGCGCAGCAGGACGTCAAGGTGTACGGCGCGCAGGCCTTCGAGCGCGACCGCTACTCGGCCTTCGCCAACCGCATCCTGCGGCTGAACATGAAGGTCGAGACCACGCGCGCGATCTCCTCGGCCCTGGTCCAGATCCTGGCCGCCCTGGCGCTGGCGGCGATCGTGTGGGTGGCCGTGCGCGAAGCATTGCAGGGGCGGCTCAACCCCGGCGAGTTCGTGCAGTTGATGACCGCGATGATGGGCATCATCCCGTCGCTGCGCCGGATCACCAACGTGCAGAGCGTGATCGGGCGCGGCGTGGCCGCGGCCGAACGCCTGTTCTCGATCCTCGACGCCGAGGAGGAGGCCGACTCCGGCAGCGTGCCGCTCGCGCGCGCCCGCGGCCTGCTGGTGTTCGACAACGTGTCGCTGAGCTACGCCCGCGACGACGGCCGCAAGGCCTTGGACGGGATCAGCTTCACTGCCGCGCCGGGCACGGTAACCGCGATCGTGGGCCGCTCGGGCAGCGGCAAGACCAGCCTGGTGCGGCTGGTGCCGCGGTTCTACGAGCCCAGCGAAGGCCGCATCACCCTCGACGGGGTCCCGCTCGACCAGTACCGCCTGGCCGACCTGCGCCGCCAGGTCGCCCTGGTCGGCCAGCGGGTGATGTTGTTCGACGACAGTGTCGCGGCCAACATCGCCTACGCCGCCGAGGCCGATCCGCAGGCGCTGCGCGCGGCGGCCGAGGCGGCCAACGCCTGGGAGTTCATCGAACGCCTGCCGCAGGGCATGGACACCCCGATCGGCGAAAACGGGGCGATGCTCTCGGGCGGCCAGCGGCAGCGGCTGGCGATCGCGCGCGCGATCCTGCGCGACGCGCCGATCCTGATCCTGGACGAAGCCACCGCCGCGCTCGACACCGAATCCGAACGCCTGGTGCAGGAAGCGCTCGAGCGGCTCATGCCCGATCGCACCACCCTGGTGATCGCGCACCGGCTCTCGACCATCGAGCACGCCGACCAGGTGCTGGTGCTCGACCAGGGCCGGCTCGTGGAGCAGGGCACCCACGCCGAGCTGCTGGCCCGCGGCGGCCTGTACGCGCACCTGCACCGGATGCAGTTCCGCGACGGGGGCGAGGCATGAGCGGTCGCGCCGGCCAGCCGCCCCGGCACTGGTACGAAGGCGCGCGCGTGCCCCTGTACGCCCAGGCCCTGTCGGCCGTATACGGCGCCGTGGCGGGCCTGCGTCGCGGGCTGTACCGGCGCAGGCTGCTGCGCGCGCGCCACGCCGGTCGCCCGGTGGTCGTGGTGGGCAACCTGGTCGCCGGCGGCAGCGGCAAGACCCCGCTCACCATCGCCCTGGTCGAGCGCCTGCGCGCGGCCGGCTGGACGCCGGGCATCGCCAGTCGCGGCTACGGCCGTGCCGACGCCGGCACGCCGCGCTGGGTGGACGCCGGCACCGATCCGGCGCTCGGCGGCGACGAGCCGGTGCTGCTGGCCGCGCGCACCGGCGTGCGCGTACGCGTCGACCGCGACCGCGTGGCCGCGGCCCGGGCGCTGGTCGCCGAAGGCTGCGACGTGGTGGTGTGCGACGACGGCCTGCAGCATTACCGGCTGGCGCGCGACCTGGAAATCGAGGTGATCGACGGCCGCCGACGCTACGGCAACCGCCGCCTGCTGCCGGCCGGTCCGCTGCGCGAACCGCCGGCGCGCGGCGGCGACTGCGATTTCCGGGTCCTCAACGTCGGCACCGACACCGACCTGGCCGCCGGCTTCGGCGAATGGCCGATGTGGTTCGAACCCGGCCCGGCGCGGCCGATGGCCGGCGGCCGTCCGCTGCCGCTGTCGGCGTTCGCCGGCCAGCGCGTGCACGCCGTCGCCGGCATCGGCGATCCGGAACGCTTCTTCGCCATGCTGCGCGGGCACGGCATCGCGGTGGTGCCGCATGCCTTCGGCGACCACCACCGCTACGTGGCCGAAGACCTGCGCTTCGGCAGCGACCTGCCGGTGCTTCTGACCGAAAAGGACGCAGTGAAGTGCCGGGCCTTCGCCAACGACCGCTATTTCAGCGTGGGCATCGACGCGCGCCTGCCCGAAGCCTTCTGGATCGCGCTGCTCGACCGTCTTGGCCCCAGGTCGTCCGCCACCGCCTGACCCGCATTCCCTGTAGGAGCGGCTTCAGCCGCGACCACCCACGAAGATGGGGAGAAGCTGCCGATCGCAGCCTCGCCACATCGCCTGCCACGCATGGCTGTCCGCATGTCCGCCGGTCGCGGCTGAAGCCGCTCCTGCAGTGGCCCGCGAGGCGACGGGACCGCCACCAGGATCCTGGCGGCGAATGTGATCGCCAGGCAACCGGTAGAATCCTCGCCATGGATCCCCTCGACTTCGTCGTCGCCATTCCCGCCCGCCACGACGCCACCCGGTTGCCCGGCAAGCCGCTGCGGCTGCTCGGTGGCGAGCCGCTGGTGCTGCACGTGGCCCGGCGCGCGCTCGCCGCCGGCGCGCGCGAGGTGCGGGTGGCCGCTGACGACGAGCGCATCGCGCACGCGCTCGAGGGCTGCGGCGTACAGGTGGTGATGACCGGCCGCGGCCACCAGTCCGGCACCGATCGCCTGGCCGAATGCGCCGACCTGTCCGGCTGGGACGACGACACCATCGTGGTCAACCTGCAGGGCGACGAACCCTTCGCTCCGGCCTCCGGGATCCGCCGCGTGGCGGAACTGCTGGCGGACAGCGGCGCCGGGATGGCGACCCTGGCCGAGCCGATCGCCTCGCGCGAGGCGCTGTTCGACCCCAACGTGGTCAAGGTGGTGGTGGCCGACAACGGCCAGGCCCTGTATTTCAGCCGCGCGCCGGTGCCCTGGCACCGCGACGCCTTCGCCCGCGGCGACGCGGGCCTGGTGCCCGCCGGCGCCTGGCTGCGCCACATCGGCATCTACGCCTACCGGGCGGGCTTCCTGCGCCGGTTCGCGACCATGCCGCCGGGGCGGCTGGAGCGGATCGAGGCGCTGGAACAGCTGCGCGTGCTCGAGGCCGGCCTGCCGATCGCGGTGGCGCCCACCCCCGAGCCGTTCCCCCAGGGCGTGGACACTGCCGAGGACCTGGCCCGCGCCCAGTCACTGCTGGAGAGCATGAATGTCTGAACCGTTGCGCCTGCTGGTCGTGTGCCTGGGCAACATCTGCCGTTCGCCGCTGGCCGAGGGCCTGTTGCGCCACCACCTGGAACAGGCCGGGCTCGGGCACCGGGTGGAGCTCGATTCGGCCGGCACCAGTGGCTGGCACATCGGCAATCCGCCCGACCCGCGCACCGTGCGCAACGCGCTCGGGCACGGCCTGGACCTGCGCGGGCTGCGCGCCCGCCAGCTGCGCGCCGCCGACTACCACCACTTCGACTGGCTGCTGTGCGCCGACGCGAGCAACCTGGCCGACGTGCGCGCCCGCGCCCCCGCCGATGCCACCGCCCGCAGCGCGCTGCTGCTCGAATGGGCGGGCCTGGGGCAGGGCGCCGAGATCCCCGACCCGTACACCGGCGGCCCGGAGGCCTTCGAGCACGTCTTCGGCCTGGTCGACGCCGCCGCCCGGCGCATCGTCGCGCGGCTGGCCGACCGCCCGCAGCCGGTTGACGCATAATCCCCGCATGGATGCCGTCGCCCCCGAGTTCCCGCCGAGCGTCGAGTGGCTGAACCTGCTCGCGCCGCTGCGCATGGCGCAACTGCGGGGCAAGGTCTGCGCGCTGGCGTTCATCAACGCCGGCTCGGCCTGGTGCCAGCACCGGCTGGCCGACCTGGCGCGGCTGCGCGCACGCCACGGCGAGCGGCTGAACGTGGTGGCGGTGCACGTGCCCCGGTTCGACAGCGAGCGCGACTCGCGCCGCATCGGCAAGCGCCTGAACCGCCAGCGCCACGACTTCCCGATCGGCCATGACCCCGACTGGACCATGTGGCAGCACTACGGCATCGAGGCCTGGCCGACGGTGGTGCTGATCGACGGCGAGGGCCGGATCCGCGAGCGGATCGTCGGCGACGGCCCGATCCGCGAACTCGATGCGCGGATCAGCGCGCTGGCCGACGAGCTGGTGCCCACCGTGCCCAACGCCGACCCGATCGAGATGCGCCGCGGCGGCGAGCCGCCGCTGCCGCTGCGCTTCCCCACCGGCCTGGTGGTTCACGGCAACACCCTGTACGTGGCCGACAGCGAGCATCACCGGGTGCTCGAATGCGACCAGTCCGGGCGCGTGCTGCGCCAGTTCGGCAGCGGCGGCCCCGGCTTCATCGACGGCCCGATGGAGCTGGCCGCGTTCAACCGCCCGCACGGCATGTGCCTGTGGCGCGACGCGCTCTACGTGGCCGACAGCGGCAACCACGCGGTGCGCCGGGTGGAACTGCGCAGCGGCGACATCGACACCATCTGCGGCGCCGGCCGCGCCGGCACGCCGGCCGAAGGCCCGATCCACGACCCGCGCGCGGTGGCGCTCGACCAGCCGCGCGCGGTGGCGTTGAGCGGCGCCTGGCTGTTCATCGCCACCGCCGGCGACAACCGGGTCTGGAAGTACGACCTGGGCAAGCCGGGGCTGGAGCTGCTGGCCGGCTCCGGGCGCCTGGCGGTGACCGACGGCGGCGGGATCGGGGCCGCGTTCGCCGAACCGGTGGCGCTGGCCGCCGTGCAGCAGATGCTCTACGTCTGCGACGCGGCCGGTTCGGCCATCCGCAGCGTCAACGCGCGGACCGGCGCGGTCTCCACCCTCGTGGGCGTGGACCAGTGGCAGTACGGCAACGCCGATGGCGCGCGCACCGAGGCACGCCTGCAGCAGCCGCTGGCGATCGCGCTCGACCCCGATTCGCCCGTGCTCTGGATCGCCGACGCCGGCAACGACGCACTGCGCAGCCTGCGCCTGGGCGGCGGCGAACTGAGCACGGTGGAACTGCCCCAGCGCCTGCACGGATCGGCCGGGCTGGCGGTGGCGGGCGGCGCGGTCTGGATCGCCGACACCGATGCCCATGCCGTGCTCCGCTTCGATCCGCGATCCGGGGCCCTGCGCCACGTACCGATCGGCGAATGACCGGCGAGGCCAACGCTCCCGGCCCCCGCGCCCCCGACGCGCCCCCCTTCGACGGCAAGGCCTTCGCCCGCGGGCTGAGCACCGCGCCGGGCGTCTACCGCATGATCGCCGCCGACGGCAGCGTGCTCTACGTCGGCAAGGCCGGCGCGCTGCGCAAGCGCGTGGCCAGCTACTTCAGCGGTTCCCCGAAGCCGGCGCGGACCATGGCGATGCTGGCCCAGGTGGCGCGCATGGAAGTCACGGTGACCCGCACCGAGGGCGAGGCGCTGCTGCTGGAGAACCAGCTGATCAAGTCGCTGCGGCCGCGCTACAACGTGCTGCTGCGCGACGACAAGAGCTATCCCTACGTGCTCGTCACCCAGGAGCCGTGGCCGCGGCTGGCGCTGCACCGCGGGCCACGCAACGTGCCCGGCCGCTACTTCGGCCCGTATCCCGGCGTCACCGCGGTGCGCGAGACGCTGAACATGATGCACAAGCTGTTCAAGCTGCGCAGCTGCGAGGACAGCGTGTTCCGCAACCGCTCGCGCCCGTGCCTGCAGTACCAGATCGGCCGCTGCTCCGCGCCCTGCGTGGGGCTGGCGCCGGCGCGCGAGTACGCCGAGGCGGTGCGCCGCGCCACCCTGTTCCTGGAAGGCCGCAGCGACGAGCTCACCGGGGAACTGGGCGAGGCCATGGAGGCGGCCAGCCAGCGGCTCGACTTCGAGGAAGCCGCGCGCCTGCGCGACCTGCTGGCCAGCGTGCGCAGCACGCAGGCGCGCCAGTACGTGGACGGCCGCGCGGCCGACCTCGACGTGCTGGCGGTGGCGATGCAGGGCAGCCAGGCCTGCGTGGTCCTGCTCGCGTTCCGCGACGGCCGCAACCTCGGCACGCGGGCGTTCTTCCCGAAGACCAACGGCAGCGACAACCCGGCCGAGGTGCTGGCGGCGTTCGTCTCGCAGTACTACGGCGAGCAGGCGCCGCCGCGCGAGATCGTGCTCGACCGGACGATCGAGGACCAGGCCCTGCTGGAAGAGGCGTTCACCGCCGCGGCCGGGCGCAAGGTGCAGCTGCGCCACGGCGTGCGCGGCGAGCGGGCCGGCTACCTCGACCTGGCCCGGCGCAATGCCGAGATGGCGCTGGCCACCGAACTGGGCAGCCAGGCCGCGCAGCAGGCGCGGATGGCGGCGCTGTGCGAACTGCTGGGGCTGGAGCAGGCGCCCTCGCGGATCGAGTGCTTCGACATCAGCCACACCATGGGCGAGGCCACGGTGGCCTCGTGTGTGGTGTTCGACGCCGAAGGCGCGGTGCGCAGCCAGTACCGCCGCTACAACATCGCCGGGATCGAGCCGGGCGACGACTACGCGGCCATGCAGCAGGCGCTGACGCGGCGCTTCCGCCGCGCCGCCGCGGCGCTGGAGCAGGCCGCGGATCCGCACGCCCCCCGGCCCGGCCCCGGCGCGGTCCTGCCCGACCTGCTGCTGATCGACGGCGGGGCAGGGCAGGTGGCCCAGGCCCGCAGCGTGCTCGATGCGCTCGGCATCCCCGCCGCCGCCGCCCCGGGCCAGCCTGGGGTGCTGGTGGTGGGCGTGGCCAAGGGCGAGGAACGCCGTCCGGGCCACGAGCGCCTGCTGCTGCCCGACGGCCGCGAGCTGCGCCCCGGCCCCGCCTCCCAGGGCCTGCAGCTGATCCAGCAGGTCCGCGACGAAGCGCATCGCTTCGCCATCACCGGCCACCGCGGCCGGCGGCAGAAAGCGCGCACTAGCAGCCGGCTCGAGGACATCCCCGGGATCGGCCCGCGCCGGCGCGCCAACCTGCTGCGACATTTCGGCGGCCTGCCGGGCCTGAAGGCGGCGGGGGTCGAGGAAATCGCCCAGGTCGAGGGCGTGAACGAGGCGCTGGCCAAGCGAATCTATGCGACCCTGCATGGCCTGCACGAGGCCGATGCTCCCGTCCAAGCCCCCCCACGCCCGACATGAAGCTGACCATCCCCACCTGGCTGACCCTGCTGCGGATCGTGCTGATCCCGGTGCTGGTGGCCGTGTTCTACATGCCCTCGCAGTGGACCAATTTCGCGTCCGCGTTCGTGTTCATCCTGGCTGCGGTCACCGACTGGCTGGACGGCTGGATCGCGCGCCGCTTCCACCAGTACTCGGCGTTCGGCGCCTTCCTCGACCCGGTGGCCGACAAGCTGATGGTGGCCGTGGCCCTGTTCCTGATCGTGCAGGGCCACCCGACGCCCTGGATGGCGTTCTGGGCGGCGGTGATCGTGGGCCGCGAGATCGCGGTCTCGGCGCTGCGCGAATGGATGGCCGAACTGGGCCAGCGGGCCACGGTCAAGGTCGCCACCATCGGCAAGATCAAGACCACCGCCCAGATGGTGGCGCTGTCGTGCCTGCTGTACTCGATCAACCCCCGGTACCCGCTGCAGCCAGGCACGGACATCTGGATGGGCGTGCCGCTGTTCCACGTCGGTGACTGGCTGCTGGGCGGCGCCGCGCTGCTCACCCTGTGGTCGGGGTGGGCGTACCTGCGCGCGGCCTGGCCGGTCCTGCGCGACGGCGAGCGCAATGCTGTTGACAGCGCGCGGACGGGCGGTAAAATGCACGGCTCAACGCGGGAATAGCTCAGTTGGTAGAGCGCAACCTTGCCAAGGTTGAGGTCGCGAGTTCGAGCCTCGTTTCCCGCTCCAGTTTCGACAAGGCCCCGGCACCGCCGGGGCTTTGTTTGTCAGCCCCGCGGGCGTGTATTGTTGTCCGTGGCGAGCGTCACCGGCCTGGTGGCAGAGTGGTCATGCAGCGGACTGCAAATCCGCGTACGCCGGTTCGATTCCGACCCAGGCCTCCAATCCCTCCCCGCTGGGGAGGCGCGTCGCCGGCCACGCCCGAGTGGTGGAATCGGTAGACACAAGGGACTTGAAGAACGTTTGAGCCCCCCGGGGGAAACGCCGGGGGTGGCACCCGTCAAATTCGGCGAACGCCCTGGGCCGACCGCCCGCGCCAACGCCGAGCCAAGCCCCAGTCCAGCGGGGAAGGTGTAGAGAGCAGACGGCGGGCACCTGTCGCGCATCGGCGCCATGGTGAAGGCGTGCTCCAGACCACGAACGGCCGCGGCCGGCGGCGAAAGCCGAAGTGGTACGAAAATCCCTCGACCTCGCGGTCATGCCGGTTCGAGTCCGGCCTCGGGCACCACCTCCAGCATCCTGCAGGAGCGGCTTCAGCCGCGACCCCGCGTCGCCGTCTGGGCCCTCACGATCCCACCATGGTCGTCGGCGCGTACCGGCCGCGCGGGCACCGATCGTGCCGGTGCGGGAGCGGGTCGCGGCTGAAGCCGCTGCTACAGGGTCCGTGGGGGACTGTGTGATCATGGGGGCGCGCCAACGCCGGCGCGTCGCAACGGGGATCCATGTTCCACCGCCGCTCGACCTGGTTCGCCTGCATCGCGATCGCCATCGCCACCACGCTGCTCGCGCTGCGATGGACGCCGGCCTGGTGGTGGCTGGCGGTCCCCGCGCTGGTGCTGTCCGTGCTGGGCCTGGCCGACGTGCTGCAGGCGCGCTCGACCCTGCGCCGGCTGTACCCGGTGAGCGCGCACGTGCGCTACGGGCTGGAGTCGATCCGCACCGAGATCCGCCAGTACTTCATCGAGGACAACCTGGTCGAGGTACCGTTCTCGCGCGAGAAGCGGGCGCTGGTGTACCAGCGCGCCAAGAGCGAGCGCGACACGGTGCCGTTCGGCAGCGAGCACGATCCCTACAGCCTGGCCTACGAGTGGATCAACCATTCGCTGGTGCCGGCCCACGCCGAGTCGCACGACTTCCGGGTACTGGTCGGCGGCGCGCAGTCGGTGCCCTACGACGCCAGCGTGTTCAACATCTCGGCGATGAGCTTCGGCGCGCTCTCGGCCAATGCGATCCGCGCGCTCAACGAGGGCGCCCGGCGCGGCCGCTTCTACCACGACACCGGCGAGGGTTCGATCTCGTCCTACCACCGCGAACGCGGCGGCGACCTGGTGTGGGAGATCGGCTCGGGCTACTTCGGCTGCCGCGACGGGGAAGGGCGGTTCGATGCCGTGCGCTTCGCGGAGAACGCGCGCGACCCGCAGGTGAAGATGATCGAGCTCAAGCTCTCGCAGGGCGCCAAGCCCGGGCACGGCGGCATGCTGCCCGGAGCGAAGGTCACCGCCGAGATCGCGGCCGCGCGCGGCGTGCCGGTGGGGGTGGATTGCGTCTCGCCGGCGTCGCATCCGGAGTTCTCCACGCCGCTGGAACTGCTGGCGTTCATTGCCCGGCTGCGCGAACTGTCGGGCGGCAAGCCGACCGGCTTCAAGCTCGCCATCGGCCATCCCTGGGAATGGTTCGGCGTGGCCAAGGCGATGCTCGAGAGCGGGATCCTGCCCGACTTCATCGTCGTCGACGGCGCCGAAGGCGGCACCGGCGCCGCGCCGCTGGAGTTCATCAACCACGTCGGCGTGCCGATGCACGAAGGCCTGATGCTGGTGCACAACACCCTGGTCGGGATCGGCCTGCGCGACCGGATCCGGATCGCCGCCGCCGGCCGCATCGCCAGCGCGTTCGACATCGCCCGCACCGTGGCCATGGGCGCGGACTGGTGCAATGCCGGACGCGGCTTCATGTTTGCGCTGGGCTGCATCCAGTCGCGCAGCTGCCACACCGACCACTGCCCGACCGGCGTCGCCACCCAGGACCCGGCGCGCTGGCGCGCGCTCGACGTCGAGGACAAGGCCACGCGCGTGTTCAACTTCCACCAGAACACCCTGCGGGCGCTGCGCGACATGCTCGGCGCGGCGGGCCTGGAGCATCCGTCCCAGCTCGGGCCCGAGCACATCCTGCGCCGCGTCGCGCCCACCGAGGTGCGTTCGCTGGCCGCGCTGTACCGCTTCCTCGCGCCGGGCGAACTGCTCGACGGCGTCCCCGAGCACGCCGTGTTCCGGGCCTTCTGGGCCTCGGCCCGGCCCGATTCGTTCATGCCGCCCGAGCGCACCCTGGAGATGCGGCGCAGCAAGCTGCTGTAGCGCCCCGCGTCGCGGCTGAAGCCGCGACCCACAGTCCGACATCGGCTCGGGTCGATCCCCGATGCCACCGGATACCGCCTTCGGCCACGCTTCCCGAATGGACAGGGACGCATGCGGTCGGCGTGGGCACGCAGCGCTTCGCAAGGGGCGTGTGTCCCTGCCACGCCACGTGTACCACGTGACATTCGCGACACGGGACAGGGAATCCGTGTTCGCTGACTTCGTCGCGGCCTGCGCGGCGGCGCGCACCTTTGCCCTCCCGGTCCAGGGATTCTCCTTGCTTGCCTGGGTCCTGATGCCCGACCACGCGCATTGCCTGCTGCAGCTCGGAAATGACGGGTCGCTCGGCACCGCCTCGCGGATCCTGAAGGGTCGCAGTGCGCATGCCGTGAATCGCGAGTGCCGACGGTCCGGCGGATTGTGGGCGCGGGGGTACCACGATCGGGCGCTGCGCCGGGAAGATGATCTGCAGGCAGTGGCGCGCTACATCGTGGCGAATCCTGTGCGTGCCGGGCTCGTGCGCCGGGTGGCGGATTATCCGTTCTGGGATGCTGTCTGGCTTGGTGGTCGCGGCTGAAGCCGCTCCTACGGCGGGGAGGGCCTGCAGGAGCGGCTTCAGCCGCGACCGCAGGCGCTAGCCCGCGACGTCCGGCTCCTGGATCGCCCCGGTCCGCCTGGCCACGATCGCGGTCGCGGTGACGTCGGCCGAGGTGTTGGCCACGGTGGCGAACACGTCGGGGATGGTGTCCACCGCCAGCAGCACGCCCAGCGGTTCGACCGGCAGGCCCATGGCCTGGGTCACCGGCATGTTGGTGGTCATGAAGCTGACCTGGCCCGGCAGGCCCACCGACCCCATGCTGACCACGATCGCCAGCGCCACCGCGATCGCCAGCTGGCCTGCGCCCAGGTCGATGCCGTACAGCCAGGCGATGAAGGAGGCGACCACGATGTACTGCGGCGGGCTGGCGATGCGGAACAGCGACACCGCCATCGGCAGCACCAGCGAGGTCACCGCCAGCGGATAGCCCAGCCGCGTGCGCGCGCTCTCGATCATCACCGGCAGCGAGGCCAGCGAGGACTGGGTGCTGGCCGCGATCGCCTGCACCGGCAGCAATGCCCGCGCCAGCCGCGCCGGCCGTTCGTTCGCCGCCACCGTCGCCACCAGGTACAGCAGCCCGGTGATGGCGATGTACAGCGTGCACTGGGTGAGGATGTAGTAGGCGAGCGCGCTGAGCATGTGCAGGCCCACCCGCGCGCACACCGCCAGCACCAGGGCGAACACGCCCAGCGGCGCGGCCCACAGTACCCAGCGCACGATCACGATCATGGTGTCGCCCAGGGTGCGCACCAGTTCGAGCAGGCGCGCGCGGCGCTCGGCATCGATGCGGGTCAGGGCGAAGCCGAAGAACATCGAGAACACCACCAGCGGCAGCATCGCGCTGTTGGCCGCGGCCGCGATCGCGTTGCTGGGGATGATGCCCGACAGCCATGCACCGGGGTCGGTGCCCTGCGGCAGCGCCTCGGGCGCCTGGATCGCGGCGCGGAACGCCGCCACCACCGCCTCGTCGCGGGGAAGGGCGGAGAGCACGGCCGGTGCGGCCACGGCGGCGAACGCGCCCGACAGCGCCAGCAGCACCACGAACACGAACATCGCGGTGCGCGCGGTGCGGCCGGACGCGGCGGCGTCCGCGGCCGAGTTGATCCCGACCACCACCAGCGCCGCGACCAGCGGCACAACCGTCATCTGCAGCGCGTTCAGCCACAGCCTGCCGACCGGATACACGACGTCCGCGACCTGCGTCGCCCGCGCCGGATCGATCGCCGCCAGCACCAGGCCCGTCGCGGCGCCGAGCAGCAGGCCGATCATCACCCGCGCGGGCGTGGACAGGCGGCGGCGTTCGCCGTTCGGGGCCTGGGTCATCGGGTACCTGGCTGGGGGTCGTGGGCCGCGCACTGGATAGCACGAACGGCGCCGCGGCGGCACCCTGCGCGCATTCGGGCAGGGCAGGGAAGGGCAGTGCCCATGCGGCCGGCTTCAGTCACCGCGGCTCACGGCTGCAGCCTGCGGATCGCGGTGACGCGATCGACCATGGCGGTGACCGGATCGGCCATCAGCGGCAGCAGCGGGGTCACCACCACGCCATTGACCGGGTAGCGCACGAACTGGCCGTCGTCGGCGACCATCGACACGCTGGCCGCGTCGTGGATCACCCAGGTGGCGCCGTCCACGCGCCCGATCACCATCATCACGTGCCCCGGCACGTAAAGCAGGTCGCCGACCCCGGCCTGCGCCAGCAGGCGCAGCCGCTCCTCGTGGCCCATGCCAGGCTCGACGACGGTACCGCCGAGCGCCGGGCTCGACGCCTGGGCGCCGGTGTTGCGCGGAATCACCAGGCCGAAGCTGCGCAGCACCTCGGAGACGAAGCCGCTGCAGTCGCGGCCGTTGTAGCGGTGTCCCCAGCCATAGCGCTCGCCAAGGAACTTGAACGCCTGCCGGACCAGGTTGGCCTTCGTCAGCGGCAGGTAGCCCTCGGCCACGTCGGCCGAGCGCGGCAGCAGCGCGGGGACGAACGCGAGCGTGCCGTCCGCCTCGCGCACCGGCAGGTCGACCACGTAGCCGAAGCCCGGATGCTGGCCGTTGACCGGCGCGTGCGGCGGCCACTCGGCCAATGGCAGGCGCACGCCCATGTCCAGCGGCAGTTCGGACACCTCCGGGCGCTCGCGCGTATGCACCGTGCGCACCTGGGCGCCGGTCACCACCACGAACGGCGCGCGCCGGCGGTAGGCGAAGACCTCGGCCCGTTCCCCGAACGCGACGGCGCCGGCCTCGATCCAGCCGGCATAGGTCTCGCTGAGCACGAACAGCCAGTGCCGGTCGCGGCTGCGGTGCACGACCGCCACCGGCGTGCCGGGGAACAGCGCGGTTTCCTGGAAGCGGTCGAGGTCGCGGTCGTCGGGCGTACTGAACACGCGCAGGTGGGTGGGGAAGGTGCGCAGGTCGGCGCGTCGCACGACCAGGCCGAAACGCGTCACCTGGGTCTGCGGGATGTCGTCCAGGTCGAGCGCGGCGACCAGGCGGTCGATCGCGCGCGCGCTGCCTTCCTTGCCGGCTTCGTCGTACAGCGCGGCCGTGGGGCGCGGCGAGGCGGCCTCGATCCAGGCGCGGACCTGTTCGGCCTCGACCGTGTACGGCAGGTCCTCGATGTCGTGCAGCGACGGGTCGAGCTGCCGCATGCGCGCGTTCTGCGCCGCGACCGCGCCCGCGTCGAGGATCAGGCGATCGGGGTCGCGCAGACGGCTGGTCCAGAACCCGGGATCGAGGTGCGCGCGGGTGACGCCGGGCAGCACCTCGACCTGCGGATCGAACGGCGACCTGGCGTGGCCCAGGGTCGACGCCATCGCCAGCACGCAGGCCAGGGCGACGCGCATTGCCGCACGGCAGGCGCGGGTGGCCACGGCGGCGGCGTGGCGCGCCGGCGGCTTGGCAGGGAAGGGCGGCTGTCGCATGCTGCGGCCATGTTACACAGCCGCACCCAACCCCCATCGAGGCCCGTGCACCGGGCAGGCGTGGCCGTCCTCGGACTGGCCATCCTGCTGGCCACCGCGGGCTGCGGGACGCGCGCCGATCGCGCCGGCGCGGAGCAGGGGAGCGCGGCGACCCCGGCATCGCTTGGCATGGTCGACATCCGCGACCTGGTGCCGGACATCGACACCGACATCCGCTACGCGGGTCCGGACAACTTCACCGGAGCGCCGGTGGAAGGCTACGAGGCCCCGAAGTGCTACCTGCTGCGGCCGGCGGCCGAGGCGCTCGCGGCCCTCGAACGCGAGCTGCGTCCCCAGGGCCTGCGGCTGCGCATCTTCGACTGCTACCGGCCCGCGCGTGCGGTGCGCCGCTTCGTGGAATGGGCCAACGACCCTTCCGACCAGCGCACGCGCGCGGCGTACTATCCGATGCTGGAAAAGTCGCGCCTGGTGCCGGAGTACATCGCCGACCGCTCCGGTCACAGCAAGGGCGCGACGGTCGACCTCACCCTGCTGCAGTGCGCGGGGGCCGCAGGCCACTGCACGCCGCTGGACATGGGCACGCCCTTCGACTTTTTCGATCCGCGCGCCAATACCGACCACCCGGGCCTGGCGCCCGCGCAACGCGTCAATCGCGCACGGTTGCGCGAAGCCATGGAGCGCCATGGCTTCGCGAATTACCCGATGGAGTGGTGGCACTACACGTTCCGGCTGGAGCCGGAACCGGCGGTCCACCACGATGTCCCGATCCGCTGAACGGACCCGCCCGTGCGGGCGCGGGCGGTCAGCCGATCTTCTTGAAGGTGTTGGTGTTGCCGAGCTTCTCGATCTTGCCGCCCGACTTGCGGAACGCGGCCAGGTCCTCTTCGAGCTGCTCGCGGGTGAGGGTGGCGTTCTGCTTGCTGGAACGTCCGGACCTGCGAAGGACGGTGCTGTTGTTGCTCTTTCTCGGTGGGGCCATCACATGTCACTTGGGGTGGAACCGCGTGGCAGCATAGCGTGGCCACTGTAAAAAAACGTCAATTGGCAGGATTTCGACAAATCCGGCGCCAGATCGCAGAAATTCCCGGCAAAATGCGGCCAGTCCACGCGATTCGTGAGACCGTCACCCACCCCCGGGACGGCCCGCCCACGCGATCGCCGAGCGGCTGGCGACGACCCGCGCCGTGCCCGGACCGGCCAGGGTGCGCAGCGCTGCCTGACGATAGGCGGGCTGGCCCGCCACCGCGTCGCGCACCACCGCCAGTTCGTACTCGCGGGCATTGGCATCGGCGGCGGTGGCGAGCACGCAGCTCTCCAGCGCCATGCCCGTGAGCAGCAGCCGGCGCACGCCCAGCTTGGCCAGCAGCACCGCCAGCGGCGTGGCGAGGAAGGCCGAGTGTTTGGGCTTGAGCACGAAGTAGTCGCGCGCGTCGGGGGCGAGATGGCGGACGATCTCGGCCGGCGCGCCCTCGGTGCGCGCGGTCATCGCCACCAGTTCGCGGAAGTCCGCGCGCCAGTGGGCGAAATTGTCGTTGGCGTAGATCACCGGCCAGGCACGTTCGTGGAAGCGGACACGCAGCGCTCCGATCCGCCGCGCGGCGGCCAGTGCGCCGGGCGCCATGCGTTCGGCGCCGTCGAAGTCGAGCCGGTTGATCATGTCGATCACCAGCAGCGCGGCCGGCGCCGGCGCATCGGCGCTCATTCGGGCTTCTTGGCCGGGATGAACGGCGACACCGGGTCGCTGGCGGGGAAGGTTTCCTCCAGCGCCTCGTCCTGGTTCTCGTTCTCGCGTTCCTTGCGCTCGCGGCGCTCTCCCGGCGATTCAGGCCTCTCGTGATCTTCCTCCGGAGACGGAGGATCCTTTCGGTCGCGGCTCATGGGCGTCACTCGAAGGGGCGGACTTGTCTGATAGCGCAACGGGCGTTGAGCCGGCGTGACTCCGGCGCCGGCGACGGGCGAGGGCGGCGCGGGCTCACGCTTCGCTAAGGCCGTCGCGACATGGAATGCACGCCTTGGGTGCCACAGTCCCCCGGAGGCCGCAGGGACGCGCCGTCGCAATCACGCAGCGCCGGCGGTCGCCGGCCCGCGCCCGCCAGGCTCCCGGAGGCCATCGTGCGAAACCGTTCCCGATCCGACAGATACAACGCCGACCCCCCGGTGGGCGTCGGCGAGCTGCGCGCCGTGGCCGAGCGGCTGCTGGAAACCGGCGCCCGCGTCCTTGACCAGGGACGCGAGTGGCTGCATGCGGCCACCCGCCGCCAGGCCGAGGAAGAGGGCGCCTACCGCCGGGACTGGCCGGGTGCCCAACGACACAACGATGGCCCCTACGCCCCGGACGAGTATTCGTTCTCCGAAACCGGCGGCGTCTTCGACGCACGTGGCGGACGGCCGGACGAGGGCCCGGGCGCGCATGGCTTCGAGGCGGATCTGGACGACCCCCTCCATCGCCATGCGCGCCCGGGCAGGGGGTGGGTTCCCCGGTACGCCGGCCAGGCCCGGCCACGCCATCGCCACGGCGCCTGGGACGATGCGTTCGTGCCGGGCAGTTACGGCTTCGGCGGCGAAGGCCGGCACCAGCCCGGCGAGCAGCCGGACCCGGTCCGGGCGACCGCCGACCGCTGGGAACGCGCGTACCACGCCCAGGGCCGCACCAGCTACCGCGGTCGCGGCCCGCGCGGCTACGTGCGCACGGACGAGCGGATCCTCGAGGACGTCAACGAGCAGCTGTGCGAGGACGCGATCGTCGATGCCAGCGACATCGAGGTCCACTGCGCACAGGGCCACGTCGTCCTGTCCGGGCGCGTGCCCACGCGCTGGATGAAGCATCGCGCCGAGGACATCGCCGATTCGGTGCGCGGGGTGAAGGACGTCGACAACCGGATCCGGGTCGCGGCCGAGGAGCCGGTGGCCCAGGGCGACTTTGACACGCGCCGCGCCACGGGCGGCCAGCAAGACGCCGCGGACGCGGGCCGTACCGGCCAGGAAGACAGGAGTTCGACGCCGCAGGCCGCGGCCACGGGAACCGGTGCGCGCGGATCGGGATCCCGGTCCGGGACCGCGACTGATCGGGACGAACCGGATTCGCCGTCGCCGCCGCATCAGGCGCATTAGGCGATGGCTGCAGACAAGCGCCGGGTGACCCGGAAAGAAGCCGTGCGGAATCCCGGGTCGGCCCGGCGGTGATCTGACCCCAGTGTTTTGCTGCATCAGCGGACAGACGTCGGCCATAGCCCGCCGGATGGGCAGCGCACAGTTTTCTGTCGCCTGTAAGTTCTTGATTTAATGGTTCTGGCGTGAGCTTTGGCACACGCCTTTCTGCAGGTCCCACCGCACTCTTCAGTGGCTACCTGTCGTGGTAGCGCAGTGTTAGGCGGGCCATTCTGTGCGATCTGCAGGGTGATCAGTATAGTTTTCAGGGTTCCGCACAGTCAGCAGCCCTCATCTCACGCGTGTGGCTTCCCGAGCGCGTCCTTGAGCACGCTGCCGTCGCCTATTGGCATCGTCCGCCGCGGCCAGAACGGCGGATTCGCCTCGTTCCGCGCAGGACAACGGCTCCCAAGCTACTCGGACGCTTGTTGCCTCCCCACCTGACTGGCGAACCAAGCCCCATGGCTGATGAAGGCGGGGCACCAGCCGCGGTATCTCGTAGAGTTCGGGTAGGTAGGCCGCGAGGGTCGACCGCAGCCCCTCAGCGCAACCTCGCGCAAGAAGCTGGCCGCACACGCGCAACAGGAGGTCGAAGCTAGGGATCATCTGAATAACGCGCCCTGAGGCTGGTTTTGCTGCCATTCGAGCACTGACCTTGCTTCAGATGGCGAGTTTCATCGATTTAAAGCTGGATTTTGGCCGTTTTCGACCTGTTTTGACGGGTTTGCCCGCCATCCAGGCGCACCTATCCTGCAGCAGGAAACAACTGCCGTCGAACCATCCACAGGTTCGACAGCGCGAACAGTGTCAGCACCTGCGCGGTGTTCTTTGCCAAGCCGCGGTAACGCACCTTGGCGTAGCCGAACTGGCGCTTCACCACCCGGAACGGATGTTCCACCTTGGCGCGCACGCTGGCTTTGTAGTGCTCCCAACGCTCGGCGTACCTGCGCTCGCGCTTGTTCTTCATCGCACGAAGCTTCGACGGCTTCTCCACGATCAGGAAGCCAACGGCAACGTGCTGAAGCTCTTCCCGTTTGTCGGCACCGGTGTAGCCGCTGTCTCCGTAGATCGTGTCTTCCTTGCCATGCAGCAGCTTGTGTACCTGGGTCACGTCGGCCACGTTCGCCGCCGTGCACTCCACGTGGTGCACCAGGCCCGACTCCTCGTCCACGCCAATGTGCGCCTTCATCCCGAAGTGCCACTGGTTGCCCTTCTTCGTCTGGTGCATCTCCGGATCGCGCTTGCCATCCTTGTTCCTGGTCGAGCTCGGCGCTGCAATGATCGTGGCATCCACGATCGTGCCCGCGCGCAGGCTCTGGCCCTTGCGTGCCAGGTGCGCGTTCACACGCTCCAGGATCTTCGGCGCCAGGTCGTGCGTCTCCAGCAAGCGCCGGAAGTTGTGGATCGTGGTTTCGTCTGGGATGTTGTCCAATCCGCCCAGACGGGCGAAGCGGCGCATCACCGGCATCTCGTACAGCGCCTCCTCCATGCCCGGGTCGCTGAGCGCATACCACTGTTGAAGGAAGTGAATCCGCAGCATCGTTGCCAGCGGATACGGCTGCCGGCCGGGTCGGCCCATCTTCGGATAGTGCGGTGCGATCAGCGCCAGCAGCGCCGCCCACGGCACCACCTTGTCCATCTCGGCCAGAAAGATCTCCTTGCGGGTCCGCTTGCGCTTGCCCATGGCCTCTGCATCACCGAACGTCAGCTGCATCGATCATCACCCTCGTTGCGTTGCGCTATTGTCGCCCGAACTGGTCGAGTTGTTCAGACCTTCCCTAGAGCGGAGGTTCCCGATTCGTGGTGGCGATTCCCGACACGCCAACGCAGGACGCGCGATGACCGGTACGCGATTGAAAGATGCATACTGACCATGGCTGCACGCATCGTCGCCGGGGAAGCCGAGGCGCGGCAGTGGTATCGCTCCGAACCCATTGCCGGGCTGGGCGGCAGAATCGCGCTAGAACTGCTTCGGAGCGGACATAGTCCCGCAGTGCTGGATTTCCTTCTTGATGTGCTCCGGGAGGAGATGCAGGTTGCGCCGGGGACGGCTCGCTGGCAGGACCGGCGGAGCTGAGCCGATCATGGAGGGATTCTCCCGACAGTCCGGTTCCGGCGACGCGGCTGCGTCGCCCCGATGGCATCCCTGCTGGCGGCGGTGGTTGGCAACAGGCATGGTCATTCCTTTGCGCGGGCGGGTGTGACGGCCTGCGCGCCGAAGCGCTTGCGCAGGGTGTCGGTGAGGCTGGCGCGGGTCAGTTCGCCCATATGGCTGTCGACGAGGCGACCGTTCGCATCGAAGAACAGCGTGCTCGGCAGGCCGCGGGTATTGGTGGCGGGCATTGCCTGAGAATGCGGGTCGAGCAGGATGTCTTGGTGTAACTGCAATCCCTGGCGATCGAGGAATTCGCGGATGGTGGCTGCGTCCTCGCCCTGGTTGAGCAGCACGAAGTCGATGCCGGGGTAGCGTTGCGCCGCATCCTCGAACACCGGCATTTCGCGACGGCACGGCGGGCACCACGTCGCCCAGAGGTTGAGCACGATGGGCCTGCTGGCGCTGGCGTCGAGCGTCGTGGGAGTGCCGTCGAGCGTGCGTGCGGCAATGTCGGGCAGCGATGGCGCGGAACGCTGCAGCAGGGCCAGCGTGCCGTTGAGCGCAAACCACGCCAGCAGACCGGCTGCGATGCCGGCGAACAGCGGCTTGCGCAACCACCGCTGTCCTGCACTGCGCCACCAAGTGAAGGCGATGGCGGCAGGCAGTCCGATCCACCACAGGAAGCCGCCGTCGCCGATGGCGAGGATGGACCAGGGTTCAGCCGCGTATTCGGGCCACCAGCGCACCACGTAGCCCAGGCGCGCCGCCAGCAGGCCGACGAAGAACGCGTCGGTGAACAGGGCGCCGGCCAGCTTCGGGACGGATGCGTCGGTGTGGCTGCCCATGCGCCGCGCAAGCATGCGCACCAGCCACCAAGCCAGCAATGCGGCGACGGCCACCAGCACCACGCGCATCGGAAGCGGACCGAGGGAGTTCAACGATAGACCTTGAGGTAACGTTCTTCGAACTTGCGCTTGAGCCAGTGGAACATGCGCGAATGCGGCGAGGTGAAGGTCCGCGACTCGCTGCGGTAGATCAGCAGGCCGCTGTCGAGCGTATCGACGATGCAGGTCAGTTCGGTCTTGAAGCCGTGGTTCGCGGGTTTGCCCAGCAGCCCGGCGGCAATGTTCTTCGCCACCGCTTCGGCCTGCAGGTCGGCCTGGTGGGCCTGTTTGGCCATCCAGTCGGGGCCTGGATAGCTGCCGATGTCGCCTGCCACATACACGTGTTCCAGGCCGCGCGCGCGGCAGTGGTCGTCGGCGGCGACGAAGCCGCCTTCCGAGCGTGGCAGCTCGCTGGCGTCCAGCCATGCGGGGCCGGTGAGGCCGGGCATGAACAGGATCAGGTTGGTGGTGAATTCGCCGCCTTCCGTCACCACCTTGTCGGCCTCGAAGCGCAACGGCTTGTGGCCCAGATGCGTCTCGATGCCGAGCGTGCGCATCCGTTCCAGCATCTTCCGCACCGCTGACGGACCAAGACGCTGACCCGGCTCCTTCGACGGATTGAAAAACACCAGCCTGAACCTGTCGCGCCGACCCTGGCGGCGCAGCAGGGTGTCGATGCCGAACAGGAACTCGAACATCGGCCCGCCGCGCACTGCGCCGGGCTCGTTCGGATTGGATGCGAAACCGATGGCGATGGTGCCGCCGTCCATCGCCGCCAGGCGATCGCGGATGGCCTCGGCCGAGGCGATGCCTTCACACGGGATGATCGCGTGCTCGATGCCCGGCAGCTTGCGCAGGTAGCGCCCTCCGGTGGCGGCGATCAGTACGTCGTTGGCAAGTTCGCCATTGTCAGTGACTACGCGGCGCCCGCCGTCGAGCACCTGCCGCACGCTGCCCTGTTGCCAGCGCACGCGCATGCGCTCGAAGAATCCGGCCAGCGGGATGCGCAGGTCGTTGCCGGTCTTCTCGCCCGACGGCAGCCAGATCAGGCTGGGCAGGTAGACCAGTTCGTTGCGCGGCGAGACCACGGTGATCTCTGCGTCCACGTGCTGCTCGCGCAGCTTGCGGATGGCGGTGAGTGCGGCAAAACCACTGCCGAGGATGACGATGCGTGTCATGGCGTTGACCTGTCCTGCCGTGATGGAAGCCGGGCGCGCCGGTGATGGAGACGATGACGAAGGTCGGCCGCGCAAGCGGGTGGCGGCCAAGCCGATGACGCCCAGGCTGGCGGCCAGCCAGAGCAAAGCACGCCGGCGGGACACCGCCATTGCATCAATGCTCCCGTCCGAGTTGCGCCCGCGCCCAGCGCACGATCTCGGCCGACGGCATCGCGCCGGACATCCGCGCCGCCTCGCGTCCGCCCTCGTACAGCACCAGGGTCGGGATGCCGCGAATGTTGAAACGCGCGCCGAGTTCGGGACTGGCCTGGGTGTCGATCTTGCCCAGCCGCATCGCCGGTTCCAGTTGTGTGGCGGCGGCCTCGAAATGCGGTGCCATGACCCGGCACGGGCCGCACCACGGCGCCCAGAAATCGACCAGCAGCGGCAGGTCCGAGCGTGCCGCGTGCAGGTCGAAGCTGCCGCTGTCCAGCCTCACCGGTTGCCCGGCGAACAGCGCCTTGCCGCACCGCCCGCAGTTGGGCGCGTCGCCCAGGCGTTCCCCCGGCACGCGGTTGAGGGCGTGGCATTGCGGGCAGGCGATTTGCAGCGGCGGGCTCAAGAACCGGCCTCGAAACTCTTGTCACCCAGCAGCACCCGGCCGTCGCCGTCGACCACGTTCACGTCGACCTCGATGCCCTGGCGCACGCTTTGGGTGACCACGCAGAAGTCCTCGAACTGCGCCAGGACACGATCCAGGCTGCGATAGTCGGCATTGTGGCCGGGCAGATGCAGGGTCGCCTTCGCCGACGCGATCCGCCAGCGGCCGTGTTCGTTTCGCGTCGGCAGCGCGCAGATCTCGGCGGTCAGCGTGCCGGGTTCATTGCGATGCTTGCGCAGCGCGAACAACAGGCTGGCGGCCAGGCAGTTGGCGACCGCCGCCAGCAGCAGACGGGAGGGGTTCGGCCCCCGGTCGTGGCCGAGCGGTGCGGGTTCGTCGGTCAGCAGCGGCGCAAGCGCGGCGTTGTCGAACATGATGCGGAACGCATAGTCGCCATCCTGCTCGAGGCGGATGCGGATCGGGCTGTCGATGCTCATGGCGATCCCCCCGTGGCCGGATCGGATCCCGGCACCTCGACCCACAGCGCGCCGCGCAGGTCCCCGACCGCGAAGCCGGTGGCGCCGTCGTGCGGGTAGTTTGCGAGGATCGCTTCGCGAACGTCGGGCGCGACGTCGCTGCCGTGGCAGGCCAGGCAGCCCGGTTCGGTGGCGATGCCGCGCATCATCCGCAGCGCGACGCCGTCAGGCAGGTGGTCGCGGATGAGCGCGAGCTGCTCGCCGGCGGGTTCGCCGCCGGCGACGCGTTGTTCGAAGATCTCCAGCGTCGACAGCTGCCAGTCGTCGGCGGCTTGCGCCGGGTTGCGGTTGCGGCCGGGCAGCGCGACACGACCCAGTCGCACGCCGTGTTCGGCCATCACCGCCTCGGCAATGCGCGGCGCCTCGGCGTGGCAGACCTCGACCGCCGCGGTCGGGCCGCCTTCGGCCATCGCCGCCTGCAGCCGGCCGCGCAGCCGGCTACCGAAGGCCGCCGCCGCAGCCTGGGCGCGGTCGAGCTCGGGATCGGCGGCGGCCGGGCTACCGTCCCCGTCGTCGGCATCGTCAGCCGGGGCGGCCGGAGGCGCGACAGCGTCGGCGTCGGTCGCCGGTGCTTCGTCGGCGGGCGCGGCAGGCGCGGCGACGGGGGGCGCGTCCTGCGCGCAAGCGACGAGCAGCGCGGCGGCGAGGACGGACAGGCTGGCGGCGCGGACGTATCGCTGGTTCATGGTGTGGCTTCCTCCGGATGGCGGCGCGCGATCAGCGCGTAGTACAGCAGCGGGATGACGACCAGGGTCAGCACGGTCGAGACGAGGATGCCGAAGATCAGCGAGATCGCCAGGCCGTTGAAGATCGGGTCGTCGAGGATGAAGAATGCGCCGGCCATCGCCGCCAGCGCGGTCAGCGCGATCGGCTGCGCGCGCACCGCGCAGGCGTCGATCACCGCCTGCGCCGGCGCGCGACCGCGCGCAAGCTCGTGGTTGATGAAGTCCACCAGCAGGATCGAGTTGCGCACGATGATCCCGGCCAGCGCGATCATGCCGATCATGCTGGTGGCGGTGAACTGCATGCCCAGCAGCGCGTGCCCGGGCATCACCCCGATCACGGTCAGCGGGATCGGCGCCATGATCACCAGCGGCACGATGT
Source organism: Luteimonas wenzhouensis (assembly GCF_007859305.1). GTDB lineage: Bacteria > Pseudomonadota > Gammaproteobacteria > Xanthomonadales > Xanthomonadaceae > Luteimonas > Luteimonas wenzhouensis. The sequence continues at coordinate 91,320 of NZ_VOHE01000009.1, forward strand.
AGTTGCGGAAGTAGGCGACCACCAGCAGGTAGATCAGCACCATGCCCGCGGCGTAGGCGATGCCCATGTCGCGGAAGGTCTCGTAGGTGATCTGCCATTCGCCGTCCCACTTGATGCCGAAGCCGGCGGTGTCCGGCGGTTGCCGGATGAAGAACTGCGACAGGCGCTGTCCGTCGATGGCGTTGTCGGCGACCTGCCCGACGAGGTCGAACATGCCGTAGAGCGGGCTGTCCACCGTGCCGCTCTCGTCGCCCATGACGTAGACCACCGGCAGCAGGTCCTTGTGGTGGATCGCGCCGTCCCAGCGCGCCGGTTGCGCCTGCACCAGCTCCGACAGCGGCACCAGCTGGCCATCGCCACCGCGCACGCGCAGGCCGAGCAGTCCGTCGAGCGTGGCTTGCTCCGCGGCGGGCAGGCGCAGGCGGATCGGGCGCGGGTACTTCGAGCTGCCGTCAATCACCCAGGTCGCATCCATGCCCGACAGTCCGGCGGCGATGGTCTCGGCGACGGCCGACTGGGCCACGCCGAGCCGCGCGGCGCGCACGCGGTCGATGGCCAGTACCTCCCGCGTGGCGTCGGCCTCGACGGTGGTATCGACGTCGACGATGCCTTCGGTGGCAAGGAAGCGCTGCTCCAGCGCCAGACCGATCCGGCGCTGGCGTTCGTAGTCCGGCCCGTAGATCTCGGCGACGATGGGCGAGAGCACCGGTGGGCCGGGCGGCACTTCGACCACCTTCACCGAAGCGTCGTGGCGGCGGCCGACGTCGGCCATCTGCGGACGCAGCGCCACGGCTATGTCGTGGCTCTTGCGGCTGCGCTCGCGGCGGTCGACCAGGTTCACCTGCAGGTCGCCGACGTTGGCGCCGGCGCGCAGGTCGTACTGGCGCACCAGGCCGTTGAAGTTGATCGGCGCGGCGGTGCCGGCGTAGCCCTGGTAGTCGCGCACCTCCGGCGTGCGGTCGAGCACCGCGGCCAGGTCGGTCAGCAGCGCATTGGTGTCCTCCAGCGTGCGGCCCTCGGGCAGGTCGACCACGACCTGCAGTTCGGACTTGTTGTCGAACGGCAGCATCTTCAGCACCACCAACTGGAACACCGCCAGGCTCGCGGCCAGCAGCACAAGCCCGGCCATCGATGCGAACAGCGCGTAGCGGCGGCGGGCGCCCCGTTCGGGATGGAGGAAGGGCGTCATGACCCGCTCGAACACGCGATGCAGGCGTGCGGCCATGGTGCCTTCGACGTGGCCGCTGTCACCGGTTCCGTCATCGTGCGCGGCATGGCCGCCCGCGTGCCGCTTGAGCAGCTTCAGCGACAGCCACGGGGTGACGATCAGCGCGATCAGCAGCGACAGCAGCATGCCGACCGAGGCGTTGATCGGGATCGGCCGCATGTACGGCCCCATCAGGCCGGTGACGAAGGCCATCGGCATCAGCGCCGCGATCACGGTGAAGGTGGCCAGGATGGTCGGGCCGCCGACTTCATCGACGGCGGGCGGGATCGCCTCGCGCAGCGACTTCCCGCCCCGCGCCATGTGCCGGTGGATGTTCTCCACCACCACGATGGCGTCGTCGACGAGGATGCCGATGGCGAAGATCAGCGCGAACAGCGACACGCGGTTGAGGGTGAAGCCCATCGCCCAGGATGCGAACAGCGTGACCGCAAGCGTCAGCACCACCGCGCTGCCGATCACCACCGCCTCGCGCCTGCCCAGCGCGAACAGCACCAGCAATACGACAGACCCCGTTGCGAAGAACAGCTTCTGGATCAGCGTCTTCGCCTTGTCGCTGGCGGTCAGGCCGTAGTCGCGCGTCACTTCGACGTGGACGCCCTCGGGAATCACCTGTCCGCGCAACGCATCGATGCGCTGCAGCGCGGCGCGGGTGATGTCGGAGGCGTTGCTGCCGGGCTTCTTGGCGATCGCCAGCGTGACCGCGGGTGCCACGCCGCTGGCGGGGCCGTCGCGGCCGGCCGGCGCGCCGTGCCAGACGTAGCTCGACGGCGTGTCGGCGGCGTCGCGCACCATCGCCACGTCCTCCAGCCGCACCGGCTGCCCGCCCGCCACGCCGAGCACCAGGTTCGCCACGTCGTCGCGGTCGGCGAGGAACTGTCCCGAGGTCACCTGCGCCACGCCATCGCCGCCGACGCGCTCGCCGGCCTGGCGGGCGAGGTTGGCCGCCTGCAGCGCGCCGGCCAGGTCGTGCACGGTCAGGCCGTGGCTGGCCAGGCGCGCGGCGTCGAGTTCCACCATCACCGCGCGCTCCGGCGCGCCGATGGCGAACACGTCGCGGGTGCCGGAAATGCGCTTGAGCTCTGTCTCCAGCGTATGCGCGACTTCGGCCAGATCCTGCGCGCCGCGCTCCGGATCGTCCGTCCACAGCGTCAGCGCCATCACCGGCACGTCGTCGATGCCCTTGGGCTTGACGATCGGCTGGCCGACGCCAAGGTTGGGCGGCATCCAGTCCTGGTTGCTGAACACCTTGTCGTACAGCCGTACCAGCGCCGGCTGGCGCTTCACCCCGACCTCGAACTCCACCGTCAGCACCGCCATGCCCGGGCGGCTGATCGAATAGACGTGCTTGACCTGCTCGATCTCCGACAGCTTCTGTTCGAGCGGATAGGTGACCATCTGCTCGACCTGGCGCGCGTCGGCGCCGGGGAAGGGCACGACGACGTTGGCCATGGTCACGTCGATCTGCGGCTCCTCCTCGCGCGGCGTGATCATCACCGCGACCACGCCGAGCAGCAGGCCGAGCAGCGCCAGGATCGGCGTCAGCGGGTTGGCCTGGAAGGTCGCGGCGATGCGCCCGGAGATGCCGAGCCGGGGCGTGGTGTCGCGCGCCGTCACGTCAATCGCCCTGGCGCGCGGCAACCAGCGCCTGCACCGCGGCCACCGGATCGGCGGCGATGGTCTCGCCCGGCGCGAGGCCGGCGATCACGTCGATGTCGTCGCCGGCGCGCTCGCCCAGCCGCAGCTGGCGTAGCGACAGGCGGCCGTCGGCCAGCACGTACACCGCGTTCACCTCGCCCCGGCGCACGAGTGCCGACCCCGGAATGCGCGGATGCGCCGCGCCAGCCACTGCCGGGAACGCCACCTTGGCGGTGGCGCCCGGCTGCGGCGCGGGGTCGAGCGCGGGCAACTCCAGGCGCACCTTCACCGCGTGGGTGGATGGATCGGCGGCGGGGAACACGGTGACTCCGGATGTCTCCACGCTGCGACCGTCGTCGAAGGTCACCGTCGCCACCGGGTTCGCGCGCACGCGTTCCGCGTCCGATTGCGGGATGCTGACTTCGATGCGCAGCGCCCCGGGCGAGAACACCGTCATCAGCGGCTGGCCGATGCCGACGCTCTCGCCGGGCTCCACGTCGCGCGAGGCGACGATGCCGGCGTACGGCGCGCGGATCGTGGTATAGGCGGTCTGCTGGCTGAAGTTGGCCAGCTGCGCGCGGGCGGCGTCGCGTTCCGCGCGCGCCTGGTCGAGCTGCATCTTCGACACGTACTGCCCTTCGGCGAGGCCGGCCATGCGCCGGTAGGTGGCTTCGGCCAGCTGCAGCTGCGCACGGGCGGCGTCCACGCCGGCCTGCTGCTCCACCGCGCTCAGCCGCACCAGCACCTCGCCCGCGGCGACGCGATCGTTGACGTCGCGCAGGACCTCGGCGACGCGGCCGCTGGTCTGCGCGGTCAGCGTGGCCTGGCGCACCGCCTCGACCACGCCGTCCCAGGCGCGGCCCCGGCCCGCGTCGGCGGCGCCCACGGTCAGCGTGTCGAGCCCCTGGATCGGGGCCGGTTCGCGGAGGCGCTCGTCGCTGCCGCAGGCGGCCAGTGCGCCCGCCAGCAGCAGGGCGAGTCCGGCGCGGGTCGGGACAAGGCGGAAGGGCGTGGCCGTGTTGCGCATCACCGGGGGTTCCTCACTTGAACGCGCAGCCGCTGGCCACGCCCAGCTTGCGAAACACGATGGCGGCGGGACAGAAGCCGGTGACGCTGGCCTGCAGCATGTTCACGCCGATGAAGGCGGTGAACCACAGCCACAGCGGCGAGACGAAGTGCGCCAGCGCCAGGCTGATCAGGATCATCAGGCCCGCGAAGGCGAGGACGGCACGGTCGAGGTTCATGGCATGTTCTCCTTCGGAATGGGGATGTGTTTCAGCGGGTACGCAGGATGCCGAGCAGCTTGAGCACGTACTTCTCGTAGACCGGTTCGGTGTTGCCGGACTTCATCTTCATCAGGAAGTACTTCTCGAAGGCCACCTTGGACAGGTGCACCCACTTGCCGACCCTGGCCCAGGTCACGTTGCGCGGCGGGAACTGCGGCAGCGCCACGAAGGCCGCGCCGGTGTCGCCCATGTCGGCCAGGCAGATCGCGTTCCACGTCGCCTCGGCGGTCGCAGGCTCTTCCTTCAGGTCGGCCCGGATGTTCTGCGCCACTGCGGTGACCATCGACTCGATCATGAAGCCGGTCTTCGGCGCGCCGGTCGGCACCGGCGTCGCCTCCACCGGCGGGATCGCCACGCACACGCCCAGCGAATGGATGTTCGGGTTGGCCGGATTGCGCTGGTGCCTGTCGATCAGGACGAAGCCGCGCGGGTTGCACAGCCCTTCGACCCGCCTCACCGCATCCACGCCGGTGAACGCCGGCAGCACCATCGAATACTTGAACGGCAACGTGCGCGTCTTCTTCGGCTGGCCGTCCTCGTCCACCTCGACGACGTCCATCTCGCCCTCGCGCACCTCGGCGATCTTCGCGTTGACGATCCAGCCGATGTGGCGCTGGCGGAACTCGGCTTCCATCAGGCCCTTGGAATCCCCGACGCCGCCCAGGCCCATGTGCCCGATGTACGGCTCCGGCGTCACGTAGGTCATCGGCACCTTGTCGCGCAGCTTGCGTTTGCGCAGGTCACGGTCGAGGATCATCGCGAACTCGTAGGCCGGGCCGAAGCAGCTCGCGCCCGGCGCGGCGCCGACCACGATCGGGCCGGGGTTCTCCAGGAACGCCTGGTAGGCCTCCCATGCGGCGGTCGCGTGCACGGTGGTGCAGACCGACTGGGTGAATCCCGTGTCGGGGCCGAGCCCCGGAATCTCGTCGAACGCCAGCCGGGGGCCGGTGGCGATGACCAGGTGGTCGTAGGCCACGTGGCGGCCGTCGCGCAGGCGCACGCGGTTGTGCGCCGGCTCGACCAGTTCCGCGCCGGCGCCCTCGAACGCGATCTTCTTCTTCGCGAGATGGCCCGGCACCGCGATCTGCACGTCCTCCGGCTTGCGCCAGCCCACCGCCACCCACGGATTCGACGGGGTGAACGAGAACAGGTCGCCTTCGCCGATCACGGTGATCCGCGGGTCGGGGCCCAGCGTGCCGCGCAGTTCGTAGGCGGCGCTCATGCCGCCGATGCCCGCGCCCAGTACCACGATGTGCGTCATTGTCATGCCCTCCCAGGCGCCGGATCCGGCCCGGGAGCCGGGCCGCCTCGATCCAGTTGCATCTACATTAGCAATACCTTATATTGTAGTCAACTCGTGTTGCCGGAACGCTGCAATGCCCCGCACCGTCGAAGACCTCGTGGCCGAGGCCCGTTCGATAATCCGCGAGATCTCCCTGGAGGATCTGGTGGACACGCTCGCGGGCGACCTCGTGCTGGTCGACGTCCGCGAACCGGACGAGTACGCGCAGGGCCACCTGCCGGGCGCGGTCAACCTGCCGCGGGGCGTGCTGGAGTTCCAGATCCATGCGCATCCGGCGATGGCCTGCGTCGCGGACGCGGCTCTGGCGGACCCTTCCCGCCGCATGGTGCTGTACTGCCGGACGGGCGGGCGATCCGCGCTGGCCGCCGAAAGCCTGCGGCAGCTGGGCTTCACCGACGTGTGTTCGCTTGCCGGCGGCTTCGAGGCGTGGCGCAATGCAGACCTGTCCGTGAGCATGGAATGACGATGGCACCAAAGAAGACCAAGACGGCGAAGGCAGCGAACATCGCCTTCGACATGGAGGCGATGCGGGCGCATGCCGGCGACGCGGCGCGGCTGTTGAAGGCGCTGGCCAACGAGAAGCGCCTGCAGGTGCTGTGCCTGCTGGCGGAGGGCGAGCGTTCGGTCGGCGAGATCAACGCGATGCTCGACCTCAGCCAGTCCGCGCTGTCGCAGCACCTGGCGGTGCTGCGCGAGGAAAGCCTGGTGCAGACCCGCCGCGAGGCGCAGGTCATTTACTACTCGCTCATGCCCGGGCCGGCGGCGCAGGTGATGCAGACCCTGCACGGCATCTACTGCAGCACCGCTCCGGCGCGGGCGAAGAAGAAGAGGGTGGCATGATCGGACTGCTCAAGGTGCTGCTGGGGATGGGCGGCGAACAGGTCGGCCCGCGCGAGGCGGTGCAGCGCATCAACTGCGGCGCGGTGCTGGTCGATGTCCGCGAGCCCGGCGAATTCGCCGCCGGCCACGCCGCCGATGCCGTCCACCTGCCGCTCGGCCGCATCCGCGTGCAGGGCGCGGGCGCACTCGACGCGTGCTCGGTGCCGGAAGGCGCTGAAGTCCTGCTGGTCTGCCAGAGCGGGATGCGCTCGCGCATCGCGCAGTCGTCGCTGGCCAAGGATGCGCGCCGCCGTTACGTCAATGTCGACGGCGGCATGGCCGCGTGGGCGGCCAGCGGCCTGCCGGTCGTTCGCGGCGGAAGCGCGAAATGAACGTGGAAACCGGCAGGGCCGACATCGCCCGCTGGGACGCGCGCTACGGCACCGACGACTACGTGTTCGGGACAGAGCCCAATGCCTTCCTCGCCTCGCAGGCCCACCGGCTGATGCCCGGCATGTCCGTGCTGGCGGTGGCCGACGGCGAGGGCCGCAACGGCGTCTGGCTGGCAGCGCAGGGCATGAACGTGTTGTCCGTGGACGCTTCCGAAACGGGTCTGGAGAAGGCCAGGAAGCTGGCCGCCGCGCGCGGCGTGCGCATCGCCACCGAACGGGTCGACTTGGGCGAGTGGGACTGGGGCGCGGAACGTTTCGACGCGGTCGTGGCGATCTTCGTCCAGTTCGCCGATCCGGCGCTGCGCGAGGCCATGTTCGACGGCATGCAGCGCACACTGAAGCCCGGCGGACTGCTGTTGCTGCAAGGCTATCGCCCCCGAGCAGCTCGAGTACGGCACCGGCGGCCCGCCGGACGCGGACAAGCTCTACACCGCCAGCCTGCTGCGCGATGCCTTCGCCTGCATGCAACTGCTCCATTTGAAAGAACACGACAGCGTGCTGGCCGAGGGCACTGGTCCATGCAGGCATGTCGGCGTTGGTCGACCTGGTCGTGCGCAAGCGCGGGTCGCCTTCCGCACTCCCACCCACTGAAGGATGACAGCCATGTCCGCCATCGATTCCTACACCGATCTGACGCGCAGCGTTTCGAAGAACCTGACGCCGCTGCGCACGCACAACGCCGAGGTCATGCAGGGCTTCGGCGCGCTCAGCAAGGCGGCGCTGGCGCCGGGCGCGCTGGACGAGAAGACCAAGGAACTGATCGCGATGGCGATCGGCGTGGCGGCGCGTTGCGACGCCTGCCTTGGCTTCCACGCCAAGGCGCTGGTGCGCCTGGGCGCCTCGCCGGAGGAGTTCCGCGAGATGCTCGGCGTCGCCGTCTACATGGGCGGCGGGCCGTCGCTGATGTACGCGGCCAACGCGCTGGCGGCGTTCGAGGAGTTCTCCGCGCAGGCGGCCTGAGCCCGTCGCGGGTGCGTCGTTTTGTCCTCTTATTCGTGACGGAGTTGCGCAGGATAATGAAACGCCGTGGGGTTGAATCGGATGACCGCCGCGCCTCTCCGGCAGCGTCGTGGCGATCGGGCGGCCGCTCGCGGACATGGAGTCCGGCCGGTTCCACGCGCCGCGATGGATGGCTGTTCCACCTGATGATCGGAGAGTGCCATGCTGGGTGAACTCGATGTCGTGATCCTGTCGCGGCTGCAGTTCGCGTTGACCGCGATGTACCACTTCATCTTCGTGCCGCTGACGCTGGGGCTGTCGTTCCTGCTGGCGATCATGGAGAGCGTCTACGTCATGACCGGCCGCGAGATCTGGCGGCGGATGACGATGTTCTGGGGCGTGCTGTTCGGGATCAACTTCGCGCTCGGGGTGGGCACCGGCATCGTCATGGAGTTCCAGTTCGGCATGAACTGGTCGTACTACAGCCATTACGTCGGCGACATCTTCGGCGCTCCGCTCGCCATCGAGGGACTGATGGCGTTCTTCCTCGAAGCGACCTTCATCGGCCTGTTCTTCTTCGGCTGGAACCGGATGAGCAAGGTCAAGCACCTGATGGTGACCTGGCTGGTGGCGCTGGGCACCAACCTGTCGGCGGTATGGATCCTGGTGGCCAACGGCTGGATGCAGAACCCGGTCGGCGCGGTGTTCAATCCCGACACCATGCGCATGGAGATGACCGACTTCGTCGCGGTGGTGCTCAACCCGGTGGCGCAGGCCAAGTTCGTGCACACGGTGGCGGCCGGCTACGTCAGCGCGGCGATGTTCGTGGCCGCGATCAGCGCCTGGTACCTGCTGCGCGGGCGCCACCTCGACATCGCCAAGCGCTCCATGGCGGTGGCGGCCAGCTTCGGCCTCGCGGCTTCGTTGAGCGTGGTGGTGCTGGGCGACGAGAGCGGCTACCTCAGCACCGAGCACCAGAAGATGAAGCTGGCGGCGATGGAGTCGATGTGGGAGACCGAGCCGGCGCCGGCCAGCTTCAACATCGTGGCCTGGCCCAACCAGTCCGAGCGCCGCAACGAATTCGCGGTGCACGTGCCGTGGGCGATGGGCCTGATCGGCACGCGTTCGATCTCCAAGGAGATGCCGGGCATCAATGCACTGGTGGACTCGGCCGAGCGCAGGATCGCCAACGGCATGCGCGCCTATGCCGCGCTGGAGCGGGTGCGCGCGGACGCGGGCGACCGCGAGGCGCGCGAACTGTTCGCGCAGGCCTGGCCCGACCTTGGCTACGGGCTGCTGCTCAAGCGCTACCGCGATGACGTGCAGAACGCCACGCAGGCGGAGATCGAGGCCGCGGCGTTCGACACCGTGCCGCAGGTGATGCCGCTGTTCTGGACATTCCGGGCGATGGTGGCGCTGGGCTTCTACTTCATCGGCTTCTTTGCGTTCGCGTTCTGGCTGGTGTCGACCGGCAGGCTCGAGCACAGCCGCCGCTTTCTTAAAGTCGCGCTTTGGAGCGCGGCGCTGCCCTGGGTCGCGATCCAGTGCGGCTGGTTCGTGGCCGAGTTCGGGCGCCAGCCATGGGTGATCGAGGGCGTGCTGCCGACCTTCTACGCCGTGTCCGGACTGTCGGTGCTCGACCTGGTGATCAGCCTGCTGGTGTTCTTCGTGCTCTACACGGCGCTGGCGATCGTCGGCTTCCGGCTGCTGCTGAAGGCGATCCGCAAGGGGCCGGAGGAGCCGGACGCGTCCGGCGTGCAGGTCGCGCCCGACGCGCCGGAAGCGCATGCCGGCCATGCCGCGCTCGCGGCGCACTGACAGGAGGCGGTCATGGACGTTTCGTGGATTCCCCTTGACTACGGCACGCTGCGGCTGATCTGGTGGCTGCTGCTGGGCGTGCTGCTGATCGGTTTCGCGGTCATGGACGGCTTCGACCTCGGCGTCGCGGCGCTGCTGCCCGTGGTGGCGCATAGCGACGAAGAGCGCAGGGTGATGCTCAACCTTGTCGGCCCGGTCTGGGAAGGCAACCAGGTCTGGCTGATCACCGGCGGCGGCGCGATCTTCGCGGCGTGGCCGCTGCTGTATGCGGCTTCGTTCTCCGGCCTCTACCTGGCGATGCTGCTCCTGCTGGTGGCGCTGATCCTGCGCCCGGTCGGCTTCAAGTACCGCAGCAAGCTGCCCGATCCCCGCTGGCGCAGCACCTGGGACTGGTTGCTGTGCGGCTCCGGCGTGGTCGCCAGCCTGGTGTTCGGCGTGGCGATGGGCAACCTGCTGCTCGGGCTGCCGTTCGGCGTGGAGCCGAGCACGCTCAGGCCGGTCTATGAGGGCAACCTGTTCCAGTTGTTCATGCCGTTCGCCTTGCTGGCCGGCGTGCTGAGCGTGACCATGCTGGCTGCGCACGGCGCTGCGCTGCTGGCCTGGCGCACGGACGGCAACGTCGCGATGCGGGCGCGCCAGGTCGGTGGCTGGCTGGCCCTGGCGACCGGCGTGCTGTTCGCGCTGGGCGGTGTGTGGGTCGCGTTGGGGCTGGACGGGCACGTGCTGACCGGCGCCGTCGATCCCGCCGCGGCAAGCAACCCGGCGCTGAAGACGGTCGATCTGGTCGACGGCGCGTGGATGCGCAACTTTGCGCAATGGCCATGGATGTGGGCGGCGCCGGCGCTGGGCGTGGCCGCATCGCTGCTGGCGGCGCCGCTGCTGTGGCGTGGTGCGAAGGTGCTAGCGTTCCTGGCCACCTCGACCGCGATCACGGGGATCATCCTGACCGTGGGCTTCGCGCTGTTCCCCTTCCTGATGCCCTCGTCGCTGCAGCCGGGCATGGGGCTGACGGTCTGGGACGCGTCGTCCAGCCACTTCACCCTGTGGGTGATGCTGCTGGCGACGGTGGTGTTCCTGCCGATCGTGCTGTCCTACACGGGTTACGTGTACCGGGTGATGCGCGGCACGGTCACGCCGGAGTCGGTTTCGGAAAATCCCAATGCGTACTGACGGCGGCGCGCATCGGCAACAGATCGGGAGATAGCGGCATGTGGTACTTCTCGTGGATCCTGGGGCTGGGCCTGGCCTGCGCCTTCGCCATCCTCAACGCGATGTGGTTCGAACTGCGCGAGCACGACCGCATCGATAAAACATGACGCTTGCGGCCAGCGGGGAGGCCGTCGCCGACGCGCGATTGCCTCCCAAGCAAGCGGCATGGATGCGGACGCTGGCCGACCGGGCGCGGCGTCCGCTCGCATTCGCGGTAGCGCTGCCGCTGCTGTCGGGCCTGCTGCTGCTGCCGCAGGCTTGGGCGCTGGCCCGGGCGTTGCAGATGATCGTGGTGGACCGGCTGCCGCTGTCCGCCGCGTTGCCGTCGATCGGGCTGGCCGGCACGCTGCTGCTGGTGCGGGCGGCGCTGGTCTGGGTAGCCGAGCACGCCGGCCAGCATGCGGCCGAATCTGTGAAGCGTTCGGTGCGTATCGCGTTGTTCCGGCGCCTGCTGTCGGCCGGCGTGCTGTGGAGCCGGGCGCGCGCCTCGGGCGAACTGGCCGACGCGCTGAGCGCGCGCGTCGAGACGCTCGACGGCTACTTCGCGCGCTACCTGCCGGCAATGGCGTCGGCGGCGGTGCTGCCGCCGGTGTTCTGCATCGTGCTGCTCGGGTTCGACTGGATCGCCGCGCTGGTGTTGGCGTTGACGGTGCCCGCCATCCCGCTGTTCATGGCGCTGATAGGGTGGGGCGCGGAGGCGGCCGGCCGCCGCCACGCCACCGCGCTGGCGCGGCTGTCGGGCCTGTTCGCCGACCGTGTGCGCGGCCTGACCACGCTGAAGCTCCACGGGCGTTCGCAGGCGGAGGCCGAACGCGTGGCGCGCGCCAGCGACGAAGTGCGCGAGCGCACGATGTCGGTGCTGAAGATCGCGTTCCTGTCCTCGGCGGTGCTGGAGTTCTTCGCCGCGCTGGGCGTGGCCGGGCTGGCAGTGTACTTCGGGCTGACCTTCCTGGGCATGCTGGAATTGCGTGCCAGCGTGCTGACCCTGGAGGCGGCGCTGTTCTGCCTGCTGATGGCGCCGGAGGTTTACCTGCCGATGCGGCAACTGGCCGCGCACTACCACGACCGCGCGAACGCGCGCGCGGCGGTCGCGGAGATCGCGGGACTGTTCGACGGTCTGCCGGAGATCACGGATGCACCCGTGGAAGAGGCGGCGCCTGCTTCCGCGCCGGCGTCGACGGCGTTTTCCGTCGGCGCGTTGCGGATGCCGGTGCCCGGACGCGGCGCGATCGGTCTGCCGACTCATGCGGACATCGCGCCGGGCGATTGGATCGCGCTGACCGGCGCCAGCGGCAGCGGCAAATCCACGCTGCTGGAGACGCTGGCCGGCCTGCGTGCCTACGAGGGCGAGCTGCGTTTCGACGGTCGGCCGCTGCGGGAGTGGCCCGCCGCAGCGCTGCGTCGGCACATTCTGCTGATCCCGCAGCGGCCGTGGCTGGCGCCGGGCAGCATCGCCGACAACCTGCGCCTGGCGCGCGCCGGCGCGGACGATGCGGCGCTGGCGCGGGCGATCGCTGCCGCCGGGCTCGCGCCGATGATCGCCGGCCTGCCGCGCGGGCTGGACACGCCACTGGCCCAGCGCGGGCAGGGCGTCTCCGGCGGGCAAGCGCAGCGCATCGCGCTGGCGCGGATGTTCCTGTCCGATGCGCCGGTGCTGCTGCTCGACGAGCCGACCGCGCATCTCGACGACGCCAGCCGCGATCGCGTGCTCGCCGAAATCACTGCGTTCGCCCGCGGGCGCACCCTGGTCGTGGCGACGCACGATCCCGTCGTGGCCGCGATCGCCGGTCGGCGGTGGACGATCGATGCCGGCGGACAGGTGCATCCATGAGGCGGCTGCTGGCCTGGATGTGGCCGATGTTCCGGCAGCGCTGGCGCACGCTGCTGCCCGCTTGCGCGCTGGCGCTGGTGACGGCGGCTGCGGCGGTGGGATTGCTGGGCGTCTCGGGATGGTTCCTGACCGCGACCGCGCTGGTGTCCGGCGCGCTGGCGACGTTCAACCTGTTCGTGCCCTCGGCGATGGTGCGCGGGCTGGCGTTCGTCCGCATCCTCTCGCGCTACGGCGAGCGCGTCAGCGGGCATGCCGCGACGCTGCTTCTGTTGACCGACCTGCGCACGCGGGTGTTCGCGAACCTGCTCCGGCTCGATGCCGGGCAGCTGGCGCGCTGGCGCGACGGCGACCTGGTCGCGCGCCTGACCGGCGACATCGACGCGCTGGACTCGACCTTCCTGCTCTCGCTGCTGCCGCTGCTGGTCGGCGGGATCGCCGGTGCGGTGGTGATTGCGGTGCTGGCGGTCTACGTGCCGCCGGCCGCGGCGGCCGTCGGATTGCTGTGGCTGTGCGTCCTGCTGCTCGCGCCGGCCTGGCTGGCGCGCCGCGTGCGCCGCAGCGGGGCCGAACGCCAGGCGCACGCGGCGGCCCTGCGGCAACACGTGCTGCAGGCCGTCGAAGGCCATGCCGATCTGCTCGCACTGGGTGCGGCCGGACGCGCCGAAGCCGCGCTGGCCGACAGCAGCGACCGCCTGCGCGCGGCGGCGCTGTCCGAATCGCGGGCATTCGCCTCGGGCCAGGCGCTGGCGCTGGCCTGTGCGGGACTGGCGATGCTGGCGGTGGCGACGGCGGGCGCCGCGGCGCTGCGCGAGGGACGGGTCGGGGGTGCGGTGCTGGTCGGCTGCGTGCTCGCGGTGGCCGGATTGTTCGAGGTGGTGGCGCCGGTGCTGCGGGGCGCGGTACGGCTCGGTGCGGCTTCCGCTGCCGCAGAGCGCGTGCGCGAGATCGAGCGGGCCGGCCCGGAGATCCTCGATCCGCCGCGGCCGAAGGCGCTGCCCATGCGTGGCGCGGTGGAGTTCAGGCAGGTGTACTTCCGCCACCACCCGTCGCTGCCGCTGCTGGAGGGCGTGGATCTGCGGATCGCGCCGGGCGAACGGGTGGTGGTGACCGGGGCCAGCGGCAGCGGCAAGTCGACCCTGCTGGCCTTACTGCTGCGGCTGCGCGATCCGCAGGCCGGTGGCATCTGCTGGGAAGGCGTAGATCTACGCGAGGCGTCGCTGCCGGAACTGCACCGCCGCGTGGCGCTGCTGCCGCAGGACGCGCCGGTCTTCCTGGGAACCGTGCGCGACAACCTGCGCATCGGCGACCCCGATGCGGACGATGCCGGGCTGTGGGAGGCGCTTCGCCAGGCCGGACTGGACGAGGAAATCCGCGCCTTGCCCGGTGGGCTCGACCAGTGGCTGGGCGAGGGCGGGCGCACGCTGTCAGCCGGGCAGGCGCGGCGCCTGTGCCTGGCGCGGGTGCTGCTGACCGGCGCGCCACTGGTCGCGCTCGACGAGCCGACCGAAGGGCTCGACCCCGATGCCGAACAGGCCTTCTTCCGCGACCTGCCGCGCATCCTGCACGGTCGCAGCCTGCTGCTGGTCACGCACGCCTTGGTGCCGTCCGGGATAGCCGACGCGACCTGGGAACTGGTGGATGGAAAGCTGAAGAAAAAGCCGGTGCGTGACACCCCGTAAGCATGAACCGTGGGGACGCTCGTTGGACACAGCCAAGGCAACATGATGATGCGCATGCATGCGTGCTGCCGTACGGGAAGACGCAGCTGAGACACCGATACGCACCTCCACCTGGTGCGTAAGCTCCCCCAGTAGGTAGACACCACAGAAGTAGAGCTTTCTGGCACATTTCCCAGCCAGGAGGTTCCATGAAGAAGTCCCGATTCACCGAGACCCAGATCATCGCCGTGCTCAAGCAGGCCGACGCCGGTGTGCCGGTCAAGGACATCTGCCGGCAAGCCGGCATCAGCGCGCCTACATACTACAAGTGGAAGGCGAAGTACGGCGGCATGGAGGCGTCGGACCTGAAGCGGGTCAAGGAGCTGGAAGCCGAGAACGCCAGGCTCAAGCGGATGTACGCAGAGATGGCGCTCGACAACGCGGCGATGAAGGATCTGATCGCAAAAAAACTGTAGGGCCGGTGCAGAAGCGCGAGGCGGTGCGGTACCTGGTCGAGGTGCACGCGCGGCCGCTGCGCCGGTCCTGTGAGTGCGTGGGACTGTCGCGGGCGGCGTGGTACCGGCCGCCTCTGGACTGGACGGTGCGCGATGCCGAGCTGATTGCCGCACTGGCCGGGCTGGTCGAAGACCATCCGGGCTGGGGCTTCTGGAAGTGATGCAAATTCCTACGCCGGCGCCGGTCGGAGTGGAACCACAAGAGGATCTACCGCGTGTACAAGGCGATGAACCTGCACCTGCGTCGCAAGGCCAAGCGCCGCCTGCCCAAGCGGGAGCGCGTGCCGCTGTACGTGCCCCAGCTGCCCGAAACCGTGTGGTCGGCCGACTTCATGGCCGATGCGTTGGCCTGCAGCCGGCGCTTCCGCACGTTCAACGTGGTCGATGACTTCAACCGCGAAGCCCTGCACATCGAGATCGACACCTCGATCTCGTCGCTGCGCCTGGTGCGGGTGTTCGAGCAGCTCAAGCAGAATCACGGGCTACCGCAGGTGCTCCGAACGGACAATGGCCCGGAGTTCCTGGGCGAAGCTTTCGTCCAGTGGGCCAAGGCCAACGGCATGGCGATCCAGTACATCCAGCCGGGCAAGCCCAACCAGAACGCCTACATCGAACGCTTCAACCGGACCTTGCGCGAAGAGGTCCTGGACCAGCATCTGTTCGCCACGCTCGACGACGTCCGCGAAGCCACGTGGCGATGGATGATCCAGTACAACGAGGAAAGACCCCATGACTCGCTCGGCGACCTCACACCGGCCGAGTACCGTCAACAAGCCGCCGGAAACTCTACTTTTACCGTGTCTACTTGACGGGGGAGCTTACGACACCGCCGCCGACGAAATCGTTGGCGCTGGCGAGCGACCGACCGTCGAGCGCATCCGCGCGCACCTAGGCACCGGCTCGCCAAACACCGTCACTCGGTGGCTCGAGACGTGGTGGCAAGGGCTGGGCCAACGATTGCACGCGCAGCAGGCCAGACTCGCGGTCCCGGCCGCGCCGGACGCGGTCGCCGCCCTTGCGGCGGAGTGGTGGGCACTAGCCCTGGAGAGCGCCCGAATCAGTGCCGACGAGGACCTCGCGGCCGACCGTGCGGCCCTTCAAGACGAGCGCGACGGCCTCCACCGGGACCGCGAGGCTTTCGGCAGCGAGGCTGCGGTTCTGCGTGAGCAGGCGGAAACGGCTGCGCACGCCGAACGCGTGGCGTCGACCCAGGCGGCCGAACTGCAACGGCTGGTCAGTCGGCTCGAAGGGCAGATCGGGGAACTGTCACAGCAGCGAGAGGCGGCGCTCGCACGGGCAGTGGAGGCCGAGGCAGTCCGCCAGGCGGTTGAGCAGCGCCTTCAGGAACATCAGGAGGCCGCTCAGGCCGAGCGGGAATCCCTGGCGAACCACGTGCGGACGGTGGAGGATCGCGCCCACGCCGAGGTCGATCGCGCCCGCCAAGAAGGCAAGGAGCTCAAGAATCAGCTGGCGGCCGTCAAAAAGGCGCATGCGGAAGCCGAGAAGTCGCTGGGCCAGCGGGCTGAGGCAGCCACTTCGAAAGCGATGGCGGCGGAGCGTGAAGCCGGCATCCAGCGTGCGCGGGCGGATGCTCTGGACGACCAACTGGGTAAGCTCCGTGATCTACCCGTTGCACTGGAAGCGGCTTTGCGCCGGAATGAGGGGCCGTCAAAGGCGAAGACTGCGCGGGGCAAACGACCGATTCGAGGGTCCGGCAAGCCTCCCAAGGTCCCCAATGTGCCCGCAGAGCGGTGACCTGCGTGAAGTGGCCCGCCACGTGGGCGCATCCGTGTGTGCGGCCCGTCACCGACGTGCACTCGACCATGCACGTAAAGTGCCCCAAGACTGCGGTGGCGACGCCTATAAGAGTGCGGTGCCCACCGGAGCGTCCTTGTAGCCATGAAGTTCAATGGGATAGGGCACACACTTGAACTCCAGTGGCATTCATGGCCCGAACCCGCTATTTCGCATAATGTCTCTTATGTTAAGTGATGCCTGGTGGGGCCCGACCGGGCATGGGCCAGGTTGGCCTGCCGTCCGTGTCCCATCGCCTCTCGCGGCACGCGGCACGGCGGACACCACTTCCCGACCAGCGGCCTCAAGAACGGGAATGGGCCTATCCGGGCGGCAAGGATGCGACTGAAGGCGCTGGCGGCCGAGGCATGGCTTCGCAGCCCCAAGGCCTGCAAGTCGTGCACACGGTGTTTCCTGATGCGAACTCGTCCTGCGTCCTTGACGCCCGGTACCGACCGCCAGTCCGCGGACGACGCAGGAGCCCGGGCACCGCCCTCGCCAGTGTCTCCGTGTCCGACTGGCCGGCGCACTGGACCGGACAGCACCGGACAGCGTTATCCGGACGGCATTTCCGCGTCCGGTAGACTGGTGTCGCCGGACGAGGATCGAACCGCGCCCGAACGCTTGCCGGACCAACGCCGCGACAGGACACGGCAGCCCGCTTGCGAAGCGGTGCGCAAGCAACGACTGAACCCGACGCACGGAAGTGTTGACGCTTCGCGAACCACCCCTTTACAATTTCGCGCTTCCAGCCGTGGGGCCATAGCTCAGCTGGGAGAGCGCCTGCATGGCATGCAGGAGGTCGGCGGTTCGATCCCGCCTGGCTCCACCACCTTCTTCCTTCCAGTTTCCGCTCGGCCTGCGGAAACTGCGTGAATCCGGTTTCCGCGTCCCCATCGTCTAGAGGCCTAGGACACAACCCTTTCACGGTTGCGACCGGGGTTCGAATCCCCGTGGGGACGCCACCTTCCAGACCACGCCCGCGCAAGCGGGCGTGGTCGTTTCCGTCCCCGCGCAAGCGGCCGCTCCGCAGGGCTGCGACGGTCAAACCATCGGTCTTTTCCTACAGCGGCGGCCGACGGGCGCCGACTGCGCCATGGCCTGAGCGGGACCATCCTCCCTGCATGGACATGACGCACGCCGCGAAAGGCCTGTTCCTGGAGCGGACCTTGATCGCCGTGGAGCCGGACGGGCAGCACCATTGGCAGGTCTGCATCCACCAGTGCCCGGTGGCGCGGCACGCAACGCGCGCGGCCGCGCTCGAGCAGGCCAAGCAGATGGCGCGCAGCTGCCACGCCTCGTTCGGCGTGCCAACCGGCGTCGGGCTGCAGATGCGCTGTGGCGACAGGGTGCTGGTGGGCGCCTGCGGCTGAAACCCGCCGCGGGTGGTCACGGGTTCGCCGCAGGCGTGTCCCGGCGGCGCGCGCCTCCCCTAGCCCTTCCGCGCTGTCCCGACGAAGGCCGGCGGCGCCACGGGATGCCCTGCCCCCTCCACCAGGCGCAGGGTGGCGACGCCGTGGCCGCCTTCGGCCAGGTATTCGAGCCACTTGCCGAGGAAGGTGTTCATGCGCATGCGGTGGTCGACCACTTCGGCCGCCGGCGGGTACATGCCGATCACGTCCTGCCAGCGCCGGCCGACGTAGCAGTGGGTGGCCTCGGCCTGGCGGGCGTCGCGGTACAGGCGCAGGTAGGCCGACGGATCCGGCTCGCCGGTCACCGGGTCGCGCATGGTGTAGGTCAGGCGCAGCTCGGTGGTGTAGGCGTGCTGGTAGAGCACGTCCAGCTGCACGTCCAGGCCGTTGCCGGTGGAGGACACGTAACGGCCCGGCGCCAGGTCGACCGGTTCGAACAGCCGCGTCATGCGCCGGAAGTTCTCGGCGTACAACCCCATCAGCCAGGCGAAACGGCCCAGCCTGGGAATGCTTGCCTGACGGGGGACGGCGACTTCCTGCATGGCTCGATGCTACACGCTGGGGTCGCGCACGGGGAGCATTGACGGAACGCAGGCTGACGCCTACGTTAAGAGTGCTGCGCGATGCGCGTGCAGACCCGCCGCATGCGGCCCGCGGACCACCGCCCTCCCCCGTCTCAGAACATGACGCCCTGGATGCCCAGGGTGGACATGACCTTGCTCGAGATCTCCTCGATCGACACGTGGGTGGTGCTGAGCACCGGGATGCGCTCGGCGCGGAACAGCTTCTCGGCCGCCGCCACCTCGCGCTTGCAGGTCTCCAGGCTCGCGTAGCGCGAGTCGGGCCGGCGTTCCTGGCGGATCTGGTGCAGGCGCACCGGGTCGATGGTCAGGCCGAACAGCTTGGAGCGGTGCGCACGCAGCCGCGGCGGCAGCCGGTCGTGCTCGAGGTCCTCGTCGGTGAGCGGATAGTTGGCCGCGCTCACGCCGTGGTGCAGCGCCAGGTAGATGCAGGTGGGCGTCTTGCCCGCGCGCGACACCGCGACCAGGATCACCTGGGCCTCGTCGTAGTTGGTCGACATGCCGTCGTCGTGGGCGAGCGCGAAGTTCATCGCGTTGATGCGGCGGTGGTAGGTCTCGAAGTCGACCATGCCGTGCGCCTGGCCCACCTTGGCCTGGCGCTTCTCGCCGAGCTCGGCCTCCAGCGGCGCCAGGAACGGCTCGAACACGTCCAGGATCAGCGCTCCGCTGCGGGCGATCTCGGCGGCGATGTCCGGGTTCACCGAGGAGTTGACGACGATCGGCCGCACCCCGTGCTGCTCGCCAGCGGCGCGGATCCGCGCCGCCGCCTCGCGCGCGCGCTCCACGCTGTCCACGAACGGGATCCGGCTGGTGTGGAAGCGGGTGTTGCCGAACTGGGTGAGCAGGCTGTGGCCCACGGTCTCGGCGGTGATACCGGTGCCGTCGGACACATAGAAAACGGGTCGGGTCGCTGACAACGCTGTCTCCGTGCCCTCGTTCGCGAAGGCTGGCCCTGGGGGCGCTAAAATAACGTTTTTCAGCCGACACATACCGGCTTTGTCATGACCTTTGGAGAGGACCCTTGAACCAGCCTGCACCCCTGCCGTCGGACACGCCGGCCAACATCCTGTGGCTGCACGACCTGCGACTGGCCGACCTGGCCCAGGTTGGTGGCAAGAACTCGTCGCTGGGCGAGATGATCGGCGAGCTGTCCGGGCTGGGGGTGTCCGTGCCGGGGGGCTTCGCCACCACGGCCGACGCGTTCCGGGCCTTCATCGCCCATAACCAGCTGCACCAGCGCATCTTCGACCGGCTCGCGTCGCTGGACGTCGAGGACGTGGGCGCGCTGACCGCGGCCGGGCGCAAGATCCGCGGCTGGGTGATCGACGCCCCGCTGCAGCCCGACCTGGACGCCGACATCCGCCAGGCCTACGCGAAGCTGTGCGCCGACAACGGCGGCGGCGAGGTCGCGGTGGCGGTGCGCTCCTCGGCCACCGCCGAGGACCTGCCCGACGCCTCGTTCGCCGGCCAGCAGGAGACCTTCCTCAACGTCACCGGCGCCGACGACGTCGTCCGCAAGGTCAAGGAAGTCTTCGCCTCGCTCTACAACGACCGCGCGATCGCCTACCGCGTCCACCACGGCTTCAAGCACGAGGACGTGTTCCTGTCCGCCGGCGTGCAGCTGATGGTGCGCTCGGACGTGGGCGCCTCGGGCGTGATGTTCACCCTCGACACCGAATCGGGCTTCCGCGACGTGGTATTCATCACCTCGAGCTACGGCCTGGGCGAGATGGTCGTCCAGGGAGCGGTGAACCCGGACGAGTACTACGTCTACAAGCCCACGCTCAAGGCCGGCCGGCACGCGATCCTGCGCCGCACCCTCGGCGCCAAGGCGATCCGCATGGTCTATTCCGACACGCCGGGCGAGCGCGTGCGCACCGAGGACACGCCGGGCGAACTGCGCAACCGCTTCTCGCTGTCGGACGAGGACGTGCACGAGCTCGCCCGCCAGGCGGTGACCATCGAGCAGCACTACGGCCGCCCGATGGACATCGAGTGGGCGAAGGACGGCGTCAGCGGCAAGCTGTTCATCGTCCAGGCGCGCCCGGAGACCGTGAAGTCGCGCGCCAAGGCCACCCAGATCGAGCGCTACTCGCTCAACGAGCGCGGCAAGGTCATCGCCGAGGGCCGCGCGATCGGCAACAAGATCGGCAGCGGCGTCGCCCGCGTGGTGCGCCGGCTCGAGGACATGGAGCGCGTGCAGCCCGGCGACGTGCTGGTCGCCGACATGACCGACCCCGACTGGGAGCCGGTGATGAAGCGCTCCGCGGCCATCGTCACCAACCGCGGCGGCCGCACCTGCCACGCCGCGATCATCGCCCGCGAGCTGGGCGTGCCGGCCGTCGTCGGCACCGGCAATGCGCTGGAGGCGATCGAGGACGGCGCCGAAGTGACCGTGAGCTGCGCCGAGGGCGACACCGGCTTCATCTACGAGGGCGCCCTGTCCTTCGAGCGGATCACCACCGACCTGGCCTCGATGCCCGAGGCACCGCTGAAGATCATGATGAACGTCGCCAACCCCGAGCGCGCGTTCGACTTCGGCCAGCTGCCCAACGCCGGCATCGGCCTGGCGCGGCTGGAGATGATCATCGCCAG
The DNA here is from genome assembly GCF_007859305.1 of Luteimonas wenzhouensis. Lineage (GTDB taxonomy): Bacteria > Pseudomonadota > Gammaproteobacteria > Xanthomonadales > Xanthomonadaceae > Luteimonas > Luteimonas wenzhouensis. The sequence goes on from NZ_VOHE01000009.1 coordinate 112,395, forward strand.
CCACATCGGCGTGCATCCGCGCGCCCTGCTCGAGTACGACCAGCAGGACCCGGAGACGAAGAAGCAGATCGACGAGCGCATCGCCGGCTATTCCGACCCGGTGGGCTTCTACGTCGACCGCCTGGCCGAGGGCATCGCCACCCTCACCGCCTCGGTGGCGCCGAACCCGGTGATCGTGCGCCTGTCGGACTTCAAGTCCAACGAGTACGCCAACCTGATCGGCGGCCGCCGCTACGAGCCGGAGGAAGAGAACCCGATGATCGGCTTCCGCGGCGCCAGCCGCTACGTCGATCCGTCCTTCGCCGACGCCTTCGCCCTGGAGTGCAAGGCGGTGCTGCGCGTGCGCAACGACATGGGCCTGGAGAACCTCTGGGTGATGATCCCGTTCGTGCGCACCCTGGAGGAAGGCCGCAAAGTGGTCGAGGTGCTGGCCAGGAACGGCCTGCGCCAGGGCGAGAACGGCCTGAAGATCATCATGATGTGCGAGGTGCCGTCCAACGCCCTGCTGGCCGAGGAGTTCCTCGAGATCTTCGACGGCTTCTCGATCGGCTCCAACGACCTGACCCAGCTCACCCTCGGTCTGGACCGCGACTCCTCGATCGTCGCCGGCCTGTTCGACGAACGCGACCCGGCGGTCAAGAAGCTGCTGTCGATGGCGATCAGGACCGCGCGCGCCAAGGGCAAGTACGTGGGCATCTGCGGCCAGGGCCCGTCCGACCACCCGGACCTGGCCCAGTGGCTGATGGAACAGGGCATCGAGTCGGTCTCGCTCAACCCCGACACCGTGGTCGACACCTGGCTCAAGCTGGCCAAGGCCAAGAAGGCCAACGCCTGACCCGCAAGCGGACCCGGAGCGATCCGGGTCCGCCCCGTCTGGGGCCCGGCATCCCCCAAACCAGGTCATCCTCCTGTAGACACTCTGTTCGCAGTCAACCCTGCACAACCGCGAACAGCTTGCTGCCGTCGTAGCGTGCGGGGTTGCGCACCAAGGCCCACACGGCTGTGAGCAGCTTGCGCATCACCGCCGCCACGGCTTGCATCTTCTTCTTGCCC